>LFJO01000017.1 GCA_001038565.1 Alkalihalobacillus pseudalcaliphilus
AAAAGAGGCTGGGACAAAACCCACCTCTGAATTGAAAAAGCCGGTGAAATTTTACAACGAGTAAAATTTCACCGGCTTTGATTATTTTTGAATAAAAAAGAAGGACCACTTCTGATAAAATAAAGTTACGACACAAAATTCATCAGAAAGAAGGGTCCTTATGTTTAAAAATTATACCATGAATCAAGTGATTTTACCCCTAGATTTAGAAAGAAAACTCCAAAATCATGATATCGCTTATGCCGTCCATCATTTAGTAGAAAGTATCCCCGATGAAGCCTTTCATGAATTTTTTCGTGAAACCGGGCGTCCGTCCTATCATCCACGCATGATGTTGAAAATTATTTTATGTGGCTACACACAATCCACTTTCTCTGGTAGAAAGATCGAAGCACTTGTCAAAGATAGTGTGCGTATGATGTGGCTTGCACAAGGAGAAGAACCAAGCTACCGTTCCATTAACCGTTTTCGTGTTCATCCCAAGGTAAGTGGATTAATCCGTCAGTGCTTTGTTCAGTTTCGCTGCCAATTAGTCGAAGGGAAACTTATTGAAGAAGAAGCAATTTTTATCGATGGAACAAAGATTGAAGCCTATGCCAATAAATTCACGTTTGTTTGGCGAAAATCCATTGACCGATTTAGTCAAAAGCTCATTGAAAAGTCCTTGAAAATGTATGAAGAACTGCTCGAAAAGCGAGTTATTCCAGAAATAAAGCGGGAAAGTGCCGATGAATTAACCTTCGAAGAGTTAGAAGAAATCGTCCAATCCTTAGACGAAAAAGTGGAAACCTTTGATCAACAAATTGAAGCGAGTGACGTTGTCAGTGAGCGAAAATCGTTGCGTTCGGAGCGTAAATTACCGAAACAGTATCGCAAACAATTCCGTGATTTTGTCTTGAGAAAACGAAAATACGAACAGGATCAACGCTTATTTGGTGAGCGAAATAGTTATTCAAAAACGGATCACGATGCAACCTTCATGCGGATGAAAGACGATTATATGAAAAATGGACAGCTCAAAGCCGGATACAATGTACAAGTGGCAACAGAAGGCCAATATACCTTAGCTTATGATCTATTTCCAAACCCAACGGATACCCGTACGCTCATTCCTTTTTTAGATAAAATAGAAGAAAGTTTCTTTAAACTACCCGAATACATTGTCGCCGATGCAGGATATGGAAGTGAACAAAACTATGAAAATATTATGGAGCGACGAAAACGAACACCTCTAATGACCTATAATTCATACCGAAAAGAGAAAAAGAAAAAACACAAGAAGAATCGTTTCCACGCTGACAATTGGGGGTATAACGAGAAAGAAGATGCTTTTACATGTCCGAACGATCGACAAGTAACCTTTCAATATGAGTCCAAACGCAAAGATAAAACAGGCTTCCAGCGAACGTTCCATGTGTATGAGTGTGAAGATTGTTCCGAATGCCCATTTCGATCGACGTGTACAACAGCCAAAGAAGGAAACAACCGAAAGATCTACCGTAATAAGAAGTGGGAAAACCAAAAAGCCTATATCAACGAACTGCTTTCAAATGAAAAAACAGGTGAAATCTATGGTAAGCGTAAAATAGATGTAGAGCCAGTTTTTGGGAATTTGAAGGCTAATTTGCGTTTCACTCGTTTTTCAGTGAGAGGCAAAGCCAAAGTCCATAACGAACTCGGCATTGTCCTCATGGCGGTGAACTTAAGGAAGTTCACCGCTCATTCACCTCAGCACAGGGGTTCCAAAGGAACATTAAACCGAAAAACGAGTCCAATGAACATATTTTTTGTTCGTCGGACTCGTTTTCTACTTTCTATAGTCAGTTATGTCCCAGCCTCTTT
>LFJO01000014.1 GCA_001038565.1 Alkalihalobacillus pseudalcaliphilus
TTACCTGAAGGAAGCCGGCGGCAAACTTCTGCCCCGAGGAACACGAATCTCATACAAGGCTAGGTGATGTTGGATGAGTCTGCCATTCAAGACAAAGTCCTTACTGCCAAAGGGATTACTTAGTAAATGAGGCGGGGACATGGAAGGAAAGTCTGTACGCTTACCCGGGGAGAACCTGTTGGTACGCCTTACCCATAAGGTAACCGTACTCGAAACGGGTACGCTGAACAACAGGCGTCAGCTGAGGTCATAGTACCTTGTCGCTTAAGAGACAAGGGAAGGACCGAACCATTTAAGAAGAGGAACACCTTGGCGTTCACCTTATTTGATGAAGCAGAAAATGAAAACCTACTTAGAAGGAGGAAGAGGTGAATCCTCGGGGGACTTTGAAGAGGGCGGAAAATCAAGGTGGCACAAGAAGGAACGTTTCTCACGTAGGAGGTCAAATCGAATGTTGAAATCGGTCTTAAGAAGGGATAATTTAATGTACGCTCTGAAACGAGTGGAAAAGAACAAGGGGAGCCATGGAGTCGACGAAATGCCTGTACAAAACCTACGAGCGCATATCGCTCTCCATTGGACTTCCATTCGGAAAGAACTCCTTGAGGGAACCTATCAACCCCAACCAGTCCGACGCGTCGAAATCCCGAAAGCGAACGGTGGAAAAAGGAAGCTAGGAATCCCGACCGTCTTAGACCGACTAATTCAACAAGCGATTGCCCAGGAATTAACATCGATATATCATGTCACCTTTTCTCGGTATAGTTTCGGATTCAGACCGAAAAGACGAGCACATGATGCCGTCTTATTCGCTCAAGAATATATAGAGGAAGGGTATAGATGGGTAGTCGATATGGATTTGGAGAACTTCTTTGACAAAGTCAACCATGACCGTCTTATGAGCAAACTATCGGAGCGGATTGAGGATCAATCATTACTTAAACTCATCCGAAAATACCTTCAAGCAGGAGTAATGGAAGGAGGATTAGTGAGTCAAAGCCTCGAGGGTACACCTCAAGGCGGGCCACTTAGTCCATTACTTTCAAATATTGTCTTGGATGAACTCGATAAAGAACTCGAGAAAAGAGGACATCGATTTGTCCGATATGCGGATGACTGTAACATCTATGTGAAGTCGAAGCGTGCGGGAGAACGAGTCATGAATGACATGACCTTATTCATTGAAAAGAAATTAAAATTAAAAGTGAATCGAGAGAAAAGTGCCGTTGACCGACCGTGGAAACGAAAATTTCTAGGGTTTAGTTTCACGCCACATAAGAAGCCTAAGATTCGAATCTCAAAGGAAGCACAAAAGAGGTTTAAAACAAAGGTAAGGGAACTAACGAGTAGGAAATATTCGATTCCGATGGAGATGAGAATCAAAAAGCTGAACCAATTCTTAGTAGGATGGGTCAATTATTATCAACTCGCTGAAACAAGGTCGGTCTTTAAAGGCATTGAAGAATGGCTAAGAAGAAGACTCCGAATGATACGGTGGAAGGAATGGAAACAACCAAGAACCAGAGTAGCCAATTTAAAGAAACTGAAAGTTTCAAAACAAAAGGCGCACGAATGGGGTAACTCTCGAAAAGGATACTGGAGAGTCTCGAAAAGTCCAATCCTACACAAAACCCTTGATAATGCCTATTGGCATCATCAAGGGCTAAAGAGTATCACTGAAAGATATGATAATCTGCGTCAGACTTAAATGGAACCGCCGTATACGGAACCGTACGTACGGTGGTGTGGGGGGTGGAGGTTAGTCGCCTCCTTCTATCCCGATT
>LFJO01000008.1 GCA_001038565.1 Alkalihalobacillus pseudalcaliphilus
AACGGGAGTAGCAGGAGCAACGGGAGCAACCGGAACGCCTGGTGCAGGTGCCATTATACCTTTTGCCTCTAATTTACCGATTCTAATGACGACGGTATTAGGTGGATTAGTGGGTACGGTTAGTTTAGTTGGTTTTGGAAGTAATGTCACGGGTGTAAGCTTATTAGGTGGAGCTATTGATACAACAGCACTTGATAATTTAGCTTTCTCAGTACCGAGAGATGGAACGATAACTTCGATGGCTGCTTTCTTAAGTACAACTGCCGCCTTAACATTAGTAGGTTCAACTGTCACAGTAACAGCACAACTATTTACTGCAACTGGTGATAATACATTTACTCCGATTCCAGGAGCAGTCGTGACATTAGCTCCTCCATTTACTGGAATACTTGCAATCGGAACCGTTAGTGAAGGTTTAACAACTGGTTTATCAATACCGGTAACGGCAGGAGAAAGGTTATTAATGGTATTTTCTGCTGATGTTACGGCTGGACTTGATATAGCGACTGTAATAGCTGGTTATGGTAGTGCTGGAGTAGCGATATCTTAATACTGAAGAAAATGAGAAAAAATAATGGATCGGAACACTTTGGTTCCGATCCATTATGTAAAAATACAAGAAAGTAATTCTGGAAGGAGGAAGCCGCATGAAGTTTAAAAATAATAAAAATTGCTGTGGAGGAAATAGAAATGGAATCCCTTTTATTGCTAGTGGTATCCCTGGTGGGGGTAATCCATTCGCACGGGGGATTACTGGAGCAAGGGGGCCAGCTGGTCCAGTGGGGCCAGAAGGTCCTACTGGGGTAACTGGAGTAACGGGTCCGATTGGTCCAACAGGTCCGGGTGGAGGAGCAACGGGAGCAACCGGAGTAGCAGGAGCAACGGGAGCAACGGGAG
>LFJO01000020.1 GCA_001038565.1 Alkalihalobacillus pseudalcaliphilus
TTATTATTATTATCTTTAGGGTTTAATGCAATTGCAATTGTGCTAGTTGATGCAATTTTAAACTTAATAATGATGTTTATAAGCATAGTATATGTATTTGTTAAATTAAAGGTTCGCTTTAAATTACATCAATTTAATATGAAGTTAATAAAAGAAATTACATCTTATTCTTCTTTAATATTTGTAAGTGTAATAGTTGATCAAATTTATTGGAGAATCGGCCATTTAGTATTGGGAATATATGCAAGTACAACTGATGTAGCTATTTTTGCAATAGGAATGATTTTTGGGCAATTGTTTATTAATTTTTCCACAGCTATATCAGGTGTTTTTCTACCTAAAGTAACAAAAATGATAGTTAAAAATGCTTCTAGTCATGAGTTGACTAGATTATTAATAAGGACAGGTAGGCTGCAGTTTATCGTTTTAGGACTTGCTTTAGGTGGTTTTCTATTATTTGGGCAGAGCTTTATTCAATTGTGGTTAGGGAACGGGTATGAGTTATCATGGTATATAGCATTATTAGTAATGATTCCTCTTTCGGTGGTGCTGACACAAACTATTGGTATAACAATCTTACAAGCAAAGAATATGCATGGATTTAGAGCAATTACTTACCTTATAATCTCATTAATTAACTTATGTATTAGTATATATTTAGTTCAAATATATGGTGTCATAGGTGCAACGCTTGGAACTACCTTATCATTAATAGTTGGTAACCTTATAGTTATGAA
>LFJO01000021.1 GCA_001038565.1 Alkalihalobacillus pseudalcaliphilus
AATTCACTGCATTTGATGTTATCATTGAACTTCAACAATATTGAACCGAATAGGTTATAAACACAGGGATGAAACGAATAAGCTGTTGAGCAAAATCTCACTCAACAGCCGAGTATTCCTTTTAAGAAGATATTCTAATTATCTCAAACTATTAGCAACATCTTCTGGTATTTTATAGTATAAGTTTATAAAACGAGTAGAAAGTGTAGCATATGAAATATCTTCATATATAACTAACTGACCATTTAAAGAAACATCCCTGTCTTTAAACAACTCAGATAATCGGACTGTATCAATACTACTCATTTCATATATCTTTGCAACAACTGCATCATTTGGAATTTCTTCAGGTATCCATTCATCAATTCGCAGCTCATTCACAAACTCAACAATTTCTTCATCTTCTATAATGACTTCTTCTACTGTCCCCTCTTTTGATACTACCTCAATTTTTTGACCACTTTCAGATAATTCCTCCTCATTTACATTACAACCAACCAATAAAATTCCTACACACAAATTAATTAGACTAAATGCAATTATCTTTTTCATATTACTCCTCCTTATTTCTTTTATTTATCATGATATGAGAAAAGTAGGGAATTTTTATTTATATTTTAATAA
>LFJO01000022.1 GCA_001038565.1 Alkalihalobacillus pseudalcaliphilus
CGATCAACCGCTTCGTCATCAAGCCATGTTTTCGTTCCTTCCACATCGACAGTTCCTACACGTAGATTCGTGATGTCATAACCATGTATCGTGGTTTCATAACCTTCCACTGGTTCTTCTTCAATTGTGTACGTATACGCCTGACCTTCTTCGTCATAAGCTTCCACATCTTCAAAGGTATAGCTCCATCCCTCTGCTTCTGTGATCTCAATTTCGGCAATACGCTCACCGTTTTGAAGTAAGTACACGGTAATCGCATCTGGGCGCTCCGCCCCTTCGCCATCTAACCATGCCTTCGTGACAGGAATGGATGTTAGTTCTGAGCGGGTATTCGTCAAGTCATAGCCATGGACCTCAGAACGATAACCAGGAACTCCTTGTTCCCTAATCGTATACGAATACGCTACTCCATACTCATCATATTGAGCTAGATTCGTAAATTGATAGGTCCAGTGCTCTTGAGCCGTAACCTCTTTTGTCTCTATTACGATACCATTTTGAATGAGATTCACCCATATACTTTCTGGGCGGTCGGCTTCTGTATCATCCTTCCACGTTTTGCTTCCTTCAACACTCGTTGTGCCAATACGTAGATTCGTAAT
>LFJO01000023.1 GCA_001038565.1 Alkalihalobacillus pseudalcaliphilus
ATACGGCTGCAAGAGTTAGCACCGTTTATTTACTATAATTATTATTGGTTTTAATGGGAGCTATAAAATGCCAAAAGACCGTTATTTAGAGTATGAAGAGCAAGGTATTGATTATAAATACGCAGTGATATTATTAGCATTTGTTGCAGGGTTTCTTAATTCAAGAGATTATTTGTTATATATGGGATTAGGAACAGTGTATAGAGGGTTTGTGTTTGTTTTTTATTCATTATTAGTGTTGATGAGTGTAATACTAATATTTAAGTTTCTATTTAAAAATAAGGGATTAATATTTATTTCTTTTCCTTATTGGTCAATATTAATATGTGCAGTAATATTAAAATTCATTATCTTGTTTATGCAATTCCCTGATCAATTTTTACCTGGGCAAGTATATTATTCGGATTTTATGAATTTTGGTAGAGGTTTACTTTTAATGGTTATATTTATAAAAACTATTAAAAGTATCAAAATGTTAAAAAGTGTAACTTTAGCTATTGCCATTGGATTGACTTTCTCTGTAATAATACCATTAATATTAC
>LFJO01000007.1 GCA_001038565.1 Alkalihalobacillus pseudalcaliphilus
GAAGAAGCAGCTCCTACGAAGCGAAGCCCCGGAAAGCGATCGAAGGAAGAAAACCAAGTGCGTTCGTGAGACGAATCGGTTCTCTTCGTGCCACCTCGTGAGAGACATCGGAGAAATCGCTTCATGCCCCACTTCCCCGAAGAAGAGAATCCGAAGAGACAGTAGGACGTTGCCAGGCAGATTAAACACATTCCTTTAGGGATGTGTTTTTTAATATGCATAAAGAGTATACTCGGCGCAAAAGAGCGCTGGTTCGAAGAAGCAGCCCCTACGAAGCGAAGCCCCGGAAAGCAATCGAAGGAAGAAAACCAAGTACGTTCGCGAGACGAATCGGTTCTCTTCGTGCGACCTCGTGAGAGACATCGGTGAAGAAGCTACATGCCCCACTTCCCCGAAGAAGAGAATCCGAAGAGACAGTAGGACGTTGCCAGGCAGATTAAACACATTCCTTTAGGGATGGGTTTTTTAATATGCATAAAGAGTATACTCGGCGCAAAAGAGCACTGGTTCGAAGAAGCAGCTCCTACGAAGCGAAGCCCCGGAAAGCGATCGAAGGAAGAAACCCAAGTGCGTTCGTGAGAGACATCGGAGAAGAAGCTCCATGCCTTACTTCCCCGAAGAAGAGAATCCGAAGAGACAGTAGGACGTTCGTTGCCAGGCGATAAAGCACAATCCATTTGGATTGTGCTTTTTAATATGCATAAAGAGAATGCTCGGCGCAAAAGAGCGCTGGTTCGAAGAAGCAGCTCCTACGAAGCGAAGCCCCGGAAAGCGATCGAAGGAAGAGAATCAAATACGTTCGTGAGAGACATCGGAGAAGAAGCTTCATGCCCTGAAAGAAGAGGACCGAAGAGACAGTAGGACGTTGTCAGGCAGATCAAGCTCGCAGCAAAAGGGACTGTTTGGAAAAACAGCACCTAGAAGCAAGGCACCTGAAAAAGATTGAAGAACGATTTGCTAGGTGACTAATATTTGTCTTTATTATAATCGTTTGTAGGGAATTTATCTTCGTACAGCATGAACGTAAGAAATATGTTAAAGTAATAAATAACTTATTGTTTAGATTATTTTATTTAATTTTGAGGTGAAAGGTGGTCCTGATATGGAGTTGTTTACTGATATTTTGATGGCTGTGTTACCTCTTCTCATAGTTGGAACCATATCGGTATTTGTCATCAGAAGTATGATATATAATTATAAAAAGGGCAAATATAAGGAAGAAGAGCAGAATCAATCTGTTAATTTGTTAACATATGGAATGATTATGGGAGCGGGGTTAGGCATTTTACTAAGTATGTTCTCACCAATTTCCATGTTATATGCGGTTAGTATAGGACCTGGAATTGGTTTCTTAGTTGGTTATTTTATTTTTGATTATAAGAATAAAGTAAGGTATTCGTAACTGATTGTAAGGAGATTATTTCTGGAGCGTGAAATCCATTTTGAAGCACCTAATTTCAAAATGGATTTTTTGGCATACTCCAAGTCTAAAAAGTAACGAACTAAACTCTTATAAATGAATCAACCTTATTTCTACCTGTGCGGTATCAATACATCATACGAATGTTTTATAAGATATAAGGCTATACTAGGTGGAGTAGATTTGTTGCACTTTTATTCGTGCTTGCTTATAATATACGTATAAAGTCAAAGATAGTCAAAGTCAAAAATTGTAGTATTTTGTCAAAGGGAATGCCTTTTTGGAAGGAGGGAATAAGTTGAAAAATGTTTCCGATGTTATTGAAGGCTATTTAAAGAAAATACTTTTGAATAGTGGTAAAGATATTGTCGAAATAAAAAGAAGTGAACTCGCACGTCAATTTCAATGTGTCCCTTCCCAGATAAATTATGTTATTGGAACACGATTTACAATTGAAAAAGGATATTTGGTAGAAAGTAAAAGGGGTGGTGGTGGATATATCCGTATTATTAAAGTACAACCCGCTACTGAAATTGCTTTATATGATCAAATTATTGAGTTAATTGGACGCGGGATTGACCAGCAGGCAGCGGAAAATATCATTATACGCTTATATGAAGAGGAGTCCATTTCAAAGCGTGAATGCAAATTAATGCTTAGTGCCATGGAAAGAACTCACTATCAAACATCGATTCAGCATCGTGACGAAATTAGAGCCAATTTGTTAAAAGCAATGATACGAACATTAAAGTATATTGATACAGATGAATAAGTTAGGTGGTGTAGAACATGCAGTGTCAAGATTGTCAACAAAGGCAAGCAACATTACATTTTACCAAAATCATAAATGGGGAAAAAACAGAATTCCATATTTGTGAACAATGTGCAAGGGAGAAGGGTGAGCAATTCCCTGGTACAAATAGCTTCTCTATTCATCAATTACTATCTGGATTATTAAATTTTGAGCAGCCTGTACAAGGGAAATCAGCATCTATAAATAATCTGACATGTGATAATTGCGGCATGACTTATGAACAATTTACAAGAATCGGTCGCTTTGGTTGTGCTCATTGTTATGAGAACTTTGAATTGAAGTTAGAACCAATTTTAAAAAGAGTGCATAGTGGTAATAAAGTTCATGCAGGCAAAGTGCCTAAACGTATCGGGGGAAAAATCCAATTAAAGCGTCAGATTACGGAACTAAAAACAGAAATGAAAAAATTCATTGATAAAGAAGAATTTGAAGAAGCTGCGCGAATTCGTGATGAAGTAAAGCAATTAACCGTATTAATGAATGAACAAGAGGAGGGCTCTTGACATGTCTTTAGAACGATTTATATCAGAGGCCATCAGCCCTTGGATGAAAGAGGATGGCGTGGAATCAGAGATTGTATTAAGTAGTCGAATTCGTCTTGCTCGTAATATAAAGCAATTTAAGTTCCCCCTTTTAGCTTCTACTGAGGAATCTCAAGCTATAGTTAAGCATGTTGATGAGGCGTTAAAAGATAAGAGGCCCGAAAGTGTTAAGCCATTAGAGCTTTTGTTAATGGAAGATATGAGGGTTAATGAAAAAAGGGTGTTAGTTGAGAAGCATTTAATAAGTCCAAATTTGGCGGAACAATCTAAGTTTGGTGCCGTATTATTAAGTGAGGATGAATCTATAAGTATTATGTTAAATGAAGAGGACCATCTTCGCATTCAATGCTTATTTCCGGGCTTTCAATTAATAAATGGGTTGGAAACTGCCGGTGAAATAGATGATTGGATTGAAGAACACCTCACTTATGCCTTTGATGAAAAGCGGGGGTATTTAACGAGTTGTCCCACAAATGTTGGAACGGGCTTACGGGCATCGGTTATGATGCACTTACCAGCACTTGCGATGACCCAACAATTAAATCGGATTTTACCTGCAATTAATCAATTAGGATTAGTTGTTAGAGGAATTTACGGTGAAGGTAGCGAAGCATTAGGTAACCTATTTCAAGTATCTAACCAGTTAACTTTAGGAAAATCTGAAAAAGATATTGTGGAGGATTTAAGAGGTGTAGTTCTCCAACTTATTCAACAAGAAAAGGCAGCTAGAGAGTACTTATTGGAAAATTCAAAGCTTCAACTTGAAGACCGAGTATATCGTTCATATGGTATTTTGGCTCACAGTAGGGTCATAGAATCCAAAGAAGCAACTCAACGCTTATCAGATGTTCGCTTAGGTATTGATTTAGGGTTAATAAAAGGAATATCAGGGAATATCCTTAATGAATTAATGATTTTAACACAGCCGGGATTTTTGCAGCAATTTGCTGGAGATGTGCTGAACGCTGACCAGCGTGATGAAAGAAGAGCTGCGTTAATACGTGAGCGCTTGCAATTAGAGGAGAAGACAGATAACTAATGATGGAGGTGGGCGTCTATGATGTTTGGACGTTTTACAGAACGAGCACAAAAGGTATTAGCTTTGGCACAGGAAGAAGCAATTCGCTTAGGACATAATAATATAGGAACAGAGCATATTCTTTTAGGTTTAATCCGAGAAGGTGAAGGAATTGCAGCGAAAGCTTTACAGGCATTAGGCTTAGGCTCTGAGAAAATCCAAAAAGAAGTGGAAACGCTTATTGGTAAAGGCCAAGAAGGATCTAAAACTATTCATTATACACCGCGTGCAAAAAAGGTCATTGAATTATCCATGGATGAAGCACGTAAGCTTGGTCACTCCTATGTAGGTACCGAACATATCTTGCTTGGTTTAATTCGTGAAGGTGAAGGTGTAGCCGCTCGAGTCTTGAATAATCTCGGAGTTAGTTTAAATAAAGCTCGTCAGCAAGTGTTGCAATTATTAGGGAGTAATGAAGTCGGTAGCTCTGCACAACAAAGTGGAGCAGCAAGCCATGCTAGCACACCGACTTTAGACAGCTTAGCTCGTGATTTAACTGCGATTGCCCGTGAGGAAGCACTTGACCCTGTTATAGGTCGTAGTAAGGAAATTGAGCGTGTTATTCAAGTTTTAAGTAGGCGTACAAAAAATAACCCTGTCTTAATTGGTGAGCCAGGTGTTGGTAAAACAGCAATAGCTGAAGGATTAGCACAAGCGATTATTGCGAATGAGGTACCGGAAACACTTCGAAATAAAAGAGTTATGACATTAGATATGGGAACAGTTGTTGCTGGAACTAAATATCGTGGTGAATTTGAGGACCGTTTAAAAAAGGTTATGGATGAAATTCGCCAAGCAGGCAATGTTATTTTATTCATTGATGAATTACACACGTTAATTGGTGCAGGTGGAGCTGAAGGGGCGATTGATGCTTCAAATATCTTAAAGCCGTCATTAGCACGTGGGGAGCTTCAATGTATTGGAGCGACCACATTAGATGAATACCGTAAGTATATTGAAAAGGATGCGGCATTAGAGCGTAGGTTCCAGCCTATACAAGTCAATGAGCCAACATTAGAAGAGTCTATTCAGATTCTCCATGGCCTGCGTGATCGTTATGAAGCTCATCATCGCGTTACGATTACAGATGATGCCATCTCTGAAGCCGTGAAACTATCAGATCGATATATTACCGATCGTTTTTTACCAGATAAAGCGATTGATTTAATTGATGAAGCAGCTTCTAAAGTTCGTCTTCGTTCCTATACAGCTCCACCGAACTTAAAAGAACTTGAACAAAAGCTGGAAGAGACAAGGAAAGAAAAAGATGCAGCTGTACAAAGCCAAGAATTTGAAAAAGCAGCATCATTACGTGATTCAGAACAGCGTCTGCGTGAAGATGTAGATGAAATGAAGAATGAGTGGAAGAAAAAACAAGGTCAAGAAAACACAGAAGTGGTCGTTGATGATATTGCCCAAGTTGTAGCAAGCTGGACGGGAGTACCTGTTTCGAAATTAGCAGAGGAAGAAACGGATCGTCTATTACGTATGGAAGAGATTCTTCACGGTCGTGTCGTTGGCCAAGAAGAGGCGGTCGTATCAATCTCCAAAGCGGTACGCCGTGCTCGTGCAGGCTTGAAGGATCCGAAGCGTCCAATTGGTTCTTTTATATTCTTAGGGCCTACGGGTGTTGGTAAAACCGAATTAGCAAGAGCGGTAGCTGAAACGTTATTTGGTGATGAAGACTCGGTTATTCGAATTGATATGTCAGAGTATATGGAAAAGCATGCGACGAGTCGCCTAGTAGGTTCTCCTCCTGGATATGTCGGTCATGAAGAAGGCGGACAATTAACAGAGAAGGTACGTCGTAAACCATATTCAGTGATTTTATTAGATGAAATTGAAAAAGCACATCCAGAAGTCTTTAACATTTTACTTCAAGTGCTTGAGGATGGACGTTTAACCGATTCAAAAGGGCGTACGGTTGATTTTCGTAATACAGCTATTATCATGACATCTAATGTTGGGGCGAGTGCTTTAAAACGAAACAAATATTTAGGTTTCGCTATTGAAAGTGAAGGTCAAGAATATAAAGATATGAAAGATAAAGTTATGAGCGAGTTAAAACGTAGCTTCCGCCCAGAATTTTTAAATCGTATCGATGAAATTATTGTTTTCCACTCACTTGAGAAGAAGCATGTTCGTGAAATTACGAATTTAATGGCAGAGCAGTTAAAGAAGCGTCTTTATGAGCAAGGAATTGACTTAGAGTTAACGGAGAAGGCATTAGATAAAATTACTGATATTGGTTATGATCCAGAGTATGGAGCAAGACCATTACGCCGTGCTTTGCAAAAGCAAGTGGAGGATCGGTTATCTGAAGAGTTGTTAAAGGGTACGATTTCAAAGGGACAAAGAGCGGTCATTGATGTAAAAGATGATGAATTATATGTTGTTGCTAAAGAAGATACGAAAGTTAAAAACTAGGTCTTTTTAAGAGAGCTAGTAACATTTTCTTTGAAGGGCCAGGAGTTGTCATAAACTCCTGGCTTTTTACCATACAATAAAAGGTAGTCAAGATATAGAAGAAAATTATATAAAGTAGGTTATGTCCATGCCATTAGTAACGCGTTAAAATATGCGGAATGCCGGATTTTCGATCTGAAAAAGAGAGTGAAAAAACGTACAAAACGAAAAACAAGGCAATAACATAGGCGAAAGTTATATCTCCACGTCATACTAAGTATACTTTCATCCAAAATCAATGCTTAATTTTCATGCTAGAGGGTCATTCTAATAAGAGTATAAACATAGGATCATAATTCCAACTTTTATAGCTGATTTTTGCTACAATATAAGCAAGAATGTTTCAAGGAAGTAGGTAGGTTAGGTGGCGAAAAAAAAGACCAAGTTTGTTTGTCAAGAATGTGGATATGAATCAGCTAAATGGATGGGGAAGTGCCCTGGTTGTCAGGGTTGGAATACGATGGTGGAAGAATTTGAGCAAGCAGTCAAGGCCTCAAGTAGAGGGTATGTAACCTCGACACAGGGAGTGGCCAAACCACAATCGATTATGAAGGTTGAAAGTGAGAAGGAACCGAGAATAAATACGACTATGGTGGAGCTAAATCGAGTACTTGGTGGTGGCGTTGTACCTGGCTCACTTGTTTTAGTTGGTGGTGACCCGGGTATTGGTAAATCAACGCTACTTTTACAACTTTCATCAAAGCTTGCTGCCGAGAAGCAACGTGTCCTTTATATTTCAGGTGAAGAGTCCGTGAAGCAAACGAAACTTCGGGCCGATAGGTTACATTTAAGCAATGATGAGTTGTTTGTTTTAGCAGAAACTGATATTAGTCTCATCGAGCAAGCTATAGATGAAGTTAATCCAGTATTAGTGATTATTGATTCCATTCAAACGGTATATCAAGACGAAATTTCCTCTGCTCCGGGTAGTGTTGCACAAGTTCGAGAATGTACAGCAACATTTATGAAAATAGCTAAGACAAAAGGTGTGTCCATTTTTATCGTCGGTCATGTAACAAAGCAAGGTTCAATTGCTGGGCCCAAATTACTTGAGCATATGGTTGATTCTGTTCTTTATTTTGAAGGGGAGAGACATCATACATATCGAATATTACGAGCGGTCAAAAATCGTTTTGGATCGACGAATGAAATGGGCATTTTTGAAATGAAAGAGCTAGGTCTTGAAGAGGTGTTAAACCCTTCAGAAATCTTTCTTGAAGAACGTTCACAAGGTGTGGCAGGTTCCATTGTAGTTGCATCAATGGAAGGGACTCGTCCGGTATTGGTTGAGCTACAAGCGCTAATCAGTCCAACTAGTTTTGGGAATCCTAGAAGAATGGCAACGGGAATTGACCATAATCGAGTCTCCTTATTAATGGCTGTATTAGAAAAGCGAGTCGGCTTATTATTACAAAACCAAGACGCCTATTTAAATGTCGCAGGGGGCATACGATTAGATGAGCCAGCCGTAGATTTAGCGGTGGCTATAAGCATTGCTTCAAGCTTTAGAAATCAAGTGACCAATCCAATGGATGTCGCCATCGGTGAAATTGGTTTAACTGGTGAAATAAGAAGAGTAGCTCGAATTGAACAAAGAGTCAACGAAGCTGCTAAACTAGGCTTTAAAAGAGTTATTATTCCTGAGAAAAATATCGGTGGTTGGACATTTCCAAAGGGGATCGAAGTGGTTGGTGTTTCTAGCTTAGAGGAAGCATTGGATACGGTGTTAGGAGGGTAATAGAGAAATGGATGAACGTAAAAAGAGTAATTTTATTCAAGACGTATTAAGGTTAGTGTCACCAGGAACAGCATTACGAGCAGGAATTGATAATGTTTTAAGAGCAAATACAGGTGGATTAATCGTGCTCGGTTACAACAATGAAATGATGAATATTGTTGACGGTGGCTTTTTTATTAACTGTGATTTCTCACCGGCTTATCTATATGAATTAGCAAAAATGGATGGGGCGATTATTTTAAATGAAGATGGAACGAGAATTTTATATGCCAATACACAGCTAGTACCTAATAATGGAATTGAATCCAACGAAACAGGGATTAGGCACCGGACTGCAGAGCGTGTGGCGAAACAAACAGGCAACTTGGTTATCTCGATCTCTCAACGCCGAAATGTCATTACCTTGTATCAAGGGGAGAACCGTTATGCACTCAAAGATATCGGTGTAATCTTAACTAAAGCGAATCAAGCGGTGCAAACGTTAGAAAAGTATAAAGTTGTCTTAGATCAAGGGGTAACAAACCTTGGCGCACTAGAATTTGAACAGCTTGTCACGTTTCAAGAGGTAATCCAAGTTATTCATCGCGTGCAAATGGTATTGCGTATTAAGCGCGAAATTATTAATTATGTCAACGAACTTGGGGATGAAGGTCGTCTCATAACGATGCAATTAAATGAGCTGGTTTCAAATATTGAAAAAGAGGCTATTTACTTGCTAAAAGATTATGTCAAGGAAAAGAAAACGGATGTCTATGAGACCTTACGTGAATTAACAAAAAGTGAGTCGCCCGAGTTATTAGATGACAATGAAATCGTCAAGATTTTAGGGTATAGTCGCATGACGAATGTACAAGATCAATCAGTTATGCCAAGAGGTTATCGAATACTTCATCGAATTCCACGCTTACCTAATTTAATTATTGAGAATCTAATTGAAAAGTACGGTGATCTTGCCCATATTATGTTTGCAAGTATTGATGAATTAGATGAGGTGGATGGGATTGGTGAAGCTCGAGCTAAAATGATTAAAAATGGTTTGAACCGTATCCAAGAGCAGCTTTTTGTTGACCGACATATCTAGGTAGCTCCTTTCTTCTAAATTTTCGACAAAAGCGTGTTGAAAAAAGGTGAAATTGACGCTTAATAATGGAATTTTATGTGAAATAGAGTTTGCTAGGTTTTGATTTTGAAAACTTGTCTATAATAAAGGCAAGGAGGTGAAATAGCATTGCTTAAACGGATTATACAATTATGTTTTATATTAATTGGAGGGACATTAGGATTCATTTATATGCCTGAGTTAATTCAATTAATAGGGGTAGAGACGAATTGGTTATTATCTCCATATGTCGGAGTAGTTATGGGTGGTTTGCTATTATATTTTCTTAGTTTATTGGTAGCTGATTATTTTGTTCGTCTCATTAAGCTGCTAGAAGAAGCGATCTTAAAAGCACCAGTAACGGACGTACTTTTTGGAACGATGGGTTTAATTATTGGTCTTATAGTTGCCTTTTTAATTCCATTAAATGCCTTTGATTTTGGGTTTGTTAGTTCAATATTACCGATTTTTCTTACTCTCTTATTAGGGTATCTTGGTTTTCAAATTGGTTTTAAAAAGCGGGATGAGCTTATCCAAGTATTTACGGTTACGAAGCAGTTAGGTCGTGAAAAGAATAAAGATGATGTGAATAAGGACTCTGATCTCAAGATTTTAGATACGAGTGTCATTATTGATGGTCGGATAGCCGATATTTGTAAGACGCGTTTTCTAGAAGGGACATTGGTAATTCCTGGTTTTGTTTTAGAGGAATTGCAGCACATTGCTGACTCTTCCGATGTGTTAAAACGAAATCGAGGTCGTAGAGGTTTAGATATATTAAATAAGATTCAAAAAGAGTTACCGGTGAATGTTGAAATTTACGAAGGTGACTTTGAAGAGGTGCAAGAGGTAGATAGTAAGCTTGTTAAGTTAGCTAAATTAACATCTGGTGTCGTTGTAACCAATGATTTTAATTTAAATAAAGTGTGTGAGCTTCAAGGTGTCGCGGTTTTAAACATTAATGATTTGGCCAATGCGGTTAAACCGGTTGTGTTACCCGGTGAAGAAATGAATGTCCAAGTGATTAAGGATGGTAAGGAGCACCATCAAGGTGTCGCCTATTTAGATGATGGAACGATGATTGTTGTGGAAGGTGGACGTGATTATATTAATAAACATATTGATGTAATTGTGACAAGTGTTCTACAAACAAGCGCGGGACGTATGATTTTTGCCAAACCGAAAGCGTTAGAAAAGGCATTATAATCTTAACTCTAAGAGTGAGCTATTATATCATCCATACAAGGAGAAAAGTAGATGGAAAGCCCAAAGGCTATTTCTCATCTACTTTTTTTAGTCAGCATTTATTTTTACAGTCTGTTTCTAGAAATTTAAAATACTGATCTGAGTGAACCTTCAAGAGTAAGCTTTTATCAAGCATGATGGTGGTCATTCGTGCTAAAATAAAACAGATAAGAAACGGGAATGGAGCGAGCGACATGGGATACAGTCTCGTTTTGTTGGCAGCAGGCCAAGGTAAACGGATGCAGGCAGGGAGAAATAAGCTATTCATTGAACTTAAAGGAAAACCTCTCATTACTTATACACTCAAAGCTTTTGAAGAAGATGAATGGTGTGAAGAGATCATAATCGTGGCTCATCAAGATGAAATAGATATACTGAAACAGATTGTTCGGGATTTTCATTATGAAAAGGTCAAAGTCATTTTGGTAGGGGGGGCGGAAAGACAAGATAGTGTTAGAGTAGGCATCGCAGCTATTGATATGGAAAAAATCGTACTCATTCATGATGGAGCAAGACCGTTTGTAAAAAAAGCGTATGTCCATCAACTAATCGCTAAAACCGAAGAAGTAGGGGCGGCTATTTTGGCGGTTCCAACGAAAGAAACGATTAAAGAGGTTCATCAGCAACGTGTGAGCAAAACGTTAGAGCGTCGGTTGCTTTGGAATGTACAAACACCTCAAGCTTTTCAATTACCCATCATTCAAGAAGCTCATCAACAAGCATTACAAGAAGGTCGAATAGGAACGGATGATGCAAGCTTAGTTGAATGGGTCAAGCACCCAGTTGCGATTGTTGAGGGAGATTATTATAATATTAAGATTACAACACCAGAGGATTTATTATTTGCAGAGGCGATCCTAGAGAGGGAAGTGAGGGAATAGCATGTTCAGAATTGGACAAGGTTTTGATGTGCATCAGCTTGTGGAAGGTAGACCTTTAATCTTAGGAGGTATAACCATTCCTTATGAGAAAGGGCTACTTGGACATTCTGATGCCGATGTTTTATTACATACGATTGCGGATGCTGCTTTAGGTGCGATAGCAGAGGGCGATATTGGGAAGCATTTCCCTGATACGTCAGCAGAATTTAAAGATGCTGATTCAGCAAAGCTATTAATGGATGTTTGGAAATTAGTGAAGGATAAAGGCTATGTATTAGGTAATCTTGACTGTACAATTATTGCCCAAATGCCGAAAATGGCCCCTCATATACAAGAAATGAGAACAAGAATTGCTACTTTACTGGAAGCAGACTTGGAACAAATTAATGTAAAAGCAACAACAACAGAGAAATTGGGTTTCACGGGTAGAGGAGAAGGTATTGCGTCACAAGCGGTTATTTTGTTAACAAAACAGTCTTGACGACCAGCCTTAAGTTGGTGCTACAATAAGAAAAGTGAAAAAGCGATTAGGCTTGATACAGAAACGGAGAGTGTAGAGAATGACTAAGGAAGTTCGTGTTCGTTTTGCTCCTAGTCCGACTGGACATTTACATATTGGTGGGGCTCGTTCTGCTTTATTTAATTATTTATATGCAAAAAATCAAGGCGGTAAGTTTGTTCTGCGTATTGAGGACACAGACCAAGCCCGTAATGTTGAAACAGCGATGGAGAAATTATTAGATAGTATGAAATGGCTCGGTATAGACTGGGATGAGAGTGTTGATGTTGGTGGTCCTTATGGTCCTTACCGTAGCATGGAAAGAATGGATGTATATACCCAACACCTTAATAAGCTGTTAGAAGAAGGAAAGGCGTACTACTGTTATATGACGGAGGAGGAGTTA
This sequence comes from Alkalihalobacillus pseudalcaliphilus, assembly GCA_001038565.1. Lineage (GTDB taxonomy): Bacteria > Bacillota > Bacilli > Bacillales > Bacillaceae_D > Alkalihalobacillus > Alkalihalobacillus pseudalcaliphilus. The sequence goes on from LFJO01000007.1 coordinate 12,189, forward strand.
CAAGCGGAGCGAGATGCACAGCTTGCTCGTGGTGAAATGCCTCGTTATAGTGGCCGGGACCGTGATTTAACAGAGGAACAACGACAAGCTTATGAAGCGAAAGGATTAAAGCCTGTTATTCGTTTCCGTGTTCCGGGAGGTCAGGTTATTAAGATTTCGGACTCAGTTCGTGGTGAAGTATCTTTTGAATCTGATGGAATTGGTGATTTTGTTATTGCTCGTAAAGACGGTGTACCGATGTATAACTTTGCCGTTGTCATTGATGATCACTTCATGAAGATTAGCCATGTTATCCGTGGTGAAGAGCATTTATCGAATACACCAAGACAAGTGATGCTTTTTGAAGCGTTTGGATTTGAAGTCCCTACTTTTGCTCATGCATCATTAATATTAAATGCTGATCGTCAAAAGATGAGTAAGCGTGATGAGTCCATTATTCAGTTTGTTGAACAATATAAGGATTTAGGGTATTTACCAGAAGCGATTGTTAATTTCCTTGCTCTACTGGGCTGGTCGCCTGTTGGTGAGGAAGAAATTTTCTCATTAAAAGAATTAGAGGAACAGTTTAGCCTCGAGCGAGTATCAAAGTCGCCAGCTGTTTTTGACACAGGAAAATTAGCTTGGATGAATAATCAGTATATGAAAAAAGCGGATATCGATCGTGTATTAGCGTTGACCATACCACACTTACAGAAGGCTGGTAGGTTACCAGAAGAGATGTCACCGGAGCAAGCGCGATGGGTGGAACGTCTTGTGAGCTTATATCAAGAACAACTTCATTACGGAGCAGAAATTGTTGAGCTAACAGAGTTGTTCTTTAAAACAGAAATTGAGTATAATGAAGAGGCTCAGTCTGTGCTAGATGAAGAGCAGGTGCCAGAAGTCATGGGTGGCTTTTTACAAGAAATAGAGAAATTAGATGAATTTGTTGCAGCTAACATCAAAGGTGCAATTAAAGCAACTCAAAAAGCAACAGGATATAAAGGGAAAAAGTTATTTATGCCAATTCGTGTGGCTACAACAGGTCAAACACACGGTCCAGAGCTTGCCGATTCCATCGAACTATTAGGTAAAGAAGTTGTAATAGCCCGCCTAAACAAATTAGTATAAACGCATCAAGTAATTTCGCATACTATAAGAATTAAAAAATATAAAAAATAAACATGTATGAAGTTGTTTGTTAGTTGTAATTGAGAAAATGAGCAGTACTCAGCAGACCAAACATGCGGAGACTCCTATGGGACATAGTGGCGGGCTGAAATCCACTGGCTGTGCCAGTTAGTTCAGTGCCACCCCGCAGGACGCCGAGCATAATTTTCGGTAGCGACAGTAACGCTCTATGTTCGCACTAACTTTCATACAAAATACATTTATATATGATGAACGTGTTGAGAGGGAGTGTTACAAGCTCCTTTCGTTGAAAGAGAGGATTACCGATGGCTGAAAGTAATCTAACGAAAGACTTGTATACGTGCACCCTTGAGCCTTTCCTTGAACTTGATTAGTAGGGGAGAGCGTGTAGCGACGTTATACGCCAAAAAGAGAAGATGATCCGACTTAAAAAGCAAAACTACTTTTGGATCATTAAACAGAGTGGAACCGTGCGCGAGCGCCTCTGTGCATGTAAGAATGCATAGAGGCGTTTTTATTATGAGTTGAGCGAGCTTTCGGGGGGAGTGAGTGGAGTTGAAAAAAGTATTTAGAACATTACTAAGTGATTTAGATGTTGTTTTTGATCGCGATCCAGCAGCAAGAAGTCGGTTTGAGGTCATTTTTACTTATTCGGGTGTGCATGCCATTTGGATGCATCGTTTCGCTCATTGGTTGTGGAAAAAGAAGTTTTATTTCATCGGTAGATTATTATCACAGGTGAATCGTTTTATCACAGGTATTGAAATTCACCCTGGTGCAGTGATAGGGCAACGAGTGTTTATTGACCACGGTATGGGTGTGGTTATTGGTGAAACATGTGAAATAGGAAATGATGTCACCATATACCAAGGAGTGACATTAGGTGGAACAGGTAAGGAGAAGGGGAAACGACATCCAACGGTTGCTGATGGTGTATTAATTGCCTCAGGGGCAAAAATCTTAGGATCTTTTACCATTGGTGAAAACGCTAGAGTAGGAGCAGGCTCCGTCGTCTTAAAAGAAGTACCCCCTAATTCAACGGTTGTTGGAATTCCGGGTAAAATCGTGGTCCAAGATGGTATTAAAGTAGAGCAAAGCTTGAATCATCACATGTTACCAGATCCAATTGCTGATAAATTGAAAGAGCTAGAGGAAGAAATCCTTTCCTTAAGAAAAGAGCTTAGAAGCAAACAAAATGAGGAATAAGAATGGTAACTAACCGTTTCTTTTCTGCTCATAACGACCATAATAAGAACGAATGAATCGATCGTGAATATATTAATTAGTCAAATGACGGTTTAAAGAGTGCAAGAGATGATTATAAAGGAGAAATTCGTATGGCAATAAAGCTTTACAACAGTTTAACGAAAAAGAAGGAAGCGTTTATACCTCTTGAAGAAGGTAAGGTCAAGATGTATGTATGTGGACCAACGGTTTATAACTACATTCATATTGGTAATGCGAGACCACCGATTGTGTATGATGTAGTCCGCAATTATTTGAAATACCGTGGTTACGAAGTGAATTTTGTTTCTAACTTCACGGATGTCGATGATAAAATTATTAAAGCAGCGAACGAACTAGGTGAAGACGTATTTGAAGTGGCCAATAAATTTATTGAGGCTTATCACGAAGATACATGTGCCTTAGGTGTGAATAAGGCCGATCATCATCCTCGCGTAACAGAAACGATTCCGGAAATCATCGAATTTATTGAGAAACTGATTAACAAAGGCTATGCCTATGAAGCTGATGGCGATGTATACTATCGTACTAGAAAATTTAAGGATTATGGAAAATTATCTTCACAATCGATTGAGGATTTGCGTTCTGGCGCACGTATTAAAGTAGATGAGCGAAAAGAGGATCCATTAGACTTTGCGTTATGGAAGGATGTTAAAGAAGGAGAGATCTCTTGGGAAAGCCCTTGGGGGCATGGTAGACCAGGGTGGCACATTGAATGCTCCGCTATGGTGAAAAAATATTTAGGTGAGACGATTGATATTCATGCAGGTGGTCAAGATTTAACGTTTCCACATCATGAAAATGAAATTGCACAATCGGAAGCATTAACAGAAAAACCGATGGCTAATTATTGGCTGCACAATGGATTTATTAATATTGATAATGAAAAAATGTCGAAGTCGCTCGGGAATTTTGTTTTGGCACATGACATGATTCAACAGCATTCTCCAGAAGTCATTCGTTTTTTCATGCTGACTGCTCATTACCGTAGTCCGATTAACTTTAGTGATGAATTATTAGAGGGAGCCAAACGAGGTCTTGAGCGCTTAAAAGGAGCTAGACAAAGCTTAGTGCACCGCTTAGAAAAATCAGCTAATTATGGAGAAGAAGCTGAGTGGCTTGAAAAGATCGAGGGAGCGAAAGAAGCATTTATTGAAGAAATGGACGATGATTTCAATACTGCCAATGGGATTTCAGTGATGTTTGAGTTAGCAAAAGAAGCGAATCGTTATTTACGCGAAGAACAAACATCTGAACGGGTTCTTCAAGCTTTTATTGAGCGTTTAGATGAACTTGCATCGGTGCTAGGCTTGCAATTGGCTACAGAAGAAGAGATCTTGGATGAAGAAATTGATGAGCTAATTATACAGAGAAATCAAGCAAGAGTAGACAAGGATTTTGCACGTGCTGATGAAATCAGAGATTTTCTAAAAGAAAAAGGAATTCTCTTAGAGGATACGGCACAGGGGGTTCGTTGGAAACGTGGATAATATGAAATTAATGGAGCCAACAATTGATTTAAAGCAATTAAACCCGCTCGCCCTTGCTTATATGGGCGACGCGGTTTTAGATATGTATGTCCGCTATCAATTAATTGCTGAAGGGAAAGTTCGGCCACACCAGCTGCATAAGGAAGCGACGAGTTATGTCTCCGCCAAAGCACAAGCAATGATGGTACGATCATTACTTGACGAAGGGTTTTTAACAGCGCAGGAAGTTGCCGTTGTTAAGAGAGGCCGGAATGCCAAGTCAGGTTCTGTCCCTAAAAATACAGATGTTCAGACATATCGTTATGCCACTGCACTTGAGGCATTACTAGGCTATCTATATGTACTGGGTGAAAAAGAGAGATTAGATGAAGTCGTTGGACAGGCACTAGCTACTTTCAAAAATACCGAGGAGGTGGGCCCATGAGTGAAGAGTTTATTGTCGGTAAAAACCCTGTAATAGAAGCATTGCGATCAGGCCATACGATTAACAAGATATGGATTGCTGAAGGTGCACAAAAAGGCCAAATGGCAAAAGTGATAGACTTAGCCAAACAACAGAAGGTATTGGTCCAGCAAGCACCAAAACGTAAGTTAGAGCAACTAGTGAAAACGACCAATCATCAAGGGGTTGTCGCTTCTATTGCTGCCTATGAGTATAAAGAGGTAGATGATTTATTTGAGGTTGCTGCAAGCCGTAATGAAGAACCATTTTTCCTTGTATTAGATGAGTTAGAAGATCCACATAACTTAGGATCGATATTGCGAACGGCTGATGCAGTAGGTGCGCATGGTGTGATTATTCCTAAACGTCGTGCAGTAGGGCTGACCCAAACCGTTGCCAAAGCATCAACAGGAGCGATTGAATATATTCCGGTTGTTCGAGTGACCAATGTGGCAAGGACGATGGACGATTTAAAGAAACGAGGCTTATGGTTTGTTGGAACGGATGCAAAAGGCGAACAAGATTATAGACAAGCCTCCTATGATATGCCGATTGGATTAGTGATCGGTAGTGAGGGTAAAGGGATGAGTAGGCTCGTCAAGGAGAAATGCGACTTCCTCATTCAAATTCCGATGGTTGGTCAGGTTACATCTTTGAATGCGTCTGTTGCAGCAAGCTTATTGATGTATGAAGTATATCGAAATCGAAAGCCACTAGGTAAGTGATAAGAAAATGAAAGATATATTACTTGTCGATGGATACAATATTATAGGTGCGTGGCCGAAGCTGCGCACCTTAAAAGATAAGGACCTCGACCTAGCAAGGAATAAGTTAGTTGAAGTGATGGCGGAATACCAAGGGTTTACCGGTTATGAGGTCAAAGTGGTCTTTGATGCCCATATGGTTGAGGGTGTAGGGAAGAAGTATAAGAATTATCGAGTAGATGTGATTTATACAGGGAAAAATGAAACGGCTGATGAGAGAATTGAAAAGTTAGTTTCGGAATTAAAGCGTCTCGATCGCACGATCCATGTGGCAACTTCTGATTTCACTGAACAGTCGATAACGTTTGGAAAAGGGGCTTTGAGGAAGTCAGCGAGAGAGCTCTTAATTGAAACAGAAATGATGACAAAGGGCATTCATCATGCTGTCGAAAAAACAAGAAAAAGCCAAAGAACGACAAATCTCAAGCTTTCTGATGAAGTGGCAGAAATTTTTGAAAAATGGCGTCGAGGTTTATAAAGGGTAGTTGACCTTCTCGAAAAGTGTGCTATATAATGTTTCTATAATTTAACAGCACCTAGGTCGGGGGGGATTGTTTTGAGCATGGACCTTCAAGAAACTTTAGCAAAGCCGGATTTTAACCAGTTTGATGATGATCAATTAGTAGGACAGGCACGCTTAGGAGACGGTGCGGCACTTGAATATTTAATTACGAAGTACAAAAATTTTGTTCGGGCAAAAGCTCGATCCTATTTTTTAATAGGTGCCGATCATGAAGATATTGTGCAAGAAGGTATGATTGGTCTTTACAAAGCGATCAGAGACTTTAATGGTGAGAAGCTATCATCATTTAAAGCCTTTGCTGAGCTTTGTGTAACGAGACAAATTATTACAGCGATCAAAACAGCAACCAGACAAAAACATATCCCATTAAATTCATACGTATCATTGGACAAGCCTTTATACGACGAAGAATCCGACCGTACATTACTTGATGTAATATGCGGAACACGTGTAACCAATCCAGAAGAACTTCTAATTAATCAAGAAGAATTTGCAGACATTGAATTGAAAATGGGTGAGATTTTAAGCGAGCTCGAACAGCAGGTTTTGATGCTTTATTTAGATGGACGTTCCTATCAAGAAATTTCAGAAGATTTAAACCGGCATGTCAAGTCGATTGATAATGCACTGCAACGGGTGAAGCGTAAGTTAGAGCGTTATGTGGAGTTAAAAGGTGTGACATTGTAAATCAATAAGTCGGAAAGTTCAAAAAGCATGGTGTGAAGTTTAGAACTTTGCACCATGCTTTATGTTTTTATTTCTCTGTTAGTTACATGTGAAAAATATAAGATACATCGATATAATCTTGAGATTGAATTGACACCCTATTTTAGCTGTGCTAGAGTGAAAATGTATGTATGTACGTCTAAACTGGGGGTGGACAAGTATTGTCAGCAAAAATTGCCCTTGCGTGTAGTATCTGTCAATCTCGTAATTATTCAACAAATAAGAATAACCAAAACGAGACAAAACGTTTAGAGATCAAGAAGTTTTGTAAAACCTGTAATGAGCATACGCTTCATCGGGAAACGAAGTAAGGCATTCTGATAGATTTGTTGAATGATGGTTTTAGAAATAACTATTTTATTTGGCTTATATGTAAATCAATTACAATAAAAATACGTAGATCGGAATAGATAATCATACTTTTGTCTATATTGATTGGTGTGTTGGAGGTGTCTCGTTTGGCAAACGGTGAAAAAAGTAGTGGCAATTTCTTTGGCGGTGTTGTACGTGAGATGAAAAGGGTTTCTTGGCCGTCGAGAAAGGAACTCACTCGCTATACAGTTGTAGTTATTGTAACAGTTATCATTATGTCACTTTTCTTTTGGGCTGTTGATTTAGGGATTTCAGCCATAGTAGAACGATTAGTTGGTTAATAAAGTGGTTTAAATAGATAGCCTTAATGAAGTGTTAAGGCTTTTATTAAACTCTATGAGGAGGGAAGGACGCTACCGTCCTGAAAGCATGGAAAAAAATTGGTATGTTGTTCATACTTACTCTGGGTATGAAAATAAAGTAAAAGCGAATCTAGAAAAGCGTCTTGAATCGATGGAAATGGCCGATAAAATCTTCCGTGTTCTTGTTCCTGTCGAAGAAGAAACAGAAGTGAAAAACGGGAAAAGTAAAACCGTTTCTAGGAAAGTTTTCCCTGGTTATGTACTCGTTGAGATGTTAATGACGGACGATTCCTGGTATGTTGTGCGGAATACGCCAGGTGTGACTGGTTTCGTTGGTTCGGCTGGTGCGGGATCGAAACCTACAGCGCTAATGCCTGATGAAGTTGATCGCATCCTGAAACAAATGGGTGTAGAGGAACCGAAAGCCGAGATTGATTTTGAACTTAAGGAATCAGTGAAGGTGAAAGAAGGTCCGTTCGCTAACTTTGTTGGCTCGATAGAAGAGATTCTTGTCGACAAAAAGAAATTAAAAGTGCATGTTAATATGTTTGGTCGTGAAACACCGGTAGAACTAGAGTTTGGACAGGTTGAAAAGATTTAATTTGAAAAAAACTTGAAATTGGTCGGTGAAGATGATAAAATCGTCATGGTTGATAATGGTTTATTAACATGAGCCAATCGGGTGCATGCATGCATCCGTTTTTTGAGTGGGAGGGTGAAGAGCCCGGATACCACATCACGGACTAAGGAGGTGTGTCACGTGGCGAAAAAGGTAATTAAAATGGTTAAGTTACAAATTCCTGCTGGAAAAGCAAATCCAGCACCACCAGTTGGTCCTGCACTAGGTCAAGCAGGTGTTAATATCATGGGATTCTGTAAAGAGTTTAATGCTCGTACTTCAGATCAAGCTGGTCTTATCATTCCTGTAGAAATTACGGTATTTGAAGACCGTTCGTTTACATTTATTACGAAAACTCCTCCAGCTGCCGTTCTACTTAAGAAAGCAGCAGGAATTGAGTCTGGTTCTGGCGAGCCAAACCGTAATAAGGTTGCAACAGTCAAGCGTGATAAAGTACGCGAGATTGCTGAGACAAAAATGCCAGATTTAAATGCAGCTGATGTTGAAGCAGCAATGCGCATGGTTGAAGGAACTGCGCGTAGCATGGGTATTGTGATTGAAGATTAAAGGTAAGACTCACGAGGTTGCGATTGAGGCGAGTCCTCATCCCTATTATTAGGTTCGCAACCTTTCATAGTGGGAGGTTCTACCGCTAAAACCACATTTGAGGAGGAAATAAACATGGCTAAAAAGAGTAAAAAGTATCAAGATGCTATTAAATTAGTTGATCGTGATACAGCTTATTTAGTAGATGAAGCATTAGAATTAGTGAAGAAGACAGCGACTGCTAAGTTCGACGAAACTGTAGAAGTAGCTGTACGTCTTGGAGTTGACCCTAAAAAAGCGGACCAACAAATCCGTGGTGCGGTTGTACTTCCAAATGGAACAGGTAAAACACAATCTGTTTTAGTATTTGCTAAAGGCGAAAAAGCAAAAGAAGCAGAAGCTGCTGGAGCTGATTTCGTAGGTGATGAGGATTATATTAACAAAATCAACCAAGGTTGGTTCGAGTTTGATGTAATCGTAGCAACACCAGATATGATGGCACAAGTTGGTAAATTAGGTCGTGTCCTTGGACCAAAAGGCTTAATGCCAAACCCTAAAACAGGAACTGTAACATTTGACGTAGAAAAAGCGATCAACGAAATTAAAGCTGGTAAAGTAGAATACCGTGTTGATAAAGCGGGTAACATTCATGTTCCTATCGGTAAAGTGTCGTTCGAAACTGAGAAATTAACGGAGAACTTCAAAACAATTATCGATACATTAATGAAAGCTAAGCCTGCTGCGGCGAAAGGAACTTATGTGAAGAACGTAACGGTTGCTTCAACTATGGGTCCTGGAGTTCGTGTTAATGCATCTGCTTTAACAAAATAATAGTTGACATTTGATTGGAAGCTGCGTATACTTCTAGGAGTGTGCGAGAGCATTCAAATAAAATTAACATTCATACCGTAGACAGTAGGGGCTTTTAGCTTAATTATCCTACCGAGGTAAGCGATATAGATTCTTCAATTAGAGTCCATAATGCCCTCATGTCTATTATAGCGTGAGGGCTTTTTATAGCTTAATACGTCCGGGTATGGAACAACAAACTCTAGGAGGTGTAACAATGAGCATACTAGAACAAAAACAACAAGTTGTTTCTGATATTGCAGCTAAATTACGCGACAGTAAATCAACAGTAGTGGTTGATTACCGTGGTCTTAATGTTGCTGAAGTAACAGAATTACGTAAGCAGCTTCGTGAAGCTGGTATCGAGTTTAAGGTTTACAAAAACACATTAACTCGTCGTGCGACAGAAGCTACTGAGCTTACTGACTTAGATTCACATCTAGTGGGACCAACTGCGATTGCATTTGGTGCTGATGATGTAATTGCCCCTGCTAAAATTATCAATGAGTTCGCGAAAAAACACGAAGCTCTTGAAATTAAAGCTGGTGTTATCGAAGGTCAAGTTGCATCTGCAGAAGAAATCAAAGCGCTTGCGGAACTACCGTCTCGCGATGGACTTCTTTCTATGCTACTCAGCGTTCTTCAAGCACCAATGCGCAACATGGCGCTTGTTACAAAAGCTGTTGCAGAGCAAAAGGAAGAGCAAGGAGCTTAATAGTAGCTTCTGCTTAAGGAATGTTTCATAAAAGAAAACCAATAATAGGAGGAAAATAAAATGAGCAAAGAGCAAATTATTGAAGCGATTAAAGAAATGACAGTTTTAGAGCTTAACGACTTAGTTAAAGCAATTGAAGAAGAGTTTGGTGTAACGGCTGCAGCACCTGTAGCTGTAGCTGGTGGAGCTGCTGACGGTGGCGCTGCTGAGCAAACTGAATTCGATGTAATTCTTGAGTCTGCTGGTGGATCTAAAATCAACGTAATCAAAGTTGTTCGTGAAATCACTGGTCTTGGTCTTAAAGAAGCGAAAGCTGTTGTAGATGGTGCACCAGCTCCAGTTAAAGAAGGCGCTAGCAAAGAAGAAGCTGAAGAAATCAAAGCTAAACTTGAAGAAGCAGGAGCTTCTGTAGCAGTTAAGTAATTTGATAAAGTGAAAAAGACTCGCGTCAAAGCGGGTCTTTTTTTCTCTCACTAGGATATATAAGAAGGGATTGCCTTGGTTATGTCAGAACATTATTATTCCAAACAACCACAGATAGAAAGTGACGTCAGAAAATGGAACACTGAACTTGCTGGCCTATCCTTTTCATTTACGACGGATCGTGGTGTATTCTCAAAAGGTGAGGTTGATTTTGGGAGTCGTTTTTTAATTGAAGAAATGATAGTACCTTCTACTGTTGGTCCGATTCTTGATGTCGGTTGTGGTTATGGTCCGATCGGCTTAACGTTAGCCAGGAAGAATTCGGAGCGTGATGTGACGATGGTTGATGTTAATGAAAGAGCCTTATTGCTTTCGCAAATCAACGCCGAAGAAAATGGAGTTAATAATGTGAAGGTGTATCAAAGCAATGGCTTTGAGAAGGTGAAGGAAAACAATTTTGCATTAATTGTAACGAATCCACCTATTCGAGCGGGGAAAAAGGTTGTCCATGATATTCTTGAACAAGCCTATGAACATCTTAAGCCGTTAGGTGAGTTATGGGTCGTCATCCAAAAGAAACAAGGGGCACCCTCAGCTATTGAGAAATTAAATGAAGTGTTTGGTCAAAGTGAGGTTTATAAGAAGAAAAAAGGCTACTATTTAATCGTCGCCAAAAAAATTGACTGAGCCTTTGTTTTGTGGTATTGTTATTTAATGCGTATAACTACCTATTTTTTGTTGTGCAAAAAATGAAAAAGTCAAGGATTATTTGATTATAACAGGATAATAATGGTTATACTAGAATAATCAAATGTGAGTACGTTTTTTATGGTTTTAATTTCAAAGCCATATTTCTTTTTGTTTCATTATTTTTTAAAATTTTTCTCTGACATGATGAGCTTCAATGATTGCTTAGCAGGAGAAGGTACTGTGTAGAGAAATCAATTTTAGATACTATAACGCTAGATTTGAGGGGTGAATCAGTTGACAGGTCAACTTGTTCAGTATGGACGCCACCGCCAACGTAGAAGCTATGCAAGGATTAATGAGGTATTGGAATTACCGAACTTAATCGAGATACAAACAGCTTCTTATCAATGGTTTCTTGATGAGGGACTTCGTGAAATGTTTCAAGACATTTCCCCAATTCAAGATTTCACAGGGAATTTGGTTTTAGAATTTATCGATTATAGCTTAGGAGAGCCTAAGTATCCGGTCGATGAGTCGAAAGAACGAGATGTAACATATGCTGCGCCTTTACGCGTAAAAGTCCGTCTTATTAACAAAGAGACAGGTGAAGTGAAGGAGCAAGAAGTATTTATGGGAGATTTCCCATTAATGACAGAGACAGGTACCTTTGTTATTAATGGTGCAGAACGTGTTATAGTTTCCCAATTAGTTCGTTCGCCAAGTGTCTATTATAGTGAAAAAACGGATAAGAACGGAAAGAAGGGCTATACCGCTACTGTTATTCCAAACCGAGGAGCTTGGTTAGAGCTCGAAACAGATGCGAAAGATATCGTGTATGTTCGTATTGATCGTACGAGAAAGATCCCTGTAACGGTTCTTTTACGTGGATTAGGGTTTGGATCTGATCAAGAGATCATTGATTTATTAGGGGAAGATGAGTTTTTACGCAATTCCCTTGAAAAAGACAATACCGATAGCTCCGAAAAAGCCCTATTAGAAATTTATGAGCGTTTACGCCCAGGTGAACCACCTACGGTTGAAAATGCGAAAAGCTTATTAGAGTCTCGCTTCTTTGACCCGAAACGCTATGATTTGGCCAATGTAGGTCGTTATAAAATCAATAAAAAGCTCCACATTAAGAATCGTCTATTTAATCAACGTTTAGCTGAGACGCTTATTGATCCTGAAACAGGAGAAGTGCTAGCGGAAAAAGGTACATTACTTGATCGTCGTACTTTAGATCGTATCATACCTTACTTAGAGAATAATGTTGGTTTTAGAAAGGCTCGCACAACAGGTGGGGTAGTAGGAGATGAAGATATCAATCTTCAATCCATCTTAATCTATGCTCCTGATGATGTTGATGGAGAGATGCCTATCCGCGTAATGGGTAATGGTATGGTCGATCGTGATACGAAGCATATTACACCTGCTGACATTATTGCATCGATTAATTACTTCTTTAACTTATTACACGGTGTCGGTGATACAGATGACATCGATCACCTTGGTAACCGTCGCCTTCGTTCAGTTGGTGAATTATTACAAAACCAATTTAGAATCGGTTTATCGCGTATGGAACGTGTTGTTCGTGAGCGTATGTCGATACAAGATCCGAATATGATTACGCCTCAAGCGCTTATTAATATTCGTCCAGTTATTGCTTCAATTAAAGAGTTCTTTGGTTCTTCTCAGTTATCACAGTTTATGGACCAAACGAATCCGCTTGCTGAATTAACACATAAGCGTCGTCTTTCTGCCTTAGGACCTGGTGGTTTAACGCGTGAGCGTGCTGGCTTTGAAGTACGTGACGTTCACTGGTCTCACTATGGTCGTATGTGTCCGATTGAAACGCCTGAGGGTCCAAACATTGGACTTATCAACTCTTTATCTTCTTATGCTAAAGTGAATGAGTTTGGCTTTATGGAAACACCATACCGCCGTATTGACTCTGAAACTGGGAAAGTTACCTCTCAGATTGATTACTTAACAGCAGATGAAGAAGATAACTATGTCGTTGCCCAAGCGAATGCTCGTTTAAATGATGACGGCTCTTTTATTAACGATAATATTATTGCCCGTTTCCGTGGTGAGAACTTAGTCGTATCAAAAGAACGTATTGATTATATGGATGTATCACCGAAGCAGGTTGTTTCTGCTGCGACTTCATGTATCCCGTTCTTAGAGAACGATGACTCCAACCGTGCACTAATGGGAGCGAACATGCAACGTCAAGCTGTTCCTTTATTAGTACCAGAAGCACCAATTGTCGGTACAGGGATGGAGCACGTTTCTGCTAAAGACTCAGGTGCTGCGATTGTTTCAAAATTCCCAGGTCTTGTAGAGCGTGTAACAGCTCGTGAAATTTGGGTTCGTCGTATCGAAGAAGTAGACGGTAAAGAAGTCAAAGGTGATTTAGATAAATATCGTTTACAGAAGTTTGTTCGTTCTAACCAAGGAACAAGTTATAACCAACGCCCGATTGTTCGTGAAGGAGACGTTGTTGAGAAGCGCGAAATCTTAGCAGACGGTCCATCAATGGAGCAGGGTGAGATGGCTCTTGGCCGTAATGTAATGGTTGGATTCATGACTTGGGAAGGTTATAACTATGAGGATGCTATCATTTTAAGTGAGCGCCTTGTTAAAGATGATGTTTACACATCTGTCCATATTGAAGAGTATGAGTCAGAATCTCGTGATACAAAGCTTGGACCAGAGGAAATTACACGTGATATTCCGAACGTTGGGGAAGACGCATTGAAGAACCTTGATGATCGTGGAATTATACGAGTTGGAGCGGAAGTAAAAGACGGAGATATTCTCGTTGGTAAAGTAACACCAAAAGGAGTTACAGAATTAACAGCTGAAGAACGTCTGCTACATGCTATCTTTGGTGAAAAAGCTCGTGAGGTACGTGATACATCATTACGTGCACCACATGGTGGCGACGGAATCGTTCTCGACGTAAAAATCTTCAATCGTGAAGATGGCGATGAGTTACCTCCAGGTGTGAATCAGCTCGTTCGTGTTTATATCGTACAAAAGCGTAAAATCCATGAAGGCGATAAAATGGCGGGTCGTCACGGTAATAAAGGGGTAATCTCTCGTATTTTACCAGAGGAAGATATGCCTTATTTACCAGACGGAACACCAATCGATATCATGTTAAACCCACTAGGTGTACCTTCGCGAATGAACATCGGACAAGTGCTTGAGCTCCATTTAGGTATGGCTGCTCGTAAGCTTGGTATCCACGTTGCATCACCTGTTTTTGATGGTGCGAATGAGGAAGATGTTTGGGGTACATTAGATGAAGCGGGCATGGCTCGTGATGGTAAAACTATTCTTTATGATGGACGTACGGGTGAGCCGTTTGATAACCGTGTATCAGTAGGTATCATGTATATGATTAAGCTGGCACACATGGTTGATGATAAGCTTCATGCACGTTCGACAGGACCTTATTCTCTAGTTACGCAACAACCACTAGGTGGTAAAGCTCAATTTGGTGGACAGCGTTTCGGTGAGATGGAGGTTTGGGCACTTGAAGCATACGGTGCAGCTTACACATTACAAGAGATTCTAACGGTTAAATCAGATGACGTTGTTGGTCGTGTGAAAACGTATGAAGCGATTGTAAAAGGTGAGAATGTCCCTGAACCAGGTGTACCTGAATCGTTTAAAGTATTAATTAAAGAGCTTCAGTCTTTAGGTATGGATGTTAAGATGCTTTCTAGCAATGAAGAAGAAATTGAAATGCTAGAGCTTGATGATGAAGACGATCAAACAAGCGAAAAGTTAAACCTTAACTTCGATGCTAACGAGTCAAAAGCTTAATATAGAATGAACCTTTGTCGGTTTATGGTAAGGGACTAGTGTTAGCTAGTAGCTGAAGTTTTGACAAAATCAGAGACTTTATGGAAGCTAGTTGACGCTAGTTCCCTTTTCCGTTTGCAAAAAACTTGGAAACTAAAAGGGAGGTTAGCCCCTTGTTAGATGTGAATAACTTCGAATATATGAAAATTGGTCTTGCTTCACCAAACAAGATTCGTTCTTGGTCAAGAGGGGAAGTTAAAAAGCCAGAAACAATAAACTACCGTACTTTAAAACCTGAAAAGGATGGACTTTTCTGTGAACGTATTTTCGGACCGCAAAAGGACTGGGAATGTCATTGTGGAAAATACAAACGTGTTCGTTATAAAGGTGTTGTTTGTGATCGTTGTGGCGTAGAGGTAACACGTTCAAAAGTTCGTCGTGAGCGTATGGGACATATCGAGTTAGCGGCTCCTGTATCGCATATTTGGTATTTCAAAGGGATTCCAAGCCGTATGGGTCTTGTATTAGACATGTCTCCACGTTCATTAGAAGAAGTTATTTACTTTGCTTCTTATGTTGTGACAGATAATGGCGATACACCACTTGAGAAAAAGCAACTTCTTTCAGAAAAAGAATATCGTGCTTATTACGATAAGTATGGTCGTTCTTTTACTGCACAAATGGGTGCTGAAGCGATTCGTAAGCTTTTAGCTGATATCGATTTAGAAAAAGAAGTAGATGCTTTAAAAGAAGAGCTTTTAACGGCACAAGGTCAACGTCGTACTCGTGCGATTAAACGTCTTGAAGTATTAGAAGCATTTAGAAACTCAGGTAATGAGCCATCTTGGATGATTTTAGACGTACTTCCAGTTATCCCGCCAGAGCTTCGTCCGATGGTACAACTTGATGGTGGTCGTTTTGCGACTTCGGACTTAAATGACTTATACCGTCGAGTGATTAACCGTAATAATCGTTTGAAGCGTTTATTAGATTTAGGAGCACCAAACATTATTGTTCAAAATGAAAAGCGTATGCTGCAAGAAGCTGTAGATGCTTTAATCGACAATGGCCGTCGTGGTCGTCCTGTAACAGGTCCGGGTAACCGTCCATTAAAATCGTTATCACACATGTTAAAAGGTAAACAAGGTCGTTTCCGTCAAAACTTATTAGGTAAACGTGTTGACTACTCTGGTCGTTCGGTTATCGTCGTAGGACCTAACCTAAAAATGTACCAATGTGGTTTACCTAAGGAGATGGCACTTGAATTATTTAAGCCTTTTGTTATGAAAGAGCTTGTAAGCAAAGGTCTAGCTCATAACATTAAGAGCGCCAAGCGTAAAGTTGAACGCGTTCAACCGGAAGTTTGGGATGTACTTGAGGAAGTAATTCGTGAGCACCCTGTATTACTAAACCGAGCTCCTACACTTCACCGTCTTGGTATCCAGGCGTTTGAACCTATTTTAGTAGAAGGTCGTGCGATTCGTTTGCATCCGTTAGTTTGTACAGCTTATAACGCTGACTTTGACGGTGACCAAATGGCCGTTCACGTTCCTTTATCAGCAGAAGCTCAAGCGGAAGCTCGTATTTTAATGTTAGCTGCCCAAAACATCCTTAACCCTAAAGATGGTAAACCAGTTGTTACACCATCACAGGATATGGTATTAGGTAACTATTACTTAACTATGGAACGTGATGATGCAAAAGGTGAGGGAGCAATCTTTAAAGATACAAACGAAGCATTACTAGCTTACCAAAATGGTTATGTACACCTACATTCTCGTGTAGCGATTCCGGTCGCATCTTTAAATAAATCAACGTTTAAAGAAGATGAAAATGATAAGTTGTTGTTAACGACAGTTGGTAAGTTAATCTTTAATGAGATTTTACCGGAAACATTCCCATACATTAACGAACCAACTGACTTTAACCTAGAGGTTGAAACGCCAAGTAATTATCTTGTGCCGAGTACAACTGATGTTAAGGCTGAGTTCTTAAAACGTGATGTCGTTTCTCCATTTAAGAAAGGTTTCTTAGGTAATATCATCGCAGAAGTATTTAAAACGTTTAAGATTACGGAAACATCTAAGATGCTTGACCGTATGAAGGACTTAGGATTTAAATATTCTACAAAAGCTGGTATTACTGTTGGTGTAGCGGATATCGTTGTACTTGCTGAAAAGAAAGAAATTTTAGCTGAGGCTGAGTTAAAAGTTGAACGTATTACGAAGCAATTCCGTCGTGGTTTAATTACAGAGGAAGAGAGATACGACCGTGTTATCTCTGTTTGGAGTAATGCTAAGGACGTTATTCAAGATAAGTTAATGCTTACATTAGATAAGCGAAACCCAATCTTTATGATGAGTGACTCTGGTGCCCGTGGTAACGCTTCTAACTTCACGCAGCTTGCAGGTATGCGTGGGTTAATGGCTAACCCGTCTGGCCGAATTATCGAACTTCCAATCCGTTCAAGTTTCCGAGAAGGTTTAACGGTATTAGAGTACTTTATTTCGACGCACGGTGCTCGTAAAGGTCTTGCCGATACAGCCCTTAAGACAGCTGACTCAGGTTATTTAACTCGTCGACTTGTTGACGTTGCTCAAGACGTCATCGTCAGAGAACAGGATTGTGGTACGGATCGTGGCTTAGAAGTTGCGGCGATTAAAGAGGGCAACGAAGTTATTGAAGAGTTATTCGACCGTTTAGTTGGCCGTGTTGCTTTTAAGACCGTTCGTCATCCTCAAACAAAAGATGTTATCGTAAAAAGAAATGACTTAATTACTGAAGATATCGCCAAAATTATTGTCGATACAGATATCGAAAGTGTTCATATCCGTTCTGTATTTACATGTGATACACGTCACGGTGTTTGTAAACAGTGTTATGGTCGTAACCTTGCTACAGGTAGCGATGTAGAGGTAGGAGAAGCAGTAGGTATTATTGCTGCTCAATCTATCGGTGAGCCAGGGACACAGTTAACGATGCGTACCTTCCATACAGGTGGGGTAGCCGGAGATGATATTACGCAAGGTTTACCACGTATTCAGGAGCTCTTTGAAGCTCGTAACCCGAAAGGTCAAGCGGTTATTTCTGAGTTCGAAGGTGAAATTGTTGATATTAAAGAAGGCGACAAGCGTGAAGTATCACTAAAAGGCGTCATGGAAACGAAAGCATATGCGATTCCATACGGTTCACGTATTAAAGTTTCAATTGGGGATGTCGTACCTCCAGGTGCACCATTAACAGAAGGTTCAATTGATCCGAAAGAGCTTCTTAAAGTAAAAGGTATTAATGGTGTTCAAGAATACTTATTACGTGAAGTTCAAAAGGTTTACCGTATGCAAGGGGTAGAAATTGGCGATAAGCACGTAGAGGTTATGGTTCGTCAAATGCTTCGTAAAGTACGCGTTGTTGATGCGGGTGAAACGAATATTTTGCCTGGATCATTAGTTGAAATCCAAAACTTCAATGATGAGAACAAAACGGTTCTTAATACAGGAGAACGCCCAGCAACGGGACGTCCTGTGTTACTTGGTATTACAAAGGCATCACTTGAGACGGATTCATTCTTATCAGCAGCATCGTTCCAAGAAACAACTCGTGTCTTAACAGATGCAGCGATTAAAGGTAAGCGTGATGAGTTACTTGGATTGAAAGAAAATGTTATTATCGGTAAGCTGGTTCCAGCTGGTACGGGGATGAACCGTTATCGTAATTTAAATATCATGTCAAAGCATGATGATAACCAAGTTTCTAGTGAAGAGCATTCCGAATTAGAAGAACTTATTACAAACGAATAACGAATAATGAATGTTGGAGGGTCTAGAAGGACAGTAAGTATTTTTAGACTCTCAGCATTAATTCTTTGTTTAGATTTCACTTGAAATTTTATCGAATAAACCTTGACATTCAGATTATCACAATGATAAGATATCAAAGTGTGCCAAAGAACGTATTGCTTTGGAGGATTAACTATGTCTTATGAAAAAGTAATGCAGGCTAACGAAATAGTCATAGGTACGAAACAAACCTTACGATCTTTAGATAGTAATGAAGTGAAGGAAGTTTATATTGCAAAAGATGCTGAATATCGTGTGATTCACAAGGTAGAGGCGTCGTCTCGTGATAAAGGTATTCCCATTCATTATGTCGACTCAATGAAAATGCTTGGCAAAGCGTGTAATATTGAGGTAGGAGCAGCTACGGTTGCGATAAAGAAATAATATTGTTTTTGCCACTCGGAGCCTACCGTTTGGCAAAAACTTTACTTTTGCCAAAATATGAACCACCAGGAACTGTGGTCTTATTTTAATGAAGGAAAGGAGGAACAAACATGCCAACAATTAACCAGTTAATTCGTAAAGGTCGTGTAGATAAAGTGAAGAAATCTGATTCACCAGCACTTAACAAAGGCTATAACAGCTATAAAAAAGTGCAAACGAATCTTTCATCACCACAAAAGCGTGGAGTTTGTACTCGTGTTGGTACAATGACACCGAAAAAGCCAAACTCGGCTCTTCGTAAATATGCACGTGTTCGCTTAACGAACCAAATTGAGGTTACGGCTTACATTCCAGGTATCGGACATAACTTACAAGAACATAGTGTTGTGCTTATCCGTGGAGGTCGTGTAAAAGACTTACCAGGGGTACGTTATCACATCGTTCGTGGTGCGTTAGATACTGCCGGAGTTCAAAACCGTATGCAAGGTCGTTCTAAATATGGTACGAAACGTCCAAAAGAGAAGAAGTAATGAATTATTTATAGTTGAAAGGAGGGGAATGATATGCCTCGAAAAGGTCCTGTAGCTCGTCGTGATGTGTTACCTGATCCAATTTACAAAACGAAGCTAGTCACTCGTTTAATCAACCGTCTTATGATCGATGGTAAGCGTGGTGTAGCTCAAACAATTTTATATAATGCGTTTGAATTAGTAAAAGAGCGTAGCGGAAATGACCCTATGGAAGTTTTCGATCAAGCTTTAAAGAACATTATGCCTGTTCTTGAGGTTAAAGCTCGTCGTGTTGGTGGTGCAAACTATCAAGTGCCGATCGAAGTAAAACCTGAGCGTCGTACAACTTTAGGTCTTCGTTGGTTAGTTAACTACTCTCGTCTTCGTGGAGAAAAAACGATGGAAGAGCGTTTAGCTAACGAAATTCTTGATGCAGCTAACAACACTGGTGCTGCTGTTAAGAAACGTGAAGATACTCATAAGATGGCAGAAGCGAACAAAGCGTTTGCTCACTATCGCTGGTAAGATTCTATTAGTTCTTATTAATTTAATTGCAGGAAGGAGAAATGCATTATGGCAAGAGAATTCTCCTTAAAAGATACACGTAATATCGGCATCATGGCTCACATCGATGCCGGTAAAACAACAGCAACTGAGCGTATTTTATTCTACACAGGTCGTGTACACAAAATTGGTGAAACACACGAAGGTGCTTCTCAGATGGACTGGATGGAGCAAGAGCAAGAGCGTGGTATTACAATCACGTCTGCTGCGACTACAGCTCAATGGAAAAACCACCGTATCAACATTATTGATACACCTGGACACGTAGACTTTACGGTTGAAGTTGAACGTTCTTTACGTGTACTTGATGGGGCGGTTGCGGTTCTTGATGCTCAATCTGGAGTTGAACCGCAAACAGAAACTGTATGGCGTCAAGCAACAACTTATGGCGTACCACGTATCGTATTCGTTAACAAAATGGATAAGACTGGTGCGGACTTTATGTATTCTGTTGGGACATTACGCGATCGTTTACAAGCGAACGCTCACCCAATTCAATTACCAATCGGTGCTGAAGAAGATTTCGTTGGATTCATCGATTTAATTGAAATGGTTGCCCACATCTCTAAAGATGATTTAGGTCAAGATTGGGAAACAACAGAAATCCCTGCAGATTATAAAGATAAAGCTGATGAGCTTCGTGAGTCTTTAGTTGAAGCAGTAGCTGAACTAGACGAAGAGCTTATGATGAAGTATCTTGAAGGGGAAGAACTTACGAACGAAGAAATTGTTGCTGCGATTCGTAAAGGGACATGTAATGTCGAATTCTACCCTGTAATCTGTGGTTCAGCATTCAAAAATAAAGGTGTACAGGCACTTTTAGATGCTGTATTAGCTTACTTACCATCACCTTTAGATGTAGCAGCAATTAAAGGTCATGTTCCTGATAGCGAAGAAGAAGTAACGCGCGAACCAGGCGATGATCAACCATTTGCCGCTTTAGCATTTAAAGTAATGACGGATCCATTTGTTGGTAAATTAACATTCTTCCGTGTTTATTCAGGTACATTAGACTCAGGTTCATATGTACGTAATGCTACAAAGGATAAGCGCGAACGTGTTGGTCGTATCCTACAAATGCACGCGAACTCTCGTGAAGAGATTTCAACTGTATACTCTGGGGATATTGCAGCAGCGGTTGGATTAAAAGATACAACAACTGGAGACACTCTATGTGATGAGAAAAACCTTGTTATTTTAGAGTCAATGAATTTCCCAGAACCAGTTATTCACTTATCTGTTGAGCCTAAGTCTAAGGCTGACCAAGATAAAATGGGTATCGCTCTTGCGAAACTTGCAGAAGAAGATCCTACTTTCAGAACACATACTGATGAAGAAACAGGTCAGACGATCATTGGTGGTATGGGTGAGCTTCACCTTGATATCATCGTTGACCGTATGAGACGTGAATTCAAAGTAGAAGCTAATGTTGGTGCTCCTCAAGTTTCTTATCGTGAGACAATTCGTCAAACGGCTCAAGTTGAAGGTAAGTTCGTTCGTCAATCAGGTGGACGCGGTCAATTTGGTCACGTTTGGGTTGAGTTCTCTCCAAACGAAGAAGGAGCAGGTTTTGAATTCGAAAATGCAATTGTCGGTGGTGTTGTACCACGTGAGTATATTGGTTCCGTTGAACAAGGAATCTCAGAAGCTCTTGACAATGGTATGATCGCTGGCTTCCCAATCATTGATATTAAAGCAAAATTATATGATGGATCTTACCATGATGTCGATTCATCAGAGATGGCGTTTAAGATTGCCGCTTCTATGGCACTTAAAAATGCTAAATCAAAATGTAGTCCAGTATTATTAGAGCCACTTATGAAAGTGGAAGTAGTAATTCCTGAGGAGTACATGGGTGATATTATGGGTGACGTAACTGCACGTCGCGGACGCGTAGAAGGTATGGAAGCTCGTGGTAATGCACAAATCGTTAAAGCGTTTGTTCCACTTGCTGAAATGTTTGGATATGCAACTTCACTTCGTTCACGTACTCAAGGTCGCGGAACATACTCTATGTTCTTTGATCATTATGAAGAAGTACCTAAGAGCGTTGCTGAAGAAATCATTAAGAAACAATCTGGTGAATAATCCAGTATACTATTTGTTTCTATATTAATTTTGTTGTATTCTAAGAAAGGTATTATTCAGAATTAAAATGGATAATCACCTTTCTTAACCACCATATTATAAGTTAAATTAAGGGAGGAATTGAGTCATGGGTAAAGAAAAATTCGACCGTTCCAAGACGCATGCCAATATTGGTACAATTGGACACGTTGACCATGGTAAAACTACATTAACTGCTGCAATTACAACAGTACTTGCAAAAAAATCTGGTAAAGGTACAGCAATGGCATATGATGCTATTGATGGTGCTCCAGAAGAGCGTGAGCGTGGAATCACAATCTCAACTGCACACGTTGAGTACGAAACTGATTCTCGTCACTATGCACACGTTGACTGCCCAGGACACGCTGACTATGTTAAAAACATGATCACTGGTGCTGCGCAAATGGACGGAGGAATCTTAGTAGTATCTGCTGCTGATGGTCCAATGCCACAAACTCGTGAGCACATCTTACTTTCTCGTCAAGTAGGTGTACCATACTTAGTTGTATTCTTAAACAAGTGTGATATGGTTGATGACGAAGAGTTATTAGAATTAGTAGAAATGGAAGTACGTGACCTTCTTTCTGAGTACGACTTCCCTGGTGATGACATTCCTGTTATCCAAGGTTCTGCTCTTAAAGCATTAGAAGGAGACGCTGCTTGGGAAGCTAAAATCATCGAGCTAATGGACGCTGTTGATGAGTACATCCCAACTCCACCACGTGACACTGAAAAGCCATTCATGATGCCAGTTGAGGATGTATTCTCAATTACTGGTCGTGGTACAGTTGCTACAGGACGTGTTGAGCGTGGACAACTAAACGTAGGTGACGTTATTGACATCATCGGTCTTGCTGAAGAAAAATCTTCTACTACTGTAACTGGAGTAGAGATGTTCCGTAAGCTTCTTGATTACGCTGAAGCTGGAGACAACATTGGTGCGTTACTACGTGGTGTATCTCGTGATGATATCCAACGTGGACAAGTTCTTGCTAAGCCAGGAACAATCACACCACACACAAACTTCCAAGCTGAAGTTTATGTTCTTTCAAAAGAAGAGGGTGGACGTCACACTCCATTCTTCTCTAACTACCGTCCTCAGTTCTACTTCCGTACAACTGATGTAACTGGAATCGTTCATCTTCCAGAAGGCGTTGAGATGGTAATGCCTGGCGATAACATCGAAATGACTGTAGAATTAATTTCACCAATCGCGATTGAAGAAGGTACTAAATTCTCAATCCGTGAAGGTGGACGTACAGTTGGTGCTGGTGTTGTAGCTACAATCACTAAGTAATCACGGTATTCCGTTAAAAAAGAGCACTTTTATAAAGTGCTCTTTTTTTATGGGTATAAGAGGAAAAAATAAAATAAAAATAAACTTGCAATTATAGGTTACGCTCTTTATAATAGAAAAAGTGTGAACAACAGGATATTTCCTTGATTTATGCCTTTAATTCAAGTATAATGTTGAATGTTGGTCATTGACAGCGATGATGCGGAAGGTTGCTGACACACCAGGCCCCTTTGCCATGGCACGGTGTAGGAAATTTTCGCGGAGTATGTCTATTTTAAAAATGGACGATAAAGGAGGGGCTATTATGGCAAAGCAAAAGATTCGTATTCGTTTGAAGGCTTATGATCACCGTGTGCTTGATCAATCAGCAGAGAAAATTGTAGAAACGGCAAAACGTTCAGGTGCTCAAGTATCAGGACCGATTCCGTTACCAACTGAGAAGTCAGTTTACACAATTCTTCGTGCGGTTCATAAGTATAAAGATTCTCGCGAACAATTCGAAATGCGCACGCATAAACGCCTTATTGATATTGTAAATCCGACTCCACAAACTGTGGACGCTTTAATGCGTTTGGACTTACCATCTGGCGTAGACATTGAAATTAAATTGTAATTCATAGACTAGTAAAAGTCTTTTCATAGTAAAAATGGCAAATACATTAAATTATTTATAGGAGGTGTTTCGGATGTCCAAAGGAATCTTAGGAAGAAAAATCGGTATGACTCAAGTTTTTGCAGAAAACGGTGAAGTTATTCCAGTAACAGTAATTGAAGCTGAGCCTAACGTTGTTCTTCAAGTGAAAACAGTTGAAGCTGACGGTTATGAAGCAGTTCAATTAGGATTTGCTGATCAAAAGAAGTCTAACATCACTAAGCCAGCTGAAGGTCATGCTGCAAAAGCTGATACAACACCTAAGCGCTTCATGAAGGAAATCCGTGACGTAAACCTTGCTGATTATACAGTAGGGCAAGAAGTTAAGGTAGATACTTTTGCAGTAGGTGAAAAAATCGATGTAACAGGTATTTCTAAAGGGAAAGGTTTCCAAGGTGCGATTAAGCGTCATAACCAATCTCGTGGACCAATGTCACACGGTTCTAGATATCACCGTCGTCCTGGTTCAATGGGTCCTGTTGCTCCTAACCGAGTTTTCAAAGGTAAACTATTACCTGGACGTATGGGTGGAGAGCAAAAAACGATTCAAAACCTTGAAGTTGTTAAAGTTGATACAGAGCGTAACTTATTATTAGTAAAAGGTAATATTCCTGGAGCTAAAAAGAGCTATGTAACTGTTCAAACTGCTGTCAAAGGTAACTAATAAGATTTAGAAAGGAGGCCACATCATGCCGAAAGTAGCATTATTCAATCAAACAGGTTCTCAAGTTGGAGATATCGAACTAACAGAATCAATTTTTGGTTTAGAACCAAATAAAGCTGTATTACATGACGCTATCGTGATGCAACAAGCATCTTTACGTCAAGGTACACACAAAACTAAAGGACGTTCGGAAGTACGCGGTGGAGGACGTAAGCCATGGCGTCAAAAAGGAACTGGTCGTGCTCGTCAAGGATCAATCCGTTCACCACAATGGGTTGGTGGAGGCGTAGTATTCGGTCCAACTCCACGTAGCTACAGCTACAAATTACCGAAAAAAGTTCGTCGTTTAGCTATTAAGTCTGCTCTTTCTAGCAAAGTGCAAGCTGCAGAAATTATTGTATTGGATGACCTTAAATTCGATGCAGTTAAAACAAAAGAAATGGTTAATGTTTTAGCTTCTTTATCAGTAGATTCTAAAGCGTTAGTTGTTACGGCGAATTATGATGAAAAAGTTGCCTTATCTGCACGTAATATCCCAGGAGTAACATTTGTTACAGCAGAAGGTGTTAATGTCTTAGATGTCATCAAGCATGATAAGCTTATCATCACCAAAGAAGCCGTTGAAAAGGTAGAGGAGGTGCTTGCGTAATGTCAAACGCTCGTGATATCATTAAGCGCCCAGTTATTACAGAACGTTCAGCTGATTTAATGAGTGAGAAAGTATACACATTTGAAGTAGATGTTCGTGCTAATAAAACACAAATTAAAGATGCGGTTGAAGAAATCTTTGAAGTGAAAGTTGCTAAAGTCAACACGATGAACTACAAAGGTAAATCTAAGCGCTTTGGTCGTTACACTGGCTACACAGCTCGTCGTAAAAAAGCTTTGGTCACTCTAACACCAGAGAGTAAAGAACTCGAATTTTTCGAGGGAGTTTAATTTTTTAAAGAAGGAGGTAACTGAAGATGGCTATTAAGAAGTATAAACCGACCAGTGCCGGTCGTCGTGGCATGTCTGTATTAGATTTCAAAGAAATCACAACAGATAAGCCGGAAAAATCGTTATTAGCTCCGCTTCATAAAAAAGGCGGTCGTAATAACCAAGGTAAATTAACTGTACGTCATCAAGGTGGCGGACACAAACGTCAATATCGTGTTATTGACTTTAAACGTAACAAAGATGGAATTCCAGGACGCGTTGCTACGATCGAATACGATCCAAACCGTTCTGCTAACATCGCTTTAATCAACTATGTTGACGGTGAGAAGCGTTATATTCTTGCTCCTAAAGGCTTAGAAGTTGGAACTATGATCGAATCAGGTTCAGAAGCTGATATCAAAGTAGGAAATGCACTTCCATTAAAAAATATCCCAGTTGGTACTGTTATTCATAATATCGAGTTAAAACCAGGTAAAGGTGGACAATTAGTTCGTTCTGCTGGTACAGAAGCTCAACTTCTTGGTAAAGAAGAAGATTATGTATTAGTACGTTTAAATTCTGGTGAAACTCGTCGTATTCTAGCTACTTGCCGTGCAACAATCGGTCAAGTTGGTAACTTAGAGCACGAACTAGTAAACATCGGTAAAGCTGGTCGTTCTCGCTGGTTAGGTAAGCGTCCAACTGTTCGTGGTTCTGTAATGAACCCTAATGATCACCCACACGGTGGTGGTGAAGGTAAAGCACCTATCGGACGTAAATCTCCAATGTCTCCATGGGGCAAACCAACCCTTGGATACAAAACGCGTAAGAAGAACAAAGCGTCTGACAAATATATTGTACGTCGTCGTAAAAAATAAAAGGATTAGTGCAACGGTTCTACTAGGAACCGTGCGCCAATCACGAAGGGAGGATATCTCATGGGTCGTAGTTTGAAAAAAGGACCTTTTGTCGATGATCATTTAATGAAAAAAGTTGAGGCGATGAACGAAACGGATGATAAGCGAGTAATTAAAACTTGGTCTCGTCGTTCAACGATTTTCCCTGATTTTATTGGTCACACGATCGCAGTTTATGATGGTCGTAAGCATGTACCTGTATACATCTCAGAAGACATGGTAGGGCACAAGTTAGGTGAATTTGCACCAACTCGTACTTATAAAGGTCATGCTGCTGATGATAAGAAAACAAGACGTTAAGGTGATTTAGAGAGGAGGTCTTTAGTCTATGCAAGCTAAAGCTGTAGCCAAACAAGTTCGTATTGCTCCTCGTAAAGTTCGTTTAGTTGTTGATTTAATTCGCGGAAAGCAAGTTGGTGAGGCCATTGCAATTTTACGCCACACACCAAAAGCTGCTTCTCCAGTTGTTGAGAAATTACTTAACTCTGCGATTGCGAATGCTGAGCACAACTATGAAATGGAGCCAAATAATCTTGTAATTAGTGAAGTGTTCGTTGATGAGGGAGTAACGCTTAAGCGTTTCCGTCCACGTGCACAAGGTCGTGCTAGTCGTATTAACAAACGCACAAGCCACATCACACTAGTTGTAACAGAAAAGAAGGAGGGATAAGCGTGGGTCAAAAGGTTAATCCAGTTGGACTTCGAGTAGGCGTTATCCGTGACTGGGAGTCAAAATGGTACGCTGATAAAGATTATGCTGACTTACTACACGAAGATATTAAAATTCGTGAGTACATTGAAAACCGTTTGAAAGAAGCTTCAGTTTCTAAAGTAGAAATTGAACGTGCTGCAAACCGCGTTAACGTTACTGTATCTACGGCTAAGCCAGGTATGGTTATCGGTAAAGGTGGTTCAGAAGTAGAAGCTTTACGTAAAGCTTTAAATGAACTAACAGGTAAGAGAGTTCATATCAACATCTTTGAAATCAAGCAAGCTGATTTAGATGCTAAATTAGTAGCTGAAAATATTGCTCGTCAATTAGAGAATCGTATCTCTTTCCGTCGTGCAATGAAACAAGCCATTCAACGTACAATGCGTGCGGGAGCTAAAGGTATCAAAACACAAGTATCTGGTCGTTTAGGCGGAGCTGATATTGCTCGAGCTGAACATTACAGTGAGGGAACTGTTCCACTTCACACGCTTCGTGCTGACATCGATTACGGTACAGCTGAAGCTGATACAACTTACGGTAAATTAGGTGTAAAAATTTGGATTTATCGTGGTGAAGTACTTCCAACGAAAGGTACGAACCAAAAGGAAGGAGGCAACTAATCATGTTAATGCCAAAACGTGTGAAATATCGTCGTGAACATCGTGGAAAAATGCGTGGTCGTGCAAAAGGCGGTACTGAAGTACACTTCGGTGAGTACGGTTTACAAGCACAAGATGCTTCTTGGGTAACAAACCGTCAAATTGAAGCGGCTCGTATTGCGATGACTCGTTATATGAAACGTGGTGGTAAAGTTTGGATTAAGATTTTCCCATCTAAACCTTACACTGCAAAACCTCTAGAAGTTCGAATGGGTTCAGGTAAAGGGGCACCTGAAGGATGGGTTGCTGTTGTTAAACCTGGTAAAGTGATGTTTGAAATTTCTGGAGTATCTGAAGAGGTAGCTCGTGAAGCGTTACGTTTAGCTTCTCACAAACTACCTGTTAAATGTAAATTTGTAAAACGTGAAGAAGTGGGTGGTGACGCAAATGAAAGCTAATGATATTCGTAACTTAACCACTGCTGAAATTGAGCAAAAAACGAAATCACTTAAAGAAGAATTATTCAACCTTCGCTTTCAACTAGCGACTGGTCAATTAGATAATCCGGCCCGCATTCGTGAAGTTCGTAAAGCTATCGCTCGCGCTAAAACAGTTTTGCGTGAACGTGAGCTTGGAATTAACAACGGCTAAAAGGAGGTTTTAAAACAATGGACCGCAACCAACGTAAGGTATATAATGGGCGCGTAGTTTCCGACAAAATGGATAAAACCATTACTGTTCTTGTAGAAACTTATAAAAAAGACCGCCTTTACGGTAAGCGTGTAAAATACTCTAAGAAGTTTAAAGCGCATGATGAAGATAACCAAGCTAAAGTTGGCGATATCGTAAAAATTATGGAAACACGTCCTTTATCAAAAGATAAACGTTTCCGTTTAGTAGAAATCGTTGAAGAAGCAGTTATCATTTAATAGATGTTCTTTAGTTGAAGGGAGGTAAAACCGTATGATTCAACAAGAATCCCGTTTAAAAGTTGCTGATAACTCAGGTGCTCGTGAAGTACTAGCTATCAAAGTTTTAGGTGGTTCTGGTCGTAAAACAGCTAATATTGGTGATGTTATCGTTTGTTCGGTGAAACAAGCAACACCAGGTGGCGTTGTCAAAAAAGGTGACGTAGTAAGAGCTGTAATTGTTCGTTCAAAGAGTGGCGTTCGTCGTAATGATGGTTCTTACATCAAGTTTGATGAGAACGCAGTTGTAATTATCCGTGATGATAAGAGCCCTCGCGGAACTCGTATTTTTGGACCTGTAGCACGTGAACTTCGTGATAACCAATTCATGAAGATTGTGTCTCTTGCTCCGGAAGTTCTTTAATAACTCTTTATTGAGAAGAAGGCCTGTCAAGGAGGTGCGAACATGGCAAAGATGCATGTCAAAAAAGGTGACACTGTAAAAGTGATCTCCGGTAAAGACAAAGGTAAACAAGGCGTTATTTTAGAAGCTTTCCCGAAAAAGGAACGTGTACTTGTTGAAGGTGTTAACTTAGTGAAAAAACACGCTAAGCCATCTCAAGATAATCCACAAGGTGGAATCTTAAATCAAGAAGCAGCCATTCATGTTTCTAACGTAATGCCAATTGATCCTAAGTCAGGTGAGCCTACTCGTGTAGGTTATAAAGTAGAAGATGGTAAAAAAGTACGTATTGCTAAAAAGTCTGGCGAAGCATTAGACAAATAGTAATCAGGTTTGAAAGGAGGTTAATCCTGTGAATCGTTTAAAGGAAAAGTACACAAATGAAATCGTTCCTTCTCTTGTAGAGAAGTTCAATTATAGTTCAGTTATGGCTGTGCCAAAAATTGAGAAAATCGTTGTTAACATGGGTATCGGTGATGCTGTTTCTAACGCAAAAGCTTTAGATAAAGCGGTTGAAGAGTTAGGACAAATTACTGGTCAAAAACCACTTGTAACAAAGGCGAAGAAATCAATCGCTGGTTTCAAGCTTCGTGAAGGTATGCCAATCGGTGCGAAGGTAACACTTCGTGGTGAGCGCATGTATGAATTCTTAGATAAGTTAGTTACTGTTTCATTACCACGTGTACGTGACTTCCGCGGTATCTCTAAGAAAGCTTTTGATGGTCGTGGAAACTATACTCTTGGTGTGAAAGAGCAATTAATTTTCCCTGAAATCGACTACGATAAAGTTGATAAAGTACGCGGTATGGATGTTGTTATCGTAACAACAGCTAACACGGATGAAGAAGCTCGTGAATTATTAACATCTATGGGAATGCCTTTCCAAAAATAATAGGTGTCCTAATTAAGAGGAGGGAAAACATTGGCAAAGAAATCAATGATTGCTAAGCAAAAACGCACACAAAAGTATAAAGTACAAGAGTATACACGTTGCGAACGCTGCGGTCGTCCTCATTCAGTTATTCGTAAGTTTAAACTTTGCCGGATTTGCTTCAGAGAACTTGCTTACAAAGGGCAAATTCCTGGCGTGAAGAAAGCTAGCTGGTAAGCTCAAGAACGGGAAGGAGGTATATACAAATGGTCATGACAGATCCAATTGCAGATATGTTGACTCGTATTCGTAATGCGAACACTGTTCGTCACGAGAAATTAGAATTGCCTGCTTCAAAGGTGAAGAAGGAAATTGCTGAAATCTTAAAGCGTGAAGGTTTTATTCGCGATTATGAGTATGTTGAAGATAATAAACAAGGAGTTATCCGTATCTTCCTAAAATACGGCCCTACAAACGAACGTGTTATTACTGGATTAAAACGTATCAGTAAGCCTGGTCTTCGCGTATATGCGAAAGCTGGTGAACTTCCACGTGTGTTAGGCGGACTTGGAATTGCTATCGTTTCAACTTCTAACGGAGTTTTAACTGATAAAGAAGCTCGTTCTCAACAAATTGGTGGCGAAGTATTAGCGTACGTTTGGTAAGATTCTTTAATTGAACGGAGGTGTATCGAATGTCTCGTATTGGTAAGAAGCCTGTTGAAGTTCCAAGTGGTGTTACGGTTACACTTGAAGGGACTACTTTCTCAGTGAAAGGTCCTAAAGGTGAGTTAACACGCGAATTTCATCCAGACATGAAAATTAATGTTGAAGAAAACCAAATTACAGTTGAACGTCCATCTGATAAGAAAGAGCACCGTGCTCTTCACGGAACAACTGCTAGTTTGATTGGAAATATGGTTGAAGGTGTAACAAAAGGTTTTGAACGCAATTTAGAATTAGTCGGTGTCGGTTACCGTGCTTCTAAATCAGGTCAAAAACTTGTACTTAATGTAGGTTACTCTCACCCTGTTGAAATCGTTCCAGAAGAAGGAATTGAAATTGACGTTCCTGCTAACACAAAAGTTGTTGTTAAAGGAATTGATAAAGAACGTGTAGGAGCAGTTGCTTCAAATATTCGTTCTGTACGTCTACCTGAGCCTTACAAAGGAAAAGGTATTCGCTACGAAGGCGAGTACATCCGTCGTAAAGAAGGTAAAACTGGTAAATAATCATTAAATTACGGAAAGGACTGACGTTCAATGATTACGAAGCCTAATAAAAATACGGCACGTAAGAAAAGACACGCTCATGTTCGTCGCGCAATCACAGGCACTCCTGAACGTCCGCGCTTAAATGTTTTCCGTTCTTCTAAACACATCTACGCTCAATTAATCGATGATGTTAATGGTGTTACTTTAGCATCTGCATCTTCATTAGATAAAGAGCTAGGTTTAGAAAATGGAAGCAACACAGAAGCAGCTAAACAAGTAGGAGCACTTGTAGCAAAACGTGCAGTAGAAAATGGACATAAAGTCATTGTCTTTGATCGTGGCGGTTATGTATACCACGGACGTGTAGCAACATTAGCAGACGCAGCTCGTGAAGCTGGTCTAGAATTTTAAAGGTAAAAGGAGGGAAAACGAATGCGTCGTATTGACCCTAATACGTTGGAACTTGAAGAAAAAGTAGTAGCAGTCAATCGTGTAGCAAAAGTTGTTAAAGGTGGACGTCGTTTCCGCTTTGCTGCATTGGTTGTTGTTGGCGATAAAAACGGTCATGTCGGTTTCGGTATGGGTAAAGCTCAGGAAGTTCCTGAAGCTATCCGTAAAGCGGTAGAAGATGCGAAGAAAAACCTCATCGAAGTACCAGTTGTTGGTACAACAATTCCACATTTAGTGACAGGACATTTTGGAGCTGGTCGAGTATTATTAAAACCAGCATCTGAAGGTACTGGAGTTATTGCAGGTGGTCCTGTACGTGCGGTACTAGATCTTGCAGGTGTTGGCGATATTCTTTCTAAGTCTCTAGGTTCAAATAATCCTATCAACATGGTACGTGCTACTATGCAAGGATTACAAAGCTTAAAGCGTGCAGAAGAAGTAGCTAAACTTCGCGGTAAATCAGTAGAAGAACTGTTAGGTTAAGGAGGGATATTAAATGGCTAAGAAATTAGAAATTACCCTCACTCGTAGTCTTATCGGTCGTCCGGAAGACCAACGCGTTACAGTGAACACTCTTGGGTTACGCAAAATGCACCAAACGGTTGTTCAAGCAGATAACGCTGCGATTCGCGGTATGGTAAATAAGGTTTCACACCTTTTAACAGTAAAAGAGATCGAAGCATAAAATCATCATTTTTATATGAGGAGGTGTCAACATGAAACTTCATGAGTTAAAACCTGCAGAAGGTTCACGTAAAGTACGCAATCGTGTAGGTCGCGGTATCGGTTCTGGAAACGGTAAGACAGCAGGTAGAGGACATAAAGGTCAAAATTCACGCTCTGGTGGCGGTGTACGCCCAGGATTTGAGGGTGGTCAAAATCCTTTATACCGTCGTTTACCAAAACGTGGTTTTACTAACCCAACTCGTAAAGAATTCACGGTTGTTAACTTAGATACACTTAATCGTTTTGAAGAAGGTACTGAGGTTACACCTGAGTTGTTAATCGAGAGTGGTACTGTGAAAAACGTTAAATACGGTATTAAGATTTTAGGTAACGGAAAAATCGAAAAGAACTTAACTGTTAAAGCAAATAAGTTCTCGGCCTCAGCTGTTGCAGCAATTGAAGCTGCAGGCGGAAAAACAGAGGTGATTTAATGTTCCAAACGATCTCCAATATTATTAGAGTGGGTGACATTCGTCGCAAAGTCGTATTCACCCTTCTGATGCTCATTGTTTTTAGGGTAGGAAGTTTTATTCCTATTCCAGGTTCTAATAGTGATGTACTTACATTTGTCGATCAAGCTAATGCGTTTGGCTTTCTCAACACGTTTGGCGGGGGAGCGCTAGGGAACTTTTCAATTTTTGCAATGGGAATTATGCCATACATTACAGCATCCATCGTGGTGCAGTTATTACAAATGGATGTAGTTCCAAAATTTGCAGAGTGGGCAAAACAGGGTGAAGCAGGGCGTCGTAAACTAACGCAGTTTACCCGTTATGGAACGATCGTTTTAGGATTCATTCAAGCGTTAGGTATGTCAATTGGGTTTAATAGTATTTTCCCTGGACTAATACCTAACCCATCTATTCCGGTGTATATATTTATTGCACTCGTTTTGACAGCTGGTACAGCTTTCTTAATGTGGCTAGGTGAGCAAATTACAGCGTACGGTGTTGGTAATGGTATTTCTATTATTATCTTTGCTGGTATCGCAGCTGGAATTCCGAATGCTGTAAACCAAGTTTACGCACTTCAAATTCAAGATGCTGGTGACCAGTTATTCTTAAGCATTGTCACTGTTTTACTTCTATTGTTAGCAATATTAGCTATTACAGTCGGTGTAATTTTCGTTCAACAAGCTCTAAGGAAAATTCCTGTTCAGTATGCGAAGCGTTTAGCAGGACGTAGTCCAGTTGGTGGACAATCGACTCATTTACCAATTAAGGTTAATGCAGCAGGGGTAATTCCGGTTATCTTTGCGATGTCGCTATTTATGTTTCCACCAGTTGTAGCAGGATTCTTCGGAGATGACAATCCTGTCTCTAATTGGATTATTACGTATTTTGATTATACGAATCCAATTGGAATGGTTGTATATGCTGCACTCATTATTGGGTTTACGTACTTTTATACATTTGTTCAAGTTAACCCTGAGCAGATGGCTGAAAACCTTAAAAAACAAGGTGGTTATATCCCAGGCATTCGTCCAGGAAAATCAACACAAACTTACTTAACGCGCATTTTATATCGCTTAACGTTTGTTGGAGCTATCTTCTTAGCGGTTGTTGCTACTTTACCAGTCTTTTTCACGAAACTCCTAGATTTACCACAAGCTGTTCAAGTTGGTGGTACTGGATTGTTAATCGTGGTTGGTGTAGCATTAGACACGATGAAACGTATTGAGAGTCAATTAATTAAGCGTTCATATAAAGGCTTTATTAAGTAATAAGGGGAGCAGGGTAAGAGATCTCTCGTCCTGTCTCTCTACTGTTGTTATTTTGGATAATGGAGGGATATAAGTGAATCTTATTTTAATGGGATTACCAGGCGCTGGTAAGGGTACTCAAGCTGAGAGAATTGTAGAAAAATATCAAATTCCTCACATTTCAACCGGTGACATGTTTCGTGCGGCGATGAAAGACCAGACAGAGTTAGGGCTAAAAGCTAAATCGTTTATGGATGCGGGAGAGCTTGTACCTGATGAAGTTACGATCGGAATCGTACGCGAACGTCTAAGTGAAGATGATTGCAAAGATGGTTTCTTACTTGATGGATTTCCGCGTACAGTAGCACAAGCAGAAGCATTAGAAGAAATTATGTCATCTCTAGGACGTAAAATTGATTATGTTTTAAATGTTGATGTGCCGGAGCAGCTGTTATTAGAGCGATTAACAGGTCGACGGGTTTCACCTACATCAGGGAAAACATACCATGTGATTTTCAATCCTCCTCAAGTAGAAGGAAAATGTGATGTAGATGGAAGTGACTTAATTCAACGTGACGATGACAAACCAGAAACGGTTAAGAAGCGTCTTGAAGTGAATCAACAACAGGCCCAACCTTTAATTGATTTCTATACAGAAAAAGGTTACCTTGAAAATATCAATGGTAATCAAGATATTAATGTTGTTTTCAACGATATCGATCAATTATTAAGAGGGATTCATGCATGATCATTTGTAAAACAGAGCGCGAGCTCGAGATTATGCGTGAAGCTGGGAAAATTGTTGCACTTACACATCAAGCGTTACAACCACATATCAAACCTGGTGTTACAACAATTCAACTAGACAAAATAGCGGAGGAGTTTATTCGTTCACACGATGCATCTCCCTCTTTTAAAGGCTATAACGGATTCAAAGGTAGTATCTGTGCTTCAGTAAATGAAGAATTAGTGCATGGTATTCCAGGGAATCGCGAGCTGAAAGATGGCGACATCATCAGCATTGACATCGGTGCATATTACAAGGGGTATCATGGTGATTCAGCTTGGACGTATGCAGTAGGGAATATTAGTGATGATGATAAGAAGTTGCTCGAAGTCACGGAAGCTTCCCTTTTTAAAGGTCTAGAACAGGCTTTGCCTGGAGGTCGTTTATCAGATATATCTCATGCGATTCAATCGTATGTTGAACCTTTTGGTTTCTCGATTGTGCGTGAGTATGTTGGACATGGCGTTGGGCAAGACTTACATGAGGATCCACAAATTCCTCATTACGGTCCACCTGGAAAAGGGCCTCGTTTAAAGCCAGGAATGGTTTTAGCGATTGAACCGATGGTGAATGCTGGTTCGCGATATGTGCGAACTCTTGCTGACAACTGGACCGTAGAGACAGTTGACAAGAAGAATTGTGCACACTTTGAGCACACAATTGCGATTACGGATTCAGGTTTTGAGATATTAACGAAAGCCGATTAATTTTCTCGAAGCGATGAATTGTAAACCTGTATATAAATTATTTACTGAAGGAAGGAGCGTGAATACCTATGGCGAAAGAGGATGTAATTGAAGTTGAAGGTACAGTAATTGAACCACTTCCAAATGCAATGTTTCGTGTAGAGTTAGAAAATGGACACAAAGTATTAGCCCATGTTTCAGGAAAAATTAGAATGCACTTCATTCGGATTCTACCTGGTGACAAGGTGACAGTTGAGCTTTCTCCTTATGACCTAACTCGTGGACGAATCACTTATCGTTATAAATAAAGAACGTTCATCGTAATGAATGTGTTGTTCGTTTTACATTTCGATCTGTTTAAAGTAATATAAATTTCATGCACTCCGTACTATAAGGAGGTAACAATAATGAAGGTTAGACCATCTGTCAAGCCGATTTGTGAAAAGTGCAAAGTCATCCGTCGTAAAGGGACGGTTATGGTTATTTGTGAAAATCCGAAACATAAACAAAAGCAAGGTTAATATAAGGAGGTGCTAATCAATGGCACGTATTGCTGGTGTTGATATTCCTCGTGACAAACGTGTAGTCATCGCACTTACGTATGTATACGGAGTTGGAAAAGCTAAATCAACAGAAATTCTAGCGCAAGCTGGTGTATCTGAAAATACTCGCGTTCGTGACTTAACGGAAGAAGAATTAGGTCGCATTCGTGAAGCTGTAGAAGCACACACAGTTGAGGGAGACCTTCGTCGTGAAGTTTCTCTAAACATCAAACGCCTAATTGAAATTGGTTCATATCGTGGTATCCGCCACCGTCGTAGTTTACCAGTTCGTGGTCAGAATTCTAAAAACAATGCTCGTACACGTAAAGGTCCTCGTCGTACTGTAGCTAACAAGAAGAAATAAGTAAAGGAGGTCATCTAAGCAATGGCTAAGAAAACGAATACTCGTCCAAAGCGTCGTCAACGTAAGAATGTTGAGTCAGGTATTGCGCATATCCGTTCAACATTTAACAATACGATTGTGACGATAACTGATGTGCACGGAAATGCAATTTCATGGGCAAGTGCTGGAAATTTAGGCTTCAAAGGTTCTCGTAAGTCTACTCCATTCGCAGCTCAAATGGCTGCTGAAGCTGCTGCAAAAACAGCAATGGAAAATGGCATGAAATCAATCGAAGTATCTGTAAAAGGTCCTGGTGCAGGTCGTGAAGCTGCGATTCGTTCATTACAAGCTGTAGGACTAGAAGTCAACATGATCAAAGATGTGACTCCAGTTCCACACAACGGCTGCCGTCCGCCAAAACGTCGTAGAGTGTAACGGAATCAATCATTGTATAGATTTCCCAAATGTGTCAATAATGGATAAGACGGAAAATCCAGTTGACAAGAATGGTCAAACGGTTGGGAACTGCCTAATAGGATATCCGGTTAGGCTTTCCTAACAGTCTACCGGAGTTCGACGTTTTGAAGGAGGGTTTGTTTAATGATTGAAATTGAAAAGCCAATTATTGAAACGGTTGAAGTTAGTGAAGACGCAAAGTACGGTAAATTTGTAGTAGAGCCACTAGAACGTGGTTATGGTACTACTCTAGGAAACTCCTTACGTCGTATTCTTCTCTCATCACTACCTGGTGCTGCGATTACTTCAGTTCAAATTGATGGTGTTTTACATGAGTTCTCTACAATTGAAGGTGTTGTAGAAGATGTAACAACGATTATTTTGAACTTGAAAAAACTAGCACTTAAGATTTACTCTGATGAAGAAAAAACGATGGAAATTGATGTACAAGGTGAAGGCAAAGTAACCGCAGCTGATTTAACTCATGACAGTGATGTTGAAGTGTTAAATCCAGACTTGTATATTGCTACGTTAGCAAAAGGTGCTAATCTTCGCATGCGTTTAACGGCTAAGCGTGGTCGTGGTTATGTGTTGGCTGAAGGTAATAAATCAGAAGATCAAGCAATTGGTGTTCTACCGATCGATTCAATTTACACACCAGTTTCTCGTGTGAATTATCAAGTAGAAAATACTCGTGTCGGTCAAGTGACGAATTATGACAAACTTACTCTTGATGTGTGGACAGATGGAAGTATTCGTCCTGAAGAAGCTGTTTCTTTAGGTGCGAAAATTCTTACTGAACACCTTAACATCTTCGTCGGTTTAACGGACCAAGCACAAAATGCGGAAATCATGGTTGAAAAAGAAGAAGACCAGAAAGAAAAAGTTCTTGAGATGACGATCGAAGAGCTTGACTTATCTGTTCGTTCTTATAACTGTTTAAAACGTGCAGGTATTAACACTGTACAAGAGCTGACTCAAAAAACAGAAGAAGACATGATGAAAGTACGTAATCTTGGACGTAAATCACTTGAGGAAGTTCAAGAGAAGCTTGGTGAGCTAGGTCTAGGTCTTCGTAAAGAAGATTAATTGTAGGAAGCTTAGAGTTTACATCATGAATGTTTTATACTTGCCCTTACTTAGGGAAAAGTATTGATAAAGGGAGGGAAAACGAACTATGGCATACGCAAAATTAGGTCGTACGAGTTCACAGCGTAAAGCACTTTTCCGTGATTTAGCTACAGACCTTATCATTAATGAGCGTATCGAAACGACTGAAGCGAAAGCGAAAGAGCTTCGTTCAATCGTTGAGAAAATGATCACTCTTGGAAAACGTGGTGACTTACACGCTCGTCGTCAAGCGGCAGCATTCATCCGTCGCGAAGTGGCAGATGAAGAGTCTAACCAAGACGCTATCCAGAAGCTTTTCTCTGATATCGCTACGCGTTATGAAGAGCGTCAAGGTGGATACACTCGTATTTTAAAAATTGGACCTCGTCGCGGAGACGGTGCTCCAATGGTAATTATTGAGCTTGTTTAACGTTGTTACGTTAGACGGCTCTCTCTGATTGTATAGATTAGGGCACGACAGAATGGAGACTTATGCCTCTTTTACTGTGGAGCCCTTTTTTGCTTTCAGAGTAGAGGAGAGTAAGGTAGGAGGAAATAACTTGTGGATGAACTAATCATATTTGAAAACGTCACATATCGTTATCTAGAAAGTGATGTAGAAGCAGTAAGTGATATTCAATTCTCTGTACCGAAAAGCCAATGGCTCAGTATAGTCGGTCGAAATGGATCGGGTAAGTCAACGATCGGTAAGTTAATGAACGGCTTAGTGCAACCTTCAAGTGGAACCGTCTATGTTAGAAGCCTTCCTACAAACAAAGAGAGTAACTTAAGAGAGATCCGTTTAAGGGTTGGAATGGTCTTTCAGAATCCAGAGCATCAATTTGTTGCAACGAATGTACGTGACGATATCGCCTTTGGTTTAGAAAATCAGGGGGTACAACGTGAAGAGATGCTTAAGCAAATTGATTTTTATGCTGAACTGATTGGGATTAAAGACTTGTTAGACCGCGAGCCTCATCGTCTTTCTGGAGGTCAAAAACAAAGAGTAGCTATTTGTGGGGTACTCGTACTTGAGCCAGATGTGCTGGTTTTTGATGAGTCTACCTCGATGTTAGACCCGAGCGGTCGTAAAGAAGTAAGAAAGATTATGGAGCTATTAAAATCTCGTGGAATCACGATTATTTCGATTACTCATGATATGGAGGAAGCTTGGCAGGCTGATCGTTTACTTGTACTTGAGAGAGGTCAGATAATTGCAGATAACAAACCTATCGATATCTTTAATAATCAGGACTTACTGCAACGAGCCGGTTTGCAAATCCCTTTTGTACTTGCTGTTCAAAAGAAGCTAATTGAGCAAGGTATTCCATTATCAGCTACGCATGAGTCAGAGGATGATGTATTGGAGGAGCTATGGACATTACATTCACAGACGTAGAACATACGTATATGACTAAGACTCCTTTTGAAAAAAAGGCTCTAGAAAATGTGACGATACATATTCCGAAGGGTCGTTTCACGGCAATAATCGGTCATACGGGTTCTGGGAAATCGACTCTTATCCAACATTTAAACGGATTACTCAAACCTTCCAAAGGGAAGATTCAGATTGGACCCTATGTATTAGAAGCAGGGAAAAAGTATCCATCGATGCGAGAGCTAAGGGAGAAGGTTGGACTTGTTTTTCAATATCCCGAGCATCAGCTATTTGAAGAAACGGTAGAAAAGGATATCATGTTTGGCCCTCGTAATTTTGGCGTGGAAGAGGCTGAAATCAAAAGGAGATTAGAGGAGCTACTGCCAAGAGTAGGTCTAACCACGGATATGTTACAGACATCGCCCTTTCAGCTAAGTGGTGGTCAAATGCGTCGTGTTGCCATCGCATCTGTATTAATTAGCAAACCAGAAGTACTTGTCCTTGATGAACCAACAGCAGGGCTAGATCCACTCGGCCAAAAAGAGATGCTAGAACTCTTTTATCAGTATCATCAATCCTTCGGCACAACGACGATTTTGGTCACACATCAAATGGAGGTTGCGGCGGAATATGCAGATTACCTTATTGTGATGGATCAAGGCTCAATAAAACTAAGTGGTACAAAGGAAGAAGTTTTTTCCAAAAAGGAATTGCTAGAAGGATTTGGCTTAGCAGAACCTGATGAACTCGCCTTTTTAAGAGCCTTTAATAAAAGATTTCAGCTACAAGAGAAAGAGTTGTATTTTGACATCGACGGTCTGGCTACCTATATAAGCAACCATCTTCGAAAAAGGGAGAAAAGCTAATGTTTCAGAATGTGATTATTGGCCAATACGTGCCAGGGCAATCGTCGTTACACCAGCTTGACCCTCGCTCGAAAATGGTCGCAGCGTTTATGCTGATGTTGATCGTTTTTATCGCATCGAATTGGTATGCGCTTTTATTATTTGTTGTTGTCACGATTTTTATAATGTGGTTATCGCAAGTACCCTTTTATTTTCTGTATAAAGGGATGCGGCCGATTTTTATTTTGGTCGTTTTTACCTTCCTTTTACATCTTTTTATGACAAAGGGAGGACAGGTATGGGTCCAGCTTGGTCCAATTTCGATTCATGAACAAGGATTTAATCAAGGTGTATTTCTATCGATGCGCTTAATCTCGATTATTGCGATTACTTCTCTGGTGACGTTAACAACAAGCCCAGTTGATTTGACTAATGGCTTAGAGAGCCTATTAAAGCCTTTGAAAAAGTTAAAAGTGCCGACGCATGAGTTCGCCCTCATGGTCTCAATTGCCTTACGATTCATCCCTACTTTTTTACAAGAAACAGAAAAGATTTTAAAAGCTCAAATGGCCCGTGGTGTTGACTTTAGTTCAGGACCTTGGAGAGACCGAATGAAAGCCTTGTTGCCCTTATTAATTCCTTTATTTATGAGTGCTTTTAAAAGGGCCGAGGAGCTTGCCTTAGCTATGGAAGCGAGAGGGTATCAAGGTGGCGAGGGACGGACGAGGCTGAGAAAGCTTCAGTGGGGGCTTATGGATACGATCGCCGTATTCAGTTGTCTAACTTTAGGTGTCGTTATGATTGTATTGAGGAGTCTGTAAGGAGAGAGTGAAATGAAGAAATGGGCATGTGAGATATCTTATGACGGGACTGGTTTTGCTGGCTATCAAGTACAGCCAGGAAAAAGGACTGTGCAACTAGAGCTCGAAACAGCTTTAAAAAAAATTCATAAGGGTTTTGAGCAACGCGTGCATTCATCGGGTCGGACCGATGCAGGAGTCCATGCAATCGGTCAGGTCTTTCACTTTGATTCGAGCTTACAGCTAACCGATGAACGTTGGAAAAAAGCATTAAATGCCTTATTACCAGCTGATGTTCGAGTGAGAAAGGCCACAGAGGTCGCGACTGATTTCCATGCTCGTTATTCAGCTGTGTCCAAGCAATATCATTATCGTATGCTCTTAGGGGCTGAGGGCGATGTATTTAGAAGAAAGTATACGTATCATATCCCTACAGACCTAAATATCGCCGCTAT
Source organism: Alkalihalobacillus pseudalcaliphilus (assembly GCA_001038565.1). Lineage (GTDB taxonomy): Bacteria > Bacillota > Bacilli > Bacillales > Bacillaceae_D > Alkalihalobacillus > Alkalihalobacillus pseudalcaliphilus. The sequence continues at coordinate 53,738 of LFJO01000007.1, forward strand.
GAAGGAAGCGGCTCTACACATCGTAGGAGAGCATGACTTTAGTGCCTTTTGTGCTTCTAATACGAGTGTTGTCGATAAGGTGAGGACCGTAACGATGGTGGAGTTCGTTCACGTAGGTGATGAACTGCTATTTAAGGTAGAAGGAAACGGTTTTTTATACAATATGGTTCGAATTATCGTAGGTACGTTAGTCGAGGTTGGACAAGGCAAAAGAGAGCCTAAAGAACTGAAAGAAATCATCGACGGGATGGACCGCACAAAGGCCGGTAAGACAGCACCTGGTCATGGTCTGTATTTGTATCGAGTCAACTATGAACCAGCCATTTTTAAGGGATGAACAGCCGTTTTTTGTACGGCTTGAAGTTTTATTTTGAAAATGAAGAAATTAACAGTTAAAAACAACGAACCCGCGTGTAACAAGTTGTTGACATTGGGTTCTAGATATTATATGATGTTAGATGGTAATTCTAAAACCCACTAGCCCCGGGTTACGGAATGTTACAATAGACAATGGTGTAAGTAAAATAAAATGAAAAATGAACGCGAGCGTTTTTAGGAGGTATAATTCATGCGTACAACATATATGGCAAAGCCAAATGAAGTTGATCGTAAGTGGTATGTTGTTGATGCAGCTGGCCAAACTCTTGGTCGTTTAGCATCTGAGGTTGCTTCAATCCTTCGTGGTAAGCACAAACCAACATTCACGCCACATGTAGACACTGGTGATTTCGTTATTATCATCAATGCAGAGAAAATTGAGTTAACAGGTAATAAATTACAAGACAAAATTTACTACCGTCACTCTAATCACCCAGGTGGTTTAAAACAAACAACGGCAGGAGACATGCGTGCTAACAAGCCTGAGCGTATGTTAGAACTTGCAATCAAAGGAATGCTACCAAAGAACACGTTAGGTCGTAAGCAAGGCATGAAACTACATGTATATGCTGGTAGCGAACACAAACATCAAGCTCAAAAACCAGAAGCTTACGAACTTCGTGGTTAATAGATAGGGAGGGTATTATTTTGGCACAAGTACAATATTACGGTACTGGTCGTCGTAAGCACTCTGTTGCTCGTGTACGCCTATTACCTGGTGATGGCCGCGTTGTTATCAACGGCCGCGAAATGGATGAATATTTTAACCTTGAAACATTAAAGCTTATCGTTAAGCAACCTTTAGTAGAAACTGGCGTTGAAGGTCAATATGACGTTCACGTAAACGTTAACGGTGGAGGTTACACTGGTCAAGCTGGTGCTATCCGTCACGGTGTTGCACGTGCTCTATTAACAGTTGACCCAGACAACCGTCCTTCATTAAAGACGGCTGGATTCTTAACTCGTGATGCACGTATGAAAGAACGTAAAAAATACGGTCTTAAAGCAGCACGTCGTGCACCTCAGTTCTCAAAACGTTAATATACTTGGTATATCAATGTTTACCCTCTTTGCTCTTGTGGAGCGAGGAGGGTTTTTTGGTTCATTTTGGCGCAAATCAGCTTGAACCTCACAAAGAACTTAACAGATTTAAAGCATCGGCATCTTGCTGATGCTTTTTTTCTGGCATTAATTCTAGATAGTATTTTTGTGTGGTTTGAATATTTATGTGTCCTAACCGTTTTGATACATAAGCAAAATCTATATTCTGGGCAAATAAGAATGATGCGGGGTATCTCTTAGTCCGTGAAAGGTTGTTCTTTTTAATGTTTAATCCCGTAAAGGGTACATAGAAAGCAAATTACGCTTTGAACGAACCTCAATTCATTGGGCTTCCCCACAACATATACGATTCACTCGATGGCTTTGCTACTTACCCCACTAAACATCTATGTAAGTTCCATAATGACGTTATGACGCTAACAACGGGTGCTATTCCGAATAAGGGGGGTTGTACATCGTTGGTAAGCGTAAAATAATCCCCACCTGCTATTAGGTGGGGATTTCGTGTATACTTTATTTAGATTTATTTGGTACACGGTACTCCTGTGTAAGTAACGTTAATGGCCTTAAATTTTCATGTTAGAAAGTAGGGAAGAAAAATGATTGAATTAAGAAAGATTACCCACGATAATTTTGAGGCAGTGTTGAAGTTAAGCATGACAGATGAGCAGAAAGGAAATGTGGATCCCAGCATATATTCTTTGGCTAAAGCCTATGTAAAGATACTCAACGACGAAAAACCTCCTATGATCTTCGCTATATGCAACAATGATGAAGTCATCGGATATGTCGATATTGCATTTTACAAATTAGCGGAGAGTTCATTTTTATGTGAAAAATATGGAGATAAATCTACTTATGGACTTAATCGCTTTATGATTGATAAAAACCATCAAGGCAAAGGATTTGGCAAACAAGCAATGGTGAAAGTTATTGATTACATAAAGTCATTTCCACAAGGAAAAGCCGATGCAGTTTCTACATCATATTGGATGGTAAACGAAGTCGTCCGGAAGTTGTTTGCGTCTGTCGGTTTCGTTGAAACAGGAGCGATATGGGACGGGCAAACAGGGGATAATTGGAATGCAGAAAGAAAAAAAGATATAAAGTATGCAGAAGTAGGTGCCAGACTCGGATTATAATGCTAATAAGTTAGGTGGCCTCTCTGGCCTTCTTTAATAAATCACTCGCACTTTGTTCCCTGATCAGATCCTGCCACTGGGCTTGATGTATTTCGTATTTCGATGTTTTCATAGTTATCAAATTATCATCTCCCAACTGTTCTAATGTTGACAAAGTGTGTTACCAACATTTTTTGCCGTAATAGGGCGCGATTGTGGAACAAACAACGCCCTATTCTGGAAAGCAAGTTAATAGTGTATTCAACTAACATCAATCACTTTGGTTCAAATTGGTTCAAGTAATGTCAATTTCAATCCTTTTTCATGCACTTTTATCCATATAACAATTCCCAAAATGTCGATATTAATGGATTACGATGTATTCAATGCACTTAGAATTTATCTGTATATTTCTCAATATGTTAATCTTTATAAAGCAAATCCCCAACCGTCTATGGTTGGGGATTTTTACTTAATACGCACTTGTTTAAAACCGAATATTTCTCGTGCCTTTTATTCAATAAGTTATTACTATATTTAAAGATTGTGGAATTAGCAAATAGTAGGGAAGCAGCAGGTTTGTTTGTGAGTCTATTAGGTGTAGATTTTGGTGGTTTAATCAATGAGTGAGCGGGCAACTTCTAATAATTTTCCTTTATATAGCATTAATTCAGTTACCTTATCGATGCTAACCGTTGTTTTATCACCATCGTTGAATTGAATGTATTTTTTATTGTAGTCGAGACCTAAACGACAGATCCATTTTCTAATGTTATCATCTATCAGAATATTAAAATAACTTTTGTTATCTCGATAGAATACTCTTTCTTCATTAACTATTTCGGATAGAATAATTTTAGCTATTCCAAACCCTTGAATTTCTTCTTCTGTTGTAACGATACCACTGTCTAATTCAGGCATTTCTTCTTCTTGTATTTCCTCGTCAGCTTTAGCTTTTTTATCTTCAGAAGTTGATTTTAGTGCTGCGCTTAGTTTTTTGTTAACTAGTTCATTTATAAACTGATTTAATGATTGTTTAACGATGGGAGTGAATTGGGTAATTATATTTTTGGTTTTTCGACCATCATATATATTATTCAATATAAATGTAATAAATTCATCACTTGGTTCATCCCACATTTCAAAGAGTAGAGTTTTTATTTTATTGGTATATTTCAATTCAGATGCTGTACTAAAAATGTTGTCGACATTGAATTTATCTTTCTTAAATTTCTCTAGTTCTGAAATTTGGTTATTATTTAAATCGAGAAGATTAAATTCGAAAAAAGGGGAGTTATCCATTTTATTTTGTTCGTCTAAATCTGTGAAAAATTTATAATGAGTACCGTTTGTTAATATGGCGAATTTCGCTGTAGTTGTACCGAAATAACGAAAGAGTTGTGAATCATGCTTGAGCAATTCTTCGGTTATCGATTTTGCTTCAATTAAAATTACAGGTAAATCATTTTTTACAATGGCAAAGTCAACTTTTTCCCCTTTTTTAATTCCAACATCAGCGATATATTCAGGGGTAAATTCACTGGGATTAAAAATATCATATCCGAGAATTTGAAAGAAAGGCATGATAATACTCGTCTTCGTAGCTTCCTCTGTCGTAATCTTCTCTCGTAATGGCTCAATTCTTTGTGCTAGTGCTTTTAATTTTTCTTTTAATTCTCCCATAGTAATCTCCTTTCAATATTAACTCTTTTTCGTAAGATGTGTTGAATGAAAAGTATGTAAAAGACATGGTGATAACTTAACAATAAGAATGGACTAATTTTTTGAGAGTGTGAGGTATTTTTGTGATTCTATATACCTACTTAATAAGTAAAATTTTTTTGAGGTGTTAACCTTTTAACATAAATCATGAAATTAAGTGAACATAATTAACTGATTATCATTAAGTACAAACCCATCGTTCATTTTCTATTGCTAACTCTTCTTTTCTATAATCGCGTCTACTGCCTTTGGTTCATGACCATTTACTAATTAAACCGGCCTAAATGTTTGAAGAAAATATCCGTTTTAGAAGGATGCTCCGTAGCTCCTTTCTCACTAAAAGTGTTAGTATTTTTCAAACTTGAGGCTACTATGTTTATTTAACCTCCACGATTAGGAATTTTGCTTAAAACTATTATATCATTAAGGAATCTTAATTACATCTGAATATTCTGTTATTTACCCTTGTGTCACTGAGTTTAAGAAAAGAATTTGAATGAGCAGGTGGAGAAAAGCAGTCAGAATTGAGGAAGAACGGACACAATAAATCGAAGCCATTAAAAAACGGAAACCACTTTAGATATAAACAAGCAGTCTATAATAAAAGAAACCCTTTTATAAAAATATCTCGAATCCAAGATAAAAAGACTTGATCTTTTATCAGTTGACTGGTAAAGTGATAAATATAGAGAGAGGGAGTGATTCAAAATATGCAAAAGAATACACGTGGATCTTTAATTTGGTTGAGGCTATCGCGATTTACGCATCAGAGTAATTTATTATCGAATGATTTCTTGAAACCTTATGATTTAACGTCTGCACAATTTGATGTTCTAAACCAAATATCCGTTTATGGGCCATTAACACAGAATGAGTTAGCAGCCAAAGCGACGGTCACGCAAGGTGGTATTTCGCGCATGCTCACTCGTCTTGAAAAAGAAGGCCTCATCGAACGGAAGCAAAATTGGAAAACGAAGACGATATTTTTAACAGAGGCAGGTAAGCAAAAGCTTGAAGAGGCCTTTGACGCACAATTAGCTTTTCAGTCCTCATTTTTTGATGAATGCTTAACAGAAGAAGAGCAAAAGCAATTATATACGTTAATAACAAAAGTACAAAAAAACAGTGAAAATAAAATGGGGTAGGATATTTTTTTACCCTATCACTTGACTAATCAATTGAAAATTAAAGGAGGAATACATTATGTTTAACATCCCAGGCCATCACCACATTTCGATGATTACCAAAAATGCTGATATGAATAACCATTTTTACAAAAATGTTCTTGGCTTGAGAAGAGTCAAAATGACGGTCAACCAGGATGACCCGACGATGTATCATTTATTTTTTGGTGATAGAACGGGTAGCCCGGGTACCGAGTTAACTTTTTTTGAAATCCCGCTCGTTGGACGTACACACCGAGGAACGAACGCGATTACTCAAATTGGGTTATTAGTGCCAACTATGGACAGTTTAGTTTATTGGAGAGAACGCTTTGAAGAATTTGGTGTGAAGCATAGTGGAATTACAACGTATGCAAATCGACCTGCCCTACACTTCGAAGACTCAGAAAATTTACGGATGGTGCTCACTGTTGCGAATGGACAAAAGCTTGATCATTGGGAGACGTGGGAGAAATCAGACGTTCCTAAGGAGCACCAAATTCAAGGGATGGGACCGATTGAAATAACGGTACGACGACTTGAAAAAATGGCGGCGACACTTCAAGAGATATTTGGTTATACGGAAGTTTCTCAAAAGGAAAATGAGTGGATTTTTCAATCGATTGAAGGTGAAGCATTCGGTGAGATTGTCGTGAAGCAATTAGATGGTGAGCCTGAGAAGCCAGGACGAGGAAGTGTTCATCATTTAGCGATTCGTGCCAAAAATGATGAGGAGCTAGAACATTGGGACAAAGAGGTAAAGGCAAGAGGCTTTCACTCATCAGGTATTGTCGACCGCCATTACTTCAAAAGTCTTTATTTCCGTGAGTCCAATGGCATTCTATTTGAGATTGCAACAGATGGGCCAGGCTTCTTAGTGGATGCAGACGTCGAGACTTTAGGTGAGACATTAGACTTGCCGCCTTTCTTAGAGGAAAAACGAGCAGAAATCGAAGCCAAGTTGACGCCGATTAAAGAAGATTAAACAAGGGAAAATAAAAGAAATGACAACACTGGCAGAGAAAAATGGCCGTAGTGTTGTAGGAAAAGCCAAGAAGTAACAACACTCCCACAGCAAAATAACCCTAGTGTTGTAGGAAAACGGCATCACCGAGCCCACAACGAGGGAACCGGCCTCCCCTCCATCCAAATTTTCACCTAGTAACGATATTAAAAGGAGATGAATGATATGAACAGTTTAAAAGGGATTCACCATGTTACGGCGATTACGAGTAGTGCCGAGAAGAATTATGAGTTTTTCACGTATACGTTAGGAATGCGATTAGTTAAGAAGACGGTTAATCAAGATGATATCCGCACTTACCATTTATTTTTTGCTGATGATGAGGGGAATGCGGGGACTGATATGACGTTCTTTGATTTCCCGGGTATTCCTAAAGGGCAGCATGGGACAGATGAGATTTTTAAAACATCATTCCGAGTTCCGAGTGATGCAGCCATTGATTATTGGGTGAAGAGATTTGATCGTCTCGATGTTAAGCATGAGGGAATTAAAGAGGAGTTTGGCAAAAAGACGTTATCGTTTGTTGATTTTGATGATCAGCATTATCAACTTATTTCCGATGAGCATAATGATGGTGTTGCAAGTGGTACACCTTGGAAGAATGGTCCGATTCCTTTAGAGTATGCGATTACGGGACTTGGTCCGATATTTGTTCGAGTCGCTAATGTTGATTTCTTTAAACAAGTATTGGAGCAAGCGTTATTATTTAAAGAAGTGTCGAAAGAGGGAAGTCGTTATTTATTTGAAGTGGGGGAAGGCGGAAATGGTGCACAGATTGTGGTGGAGCATAATCAAGTGTTACCACGGGCTGTCCAAGGTTACGGCACTGTACACCATGCGGCTTTTAGAGTCGAGGATCGGACGGTATTAGATGAGTGGACGAAACATCTTGATTCAATGGGCTTTAATACTTCAGGATATGTGAATCGTCATTTCTTTGAGTCGTTGTATGCAAGAGTTGCTCCTCAAATTTTATTTGAATTTGCGACAGATGGACCTGGTTTTATGGGCGATGAGCCTTATGAGACATTAGGTGAAAAATTATCGTTACCTCCATTTTTAGAGGGCAAACGAGAACAGATTGAACAAGCTGTCAGACATATCGATACGGTACGAAGTGATAAAGAGTTTGAGAAAGAATATGAGGATTAATGGCCTGTACATGGAGTTGTTTATAAAGGGTTTGGGGTAAGTACCTATTTTTTATTATGTATAGTAGGTCACTCGCCCAGAACAAATCTAGACATATGCATATACTGTTAGCAGTTATTTAAAGGAGGTATATGTCTAGATGAATCATTATCATGAGCAACACTCTTATGACGGTTACCCGTCACAGTCCTATAATTATGAACCACATCAACATCATGTCACACACGTACCGACCCATTCGTATGACCCGTCAATGGTTAGAAGACCGTGGGGCGGACGTCCAGGCCGTTGGGGTGGTAGACCAGGTAGATGGGGAGGTCGCCCGGGCTTTGGGTTTGGTTATGGCTTTGGAGGACCTTTTGTAGGTGGGTTCTTAGGGGGCCTTGCAGCGAACGCTTTATTTCCTGGGGGATACGGGTACGGATATCCGCCGTATTACCCTCCTTATTATTACTATTAAGAAGGGGAAACATGACTGGACGTTCCAGTCGTGTTTTTTTGTGCTCTCTCCGGCAACATATAAGGGTTAATTCGAACGCTCAAAGGGAATAGACAATAGAAGCTGAAATAGTGATCCCCACGCTATTTCAGTTTCGACATCATGGTGGATTATGTCCTAGATTTCTCCTTGTATGGGCTATGCGTTTATACAGGTTTATAGGCAAGAAAACGGTTCGTGTCTGTGATAAAAAGGACAAGCAATGACAGTTGCTTTTTCATTTTTAAGGTAGTAATATGAAGATAACATCATCATAAAAGTTGGTAGAGAAAAAGAGAGACCACACGATATTGGGGAAGGATGCCTAATAGTAGTGTGGTCTTTTTTTGTCCTAAACTTCGGGGAGGCTGAATGAAATGAATTTTTCAAGTACGAATAGAAGCAGTATTTTAGCGAGTATGAGTCAGCAGCAATTAGACGTTCTAGTTATTGGCGGTGGTATTACTGGAGCAGGAATCGCTTTAGATGCTAGTTCTCGGGGGATGAAAATAGGACTTATAGAAATGCAAGATTTTGCAGCGGGTACATCGAGTCGTTCAACAAAGCTTGTACATGGAGGTTTGCGTTATCTCAAGCAATTGGAGGTAAGGCTTGTCGCTGAAGTAGGTAAGGAAAGAGAAATTGTGTACGAAAACGGACCACATGTGACAACACCAGAATGGATGCTTTTACCTTTCCATGAAGGCGGTACTTTTGGTAAATTCTCGACTTCGTTTGGTTTGCAAGTGTATGATTTCTTGGCTGGTGTCAAGAAGAAGGAACGGAGAAAAATGCTCACGGTCGAAGAAACGATTGCTCGTGAACCACTTGTGAACCAAGTTGGTTTAAAGGGTGGCGGTTATTATGTGGAGTATCGTACAGATGATGCTCGTTTAACGATAGAGGTTTTAAAGGAAGCGATCAAATATGGTGCTGATGCACTTAATTATGTGAGGGCTGAAGGTCTTATCTATGAAGGTGGGCAAGTGGTTGGTGCCGAGGTTCGTGATTTGTTGACAGGTGATACGGTGGAACTATATGCGAAAAAGGTCGTCAATGCAACAGGACCATGGGTTGATGATGTTCGTGAATTTGACAAATCGAAGCAAGGGAAGCAACTAAAGCTATCAAAAGGTGTGCATATTGTTGTTGACCAATCGGTCTTTCCGTTAAAACAAGCCGTATATTTTGATACACCAGACGGCAGGATGGTTTTTGCTATACCTCGTGAAAATAAAACGTATGTCGGAACAACGGATACGTTCTTTGAAGGGGATACGTCAAATCCTACGATGAGCGAGTCTGATCGTTCCTATTTGCTAAAGGCCATATCCTATATGTTTCCGCATGTGACTGTGACAGAAAAAGATGTCGAGTCTAGTTGGGCGGGGCTTCGTCCACTCATATATGAAGAAGGTAAAAAGGAGTCGGAGATTTCACGTAAGGACGAAATTTGGCAATCTGATTCTGGTCTCATCTCCATTGCCGGGGGGAAATTGACAGGCTACAGAAAGATGGCAGAGCTAACGGTAAATCTAGTTGTGAAACTACTCAAAGAGGAATATGCGGTCTTATATTCACCGAGCCAAACGAAAAACATGCCGATCTCTGGTGGGCATGTGGGTGGTTCGCACAACTATCCGGCATTTGTAAAGGAAACGATTCGCCATGGTCGGGAATTAGGCTTTGAGGAAAGTCAGGCCGAAAAACTCGTGCACTTATACGGATCCAATACCGAGAAGGTTTTTAGCTATGTCGCTGATTTTGAGCGTGAAGCGAATCATGAGTTGGATCTCGCTGTCTACGCCCAGCTTCGTTATGGAATAGAAGAAGAAATGGTCACAAAACCAATCGACTTTTTCATCAATCGAACAGGAGCCCTCTTTTTTAATATCGATTGGGTGAAAACATGGAAAGATGCCGTTATTGAGTATATGGCAGACCATTTTAGTTGGTCAAAAGAAACAAAAGTGGCATATAGCCAAGAGTTAGCAGAAAGAATCAACCAAGCTGAAACACCGAGCGATTGATTCTCACTACTACCTAGGTAACTCCAACCGATCATGCTACAATTTGGAGTGTGTGTAACAGCTGCAGTTAACGTTCTAACCATCATACTTAAAATTTTAATTCAAGTATTAGGTGGAATAGTGTCATATAGACAAACATATAATCTGATAGAGAATAGAAGAGAAACCTAAAGCAGAAGAGCCTTCTTCGTTTTAGAGATATTCTCTTCTATTTTTTTGGAGTTAAAGAAACGAATATAAAAGAAAGATTGGGAGGGTTATGTATGAGACGGTTTGCTAGTGTGATTCTATTTCTTTCATGTACGTTGCTTTTAGTAGCTTGTGGAGGTTCAGATTCAGAGGGAGGTGGCGCAGCAGTCACCTTGTATTCCCCCGAAACACCAGATATGACACGAGAAATTGCCGAGGCTTTTGAGGAAGAGACGGGTACGCCGGTCAATGTTCATTATGCAGGCACGAATGTTTTAGTGAATCAGATGATAGCGGAAATGGACAATCCTGAGGCCGATGTTTGGTATGGTGGCGGAGGTATTTTGCCGTTCGAATCAGCGATTGAAAGAGGGTTTATCCAGGCGTATACACCTGAGTTAGCTGAGAATTGGGATGTGTATCAGGATGGTATTAAAATGCGTCATGAGGACTTTAAATGGGTAGGTATGGAGGTATTTGTGCTGGGTCTTATTTATAACACAGACTTAGTTGACGAATCAGAGCTTCCGCAAACATGGGATGAATTATTAGATGAAAAATGGGCTGGCGAAATCCAAATGCCGAACCCAGCAGCATCTGGGACAGCGACCTTATTAGTGCTTAGTCAGCTGATGGATAAAGGTGAAGAGAGTGGCTGGGCGTACTTTGATGCACTGGTTGAGAATGTGAGTAGTTTCCCTGATTCAGGTGGTGCGCCAGCACAAGCAGCAGCTGCAGGAGAAGCTTCAATTGGTATTGGTTTTGATTTTATGGCTTATCAAATGAAGGATCGTGGTGAATCCGTTGACTTTCATATTCCTGCCAACACACCAGTGCTAGTTAACCCAGCTGCCATGATTGAAAATGGTCCAAACAGTGAAGGGGCCGAGCAATTGATTGATTTTATGCTTTCGCCAAAAGGACAGCAGATTAAAGCAGACTGGTTCCACATTCCGATTGATCCAAGTATAGAAGGCAAGTCGCCTTTAACATTAGATAGTTTAAAGGATAAGGCTATGGATCTTGATATTGACTGGGTTGTAGAAAACTATGACAGAATTCGAAATGAATGGCGAGAAAGATATCAATAAGCAAGGTCGGATATGAGGAGGGCGAATCAATGAGTGGTGTGAAGGTAAGAAATCTTGTAAAAAAGTATGGAAATGACGTAACAGCATTAAATCATGTCAATCTAGATATACAAGAAGGGGAGTTCTTTGCCCTTCTTGGCCCTTCCGGTTGTGGGAAAACAACAACGATGCGTTGTATTGCAGGTTTTGAGACGCCTACTTCTGGAGAAATACTCTTTAATAACCAAGTCATTAATCGATTACCGGCAAATAAGCGGAATTGTGGCATGGTATTTCAAAGCTACGCCCTGTTCCCCCATTATAATGTTTTTGAAAATGTCTCCTATGGATTAACAATTCGTGATTTTTACAATGGAAAGTTAGGGAGGAAAGTCAGCAGTTTAGCTCGTTTATTAAGCAGACGCTTAGCTAAACCGCCCAAACATATTATTGAAAAAGTAACAGAAGCCCTTGAATATGTGGAGTTGGGACATCTTGCTGAAAGAGGGACTAACGAGCTCTCTGGTGGGCAGCAGCAGCGCGTCGCATTAGCTCGAGCACTGGTGATGGAGCCTGCTGTCTTGCTCATGGATGAGCCTTTATCTAACTTAGATAAAAAACTAAGGAATACGATGAGAACAACGATTAGAAAAATCCAGCAGGACTTAGGGATTACAACGGTATTTGTGACTCATGATCAAGAAGAAGCGATGAGTATGGCCGATCGTGTCGCGGTTATGAAGGATGGTGAAATTATTCAAATGGCGACACCGACAGAGCTATACAGTAATCCTACGAATCCATTTGTCGCTGATTTTGTCGGGTCGTCGAATATTTTCGTAGGAAAACATGTCCAAAGCCAACCAGATGGCTCACTAATAAAGGTAGAGAATTTCCTGTTAAAATCAAGTTTTAATAAAGAAGAAGATTCCCTTCATGTGTTAATTCGTCCAGAGGGAATGAATGTATATGCGAAAGATTCGGCGATACAAGCAGAGAATAAAATAGAAGGTAAAGTAAAAATGCATACGTATTTGGGGGCAACGATTCGCTATGATGTCCAGGTCGGTGATCGTGAAATAGGAATTGAGAAAACATATGTACCCGGAGAACGTGTTTTTCATGACGGTGAAGAGGTGTGGGTGACGGTAGATCCAGAGAGGGTGCTACTCATATGAAAAAGAAGCGTCAACGAATCAGATCCTTTTTTTCAAGGTTTGACAGCTTATCTTTGTTGAAATGGCTAGTGGGCCTCTTTTTTATCCTGTTTCTCATCTTACCTTTACTTTCCGTCTTTATCGTTAGTTTTACTGGACAACCGGTTAATATTCTCGGTTCGCTAGTGAATATGGATATTTTACAAACGAATATTGAAAGGCTAACGAATGCCTCCTTGGAGCATTATGAAAAGCTCGTAGCGGGTGGCACGTATTATCATGCTTTAAAAAATAGTTTAATGCTTTCGTTAGGTGTTTCCACGTTTGTGATTCTGATGTGTTTGCCGATTGCTTACGGTTTTGCAAGGACGACGATGCCATTTAAAAAGGTATTTGCAGCCCTATGCACCTTACCAATCATCGTGCCTACTTTTATTTCTGCGGCTGGTTTTATTATTATGTTCGGTCGCACTGGCTGGGCTACGACCTTGTTTCAAACCTTAGGCGGCGACGGAACGATATTTAATGTGTATTCAATGACGGGGATTGTGCTCGTACAAATTTTCTTTTTTTTCCCGTTTGCTTTATGGCCAATGGTGGCAGCTTTTAAGCTAAGTGATATTTCGTTAGAAGAGGCCTCTCATAATTTAGGGGCTAAAAGCTGGTTAACGATGGCTTTTATCACATTACCACTTGCCTTGCCAGGTATTATCTCAAGTGCCTTATTAATTTTTACGGTAAGTTTTTCTGATTTTGGAACACCTATTATTCTTGCGCCTGATGGTTTAAATTTAATCGTTGTCGAGGCGTACCGTGAAATATCTGGCTTTTTTAACTGGGCAGGGGCTTCTATATTAACAGTCGTTATGGTCATTGTTGCGGCTTTCTTTTTCTGGCTCCAGCGTCTTGTCACAAAAGGAAAGAATTATGGAACACTCTCTGGAAAACCGAAGCAACTAAAACAAAACTCTAATAGATGGGTAACGACAAGTTTAGCCATTTATACAGGGATTGTTGTACTTATACCTTTACTTGCTGTTTTATCAGTAGGCGTTCAATCCTTTGCAACAACTTGGGGAGCTGATTTATTACCACGTGGATTTACGCTTGATCATTACCAGATGATTTTCAGCCGTTCTACAAATAATATAGTAAATAGTATCGTATTAGCTTTGGGAGCTTTAGTTATAAGTGTTGTCATTTCGACGCTTATTTCCTATTTCGTTGTTCGTCAAAATGCGGTGAAGCTTGATTTTATTTCTTCGATTCCTTTAATTGTGCCAGGTATTGCTTTAGGTATTGCCTTCATCCAAACGTTTAATACAGCACCATTAAAATTAACCGGAACAGCGGTGATTTTAATTATTGCTTATGCGATCCGTCGTATGCCCTATATGATTCGATCAACGATGGGAACGATGATGTCAATCAAACCAGACATTGAAGAAGCCTCCATTAATTTGGGAGCCTCTAAACTGATGTCGATCATGACCGTTGTTGGTCCATTAATGTTACCTGGTATTGCGGCTGGTTCGATTTTGGTTTTCGTAACCGTAATTAAGGAAACGTCTGTGACGATTTTAATGGCACCCTCGGATTGGGCACCGATGAGTTTGGTCGTATTCCAAAACCTCTTGAGAGGCGAGGTTTATACGGCCTCTGCGATGGCGATTTTAATTATTATCATCGTGCTCATCTTGCAATTCGTCGCCAATAAAATTACAAAAAATTCATTATATTAATCAAAATCCTTGGCGTCTCTGTCATTTTCGATAATGGAAAATAAACCATAGCATGACCTTTTCTGCAATTCCTCATACTATAGAAAAAAAGAGGAGGAGCTTAATCGTGACGGTTGTGTTCAACTTATCGGATAAAAGAAGACAGAAGCAATGGCGCTTTGAACGCGGGATACTAAGACACTTGTCACTAAAGGATTTAAAGAGGCATGTAGAGCAGCATTTTAAAGCGATCATGCCTTTCCAATTCATGGTGAATCCATTTTTAATTGACCCGGTCATGGATCTGGGGATTGATTCTTATTTGATTGGGGCGGAATTTAGTCGGTTAAGTTATTTAGGTGAAACGGATGAACAGGTTAAGGGACGTTGTGAGCTCGAGCTTCAAGAGCTTTCTCATTCCTTATTCCATATTTTATATGGCTGGTTTGATACGAGTGGCTACGGTCATGAGGAATCATTATCAATTGCAGCTGATGCCTTTGTAGACCTTTGGTGGAGCCGAGGACTGCAAGAGGGAAAGCGCCGTTATAAAATGAAGCTTCAATAAAAAGAAATGTGTGGGATGAAGGCAGAGAAGTGGCTAGTCTCGCGGGGAAAAACGGGGTGTGTGGCAATTCGGCAGTGAAAAGAGTAGTCAATGCGGGGAAAGGATTATGAGCCGCAATGTAGCCTGAAACGGAGTAGTCAATACGGGGAAAAGGCAGAATCCGTGGTAAAGAAGCTATGAAAAGAGCCGCCAATGCGAAGAAAAGCGAAATACTCGGCAATAGAGCCGTGAAAACAGCCAGCAAACAGATGCAGCGTAAAGTACAACCAACAGCAAACACTGCTGTGCGCAGCAATGTTTGCTGTTCCAACAATGAAATTCACTGAATTCCAAAATGATCTTCATAAATTTAAGCCAGTCCCAGTATATATAGAGAGAGGAAAGGGACAGGGGGTCATGGTGTGAAGGCATCAGTGAAAAGATGGCTAAAGGGAGCTGCATTTGCGATTGGAATTGTGGCATTGTTATACATTGTACAATTTCAATTTATGAGTAATGATTCTTGGTCAACTTGGAGTTTGCCATTGTCTGGAAAAGTGATTGTTGTTGATCCTGGTCATGGCGGTATTGATGGAGGAGCAACCTCAAAGGACGGGGCATTAGAAAAAGATATATCATTAGAAATTGGCTTTATTCTGCGAGATTATTTACAAGAAGCAGGGGCCATTGTATTAATGACACGTGAAGAGGATGTAGATTTAGCAGGAGAAAACACTCATAAAATTCGTAAAAGAAAACAAGAGGACTTAAAGAGAAGAGCAGATATCATAAATGAATCGGACGCTGACCTCTTTCTCAGCCTGCATTTAAATGCGATACCATCTCCGAAATGGAGTGGAGCACAAGTTTTTTATCAAAAAGCGACGCCAGGAAATGAAGAGTTAGCGAAGTTTGTCCAAGATGAATTAACAAGAAACTTAGAAAATACAACAAGGGTTGCTAAGCCAATCCAGAATGTATATTTACTAAAGCATGCTACCATAACTGGTGCACTTGTCGAAGCTGGATTTTTATCAAATCCTGAAGAAGCTGAATTATTAACGAAACCTAAGTATCAGGAAAAAATTGCAGCATCGATTTATCAAGGGGTCATAAGGTATTATACGGATGAAAAGGTGCCAGTACCATAAACCAATCAATAAAGCCTATTGCGGTTAGAAACCGAGGTAGGTTTTTTTGAATGTGATTAAGTGCAAGCGTTTACGGCTTCGTCTTTACGTATGCTATACTAGATATGAGAAAGAAGTATGGGAGAAGGATGGTGTTCGTTGTGTTATCAGAGTCAAAAGTTAGAGATGCGTTAAGTCACGTCAAGGATCGAGACTTAAATAAGAGCATCGGTGAAACAGGTGGAATCCGTGAGGTTAAAATAAATGACGATAAAGTAAGCGTCAAACTTGCGTTAGCAAAAATGGGTTCAGGCTCACAAATGGAAGTACAGCAAGAGGTTGTGAATATTTTAAAAGGTAATGGTGCTGCTTCTGTTGGGCTTCGCTTTGATCAGTTAACAGAAGGGGAAATCGAAGCCGCTGGTGGATTCCCGAAACCAAAATTTGAAGGGCCTGCTTTATTGGACCCTGATAGTCCAACCACCTTTATTGCCGTAACGAGTGGAAAAGGTGGAGTAGGTAAATCAACGGTTTCCGTTAACTTAGCGACATCACTCGTTCGTTTAGGGAAAAGAGTGGGAATTATTGATGCCGACATTTATGGCTTTAGTGTACCTGATATGATGGGTATTGAAGAGCGTCCACAAGTGAAAGCTGACCGTATTTATCCCGTTGAACGTTTTGGTGTTAAAGTAATCTCTATGGGCTTTTTTGTCGAAAATAATGCTCCTGTTATTTGGCGTGGACCTATGCTCGGGAAAATGATTAATCAATTTTTCGCCGATGTTGAATGGGGAGAGCTCGACTATTTAATTTTAGACTTGCCGCCTGGAACGGGGGATGTGGCATTAGATATTCATACGATGCTCCCACAATCTAAGGAAATTCTCGTAAGTACCCCTCATGCGACAGCAGCTTTTGTGGCGGCACGTGCTGGGGCAATGGCGATTAAGACACACCATGAAATTTTAGGTGTGGTTGAGAATATGTCTTATTTTGAAAGCGAAGTATCGAATGAGAAGGAATATGTTTTCGGACGAGGTGGTGGAGAACGTCTGGCTGAAGAGCTAAAAACCGCTTTGCTTGGACAAATTCCACTTGGACAACCTGCCATTGATGAGCACGATTTTGCCCCTTCTATTTATGAAGAGGAAAGCAAAATTGGTTCGATTTATATGGAAATTGCCAAACGAGTCATTGATAAAACGAAATAAGTAAATCATTGTTCATTTGAACGTGAAGGAAAACCGCTCCATTTAAACGGGCGGTTTTTATATTTGGTCATTATTCATTTTCTTTCTCTTCTGATTTAGACTCTTCCTCTGAACCACCACCGCCACTACTCTCTTCTGATTCATCCTGTTTCTCCAGCTGTTCTTCGGTTACTTTTGAAAGAATTTCATTCACTTTGGCTATGAAGTAAGGACTTTCAAAGGCTTCTGCCATAATATTCATGGTTTGCTCACGGTATTCTTTCGCTTTTAAAAGTTCGAGGATTGAGTTTTGTACATCCTGGTCCTTCATAATATCCATCATCATTTGTTGGTATTCGGGGTCCTTCATTAATCGTTTTAAAATCTTTTCATTTTCTGCTTGCATCGTTTCAGCGAATGTTTTGGCAAATTCGGGGTCTTGCATCGTTTCTTGCCAGTATTTTTTTCCTGTATCGGATGTTAACGTTTCTTGAATCGTCTGTCTTACAAATAAATTATCCATGACTAAATCATGACGATACTCCTCCTCCGTCATAATTTCATGGATAGCTTTTTTTCCATCGTCGGTTTTAAGCATATCGACCATCATTTTTTTCGTACTGTCGTAATCTGGATTATTGCCATTTTCCGCAGCAGCACAAGCGGTTGCTAGGAACAAAATCAAACAGAGAACAAGTGATTTATGAAGTAGCTTCATTCTCGTTGCTCCTTTCCTTCATTTTGTCATTAATTTGAGACATTTATGAAGAAATTATGCATGTTCCTTAAGATAATGTGGTAATTACTATTTAAATTTTATACAATTAGAAAGAATGTACTGAGTAGATGGAGGATACGTCGTGAACAGTAGAAAAGTAGTATTTTTATTTATCTCTACCTTATTGGTAGGTTCTATAAGTGGTACGATTGTTGGTATTTTTATTCGATCCGAGATTTTATTTGGAGAAGGGTTTGCGAATTTATTTTTTGGTTTAGTCTGGATATTTGGTATTTCTGCAGCGTTTGCTTTAATCGCCCAGATGGGCTTTTTCGCTTATTTGACGATACATCGTTTTGGACTAGGGATATTCAAATCGGCCAAGCTTTGGAATGCGGCTCAGGTTGTCATTATTGCCTTCGTTTTATTTGATTTAGTATACTTTAGGTATATTGCTTTTGCCGAAGCGAATGAAACGATTTTCCATTATATGGTCATGCCATTAGCCTTTTTATTATACGCGATGTTTATTGCTTACTTAAAAGCAAAAGATACAAATAAAGCAACGTTTATTCCTGCTTTATTCTTTATGTATGTAGTAACAACGATAGAGTGGGTACCTGCCTTATTAAATAACGATTCACAGTGGCTATGGTTATATTTAACGCCATTAATTTCTGCGAATACATGGCAATTGCTCATTTTACATCGTCTTCAAAATAAAGATGATGGAAAAAGTAAAGTCGGTAATCCTAATTCAAAAGTAGAAGCTGGACATATAAGAACAGCGAAAAAGAAGAATAAAAAAGGTCAAGCGAAGAAATAGTGCTTGGCCTTTTTTATATGAAAGTTGATGCTGATACTCATGTTCAGAGCGGAAATCGTCGCTACCGAAAATCATACTCCGCGTCCTGTGGGGTGGCGCTGAGCTAATCGGCTACGCCGCTGGATCTCAAGCTTTCGCCACTACGTCCCACGGGAGTCTCCGCATGTTTTCGTCCGCTGGGTTACTGCTAATTCTCAAGTTAACAATCCCTCTAACACCATTCATTTAAAATGAAAACGAACAAAGTCTAATTGAATGAAAAGCCAACAGTTTAAGAGCAAAAATATACTTTCATCTTTGATGGTGGCGAAGTGAACTGGCTTCTCAATGGGCGTTTTATATGAAGTTATTGAATTTCTTCACTCGAGGATTTGGCATTTTCCATCATCTGCTCTACCGATATAAAGGAGAAGCCTTTGCCTTTCAGTTCTTTTAAGACAATTGGTAAAGCTTCATGTGTCTGTTTGGCGGAGTCAGAGGCATGGAAAAGTAGGATGTCACCGGCAGTCGTTTCACTCAAAGTATTTTCTACGATTTTCTCAACACCTGGGTTCGTATAGTCTTTTGAATCAACACTCCAATGGATTATACTTAAACCTTGTTTATCTGCTATTTGAAGGATACGTTTATCAAAATCACCATTAGGAGGTCTAAGTAGCTGGGGCGATTGACCAGCAAGATCACTTAGGACCCTTTTACTTGTCTGCATGTCCTGATTGACTTTATCATCTTCCCACTTCGTATAATCTTTGTATTGGTAACCATGGCTGCCAATAATATGTCCATCATCAACGATTTGCTTCACAATGTCAGGATAGCGTTCCGCCCATGAGGCCGATACGAAAAACGTGGCTTCTTTCATATTGTTCTCTTTTAATACTTCTAAAATTGGTCCTACCCGTTGATCGCCCCAACTTATATTAAAGGTAAGAGCAACTTGTTTTTGCTCAATTTCCGCTCTGTAAAAAGCTTGTGGCCCTTCCGAAGTGGAAAAGACAGGTAATTGAGTGCGTTCTACATACAAAAAGAGTGCGGCCATTAAGGCGGTAAGGATAATAATTGAAAATGACTTGATTCGTTTTGCAGAAAAGACCCAAAAGACATTCACTAGAACTCCCCCTCACTTTTTCCTAATCCATCTTTATTCAAAATAGGGACAAGATATGAATAAAAATTAGCGAGAAAGAAAAGAATTGTAAGGGTACCATTTTTTTCATGGAACATAAATTAGTATTGTAACTATTAGTCGAGTAGAGGTGTCGTGGATGTTGGGGTTTTTATTGACAACAAAAGAAGTACAAGAAGTCGAGTATATGTTAAAGAGAGAACTAGAAGAAATCTTACTAGACTTAACAGATCCGAGGATTGACCATGTCGTTAAACATGCAATGGAAGAAAAATATGAAATTGTTTATGGAATATTTAAAAGGATTGTATCTCCAGAAGAGAGACTTAAGTATGCATTACCTAAAGCGAAAAGAGGTTTACAATAAAGAAATGATAGGCTCTAACAAGAATATAATGAAGTCGGTGGCATTTCATTCATTTTGAAGCTGCCGATTATTTTTTTTATAAAAAGAGAAAAAAGGTATTGCGTCACTACAAATATGGTGGTATATTAATTCTTGTCCCAAAAAGGACAGCAAAAAACTTTTTAAAAGTATTGTTGACAGCAACTGATGCTTTTGATAGTATTGTAAAAGTCGCCACTAAGCGACGCAAGTTCTTTGAAAACTGAACAAAAGCCAAGCGAATTAAAGAGATACAAGGTATCTCGTCAATTGTTAGTC
>LFJO01000011.1 GCA_001038565.1 Alkalihalobacillus pseudalcaliphilus
CTCATGATTTCTCAAAACAAGACTACAGCATTGACCAAAATGAAATCGAATTTATCCTATACGGCCAACGAAACTCTGCCGACAACTTCGCCGCAGCCATGGCCGAAATCTTTGCCTTCCGATTCGCCGTAAACTTTGTTGAGGCGTTTACGCAAACCGAAGTAAGAGCTTTCGGTAAGTTTATGTGGATAGCAGCGATAGCTTATGCTTTGAAGGAAACAGCTATAGATATGCAAAGGATTAGAGATGGTCGAAATGTTCAGTTCTTTAGAGATTATAGCTTTAGTATGACATATAAAGATCATTTAAGGTTATTCTTATTCATTCATCCAGAGGGAAATAAAATTGCACGTACAATGGCGAGGATCCAACATAAAACCGATTCAGATTTAAAACAATTACCAACGTATATTCAAGGTACGGCTTCATCGAAAGTACAGCTTTGGTTTTTACCAGGAGTCACATCTTTATTAAGTAATGCTGGTGTTTTAAGTGGTGAAGTAAAGGATAGGGAATTTATTATTGAAAAAGAAATTTATTACTCATATTGATTCATTTGGAGGAGACTATCATGAAAAAAATAACAAAAGCATTAGGAATCACCTTGTTAGCAGGAAGTATATTAGTGGCTTGTAATAGTGAGGAGGATACAGAAACACCTAACAATGGTGATAATGGAACAAGTGATGAGCAGTTGGAAGATGATGATAATGGGGTAGATGAAGGTACCGGTGATGAAGGCGAAGATGATAGCGATGAAAATACCGAAAGTGATGAAGGCGATACAGGAGGAGGTTTAGGATCTGACCAAGAGTTCGGCGACCAACTAGACTTAGGAATTGGTGATACGGCACAGATTTCAAGTAACCAGGGTGCTTATGAAATTACAATTCATTCCGTGAAACACGAAGAAGAAATTGAAGGTAATAGTTCAATGTTTGATTCGTTTATTGTAGTTGATTTAACTGTTAAAAATATTGGTGAAGCAACGATAGACGCGTATGATCCAGTTAATATTCTTGACCAGACTTATAGTTTAGATAGTTCAGGTTCTAATGATTTCTCGACAGACTTTGAAAGTATAGATTCAATTTCTGGGGAGCTACAACCTGGAGAAGAAGTAACAGGTCAAGCTGTTTTTCATATCGATACCAGCGAGGAACAATTTATCCGAGTACAGCCTGGCTTAATTGCTGCAGATGGCGTATATAACGACGCGGTATGGACATTCACAGAAGATGAAATGGAGTAAGGAATTGAGTGAGAAAGGTAAACAAACCTTTCTCCACTCTACTTGAGTTAAGCGCTTAGGTTTAATTGAAATAGAGTGAGAGACTGATTGGAGGATAGGGAGATGAGGAAAGCATTCAAAACATTAGGGATCACATTGTTAGCAGGGAGTTTATTAGTGGCTTGTAATGATGATGATACAGATACACCAGTCGACAATGATGATAATGGATTAGAAGAAGATATCGATAAAGAGAATGATAATGAAAGTGATAAGAATCCCGAAAATGATGACGGTGAAGATATAGGAGGAGAGCTAGGAGCGGACCAAGAGTTCGACGACCAACTAGACTTAGGAATTGGAAATACAGCACAAATATCGAGTAATCAAGGTGCTTATGAGATTACATTAAATTCTGTTAGCAAAGCTGATGATGTAGATGGAGAGTCCTCACCCTTATCACATTTCATAATAACCAATCTTACAATAAAAAATATTGGTGACGGAGTCTTAGATGCTTATGATACGGTTGGCGTTTTACACCAGAATAATGATGTGGAAGGTTCAGGAGCTGCCGACTACTCTCACTTATATGAGAGTATCGAAGGATTTGAAGGTAGTATTGAACCTGGTGAAGAAATTACCGCTGACGCAATATACAACGCTAGGGAAGGAAATGAACAATTCTTATATATTAATCAAGGTTTGATTGCTGCAGATGGTATTTATAATGAAGTGGTTTGGTCCTTCACAGAAGATGAAATGGAATAAAGAAAGTGAGTGAGAAAGGTCAACAAACCTTTCTCCACTCTACTTGAGTTAAACGATTGGGTTTAATTGAAATAGAGTGGGAGACTGATTGAAGAGCTAAAAAGTACTGATACAAAGTCATCAGATGAAGTTGATGAGAAAGAAGACGAGGCAGAAGA
>LFJO01000018.1 GCA_001038565.1 Alkalihalobacillus pseudalcaliphilus
AATTATAGCTCGTATTATTAACCTAATAATTACTAATGATTTTGGAAATGCAAACCTCTCATAAGCATTTATTATTCCCGTAAACAACTTCATTGGCAAGGTAAAAGCTAACGTTATAACAAGAATTAAGAACATAATTTTTGCTAATTCTAATTCATTCGCTGATAATGAACTAGAAAAAATATAGTCTATGTTAAAATATATAACAGTACCTATTAAGCCTACTAAAACCGATATAGCGATATATATAATTAAAGTCGAAGCTAAAAAGTTTTCTTCCCCTTTTTTATTCTCTTCCGCTCGATACTTAGATACAAAACGAACTGTTGCATTTCCTAGCCCAAAATCAAGTACAGCAATATAACCTACTAATGCACCTATTAACATGTATAGCCCATATTCTGATTGACCTAAATTACGTGCTATAAAAGGTGTTAAAATCAGATTAGTAAGGTTACTAACAAGGATTGTTACATATGATAAGTAAACTCCATATTTTAATTGGCTTGCCATCGAAAATCTACCTCTTTTATGATGACTATTTAATTATATAAATAGTCTAGTCTAATTTATATAATTATCTAGCTTGGCAAAATGTCGCTCCGAATCTATCTTCTGTTCAGTAATGTCAATTACTTCATTACCCATACACTCTAGAATTAGGTCTGGATTAACCGAAGACATGTCTTCTAATTTTATATATGGTCCTTTAAAACCTATATCATCAATAATATTCTCCATTTTATTACTGTATGAAATAGGGAAGACTGGGATTCCATATAACCAACCAAGTATCATTGCATGAAACCTTGTTGCTACTACCAAATCTGCCTCAGAAATAACTTCTAATGATTTATCTATATCTAGATCATAAAAATGAGTTTTTATACTAATTTTGTACTTTTCGGGTATCAAGTTCAGGATTTCATTTATAGCAATTTCGTCACCTTCAGGTTTACAAAATGATACCATGGTTACATTATGTCCATTTTTAATTAGATGCAATATTATACTTTTAATACCATTATAATAGGTCTTATCGTATCCTTTTATATGTTTCTTGGATGGTTTAATAACTGAAATAACTATATTCTTAGTATTATTATTCCTTTCAGTTTTTTTGTCCACCTTCATATTAAAAATAATATCTGAGGCGTATCTCACTTGATTCAATTTTTCGAATAGGTCGTAAGAATATTTTTCCCTAAAACAGATATCTGTAAAGTTACTAAAGAGGTTATAATACTTCTCATAATACTCTTTTGTTTTATATGGTCCAAAATTTGCTCCAATTAAGAAAAAAGGCTTATTCTTTATGTACATTTCTTTTTTGAATATGTACTTTTCTTTCCAATTGTCGTACTGCATGAATAGAGAACCACCAATATAAATACTGGCATCACACTTTTTAGCTATTCTTCTTCTATTGTAAACATAACTAATTCCCAATTTTCTGAAGGAGTAATTAATTACCTTATTTAATATAGAGTTACTTCGATATACCCTTAAATTTTTATATCTCTTTTTTAATTTGTTATAATTTTCTGGTGCATATAAAATAAATTTGGTATTCGGATATCTTTCGCACACCGACTTTATAAATAAATCATCTCCTAAATTAGTCTTAGTATAAGCGTTAAGCATAATTGTCTTCATTTATAACACGCCTTTAATTAGAAATTAAATTATTTTTTATTATAGT
>LFJO01000009.1 GCA_001038565.1 Alkalihalobacillus pseudalcaliphilus
CAGTATCTGCACATTAACCCCTTCTTTGTGTAGATACTTCAAGGTTTGGCCTCAGTATCTGCACATTAACCCCTTCTTTGTGCAGTTACTCCAAGGTTTGGCTTCAGTATCTGCACATTAACCGCCTCTTTGTGCAGTTACTCCAAGGTTTGGCCTCAGTATCTGCACATTAACCGCCTCTTTGTGCAATTACTCCAAGGTTTGGCCTCAGTATCTGCACAAACCCTTATATACCTTAAGGTGGTGATAGATGACTTTCATTTTTGTTGGTGTCGGAGCTGGTTTTGGCTCCGCCATGGGAGTTTTATATAAAAGTTAACTAAAGCTGGATATGCACATCTTCAATGCTCGTTGTGGAAGATGTCATTAAACTTCTTTTACGACACCTTCGTCCTTGCACCCGGCCTCGATGGCACTCTAAACCTACCCACAGTTCTGACATCTTTATCTTTAACTTTTATGCTGCTTGGGGTGATGCATTTCCTGCTTTCTTTTTCATTGGTCGAATGAAGACAAAGTAAGATGCTGTCCATGTTCCTAGAATCATAAATAATAAAGCTGTCCAGCCTTGCCATGTCATCATCGCTGTCATAACTAAGCCATTCCCAATCGAGCAACCACCTGCAAGACTAGCTCCAAAGCCCATCATCAAACCACCAGAAGCACTACTAATACCTGTTTTCACATCTGGCATTCTAAAACGGAACTCACGCGAAGCTTTTGCTGCTATAAACGAACCAATAAAAATCCCTAAGACTAAGAAAACACCCCAGTTAATAAAGCTCATATCAGCTGTAACTGCAAATTGTAATATATTCGCTGAAGGTGTGGTGATACCGAGACCGAACATTCTCCCGGTCACTTGACTTATTGGCCAAGCTGCGATGGCAATAACCCCAATTAATGTTGCTGTAAAAAATGGATGCCAACGCTTTTCAAATAATAGATGGGCCAATCCTGTACGTTTAGGCTTTAAACTAGGTATCGCAACTTTGGGCTTTTTGAATTCACGTACTAAAATCCAAGTAACAACAGCCAATAAGACTGCAACGAATACCCAAACCGATATCCCCGTTGATTCCTCCAAGGAATTACTCGGTAAAGTAACCTCAGAGACCGAATTATTAACGGGTGCAAGTGGACCTGTTCTCATAATGGCTGCCATCAACATATAAGTTGCTAAAGCGATCCAACTCCCAATTAAACCTTCTCCTGCACGGTACCATGTTCCTGTCGCACAGCCACCAGCTAGGATAATACCAATCCCAAAAATAAACGATCCAATAACAACACCTAACCACGAAAACTCTCCTGCTGAAAATTGAACAAACCCTGTACCTATTAGTATATAGATACCAACAGCGTGAACAGCTATCGCAATTAATAAGGCGTAAAACATTCGGTTATCTTTTGAAATAAACATATCTCGGAATCCACCTGTCAAACAAAAACGACCTCTCTGCATGACAAAACCGAGTAAAGCACCTAGGATTAAACCTGTAATCACCATAAAAACCATCTATTTCACCTACTTCTCTTTTAATTCATAGTATTAAGATATGAATTAT
>LFJO01000015.1 GCA_001038565.1 Alkalihalobacillus pseudalcaliphilus
ACCTTGTATCTCTTTAATTCGCTTGGCTTTTGTTCAGTTTTCAAAGAACTTGTTTATCGCTTTTAACAGCGGCTTGATTATCATAACAAAACACAAAATGTTTTGTCAAGATATTTTTTGGTGGAGCCTAGCGGGATCGAACCGCTGACCTCCTGCGTGCAAAGCAGGCGCTCTCCCAGCTGAGCTAAGGCCCCAAAAATGGTCGGGAAGACAGGATTTGAACCTGNCCTGGGCCCAAACCAGGTGCTCTACCAAGCTGAGCCACTTCCCGTAATGGCGCGCCCTGAGAGATTCGAACTCCCGACCTTTTGATTCGTAGTCAAACACTCTATCCAGCTGAGCTAAGGGCGCTTATAATATTAAAATGGTGCCGAGGGCCGGACTTGAACCGGCACGGTAGTCACCTACCGCAGGATTTTAAGTCCTGTGTGTCTGCCAATTCCACCACCCCGGCACAGGACAACCTATGGAGCGGAAGACGGGATTCGAACCCGCGACCCCCACCTTGGCAAGGTGGTGTTCTACCACTGAACTACTTCCGCTCATTATAAAATTGAAATGCGGGTGAAGGGACTTGAACCCCCACGTCATAAGACACTAGATCCTAAGTCTAGCGCGTCTGCCAATTCCGCCACACCCGCGAAATAAATGGTGAGCCATGAAGGACTTGAACCTTCGACCCTCTGATTAAAAGTCAGATGCTCTACCGACTGAGCTAATGGCTCATCTTACGATGCCGGCCAGAGGACTTGAACCCCCAACCTACTGATTACAAGTCAGTTGCTCTACCAATTGAGCTAGGCCGGCAATATAAAATGGTGGAGGATGACGGGTTCGAACCGCCGACCCCCTGCTTGTAAGGCAGGTGCTCTCCCAGCTGAGCTAATCCTCCAATATAATCGCCTGGCAACGTCCTACTCTTGCAGGGGGAAGCCCCCAACTACCATTGGCGCAAAAGAGCTTAACGGCC
>LFJO01000001.1:0-51579 GCA_001038565.1 Alkalihalobacillus pseudalcaliphilus
AGGTTTGCAAGTGATTCTTTAACTTTATTTACCCTTTAAAACTTTTATTCTCTATATAAATCACTTAGGTGCTGGATGATATGTTTCATTCCGGTTCGGTCTGATAACTACTTATAATTTCTTTTCCTCGTTCGAAAAATTTATAAACTAAATATGATCAATGTTTATAGCGAACTAGGCATTGCCCTCATGGCGGTGAACTTAAGAAAGTTCACCATTACACGTCACCAACTAAGTCCATTTGCACCTAAAATGAAACAAAAAACGAGTCTCCTGAACAACATTCTGTTCACACGACTCGTTTTTTTGTATTTAAAGAGGGTTATATCCCTCCCTCTTTGAGTTATTCCTCTTCTTCTGTATCTTCTTTCACCTGTTCTACTGGTGAAGCTTCATCAGCGTCTGTTGTATCGTTGACTTCCTCTAATTCCTCATCAACAACATCATCTTCATCGATATCTACTCTTGCCACGGTTGCAACCTCTTCGCCTTCTCCAATACGGATGACCTTTACCCCTTGAGTATTACGTCCAGTAATAGAAATACCTTCTACCTGCGTACGGATAATAACACCTGATACGGTAATAATCATAATATCATGATCATCTGAAACAATTTTAAGAGCGACTAAAGCTCCGTTTTTATCCGTAATATTTGAGGTTTTAATTCCTTTACCACCACGGTTTTGAATTCGATATTCTTCTATAGGTGTACGCTTTCCGTAACCTTTCTCCGTCACGATCAGTACTTGATGGCCATCTTCAATAATATCCATTCCAACAACGTAATCATCTTCTTTTAAGGAAATCCCTTTTACGCCACCTGCTGTACGTCCCATTAGACGAACATCATTTTCATGGAAACGAATGGCCATTCCATTTTTAGTACCAATGATGATCTCTTGTTCACCATTCGTAAGTCGAACACCATGTAATTCATCATCTTCTCTAATATTAATGGCAAATAGGCCACCTTTTCGAATATTAGCAAATGACGATAATTGCGTTCTCTTAGCAATACCTTTTTTCGTTAAGAAGAATAAGAACTCATCATCCTTAAACTCTTCAATGGGAATAACGGTACTAATAAATTCATCCGAATCTATTTGTAAAAGATTTATAATCGGAATGCCTTTTGCCGTTCTGCCTAACTCAGGAATCTCATAGCCTTTTAAACGATACACCTTACCCTTATTTGAGAAAAAGAGAATCGTATGGTGTGTATTCGTAGTAAAGAGCTGCGAAACGAAATCATTATCGTTTGTGCCCATACCTTGAATTCCTTTTCCACCTCTTCTTTGGCTACGATACGTCGAAATAGGTAAACGTTTAATATATCCATTATGAGTGAGCGTAATAACAATATTTTGACGTGGGATTAAATCCTCATCCTCAAATTGCTCCTCATTCATGGAAATAATCGTACGACGCTCATCATTAAATTTCGCTTTAATTTCAAGTAACTCTTCACGAATAATTTCAAGAACCTTCTGATCATCTGCTAAAATCGCTTGTAACTCAGCAATTCGAGCTAATAATTCTTGATATTCACCTTCGATTTTATCACGCTCTAAACCAGTTAAACGCTGTAATCGCATATCTAAAATCGCTTGCGCTTGCTCATAGCTTAATTGATAGTTTTCCATTAAACCATTTCGAGCTATATCTGTTGTCTGCGAAGCACGAATCAAACTAATAATCTCATCAATATGATCAAGAGCAATTCGTAACCCTTCTAAAATATGAGCACGTGCCTCTGCTTTACGCAATTCGAATGAGGTACGACGGCGAATAACCTCAACTTGATGCTTTAAGTATTGCTCTAAAGCTTCTTTCAAATTCAGTAGTTTCGGTCGTCCATCAACAAGAGCAAGTAGATTAATACCAAAGCTAGTTTGTAGAGAAGTTTGTTTATATAAATTATTTAATAAAACATTGGCATTTACATCACGACGTAACTCGATCACAACTCTTAATCCGTCACGATCAGACTCATCACGCAGATCCGTAATACCTTCTATTTTCTTTTCCCGAACAAGTTCAGCAATTTTTTCAATTAATTTTGCTTTATTCACCTGAAAAGGAATTTCAGATACAACAATCCTTGGTTTTCCATTATGTTCTAATATTTCTGTTTTGGCACGAAGAGTAATTGAACCTCGTCCCGTCTGGTAAGCTTTACGAATACCTGATCGACCAATAATCTCTGCCCCCGTAGGAAAATCAGGACCCGGGATGTATTCCATAAGCTCAGGGATATCAATATCGGGATTATTTGATAAAGCTAAAACTCCATCAATGACTTCACCTAATTGATGTGGTGGAATATTCGTAGCCATACCAACGGCAATCCCTGAAGCACCATTCACTAAAAGGTTAGGAAATCTCGCTGGTAATACAACAGGCTCTCTTTCTGAGCCATCGTAGTTATCCGTATAATCAATCGTGTCTTTATTAATATCACGGAGTAGCTCCATTGATATTTTCGACATTTTTGCCTCTGTATAACGCATCGCAGCAGCAGAATCGCCATCAATCGAACCAAAGTTACCATGCCCATTTACAAGCATATAACGGTAACTAAAATCTTGGGCCATCCTTACCATCGTTTCATAAACGGCCGAGTCACCATGTGGGTGATATTTACCAATAACTTCACCAACAATACGAGCAGACTTTTTATAAGCCTTATCCGCTGTCATACCTAGATCATTCATCGCATAAAGGATACGACGGTGCACCGGCTTTAAGCCATCACGGGCATCTGGTAAGGCACGACTCACAATAACACTCATCGCATAATCCATAAACGATGCTTTCATTTCATTGGCTATATTTATTTCTTTAACTCTTGATTGTTCCTGTTCAGCCATTCCTTAAACCTCCAACTAGATATCAAGATTCTCAACGTATTCCGCATTTTCTTGTATAAAATCACGACGCGGCTCGACTCGATCCCCCATCAGTACTTCAAAGATTTCATCCGCTTTTATCGCATCCTCTAAAGTTACTTGTAAAAGTGTACGATGTTCTGGGTCCATCGTCGTTTCCCAAAGCTGGCCAGGGTTCATCTCCCCTAAACCTTTGTAACGTTGAATCCCTAATTTTGCACCTTCTGGGAAAGACGCAATCAGTGGTTCTAGTTCTTTTTGTACATAAGCATAACGAATATCCTTGCCATGTGAGACTTTATACAATGGCGGTTGAGCAATATAAATATATCCGTAATCTAATAACGGCCTCATGTAACGATAGAAAAATGTCAAAAGTAATGTACGAATATGAGCACCATCAACATCTGCATCCGTCATAATAATAATTTTATGATATCTAGCTTTTTCTATATCAAAATCACCACCAACACCTGTACCAAATGCTGTGATCATCGCTCTAATTTCATTATTTGCTAAGATTTTATCTAAACGAGCTTTTTCGACATTAATAATTTTACCTCTTAAAGGCAGAATAGCTTGGAAATGTCGATCGCGACCTTGTTTAGCCGAACCTCCAGCTGAATCACCCTCTACGATATATATCTCACTAATGGACGCATCTTTTGAAGAACAGTCTGCTAGTTTCCCTGGTAAAGCACTTACCTCTAATGCACTTTTTCTTCTTGTTAATTCACGAGCTTTTTTAGCCGCTTCACGAGCTCTAGAAGCCATTAAACCTTTTTCGACAATCTTTCGTCCAACCTGTGGATTTTCAATTAAGAAACGAGCAAAATGCTCTGAAAATAGTGAATCCGTAATCGTACGAGCTTCACTGTTTCCTAGTTTTGTTTTCGTTTGCCCTTCAAATTGAGGATCAGGAATCTTAACAGAAATAATCGCTGTTAAGCCTTCACGAACATCGTCCCCTGTTAAATTAGGGTCATTTTCTTTCAATAAACTATTTTTTCTAGCATAATCATTAATAACACGAGTTAACCCCGTCTTAAAACCAGATTCATGCGTTCCACCTTCATGCGTACTAATATTATTAGCAAAAGAATATAAGTTGCCGACATACCCATCGTTATATTGAACAGCAACCTCAACCGTTAAACCATCCTTTTCACCTTCAATGTGGATGGGCTCTTCATGTAAAACTTCTTTTGAACGATTTA
Source organism: Alkalihalobacillus pseudalcaliphilus (assembly GCA_001038565.1). GTDB lineage: Bacteria > Bacillota > Bacilli > Bacillales > Bacillaceae_D > Alkalihalobacillus > Alkalihalobacillus pseudalcaliphilus. Next base: position 4,108 of record LFJO01000001.1, read on the forward strand.
GATGCTTCACAAATGAAGCGATTCCGCCTTCGTAATAATACGTATCAGATTTTCCACCTTCACGTTTATCCGTAATCGTAATCGTTAAGCCTTTATTTAAAAATGCTAACTCTCGTAAACGTAAAGCTAATGTATCATAATCATAAACGATTGATTCTTGGAAAATCTCAGGATCCGGTTTAAAGTGTGTTTTTGTACCAGAATTTTCACTATCGCCAATAACCGCCAAATCAGCTGCAGGCACTCCACGATGATATTGCTGGTGATAGACTTTCCCATCTCTTTCAATTTCAACTTCAAGTAGTGTTGATAAGGCATTTACAACCGATGCACCAACACCGTGCAGTCCACCAGAAACCTTATAGCCTCCACCGCCAAACTTACCCCCTGCATGCAGCACCGTCATAATGACTTCAACTGCAGGTCTGCCCATCTTCTCATGAATTCCAACAGGGATACCTCGTCCATTATCCTGCACAGTGATACTATTATCTTCCTCAATTAAGACATCAATTTGGTCACAGTATCCCGCCATCGCTTCATCAATACTGTTGTCTACAATTTCCCAAACGAGATGATGTAGGCCTCGAACACTCGTAGAGCCAATGTACATACCAGGTCGTTTCCTAACGGCCTCAAGACCTTCTAAGACTTGTATTTGACTCGCATCATAGGATTGTTGTTCAGAAAGCTGTTCATTCGACAAGTTCTTCACCTTCATTCTCTATTCTTTCAAACATGAATTCATACTTCTATATGTGAACTCTATTCAAGCTAGAGCTAGTGCTTTTCTTCTAATTGTAAATCTAAATCAGACGTTGCTACCGCTCGTTTTTTTAACGTACCGGAAGAAACAGGTGAGTAGTATACAACATGGTCGGTTATAACAATAGATTTAATAAAATCCTCACTAATGACAACTGATTTCTTCCGTTTTTTCTCTTGCTGCAAATAAGCACTTGTCAAATTCGAGGATTCTTGCACATCTCGACTTAATATTGCAATCACTTCTTTTGCTCTTACAACCATATCGCCACCTAAATGGATAAACAATCTATCACTCACCCTCTCCTTGTAATTGTATCGTACCTTGATGAACGTCAAAAATCTTCGCTTGCTCCAACGCTTGTTTATGTACTCCAGCCAAATTTGTTGTTGTAACAAAAGTCTGCACCTTTTTTTGAATGGTATCGATTAAATGGGACTGACGATAATCATCTAATTCAGATAAAACGTCGTCTAATAAAAGGATCGGGTATTCACCAATTTCTTCATGAATTAATTCAATCTCTGCTAATTTTAAAGAAAGTGCTGTCGTTCTTTGTTGCCCTTGTGAGCCATAGGTTTGAACGTTTCGACCGTTGACCTCAAAACCTAAATCATCACGATGAGGTCCAAACAAAGTAACACCACGCTGAATTTCCTTTTGTTTTTTCTCCGTATATGTTTGATAGAGTATATCTTTTATTTTCGTCAAGTCTTGCTCTTCTGATACGTTAGTAGATGATAAATATGCGATTTCTAATTCTTCTTTATCACGGCTAATATCAGCATGAATTCCTTTTGCCCAAGCTTGTAGTTGCTTCAAAAAACGAAAACGTTTATGAATAATCTCGCCTGCTAAAGGAATCATTTGCTCAGTTAAAATATCAAGCATGTCCTTAGGGCCTTTATTTACTTGGAGCTGCTTCAATAATTGATTACGCTGCAACAATACTTTTTGATATAAACCTAAGTGATATAAATATAACGGATTTATTTGCCCAAGCTCTCTATCAAGAAATTTACGTCTACCTTGTGGGCTACCCTTTACGAGGTTTAAGTCCTCTGGTGCAAACATGACAACATTTACAGCCCCAATATATTCACTTAACTTTCTTTGCTCAAGTCCATTTATTTTTACTTTTTTCCCTTTGGTTGAGATAATGACATCTAATTTCACAGATGAATTTTTTCTCACGAATTCTCCTTCAATTCTAGCAAAATCCTCTCCCCAACCTATTAATTCCTTGTCATTAGACGTTCGATGTGACTTGGCTAGGGCAAGAACATAGATAGCTTCAATCATATTCGTTTTCCCTTGGGCATTTTCACCGATACAAACATTTACTTTAGGGTCAAATACAGCTTCAGCACTTCCATAATTCCGAAAGTGCTTAACGGATAGTGATTTAATATACATTCAACAACCCTCTATATCGATTGAATCTCATATTTGGCTCCATCATGAAGTCGTACGATATTCCCATGAACTAGTTTTTTTCCACGACGATTTTCAAGCTCATCGTTTACGTAGACGTCATATTCACTTAAATACCATTTGGCCATCCCACCTGTGTCAATGGCACCAACTTCTTTTAGTAATTGTCCTAAGGTGATATAAGGGCTAGAAATAGAAATCGTATCCATGTTCCCACTCTACTTTCTTTCTAAAATATTGAGTATCAAAGGCAAGACAGCAAATCAATTAGTGAAATGCTGTCTTTTCATTCGTCGCTTTTATCTTGTCTCTATTGTACTAAACGAAATGATTCTCGCCAAGTCTCATCTAAAAAATGTGAGTCTACCAACGATTAATACGTACGAACAGGCGAGAATAAGTGTAAATAATGCTCCTGTTCAATCGGTCTAATCACAAAAGGACTCATCGCTCCAGTAAATTCTACCTTCATCTCTTCACTATCAATTACTTTTAAAGCATCAATGACATTTTTTCCATTAAAGGAAATACGCATTTCCTCGCCTTCGAGTGATTGACTTTGAATTTTTTCTGTTACTTTACCTACCTCAGCAGAAACAGACGTAATTTCAATCATTCCATCTTCTAATGTTTTTAAAGTAATGACATTATTTTTGGCTTCTTTTGAAAGTAATAAAGCACGTTCCAACGCTTGTAACAACGGCTTCGTTTGTAAGAAAATCGTCGTTTTACTTTGGTTTGGAATCATATTTTTCGTTACAGGGTACTTTCCCTCTAATAATCGCGAGAAGAATAATAAATTATTTAACTTAAATAAAATTTGGTTTTCCGTTACAACAACATCGATCAACTCTTGACTATCTTCAATAATCTTATTTAATTCATTCATGCTTTTTCCTGGGATAACCACATTCTCAAAATTGAGTTCATCATCATTTCGTTCTATCTTCGTTTTCCTTAAAGCCAAACGATGACTATCTGTTGCAGTACAGACCAATTCCCCGTGAGTCGATTCTAAGTTTACACCTGTCAATACGGGGCGTGTTTCTTGAGTGGACACAGCGAACACAGTTTGACGAATCATATTTTTTAACATGTCTTGTGGTAGGCGAAATAATAAATCTTCTTCTAACTGCGGCAAGCGTGGATATTCTTCTGGATCTAAACCATTAAGATTAAAGACAGCCGATCCTGATTTGATTGTGGCTGCAAATTGATCTTGTACGATGATCTCAACTTCGTCACCAGGTAATTTCTTTACGATATCAGGGAAATATTTAGCTTGTAAAACAATACTACCTTCTTGTTTTAATGTGATGAATTGTTTGTCTCCATCTTCTAGGGGAATAAAGGTCTCAATAGAAATATCAGAGTCACTTCCTGTTAAAGTGACACCATCTGAATTGGCGACAATTTTAATACCCGTTAAGATAGGAATCGTTGTTCTTGATGAGACAGCTTTTGCCACATGCTGAATATCATGAACAAATCGTTCGCGGTCAATAAAAAAATGCATAGAAAAAAGCTCCTTTTAATATAATTCTTTTAAAAAAATATAGTAGTAATAGTAATAGGGCCTGTGATTATGTGGATAAGACCAAAAAACTGATAAATAGCAAGTTATCCAGATGTGGATATCCTGTGCGCGAATGAAAGGAAGTTATAAACAGTTTCCACTACGCTTTTAATCGTTCATTAATTTCTTGAACGGTCTTTTGTAGCTCATGATCAGCAGATAGTAGCTTAGAAATCTTTTCATGGGCATGAATGACCGTCGTATGATCGCGGCCACCGAATTCACTACCTATCTTAGGTAAAGAAGAATCGGTTAATTCTCTTGATAGATACATCGCAATTTGTCGTGGAAATGCGACAGATTTCGTTCTCTTCTTTGCTTTAAAATCTTCTAACTTCACTTGAAAATACTCACCAACGGCTTTTTGAATATCAATAATCGTGATCACTCTTGGTTTTGAATTAGGAATAATATCTTTTAATGCTTCAGCAGCTAGGTCAGCATTCATATCTTGATTAATGAGAGATGAATAGGCGACAACACGAATAAGTGCTCCTTCTAATTCACGGATATTTGTATCGATCTGATTAGCGATATATAACATCACTTCATTAGGGATATCTAAATTCTCTGCTTTAGCTTTTTTTCGGAGGATCGCAATACGCGTTTCTAAATCTGGTGGTGTAATATCTGTTATTAATCCCCATTCAAAACGAGAACGCAAACGGTCCTCTAGTGTTGGTATTTCTTTTGGTGGTCTGTCACTAGAAATGACAATTTGTTTCGATTCCTCATGTAAGGCATTAAATGTATGGAAAAATTCTTCCTGTGTTTGTTCTTTTCCCGCTAAAAACTGAATATCATCAATTAATAAAACATCAACATTTCTATATTTATTCCGGAAGTTGACTGCTTTATTATCTCGGATCGCATTAATGAACTCATTTGTGAATTTTTCAGAGGACAAATAAACAACTTTAGCATTTGGATTATGATCCATCACATAATGACCAATTGCATGCATTAAATGTGTTTTCCCTAAGCCCACTCCTCCATAAATAAATAAAGGATTATAGGCTTTCGCTGGTGCTTCTGCTACAGCGAGAGAAGCCGCATGGGCAAAACGGTTGCCAGAGCCAATAACAAAAGTATTAAAGGTATATTTATCATTTAGCATCGATTTCGTCGAGATTGACGTAGCATTGGCATCTGCTGCCGGTTGCTTTTTTGGAGTCGGCTCTAAAAAGAAATCTTCATCCGATTTATGCTCGGGAATAATGAACTTTGGGTTTAAACGTACACCCGTTAGTTCTTCGATTGTCTCAGAGGTTAGTTCAGAGTAATGATCTTCTAACCAATCCCTTGCAAATTCATTTGGTGCTTTAATTATAATAACTTCATTTTGGATATCACGTGCAGTTGTTGATTTTAACCATGTATCATAGCTGGGGCCTCTCACTTTTTTCTTCATTTCAGCTAAGACACGTTCCCATAAATCATGAATATTTTCCAACGGATGAACCTCCTTTTCTTCAAGTACTAATAGGTATAAAGGTTTGCAAATAAATTTAAAAATCTCTGTTATCGCACTTGCTACATGAAGGAATGACAGAGTTTATTTTCGGGTGTATAAGTTTTGTATAAGGTGCTGCATGACGGTGTATAAACATAAAAACACAGATTTTGTGGAGATATATATAATATAGTAGAAAAGTGTCAGTTTTAACATATCCACGTATGTTGTGGAAAAGAAGATACACACAATTAAAAACCTGTCCACAACCTTACCCACAGGCTGTGGACAGGTTTTTATGTTTATATAGTCGTCCACGAGTGAAAACATATTAATCATAGCAAAAAAAACCTTCTACCGCAACGGCTTTATTTATTTATCCACAAAGCACAGGATGTTGTGTTGAATCGTTGTCCACAACACAAGATATGTGAACAAGTTGTCGATAAATATGGGGATAGGGAGAATTTTGTCGGATGGAAATTATCCACAGGTAGGAATAGGTGAAAGTTTGCGCTACACTATACAACGTCATGATTGAAAAAGTAATTTTGATGGCAAGTGTTGAACAGATTAATAAGAGTTCTTGACAACATGCCCTTATGTTCCGTATAATTTACAAGAATGTCTTTTTATGAAGTTTAATTAGGAATATATCCTCGAGGGGGGTGTTATAAATGGGAAAACCAACATTTCAACCAAATAATCGTAAACGTAAAAAAGTACATGGTTTCCGTGCACGTATGAGCACTAAGAACGGACGTAAAGTACTTGCTCGTCGTCGTCAAAAAGGAAGAAAAGTGCTATCTGCATAGGCCACTGAAAATCAGTGGTCTTTTTCCAATTTATTTATAAAGTAGGCTAGTTTGAGGTGGATATAATGAAAAAAGAGCAACGAATAAAAAAGAACAAGGAATTTTCACTTGTTTTTAATAAAGGAACATCAGTTGCTAATCGTCAATTTGTTATTTATGCACTAGCAAAAGAGGAACAAAATCAATTTCGCCTTGGCTTGTCTGTCAGTAAAAAGGTTGGAAATGCCGTGACGAGAAATCGAGTGAAACGAATGATCCGTACTTTTTTTCAAACGTATAAAGAAAGGCTACATACTGAGTATGATTTTGTTGTAATAGCGAGAAAGCCAGTTGCGACGATGGAGTATGCAGAGGTAGAAGCAAGTCTTTTACACGTATTAAGAAAAGGGCGTTATTTAAAAAAACATAAAAAGCAACAGTTTAAAAATGATTAATGTTTTATTTCCCGTTTTGTCTATTTTTAAACGGTGATATAGATGAAAATGAATGATGGACAAGGAGGAGAGCTTGTGCTCAAGAAGTATAGCCTTGCAGCAGCGATGATTGCGGTGCTTCTTCTCTTAACAGGTTGTTTTGAGATAGATCAGCCGATTACTAGTGAGAGTGAAGGATTTTGGAATTCTTTCTTTGTTTATCCTTTATCATGGTTAATCATCCAACTTGCGGACTTTTTTAATGGAAGCTTTGGTTGGGCGATTGTAGTGGTAACGATTATGTTAAGAACGATTATGTTACCATTAATGATTAAACAAACAAGAAGTGCTAAAGCGATGCAGCAAATCCAGCCTGAAATTAAAAAGTTACAAGAGAAATACAGTGCAAAAGATCAGAAAACACAACAGAAACTTCAGCAAGAAATGATGGCTTTATGGCAAGAGAGAGGTGTAAACCCACTAGCAGGTTGTTTACCTATCTTAGTTCAAATGCCAATTTTACTTGCGTTATATCATGCGATTATGAGAACGGATATCGGTGATGGTAGCTTCTTATGGTTCGCTTTAGATCAGCCGGACTATATCCTACCGTTTATTGCTGGTATTACTACTTATATTCAACAGAAGATGATGATGGTACAAGACAATCCACAAATGAAGGTCTTATTAGTGGTGATGCCAGTTATGATCGCCGTATTTGCCTTCTTCTTCCCAGCGGCACTTACATTATACTGGGTTGTTGGTAACTTCTATATGATTGCCCAAACTTACTTTATTACTGGTCCTCAAGCGAGTAAAAGAAAAGATGAGAAAGCGGCAAAATCAGGAGGGAAGAAATAAATGACCGAATTAACTGTGTCAGGTAAGTCGATTGAAGAAGCGATTTCAAAAGCACTGATGGAATTGGGGACAACACAAGAACGTCTTCACTATGAAGTGATTGAACAACCGCAAAAGGGTTTCTTAGGAATTATAGGAGTAAAACCTGCAATAATTAAGGCTTATGTAAAACCTGATGCGGTCGATTTAGGTTATTCTTTTCTAAAAGAGGTTATTGAAGAAATGGGGATCTCAATTGAGATTGTCAAACATGAGAAAACCGATTTTATCTTATTTGAGATAAAGGGTCAGGACGATTTGGGTCGATTAATAGGTAAAAGAGGACAAACGCTCGATTCGTTAGAATATTTGACGAATCTAGTCGCTAATTCAGAGGATGATCACTATGTGAGAATTCAACTAGACACCGAAAATTATCGACAAAAACGAAGAAAAGCTCTTGAGCAGCTTGCTCACCGTGTGAGTCAAAAAGTGTTAAGGCAAAAACAAAGAGTTGTATTAGAACCTATGAGTGCTGGAGAAAGAAAAATCATTCATACATCATTACAACAAACGGTTGGTGTTGAAACATATTCACAAGGAAAAGGGATGAATCGACATATCGTCATTGCCCCTGAGAAATCAAAGAAATAAATCAAAAAGAGAGTCACAAAATGTGGCTCTTTTTTATATGCAAAAATAAAAATTCAATTGTAATAAAAAAATACAAACATCATCTATAATACAAATTAAACGCTTAGTAGCAAAACAAATAATAATAGGTAATAACAAATGTTAACACCAAAAAATGGATGAGCAAAAGAGGAAGAAAAAAATCAAATTCTGTTGAATAGACGAGAATACTGCCAAAGCAGACTTGGCATATGAGCTGGAGGCACTTTGTTCATATGCCTTTGTTTTGTTAGCTTTTATTACTCTTCATTCATTGTATGAAAGTTAGTGCGAATGATTATAAGCTTAAACTCTAGCGGAGGGAATAGGGGCCGACTCCTGCAGGAGGGAAGGGCAGGCTGAGATCCACTTGCGTTAGCAAGTTAGCTCAGCGCCCGCCTGCGGAAAGCGTGCCCCCATTCCCGGAGCGATCTTTGAAGAAGAGTATATCGCTTTTAGGGTATCTTTCATACAAAACTACCATCTTTAATTTACATGTTACTTATGCTATGCTTAAAAATTGGAGCTTTGTTATTCACATGTGGATAAACGCTTAAGTTTTACACGAATAGGTTAAACTAAATGAATGTGGATAATCAAACATAAAAGAAGAAATTTTTACGATAATCGGTTAAAATAGAAGGATATAGATGAACGGTCATGTGACAATAACAAGACTATGTATAGAAGAGTGAATAGAGGAAAGGTGTTATTATGGAATTCGATACAATTGCAGCCGTATCAACGGCACTTGGAGAAGGAGCAATAGGCATCGTTCGATTAAGTGGAGACGAAGCCATTCAAATTGCAGATAAAATATATATAGGAAAGAAATCTCTACAAGAGGTTCCATCTCATACAATTGTGTATGGTCATCTTATTGATCCTAAAACACAAGAGCGTGTGGAAGAGGCAATGGTATCTGTCCTGAGAGCACCGAAAACGTTCACTCGTGAAGATGTTATAGAAATTAATTGTCATGGTGGAATTATGTCAGTTAATCGTGTACTTCAGCTCGTATTAAAGAATGGGGCACGATTAGCTGAACCAGGTGAATTTACAAAGCGTGCGTTTTTAAATGGAAGAATCGATTTATCACAAGCTGAAGGCGTAATGGATTTAATCAGAGCTAAAACTGATAAAGCAATGAATATAGCTTTAAACCAAGTAGAAGGTCGCTTATCTAAAAAAATACAAACATTAAGACAAGCTCTGCTCGAGACGGTTGCAAATGTAGAAGTAAATATTGATTATCCCGAATATGATGCGGAAACGATGACTCATGATTTGCTAAAAACAAAGGCAAGTTTTGTTATTTCTGAAATTGAGAAATTACTTCAGACCGCTGAGCAAGGTAAAATTGTTAGAGAGGGCCTATCAACAGTTATTATTGGACGACCTAATGTCGGAAAGTCTTCTTTATTAAATAGTTTAGTACATGAAAATAAAGCGATTGTAACTGACATACCGGGTACAACAAGAGACGTTATTGAAGAGTACGTCAATGTACGAGGTGTTCCGTTACGTTTAGTTGATACTGCTGGAATTAGAGAGACCGAAGATATCGTCGAGAGAATTGGCGTTGAGCGTTCAAGGCAAGTTCTCAAGGAAGCAGAGCTTATTTTACTTGTATTAAATAACGGTGATGATTTAACAGATGAAGATGTTGCTTTGTTTAAAGCTGTAGAAAAGATGAACGTCATTGTGATTGTTAATAAAACCGACCAAGAGAGAAAAATTGATATAGAGCGTGTAAAGCATCTAAATGAGGGACGACCATTAGTAACAACATCCCTTATTGAGGACAGCGGTGTTGAAGATTTAGAGCAAGCGATAGCAAGTCTATTTTTCTCGGGTGGATTAGAAGCGGAAGATGTGACCTATGTCTCAAATTCACGCCATATCGCTTTACTTGAGCAATCAAAATCAACCATTGAAGATGCAATGGCTGCAATAGATATGGGAGTTCCTATTGATCTTGTTCAAATTGATGTCACGAGAACGTGGGAACTCTTAGGAGAGATTATTGGGGATAGTGTGCAGGATAGTTTATTAGATCAGTTATTCTCACAATTTTGTTTAGGGAAATAGAAAGGTAAAGGAGGTTATTTAAATGAATTATCAAGGTGGAGAATTTGATGTTATTGTTATTGGTGCAGGGCATGCAGGAGTAGAGGCTGGCCTTGCAGCAGCCCGCATGGGTGCCAATACATTAATGTTAACTCTTAATTTAGATGCTGTTGCTTTTATGCCGTGTAACCCATCGGTCGGTGGACCTGCGAAAGGAATTGTTGTACGGGAAATTGACGCTCTCGGTGGAGAGATGGGTCGTAATATTGATAAAACACATATTCAGATGAGAATGTTAAATACGGGCAAGGGGCCAGCTGTCCGTGCATTAAGAGCACAAGCGGATAAATTTTTATATCAGCATGAAATGAAAAAAACGATTGAGGAACAAGAAAACCTTTTGTTACGTCAAGGAATGGTCGATCGTTTAATTATTGAGGATGGTATTTGTAAGGGAGTTATTACGAACACGGGGGCGGAATATCGCAGTAAGTCAGTAGTGATTACGACAGGTACTTATTTGCGTGGTCGAATTATACTTGGTGAACTTTCTTATGAAAGTGGACCTAATAATATGCAACCCTCCATTAAACTATCTGAGCATTTAAAAGAGCTTGGTTTTGACCTAGTTCGTTTCAAAACAGGTACACCACCACGTGTTAATGGTAGCTCTATTGATTACGATAAAACGGAAATACAGCCAGGGGACGACAAACCTCGAGCATTCTCGTATGAGACCACGAAGTATATTACCGATCAATTGCCTTGTTGGTTAACTTATACAAGTTCCGAAACACATGAAATTATTAACTCGAATTTAACTCGTTCTCCTATGTATTCAGGAATGATTGAAGGAACAGGTCCACGTTATTGTCCGTCTATTGAGGATAAGATTGTTCGATTTAATGATAAACCTAGACATCAGATTTTCCTTGAGCCTGAAGGTCGTAATACAACGGAAGTATATGTTCAAGGCTTATCAACAAGTTTACCAGAGGATGTTCAATTGAAAATGCTAAAATCCATTCCTGGCCTTGAAGAAGTAAGAATGATGCGCCCAGGTTATGCGATAGAGTATGATGCAATGGTACCTACTCAGCTTTGGCCAACTTTAGAAACGAAAAAAATTGAGAATCTCTTCACGGCTGGTCAAATCAATGGAACTTCTGGTTATGAAGAAGCGGCAGGTCAAGGCATCATGGCAGGTATTAATGCAGCAAGGAAGTCCCAAGGAAAAGATGGTGTGATTCTCGATCGCTCTCAAGCTTATATTGGCGTATTAATTGATGACTTAGTAACAAAAGGGACAAGTGAACCTTATCGATTATTAACATCAAGAGCAGAGTACCGATTACTTCTTCGCCACGATAATGCGGATTTGCGCTTAACAGATCTTGGCCATGAGATTGGTATGATTTCTAAAGAACGTTATAATCGTTTCCAAGAGAAAAAGGCTCAAATAGAAGAGGAAAAACTAAGACTTGAAGGAATTATTGTCAAGCCATCAAAAGAAGTAGCTGCTTTATTAGAAAAAGTAAATTCTACACCTTTACAAGAGGCTGTAAGAGCATCAGCTTTCTTAAAGCGTCCTGAGTTAAGTTATGAGGATATTGCTTCAGTCATTCCTGCACCAGAAAAACCATTAGGTGAGGATGTATCAGAACAAGTAGAAATTCAAGTTAAATACGAAGGTTATATTGAGAAACAGTTACAACAAGTAGAACGAGCAAAAAAAATGGATAATAAAAAGATTCCAGAGAATCTCGATTATTTTGCGATTAATGGTCTAGCAACTGAAGCAAAGCAAAAGCTAAGTCAAGTAAGACCATTATCTGTAGGGCAAGCATCTCGTGTTTCAGGAGTAAACCCTGCTGATATTTCCATTTTACTTGTGTATATTGAACAAGGAAGACTCGCGAAAATCGACTAAGCTGGAGGCTTTTATGAATAAAGAGTTATTTGTTAAGACGTTAAAAGAAAAGGGTATAGAGTTATCTGAACATCAGATCTGGCAATTCCAACGCTATTTTGAAGTACTTGTAGAATGGAATGAAAAAATGAATCTCACAGCTTTGACTGCCGAGGAAGATGTTTATTTGAAACATTTTTTTGATTCAATTACAGCAAGTTTTCATTATTCATTCAAGCCAGGTCAAAAGCTATTAGATGTTGGAGCAGGGGCAGGATTCCCAAGTTTACCAATCAAAATTCTATTTCCAGATTTAGAAGTGCATATTGTTGATTCATTAAATAAACGAATTGGTTTCCTTAACCATTTAGCAAAAGAACTTCAGCTTAAACACGTGCATTTTTTCCATGACCGTGCAGAAACTTTTGCTAAAAATCCTAATCATAGAGAGCAGTATGATGTGGTAACAGCAAGAGCAGTAGCAAGGATGTCTGTACTATCAGAACTATGTTTACCATTTGTTAAAGTTGGTGGTGATTTTGTCGCTTTAAAAGGTGCAAGCTCTAATGAGGAATTAGCTGATGGAAAACATGCCATTCAAACATTAGGCGGAAAGCTGATTGAAGATTGTTCTCTAACGTTACCAGAGGAAGATAGTGAAAGACATATTATCATCATAAAGAAGGAAAAGAAGACACCGAAGAAGTATCCACGAAAACCAGGAACACCAAATAAGCAGCCTCTCGTTAAGTAGAGGCTGTGTTAAAATGGTGAGGTGTACATATGTTACTCTTTATCAAATAGTAGAGTTATAGATTAGATGTTTCACGTGAAACATATCTTTGATTAGTGGAGGGGTCTACTTGAAAAGAATTTTTTTGCAAAAAAGTGAAAAAGGGATTGGGAAAGCAGGAAAGAAATTAATCATGTCGAATATAGAAGAGATGGTTAATATTAAAGGTGGTGTTAGGCGATGAAGCAGCCGTTCTCACGCCTATTTGGCTTTAATGATAAGCAAAGTGAAGAAGCTGACGAATTAATTGAACGTGGCGAAGAAGTTAAGGAAATCAACATCTCAGAAATCGTTCCCAATCGATTTCAACCGCGTACAATTTTTGATGAGGAAAGAATTGATGAATTAGCACAAACGATAAAAACACACGGTGTTATTCAACCAATTGTTGTGCGCAAAAGAGACGGTAAATATGAAATTATCGCAGGTGAACGTCGCTGGAGAGCGGTCACTTCTTTAGGGTGGGATAAAATTCCGGCTATTGTTAAAGAATTTAATGATTCGCAGACTGCTTCTATCGCTTTAATTGAAAATTTACAACGGGAAGGCTTAACCGCTATTGAAGAAGCTATTGCATACGCGAAACTAATAGAAATTCACCAATTAACTCAAGAGAGCTTAGCTCAGAGGTTAGGTAAGGGTCAATCAACCATTGCCAATAAATTGCGTTTATTACATTTACCAGAACGTGTACAGCATGCTATTCTAACTAAGGAAATCTCGGAAAGACACGCACGTTCATTATTAGCTTTAAAGGACGAAGCTTTACAAAATCAAGTACTCGAAAAAGTACTTGAAGAAGGTTTAAATGTTAAGCAAACGGAAGAGCAAGTTAAGTTAATATTAGCTGGCCCAGAAGAAAAAGAACCTAAGAAAAAAGCAACTAGGAAATCCTATTCAAAAGATATGAGAATTGCTATGAATACGATTCGCCAATCTTTAGATATGGTTGCAAAGAGCGGACTTCATGTCGACACAGATGAAGAAGAACACGATGAATACTACCAATTCACAATTCGTATACCCAAAAACAAATAAGCTACCGTAACGATAAGTAAGCCAACCATTACTTATCGTTTTTTTGTACACTTTCATACAAACTTTCATGATGACTTGCCATGCAACTCATCACCAACAAAAATGAAAGTAGGGTTTTGCGTTTTAGCTCGTTAACTGATGGCCTTTTGTTCATATGGCTTTGCTTCTTGGAACCAAGAAGCCTGCACCAACCCAAGTGGATCTCAGCGCCCGCCTGCGGAAAGCGTGCCCCTCATTCCCGTAGCGATCTTCGAAGAAGAGCACTTGAGCTTTAGTCCACTTCCATACAAAATTCCAGTAAAAACACAAATATGTAAAACTATCTTCTATATTTTTTAAATACAAGATAACTTTATAAAACGATTTTTATAAAACTGTGTTAAAATGAAAACGTACATGAAATTTTTGAATGTTAGGATGGAAAGAGGGTGACAGCATGGCTAAAATCATCGCTGTAGCAAATCAAAAAGGCGGCGTAGGTAAAACCACAACATCTGTTAACCTTAGTGCTTGTTTAGCATATATAGGAAAGCGTGTATTACTCGTTGATATTGACCCTCAAGGCAATGCAACAAGTGGGACAGGCGTTGAAAAAGGCGATGTTGAAGAATGTGTGTATGACGTTTTAGTAGAAGATGTTGAAGCAAAGCAAGTGATTAAAAAAACGACAGTTGAAAACCTTGATATTATCCCATCTACAATCCAACTATCAGGGGCAGAAATTGAGTTAGTCCCAACGATTTCAAGAGAAGTGCGGTTAAAAAGAGCTTTATCTACTGTTTCAAAAGATTATGATTACATTTTTATTGATTGTCCTCCTTCATTAGGTTTGTTAACAATTAATGCTTTAACAGCAGCTGATTCGGTTTTAATTCCTGTTCAATGTGAATATTACGCGTTAGAAGGATTAAGCCAATTATTAAATACAGTGCGTCTCGTTCAAAAGCATTTAAATACAGAACTAGCCATAGAAGGTGTTTTATTAACGATGCTTGATGCAAGAACGAATCTTGGTATTCAAGTTATAGATGAAGTTAAGAAATACTTTAGAGAGAAAGTTTTCGATTCCATTATTCCGCGTAATGTCCGTTTAGGGGAAGCTCCAAGTCATGGAAAACCTATTATTATCTATGATCCTAAGTCGCGTGGTGCTGAAGTCTATTTAGAATTAGCAAAGGAAGTGGTGGCTAGTGGCGAAAAGGTTGGGTAAAGGGTTACAAGCTTTCTTTCCGGAACACGAAGAGGAAAAAGAATCACGTATTGAGGAAGTAGAGTTACAAGATTTAAGGCCAAATCCATATCAACCACGTAAAACATTTTCAGATGAAGCAATTGAAGAGTTATCTATTTCAATTAAAGAAAATGGTATTTTACAGCCAATTACGGTTAGGCAGAGTCTTAAAGGTTTCGAAATCGTCGTTGGTGAGCGTCGTTTCCGTGCAGCCCAATTAGCAGGTTTAGAGAGAATTCCTGTTATTGTTAAAGAGTTATCAGAAGATAAAATGATGGAGCTCGCCTTAATTGAAAATCTTCAGCGAGAAGATTTAAATCCAATTGAAGAAGCTAGGGCATATCAAAGATTAATGGAGCACCTAAAAGTTACACAAGAACAATTGTCAAAAAAACTTGGAAAAAGTAGACCTCATATTGCTAATCATTTAAGATTATTACAATTACCTCAAGTTGTTCAACAATTTATTTCGGACGGTAAATTGTCAATGGGGCACGGACGAGCTTTACTAGGATTAAAAGATAAGAATAAAATCTCATTGTTATTAGAGAAAATACTTCAAGAAAAATTAAGTGTTCGTGAAGTTGAACAAATGGTTCAGCGTTTAAATGAAGATGTTTCACGTGAAACAAAGCAAAAAAAGGTTTCACTATCTCCTTTTCTGAGGGAAAGACAAGATTTATTAAAAGCACATTTTGGAACTTCAGTTACAATTAAACCTGGAAAGAAAAAAGGTAAAATTGAAATTGATTATTTCTCAGAAGAAGATTTAGAAAGAATTTTACACCTTATGGGAAATGATACAAACGAATAAATAATAGAAGGGTTATCCATTTGGTTTTCTAACTAAATAGGTAACTCTTTTTTGTTACTAGTTTGAGTTATGAAGTAAATTTGATATGATAGGAGAGATATTGGAACTGATGAAAGGAAGACGATAATGATATATTTTGATCATGCGGCTACCTCTTTTCCAAAGCCAAAAGAGGTAGGCGAGGCTATGCTCGCGGCGGTTAATGAGTATGGAGCTAACCCGGGAAGGGGAGGGCATGCCCTTTCTGAAAGAGCAGCTGCAACTATAACAAAAACTAGAAATGAACTAGCAGCATTCTTTTACGCACCAGCAGGTAAGCATGTTTGGTTTTACCAAAATGCAACCATGGCTCTTAATCAAGCTATTTTAGGGTTTCCATTTGAAGAAGGCCAACATGTAGTAACGACTGCTTTTGAACATAATTCCGTATTGAGACCATTAAATCGATTAGTAGAAGAAAAGCGTATTGATGTTACATATGTTGAACCAAATGAAGAAGGATTTATTTCTGTAAACGACCTGAAAATGGTTATGACAGAGCAGACCAAAATGTTGGTGGTAACACACGCATCAAATGTTACAGGGGCAATGATAGACTTAAAAAAAGTAGCTGAAATGGCCAAGCAGTATGGAGCTATTCTATTAGTTGATGCCTCTCAAACAGCGGGGACTGTACCTATAAATATGGAAGAGCTAGGGATCGATTTATTAGCTTTTGCTGGACACAAAAGCATGTTAGGTCCACAAGGAATCGCTGTGTTAATGAGTCGTGAAGACTATCAGTTAAAGCCGCTTATTACTGGAGGTACGGGTCGTGATTCAGAGTTACCAGGCCAACCTGTTACATGGCCGGAAAGATATGAAGCGGGAACTTTAAATACACCAGGAGTAGCTGGGTTATTAGCTGGATTAGAGTTTATTAAACAAGAAAGTCTAAAAAAAATATATACACATGAACAAAACTTGTTACGAATTTGCTTAGAAGGATTAGCAGCAATTTCTAATATCACCATTTATAGTCCGAAACAGGGAAATGAGCAAATGGCCGTTGTTTCTTTTCGTATTGAAAATATTGGCAGCCATGAAGTTGCTATGATACTTGACCAGCATTATCAAATTTGTGTGCGAGCAGGCTTACATTGTGCTCCAAGAACACACCATTCACTAGCATCTATAGATACAGGCTTAATAAGAGCAAGCTTTGGACCTTATAATACAGAAGATGAAGTGTATACATTCATCGATGCTATCAAACAAATCGCATCAGCATTCTAAATAACGAGAAGTAGATCCACTAGCCATTTCATTTTGCCCTATAACTGGTTGAATTTTGTTAAATTTGATTTTGCTTCTTTAACGGGTGTCATTTTATTCACTTTGATTTTTATTGTTATTTATTTTAAAGAATGTTATTTGTACTTGAGAATGAGCAGTCAACCAGCGGATGACCTTGCGGAGACTCCCTTGGGACATAGTGGCAGAGCTGAGAACCAGCGGTGTAGCCGATGAGCTCAGCTCTGCCACATGATTGTCTCGGAGCATGATTTTCGGTACAGATGAGTAGAACTCCGCATATGAGTATCAGCACTAACTTTCATAAAAAAGAGGAGAAGTAAATGAAATGGTATTAATTGGAACTTTAGTGAATGGAGCTGCCATTATTATTGCTGCTCTTATCGGCTTACAAATTAAACAAATATCAGACAATTTAAAAACTACCGTCATGCAAGCATTATCACTAGCGATCATCGTGTTAGGGATCACGATGGCGATAAAAACAGAACAATTTATTATCGTTATCTCTAGCTTAGTCATAGGTGCAATCTTGGGGGAAAAACTCAATGTGGATGGTTGGCTTAATCGAATTGGTTTTTGGGTCGAAAAAAGGTTAGGAGCATCACAAGACGGTAAAGTAGCCAAAGCCTTTGTAACAACAACCCTTATTTATGTAGTAGGTGCTATGGCAATTTTAGGTGCACTTGATAGTGGACTTAGGGGCGATCATTCGGTGTTGTTTACTAAATCCTTGCTAGATGGTGTTTCATCATTGATCTTTGCTTCAACTATGGGTATAGGAGTAGCTCTTTCAGCCATTCCTGTTATACTTTATCAAGGTGGAATTGCGTTATTTGCGGGTCAGATTAACACATGGGTACCTGATATACTGATGGACACCTTCATTATAGAAATGACTTCCGTTGGAGGCATCTTAATAATCGCAATTGGTCTGAACTTACTTGGACTTACGCAAATTAAAGTGGCCAATTTATTAATGAGTATCCCAGTTGTTGCTTGTATCGTAACCATCTTATATATTATTCCATTATAATATTATCATAAGTTTATTAATGATAGAAAAGCTACTACTAACTGTTGAAGAGATTGATACTTATAGGTGAAGTAAATCAGAACATAAATAATTATGGTGCTACTAATCATTTGCACTATGACGCTACCTCAATTAGTTGAAGGAGGCGTTTTTTTTCGCTCAGCACCAACTTTCATCTAAAACCCACATAGCGAGGCCAAAACCAGCTCCGCCACCAACAAAAATGAACGTTGTTTTTGTACAGCAATGAAACGAAAAAAAGAGCCTCCAATGCGGAGCAAATCAAAATCATGGTAGCGACGAGCAGAACTCCGCATATCGCACCTAACTAACTTTCATACAAAAAAGTACCCAATCATGAGTACTTTCCTTTGTTAAAGCTTAAATTTATCCGTTTTCATAAAAGCAAAGGCATTACTGAATGGACTTTTCCTGTTTGAAAATGCAAGAGGAGTGACAGAATACGGCTTTGACTCAGATAGTTTCTTATCAACTTGATAAAAGGCACGAGAGATAATGTCTGCCATTGTCATTACCGTGTAAAGGCGTGTATTTTGTAACACAAAATATTCCATCATCCCCCCTACATTAACGATGCCAGTTAAATGGATATCACCCACAGCTGGTAGCTCCTTTTTAACAGCGGCTCCTGGAGACACAGGTCCTTTTGCTACTGTAATATCACCAATACTTTTTGTTTTTCCTAAACAAGCGTCAATCGCAATAATAAAAGGTTGCTCAAAGGTTTGTTCAATGAGGTTGATTTTTTCAAGTAAATTTACAGCATGAACCGGGTCCTTTAATGTGCCAAACACATGGAAGTTTTCCAGATTCAGAGATTCGAGGTTAGAGCCAATGATGGGTCCTAGCGAATCACCGGTCGAGCGATCTGTTCCTATACAAACGATTACTGTTGGAATCGAAGTTTTATCTGGAAGGTATTCATATAGGGCAGTTGCTAAATCATCTGTAATGGTCGGCTCATCCATATGCTTTCGAAAGGGATTTGTTTTTTTACTGAAAAGACGATAGTTTGTACTCATATTTTCGACTCCTTCGCCATAGTAGTAACAGTATACGGTTATCTGTTCGTTTCTATACATATATACAAGAGAAAAAGATAACGATGTTGAAGGGAGCCATAGATATGGTACGAAATGGGCTTATGTGGATGTTCTTAATAGTTGGGACGATGATTGGTGCTGGCTATGCTTCTGGAAGAGAAATTTGGGAATTTTTTGGCTCTGAAAGTGGACTAGCCATTTTTTTATTTATGATCTTATTTATTATTTGCAGTTATGTCGTCATGCATATTAGCTATAAACATCAATCAGCTCATTATCTACCTGTTTTACATATTCTTATGGGAAAGAGAATATCAAAGCTCTATGATGTGATGATAATTCTTTACTTATTCACAACAACGGTTATTATGCTTGCTGGTGGGGGAGCTACATTAGAAGTTGTCCATTTTCCATTTTGGGCCGGTGTAGTTATTGTAGCAGCATTTGTTGTTGTTTTATTTATTTGGGATACCGATGGGATTACAACAATCCATACAGTGATTACACCTATTCTTATTTTTGCCCTCGTTTCTGTGTTGTTTGCTTTTCAATCATTACATGGCTTTCCCTTAACATTTTGGGAGGAGAAACAAGGTAATTGGCCAACAGCTCTTACTTTTACTGCCTTAAATATTTTACCGCTCATATCGGTTTTAGGAGCGATTGGACAAAAAATAAAAGGCAAAGGGGAAATCGTGATTGCTGCCGTTGGTAGTGGTACCATACTTGGAGGGCTAACCTTTTTATATAATAGCTCACTCATTGAAGTGGCTAGTGAATTAGTTGTGTATGAAATACCACTTTTTGCGATTTTGCAGCATTACCCGTATTATATGGTGCTTGTCATGTCAGGGATATTATGGGTGGCTATTTATACGACAGCAGCTTCAGGTGTTTTTGGACTCATTTCGAGAATACGTGAATATATTCAAGCACCAGCGTGGGTACTTGCTTTGATGCTTGTAGCCATTATGGCTCCTTTAACAATGTTTGGTTTTTCCAATTTAATTAGTTTCTTATATCCTTTATATGGCGTATTAAATTTATACTTATTCTCATCCATTATGTTATATCCTATCTTACATCATAAAGCGATTCGACCTAAAATAGAATAATTCTAAAGTTTCACTCCTTTGGACAATCGTGTATAATGGATATAGATTGAGTTGAAAGGGGCGAAGCAGTTGGCTGAGAAGGAGTTTGCTCTTCATGATGTTGTTGAAATGAAAAAGCAGCATCCATGTGGTGAAAATCGGTGGAAGATTATTCGAATGGGTATGGATGTTCGGATAAAATGCCTTGGATGTCAGCATAGCGTGATGCTACCTCGAAAAGAATTTACGAAAAAGCTGAAGAAGGTTCTTGAAGCTTAGAATTAAGACGATACATTGACAGAATGGGGCGTCTCCTCCAATCTGTCTTGTTTTTGTATGAGCTTATTTCTATAATTGAGAGGACTTATAGGCGTATGTTGATAAATTAATATTTTGATAAAAGGAAGTGAATGGTCTATGGCTTTAACAACTGGGATTGTCGGTTTACCTAACGTAGGGAAGTCGACACTATTTAATGCAATAACACAAGCTGGAGCTGAATCTGCTAACTATCCATTCTGTACGATTGATCCGAACGTAGGAATTGTAGAAGTTCCTGATCATCGTTTACAAAAATTAACGGAACTTGTAGACCCGAAAAAGACGGTACCAACAGCTTTTGAATTCACTGATATCGCTGGTATTGTTGAAGGAGCAAGTAAAGGTGAGGGATTAGGAAATAAGTTCTTATCTCATATTCGCCAAGTTGATGCGATTTCTCATGTTGTACGTTGTTTTGCTGATGATAATATTACGCATGTTTCTGGTAGTGTTAATCCTATTCGTGATATTGAAGTTATTAACCTAGAATTAATTTTAGCTGATTTAGAAAGTATTGAAAAAAGAATTGCCCGCGTTGCAAAGTTGGCAAAAACAAAGGATAAAGAAGCTGTAGCAGAGCTTGAAGTACTAGAAATCCTACAACATACGTTTGAAGAGGAAAAGCCTGCTCGTAGTGTTGAATTTACGGAGGAGCAACAAAAAATTGTTAAGCAGCTTCACCTATTAACAAGTAAACCGGTCCTTTATGTAGCAAACGTAAGTGAAGAAGATTTACTTGGTGAAGATGATAATGAGTATGTGCAAAAAGTGAAGGAATTTGCTAGCTCTGAAAACAGTGAAGTAATTGTTGTTTGTGCCAAAATTGAGTCTGAAATTGCTGAGCTTGATGGTGATGAAAAGCAAATGTTCCTTGAGGAGTTAGGGATTGAAGAATCTGGATTAGACCAGCTTATCCGCGCCGCTTACCAACTTTTAGGGTTACAAACTTATTTTACGGCAGGTGTACAAGAAGTTCGTGCGTGGACATTCCGTAAAGGGACAAAAGCACCTCAAGCCGCTGGTATCATCCATACAGATTTTGAGCGTGGTTTCATTCGTGCAGAAATTGTTTCTTATGATGATTTAATCGAAGCAGGTTCGATGACAGTGGCAAAAGAAAAAGGAAAAGTTCGACTTGAAGGTAAAGAGTATATTGTCCAAGATGGAGATGTCATTCATTTTAGATTTAATGTTTAATACGTATTGACAATAACTGCAAATGCCTTGCTTAGGACAAGCGTTTCTGATATAATCTAATAATGCGAGTAAAATGACTCAAGAGAGTAATTTTTTGCTCCTTGCTCCGTGTAGGGGCCGTTTAGACCAAAAGGAGGTGAATGGAATGCGTAAGTATGAAATCATGTACATTATCGCTCCAAACCTAGAAGAATCAGCTACTAAAGAGTTAATCGAACGTTTTAATGGCGTTTTAACTACAAATGGTGCTGAGCTTGATAAGGTTGAGGAGATGGGTAAGCGTCGTTTAGCGTATGAAATCAATGATTTCCGTGAAGGTTTCTACGTGTTATTAAACGTAACAGCTAACTCTGATGCAATTAACGAATTTAACCGTCTTGTGAAAATCAACGAGAACATTATTCGTGTACTTGTGACTAAAGACGAACAGTAATAGATTTTTAGGGAGGGGTACGGATGCTAAACCGTGTCGTATTAGTTGGTCGCTTAACACGTGATCCAGAATTACGTTATACACCAAATGGAGTAGCGGTAGCGAACTTTACCTTAGCGGTAAACCGTCCGTTTTCCAATCAGCAAGGTGATCGTGAAGCTGACTTCATCAATTGTGTCATTTGGCGCAAACAAGCTGAGAATGTGGCGAACTATTTAAAAAAAGGTAGCTTAGCAGGTGTGGATGGTCGTGTCCAAACACGTAGCTACGATAATAATGAAGGTCGTCGTGTTTTTATAACAGAGATTGTTGCCGAAAGCGTTCAGTTCTTAGAGCCGCGTGGTTCAAACCAAGGTGGTAACCAAGGGCAGAATGACTTCTACGGAGGAGCTCCAGCTGGTGGAGGCGGAAATGATTTCGCAAGACAAGGAAATCAACAACAGCCTAACCGTCAGTCCAATAGCTTCAATGATGACCCATTTGCAAACGATGGTAAACCAATTGATATTTCAGATGACGATTTACCTTTCTAAACCGTACTTCTCAAGATGAAATATAGCAGAACGTATATAAATTATTTAAATTGAAAGGAGTGCTGCAACATGGCTCGTCGTGGTCGTCCAAAACGTCGTAAGGTTTGTTTCTTCACTGTAAACAAAATTACACACATCGATTACAAAGATACGGATCTTTTAAAACGTTTCATTTCTGAGCGTGGTAAAATCTTACCTCGTCGTGTAACTGGAACTTCAGCTAAATATCAACGTCAATTAACTGCTGCAATCAAGCGTTCTCGTCAAATCGCTTTATTACCGTATGTGAATGATGTTAACTAATTAGCAACTAAGGCATGTTAGGGTTAAACCTAACATGTCTTTTTTTATTTAGTGTGAAGTGGTTAGGTGAGTAAACGTATATTGTCGAGGTACTTTCTTTAGGTATAAGGACACGTGTTAAAGAGGAAAAAGAAAAGGAAATAGTAGTCATGTTGAATAAAGGGATTATAAACTAAATCTCGAAAATATACTAAGTAAGTTCTAAATGAAGGGGACGAGGATAATTAATATAAGAAAAATTGTAGCTAATGGAGACTTTCTCAATTAAGGGAAGCTCTTTTTCTTATAGAAGTAAAGGGGCAGGATATTTCAAGAAGAAAACCATCATTAGTGATAGAATGCGTGTCTAATAGTTGAAATGGTTTTAGAAGAATTAACTACGAGGGTTCTTATGAAATTATTTATCATTGATACTTAACTTAACTATTATAATAAAGTCTATATTATTTTTTTCGGCATACTGAAATATAAAAACATAAAGAATATGTAGAAATGGTAAAGGAGAGAATAATGTACACAATTGGACAAGTAGCCAAATTTTTAAATGTATCTAGAGACACATTAAAGTTTTATGAAGAAAAGGAATTAGTAAAGCCTAAGCAAAATATTGAGAATGGGTATAGAAAATATAATCATTTTGATATATATGATATAACAACAGTAAATTTCTATAGAGATATGGATATTGAAATTAAAAAAATCCAGGAATTGAGAAAAAGTAAGAGTGTAGAGGGAATCCTATCATTATTAGAAGAGAAAGAACAAGATATTTTAGATGAAATTGAATATAAAAAGCTTCTTTTAAAAAAACTTCAGATAGTAAAAGAAGATTGCGAAAAGATTAATAAATACTTAGGGGAATACACAATAAAAGAAATGAATTCTCTCGAAATAAAAGGGGAAATAGAGCATTTTACTAAGTATGAGAAATATGATTCTTTAAAAAAGAACACAGACAGCTTAAAAAAAGCGGTGACTCTAACATCTTTAAGAAGAGTCATAAGTTTCAATGAAAAAGGATTTAAAGAAGATAAGTTTATAATTGTAAGAAATGTAGAAGACATTGATAAAGAAATTGAAGGTGAAATAATATATCATCCAAAATGTATATATACAGTTATCGAAGATGGAAGATGGTCAACTGGTGGAAAAAACATTGATCATAACGTGGAAGCTAATTTAAGAAAAGTAGTGATAGAAAATGGGTATGAACTATTGGGACTAGTTTATATAAATATATTACTTACCACTTATGAAGATGGGCTTGAACGTGTATTTTTAGAAATTTATGCACCTATAAAATAATTAAATTTTATTGACCTGGGACTTACTCATAGGTTTAAACTCATTTTATAACAACTATTAAACTTATAGTGTAGTTGTTAAATATTATTTTAAAATGAGGATTGTTGATGAGAAAAGAAAGCGAATTAAAAAGACCAATAGTAAGTTTTATTATTCTAACAAATCTAATTTTTTGGCCACTTTTTTTATTAGTGGGAACCACTCTAATGTTAGGACTTCCAAAAATAGTATTTGATATTATGTTGTGTATAGCGTCGTGGTCTTCAACTTTTGCGTTTATTTTACTATTCAGAAAAATATATCCAGGACAAAGCTTTACTACTTATGTAAAAGAGCGTTTTAAAAATCGACTTAATTTTTCCATAGTAACCGTAGTTGTTTGTATACAAGTTCTACTAGCTATAGTAGTACTAGTTATAATCACATCTAAAAACGATGGTACAAGCTCTAGTTTGACCATTTCATCATTTGGAATGCTTCTATATTTATTTTTTACAACCTTATTTGCAGGTCCGTTAGGTGAAGAATTAGGTTGGAGAGGATTTGCCCTAAATGAACTTCAAAAGAAGTATTCGCCTTTGAGAGCATCAGTAACACTAGGTTTTTGGTGGGGGATATGGCATTTACCAGTCTGGTTTACTACAGGATTTATAGGTGTCACTCTAATAGAATATATCGTATTTTTTATGATTGCAATTATATCGATTAGTATTATCATTACAGCATTTTATAATTTAAATAAGAATTTACTTATCCCAATTATAATACATCAATTATTTAATTTTCTTATGGTTATTATTAATGGAAATGTCATAGAACTTTTAAAATACTATGCTATCTTATATTTTGTAGTGGCAATTATGCTAATCGTTTTAAATCCAAAGAAAGTACTGTTTGGAAAAGAAGCTACAAAAATGATTAATGGCCATCTTCATTAAGAAATTAATGGAACAATATTCCTACAAAGAATAAAATTAATTATTTTTAAGGAAGATTACTTTGTGAAAGAATGTACTTAAACGATCGGGGCTTTATATAAGTGTAATCCCTTGATACTCTCGTCAAATCGCTTTATTACCATACGTTAATGATGTTAACTAATTAACTGCTAAAAGGCATGTTAGAGCGAATTCTCTTACATGCCTTTTTAATGATTAGAGGACTTATAGGTTGAATGAGCTTATGATTTTATTGTTAATGTTCGTATTACAGTTAGGCCAGTTATAAAGCTCTAAAGACGATTTTTCCGTATAGTTTGCATAATTCTTTCCAATTGGCACTTGTTTAATCTAGTTCCTGGTGGTAGTAAGAACGGCAGTAGAATAATAGGTGGGTCTGGTGGTATTGGCGGTTGAGGTGGTATCGGCATTGGGCGGTAGATGAGTACCACTTGATTATTTAAAAGCTCCACCACCCAGCCCTCGAACCTAAGAGGTGGTTTGAGGAAGCGACTCGCATCTTCTTCTGTCAAAATCGGATAAGAAGTGGTTGGTATCCCTACAACAATGGGGCTGTTTGCAGGATCAGGAAACACATAGGGGGTTAAATCAAGTTGAATAATTGATCCAGGTAATAAGGGTCCCGTAATTTGGACAACGTTATCACGACTAGGGATAAAGACCCCGTTAGGAACCGTAGCTATATCTTCCACATTTAACACCCCTCCATTAAATATACCTGGTGCCACGTCTGCTGTATTTGTAATTGGTACGCCAATTGTTGTGGTTTCCGAAAGGTTTAACGTACCTAGGTTATTAATAGCACCACCTATTTGACCAGAAGAGTTGTTTGAAAAAATGGTGTCTTCTACATTAAACGTCGCTGTCGGATTTACTTGTACCGCACCGGCGTCCTCTCTACTTGAATTGCCAATAAATTGCGTATTACCAGAAGAATTTAAGGTAGAGTTATTATTTATAAAAATGGCTCCTCCTACCGAAGATGTATTCTGAATAAAATTAGAGGATATGCTATTTGAAGTAGAGTTAGCATTTACAAAAGTAGCTCCCCCTCCACCAGTAGTGGAATTATGTTCAAAGGTCGAATTTGTGTAGTCGGCCACAGAGTTAGAGTTCTGAAATATAGCACCCCCACCAGCAGGACCAGATTGATTTTCTTGAAAAGCACTGGCAGTCACAGATACATTAGAAAAATCATTAATAAATAGCCCACCCGCTGCTTGATTACTAGAATTACGGATAAAGGATGAATCTTCAAATGTTGCATCACATCGATTAATAAACAAACCTCCACCATTACCTGATACATTGCCAATAAATGAACAAGAAGAGATGAGAGTTGTTCCTACTAACTCATTTAAATACAGTCCGCCTCCATCCCTTCCGCTAGAATTAGATTGAAAGTCGGTATTATCGAGTGTTGCACTGCCTCCGCCATTAAGAAAAGCCCCTCCTCCATCAACTGTACAGTTATTTCCAGTAAATGTTGAGTTACTTACCGTTGTTGTAACAGTATTATTTGAAAAGAGCCCTCCACCAAAACCATTTGTAACCGTGTTATCGGAAAAGGTACAACCGGTAATACTTCCTGATGAATTGGTATTAAGAAAGACACCACCCCCATTTAGTATAGCCATATTACTAGTATATTGACAGTTGGTGGTCGTTAAAGTACCACCAACATTCACGTACACCGCCCCACCTTCATTAGCGGTATTATCCGTGAAAATACAATTGGTAAAAGACGTTGTCGTATTGACATTTGAAAAAGTGGCCCCACCTTCAGTCGTTGTTGTATTCGCCGTAAATACTGTATTTGAACAAGTCAAACTAGCCCCAATGTTTGCAAAAACAGCACTACCTACGGACGAAGAATGATTATTTTGTAGTAATGCATGAGTAATCGTGAGGTTTCCATTTGAGAAAATCAGTGGACTGGCAGTTACTTCTTCTCCGTCCATTGTTAGGTTATTAAGTGTGACAACTCCAGCAGACTGGATGGTAAATAATGAGCCTGTAAACACAGCAGTCCGAGTTAACGTAATGGCTTGGCTACTACCACTTATGACCGTGGTATAGTTAATTGATATTGTCGCAGGAAATGCAATATCAGCATCAATCATAATAGTAGGATCTTGAGCAGCTACAGCTGCTTGAAGTTGTGTAAAAGTTGATACTGTAGCCATAAAAAATACCTCCTTTCTGATTTTTTAATTTTCTACTTATTATATGAAAAAACTGTGCCTTTCTCTTGTGCGAATATCTTATTTACTACTTGTTGCTTTCAATTATTGAACACGACCTTAAAAAGACTAGGTATTAGAGAAGCAAAAGATATATTGATAGAGGATGATGAAGGGTTTTAATTAATTTTATAAGTCTAAACAGTATCAAGAAAATACACATAGTGACTATTGAAAAGTGATTTAATAATAATTTAGTGAGTGTATTATATGCACATGTTATTGTATTAGATTACTCATGTTTTTAAGATTAGAAAGGGATGCAACCATTTTTCTCGAATGTATAGGGGTATGAAAGGAGCAGCCTAAGAGATAGTTTGTACATAAAGGAAGATTCAAAGATAAGAACCATTGAAATGGAGTTGATCAGATGAATCATACGCAGCTATTTAATGATGGTTGGGAATTTGCCAAGAGTACTTTAGAAGAAAATGATATGGAGATGTTATCTTTTGAGAAGGTTGCTATTCCTCATGATTGGCAAATCTATAATACGTTACAATTATATGAGGATTCAAAAGGTTGGTACCGAAAGATATTCAATTATACGTCAGTAGATAAGCAAGCAGTGCTTCTATATTTCGGTGGCGTTTATATGGATTCGACCGTTTATGTTAATAATGATTATGTCGGTGAATGGAAATACGGTTATTCTTCCTTTGAACATGAGATTACCGAGTATTTGCAAGATGGAGCGAATGAAATCATCGTCAAGGTCCATTTCGAAGCCCCAAATAGTAGATGGTATTCTGGTGCCGGTATTTACCGTAATGTCTGGTTAAAATATCGAGCTCAAAATTATATTGAAACAGACGGTGTCTATGTAACGATATCTGAAGGTGAAGAGGAAGAATGGCAAGTTGAAATTGATACTGATATTTGGATAGAAGAAGATTTTGAATTAGTTCACGAGTTGATAAATAACGACGAAGTGATCGCAAGTACACGTGAATTTATGACAAGGGCACAAGTAGCGGCTCATAAAAATACACAGAAGCTAAAGCTACGCTCACCGAAACGCTGGAGTCCAGAAACACCCAATTTATATCAGCTTCAAACACTGTTAATTAATAAAGATAAACAAGTTTACGATACGGTCGTTCAACAAATTGGATTTAGAAAGATTCTATTAGACCCACAAAAGGGTTTCTATTTGAATGGAGAAAAAATGAAGTTACATGGTGTTTGTGAACATCATGATCTAGGTGCATTAGGAGCCGCTTTTAATCGCGTTGCCTTAAAAAGAAGGTTAGATATTTTAAAAGAAATGGGTGTCAATGCGATTCGTACGGCTCATAATATGCCTGCTAAAGATTTAATGGAGCTCGCAGATGAAATGGGTTTTCTAATTGTATCAGAAGCCTTTGATATGTGGGAGCAAACAAAAACCAAATATGATTATGGGAGGTTCTTTCTCAATTGGTATCAAGCTGATGTGAAAAGCTGGGTATTACGTGACAGGAATCATCCGAGTCTCATGATGTGGAGTATTGGTAACGAAATTTATGATACACATGCAGGTGAACGAGGAGCAGAGCTTACTCAAATACTACTAGATGAAGTGCGTAAGTATGATCCAAAGGGCAATGGATATGTGACGATAGGGTCGAATTATATGCCGTGGGAAAATGCCCAAAAATGTGCCGATCTCGTCAAAGTAGTTGGCTATAACTATGCGGAGAAATATTATCACAATCACCACACGGAACATCCTGATTGGGTGATTTATGGTAGTGAGACATCATCTATTGTACAAAGCCGTGGGATTTATCATTTTCCATTGGAACAATCAATTCTGGCCGACGATGATGAGCAATGCTCGGCTTTAGGAAATAGTTCAACGAGTTGGGGAGCTGAATCAGTTGAATTTTGCATCATGGCAGAAAGAGAAGCACCTTATTCACTTGGTCAATTTATATGGACTGGTTTTGATTATATAGGTGAGCCTACCCCGTATCATACAAAGAACTCTTATTTTGGACAAATAGATACGGCCACTTTTAAGAAAGACGCTTATTATATTTACCAGGCTGCTTGGACTAATTATCAGCTGCAGCCGATGGTTCACCTTTTCCCTTATTGGGATTTTAATAACGACCAAATGATTGACGTCCGTATTTGCTCAAATGCACCAAAGGTTGAGTTATTTCTAAATGGAAAATCAAAAGGTTCTCATACTATTGACAGAAACCAAAAATCGGAGCTTGTCGGACATTGGAAACTGCCTTATGAAAAAGGGGAGTTAAAGGCCGTCGCTTATAATGATCAAGGGAAGGTCATTGCGACCAAGCGACGTCATTCTTTTGGTGATGCTAGTAAAATCGAATTAAAGACCGATCAATTCGTATTAAAAGCAAATGGTTATGATTTGTTATTTGTGGAAATTACGATGTCTGATCGCGAAGGTTATTCGGTTGAAAATGCTAATAATCGTGTGGTTGTCGAAGTATCAGGGGTCGGCCACTTAGTTGGTTTAGATAATGGTGATAGTACTGATTATGACCAGTATAAAGGGAAAAGTCGACGTCTCTTTAGCGGGAAACTGATGGCTATCATAGCCCCAACTTTTGAAGCAGGAACGATTGAAATCGCCGTCGCGTCTCCGGGAATGAAAACAGAAACACTAGTAGTACAAACAGAAAAACAAAAAAGAGAATCATTAATAGGTCTTTCCGTACCAGATGCTAATCAACATAGTGCGGTTGTGATGGGAAAAGAAATGGAAATTCCTGTTCGTAAACTTGAGATTGTTAGTCATTCAGGGCAATTACTAACAGCAGAAAATTCAACGTTACAGGTTAAAGCTGCTCTGCATCCAGAAAATACAACCTATCAAGATGTGGAGTGGAGTGTTGTACATGATGGTGGTATACTGTCCAACTGTGCTCAAATTGAAGGAGATGGTACAAATATTAAGCTAATTGCCAAAGGTGATGGCGATTTCCGGCTTCGTTGTACGAGTAAAAATGGAACAGATAAGATTAAAATCATTTCGGAGCTTGAATTTACCGTTAACGGTCTTGGTATGATTTTTAAAAATCCTTATGAAATGGTTTCAGCAGGGCTTTATGACTTTAGCAAAGGTAATCTAACGAATGGAAATGAAAGAGGCGTAGCGACAAGTCGTGACGGGGAGACGATTATAGGTTTTCATGATATTGATTTTGGATTAGTTGGATCAGACGAAATTACCTTACCGATATTTGCTTTGACTAATGAAGAGTACGAGATTCAAATTTGGGAAGGGATAGCCGGTGATGACAGTAGTGAACTAATCGGTGATGTCATTTATCAAAAACCATCGAGATGGAATGTATATCAAGAAGCAACCTATCAGCTTTCTAAAAGATTGCAAGGACTAACGTCGATTTCTTTCGTCTTACATAAAAAAGTCCATATGAAAGGCTTTATTTTCAAAAAGAGGGAGCGTGCATTTGAAGTAAATATCGCAAGTGAGCATGATTATATTTATGGTGATTCTTTTGTTGTAAAAAACGATAAAGTTGTCGATATCGGCAATAATGTCTCCATTGAGTTTGAGCATTTCGATTTTGGTCAAGATGGAGCGACAAAGCTCGTTCTTAACGGTCGTGCAGCCATTAATAACACGATTCATATCCAATTAATTGGCGAAGAGCAACAAACGAATCAAATTATTGAATTCACTCGGACCAATACGTACGAAGGTCAAGTATTTGATATCGAGAAAGTAACGGGTAAAAAAAAGCTTGTCTTTGTTTTCTTACCTGGTAGTCAATTTGACTTTGCTACATTTCAATTTATGAAGTAATAACCAAAGGAGAGAACGTCCTTTCTAGCTTTGAAAAGGACGTTTTTTCATTTATAAGGATTCTGTCGTAAATGGTGACGCTGGAAGTCCTTCACTATTATAAAGGTTTGCACTTTCAGGATTGTCACTCCAACCATAACGAACATGGAGAGGGTGGCGGATATGCTCGTGAAAAACTACGACGCAATCGCCATCAATGAAAGCCTTAGCAGGTAAAAAATGTTCATCCTTCCCACAAATCATAAATGTTTGGAGAGAATCACCCATACATACAAGTCCATGTGCAATATGCTCAAACCATAGATGTAGAGCACCATTTTTACGTTGTACTTCTTTGATAAGAGGTCCGCTATAAATGATGCTATTCTCTTGATAAGCTAGAAATTGGGCACATAGGGCCAGACGCTCACCGACCGTTTTTTTATTTTGTGGATGGAGATCGTTAGCTTCACCAACATCAATTGTGACTGCCATCGCTGTGTTTGGGTTACGGAGGGCTAGACGTTGCTCATTACGTAGTAGAGCCCAAGCACTGTTACTTTGATATCTGTGACCTGGATTAAAGTTAGCTAGTTGAGTAAAAATAAAGGGTAGGTTTGGTTGCTTCCAACGTTCACGCCAATTTTGTATAAGCTTTGTTAGGAGCTGATGATAACCGATTGGTTTATTTGTGTTGGATTCACCTTGATACCAAAGAATAGCTTTGATGTTGACCGAATGCAGTGGAGCGATCATAGCATTGTAGACACCAGATGGTTTATATTGAAAAAAAGTAGTAGAAGGTGCAGCCTCTGTAACAGTACCAATTTGGTATTGCCATTCACCTGTCAAAGGGAGTACCATTTCTTTTTGTATGAGCATATAAGGCATACCCTTTATAAACCCACCAGTAGAATGCGTACTAATAATTCTAACAGTAAGCAGGTTTTCCCCTTTTTTGAGAAGACCTTGTGGAATTTTATACCTTCTAGGAGGGTAACGATAGCTTGTCTGACCAATAAGCACGCCATTTAGATACGTTTCATCACCATCAATTATTGTACCTAATTTTAAAAGGAGTTCATTAGTTAATGGTTCTTCAGGTAGATTAAATACTTTCTGAAACCAAACCGAACCTCTTATATGCTCTAGCTCCGTCTCTTCCCATGTATTAGGAACGGCAAATGCCCTTGATTCTATTCCTTTGAATTTGGTTTTAAACCACTTCTCTTTAATTCCTCTATCGTTTTTATCCAAGTACTTATACCATTGTAATTGCTGTTTTCCTTCTGTTTCTTGTGTAAGTTGAATATAGGAATCCTCTTTGCATCGGTCTAATTCATACCGATACCCACCAATTTTACGTAGTGTCTGTTCAGGCAGCCAGGCTTCAATAGGTGTACCCCCTACTGCTGTTTGAATGAGCCCAATAGGTATTTGGTAAAGATCGTATAACTTCTTGGCAAAAAAGAAGCCGACTGCACTGAAGTCTAGAAGATCATCTTGCTGAGCCAATTTCCAATGGCCATCTTCAATGATGTGCCCAGGTTCGTCAAATCGATATGTAATTGGATAAGAAAACTGGCGAATCTTTGGTTCGTGAATCATTTTTAAATCTTCTGAAAATAAGTCTAAAGTACGGCGGAGGGGAAGTTCCATGTTGGATTGACCACCTAGAATAAATACATCACCTATTAAAATGTCAAAGAAACTTACTTCATGATGCTCTGTACGAATATTCATGGAAAAAGGTCCACCAGCTTGCTGTGGGTCAAGCTTAATTTGCCAATTGCCTGTGGCATCAGTCAATGTTTGCAGACGTATATCGGC
Organism: Alkalihalobacillus pseudalcaliphilus; assembly: GCA_001038565.1. GTDB lineage: Bacteria > Bacillota > Bacilli > Bacillales > Bacillaceae_D > Alkalihalobacillus > Alkalihalobacillus pseudalcaliphilus. The sequence continues at coordinate 37,312 of LFJO01000001.1, forward strand.
AAAAGAAACGAAAATCTTTTCATGTGGCTCGCTTATTCCAGATAAGGTAATAACTTGTTCTCTTTGTAAAACCATACCATGATTAAAGATACTCGACATTTTCATGTAAGTGATTTTCTCCTTTCAAAAAGACGGCTTAATCCGATAATAAATGATAGATTCAGAAAAATAAATTATAAATTGATATGTATGGTCAAATCATCAATAAGAAACAATTGAAAATGACTAAAATCAAAAAATAATTGTGCAAGTTTGTGCAAACGTAGGGACATTTTATGGAATGATTAATATTTAATTAAATAACATTTACAATGATATGAAATAGTACGTATAATTAAAATGAAAGCGTTTACTTGAGAAAGCGATTGCACAAAAATGGGGTTGATTTCAAAGAGGTTTGAACAGCTTATAGGAGAGGCTGTGAGGAAATTTAAAACAATACTTACAGTTAGGAGGCAAAATAAAATGTTAGAAAAATGGAGTAAGTACATGCTTGTGTTACTAGTAAGTATTGTTTTTATCACAGCATGTTCACCAGCTGATGAAACAGATTCAGAGCTTGAGGATGATGATACAGAAGAAGTTGACACAGTCATTGATGATAGCAATGAGATGGTTGATCTTGCAGATATCGATCAGCAATATAACTGGGCGTTAGAGTCGATTTTTTATCAAATCTTTGTAAGAAGCTTTTATGATGCAGATGGTGATGGTGTCGGTGACTTCGCAGGGATTGAGCAAAATTTAGATTATATTCAAGAATTAGGAGCTAATGCTCTTTGGTTAATGCCGATGAAAGAGTCGAAATCCTATCATGGTTATGATGTTATGGATTATTATGAAGTCGAAGGGCAGTATGGAACAATGGAAGAATTCGAGAGCTTACTTTCAGCTGCCCATGAGCGTGATATGAAAGTGATCATTGATTTTGTTGTTAACCATACATCAGATGAACACTCATGGTTCCAAGAGGCCATAGCTGATGAAAATAGTGAATATCGAGATTACTATATTTGGGATGACCATGAGTCTTATGCTGGTCAAGAACCAAATGGAGAGCAGGGCTGGCATGAGGTTGAGGGAAAAATTTATTCAGGACACTTTAATGTCGACATGCCAGATTTAAACTATGATAATCCTGAAGTTCGTCAAGAAGTGAAAGATATCGCAAGCTTTTGGTTAGAAAAAGGTGTAGATGGATTCCGAATTGATGCTGTTGCTGATATTTATGAGGATCGGAACGAAACAATCGAATGGTGGAGGGAGTTTAATACCCATGTAAAATCAGTCAATCCTGAAGCTTTTATCGTTGGAGAAACTTGGTATCACGCTTGGGATGATATTAGTTATTATTATAGTGCTTTAGAATCAAACTTTAACTTCGTCTTAACAGAGGAGATTATCGGGATGGCGAATGGTATGAACGTCGATATTGTATCTGCATTAAACGATGTCAAAGACCGCTATCAAAGATTCTCAGGAGCTCGTGGTAATGCTCTAGTTATTGATTCAACGATGATTGGTAACCACGATATGGATCGTGTTCATACAAGGCTTGGAAGTGAGGGACAAGCGAAGTTAGCAGCTAGTATCTTATTCACTTTACCTGGAACACCATTTATCTATTATGGAGATGAGTTAGGTCAAGAGGGACAACGCCCAGATGACAATCGTCGTGAGCCATTCCAATGGTATGCAGCTGCAGAAGGCGCGGGCATGACAACGATGGATGAACATTTCTTTAATCCGAGTCAATATACACATCCAAATGATGGTACATCACTAGAAGAGCAGCAAGGCACAGAAGGTAGTATGTATGAACATTACAAAAAAATGATTGAAATCCGTCAATCACATCCGATGTTTTTTGCCGGAACGTATACAGCTATTGGTACAGACCTCGGATTATATGGCTATACGGTTGAAGGGGATGAAGATTATCAGTTAACCGTTATTCATAATCAACGAAAAGAAGCAAAAACAGTCCAAGTCGTATTAAATGATAGCGAAGAATTAGTTCATGGTCATGTTTATCAAGATGGAGAATTAATCGAAATAGCCCCATACGAAACAATTATCGTTCGTTCTCCTATTGGGCAGCTCCCGATTGAAGAAGTAGAAGTGGAGATTCCTGAAGAGGATTTTGCCGTCACATTTAGAGTGACATTACCAGAAACTACGCCAGATGGTGAGGAAATTTATTTGGTTGGTGAATTTAATAATTGGAATGAAGCTGATCCTGAGATGGTCATGGAACAAATAGATGACGATACGTATGAAAAAACGATAGAAGGTCGTGCTTTTGAGATGGTCGAATTTAAGTTCACTCGTGGCGATTGGTCGAAACGTGAACAAAACAGTGAGGGGCAAGATCTCGTAGGTGACCGCCAAACACAAAATCGCGTTTATACCTTTGAAGAAGAAGAAAAAGTGGAAGAATTAATCGTTGAGAAATGGTCAGATATAGAATAACTCATGTATTAAGTTTTTTGAGTTCGGTGGCATGGAGAAATCTAAGGGTAAACAGAAAAATCAACTGAGTAAAGTTTATAATTATTTGAGACATGTTAAAGTATAGTCCAATAAGATGTACCAACTTCCATAACAATGGCCTATAGAAGCTGTATTAAAAAAGAGGAGTAACCTTAGTAAACGTTTGAAAATCCTTTTTTTCACACTCGTCTTTAAAGAAGGTCATGATATCTAGGAAGGAGTCGATTTTCGTAAGTTCAGACAAAGTCACTTCTTCTATGCTCTGATCTTCAAGAGAAGCAATTAAGGTGATATTTAAATAAAACCACTCAAAGGCTTTTGTTTGAAATTGATGTTTGTCATTCCAATCGAAAAATAAAGGAACGCTGGCATTAACTTCTCCATTTTCAACGATTACCTTTTGAAGTAACTTTTGCATCTCTTGTCTATCCATCACATTTCACCCTTTTAACCTTATAATCTCTTAAGTATAAATGAGATAAAGAGTATGTGCTATCGGAGAGTGGAGGGAGTCAAGGTACTTTTTGTTAATGATTAGTTTAAAAAGGAGAAAATTCAAAATGAATCAGAAGAGTCTACGATGTAAACTCTTCTTTTATTATTTTAAAAGATTCAGATTAATTTTCTGTTTTTATTCGTTCTAATCTGAAAAGAGCAGATTCTATATACGTCTCCGCTTCGGCAAACTTATCCTCTGCTTGGTCACGTAGAACCGAATCCTGAGTTTCTATATATTCCATTAATAATAGAAAAGCTTCAGTATTAACGGCATATGCAACCGATAAATCACTAGTAGCGGCTTCAAATAAAGACATAATATGTTCGGGTAAGTCTGATGGAATTGAGTAACTAGCATAAAGGATTTCCAAACGTTTTGACTCCTCAGAAGCTTGTTCGGCATAATCAAAGGCGGCTTCAAAATCTTCGTTATTTAAGGACGTAAAGGTTTGTTCATAAAGTTCATTGTAATGATGAGTTTCCGCTAGTAGTTGTCCATCAATGAACTCAGTCAAATCATTAGGGTCAGAGGTACTTGAATCATTAAAAAATAAAAGAGCAATGAATCCAGTTAAGAGTACGACAAATAGCCCTATAACGATAAAAGAACCAATAGAAAAACGATTAAATTTTGGCAAATGAATCACCTTCCATTGTGATGTGGTTGTATACTAGTTTTCTAGAATATTATTCCCATTTAAATTACGATATGCCATAAATAAAATCCTGCTTGTTACTATATCACGATGTAAATATAAAAGGGTTCGGAATAGTGAAATGAAGCTAGAAGATACGCGGCAATGAAGAAGGGAAAAGAGTAGTCAATGCTGCGCAAATGAAAATACGCGGCACTGGGGATAGAAAAAGAGTAGTCAATGCCGTGCAAATGAAAATACGCGGCACTAGGGATAGAAAAAGAGTAGTTAATGCTGTGCAAATGAAAATACGCGGCACTAGGGATAGAAAAAGAGTAGTTAATGCTGTGCAAATAGAAATACGAGGCAATCTGGGAGAAAAGCACGCAGCCATTGCGGCGAACCCATCTCCACCTCACCCCGTACAGCAGTAAAAAGAAAGTTGAAACAAAGGACTTCGGAGCACTCCAGCCAAATGTCACAGATAACGTTCTCCCCTCTCACACGGTTGCGTTTTTTGAATAGACGATGAGAGGGGGAAGTTGTCATTAATAAAAAGACTATGCATTTTTTTTCGTTTTAGTTGATGAAGTAGCCTTTCTTTTGGCAGGTGCTTTTTTCTTTTTGGTTTTATCAATAGACGCTTGAAGGGCTGACATAATATCTGTTACATTCGATTCTTTCTTTCCTTGATTTGTCGAGGTAACCGTCTTTTTGCCTGACTTTTTCTCTTCAATTAATTCCATTAAAGCGTTGCGATATTCGTCATGGTATTGTGTCGGATCAAAGGTGGTCGTTAGTTGGTCAATTAACATGAGGGCCGCATCTAATTCCTTTTTCACAATCTTTTGATCCTCAGGTAAATTCGGTACGTCCTCAATTTGTCGAACTTCATCGGGGAAATGAATCGTCTCCATCATTAAGCCATGCTGGTAGACGCGTACAATGGCCAATTGCTCTTTGGACCGAATGATAATTTTAGCAATACCGATTTTTCCAGATTGAGCTAAAGCCTCTTTTAATAAGCCATATGCTTTATTTCCACCGGTATCTGGTGCCAGGAAATAGCTTTTCTCAAAGTAAATAGGGTCAATTTCTTCTAATTTCACAAAATCGATAATTTCCACCGATTTATCTTCCTGCTCACGCTTTAACTGCTCTAAATCTTCGGCATCTAATACAACAAACTTATTTTTGGCATATTCATAAGCTTTCACAATGTCTTCATTTTTTACTTCTTCCTCACAGTCAGGGCAGACTTTCTGGTAATTAATGGGAGTATGGCATTTTTTATGAAGTTGTCTTAAGCGGATATCCTTATTTTCCGTGGCTGTATGTAGCTTGACTGGTATATTAACTAAACCAAAGCTAATGCTTCCTTTCCAAACCGTATGCATAATGTCACCTTCCTTTTACATTAATATGATACGTAAGCTGATATTTTATGTAGGTGGGGTAAAAGCTAATCATGAGGTGAATGAATTGAAACCGATGTTACTTACGAGTGCTGTAGACATTCCAGAAGGCGATAATTGGTTATATGAAGTTAAATATGATGGGTTCCGCTGTCTTCTTCACTGGGATGAAGACGGACCGCGTTTATTTAGTCGAAATCAAAAGGAATTGACTGATTATTTTCCAGAAATTATAGCAGGATGTCTGGAGATAGAAGCGAAATTGAAGAAGTACCTGCCTTTAATCCTAGATGGTGAAATTGTTTATTTACTGAATCCATATCAAAGTGATTTCGCGACGGTACAAAGAAGAGGTAAGCTGAGGGCGAAGAACCAAATTGAAAAGTATGCAAAGAGATTACCGACTAATTTAATGGTTTTTGATCTGCTGATGCTTAAAGGAGTCAATTTGTTAGAGCAGACTTTGGTTGAGAGGAAAAAAGGATTACAAACCCTTCAGCAACAATGGGCAAACTCTCGGTTTTTACAAGTGGTTGAGTCGTTTGAAAAGGTAGCAACGATTGAAGCAATTGTGAAAGAAAACCACAGTGAAGGAGTTGTCGCTAAACGTAAGAAGAGTACATATACAGCGCAGCGTTCTAAAGATTGGCTAAAAATGAAGCAGTATCGTTATGTCGATGTGATTGTAACGAAATATGAGAAAAGTAATGGTTACTTTCAAGGCTCTGTTTATAAGGGGAAAACACTGATCGATGTGGTTCATTTTACGCATGGAATGTCTGACCAGGATAAAGACATGTTAGCACAGCTTTTTGAGAAAAATGGCGAGCTCATTCAGCGAGAGGTATGGGTCTTGCCGCCATCGATTTGTGCCAAAATTGGATGTATTCATTTTGATGGAGAATACCTCCGAGAACCGATGTTTCATTCATTCGTTGTTGATAAAGACATAGAAAGCTGTACCTGGCAAGCCTTGAAGGTGCAAGTGGCACCTTTCCCTGAGCAGGTCGAGATAACTAGTGTGGACAAGCCCATTTGGCCAAGGATTGATTATCAGAAGAGTGATTATTTACACTATTTGCAAGCGATTGCACCTTATATGCTCCCTTTTCTAAAGGACAGATTACTGACGACGATTCGATATCCGCATGGTGCAGGTGGGGAAGCCTTTTATCAGAAAAACTGCCCCGATTATGCACCCGCTTTTATTAAAACGTATCGAGAGGAAGACGTGAACTATATGGTTTGTAATGATAGCCAAACCTTGATTTGGCTTGGCAATCAGCTTGCTTTGGAATTTCATCTCCCTTTTCAGAAGAAGAAGCATCATCATCCTATGGAGATTGTTTTTGATCTCGATCCCCCTGATCGAAATCATTTTTCTCTAGCGATAAAAGCCGCTTTGGAAATCAAACAAATCGTTGATCAGTTTCGTTTACAATCTTTTGTTAAGACGTCGGGCAATAAAGGCTTGCAAATCTATTTACCATTACCTGATGAGACATTTACATATAAGGAGACACGGATGTTCTGTGAATTTGTGAGTACTTATATCGTGGAGCAGTATGACGAATTATTTACGTTAGAACGTTTAAAAAAGAACCGCAATGGGCGCCTTTATATTGACTATTTGCAGCATGATCAAGGAAAAACAATGATTGCCCCTTATTCAGCACGTGGTCATGAACGAGGACTTGTCGCAACCCCTTTATATTGGGAGGAAGTGAATGATAAGTTAACTCCGGAATTTTTTACATTATCACAGGTGCTAGAGCGTGTGCGGTATGAGGGCGATCCTTTTCGAGCTTTTCGGGACGATTTAGAAGAACAGAAGCAAAATTTTCAAAAGGTGATTGAACAGCTTGGCTCATTACTTAAACGATCATGAAGAATCTATTTACATAGATTTGATGACAAATGTAACTATGATGGCTAGACATTTGTTGCGATACTTAAAGCAATAAAACAAAAAAGGGTGATGAAGTGATGGTTGCATCGTTAACAGGTATCGTCAAGCGTTATGGGAAAAAGCTTGTTTTAGATTATACTGATTTAGATATTAGGCAAGGAGAAATTCTTGGGTTACTCGGTCCAAATGGAGCTGGAAAGACCACCTTAATCAAATGCTTAACAGGTATGGAAAACGTTGACCAAGGAACGATTGAATTATTTGATGATCAAAAGAACCCCTTTCACACTCGTAATAAAGAGAGAATCGGCCTGGTAACCCAGGAGATTTCCGTTTTTGTAGAACTAACTGCAAAGGAAAACATTAATTTTTTTGCAGGGATTTACGGTTTAAAAGGAGAAAAGCGTAAGCAACGTGTTCAAGAGGCATTAGAATTTGTTGGATTAACCGAGCATGCTAAGGAAAGAGCGGCAAAATTCTCTGGAGGCATGTTGAGGAGATTGAACATTGCTTGTTCGATTGTTCATGAGCCAAAGCTCCTTATTATGGATGAGCCAACCGTAGGTATTGATCCGCAATCACGCAATCATATTTTAGAAGCGGTTAAAAAATTGAATCAGAGGGGAACGACGATTCTTTACACGACACATTATATGGAAGAAGTAGAGGCGATTGCTTCAGAGGTTGTGATTATCGACCAAGGGCAAGTGATGACAAGAGGTACGGTGCAAGAGCTCGTGCGAAATATTCAGCATGAAGAAAAGATTAAAATTGAAGTGAGTCATCCTGAGATGATTTCATTAGATCAAATTGAAAAGCTAGTTGATGTCAAACAGGTAACGAAAATAGGCAATGAAATTGTGGTTATTGCGATTGCTGGTTCAGGACATCTGGACCGTATTTTATCCATCATTAAAGAAGGCTCTGGTATTATTAGTATGAATGTCGAAAAGCCGGATTTAGAAGATGTTTTCTTAACGTTAACAGGTCGCACCTTAAGGGATGGGGGTGAGAAGTAATGCGAGTCCTTCAAACTATTCCCTTTACTTTTTTAAGAATGAGTCGAGATTTCGTGACTTTGCTATTACTGCTTGCTATGCCGATCGTTTTGATAACTGTCTTTTATTTTATATTAGGTGGGGTCACAAATGAGGCTGGTTACCCTGCTTTTTACGATACCGCCATTATCATGACGCTTGTGTTTCAATTGTTCGGTGGGTCGGTCGTGATGCATTTTATCCAAGAAGATTTGCTAACTTTGAGAAAGCAGCGTTTTCAGATTTCACCGCTCAATCGAACGATGTACGCTTTTTCATTAGCTTTATGTGGCACGTTGTTTTCCATGATATTAGGTTTTCTTTTATTGGTTTATACGAGTATGGTCCTAAATGTGGAATGGGGGAATTGGCTATGGGTGATGTTTGTCGTTTCGCTTATGGCGATATTATCAACGATTGTTAGTTTGATCTGTTTATTTGTCGTTACTAATTTCAAAGTATCGGAGCGATTAACTGAAGTGTATGGGGTCGGCTTTGTGATCCTTGCTGGTCTGTTTTTCCCAATGCCTGATCACGCTTTCTTTACTTTTATCAATGAGTATGTGAATCCATTAATGCTATCTGTAGATGCGGTTCTTTATGCGATGCAAAATCAAATGACTCTTGCTTGGCAGTCCCTTGGAATATTAGGAGCTTGGCTTGTGGTTATGTTTGCGGTGATGTATGTACTTGGTAGGAGGAGGTTAACATGACCGTCTTCTATTATGCCTTTAAAAGAAGCATAGCCAATAAAACCAATTTATTTTTTTTATTTTTGTTTCCGGTGATTTTAATTTTCTTTCCTTCAGCTGAGTATTGGCCCCATTTACCTTATGGTTATCAATATTTTGGTTTGTTTCTGATGTTTATTAGTCTTAAGTTAACCGGCCTTATTTTAGAGGATAGAATGCGAGGGGTTGTTAAACGGTTAGCGGTTGCCCCGATATCACATTTACGTTATCTCACGCAAAATTTAATTGCTTATTTTATCATTCTTGTTATTCAATGTGGCATTCTAATTGGTGGAGGAGTCTTGATAGGGCTTGAATTGTATCAGCCTTTTTGGTTGTTTATTTTGTTTGTGTGCTTTAGTTTATCGGCGATTGGTTTTTCGTTAATGTGGATATCTTTTTTCCGAAGCAGGGAAATGTCGATGATCATCTTTGTGTCGGTTATTAGTTTAATTGCGGTATTGGGTGGTGTGATGATTCCAATTGAGTTGATGCCTGATGTTTTGCAGAAGGTTGCGATAGTGTTTCCGACGTATTGGTTAGCGGCTGGTCTTGATTGGGTTGTATTTGGTGATCAAGGTGTAAAGGATTTTCTCGCGATCAATGGTATGCTTATTTTATTTACGATTTTGTTCTTAATCATTGGTAGTGCGAGGAAGTTGAGATAAGAGTTATTCACATGTGGATAATTTTTGTGTGGAATTTCGTAGCAATGGAGCCGGAAATAGGACTGCCAATGTGGAGCAAATCAAAATACGCAGCAATGGAGCCGGAAAATGACCAACAGTGATGAAAGTTGGGTTTGGCTCTTTGACTATTGGCTTTTCGTTCAATTTGGTTTCGTTCTTTTTCATTTTAATAAAAGTGTTAGATTGTATTGTGAACATGAGAATTAGAAGTACCCAACGGGCGAGTCATGCGGAGACTGCCTTGGGACGTAGTGCCAGAGCTGAGCTCCGCTGGCTGTACCGATTACTCAGTGCCCCTCACAGGACGCGGAGCAAGCATTTCTGTACCGACCCAGCAACGCTCTATGTTCGCACTAACTTTCATATAAAACTCGCATGGTGAAGCCAAAACCGCTCCACCACCAACAAACATGAAAGTCATCTATCGCCACTTTAAGGTTCATAAGGAATCGTGCAGATACTGAGTCCAAACCTTGGAGTACCTGCACAAAGAGGCGGTTAATGTGAAGATAAGGAGTCCAAACCTTGGAGTATCTGCACAAAGAGGCGGTTAATGTGAAGATAAGGAGTCCAAACCTTGGAGTATCTGCACAAAGAGAGAGTTAATGTGAAGATAAGGAGTCCAAACCTTGGAGTATCTGCACAAAGAGAGGGTTAATGTGAAGATAAGGAGTCCAAACCTTGGAGTATCTGCACAAAGAGGCGGTTAATGTGAAGGTACCGAGACCAAACCTCGTAGTAACTGCACAAAGAGAGGGTTAATGTGAAGATACCGAGACCAAACCTTGGAGTATCTGCACAAAGAGAGGGTTAATGTGAAGATACCGAGACTAAACCTTGGAGTAACTGCACAAAGAGAGGGTTAATGTGAAGATACCGAGACCAAACCTTGGAGTATCTGCACAAGGAGAGGGTTAATGTGAAGATAAGGAGACCAAACCTTGGAGTAACTGCACAAAGTGGTCATTCATATGTAGTGGCGACTTTTTAAACATTTGGCCCGGTTACAACTCGCTCACCATTAGGAGTCGGATGAACAAAAAGGGCCGCACTGTCCTGCTAAGGTCATTTTCGCGAGATGGATAACGAGCTAACTGCACTGCACAAACTAACGCCCATAAGTAACTTTCATATAAAAACAATGTTGCATATCTGTCGAAGTAGGAGGGGAATAGCATGAAGGTTGTGGAGAATCCGAATAGATTTGTGCTAATATGGCGTGTTGTTCAATTATTGATTCTTTCACACCTTTGGTTATTAAGTGAGGTAGGCGTAGAAGGTTTTATCTTTTTATTATTATTAATGATCGTGACGAGCTTGCGGGTTCGTTTTGCGTTACCTGCTTGGAGCTTTGTTTTGGATTTGATCGTGTGTTTGGCCTTTATGCCATTTTACTCTTTTGCTCAATTCGGTTTAACGATTCCAATATTTGAGGCATTATTAAAATCCAAATGGGTCGTTGTTATTCCTTATTTTGTTTTTCTTATCCTATATCCTGACATAACAGAAGTGTTTTTTTGGTATAGTATAATCTCTATTTTTATAGGATACTTCTTATTTTCCTTGCTGACCCAGCAGAAGCGAGCAACGGCAGAAGCGGATAAGGAAAGAAAAGCTCGTTATGAATTAGAGCAAGTGAGAATGGAATTATTAATCGCTTATAGTGAAGTTGAAAAAGCCGCTGAATTAAAAGAAAGAAACAGGATATCGAGAGAATTACATGATTATTTAGGTCATGATCTAACTGGCGCTTTGTTAGCGATCCAAGCCTATGAGCATCTCGAGGACCAAGCAGAGGGAAAGAAGTTATTAGAGCAGATTAAAGAAAGATTAGTAAGAAGTACAACAAGGTTAAGAGAAACCGCCCATAATTTAATGCCTGTTTCACTAATGGGGATTGAACATCTTGAGAAAATTGTTCAGGAATCGGAACCGTTGACCGTATCATTTCGTCATAGAGGTCATTATGAACGAATTACTTCACCAGTGTGGGTTTTATTAGAAGCTTGTATAAAGGAAGCTTTAACCAATGTTCGAAAGCACAGTAACTCAAAAGAAGTGGATATTGAGTTAGTTGTGACAGACCATCTCATCCGTTTAAAAATCCAAGATTATGGCAACGTTCAAAAGCATTCACAGCATGGTACAGGGATTAGGAGCTTACAATTAAGAGCTAGAACTTTAAAGGGTACTTTATCTGTTGATCGAACAGATGGTTATCGGCTTGTTTGTGTTTTACCGATAGATAGAGAGGTGGACGGATGAAGATATTAATTGTTGATGATGATCCGTTAGTTGGACAAAGTTTGCAGCTTTTATTAAATAAGGAAAAAGATTTGACCGTGATTGGAAATGTTACAAATGGTCAGGAAGCTATCGACTTCTGTAAGGAGAAAACCCCAGACCTGATTTTGATGGACATACAAATGCCGGTATTAAATGGGATTGAAAGTACGAAAATCATTAAGCGAACTTATCCAATTATACAAATCATGATGCTGACTACATTTAAGGACGCAAGGAATATTCGTTTAGCTCTAAAAGCAGGGGCCGAGGGGTACTTAATTAAGTCAAATTCAATTGAAAAAATGGCTGAGCAAATTCGTGCTTTACAATCGGGGGCAACTGTACTAACACCGGATGTATTACAAACACTCATGCAACAAGGTAAAAAGGGGTTAGAGCAATTAACGGATCGCGAGGTTGAGATTACAACACTTGTAGGTGAGGGATTATCCAATAAGGAAATTGCTAAGCAGTTATATTTAGGGGAAGGAACCATTCGGAATGTGATTTCAACGATTCTAGATAAGTTAGAAATTCGTGACCGAACACAACTCGCCATTTTTTATTGGCAAAAAAAGCATAACGACACATAAAAAGAGTTGCCCTCTTATAAGGACAACTCTTATTTTTATTTAGATTTTGGTTGTTCGGTCATTAAAGCTTTCTCTTTTTGCTCTTCTTCTTTTTCTTCGATCTTTTTATCGACTAAATTAAATAACCCGGCCTCAATTGCTGATTTAATCGCGATATAAACAAACGGTCCTGCAATTAAACCCATGACGCCTCCAAAGATAAAACCAAAGTACATCGATAGGACCGTAGGAAGAGCGGCAAGACCGATGGAATCTCCAAGTACTTTTGGTTCGATAATCCGACGTATGACAAGCAGCACAAGTGCGAGCACCATCAATTGAATTCCTTGATTCATAGAGCCGAGAATCATCGCCAGAATACCCCAAGGCACTAAGATTAATGCGGGACCCACATAGAGTGGGATAATATCAACTACCCAAATCGCAAAGGACATAAATAACGCTAAATCCGGTGCAATAAAATAAAGAGCAATATAGGTAACGATAAATACCCCTACGGAAAGGATAAACTGGGCTTTCCAATAACCGAGAAAAACTTTTCCCATCTTTTGAGATATGTATTGTAGTTTCGTTGATGTTTCTGGTTTAAATAATTGAAAGAACATTCTTTTTAATCGTGGTAAATCAAGACTTATTAAGAAGAATGTAATTAAGAAAATTAAAGAAACGAAAAGTAAGTTTGGTACAGCTTGCAGCCAGCTTCCAATCATGGTGACGAGCTCTGATGTTAGGCGAACAGCTGTATTAAAAATTCCTTCTGTTTGATTTTCAAGCTCTGAAATGATCACATTGGCTTGTGGAAATTCTTCAATAAGTGTATTAAACTCAATGATAATCCCGTCAATGAATCGTTGTAATTCAAGAGCATAGACAGGAATTTGGAGAGACCATTCGTAAAAGGAACGGTACACTCTAGCAATCGTGAAATATAAAATTCCCGTGCTAATTAATAGAAAAGATAAAAAAACGATCGTAACAGGGAGTATCCTTTTTTCTGTCTTCATCCATTTCATGAGTATTCTAACAAATGGTTCTGCGATTAAAGCGGCTAATATGGCAAATAAAATCGGCATCAGGGCCGAGAAATAAATAATAGCTAAAACTGCAAAAGCGATTATCCCGATAATTGTAAGGATTTTCTTAATAGGTAATGCCTTTTTCAAAGGATAACCTCCTCTAGTTTATCTAAAAAAACCTATATAAATATATAATACCGTTTCTAGAGTCAGAAAGAAAGGATCGCGATTAGAAACTTTCAAACGCTTTTTCTGAGTAGAGTTTCAACAAGTATGAAAGAAAGCGAGGAGAAAAAATGAGTGATTTTAACGAAAAAGTTTACATGGCAGTTAGACAAATCCCTGCTGGTCAAGTAGCCTCATACGGACAAATTGCTGACTTCTTAGATGCACCCCGCCATGCAAGAATGGTAGGAAGAGCTTTAAGCCACTCACCTAAAAATGTCCCCGCCCATCGCGTCATCAAAAAAAGCGGAGAGCTCCCTCCCGAAAATGTCTTTGGCGGCACACGACAGAGAACTTTATTAGAACAAGAAGGAGTCCCATTTAAAGCCAATGGTCAAGTAGACATGGCGACGTGTATGTGGAAAAGCCCATTCTATTATCATAGCTCCGAATAAAATCCATAGATGCAGACCAAGGCGCGAGGTCGACATGATCAGAGTGAAAAAAGAGCAAGAAGGTGCCGACCAGGGCGTGAGGTCGACATGATCAGAGAGGAAAAAGAGCAAGAAGGTGCCGATCAAAGCGTGAGGTCGACATGATCAGAGTGAAAAAAGAGCAAGAAGGTGTCGACAAGGGCGTGAGGTCGACATGATCAGAGTGAAAAAAGAGCAAGAAGGTGTCGACAAGGGCGTGAGGTCGACTGATCAGAGTGAAAAAAGAGCAAGAAGGTGCCGATCAAAGCGTGAGGTCGACATGATCAGAGTGAAAAAAGAGCAAACAGGTGCCGACAGGGCCGGGAGG
>LFJO01000001.1:51628-110516 GCA_001038565.1 Alkalihalobacillus pseudalcaliphilus
AAGAGTGGAAAAAGTTCAAGAAGGTGCCGATAAGGGCGTGAGGTCGACATGATCAGAGTGAAAAAAGAGCAAGAAGGTGCCGATCAGGGCGTGAGGTCGACATGATCAGAGTGAAAAAAGAGCAAGAAGGTGCCGATCAGGGCGTGAGGTCGACATGATCAGAGTGAAAAAAGAGCAAGAAGGTGCCGACCAAAACATTAGGTCGACATGATATAAACAAGATCAAGAAGATGACTTCTAAATCATAAATACAAGAAGCCATTTTAAATTTGTGATACTAAAAAGCTCACAATCCATTCCCCCTAAGTACACTTCCATACAAAAAGTATCACCATATAAATTTTATAAAAAAAATGATACTATAATGAAGATACGAGAAAATTGAAAAACACTAGGTAAATGCATAGTGTTGTAATAGTTCTTGCACTTTAGACAAAGAAAGGGTTTGAGTTTGTGAAGCTGGAACGTTTTTTTAAGGGGATGCTAATCGGATTAACTGAAGTCATTCCTGGTGTAAGTGGTGGTACAGTAGCCTTGTTGATTGGTTTATATGAGCGTTTAATTGAAGCGATAAATGGTATAACAACAAAAGAATGGAAAAAGCATGCACTCTTTTTAATAAATGTAGGAATTGGAATGGGTGTTGCCATACTAGTTGCTGCAAGAGCAATTGGTTGGTTGATTGCCAATCAGCCTTATCCGACGTTTTATTTTATTATGGGGCTTGTCATCGCCATTATTCCAACATTATTAAGAGATGTTAATTATCGCAAAGAGTTTCATGTGAAACATTATCTATTATTTACCATTGCAGTAGTGTTAGTTGCCTTAACCGCTCTAGCGGGTGAAGATAAAGGGGCTATCATCGTAGATTTTACGTGGCAAACCTATGCCTTTTTATTTCTATCTGGTTGGTTAGCAAGTACAGCTTTAATCTTGCCAGGGATAAGTGGATCATTAATCTTTCTTATTTTAGGCGTGTATGCGACCATTATTCAAGCGGTATCTGATTTTAACTTACCAATCCTTTTTGCGGTAGGATTTGGCGTATTAATTGGATTAGTGATTACGAGTAAAATTGTACGTTACTTCTTCTATTATCATCGAAGTTTAACGTATGCGGTTATGATTGGAGCTGTAAGTGGCTCGATTTTTGTTATTTTCCCAGGTATTCCAGTTGGGTTTGAGATTTTTATTTGTATCATTTCACTTATACTTGGCTTTTTAGTTGCCTATCAGCTTGGTAAAATTAAGAAAGAACCAGTCGAAAACTAATCTTGGTTAGGACAAGCTAAGTAGTATTGGGAAGCAAATGAAAACATTTACGAGCAAGTTGAATAAAAGACGCGTCCTTTAGGGCGTTTCTTTTTTTTGAGCGGTGATTGCTTTCCCTTCGAAGGTAAATGAGCTAAAATAGACAAAGATATGGAAAACTTTCAAAGAGCATTCGATATTTTTGAAAGGAATCGCGTACTTTAATTAATACGTATATAAATGAGAGCTTGAAAAGGAAAGGAGCTTTTTGTCATCAGACAAAGAAGCTCAATGAGGTGAACAAGTGGATCAAAGGAAGATCGTTGTAGAAGGAGCACTAATGGTTGCTCTCTTTATCGCTGTTTTATTGATGACTTTATTTATACCATTACTGAGTGTATTTTTGATTTGGTTTTTAGCATTCCCTTTTATCATATTTGGTAGGCGTTATCACTTACGGGCCAACGGGGTGGCTGGAGCTACGGCCCTGTTACTATCATTTATATTGACGGGTCTGATTGGGTTTATTGTGGCGTTGTTTTTTGTGGCAAGTGGTGTTGCGATTGGAGAAATTTATAAAAGGCACCAAGGTGGTTTCCCGGTTCTAATTGGAGCAGGACTTACATTTACCACGGCACTTGTCCTTTCATTTGTGGCGAGTACACTCATAGCAGGGGTAGACCCGATGACGACAATTAAGGAATCGATGTTGAATCAAATTGATTTTATTGAGTCGACATTAGGTTCTTTAGCCAATGAAGCTGTTTCTGAGCAGATGATGCAAGTAGCAGAATTTATTGTTTACTTGGGGCCGGTTATCCTTGTTACAACCGCTGTCGCTTTTGCTGTCATTACAGTAGGTTTCAGTCAGTTAATTCTTAGACGCCTTGGACTTGAGGTTACAAAAATACCACCATTCCGTGAGTGGAAATTTCCAAGAGCTTTTTTCTGGTATTACTTTATTGTTTTAATATTATCCTTTTTTAGCTTTGAAGAAGGAACCACGATGTTTTTAGTTGTGACGAACCTTTTCTTGATTTTAGGGTTTGTCATGATGGTTCAAGGCTTTAGTTTAATTTTTTACTACTTCCATGTGGTTCATCGAACAAAAGTATGGCCTTTTATTATATTAATTGTCTGTATCTTATTTTCTCCGTTATTAGAGTTAGTAAGAATTTTAGGTATTGTTGATTTAGGATTTGAGATTCGAGCGTGGATTGATAATAAGAAGAAAAAGTAGGAGCTGACAATATGCCGAAGTTTTTAATTAGACACTTGTCCGGATATCATGTTATCGGCTTGTTTATTTTCACCTTGCTACTCGTGGTACTCATCACATACTTTCATTGGCAGGTCGGAATTGCTGCATTTATTGGGTTTCTTGCCTTTGCGTTTTTCACATGGCGAGTAAGGAGTGCTTTTAAAAAGCAATTTGAAGAGTACGTCTCTACTTTATCTTATCGTGTGCAAAAAGCGGGGGAGGAGGCCGTTCTTCATATACCGATAGGCATGCTTCTTTATAATGAGCACTTAAGTGTTCAATGGATGAATCCTTTTATGAACAAAGTGTTTTCAAAAGAATCATTAGGGGAAGATTTACAAAGCATTCATGATAAGCTTTTTGAGATGATGGAGGATGACTTAGAAGAGGACACTATTGAAGTCGACGGCAGCTTTTATCATGTTCAGTTAAAAAAGGATGAGCGACTCTTTTATTTTATTGACGTCACTGAAATGGAAGAAACAAAGAAATTATATAGAGATACGCAAACCGTGGTCGCTTTTCTGTTGCTTGATAATTATGATGATGTCACGCAAGGGCTTGAAGAACAAGTGCGAAGTCGTCTCGTAAGCCAGGTAACACAAGCGATTAATAATTGGGCACAAGAGAATGATATTTTTATACGTAGAAATGCATCGGATCGATTTGTCGCGATTATGAATTTTGGTGTGTTAAAAAAATTAGAAGACCATAAATTTGCCCTGATGGATCAAATAAGAGAAATTTCTGGGAAAGAACGAGTTCCTTTAACATTAAGTATTGGAATTGGGGCCGGCGATCGTTCTGTTCGCGAACTAGGGCAGCTTGCTCAATCAAGCTTGGACTTAGCATTAGGTCGCGGTGGCGATCAGGTAGCAATCAAGCAGAAGAACGGTAAATTCCGCTTTTATGGTGGAAAATCAAATGCGGTGGAAAAAAGAACTCGAGTTCGGGCTCGTGTCATTTCGCACTCCCTTCGTGATTTTGTTTTAGATAGCGATCAAGTCATGGTGATGGGCCATAAGCATCCTGATATGGATTCGATCGGTGCCGGTATTGGTGTACTAAAAATCGCTGAGGTTAATGAGCGAGAGGGCTATGTGATTTTGGATCCGAATGATTTAAACCCGAATGTAAGCCGGCTTATGGATGAAGTCGAAAATCACGATCATCTTTGGTCGCAGTTCATTTCCCCAGATGAAGCCTTACAGGAAGTAACGAAAAAGACATTACTTGTCATTGTTGATACCCATCGCCCGAGTATGGTCGTTGAACAGCAACTGTTGGAAAAGGTTGACCGTATCGTTGTCCTTGACCATCATCGTCGCGGTGAGGAGTTTATCGATGATCCAGTTCTTGTCTATATGGAGCCTTATGCTTCCTCAACAGCCGAGCTTGTGACCGAGCTTTTAGAATATCAACCGAAAAAATTAAAGCTTGATCGTTTGGAAGCAACAGCGTTACTTGCGGGAATTGTTGTCGATACGAAAAGTTTTGCGAACCGAACGGGAGCGAGAACCTTTGATGCAGCTTCCTATTTACGCTCAAATGGGGCAGATACGACTCTCGTCCAAAACCTGCTGAAGGAAGAGCTGGACCATTATGTTAAACGAGCTCAGCTTGTTGAAAATACCGAGTATTATCGTGAAGGCTATGCGATTGCAGCTGCTGATGAAGGGGATGCTTTTACACAAATCACGATTGCCCAAGCAGCCGATACTTTACTTACAATGAAAGGTGTCGATGCTTCGTTCGTTATTTCAAATCGGACGGATGGATGTGTGTCGATCAGTGCACGCTCCTTAGGTAAAGTAAATGTGCAAGTCATTATGGAAAGGCTTGGCGGTGGTGGACATTTAACAAATGCTGCAACACAGTTAGAAGATGTTACAATAGAAGAAGCCAAACATCAACTACAAGCAGTAATTGATGAATCAATAGAAGGAGGAAATTAAAGTGAAAGTCATATTCTTAGAAGATGTAAAAGGAAAAGGAAAAAAAGGCGAAGTTAAAAACGTATCAGAAGGGTATGCACGTAACTTCTTATTTCCAAAAAATTTAGCGGTAGAAGCTAATAACTCTAATATCAAGGATTTGGAAGCGAAAAAGAAAAGTGCAAACAAGAAAGTGCAAGAGGAACTAGAAGAGGCAAAAGCATATAAAGAAAAATTAGAAGCACAGGAAGTAACGATTAAGGCAAAAGCTGGAGAAGGTGGCCGCTTATTTGGGGCTGTCTCAACGAAACAAATTGCTGAAACATTAGCGAGTCTAAAGTTAAAAGTCGATAAACGTAAGATCTTATTAAATGATCCAATTCGTTCATTAGGTTATACAAATGTACCAATTAAGATTCACCCAGAGGTTATTGCCACGGTAAAAGTACACGTTGTCGAGCAGTAATCGAATTGGAAGAATAAACCGATTGAGAAAGGGAAGTTCAGAATGAGTGATTTATTTGCCGACCGTACACCGCCACAAAATATAGAAGCTGAACAAGCGGTTCTAGGAGCTATTTTCTTAGAAGATTCTGCTTTAGTAACTGCGACGGAACGCTTGCAGCCTGAGGATTTTTATCGTGCCTCACATCAACGAATCTATGAAATTATGTTGGACTTGGCTGAAAAAGGGGAGCCGGTAGATTTAGTCACGATTACAGCTGAACTTCAAGATCGTCAATGGTTAGATGATGTCGGTGGCGTCTCCTATTTAGCTGATTTATCGAATGCCGTACCGACGGCAGCCAATGTCGAGTACTATAGCCGAATTGTTGAGGAAAAATCAGTGCTGCGCCGTTTAATTAAAGTGGCGACACATATCGCAGCAGAAGGCTATCAAAGTGATGATGAAGTCGATGCGATTTTAGACGATGCCGAGAAAACGATTCTTGACGTAGCTCAGCGTAAAAATACGAGTGCGTTCGTTACGATTAAAGATGTTTTAGTGGAAACATATGAAAATATTGAGATGCTCCAAAATCAAAAAGGTGATATTACCGGTATTCCAACCGGTTTCCTTGAGCTTGATAAAATGACAGCTGGTTTCCAGCGCAATGATTTAATTATCGTTGCCGCCCGTCCATCCGTAGGTAAAACCGCCTTTGCTTTAAATATCGCTCAAAACGTGGCCACAAAAACGAGTGAGAACGTGGCGATATTTAGTTTAGAGATGGGGGCCAGTCAACTCGTGCAGCGTATGCTATGTGCCGAAGGAAATATTGACGCTCAACGAATGAGAACGGGTGCACTAACGTCAGAGGATTGGCAAAAGCTGACGATGGCGATGGGTAGTTTGGCGAAGGCTGGTATTTACATTGATGATACACCAGGGATTAAAGTTGGTGAGATTCGAGCGAAATGTCGCCGTCTAAAACAAGAAAGTGGTCTCGGTATGATTATGATCGATTACCTTCAGCTTATTCAAGGAAATGGTCGTAGTGGTGAGAACCGTCAACAGGAAGTTTCGGAAATCTCTCGTACGTTAAAAGGGATTGCTCGTGAACTCGAAGTTCCTGTTATTGCTTTATCACAGCTTTCTCGTGGTGTAGAATCACGTCAGGATAAGCGCCCGATGATGTCTGATATCAGGGAATCGGGAAGTATTGAGCAGGATGCCGATATTGTCGCCTTCTTATATCGTGATGACTACTATGATAAAGAGTCCGAGAACCAAAATATTATTGAAATTATCATTGCCAAGCAACGTAACGGTCCCGTTGGAACGGTAGAGTTGGCATTTGTGAAGGAATATAATAAGTTCGTTAATCTAGATAGGCGTCACGAAGAACGCGATATGCCGCCAGGTGCATAGCCTTAATGAACCTTACTAATTGTTAGCTGAGACAATTGGTAAGGTTTTTTGGTATGGGAGTTGCTTATGGGCGATAGCTTGTGCCGTGAAGTTAGTTCGTCATCCATCTCACGATAAATGACCTTAGTAGGACAGTGCTCCCTGTTTGTGCGGCTGACTCCTGATGGTGATCGAGTTGTAAACGTGCCAACAGTTTGAAAAGCCGCCACTACTTTCATCTTTGTTAGTGGCGGAGTGAATGGGGCTTCACCATGTGGGTTTTGTATGGGAGTTAGTGCGAATGCTCATGTGCCGAGCTTTGTTCGTCGCTACCGAAAATCATGCTGCGCGTCCTGCGGGGTGGCACTGAGCTAATCGGCGCAGCCAGCGGATATACGGCAACGAGTATGTATCATTGGTTGTTGCTAGGAATGGGATTAATTCTATTATGCTCTATTTACTATTTTAGAAGACTGAGAACCTCATAGTTCAGAACTAACGGTCGTACATGTACTTATCATGACATTACGTCCTTTTTTTTATAGTTTCATAGCTTTTTGACGAACAAATTATAACACTACTAATATAAATGTTCGTGTTTTTGTTGACGCACAATTAGTGAGTTGGTATACTAATTAATGGATTTGATTACTATTACTCGGCTTTTAAGCCTGAGGCGGAGGTGCGGAAATGGCATCAGTTGTTGTAGTTGGTACACAGTGGGGCGATGAAGGAAAGGGAAAGATTACGGATTATCTTTCAGAAAAAGCAGAGGTTGTCGCTCGTTACCAAGGTGGTAATAATGCAGGACATACGATCGTTTTCGACGGTGTCAAATATAAGCTTCACTTGATTCCATCTGGGATTTTTTATAAAGATAAAATTTGTGTAATCGGAAACGGTATGGTTATTGATCCGAAAGCACTCGTTGAAGAATTAGCATACTTACATGAACGTAATGTTGATACAAGTAATTTGAGAATTTCCAATCGTGCTCACGTGATTTTACCGTATCACTTAAAGCAAGATATTGTGGAAGAAGAGCGCAAAGGTGCAAATAAAATCGGAACGACGAAAAAAGGGATTGGTCCAGCTTATATGGACAAAGCAGCCCGTATCGGAATTCGTATTGCTGATTTATTAGATAAAGAAGTTTTTGAAGAAAAACTTATCCGCAATTTAGATGAGAAAAATCGTTTATTTGAAAAGTATTATGAAACGTCCGGATTTACAAAGGAAGAAATACTTGAAGAATATTATGGATATGGACAGCAGATTGCTGAATTAGTTTGTGATACATCTGTCGTTTTAAATGATGCTTTAGATGAAGGGCGTCGTGTTCTTTTCGAAGGTGCACAAGGTGTTATGCTTGATATTGACCAAGGCACATACCCATTTGTTACGTCTTCGAATCCTATTGCTGGTGGTGTAACGATAGGCTCTGGTGTTGGTCCGTCAAAAATTAACCATGTTGTCGGTGTTTCAAAAGCATATACAACGCGAGTGGGTGATGGTCCATTCCCAACTGAATTACATGATGAAATTGGTGACCAAATCCGTGAGGTTGGCCGTGAGTACGGTACGACGACTGGACGAGCTCGACGTGTTGGTTGGTTTGACTCTGTTGTTGTGCGTCACGCTCGTCGTGTGAGTGGGCTAACGGATTTATCATTAAATTCAATTGATGTGTTAACAGGCATTCCTACATTAAAAATTTGTACAGCGTATAGATACCGTGGAGAAATCATGGAAGAGTTCCCAGCAAGCCTAAAAGTACTTGCAGAGTGTGAGCCTGTTTATGAAGAGTTACCGGGGTGGACAGAAGATATTACTGGTGTAAAATCTTTACATGAACTTCCTGAAAATGCTCGTCATTATATTGAGCGTGTTTCGCAATTAACTGGGATTCCATTAACGATTTTCTCGGTTGGGCCTGATCGTAATCAAACAAACTTAGTTCGTGGAGTTTTTGCTTAAAAAAATGATGGTTTGATATATGCAGGTCAAGGTTATACTAAAAATAATACGTAAGAAAACAACGAAAACACAAGTTTCGACTTGCGTTTTCGTATTGTTTTCGATATGATGGTGAAGGTTGTTCGGAGGTCTGAATGATTGGTGAAGATTAAATAAAATTATTTTGTATAAACACTTGCAGTTAAGTTTTCTGTATGTTATTATAAATCTTGTCGCTAAGGCAAGTGGACAAGTAAAAAAGAAATGAGCCATTAGCTCAGTCGGTAGAGCATCTGACTTTTAATCAGAGGGTCGAAGGTTCAAGTCCTTCATGGCTCACCATTCATTTTCTGTAGTGGCCCGTTGGTCAAGCGGTTAAGACACCGCCCTTTCACGGCGGTAACACGGGTTCGAATCCCGTACGGGTCACCATTTTTACTTTTAATCTATGTTTTACATATGGTCCGGTAGTTCAGTTGGTTAGAATGCCTGCCTGTCACGCAGGAGGTCGCGGGTTCGAGTCCCGTCCGGACCGCCATGAGTTTTATGAATCGGTTTAATTTTTGTATGTGGCTTGGTAGCTCAGTCGGTAGAGCAATGGACTGAAAATCCATGTGTCGGCGGTTCGATTCCGTCCCAAGCCACCATTTTTTTATGCCGGTCTAGCTCAATTGGTAGAGCAACTGACTTGTAATCAGTAGGTTGGGGGTTCAAGTCCTCTGGCCGGCACTTTATATAGATTTTCCCTTTTTGTTCAGTATGCAAAGGCATACTTTTTTATTTGAATAAAAGAGATAGAAAATTTTTGAATGGTTATTAGTTTTTTATAAAAGAGCTATTCCAAAAAAGCGGTATATACGCTTTGTGGAATAGCTCTTTTTTTTGCATGGCCTGCCAATCGGCAAGTTTTCAAATGTATAGGGAACTTATTGACTATAGATTCTATTGCGATTTACTTTCGGAATATATTAGTCTGCTAATATGTAGAAAATTTTTATTTTAATTCCATATGACTAATGCTAAGATTTTTTTAGGTACAAATAAGAGCTTTCAAATGAATAGAGTAGGAGAGATGTTAATGTTAAAAAAATTATTGTTTGTTATTTTTTCACTCTTTTTAATGGCTTGTACGCAAGAAGAAACTTTTAAAAGTTATGATCATGCAATTCAATCTGTTATGGAGGAACACAACATAGAACCAAATCAATTGATTCTTAACATTGAAGAGCTAGATAAGATTATAATCTTTTATTATACTGGATTTGATGTCATTTACAGCTTTGAAGTAATTAACAGAAATAATGATTTTTATGTTGAAAACCATCAAGGTGGTTACAGGATTCCATCTTCAGAAGTTGGGTTTAATTATATTAGTTATGAAAATGAAAACTTAGCACTTCTTATTGGAAAAAAATTTGATGAATCTATATCTCTCACACTTGATAAAAGTGACAATACTGACATAATATTACTAGATAATAACTTTTTTTATGTTGATATCACTGAGGATAGAGATACAAAAGTTAATTTAAAGTAGAAAAGGGGAATTAACTTGATGAAAAAAGTATCTATTGTATTTGTATTTGTTACAGTACTATTTCTGTTGTCCACAAATGTATTAGCAGATAACGAAAGATATGTATTAACTTTTGATAAAGAGTATATCTATGATAAAGAAACTGGCGAGTATTTAGCACACCCATACGAATTGACAGAAAACGGATTAAAATCAATCTCATTAGAAGAGTATTTATTAGAGCTAAATGAATCAGCACAGCTTGAAAAGTTGTTTAATGAAGTTGCTGAATATGACGATAACTTAATTACGCCTTTCTCTGTTATAAACACATATAGGCAAACCGGTACAGGTGAAAAAATTGGAGCAGCAGTACAGGTATCTAACCCTATGTCGTGTCCTACTGATGCAAGATCTTGTCGAGTTTCCGCAACACAAAGTGTTTCTCATAAAGAAAAGTTTTCCGTTAGTGTTAGCACTAGTATAAAAAATATTATTCGAACAAGAGCTACTTTTACATGGAATAAAAGTTTAGAGAATAATGTCGGGGCTCAATATGGAGTTGATTTAAATCCTGGTCAAAGAGCTTATATGACTTTTCGTCCTAGATATAATTTCACCCAGGGATATGTCGAAAGTTATTATGGTAATACGAAAATTAATGAATATTTCATTGTAGCAGATTCACCTCAATTATTAAGTAATGGTATTGCAAAAGGGACTTTCTCCGCTGTTTTTACTAAAAGATAGTTAAATCAACATGCATCATAATAATTGACTCTCTGATCATATTTCTTGAAGCTCCTTATTTATCCTACAAGTAGCCTTCACCCTAATAAGGGAGGCTACTTTCTTGCCTCCTTAATCTCTGATACCAGGTCCAATTAAACTTTTTTGGTTATTTGTTATAAACACCCTAAAACGTCCAAAACTAGCCGTTGAACTTTGAAGTATTTTATTTGCTCCGCATTAGGTTTGCGCTCGCATTGCTGCGTATGTCGATTTACTCTTACTTTCATGCTTGCTGGTAATGATGTGCATAGTGATTCATCAATAGAAAGTTTAGCATACCATGTGTTCAAACTCCATGAATATAGTTACATAGAGATTACAAATTATTATCATTTAGTCATTTAGCCCCATCTTATTTAGAATTATGCTAAAATGAAGAAGGTCAAAAATAGGTCGTTTTTTAATCGCCTATTTGGCTATGTATTTGAGCAATAGTTTCTAATCATAGATTAATAGGTCCGTTATAAGGGCAATAAAATAAGGGGTATTTTGTATATGTGGGTGAGGAAAAAGCATAATAAGAATCGTCATGAACTAAGGGCAGGTCGCCAAATCAGTAAAAGGTGGATCGCCACTTTCGTTTTTATATTTTTTATATCAGGTTTTTCGAATGTTTTAGCAAGCTCAGGCATTGTTATGGAGCGTGTTTATCATTTATATATAGATGAAGAGTTTATCGGGACAATTAATGAGGAAGACGAGTTGGACGATTTCCTACAAGTATTAATAGAAGAAAAGGAAGAAAAATATGAAGGCTTAACCTTCAATGTGGTCGAAGAGATTGATATCGTTTCAGAGATTGTATTTATCAAAAATGCTGAGTCGGAAATGGCATTTGAGAACTTGGCTGAAGCGGTCACTTTAAAAGCGGTAGCGACAGCTCTTGTCATTAATGAAGAAGAAATTGTCTACTTACCTGCGGAGGAAGCTTTCTCAAAGTTAAAGCAAGCAATTGTCATGGATCAGGTGGAAGAAGAGGCATTTTTACGCTATCAACAAAAAAAAGAAGCCGAAAAGCGTTTAGTTGATAGTGATAGCAGTGAGCGCGAAGTCGTGCAAACAAGTGCTCAGACCAATGCACAATTAGATTTGAATGAAAAACGAATTGAATCTATCAATTTTTTAACAGATATTGAGAAAAAAGAAGTTCTTGTGAATCCGGACAAAGTTGTATCGGTTGAGCGTGCTTTTTCTGAAGTAGAAGCAGGAAAAGAAACAGAGGTCGTATATGATGTGCAAGAAGGAGATTCATTAAGTCAAATTGCCAAAGAGCTTGATGTATCTATGAAAGAATTAGTTGATTTCAACAACTTAGAGTCAGATAGTGTCATTCGACCTGGCGATGAATTAAAAATCCGCGATATGCAGACCTATTTGGATTTAGAGGTAATTGAAGTTAGTAAGAAAGAAGAAGAGATTGATTATGACGTAGAAATCAAAGAAGATACGAGCCTTTATAAAGATGAAAAGAAGGTTGAACGAGCTGGTAAAAAGGGGTTACAGTATGTAGAATATGAGACGACTTATGTGAACGGTGAAAAAGTGGAACAAGAAGTGATTGACCAGGAAGTGATTGAGGAACCCGTTTCAAAAGTCGTTATTCAAGGTACAAAGGAACGCTCTGAGCTAGCTTGGCCAGCTGATGGTGGATATATTTCTAGTCACCAAGGGAACCGTTGGGGTCGTTATCATAAAGGGATAGATATTGCTCGTCCAAGTACGTTTGAAATTTACGCGGCCGAGAGAGGTACAATCACAGCTGTTACAAGTGGTGGCGGATATGGAAATTATATTAGAATTAGGCATGATAATGGCATGGAAACGTTATATGCCCATTTAAAATCAACGAGTGTAAATGTAGGCCAAACAGTTAAGCGGGGAGAGCAAATCGGTGTAATGGGTTCAACCGGTGATTCGACGGGTATTCATTTGCATTTTGAAGTAACACGAAATGGCCAACTTCTAAACCCGATTGACTATTTACCTTAATGAACAAAATTATTTAGATAAACTTGTCGACTGTAGCTTTAATCGCTAGTCGGCAAGTTTTTTGATTCAGCCGGTTTGTGTTCGTGAGTGACAAAAGCGCGTGAAATTGTATATTCGGCACAGTTAATCTTAATTGGTTGAGCGGAGTGGTAGTAATAGAAATACGCGGCAATGAACACCGAAAAAGAGTCCCCAATGCTGTGGAAATAAGAATACGCAGCAATGGAGTCGTAAAAATGTAGCTCAATGCTGCGGAAATAGGAATACGCGGCAATGGAGTCGTAAAAATGTAGCTCAATGCTCCGTAAATAAGAATACGCAGCAATGAAACCGAAAAAATAGTCCTCAATGCCGCACAAATAAAAATACGCAGCAATGAAACCGAAAAAATAGTCCTCAATGCCGCACAAATAAAAATACGCAGCAATGAACACCGAAAAATAGTCCTCAATGCCGCACAAATAAAAATACGCAGCAATGAACACCGAAAAAGAGCACCCAATGCCGCACAAATAAAAATACACAGCAATGAACACCGAAAGTGACCCTCCATTGCTGCACAAATAGAGACACACAGCCGCCGCACCGCCAAAGAGAACCACGCTTTTTGCCAAAGTAAATTTTCTGCTTAGTGAGAAGGTTTTTACTCGACTTATCAAGAAGTGGTACATGTAGAAAAGGCTTCCTACTGAAGAGTTGGTAGGAGTTGTGATAAACTAGAGAGTAGCACGTTATAATTGTGTAGAACAGGAGCGTTGAAACATGGATAAACGAATATTAGTTGTTGATGACGAACGTCCAATTGCAGATATATTAAAGTTTAATTTAGAAAAAGAAGGTTTTGAAGTCACTTGTGCTTATGATGGTGTGGAGGCCTTGTCACAAGTAGAGAAGTTTGACCCGGATTTAATATTATTAGATATTATGTTGCCGCATAAGGATGGTATGGAGGTTTGTCGTGAGGTGCGTAAGAAATCGGATGTGCCGATTATTATGTTAACGGCAAAGGACTCTGAAATTGATAAAGTGCTAGGTCTTGAGCTTGGTGCAGATGATTATGTGACAAAGCCGTTTAGCACACGGGAGCTACTTGCCCGAGTGAAGGCGAATTTACGTCGACATAAAGTGAGTGCTGACGAAACGAATGTACAAAAGGAGCTCACGATCGGTGATTTAACCATTTATCCGGATGCCTATCAAGTGAAAAAGCGTGGAGATACGATCGAGCTTACTCATCGTGAGTTTGAATTGGTTCATTATTTGGCGAAGCATTTAGGACAAGTTATGACCCGTGAACATCTCTTACAAGCGGTTTGGGGTTATGATTATTTTGGAGACGTGCGTACTGTAGACGTAACGGTTAGACGTTTGCGTGAAAAAGTGGAGGATAATCCAAGCTTCCCAACATGGATTATTACACGTAGAGGAGTCGGGTATTATCTAGCATCTCCAGACCCACTGGAGCAAGCATAAATGAAAAGTAAGGTTGGTTTCTTTAAGTCGATCCAGTTTAAGCTCATTATTATTTATGTGCTTTTAATTTTAATTGCGATGCAAGTAATTGGCGTTTATTTTACTAAACAGCTGGAGGATCAACTCAATCAAAATCACTTGCAAATGCTACAAGAACGTGCCGATTTTTTGGCTTATAATTTAGCGCAGATTATCCCAAATAGTGATTCCTCTTCCATTGAAGTAGAAGTGAATTCTCTATTACGTGACCTTTTTGATGTGAGGAATCCAGATGTGTTAGTCGTTGATGCCAATCAGGTTGTTATCGGTACATCTGATATTTCAAAAAGGAATATTATCGGACAGCAGACGAATGATGTGTTTATTAAGCGAGCATTAGTAGGGACGACCGATGAAGGGAACTTTGTCGATGCCCAAGGAAATATATATCGTTCCTTGGTCGTACCGATTATGCAACGTGATAATGTCATTGTGGGTGCTTTGCAAATTCAAGCTCCTATGGATGAGATCTATGATCAAATGGAGCAAATTAATGGCATTCTTTTATCTGGAACGACGATTGCTTTAGGTATTACCATCATCTTAATTGTTCTCGTCTCTCAAACGATTACAAGACCTATTCTTGATATGCGTAAACAAGCGATGCGGATGGGACACGGTGATTTTTCAAGGAAGGTTCGTGTATTTGGATCGGATGAAATTGGGCAACTTGCGACATCATTTAATGATCTGACGTCAAAACTCCAAGATGCGATTACAACCCGAGACCGAGAACAGAAAAAATTAAGCTCCGTACTCGGTAATATGACAGATGGTGTCATTGCTACAGATGAGAATGGCCTTGTTATTTTGATGAATAAACGGGCAGAAGAGCTGCTTGGAAAAGCGACATATGAAGTGATTCGAAAACCAATTACGGAGGTCTTAAAGCTTTCTGAGGTTTATCATGTTAATGATTTATTCGATCATGATGAATCGTTAATTCTTGATTTTAGTGATGATGAGAATGCGTATATGCTACAAGCGAGTTTTTCGGTCATTCAAGAAAATGATGGACCAATTAATGGGGTCATTACCGTTTTACATGATGTGACCGAGCAGGAACAAATTGAGCAGGACCGTCGTGAATTTGTAGCGAATGTATCCCATGAGCTGCGCACGCCATTAACGACGATGAAAAGTTATTTAGAAGCATTAGAAGATGGGGCTATTGAGGATCAGGAGTTAGGACGTCGATTCTTAGGGGTAACCCAAAACGAAACGGAGCGAATGATTCGTCTCGTTAATGATCTACTGCAGCTATCCAAAATTGATAGTCGTGATTATAAGCTCAACTTAACTACCGTTGATTTTGGCTTATACTTACACGAAGTGGTTGATCGCTTTGATATGATTGCCGTGAATAAAAATATCCATTTTACCCGCGAGATCACGCCAAAAAATACGTATGTCAAAATGGACCGCGATAAGCTTACACAGGTTATTGATAATATAATATCTAATGCCATGAAATATTCACCGGAGGGTGGTAATGTCACGATCCGGATGGAGCATTATGGAAAACAAATACGTGTCAGTATTCAGGATCAAGGGATGGGAATACCACGTGAAAGTCAGCAAAAAATCTTTGACCGCTTTTACCGTGTTGATAAGGCAAGGGCAAGAAGTATCGGTGGTACAGGGCTTGGTTTAGCGATTGCCAAAGAGCTTGTTCAAGCACATAGTGGAGAGATTTGGGTAGAGAGTATGTATGGAAAAGGGACAACGATATTCTTTACTTTACCTTTTGAAAAGAAAAAGGGGGGCAATAAGTGAGATTTGAACAATTAAAAAATTGGTTGTTAATTGGACTTGTTGCCCTAAGTCTTCTATTGACGTGGGAGCTATGGACCTTTCAGCCTAATGTGGCAAGACCAGAAGGTGACAACTTAGCTCCGAGGGAAACACTTGAAGGGGGCAGCAGCCTGTCTTCGATTACCGATGTGATTACCGCCGAAAAGCTTGTCGTTGTTCAGGGGGAGGAATCCTATCTTATACCGGTTGATCATAGTGCTTTTTCAGATACGTATCAGCGAATTTTTCGGTCTAATGTTGTCGTCGAAAATGTGATCGGTTACTCTCAACAAAGCTATCCGATTCAAGTAGAACAAGGGCTTGAGTTAATTTTTCCAACCGCGATTCCGAAAAGTATTTTTGCCCGACTTTTTGTTAGTGAGGATGAAGGTTTAGAAATCCCTTTAGATGACATTGATCGAATGTTTATTTACCAAAATCCGAATGGATCGAATAATATGTACATTCAGCTCTATTCCTCTAGATCGAAGGGCATTGCGAATTTACGAACCAATATTGATTATCATATGTTCGAGCAAAATGTCTTTGCGATCATTGATGAATTCATTCCAGCGATCGGCATTAAAAATGTCGAGGAAGAGCAATTCCGTGAACAAATTTACATTGCGAATGTGCCTTATGAAGGCAGACGTTCCTCATATATTGTCAGCTCTTTAGATATTAGCTTTTTCCAACGTCTTTTATTCCCGGTACCTAATTCTATTACCGAAATTAGGCAAGCAAATGGGCAAAGCATCTATACCGATGGAAGCCGAATGCTAACAAGAATGACCGGTAACAATGAGGAGTTTATGGAATTTCGCTATAATGTGATTTCGGAAGAACTGATGTCTCGGAATATTGTTGATTCAAGCTATGATTTTATTAACGGACATAATGGTTGGACAAACCCGTATTATTTAGCCGATTGGGACTCTTTAACGGAGGCTGAGGCGGAAGTAGATTTTCAACTGAGGTTAGGAAATTTGCCGGTTATTATGTTTGATGGCCAAGAAGGATTAATGGATATTAAGGTCAATCGTGTTGGTGGGCAAACTTCGCATTATTCCAGGCCGCTTTTTAAAGTCGAGAGCTCGCCAATTGATTCGAAGCAGATCGAGCTGCCGGCAGGGCCTGAGGTTCTTGAATTTTTACAGCAAAATGAGTTTTTTGACGTAGATAAGATTGAAAAAATGTTAATTGGTTATGAAATGAGAAGCCGTTCACCATCCTATATAACGGCAGAACCGAATTGGTTTATTTTATATGATGGGCGTTGGGAGAAGGTTGATATCAATGATCAAACGGGCTCAGATGTAACGGAGGAAATACGAGATGAATTGGAATAGAACGAAAACGATTTTTATTATCACGTTTCTATTATTAAATGTTTTCCTAACGTTTCAGTTAATCCAGAAAAACGATCATTATCAGATGAGCTCGATTCCAGAAATGACGTTACAAGAACGACTTAATACGAATAATATTACGATTGATACTGAATTGCCTGAAGTTGATAGCGACGATCACCATATTATTGGACGTAATCAGCCATTCACGGATCAACATCTTGATTATTTAGGTGATAATCAAGTGACGCAAGTAAGTGAGGATGGCAAAATTTTAACATCGCTTTTACAGGAACCGTTCCCATTAACGGAAGGACAATTTAGTCAGGATTTAACGAACTTCTTAATCAATCATGTGAATGGTGGAGCTGATTATCGCTTCGGTCATTACGACCAAAGCTACGAGCGCATTTATTTGTATCAAGCCTTTAATGGGCATACCGCTTATTCAGATGAGTACGCACCGTTAATTATTCACCTCAATGAGGAACGTGAGATTGTTAAATATGAACAGCGTTATATTGAATTTGAGGAACATGGAAGTGAAAGTGAAATTCTTTCTAGTTTGAAGGCGATTGAAGTCTTACTTAATCTAAGCTTTATCGGGATTGGTGATACGATTACGTCGATTGAGTACGGCTATCATAATCGTTACACCTTTGAAAATGAAGACTTAATGTATGCACCGATGTGGTTAGTCACATTGAGTAATGATGAATCGTATTTAATTCATGCGATCGAGGGTGACGTTCAGAATTTAACGGTTGAGGAAGAAGAAGAAACGTAATGAGCAAGTTGAACATACTGGAGTGAGGGAAATGACGCTACGATTTAGCGTGCTTGCAAGTGGTAGTACGGGGAATGCTATGTTTGTGGAAACGGAAAAGCAACGCCTTTTAGTGGACGCTGGCTTAAGTGGCAAAAAAATGGACGAGCTTTTTCAAAAAATTAATCGAGATCCTAAGGAACTTGACGGAATTCTAGTGACACATGAGCATAGTGATCATATTAAGGGAGTCGGCATTTTTGCGAGAAAGCATAAGCTCCCGATTTATGCCAATGCAAAAACATGGCAGGCGATGGAAGCATCACTTGGCACAATTATGACCGATCAGAAATTTCATTTTGAAATCGGTGAAGTGAAGGATTTTGAGGATATGCAGGTCGAATCCTTCGGTGTGTCTCACGATGCCGCGGAACCGATGTTTTATGTATTCCATCATGAGGGGAGAAAGCTGACACTCGCGACCGATATGGGGTATGTCAGTGACCGGATTAAAGGCACGATTAAAGGCTCCAACATGTTTGTCTTTGAATCAAATCATGATATTAATATGTTACAAATGGGTAGATACCCATGGAGCACGAAGCGACGAATTTTAAGTGATGTCGGTCACGTCTCCAATGAAGATGCAGCCTTTGCCTTAGCCGATGTGATTACCGATGAAACATCACGTATATACTTGGCCCATTTAAGTCTAGATAATAATATGAAGGATTTAGCTAGACTAACGGTAGAACAAGTATTAAAAGAGCAAGAGCTAGGAATCAATGAAACGTTTGATTTATATGATACCGATCCCATTAAACCAACAGCCTTAACGATCGTATAAATGGTTTGAAAAAAATTCGTAGCGGTAATACTAGAAGAGTGTAATGAACCAACACCAGGCGGCTCATGAAAAAATAATTTTCAAAGATGTTGGCTAGGAAGGCGTACATGATTTTGATTACAAGTGGCCATAAATCAAGACAAAAGAGTCGATTTTTCACTTTAAATATAGTATATAAATAAGTAAAAGATGCTGATCATGTAGGAGGCTGTAATAGATGGGATACTATGATGACCATATACGTGAAGAGCGTTCCACGCGCAGAAATAAAAAAGGTTCCATACTCCCTGCTTTTTTCGGTGGGGTAATTGGTGCCATAGTGATGTTAATAGCAATGCCACTGATGTCTAATTTCGGATGGATTTCATTCGGATTAAATGACGGGGAGCCACCAGAAGAGATCGGTGCATCACCTAGTCAACCGAGCGATTTACAGTCGGTTTCTTATTCGATAGAAACCGATATTACGAATATTGTCGATGAAGTATCCGATGCCGTTGTTGGTGTGGTCAATATTCAGCAAGCTGGCTTTCTCGGGATGCCAGGTGAAGGAACGGGCTCTGGTGTTGTTTATAAAATAGCCGATGACCATGCTTTTATCGTGACGAATCAACATGTTATTAATGGTGCAAGTGCGATTGAGGTCAGTCTTGCTGATGGCTCAAGAATTGAAGCGGAGCTAGTCGGCGAAGACGTTCTAACCGATTTAGCCGTGCTGCGTATCGATAGTGATGAGGTGCAAACGGTCGCCGAGTTTGGCGATTCCAATACATTACGTGTGGGCGAACCAGCGATTGCGATTGGAAATCCATTAGGACTAGAATTTGCGAGCTCGGTTACATCAGGTATCATTAGCGGGACAGAAAGAAGTATTCCGATTGATACAAATGGTGACGGTGAAATCGATTGGCATGCCGAGGTGCTGCAAACCGATGCTGCCATAAACCCAGGAAATAGTGGTGGTGCCTTACTCAATATGGAAGGCCAAGTGATTGGGATTAACTCGATGAAAATCGCCCAAAGCTCTGTCGAGGGAATTGGCTTTGCGATTCCAACAGCGATAGCCTTACCAATTATTGATGATCTTGAGCGTTTTTCAGAAGTAAGACGTCCACAGCTCGGTGTCGGAATCATTTCGTTAAATCAAATCCAAAGCTATCATTGGCAAGAGACATTAAACCTCCCTAATGATGTTCGAGGTGGTGTCGTCGTAACAAGTGTCGCCTCGATGTCTGCAGCAGAACAAGCAAACATGCAGGAGTATGACGTCATTGTCGATATAAATGGAACGGAAATGAACGACTCCCATGATTTAAGGAAATTCCTCTATACAGAAGCAGACATCGGCGATGAGGTTGAAGTCACCTTCTACCGTGATGGCAATCGTGAAACCGTGACAATCACTTTGCAGGAGCAGCAGAGTTATTAAGGTGTCGTGTTTCGTGAAGTGAAAGTGTGAGTGGGAGCGGGGAAAAGAAGACAGGATGAACAGCGAGGGATCTTTCGGGATTTCTCGCTGTTTTTTTGAGGTTGGGGGAAGTTTGGTAGGGGAGGAGGCTGAGGTAGTCGCATCGGAGGCAGAGCTGATATATCGAGGGTGTAGATGGATGTTGTGAGAAGAGTCGCCATTTCGGGGTGGAGAATTAGATGGAAGTGGCCATAAAAGAAAAGAAGCGGCCACATCAGGCTTGAAAATGAAGGCGAAGTGGCTGTAAAAAGTAGAAAGGAGCGACAGCCAAAGCTAATCTGAATATGTCAGTCTTGGATACTAATCGCGTGAGTGTACTCGTTTTACTTTTAAACCATTTTGTTGGAGTTGTTCGGTTATTTTTTGCGTCTACTGTAAAATAACTTAGTGAACTTTTTGTCGATTCAATGCCATGAATACGTCGATTTTCATAAGGTATCCACAAGCAAGTAAAGGGTATGCTATAATGGGAAAGCAGAAAGAAGGGACGGATTAAATACATGGATTTAACAGTATGTCAAGAGCATGTAGAGCTTGCTATGGATATGATTATCGATGAAAAGGAAGTCGCACCCAAGATTGAATTACTCACAGATGAAGCTCAGTTATCCACATCATGCGAGTTTTGTCAAAACAAAGCGAAATATAGTATTTCGGAAGAGTGAAAAACGGAGTTGTTGATATGTGGATAACTTCTGTGGATAACTTTTGAAAAGGAGCTATACACACTGTGAATATAACCATTATCACTGTCGGAAAATTAAAAGAAAAATACTTAAAACAAGGTATTGATGAATATAAAAAGCGTCTGGGTGCTTATGCCCAAATTAATCTTATAGAAGTGCCAGATGAAAAAGCACCAGAAAACCTAAGTCTTGCTGAAGAAGAGCAAGTAAAACAAAAAGAAGGTGAGCGTATCCTTGCCAAAATTCCTCAAGATAGTCACGTCATCGCCCTCGCCATTGAAGGTAAACAGCAAACCTCTGAACAGCTTGCCAAAAACCTCGATCAGCTAGCCACGTACGGTAAAAGCAAAGTCACATTTATTATCGGAGGTTCACTTGGATTATCAAATGATGTCCAAAAAAGAGCAAACGAAAAGTTATCCTTTTCAAAAATGACATTCCCGCATCAGTTGATGAAGTTGATTTTACTAGAGCAGGTGTATCGGGCGTTTCGGATTATTAAGGGGGAACCGTACCATAAGTAAATGAGGTTTTTTTATAAGAATTTTCGAAAGCGGGGTATTTATATGTCAAGTTATGAACTAGTAAAACTTTTGAAAGATAAAAAAATATTGGATAGTCTTCAGTTCTTAACGTCATGTCAATACAAGTTAGCATCAGCTGAAATAAGTTTTAAAGCTTTAGGAAATATATGCTTGGAGCAATTTAATAATTTTGATGAGGAAAGAGATAGAATCTTTAAAAGTGTTGTAGAAAAAGGGTCTGTGACATTGCACGCTCCTTCTGAAGATAATTTGGATTATTTCGGTGAACCTGTAGCAAGAAATGTCGTCATAGATAAACTGACCATTGAAATTTTCAGCACTTTACATAGTTTTTTTGATACATTTGGTCAATGGCTTAATTCGGCGCTATTTGCTAACCAAGCATTACCAATAAAACAAGTAACTTTCAATAAGGTAGTCGATAAGTTAGCCGAATTTCCAGAGTATACTGGAAGTTTTATCACTAGCTTAAATCATGTGACGGGGAGTTCGGAGTATAAATTTATTTCAGATTTAAATAATGTTGTTAAGCATAGGTTTCAAATATACACCCAAGCAAGATTCAATTTATTTAATGGCGAAAAAAATTTGACCACTCCAAAATTCAGAAAGGAAAGTAATATTTACTCGGAAAAAGAATTGTTAGATATAACTAAAGGTTGTTTGGATTATTGTTATGTACTATACCAAGAATCAATTAACTTTATTGAGAGTTATTATAAATCAAATGACAATAATTATGTATCTAATAGAATCTATAATCCTAACACTCATTTGGTGTTTGACAACTATGAAGATGTAAAACAATTGAAAAATATAATAAACTCCATCCATTTTGTTGAACTCGATAAAAGTAATTTAGAAAATGAGTATCAGATATTATTGGTTAGTGATGATAAAGAATCTAAAACTATAGAATTCTTTAATTCAGTATATAGTTTTATTGCAGTAAAAGATATCAACACAAAGGAGTATATAGGGCTTCTTAAACCTGATGACAGTGAAGAGTACCTAATGGATGACGGGAGAAATATAGAATATAGAAGATATGTATTAGAGAGTACAGGTTATGAACAAGAATTACATATGAATATAGTAGATAATAACATTAAAGTGTTTCCACGTTTAAGCAACCTGAATATCATGGTCATTAATCCCTAAAGGTATATGTAAGTTGCAGATTTATGCTTTTAAGAAAAGTTCATTATATCCCATTACCTATCTGGTAATCTCTATAGCCTACTTAATATGATAGAATATTAGGACAAGTTTACTATTTGGGAGGCGCAAAAATGAAAAGAGTTGTACTAACGGGTAATGGACTCTCGGTTGCTTTAAATAAAGAGTTTAGTTTGGAAGGAATCACTAAGCGATTTTTTGACAGGCTTACCGAAGAACATAGAACATTCATTGAACATCACATGCAAAACAAGTATAATCAACGAGATTTTGAAGAAGCAATAGCTAGTATTGAACTTGCTTATGAGATGTTGAAACATTATAGCGACTTTCTAAGTCTCGAAAAAGGAAAACGGTTCATGAGTTCTTATAATTTACAGAGCGGAAATTTTGAGGAGCATATTGATGCTATCCAAAATATAATTTATGAATATACTGCAGCTATACTTGATTTGATTGATGGTAATGTAAAGAAAGAAGCAATCGATGAAAAACTAGATGGGTTTGTACAGTGGTTATTAGAAACCATTGATAATTCATCAGAAATCGACCTGTTCACTTTGAATTTCGATTTATTACTAGAAACAATTTTATTAACTTACTATAGTAAGAGAGACTTCGCTGACTTTCACTTTCGCGGAGGTAAATGGCAGCCTATAGATAATGAATATCGATTTTATTTTGGTCCGGATAGAAGTAGACAGATACATCCAGAAAATTATGCCAAAGGGGTGCGTTTACATCATCTCCATGGTTCATTATCTTCTTTTAAAGACTTGTCAGATGGTAGATTATTTAAGATTACAACAGAGAGCTTAAGAAATAGTGATGTATATAAAAAGATATTTGACCTTAAAGTAATTCCTTCCATAGTCACAGGTGGTGGTAAGAGTTTAAAGGTGCAACAAGAACCGTTCAGTTACTACTACAACGAGTTTAAAAAGAAAATGGTTATTGAAAAAAATTTATGTGATGAACTTTATATTGTCGGTTATAGCTTCAGAGATAATCATATAAATAATGCGATAAAAGAAAGATTAAAAATTTCTAGAAGAAGAGAAAATCCGATTCCATTAAAACTAGTTATTGTTGACTACGCTTTAAGCGAAGAAGATAAGCAAAAATTCATTGATATTGTTAATAAAGAATTGGGTATTCCAAAGAAAGAATCTCTTACTATCAATGACGATGTATTTTATTTTGAAGGTGCTAATAGTATTAAATAATATTTTTAAAAGGGAAATTCAAGTCATTTTCTTGAATTTCCCTTTTTTATTCTGCAGATATAGGATACTAGTATGATAAAATTGTACTAATTACTATTTTTTTGGAGGAAACAACGTGAATAATCAAACTTATAATCAAATTGTTAGTTTTATATGGGGCATTGCTGATGATTGCCTTCGTGATGTATATGTACGTGGAAAATATCGAGATGTTATCTTACCAATGACCGTTATTCGTCGTTTGGATGCTGTTTTAGAACCAACAAAAGATGCGGTTTTACAGATGAAAAAAAGTTTGGATGAAGCTGGTGTAATTA
This sequence comes from Alkalihalobacillus pseudalcaliphilus, assembly GCA_001038565.1. Taxonomy (GTDB): domain Bacteria; phylum Bacillota; class Bacilli; order Bacillales; family Bacillaceae_D; genus Alkalihalobacillus; species Alkalihalobacillus pseudalcaliphilus. The sequence goes on from LFJO01000001.1 coordinate 75,872, forward strand.
ATCAAACAGATGCATTATGTAGCATAGCTGGACAAGCATTTTGTAATACATCACCTTTCACTCTTAAAGATTTAAAATCACGTGCTAAGCAGCAACAATTGAAGGCTGACTTTATCGCCTATTTAGATGGCTTTTCGCCAAACGTTCAGGAAATCCTTGAAAAGTTTAAGTTTCGTAATCAGATAGATACGATGATTGAAGCAGATATCTTGGGAGCTGTTATTGAGAAATTTGTCAGTCCGACTATTAATCTAAGTCCGAAACCAGTGTTAGATGATAATGGTGATGTTAAAATTCCAGGACTTGATAACCATACAATGGGTGTCATCTTTGAGGAACTTATTCGCCGCTTTAATGAAGAGAATAACGAGGAAGCTGGGGAACACTTTACGCCTCGTGACGTAGTGGAACTGATGGCCGACATCACGTTCTTACCGATTGCAGATAAAATTAAAAATGCACCATATCTTGTATACGACGGAGCCTGTGGAACGGGTGGAATGTTGACGATTGCAGACGAACGTTTACACCAATTGGCAAAAGAACATGATAAAGAAATCAACACGTATCTTTATGGGCAGGAAATCAATCCAGAAACGTATGCCATCACTAAAGCAGACTTACTGATTAAAGGGGAATCACTACAAGATGACAACGTGGCGTTCGGTTCTACTTTGTCGAATGATGGTTATCCAACGCTCAACTTTGACTTTATGCTATCTAATCCCCCTTACGGAAAAAGTTGGAAAACGGATATGGAGCGATTAGGTGGAAAATCGGACATAACAGACCCACGCTTTATTGTGACACATAATGGAGAGACGGATTTTAAAATGATTCCTCGTTCAAGTGATGGTCAAATGCTATTCCTTGCAAATAAGCTAAGCAAAATGAAGCACGACACAGAACTAGGTAGTCGTATTGTAGAAGTTCACAATGGTTCTTCTCTCTTTACAGGAGATGCGGGTCAAGGGGAAAGCAATCTAAGAAGATATATTATTGAAAACGATTGGTTAGAGGCTATAATTGCTCTACCAGAAAATATGTTTTATAACACAGGAATCGCGACGTTCATTTGGGTCGTTACAAACAGAAAAGCAGCAGACCGTCGTGGAAAATTACAACTCATTGATGCAACGAGTCTAAAAAGCCCACTTCGTAAAAATCTTGGTAACAAAAATTGTGAGTTGACACCTGAATTAAGAAAACAAATTTCAGATATGCTTATCAACTTTGAAGAGACAGAACACTCGAAGATTTTTGATAACCAAGAATTTGGCTATCACAAGATAACAGTAGAACGCCCATTAAGATTAAGTGTGGACTTATCAAACGAGCAATTGGAGAAATTTACAGAAGTTTGTGAGCAACAAAAAGACGAAGCGCTTCCAATAATTATAGGAAAAGTAGCTGAAAAATACAATTATTCAATTGTACGAGACTTTAACGACTTCATCACTAAATTGGGTGAAATTGCAAAAGAACTAGGTGAAAAACTCCCAGCTAAACGAGTGAATTTGATTAAAAATCATCTTGCACGGGTCGATGAAAAAGCAGAGAGAGTCATAAAAAAGGTTCACAAATCTGGAAAAGCTGAAGCAAGTCCTCTAGCAGGGTTATTCAGCGCCATGATTGACGGAAAAGATTGCGTTGTAGAATTTGAGCCGGATAGTAATTTAAGAGACACTGAACAAATTCCATTGTTACATGAAGGTGGAATTGAGCAGTTCTTTAAGGATGAAGTACTAACTTTTGCAACAGATGCATGGATTGATGAGAGTAAAACGCAAATTGGCTATGAAATTAGTTTTACAAAGTATTTTTATAAACCTATGCAATTACGCACTCTTGAAGAAATTTTAGCAGATATCAGAGTACTCGAACAACAGACTGAAGGTTTGCTTCAAGAAATTATAAGGGGGTAAGGAAAATGAATAGCAATCTTAAACCCTATGCAGAATACAAAGAAGCAAAACAATCATGGATAAAAAAGGTACCAATTCATTGGAAAGAAGCTAAATCAAAACGATTGTTTCTTGAGACTTCTATTAAGAATCATCCAACTGAAGAACTATTATCAGCAACTCAAAGTAATGGGGTTATACCCAGGTCTATGTTAAAAACAAGAGTTGTTATGCCGTCTGGAAATCTTGAGACATTCAAACTTGTTAAGGAGGGCAATTTTGTAATTAGTTTGCGTTCTTTCCAAGGGGGATTAGAATATTCAAGGTACAGAGGTATAGTTAGTCCAGCATACAACATTTTAGAAGAACGAACAAATCAGAATAAAGAATATTACAGGTACCTATTTAAAAGTCATGACTTTATAGGGGAACTTCAAAGAAACGTTACTGGTATCAGACAAGGGAAAAATATTGATGTTAACGACTTTAAGGAAATTATTCTTCCTATACCATCTTTAACAGAACAAGATAACATCGTTAAATACCTAGACCATCAGCTTGCTAAAATAAAAAAGTTTATTAAAGCAAAGAAAAAGTTAATAACAGTTTTAAAAGAGCAAAAGCAGTTAGTGATTAATGATGCAGTAACAAAAGGGTTAAATCAAAATGTAAAAATGCAACCTACTAACATCAATTTTATAGAAAGCGTACCAGCACATTGGAGAAAATATAGATTAAAAAACTTAGTAAGTATAAATGGAAGAATAGGTTTTAGGGGCTATACTCAATCGGATATCGTAAATGAAGGAGAGGGAGCAATTACACTTAGCCCAGGTAATATTAAAAATCAGAAATTAAAACTAGATAGTTTAGCTTATATCTCTTGGGATAAATACTATGAATCTCCCGAAATAATGGTAGAAGATAATGATATTCTTTTAGTTAAAACCGGTTCTTCTTTTGGAAAAGCAATATTAATTAAAAACATAACATATCCTATGACAATAAATCCTCAGCTTGTTTTACTAAAAAAATGTAAAGCCCATCCTGAGTATTTTGAAAAGATATTGTTTTCTAGCATGTTTATGAGTCAAATTTCCAGAAGAGTTATTGGTGGTGCAACACCTACTATTGGACAAGGAGTATTAGGGGATATTGTCTTCTATGTTCCAGATTTAAATGAGCAAAAACACATAATTGAGTATATCAATCATGAAACAGATAAAATTGATAAAAGTATAGCAACTATAGAAAAAGAAATTGAGTTAATTACAGAATTTCGCACAAGCCTGATTTCTAATGTAGTTACAGGTAAATTAGATGTCCGGGACATTCTCCTAGAAGAAAATGGAGAAGTGAATGCTTACTATGAAATTTTAGAAGATGAAACGATGGAACTAGAGGAAGTCTTAGAGGGCGAGGAGTGTGAGGTTTAATGACAACCAACACCAAAGAATCAGGACTAGAAGCATTAATTGTTAACTACCTTCTGCAACAAAATGGTTATGAGCAAGGAAAGAATAGTGACTACAATAAGGATTATGCAATAGATGAGAAACGGTTCTTTCAATTTTTAGAGGATACTCAAAAAGAAAAGTTGGAGACGTTAGGTGTCTATAAAAGTGATAGTAACAAAGTAAAGTTGTTGAATCGCTTGCAGGGGGAAATTACAAAAAATGGTGTAATTGAAGTCTTAAGAAACGGCCTGAAAATTTATCCAGTAACACTCGATTTGTTTTACCTTACGCCTTCTGAAGCCAATGATGCAGCAAAAGCACTGTACAATAAAAATATATTTAGCGTAACGAGACAGTTGATGTATTCGAGAGACAACATGAAACTTGCTCTTGATTTCGTCATCTTTCTTAACGGTCTACCTATCATTACATGTGAACTTAAGAATCAATTGACGAAGCAGAATGTTGAGGATGCGGTCTATCAGTATAAGATAGACCGTGACCCTCGTGAATTACTCTTTCAATTTGGACGATGTATGGTTCATTTTGCAGTTGATGACAATGAAGTCCGCATGTGTACGAAACTTGACGGTAAGAAATCCTGGTTCCTACCTTTTAACAAAGGATATAAAAATGGAGCTGGGAATCCTCCTAATCCTGATGGAATCAAGACGGACTATCTTTGGAAACAAATTTTTGTGAAAAGTGAACTTGCAAATATCATTGAGAACTATGCACAAATTGTTGAGGAGAAAGACCAAGAAACTAAAAAGGTAAAGCGTACCCAAATCTTCCCTCGATATCACCAGTTGGCTGGTGTGAAATCTATCCTAGCTGATGTCAGTGAGAAGGGTGTCGGTCAAAAATATCTTATCCAACATAGTGCAGGAAGTGGAAAATCGAATTCGATTGCTTGGCTGGCTCATCAATTAGTTTCTTTGTCAAAAGACGGTAAGAATTTTTTTGATTCAGTTATTGTTGTCACTGACCGAATTAACCTCGATAAGCAGATTAAGAATACCATTAAAGGGTTTATGCAGGTATCGAATACGGTGGGGCATGCAGAAAGCTCAGGAGACTTAAGGAAACTACTTCAAGATGGTAAGAAAATCATCATTACTATTGTTCATAAATTCCCGTACATTCTTGATGACATTGGAAATGAACACCGAAAAAACAAGTTTGCTATCATCATTGACGAAGCTCATTCTAGTCAGAGTGGAAACATGTCGGCCAAAATGAATATGGCACTTTCTGACCAATATGAAGATGCGGAAAATGAAACGACAGAAGATAAGATTTTAAAGATGCTAGAGGGGAGAAAAATGCTTAACAATGCGAGTTACTTTGCATTCACAGCAACCCCGAAGAATAAAACTCTTGAAATGTTTGGTGTTCCTTATCCAAAGGACGGAAAGATTAAACATCGACCGTTCCATGTCTATACGATGAAACAAGCCATTCAGGAAGGCTTCATTTTGGACGTATTGAAAGACTACACGCCAATTAAGAGTTACTACAAGATTGCCAAGATAGTAGAAGATGACCCGAAATTTGACAAAAAGAAGGCACAAAAAAAGCTGAGAAAGTATGTTGAGTCCAATGAAAAGGCAATCGAACTAAAGTCTGAAATTATGGTAGACCATTTTCATGACCAAGTGATTGCAAAAGGAAAAATTGGCGGTCATGCTCGTGCTATGGTTGTAACTAGCAGCATTGAACGAGCAATCCAGTACTACTATTCAATATCTGCATATTTGGAAAAACGTAAAAGTCAGTTTAAACCGATTGTTGCCTTTTCAGGTGAGCACGAGTACGGTGGGAAAAAGGTAACAGAGAGCTCAGTTAATGGGTTCCCGAGTAATGAGATTGAGAAAAAACTCAAAAAGGACCCATACCGTCTCCTTGTTGTGGCAAATAAATTCCAAACAGGTTACGATGAGCCGCTTCTTCATACGATGTATGTTGATAAGGTGTTGACAGACATTAAAGCAGTTCAAACTCTTTCTCGTTTGAATCGAGCTCACCCACAGAAACATGATACGTTCGTACTTGACTTTGCAAATGAAACAATTACGATTCAAGATGCTTTTTCTAAGTATTATAAAACTACGGTTCTTTCAGAAGAGACTGACCCGGATAAGTTGAATGACTTAGAAAGTGACATCAGACGATATCATGTTTTCACAGATACACATATTGAAAACCTAGTTGAACTGTACCTTAATGGAGCGGAACGAGATAAATTAGACCCAATTCTTGATGTCTGTGCAAAGCATTATGAAGATGATTTGGATGAAGATGGTCAAATTGACTTCAAGAGCAAGGCGAAGGCATTTGTTCGCACGTACGGATTTTTGGCATCCATTTTACCTTATGGGAACCCCGAGTGGGAAAGACTTTCAATCTTTCTAAACTTCTTGATACCAAAGCTACCTGCACCAAAAGAAGAAGACCTATCAATTGGTATCCTCGAAGCGATTGACTTAGATAGTTACAGGGCGGAAGCACAAGCTAAAATGTCCATTGTACTAGAGGATAAGGAAGAGTATGAAATTGCACCAGTACCTACATCGGCAATGGGTGGGAAATCAGAAGTAGAGTTAGATTTACTGAGCAATATTCTTGAAAATTTCCATGACCTCTTTGGAAATATTCCTTGGAGAGACGAAGACCAGGTTAAGAAACATATTGCTGCTATTCCTGAGATTGTCGCGAAAGATAAAGATTATCAGAATGCGATGAAAAACTCTGATAAGCAAAATGCAAAAATCGAGAGTCAAAAAGCCTTAAATCGAGCTGTCATTAACCTTATGTCTGACAACATGGAAGTATTTAAACAGTACAATGATAACGACTCTTTTAAGAAATGGTTATCAGATATGGTGTTTACACTAACATACAATACAGATGGCGATGTGTACTCCGGAAGTCCGAAAATTAGCTGATAAGCGTAATAAGAGCTAATTTAAATATATATTATAGTTATGAGTTTAATAGAGGATGTTCTCACGTCAATTAGACGTGAGGCATCCTCTTTTTATTTTGCCTAAGGAGAGATAATAAATGAAAAAATCATCTGCAAAGAGAGTGAGTATTGTATCGGTTAAGTTGGTTAGAGAGTCTAGTATTCTTTATGAAAGAAGAAGTATCCGTTCACCACAGGATGCGTACGATTTGTTTAAGAGTTTCTTGGAAGATAAAGACCGTGAGCACTTTATAGTCGTGTCTTTGGACACTAAGAACCAGCCTGTTTCCATCAACATTTGTCACATTGGTAGTTTGAATGCAAGTATCGTTAGTCCTCGTGAGGTCATGAAATCAGCCATATTGTCCTCAGCAGCAAGTATCATGGTAGCCCATAACCATCCATCTGGTGAAACAACTGAATCAAGGGAAGACGTGGAAGTTACAAAACGACTTGCTGAAGCTGGAAAGTTGATGGGAATTGAGCTATTGGACCATATAATTATTGGTGATGGTAAGTATAATTCTTTAAAAGAGAAAGGCGTTATTTGAAAGGAGTAAAAAGAAAGTGAAAACAATAAAAAACATGCTAAAAACAGAAGTCACTTATGATGATGAAATGAAAAACAAATATCTTATCAGGAAAGAGTGGGACAAGAGCAAGAAAAAAGCACTTGTCATCATGAAAAGCGCTGGTCAAGCAGATGAAATTGTGCAAGACCAAACAACAATGTACGTCATTAATAATCTTTCGAAATTGGAATACGGTGTTGCAGAAATTGTGAATTTATTCCCATCGATGGATGGTGATGAAACGAAAGAGTCCAGTGTTGAAAATCTGAAATGTATTCAAAAAGCTATCGCCAGAGTAGATGATGTCATAATTGCGGTTGGAAAGGGAGTAGAGACGAACAAGAAAGCTGTTGAACGGTTAAAAATGATTTTAGCTCTATTGCTAGACAAGAAAGCAAACATCCTGCAACTAGAAGCAAAATTTGGCCGGAAAGGTTTCCATCCCCTCTATCCTGCATTGAAACACCAGTGGAAATTAGTAGGGTATGAGGATAGCGAGAAGGTATGCTAAAAATATATTGTATGAGAGGTACAAGCCATGTTTAGTATTGAACAGCTGAAGGTTTTCATGGGAGAGAAGTTTGGTGTGGCAGTTGAATCAGATGCAGTAGGAGAGGAAGCGGTACTTCTATATCATGAGGAACTGGACGAGGAACTTATTTCAAATGATGTGAAGCGGATTTTACCAAATCCAGTTTCATTTCTAACGTATATATACAATGAAGAATCAGAGTGGATTATTGGCGTTGCTACAGAAGCAGAAACCAATAGTTCACTTTTTCTAGTTTGTCTAAAAGACGGAGAGAGGATTTATGAAGAGGTCTTACTCCGAAAAAAGGATAATGAGAAATGATATATACAGCATATGTTAATGAATTAGAGGAACGTTCCTATCAGCACGTGACCTTCGATATGGAAGAGTGGTCTTTTGTCTATTTTACAGCGAAGGATAAGGGCGAAGAAATCGAAATAAAGATTTGTCTTGAAAGTGAAAATATCTATCAACGAAAAATGGGATTTGAAGACTGGTGGTATGTGGATTACTTAGAAGGGGATATTGTCTCAAGTAAAGTTGATAAAATGTAAAGAAAAAAATCGGAAACGAGATTCCGACTTTTTGTATCTACCTTAATAAAAGTTTTCAGATGCCGTCTTCGTGGATTTTATCCTTAATCTTCCTCACAAGTTTATAAAAGTAGTCGATAGAGAAGTCTGTGATAAGATTTGGCTTCTCTATTTTTTGCTTCTGAAAATCCTCAAATAATTTTTTTGTATTTTTTGCTTCTTCTGAACCCATCCTAGCAAGTTTTTCATTATTTAATACCATTACTTCTATTAAGGATATTGTTTCTGGAGTTAACTTATAGGGTGTACGCTTTCTTTGTATTGAAGAGGCAACTACAATTTCATCCATATGGCTAAATAAGTCGGCATCAAATGTTAGATTAAGCTCTCCAATCCTTTCTTGACACTCCTTAATAATCTTATCAACTGTTCCCCTGCTCATATTTATTTTTCTGCTTATTTCTCTCTTAGTATGTCGTTTTATAAACCAAAGAATAAAAACATCTCTTTTTTTGTCTAAAGGAATCATATTGTTTTCTCCAAGTTACTTTTCATTTAGTATAACGTGTCCATTTTTAAATTACAATTTGGTATTCGCATAACTATAATGATTTACTCCGAACAATCTATTAGATAGCCATATAGTATAAGCAAGCTTGGAAGATAGAGATACTACATTAATATCCTCCTATGATTGCTTAAATTGGCTACAAAAAAGGAGGAAAAGTAAAATGAAAAATTTCTTTAGTATTGGTGAATCAATGGTCGATTTGCGAAGTAGAACAAGGTGGGATTTGAACTTTATTGAAGAGTATCAGTCCTTTAATAAAAGAAACCATGAGTTTGAAAATATTTATGCTAAATTTTCTTATAAGTCCCATTGGGATGAAATAGAAGTGAATATGGAGGACTGGGATACCTTTAAGAATTTTATAGCGAATGATTTTAATAACTTAAAATATCCCCCATGTCATTTATATATTAACAGAAGTGAGGTTACTGCTTTTTGGTTCATTCCCGATATACTACTACTTCGTGAACTAGGGAGTAAAGAAGAACAGATAATAATGGAGAACCTGAAGAAGCAATTAATAGAATTAAAGCACTGTATATTGGAAAAAATTTCGGCTTGTGGCGGAGATAGAGAAATAGATGAGGACTTATATTTAGAGTACTTTCGAAAGAAAAGATTTTTGGAAGCTCTACTATGTAACAATATTGAGAAGTCTGACATAAGCTCTACAAAGGGGGAAGCATAATGTCTATAACTAAAGGAGAGCTTCAACCTTTAATCCCTGTGAAAAAACTTAATTTACACAGCTATCTCCCTCGTAATGTTCATGTTCCCGCATTGCCGGAAGGAGTATCCATATTAACAATAGTTAATTGTCTAATTAAGCCAAATTCTCAGGGATACAATTTGATGAAAGAGCGAATTGAGGTAGACTTTATTGATGAAGAAAATCGACCTCTTAAGCAAGTTTTCTACCTTGATACGGGAATGGTAAACTTCGCAAAATTTGTAGACAATATTTTAGGGGAAGTACCCATTGAAGAGTTTGACCCACATATCCTTGTTGGAATTAAAATCAAAGCATTCATTTTTCATAATTATCTAAGCAACGGAAAAGGCTATGCAAACATAGCAGCTTGCGAACTTTATTAACAAAACCAATCAGAGAGTGAGACTAGGTGAGCCAACCTAGTCTTTTTATAATTCAAATTTATTTAAAGGAGTAATATCAATGGGATTAAAAAAAGTCAGACGTCCAGTTATACAGAAATCAGATAGCTCTGAAGGGAATAATCTCCCTGCAGTAAGAAAAGCAAAACTATTGCAAAGACATACAGTTAACCATGACATCGAAGTTTCTCCTTATCGAATAAAAGGAAATGATTTAATGGTTTGGAGTGAAAAGAAAGAGCGATATGTATATGTTTCTAAGGCAGTGAAAATAAAGGCAATAAAAAGAAATGTTGAGACAAAGGAAATTCACATAGAACTTGTATTTTGGGCTTATGACAAATGGGAAACTATAGCTATTGGTAGAGGGGAATTGACTAAAAGAGAGCTGAAAAAGCTGGCATCTATAGGGTTAGACGTTTTAGAGGATTTTCAGGCGGCAGAGGTTTCTTCCTTTCTTAGTAAACAGGAAAAGTTACTAAAGCCGACTAATGTTCATAGTGGTATAGGCTGGGACATAGTTAATGGTCAGCTTGTATATAAACACTACAATATTATAACTGAACCTTCTGCTTCACCAATTGATTCAACGTATTCAGGAGAGTACATGCTGAAGCCTGCTGGAAATAAAAATGATTTCTTTAATTTGTATATAAAAGAAGTGAAAGGTCATACTCCACTTGAATTAATGATTTGTATAGCGATTTCAGCACTTATTATTGGTATGTTAAATCGCTCCAAGATTGGCGGCTTTGATAGTTTGCTAGTTCATCTTGTTGGGTCGTCGACGACAGGAAAAACTACTGCAGGTATGTTAGGTGTTTCTTTAGCTGGGAGTCCAAGTCCAAATGAAGGGTTATTACAAACCTACAATGGAACAAAAAATGCTATGGCTCGCAAGCTTGCTAGTAATCATGGTGTTCTTACTGTTTTAGATGAATCTACAATGAACCTGATGGATTCACAAAATCTCAGTTCGTTTATTTATGAATTGGCACAAAACAGTGAAAAGTCGAGGCTAAATAAAGACTCTGAATTAAGGGAAACACAAACGTGGAATACAACTATAGTATCTACTGGAGAAAGCTCCATACTCAGTAAAGCAAACAATAATGAAGGTTTACGTGTGAGATTATTTGAGTTCTCCATTGATAAGTGGACAAAGAATGCAGAGAATGCAGAAAACCTAAAAAAGGGATTGCTCAAAAATTATGGTCACATAGCTCCTGAAATAGCAAAAAAAATGTTGGAACTTGGTCCAGAAGAGGTTGCCAGGATGGTGGAGGACAATAAAGAGTATATCCAAAAAAAAATGCCTATTAGCAAGTTTCGTGACCGTATAGCAACTAAATTTTCATTAATACTAACGGCTGCGGAACTTTTTGAATTGACATATAACCTTGAACTTTCTGGTGAAGAGATTGTAGATATGTTGATTGTGCAGGAGCAAAAGTCAATGACTGAAAGAGAAATGGCACCTAAGTTTTATAGTCAATTAAAGCAATATATTATTCGATATAGAAGGAATTTTAAAAGTGATACTCATGAAGTTAGTCATCCTCAGGAGATATGGGGGAAAATTGAAGTCAGTTCAACCGAAACACGTTGCTTTATACTGCCAATCATATTTGACATAGTCGTAAAGGAACTAGGGTATTCCGATACAAAAATTTTAATAAATGAATTGAAAAATATGGGGGTACTTATTCACGACAAAAACAAAAATCAAAAAAGGAAATTCATTTTCTCTAAGAATGAAACAAAACAAAGGCAGGAAGTGCTTGGTCAACCTGGATATGTAGAGAAAGGTGATTACACTTACTGTATTACTTTTGAAGGCAACATTTTTGAAGATGCTTTTTAATCAATAAAACATTGTACTCCCTTTCCCCCTTCTCTCCCTCTATTTTATATAAATTATTCATTTGTGTATTCCGTAGTTATCTGAAAAATTTGTATACAAACTATTGGGAGAATAGGGAGAACAGAGAGAATTAANATAAAAATATATTATATATTCGTTTAATCACTAGGGGGATTCTACGTTGGCAGATAAGAGTAATGAGGACATCTACGACTATGAAATTATGATTGATATTTTAGCAGAAATGGTCACATCCTATCTTACTAAACAACCGAAAGGAGAAGAGTCTAATGAAAAAACAAAATGAAACTGTACAGCAAAACCTATACAAATTAGTAATTTACACATCAACTAAGAGAAAAACCTCTTTGTCAGCACTAGAGAAATTAATTATTACCAGTGGGGCAAGTATGAAAGGGGGTGAAAATTATGCAGCACAATACTAAACAACTGCACGACCAAATTGACCATTTCAACCGGACAGGAACACAGAAAAAAGCTGCTATCTATGCCAGGGTCTCAACATTGGAACAGGCAGAAGAAGGATACAGCATAGACGAGCAAGTGCGAGTATTGAGAGATTTGTGTGAACGTGAGGGATATGTCGTTCATAAAGAATACGTGGACCGAGGTAAAAGCGGAAAGAATATCAAGGGAAGACCTGCTTTACAGCAACTACTACATGATGCCAAAAGTAAAGACTTTGATTTGGTGCTTGTCTGGAAGGTGAACCGCTTTTCTCGAAAGACAAAGGATTTACTTAATATTGTCGAAGAACTTGAAAAGAGAAACATTGATTTCCGCTCTTATACGGAACGCTACGAAACAGAAACTCCAGCTGGAAAAATGCAATTTCGTATGTTGGCGGTCATTGCTGAATTTGAACGAGATAATATTGCTCAGAATGTGAAAATGGGAATGTTGGCAAGAGCAAAGGAAGGCTCTTGGAATGGTGGTCAGGTTCTTGGTTATGATGTAGTAAGTGTTCCAGGGGAGAATCGCAAAAGAAAGCTTTCTAAGCTTGTTGTTAATCCAACAGAGGCCCAAACGGTTCGAAAGATATTTAACCTTTATGTTGAAGGAAATGGTTACAAGTTCATTGCAAACAAACTCAACAAAGAAGGACATCGAACAAAAAAGAACAAAGACTTCTCCATCAACGGTGTGAAAACGATTCTATGCAATCCCATCTATGCAGGATTCATACGGTACAACGTTCGTAGAGATTGGAATGAAAAGAGAAGAAACAATATCAATCCTCACCCTGTTATTGAAAAGGGACAGCATGAAGCAATTATTACAGATGAAGTATGGGAAAAAGCGAAAAGCATCATGGCGAACAGAAGTGGTAAGCCTAATCGAATACATGACGGTGAGTTCCCGCTCACAGGCATTATGAAGTGTCCTGCCTGTGGGGCCGGAATGGTGATTGGGCGGACAACGAATACGCTCAAAGACGGAACAAAAAGGGTTTTGGAGTATTATGTTTGTGGAGCTTGGAAGAACAAAGGTTCAGCAGTTTGTCGTTCTAATGGAGTAAGAACTGACTATGCTGACAAACATGTACTCCAAAAACTATCAACCATCGCTACAAATGAAGTTCTTATAGAGCAGATTGTTAAAAGGATTAACAACAAGAAGGAGATAAATTCCTCACCAATTCAACATGAATACGAGACGTTGAAAAAGGCACTAGAAGCCAATCAACAAAAAAAAGAAAAAGTCCTTGGTTTGTACGAAGATGATTTGATTCAAAAAGAAGACCTTGTACAACGCTTATCTACTCTGAATGAAGAAAAAGAACATCTTGAAGAGAGACTTTCTCCTATTGAACTTCAAATGGGGCAAGGTGGTACGCAACACATAAACTTTTCCATGGTCAAACAGGTCATGCAAAACTTCAAAGCTGCCTATAAAGAATCATTGACCAGGGAGCAAAGGAAAAGACTGATGCATCTGCTCGTGCGTCAAATTAACATCAATGAGGAACGACAAATTGAGTCTATCCAAGTACAACTAAATAAAGATGTTGCGAAACACCTCACCTTTAAAGGGGGAGAGGATTCATCTGTTACGGATGAGTTTTCTCCCCCTTTTTCTATTTTAATTAACCTATGAAAAGGAGCAAATCATTTATGAGCATTATTAATGTATTCAGAAATTACCTGAGTGAATATCACCCACATTTAGCATTGAAGGATTGGAAAGCAGATGTTAAAACCCTTTCAATAGATGATATAAGCAACGAAGAGATTAAGGCTATTATTCCAGAAGAACACAAACAAGAACTGACTTGCTGGGTATTCTACTATGATGGCGGTGCATCAAACGTTGTGTACTTGTTACAAGATAAGCAAGGTTTGAAGGATATCGGAATTGGTCTTTTGAAAGATGGTGAACTTGTTAAGCCTATTAGCTTTGTGTGAAGTAGTAACTGGTAGTTACAAAGCACAATTTAATTTGATAACGAGTAAGAGAGGATAATTATAAAAGAGACATCGTCTCTTTTGTCACATGTAATTTTACGTTAAAGGAGGTGAACGTATGTCACCAATTGACCTATTTAAAGCAGGTGTGGTGTTTGGAGTATCCATCTACGTATTTATCAAGAAGAACACTAATCTAGAAAAGTAAAAGGAGGTGATAGTAGTGCAATACTTTTTATTGGGAACAGTAGTTGGAATTGTGGCTTGTTTTGCGTCAGAACTTACACAAAAAACATATAGTAGGCAACAAGGATGATTAAAATATCGAGTATTAAGGACTTTATTAAGCTAGAAGCTAACCTTCCCTTAGGGTTTGTACAATATTTAAAGAAAGAGTTTTATAGTCTATTTGAATATTTGAGTAATGGTGAGGGTATGGAGAATTTTCTTCTTCCTTTTCATCTTAATATGATAGTTCTAGAGGATAAAGATGAGTTATATAGTATTTTAAATAACAGAATGGAACTGGAGTTTATTGACGAGGAATATATTATGACCTATACAATTCTCCGATTAGGGGTAAACAGAGAAGAGGATATACAGCTATATTATTGGATTAAACTGTCTGAAACAGAATAATGGGGTTAAAAAATTTATTTTACATGTATATATTGTAGGTTTTTGGACATTTCTAGAATGTATAAAATTTAATTATCAATGTGACAGTAGCAGGCATACTCAATTAATCATATTTATATAATAGAAAATAATTACATTTTTCTTGAGGAGGTGTTATAATGGACAAAAAAGTAATATTTCTCAGGGATAAAAGGGCAAAAAATGGGGGAAAACATATGACTATTGGTAATATATTAAAGGAAAGAATGGACTGCTTTAATATTTCCGAAGAAGCATTATGTGAGGAAGCCCTAATTGAATCTGAAGAGCTACAAGCAATTCTTAGTAATGAAGTTAGCTACAGTGAAATCGATGAAGTTACTTTAAGCTTTATTTCACAGGTATTATATTGTAGTCCAGAGTATTTTGCTGATAAGCAACTTAGAGACAAAGATTTAGTTAGATGTTCCTTAAATAGAGGTGCTTCAACTCCCAAGTCTAATGAAGTTAAAGGTATATTGCAGATGTTTAGTGAGGATTTTTCATTTCTCATAGAACTGAAGGAAGACCTAAAGGGAGGAATTTAAATTGGTGTGGGAAAAGAAAATAGAAGAAGCCCGAAGGTTTTTTGGAATAGCTGACTATCCAGGAAACCTTTTTGACTTTTTAGGAAACAAAAAAGTAATTGATGAACATAAACTATTGTTATTTAAACAAGACCTAGATAAGTTATCGGGCTTTATAGGATATAGTTATGGATTTACAATTATTTGTGTTAACTATAAAAGGAACATTGGCCACCAAAATTTTACTTTAGCACATGAAATTGGTCATATGTTTTTACATAATGGTATTAGTAAATCTGATATAAATCCAGAAAGAGCAGGTCAGGATAAAGAAGAATTAGAGGCTAACTTATTTGCATCTGAATTGATTTATCCTGAAAAGTTTGTAACTGAAGATTATAAATTTGCATTAGAAAATAATTTATTTAAAAAAGAGAATTGGGACGATTTGGCTGTTTTTATAAACTCACTTTGCGAAAAATATTATACTAGTTTTATATTTGCTTTTAATAAGATGAGCAATGGTTATTTCCGTAACTACAAGAGTAGAGCTGCCTTTTATAGCAGATTTAAGAAACATATTGGTAATTTAAGTGATACCTTTCCTAAACACATGCATGTTGTTGACTATAACCATGAGTTTTATCAAGTTAATATAGAACCATACAATTACATGAAAGAGTTAGTAAAAGAGTTGGTAGATAAGCAGGAACTAGGATTAGAAACAGGAGAATCAATAATAGAGAGATATGAAAAATTGGGGGGCAACCATTGATATACTTAAAGGATACTTGTGTTTTTATAAATAGATTTAATTCTCTAGGTATTATTCAACTATTACAAAACTATAAAAATAGTACTAACTCTTTTGGGGTTACCGATATTGTAATAAACGAATTAAATCCTGGAAGAGCTGTTGAAGCTGCTGATGCGGAAAAGTCTAAGAGTATGCTAGGTGTGGTTAACTTACTTGAAAAATCTAGGGATTTAGTGAAGTATGATGTGGAAACTGAAGAAAAATACCAAAAAAACTTCCAAAAAATTCGCAAACAATTTTATGGACATTTAAATGACTTGAATTTTGTAAAAAAAGCATTAGCTAAAAAAGAGATTACAAATGAATCTTTTAAAAACAGGACATATAAATTTAAAGATTATGGTGAATGTTCATGTATTGCGGTTGCAATGTTAGAACCAGAAGAAGTTAGTATAGTTTCTGATGATAAAGGAAGGGTTTTCTTAAAACCAAATATAAATTTATTTGATAAATATAAAGAATCTCATGGAATTAAAGTATTGGAATATGAGGAATGGCTTAGTGAGTGTGAGCTTAATGATTACAGTACTAGTAAAAGTAGCTAATAAACAAAAGGACTTCTATACTCGTTAAAGAGTAAGGGGACCTTTTGTTTTTTTTTGAATATATTATTGATAAACAAGACTACTAAAATTTTAGTCAGATATTTTTGACTACTCTGATGGTAAAATGGTAAAATTAGTATAGTTAACGCCTCATAAAAGTAGTTATGAGGGAAATTGGTGAATTTCTGTCAAGCTTTATCTCAATTGTAATCACAAGGCTGACCCAGCTAATTACAATCGATAATGCTTCTGAATAACTTGGCATTTGGATACCTCCAATCGTCATAATCAACCAATTCAATATACTAATTATAGTATAAGCTATTAGTGCATTTAGTAGCCTCTTTATAGGCTAGCGATGGTCTATAATTTGAAAGGAGAGTATGCTTGCAAGGGTTCTTTGATAGAGTAATAGGCTACGATTACATACCCTTGCTAGCTCTGCCAAATATGAATAAAAAAAAGTATCGTGTAAAAGGTTATAAGCACCTTGATAATAAAAAATCAATTGATAAAGTTAAGAGTAAAATCCAGAACCCTCGATGGGTTGCTAAGCATGGATTTTACCCTTTTATGCATTTTGAAATTAAATTTCAAAAATATAGCAGGAAAGAAAAACAACCAAAAGAAAAAGTACGTAAAATTTTTTATGCCTCTCACATTGATAGCTTTATCTATAAGTACTATGGAGACAAGCTAAATGACCACTATAATTCTGTTGTAAATGAACTAGGTATTAATGAAGTTGCAACTGCATATAGAAATAACTTATCTGGGAAAAGCAATATTAACTTCGCTAAAGAAGTTATTGATTTTATTAAAGTGCAAAAAAGTGCATATATTTTTGTTGCTGATTTTACTAATTTCTTTGATACATTGGACCATAGGTATCTTAAAGAGAAAATCCGCTATGTTCTTAAAAAGGATACACTACCTGACGATTATTATAATGTTTTTAAGAATATAACAAGATTTAGTTACTTCATTAAAGATACGATAGAAGCAGAATTGAAGACTAAGTATACTGAAAGTGAAATAAAAAATAGTTATAAATATTTCACAGAAGAGGAATTCAGAGCCTTTAAGCATAAAAATATATACAGAAATTCTAAGAGCTATGGAATTCCCCAAGGTGCAGGTATTAGCTCAGTTTGCTCCAATATTTATTTACTAGATTTTGATAAAAAAATAGAAAAATATGTAAAGGAACAAAAAGGACTATATAGAAGATATTGTGATGATTTAATTATAGTAATTCCTATTGAAGGAGAAGTCCAGGACTATAACTATCAAATTCATCAAAAATTTGTGGTTGATATAAAAGAACAGATTCCAAATTTAGAAATTCAACCTGAAAAGACAGGGAATTATTTTTATTATGATAATCAGATTACCGATTTAGAATTTAATGAGACAAAATTAGACTATTTAGGGTTCGGTTTTAATGGTAAAGAAGTTCGAATTAGAGAAAAAAGTCTATTTAAATATTATACGAGAACATATCGTAAAGTAAGGATATGCAATCGTAAATCAAAAGAATTCGGTCGTAAATCATATAGGAGAGAATTATATAAGAACTACTCGCACTTGGGAAAAAGTAAGAAAGGGCATGGGAATTTTATTAGTTATGCTGAAAGAGCGCAGAAGATATTTGATGAAGATTCAAATACTATAAATCTTATGGAAACACAAGTGAAGAAACACTGGAAAAACATTCAATCACGATTAGATAAACCAGAATAATAAAGACAAGCCCATTTTTCTTTAATTAAAATTTGGCTTGTCTTTTTATATGGTTATCACAATCTTAATCAGAAACAAATGGAGCTGGAGTGATAAAGATTGAAAAAGTACAATTTTATTAAAGCTCAATTAGCAAAGACAAATAAAAAGAATGATGAAAATTATGTAGTAACTAGAATTTTCCATAAATTAGACAATCTTGATGTAAAGTTTGTTACACAACAATACATTGTAAGGGACGACGGAAGATATGCTTTGACTGATATGTATTTTCCACAATTAGGAGTCCATATAGAGGTTGATGAACCTCACCATATTCATCAAATCATACAGGATGAAATAAGAGAAAAAGATATTGTGTCTATTACAAATCATGAGATTCTTAGAGTAGATGTGAGTGAAGATTTGGATGCTATAAATAATCAAATCGAATTTATTATACAATATTTAAATAAAAAAATTAGTGAAATGGGAAGGGAATTTGAACCTTGGGATATTGAGAGAGAAAATGACCCAAAGACATATATCAATAAAGGCTATATAGAATTAAAAGAAAATGTAGCATTTGAAAAATGTGTCGATGTTTGCAATTGTTTTGGCCATAATTATAAAAGTTGGTTTAAAGGAGGAGCAAAACACCCTTATCTAGATGATACCAGACTTTGGTTTCCCAAATTGTATCCTAATGATGAATGGGACAATTCTATTACTTCCGATGAGCTAATTATTAGAGAAAAAAGTACGGATAAAAGTAAAGTAAAAGCTCATATGGAGGAGCATATTGAAAGCAACATACATAATAGAATTGTCTTTGCCAAAGTAAAAGGTCCTCTTGGGGATGTAATGTATAGATTTAAAGGTGAGTATAAGTTAAATATAGAGCAATCTTATAGTGAAAATTGTTTGGTTTGGGAGAGAAGTGCAACTAGAGTAAAAACCTATAAGCCGAAAATAAGATAAGTATGGATGGAAGGAGAAATTTGTGAAGTATGGGGATACATGACCGACTATTAGATAGGCAAAGTGTATATGGGTTTACTACTTTTGGTGATAAATATGTTTGTGGAGATTGTATTAATGAGAGCTTTCTACAAAAATTTATAGAAGAAAATGCAGATTCAAATTACTGTAGCTACTGTGGTGCTACAAATGAGGAAGGATTTTCAATAGCAGCTGATATAGATGATGTAATGGAGTATATAATTGACCATCTAAAGTATGAATGGGGAAACCCTGATGATGAAGGAGTAGGTTATGATTCAAGAGAGGGTGGCTATTTAGGTGTATCCATCTATGATGGATGGGATTTTGTGGAGGAAATTTTATGTCCCGAAGCAGAGATTGAAAATGAATATTTAATGAAAGATATAAAAAATCAGCTGATAGACACTATGTGGTGTGAAATTGACCCTTATGGAACCTCAGAGGAAGAAGAACTATATTTCTCTTGGAGAACCTTTTCAAATTTAGTTAAACATGAGACAAGGTATGTTTTTTATAAAACAGCAGCTTCTGTTAATATTGATGGCTCCCTTAATCCTTATGAAATTATTGATTTTATAGGTTCTATGGTAGAAGAGATGGGATTAATAAAAGTGTTACCTCCACAAAAGTTTTATCGAGTACGTGTTTCAAATAAGGGAGAATATTTTACTTCTTCTAAAGAACTAGGAACGCCTCCTAGAGAATATGCACTTAATTCTAATAGAATGAGTCCAGCAGGTATCCCTATGTTTTATGGTGCTTGCGATATGGATACTGCAATATTAGAGGTTGATTATAAGCAAGGTAAAAATGTTGTCGCTAGTGTAGGTGAGTTTGGAAATACTAAAGAGTTAACTGTCCTGGATTTAACAGAGCTTCCTAAAATTCCAAGTATATTTAATGAAGAAGAAAGAGAAAAAAGGCAGGTAATAATCTTTTTCTATAAATTCCTTGAGGATTTTTCCAAACCTATTAGTAAAGATGGTAAAGAGCATATAGATTATGTGCCAACACAAATTGTTACGGAATACTTTAGGCATATTTTTAAAACTATTGATGGAAAAACTTTAGATGGAATTGCTTATAGAAGTTCTAGGAATGGAAAAAAATCCTATGTCCTTTTCTTAGAAAACAAAGCATTCGGTGAATCTGGAGCTGAAGGGTCTTCATATGAGATGATTCTGACTAAAGTTTCTCATATTTCTAATGAAGCCTAAGAAAAAACCTCACTTAGATACACCACGGAGAACCGTATCACAAGTAACGCAAGTTTTTGAGAACAAATTTCAAGCTTGTAAAACAGGATAATACATTTCGAGGATAGAATAATATGAAGATAAATGCAGATGGGACGGCAATAAGATTATTGAAAAATACGGAAGTGATAAAGAACGTTTTCAAATAGATTTAATGAATTTGATGGAGCCAGTAAAGGGGGGAGCTGTTGAATTACGCGACTATATTAATACGAATAAATGGTTTAGCTCTGACTACACGTTATCAAACCCTGGAGGTAATAAAAAAGCTATTAC
Organism: Alkalihalobacillus pseudalcaliphilus; assembly: GCA_001038565.1. Taxonomy (GTDB): domain Bacteria; phylum Bacillota; class Bacilli; order Bacillales; family Bacillaceae_D; genus Alkalihalobacillus; species Alkalihalobacillus pseudalcaliphilus. Next base: position 96,617 of record LFJO01000001.1, read on the forward strand.
ATGGACGGAAACGATTGAGCCTTTCTATGTAATGAAGTATCCGGTAACCCAGCAGTTATATCATTTTGTTATGTATGAAGAAGAACTAGAATCGAATTTGAACAATCTACCAATTACAGAAGTTTCGTGGATGGATTCGCTTGTTTTTTGTAACAAATTGTCTAGAATGCTTGGCAGGACGGAATGCTACACATTCACAAATGATAGTGAGAACACAATATATAACAAGGAAGCAAATGGCTTTCGTTTACTTTCAGACGCTGAATGGCAATATGCGTGCAAAGCGGGAACTAGTGGATATCGATATGCAAGTATTAATCAAATTGCATGGTATCAAGAAAACGCCAAGGGATCTGTTCATCAAGTAGGACAACTGCTTCCTAATCCATGGGGACTTTATGATATGATTGGGAACGTCTGGGAATGGTGCTGGGATCTATATGATTCTAAACGATATGGGAACTATAGGGTCTTCCGGGGAGGCAGTTGGGCTGAAGTTGAGAACAACTGTGGTTCTACGACTAGAAGGAAAAGCATGCCTAATTTAAAGCTAGATGATCTTGGTTTTAGAATAGCACTTACAAAACCTTGAGAACGTAACATCAAGCAGCTCGAAATTGATTGAAATTCGCCGTGAGGGCCATTCAGAAAAGGATAATCCTCAACTTAAACTTGCCGTTAGAAACAGCGAGGTGGATTGAATCAAAGTAAAGGCAAATAATGATTAGGAGCTTTTTCTTTTGAATTATTAAATGAAGATTGTATGAGTTTGTTCTCTTCTAAGGTAAAAATGAAATAAGATAAATGAGTTAGAATGCTTATTCAGTAAAGTCGAATTCTTTTTCAATAGAGCTAATAGTAATTTTATTAAATAATAGTTGAAATTAAGATTCTCATTGAGTTTAAAATTTTTTTTAATATGTTTCATATCGTTTTTGTGAATATAAGTGAGCTTTCACATTAAAGCCTACAACTTTTGAAACAACTCATATACCTGTAGATATTGGTTATCTAATATTTTTTCCTTAACCTCTTAGAATCTTTTTTAGATTATAATAAGTGGAGAATAATATGACTTTTCTAATTTATTCCCCACAAAATTAAATAAGTCCTTTATGGTTAACTTACATCGTAAGCCATATTTATTAAGAGTTTAGCCTTCTCCATATCTTCATCATTAAAAATAACTACTTCTAATTCTCCCGTTCCATAATGCCCTATATTAGTTACATCACGAGTATAGCCTTGTTCTAAAGTAATTGTATCGGGCTTAACCTTTAAATAAAGTAATATCTTAGAATTTTGTGGATGTATTTCTACACAAGCAAAATTCTTAATGCGCTTAAATGCAATATAATGTTTAAGAATTTTCATTTGTACGTCATCACCAATAGCCATCATATAAGCTTTTAACGTTTCAAACCTATCAGCTAATTCTGTATTAGCTTGTTCTAAATAGTCAGATACAGTTTTCACTCTAGTATTTCGGCTAGTTGCTGTTGATGAGGTATCAACTTCTTCGCTAATATGCACTGTTTGTGCAGTTGTAGCATTAACTAAGTCGAGTAAAACAAAGCCAGCGTTATAATGTTTATATTGGTAAAGTTCAATATTTCTGTTTATCTGTTGTACTGCGTGTTGGTCGTATTTAGTAAAACCTCCTGCAATACATAATAAACGAGGGCTACTCCAATCAATAGAATCTGCAACCGTTTCTCCATACTTACGTAAAGTCATCAGTTCAAACTCTGCCTTATGGTCAAGAAGCCAATCTAAATAGAATAATCCTTGATTAATTACGTTCTCATTAACTGAACGCTTATATTCAATAATTACGGGTGAATGATTTTCATCTAAACCTAAAGTATCAATACGTCCTTGGTGGCGTTTACCCGTACTATATTCTGAAGCTAAAAAGCGTACTCCTAAAAAATTTTCTAAATGCCTTTCGAATAAATGTTGTAACGATTTTTCAACTGCAACAGACTTTCCTTCTAACTCATTTACGGTATCCCCATTTAACCTAAACAATTTAATATCTCCCAAAATACAACCCTCCTTCGAGAACAATTATATCATATTACTTAGTAAATTCTTCCTATAAAGTAATAGTTTTTTAGAAAGAGGGATTGTTCTAAATTATTTTATTTCCTATAATAACTATACCACCCTAGCCCTTTTCCCTTTTTATTTTGCATGAAAGAAAGAGATATGTTATAAGTAGAGTGATCGATCTATCAACGAGGAGTTTTTTTTATTAGTGGGTTTGAAGTCAAGGCATTATCAAACGTGAATTAATTTTCCATGAGAAATATCAAACACGAGAACAGGCGAAACATAGCATTTTTGAATATGTAGTGAGCGTTTAATTATAAAAGAATACATTCAAGTAATCAGTACATGTCTCCAATGACATATGAAAAAGTACTATGATCAAACCCTAGACCCATCCACCTAAGCGAATCTAATAGCTAAGGATGACGCCCCTTATCTTGACTACGAGGTCAGCAAACGAAGTGCGGTAGGGTTATAGAAAATCCCCCAATTCGATGTGTCCTTTTTCTTGACATAGTATCCCGCTCCACTAGTACCAACTTTATACACATATATACATGTATATTATATAAGGAAGTAGAGAATGCTCGACTTCCTTTTTTACTTTAACAATTAATAACTCAATTTTTGCAGACCAAATTAGGCAGGTAAGCCCTGATTGTAGAATTATACAACTCAAGATTAAAATGTGAAGGTAGGCAAGACGTGGTGCAGATATTTATAATATTAGGTTGCACAATTTGTTTAACGCAAAATCTTTAAAGAGATATGCCGCTAAAGTCGGTTACCCATTTATAACGATGAGGCAAGCAAGGAAAAAGGAATGGAAGCGACGGTTCGTGAAGCAAAGCAATTGTTAAGTGAAACATTGATAAATCTATGTAACTGTTGATATGGAAAATACATGGAATAACCAATAAATAGAGATTCGTAAATAAGCGCAGTGGTGCAAAAAAACCACTGCTTTTTCTTGATGATAAGATTTAATGCATTATTACATACCTGTATTAAAACGTTACCATAATGAAACTATAATGTTGTGAGGAAACGTTAATATACAGCCATTTTCAACGTTTTTTACAGCGGCATAAAAACGGCTTTTTGGAAATTAATGTGTAAAGTAATTTGACATTGGACTCGCGTTTTCATAATTTTCTGTTATTCTGTACTCAAAGAAAAGGGATAAACAAAAAAGGAGAGAAGCAATGGGGAAACTAGGAAAAGTAACCTTGGTCGGGGCAGGCCCAGGAGATGTGGAATTACTAACGCTAAAAGGGCTACGAGCCTTACAGCAAGCAGATGTGGTGATCTTTGATCGGCTAGTGAACCCGTATATATTAATGGAGGCAAATCAAGACGCTAAAGTGATCTACTGTGGTAAGCAGCCTTGTAAACATACATTACGGCAAGAGGATATTCAAACCGAAATGCTTATACATGCAAAAAAAGGGAAAAACGTCGTCCGTTTAAAAGGTGGAGACCCTGCTGTTTTTGGAAGGGTAGGGGAAGAAGCCGCTTTTTTAAAAAATAATGGTATTGTCTTTGAAATTGTACCAGGCGTCACGGCAGGAATTGCCGCATCGATGTATGCCGGTGTTCCTGTTACACATCGAGACTTCTCAGCTTCCTTTGCCGTGGTGACAGGACATCGAAAAGATAAACAAGATCACTTAACGATAAATTGGGGAGCATTGGCACATTCTGTTGATACACTACTTTTTTATATGGGAATAAGTGAGCTCGAGACGATCGTCTCAAAGCTTATTCAATATGGGAAACATAAACAAACACCAGTGCTTGTCATACAATGGGGAACCTATAGTCGACAAAAAACGGTTGAAGGTACATTGGCGACGATTGGGCATCTTATTTTGGAGGAAAAGGTAACAAATCCAGCGATCATTGTAATCGGTGAGATAGTCAAGGAGAGGGAACAGTTTTCATGGTTTGAAAATCAACGATACTCAGGTATAGGTGTACTCACTCCAACGAAAAGGGAAACCGCTTTTCAATTAGATTTACGTCAGAATGGAGCAGATATCTATGCATTTCCTTTTATCCAAGATGATAGGTATGCATTTGATAGACAGCCTAGTCTTTCGTTAACACCTCTACAAAAGATGTCACTAGTTCGACTTCTTGAAGATGGGCACGTTCATCTACTTGTTTGTGAAAGTGAAGTTGAATTAGCAACAATGGACCGATGTTTTGAGCAGATTTCACGGCAGCCATTCCATGATCGGCACATTACATTAGTTGCTTCAAACATTAGCACGTCAAATATTCAGAATTTTTCGGATAAATGGGGTTTAGAGTTGTATAACATGAATGAACGAGATAAGAAATCGATGATCCTGATGTAAAAACAAAATCGGCAATCAAGAAGATAGCAATTGAACAAAAAAGGAGAGGGTAAGATTGAAGGAGAAGCTCATTTTAATTGGAAATGGAATGGCAGGAATCCGAACGATAGAGGAAATTTTAAAAATAGATCCGAATCGATTTGAGATAACTGTATTTGGTGAGGAACCACACCCTAACTATAATCGAATCCTGCTTTCCTCTGTTTTACAAGGTGATGCAAATGTAAATGATATCGTTCTGAATGATTATCATTGGTATGAAGAAAATCACATTCAACTTTTTACAGGAGATCCGGTCGTTTCCGTCGATACGAATCAACAAATCGTGACAAGTGCATCAGGATTGAATAAGGCATACGATCATTTAATTTTTGCAACGGGTTCTAATCCTTTTATGTTGCCTCTACCTGGTGCAAATAAAGAAGGTGTGATTGCATTTAGAAATATTAAAGATTGCGAAACAATGGTGGAGTCTTCCAAAACATACAAAAAAGCGGCTGTTATAGGTGGCGGGTTACTTGGATTAGAGGCAGCACGTGGCTTACTCCATTTAGGTATGGAAGTTCATGTGATTCATATCCAAGATTATTTGATGGAGCGTCAATTAGACGCAGCAGCAGCCAAGATGCTTCAAATTGAGTTAGAAGCTCAAGGAATGACATTTCATTTAAATAAACACACGGAAAGATTAACAGGTACTCAACGTGTTAATGGTTTGTTGTTTAAGGATGGGACGAAGCTTGAGGCGGATCTAGTGGTTATGGCAGTCGGCATTAAGCCAAATATTCAGTTGGCTAAAGAGAGCGGTTTAGATATTGGTCGTGCGATATTAGTCAATGACCAAATGAAATCGAGTGATCCTCATATTTATGCAGTTGGTGAGTGTGCGGAGCATCGAGGTATCGTGTATGGGCTTGTTGCTCCTTTATACGAACAAGGCAAGGTGCTTGCCGCCCATATTTGTGCAAATTCGGCTCAAAGTGCAAATCAAGTACCAGGGTATGAAGGTTCAATTGTGTATACACAGCTTAAGGTATCTGGAGTTGATGTATTTTCGGCAGGAGATTTTGTCGATACAGCGAAAACGAAATCGATTCGAGTCCATGATGAATTTGACAGAGTGTATAAAAAAGTCGTTATAGAAGATAAACGAATTATCGGCTGTGTTTTATTTGGAGATACATCAGATTCGCCGCGGATTTTGTCGATGCTTCGTTCTAAAGAGGATGTCTCACAATTAAATAAAGTTGCGATTTTACCATCAGAGCAAACCGGGGCTAATAAGACTTCTGCGGTAGCAAGTATGCTAGATTCAGAGACAATCTGTGGATGTAATGGTGTTAGTAAAGGTGAAATTGTGGATGCGATCCAAGAATTAGGACTAAAGTCGGTTCAGGAAATTACCCAATGTACAAATGCGTCTCGTTCGTGTGGTGGTTGTAAACCGCAAGTACAAGAGCTTTTAAAGTTAACAACGGGTGAGGCGGCTCAAAACGTCAAAGAACCAATGTGTACATGTACAGAGTATTCTCATGAAGAGGTCGTCGCACAAATTCGTGAGCTAGGGTTAACTTTTATTCATGAAGTAATGAATGTTCTAAGCTGGAAAAGCTCGGAAGGCTGTTCAAAATGTCGTCCAGCCCTTAACTATTATTTAGGATTAATCGATCCGTTAAATTATGAGGATGATCGAAATTCCCGTTTTGTAAACGAAAGATTACATGCCAACATTCAAAATGATGGAACATTTTCTGTTGTCCCTCGAATGTATGGTGGGGTCACGAATGCAGAACAGCTTCGTAAAATTGCCGATGTCGCAGATCGTTATCAAGTCCCACTTCTTAAAGTGACAGGAGGACAGCGTATCGATTTGCTCGGAATTAATAAAGACGATTTACCGAATGTATGGCGAGATCTTGACATGCGCTCAGGTTACGCATATGGAAAAACACTTCGAACGGTTAAAACATGTGTAGGTGAAAATTTTTGTCGCTTCGGTACTCAAGATTCAATTGGTCTTGGGATTGAGATTGAGAAAAAATTTGAAGGGTTAAATACACCCCATAAAGTGAAGATGGCTGTCTCTGCTTGTCCAAGAAATTGTGCTGAATCGGGCATTAAAGATGTGGGTATTGTTGGGGTAGAAGGGGCATGGGAAGTATATGTTGCTGGTAATGGCGGCGTCGATTTAAGGAAAGGTGATCTATTGTGTAAGGTCACAACTTCAGATGAGGTGATCGAAACAATTAGTGCCTTTTTACAATACTACCGTGAACAAGCAAGATATTTAGAACGGACATCACATTGGGTGGAGCGAACCGGGTTAGAGGCGATAAAAGAAGTAATCATGGGAGATCAAGAGGAAAGAGCTGCGCTTGTGAAGAGAATGGATCTGGCCTTGTCGACACATCAGGATCCATGGGCACGTATCGTCCAAAATGTGGAGGAAAAAGAACAGCTATTTGAGAAAAAATTTGTGAGTTCAAATGGATGAGGGGGCAAAAGTAATGAAACAGCTTGAAAAAACACGTGTGTTAGTAGCGAATAAAGACGTGCTTGTACATGGACTAGGTAAGCAGGTGATCGTCAATGGTCACGATTTAGCTCTGTTTCTACTAGAGGATGGCCGCGTCCATGCGATTGAAAATCGATGTCCACATAAAGGTGGACCACTTGCGGATGGAATCGTCAGTGGCGAGCATGTTTTTTGTCCGTTACATGATTGGAAAATCAGTACCGCAACAGGTGAGGCCGAAGGGGCAGACGAAGGATGTGTACGAGTATTTGAGGTTGAACTAGAAGAAAAGGATATATACATTTTGCTTAATAAAGAATGTTAAGGGCTTCTCGTTAGAAGGAGGTGTGGAGTGGCTAAACAAAAAGAAAAACTCGTTATTATTGGTAATGGGATGGCTGGTTCAAGGGTCGTACAAGAGGTCATCGAACAATCACCTGACTTATATGAGATTACGATCATTGGTCATGAATCTGTGCCGAGCTATAATCGAATTCTTCTCTCTTCTGTCTTACAGGGGACTAAGAAGCTTCAAGACATCGAACTTCATCCAAAGCAATGGTATGAAAATAATCATATCAAAGTTCGCTTAGGAGAACGTGTAACAAAGCTTGATGTAGAACAACAACGAGTAGTGACGGATAAAGGCTTTTCTCTTGATTATGACCAGTTAGTATTGGCAACAGGTTCGAGTGCCATCCAGCTTCCAATACTAGGGTCTAACCTAGATAATGTGCTCACATTCAGGACCATGGCTGACTGTTATCAATTAATGTCGCTTTCTAAACAGTTAAAAAAGGCGGTCGTTATCGGTGGAGGTTTATTAGGACTAGAAGCAGCAAAGGGATTAATGCACTTAGGTGTTGAAGTTACGGTCATCCATTTGGGTGAGCGGATTATGGATCGACAACTTGACGAGGTTGCTTCCACAATGCTAATGAATGATTTACAAAAACAAGGCATGCGATTTATGCTACAAAAGGCAACTAGTGAAATATTAGGGGAAGATCGGGTGAGGGGCCTTAGATTTACCGATGGTTCAACGATTGAAACGGATATCGTCGTTATGTGTGCAGGCGTCCGCCCTAATGTGGACATAGCCAAAGAAAGTGGTCTTAAAACAAACAGAGCCATTATTGTAGACGATCACTTATTAACAAGTGCACAAGCTATATATGCTCTTGGAGAGTGTGCAGAACATCGTGGAATCGTGTATGGTCTCGTTCAACCACTTAATGAACAGGCGAAGGTTTTGGCGAAAGTTCTTACAGGGAATAAGCAATATCTTTATCGTGGAACGACGATTTCAACTAAACTAAAAATCTCTGGTATTGATGTTTTTTCAGCGGGAATGATTGAAGCTAGCGATCCACTCACTTCATTAACATTAACAAATGAAATAACCAATACGTATAAACGTTTGATTTTTAATGGAAATCAGCTCGTTGGAGCCATCTTGTATGGGGATACAAATCATAGTGCTCCATTACTAGACAAGATTGTAAATAAGGAAACGTTATCAGATTCAAGCAAACAGGATTTATTGAGTAGGTGGGAATCTGGTGATGATGTGATGAATCGTATGAAAAATACCGATTTGGTGTGTCAATGTAATGCTGTATCAAAAGGAGCGATTATCGAGGCTAAGCTTATACATGGGGCCAAAACGTTAGAACAAATAAAAACTAAAACAAAAGCTTCTAGTTCTTGTGGGAGTTGTTCAGTAGTTGTCCAAAAAATCCTTCAAACAGACCAAATAAATGAAGATTTCGTCAATCGTGTGAATCAACCATTGTGTGGCTGCACAGTTTTAACGGAAGAGGAAATCGTAGCAGGAATAATGAAACAAAAGCTAAAGACATGGCAACAAGTCCGGCAAGCTAAGCATTGGTTGAAAAAAGAAGGGTGCCCTCATTGTAAGGAGGTCATTACGTACTATTTAGCATTGTTTAATAAAGCGAAGGTCGAGGAAGTTTCTAGTGAATTAACGGTGGCTAAAAAGCAGAACGGCACATATATAGTCACCCCTAACTATTATGGTGGAGTTGTTACGGCTAATCAACTCTCGAAATTAGCTGAATGGCTGAATCAGTATCATATTCCATATGTGAGCATTCAAAATGATCGACGCCTAGTTTTACCAGAGATTTCAGAGGAATTATCCAAAAGGTTTCAAGCTGATTTCCCCCTTTCGGAAGACTCTGGACGATACAAACGCGTATATGCTCTATTATATTCCCAACAATTAGGAGGGGATACGGAAAAATCATTACAATTAGCCGTGGAGTTAGACCGAAATTGTGCGGATGTATTGGTGCCAAATTCTGTTCGAATCGGTATATTTCCGATAGAAGACCGATTTTTACAAGGTGATTGTGACCTGAGAATTGAACAAACAACACTTGGCTGGGAAATCTCGATTCAAGGTAATCGTGGCGACTTTTTATTATTCTATCACATGCCGACATCAGCCAATGTTCTAGAGTTGGTGCTTGCTCTGGTTCACTATTATCGGATGTCAGCTCGTTACGGGGAAACACTATTTAATTGGTGTGAAAGATTAGGAATGATTCATATTAGAGAGTACGTGCTTGAAGATGACAACCGAAATGAACTGTTATCATCCTTTCATTTACTAAATGAAGATATCCTAGCAAAACTGCAAAAGAAGGGAGCGTACACGTAAATGGAATCAATGCTCGCCTATTTTAGAGAAAAGCAGCAATCAAATGATATCGAAATGTCTTATGATACGCAATGTCCATTTTGTAGTGTTCAATGTAAAATGCAATTGCTCGAAGCAAGAAATGGAAATCGCAAACGTTACAAAACGATTGGCCAGGCAAACCCAACTTCAAAAGGGAGATTATGTATAAAGGGAATGAACGCCCACCAACATGCCTTGCATCAAGACAGAATTACACAACCACTTTTAAAAATCAACGGGGCATTCAAACCAATTACATGGACCGAGGCATTAAAATTAATAAAGGAACGAGTAAAAGATATTCAGAACAATAATGGCCCACATGCGATATCGGTGTATGGGAGTGCTTCAATAACAAATGAGGAAGCCTATCTTATGGGGAAATTTGCTCGAGTCGCTTTGAAAACAAAATTTATAGATTACAACGGAAGGCTCTGTATGTCTGCAGCTGCCTCGGCAGCAACACTAACCTTTGGGATGGACAGAGGCTTAACGAATACACTGTCTGAGATTCCTGAAGCTGAAGTGATTATGTTGGCTGGAACCAATGTTGCTGAATGCCAGCCGACGATTATGCCTTATTTTGAGCAAGCAAAAGCAAATGGTGCCTTTGTGATCGCAATTGACCCGAGGGAGACGGCGACAACAAAACTTGCCACTTTACATCTAAAGCTGAAGCCAGGCACGGATGCAGCACTATACAATGGGATTTTACATGTCATCATTCAAGAAAACTTGATTGATCAAGAATTTATTACGAATCGTGCAAATGGTTATGCTGAAGTGGAAAGACTTGTTATGTCATATAAATTAACTGAAATATCAGAAATTACAGGTGTATCCGTAGACGATATTCGTTTGGCGGCTCTTGCTTTTGCCAAGCCAAAAACAGGCATGATTTTTAGTGCTCGTGGTGTTGAACAACAAACAGACGGTTCTGTTGCAGTTCGAAATTTATTAAATATTTTAATTGCAACAGGCAAAGTGGGTAAGCATGCATGTGGTTATGGGGCGATTACAGGACAAAGCAATGGGCAGGGGGCGAGAGAGCATGGTCAAAAGGCTGACCAGCTTCCAGGCTACCGCTCTATCGAAAATAACGAACATCGTAAACATATAGCACAAGTATGGGGAATTCGTGAAGAAGAACTTCCACGAAAAGGAGTGTCTGCCTTTGAAATGATTGAAAAGATTGATGAAGGAGAAATCAAAGCTATGTTTTTGCTCTGTTCGAATCCGGTCGTATCAAATCCACATGCCCATTTCGTCAAACGGGCATTATCAAAGCTTTCTTTTTTTGTTGCCGTAGATTTGTTTCTATCTGAGACGGCCCTATTAGCAGATTTGGTATTACCTTCAACTTCCTACTTAGAGAATGAAGGAACCATGACTAATTTAGAAGGTAGGGTCACTTTAAGAGAGGCATCGATGAAGGTGGTGGGAGAGGCAAAGCATGATTGGGAAATTCTCTGTTTAATCGCAAGGGAGCTTGGAGCCGGAAAGTATTTTTCCTATAGCAGTGCCGAAGAAATCTTTCAAGAATTAAGGCTGGCGAGTCAAGGAGGTGTCGCTGACTATTATGGAATTACCTACGAACGTATAAGGGAAAAGAATGGGATTATCTGGCCATGCCCTGATAAAAGTCATTCTGGAACAGGACGCTTATTTGAAGAGAGTTTTGCCCATGAAGATGGTCGGGCACAGATGCTCGCGGTTCCGAATGTAGCGGTTGTAGCCAAGGAAGTAATATGTGAGGAGTATCCACTTTATTTGACGACAGGTCGAGTGATTTCCCACTATTTGACCGGGGTTCAAACACGTAAAAGTTCATCCTTAATCGCCAGAAATTTTGAATCCTATTTGGAACTCCACCCAGCGACCGCCAAAAAATATCGTATTCAAGATCAACGGCTTGTCAAAGTTGAATCAAGAAGGGGGTCGGTCATTGTTAGAAGTAAAGTTTCTGAGTCGATTCGAGAGGATACGGTTTTTATCCCGTTTCATTGGGATGAAGAACAAAATGTCAACCGACTTATATCAAATCAACTAGACCCGATTTGTCATATGCCTGGATTTAAAGTAAGTGCTATCAAATTGTCACCCATCTAAACAGAGATAAGGAGTGGATAAGAGATGAAATTATCAGATCTCAGAAAAAGTGGCCATGCCCCATCTTTACTTTCAGCGTTTTTGTATTTTGACATTAGTTTTATGATATGGGTGCTTCTAGGTGCCTTAGGAGCTTATATTACAACGGATTTTGGCTTGACAGCCTCACAATTAGGATTAATTGTGGCGATTCCGATTTTAGGTGGATCGGTTTTTCGAATCATTGTTGGTATATTGACCGATCGGTTTGGTCCAAAAAGAACAGCCATTGGCGGTATGCTTGTGACTATGGTTCCACTAGTATGGGGGTGGTTATTTACTCAAACGCTAAGTGAGCTAGTAGCAATCGGTATTTTATTAGGTGTCGCAGGTGCTAGCTTTTCGGCCTCATTACCATTAGCAAGTCGTTGGTATCCACCTAAAATGCAAGGAATTGCGATGGGTATTGCTGGAGCAGGAAATAGTGGGACTTTGCTTGCCACCTTATTTGGTCCGAGACTTGCCGAAATATATGGCTGGAGTGGTGTCATGGGCCTGGCCATCATCCCGTTAGGTCTTGTTCTAATCTCCTTTATTTTAATGGCAAAAGAACCGCCAAATCAGCCAGAACCACAGCCACTCAAAAACTATTTCCTAGTATTTAAGGAACGTGATACATGGTATTTTTGTTTGTTATATAGTGTGACATTTGGTGGGTTTGTCGGGCTTTCAAGCTTCCTTAGTTATTTCTTTGTGACGCAATATGGTCTATCAGGAGTTCGGGCAGGGGAATTTGTCACAATCGTAGTGGCAGCTGGTAGTTTCTTACGACCTGTTGGTGGGTATATTTCTGATAAAATCGGTGGGACCACTTTACTGAGAATGCTTTTTATTGGTGTAGCCATTAGTATGTTTGTAGTGAGTCTCTTACCACCGCTTATCCTTGTCACAATTGCATTATTCCTCGGTATGGGCTTTCTAGGAATGGGAAATGGTGCGGTTTTTCAATTGGTTCCACAACGCTTTCAAAAAGAAATTGGTATGGTTACAGGGATCGTAGGGGCAGCAGGAGGTATTGGGGGATTTTTCCTTCCTAATATCCTCGGTATTTTACGTGATTGGACGGGTACCTATTCAGGTGGTTTTATCGTATTGGCTTGTATTGCCCTCTTAGCACTAGGACTGCTATTATTAGTACAGCTTACCTGGAAAAAAGAATGGCAGGCAGTTAGTAAATCAGCTTAATTCAATTGCAGGTTAATACAGATGTTACTATAGTTGAAATGAACATGGAGTCTACCTATTTAACTATGCTTATTGGTTTTCTTAGGTAGAAGGTTTGGATGTTTCCTAGCTGTTTCGATCTGTTCCTTGCCTGCTTGTCTGCCATTTAACTAGCCTCTGCTTGATTAAAATAATCGGCAATCCAACCTGTCTCTCGGTCAATTTTTTTTCAAATATTTCCGCAAAAAAATTGCATACCTCAATCGACCGAATATAAAGGTTGGATTTCAGTTACCGAACGAGTAAGATTGAAGAAAATTGTCCGTGTACATACCTTGCTTAATAACCTCGCTTCTTTGACTGACTCGTCATGTTCTAACTTGGTTAATCTCCCTAGGCTTACTCCCGTTTCTTGAGCTATGAATGATCTTGATAATCCTAACCTCTCTCGCCGCTCTAATAGCTGCTCACCTTCCTCAACCCACTTTTACCTCGTTCTTTGAAACTGTCCCATTTTCTCCTTACATTCATCAGCCATTTCCACCAGATTATTGTTCATGCTTCCAAGTTATAGGCAAGAAGAAATAAAAAATTCCATAGGACGGTAAAATACGTCCTCAATGGAAGAGTAAACCACCTGTGGAAACGGGTGGTTTTTATTATAATGTAATCGTGATGTTCCTCCCCATCAGATAAATTTATATTAGTGGTGTGGTAAGCTTTCAATAGGGGGAGGTACATCCCTCCTTTTTTACTAAAAGTACTAATGAGCCATTCCCATAACATTCATGTATTTGGATTAGGAAATTGTATTTGTGTAATGATTAAAAGGTGACCCGATGTCAGCCGTACATAATCATCTTTACTTAATAAAGTGAGGTGTATTATATTTCTTTTATAGATGCTCTTTAAGAGGCTAGAAAAGTAGGTGAATAAAGTGGGAAAGTA
>LFJO01000001.1:110591-113163 GCA_001038565.1 Alkalihalobacillus pseudalcaliphilus
GGCGTATTTGAAAAAAGCGAAGAAAAAATAACAGATATTTAATATGAATGAAAACATAGAGAGTTGAAGCCGCTTATGAATGGGCATCGAGTATTGGAGTATCAACATCTTCCGTAGAAGGAGAAAAAGGATTTAGATATCCAAGAGTTTATATTTTACCTGGATACGGAAATTCAACATATAACAGTGAAGAGCTTTTTCAATGGGGTTATTAGTAGATTGGCTAAAGGAAGTTATTAATAATAGACTTTCATACTGCCGTTCATTCAGTTAAAGGAAATATTGGACTTACTTTTACAAAGAAGTATTCATTAAAGTTATTAATCTTATTAGATTGAGGATACATTCGTGCAAAAATCATACCAAAAAATACGCTAGAATTGGAATTATGGATGTATAAACCGATTTGGAGTGGTGATTAATGGAGGTTAAGATAGCATTATTAGGTACTGAAAAGTCTTTAATAACTAATGCGGGATATAATATTGAATCAATTTTAAAAAGTCAATTCGACAATATTTATATTAGTCTCTTTGTGGATAGTAATCTTCTTATAAATGATATATTAAGCTTTGATATTATAGCAATAAGTGATGAAATATTTAGTGTGGAATTACCCAGATTACAAGAAATTATACTCAAGTACCCACAAAGTATAGAAAAAGGTAGCAGGATAGTGCTAACAAATTTGAAGCATCCGTTAAAGAAAAGTACAGTGGAAAAATGGGCCCAGCAATTAGAAATAAATGGAGAAATAATTTCTATCCCAATAAAGAAGGGATTAAAAGATGAAAGGGCAAGAGACATAGTTTACTTTGAATACTTAAATCGTAAGGTTTATGTAAGAACGTCTCGTAATTACTATGAAACGAGTTTAAAATCAATAAAAGAAGCTAAAGAGAAGGTTGGAAATCTCAATTACTTTGAAATTCCGTATGTGAGTTATGTTGTAAATTTGCTTTGGGTAGAAAGTATACAGAGTAGAGATATTTTAATGAAAGACGGTAATTTTATTCCCCTATCCCAGAAGAAAGCCCATTTATTTCGGAGAACGTTTAAAGGTTTTCTGTCCTCTTTGCACTAATTCTTGTCTATTTAACATCACTCCTTCCTTATAAATAAATGTTTAAGTATTATGTAACTTACATACAAATTTATATATAGGGGGAGTTAATTTGAGTTGTCTTTCTTTACATGAATTCAAGTTAATTGATAACTTGATTTTTCTAAATTGCACTATTAACGACGAAAGTCGTACATTTATTTTAGACTCAGGTTCACCTAGTATTGTATTAAACAATAAATATCTGGATACTTATGAACAATCTCATGATCATACTTTAAAGGGGGCAACTGGTCCTATCTCCGATGTTGGAAAGATAAGACTACAATCATTAAAATGTGGAACAATTGAAAAATATGATATTGAAACGCTTGTTATGAATCTGTCTCAATTAGAAATAGAGGATGAACGAAAAGTATACGGTTTAATAGGGTATGACTTCTTTAATAAGAATAATGTATACCTAGATTATCAAAACCAAAAATTTGGTTTTTGGGACGACAATGAATTAGAGAAATATCTTGAGGCAAAAAACTTTAGTTACTATCAATTTGAAATGAACGGACACTTACCAATTATTACATGTGGAATAGGCGGATATTCATATCGAATAGCATTAGATACCGGTGCAAACACTAATTTGTTTGATCATAAATTGCTAAATATACTAGGGAGAAATATGAAGTTTGAAGGGGAAAAAAATATTTTGGGTGCCAATGAAGGGATAGCAGAGTCAAACTACAAGTTTGGTAAGATGATGAATTTTGATATTAAGGGATTAGGTAGCTTCACAGATATGGATACCGTTTTTGCGGATGTTTCACATTTAAACCAAAATAAGGATTTAAAAATACATGGAATAGTAGGTTATCAACTTTTTAAAGATAGCCAGGTCATCATTAGCTTTACAAAGCGTAAATTATATATATTGGGGTAGTAAGACGACATCTATCCTAACAGAGGGGGCATATACAAATACTTATATATAATGCTTTGTTCCGGTTGCCACAGTGCAGAAAGTATAACAAGTTACAGATTTAGCACCCTCAACGATTCGTAAAGGGCTTAATCACCTTGTCGAGTTACGCATGGTCTACCAGACGTAATCGCCGTTATTTTCACTATGATTGATATGAGCGATGAATGGATAGTAAGAACACAACCTTTACTGTTAGATAGGTGGTGTTCTTTATTTTTGTTTGTATATCAAGGGTTTGAAAGGCGTCCGAAAGGAGAACGCTTGGTGTTCTCATGCGTTTAGGCAGTCCATAAAAAGGGATTGGTAAATGCAAAAAGTGAGCTATTGTGTCTATTCGTTTGGTTCTAAAAAGAGATTTTAGGTGCTTGTGAATGTCTCTGATTCATGTGAGAATAATAGATAAGTAAAAATAGATGGCTCTTGAGGTTAGTGGCAATCCCTTCAGGAAGGAATAAAGTAAGGTGTATTATATTTCTTTTATAGATGCTCTTTAAGAGGCTAGAAAAGTAGGTGAATAAAGTGGGAAAGTA
>LFJO01000001.1:113215-126543 GCA_001038565.1 Alkalihalobacillus pseudalcaliphilus
GGCGTATTTGAAAAAAGCGAAGAAAAAATAACAGATATTTAATATGAATGAAAACATAGAGAGTTGAAGCCTCTCTATGTTTTGATTAGTGGTTTTAAAGACCCTTGAAAGTACTGGCGAAGGAATTTAAAAGAGTTTCAAGCAAGGTATTAAAATATGTTTATTCATACCATGTAGGTTTGAAGGTGTCGAAATAGTTATGGTCGTCCAAAAATTGATAAACCTTATCTAACATTTCATTTAGATTGTGGGGAATGGTATTTATCGTCCATACGACAGTAGAGAACACACACATGGCCATATATAGTGAATATAGTCTCCAGAAATCTTCACTCGGTTCTTGGTTATTAAAATAACCCTTAATTTGTCCTTTAGAAAAAGGAATACTTATCTCTCGAGTGAAAATACCTATTTTCAAAAATTCATGTATAGGGTCTCCCCAATCATATCTATTAAAGTCTATGATACCTGCAAGTTTCCCATCCTTGACAATCATGTTGCCAGGGTGGAAATCATCATGTTGAAATACGTTGGGTCGTTGTTTCATTAACTCTATATGATCGTCAATAAAGTTCAATATCTTATGGTCATGAATAATCTTTATCCCACAGCGTAAATAAGCCTCCATATATTTTTGGTGCTTTTCGACTTTCCGCGAATACCATGATGAAATATGACTGGGAGCACTTATTTTATGCATTTTATTTAATTCTTTGCCCGCTTGATAGCCAAGATCAAATTGTTCTTGTTCTGAGTAATTACGAATTTCATCTTCAGCATCCTTACCCTCTATGTACGATGTAATCATATAACCATGACCTTCTACTTCACCTATTTCAATTGGGCGCGAACAATTAACGTTTGTTTCTTTCATTTTTTCTAAGATATAGAATTCATTTTGCTTTATTTTCAACTCCTCTAAGTCAAACATTCGAAGTAAAACTTTGCTATCGTCTTTCATATGGATTATATATTTTTTATCTGATGAGAATCCTTTATTAATCTCGTTAATGCCCGTACAATTACTTATAAAAGGAATTTGTTTAATAAATTCGTACATGTCGTTCTCCTCCATTCTAAAAGTTTAATCTTATAGTATTCTATACCATAAATGGGGGAACGTATCTACAATGGATATGAAAGATTGGAAAAATAAACGGAATGCCTTTCTTTAATTCAATGGGCATGAAATTCTTGAAGTGCAGGGGAAGGTTCAAAGGAAATAGCAGAAAAATAATTAGCTGTAGAAGCGTTTGAGAAATTCAATCAAAGTCGGATATATAGACGAAAAGTGAATGAGTCTGATAAATTTATTAACGAAAACGAGCCTAAATAGTCAAGGAGAATGTCCCCAATCAAATTAATCCATTCACAACGTTATGGTATAATGATAAGCAATAAGACTTATAACGAAGTTTATTTATTGAAATATCCCGTCAAGGCCATATATGTATATGAAACAGTACTTCAATAAGGAGCTGTGTCAGATGAATAAGAATAAAAGCGCAGAATTAAAATGTTCATCCCAAGCGGAAGAGATTTTAGCTCAGATTACTAGTAAAACGAAGCTAGGTGATTTACGGAAAATCGCCAAGGAGATTAAAAAGGATCATGAACTAGCGATGGAACTTTGGTCAAGCGGTGAGTTCTTACCTAGATTGTTGGCAATCTTGATTATGGACAAAAAACTTCTTTCACAAGATACACTGAATATGCTTGTTCAGGATATGCAGACTCACAGCTTGGATGAGCGGAATAACTTAATGGATTGGTTAATGGCTAATCAACTCACTAAAGACAAGAAGAATATTGCAAGGATGGAGTTGTGGGAAAATAGTTCTTCTGCTCTGCAGAGGCGAGCTTTTTGGTATTTTCAAGCACGATTGAGGTGGACAGGACAAACTCCTCCTGATAACACAGCAGAGTTGCTATCAGCCATTGAAGCTAAGATTTCGCAGGAAGAACCGGAAGTTCAGTGGGCTATGAATTTTACTGCAGGCTGGATTGGCGTATATGATGAAAAATATCGCGAGCGCTGTATGAAGATTGGTGAAAAGACAGGTCTTTACAAAGGTGAAATGGTCTCAAAAGGATGTACGCCCGATTATTTGCCAGAGTTCATTACGATTGAAGTGAACAAACGAATGAATAAGTAATTTTACTGTCCATCTTTTTTAAACTCCTTGTGCTCAATAACCTTTATTATGATAATTCTCTAAATTCAGCTGTCTCCATTAGCATACCGAAAAACTCACTTTTAGCTTCCCTATACGTATCCATATCCTTGCCCTCATACTTTTTCTTTATCTGGTCATATTCTTTTCGATATTGGTCATTAGTTAATAAAATTTCACGGAATTTCCAGAAAAAATCAACATCAGAATTAATCACAGTTAATTGCACGCCAAGTGGAGGAGTGGCTGAATCGTCCTTAAATGCCCTAAAATCATTTGTTTTTGAGCTGCCTTCGTTACGTTCATATAACGTCTCAAGGGCTCGAACTGCTATTGGAAATTGTTCCGGTGTAACACGGACCTGTATATCAAGATCGCCCTTTGTAAGGCTGTTGGGTATCGCTGAACTTCCAACGTGTTGAACATCAGCAAATGGAAGACGTTCACTTATTATCTTTTTGTGTAGAAAAAAAGCTTCCTCTGTTTTTTTATAATATAGGTTGTTCTCAAAAAAAGTAACTTGCTCCATCCTAATCGTCCTCCATAGAAATTGATTCTTATATCAAATATAATACGGTAAAATTTACATGTACATAATTATTTCTTGGTGAGATGCGGAATCAATGATATGTCAGTCAAAGAGATAGAGTTAAGAGACTGTTAGTGTAATGAAATTTTCACACAAATGTAGGGTTTTAAAGTGTATAGCAACGGATGTAGTACGAACATTCCCACCTAAAAAAACGAGCAGCCTATCCTTCAAAGGATGAGTTGCTCGTTAATGCTATTTAGAAACTTTCCTTTCGGGTAATACAATTTAAGCAGCCTCTGCCTTTTCACTTTCCTTCGATCTCCTTGTTAAAGAGAAAATCGCACATAGTAAGGCAATCAGAACAAGTGCAGCCCCGTACCAGGCTGTGTGGGTAACAGTGCCTGTTTGACTTAAGACGATGCCGCCGAATCCAGAGCCTAATGCAATCCCGATTTGTAAGGCGGAGTTATTAAAGCTTTGTTGAATATCGGATGTAACGGGATCGGTTTCAATCAAGTAGCTTTGCTGTGGTGGAGCTAGACTCCAACTTAATGCCCCCCATATCATCATCATCGGTATGAAAACAACCAATGAAAATGTAGTGAATGGTAGCAAGAATAGCACAACAGCAAAGGAAACGATGACGGCCATGATGCTTTTTTGTGAACCGATAGAATCAGAAAGAATACCACCGAAGGCACCACCACTAACCGCAGCAATCCCAAATAATAAATAAAAGAGACTAATCCAATTAGCAGTTAAATGCAATTCGGCCTCTAAAAATGGAGTGAAATAGGCATAAAGTGTATAATGTCCCGCTAGCATAAACATCGTAGCAAGATGGGCACTCCCTAATTTTATGCTGCCAACGGCCTTTAATTGCTTTGAAAGTGGAACGGTCTTTTCTCCAGGTATTCTCTGCAAAAAGATAGAAATGAGGATGAAGGAACCGATCGATAATAGGGCGATGCCAAGAAAAATAACACGCCAGCCAAATAGATCGGAAATTAAAATTCCCACTGGTACACCCATCACAAGCGATGAGCTAATCCCCATATAAATAAGACCGAGAGCCTTAGCTCGGTGATTAGGTGTCACAATTTTAGCAGCAATCGTTAATGACAAAACAACAATCAGTGCTGTACTCATGGCACTTAATACACGTGCGGCCATCATAAAAGAGAAGCTCGGACTATAATAAGTTAGGATATTACTAATAAAAAATATAAACAAGGAAATAAGATATAACTTTTTCCGTTCGACTTTGCTCGTTAATACGAGTAAGACCGGTCCAGAAATTGCATAAATTAAGGCAAAAATCGTAATCAACTGCCCCGCTGAGCTTAAGGAGACATTTAAATCATTGGCAATCGTTGGCAAGATGCCACCAATGATTAATTCAACAAGACCAACGGCAACCGTTGAAAGGGCAAGAATAAAAACTCTAACATTCATTTTTTACGCAACGTCCTTTCTCATAAAATAAAAAAATCCTGATTACAAAAAATGAACCGTTCATTTTCTGTAATCAGGATTTTAAGGTTCCTGGTAGAGACCCTCATGCCATATTCAGAGGTTATACAGGTTATATTCATTTGAGGTAAGCAAGATACTTTGAACAGTTTACAAGTTATGTGATTATTTTTCAAGTGTAAATTTTTAGGGGTTACTCTTGATTAAGGATCATCCTTCAAGGTAAAAGTTGTTTTGCTAATTTTTATAATCTAAAAAATATCAAGTATAATAGAAATAGATAACTAATCTATAAGTAAAGGGTGATAATGATGTCGAAAATATCTTATAGTGGTTTGAAATATGGAGAACAGAATGTGGAAATAAAGTTATTAGTAGATATACAAAATGATTGGATCGAAATAACCCATACGAAGAAAGTTTCACAAGTGATGAATAAGTCAACAGCTGAATATATCGTAGTACATCGAGGCACCTTGATATGTGAATTTGTTTCATAATAAGAAACGGAAGGATATGCTTTAAATAAATTCCCCAAAAGATGCAACCAAATTATCTTAGATACGAATTATTAGTAAATGAGAACAAATTCGTTTACGAAGATAACTCGTAGAAATGTTATTTTTGAATCATACTAAACGGGCAGAAATTTTAGTGTAATTATTATAAAAAGTTTTTAAATAATGAGGAAAGTGTGTAGAAGATGACATTAATTAAATTGGTGAATGTCTTAAAACAAGAAGGGAATCGTACGACTATTAAGGATGTCAGCTTAGATGTGAAAGAGAGCTCTCGAATTGGTATTAAAATATCTGGCGAAGAAAGCGAAATTTTGTTTGATTTAATAGAGGGCAAAGAAATGCCTTCAAGTGGAGAAATTGAGCGTGAGATTCAATTGATTTTAAGTGAAAAAAGTGATGATGGCCTCTATGAAAGCATGACGGTTCACAGCTATTTGAAATTTTATAAAAAAATAGCGGCTTTCGAAAAGCCATTAGAAGAGTATATCGCGACTTTTTCGTTATCAGATGTTTGGCAAACAAAAATTAAAAAACTGACAAAGGAACAACGAAAAAGAGTAAGTTTATTTAGACTTTTTTTATTTTCACCGCAGCTTATTTTATTAGAAGACCCTCTTAACAATTTAACAGACGAAGGCATTGAGTTGTACTTAAAAGCCATAGAGCATCTACGTGCTAATCAAATAGCGACGTTGATTACGTCGAACTACGTCGAGGATTTATTGTTATTGAGTAGCGAAATTTATCGTTATAACCATTCAACGGGTTTAGAAAAAACAGATCTTGTCGAAGAATCGGATATTATTTCCCAGGAAAAGGTCGAACATGGAACGATTCAACCGAAAAATGTTTTTAAAGTGACATGTAAATTGGCTGAAAAAACGATCTTTTTTAGTCCCGATGAGATTGATTTTATTGAAAGCATAAATAGTGTTAGTAATATTCGTATTGGTGATGAATATTTCCCTACCGATTTAACGATGAATCAATTAGAGGAAAAATTAATTACCTTTGGCTTTTTCAGGTGTCACCGTTCCTATTTAGTGAACTTACAACGCGTTTCTGAGTTAATTAGTTATTCCAAAAATAGCTACACACTCATCTTGAAAGGGAATCCTCATGCCAAATTGCCCCTTTCCCGTAATCGGTTAGAGGAAATGAAAAGTTTAATTACATTTTAGCGTACGATTCAGGTTGAGATGCATGCATTTCAGCCTTTATTTATTACCATTGAGCTTATTACAGTACGATTCAACGGATATTTACGACTTTTCCCTCACACTTCACTAAACTTAAAGCAGATGGACATTCTAAGGTAAGCAAAGAGAAGTAACGCTTAGACAGTCCGATGAACCATCATCATGATGGCTGGAGGAGTGATGTACAGATGAAAAAGCAGAGCGTGATAGAAGTTGAGCATCTTTCAAAAAAGTTTAAAGAACAAATCGCATTAAAGAACCTTTCTTTTTCGGTTCATGCGGGTGAAATATTCGGGTTTCTAGGCCCGTCTGGCTCAGGGAAAACGACTACAATCAAAATATTGACGGGGCAATTAGCACAAAGCTCAGGAAAAGCGTTT
Source organism: Alkalihalobacillus pseudalcaliphilus (assembly GCA_001038565.1). Taxonomy (GTDB): domain Bacteria; phylum Bacillota; class Bacilli; order Bacillales; family Bacillaceae_D; genus Alkalihalobacillus; species Alkalihalobacillus pseudalcaliphilus. The sequence goes on from LFJO01000001.1 coordinate 119,495, forward strand.
GTACTAGGGCAAGCTGTGGAACAAATCAATGAAAGTATCTATGAACAGGTCGGAATTGTGACAGATAATAGTGGGCTGTATGAAAAAATGACCGTATATAACAATTTGAAGATTTTCGCAAAAATACTCAATGTCAAAAAGGAACGCATTGATGAACTTTTAGAAAGAGTCGGTTTAGCAGAGCATAAAAGTAAGCTCGCGAATCAATTATCAAAAGGAATGGGTCAACGTTTAGTATTAGCACGTGCCTTGTTACATCAACCGAAAGTACTTTTCCTAGATGAACCTACGAGTGGATTAGATCCAAGTACAGCTGAGGCTGTTCATGAGCTTCTATTTGAATTAAAGGAGAATGGAACGGCGATCTTTTTAACGACACATAATATGGATGAGGCCACCAAACTTTGTGACCATGTCGCACTTTTGAATGATGGACTTATCGTTGAGCAAGGAGCTCCAAAGGAAGTTTGTCTCAAATATAATACGAAAAAAAAGTATGAAATCCAACTTGCGGATGGTCAAGCACATGTATTACCACACTCAGATGAGACGACAGAAAAGATTCATCAGTGGATGGCCAAGGATGAACTTATCACGATTCACTCATGTGAACCAACGTTAGAGAAGGTCTTTCTAGAAGTAACAGGGAGGGAGTTACTATGAATAGTTCAATGAGAAAAATCAATGCGATCATTGGTATGAAATTCCAAACGATATTAAATAATACGAGTGTTATTATCGGCCCTGTGTTAGCTCTTGCTTTTGCTTTCGGTATGAGGCAGCTCATGCCAGAGGTTGATGTTAATGAAGCGGGGATGTTTTTTTCAACGGGGGCCTTTGTGTTAAGCTTTGGTATGGTTTTTAACATTGCTATTTCCGGGATTTCGATGAGCAGTAGTCCGTTAGCAGAAGAAAAAGAAAAGAATACGTTACGTGTCTTGATGACATCATCGGTGAACGGTGTTGAATACATGATTGGAACGCTGATTCCGCCACTTATTATCCTGACTGTTACAAATATACTTATGATCCCGGCAAGTGGTGTCGCATTTAATGAAGTGCCATTCGGAAGTTATCTCGTCATGACTACGGTTGCAAGCTTAATCAGTTTATTAATTGGTTATGTCGTTGGGATTTTATCGAAAAACCAATCACAGGCTGCCGTCATGGGCATGCCCGTTACACTCCTTTTCACTTCCGTACCGGTATTGAAGTTTTTGAAGGAAGATTTAGCTTATCTCGTCGACTACACGTACACAGGCGTCTTAACCAATTTCGCAAGCAGTCTATTTGCAGAGGGTCACTACCAATGGAATTTGTTCGACAGCACGGTTCTTTTTGGGTGGTTATTGCTGTCAGCGGTGATCTTTGTATTTGCCTATAAACGTAACGGTTTGGATAGTTAGTCGGTTCTGTTCTATGCGTAGAGTTGGATGTGAAACAAACGGCGAATCGCGGGGTTGCGGGCAGAAAAAGGAAGAGAAACCCCGTGCAAACGCGGAATCGCGGGGTTGCGAGTCGAAAAAGGAGGAGAAACCCCGAGCAAAAGGCGAATCGCGGGGTTGCGAGTGGAAAAAGCGAGAGAAACCCCGAGCCAAAGGCGAATCGCGGGGTTGCGAGTCGAAAAAGGAGGAGAAACCCCGAGCAAAAGGCGAATCGCGGGGTTGCGAGTGGAAAAAGCGAGAGAAACCCCGAGCAAAAGGCGAATCGTGGGGTTGCGGGCAGAAAAAGGAAGAGAAACCCCGAGCAAAAGGCGAATCGCGGGGTTGCGGGCGGAAAAAAGCGGAGTAACCCGAGCAAACGGTGAATCGCGGGGTTGCGAGTCGAAAAAGGAGGAGAAACCCCGAGCAAACGCGGAATCGCGGGGTTGCGAGTCGAAAAAGGAGGAGAAACCCCGAGCAAAGGCGGAATCGCGGGGTTGCGAGTCGAAAAAGGAGGAGAAACCCCGAGCAAAGGCGGAATCGCGGGGTTGCGAGTCGAAAAAGGAGGAGAAACCCCGAGCAAAGGCGGAATCGCGGGGTTGCGAGTCGAAAAAGGAGGAGAAACCCCGAGCAAAGGGGGAATCGCGGGGTTGCGAGTCGAAAAAGGAGGAGAAACCCCGAGCAAAGGCGGAATCGCGGGGTTGCGAGTCGAAAAAGGAGGAGAAACCCCGAGCAAAGGGGGAATCGCGGGGTTGCGAGTCGAAAAAGGAGGAGAAACCCCGAGCAAAGGCGGAATCGCGGGGTTGCGAGTCGAAAAAGGAGGAGAAACCCCGAGCAAAGGCGGAATCGCGGGGTTGCGAGTCGAAAAAGGAGGAGAAACCCCGAGCAAAAGGCGAATCGCGGGGTTGCGAGTGGAAAAAAGCGGAGAAACCCCGAGCAAAAGGCGAAATCGTGGGGTTGCGGGCAGAAAAAGGAAGAGTAACCCCGAGCAAAAGGCGAATCGCGGGATTGCAAGTAAAAAGGGCATCAGCATTTAGGTGTCCTTTTTTCCTATCCTTTTTTATGAAACTAGGTGTGGAGACAAGCATGAGTTCAATGACTTGTTCAGACATGAAATTAGTTGATGTTGGAAAGTTTTCCTCTATCCATCTAATGATTAATCCGGCAATGCCGTGGGCACGATAAATATAAAGCCAAGTTAAAGAAACATTATATTCTTCATCAATTCGATAGTCATATTCTTGAATAAATAAATCTTCAATGGCTTTGGCTAATCGGTATCTGAAGTTGATGGTGACATGATCACTTAGTAATAAAGTAAATAAGCTTTGATTCTCTTTAATGTAGGTAAACAAAGTGATATCAGTGGGATTAATGTCTCTTATATATACGTTTGTTTTTTCCTGATAAGGGTTTCTAATTTGGTTCATGAGTTCGTCGAGAACTTCATCAATTATTTCCTCTAACAATGCTTCTTTTGATTCAAAGTTTGCATAAAAAGTGCCACGGTTATATTGAGCGGAACGAACAATTTCAGAAATGGATATGTGGTCACAGCTTTTTTTATGCAGTAAATTGATAAATGTTTGTTTCAAATCGTCTTTGGAACGTCTAATTCTCTTATCTAATTGGTTATCCATGGCGTTCACCTCTTACATTAATTAGTCAAAACAATAGGGTAAGCACAATATTTATACTAGACAATATTGTATTTTGTATAGTAACAAACAGTTATGCGAATATTGATGATTGAAAACCATCTCAATCTCCATATAGGATGGAATTAAATACATATCTTGAAGGAGGAAAAGAAAAATGACATTTCCAATTTTAGAAGGTAAAGTAGCGATTATTACAGGAGCCGCAATGGGGATGGGTGAACAAACAGCTAAGCTATTCTCAGAGGCTAAGGCGAAGGTTGTCATTGCTGATTTTAACGAAGAAAAGGGACGAGCTGTAACAGAAGAAATCAATCAAAGTGGTGGTGAAGCAGCTTTTATTAAAGTAGATATTTCGAATGCCGAAGATGTACGTAAAATGGTTGAGTTTACTGTAGAGACTTATGGAAAGTTAGATGTTGCGGTAAATAATGCTGCCTTAACGCCTGATGATAAACCAACAGTTGAGTTTGACGAACAATACTGGGACCGCTTAATTGCTGTTGACTTAAAAGGAACGGCATTATGTATGAAATATCAATTACAGCAACTACAAAAGCAAGGAAAAGGTGGTTCAATTATTAATATTTCTTCAATAAGTGGATTTAGACCATAGCCAAATAATATTGCTTACGTGGCAGCTAAGCATGGGGTCGTAGGTATGACAAAAGTAGCTGCTCTAGAAAATGGAGCTCATAACATTCGCGTCAATACGGTAGCACCTGGTGCTATAGATACACCAATGTTAAGAGGTGCTTTAGAGCAATTTGGCTTTACAGAAGAAGAGTATGCACCACAATTAAGTCTATTAAATCGTTTTGGACAGCCGAGAGAAATAGCTCAAGCTAGTCTATGGTTAGCTTCAGACGCAGCATCGTATGTTACAGGTACGACGATTCATGCTGATGCCGGCTATACTTCAAGATAAGTAGGGCCAAGGGCCAATACAATATCGATGTCTTTAATGTAGATACATGAGGAGGAGAGGATATAGCTCTCTTCCTTTTTATTTTTTCGATGAGCCTTTTCTATATTGTAGTGGAGTTTGACCGGTAATGGCTTTAAATGAAGTGATGAAGCTACTAGGGTGAGTAGGATTTTACCCTGGGTGCTATTAAGACCCACTGATATTGGACTTTACGCCACAAGTAATGGTCAAGAATCAACTAACTATGCTGATTTTGCTTATTTTAGCTATGAGGAATTAGAGGCACCATCCACATAGAAAAATTTCGCTGTAGAATTCCTTAAAAATACGCACGACCTAAAAAATGATGTATAACGATAATCCGACTACTTTGTAAATTTTTATACAAACAACAAAGAATAGGTGGCAGGTCAATAATGAGTTGAAATAGGATTCTGTCCCTGTATAATGGGAGCATACAAGTTGCTTTTTGGATAACGATGCTTTTTTATTACATGAATGATATGAGGTGGAATGATGAGCTCATTTGGAACTTTACACAAGCAGCAGGAACGATATGTATTACGGTTTGAACGACATTTTTCTAAAAAGCCTGAGCATGTTTTCTCTATGATCACAAATCCAGATTGCTTTATACAATGGTATCCTTTTGCAACAGGGGAGCTTGAGTTACGCGTAGGAGGAAAAATAGGCTTTGATGATGGTGAAGGCGCAACATACGAAGGAGTCATAACGAAGTTAACAAGCCCCTACGCTTTTGAATTTCAGGAAGTAAATGATTGGATAAACATTTCATTAGCACAAGAGGATAGCGGGTGTATGATGGTGTTTACACATTTATTTGAGGATGTACAAATGGCCAAATATACAGCTGCTGGGTGGCATCGATGTTTAGATGTATTCGAGCAAATCGTATATGAACAGCAAGTAGAATGGAAGGATCATGCTGAACAGTTGAGGAAGTATTACGAGAAGGCCTTTCATTGGGCACTGTAAGAGCTCGCATAGGTAAGAATGATTGACTCAAGAAAGAGCACACATACCGATATGTGTGCTCTTTGACTTACATCTACCTATTTCCTAGTCATTTTTTTGATTTATGAGTAAATGGGCATTTACCTTGAATGGGCTGAACATCATCGCCAATGAAAAACTGCTTCCATTCATGATGAGTCGGGTCACCATAATGGCCGATATCTGGGTGTTTTGGTAGTTGGTCCCACAACTCGACTCGTTTACGAACCTTTTCTCGAGACATAATCCCGCCTTTTTCGGTACCTTCTAACCCTTTGAAGATTTTGCGAGGCTGAAAACCGAGGACGAGTGAATTTCCTAAATCCCGTGTTTTTCTTTTCTTATAAGCGGGGGCATTCCCGAACACAAAGATGGGCTCACCATGAAAGTGAAAATCCCATAAAAAGTCGTCAGGATCTCGGGGACTATTTTGGGGCCATTCAACCTTGTCAGCTGCGTGTAAGTATGCGAGAATCGCCCAAAATTGCTTCCGATAGTCTTCGATCGTGCCCTCCTTGGCAAAAGGTTCCACAAATACGAACAAGCCATGCCTTTTATAATTTGGTGATTGAAATAAATCCAAAAAACCTTGAACGGTTTGAGGTAGGTTACTCCAATCACTTTGAGTGATATACCCATAACGAAGCTCACCTTTTAGTTCGGCACTCATACCAAAAAAACAAGGAAATGTCTTGTCTGTAACGATGTTATGAAAGGTTTGATATTCTTTGTAGAGCCATGCTGGTAAATCTGTACGAGTTTGAAAGTCTTCCTTTGATAACAACGCTTCTTTTTTTGAAATCATCGCATGTCCTCCGTACCGCTTTTTATCTTCTTCTACATACGGTCTTTCATTCCCTTTTGTGCCTTCACTAAAACTAAATTTAGAATGAACACTACTGACTAAAAGTATGAAACAGTATATGATTTTGAGTACAGGATTATACTTGACAATCGAAGTTATCAAAAAATGAGTGAATGATAAAAGTAAGCTCAACAAATTGATTATCGAATCAATAAGTAACAGTTGCAGGCGAGGCGTCAGTGGTTTGCAAAGGACGTATAGAGGGCTAAAGATTAAGAAAAAATAGATAAGTAGATCAAGCAACCGAACTGAAATAAGCTTACAATGCTATAATAAAAGGATGAACTTGAGTTAGAAGGATGGGACAACATGAAAATCATGAAAAAGAGTGACATTTTAGGCGGAGATACAATCAGTTATATCGTTGTATTTGGAAAGGCGCAAGGACTAGCGATTGCTAAGGGTGGTCAGGATGTTTTCACCATTATGGATCAGTATTGCATGAATCCAATCTGTGACTGTGATGAGGCTGTCTTGATTTTTAATGAAATAGCAACAGATGTAGAGTTTGCCATTCGCTTATCGCTAACAAAAAAAAGATATGAAACTCTTGATGTATTTGGAGTTAGTGAACAACAAGTAGATCAAATCGTTAAAGAAGAATTAAAAGATAACGAAGTCATGAATCTATTAAGACAACGTTATCAAGACATGAAATTGGCTGGACAGGAAAGCCTGAAAAAGGCGACGGAAAAAGCCAAGCAAGCCAAACAACTGCTTGAACAAAAGCCAAAGCGTAACGAGCCATGCACATGTGGAAGTGGTAAAAAGTATAAAAAATGCTGCGGGATGAATGAAGGAACAACAAGGTAAAAACATATAGAGGCTCATCCTAAAAAGATTCATATAACCTTTGAGGATGAGCCTTTTTAGATTAGAGCAAACTAAAACATGCACACAGCTTGAGGAGCAACTGCACAAAGAAGCGGTTAATGTACAGTTACTGATATGAAACCAAGGAGCACTGCACAAAGTGGTTGTTCAAGTGACGAATTCTTAGCCTGTCGGTGTGTTTACAACTTCGCCACCAACAAAGATGAAAGTCATCTATTGCCACCTTAAGGGATAAAAGGGTTTGTGCAGATACTGAGACCAAACCAAGTAGTATCTGCACAAAGAGAGAGATAATGTGCAGATAGGGAAGCCAAACCAAGTAGTATCTA
>LFJO01000001.1:126839-150357 GCA_001038565.1 Alkalihalobacillus pseudalcaliphilus
ACAAAGAGGGGGTTAATGTGCAGATACGGAGGCCAAACCAAGTAGTATCTGCACAAAGACTATTCTTCGTGGATAGTGGCGACATCTTAAACAGTTGGCTCTTCATTCAACTCGATCACCATCAGGAGCCTGGCTGAATAAACAGGGAGCACTGTCCTGCTAAGGTCATTTATCGCGAGATGGATGACGAGCTAACTTCAAGGCAAAACCCATTGCCCCTAAGTAACTTTCATATAAAACATAAAAAACGAAAAAATAGGGTCAATCAAAAACTTGACTATATACCTATAGGGGTATAATATATGGTTCATAACCTAATCAAAAGGAGGCGGGACAAAACATGGAATATAACGACCAAATGAAAAATAGATTAAAACGCATTGAAGGACAAATTCGTGGCGTATTAAAAATGATGGAAGAAGGCCAAGATTGCCGCGATGTTGTTTCACAGCTATCGGCTTCACGTACGGCGATTGACCGGACGATGGGTTTAATTGTCAGTGAAAACCTCGTTGAATGTGTACAAAAAGCGATTGAGGAAGGCGAAGATACAAAGGAATACGTCGACCAAGCTGTGAACTTACTCGTTAAGAGCCGCTAAGATAGGAGATTGAACCAATCTCTATCTTAGCAAAAAATTTTTAGCAAATCATATACCTGTACGGGTATAAGTATAAAAGGGGAGTTACAAACATGAGTGAGACAAAAACTACTAATATTATTTTATTTAGCGGTGATTACGATAAAGCGATGGCCGCTTACATTATCGCTAACGGGGCCGCTGCCTATGACCATAAGGTGACGATTTTTCATACGTTTTGGGGACTGAATGCGCTACGAAAGGACGAACCGATTAAAGCGAACAAAACTTTTTTAGAGAAGATGTTTGGAAACATGATGCCGCGCGGTGCAGAGAAGATGGGTTTATCGAATATGAACTTTGCTGGCGTAGGTCCGAAGCTCATTAAGAATGTGATGAAAAAACATAATGCGATGCCATTAGCCGATTTAATTGAGCTAGCAGAGGAACAGGACATTAACCTAGTTGCCTGTACGATGACGATGGATTTACTCGGGCTACAAAAAGAAGAGTTAAGAGAGAGTAGTCAATATGCTGGAGTAGCCGCATATTTAGCGGAAGCCGAAGGTGGAAACGTTAATTTATTCATCTAAAATAAAAAAGGAGTGGAAGAGATGGAAACAATGAAACATGATGTACGCGTTGATGCGAAGGGTTTAGCCTGTCCAATGCCGATCGTCCGTACGAAAAAGGCGATGAAGGACCTCGAGCCAGGAAAGGTTGTTGAAATCCAAGCAACGGACAAAGGATCAACAGCGGACTTGAAAGCATGGGCAAAAAAAGCAGGGCATGAGTATCTAGGAACAATAGAGGATGGCGATACACTGAAGCATTATGTGCGAGCGGCTAGTTTAAAACAAGAAGAGCAGGCCTTCCCACACACGGTTAAAAATGAGGAGTTACAAACACTGATTAAAAACAACGAAGCCATTACCATCCTCGATGTACGTGAAAAGGACGAGTTTGACAACGAGCATATTCCTGAGGCAATCTCGATGCCATTTGGGGAGTTAGAAGAAAGAATGAATGAGTTACAAAAACAAACACCGATTTATGTCATTTGTCGAACGGGCAATCGTAGCGATATGGCTGCCCAAAAATTAGCCGCACATGGCTACAACCAAGTCTTTAATGTTTTACCTGGAATGAATCAATGGACTAGAAGGAGAGGAAATATAAAATGAGTGTAACAACGACAACAGCACAAGAACTAGCACAGAAGGTGATTCAAAAAGAGAAATTATTTATTTTAGATGTACGAAACACGGATGCGTTTGCCGATTGGAAAGTAGAAGGGGCGAACTTTCAATACTTGAATACCCCATACTTTGACCTGCTCGATGGTGTGGAAGACCTATTACCAGAGCTACCGAGTGAACGACCGATTTTAGTTGTCTGTGCCAAGGAGGGCTCATCGATAATGGTGGCGGAAATGCTGGCAGAGGAAGGCGTTGACGTTTCTTATTTGGTAGGAGGGATGAAAGCGTGGAGTGAACATTTAGAGCCGATTAAAGTAGCCGATTTACGTGATGATGGAGAATTATATCAGTTTGTCCGGCTTGGAAAAGGGTGCTTATCCTATATGGTTGTATCTGGAGGGGAAGCAGCAATTATTGACCCTTCTCGGATGACGGAAGCGTATATTCGTCTCGCGCAAGAAAAAGGAGTGAAGATGACCAACGTCCTCGATACGCATTTACATGCCGATCATATTTCTGGGGGGCGGACGCTGGCTGAGCAAACAGGAGCGAGCTACTGGCTGCCACCAAGGGATGCCGACGAAGTAATTTTTGACTATCAAGCGATGGAAGACGGTCGGCTACTTCAAGTAGGTTCCACACAAATTACGGTCCAAGCGTTGTATACACCGGGACATACGATTGGTTCAACGTCTTTTATCATCGATGATACGTTCTTGTTATCCGGTGATATTTTATTCATTGATTCAATAGGTCGACCTGATTTGGCAGGAAAAGCGGAGGACTGGGTTGGTGATTTAAGACAATCACTGTATGAAACATATGAAGAGCTTTCGCCTGAGTTAATCGTTTTACCTGCCCATTTTATGATAATAGACGAATTAAATGAAGATGGAAGTGTCGCTGAAAAGCTAGGTGTATTATTTGAAAGAAACCATGGTCTGAATGTAGAGGATGAAAAAGAGTTCCGTACGATGGTGACAGGCAATCTACCACCACAGCCAAATGCCTATCAAGAAATACGCGAGACCAATATGGGTAAGAAAAGCCCAGGTGAAGATGAACAGCGCGAGATGGAAATTGGACCAAACCGCTGTGCCGTTCGATAAACATACGATACGATTTTAAAGGAGAGAACAACATGAATGTAAAGAAAGTATTAGATGCAAAAGGAATGGCATGTCCGATGCCGATTGTGAAAACAAAAAAGGAAATGAAAAGCTTAAATACAGGTGAAATTTTAGAAGTGCAGGCTACTGACCAAGGTGCTTTAAAAGACTTTGACGCCTGGAGTCAATCAACAGGACATGAATTATTACAAACGAAGGAAGAAAATGGTGTGATTACCTTCCATATTAAAAAAGGTGAATAAGGCACAAGTTAGAAGGGGCACAGTGCTGCTCCTTCTTCATCAGTAAGGAGAAAACAACATGGATATGTTATTTGTCATCACGATATTCCTCATTGGTTTTGTCGGCTCATTTATTTCGGGTATGGTTGGGGTGGGCGGCTCGATTATTAAATATCCGATGCTACTCTTCATCCCGCCCTTCCTCGGTTTTGCGGCTTTTAGTGCCCATGAAGTATCAGGAATTAGTGCCGTCCAAGTATTTTTTGCTACAATAGCGGGGGCTTGGGCCTACCGTGGGACAGGCTATTTGCATATGCGATTAATTCTATATATGGGATCTAGCATTTTAATCGGAAGCTTTATCGGTGCCTTTGCATCTAGTTATTTTCCGGAAAGCTCTGTTAATGTCGTCTATGCAGGACTTGCGACGATTGCCGCTGTTCTCATGTTTTTACCAAAGAAACAACGACCTGACCAGCCAGTCGAAAAGCTTTCCTTCCACCGTGGACTAGCCTCGGGCTTATCCTTTATCGTTGGAATTGCCTCAGGCATTGTCGGGGCGGCAGGATCGTTTTTATTAGTACCAATCATGCTCACGGTGCTTCGATTACCTACACGGGTCACAATTGCGACATCACTCGCCGTCACATTTCTCTCATCAATCGGTTCCGCTGCTGGAAAAGTAGCAACGGATCAAGTACTCTATGGACCAGCAGCTGTGATGATTATCGCTAGCCTCATCGCATCACCACTCGGTGCAAAGCTGGGACAAAGAATGAATACGAGGCTATTAAAGGCGATGCTTGCCGTACTGATTTTAGCAACTGCGGTTCAGGTTTGGGTTGATTTGTTGGTAGGATAAAGGAATTTCAAAAAAGGGAGCCAAATACTCCCTTTTTCTGTATAAAAGGAAATAAATGAATCGGAACTTTTAAGGTAAAGAACAAGAAACCGCTCAATAAGCTGGACAATAAACTCTTTACAAAAAAGAAAGTTAACTTTATGATAATAACAAATGATTGATTAATCAATCGTAATGGAGGGATTGTTGATGCCACTTTCAGAACAGCAGATTGAAAAAATGAAAAGAAAGAGAAAAAGCATCATGGAGGCTGCTACGTATCTTTTCGCGACAGAAGGGTATGAGGGGACAACGATTAAGAAGGTTTCAGCTTCTGCCGGGATTAGCTTTGGTAGTGTTTTTACGTATTTCAAGGATAAGGAAGAGCTTTTTCACACCGTTGTTGTAGAGCCTTTAGAGGATTTCTCAAACCAAGTGTTAGAATTTGATGAGGCGGCAGAAGAACCTTTAGTGGAGTTAGAAAAGATGATTAAGCATCACATGTCGATATTCTCAGGAATGAATCACTATTTGCAGTTAGTCGTTCAAGTGATTGGACAGCATGAGCGATTCTTGGATACCTTTGAATCTTTGGACCAATTTCATAATCAGTTCAGAGGCAAGGTCAGTCGTTTAATTGAAAATGGTCAACAAAAAGGGTTGTTAATCAAACAAGATCCTCTAATTGTAGCAACTTTATACACGAGCCTTTTAATCGGTATGCGCTTAAATTCAACCGATCGTAGATATAGTGATATATGGGAAGAGTTTGCCTTAGCCACTATAGCTATTTTTGGACCTATTCGTTAATAGGTTCACTTTTTTTACTCAAATAATGATTGATTAATCAATCATTTTAAATTCTTCAACAAAAAAGGAGCCTATCTATGAAAAACTTTCACCCAACTATACGTATTCGTCTAGCTCTGCAATTGATTTCCTCGCTTTCCTCAATGGCCGTTATACCGTACTTAATTATCTATTTTTCTGGGCAATTAGGGAGTACGGTGACAGGTGTTCTCTTCCTATGTGTGATGGCTTCAAATGTCCTTGGGTCCATGATTGGTGGATATGTATCAGATAAGATTGGTCGAAAAAAGCTGATCGTCGTTGCGGAGCTCTGTATCACTTTGGGCTACATGGGTGCAGCATTGTCCAATTATAGCTGGGGGACCTTTCCTTATGTGACCTGCTTCTTTTTTGTAGGTATTCAATTTTGGAATGGTGTTAGTAGCCCTATTTATCAGGCATTAGTAATAGATGTTAGCTTACCTCAAGATAGGAAGCTCATTTATACGTATTCCTATTGGATCCGCAATCTTGGTGTGGCGATTGGCAGTATGATTGGTGCCTTTTTCTTTTTCGAATATCTCTTTTATTTGTTAGTCAGTGTTGCGGTGACGACAATGGTAACTATGCTTATCACACTTCTATTTATTAAGGAAACGTATCAACCTCCACCACCTGTAAAACCAACGGAGCACGGGAGGACGAGTCGCATTCGCTTCATTAAGGCGTACCTACATATTTTGAAGGAGCGATTTTTTGCTGTGTTTTTACTTGCGAGCTTTATGATTATTGCTGTAGAGGAGCAATTAACCAATTATATTGGTGTTCGACTCTCTACGACTATTCCTGAGCCAGTTCCAATAAGCCCACTAGTCTCAGTAAATGTTGATGGAATTCTTTTACTTGGTATTCTAAAGGCTGAAAATACGATTATCGTTGTTTGCTTCACCTTATTAATTATAAGATTCTTGAAGAATTATAATGACCGAGTCTCGCTCCTTACAGGACTTTCTCTCTTTTTTGTTGGTTATAGTGTGATCAGCATTGCCACAACTCCACTCCTTCTATTACTGGCAATGTGTATAGTATCGATAGGAGAAATCATTTATATCCCTACACAACAGGCAATGCTGTCTAATCTAGTCCCAGACCACGCCCGCAGTACGTATATGGCTTTGTATTCCATAGCAGTCGTAGCTGGAGTTAGTATGGCTGGTGTATTTTTGATGATGAGTAGCTGGCTCTCACCAATCTTACTAACTGGACTTATCAGCCTAATGGGGCTAGTAAGTGTACTCCTTTTTAATAAGCTAACCGCTCACCAAGAATCAGAGTCGAACAAACAGATGGACGTAGTTTGATGTGATAAACCTATTACTAGTTGTCTGTGGTAAGGTATGTGGATAAAAAGAGGAGCTGTTAGAAAAGGTGGTGTTAAAACCTTGCTCAACAGCTCCTTTTTCTTGTGTCCAATCACTTAGATCTTTAGTCTTCTGGCATTTCTCCACCGGTATAAAAAGCCGTCGTTCGCTTAGCTGCTACTTCAGCTTGACCGGGTTCTTCACCTGCTGCAATCGCTGCTTGTCCCCAGTCCTCACTTGAACCAATCATAAAAGCCTTGCCTTCCTCAGTAGCTAACAAAGCTTCACCAGCTTGAGAAGTAAAGCTTGGATCGGAAAGATGGGCTTCTAAACCAAGCAGGACCAAATCCCACCCGACCCCACCAGCACCAGGGCCAAACTTCTGCCAATGGTTATCCACCGGGCATATATGGGTCAAACGTAATGTCGCTTCGACCTCACCCTCTGCTGTAATCTGAACCTCAATCCAGCTGACTCCGCCGGCAAACTCCCATGTTGTCGCAAAAGTTTGCGGTTGAATACATTTTGTCACTGTACCCTCCGCATTACTTTCAATCTGAAAACGACCACCTAACGCCAATTGCCCACTAACCGAACCCAAATAATGTACTAAACGCTTCGGATTTGTCACCGCATCCCAAAGCTCGTCCGCCGTTGTCTTAAAGGAACGCTCTAACGTTACGTGACGAACATTTTTGCCTTCCTTTTCCGCTACTGTTACCGTGCGTTTGACTGTGTGAAGAGAGCTGGTTAAGTTAATCCCCTTCATTTGATTCACTCCTTTAAAAGTCGATGTTTATGATGTGATTTTATGGAAGTGATAGAGGGAAGTCAAGTTTGGGATAAAGTGATAGAAACCATCTTTCGACTCCATTGTTTGTATGTTTTAAGTGAATACCTTAACACCGCTAGTGCCATAATTTTGGTTAGAAAAAAACCATACCAACACCAGGCACGGTTCTTGCGTGTAAAACCCCTAATCTCTCTTAAACTTACTAGTCTTTCTCTTCTTCAATAAAGCCATCTTCTGACTAATCGCATCTTTTCTCGCCTCAGTAACTTGCTCATCAATACGAATTTGTTCGATCTGGTCATCAACGATGGAGATAGAAAACCACATGCCTTCCTTAGAGCCTGTTGGTAATTGTTCCTTTGGAATGATCATTTCTTCTTCCTTTTCTCCGACTAATAGAACAGCGAACTTCTGGTCTTCAATACGATCTAATACCGCTTTTGTTTCCATCTCAACATCGCCTCCGTTTTGTTCATTAAAACAAATAATCCCTTGTTGTTCAATATAGGTAATGCGAGCAGAGCCGAACAACCTGAGCTTTTGATGAAGTAATTATGAATGGAGAGCTCATAGTAAAGAACTACATGTGTTTCCCGTTAATAAGGTCAGAGATGGAGTATTTACTCAAGATTTCTTTTATTTTTGCTTGTGATTCTAGTACAATTTCAATAATCATGTGGTCCATCGAATCGAGTGCTTTCTCTTCATCTTTTGGATGTGCGTCTTTGGCAATCGCCACATATATATCATATAAGGTGGTTTTTTCGGGATTCACTATCAATTTATATCCACCGTAACGTCCACCAAAGCCCTCGACAATATTTTCTTGCATTAATTTAGCTAATACTTTTCGAATGAAGCTCGATTCTATCCCTAACCGTTCTGTTAAAGTGTTGCTTGTTACTAGTTCATCTGCATTTACTAATAGAGTTAATGATTTAATGGCAACTATGAAGTGGGTTTTGCCTAAGTAACTTAATTGTAAGAAATTATCCATGTATTCACTTCCTATCGATTCTATTTTATCAAGGCGATGCCGTAAATAAAAGCAGAGTAGTTGACGCATAGTGAGATGATTTGTTAAATTTTAATTGTGACAAAAAATCACAATTAAATAATTCGAGGGGGTTATGTTTTGGCACGTTTAGAAAATAAAGTAGCAATTATTACCGGGGCAGCTTCAGGGATGGGTTTGGCAGCTGTTAAACTATTTGCAAAAGAAGGAGCAAAAGTAGTTGCGACAGATATCGCCGTTGAGCAATTAAAAGAAGTAACAGCATTCATTGAAGGCGAAGTGATTTGTGCTGAATTAGATGTTACGTCAGAAGAGCATTGGGAACA
Source organism: Alkalihalobacillus pseudalcaliphilus (assembly GCA_001038565.1). Classification (GTDB taxonomy): domain Bacteria; phylum Bacillota; class Bacilli; order Bacillales; family Bacillaceae_D; genus Alkalihalobacillus; species Alkalihalobacillus pseudalcaliphilus. The sequence goes on from LFJO01000001.1 coordinate 135,095, forward strand.
AGTAATCGTTAAGGCAAAAGAGGCATTTGGTAAAGTGGATGTCTTAGTTAATAACGCTGGAGTATCGTTCCATAAAACATTATTAGAGGAAACATTAAATGGTTGGAACCGTACTATTAATTTAAACTTAACTTCTGTATTCCTAGGAATGCAAAAAGTTATTCCATATATGCAGGAAAATGGAAGCGGTTCAATTATAAACTGTGTTTCACTTGCAGCTATTATTGGTAGTGCAGATAACGGTGCAGCTGCCTATGCGGCGGCTAAAGGTGGGGTAAGAGCCTTATCCAAACATGCAGCCATTAACTTTGCTAAAGACAATATTCGCGTAAACTCCATTTACCCGGGTGCAATTTTAACAGGTGCAGCAGAACGACACGGTGTAACATCACGTGAAGTATTAGGAAAAGCATTCGAAGGCACGATTCCTTTACCACCATTTGCTGGGGAAGCATTAGATATTGCAAATGGCTATTTATACTTAGCATCCGACGAGTCAAAATTCGTCACAGGAGAAGAGTTAATTATTGATGGTGGGTGGAGTTCGAAGTAGTTAGTGAGTAGCAAATAACTGATTAGAAATATGGATGGTATTAAATAGTCAGGATTAGAGTTTTATTAATATGTAAGTATAAATTCTGCTGTTTAGAAACTCCTTAAAAAAGAGCTATTACTTATTAATTGCATTTGATATGAACACTCTTGAGGAGAAGGAAGACATTTTCGATTTTGCGTGGTGCCAAGAAAGACTATTTCGTCCGATAATACCTTGGTCTGATTAGGAAGAGAAAAGCTTTTTACCTTGTGAACGAAGTCGTTTTTAAGCAATCCATAGAGAAAAAGCAGTCATCATGCATCATCTGTCATTCGTTCCAAAGTCTCATAACGGTAAATACAAAGAATATTAGCAACGGATGAATTTAAGCCCACGCTTCGTGGGCTTATTTGAATTGTCCTCTTTTTGGATGTGCTTGGTCCAAGGCTAAAAATGTGATGTATGAATAGCATTTCATCAACAGCATGAAGAAATGAGATTCTGTCATTTATGATAGTCACTTCCATTAAATAAGGGAGGGGATTTGTTTAAGTGTCTTTAAAATTAAAATTAAAAATTTCAGATTATTATTGACAATCTGAAATTAATTATAATATCATTTCAGTTAAGTGGTTTTGTATTTTAAACTTGGTTCAATATAATGAACCTATTGAAATGAGGGTGGTAAAAATCATGAAACCTAAATATTGGGTTCCAGCTATATCTAGAGCTAACGAAATCATTCATTTAGTGGCTAGGTACCCTGGTAAGTTTAGATTAATTGACTTATCTCAAGAACTTGAGATTAGTAAAAGCTCTATTTATTCTTTACTGAATACACTTGAACATTTAAGTTGGTTACGGAAAACAGAAAAAGAAACGTATACACTAGGTCCATTTTTCGGAACAATAGGTACGCTTTATTTACATCAATTTGATATATTAGATGCCTTTCTTGCAGAAGCTAAAAGAGTGGTAACAATCGTAGATGAACACATCCAGCTAGGTAGACTTATAGGTGATGAGGTTTATTATATGGCACGAGAAGAAGGAAGTTCACCAGTTCGATTAGTAACCGACCCAGGTAATCGATTCCCTGCCTATGCTTCAGGGCTTGGCAAAGTCCTCCTTTCTCAATATGACTATGACCAGCTTAAAGAGGTATTAACTGAAACAACCTTTGAGAAAAAAACACCTTCTACTATCAGCAATATTGATGAGCTGTGGGAAGAGTTAAAGAAAGCAAAACAGCAAGGATACATTACAGATGAAGAAGAAGGAGCAAAAGGGTTTTATTGTGTAGCAGCACCTATTTACGATAGTCGTAATGAAATCACAGCCGCCGTTAGTTTTACAATGCTTGCATCTAGCTGGAAAGAAAAAAAGGGCTTAGCAACACAAGAGATTCAAAAGTTAGCTAAAGTCTTATCACTATATGAAAATACTTAATAGGAAGGAGCAATTATTATGAAATTTGTAACGTTTAGTACTAAAACAGACAAAGACCTATTTGGAATTTTAGATGGAGATCATGTTCTCTCGGTTAAACACCTAATAGAACAGTATAAAAAAACAGAAGAAATATCGCTCACAGAAAATATTACTCTATTAGAAATGATAAAAGAAGAACAGGAGGAACAAATTAGGTCGATTTATAATCATTCAAAAGATACCATTCCTTTTTTTAGAAAAGAGGATATAAAGTTTGAAGCACCTTTTAAAGAACCAGGAAAAATCGTTTGTGTAGGCAATAACTATATGGATCACTGTATTGAGCAAAATGTTGAACCACCCAAAAAACCAATGATTTTCTCTAAATGGGCGAGTTGCTTGATTGGGGACAACGATACTATCACACTACCAGATGAATCTGAACAGGTTGATTACGAAGCTGAATTAGTAGTTGTAATTGGAAAGAAAGGAAAAAATATAGCCGAAGAGCAAGTTTTTGATCATATTTTTGGTTATAGCATTCTTAATGATGTCAGTGCCAGGGATGTACAATTTGCTGATGTCCAGTGGGTTAGGGGGAAATCCTTTGATACATTCGCTCCGTTTGGACCTTCAATTGTTTCAAAAGACGAAATTGAGAATCCGCATGATTTAGATATTAAGCTCTTATTAAATGGAGAAACTCTACAAGACTCTAATACAAAACATTTAATCTTTGATATTCCTTATATTATTTCCTATTTATCCAAAAGCTTTACATTTGAACCGGGCGATATTATCGCAACAGGAACACCACACGGGGTTGGCGTATTCCGTGACCCACAAGTCTTCCTAAAAAAAGGAGATGTGTGCACGATTGAAATTGAATCCGTAGGAAGATTAAAAAATCAAATTTTATAGGAGGGGATAGTATGAAAGTTTTATCATGGAATGGTCCAGAAAATATCGAATTAGAAAATCATCCTCTTCCCCAGCCAAAGGAAGAAGAAGTCTTAATTCAAGTCGAAGTGGTAGGGATATGTGGTTCAGAAATCGAGGGCTACCTTGGCCATAATAGTTTAAGGAAACCACCTCTTATTATGGGTCATGAGTTTAGTGGGATTGTCGCTGAGACTGGAAGTAACGTTGCAGACATCAAAAAAGGTGAAAAAGTGGTCGTAAATCCATTAATCGGATGTGGAAACTGTCGCTCCTGTCAACGCGGATTAGAAAATATATGTACAAAACGAGAAATTATCGGGATTCATCGTCAGGGGGCTTTTGCCGAATTTGTCGTTGTACCAGCAAAAAATATCCATGTATTATCTGATGATTTTAATTTATATCAAGCCGCCCTTGCTGAACCATTAGCTTGTGCATATCGAGCTGTCAAAAGAGCTTTCGATGCAGGTAATAATGAGAGCGTATTCATTTATGGTGCTGGAACTATCGGTTTATTATGCGGCCTAGTTGCCAAACATCTTGGTGCCCAACATATTATCATGGCAGATATAAATGAAGAGAGGCTAGAAACAGCAAATCGTATTGGTCTCATTTATACTTTGAATCCATCGCAAGGTACAGTCGATGCTCGAATCCGAGAAGTCACTAATCAAAATGGCATTGATATGGTGATTGATGCTGTTGGTTTTGATTCAACAAGAAAGCAAGCAGAACGAATCATTAATCCTGGTGGAGTTATTATGAATATTGGACTTGGTGTGGATGAAAGTCAATTAACAGTCAATAGCATGATCAGAAATGAAATAACACTATTAGGGTCATTTTGTTATACAAAGAACGACTTTTTAGAAGCTGTTAACCTATTGAAAGAAGGAATAATAACACATGAAGGATGGACAGAGGTTCGGACGATGGAAGAAGGAAATGACGCTTTTTTAGATTTAGTTAATGGAAAAGTGGATAATGGTAAGATTTTTATAAAAATTGATGATGGGAAGTGATCAGATGGGAGCAACTGGCCAATATATTACAGCTGTTAGAGCCTATGTCGTTGGTGGTGGCGGTGGTGATTACCATGACCAAGGTCAGGAACATTGGATTGTCAATGAAATAGCAACACCTATGAGCATTTATCCAGAATACAAACAAACGAGAACAAGCTTTGGAATAAACTTATTAAAAACCTTAGTTGTGGAAGTTGAAACAACTAAAGGTGAAGTCGGTATTGGTATTTCAACGGGCGGATATCCAGCCGCTTGGGTTGTGGCAAACCATTTAGAGCGATTTATAATCGGGCAGCCTGTTGAGAATATCGAAAAGATGTGGGACCAAATGTACCGAGCTACGATGTATTATGGCCGAAAAGGTCTTGTTATGAATGCGATTTCTGCTGTTGATTTAGCATTATGGGATGTATTAGGGAAAATAAGGAAAGAGCCAATTTACAGCATGATTGGCGGACTTGTAAGAGATGAACAACCTTGTTATGCAACTGGTCCTAGACCAGATCTTGCTAAAGAGATGGGGTTCATTGGTGGCAAAATGCCTTTACAGTATGGACAAATCGATGGAGAAGAAGGTCTTTCTAAAAATATGGAAAAAGCTGCTTTGATGAGAGAAAGAGTTGGAAATGATTTTTGGCTAATGTGGGACTGTTGGATGGCTTTAGATCTTCCTTATGCTCAAAAATTGATGGACCGTTCGACAGAATTAGGGTTCAAGTGGGTTGAAGAGTGCTTTAATCCAGAAGACTATTGGTCTTATAAAGAGCTTAAGAGAAGAGCAGATAATAAGATTATGGTAAGTGGCGGTGAACATGACGCCTCAAGGTATGGCTTTAGAATGCTGATCGAATTTTGTGACATTGATATCCTTCAACCCGATGTTTCTTGGTGCGGAGGATTAACGGAACTAATTAAAATTGGGAATTTAGCGGAAAGCCATGGTAAATACGTCGTTCCTCATGGAAGTGGCGTGTATAGCTACCATTATGTAATGACAAAAACAAATAGTCCCTTTGCTGAATATATAATGATGAGTCCAGAAGCAGACCGCGTTGTTCCTCAATTTTACCCATTATTAAAAGAAGAAATAATTCCAGTGAATGGAAAAGTGAGATTAAGTGAGAAACCAGGATTTGGAGTTGAGCTAAACGAAAATGCCGTTTTACAAGAGATAAAAAAGGGAGTAGAGGTCTTTTAATTCGGGTGGTAAAACACCCGTATTCTAACTAAGGAACCAGAGAAAAAATAAAACAAACTCAAAGGTGAGAGGAGCTTTATAATGAATAGCGATGTTATGTTACTTCTTTTTCTTGTATTAGCATTGGTTATCATGTTGTCCTTAATCATTCTCATTAAAATGAACGTAGCCATTTCCCTTATTATCGCCTGTTTATTCATGGGAATAGCTTCAGGACTAGGACTTAATGAGACACTTGAGACGATTGCAGATGGGTTTGGCGGATTAATGGCAAGCTTAGGGATTCCTATTGGTCTGGGTGTAATTTTAGGAAAGCTCATATCTGATTCGGGTGGAGCTCATTCGATTGCCGTTGCAATATTGAAGCGAGCATCTGAAAAGATGGCTCTTTATTCATTGGCTCTTGCTTCCTTTATTCTTGCGATACCAGTTTTCTTTGATGTAGCCTTCCTCATTCTTGTACCATTAGCGATTCAAATAGGTAAAAAAATGAATAAGCCTCTCCCTTATACAGTCGGAGCAATTATTATAGGAGCTGCGTTATCACATACACTTGTTCCACCAACACCGAATCCTTTAGCCGCTGCAACGATTCTAAATTTTGATTTAGGACTAATGATTCTGGGCGGGGTATTAATCGGAAGCATCTCCACTCTAATCACAACAAAGATTTACTTTATGATTCTTGATCGAGGCTTTTGGAAAAAAGAAACGGATGAAGATCCGACCATTGAAAATCCATACGGCAATATGGAAGTACCAGACAACGCACCCTCTGCATGGATTTCATTAATTCCTATCATATTACCGAGTATCTTTATTCTTATTGGTTCTGTTGGAAACGTTATTTTTGTGAATCCACCAGCCATTGTTCCGTTTATCAGTGACCGAATTATTGCCTTATTAGTAGGTGCCTTGGTCGCTTATGTAATCGCTTCCAAATCCTTAAATAAAGATCAAAGAGATTTATCCTCTTCCCAAGCCATGCAAGCAGCCGGGGTTGTTTTACTTATTACCGGTGCCGGTGGAGCCTTTGGTGCGATTATCCAAAATACGGGTATTGATCAAGCGATACTAAGTATATTTGTGAGTGATGCTCAATCATCTCTTACTGTCTTGTTTATTGCTTTCTTTATGGGAATTATGTTTAGAACCGTCACTGGCTCAGGTACCGTTGCCGGAATTACAACGATGACGATTATGGCTGGAGTTGTAACTAACGTGGATATTCACCCGCTATGGGTAGCGATGGCATCTCTTTCAGGTGGATTAATGTTAGGTCATGTCAATGATAGTGGATTTTGGATTACGACAAAAATTGCTGGGTTTAGTGTACAAGGAGGAATTAAAACATATACCACAACAGAAGCCATTGCTGGTATAGTCGCATTCTCCTTTGCAATACTTGGTTCCTTTATCTTTTAGATGTCGATTTCAAACATAAAAAAACATAAGTCGTAAACTTATTTCAATGATTAATAATACCCTAGGTGGACGCCATTTTAAATTTGGTATTCACCTTATTTTTATGGAACACTAATGTCTTTTTGTTTAATTATATATCAATAAGAAATAGTAATTATATAATCGATTATCTAACTAAGGTATTAATGACTAAGTAATAAGAGCTTTGTCAGGAAAGGGCATGAAATAGAAGGGTTGTTGAAGTGATTAGGATAAACAGAAACAAGCACACAAAAAGCCCTTTTAGGTTAGATAAATAAAAGGAGCTGATCTCATGGATAAAGCATTAAACGTATTTCAATTAAATGATAAGGTGGCGTTAGTAACAGGAGCAGCAGGTGGTATGGGCACAGCGATATCCAAACAGCTAGCAACACTTGGGGCAACCGTTATTCTCACAGATATTAATGAAGAGGGAGTTAAGAAAAGTGCTGAGCAGCTTGCAGAAAAAGGATTAAATGTAGATAGTTTAAAAGTAAACATCCTTGATAGTGAAAGTATTCAAGAAGTGGTTTCTTATGTGAAGGAGAAGTACGGCAAGTTAGATATTTTAGTCAATAACGCTGGGGCAGCTAATGATGCGAAGGCCTTAGAGACCTCCGATGACGAGTGGAGAAAAATGATCGCGATTAACTTAGACGGTGCTTTTTATATGTCAAGAGAATTCGGTCAATTAATGGTGGAGGCGAAGTAAGGCACTATCATTAGTGTTTCCTCGATCGCGGGCTTTAAAGCGGTGAACCGTATCATAAACAATGATAATTTTTAATCTAATACAAATAATATATACATACTTCTCCATAACTATATTCCCCATTTCTCTCCCACCCCAAAATCTGTTATGATTATCATGAATGATTTGGTAAAGGAGAAGGTGACGATGCCTCGTTTTAGTGATGCTCAGTTAGAGTCGATTCGTGAGGAACGTAAGGAACAGATTATGAAGGCTGCGCTGAAGGTATTTGCGGAGAATGGGATTAAGCTGACGAAGATTAGTACGATTGCCAAAGAGGCGGGTATTAGTCATGGTTTGGTTTATCATTATTTTCAGTCGAAGGATGATGTGTTGTTTGGGAGCTTGGAGTGGGCGGTTGCTTTGGGGGAGACGGAGCAATTTCTGCAAGGGCTGAACGAGAATAACGACCTTTCGATTATTGAGAAAATCCATACGTTTACGAAGTTTGCTCTGACATCTGGTAGTAATCATGTTTTTCGTGTGATTCAGCATTTAGAGCATAGTGACGATGTGCCCCAACATATTCGTGATTTATATAAAAATGTTGGCTATGTTTATATTGAGTTTTTTATCCCGATTTTTATAGAAGGGCAACAAACCGGAGTGATTATTGATGGTGACCCCGAAGAATTAGTCGCTATCTTTCTAACGGTCGTTTCTAGTATCATGGCTGATGAACCAGTGTGGTGGAAGGATAGTATTGATGAGAAGGTATCAATTTTATTGAGAATGATTACGACACGATAAATGTGTGGGCCGGTCAGTTAAATGCCCAAAATAACGGCCAATTAAGAACATTAGATTGTTTGTTGAACGCATGTCAGGGAGTATAGTATAGGGGGCTGGACGATATACACCTAGGACTGCGGAAGGTGGGAGGAGGTCTAAGCTGATTTTTTTGTCTTCCTCACAGTATCCGCTTATTTTTTTGGAACATTTTTCTGCATGGTCTGCATAAGTATAAGTGTGGCTTTTATTGCTGCCTAAAAAGCCAAGTTACCAGGGTATTGACAAATGCTTGATTCTTGTTTTATTATTGACTGACAAAATCAATCAATAAAAAAATATTTTTTAGTTTTATATTGACTGAATAAATCAATCAAAAAATAAAAAGGAGGCTTTTATTTTATGCGGGAGATGATTATATCTGTTCAGGATGTGAAGAAGGCGTATGGCAAGCAGCAAGTATTGGATGGTTTAAGTTTTGAGGTGAAGCGGGGTTCAATTTTTGCTTTGTTAGGTGAAAATGGGGCTGGTAAAACGACAATGGTGCGGATTTTATCGACGTTAATTCATGCAGACTCGGGCAAAGCTACAATTGCTGGGTTCGATACGAGGAAGGATGCATTTGCGGTTAAGCAACGGATTAGTTTAACCGGGCAGTATGCGGCGGTGGATGAATTATTGACGGGTGAGGAAAACCTTTTAATGATGGGCAGGTTAAATCATCTTGATAAAAAGGCTGTGGCGAAAAGAACAGCAGAGCTGCTGACGGATTTTGATTTGAAGGAAGCGGCTAAAAGGAAGGTGAAGACGTATTCGGGGGGAATGAGGCGTAGGCTCGATATTGCGATTAGTTTACTAGCTTCGCCTGAGGTGATTTTTTTAGATGAGCCAACAACCGGTTTGGATCCGCGTAGTCGCCGTACGATGTGGGCAATTATTAAGTCGCTTGCGGATCAGGGCGTGACGATTTTTTTGACGACACAATATTTAGAAGAGGCTGATCAGCTTGCAAATAAAATTGCCATTATTGATCAAGGTAAAATTGTTAAAGAAGGAACAGCTGAGCAACTGAAGAGTGTCATTGGTGAAGAGACGGTGGAGCTTACTTTTAAGGACTTGGATAGTTATCTTCAAGCACAAGGCTATCTCTCTGGTCAATCGAATCATGAAGAACGAAAAATTTCTGTACCTATGAGTTCGCCTCAGCAGCTGCGAGAGCTTTTAAATAGGTTGTATGAAAATGGGATAGAACCTGATGCGGTCAATATTCGAAAACCAACGCTAGATGATGTGTTTATGACAATGACGAATCAACCAAAAAAGGAGATGGTAGCGAATGGGTGAGGCAAAATGGTTATGGGCGATCCGTGATGGGTGGACGATGTCGCAGCGCAGCTTGAAGCATATTTTCCGAGAAGCGGAATCATTATTAATGGCGATAGGTTTGCCGGTAGTGGTGATGTTAATGTTTGTCTATGTATTTGGTGGGGCGATTCAAACGGGTACCGATTATGTGAACTATGTCGTGCCAGGGGTAATCATTACTTGTGCGGGCTTTGGAAGCTCGTTAATTGCCGTTAGTGTGACAAAGGATATGAGTGGCGGTTTGTTTGAGCGATTTCGCAGTATGCCTCTGCAGCCATCTTCGCTTATGGTTGGCCATGTGATTGGTGGGTATATTCGTAACGTCCTTGCTACGACGGTTGTATTTGGTGTAGCCCTACTCATTGGCTTTCGTCCTGAGGCGGGTCTGATAGAATGGCTTGGTGTTATTGGCGTGCTAACTCTGTATATGCTTTCTATTAACTGGTTATTTGTCGTTCTCGGTTTGCTTACAAAAAGCATCGAAACGGCGAGTGCCTTCACATTCCCGATGTTATTCCTACCTTATCTCAGTAGTGCCTTTGTCCCGACCGAAACGATGCCAACATGGCTGCATGCCTTTGCCGAGCATCAACCGATGACGCCGCTAATTGAAACATTACGAGGTCAATTAATTGGCACACCGATTGAGAACAACCTTTGGTTAAGTGCGGTTTGGTTTGGTGGATTGCTGATTGTTTCGGTGGCGGTGGCTTCGTTGTTGTTTCGTAGGAGGAGGAGTGAATAAAGGGATTCGTCTCTAAATTTATAATTATACTAGCCTAGCTTGGGAGATGAATACCTGAGCTAGGTTAATAATTTTTGTGTTTGAATTGGTTGGAAAAATAAAAATGATATATATGAGTAGCTGGGAGAGAAGGAGACGGGAAGAGCTTCTTTTTTTATGTTGTAAAGTTTTATTTTCATAAAAAATTCACATGATTTCCTATATAAAAAATAATTACCTATGTCTTACCACTTTTTGTACAGAATTTGTATAGGTCGATATAGTTTAATTGTCATTAGTGTACTTATATAAAAAGGAAGGTGGAGAGAGATGGGTAGTCGGAAGTTAAGTATGACGTTAATTTTTTTGCTTATTTTTCAAACCGTGGCTACATATATTCAGCCGATAATCATATCAGCTGAAGGTCAAGGGGAAACGTTCATTGATGATATGATTTTGGTCGATGAGTATGGTCAGTCGGTAGATTTAGGAACAACTGAGCAAGGGCAAGTGAGCGTTCAAATGAATTGGTCAACAGATGGACTTGATTTGGAGAATGGTCATGAAGAAAGCTTTCAGTTACCGGAGCAACTAAGGGTAACGGAGAGGAAGGACACATTAACAAATGCAACAGGGGAATTGCTGTTAGGACAATATGAAGTATCAGAAAACGGTATAATTTCTATTACGCTGACAGCACAAGAGGAAATGGTCAGTGAGTCTGGACACTTTATCTTAGAGGCAAAAGTACAAGGTGTAACACAGGCCCAAGATGACTTAGAGCAAAGCCAAGAAATCGAAGAGGAAGCAAAAAGTGATATCGATGTGAAAGCAGAGGAATCGGCAAAGTCTGAGGAAGTAGAGGAAGAAACCACAGACTTAGGTCAACATAACCCGAATACTGCCAAAGATGACGTAACTGATGAAAAGCAAGTAAGCGAAAAAAAATCAGATTCATCTGTGCAACAATTTGCTGCTTCGGATACGTATGATTCGGTCATGAGTGAAGACGTGATTCATCAAGTGACCTTTAAGATTAATAATGTTGAAGTAGAAAATGAAGCGATCGCCGGAGACGGTGACGCCGTATCATTAAGTTTTCAATTAGATTTACCAGCAGGACATAACTATGGACCAAATACTACGTTAACGTTGCCACTGCCAGATGTATTTGCAAATATAGCTTTTCCAAACGGTGTGCAATTTGGTGATTTAGGGACATTATCGATAAATGAACACCATCAATTGGTGGTTACATTTAATGAACAAATTCGTGATGAATTAGGGCAAGGTGTTGCCATTGACCCAGGTTCGTACTTTGACATAGGGGCGACATTAACCGCACAAGGTAAGGATTGGGTTGAGGAAGTCGCTTTACCAGGTGGCGATACACTTACTTTAACATTTAAGCCCAAGGGTGGTACAGCTATAACAAAAGTAGGGACACCTGATAACGAAGGTGTAAATAGTAAGGAAATCGATTGGACGGTTCGAGTCAATACGCATTTAGGTGATACTCGTGAGATCCTTCATTTTATCGATGAATTACAAGGCGATAATCATCGAATCGTCAGCGATTCAATTGAGATACAAGAAATCATCGTGTTACCTACTGGTGAGACGACACTTGGGGAAATGATTGCTATAGTACCAGATATCGCAGCCGATCATGAATCGTTGTCACTAGAGTTACCTAATAATCCGAAGAAGGCTTATGAGATTCGATATAAAACGGAGATCACAGATCCCGGTGATGAAAATTGGGCTGAATTCTTGAATGAAGCGAATGTGAACGGAGCAACAGTTAGCGAAACTGTGCGTTCACAGTATGGAGATCCATTAACAAAGACTCATAATATCAATGCTGACTTAACAACGGAATGGACGATTCGTTACAATTTTAATAACCGAGAGATTCCGCAGGATAAGGCTATTCTTACCGATGATTGGATCGTTACTGGGGGAAGCCATCGTGATGAAGACCAGTCTGCAAAGCATGAATTAGTTGATGGAATTGAGAGTATTAAAGTGTATGAAGAAGATGGTAGCACAGCGGTCGATTCAAGTCGTTACGACATTCATTTAACCTCTACAGGTTTTACATTAGAATTTAATGAAGATGTGAGTGAACCGTTCATTATTCGTTATCATACAAAACCTGACGCTGGCTCCTTTATTACAGATACAATGCGTGTCGCAAATACAATCATCCGTGAAGATACAGGGAAATCAGTAACAGATACGGCAACATATACCAAAAATAACTATATGATTAATAAATGGAATGAAGGAATTAATTATCAGGATAAAACAATCATTTGGCAAATACGTGCCAACCAGGCAGGATATACACTTGCTGCTAATACAGTAATTGATGATGTATTTACACATCAAAACCTGACGTTGAAAGAGGATACATTAAAGATAACGGTTGGTGGAATTGATTTTGATTATTTTGAACTAATTCCAAAAGCTAATCCTAAAGATGGGTTCCAAATTAAATTGCTAGAAGCAGTGAGCGAACCGATTGCGATTACTTATACGACCGATTACGATATTCGTGATGTTGGTACGAACGAGCGAAATTATCATAATGAAGTGAGCATTACCGAGTCTGGCCTACCAAGTAACCCAACAGATACGAGCTCTGTCACGGTAAGTGACGAGCAAAGAAAAAGTGGTTTTAAAAATGGTCACTATAATTACGAGACAAAATCTTTTTATTGGGAAGTTGTTCTTAATTATAATTTAAATACTTTAAGTGAAGCGGTATTTATCGATACACTTCCAGAATCGCAAAAGGTATTGGCGGTTTATAAGCAAAAACTAGAAATTATGCCTGATGGGTCGGTTGTCGGGATTGGAGATCAAGAACAAGTAGAGAATGAGGCCACCGAGGAACATGAAATAAGAGTGACATTAGGTGAAATTAATGAGGCGTATCGAATTACGTATACAACCGAAGATGCCGATCTTACCTTTGCTATGACACCAGGTCATGTAAAAGTTACAAACGAAGCACAGCTTTTTAACGAAAATGTTTTGATTGCTGAGTGGGAAGAAACGGTCACTGTCGCCTATACAGAGCACCGCATTGAAAAGGGAGTAAGAGACCCTAATTTCCCAAGTAATTCTAGAAGTATTGAATGGGCGCTGAAAGTAAACTATGGCCAATCATTATTAAAGGATATTGTCATTACAGACATCGTTGGTAAGGATGCTGAAGGTAATCCGAATCAAATGTATGTAGAGGATTCATTTAAGGTCTATGAGGTGACGTTAACGGGTACAGGTCATACACCTACGGAATCGACTACCGTTGTTGATCCTGATTTTTATACCCTCTATGTTGATAACCAAAATGGAAGTTTTGAGTTGACCTTTAACCAAGAAGTGATAGATAAAGCATATCTTATTGTATATGATACGTACTTTTTAGGGGAGAATGGTGCAGAGCTAAAAAATGATGTAACGATGTCTTATTGGAGTACAGAGGGAGATCGAGGTCAATCAGGTTTTGCTTTAGCTAATTTTTATCATGGCAACCAAGGCTCAGCAACAAAAGTAAAATTTAATGTAGTAAAAACAGATGAGGAATCAGGTATTCCTTTAGAAGGTGTTACATTTACATTATATAATGCAAATAACCCCAATCGAGCACTTATTAGCGGTACGACCGATACAGAGGGCAGGTGGGATATTGGATTTGCCATTGCAGAGGGAAATTATATTCTCAAAGAAGTACCACTTCCGGGTTATCTGAACCCTGGTGAGATTAGGTTTACCCTTCTTAAAGATCGAGTAAATCCTGAGTTAGGCCTGCAAGAGGTTACCGTTGAAAATGAAAGAGGTCCAGTTGAACCAGGGATGATTCGCTTTGATGTTGAAAAGGCTTGGGACGGGGTAGCACAGGAATCGGCGACTGTGCATTTAATGCTAAATGATGAAATTGTAGAAACTGCGTTATTAAATAATAGTAATGACTGGAAGTATATTTATCAAGATGTAAATGAATTTGATGAATATGGTGAACCACTCACCTATGTAGTTGAAGAAGTGGAAATTCCTCAATATGAGAGTGTGATTACACAGGATGGACATTCATTTACCGTAACTAATACGTATATTCCTGAGCAAATCACATGGAATGTAGAAAAAAGTTGGATTGGGAAACGAGCAGAATCGGTTAGAGTTTCCCTCATGTTAGAAGAGGATGAAATCGAGTCTGTGACGTTGACTGAAGAGAATGACTGGAAAGCCACATTCCAGCCAGTTAATAAAACAGACCAATTTTTAAATGAGCTAGCGTATACAATCGTTGAAGAAGAGCTCGCTCAATATTCAGCCAGTGTGACAAGAGAAGACAGTACCTTTGAGTTAACAAATACATTTGTGCCAGAAAAAGTGGCGTTTAATGTAGAGAAGGTTTGGAAGGGTGCGATGGAGACATCTGCGACTGTGTCATTAAGGCTACATGGTCAGACGATTGAGACCATTCAATTGGATGAAGGAAATGATTGGAAAGCGACTTTTACGGCTGTTGATAAAACGGATATCGATGGACATGAATTACCATATGAAGTAGTAGAGGAAATTATGGACGGGTACAAAAATACGATTATCCAGTTGGATGATACGTTTACGGTGACAAATATTCGTTCCGAACAAATCTCTATCCCCGTCACGAAGGCATGGTTAGATGGCGAAGCAGCTGACCGCCCAGAAGCAATTACCGTCTACTTGCTTCAAAACGGTGAGCGTATAGACGAAGTCGAGATCACAGAAGCAGAGGGATGGAGTTATACCTTTGAGGATGCCGAAGCGTATGATGAAGAAGGTCAGGCATATACGTACACGATTGAAGAAGAACTNGATGTGGAAGGAACGAAAACATGGCTTGATGACGAAGCGGTTGATCGTCCAGAAGCGATTGAGGTAGAGCTCCTTCAAAATGGTGAGGTCATTGACACACAAACCGTCACAGAGGAGTTAGAATGGTCATACCTTTTTGCAGACTTAGCCCAATTTGATTCGCAAGGTGTAGCGTTTGAATATACAGTGCAAGAGGTTGCAGTGGAAGGTTATGAAGCAACCGTAACTGGTTATGACATTACGAA
>LFJO01000001.1:151854-180612 GCA_001038565.1 Alkalihalobacillus pseudalcaliphilus
TATGATGAGTATGGGGTAGCGTATACGTATACGATTAGGGAACAAGGAGTTCCAGGTTATCGTTCTGAGGTCCATGGCTATGACTTGACGAATACCCGCTCTGAGTTAACATCCATTTCTGTCACGAAGGCATGGTTAGATGGCGAAGGGGCGGAGCGCCCAGATGCGATTACCGTCTACTTGCTTCAAAACGGTGAGCGTATTGCCGAAGTCGAGATCACAGAAGCAGAGGGATGGAGTTATACCTTTAAAGATGTGGAAGCCTATGACGAAGAAGGTCAGGCATATACGTACACAATTGAAGAAGAACCAGTGGAAGGTTATGAAACCACGATATATGGTTATGACATCACGAATCTACGTGTAGGTTCAATTCATGTAGCAGGAACGAAAACATGGGTTAATGATCAAGAAGCTCTTAGACCTGCATCAATCATTGTTGAGTTATTCCAAAATGGCAAAAAAGTAAGGACATTGGAAGTAACGGAACAAACGAATTGGAATTATGATTTTGGAGACTTACCTCTTTATGATGAATATGGAGTCCTCATCCATTATGCCGTTGATGAAGTAAAGGTAGCCAATTATGAAACGACTATAGAAGGCTTTAACCTAATTAATACCTACGTATCTCAAGTAGACGATAACAAAGAGACAGATGAACATGGCGAAGGTAATCAGGAAAAGCAATCTGAAACAGATGAAACAAAAGAGGAACAGCCAAAATTAGAAACAGTAGGTGTATTACCGAATACGGCGACCAACTCATATCTTCTTTTACTTATAGGGGGAGTTATCGTAGTCTTAGGTGCTACTACTTTAATAGTCTATAATAGAATTAGAAATAGAACAGTTTAGTTTTTTAGAGAAATGAATTGTAGAGGGCTACCTACATGGTGATAAATATTCCATGAAGGTAGCCTTTATTGGTGTGAAGTTCTTTATTTTGAAAAATATCTTTTCGTACATGTAGAATCAAGCAAGGTTACAAGGCTTATGAGTGTGTACGGGTTGTGTTTTGGTAGTTAGTATACCATTGAGCTATGTTGGAATTAATCGGTAAACCTAAGTCCTCCAATGTGTGTGTATATTCTTGGAATTGTTTCTCTAGCAGTTTAGTTTTTTTATGGTAGGCATACCATTTCATCAATGCAAAGTGGGCTTCCTCGTGTTCAGGGTTGGACTTCAGGATTTTTGAAAACCAATATTCTGCACGCTCATGCTGATGCTCCTTATAGAAAGTAGCGATGATGGAGCAATGGTCTAACCATTTGTTTTCTAAATGTAGCCTTTCTTGATCGGCCCATAAATAGTCCATTTGATTTAAATAGCTTCCTTTATATTTTGCTGCGATTTCTTCGTGCTTCTTAATGGTGTCGAAACTAATTAAAGGGGCATTTTCTAGCTCAAGTTGCCAACTAATTTTATCAATAATGGTATGTTTTATTTGTAAAATATATCCGTTCTGAATATTGCGAATGTGAAGAAAGGCCTTATATGGTGAAATGGCTTGCCTCACTTGATATATCGTTGCATACAATTGTGATTTTGCTTTATTTAAATCCAGATGAGGGAATAACAGCTCTAATAAGTAATCTTTAGAAACAACCTCATTATGTTGTTGTAGTAAATAAAGAAATAACTGACAAGCACTGTTTGTTCGCCAATTAATAACCTCAGGTGCTTGGCTTCCTAATTGAAATGAGAACTCTCCAAGAACATGAATGGTTAATGACTCGTGGGGCATTTGAACGTGCTGTCTGGCCGCGTAGTAACTCTCAATTTTATCGATCGTTTTAGTTAAGCGCTTTAAGGTTACGGGTTTCAGTAAATAATCTAAAGCATCAATATCAAATGCCTTTACAGCATATTTCTCATAGCCCGTCACAAAAACGATAGGAATATGCCTGGTTTGTTTGGCGAGAGCCTTTGCTATGTCAAAGCCATTGACATGAACCATTTCAATATCTGAAAAAATGACATCAGCTTCTGCTATTTGACTATAAAGATTGTCTGATTCAAAGGTTGTATACTTGCCAACTATATGTACATCTTGAATCATTTTTAGCTGATGCTCTAAGTAATCCAAGGCAAGGGGCTCATCATCAAATAATACAATATTCATATAGTCTGACCTCCGACAATTATATGATTGAATAAACATGTCTCACCTGAACAAAACATGAAAATCTATTTACATATATATGAATAATTTTACATAATAAGAAATTTTAATCAAGCATTAATCAAGTTTTGGGTGAAAAAGGAAACTAGAAAGCTGAAATTTCTCTGACTAATTATAGGCTTTGGGAGAAAATATGTCTCAATAAAACTCATGTTTGTATTCGTTTAAAAATGAATAAAAAATGGTACTGAATGTCAATACATCAAGTACCATTTGTTTTAGTTACTTCTATTTTCATGGTTATCGGCTTTCGGCAATTTAAAGGTCACACATGTACCATGTGGTTGAATATTTGAGAATAATAAACCGGTATGATTAATTCTTTTCAGACGGTAATGAGCGTTATAGATACCGACAGAGTCAGGGTTTTGTGAATGAATAAGTCTGTTCACCTTATCAATATCAATACCTGGGCCGTTATCGGTAATAGCTAGTTGTGGCTGTTGCTGATGTTCGATTAATTGAATCGTAATAACCCCTTTTTGTGCCCGATTCTTTAATACACCATGATGAAGTGCATTTTCTACTAATGTTTGCAGTACAAGAGGTGGAATGAGAGCTTCAATGTCTTCTTGAATTGCCCATTCTACCTTAAATGATTGTGGAAAACGAGTTACCTGTATTCTTACATATGATTTTACAAGTTGTATTTCATCCTTTAAAGGAACAAGCTGTTTCGTATTTTCACTATCAAAACTACGATTTAAATAAGAACCGAACTCTTGTAATAAATCGACCATCGCCTCATGGTTTGTGGTGCCTAAAGATGCAATCGAATTAAGTGTATTATAGATAAAATGAGGTTTTATTTGTGCTTGTAGCCAGGCCGATTCCTTAGCGATTTGGTCTTTGACAGCACGTTGTAGTTCCACTAAAGTTTGGACTCTTGCCAGTAATTCATTGCGTTCTATCGGTTTACAAACATAATCATTTGCTCCATTTTTTAAACCGGTTGCTATTTCGCTAGGGTGGTTTAAAGCTGTTAGTAATAGGATAGGTAAATCGGTTAATGAAAATTGCTCTCTAATTTTTTGGGTGAACGTATGCCCTGACATTTGCGGCATCATTATATCGGTAATAATTAACGAATAGGTATATAAATCCTGTAATTCTAAGACTTGCTCTGGATTATCGTAAGTTACGACATCGTATTGATCCGCCAAAGCCATTCGAATCGTTTGTAGGTTAAGAGGGTGATCATCTAAAACAATTATTCTATCCTTGTGACGATTGGATGTGCTTGGCCTATAAGGTTCTTGGTGTTGCATAAAAGTAGAATGAGTAATTGTTGATGTGACCTCTGTCGTTTTGGTGCTCAAGTCTAAATGTATGGTGACCTTTGTACCGCTGCCTACCTCTGATTCAATCGAGAACTGGCCATCATGTAATTCTATGAATTGCTTAGCGATGCTAAGACCTAGACCAACCCCACCTACATCATGATAATAGGATAGATTACTCCCTCTTTCATACGGTTGAATAATGGTTTGTAATTCATCTTCTCGGATACCAATACCAGTATCTTCAATGGTGATTATCGCCTTACCTTTATACACATTGGCTTGAATATAGATAAAGCCTGCTTTTGTAAATTTGATCGAATTCTGTATTAGGTTAAAGAGAACTTGGAAAAGGCGTTGCTCATCGGCTTCAATAGGTGGAAAATGCTTTGGTACCTGATTTTTAATTTCAACCTTCTCACTTCGTGAATAAAGTCTGAGTATCTCAAGAATGTGATTGGTCAGACCATAAAGGTACGTAGGTTTGATATCCAAAACAATTTGATGGTCATGTAATCGAGATAAATCCTGTAAATCATTAAGTGTATATTTTAAATGATGAGAAACTTCTAATGCCAGTTGTAGCTCATTTTTCGCTTTTTTTGAAAGTGACTCATTTTGAAAAGAGAGAACATTTTCAAGACTGACCATCATCGCATGTAATGGATTGCGAAGCTCATGTGCCGTCATAGCTAAAAAATGGTCTTTTTTCTTCTCATTTGCAATGATAATATCGGTCTGTTTCTTATTCTCCTCTACGATCTCACCATGTTGTTTGAAAAAAATGATCATAATAAAAACCATAGAGAAAATGTAGTCTAGTGGATAAAAAGGCATCTCTATCGTATTTGATTTAATAAGAGCCCCCCAAAAGGCATTAGAAAAGTAGGAGACAACGAATAAGAAAATAAAGTAGCCAAAATGATTGCGATGTAGGATGGCTTTCACTGCTAAATAAAGCATAAAAATGACCGTATAGAGAAAAACAATGAATTGAAACATCGTCCAAAAATGAACATATTCAATAGGTATAAACATGGTCGAAACAATGAGAATAGGAAAAAGAATATAAGGGTTATTCCATTTTTTAAAAGTCATTTGAAATATCTTAGAAATTAACATGAACATGATAAATAATGTACTGATGAAAATGCATAAAATAAGCTTATTAGCTGCTCCAATAGAGAGGGGGAGCTGCAAGATTACGTCATCATCGATAAGTATGCCTGCTCCAAATAATGTTAACATGAGAGAAAAATATAAAAAGGTGTTTTTCCGAATATCTTTTAAAGTAAAAAAGATGATTAAAGAGTAGATGGCGTGTAAAAAGAAGATAAAGCTAACAAGGAGCTGCATGGCATAGGACGTTGATGAATGTTGCTCTATAACCCTTTGGTCCCCTAAATGCACATCGCCAATAATGCCGCCTATAAATGGTATTTGTTGATTACTAACTTGAACGATTAAATTAATGGAATGGACGTCATTTGGTAAATCTATTCGAAAAGGGCCTCTCATTAAGCCTCGATCATGTTTTTGATGGCCTAATTCATTAAATGTGCCAATTAATTCTCCATTTACAAAAAAGGAAGCAGCTGAGAATATGTTAAGAAACCTTAAAGTAAGTGGATTCTCTCGATTTATGGGTAATTCAATTTGAAGCTGATAAGTCCCGTGTGTAGAATAATTTTGGTTACGGAAGATCGATTCGTTCCAATTATCTGGAATAACGATGGTAGAGCTGTTTCTATTAAGTTCGTTGGGGTGTACGATTTCATCAGGATAAAATACCCATTCTCCTGCTAAAGATACGTATTTTTCTTCTAAATCCATGCTACGTAGATCAGCTAGTCCACCCTGGATATGTACAAATAATTCATCATTGGAATGATAATTAAACCAAGCTAACCTTAACGCGATGATAAGTACAATACTTATTAGTGTGAAGGTAATTAATGATTTAGAAGTCTTAAACAAAAGAAGCACCCCCGTAAATGGTCCATTCAGAACACGAAAATAGTTAGATTCTAAGAATGAGCTCTACTCGCCTATCATAACCCAATCAAGATTAAGATTCTATCTATGTTTTCCATCAATAGCGCTACCCTATTACTTAGAAATATCCTTTACCTGAACCCCGATTCATCCCTCCTTCCTAGTTCATTCCTCTCATTTACATATTTTCACAAAATCTTCATGCTAGATTCATAGAACTGTATTAAACTGGTACTGTACATAATCTACTAACCTTATCGGAGGACAAATTCTATGAAAAAAAGTTCATATTTCTCTTTGTTTTTCAGAGTATTTTTAGTTTTTGTTTTACTCGTTTCCTTCACTGCACCGATTAGTGCGGGGGCTGCTGAGGGTGAGAGTAATCATTTTTCGTTGTCAATTATGCATATGAATGATACGCATGCCCATGTTGAACAGCTACCTTATATGTATACAGCGGTGCAGGAGGTTCGTGCCCAGTATCCGGATGCCTTGTTGCTGCATGCAGGCGATGTTTTTTCAGGGACGTTGTATTTTAATCAGTTCCATGGAAAAGCCGATTTAGCTTTGATGAATTTGATGGGGTTTGATGCAATGGTTTATGGCAATCATGAATTCGATTTAGGATCCTCAGAGGATGGCCATCAGTCATTAGCTGAGTTTGTCGAAGGAGCTAATTTTCCATTTGTCGGAACGAATATTGATTTTTCTGGCGATGCCTTTATGAGCACACTCGCTAGTAAAGAATTTACTTCACCTGCCGAGGCGGGCAAGTCCTATGATGGAATTATTAAAGAAATTAATGGCGAGCAGGTTGGTATTTTTGGTTTAACGACAGAGGAAACAGCTGATATTGCTAGTCCGGTTAACGTTATTTTTTCTGATTATATTGAGGCAGCGAATAGAGCTGTAGCCGCTTTTGAAGAGCAAGGTGTGAATAAAATTATTGCGGTGACACATCTTGGTTATAACAGTAATCCACAAGTGGGTAATGATTTATTATTAGCTCAACATGTGGAAGGAATTGATGTCATTGTTGGTGGGCACTCCCATACACAGTTATCTGCACCTGTGTTGATTGAACAAGATAGTCAAGGCAATGAAAAGGATCCAACATTAATTGTACAAGCCTATCAATATGCGAATTATTTAGGTGAGTTACATGTTGATTTTGATGAGAATGGTGTAGTAACAAGTTATACAGGTCAGTTAATTGATACGAATGAAAAAGAAGCTGACGCAGAGGCACTGTCAATCTTACAGCCGTTTAAAGATAAGGTTGACGAGTTAGCGAACCAGGATTCAGGAGCGGTTGCCAAGAAAACATTAGCGAATCCGCGTCTGGGTGATAGTGAAGTCAGTGTGCGTGCCAATGAAACGGAGTTGGGCAATGTCATTACAGATGCGATGCTTGCTAAAGCACAAGAGCAATATCCAAATGCTGTGATTGCGATGCAAAATGGTGGTGGCATTCGAGCACCGATTGCTGAGGGTCCAATTACCGTAGGAGAAATTATTGCGGTATTGCCTTTTGGAAATGACCCGGTTGTCGTTGAGCTGACAGGTGAAGAAATTAAAGAAATCCTTGAATACAGTGTTCGATTAGCTCCTGCGGAGAGCGGGGCATTTTTACATGTTGCAGGGATGAAGTTTACGTATGATAGTACAAAAGAGCCAGGATCTCGTATTATCACGATGGAAGTGAAGCAGGGTGAGGCATATGAAGAAATTGTCGCTGAACAGACTTATCTAGTGACAACGAATAATTTTACGGCTAAAGGTGGCGACGGTTTTGACGTTTTTGCTACAGCCTATGCAGATGGACGTGTTAGTGATATCGGACAAATTGACTGGCAGCAATTCCTTGATTATTTAGTAAACCCTATGTACTTAAATGGCGTTGTTGATCCTGTTATAGAGGGCAGAATCATTGATTTAATAGGGGTTGAGGAAGAGGACGAAACGCCAGATCCGGACCCAGAGCCTGAGCCTAATCCAGATCAGACACCAATACCGGATCCAGATCCAAGCCCAGACCCGACTCCAAACCCAGATGATCAGAATGGTGTCGATGAGGACCAAGACCCAATTAATGACGGGAAAACGGATGACGATACTAACGAAGACGGAACGAGAACAGATGACGATCAAGGTCGTCAGTCAGGTGTCGGCGGCACACTACCAAATACCGCGACGAATTCTTATACGATTTTATTGGTTGGTGGCGTGCTCCTATTAATGGGTGTTACCATTATTATAGTGAGAAAGATAAGGTACAAAAAGTTAGTTTAATAAGAAATAAGTTAAAAGGTACGTTTTCTTTGGATTAAGTTTGTATTGTTAAGCTAGTTTAGGAAAAGAAAAATATTGACAAGGTTTGTTGGATATGAGAGTTTGTTGTCATTACGACACCATACACGTATTCAACAAGCCTTTCTTTTAATATTTTTATAAAACTAATAGAACTCTTTTGACTTGATTGGAAGAAATCAATCGTTTTGTTAGGAAAAGATTTTTTGCGGATATAAGGGAAAATCGGACGTATATCTAGAGGTTTTGAAGAAAGGCCATTATTATTTTTCTAGAAGTGAATAATTCTTAACTTTTTATGTAACTTCATTAGATATTTTCTCGTATAATCTAGTAAAATACCATGACAGGACGGAGAGACTCTTTTTGAAAAGTATCTTAAACTTAGTTATTAAATGGATCATTTGTTTCATCCTTTTTATTGCGATCGCTGTTGGCTCTTATTTACTTATCAATGGGATCCAATTCTTATTGTTTGTGCCAGATGATGCTGTGCTCTGGACCTTTGAAGCCACTACTCTGATTTTAATCTTTTTCCAGTGTGTGTTGCCGATCTCTGTGTTGTATGCCTTTATATTTGTTGGGAGAAGGAAAAGAAAGGATTTCCTGAGTGCTAACAAAAAGAAACTACTAGTCAGTATTTCGGTCGTTGGTTTACTTTTTTTGTATGCAGCGCTCACCTCGATTTCGGTGATAACAGATCGGACAATCACCCATCATTCAATGCTACAGCCTTTTGGTCAAGAATATCCGTTTACTGAAATAGAGGCGATTGAGACGGGCGTATATGGACGTAGCTCGGGCATTTTAATGAAGCAGAATAAGGGGGAATTCTATTACATACTCGAATTAAGCGATGGCACAAAAGTCCATACTCATCAAGCAGGTAGCGTAGGTGAGATGGATCATCCACTTGTTACGATTGAAAGGCTTGATCAAGTTTGGGTAGAGCTTGGGACCACTAAGAAAACGAGCACGGACTATTTCGAATTAACACAAGACCATTTAGCTAAGCCATACACAGACGCGATTTATAAGATTTTGACGAATACGAAGGATTAGAAGTAATGAAGGAATAAAGCCACATTTAAGTGGCAAAACGAGCGGAAGTGGCCGTAAATAGAAAGAAGCAGCCACATTGAAGGGAAAAAAGTAGAGGAAGTGGCTGTAAAGAGAGTAACAGGCACTTCAAATTAAAATAATCTTGGCCGACTGGATAGAGAGTCACAACCATGTCCACGTGACTCACGAGCACCATTTCCTAACAAACAAGTCAGTTAATTTACATCAATATGTTAGAATATTTAAAAAAGGAGTGATGACTATGAAGAAAACACGCCAAGAGGTGTCTGTCGAGGAAACGTGGGATTTAACCCCGATTTTTGCATCGGAGCAAGCATGGGAGCAAGCTTATGACCAAGTAGAACAGCAATTAGATCAGCTTTTACATATCAAGCCACAAGCTAAAAGTGCGCAGGACTTATTCCGTTTACTCCAACAATACGATCACATGATGGTCGACTACAGCAAAGTTTCAAATTATGCTTTCTACCGGCACACAGAGGATGCAACTGACGAGAGTAATCAAAATCGTATCGGTCGCTCACATGCATTAGCGAAAAAAAGTACACAACTAAGCTCTGAACTTGTGAATCATCTACTCGCCACGCCGAGCGAATTAATCGAGACTTATATCGAACAAGAGCCTCAGCTCCAAATCTACTCCCGCTATTTAGAAAAGATCGAACAAACAAGAAAGCATGCCCTAGATGCTAGAAGCGAAGAGCTTTTATCGGCATTGCGTCAAACGCTACAAGCCCCAAATGGTAACTATTTAACGGTGACCTCTTCGGATCTTGTCTTTAAATCTGTTAAAAATAAGGATGAAAAGGAGATACCTGTTTCTCTTTTTACATACTTAACTCAAATCGAAACATCCCCTGATACCGTGTTAAGAAGGAATGCGTATCGTTCTTTAACTGAAGGACTTAGTAAATATCAACATGGGATGGCACAAACACTGAACAGTGAAATCCAAAAAAATGTGACGATTGCTAAGCTGCGCGGTTATGAATCTACGATGGATTATTTATTGCAGTATCATTCACCAGCGGAGAGTCACTTTTATGCAGGTGATGGCGTTTCAACCGAATACTTTGAGCAGGTACTTGATACATTTTTACAGAAGCTCTCCCCACATATGCAGCGCTATGCAAGTCTTAGAAAACAGCAGCTTGGGTTGGACGAACTCTTACTCTCTGATGTAAAGGCACCTTTAGATCCAGACTTTGACCCAATGATTTCCTATGAGGAAGCTGGTGAAATAATTGTAGAAGCTGTTGCTGTGCTTGGACCTGAATATCAAGCACTAATGAAGCGGGTATTCACGGAGCGTTGGGTGTATCGTGCTGATAATGTTGGAAGAAGGATGATTGCCTTTGGTGGTGGTGTGCACGGCGTACATGGTTACTCTTTTTATCCATGGGTAGGTAATCTTTTTGATTTATTACTACTCGGACATGAGCTAGGTCACGCGATTCATCTCACTTTAGCGGCAGACAATCAGAAATTTATTAACAATAGTCATTCATTGCTTTTTATTGAATCACCTTCTACGTTAGTTGAGCACTTGATTGTGCAGTATTTGGAGAAAAACCGTACCGATCCGCGGTTACTTCGTTGGCTCAACATGTATCAGATGATGAGTTATCATCATAATTGTGTGACGCATATTTTAGAAGCGGAACTATTAAGGCGATTATATAAGATGGCGGATCAAAAAAAGCCGTTGTCAACAAATGTGATCAATGAAACAAAAGGAGCAGTTTTAGCAGAATTTTGGGGAGATACCGTAGATTTGGATGAGGGGGCTAAGTTAACCTGGATGCGCCAGCCTCACTATTATATGGGCTTATATCCTTTTACGTACTCGGTAGGCATATCCGCTTCGACCGTCATTGCCAATCGGATAAAAGCAGAGGGAGTATCAGTAGGTGAACAATGGACAGAAGTTCTAAAGCTCGGTGGAACGTTAAATGGTCTTGATTTATATAAACAGGCAGGTATGGATATGTCGTCAATGGCAGTCATTGAACAAGCGATTGACCATGTCGGACATATTGTAACGACGCTTGAGAAAAGTTTTTATTAATCAAATGACATGGTGGAGAAGTCACCTTGGGATTACCGAATCCTAAGGTGACTATGTAATTAAGGAATAAAAAGTATCACGAGCGAACCAGTAAAGCAGAGAGAGTATAACGAGAACAATATAAATAACGGCAAAAACGAATGACCATATGTTTGCCTTTCGTTTGAAGTTATTGGTGATGATTTTTACGCCTATTAAACCGATATGTGTGAGGCCAATCATGATAGGTGCTCCAATTATAAAATAAATTAGATAGGGAAGAATCCCCTCTTGAAGCGGGTAGCTGAAAAGCCATCCTTTCATTAGCCAAATGAATAGACCATAAATGAACATAATTGCACAGCTCATCATCATACCTACTCCGTGATTAATGAGGGCGTCGTTTACGCCACTGTTTTTCTTGGCAAGATCGACAGCAAGACTACGAGCACCCAAATAACCCAAGAATACGACAAGTACCGTAACAAAATAAAATGAAGATAAAAAGAGGTCTTCGTGATACATACGATTTTCTTCAGCAGTAAAAAAAAGCCCCATTCCAATCATAACGATAACGTTCAAGATGACCATCATCACTAGTGAAATGGACAAGTTATCAAGAGCCAACATCTGAGTTACGTAGAGGATGGCTCCTACAACTATGATAAGAGCTAATGCGACCTTTACGAGCACATCTAAGTATGGCATAAACCCTTCATTCATATAAAAGCCATAGTGAAGTCGCTTCATGCCTGCCATGCTCATTGAAAATATGTATAGAAGGAAGCCCTGGATATACATAAAAGTTAAAAGCCACCTCTTTCTCGATTCCGAAGCCGCTTCATTATCCGGTGTGGTAATGAAGTCAGTTGATAGGGCTGAGATAGCCATATATAAAAGGATACTGCTTATGATAAAAGGGGTCTGGAAAGAGTCAATCATCTCTTGCGGTGATTTAAAAAAACCAATAATAAAATAGAAAAGTTGGGAAAGGAGTAAGATGAATGTGATTAACATGTAAAGGACCATCAAATTACTTATCTCATCTTCTGATTTTTTCGGTGTGTTCACTTGTACGTTTTCTTCCATTCCTTTTTTACCTCCATCGTTGTATTTCATTTTATTGTAATAATCAATGGTTTCACCTAAAAAGGGGCTTCATTCCTATTTTAAGTAAGAAAATATTAAAAGGTCTACACAATCAATATCGAGTGTGCAGACCTTTGTAGGAAATAAGTATATCTCTAGCTGTTTAAACAGAAATAGTAAGTTATTTACCTCTTACAGTTTCTATAATGAGTACGAGGGCTGTAATCATATGCATAATCATACCGACGATCGGAATGATACCAATGATTGAGGTAATGATTCCCAATAGATGTCCAGCCTTACTTGTGCGACTAGACATAGCAAGAACGAGCCCGATAATGTGTACAGCTAACATAAACATAAGTGGTGCCCAACCTGTTCCAAAAATAATAAGTCCACCTAATAAAGGAATACCCCAAAAAGCCTCCAGTCCACCAGCGACAGCTTTTAATAGTCTCGATGCAGTAACCACATGATCTTCTCCTTTAATCTTTAATGAAAGATATTATATTAAAATATTGTTCGTGTGTGCCATTAGAATTCGTATTTGCTTGCTCCATGTTATGGTTCCTAAGCATATATTTGAGCGAGAGCCATGCTGAATAAAGAGTCATCAGTATTAAGTACATATAATCATATAATACGTCATCTGCATTTTTTAATCCATGCCTATAGCAAACTCTCCATGCTTATTTACATGAATACTAACCTGTTTATTTTTACGTCTTTTCTTCCTGAAATATGTAACTCCAATCATTTTGAAGTGGTTTTTGTAAGGTTTTGATTATTCCTTGTTTAATCAAAAAGTGTATGTTACCATAAAATAGAATTATATAGGACATCCACTAGGGGCGCCTTTTTTGGGCTGAGACAGTTTAACTGAACCCTTAGAACCTGATCTGGTTGATACCAGCGGAGGAAAGTGGAGCACGGATTATTGTCATGTAGACGTTTTATGAAAAACGCTTTATTTGGCATAC
Organism: Alkalihalobacillus pseudalcaliphilus; assembly: GCA_001038565.1. GTDB lineage: Bacteria > Bacillota > Bacilli > Bacillales > Bacillaceae_D > Alkalihalobacillus > Alkalihalobacillus pseudalcaliphilus. Next base: position 164,824 of record LFJO01000001.1, read on the forward strand.
TTTTCAAACATTCTGCTCCTCTACCATTTTTGGCAAGAGGAGTTTTTTATTTGAATAGAGAAGTAGGTTGAGTCCGTTGGCTATTGGGAAATGACTTTCAGGCAGGTTCGCCATGTTGTGATGTCCTCCAACTTAAAGGAGGAATTTTTGATGAAGTTTTCAGAGTTATTACGTAAGGAAGCAGACCCGGTTTTTGAGGCGATTTTTGAGCATCCTTTTATTCGTGGAATTGCTAAAGGCGATGTACCGAAGGAAGCGTTAATTCATTACGTCGAGCAGGATTATGAGTATTTGAGTACGTTTTGTCGCATTTATGGTTTAGCGGTATCTAAGTGTGAAGAGCGTCATGATATGGCATTTTTTCAGGAGCAAATTGGTTTTGTTCTAAATGATGAGGTACACCCACATAATAATTTTTGTCAGGTAGCGGGTGTTCAGTATGAGGATTTGCAAAAAGCCCCATTGGCGCCAACTGCTCATCATTATACGCGTCACATGCTAGAAGCTGCTCAAAGTGGTACCCTCGGTGAGACGTTAGCTGCCCTTGCTCCGTGCCCTTGGACGTATTATGAAATTGGCGTTCGCCTCGTTGAAGAAATCAACCCGGGACCTGAGCACCCATTTTATGATTGGATTCAATTTTATGCCAATGCAGAAGTCACTCAGATTGTCGAAACGTTTATTGAAAAAATTGACCAACAAGCCGAGCAAGCAAGTGAATCGGAAAAAACAAAAATGCTCGACCATTTCATCAAAAGCTGCCAGCTAGAGCATCAATTCTGGACGATGGCCTATGAGCAAGAAGACTGGCCAGTATCATTAAAAAAAGAAATAGTAAAATAATGAAAACGAGGGGTTTCCCTCGTTTTTTTATGCATAAAAGTATAGATACTATTCCATTAGCTGTTTCCACGGATGGCGAAAAAATGATTGATTAATCTGTTAACATTCGTTTAGATTAATAGATAAGATGGGATGCTGATCTTATTTTTCGTTCAATTCGCTCATGATAACACGTATATTCAACCAATGAGGAGGGGTGACATGCACAATCAATGGCCGTTGCAGCGGAAATTTCTCGTCCTTGTTTGTATATTAGTGACAGTAATTATGCTGATGGTAACGGTATTATATATATCCTTCGAGCGTGAGCAGATGCGACAAATGATTGGCCAACAAGCATTAACGACAGCCATTGCTGTTTCAGAAATACCAGAAGTAAAAAGGAGTATGGAGATAGATGGTGATGCGAGTGAGATTCAACCTTTTATCGAGAGAATCCGTATTCAATCGGGTGCCGAATTTATTGTCGTAGGTGATCGTAATGAAATTCGTTATACCCACCCCGACCCGAGTAAGGTAGGACAGAATATGGTCGGTGGTGATAATGAACAAGCTCTTGTTTATGGAGAAAGCTACGTCTCCATTGCTGAAGGTAGCCTTGGGATATCGGTGAGAGGAAAAACACCGATTTATGATGATGAACAGATTATTGGAGTTGTTTCTGTTGGGTTTATGGCATCGTATGTCGATTCACTATTCCAGCAAGGGTTACTTGGTTTCTTACTATGGCTGTCTTTGATTTTTATAATAGGTGTGATCGGTAGTTACTTACTTGCCCGCAGTATTCGTAATGATACATTTGGATTGGAGCCTTATCAAATTGCTCGTATGTATAAGGAGAGGGGCGCGATTTTAGAGTCAATAAAAGAGGGCTTACTTGCGACCGATCAAGCAGGGAATATTACGCTGGTTAATCATTCGGCTAAAGAAATTTTACACATCGAACAGGATGTTATCGGTAAGCCAGTTTTGGACGTATTACCGCACACCGAGTTAGCCCATGTTTTGTCAGACGAGCAAAGAGAGGGTTCCTACGAGACGACGATTCATCAGCAAGCTCTTTTAGTCCGCTATAAGTTCATTCATGACGATGGTCACTACGGTGGGAAAGTAGCTAGCTTTCAAGTCCGTTCAGATTTGCAGGAGCTTATTCATACATTGTCTGAGGTCCAGCAGTATTCTCAAGGCCTCCGAGCACAGACTCATGAATATACGAACAAATTGTATGCGATTTCAGGCTGGATGCAGCTTGGCCATCTTGATAAAGCCAAGCAATTTATTCATGAGGAAATAGGGAAACAGCATTCCTATGAAAAAGTTTTATTTGATCAAGTGGCAGACCCGACGATTCAAGCGGTATTGATTGGGAAAATCTCAAAAGCATCTGAAAAGAAAGTGGAGTTCTCCATTAATGAGGATAGTTTTGTTACGTATAGATGGCCCGATCAAACGACCAATCAGCTTGTTACGATTATCGGCAATGTTATTGATAATGCCTTTGACGCTGTTGCAATGGTTACCAAGCCGCAAATTGATATTTTCTTAACCGATATGGCTCATGATTTAGTTATTGAGGTGGCAGATAACGGTCTTGGCATTGCTAAAGAGCATGAGGACCGTATCTTAGAGCAAGGCTTTTCCACAAAAGAGGGAGAACACCGTGGTTTTGGTCTAGCACTTGTGCAAGCATCGTTGGCTGAGTTAGGTGGAACGTTAGAAATAACTAAAAATGAACCACAGGGCACCATTTTTATCATCTATATTCCAAAAGAAAGGGGCTAGGATCATGAATGTACTCGTCGCAGAGGATGATTTTCGTGTTGCAGAAATCCATCGCCATTATTTACAGGAGCTTCCTGGGATTAAGTATGTAGAACGTACAGCAAACGCGAATGAAACGTTGTTAAAGCTAAAAGATTGGCCTGTGGATTTGTTGCTTTTGGATGTTTATTTACCCGATAAGCTCGGTACGGAAATGATGGAAGATTTCAAAAAGGAAAATCCCGATTTACAAATTATCCTTATAACGGCAGCGACCGATATGGACATCGTTAAAAAAGCTTACTTGTCAGGTGCTGTTGATTATTTGGTTAAACCAATCGCATTAGAACGTTTAGCAGAGGCAGTCAAAAAAGCAGAGGCCAACTTGAAAATTCTTCAGTCTGAAGGAGAGGCTACGCAAAAGATCGTCGATGATTTATTCCAAGCGAAGCGTCTTAAGCTTGAAAAGGTGGAGGATTATCCAAAGGGCATTGACCAATTAACATTAGAAAAGGTGAAGGTCGTGTTGGAGGAGCAGAGAGAGGGAATGGCTGCCGAGGAAGTAGGTCAAGCGATCGGAGTCTCCCGTACGACATCTCGACGTTATTTAGAATATTTAATCTCTGTCGGTGAGGCCAAAGCTGAACTCGCCTATGGCATAGTAGGACGCCCAGAGCGAAAATACGTGTTACAAAAGAAAATCTAATGGGGGAGAGTAGTAGCTGAGGCTGCTACTTTTTTAATGGGGAAAATAAGGGGGGATTTATTTTGGGAATGTAGAGTGGCTGTGAATGCGCAGTCGTGAAGTGGGCAGATACTTGCAGTGCTGAGAACAGGAGAATAGGCGGAACTAGAGGAAGAAAAATGTCTCGCAGTGCTGAGAAAAGGAGAATACGCAGCAAAGGAGGAGGAAAACGTCTCGCAATGCTGTGGAAAAGAGAATACGCAGCAATGGAGAGAGAAAAGTGTCTCACAATGCTGCGAAAAGGAAATGCATAGCAGCAACAGTTCCAATTACAGCTTATACGGCCAGGCCCCAATTGCCGCTCGTGTGCATCAGAAGTGTATTTACAAATAATCATGCACAAAATGAACAAAATGTTCAGAATGTTATTAATGAACAATAAATTGAAAACGGTTACAAAAAGAAGTTGTGCAAGTAAAATGAGAAAAACTTAAGAAGGAGGGACTTACATTGAGGATGAAACTTTGGGCACTTAGTTGTCTTGCTTTTCTATTACTTGTGGGATGTTCTTTACCTGTTCAAAGTGGTTCAGTGAACGAGTACGGTGAATGGGTTCCAGACCGCTCGATTGAAATCATTGCTCCAGCTGGTGCAGGTGGCGGTTGGGACACAACGGCACGAATGTTAGCGCGGACGATTGACGAAGAAGGTTTTGCTAACCGTAGCTTTGGGGTGGTGAATAAGCCAGGCGGTGGTGGGGCAGTTGCTTGGTCTTATATTCATAAACGGAATGACCCACATAATATTTTTGTCAGTTCGCCACCGTTACATTTTGTGTACTTAAATGGACAATCCCCATATGGATATGAGGATTTCACGCCGATAGCAAATTTAATTGCTGACTACGGTGGTTTTGCAGTTAGACATGATGCGAAATGGGATACATTGGATGAGCTTTTTGAAGATATGAGAGAAGATCCTGGTAGTGTTACCGTTGTAGGGGCGTCTTCTCCGGGAAGTATGGATCATATGCAATTTATGATGGTCGCAGATAAAGCAGGTGTTGATATTACAAAAATTCGGTATATCTCTGACCAGGATGGTGGTGGGATGACTTCGGTCTTAAATGGTAGTGTCGATGTTATTTCATCAGGGGTTATGGATGTTGCCGATCAGGCACGTGCTGGAAAATTAAAGGTTCTTGCGATTACGGCACCGGAACGTCTTCAAGGTGATGAGTACTTGGAAACTCTGCCAACAGCGAAAGAGCAAGGGATAGACTCAGAGTTTATTGTTTGGCGAGGTATGTTTGGACCGCCAGAAATGACAGAGGAGCAGCTGGCTTATTATGAGGATGTTTTTCGACAAACGTCTGAATCGGAGGCATTTGCCAACATTCGTGATATGTACGGTTGGGATGAACAATTTATGGACAGTGAGGAATTTACGGAGTTTTTAAAGCAACAATCCGAGGACTTAGAGGCCATTTTAATTGAACTTGGCTTTATTGAAGAATAGGAGGGAGTTAAGAGCATGAATATAAACGTTAACAAAGGGCTCTCGCTGGCGTTATTTGTCATTGCTAGTATTTATTTAATCATGGCTTTTCAGCTTCCAGAGTATATCTTTGTTCCGGTTGATGCTGATCTAGTACCGAAATTGTTAGGTTTTTCCTTATTGGTATTATCGATTATTTTCTTTTTTAGTAAGGATGTTGATACGGAGGAGCAAAAACAAAAAAGAGTCATTCCTAAAAAGGATGCACTTATGCTGCTTGGTGTCCTCGGTATGATTCTTATTTATATTACGGTTTTAGAAGTGGTTGGCTTCGTCATTATGACCGGGTTTTTTATTGTGGCTTGCTCGCGATTTTTGGGCTATACGAATTGGAAGGTTCTGCTCATAACAGCTGTTATTTTCTCTGTTGGTGCCTATAGCATGTTTAACTATGGACTGTCGATTCGTTTACCATCTGGAATTTTACCATTTTAAATAAAGAGGGGAGTGAGATAAATGTTTGAAGGGATTATGCAGGGGTTTCAAGTGGCTTTTAGCTGGGAAGCGATCCTATTTGTATTTATTGGGGTATTACTTGGAACGTTAATTGGGATGATACCTGGTCTTGGTCCAATTAGTGCGATTGCGATTATGATTCCAGTGACTTATGGGATGAACCCGACTATTGCTTTAGTTATGATGGCCGGCGTTTATTACGGTTCGATGTATGGAGGCTCGACTTCTTCGATTTTATTAAATGCTCCAGGGGTTGCCGGAACGGTAGCGGCTTCCTTTGATGGTTACCCGATGGCTCAACAAGGAAAAGCGGGAAAGGCGTTAGCTATTTCGGCGATTGCTTCATTTATTGGTGGAACGGTCAGTGTAATTCTATTAATGTTATTTGCTCCAATGCTTGCAAGTGTAGCCATTATATTTGGTCCTCCAGAATATTTTGCCTTGATGTTATTAGGCTTGACGGCGATTGCAAGTCTATCAGAAGGCTCTACTATTAAAGCGTTAATTTCTGCCGTTCTAGGTTTTATGGTTGTCACGATTGGAATTGATTCGCAAACAGGAACGAGTCGTTTCACAATGGGTAGTGTGAATCTATTAGATGGCATCGATTTTTTAATCATTGCACTTGGTGTTTTCGCTCTAGCTGAAGTTTGTTTTTTAATTATTAATCGGAAGCAAAAGATGAAAGGTCTTAATAATATCGGTAGCTTGAAATTAACGAAAGAAGATTTTAAAGAAATGAAGGGCCCATTAACAAGGCAATCCTTTTTAGGGTTCTTACTTGGTGTGTTACCAGGTGCTGGGGCAACAATTTCTTCGTTTGTAGCTTATATTAGTGAGAAAAAAATTGCGAAAAAACCAGAGGAATTCGGAAAAGGTTCGATTAAAGGATTAACGGGTCCAGAAACCGCAAATAATGCTGCAACAAGTGGTGCCTTTGTACCGTTGCTTAGCTTAGGTATACCGGGTTCAGGAACAACCGCGGTCATGCTTGGTGCATTCCTCGTTCTAGGTGTCCAGCCTGGTCCTTTACTTATGACAGAAAACCCAACGGTATTTTGGGGTGTAATTGCAAGTATGTATATCGGTAATATATTCTTACTGATTTTGAACTTACCACTGATTCCTTATTTTGTAAAAATATTAAAAGTACCACGCCCTTTGTTGATTTCTTTAGTTGTCATTTCAAGTTTGGTCGGGGTATATGCGGTAAGCTTTAGCACATTTGATTTATATTTACTCGTTATTTTTGGAATAGTTGGTTACTTGATGAGGATATTTGCCTTCCCAGCAGCACCGTTTATACTTGCCTTTATTCTAGGTGGCATGATGGAACAGGCACTACGTCAGTCTTTAACAATCTCAGGTGGTTCATGGAGTATTTTCTATACAAGTCCGTTAGCTGTTACACTTTTTGTCGTGACGGTTTTAGCACTAGTCATCCCAGCATGGCGTGACCGAAAGCGAAGACAGAAAAATATCGAACCAACTGATGTAAATATGTAAGGATAAAAAAGATACCTGATTGCTAGGTGTCTTTTTTCTATTTAAGAGGGGCTTATATGAGTTAAGATAAACAGCATGATTTTTGGTAGTGGTAAGGTAAGTAGATCATCACCTATAGCATGAGAAAACTATCATAAAAAGCATACATGGGGGGCTCAAATCAATCTGAGATGGAGAAAAGGTAGAGTCGTGAGCTTGCGAGGTGAAAAATAGCCAGGGCAAAAGTAGAATCGCGGGGTTGTGGGCAGGAAAAGAGGAAGGAAGCCCGAGCAAAATACAAGTTTATAACCACCCAAACGTGATTGATGCACAACCTCCCTCCCCTAAGTTACATTTCCGTACGCTTTTCCTAACATAGCACTGATTTTTGCCCACCCAAAAGTGTACATGGTTATTTAATCGTTTCTGGACATTCCTAAATTAGGATTTATACACTTCCCTACCAAACACCTCGTCACTCGTACAAGCAAAACTGAAAGATAACTCATATCCTATTAAAAAGGAGAAGGATGTGAGTACGATGAAAGACTATTGGCCATATAAAAAGAAGAAGGTGATCGGACAAGGGAAAAATCGATTTTCTCAGAAATGTAAATCAAAAAAGCCTCGTTCTAAGTGTCACTCTATGAATTTGAGGTTACCATTTACCTTTACTAAGGTTGATAGCTCAACCAATCTACCATTAGGAGGAGCTCTATTTCGATTAGTGGATCAGTATGGAGACGTACAAGAAGAGGTTTCTGATTCTAGCGGACGAGTGCGTTTTTTATTACAAATTGAGATGATCTATCATTTAATGGAAGTTACACCGCCACTTGGTTATACGCCTAATCGACAAATGTATAAGGTTCGAATTGACCGATTTGGTGTAACATGGGTGAATAATTTTCAAAGCAATGAATTGGTTATTCCTAATTCGCCTGGTCAACCAGGTATAGTCGGTGAGTTTACCGCCTTAAAGCGTATGTATACTTCGCTTTCCCCACTCCCAGGTGCAATTTATACCCTTTATCAAGAAGGAATACCAGTCGATCAAGCCACATCGAGCCGCTTAGGTGAAGTGAATTTTAGCCATTTAGCACCAGGTTCTTATGAGTTAATAGAAACCGGAATACCAGCAGGTTATCGTCCGTTTGAACCAAGTTATCTAGTAGAAGTAGCCACATCAGGTGAGGTCACAATTAATGGTGAAGAGGCAGATGGCTTCCTATTATTTAACATGGAAGAAGCAGAACTGAATTTCGAAAAGTTGTCTTTTCCAGATATTTCGCCTTTAAGTGGTGCCCTCTTTGAACTTCTTGATAGCAGTGGGACTGTCATAAATACTCAAATTTCTGATCCACTCGTTAATTTCGCAATAGTGGAACCAGGAAATTATACGCTCGTTGAAAGTAATGCTCCTCCTAGCTATGTAGATAATCAAACAAGTTATGATGTTTTTGTCTCACCGTTTGGATATATCACAATCGATGGTTTTCCATTAGCCAATTATCAATTTGGTAATAGTACGGGACAATTGTTATTACAGCTTGCCGAAAGTGAGACGTATCGCCCTTTGCAAGATGTTGTTTTTGAAATTGCCCGACAAGATGGTACGGTGATAGGAACATTTACGACTAACTCCTCAGGATTTATTGAACAGGCTTTGCCAGACGGTGAATACAGAGTTCGTCAAGTAAGTGCTCTACCTGGTTATCAAATAGACCCAGTGACGTATATGATTGAGGTGAACGGAGGTGTGGTGACAAGTATTAATGGAGTAAGTCCAGACAATGGGGGCTTACTTGTACAAAATAAACCTACAATTCAAGGGCAAATTATAACCTCTTACGTTGATGAAGATGGAAGGTCTTTAGCAGCTGACACGGTTCAAATTGAAAACGGGCAATATGTCATAACACCAGATCAACTTTTAGAAATTCCAGGATACACATTGATAGGATTAGTACCTGAAAGTGCTCCATTAGTTGGGATTAGTTATCCTGATACACCTACTCAAATCCAATTCCTGTATAGGGTTAACCCATGACTAATAGTACCACGTTAGAGTGGGTAGGTGCTCCACATGATCAGAGGGAAAAAAGAGAAAGATGGTTTTTCCCTTTTAAGGGTGGATTTTTATGCAATGTTATTTTTACTTTTTGACTGGTGGCCTTTTGTTCAATTGGACTTTGCTTTTTTACTTGGGGGCTTTTCATTCATTCAGTTCTATTTCTTATTCATTTTTATATTTGTTGTAAGAATGATTTTGAATTTGAGAACTGCAGTCACCCAGCGGACGAAAACATGCGGAGACACCCGTGGGAAGCGGATCATGATTTTCGGTAGCGGCAAGTAGAACTCCGCACATCATCATTAGCATCACTTCCATCCAAAAGTTCTTCTCATCCAAGTGATAGAAAAGCATGATGAGCAAGGGCTTTTTTCATTTTTATAAAAATATGCTATGAAAAATATACATTTAATGAAATAATATAAAAGGAGTTAGAAAAGTAAAAAAGTAATTGAAATCTTGATATCAAGGTAATGTAAGCGTTTTGGTTTTTATTTCTACCTTCGAATCATAAGAGTTCTACTTTTTTATCCTGACTAAATGGTTTATAATTATTAGATAATAGAGGAATTTCAAATAAATATAACAGATATAAGGATGGGAGAAATGGGCAATCGAGAAACGAAGTCAGATGTTATTTTAATCGGTGCGGGTGTGATGAGTGCGACATTGGGCTCGTTGTTAAAAGAATTAGCACCGCATTGGAAAATGAAAGTATTTGAAAAGCTAGCTAGTGCTGGTGAAGAAAGCTCAAACGAATGGAATAATGCAGGAACAGGTCACGCTGCTCTTTGTGAACTTAATTATACATCCGAAAAGCCAGATGGTTCAGTTGATATAAGTAAAGCTATCAATGTAAATGAACAATTTCAAATCTCAAGACAATTTTGGGCCTATCTCGTACAGAGCAATGTAATCCGTAATCCTAAAGATTTTATTATGCCAATCCCTCATATTAGTTTAGTACACGGTGCTGAGAATGTTCAGTTTTTGAAAAAACGTATGGAAGCGCTATCAAATAATACATTATTTCATGGTATGGAATACACAGAAGATATTCACAAACTTAACGAGTGGATGCCGCTTGTTATGAATGGAAGAAAAACGGATGAGCCGATCGCAGCCACAAAGATTGATAGTGGTACGGATGTTAATTTCGGTTCGTTAACACGTATGCTTATTAGTCATCTTAACGAACAAAATGTCGAAGTGCATTTTCAACATAGCGTTAAGGATCTCAAAAAAGACTCGAGTGGTTTATGGAAATTAAAAATTAAAAATGAACAAACAGGAGAAGTCGAATATCATTCTGCTAAGTTCGTTTTTATTGGTGCAGGCGGAGGCAGCCTTCATCTTTTACAAAAAACAGGTATACCAGAATCGAAACAAATTGGCGGATTCCCTGTTAGTGGTTTATTTATGGTCTGTAAGAACAAGGAAGTCATTGAAAAGCATCATGCAAAAGTATATGGAAAAGCGAAGGTAGGAGCACCGCCTATGTCTGTGCCACACCTAGATACTCGTTATATTAATAATGAAAAGTCGTTATTATTTGGTCCATTTGCTGGCTTCTCACCTAAATTCCTGAAGACAGGATCCAATATGGATTTAATTTGTTCTGTCAAACCAAACAACTTTTTTACGATGCTTAGTGCGGGGATGAAGGAAATGGGTTTAACGAAATATCTCATTCAACAAGTACTTCTTTCGAATGAAAAGCGTCTAGAGGAGCTTAGAGAATTTATTCCCGATGCTCAGCTAGAAGATTGGCAAATGATTGTGGCAGGTCAGCGTGTACAGGTAATTAAGGATACAGTCGAAGGTGGAAAAGGAACGCTACAATTCGGGACAGAGGTTGTAACAGCAGGCGATGGTTCCATTGCTGCCTTACTGGGTGCCTCACCGGGTGCATCCACAGCTGTAAAAGTTATGCTTGATGTGTTAGCTCGATGTTTTCCTAAGGAAATGAAGGGCTGGGAGCCTAAAATAAAAAAAATGATTCCATCTTACGGTTTAGCGTTGATGGATCACCCGAAGCATTTTCACGAAATGATTCGCACGACCGATAAAATCCTTGGTCTTGGTGAAGAGCCGTCTAAGGAGAAAATCTTAAGTTAAAATAAAGGCATTTTTCGGAACCTTTTGTATGTAAGGGCTGTCTTATTCTGTTTTCAGAAAATGAGGCAGTCTTTTTTGTTTCGTTATTTATCAGTTGGTTGGGCAGGAATACCCGATGTCTATTTCGAATACAAGTTTCATAACAAGTGAAAGGGAGTGTTATGATGAGCAAGCATGTTCGCACTTTTTTCTTTTTTCCCGATGTATTCATTGTCACTTTGCTTTTTCTAGCCGGCCTTATATTTACCTTATACCATGTATCATTACTCGCATTTGTATACATTCTTGCTGGAGCATTCAGTTATGCACTTAGTGAATATGTCGTCCACCGCTTTGTCTTTCATATGAAGCCACCTAAGCAACAATTTTTCTTAAGATTGCTTAAGCGATTGCATTACGATCATCATACACATCCAAATGAGCTTCACCTTTTATTTTTACCATGGTGGTTTAGTTTACCAGGTCTATTTATTATCTGTGCGATTATTTATGGATTTACGTCAAATATCGTGCTGACACTCGCTTTTGCTACAGGGTTACTCGGTTATTTCCTTTTTTATGAATGGTCTCATTTTGTCGCACATCGGCCGATTCAACCGAAAACCGCCTTTGGACAAAAATTGAAAAAGCATCATTTGCTTCATCATTTTAAGAATGAGAATTATTGGTATGGGGTGACACATACTTCGCTAGATAAAACGATGGGTACGTGGAAGGAGCAAAATGAAGTTGATAAAAGTCAGACCGCTAAAAGGCTAGAGCACCGGTAAGAATTCCAATCCAGTCCATACTTTGCTCATAAGCTATATAAGTAGTAGAAAGGCTTTTGAATAGAGGGTGAGGAATATGAAGAAAAATGATTAGCGAAAATGGGAATCCAGTAGCGGGGTAATCGGCCTATGCACCAGCCAATGACTAGCAAAGGCGGCTGCGATTGAGACCCTAGCTGTAAATGTGGCACAGCTTGTATGAATACTTGTCGTTGTTCCGTTAATCTACCAGATTTTGTGACCTTTGGAGGTCTAATTAGTGAAGAAGGTACGATTACGAGTAGAAGTGGATTTACTGTTCAGCATACTAGTTTAGGTGTGTATACGGTACGTGTTGAAGAGCCTTATACTTTGTTGCCATAGGACAGTTTAACGATTGATGTCGATTTCCTTTTAACAGGTGAAAGTAATAGTCGCTTTGGGATTGCTCTGGTAATAATGTGGAATTTATTCAATTTTACAAACTGATTTCCGTTATTTTACTTTTATGATTGAAGGGAACGAAATTGTACAGACAGACTTACCTGTTAACTTTTCAATAACAGGATTAGAATAGAAAAGTTGTCCCTCTTTTGGTTACGTGACCAAATGAGGGACTTTTTTATGGAGAAAATCTGACAAAGAGGCTTTTATCGTGGGGATGATTTTGGAATATAGTTTTATCTTGGAATATATTGTATTTTTATAAGGTTTACTTAGCTAAAAGGACTATATGAAAATACGAAAATAGTAGCAAGGTAAAAATAATAAAAAATAGAATTACTAGAATGTTAAAAATTAAAAGGGTGAAGGAGTAGGTTATACGTGGTGAAAAAGTCGTTGGTTAAGATTCATTTATTAGTTCTTATATTCATTTTAGGTTTTCTTCCATTAGGCCATTCGGTATCGGCCAATAATCTAGTTATGAAGGAAGCAAAAACGGGTGCAGAGCTTGTTGGGGAGATTGATGTTACATCAGATGAGGTAACGTCGGTCATTATTGAGCTTGAGACACCATCTGTCGTTGAATCCAAGCATAGTGGAACGGTCAAAACACAATCGAGTCTATCAAAAGCACGAACACAAGTTATAAATGGAATAGATAAGGTCATTAATGAGGCGAAAATCATTCAAGAGTATGACTATCTTTTTTCTGGCTTCGCTGTTGAATTGACAGCCAATGAAGTACCTGCTTTATTAACGATTCCTGGTATTAAGGCTGTTTATCCGGACATTACCTACACGGTTACATCTGTAGGTGAAACAGAAGTTGTAGAAGAGGATGTATATCATCCCAATATGTTAGATAGTGCTCCACATATTGGGGCAGATGTCGCGTGGGAGTCAGGGTTAACTGGAGAAGGCATCACAGTGGCAGTTATTGACTCAGGGGTTGATTATACGCACCCTGATTTAGAGCATGCATTTGGTGACTATAAAGGCTGGGATTTTGTAGATAATGATGACGACCCACAGGAGACACCTGCCGGTGATCCGCGAGGCAGAGCGACCGATCATGGTACACACGTAGCTGGTACGGTGGCAGCTAATGGTCTCATTAAAGGGATAGCTCCAGATGCAACTTTACTTGCTTATCGTGTTCTTGGTCCAGGTGGGACAGGCTCGACAGCGAATGTTATCGCTGGGATTGAAAGAGCGGTGCAAGATGGTGCAGATGTGATGAACCTATCGCTCGGTAATACGTTGAATTTACCTGATTTTGCAACAAGTATTGCCTTAGATTGGGCGATGAAAGAAGGGGTTGTAGCTGTAACTTCGAATGGTAACAGTGGACCTAATAATTGGACGGTTGGTTCACCAGGTACGTCTCGTGACGCAATTTCAGTAGGAGCTACAGATCTTCCCTATAATATCTATACTTCGGAGGTTGTGACTTCTGGGAATTTAAGGCTAGCTTCTGCTAAGGTGATGGGTTTCCCTACAGATGAGGCGATTTTGTCCCTTGATGGACAAACCTATGAATATGTAAATGTAGGGTACGGGGCACCTGAAGAATTTGATGGTGTCGATGTAGAAGGAAAAGTTGCTTTAATTAGTCGAGGTGCAGGCATTGCTTTTGTTGATAAAGCCCAAGCGGCTAAGAATGCAGGAGCCGTCGCGGCAATTATCTATAATAATGTAGAAGGAGAAATTGTAACGGTTCCTGGTACAGCGATTCCGACGATTAGAACGACGGCAGAAGATGGTGCCAAGTTATTGGAGGAGCTTAACAAAGGTGAAAATGAGGTGACGTTTTCGATTGAATTCAGTCATGAATATGGTGAATCGGTTGCTAGTTTCTCATCTAGGGGTCCTGTAACAGATACGTGGATGATTAAGCCTGACGTTTCTGCACCGGGTGTTGGGATTGTGAGTACGATTCCTACACATAATGCGGCACAGCCACACGGGTATGGAGCGAAAAACGGTACAAGTATGGCTTCACCACATGTAGCCGGAGCTGTAGCTCTTCTTTTACAGGAAAATCCTGATTGGGATGTTGATTTTATTAAGTCTTCCTTGATGAATACGGCCGAAACACTGATAGATCCTGAGACAGGTAAGGGTTATCCTCATAATACGCAAGGGGCAGGAAGTATTCGAATTGTCGATGCGTTAGAAACTGAAACGCTTGTTACACCTGGTAGTCACTCATTTGGAATTTTTGATAAGAAAAAAGGTAAACAAGTGGAAAGACAGCATTTCACGATTTGGAACCTTTCTGATAAAAGGGAAACCTATACATTTGAAGTAGATTTAAAGGATGCGGAAAAAGGCATTAAGGTGATGACTAGTAATAATTTACGTGTGAACCCAGGGAAATCACAAAAGGTTAATATGAACGTTCAAGTTGACGCTAGTAAGCTAGATCCTGGTTACTATGAAGGGACGATAACGATTAGTAACGGTAAAGACCGTGCCGTTGTGCCGACGATTTTATTTGTCCAAGAACCCGATTATCCACGTGTGGCCAATCCATATATCATACAAGCAGGAGCCGGTTCTTATGAAATCGGTGGCAATCTGCCTGGCGGAGCAGAAAATGTTGAAATCTTTATTTATCAATCAGATAGCCAAGGGACACCTATAGCTTACCTTGGAGACATAGGTTACGTAGAGAATGTGAAGCCAGGATATGATACCGTCTTTAAATGGGATGGCACAGTTAATGGTGAAAAGCTACAGGCTGGTTTCTACAATGTGTATCTCTATGCAACAAAGAAAGGGCAATCTGATTTAGCAGGAGTGAACTTCCAAATAAGGCAATAACATTTAGGCGAAATGATAGAAGACCGACTAGTGAAGGTAGAGAGGCTAGTCGGTTTTTTGATGTGCACTAGTATGTGTGGATAGCTAGATGGTGAAAGGGAAACGGTGGGTACTGCACTGCAACGGTGATGTGCAGTGCCGATTGGATCGCAGGAGATATGCGGTGGAGGGAGGGGGAATACGTGGGCAGGTGAACAAGGTGGAGGGATAAGACAAGCGTAGGCAGTGCTGCTGGAAAGGGCTGAGGTGTTGTAGGGAAAGGTGAGAAGTAGTAACGTAAGCCTCTGAAAAGGGCTCTAGTATTGTAGGGAAAGCTGAAATCACAGGGTTTCGGGATGGAAAAGAGAGAGGAAGCCCAGGCAAACACGGAATCACGGGGTTGCGAGCAGAAAAAGAGAGAGGAAGCTCGGGCAAAAGCGGAATCACGGGGTTGCGGCTTGAAAAAGAGAGAGGAAGCCCGTTCAAACGCGGAATCACGGGGTTACATGCCGGAAAATGAGAAGAAAGCCCGAGCAAACGCGGAATCGCGGGGTGGCGCTTGAAAAAGAGGAAGAAAGCCCGAGCAAACGGGGAATCGTGGGGTTACATGCCGGAAAATGAGAAGAAAGCCCGAGCAAAAGCGGAATCACGGGGTTGCGGCTTGAAAAAAAGAGAGGAAGCCCGGGCAAAAGCGGAATCGCGGGGTTACGGGCAGAAAAAGAGAGAAGAAGCCCGAGCAAAAGCGGAATCACGGGGTGGCGGCTTGAAAAAGAGAGAGGAAGCCCGAGCAAAAGCGGAATCACGGGGTTGCG
>LFJO01000001.1:180727-203803 GCA_001038565.1 Alkalihalobacillus pseudalcaliphilus
GAAGCCCGAGCAAAAGCGGAATCACGGGGTTGCGGCTTGAAAAAGAGAGAGGAAGCCCGAGCAAAAGCGGAATCACGGGGTTGCAGGCAGAAAAAGAGGAAGGAAGCCCGAGCAACAGGAGATGCGCAGTGTTGTGCGTGGAAAATACATAGAGATCGTAACAAGCATATAAAAAAGACTTGTCTAAGAGGCTATCTCTACATATGATTAGAAGAAAGGAGCTTATTTTCCATAAAAGCTATCTAGAAGGAGAATGCCAATGCATGCTCATGAAATTCGCTATCCTGTAAAGTTGTGTTTAGATAATGGCGATCTTAATCCGGAAAGTATTGGGTGGGCGAGGCAACCGCTCATTGATTGCAATCTAAGTGGCCATTTTGGCAGGAAGAAGAAATGGAATTATTGGTGTCTCACAAGTCCTGACTTTCTTTTTTCAGTGACCATTTCTCACCTTGATTATGCAGCCGTGATGTTTATTTATGTATTGGATTTGAACACACTTAAGTTTTTTGAAAAAACAGAATTATTCCCCCTAGGTCGGGAATTGGACATGCCTGATCAAGTGAATGAATCGGTGACTTTTCATGGAAAACATATGAATATTGAGTTTTTAGAAGCGTCCACACATACACGAATTCATGTGCAAATTCATCACTTTAGCCAAAAGAATGAAGTTTTACGAGCGGATTTTATTCTTGATCGGTCTGATGAGCCGGAATCTTTAAACGTGGTCATTCCATGGAGTAAGAAGAGGTTTCAATTTACATCTAAGCAGCCTGCTTTACCAGCGAGTGGGAAAGTACAATGGGGAAAAAAGGAGTACCTTTTTCAACCAGACTCTGCCTATGGCTGTTTGGATTTTGGTCGAGGGATATGGAAGTATTCTTCAACATGGAACTGGGGAGCAGCATCAGGGAAAAGTGCTGCCGGTCATGTGGTGGGTTTGAATTTTGGCGGACAATGGACGGTTGGTACGGGTCAAAATGAAAATGGATTAATTATTGATGGAAAGCTTCATAAAATTCATGAAGAGTTGCAATGGACTTATGATCAAAATCAGTGGATGAAACCTTGGCAAATAAAGACGGTACAGTCTACACGGGTCGATCTTAGCTTTACGCCCATTTATGAAAGAGAAGCATCCACAAACGTCGTCATTGTGCAATCTAGCGTACACCAGATGATTGGTTATTATAATGGTCGTGTTGTCGATGATGAAGGTGTGGTTCATTGGATTGACTCGATGTTAGGGTGGGCAGAAGACCATCAAGCGAAGTGGTAAAAAGATGCATGGTTGGCGAGAACCATATGCGTCTTTTTTTTCGTCAATCGTGTGAATATGAGTTGGCGGAAAAAACACATTAGTCGGTACATGAGATGAATATGTTAATTGACGAGACGGAAAATCATAAAGCGGATGTGCTTCATTCTCTACAAGATGTTGAAACGGCTATTTCCAAAGGAATAGAGAGTTCATTCGACCCTTCTTCAATCAAAAACTCTTAACAACCTAGAATTTCCATAATATGAATAGTGAAACCAATCCATACCCTCTTACGTATCTCCAAGTAAGAGTTTTTTTGAACGAGGAAAAAGTGAAGGGAGGGTGGGGGCATGAAGCGAATACATAATGGGTGGCTTATTTTGTTAGTGTTCTTGTTACTTGTTGCTTGTAGTGTATCTACAACAGAAAAGGCAGATGACATCATTGCAAAGCTTTTTGATGAAGAATATGAAGTGATCGTTGATAGTTATTTTGCTGATGAACTTAAGGAACGGTTAACCGTAGATGAGCTGAGGGAGCAATGGGAAACCATTCATCAAGTACATAGCCATTTAGAGAATCAACAGGGGCCAAAAGTAAGTCACAATAATCAGCATGATATTGTCGAGTATTTATATGATACTGAACAAGGTACAGTCAAAATGAGGATGATATTTGACGAGTCAAAACAGTTAACGAGTTTAAACTTTTCTGATGAGGTGATTGTCCAAATGCCAGAAGGTGTGATGGAAGAAGAGGTGACTGTTGGAGAGGGTAATGAGTTTGAGTTAGGTGGTACGATAACGGTACCGAGTGAAATAGAAGGTAAGATTCCTGTTGTTGTCATTGTTCATGGCTCGGGGCCTAATAATCGTGATGGCGAAATGCTGGAATTAACGCCTTATCGTGATATTGCATGGGGTTTAGCGGAGCGTGGTATTGCATCTATTCGTTATGATAAAAGAACTTTAATCTACCCAGAGGCTTTTATGAATCAAGATTTTACTTGGTATGAAGAGACTGTAGATGATGCTGTTTTGGCAGCGGAAATCGTTTCAAGTGACGACCGGTTTGATCAGGTTTATTTGGTGGGACATAGCTTAGGAGGAATGGCAGGGCCTGTCATTCTTTCAGAAAGTGATAGATTTGATGGGTTCATTTCTCTAGCTGGATCTTTGCGGTCTTTTTCCGATATCATTATGGATCAGTTTGAATATCTTCATCAAACTGGTCATGTACCAGAGGAGCAATTAGAACGGATAAGAGTCGAATATGAAAAAAGCAAAAAGTTACATGAGCTAGATGGAGGTGAAACGGTCTTTGGGCTTCCTGTTACTTATCTAAATACGATGGAGGACTTTCGTTATGAAGCCTTCTTTGAAGAATCAAAGAAGCCAATCTTTATTGTGCAGGGTGAGGATGATTACCAAGTAACCTTCAAGGATTATCAAAGCTGGCAGGAAGCTTTAGAGAATTATGAACCCGTTACTTTTCAGTTATATCCAGGGTTAAATCATTTCTTTGTTCATTATGAAGGGCCTCACAAGGGGACTCCAAATGAATATGGATATGGGGGAAGTTTTTCAGAAGACGTGTTAGATGATATGGCACGATGGATGGAGTAAATAAACTAAGGAGTGTTGTTAGGTGAAGAAGTGGATGATTCTCGCTCTAAGTGTTTTCGTTTTAGTAGCATGTGGCAGCGAGGAAGATGGTAACGAAGCGATTATTGATGAGGCAGAGGCGTTTATTGAGCATTTAGAAAATGGCGATTTTGAAGCTGCGTCAGGCTATTTTTCTGATGAAATGAAAGAACAATTATCTGCAGAAGAACTTGAGCAAGTGTATGGTGAATTAAATGAAATGTTAGGGGAGTTAGTGAGTTACGAGTATTCGGACATGCAAGTGCCTGAAGAGGGTGTCCAATCCCTTATTTTTGCCGCAGAGTTCGAAACGACTTCAGCGAGTTTAATTGTAACATTTGATGATCATCAAGAGATTATTGGATTTTTTGTTCAGTAGAGCTTGATGACTTAGGTGATTGCCAAAGTGTTAAGAAAATTTTTTCACTTTCGTCGTAGCAGTCACGATCCGCAAAATAAATTGAAAGCCAGTAGCGGTTTACAAAGAGTAAACACTACTGGCTTTTTTGTGTGGAAGCTAACCTTTGTCGTTAGGATAGCACAGGTCCCTTATTTACTTTCAGTTATTTGATTGGTAAGTAAAATAATCAAAGTCGGCATGTTGTTTTTCACCAGAAGTATCCTGGCATTGCATTCCTACAAAAGCTCCAGTGAAAAAGCCACCGCCTTGAACGAAATCATCTGATAGTTTATAAGAGTCAAAGTCTATCTCAATGTCCTGCCATGATTGTCCGTCTAATGAATAAGAGTAACGATACGTTTCCGTTTGGACATTTACACGCATATACACGTACTCAATGTCTTCAGGAATGGTCACTTCATTATTCAGTAATGGCTGACCGAAATGAGTGTTTTCACAAGTTGTTATCGTTAAAATTCGTCCCTTTGCTTCATCCAAAGTTAGTTGGAGGGCGGTCCAATTCTCCGTATTATAATAGTTTACTAGGCCGGCAGCCTGTTGGAACGTAGATGGGTTAAACTTCACTTTTGTTTCAGCTTGGAATTCAAAGTGTTGCCATCTTCTTGCAACAAATGCTTGCGTGAAGGTTGAAGTTAAGGATTCTTGACCGTATAATCGCAAATGGCCTGGCTTATCGACTAAGTTACATATTTTTTCGCTTAAAGGAATTCGTAATGTTTGGAAATGAAGGCTTAATGAATCTCCATCAAAATGATCGGTGTGCGGCTCTTCCTCCCAAATGACTTCCTCCATCTTAGGCCCTTCAATTTCTAAAGCAGGCTCATTCCCACCGACTACATACGGCCAATCGTTATGCCATTCAAGTCTTTGAATAGCGGTTTCACGGCCAAGTGGACAATAGCCACGATTTAAGGTGATAGGCTGGTCCTGCCTCGGTAATGGACGCCCTGTTAAATGAACAAGAAACCATTCATCCGTATGAGTATGAACAATTGAAGCGTGCCCGGCTTTTTGCAGCGGATTTCGTATAGATGGATAAGATGTAATTAATGGGTTTTCAGGGTGAACTTCATAGGGACCCCATAAGTCTTCCGAACGTGCAATGGTCGCCTGATGTTCGAATCTTGTACCACCTTCAGCTGTTAAAAGATAATAATATCCATTTAATTTATAGAGGTGTGGGGCTTCTGTTAGTTTAATATCAGTTCCTTTAAAAATGACTTCTTTTTTACCAACTAATTTGTTCTGTTTGGGGTCGAACTCTTGCATAACAATGCCGTAGAAGCTATGGTTTTGTAAGCGATGGTCCCACACCATGTTGACAAAAAATTTGCGGCCATCATCGTCATGGAAAAGAGAAGGATCGAAACCTGAGCTGTTTAAATGGGTAGGCTCCGACCATTCCCCATCAATTGTTTCACAAGTAACGAGGTAATTGTGACAATCCTTCCATTGCCCTCCTGTTACTTTGACGTCTGTATAGATTAACCAGAATTGTCCGTCTGCATAAGAGAGTGCAGGGGCCCACACGCCTCCTGAGTTAGGATTTCCCCACATGTTGAGTTGACTTAAGCGGTTAAGAGGACGACTGACTAGTTTCCAGTTCTTTAAATCCTTGGAGTGATAGATTCCAACACCTGGAAACCATTCAAATGTTGAGACAGCAATGTAGTAGTCTTCCTCAACACGGCAAATAGAAGGGTCAGGGTTAAAGCCTGTTAAAATAGGATTCTGAATCGTTGTCATAAAAAATTTCCACCTTTCAAATGTAAGATTAGTTGGATTTTATGTAGGCAGTCGTTAACTGTTACACACGAAAAAGTAATTCAATACAGGACTTTGGGCTTTTCTATAAGGTTTCTAAGTTCATCGTGATAAAATATTCGGTCGAAAAAGCGGCAACACCTAAAGCGGCTGAGCGTTTATTTAACTCTGAAAATTGAAGTTTTGTAACAGCCTCAGGGTTTGTTAGCTTTGAACTTTTGAGCTGTCTTTCTAAATCAACATGCAGCCACTTTTTTAATTCGGCTAAGCGATTGCCGATAATGATTTGTTCAGGATTAAAGATATTAATCATATTTTTGAGGCCGACAGCTAGATTTTTCCCTAATTGATGAATGACAGCTAATGTCCTTTCGTCCCCTCGTTCGGCTAAGTCGATAATCGTTTCAAAGGCACCATATAGCTGATCCTTACTAATAACGCCTTCTTTTAAAGCGGTTTGAAGCAACGCTCTTTCGGAGGCGTATAGTTCCCAGCAACCTTGGTTTCCACAATTACATATAGGGCCATCCATTTGAATCGTCATATGTCCGAGCTCGCCACTTAGACCTTGTTCACCTAGATAAAGCTCATTATTAAAGATAAGGCCTACACCAATACCTATGCCGCCACTAACATAGATGAGGTCCTTGTACAATTTGCCTGCTCCAAAGCGTTTCTCTCCATATGCCCCAGCATTGGCTTCATTATGAATCGTGACAGGTACATCATATTTGTCATTCACCATTTGTTTGAGATTTATGTTTCGCCAATGTAAGTTAGGAGCCATTAAGACTTCACCATCTTTATTAACCGTAGCCGGTACACCGATTCCGATTCCAATGACGGAATAAGGACTTTTAGGAGTATTCTCAAAAAGTTCATCAATGACCATAAAGAGATGTGTTAGAACATTGTCTAAGGATGTGTCGTCGATCTCGACTTTCTTTTCAATGACAATTTTTCCTTGAAGGTCGGTTAGTAGGGCAAGGATATAATTGACGCCGATATCGATACCAATTGAATAACCTGCTGCTTGATTAAATAAAAGCATAACAGGTCTTCGGCCCCCGCTAGAAATACCTGGTCCTGATTCAAGGATTAAATGTTCATCAATAAGCTCGCTCACGAGGGAGGAGACGGTGCCCTTGTTTAGACCGGTTTGTGCAGCTAGGGAAGCTCTTGAAATGGGATAGTGGTCGATTAATGTGTGTAAAATTAAGGCTTTGTTTCGTTGCTTAACAACATGTTGATTGAATGTTTGAAGCAATTGATTCCCTCCTTTTGTATGAAAGTGGATAGGTGTACGTGCTGCTCGTTTTGCCTGGTAGTATTCGTTTGTTTAACTACTAGTATATACATCTGTAAGCGTTTTCCAATATAAAATTGAAGAATTTATGTATATTCATTATACACTTAGTTTATCCACTAGACAAACATTGTTTTACGCGCTATTCTAAATTTACAGTTAGTTCAGAAAGTGAACTGACATATCAAAGGGGGAAATTGCAATGATGAAAAAGAAAGCGTTTACAGTGTTGGCGGTTGTTTTTCTTGTTTTATTAGTGGCTGTTGGTTGTTCTAATTCCGACGGTGAAACAGGAAATTCAAACGGCCAGGCAACAGTTGACTTTATGCATTTATGGCCACAAGGTAGCTCGGCGGAGCATTATCGTATCGTTAATGAGATTATTGCAGACTTTGAAGAAGAAACAGATATTTCTATTAATCTACAGGTGTTAAGTAATGAACAATATAAAGACCAAATCACAGTATTATCTTCGTCAAATGAATTACCAGATGTCGGGATGACTTGGGCGGCTGGCTATCTTGATCCTTTTGTAGAAGGAGAGCGTTTTACGCCATTAGATGATTTATTAGATGACGGATTAAGAGAACAGTTTGTGGCAGGCACATTAGAGGCCTATGAGAAAGATGGAAGTACGTATGGTTTACCTTTAGAGCTTAATACGGTTTATATTTACTACAATAAACAGATTTTTGAGGAATATGGTTTAACAGAACCATCTACGTATGATGAGTTATTAGAAATTGTACAGACGTTAAATGATAATGGTGAGAATGCGATTGCATTAGGGAACAGAGACCGTTGGACTGGTTCAATGTGGTATATGTATTTAGCGGACCGAATCGGAGGAAGCGACACATTAACGAATGCGATTGAACGTACGGGTTCTTTTGAAGACCCTGCATTAGTTGAAGCGGCAGCTAAGGTACAAGAGCTTGTTGAAAACGATGCATTTGTTAGTGGTTTTAATGGGTTGGCTGATGAAGAAGCAAAAAGTATGTTTATGAATGAGCAGTCTGCTATGTATATGATTGCAACTTGGGATTTACCAAACTTCACGACTAATGAAGATGTACCACAGGAGTTTAGAGATAGTGTGGGATACTTTGCATTCCCTACTGTAGAAGGTGCAGGGGACCCAAACAGTTTTGTTGGAGGACCAGGTGTCGGTTTATTTGTAAGTGAGAACTCGGATGTACAAGAGGAAGCCAAGCAATTTGCTGCCTATTTTATCGAGCAATGGGGAGAGAGGGCCGTTGCTGAGGCGGGGGTTATTCCAGCAACTATTGTTGATGGTGCAGGATTAGATTTGCCAGAGATGTATGTAGAGGTATTAGATGATTTAAATAATGCGACCAATCTTACTCTTTATGCAGATGTACAAATGACAGCAGCGGCAGCCCAGGAACACTTAGACTTAATCCAGTCGTTATTTGGATTACAAATTACGCCTGAGGATTTTGCTGAGTTACATGAAAGAGCTTTAGAAGAGTAAAGAGTGTTGGCTCATGCAATCAGGAATCATACGTAGATAAATGTCAGTAGGGGCAAGGCGAATCAAGGAAGTCTGCCCCTCACCACTCTAAGTAATTGGGGATGTGTTATATGAATAGAGTAATGTCCAATAAGTGGTTTATTACCTTATATTTATTGCCGGCATTGTTGCTAGTAGGGATTTTAATTTTTATCCCTTTAATTTTAACTGGTTATTATGGGTTGATGAAATGGGATGGAATTGGTGCCATGCAGTTTATAGGTTTAGAGAATTACCAAAGAGTTATCCAGGATATGCGTTTTTGGGATAGTGCCAAACACTCTTTTCTATTAGCTGTATTTTCGACCTTAAGTTTAATTATCTATTTACTTATTTCCATGATTCTAGCTTCTAAGATTAAAGGAGCAGATTTATTAAGGAAGTTATATTTAATACCAATGCTCTTATCCTCTGTTGCGATTGCCCAGCTGTGGATTAAGGTATATAACCCAGCTAATGGAATGTTAAATACGATATTGGCTTGGTTTGGAGTTGAAAATCCTCCTTTATGGTTAGCAAACCCAGACATTGTTTTATACTCGATTTTTATACCAATTTTGTGGCAATACGCTGGTTTTTATATATTAATCTATTATGCAGCCTTAAAAGGAATACCAGATTCAATTGTAGAAGCGGCTAAAATTGATGGAGCAAGCCCTTTTCAAATCGCTTATCGCATAAAACTACCTTTAATTATGGGGATAGTGAAAGTAACGGTTGTATTAGCGGTCGTTGGGTCATTAAAATATTTTGATTTGATCTATGTGATGACAGGCGGGGGGCCTAACGGAGCCAGTGAGGTTATGGCATCCTACATGTATAAGTTAGCCTTCGGTCAAAATAATTTTGGTTACGGTAGTGCCGTCGGATTTATGTTATTACTGATTACACTCATCGTTACGTATATCATTCGTAAAGTGACAGCTAATAAAGAAGAGCTGCAATATTAAGGGGGAGATTGAATGAGCCGCATAGGTTACTTTCTTTTGTATGTGACGTTAGGACTTGTCGCCTTGTTTCAAGTCTTTCCGATCGTCTGGTTATTCTTATTCTCATTAAAAGATAATCGCGAAATTTTTGCAGGGAATCCATTTGCTTTACCCGAGCAGATTAAATGGGAGAATTATTTAACCGTTTGGGAAGCGGGGATTGGCAATTACTTTTTTAATAGTATTTGGATTACGCTCGTTGCGATTTTATTGACGTTGCTATTTAGTAGTATGGCTGTCTTTGTGATAACGAGGATGAAGTGGAAGTTAAATAAGCTGGTATTAGGTATTTTTATGATTGGTTTAATGATTCCGATCCATTCTTCATTAATTCCGTTGTTCAGCATGTTTTTGAATGTGAATTTAATTGATAATCCTTGGTCGATAGTTATTACGTATACGGCGTATAATCTACCCATTACGATTATGATTTTACTAGGTTTCTATTATACGATACCAAAAGAAATTGAAGAAGCTGCCATCATTGACGGGGCGTCTTTACACAGACTATTCTTTCGTATCATTTTACCGATCACAACACCAGTGCTATCTACGACGGCGATTATTAATATGATTTATAACTGGAATGAATTTGTGTTTGTAAATACATTTATTAGTTCAGATAAGTATAAGACGCTCACCGTGGGAATTCAAAATTTTGTTGGACAGTATATGACCGACTGGGGAGCGATCGGCGCGACACTTGTCATTAGTGTGCTACCGATACTCGTCGCTTTCTTTTTCTTTAGTAATAAAATTGTAGAAGGGATTTCTGCAAGTGCGGTGAAAGGTTAAGAGATATTTGATTGTTTCTCTTCAACTTTTTGAAAAGCCCTTTGAGCAAATAGCGAAGTCACTAAAGCATAAAAGCTAGAACCAAAAATCATAGCAATAGCTGGGAATACGTAAATCAGCAAGGAAAAAGCAACGAAGGTCACGATGATTCCTAGAGATTGAATAGGGCTGACTAGCATGATGAAAAAGGCGTTTTTATATAAAGCTGCTAGGCTACTATCATAATGAACATAAGTAGGAAACACATAAAAAATGAAAAGTCCAAATAGGAGCATACCGGCAAATAGTAAGGCGGTTAACAGGCTTAGTGTTATATCCATATTGAAATAGAGAAATAAGAGATTAAATCCAACGATAGAACCAATTATAAAAAGAGGAAGCCCAAATACATTACTTCTTTTAAATTCTTGTTTATATATGTGCCAAAATCGTTGGAAAATCGGGAAGTCATACTCACCTTGCAGCCATTTTCTCATGATTGTGAAAAGAGCTATCGTTGCAGGAAAAAGTCCAAAAAAGAAAAAGCCTAGTAGTGTCGTAGCCAACCATAATATGTTTATATAGGCAAAACGCGTGATCCATTCCAAAATGTGATAGAGAGTACGACCCATAATAAACTCCTTTTTGTGTTTTTTCTCTTATTATACTAGGAAAAAGAATCAGTATGTTCATTTACTAGAAACTTTGTTTAATAAATAGACTAAGAATTTCAAAGTTTCGACCTTAATTTTTATATAAAATGCCCATGGCGCAGCAAAAAATGAAAGTATGGGTTTGTCCTTAACTTGGTGGATTTTTATTTAATTTTGTTTCGTTCTTTAACTGGTGGCATTTTGATTCAATTTGGATTTGCTTCTTTATTTGGTAGTTTTCCATTCATTTTGTTTTTTGTTCTCATTAAATTTAATGAATTGTTTTGAGATTTTTTTGAACAGAGAATTTAGGGTAGCGACCAGCAACGCTCCATGTTCGCACTAACTTCCATACAAAACCCGCATGGCGGAGCCCCATTCACTTCGCCACCAACAAAGATGAACGTAGTGGCGACTATTCAAACTGTTGGCCCGTTTACAACTCGATCACCATCAGGAGTCGGCCTGAATAAACAGGGAGCACTGTCCTACTAAGGTCATTGATCGCGAGGTGGATGACGAGCTAACTTCAAGGCACAACCCATTCGCCCCAAGTTAACTTTCATATAAAAAAACACTAGGAGGAATACGATGAATTACTTTAATGACATTTCAAAGATTCAATACGAGGGACCGAAATCAACAAATCCATTTGCGTTCAAATTTTATAATCCAGAGGATACGATTGATGGAAAAACTTTTGAGGAATACTTACGCTTTGGCGTTGCGTATTGGCATACGTTTACCGAGGATTTATCCGATCCATTTGGTGCAGGAACTGCATTGAGACCTTGGGATCGCTATACAGGTCTAGATCTAGCAAAAGCAAGAGTCGAAGCTGCCTTCGAATTTTTTGAGAAGCTTGGTGTTCCATACTTCTGCTTCCATGATGTTGATATTGCCCCTGAAGGCGATAGCTTAGCAGAAAGTAATAAAAACCTAGACATCATCGTTAGTATGGTTAAAGACTATATGAAGGATAGTAAGACAAAGCTGCTCTGGAATACGGTGAATAACTTTTCACACCCACGTTTTGTTCACGGCGCGGGCTCTGCGAGCAATGCAGATGTATTCGCCTATGCAGCGGCAAAAGTAAAAAAAGGTTTAGAGGTTGGTAAAGAGTTAGGTTCAGAGAATTACGTATTCTGGGGTGGGCGCGAAGGCTATGAGACACTTCTAAATACGAATATGAAGCTTGAACTAGATAATTTAGGACGTCTTTTCCAAATGTCCGTTGATTATGCGAATGAGATTGGTTTTGATGCCCAATTCTTAATCGAGCCAAAACCAAAGGAGCCGACATCACACCAATATGACTTTGATGTAGCAAGTGGTTATGCATTCCTTCAACATTATGGATTAGCTGATAAATTTAAATTTAATATTGAAGCAAACCATGCAACATTAGCGGGGCACACATTTGAGCATGAGTTACACTATGCACGGATCCATAACATGTTAGGTTCTGTCGATGCGAACCAAGGCCATCCGTTATTAGGTTGGGATACGGATGAATTTCCAACGGATCTGTATATGACAACTTTAGCCATGTACGAGATTTTAAAGAATGGTGGACTGGGTTCAGGTGGTCTTAACTTTGACGCCAAGGTACGTAGAGGTTCTTTTGCGCCTGAAGATTTATTCAAAGCACATATCTCTGGTATGGACAGCTTTGCGGTAGGTTTAAAGGTTGCGAAGAGATTACTAGATGATAAGGCGATTGAAGGGATCATTGAAGAGCGTTATAGCAGTTATTCTGATGGAATTGGTAAACAAATTGTTGATGGAGAAATTGGCTTGAAGGAACTGGAGAAGTACGCCTTGCAATTGGGCGATATTAAGCAAAGCTCTGGTAAGCTTGAACAAATAAAATCAACAATTAATCAATATTTATTAACAACATTTGCGGAGTAATTCATTTGGATCGTGAGGTGATAATGTGAACTATGTACTGGGGATTGATTTAGGAACGAGTGCCGTTAAGATTGCCCTTGTGAATCAACATGGTCAAGTGATTGATGAAGTATCCAAGGATTATCCTTTGTATCATGAGAAATCAGGCTATAGTGAACAGGACCCGGATGATTGGGTAAACAAAACGATTGAGGGCTTGACCGAAATAACGTCTAGGTACAGTGGAAGTGTATCGACGATTGAGGGCTTGAGTTTTTCTGGTCAAATGCATGGATTGGTCCTATTAGATGAAAAGCAGGTCCCTCTACGTCGTGCGATCCTTTGGAATGATACGAGAACGACGAAGCAATGTCATGATATTGAAGAAAAAGTGGGAGAAGCACGGCTACTTTCTATCACGCAAAATCGTGCACTAGAAGGTTTTACTTTACCAAAAATCTTGTGGGTAAAAGAACATGAGTCTACGTTATTTCAACAGGTAAAAAGTGTCTTGTTGCCAAAGGACTACGTCCGTCTTAAGCTAACGGGTAAACTTCATATGGATTACTCAGATGCAGCAGGTACATTATTACTAGATATTAAAAATCGTACATGGAGCTCTGAGATTATTGATATATTGGAGCTTCCACCAACTATTTTTCCTGAATTAGTTGAGTCAACGGCATTTGTGGGTCACTTAAGCGATGAGATTGTGAGGCAGACAGGGCTATCACATGACCTGAAGGTATATGCGGGTGGTGCCGATAATGCATGTGGTGCAATTGGTGCTGGCGTGAGTGAGCAGGGACAAACGATGGTGAGCATTGGTACATCTGGAGTGGTCTTGTCCTTTGAGCAAAATGCTGATAAAGATTTTGGTGGTAAGGTTCATTACTTCCATCATAGTGTCCCCGACAGCTTTTATTCGATGGGTGTTACATTGGCAGCAGGTTATAGCTTAAGTTGGTTTAAGGATGTATTTGCGAAGGATGAATCGTTCGAGCATTTGTTAGCCGAAGCTGGTGAGGTGCCAGTTGGGGCAAACGGACTGCTATTTACCCCGTATTTAGTCGGTGAGCGTACTCCGCATGCAGACTCAACGATCCGTGCGAGTTTTATCGGCATGGATAGCTCTCATAAACGTGCTCATTTTGTTCGAGCTGTTTTAGAAGGGATTACTTTTTCACTGAATGAATCGATTGACCTTTTTCGTAGCTATGGAAAAGAAATTGATCATGTAATTTCGATTGGTGGTGGAGCCAAAAGTCATGTATGGCTCCAGATGCAGGCGGATATATTTAATGCAAGGGTAATCAAGCAAAAGAGTGAACAAGGTCCTGCCATGGGTGCCGCTATGATCGCAGCCTATGGATGTGGGTGGTTTGAATCACTTAAGCAATGTAATGATACGTTTTTGGAAGTGGAACAAAGTTTTGAGCCAATTCCTGAGAATGTTAACCAATACCAACAACTATTCCATCTCTATCAAGCGGTTTACGGACAAACGAAAGAGCTTAACCAGGGTTTATCCCTATTCAGAAAATAAATGAAAGAGAAGCGGTCTAGTCTTTGACTGCTTCTCTTTCATTTAGGCTATTATGTAGCGGGAACTTCTGCTTTTAAAGCATGGGTATTTCCTTCTGTATCTTCAAAAAAAGCCATCCATGTCTCAGCCTCACCAACTTTTGCAACAAAATGAGGCTTACCTTTAAATGAAACGCCTTTTTTAAGGTAGTATTGATAGCCTTGTTGAATATCTGCAACTTGAAAGTATAGAACCGAGCTTGGATGATCAAATTCATCTTTTTCAGGAAGTGTAAGCATTAAAGTTTGACCAGCCAATTGAAAAAAAGCCATCGTTTCCGTTTGAAAAAGTAACGGAAGCTCTAATGTTCCTTGATAAAAACGAGAAGCCCTTTGTATATCTTTCACCGGTATCCCTATTTGAGATATTGATTGAATCACGGTTCCGTTCATTACATAACCCCCTTCATTCTAACTTACTAATTTCGACAAATAGAAGTGGAATCCTCTTGTCGATTTCAGGAATGGTAGTAGAGTCAAGGTGTTGCGGACGAAAAAAGAGAGAAAGCCTGAGTAAAACGAATTAACTCATCGGAAAACTATAAATAACTACTACCATAATGAAAGTGACGGTAGTCCTTAACAACTCAGATTTTCGATAGCGGTGATTAAATCTCCGCACATGATGTTTAGATACACTTTCATACAAACCCCACATGCGAATCCAATACCGCTCCACCACCAACAAAAATGAAAGTGGTGTCTGGCTCTTTAACTGGTGGAACTTCATTCAATTCGTTTTTGCTTTTTTATTTTTGGGATTTTCATTCACTTATTTTATATGAAAGTTACTTATGGGCGATAGTTCGTTCCTTGAAGTTAGCTGGTCATCCATCTTGCGATAGATGACCTTAACAGGACAGTGCCCCCTGTTTGATCAGGCAGACTCCTGATGGTGATCGAGTTGTAAACGTGCCAACAGTTTGAACAGTCGCCACTACTTTTATCTTTGTTGGTGGCGGAGTGAATTTGGCTCCGCCATGAGTGTTTTATATGAAAGTTACTTATGGGCGTTGCATAGCAAGTCATCATGGAAGTTTTGTATGAGAAGTTCTCTAACCAAGAAGCCTGAGTATGGGGATACTAATTTAGGAATTAATAATGTTTAAAAATCTCTAAGGTAATATACAAAAAGATAATCAATCGTTTCTAGCTTGGTTCTCACCGAATTGTACTCATCACTCAAAATCAAAAGGGGGAAACTTGTAGAATAAAAAGTAAGAGGTCTTGCCAGAGCTGTGTGTAGAAAGGACTAGATATTCAGGCGTAACTTTTGCAGGTTAGTTTTTATTAAAAAGGTGAGCCTATAGTGGGCTCACCTTTTTCTATTTGAGATTAATGAACTACAATATTATGCTCATTATTATCAACTTTAATATCGATCAATTCATTATAAATTTCTTGATCATCTTTTTTAATAATAAATTCGTAAGTAATTTCAGGTAGTGTCTTGAATTCAACGGTATTACTATTAGCATCTGCTTCTATTATCATTCCTATGTCACCTGCTAACGGGGTAGTGTCAAAGACGTACAAAGTAAAACCAACAATGGGTTCAGAGTGTTCGTTGTATACTTGTACTTTAACATCCACAGGTTCATTTGTTTCAACATTATCTCCTTGACAACTAACTAAAAAAATAAACAGAGTTAAGAGAATGAATTTTTTCATTTATTTAACGACTCCATGATTGAATATTATTAAAAGCAGCATTCGTTATCCTTGTAGCAACGTTATAATTAGTAGACCCTGCAGTGTGAATGGCAATAGCTGACCAACCATTATCAGTGTAATTTTTATAAAAAGGTGAGCCACTTTGACAACCTGTTGTATCGGCATTATGACGTAAAGTTCTTTCATATACAGCGCTAACACTTCCTGTATCTCTCCACATTGTTCCCCAACGTGCACTCTGAGGTGGCGTGCATGGATAGCCGGTAACTATAAACCTTTGGCCTAATGGATCCAGGTTACTACCGTTAGTAGTTCTATATCCAAACCAGCCCGTAGTGTTCCCAGGAGTTCCATTTAACTTAATTGCGCCATAGTCGTATTCTCTTTCCCCATCTCGTGTCCAACCTGTTACGGAGTGAAAAGTTGTGCCTCTATAGCTGTTATATGGGTAACTTGCGTCATTTCTACCCGGTGATGCTGTTATAGATGTTGCCCAACCACCTCTATCGTGGTCATATACACAATGACCAGCTGTAACCACTGTATCAGCACTGACTAAGAAGCCAGTGCAGCCAAAACGTGAGGTTCCTGATGAAGGGTATCGTATGTCTAAGTGTACAATAGCTCTATTAGGGAAGGCCGTTGTATTTGTAACCCTTGTTCGATTGTCAGTACCAATAATGGCACTTATTTCAAAATCATTATTAAACAATTCGGTTGCTTCATCTTTTTTATTAATTGGATTTACTAAGGAATCCGTTCCTTCAAAAGGTAATGAACTTTCTATGGCATCATCATTTTCTTCATTTAAAATTTCGTAATCAAAGCTTTCCTCTTTTGTTACAGGATCAAAACTTATTGATTGATTACTTTCGATGTCATCGATTGACTCACCTGCAAAAACTTGAGAAGTAAAAACAAATGAGGCAAAAATAATGCTCATAAATAACCACTTTTTCATTCGAACATCTTCTCCTTTTATTTTTCTATATGTATAAGCATAGATGAACTTTCGTTCCGACCCCTCCTTATAGCAAACGAATTAATCCCATTATATAACAATTTCTANAAATAAATATAAAATTTTAAATATTTTAACAATTGTTTGTTAAAGATGTGTTTTTATTTGTAAATGAAGTTTCTTGTTGAAATTATAGACCCCTCAAGCAAAGCTCGGAGGCTCAAGGAAGGCCTGCTGGAAGCGTGCCCTCCATTCCCGAAGCGATCGTCGAAGATGAGAATATCGCCTTTAGTTAACTTTCATACAATCCCCAATTCAAAAAACTTCCCTTATTTCAAGAAAAGTCTTACAATATCTTTATTCGCATTGCGAAATATCTTATAGCTACCGAGAAGGGAGTTACATATCATGAAAAACGTTACATTAAACAATGGAATTCAAATGCCTCAACTAGGCTTCGGTGTATGGAAAGTTGAGGATGAACAGGCAACAGCAGCTGTTGCTAAGGCGATAGAAGTTGGGTATACGTCGATTGATACGGCGATGATTTATAGAAATGAAGTAGGAGTTGGAAAGGCAATTGCTGACTCTGCTATCCCTCGTGACGAGTTATTTATTACGACAAAGGTTTGGAATGCAGACCAAGGTTATGAATCGACAATTAAAGCATTTGAAGAAAGCTTAGAGAAGCTGGGGCTCGATTATGTTGATTTATATTTAGTTCACTGGCCAACACCTGAATTTGACACGTATGTAGAAACTTATCAAGCATTAGAAAAGCTTTATCATGATGGTCGTGTCAAAGCGATAGGTGTATGTAACTTTGAAGTTGAACATTTAGAGCGAATTTTAGCAGAATGTGAAGTTGTACCTGTTTTAAATCAAATTGAGTGTCACCCGTATTTGGCACAGAACGAACTGAAAGAATTTTGTAAGAAACACGATATATTCGTGGAGGCATGGAGTCCACTTGACCAAGGTGGGGATGTTTTAAAAGACCCGGTTATCGAACAGATTGCTGAAGCACAGGGGAAAACAGCTGCACAAATTGTCTTAAGGTGGCATTTACAAAATAATACGATTGCGATTCCAAAATCGGTCACACCATCACGTATTGAAGAAAACTTTCAAGTACTTGATTTTGAATTAACAGATGAAGAGATGGCTAAGATCAATCAACTTGATAGCGGTAAAAGAAAAGGTCCACACCCAAGTGAAATGAACAGTCGCTAATCAAAAGCTGACAAAATGAAGAGCTACTTAACCTAGTGTTAGTGGCTCTTTTTAATGGAAGAGCAACTTATTTCAATATGTATTAAAATCGTTCATCTAAAAAAATTGTTAATGGCCTCAAGACGAATGCGATGCTGGCAGTCATCGCAAGTGAACATCTTTGTTTTTCTTTCTTTAAACTGCTTATAGGCGAGTGAACCTTCGTATACTTTAAATACAACTTTGCAACTATAGCATGACACTTCATAATACATATTCATAGCTCCTTTAGAATTTATGTGTCTATATATCTATATATCTATTTTCTACATGCATAAAAGTTTTTTGTCCACTTGAAACCCCTTATAGTTATGGTAATGAACAGAATGAAAACGCTTAAACTAAAGCTAGAATGCTTGTATGGTAGTGTGGTAGAATGAACAAGAAGGAGCTGATTTTGCTGTGTTGAACCATATAAAATATACGAAAACGACAAGAGATTATGTGTATAAGCATATTCGAGAATTAATTATGTCATTGGAACTTCCACCAGGAACGTCTATTTCAGAAAAGGAAATAGCGGAAAAATTACAAGTAAGTAGAACGCCTGTAAGAGAAGCATTCTTAAGGTTATCAGAAGATGAATTATTAAATGTTTTGCCTCAAAGAGGTACATTGGTAACGTTGATTGATTTGGAGCATGTAGACGAGGCGAGGTTTTTACGGGAGCAGGCTGAGGTTGGGATGATGAAGTTGGCCTGTCACACTTTTAGTGAAAAAAGTATGGAACAATTAGATGAAAATATACGAGCACAAAAAAAGGCGAGGAATGAAGAGGATGAGCAGCTACTTTTTCAACTCGATCATGCGTTTCACCGAATACTTGCGGAAGGGGTAAATAAGCTACGAGTTTGGCATGTCGTTCAAAAAATGGATACACATTCAAATAGGTTAAGAAAGCTAAGTATGGATTTAAAGTTTAATTGGGAGAAGCTAGTTGACCAGCATGAAGCCATGGTAGAGGCGATTAAAAAGCAAGATAGTGTGAAAGCAGAAAAGCTCATGCGCGCTCATTTAACTTTATTACAATATGATCAAGTAGCATTAAAAGTAGAATATCCTGAATATTTTAATTAGTTTGATTTGAAGGGGGAAGGTATCATGCGAATGACATTCAGGTGGTATGGGGAGAACAATGACTCAGTTTCTCTTGAACAAATTAAGCAAATACCGGGGGTGGAGGGTTTAGTTTGGGCCTTACATCACCGTTTGGCTGGTGAAGTTTGGACTGAAGAGGAAGTCATGGAGATTAAAAAGCAGGCTGACTCTTTTGATTTTCATTTAGATGTAGTTGAAAGTATTAATGTGCATGAAGACATTAAATTAGGGCTTCCGAGTCGAGAACTCTATATAGATAATTATAAAAAAAGTTTACGAAATGTCGCCAAAGTAGGGGTGAAAGTTGTTTGTTTTAACTTTATGCCTGTTTTTGATTGGACAAGAACCGATTTATATAAAGAGTTGGAGGATGGTTCTACCGCTTTATTTTATGAGAAATCAAAAGTCGAGCAAATGGAACCGTACCAACTAATTGAGCAAACAACGGTTTCTGGATATACGATGCCGGGCTGGGAACCAGAGCGTTTGCGAACAATCGAACAATCATTGAAAGCATATGAGCAAGTGGACGAAGAAAAACTTTGGGGGAATTTAACATATTTTCTAAAAGAGATTTTACCAGTGGCTGAAGAGTTAGGAATTAAAATGGCGATCCACCCAGATGATCCGCCCTGGTCTGTGTTTAATCTGCCGCGTATTATCACGAGTGAGCAGGCAATAGAAAGGTATTTAGCGATTTCAGATAGCTCGTCTCATTGTCTAACCTTATGTAGTGGCTCATTAGGTGCTAATCCCGAAAATGATATACCGGCAATTATTCGCAAGTTTCATCATCGAATAGCTTTTGCTCATATCCGAAATGTACGTATTTATGAGAATGGTGATTTCATTGAAACATCCCACCGTACAGAAGATGGTTCAGTACCGATTAGCGATGTCGTCAAGGCTTACCATGAAAATGATTTCACCGGTTATGCCAGGCCTGATCATGGCCGTCATTTGTGGGGAGAAAAATGTAGACCAGGTTACGGACTATATGATCGTGCAATGGGTATTATGCACCTATGGGGTTTATGGGATGCTTATGAATTAATAAAAAATAAGGGAGGTGAATAAGGTGTTTCCAAAGTATAAAGGACTGGCTGGCAAAACGGCTGTAGTTACTGGTGGGAGTGGTGTCTTGTGTCAATCCATGGCAAAGGAACTCGCACGCCAAGGTATGCAAATTGCGATATTAAATCGTAACCAAGAAAAAGGGCAAAAGGTTGCTGATGAAATCAATCAATTAGGTGGAACTGCAATGGCTCTATCATGTGATGTTTTAGATAACGAAAGTGTTAAACATGCTTATTTAGTGATTCAGAGAGAGTTTGGAGAATGCGACCTACTTATCAATGGTGCTGGGGGCAATCACCCAGATGCTGTAACTGATAAAGAGATATTTGAACGAGGAGACTTTGAGAATGCGAGTCTGAAATCATTTTTTGATTTGGAGTTACAAGGATTTGACCATGTCTTCCAATTGAATTTAGTTGGTTCGTTAATTTCTACCCAAATTTTTGCCAAAGGTATGACACAAAAAGGAGGGACTGTGATCAATATTTCTTCCATGTCTGCACCGGCACCAATGACGAAAGTTCCTGCCTATAGTGCGGCTAAAGCAGGTATTGATAATTTGACCAAGTGGCTAGCGGTTCATTTTGCTGAAGTGGGCATTCGTGTTAATGCTATCGCACCAGGATTTTTTTTAACTGAGCAGAATCGCGGTTTACTCCTAAAAGAGGATGGTGCCCTTTCCGAGCGTGCTGAAAAAATTATTCAGCACACACCGCAGAGAAGATTTGGCCAACCCGAGGACTTGTTAGGAACTCTATTATGGTTAGCAGACGAGCAGTCCTCACGGTTTGTTACCGGAATTACTGTTCCTGTAGATGGAGGATTTATGGCTTATTCAGGTGTCTAAGTGTTGTAGGGAAAGTAGAGACTATACTTCGCCACGCTATTGTCTCAGAGCGTGATTTTGGGTAGCGATGAGCAAAGCTTCGCATTTGAGCATCAGCACCAACTTTCATATAAAACCCGCATGGTGGAGCCAAAATCGCCCCACCACCAACAAGAATGAAAGTCATCTTTCACCATCTTAACAATTCATAAAGTTTTGTGTAGATACGGAGGCCGAACCCTGAAGTAACTGCACAAAGAGGGAGTTTATGTGAAGATGCTGGGTCCAAACCTTGGAGTATCTGCACAAAAAGACAGTTTATGTGAAGATGCTGGGTCCAAACCTTGGAGTATCTGCACAAAAAGACAGTTTATGTGAAGATACTGGGTCCAAACCTTGGAGTATCTGCACAAAGAGGGAGTTTATGTGAAGATGCTGGGTCCAAACCTTGGAGTATCTGCACAAAGAGGCCGTTTATGTGAAGATACGGAGGCCAAACCTCGGAGTAACTGCACAAAGAGAGGGTTAATGTGCAGATACAGAGGCCAAACCTCGGAGTATCTGCACAAAAAGAAGGTTAATGTGCAGATACAGAGGCGAAACCCCGAAGTAACTGCACAAAGGCCATTCTTCATGGATAGTGACGACTTCTTAACCCGTGGATACGAGTCCTCTCCAAATATATAAGTAGGGTTTCAATCATTACTTGGTGGAACTTCATTCAATTTGATTTTGTTTGTTGGATTGTTTTTAGAACTTGAGAATTAACAGTAACCCAGCGGAAGAAATGCCGCGAAGACTCCCGCGGGAAATAGTGGCAGAGCCGAAATCCACTAGCAAAGCTAGTTAGTTCGGCGCCACCCCGCAGGACGCGGAGCGAGCATTTCTGGAGCGACGAGTAACGCTCTATGTTCGCACTTTCATATAAAAGGAACGTTCATCTATCAATAAGATAGTGACGTTCCTTTTTTACATATATACTATCTTGTAGCTGCTTCAGCGTTAACGAGTCCGCTACCGAACTGAGTTGAACTACCTAATGAAGTAGCTGTATTCAAGAGGTGATTTCGAATTTGCGTGTTTGACCAACTAGGGTTCTTCTGTTTAACTAGAGCCGCAACTCCAGCAACATGTGGTGTTGCCATGGACGTACCGTTTAAACTAGCATAGCGATTTCCAGGGTATGTGCTTTGTACACCAACACCTGGTGCCACAATGTTTAAGCCTGTCCCATATTGAGAAAAGCTGGCACGGTTGTTATTTTGATCAGTCGCTCCAACAGCCAATGCATTCGTATAACGAGCTGGGTAAGAGACTGTTCCTGAACCATTATTACCTGAAGCGGCAACGACTAATACACCGGCACTATTAGCTTGATTCACAGCAAGTTCTAATGTTTGGCTTCCAGTTGGACTTCCTAAGCTAAGGTTTGCAATATGCATATTATTTTGTGCGGACCATTGTAGGCCTTGTGCAATAGCACTAACGGAGCCAGAGCCATTAGCACCAAGAACTTTCACGGCATATAACTCAGCATTAGGAGCTACACCAATAACACCAATTGAATTATTTAAGGCTGCAATTGTTCCGGCAACGTGGGTGCCGTGACCGTTGCCATCTTGATAACCAGGTTCACCACTGACAAAACTAACACCACCGCGAATATTTAAGTCGGAATGAGTGGCAATACCTGTATCAAGGACTGCTACACGTACGCCCGAACCAGTAAAGCCTCTATTCAACGCCGTTGGAGCTTGTACACGTGTAATTCCCCAAGGTGTCGTTTGGTTAGCTATTTTGACCTCTACATCCTCTTCAACGTAAGCAATGGAAGGATCTTTTTTGAGGCTTTGAACATCTTCAGGACTTAATTCAACCGATACAACTGGAATTTCTTCAAATTCGTATAAGAGTTCCATTTCAACGGTATCATTATTAACCTCTGCAAATAACGAGACTTGATCGTTTCCTTTTTCGGTTGCCTCAAGAAATTCGGTTACTTGAAGCTGATTCTCAAACCCAATCAGATATTGCTTTTTGATCTCCTCTGCAGATACGACGGAAGAAGTTAATGAAATGGATAAAAATAAAGCAGCACCAGCTATGAACTTTGTCCACATTTTCTTCAAAACAATCTCCTCCTTATGATTTTAATAAAACAAAAAGATTCATAGAGCGATTATGGAAATCTTGTTGAAGGGCAAGTGTGTAACAGTGGCTCTCACCTCCAAAAATATAAGCTCAAGGCGGCTGGTCTAGTGTAAAGTAGGAGTTCTTCGGTAAATGAGGAGACCATTCATGGTTGTAAACTAAATATATAACTAAAAATAATTATTGTAAATA
>LFJO01000001.1:203889-461823 GCA_001038565.1 Alkalihalobacillus pseudalcaliphilus
ATACTATTTATTTATGATTAAATATATAGATTTTTCAGTTTTTCTTCAATGAATTTGACCATCTCATAATTTTTTTGTATTTCAAAAATTAACTTTGCTTGCTCCATATATTTGCGGCCATTTTCTAAGTCTTTAATTTGATGATAATTAAAACCGGTTTGATACAAACTATCACCTAAAGTATATAAAATTCCTTTATTGATACAGTGCTCAATACTAATTAAGCAATACTCAATCGATTGCTGGTATTTCTTTTGCTTCGTTAAATTAGTAGAAATATTAAATAGAATCTTGGCATAAAGGTGAAAATTGAAATTCTCGCCTTCTTTACTAGCTTCAAAGCATTCGAATAACATATTTTCTGCTTCTTCATACTTATCCTCATCCGATAAGATAATGCCATAGCTGATTTTCGTCTCAATTAATTGTTGTCTAGCAGTGGCATTGTTCATATCTGTTCGTAAAGATAAGGCTTTTTTGAGCTTTTTCTCCGCTAAAGCAAAATCAGTTTCTAAATAATAAATGTAGATGGCTTCATGCCAATATAAATATTGTTTATCCACGTTTGTAAGGGAGTGGACATTTTTAAGTTCATTATCAATGACGTACTTTAAAGAAATATAATCTCTTCGGTTTTTTAAATTGGTGACGATTTCTTTGATAGAATCAAGGTTAGAATGGTGGGTTTCTTCATGAGAGGTTTGTCCATATAAGTAACCCATACTAACACCTAGGCGTTCACTTAATAAATATAATGTATAGCTTGTGGGGTTCTCTTGACTATCTTCTCTTTCTAAGTTGCTAATTTGTGCTTGAGTACAAATCCCCTTTGCAAGCTTAGATTGCGTTAATCCTTTTTGTTGCCTAATTTCTTTTAGACGTTGTCCTAATAAATTCTTGCTTATAGTTTTCATTAATGGTGCCCCGCCCCTTTATGTATTTTTATAATTATATCATATTAAATATAAGAAGTGATGATGATTGTTTTATTTGGTATATAAAAAGAAAAGTTCCACACGCTTGAACGTTACATATGGTTTCATTTGATAATGGGCAAAGAACTTGCTGAATTTTACTTTTCCAAATACTGCTCCATGATTGGGATATACGTATTGGGGTATGTTTGTAACATATGAATCTTCATCTAAAGGTTATAACCAAAAATAAAATACTTGAAATACATTAGGGGGGTATAGTATAGTGGAGTTGTCATGATTTATGAACCATTCATTTGGTTGGTTTGATCGTATAAATGAGGGGCTTTTGGCACAAAAGAACCTTAAAAGGAGGATGCAGTATGACTTCAAAAGAAATATCTTTACAAATTTCTGGTATGACATGTGCAGCATGTGCCAATCGAATAGAGAAGGGTCTTGCGAAAGTGGATGGAGTCGAGGATGCCAATGTCAATTTTGCACTTGAAAGAACGAAGGTAAAATATGACCCTGAGGCGACTAGTGTCCAGCAATTAGAGGATAAAATTGAAAAGTTAGGATATCAAGTTATCCATGAGAAGGAGACCTTTGACGTATCGGGTATGACGTGTGCAGCGTGTGCAACCCGTGTGGAAAAGGGATTGTCTAAGTTAGAGGGGGTATCGAGTGTCAATGTTAATTTGGCACTTGAAACGGCAACCGTAATGTATAACAAAGAGGAAGTAAACCCTGCACAAATGATGGAAAGGGTTAAGCAAATCGGTTATCAGCTTAAGAAGCAAACGTCTAAAGAAGAGACTGCCTCCCAAAAAGAAACGGAAATTCGCCATCAAACAGGTAAATTTATTTTTTCAGCTATTTTAACATTACCGTTACTTTGGACGATGGTCACACATTTTAGTTTTACTTCGTTTATTTATATGCCTGATATGTTTATGAATCCATGGGTTCAGCTTGCTTTAGCGACTCCTGTTCAATTTATTGTCGGGGCTCAATTTTACCGTGGTGCATATAAAGCATTACGAAATAAGAGTGCCAATATGGATGTGTTAATTGCATTAGGAACAACAGTTGCTTACTTTTATAGTATCTTTTTAGGGTATGAGTGGTTTGCAGCTGGGCAGCAAGGAATGCCGGAGCTATATTTTGAAGCGGCGGCAGTCATCATTACTTTGGTTGTATTAGGGAAACTTTTCGAAGTAAGTGCCAAAGGGAAAACAAGTCAAGCGATAGAAAAGCTTTTAGGAATGCAAGCTAAAACAGCAAGAATTGTCCGTAATGGTGAGGAAATGGAGATTTCTGTAGAAGAAGTTGTACTTGGTGATACGATTATTGTTCGTCCAGGTGAAAAAATTCCTGTTGATGGCATCATTCAAGAAGGTCAATCGGCCATCGATGAATCAATGATTACAGGTGAAAGTATACCAATTGATAAAAAAACAGGTGATACCGTTATTGGTGCGACAATTAATAAAAATGGTTCCTTACAAGTTGAGGCTACAAAGGTAGGGAGAGATACAGCTTTATCACAAATTATCAAGGTTGTGGAGGAAGCACAAGGCAGTAAAGCAGATATACAAAGAGTGGCTGATAAAGTATCGGGTATTTTTGTACCGATTGTGGTTGCTATTGCTATCATCACATTCTTCGTCTGGTATTTCCTTATTTCACCTGGAGATTTTCGTTCGGCTATTGTTCCATTAATAACGATTTTAGTAATTGCTTGTCCTTGTGCATTAGGTTTAGCTACTCCTACATCGATTATGGCAGGCTCAGGGCGTGCAGCAGAGTTAGGTGTTCTCTTTAAGGGAGGAGAGCATCTCGAAAATACACGTATGGTTCAAACTGTTGTTTTAGATAAAACAGGTACGGTAACTAAAGGAAAGCCTGAGTTAACGGATGTGTTCATTGTCAATGACATGGATGAAGAAAAAGTCTTATCCTATGCAGCTAGTCTTGAGAAAAACTCTGAGCATCCGCTCGCTGAGGCCATTGTTAAAGGTGTTGAGAAAAAGGGAATTGCGTTTACGAGTAGCAGTGATTTTGAAACAATACCTGGTTATGGTATTCGTGGTCAAGTTGAAGAGCGTGAGGTATTAGTAGGAACACGTAAGTTGATGAATAAGTACGGGATTCACGTTGAGAAGTTTGAAAATGAAATGAGTCATTTTGAATCAGAAGGGAAAACGGCTATGCTTATTGTGATTAATGAGCAATTAGCAGGAATAATTGCTGTCGCTGATACGGTTAAAGAAACTTCGAAGGCAGCCATTCAACGAATGCACGATTTAGGCCTTGAAGTTATTATGTTAACAGGGGACAATCAGCGTACGGCTGAGGCAATTGGACAAGAAGTTGGTATCGATCGTATTATTGCTGAGGTTGTTCCAGAAGAAAAAGCGAAACAAATTGAAAAGATACAGAGCGCGGGTAAAAAAGTAGCGATGGTCGGTGATGGTATTAACGATGCACCAGCATTAGCTGTTGCTAATATTGGTATGGCGATTGGCACAGGTACAGATATTGCGATTGAAGCAGCAGATGTGACCTTAATGCGAGGAGACCTCCATAGTGTTGCTGACAGTATTCAACTAAGTGCTAAAACGATGAGAAATATTAAGCAAAATCTATTCTTTGCTTTCTTTTATAATACGGCATCTATTCCAATCGCAGCAGCTGGCCTACTTGCTCCATGGGTTGCAGGGGCAGCAATGGCTTTTAGTTCGGTATCAGTTGTCTTAAATGCATTAAGATTACAAAGATTAAAGCTAGCGAGAAGGGGTGATACAGCATGAAAATAAAGACATGGATCCTTAGTGGGGTTACGTATGTTAGCTTAGTGATGATTACTTTTGCTGTTATTACTGGGGGAAACCCATTTGAAAGTACGGACATGCTCCATGACGAGCATGGCGAACATGAGCATATGGATGAGTGATTACACATTAAACCTCGGGTGACGGTTAACTCGAGGTTTTTTAAATGGCTTATATATTTGGATAAAGAAGAGGTGTGGTTCACATATTAACGAAATAGAATTATCGCAATAGCCTATTTAGTTAAGTTTGCTAACCATTTTGAGATTGATTTAGAAAAGAGCTTCTACGATAAAATGGAAGAGGTAAATCAAAGAT
Organism: Alkalihalobacillus pseudalcaliphilus; assembly: GCA_001038565.1. Classification (GTDB taxonomy): domain Bacteria; phylum Bacillota; class Bacilli; order Bacillales; family Bacillaceae_D; genus Alkalihalobacillus; species Alkalihalobacillus pseudalcaliphilus. Next base: position 207,959 of record LFJO01000001.1, read on the forward strand.
TGGTTAACAAATCATAGTGAGCGACTGTCCCTAATAAGAAGGGGGGATTAGTTTTCAAACTCCTTCCGTGAAAGAGGGATATTACCCCGGTCGTTCTCAAGATACTCTTTCAAATCTCTAATCTCTTGTAACATAATTTGCGTATTTTGCCATGCGGCAAGAGAACCTACGATGGCAAAAGCGATCAGAACAAAGATAATAATATCAATAAACATTTCAATCCTCCTCGATGAACTCATTTTTCTTATGTTCTCTAAAACCAGTTATTTTAAACATATACATATACATAGAACCAAAGCCTAAATTAATTTTAGGTTTTTTTATGATCTTTTTGGAATGATAAAAAAAAGCATCGAAGAAGATATAATGTGAGATGCTGGGGGCAGCATGAAAATAAATCTGCAGGCTTCAATCCACTTTAGTAAGTTTGTTCAGCATAATATCGAAAGCACCTTATCAGATGGATGAATCTGAATGGTGTTTCGGATTTGACTGTTCAAACTGTAGGCACGTTTACAACTCGATCACCATCAGAAGTCGGGCTGAACAAACAGGGAGCACTGTCCTACTAAGGTCATTTATCGCGAGATCGATGACCAGCTAACTTTACGGCACAACCTATCGCCCATAAGTAACTTGCATATAAAATAGAACATAAGCTTATTTAATTTTGTCATCCTTCTAGATGACGAAATTGTATTTACATTACATTGAGAATCTAAGTAGAAAACGCTTACTATAAAAGTAGGTCTTATTTATTCATTATCTTATTTTCATAAAAGGAGGAAAAACAGTATGGCGGAAAAAACTAGTATTCGTACAAAAGTACAACGTTTTGGAAGTAACCTAAGTGCAATGATTATGCCAAATATCGGGGCATTTATTGCTTGGGGTTTGATTACTGCTTTATTTATAGACACAGGATGGTTACCTAATGAAAACCTTGCTACATTAGTTGACCCAATGATTACGTATTTATTACCACTTTTAATAGGTTATACCGGTGGTAAAATGCTCTATGATGTCCGAGGTGGTGTTGTTGGTGCCACAGCGACATTAGGTATTATTGTGGGTGCTGATATTCCGATGTTTATCGGTGCTATGATTATGGGACCGCTAGGTGGTTACCTTATTAAAAAATTTGACCAGCTCGTAGATGGTAAAATTAAATCAGGTTTTGAAATGCTTGTTAATAATTTCTCATCAGGTATTCTAGGCGCTCTACTTGCATTATTTGCATTTGTGGGTGTAGGACCAGTCGTCGTAACTATTAGTAGTTGGTTAGCGAGTGGTGTCGCATCGATTATTAATGCAGGATTATTACCACTTGCAAGTATTTTCGTCGAACCGGCAAAAGTATTATTCTTAAATAATGCGATTAACCATGGTATTCTTGGACCAATTGCAATGGATCAAGCAAACCAATTTGGAAAATCGATTTTATTCTTAGTGGAAACAAACCCTGGACCAGGTCTAGGTATTTTACTCGCCTTCTGTATTTTCGGTAAAGGTATGGCGAAACAATCAGCACCTGGCGCAGTTATTATTCACGCAGTAGGGGGAATTCATGAAATTTACTTCCCATACATCCTAATGAAGCCAGCTCTCATTATTGCAGCAATCGCTGGTGGAATGAGTGGGATTTTAACATTCTCATTATTAAATGCTGGTTTGACGGCAACGCCATCACCGGGAAGTATTATTGCTTTAGGAATTATGGCTCCTCGTGGTGAACTATTACCGGTACTTGCGGGTATTTTCATTGCAACTGCCGTTTCCTTCTTAATTGCTTCATTTATCCTGAAAACGGGTAAACAAGATGAAGAAGCTGATTTATCATCAGCAGGTAAAAAGATGGAAGAAATGAAGGGTAAAAAGAGTAGTGTCTCTTCTTCATTCGAACAACAAGAGCTAGATTCAACACCGGTTCAAAAAGAAGATAAAGAAATTAACAAAATTGTTTTTGCTTGTGATGCGGGGATGGGATCGAGTGCCATGGGTTCCTCATTACTCAAGAATAAGTTGAAAAAAGCAGACATCCAAAAAGATGTTTCGAATACTTCAATTAGTAATTTGCCAGCAGATGCTGATCTCGTAATTACGCACAAGGACTTAACGGACCGTGCCAAACAGCAAAATCCAAATGCTGAACATATTTCAGTAGAAAATTTCCTGAACAGTCCTAAATATGACGAACTTATTGAACGTTTAAAGAAATAAAAAGCCATTCACCCGAGAATTTACTCCTCGGGTGAATCCCGTTTTCATGCGCCATCAGGAGTAGCACGAACAAAAATGGAGCGTTGACGAGCTAACTTCACGGCACGAACTATCGCCCATAAGTAACTTTTATATAAAACCCGCATGGAGCCAAAATCGCCCAACCACCAACAAGAATGAAAGTCATCTTTCACCATCTTAACAATTCATAAAGGTTTGTGAAGATACGGAGGCCAAACCTCGGAGTAACTGCACAAAGAGGCGGTTAATGTGAAGATACGGAGGCTAAACCTTGGAGTAACTGCACAAAAAGGCGGTTAATGTTCAGATAAGGAAGCCAAACCTTGGAGTATCTGCACAAAGAGGCCGTTTATGTGCAGATGCTGGGGCCAAACCTTGAAGTATCTGCACAAAAAGGCAGTTTATGTTCAGATAAGGAGGCCAAACCTTGGAGTAACTGCACAAAAAGGCAGTTAATGTTCAGATAAGGAGGCCAAACCTTGGAGTAACTGCACAAAAAGGCGGTTTATGTTCAGATAAGGAAGCCAAACCTTGGAGTAACTGCACAAAAAGGCGGTTAATGTGAAGATACAGAGGCCAAACCTCGGAGTAACTGCACAAAAAGGCGGTTAATGTTCAGATAAGGAAGCCAAACCTTGGAGTAACTGCACAAAAAGGCGGTTAATGTGAAGATACAGAGGCCAAACCTCGGAGTAACTGCACAAAGGCCATTCTTCATGGATAGTGACGACTTCTTAACCCGTGGATACGAGTCCTCTCCAAATATAGAAGTAGGGTTTCAATCATTACCTGGTGGAACTTCATTTAATTTGATTTTGTTCTTTTTCGTTTTAAAGAAAAGTGTTAGATTGATTTATTACTTGAGAATAAGTACTAACCTAGCGGGCGAGTCATGCAGAGACTCTCGTGGGAGATAGTGAAAGAGCTGAGATCCAAGGCGTAGCCAGTTAGCGCAGCGCCACCCCGCAGGACGCGGATCATGATTTTCGGTAGCGACGAGTAAAGCTCCGCACATGAGTATCAGTAGTAACTTTCATACAAAATAATAAGATACGGAGGTGACTGTGATGTATATGTCTGCTAGGGAACGTTCGATACTGATGCTTTTAGTAAGAGAAGAAAAGTCGATATCGATTGCCATGATGGCAAAGGAGCTAGAAGTAAGTACACGCACGATCCAACGGGATCTTAAAGGTATAGAAGATATTTTATCAGAGTTTCACCTCTTACTGAAAAAAGATGGGAAAGGTTTAGCGATTGAAGGAACATTGGAAGAACGCATGAATCTGATGTCATATCTCGGATCGCTAGAGCATGAAGAATATACACCAGAAGAACGCCAAATTGTGCTTCTCTCTCATCTTTTGCACGTAAGAGAACCAATAAAATTGTACGCGTTAGCGAACGAACTAAATGTGACCGTAGCTACCATTAGTAATGATTTAAGTAAAGTAGAAAATTGGTTAAAATCCTTTCAACTACGCTTAATAAAAAAGCGTGGATATGGTGTCGAAGTACAAGGAGAGGAAGTTGTTATTCGCCGAGCTTTAAGCAAATTAATTAGTGAAAATCTTAATGAAGACTATTTTTATCAACTATTAAGTGGCGATGACAAAGTACAATCACCCATTTCTAAGGTCGTTCTAAAGCGATTGATGCATTATGTTGATATAGAGACGATCAAGAATGTGAAAATGACCATTGATCAATGGCGGTTGGAGCTTACAGATGGAATGGCAGATAGTTCTTATGTTGCTTTAGTCGTTCATGTTACGCTCGCTTTAGAACGAATTAAGGAAGGCGAGAGAATTGAACTAAAAGGAGAGTATTTGAGTTCATTACAGGTTGAAAAAGAGTATCGTCTCGCGCAAAAGCTAGCCTTTTATTTAGAGGAGCAATTGCAAATAGAAATTCCAGAAGAGGAAATTGGCTATATTACGATGCATCTCCGCGGAGTTAAATGGATGGGCCAAAAAGAAGAAGTATTAGAAGGCTCTGACTTACAGCTGGCTGTAAAGGTCAAGCAGCTCATACAAGCCGTAGCAAAGTCATTACAGGTTTCCTTACAGGAAGAAGCCCTATATCAAGGTTTATTGTCACATATGAAACCAGCCATATATAGAATTAGGAACAAAATGAAAATCCATAATCCGCTCCTTGATAGAATAAAGGATGATTATGATGAATTATTCCGAGTAGTGAAAAAAGCCACGGATGAGGTTTTCCAAGGTTGGGCAATTCCTGATGAAGAGATTGGTTTTCTCGTGATGCATTTCGGGTCAGTCATTGAATTAAGGACCAATAAGTCGGAGCTTAGTGCATTAGTTATTTGTTCGAGTGGTATAGGCTCTTCAAAGCTGTTAGCAAGTCGTCTAAACAAAGAATTCCCAGAAATTACGTTGATGGATAATGCCTCCATGTTTGATTTAGATGAGAATATGGTAAAGAGTTATGATTTAGTTATTTCTACGGTACCCCTGCAGGGATTTGAAGGATATATCTACGTAAGACCTTATTTGGCTAAGGATGAAGTAAGACAAATAAGAGATCATTTAAATGCGTTAGTTCAAAGAAATAAGACTGGGAGAGAGTCTTATCGTAATCTTCATCATGTAAAAGGAAAAACAATTGATCGATTATTTTTCCAAGTAATTGGAGAGGTTAATGGTGATATACAAACGATCCTTGCAGAACTAGAATTTAAAGTTTTACCTGCTCATACATTAGAGGACAATTTATTAGCTTTATGCTCTGATTATGAACAGCGTGGTGTGGTAGAATCTGCACATGATGTTTTAGAAGCCTTAATACAAAGGGAGAAACTAGGCGGTTTAGCTATACCTGAGACAAGCCTAGCCTTATTCCATACAAGGCATCCGAAAATTATTAAGCCTCTATTTTCTATTTATGAATTAAAGGATCCTTTGTATCGGCGAGGTATGGATAATCAAAGTATGCTAGTAAAAAGGATTTTCATTTTATTAGCACCCGAACAAATGAATGATTCGCAATTAGCCTTGATGAGTTTTATAAGTGCTCAAATCATTGAAAGTGAACATTCGATTAAGCTATATGAAAAAGGTCAGGAAACAGAGATAAAGAACTATTTGGCCAATCAATTTAAAAACTACTTGCAAGACATAATCAATAAGGAGTGGACAACATGACAAAGATTTTAGTGAAAGATAATATTCGTTTTTCTGGAAAAGCAACAACAAAAGAGGAAGCGATCCAAGAGGTCGGTCAAATCTTAGTTGAAAAAGGCTATGTGAATTCGAATTATGTTGAAAAAATGTTAGAAAGGGAAGAGATTACATCAACGTTTATGGGCAATATGCTTGCCATTCCCCATGGAACAGACGAAGGTAAAAAGGAAGTAACGGCGTCTGGATTAGCGGTGCAAATTTACGATCAACCACTTGATTGGAACGGTGAAGAAGTTCGCCTTGTTATTGGTATTGCAGGTGTAGGTGATGAGCATTTAGAAATTCTTTCTCAAATTGCTATTGTCTGCTCTGAAGTCGAGAATGTAGAGAAGCTTCTTCAAACAAAATCAGCGGATGAGGTATTAGACATGTTTTCAGAGGTTGCCGAATAATGAAGGCAATACACTTTGGAGCTGGTAATATTGGCCGGGGATTTATAGGTGCTCTGCTTTCAAATTCTGGTTATGAGGTTGTCTTTGTAGATGTGAATGAAACGATCATTCAAGAGATTAACAATAAAAAACAATATACAGTGAAGATGGCTGAGGAAAACGGTAGCGAGGAGCTAATCACAAATATTCGAGCTCTTAATAGTCAATCGGAATTAGAACAAGTGATTGAAGAGATTGCTTCTGCTGATATCGTCACAACTGCAATAGGTCCATCCATATTAAAATTTGTGGCGGAGCCGATTGCCAAAGGACTTCAGAAAAAAGGGAATAAAGAATCACTTGTTATTGCTTGTGAAAATGCAATTGGAGCAACAGAAACACTCCAATCCTTCATTCAATCTTATGTGGATGAAGACAAGTGGCAAGAGATTGTTTCGACAACAAGTTTTCCAAACTCAGCTGTTGATCGTATAGTTCCCAACCAGCATCAAGAACAATTATTGACCGTGGCGGTTGAACCATTTTTTGAGTGGGCAATCGACCGCTCGGCCATTCATACGGAAGTACCTCATTTAGATGGTGCAACTTTTGTAACTGACTTAACCCCTTATATTGAAAGGAAGTTATTCACGGTCAATACAGGTCATGCGACGGTAGCCTATATAGGCTATCAAAAGGGCTACGAGACGATCAAAGAATCCATTCAGGATCCTGATATTTTACATGCATTGCAAGAAACATTAAAAGAAACATCCAAAGTATTAACCGCTCAATATGGATTTGATGAAGCAGAACATCGTCATTATGTAGAAAAAATCATTGGTCGCTTTGAAAATCCTCACTTATCGGATGAAGTGACTCGAGTTGCACGTGGGCCATTACGAAAGCTAAGTTTCAACGAGCGTTTTATTAAACCTGCCCGAATGCTCCTTGAGCTTGGTAAGAAACCGGAAGCATTACTAGAGGGAATTCAAGCGGCCTTTCAATTTGACGTACCATCAGACCCTGAAAGTGTAGAACTTCAGCAAAAGTTAAAAAACAACGCACTTCACGACGTTATTTTAGAAGTGACTGGCTTACCGGAATCAAACCTATTAGTTGCGTTAATTGAGGAGAAAATCAAATAAACAAACAGGAGATTGCCGCAACGGTAATCTCAATAAACGTGGATTAGTTTCATTATCCCAAGGAGACATTACCGCAGTTAGTATTATGTAATTGAAAAAAGATGGCTCACCTAATGGTGCAAGTCATCTTTTTTAGGTGCGCCAGACATGAGTGATAGCTCTACAGTTTTATTCATAATTGAATTGTAAATGGCCATCTACTTTATATGTGTCCACTTTTGTATCAATTTCATGACTAAAATCATCATCAAGAATTACGGGACTAGCGGTACCACTAGACTCCTTTACTTCGAGTTCTATCACTTGAAACTGTTTCACCTTAAGGTAATGTACTAGACTACTATATTTGAACTCATCACTATTTCGATTTATATTAATTGGTTCTTTATTGTTGGCTGTTTTATCAAATCTAATTAATAGTAGGCCTAATAATAAAAATACAATTAATAGCTTTCTCATCAAACATTGTCCTCTCTGTAAGGTATAATTATAACGTTATTATCTATAAATAAATAAGGTTTGTAATACCGTAAAAATATTTTGTTTTTTCTGTCAATTTTGTTTGTGATTTATTATATCATTACAAATAAAAGGATGGAAGGTAATGCGATGAAAAAGTATTTTTATTTGTTAGGTTCAGTGTTAATTATATCAAATTTAATATGGCAATTAGACGTAAAAGCTGATGAAACGGATTTAGAACTAATTTTTACGGATTACGAATATGAAGAAATTACTCGGGACACTAAAGATTTAGAGTATGGAAATCAGAAATAGAATATGACTACTCATTAGAAGTTAACTTAGAAGAAGTAGGAGGCTTTGAGGAATTTTTAGAACCTGAAATAATTACTTATGCAATAATTGGGCCTGATGAAAGGAGGCCAGATGCTAGTACTCTTACTTACCCGAACTCTACAATATCTTTTTTAGAAATGCATTGAGATGACGGTAGTGGTTCAGTATGTACTGGAACTTTAACTGATACTAGACCCTAAGGACCTGTTTATAAGAACTTGATTGGAATATAGGTTGTTCTTGGACGTAATGGTAATATTGCACCCTTTGGTATTGCTAATGGAATACAAGCATATTTGCCTGCTGAATATGCAAATCGTGAAACTAGAACTATGGCTATGATTATGGAGTTATAAATACAGATATTAGTTTTCAGAGTACATGGTCTATGGGCGTTGGAGTCTTAAGTGAAAGTACGTTACTTAATAACACATTTACCGTAAATGAATATCCGGGTGATAAAGTTGTTAGTGGTGCTTATTATCAGTGGTACCATTCAGATATTCTTTATGAAGTTACTCCAAATACTATACTTTATTATATCGATACATATAAAGGACAGTCAGCAACTCCAGTTTATAATTCTAATAATATTATTGCTGGTGTTCATAGCGCAGGAGTAACTATTAAAGACACTGAGATTGGTTTATATAATATTGAAAAAAGGATAACTTCTAGTAGTTTGAGCCTGATTCGGACTGGGCAAACTCAAATAATTAATAAGTTATATTAATAGTTTCTAATTCTTTTTCTCAGCCTCATTTTTTTTCAACCTTTCTTTGACATCATATATATTCCCTAAGACAATGATTAATAAAATTAGAATAACTATAAGAATTCCACCTTGAAAGTAACCTCCACCTATCCAAATGTATATAAATGGTAATAATACCATACTTATCCCTATGAAAAATACTGTTAGTAATGTAATTTTAATAGCTTCTTTCATTTTCAACTTCTCCTCATCTATCTTTAATTAACACATCAATTATGAATACTACATACTAAAAATGTCAAATAAAGAAATCTTAAGAAATTAGTATGTTCAGTGATTTATTCTATTTATCAGTTAGCTCATTTAACCTCATAATCTATTACAATAAAAAACTAAAGTTGATAATAATAAACATATTTTAGTATATTTAACACAATATTACAAAAAAGAGATGATCATTTGAAGTTTTTTAGAATATTGTTGCTAGTACTACTGTTTAGTTTGACTTCCACAACCCTCACATTTGCAAATGAATTGACATTATCTGATGTTGTTATATTAACAGAGAATCAAGTAAGTGAATTATCTCAAGAACAAAGAAAACACAAACTAATAGAGCGAGGGTTTACAGAAGAAGATGTAAAAAACATGAGTAATCATACTCAAATTACTTTTCTAGAAGCCAATGGTATAAAAGCATCCTATGAAGTTGGTGAAACGAACCATTTGTATCACACTATTAACGGTGAAACACATAATTTTAACGCTCTAACTGAACATGAAATTCAAAAAATTAAACAAGAAGAGCACCAATTATTTCTAAAGGAAGGTCAACTCGTTGCTCCTTTCAATTCTGAGTATAGGGAACATGGAAGTTGGACTGGCTATATCCATGCAATGGTGCTTGAAGAAGACGCCAATAATTACATTTATCTTGTATCTGTCGATTGGCACTATAATTCAGGCGTATTCGCAATGCATACTGATGCTTTTGGGTTAACTTGGGACCAAAACTTTACTGGCTATGGTGATCTCCTTACTTACTCTGCAATGGCTATTTCATATGATGGAGATTTCTATGATAGAACTAATATATCTATTGATGTAAATAGAATGGGCGGAGGAACAGGTGGTACAATTAGCGTTGGAAACTATGCACAACAAGGTGGATCATTTGTACAACAGATTTCTGCTCCTAAACGTCTTAGTGGTGAAAATGCAGAGCTTATCTTTGATTATGTACATCCTCACCTTCCAGGTTTTATATCAGTTTCAATAGACGCTGGAGTATTTGAATTTGATTTTACAGGAATTTTTAGTGGTGATGAGTGGTATATTCCTCTAAGCTTGCAAATAGGCAGTTAAATTTATTTTTACATAAAGAATCTCCATTGTAACATTACAATGGAGATTCTTTATGTAAAAATAAACGTTTATTATAAGGGTTCTTCACCAAAACATGCACTTGCTATCTATTAACAACTAAGCAATTCTTCATTACATTCTAGTAAAATCCGTTGTTTATAGTGCTTACGATTTCGGGTAAAGTAATGTCTACGTTGCATGGTCTTGATCTTATTGTTTCTTCCTTCTACGGCTGAGTGCTCAATTTGTTCACCTTGAACCAGCCAACGAAACCAACTTTAGCCAAAGCATGACTAGTGCTGCAATCGTACCAAGTGATGAATGCCTCTTTCCATTCATAGACAGTGCGTAAGTGACCTTATTTTTGATGTACCCAGGGGGATGAGTTAGGTGGAGTTTCGGCTTATGGACAAATATGGCACCTTTCCAAACAAATACTCGTTAAAAAGCGAATAATCCAAAAGAACTATTAATTGTAGTTAGATTATTACGAAATAATAGATAAGTGATCTTAATACTATCAAAAATAGGTCATTTATATTAGTATATAAGAATGGGCAAAGTAGGTAAAAAAATATATATTTGGAGGAAGATGTAATAATGGTAGATGCGTATAATACAAAAAGAGTGCATCGAGTTAATTTAGGGGTCATTATCGTACTTCTATTAATGTTAGTTGTTCCAATTGTTATAGAAAGAGGATTTCAAGATACAATAGCGGTTCAAGTAGCTTCACTCATCGTTTTATTATTATGTATTGCCAATTATTTTTTACCAATACCTACATATGTTAAAGGCTTTTTATTCGCCTTTCTACCTGGATTAACGATTTGGGCACTCTACTTTGTGGAGGGTTATGCTTTAAATAAACACTATATCATTATTTTGACGATTGCGATGGTCACACTCTATTTTAAAAAAGAGTTAATTTTAATTTATGGAATCATCGTTAATATCTCCTTTCTAACTATTTATTTTGTCGATCCACCGACGTTACTCGGAACCGACCATGGAATAAAAGCGATTGTTATTATTCTTGCTATGACAAATGGTTTAATTGCTCTCTTATTCTTCCTAACAAAGTGGGGCAGAGAGCTTATCAACGAATCGTATTATAAAGAACAAAGGGCTACACAATTACTACAGCAGCTGGAATCAACATTTCAAACAGTTAGTAGAGGTAGTGTCCAATTAGACTCAAGCATGAGTGGGTTTAATGAAAATGTCGATACTTTATATGAATCAAGTCAGCAAGTCGTTGATGCGGTTCAGCAAATGACAGCGGCGATTCAAGAAGAGGCAAATAGCCTTTCGATTATTAATGAAACAATGGGCAAATCATTAACTAAAGCAAATGAAACGGTAGAAATTACAGAAGGAGTCACGGAAATTGCATCAGAAATCAATAAGCGAGTGGCAACGGGGCTTGAAAAAATTCATAAAGTAACGGGTGATGTTGAAACCGTTCACGAATCGATAAGTTTAACAGCTTCAACGGTTACGGACCTGGAGGAAAGCTTAGAAAAGGTTAATCACTTGCTTGGAAGTATAAAGAAGATAGCTGAACAAACCAACCTCCTCGCATTAAACGCCGCCATAGAGTCGGCAAGAGCTGGGGAACATGGTAGAGGTTTTGCCGTTGTAGCTGACGAAGTTCGTAAGTTAGCAGAACAAAGTGAGCAGCTTACAGAAAAAATTAGTGACGTGACATCGACATTGTCTGAAAAAGCCCAGTTAGCCTCAGATAAGGCAGTAGAAGGTGAAAAGGCCATTATGAGTGGGACCGAAGTATTGCGTGATGTCGCTCAGTTTTTTGGAGAGCTAAAAATCGCTAACGATGAAACAACATTAGGTGTTACAGAAAGTATGAAATCGATTCAAGAATTAGCTGACCAATTTAATCAAATCCAAGCACAAATAGAAAATGTAGCGAATATATCCGAAGAGAATTCCGCATCGACAGAGGAAATATTATCAACGATAGAAAATGAACATGAGTATGTTTCTAAAATGAAGCAATCCATAGATGGTATTCGTGAATTAAGTATTGATTTAAAAGAAGCCTGTCACTTCTCTGAGGAAAAGTGATAGGCTTTTCCTTATGCTTTTATACGATAATAGATGTCCTGAAATTGTTTTTTTGAAAAGATGACAGGAACGGGATAAAGTGGATTAGCTTCAGAGTAAGCCCTTTTGGCCATCGCTTGAATATCTTTTTCTAATACTTTGGTTTTTGATGGGATTTGCATGTCCTTGTTGAGTTTCTCAATGGCTTCGATCAATCGTTGTGCTTTCTCTCTTTGGTTCATTGAACGCTCTGTTATTCCGGCAGCATCAGCAAGCTCAGATAATGGTTTAATAATCGTAGATCCATATTCTCGAAGGATGGAAGGCAGTATAATAGCATTAGCAATCCCATGAGGAGTCCCGTAATAACCTCCTAATGTATGTGCGACTGCGTGTATATTACCAACATATGAGCGACTGAAGGCCTTTCCTGCAAGATAAGCTGCTTTTTGCATGCCTGCACGGGCTTCTAAATCGGAACCATCTTGATACGCACAGTGTAAGTAACGAAATATTAATTGAATAGATTCGAGACAAAGAGAGCGTGTTGTCCTTGTTGTACTTTTGCCAATATAGGCCTCAATCACGTGTGTTAAAGCGTCCATACCTGTTGCGGCCGTTAATGGCTTCGGTAATCCTACTGTAAGCAGCGGGTCCAGTACGGCTAATTTCGGTGTGAGAGCAGGATCCATTAACGCATACTTTTCTGATGTGGTCGCATTCGTTATCACTGCCGCAAGTGTGGCTTCACTCCCTGTACCGGCTGTGGTTGGTATGGCGATGAAGGGAGGTATTCCGCTTTTTCCTACTTTAAATAATCCTTTCATTTGGGGCAACGTTTTCTGTTGATTAGCTACTCTGGCAGCAATTGCCTTTGCGCAATCAATGGGCGAACCTCCGCCAAATGCTAGAAGTGCCTCACATCTTTTGGAATGATAAAGCCCAAGGGCATCTTCTATCGTATCAATAGTAGGGTTAGGTGTCGTTTGGTCAAAGAGAAAGTAGTCAATCCGTTCAGTATGTAATTGTTGGAGCAATGGCTCGAGTAAGTGGGTAGCGATCATGCCTTGATCGGTTACAATCAAGAGACGGTTTAGATTTTGATTTTTTAGGTAGGGAACAACTTGAGATAAACGCCCACTTCCTTCGATGATTTCAGGCTCTTGAAAAGGGATAAAACGTGCTGCAATACGCATGATGAATTGATAAAAACGGCAATAAAATCGGTACATAATTGAGCTCTCCTTTTCTGATTATAAATTGGTCAGTCTGCGTTTTTTTCTATATGATAAAGGGAAGAAAAATAAGTAGAGGTGAATATGGATTATATCGTGTTTTTATTGATTGTATTAGTAGCTTCTGTGTTACAAACAAGCTCAGGATTCGGATTCTCCATTCTAGCTACACCCTTTTTACTTTTGTTATTTGAGCCCTATGAAGCAATCCAAATCAACCTTGTCATCTCTTTTATCATTTCCCTTCTATTGTTTCAAAAAATAAAGGGAGACATCAATCAAGGAGTCTTGAAGCGTATGGTGATTGGAAGTATGCCAGGTCTTCCAATAGGAATTTACGTATTCTTAATCATAGATATTATGTATTTAAAAGTTATCATAGGTTCTTTAATTCTATTTTTAACAACCTTACTCCTGTTGTCATTCCGAATAAGAGAAAATAATGTCAGAGATTATGGAGTGGCAGGAATATCTGGTGTACTGACGACATCAGTAGGCATGCCCGGCCCACCGCTTTTACTTTATTTCTCTGGGACAAATACGAGTAAGTCGGCCGTACGAGCTACTACATTAGCATTCTATTTATTTATCTATTTAATTAGCTTTTTTATACAATTCGTAACGGTAGGCACGAGCCAGGTAGTTTGGACATCGATAGCGATGAGTATACCGGTTGTGCTTTTGGGTCTCGTGTTAGGTCAATTTCTATTTAAAAGGATGAGCCAACGCTTTTTCAGATGGCTTTCCTATGCATTGTTACTTTTTACTGGGATTTATATATTGGTCGAGGCATTTAGCTGAGAGGAGATTATTTTATGAAAACAGCTTTTATCACGGGAGCAAATAGTGGTTTTGGTTATTTGATTTCATTGGAACTGCTCAAAAGTGGTTATCAAGTGATTGCAACGATGAGAAATTTAGAAAATAGACTTGAATTAGTCGAAGCTGTTCATCATTTACAATTGCAAAAGCATTTACATGTCCACAAAATGGATGTGACAAAGGAAGAGGAAGTAAAAACGGTCACAGAAGAGATTGACTCTTCATTTGGAAAGGTGGATGTATTAATTAATAATGCTGGATTCTGTCAGGGAGGGTTTTTTCAAGATCTAACCTTGAAAGAGTGGAGAGAGCAGTATGATGTCAATGTAACAGGTGCTTTTGTCGTAACAAAAGAGCTCTTACCTCTCCTTAGAAAGTCAGATTCAGGAAAAATTATTAATATAAGTAGTGTAAGTGGCTTTTTTGCATTTCCAGGAATGTCAGCTTATTGCTCATCCAAATTTGCATTAGAGGGAATGAGCGAAAGCTTGAGGTTGGAGCTACTAAAGGAAGGCATCTACGTTTCATTAATTGAACCGGGTTCATTTAAGACGCCACTCTGGGAAAAATCCTTACGGGCATATGATGAGGGCAATCAAGACTTATCTCTTTTTAAGAGAAATGTACTTAGAAAAGCGAAATCAGCAGCAGCGAATGCTGACGATCCTCAAATTGTGACAAACCTAGTCAAAAAAGTTTGTGCAAAGAGAAAACCAAAGCTCCGCTATCAAGTCGGTAATGGTATTCAAGCGATGTATTATTTGAAGCGAATGATGCCGAGTTCATTGCTTGAAAAAGTGATTTTTAAACAAGTTAATCGTTAAGTACATATACATAGCAGTTACTTTCTGAGAGAGCGTGAGTAAGAGCACAAGTAGGCCAGAATAGGATAGTTACTGAGGGGGAGAGTCGTAGTAAGTACACGCAAAAAGCCGAACAGGTTAGATACTGAGGGAGAGAGTCATAGTAATTGCGTGAAAAGGGCCAAACAGGTCAGTTACAGAAAGTAAAAGCACATCGCCATTAGGATGACTTTCATACCAAATGCCCATGTCGGAGCCAAAACCAGACCACCACCAACAAAGTTGAAAGTCAGCTATTGTCAATTTAACAATTAATATCAGTTTGTGAAGATAATGAGTCCAAGCCAAGGAGTAACTGCACAAAGAGGCGTTTAATGTGAAGATGTTAAGGCCAAAGCATGGAGTAACTGCACAAAGAGCGGGTTAATGTGAAGATACAGAGTCCAAACCTCGGAGTAACTGCACAAAGAGCGGGTTAATGTGAAGATACAGAGTCCAAACCTCGGAGTAACTGCACAAAGAGGCGTTTAATGTGAAGATACAGAGTCCAAACCTTGGAGTAACTGCACAAAGAGCGGGTTAATGTGAAGATACAGAGTCCAAACCTTGGAGTATCTGCATAAAGAGCGGGTTAATGTGAAGATACAGAGTCCAAACCTCGGAGTATCTGCACAAAGAGGCGTTTAATATGAAGATACAGAGTCCAAACCTTGGAGTAACTGCACAAAGAGGCGTTTAATATGAAGATACAGAGTCCAAACCTTGGAGTAACTGCACAAAGAGGCGTTTAATATGAAGATACAGAGTCCAAACCTTGGAGTAACTACACAAAGAGAGGGTTAATGTGAAGATACAGAGTCCAAACCTCGGAGTAACTGCACAAAGAGTGTTTAATGTGAAGATACGGAGTTCAAACCTTGGAGTAACTGCACAAAGAGGTCATTCATATGTAGTGACGACTTCTTAACCTGTGGGTACGTTTTCAACTAGTCCTCTCCAAACATATAAGTAGGGTTTCACTCTTTAATTGATGGAACTTCATTCAATTTGTATTTGCTTTTTTATTGGTTGGCTTTCCATTCATTTATTTTGAATGAGAATTTCACTAACCATTAAGCCTACACCAACCCAAGCGGAGGGGATGGGGTGGCCGACACCTGCAGGAATAGCCTGAGCCTTGAGACCCCGCAAGCGAAGCGCGGAGGCTCAAGCAAGGCCTGCGGAAAGCGTGCCCCCATTCCCGGAGCGATCATCGAAGATGCCATATCGCTTTTAGTCAACTTTCATATAAAAAAACACATCCAAAAGTTGCCTGCGTTTGGATGTGTTTATTACTTAACTATGATTAATAGACCTTATCACCATTGAAAATCGAATTTTTAACAACGACGTAATCTACATTTCGAATGGCATCAAGCTTTGTACCGCCCGCGTAAGAAATCGATGATTGTAAATCCTGCTCCATTTCGTCTAAAGTATCCTGTAAAGAACCTTTATGATCAACTAACATTTTTTTACCTTCAACGTTTTTCTTTTCACCCTTTTGAAATTCAGAGGCAGAACCAAAATATTCTTTATAAAGCTTCCCGTCTTTCTCAATCGTTTCTCCAGGAGACTCCTCATGTCCAGCAAATAAAGAACCAATCATCACCATGGATGCCCCAAAACGAATTGATTTCGCAATGTCGCCATGTGTCCGAATCCCACCGTCGGCAATTATAGGTTTACTGGCAGCTTTGGCACACCAGCGTAGGGCAGCCAATTGCCATCCACCTGTACCGAATCCAGTTTTAATTTTGGTAATACATACCTTTCCTGGTCCGATTCCTACTTTCGTTGCATCGGCACCTGCATTTTCAAGTTCGCGGACAGCCTCAGGAGTGCCAACATTTCCGGCAATGACAAAACTCTTTGGTAAATGCTTTTTAATGTGCTGAATCATCTCAATAACAGCATTGGAATGTCCGTGAGCAATGTCGATTGTAATAAATTCAGGTACAAGATCCTTTGAAGCTAACTGAACGATAAAATCATATTCTTCAGGCTTTACTCCTACACTAATGGAAGCTATGAGTCCTCGTGAGTGCATACCCACAATAAAAGCTGCTCTTTCTTCTGGTTGAAAGCGGTGCATGATATAAAAGTAACCATTTTCAGCAAGTTTAAGAGCAATGCTCTCATCAATAATGGTTTGCATATTAGCTGGAACGACCGGTAATTTAAATGTGTGTCCACCTAATGTAATCGATGTATCACACTCAGAGCGGCTATTTACAATACATTTTGCGGGAATTAGTTGAATATCTTCGTAATCAAATACATTTTCCATATATGACACTCCTAAATACGAATGATTTGTAATGATGTTTAAATTAATGTTCGTACATAAGGTACTTTACCGTATTTTAGTGTAATTGTCAAAATAAAAAAATAGGAGATGTCTAGATAGTTTTAGTGCAAGCATAGTGTGCTGCTCGTCGCTACCGAAAAAGATGCTCCGCGTCCTGCGGGGTCGTACTGAGCTAATCGGCGCAGCCGGCGGATCTCAAACTTTCTCCACTACGTCCCACAGAATCTCGGCATATTTTCGTCCGCTGGGTACTGCTTATTCTCAAATACGAATAACATTTTGGGAGATTTGTGGTCGTTAGAGCCAATGCTCATGTGCGGTGCTTTCTTGCACTATTGAATATCAAGAGTTGTGTGTAGTGGCTGCATAGGGAGGTTTTGTTGGAACTGGTATATGTAGGCTAAAAACGATACAATGAAGCAAGAATCTTGAAAGCGAAGGATGGAATATGATGCATAAAGCAGTAAGAGTGATGGTTAAACCAAAAGCCGAAAAAAAGTTTAAGCGTGGATATCCGTTACTGTCTAAAGAAGATATCGAGCAGGTAAGTGTTTTAAAAGAAGAAGGGCAATTAATAGAGTTAACGACTAAAACGGGAGCCTATTTAGGTACGGGTTATTACGGCAAGCAGAATAAAGGTATTGGCTGGATCTTGACGCAAAATAGAGATGAGAAAATTAATCAAGCTTTTTTTGAAAGGAAAATTGGTGTGGCTTTAACGGCCCGTCAAGAGTTGTATGCTTCCTCGGAGACAACGGCTTTTCGAGTTTTTAATGCAGAGGGAGATGGAATCGGTGGTTTAACGATCGATTATTATGACGGTTATTATGTAGTAAGCTGGTATAGTGAAGGCGTTTATCAATACCATGCAGAAGTGTATGAAGCGTTACAGAACTTAACGGATTATAAAGGGATTTACCAGAAGAAACGGTTTAATACAGGTGGAAAATACGTTGATGAGGACGATTTTGTTGTAGGTGAGCGAGGAGAGTTCCCGTTACTTGTATTAGAAAATGGTGTTCGTTTTGCTGTCTATCTCAATGATGGTGCGATGGTTGGTGTATTTCTTGATCAACGAGAAGTCCGTAAAACGATTCGGGATAAATATTCAGAAGGGAAAAGTGTCTTGAATTTGTTTTCGTATACAGGAGCTTTTTCCGTTTATGCGGCTTTAGGCGGGGCAATTCACACAACGAGTGTCGACCTTGCCAATCGTAGCTTGGCAAAGACGATTGAGCAGTTCAGTGTAAACGATGTTGATTACGAAGCACAGGACATCATTGTTGAAGATGTTTTTAAGTATTTTAAATATGCTAAACGTAAAGACAAGCAGTTTGACGTAGTTGTTCTAGACCCGCCAAGCTTTGCACGATCTAAAAAGTTCACATTCAGTGCTGCGAAAGACTATTCAAATCTTTTACAAGAAGCGATTGATATTACAGCTGAAAAAGGAACGATTGTCGCCTCAACCAATAGTGCTGCTTTTGATATGAATAAGTTTAAAAGTTTTGTGCATCAGGCATTTCAAGCACAAAATACGAAGTATCACATTGAACAGGAATTCTCCTTACCAGTAGACTTTAAAGTGAGTTCAACATTTAAGGAAGGTAATTATTTGAAAGTGCTATTTATTAAAAAGGGTGTATAACACTTAGAAATTAATGGGGATTCTTTTTCGTATCTTTTCATATCCTAATAAAAAAAGTAAAGGTTCGGATAATATGGTTAGGAAAATTGGGAAGATAACCGGATTCACGATTCTTATATATGTGCTTTATGTAATCGTCACGGCGTTTTTGCTATTCACCTTTTCATCGCCTCTGGAGGGAGATTTAACCGTTGAGGTGGTGGAAAGGCAAGACTTATCTACAAATGATCGGGTTGTACTTGTACAAGACCGAGTAGAGTCAGGGCTAGCACGTATTCAATTGATTCAACAAGCGGATAAAAGTATTGATGTATCATCTTATGCCATTCAAAAAGGTGAATATGCGGATATGTTTGTTGGGGCTCTCTTTGAGGCTGCAGATCGGGGAGTACAAGTTCGTATTATTTTAGACGGTATCGTCAATCAGTTTAACCGTGATTTTAATCAGGTAAGCTACGCGATGGAAGAACATCCGAATATGGCGATAAAATTTTATGAACCACTCAATATTTGGATGCCGTGGACGTGGAATAATCGATACCATGATAAATTGCTAATTATTGATGGAGAAATGGTCATGCTCGGTGGTAGAAATATTGGTGATCGGTATTTTAGTCCAGAAGGAACAGCTAAAGCTACTAATGATCGTGATGTAATTGTAATCCATAGTAATCAAGAAGTAGAAGCAAAAAGTGTATTAACCGATATCAGTAACTATTATCAAAAAACGTGGGACCATGAGTTTACGAAACCAGCAGTCAAAAATGTGACAAGTCGTAATCGTGAAAAGGGACAGCTACGTGAGAAACAAGTACGTAAGATTTATCAGCAGGCAGTCGCACAGGATCAAAAGCTTCAGGAAAAGGTAGACTGGCTCGCCAATTCGTATCCGGCTAATTCGATTACCTTTTTGCATAATCCACTTGAGCGTTGGAATAAACAACCGCTAATTTGGCAAGCTTTGATAAAGCAACTCGATCAAGCGTCAGGCATTGTTTATATGGAGAGTCCTTATATTATTCCAACGAATAAAATGCTTTCTTATTTAGACGAATATAATATTGAAGTCGATAAAATGAGACTGATGACAAACTCATTTGCGTCGACACCCAATTCGGTAGCCTTTTCTGGTTATTATCCAAACCGTCGTGAAATTGCCGCTTATTCTGAGTCTTTATATGAATATCAATCGAATAAAGAATCCTTACATGGAAAGACATATATTTTTGATGAGCAAATTAGCATGGTCGGTTCGTTTAATTTAGATTCAAGGAGTGCTTTTTTAAATACGGAAGTGATGCTATTAATAGATAGTGAGCCATTTGCCAAACACCTACAAGCAGAAATTGATAAAGCGATGGAGCATAAAAGCCTTTTAGTATTAGCTGATGGGAGCTATCAAGCTGATTCTGAGGTTAAGGAAGCAGAAGTTAGTAAGTGGAAAGAATTTAAAATAAAGGCATTATCTTATGTGTCGCGATTATTTGCACATTTGTTATGATGAATGAAAGCAATTAAGAAGAAGTTTGCATAGGTCAACCTTGTTATTCTAAAAGTAATTAAAATAAAGAAGGAGATCTTGTGATGATAATGAAAATGATCCAAATGACTTTATTTGTTGCTGATCAACAAGAGGCGAAACAATTTTATGTGAACCAACTAGGCTTTACAATAATTAATGAACAGCAATTTTCCTCGGATTGGAGTTATGTAACGGTTTCTCCTTACAAAGATAATCAGACGGTTATAGAATTACTAAAAGCAGAAACAGAAGAACAAATCACACTGATTGGAAAACAAGCGGGCGATCAAGTTTTACTAATGTTTGAAACAGATGATATTGAAGCGGATTATGCGAAATTAAAAGCAAAAGGGATAACATTTCATAGTGAACCCCAAAAAGTACCTGGTGGATGGGGCGTAGGGTTTTCTGATTTATATGGGAATAAGCTCGATTTATTCCAACCAGAAAAAGAAGGATAGAGTAAAGCAATTACTGCATATAATTATAGAACAAAAAAGCGGGAGAAGGTGGTTAAAGCCATTCTCTCGCTTTTTTATTCTTTCTTAAAGTGATTCAGATTGAGTTAATAAGGCATCCTCTTTTTTTGTTTGCGAAACATAATGTCGGTAAACGAAAAAGGCAATCAACGATAATCCGATACCGACGATAAAAGGGAGTTGAATGGCAACAATAAATAACATGCCTCCAAGTGGTGGGCCTAAAATTCTGCCTAATGAATCGAAGGAAGATAGTAGACCTGTAACTTGACCATAAGCGGACTGGGCTCTTTTTGTGATAAGTGAAGAAACGCTTGGTCGAATAAAGCCATTTCCAATCCCAAAAATAGATAAGTAAATCGCCGCCGTGATAAAGCTATCAATAAATAAAATGAGGAAAAAACCGAGTGCGGATGTCGCAATTCCAAGCTGAATCACCTTGCCTTCTCCCCATTTTTTCGTTAATCTTCCGACTAAGCCACCTTGAACAAGAGCTCCTGCAAAACCCATTATCATAAAGATGTACCCCAATTGAACGGTTCCTAGACCTGCTTTGGCAAAAGCATAATATGCGAAAGTTGCTTCTAGCCCAGCTAATGATAACGTCACAAAAAGCTGTAAAAGAAATAAATTAGCCGTAGGTCCTTGCAATGCTGCTTTGAATGGTAATCTCTTTCGAGTGGACTTGCCCTTCTCGTTTGCTGGTAAGGACTCTTTGAGTACTGTTAATACGAGTAAAAAAGTCACCAAGGACGAGATTCCTGCCAACACAAACGGAATGGTTAAGTTAGTCCCGGAGAAAATACCTCCAATTCCCGGACCAAAGACAAAACCAAGACCTACCGCAGCTCCAACAATTCCCATGCCCTTGCTTCGATTTTCCTCGTCTGTTACATCAGCCACATAAGCCATCACCGTTGGCATATTGGCAGCAGAGAGAATCCCTCCAACAATTCGGGCGATAAACAGCATCAGTAAACTTGAAGCAAATGCCATTAAAAAGAATGAGAATGAAAGTCCAGCTATTCCAATTAATAAGACAGGCTTACGGCCAATCCGGTCAGAAAGCTTACCCCACATCGGGGCAAAAATAAATTGCATCAGTGAGTAAACAGCCATTAATAATCCTAATTGTGCAGGTGAGGCACCTAACTCCTCCGCGTAAAAAGGCATAACCGGTATAATAATACCAAAACCAACCATGACTAAAAACATGATCGCAAACAAAATAGGTAAGACTTTTTTCGTTTCCAATATATTCACTCCAATTATGTACATACACATAAGAATATAGTTTTATTAAAAATCTCATTCTTATTATACACCTCATGAGACTATTTCAGAAATCGAACCGTGAACAGTTTGTAAACTTATTGATTATATGTTAACGGATAAAGAAAAGTTAGTGCATATTAACTGGGGTACGAATGTTTATAAGGTGCTTGAGCGAAATTAACTCATTTTTTGATATAATCAAGCTACGAATTTGAAACGTATCGTCTCTTGAATTCGTATTTCTGAAAAAAGGGCAAAGTTTTAATATCATGGAATGTAAAGAGAAAAGGTCATGGTTGATTAGTAATGTCCTCCTGCCAACAAAAATGACATAAAACAGGGGGACAAAGCGTGAAATGGGTAACTGTCATTTGTACAAGATGTCCGTGTTGCTACTCATTAACCTTCCATAAAAAGGAGCATAAATATGACAAGTCCGATCCTTCAGCTAGAAAATGCAAGCCTCATTCAGGGCAATAAATCATGGTTCCATTCATTAGATTTTGAAATAAAGCCTGGTGAGACGGTTGCCATACATTGCGAACGAGATATCGGTAAGCTTTTTCTTGATATCTTAATCGGTAGCAACTATACATCAACAGGTACGCTTAGATACTTTGGCATTGAAAACTCGAAGAAATGGCTAGAGTTTAAACGGAGAGTAGGTATTTCATTTCAAAATGAAGGTATCTATGACCGACTAACCGTGTATGAATACTTGAAGTTTTACCGTGACATTTTCAGTGCTACTACGAATATTGACGAATATATACAAAAGGCTAACCTACAGTCTTTTCGGAATGTCAAAATAAAAAAACTGAATGCTTCTGCACAGAGGCGCGTCTCGATTATCAAATCAGTCATTCATCAACCAGAAATCTTAATTATGGAGGAACCTGATCAAAATATTGATTTAGAAAGTAAAGTCATTCTCAAGCAACTGATTCTCGAGTTAGCGGCAAAAAAAGTGGCGATTCTAGTTATAACAAGTAATATGGAAAGTGCCATTATTATGGCAGAAACTGTTTTTCGGCTTAATGATGAAGGCTTAAAACAAGTGAACGTATTTGATAAAAATTACGAAATGACGATGGAGGATCAAAGCTCAAATGACCTCGAATTAGAAATGGATAACCAAGAACAAGAGGAATCACAAACTTTACAAGTTCATTTTGAAAGAATTCCCGCTAAGGTTGATGAGAAGTTTATCTTATTTGATCCAACGGAAATTGATTATATAGAAAGTAATGAAGGCACGGTCTTATTACATGTGAAAGGAGAATCATTTCCTTGTATGATGACCCTTAATCAATTAGAGGAGAGGTTGGAGAGATTTGGGTTCTTCCGATGTCATCGTTCGTATATCGTGAATTTACAAAAGGTTAGAGAATTAATGACGTGGACGCGGAATAGTTATAGTCTTATTCTGGATGACAAAAAGAAAAGTAATATTCCTTTATCGAAGGGCAATCTATCGGAACTCAAAGATATATTAAAAATGTAAGGACGATCTTTATTTTTAAGCCGCTGGGCTGTTATTTCCCCGGAAATTGTCAGCAATTGTCATGGTTTGTAGCTCTATTCAAGACGTAATATGTATATTTCATCAAAAATATTATCAGTTCATCATGATTTCTATGCCTTATGACGGGAGTTTTACTCCTTTCACCTTGAATATAAGGCGTCTTTCTTTTGCCACTTATAAACTTATGGTAAGCGATAAGGCGAAAGGGAGAGATGAGATGAATTCTGTTATCTATGTAAATAATCTACAAAAATCTTTTGATGGAAAAGAAGCACTAAGAAACGTATCTTTTACCATTCCTAAGGGTGAGACTTTTGGTTTCTTAGGACCAAGTGGGTCAGGAAAAACAACAACAATCAAAATCCTAACCGCACAGTTAGCTTCATTTAATGGAAAAGTAGAAGTTTTTGGGGCACCGGTGAAAAAGTTAAAAAAAGCATCTGAAATGAAAAAGATTGGCGTTCTTACTGATAATACAGGCCTGTACGAAAGGTTAACGGTTGAAGATAATTTAAAAATGTTTTGTGATTTATATGGTGTAGAGCATCGAAGAATCGATGAAGTATTACATGAAGTCGATTTACCTAATGAAAGAAAAAAGCCTATTAATCAATTATCTAAAGGAATGAAGCAGCGTATTACTCTCGCGAGGACGATTTTGCACAAGCCTGAATTGTTATTTTTGGATGAGCCGACATCAGCTTTAGACCCTGTAAGTACGGAACGTGTCCACCGAGTTTTGAAAAAGTTGAATGAACAAGGAACAACGATATTTCTAACGACACATGACATGTTAGAAGCAGAGAAGATTTGTGAGCGCGTCGCCTTTTTAAACCAAGGAGAAATACAGGTAATGGATTCGCCTTCTAATTTGCGCTTACGTTATGCTGAACCAACGATCACACTTTTATTTGCTGATGGAAAGAAAAAGATTATCCAAAAAGACGTAGAAGGAGCTCAAATTATTCAACGAGCTATTGAACAAAATCAATTAAAATCGATTCATTCCAATGAACCAACTTTAGGAGATATCTTCATGCGTGTTACAGGAAAGGAGTTGTTAGTGTAATGATTTCATTAAAAAGAATTCAAACCGTTTTAATTAAAGATTACAAAGATTTGATGAAAAATGCTTATATACTATCTACAGTTGTATTACCGATTTTATTTGCCTATATGTTTGGGCGTGGAGAAGAAGTTCCATTAGCGATGACGGTTATACCGATTATATTAGCGATGGTTGTTGTTGGTTCTTTTGTGCAAGCTGGTATGATTGCCGAAGAGAAAGAGAAAAACACATTAAGAGGTTTACTTTTATCACCGTTAAATACGTTTGAGATTTTCATCGGTAAAAGTTTGCTATCGTTTTTGCTCACGGTTCTTATGATTGTGATTGTCACTCTAATTAGTCAATTTGAGGTACCTGCGAATGTATTATTATTTTCACTGGCTGTATTGGTTAGTACTATCTTCTTTATCGCTTTAGGAACGATCCTTGGTTTGATTTCACGAACAGTGATCGAGACATCAGTTGTCGGATTACCAATTATGCTTATTTTTGGTATGGGCTCACTCTTTAGAGAGCTGTTTAGTTCTGAGGTTATTCTTACGATCCTTAATTATTTACCAGATGGTCAATTCCTATCATTAGTTGTAAGCTTGGATAATGGAGGCCCTGTCCTAGAACATTTTCTAGTATTAGGTATTTGGGCATTCGTAGCCATTATTGTTTGTGTGATTATTTTTAAAAGAAGAAGATTTGACTAAGATTGTAAAAACCGCTCAACTTGCTTGAGTGGTTTTTTATTTTTTAACTTTACGACTTTCATTTATAGGATTTAAGATAGTGTTAGAAGGGGAATAGAAGGATGAGATGACAAGGGAGAGTGATTGATAATTCTTACAGTAGATGATGTATTACAAGATGATCTGTTACTCGATGTCGATGTGATTACGGGTAAGGAGCTTGCACATAAAAGAAAAGTTCAATGGATATCGGTCATTGAACTACCCGTTGAAAATTTTGTCAGAAAAAATGAAGTTGTTTTAACAACGGCTATTGGCTGTAAACAAGATCCATCATTATTTGTAGAGTTTGTCCGAGATATTATTGAGTCAGAAGCAGCTGCTCTTATGGTTGCTTTAGGTAGGTTTATTTATGATATTCCACAGGAAGCTTTAGAACTCGCAAAAAGGAACGAATTTATTATTATGACGATTCCTTGGGAAATACGCTTTGCTAATATCGTTGAATTAGTCATGGGAGAGCTCACCAAGAAGGCAAATCAGGAAAGGCAAAAGTCAGAAAAAATTCAACAAGAGCTTCTGCATTTAATTCTTGAAGAACGAGAGCTAAAAGATATATTGGGATATGTGGAGCAACAGATTTACGCTGAACTTTATTTAACGGACCGCTTTGGGAATTTACATGAGAGCCAGCAGTATTCTGAAGAATTTAATCAACAATGGATGGAGCTTGTTCTAACAGGTATAATTCCCAAAAAGCATCAGGAACCACATACACAGGATCCGTTCATACAGAAATTTGATGTGATTAGCTATGAGAGTAGGTCCTTTATTCAAGTTCCTGTGTTACAGGTGTCTGGGGAACCTCAAGGATATTTATTTGTAGTCATACCTGAGCACTTGAAAATATCAAAATATTTAAACAATAGCAGGAATCATATTCTAGAGCATTCAGCGACTAGTATTGCCTTATGGCTGTCACGGAAAAATGCAGTAGAAGAAACAAAGCTTCGCTTACGTAGTGACTTTGTTGAAGAGCTTGCACAAGGTGGATTTACAAACTATGAGCAAGCACAGTCGAGAGCAAAGCTACTTCATTACAGGCTAGATGTGCCGTATGTTTGCATTGTGGCCTATCCTGAAAAGTTAAAAAGCCTTTATATTAAGCGTGATCAAGCGGTTGATGCTTTTGAGCAATGGAATCAGAGTATGCTTCATTATTTGGAAGAGGAATTGGTTTATGCAGCACGATCCTTAGAACGCGAGCTCATGTTAACCCGAGATGATGAGAAAATGACTTTATTTTTAGAAGTGCAGCATCAAACAGAGCATGAATATGCCACTGATTTTTTAGATAGTGTCGATCGCCGCTTATACCAGCTAATGCCTGATGTTTCGCTTTCCTGGGGAATTGGTAAGAGAATTAAAGGATTTGAGGATTTTCAAGAAAGCTATCAACAGGCGATATTGTCACTGAGAATTGGGAGAATAAGAAACAAACAGCCCAATCGTACGTGGTTCGATCAAACACGTGTCGACCGCGTATTGTTACAGCTCGTTCATAACACCGATATGCACGAAATTGTATTAGATACGATTGAGCCGCTCGTGCAGTATGATGAAGAAAGGCAAATGGACTTAATTGGGACATTTATTGCCTTTAACCAATATCGAGGGAATGTCAGTCAAACCGCTCGTTCATTGAATTTGCACAGACAATCATTACTATATCGTTTAAGAAAAATTGAATCGTTAACAAAGCTTACTTTAAATGATCCGGATCACTTATTCCTTTTAGATCTAAGTATAAAAGCTTGGAAGATTAGTGAAGCTCTGGATGAATAGTGATAGGTAGTATAAATGGTTTTGAATAAAATGAAAATCTTATAAGCACCGATCTCTTTAATGGGGTCGCGTGTTTTTTTATTTATATGTTTATACGACCTGTTCGTACATTTTAGATCAAACATGTATGATAAATTGACTGAAATAAAGTTTGAAAATTCATACACTTTGACGAATATCGAATTAGATACTTTGCCGATATAATGACATCAAGGAAAGAAATTAGCAAAATGGTGGGTTGAATGGAAAGGGGTGTTAGGTTGTGAAAATTGAATTATTAGAATATCAAAAAAGAATTAAACAAACAAAGGAGCGGATGGCTGCAAGTGGTATCGAGGTATTATTAGTCACGGACCCTGCTAATATGAATTATTTAACTGGATATGATGGTTGGTCTTTTTATGTTGATCAAATACTAGCCATTTTTGATGATGAAGAGCAGCCCATTTGGATTGGAAGAACCGCAGATGCCAATGGAGCCAAAGTTACTACTTGGCTATATCAAGAAAATATTATTGCTTATCCTGATCAATATGTACAATCTGATGTTCGTCACCCGATGGATTTCGTTGCGGAGATATTAACGCAAATCGGTCAGGACAAAAGGAATATCGGTGTTGAGATGGATAATTATTATTTCTCAGCAAAATGTTTTCAGCAATTAGTAAAAGGGTTGCCGAACGCGACATTTATGGATGCAACGCTCCTTGTTAACTGGGTTAGACTAATTAAGTCATCAGCGGAGATTGAATTAATAAAAAGAGCTGCTGTTATCTCAAGACAAGCGATGGTGGCCGGTATTGAAATGGTTAATGAAGGTGTAAGAGGCTGTGATGTTGCGGCAAAAATTAGTCATGAGCAACTAAGCGGAACTTCTCAATTTGGTGGTGATTATCCAGCTATCGTACCCTTACTGCCATCTGGAGAAAGAACATCAACACCACATTTAACATGGACCGATGAACCATATCAAAAAGGTGAGACGGTAATTATCGAGCTAGCGGGTTGTTATAAGCGGTATCATGCCCCTTTAGCTAGAACGGTCCATATTGGTCAACCGACACCAAATATGAAGAATCTATCAGACATTGTGGTGGAAGGCTTGAATGAGTGCTTAAACTTCATTAAACCAGGTGTCACATGTGAAGAGGTCGAACAGGTTTGGAGAAATACAGTAGACAAATATGGTGTGACGAAGGAATCTCGATTAGGTTATTCAATGGGACTTAATTATCCACCGGATTGGGGCGAGCATACGGCGAGTATTCGTAAAGGTGATAAGACGATTCTATTACCGAATATGACCTTCCATCTCATCCCCGCTATCTGGTCTGAAGGAGATAGCTTTGAAGTGAGCGAATCGTTTCGTGTCACATCAAGTGGCTGTGAATCCTTAGTGCATCTACCGCGAGGGCTTGTCATCAAAGAAGATGGTATGGCATTTGAGACATTAAACCCTGTGATTTGATGACTGAATGTTCAATTAATTTAATGGGTTGATAAAGATCTGCGTTAAACGGTAAATTGGCCACATCAAAGGCGAAAAGCGAACCGAACTGGCGTTAAAAGAAAAGAACGAACCACAAAATGAGAGTAGTCAACAAGATAAGGTCCCCAAAATGAGAGCACACGTTGGGTGGAGCCCATCTCAAGTTAAATTTAAAAGAACGGAGTGAGTTTGATGAACAAAAACATACATGTAGGTACAGAAGCGGTTTGGGCAGGGGAAAAGGAGTATCTCGTACATGGAGCGACGCAAGTACCGGTTGTATTAAGTGTTGCCTATAATTACGATGATATGGATGAATGGTATGACGTTGCGATCGGGAAGAAAAAAGGTCATATTTATGGGCGAAATACGAATCCAACTGTTCAAGCCTTTGAAGATAAAGTGAAAACCCTTGAGGGTGCTGAGGCTGCGACTAGCTTTTCAACAGGAATGGCAGCCATAAGTAATACGTTAGCCACCTTTTTATTGCCTGGCGATCGCATTGTTTCAATTAAAGATACGTATGGTGGTACAAATAAAATTTTTACAGAGTTTTTACCACGCCAGCAAATCGAGGTGACCTTATGTGAGACAGGGGACCATGAACAGATCGAAGCCGAGGTAGCAAAGGGATGTAAGATTTTGTATTTGGAGACACCAACGAACCCAACCGTAAAAATTACAGATATTAAAAGGATGGCAGAAGCAGGAAAACAAGCAGGAGCCTTGGTCATTGTCGATAATACCTTTGGAACTCCTATTAATCAAAATCCACTTGAATTTGGTGTTGATTTAGTCATTCATAGTGCTACGAAATTTCTTGGCGGTCATGCCGATGCTTTAGGCGGGGTCGTGTGTGGCGAGAGCACACTGATAGAAAAAATCTATCATTATCGTGAAATTAATGGAGCGACGATGGATCCAATGGCAGCTTATTTAACGTTAAGAGGGATGAAAACGTTACATTTACGTGTCCGTGAGCAGAGTCATAATGCGATGGAGCTTGCTCAATATTTAAAAACAGTTGGACTGGTGGAAGAGGTCTATTATCCGGGTTTACCTGAACACCCACACCATAATATTGCTAAAGAACAAATGAAAGGTTTTGGCGGTATGCTTAGTTTTTCAGTAAAAGGTGGTGTAGAAACGGTACGTGGGCTTTTGCCAAAACTCCAGTTTGCTCATCGGGCGGCCAATTTAGGTGCAGTAGAAACAACGGTAGGACCGGCACGAACAACAAGCCATGTCGAGTGCACCCCTGAAGAACGTGCAGCCATGGGTATTCCGGAAGGGCTTATTCGCGTATCGTGCGGAATTGAAGCGAGTGAAGATATTATTCATGATTTTAAGCAGGCGTTTGAACAAGTGACTACGACGTTAGAAGTCTAGAACTTAGAGATGAGGGATGTCTAGATGAACCAAAGTATCTATCAATTTGCTAAAGAAATGGAGGAGCAGCTGATTAGCTGGCGGAGGCATTTCCACCAATTTCCTGAGCTTAGCTTTAAAGAATTTCGAACAGCGGCATTTGTGGCACAGGCACTCTCAGACATGGAAGGGATCAAAGTAGAAAAAGGGGTAGGACTTATCACCGGTGTGGTGGGTCAGTTAAAAGTAGGTAAGGGTCCTACCGTTGCATTGCGAGCGGATATGGACGCTTTACCTATTTACGAAGAAAACGAAACAGAATACCGCTCTACACATCACGGTGTTATGCACGCATGTGGACACGATGCACATACGGCAATTTTGCTAGCGACTGCCAAGATATTATCAAACTTGGCTAAAGAGGGTCATATGCAAGGTACGGTTCGTTTTATTTTTCAGCCTGCTGAGGAAACTCCTGATCAAAAAGGATTCTCAGGTTCTCCTTATTTACTTGAGGCAGGTGCTTATGAGGGGGTGGATGTAGCCTTTGCCCTTCATATGTGTCCTTGGCTTAAGAGTGGAGATATTCAAATCCACGACGGGTACAGCATGGCCAATGTCGATGAATTTAAAGCAACAATCATTGGTTCAGGAGGGCACGGTGGTTATCCGGAAAAAGCGACAGACCCTACTTGGATGTTAGGTCTACTTCTGCAGTCCCTGCACGGCATAGTTTCCAGACGGATTTCTGCTCTTGATCAGGCCGTTGTGAGTATTGGTGAAATTAAAGCAGGTACAGCGACCAATATTATTCCAAGCGAGGTTTATATAAGCGGAACGATCCGCAGTTATCAGCCTGATGTACGAGAAGCTTTAGAAGAAGAAATCAAAAGAGCATTTAGCGTGATAGAGCCATTAGGTGGGAAGTATAACCTTTCTTTTCATCGTGGTGAGCCAGCCTTATATAACCATCACCATTGTAATCTAATTATAAAAAGTGCCGCGCAGAAGCTGAAGTCAGGAATAAAAGTGACAGAAGCGCCTTTCGGTCTTGGTGGTGAAGATTTTGGTTATGTCACGAAGCAGCTACCTGGTGCGATGTTTTTCTTAGGCTGTTCGTTACTAGGCGAATTACAGCGTGAATTGCACACGCCTGTTTTTGATATCGATGAATCCGCATTAGTTTTGGGAACGGCCATTTTTGTTCAAATTGCCGCTGAATGTGGCGTTATTAAATATGTGGGGGTGTAAATTTTGCATAAATTAGCCTTTATAGGGTTTGGAGTTGTTGGTCAAGGCTTAGCTGAGATCTTACGAGATAAGCGAGAAGAGTTAAAGGCCAATCATGGCTTTGAAGCACAGATTGTCGCTATATCTGATTGGAACAAAGGGTCGCTTTATCATCCAGAGGGACTTGATATTAACTTACTTTTAGAAACGGTTCAAGAAACGGGGTCACTAGAAGCTTATCCGACTAGTCAAGGCTTAAAAAGAGATTGGGATAGCATCAAAACCATCAAAGAAAGTAATGCGGACACAATTGTTGAGGTATCTTACACGAATGTGGAAACCGGTCAGCCTGCCATTTCGCACTGTGAAGTCGCCTTTACGAGTGGTAAAAATGTCGTGATGACTAATAAAGGGCCAGTCGCATTGGCTTATCAAAAATTAACTAGATTAGCTGAGCAGCATCGGGTCCAGTGGGGATTTGAAGGGACCGTGATGAGTGGGACACCAACGTTAAGAATGCCACAATTAGCACTTGTAGGAAATCAAATGAAAGAAATTCGCGGTATTTTGAACGGAACAACTAACTATATTCTTACTAAAATGGAAGAGGAAGAAGTATCTTATGAGACAGCTTTAAAGGAAGCTCAGGCACTTGGCTTTGCTGAGGCTGACCCAACTAGTGATGTAGAGGGCTATGATGCCAGATATAAGGTCGTCATTTTAGCCAATCATATTATGAATGTCCCGTTAAAAGTGGAGGATGTTAGCTGTCAAGGGATTACCTCTATCACACCTGAACTCATAAGAACAGCACGAGCTGAAGGAAAGCGGTGGAAACTATTAGCCTCGATTAAACGGGGCGAAGAAGGCAAGGTAGTCGCTAAGGTCGCACCAGAAAAAGTGGATTTGGCCGATTCTTTAGCAGGGATTAAAGGAGCTATTAATGCGATTGCTTATGAGTGTGATTTAGTAGGAACTGTCACATTAAGTGGAGCAGGTGCAGGTAAAATCGAAACAGGTTATTCGTTATTAATTGATTTGATCCATATCGCAGGAAATAAACAGAAGGTTGTGATGTAGACATAAGAGGGGGAATATCGATGAAAACAAAATTAATGAATCAAAAGATGTTTTTAGCGGGGAAATGGGTAACGAGGGAGCGGTTAATTAATGTGAAGAACCCTGAAGATGATTCAATCATTGAGGCAATTCCAGCTGCCTCAAAAGAGGATATGATTTTTTGTGTTGAGGAAGCAAAAGTAGGAGCGAAGATTATCTCGAAAATGCCTGTTCATGAACGCATGGATATTATCCGAAAAGCTGCCGAATACATCTCTCAACATTTTGATAAATTTGCCGTAACGATCGCTACAGAAGGTTGTAAAACAATAACAGAAGCAAAAAAAGAAGTCACAAGAGCCATTGAGACGTTAAAAATTAGTGCCGAGGAAGCTCGTCGGATTGAGGGAAAGACGATTAGTTTTGATCAAATGCCAGGAAGTGAACAGCGTCATGGCTATTATTATCGCTTTCCAATAGGGGTTGTAGGAGCTATTACACCATTTAATGATCCGTTAAATCTAGTTGCACATAAAATTGGCCCGGCGATAGCAGCGGGCAATTCAATCATTGTCAAACCGGCGACTGAGACCCCTTTAAGTGCCCTATTACTCGCTGAAGCCTTTGAATATGGTGGCTTACCAGAGAAAGTATTATCCGTTATCACTGGCTATGGTCATGAAATTGGCGATATTCTAATTACGAGTCCTCACGTAAGAATGATTAGTTTTACTGGTGGGCGTGAAGTAGGTGAGGCGATTGCTAGAAAGGCAGGATTAAAAAAGGTGAGTATGGAGCTAGGTTCGAATTCACCCGTCATTGTACTAAAAGATGCTGATTTAGAAAAGGCGGTTGAATCAACAGTGTCTGGTGCTTTTTGGGCTGCTGGTCAGAATTGTATTAGTGTGCAACGTGTCTACATTGAAGAAGAAATTTATGAACGCTTTGAGCAGTTATTTTCCGATAGGGCAAGTCAGGTCACTATCGGTGAAAAACTAAGTGAGGAAACAAGTATGGGCCCACTCATTAATGTACGTGAGGCTAAGCGTGTTGAGCAATTAA
This sequence comes from Alkalihalobacillus pseudalcaliphilus, assembly GCA_001038565.1. Classification (GTDB taxonomy): domain Bacteria; phylum Bacillota; class Bacilli; order Bacillales; family Bacillaceae_D; genus Alkalihalobacillus; species Alkalihalobacillus pseudalcaliphilus. The sequence continues at coordinate 241,328 of LFJO01000001.1, forward strand.
TAGAAGAGGCGAAGGAAAGAGGAGCCAAGGTGTCGGCAGGAGGAAGACGGTACGGTAATTATATCGAACCTACTGTGCTGACCAATGTCAATCGGCTAGACCCAATCGCTCAAGAAGAAATTTTCGGTCCAGTTGTGATTTTGTTCCCTGTCGGCAGCTTGGATGTAGCAATAGCGGAAGCAAACGCGGTTGATTACGGATTACAGGCAGGTGTATTTACGAATAATCTCAAAGCCGCGAATCGAGTCATTCAGGAGCTAGAGGTCGGTGCCGTGATGGTGAACGACAGCAGTGATTACCGAATTGATGCGATGCCATTTGGTGGAGTAAAAGGTTCAGGGCTAGGTAGAGAAGGAATCGCTTTTTCCATTGAGGAGATGACAGAGCCAAAGGTTGTTTGTTATTTAAATGATTAAAGATAAGTAGTTCAGTTTTTGAGGAGAAATAAAAGGAATAGCATACTAATTTCAAGACCAAATCGCACTATGATTTGGTCTTATATTTGTTGATATATCAATGTTTTTCCCCTAAAATGAGCGATAATTATTAATGAGAGCTAGAGTAGATGGAAAGGGTTATATTTGCAAACTTCAAACCAAATGCACACAATACACATTGACCATTCTTAGAACAGTCTATAACTTTTGTGAAACCTACAAATCAGCCGATGGAAAAAGAATTACTCCTGCTCAACGGTTGGTACGACTGATAAAGTATTTACTTTAAATGATATACTTTACAAAAGATGAAACAACTTGGAAATCGCCCAAGCTGTTATTTTATTTCTTCTACTAACTCTATCTTTTTAAATTCATACCCCATCAGCCTATTATTTTCGAGCGTACATTTATGTTCCAATACGGAAGAATTATTAAGTATTGTTGGAAGGAAGTGCGGTAACATTTCGCCTTCTCCGAAATTTTTTTCACCAAATAACCACGATATACGTTTCCAGTCTAAAATTCCTTCATCAACCATCTTCGGAGTTTGGTAAATAAAATCGTTATGAATATCAACTAAGAAGACATATAATCCACCAAAATGAATTTTATCAACCTCCCAGGTAATAACACCTTTATATTTCGTTTGATTTTTAGTTATATCAATGCCTGTTTCTTCTTTTACTTCTCTAATCACGCACTCTAACGGTGTCTCGCCTTGTTCCATTTTACCTCCTACACCATTCCAAAGCCCCTTGGTAGGTGCTTTCTCTCTGTTTAACATTAAAATTTCATCTTGTCTCTTGATAAAACATAAAGTTTGTTTAAACAATAGCTTCTCCCCCATTATTGATTATTTTTAATCTTAACAAAATTATCAAATAATTGTTTAATTAAGCAAAAAAAGAACTTTAATTCTCTCAAATTCCTTATATTAATTACTCAATTAATTTAAATGGTATTTTTACTGTGAAATAAGTGGATTTTTTAAATGTTAATAGAAGTTTTCTCCACATTATTTGAACTACCTAATTAAAGCATCTGTTCTTTTTTGCTTTCAAATTTGGTAAATCCTTGGGATATTTAAGCAAGCCTTCACATATATATGTTTGAGTTCAAATTTCCTAAGGAGGCTGATGTGGTAGCAATGGTCATTCAAAGAGAATAAAAATAAATGTTAAACATGTGCACTCGTCAATGGATATGAGTAAGTTTGGCTAGTCGCACTCATCTTAGATTATACACATGAAAAGAGGGGTTCAATTTGGAGGAAACGAGAGTCGTTGTTCAAGCCCAGGAAAGTAATGGTTTAGCGGTATCAGCACTCGTCCTTGGAATTATTGGTTTAGTGTTGTTTTGGGTACCATTCATCCCATATCCACTTGCCATTTTAGCTTTAATATTTGGATTTATTGGATTAAAGAAGCAAGTGAAAAAGGGCCTCGCGATAACGGGCATCGTCACCGGTGCAGTAACACTTTTACTTAAGCTCTTATTTTGGATCGGTTTTGTCGGCATGTTATAAGATTGATTGAATAAGGAGGTGCGTGTGTGACAAATCCATCACCTACCACTGCAAATAAAACGAACGGAAAAGCGATTGCTGCTATGGTGCTTGGTATCATCTCATTAATTATCCCTTATGTCGGTATATTATTAGCGGTAGCAGGTATTATCTTGGCTGCCATGGCATTAAATGAAATCAAGGAATTTGGAGACCAAGGAAGAGGTATGGCTTTAGCTGGCCTTATTTGTGCCATCATATCCTTAGCGATTACCATTCTTGTCTTCATTTTTACTGTGTTATTAGGATTTATGTTTATCTAGCGTGAATGGTTGTTTATGAGATCGGTTAGAGGATCTTGTAAACAACTTTTTTATGATGGGATAAAAGTATGGAGACTAACTATTTGGGAGGGAAAAATTCTGAATTTTTTGTTTACATAAAGACGAATGGTGTATATTATGGTGTTATTATCCTCCTTATTTTTAATTTATGGAGGTAAATTCCTTTTTCATCTAGATAATCACATGAATAAAAAAAATGAAATGAAGGTGATGGAATGAGAAAGTGGTATATGGTTGTCTGTTTTATCCTATTATTGGGTCTCATGCCTAGTATCATGGCAGCCAATGATTCTGAAGATTTAATTGAAGTGGAGGCACCACCAGAGGATCCAACAATAGGCACAAGTGGTCCAATGAAAGAAATTAACTATATGGATGAAAACTTAGAGGGGAAAGCAGACTTTATTAGTTTGTTTACGACCGATTATGGTCAGGAAGTCTTTGTCAAACGCTTATGGGTAGCTGTTCAAGTTGATAGTCAAAATCGCGTCACTCGCATGATTAATCCTTCCCATAATGGACAAGCTCCTGTATGGGAAGAAGAACAATATTTGGAGATTCCTGATGGAGGATATGTTTTATTAGCTCATGATGATTCTTGGGCAAATAAAGATTTTCGAAAGTTTCTAGCCACGAATTTTACGTTAGGCGATGAAAGTAAGCTAAGGAAAAATGGTGAATTGATTTCAGTGAGGGATTTAATGACAGGAGAAGGACCGCAAGCCCGAATCGAATTATCTAATCAAGCTTTATATACAGAAACGGCCAGTCAGACAGACGTATCAGGACAAGTACGGAATCTAGTAGATGGTTCACAGTACGAGCTTTATGTGAATGGTGAAGATGTTTTTATAGCTGAAGACGGCAGCTTTACTTTTCCATATACATTAGAATCACAGACGAATTATATAGATGTCGAAATTTATCAAGAGGGCCAGCTACATGATCGTCAGTCTTTAATCGTTTTTCGAAAAGAAAATCTCTCAGAGGATAAGCATGTTTTCCTTTGGGTAGAACAAGGTCCGAATGCGAGAAGGTTCCAAACATCTGACAGTATTTATGACATGCTTGTCCAGGCAAAGGACGCTGGTGTTACAGCCGTTGCTTTAGATGTTAAGGGGGTAGAAGGCTTTGCTTCCTATCAAAAAAATGATTTAACTAATCGTCCGTATGTTAGTGAGATGACCGCACCTGCTAGGTCTGGTTCAAATCCGGACTTAGATTTATTAGAAGAATTTATTAGGCACGGTCATGAACTAGGGTTAGAGGTACATGCTGCCTTAAATGTTTTTGCAGAAGGATCGATTGCCCACAATGAATTTGCGGTTTTGGATGAGCATTTGGATTGGGAGGAACAGGTGTATCGGCATGAGGATGGTGGTGATATTCTTCGATTAAGGGAGAGTGAATATGGACGAAGTGGAGCGCTTGTTGCTTTCGTAAATCCAGCGAACGAAGATGTTCGTGATTATCAGCTACGATCGTTTGAGGAAGTCATTAAAAATTATGATGTGGATGGTGTTTTATTAGACCGCGGTCGCTATGATAATTATTTTGCTGATTTCAGTGATGAATCCAAGCGGCAGTTTGAAGAATTTCTGCATAAAAGAGGCAAGGAATTAGAAAACTGGCCAGCGGATATTTTTACTTACGATGGAGCAAGTCGCATTGATGGACCACTTATTAATGAGTGGTACACATATCGTGCACAAGTGATTAAAACATTTACAGAAGAAGTAAGGGGTTTAGTTGACCAATATAATGTGCAGGAGAATAGAGCAGTGGAGCTCTCAGCTTATGTCGGTTCATGGTATGAAACCTATTATTTAAATGGAGTCAATTGGGCAAGTCCAAATTTTGAATACGATCCGCGCTTGCAGTTTCCGCAGGAGGAATTATATGACGAAGCGTATTATGAAACGGGCTATACCGATCAGCTAGATTTTCTAATGATTGGGACATATCAAAGGACAGCAGCAGAGATTAATCGCTATATTACTTTAGGAAATATCTTAACTAACGGTGAGATTCCGCTCTATGCGGGGATGGCCCTTGTGAATGTTCAAGAGCCTAGTTTGCAAAGAGAAGTATTTCAAGCAGGATTAAATAATACGAATGGATTAATGTTGTTTGATTATTCACAAGCCAACTTTGATGTGATTCAAGCATCGATTAAAAATGTGCCTTATGTTAAGAATTACGATTTGGGGATTAGTAATCCTATCGATTCACATTCCTCCATAACGGGCGATTTCTTTAATGTTAATAGGAATGATAATAATTTAAACGTATATTCTAGTCAATTTGGACCGACAACCGGAACAAATACTTGGGGTGTTGAAGCTGTAGTTGATGGTTCGGGAACGGTCATAAATGTTGTAAACAAACAGCAGGCCATTAATTGGAATTGGGCGCAGCCTGAGAATAATAATAGTGTCATTCCCGATGGTGGTTTTGTTATTTCTGCCTTGGACGGCTCAGGTATTCGTGAGAAGCGGCAATTAGTCGCTAGAAGCTACCAACAAGGTGATCAGGTACGTGCTGCTTTATATCGCGGTTTTTTAGATTATGAGGAAGAGGAGTTCCCTCATGGCACAATCAACTTTCAAGGGAATGTCGAAGTAATAGGGGTCGGAAATGCGGCGGTTTATTTGAATGAAGAAGAGGTGACGGTCCTTCCAAACGGTGATATAGAAGAGGAGCTTGCCATAGAGCTAGGAGAAAATATCATCTCTATTAGAATTGAAGTGGATGGCTATATAACGCATCAGAGAGAATTCACCGTGTATGGTACCTGGGCAGAACTAGACTTACTTGAGCAGCTAGGAGAATTAAAAGATCTAGTAACCGAATATATTCAACACCCACCTGGAATCCGTCAGTCCTTAGTCGTTCGATTGAATAAAGCAGAGGAATCTCTTTTAAAAGCCAAGCAATTCCTAGAGGATGGACAGGAGAGAAAGGCACTTCAAGAAAAAGAAAAAGCTCGGTCGGCTTTAGAAAAATTTACAGACCACGTGCAGAGACATGAAGGCAACCATATTAAAAAAGAACATGCAAAAAAACTCGTAAATAAAGCAGATAACTTAAAGAGTTTGCTAGATTTATAAGAATTTGAATAAGCTACCCCCTGATTAAACGAGGGGGTGGCTTATTTTAGATGTCAGAATATTTACGAAAAAATGTTTACAAAGCTAGAGGTGGTCGTTATAATTGGAGGTATAATCCAATTATTTTATAAGTTATGGAGGATTATTCCTCTTTTATTCTGTTGCGGAATGAGGTGGTAAGTATGAATCAAGACCAGTTTATGAATGGCTTTTATAAATTTTCTATCATGTTTATGAGATTAGCTTACGTCAACCTTTTATGGCTCCTCTTCATGGCTGCTGGACTTATTTTATTCGGTTTTTTCCCAGCTACAATCGCTTTATATACCGTGGTTAGACAATGGGTTCGTGGCAATCTTGACGTACCAGTCTTCCAAACTTTTTTCCAAACCTTTAAAAGTGAATTTGTTAAAGGGAATGCAATGGGACTTGTTTACTTTGTCATTGGTTTTATTTTGTATATTGATATTTTATATTTTTCTTCGCCTACAACCATTACCTCTTTGATTTTTTATTACTTCTTCTGGGTTGTCACTTTTATTTATTTACTGGTAGGTTTCTTTATATTTCCTGTCTATGTTCAATATCAACAGAAGTGGTGGAATTATTTTCGAACCTCCATTTTTATCATGTTAATGAATCCGGTTGTTGTCATCTCCTACATTCTCTTAATAGGTAGTACGGGAATTATTATGAGAGCTTTACCGGGGTTAATCCCACTATTTTCAGGAAGTGCACTTGCTTTTGCTTTATGTATGATTAGCCAGCGTGGCTTTAGGAAAATGGAGCAAATACAAGAGGAAAGAGAGCAACCTAATAGCAGAACAAAAATAAGTACGTCCGTAAGATAAGAAAACAGAGGTTGGGGTGAGTGTCGTTGAATCAAGATTTATTTCTACAAGAAATAAAAGGCCAGTTAATCGTTTCCTGTCAGGCCTTACCTGGAGAGCCGTTATACGGAGCGGATCATATGGCAAAGATGGCTTTGGCTGCTAAGCAAGGTGGTGCAGCAGCGATAAGAGCTAATAGTGTGACTGATATACTTGCGATCAAAGCAGAGGTGGATTTACCTGTAATCGGGTTAATTAAGCAAAATTACAAAGATAGTCCGGTATTTATTACACCAACAAAAAAAGAAGTGCAGTTATTGATAGAAGCCGAAGTGGATGTGATTGCCATTGAAGCAACCTTTCAAGAAAGGCCAAATCAAGAACGCTTTGAAGAGTTAATTGATTTGGTTAGAAATTCTTGTAATAGCTTGATTATGGCGGATGTTTCAACGTATGAAGAAGGGTTTAAGGCAATAGAGCTTGGGGTTGACCTCATCTCTACAACGTTATCAAGTTATACCTCTTATACAAAGGAACGGGAAATACCGGATTTGCCGTTAATTGAACGATTATCTCAACAGTCACCCATTCCTATTATTGCAGAAGGAAATATTAAAACGCCGGAAGAGGCAGCGAAGGCCATACATGCTGGAGCCTATGCTGTAGTTGTAGGTGCTGCTATTACGAGGCCACAAATTATTACAAAAAGCTTCTATGAGGCTGTTCAAGAAGCAAGCGTAGGGTTGAATGTGAAGCGTTCCTAGGAATGAGTGCTGTAATATCGAACCAAACTCCACATGAAGGGGGTAGCGTGTATGCGTTTCATTAACCAAACAATAGAAGAGCTAGAATCCTATATACCGATTGTGGAAAAAACAAAGAAGTATGACTTATTTTGGGAACAAACAATGAATGCAGTAAGAAAGAAATCCATTCATGAACAGATGACGAAAATTGATTATCCGATTAAACAAATAGAGGCATTTGATGTTACATACCAAGGGTTTGATGAAACGCCTTTGAAGGGGTTTTATATTAGACCTACGCAGTTTGAAGGCTTATTGCCTTGTCTTGTCATTTATCATGGCTATGCAGGTCATAAAAATTCTGTCTCTCATTATATGAAATGGTTGATTCAAGGTTACGCTGTCTTTGCTGTTGATAGTCGTGGTCAAGGTAGAAGTGCCGATTATTCCCCCTATTCTAGTGATGAATTAGGAAGCTGGGTAGTGAAGGGGATTTTAGATAAAGAGGAATATTACTATCGTAAAGCCTACGTAGATTCAGTGAAGGCACTCGATTTTATCGAGACAAGACCAGAAATTGATCAAAAGAGAATCGCTGTGATGGGGGCAAGTATGGGTGGAGGCCTTACCTTAGCCGTTGCGGCGTTAGATGACCGCCCGAAATTAGCGATTGCCGACGTTCCGAATATGTGTAACATCGAGCTAACGATGAAGCAGAAGTTTGAAGGGTCTTTTAATATAGTCGAGCAATTCCTTCATCGGCATCCGCAATGGATTGAGCAGGTCTATGATACATTGTCTTATTTTGATCATATTCATCTGAGCCAACATATTAGCTGCAGAGTAAGGATTTCAGTTGGACTGAAAGATTTAATTTGTCCGCCGATGCCGATTTATGGTGTTTACAATCTAATCAAAAGCGAGAAGTCTATCGAGGCGTACCCATTCTCTGGACATGATATGGCTATCATCTCACATATGGACAAAACACTTGCCTTTGTTAACCGATATTTATAAAAAAGTAGTTAAAGGATGATAGTGAATGGAAAAAATAGGATTTTCAATTAGTCCAGAGATGATGATAACGAGTATTGCTAGCTCATTAACAAAATCAGAACAAAAGGTGGCAGAGGTTGTAAAAAATAGTATGAAGGACGTTGTCTATTGGTCTGTCTCGGATTTAGCAGAGCATGCACAGGTAGGTGAAACGACCGTTATTCGATTTTGTAGGAGATTAGGATATCGAGGTTATCAAGATTTTAAATTAGCGGTTGCCCAAAGTACAAATGAACACCAAACCGGTGCTGTGGAAGTGGAAGAGGTTCATGAATCTGATAGCGCAGAGAGTCTCGCTAAAAAAGTCACTTCGGCGAATACGAATATGCTTCAAAATACACAAAAGCTTGTTGATCCGAATGCAATAGCACAAGTAACTAAGAAGATTATTTCCTCTAACCAGATTTTTATATTTGGAGTAGGTGCTTCTGGAATCATGGCCCAGCAAGCACAGTACCGGTTAATGCGGTTAGGTTACCGGAGTCTAACCGCAGCTGATGCCCATTTAATAGCAATGAATTGTTCGTTAACTGGGCCAAAGGATGTAGTGATTGCTATTACGACATCAGGGAGCACAAAGGATCTTGTAGATGGTATTAAAATTGCCAAAGAAAAAGGAGCCTTTATCATTTGTATTACGAATCATTTGAAATCACCGATTACGAAGTATAGCGATGTTGTTTTATTAACATCTTCTAAAGAGAGTCCGTTACACGGTGGTGCTTTATCATCGCTAATTTCACAGATGCATGTTTTAGATATTTTAACAAGGTATATTGAATTCCAAGACAAAGATCGTTCACAGAAGGCTTTGAAAAATACCGCCAAATCTGTTTCCGACAAGTTATACTAGGGGGTTTGACGATGGATGTAGAATTGAAAGCGGATATTGTTATCATCGGTGGAAGTACAGGAGGGTGTGCAGCTGCATTAGCAGCTGCACGGTCTGGAGCGAAAGTTATTATGACAGAGGAAACGAAGTGGATTGGTGGTCAGTTGACAAGTCAAGCGGTGCCACCAGATGAGCATCGTTGGATTGAAAGCTTTGGCTGTACAAGGAGCTACCGTCATTTTAGGAATAGATTAAGAAGTTATTATCAGGACCATTTTCCACTTACTTCAAAAGCTAGAGAACAAGCACAATTTAATCCAGGAAATGCAATTGTAAGCCGTATTGCATGTGAGCCAAGAACGGCATTAGCTGTATTTGATGAAATGTTAGCTCCATTTATTCACTCGGGTCGAATTACTCTTTTACTCGAATCTAAAGTACATCATGTAGAAACTGACGAAGATGATGTGCGAATGGTTGAGGTTGAACATGTTGTGACGAAAGAAAAGAAGCAACTACTAGCACCCTATTTTATAGATGCAACAGATTGTGGAGATGTACTTCCACTAGCAGGGGCGGAATATGTAACGGGATCAGAGTCACAAAGTGATACAGGGGAGCCGCATGCACTTAGTGGAGAAGCAGACCCCATGGATATGCAAGCATTTACTCAATGCTTTGGCTTAGATTATGTAGAAGGGGAAGATTTTACAATTGAAAAACCTAAAGATTATTCATTTTGGTCTTCCTACCAAGCGGATTTTTGGCCGAACAAGCTTTTAGATTGGACGGCCGTCAATCCGGTTACTTTAGAGGCAAACACGTATGGATTCTTCAAAGGTGAGGCAGCCTTTCCATTATGGGAGTATCGTCGAGTCATTGATAAAGAGAATTTCAGGGCTGGCTTTTTTGAAGGTGATATTTCTTTAATTAATTGGCCACAAAATGATTATTGGTTAGGGCCGATTATTGATGTTGAAGAGGAAGAAAGAGTGAAGCATCTGAATCAAGCTAAGCAGCTCTCACTATCGCTCTTATATTGGTTACAGACAGAAGCACCTAGACCAGATGGCAAGTTTGGTTATCGTGGCTTAAGACTGCGTAAAGATGTGGTTGGTACGGAAGATGGAATGGCTATGTATCCCTACATTCGTGAATCACGAAGAATGAAAACTGAATTTACCGTTTTAGAACAACATATTAGTGCGGATGTTCGTGGTGATTTAGGGGCTGAAAATTTTGAAGATTCTGTCGGCATTGGCAGTTATCGTATTGATCTGCACCCAAGCACAGGGCAGCGCTCATTTATTGATATTTCAAGCTTGCCTTTTCAGGTTCCACTTGGGAGCTTGATTCATGTAAGAATGAATAACCTCTTACCGGCTTCTAAGAATTTAGGGGTAACCCATATCACTAACGGGTGTTACCGCTTACATCCTGTCGAGTGGAATATTGGTGAGGTGAGTGGCTTACTTGCTGCTTACTGTATAAGGAATCAAACAAGCCCAAGGCAGGTTAGAAACACTGCAGCACTTTTACAAGATTTCCAGCAACTCTTACAAGCAGAGGGGATTGAACTAAAATGGCCGACTGTACATGCCGTTTAATTGGCCGAGAAGGAGGGGGAAATGGCAGAACCATCCGTATTAGATGCAAACAAGCCACATAACGCATTACCCAAAAAAGTAACACCAAAGAAAAAGAATGTCTTAATCAAACATTGGGATTTGTATTTAATTATGGTTCCGGGCATTCTATTTTTCCTCATATATAGGTATGTCCCGATGTGGGGAGTGGTCATTGCTTTTCAAGATTATAGTGTATTTGCAGGAATCAGCGGAAGTGAATGGGTAGGCTGGAAACACTTTGAGCGTATGTTTGAAACGGAGGAATTTTATCGAATTTTCTCTAACACATTACTTATTAGCTTATATAAATTATTTTGGGGTTTCCCAGCTCCTATTATTGTTGCTCTTATGTTAAATGAGCTTAGGAACATGTTATATAAACGTACGATTCAAACCGTCATTTATATGCCACATTTCCTATCTTGGGTTATTGTTGGCGGTATTATGATTAACATTCTTGAACCATCTACGGGTATTATTAATCAATTTATTTCGTTCTTAGGGTTTGAACCGATATATTTTATTGCTGATGATAGCTGGTTTAGAACGGTTTTAGTGACGAGTGATCTTTGGAAAAGTGTTGGTTGGGGTACAATTCTCTATTTAGCGGCGTTAGCGGGTATTAACCCTCAATTGTATGAAGCCGCACGAGTAGATGGAGCAAATAAATGGCAACAAACATGGCACATTACATTACCTAGCTTATTACCAACGATTGTTATTCTGTTTATCTTACAAATGGGAAATATATTAGAAGTTGGCTTTGAACAAGTGTTTATCCTGCTAAACCCGCTTGTATATAATGTCGGTGATGTCTTTGAAACCTATGTATACCGAGTCGGGATTACACAAGGACAGTTTAGCTATACAACAGCAGTAGGGCTGTTTAAATCAGTCATTGCCTTAATCCTCGTAGTTGGGGCAAATAAGATAGCGAAAAAGTTAGGCCAAAACGGATTATGGTAAGGAGGGAAAAGCATGTCAGTCCATCAAACAACAGGTGAAAAAGCATTTTCAGTGTTTAACATCATCTTTTTAGGTGCCTTTGCCCTAATTTGCCTTTTCCCTTTTATCCATGTCATTGCACAATCATTGAGTAGCCATCGGGCGATCGTATCTGGTGAAGTTATTTTCTTCCCGATAGATATTACCTTTCATGCTTATAAAGAAGTATTTATGGATGCTCATTTCATTAATTCATTTGTTATGAGTATTCTTAGAACCGTAGTGGGTACGTTTTTTAACGTATTTTTTACATGCTTGATGGCTTACCCGCTCTCGAAAACGTATATCAAAGGTAGGGGACTCATACTATTTCTAGTCGTTTTCACGATGTTATTTAATGGAGGAATGATTCCAACCTATCTCGTCGTGCGAGAAACAGGTTTATTAAACTCATTTTGGGTTTACATTATCCCCTCTTTAATTAGTGCGTTTAATTTAATCATTGTTAAAAATTTCTTTCAAAGTGTACCGCAGGAGTTGGAGGAGTCAGCGAGAATTGATGGTGCCTCTAATATTCGGATATTATTTAGGATCGTCATTCCTCTTTCCATGCCGGTTATTGCAACGATAGGTCTGTTTCATGCTGTATTCCATTGGAATTCATTTTTTGATGCGGTTATCTATATTAGTGATCGAAATCTGTATCCTTTACAAGTTTACTTGAGAGAGTTAATTCAATTTGATCAATCAGAAATCAGTTTAAGAGATAATTTTGAACAGCAGTTGATTGCAACTGAATCATTAAAAGCAGCGGCATTAATTGCGAGTACCGTACCGATCCTTATTGTTTATCCGTTTTTACAGAAGTATTTTGTGAAGGGTGTCATGCTTGGTTCTGTTAAAGGTTAAAACCTAGGAGGTGATGGTCATGGGGGTTAATACATCATAATCATTCTTGATTCATAGCCCAAAAACAATCGAAAAATAAGGGGGAATTAAAGGTGAGAAGAAAAGTGTTTTTTGCCATCTTTGTCTTAATTTCATTACTTGTTATTGCAGCTTGTTCACCAAGTGGTAGTGACGAAACTGGTGGAGATGACCCATCAGATGCAGATAATGAAGATGCGGAAGACGAAGTAGTTCAAGAGTTACGTTCCATTGAAATTGTCGTTAATAACTATGGTCGAAGTTTCCCTAGTGGATTAGACGAGGAAAACAATCCATATTTAGACTTTATTGAAGAGCACACTAACTTAGATATTTCCGTACAAATCCCTCCTGCAGAAGGCTATATGGAGAGATTGAATGTATTAATGGCAGGGAATGATTTACCAGACTTAATTTATAGCCCTGATGCGACATGGTTTGTGAATTATGTGAATCAAAATGCGTTAACAGATTTAACGGAAATCGTTGAGCAACATGGTCAAAACCTGTTAGAGCTTATTCCTGAAGAGGCATGGGAAGCCGTGACGATTGATGGAAGTATTTATGCGATTCCGCATATTCTGCAAGAGCAAGGAACAGAGATTATGTATATTAGGCAGGATTGGTTAAATGAACTAGAGCTTGAGCAACCTGAAACTCTAGATGAATATGTAGATGTCTTACATCAATTTAAAGAACACTATAATAATGTTGGTTATATTATGACGGACCAATTAGGAAGAATTGCACCTATCCTTGGGGCTTTTGGTGTCCAACGGAGTCAATGGGTAGAGCGTGATGGTGAGTTAGTTTATTCCAGTACGACACCTGAAATGAAGGAAGCATTAGCTTTCCTATCTGAGATGTATGCTGACGGTATTTTAGATCGTGAATTCCCTTCCAATAATTTAACGGTCTTAGGTGAAAAAGTATCCAACGATCGTGCTGGGGTATTCTCAGCAGCTTGGTGGGATACGCGTGGACCTATTTTAACGAATACACAAAATAATGAAGAAGCAGAATGGGTTTCAATTCCATACCCAGTTGGTCCAAATGGAGATTCCGGAACGGCGGGTAGCCCTCTAGTGCGTGGTTATAATGCTGTACCAGTAACGAGTGACGAGGCTGAGGCTGTAGTGAGAATGCTAGATTTTATTGTAGCAGACGGATTTAGAGAAATTTTCTTAGGTTTTGAAGGAGATGTTTGGGAGATTACTGACGGAGTGGCAACAACAGACTTTGAAAAGCATAACGAACATTTATATCGCCAAATGTATACAACGGTTGAGCCTTTAGATCCTGAAACAACTAAAATCCGTTTAGATTCATTAGGTTTAGAGTTTAATTTGTTTGATAACGTAACGAAAATTGGTGAGAATGCCATTTTCTCTGAATATAATGGACCGCCGACACGTGCAAGTGGATTATATGGTGGTCAACTAAAAGCCATTGAGGACGAAGTATTTGCTAATATCATCGCAGGTAACAGCTCCATTGATGCATTTGATGATTTTGTTGAGCGTTGGAATCGCGATGGTGGTCAAGAATGGACGGATGAAGTAAACGAATGGTATAGCAACCGTTAATTGAATGATGAGATGGTACCTAGTGAACTTTTGTTAGGTACCATTTCTTCTTAGTGACTTAAAGGCAGGGGATATGAGTGATAGAAGGAGACCAACACAAAGTACTATGGATAGATTTTATGGCAAACAGTACACGACTTATATCTAAGCAGGGTAGAGAGGATTATTTTCAGAGCGCGAAAAAGCAAGGATTTACCCATGTCATTGTCGACGCTAAAATCCCTTATGGTTTTGTGACATATCCGAGTATGCATGCACCACATGTAAGTGAGTGGTCCCGTTTTTCGGCGTGGAAAGGCTTAGATTTTGTTGAGATGATGACATCCTTTGCCCGTAAATATGAGTTGGAAATTGTGATGAAATGTGATGTGTTTACAGCGGGACATATCGATTTTCCTGAAATTCAAATGGAAATAAGTGAGTCTTGTCAGGTTGAGTATTATCATTGGCAAAATAGGCGATCTTCCTTAACAAGGGCCAAAGATTATACAGAGAAGGCAATATTTTTGAATCCAGTACTTCATGAAGTGCAGAACTATCAGTTACGTATTATACAAGAGTTAGTGGAGCGTTATGAAATGGCTGCCTTTATTTTGGACCGATGTCGTTACCCTAATATTTACGCGGATTTTAGTGAAAGGAGTTTGCATGAATTTGAGAAAGCCAGAGGGATTCTTATTAAGAATTGGGAGCAGGATATCTTGGTACCTACTGAAAATGGTTTTACAAAGGGGGAATTATTCCACGAATGGATTAATTGGCGTACTAATGTGATCAAAAGCTTCATCATGAAGGCCCATCATATCATTAAAGAAGTTGCTCCGCATGCTGCTTTTGGTTTATACGTCGGTTCTTGGTATCCCGAGTATTATCATGAAGGTGTTAATTGGGGGAGTCGTTCCTATAAACCTCAACTCGACTGGACGGATGAACATTATCCAGAGTCAGCTTTAGCAGAAGAGCTAGATTTCCTTATGATTGGTTGTTATTATTCAGACATTTATGAAGGCGAAGCAAAATTACATCAGAACGAAGCGTGGAGAAGTATTGAAGGGGCCATCCAACTTGCTCGTAAAGTCACTAACAATAAGGTTCTTATCATTCCTAGTTTATACCTTTTTGACTATTACCAACAGAAAGAACGTTATTTAGAGGCGGTAACATTCGTAAAAGAAAGAAATCAAATGTCATTGATGATATTTGACGCCAGTTATTTAGAATCATATCAATGGTGGTAAATCATGACGATTAATAATGGGAGAGGTGAGTCGATTGTCAAAAGTGCTCTATATACCATTAGATGAAAGACCATGTAACTTGTTGTATCCTCAAGCTTTAGCAAAAATGACGGATGTAACGATGCTTGTACCTGGTCGAGATATTCTTGGTGATATGAAAGCACCAGCTCAGGTTGATCAAGTTATCAATTGGTTAAAGCAGAATGTGGCAGATGCCGATTATGCGATTATTTCTTTAGACATGCTCTTATATGGGGGAATCGTTCCTTCTAGATTACATACAGATTCACAGGAAGATGGTTTAAATCGATTACTTGTTTTAAAAGAATTAAAGAAAAAGAACCCGACTTTAAAATTATTGGTTTATGACTTAATCATGCGTGTACCTGCTTATAGTAGCAGTGAAGAAGAACCTGATTATTATGAAGAGTATGGTGCTCAAATCCATCGGATAGGCTGGTTAACCGATAAACAAGGGCAAAAGCTGAGCTCTGATGAGGAATTGAGAGAACTTCAACATTTACAAAAAGAAATTCCAGAGAGTATTTGGAGTGATTATACGAAACGAAGAAAACAAAATGCATGGATCACAAAGCAAGCACTCCAGTTAGTTGAAGAAGCTTGTATTGATTATATGATTATTCCCTTAGATGATAATGCTGAATATGGGTTTTCCGCTATGGAACAACGTCAACTAGCCTATGAAATTGAAGATAGAAATCTGATGGATCAAGTTGCAGTATACCCTGGGGCAGATGAGATTGCTTGTACGTTATTTGCTCGAGCTTTTTGTGACATAAAAGATTATGTGCCAGAAATTAGCTTACGTTATTCATCGATACACGGTCCGTTTGTGATTCCAAGATATGAGGATCGTAGTTTAGGAGAAAGTATAAAAGCACATATTACCGCAGCCGGAGGGGTCATTGTAGCAGATGAAATGAAGAATGACTTTTTATTAATGGTTCATGCACCAGCTCGTGGTCCGAAAGAAATGGCAGAATCTAGTTTCCCCTATAAGGAACGGAATCGCTCTTATATATCAGAGGTCAACCATCGGGAATTGGTGCAAGCGATGAAGTTTTTTACATCAAAAGGAGTTAAGGTTGCTTTAGCAGATGTTGCGATTTGTAATGGTGCCGATCACTCATTATTAAAGCAACTTCATAAGGTAAATTTGCTTGAAACACTCATTGCTTATGCTGGCTGGAATACGAGTGGTAATACTTTAGGTACTGTTATTTCTCATAGTATCATTCATGCCTATTATCAACGAAATCTGATTGAACAAGTGAAGGGTTTTGAAGAAGAGGAAAGGAAGTTCTATTATTCAAGATTAATAGAAGACTGGGGTTATCAAGCGATCGTGAGAAAGTTTATTTCTTATGAATTTCTGCCGACAATAGGGTTAACAGCACGGAATTTAGGGGGCCAAGTTGAGGAAGTAACAGAACTCATAAAAGAGAAATTAGAAGAGTTTGTCGCAACTTATCTAGAAGACTTACGATATGGGCGTGTGGAACTTGAGCATGTATATTTGCCATGGAGAAGGATGTTTGAGGTAGGGTTGTCAGTTAATTATGAAAAATAACGGTTCATAGATTGGGATTAGCTATCAAGGGAGGAGCCGAAGTCATGGAAAAATGGACGTTAAAAGAGAAGATTGGCCAAATGTTTGTTATTGCTTTTGCTGGAGAAGAGGTAACACCTGAATTACATGAAGCTATTGTGGAATGGAATATCGGTGGTGTTATTTTATTTCAAAGGAATTTGCGAGATGTGAAGAAAGTGATTCGACTAAATCGCGACATACAGGAAGTAGCCAAAAAGCATGGAAGGCCACCGTTATGGATTTCCATTGATCAAGAAGGTGGCGGAATTTCTTATTTGTGGGATGGCATGGTATTGTCACCAGGCAATATGTTAATTGGAGCAACGGGAAATAAAGCGTATGCATATGAAGCAGCAAAGAGTATGGGGGAACAGTTAAGAAACTTGGGGTTTAACATGAATTATGCACCTAATATTGATGTGAATAACAATCCAAACAATCCGGTAATTGGTGCAAGAGCATTTGGTGACCAAGCTGATAAGGTCAGTGCTTTTGGTATAGAAGCAGTCAAAGGTTATCATGAAGCTGGCATACTTGCTGTTGCCAAACATTTCCCAGGACATGGTGATACGGAGGTCGATTCCCATTTAGGGCTACCTATTGTTGATAAATCAATCGAAGAGCTTGAAATAAATGAATTACTTCCTTTTAAAGAAAATATCGACAGTGGATTAGAGGCGATTATGACAGCACATATCGTTTTTCCACAAATTGATCCGGAATACCCGGCTACTCTCAGTAAGCGAATTTTGCATGAGTTACTTAGGGAGAAGTATCAGTTTGATGGATTGATTATAACGGATTCTATGGAAATGCATGCCATATCAAAGTATGTGGGAAGAGAGCTAGGTGCTGTGAAAGCAATTGAGGCAGGGGCAGACATTATTTTAGCGTGTGGTAAAGATTTAGCATCGCAGGTGGCTATGATTGAGAGAGTTATCGATGCCATTGAAGCGGAGGAATTGGAACTATTAATTGTAAATCAAGCATTACAGAGAATTCATTATAGTAAAGAGAAATGGTTATCCAACATATTAGAGCCATCTTTAGAAAAAGTTACATTAAAGCAAACCAACTATCAAGAAACGATGAAAAGGATTGCCGCAGAGGGAATTACTTTACAAAGAAATCCACAGAATTTGATTCCATTTAGTTATAACCAACAAATTAAGATTTTGAGTCAAAGCACGTATAATGATGAGAATTATATGGGTGATAGAAAGAGTCTAGTAAAGGAAATCTTTGCTGGACCACAATATGAGGTGTTTTATCTAGAAGAGGCAAACCCAAGTCAAGTCGAGGTCAAACATTTCTTAAATTCTATTAGTGCTAGTGATGTAGTGGTTCTTTTGATTAACGAAAGAAGGAAGCTCGACCGAGCGTGGATAGAAGCGTATCAATCGATTAAACATGTAACCGCTCAAGTAGTCGTTGTGTCCTTGTGGAATCCATTTATCGACCAAACGTATCGTGATATCATTTTTGACCATTACCTGACGACATATAGTCAAACACCAGAAGTGATGATGACCTTAAAAGAGTTACTAGAAGGGAAGCATGTTTTTGCAGGAAAATAGTCAACCGTTTTAAAGCCTTTAGCTTGTAAGGGGTGTATCAAATATGAATGATTATGCGATAGGAATTGATATCGGTGGGACTAAAATTGCTGCTGGTATTATTGGCAAGGATGGTACTGTGGTTGCGAAAGAGAGAATTCCGACTTCTCAATTGGGATCGTCTCAATTGATTGAGCATGTATTGACGCTAATTCGGTTGTTAAAAGCAAAAGCAGCCGAATTGAATTGTCCTATAAAAGGGATTGGCTTAGGCAGTGCGGGTCAAGTTCATGTGAGAAGAGGTGAAATTCTCTCAGCGACTTCGAATATTAGCGGTTGGTCGGGCGTGACACTAAAAAAGGTCATCGAGGAACATTATCGATTACCTGTCTTTATAGATAACGATGTCCAAGTCATGGCATTGGCCGAGAAGAGATTAGGAGCAGCTGTTGCTTATCAACATTTTATTTGCTTGGCGCTTGGAACAGGTGTAGGTGGAGGGATCTACATGGATAATAAGCGTCTGCAAGGTACTTGGGGAGGAGCGGCAGAGCTAGGTCATACCTCAATTGATTATCAAGGTGACTTATGTAATTGTGGATTAAGAGGTTGTTTAGAAACTTTTGCTTCAGGTACATGGATAGCGAAAAAAATGAATGACCTGCAAAAGCCAGTAGCAGAAAAGCGACCATTAACAAGTGAGCAAGTATTTGACCTCTACCATGAGGGCAACAAAGATGCCAAGCAAGTGGTTAATAGAATGGTTACGGGTCTGTCTTACGGAATCATTAACTTGGTCCATACGTTTAATCCAGAAGCCATTATTTTAGGAGGCGGTGTGATGGATCATAATGACTGGATCGTTTCACTTGTCCAAAAATTTATCTCAGGAAAAGGCCTCATTCGCTTAATGGAGTCAGTGGAAATAAAAAAAGCAGAACTAGGCAGTGAGGCAGGATTAATTGGTGCTGGTTTGCAAGTCTTTTATCCGTAAATATACGAATTCTTTCATAACTAACCTCTCGATTTTAGGGAGGTTTTTTGTATATGAAAGTTACATGGGTGGTGCACATTTCTCGAGATAACTTGACCTTTTTGGTCTTTGTTTTTGGTCCGTTTTTGAAAATCGAAATGACCTCACAGACGAATGAATTTGTCTGAAGGTTCATTTCTATTTTCAAAACTTCACACAGTCGCGTGAAGTAGCCAAGCAAGCCGGCTAACGGTCCAAAAACACTTCGATTTTAGATGCTAATCCTGTTGAGTTACTACTGTCTCTTTTTTGTTTTTGGTGGCTGTTTGTGCGGTGCGTTCAATCTTTTTGGGCAAGCCCTTGCGGGCAACTCCCAAAAAGAGGTGGGGTTACGGCAAAATGTGAGAATTCTCAAAACCGTTATTAAATGAAAAGCCACCAGTAAAGAGAAAACCGCACTTGCATGTTTGTTGGTGGTGAAGTGAATCGGGCTTCGTCATGTGGTTTTTGTATGAACTGATGTATGTAATTAGTCATGAGCTGGATAGCTGAGATTAATCTACATCGTCAACATCTACCCTGCTCTTTGGTTTCTATTCCTAAAATATGCCATAATAAATAGAGGAGGGTGAGGGAGATGGAGCAAAAAATTATGATTGTTGAAGATGACCCTAAGATAGCGGAACATTTGAAACAGGCACTTGAAAAGTATGGATTTGAGGTATCGGTTGTCCTTCAATTTCATAATGTCTTACAAGAGTTTCAAATCATGAATCCGCAGTTAGTGCTATTAGATATTAATTTGCCAAGTTATGATGGGTTTTATTGGTGTAGACAAATTCGTAAGGAATCGGTATGTCCGGTAATTTTTATATCAGCTAGAACAGGGGAAATGGATCAGGTCATGGCTTTGGAGAACGGTGGGGATGATTTTGTAACCAAACCTTTTTCTACAGAAGTTGTTATTGCCAAAGTGAAAAGTCAGTTAAGAAGAGCATACGGTGAATATGCCGCTGTACAATCAGAGAATATTCTAGAGGAGAATGGGTTGAAGCTTTTTCCGGAACGGTTGACGATGCAGTTTGCCACAGAAGAAGTTCAACTCACAAAAAAAGAGACAGATATTTTAGCGTATCTTATGGAGCGCTATCCGAAAGTAGCAGGGCGTGAAGGGTTATTACACAAACTCTGGGATGATGAGGCATTTGTTGATGAGAATACATTAAATGTTAATATTACACGTGTAAGAAAAAAGCTCCAAATTTTTGGCATTGAAGACGCCATTGAAACGGTTCGAGGTGTTGGTTACTTGCTTAAGGTTACATGGGACTCCGGTGATGGACGATGATGTTGTTTCTAAGGGAATATAAGTCATTATTGTTGATGCAGCTCCTTCAATATACGGTTATTTTCTCGATATTTTGGTTGGCGGGTTATCGGGATTGGCTCTTATTATTTTATTCACTATTTCTAGGGTTCGTTATTTTGATCGTCTATATCTTTTATTATTATTTTACGAGAAAGAGCTATTACAAACGCTTACAGACTCCATTCCAATCACTAGATGAATCGTATGCTCACACTAACACAACACCGATTTCGAACGCTTTTGACGAACGCGTCAAGGAGCAATATCAATTTTATCGTGAGAAATTGAAAGAGCTAGAAGGACAGCAAGAGGAACAATTGAAATTTATGAATCAGTGGGTTCATCAAATGAAAACCCCCTTATCTGTCGTTCAGCTTATGTCGGAGGAGATGGATGAGCCTTATGCATCTGATCTACGTGCTGAGACGGATCGAATAAAACAAGGGCTGGATACAGTCTTATATATGTCACGACTAAGTACGATTGAGCAGGATTTCCACGTGGAGGAGATAAAATTAACGTCACTAATCCGAGAAGTAATGAATGAGCATCGACGTTATTTCATTAGGCACCAAGTCTATCCAAAACTACATACTACGAAAGAGCCGATTATCGTTAAAAGTGATGAGAAGTGGTTGTATTTTATTCTCGTTCAGGTCATTTTAAATGCTGTTAAATACTCGGCTGAACAATCATCCAAGCTCGACTTAGCACTTTATGATCGTGATGCTGATTTAGTTTTGGAAGTCTGCGACTATGGAATTGGAATCCCAGCAAGCGATAGAGAAAGAATTTTTGACCCGTTTTTTACAGGGGAAAACGGTCGTAAGTTTCGGGAATCTACAGGAATGGGCTTGTATTTGGTAAAGGAAGTCACAAGTTTTTTAGGCCATCGCCTAGAGGTTGAGACTGAGGTAGGGAAGGGTACAAGCTTTCGCATTATTTTCTCCGAGACTCAATACCTTACATTAATGTAAGGAAACTGAAAGAACAATCGATAGGAGTATTCCCTTTGTATTAAGTACACTATGGATAAAGAAACGACTTATCTATGAAGGGAAAGGGTGGATAATATGCTAACTGTAAAAAATGTCAGCAAAATATATGAAGGTAAAGTGACGTACCAGGCCTTGAATGATATTAATTTGACGGTGAAATCAGGGGAATTTGTCGGCATAATGGGGCCATCAGGTAGTGGAAAGACAACCTTATTAAACTTAATTGCCACGATTGATAAACCGACAACCGGTCAAATCCTCATTAATAACGGGCAGCCACATCTACTTAAACGTAATGACTTAGCCAAATTTCGCCGTAACGAATTAGGGTTTGTTTTTCAGGACTTTAATTTATTACACACCTTAACAGTGGAAGAAAATATCGTTCTACCATTAACGCTTGAAAAGGCGAAGGTGAAGGTAATGAAACAGAAGGCGGCCGATATTGCAGAGAAGCTTGGTATTACATCTATTATGAAAAAGAGAACATATGAAATTTCGGGTGGTCAAGCTCAACGTGTTGCTGTGGCTAGAGCGATGATTCATGAGCCTAAACTTTTACTTGCAGATGAACCGACAGGAAACTTGGATTCAAAATCCTCTAAAGATGTGATGGAGCTATTACAAAGCATTAATCAAAATGAAGAAGCAACTATGATGCTCGTTACCCATGATCCTTTAGCGGCAAGCTATTGTGACCGCGTCATTTTTATCCGGGATGGGAAGCTGTATTCTGAAATGTATCGTGGTGAGAATCGTCAAGCCTTCTTCCAAAAGATTATTGATACACTGTCATTATTAGGAGGGAACGCACATGACCTTTCGTCAGTTCGCCTTTAATAATGTAACAAGAAATAAACGTCTCTATATTGCTTATTTCTTGAGTAGTATGTTTATGGTGATGGTATTTTTTACATTTGCGATTTTTGCCTATCATCCTATGCTTAATTCCCCTGATATGCTAGATGGATTAAATGAACAAGCAAGAGTGGGGATGAATGTCGCACAAGTAATCATTTATTTGTTCTCTATCTTTTTTGTGCTTTATTCTATGAGTTCTTTTTTAAAGTCAAGGAAAAAAGAATTTGGGCTTTTGATCATGCAAGGGATGAGTCCAAGGCAAATGCGTTCTTTAGTTTTTATGGAGAATATGATTATTGGCTTTTTTGCAACGATTGGTGGGGTAGCACTAGGCCTTATTTTCGCTAAGGCGATCATGCTTATTGCTGAAAATGTCCTTGTGCTTCGAGAGAGCTTAGTTTTTTATTTACCTACTCAAGCGATTGTCACAACGGTCATTGCTTTCATTCTATTATTTGTGCTCATCTCTTTCTTTGTTTCTTTTGTACTTAGAAAAGATCCGCTCGTTGATTTAATAAAGGGTGATAAGAAAACGAGGGGCGAACCGAAAGCTTCATTCCTGCTAAGTATTTTAACTTTGTTGTTATTAGGTGTCGGTTACTATCTTGCCATTACCGCACATGGGTCTACGGTCATTTTCGTTATGGTACCCGTTATTATTCTAGTTATTATCGGTACGTACTTTTTATTTACGCAATTAAGTGTTTTTTTGATTAAGTTCTTAAAGAAAAGACCGAACTTTTATTGGAAAGAAACGAATATGTTGTTGTTTTCAGACTTAACCTATCGAATGAAAGATAATGCGAGGACTTTTTTTATGGTCGCGATTATTTCAACGGTGGCATTTAGTGCGATTGGAACGTTGTATGGTGTTCAAACGATGATTACTAGTCAGTTTTATTCTGTTAATCCTACTTTAAGCTATACGGCCAGTTTGGATGATGAACAAGAGGTTGAGGCCATTTCAGGAGATATAGGTGCTATTAATGAGGTTTTCCAAAAATATGACGTAGAAACAGAAAACATCGAAATGATTCGTTCGTTCTATGAAGTCGAAAGTACAATGAATAATCATTTAATGATCGTTACACAAACCGAGTTTAATG
The DNA here is from genome assembly GCA_001038565.1 of Alkalihalobacillus pseudalcaliphilus. Classification (GTDB taxonomy): domain Bacteria; phylum Bacillota; class Bacilli; order Bacillales; family Bacillaceae_D; genus Alkalihalobacillus; species Alkalihalobacillus pseudalcaliphilus. Next base: position 264,989 of record LFJO01000001.1, read on the forward strand.
ATATGGCTCATTTATTAGGTCAAGAAAAGGTTGAACTTGGTGAAGAGGAAATTGTGGTAGCTGCTTTAGCGGATGGGTATATGGGAACAATGGTTGAGGAGCAATTAGAGGTGCCGTTGTCATTCACCGAAGTGGGTGCTATTTTACCAAAGCAAGAGATTTTTTATAATGAAGTATTAGGGAATTTTGTCTACTATATTATTCCTGATGAGCTTCGTGATCAGATTGCACATCAGAAGACGAGTGAGAGTCTATACTATGTATGGCAAGCCGACGATTTAGTGGATAAAGATACGCTTTACCAAATTGGGGATGATGTAGACAATTTGGTTCCTTCTTATAAAACATTTGCGACTGAATACACAACGGTATTATTTAAGCAGAGTTTTGGGCAGTTATTATTTATCGGGTTATTTATAGGGATTGTCTTCTTTGTTTGCTCGGGTAGCTTCTTATATTTCCGTTTATACAGTGATCTTGATGATGATAAGGAAAAATTCAAATCGATTGCTAAAATGGGGTTAACGGATAAAGAGTTGAAGAAAGTGCTGAATAAGCAAATTACTTTATTATTTTTTGCACCTATTATTGTGGCCCTTATTCATGGGTTTGTTGCCCTGAATGCATTGTCTAATGCTTTCCAATACAATTTATTTGCTGAAATTGCGCTTATTCTAGCGGCATTTGCTTTGATTCAAATCGTTTATTATTTTATTGTTCGTTATTTTTACTCTAAACAAATTCGTGAAGCTATTTCGTGAGTTTTGTATGAAAGTGTACTAAAGCTCATGTGCTCTTCTTCGAAGATCGCTGCGGGAATGGGGGCACGCTTTCCGCAGGCGGGCGCTGAGCTAACTTGCTATCGCAAGTGGATCTCAGCCTGCCCTCTCCTCCTGCAGGAGTCGGCCTCCCCATTCCCTCCGCTCGGGTTGGTGCAGGCTTCTTGGTTCATTCACTTCTCATACAAATCAATTGAATAAAAAGTAATAAAAGCTAATAAACCAAGAAGCAAAGGATAATGAACAAAATGCCACCTGTTGAAGGTAAACGCCACTCTCATCTTTGTTGGTGGCGAAGTGCATTGGGCTTAGCCATATCGGTTTTGTATGAAAGTGTACTTAGGGATGATAGTTTGTGCCTTGAAGTTAGCTGGTCATCCATCTTGCGATAAATGACCTTCGCAGGGCACTGCTCCCTTTTTGGTCGTGCAGACTCCTGATGGTGATGGAGTTGTATGGAGTGCCAACTGTTTAAGCTGTCGCCACTACTTTGTTTTTTTGTTGGTGGCTGTTTAGTAAGTTTTTTGTGGTAATGTAAGATTTTAGAGGGAATTTATATAAAAAATGGCACCTATCTTTAGGAGTAGGTGCCATTTTTTGGTTGCAGTTTAAGAAGGTTGGAATTTAGCTTGGAACTTTTTAAGTTGATTTATGCTTGTATCTTTATTAGAAAAGTCATCAATGCAATCAAATAGATTGATGGCTTTTTGGTAGTATTTTTTGATTTCGTCTGTTTTGTTTGGTCCGATTGTCGAGAGGATTTCTGCTTTTAAATAGAAGAGATAGCCTAATAAATAGGAGCTATTTGCACGTAAACAAGATTGAATACCTTCCTCACATAATGACAAAGCCTGGTGAGGATATTCTAAGAGGTTGGCAACCCTCGCCCCATTATAATAAATATTGATGACAGTTGTGGATTTATTTGGTTGTGCAGGTAGTTTTTTCGTGTATTCGATTAGTCGATTGTATAGTTGGTAAGATTCTTGGAGTAGTTCTAACTCACTTAAAATAATCGCCTTACTTGTCAAAATATCGAGGTCGATTAACGAATAATTTTTGTCACTTGTATCGGATAACTTCATAGCTTCGTCCAATAATTCCAATGCCTCTGTTTTGTTATTAAATAAATAATTAATACAGATAGCTTCTCGCCACAAGAGGAGTTGTTTAAGGTCTTGGCGATTTTTAAAATCAGGATTTTTTTTCTCAAACTGTATCATTTCATAAGCTTTTTCATATTTCTTTTCTTGGATTAACTCTGTTAGTTGGTCACAAACTTCTTGAACATAACTTTTATTATAAAGTTCTTCGTCTGAGAAAAAATATTCAATAGATACACCTAGTCTTTTGCTAAGTAGGTACAGAAGATGAGCGGATGGGTAAATCTCCGTATCTTTTTCAATTAAACTAATCATTGATTGTGTACAAATGCCTTTAGCCAAATCTTGCTGTGTCATGTGTAAATAGTTTCTTATGTTTTTCAATTTTTTCCCTATGTGTATCTCCATCTCTCATTGAACCTCCTTATTATAAATATACTTGTACAATAGTAAGAATAATAAAATAAAATGCTTATATTCGTTAGTTAAATAAAGTATACAGCGAAATGGGAACAATGCAAAGGTTTAAATAATTTAATTTACTAGGGGTCAGATGATAAAAGTCGACGGGGAGGCTTCGTTCTCATAAATGTGTGAAATATAGGAATTCAGCTTATCTTCTCTTGATTCGTAGGTTGAGAAGATACAATGGAAATGAAAAGATGTATAATAGAAAGAAATACTCGGAGAAGGCAGGAGAACTAATGTCAGAAGAGAATATAACGAGGCTTGAGGTTGACGGAAAAGAAATTATTTTAATTGGAACAGCTCATGTCTCAAAACGTAGTGCAGTGCAAGTGAAGGAAATCATAGAAGCTGAGCAACCGGATTCAGTTTGTATTGAATTAGATGAACAGCGATATCAGTCCATCCGCGACGGTAATAGGTGGAAGGATATGGACATTTTTAAGGTAATTAAAGAAAAAAAAGCAACTTTATTATTAATGAACCTAGCGATCTCCTCTTTCCAAAATAGAATGGCCGAACAGTTTGGTGTAAAGCCTGGTCAAGAGATGATTCAAGGGATTGAGTCAGCTAAAGAGGTGGGAGCAGATCTAGTTCTGGCAGACCGTAATATTCAAGTTACTTTTGCACGAATTTGGCATCAAATTGGGTTTAGGGGTAAAGCTGATTTACTTTATCAAATTATGGGGTCTATTTTTAGTAAGGAAACGTTGACTGAGGAAGAAATGGAAAAGATGAAGTCTCAAGATATGTTAAATGCGATGCTCCAAGATTTAACAGAAAGTTTTCCTCGTTTAAAAAAGCCATTAATTGATGAACGTGATCAATATTTAGCCGAGCACATCAAGACAGCACCAGGTGAGAAGGTCGTTGCAGTGTTAGGAGCAGCTCATGTGCCTGGGATTACAGAGGAAATACATAAAAAGCAGAACATGAAGGAGCTTAATGAAAGACCTCCGAAGGCAAAATGGCCAAAGGTGGTTGGGTGGCTTATTCCTATTTTAATTATTGGAATCATTGCTTTTACTTTCTTCTCCAATCCGGCTGCTGGTATGCAACAAACGCTAAGCTGGATATTGTGGAATGGCTCGTTTGCAGCGATTGGAACGGCTATAGCATTTGGACACCCGTTAGCTATTTTATCTGCATTTATCGTGGCACCTTTTAGTTCCTTAAATCCATTTATTTCAGCTGGTTTAGTTGCTGGTTTAGTTCAAGCCTATTTTAAACGTCCGAGTGTTAGGGATTTTGAGAACCTTTCAAAAGATGTCCATTCTGCTAAAGGTTTTTGGCGCAATAACGTAACGAGGATCTTGTTAATTGTTGTGTTAGCGAATATTGGTAGTGCTTTAGGTACTTTTGTCGGCGGAGCAGATGTTGTGAGGTTGTTCTTCGATAATCTATAGAAAATAATAAAGCAGCCTTTAGTTTCAGGGGCTGTTTTTTTGTATGAAAGTTCAGTGAGTCATGCTCATTTTCGAGATAACATGACATTTTGCTCTTTGTTTTTGGTCCGTTTTTGAAAATAGAAAGCACCATTCAGATGAATTCATTCATCTGAATGGTGCTTTCTATTTTCAAAACTTCACACAGTGGCGTGAAGTAGCCAAGCGAGCTTGGCTAACGGTCCAAAAACACTTGGATTTTAGATACTAATCCTGATGATGGGTTACTATTTTCTCTTTTTTGTTGGTGGTGGCTGTTTATGCGGTGCGCTGAATCTTTTTGGGTAAGCTCTTGCGAGCAATATCCAAAAAGCGGCGGAGTTACGGAAAAGTGTGAAAATTCTCAAAAACGCTATTGAATGAAGAGCCACCAGTCAAAAAGCAAAGATAGATTAAATGAATAAAGGGAAAAGCAAATTGAACGAAAAATCACTAGTAAGTGCAATCTCACTTTTATCTTTGTTTTTGGTCCCTTGATTGTTGGGGGTTTTGTTTAATTTGCCTATGTTTCTTGCTTTGTTGCCTATTCGTTTACTCTGTTTTTTGTTCTTATCAATCTATTAAATGTTGTAAATCTGTTATTTGTACTTGAGAATGAGCAGTACCTAAGCGGAGCATGATTTTCGGTAGCGGCAAGTAGAATACCGCATTCCAGCGTTAGCAACTTTCATACAAAAAGCCCATGGCGAAGCTTGTTCACTTCGCCATCAACTAACATGAAAGTGGCGTTCGTCTTTAACTGGTGGCATTTTGTTCATATGCCTTTGCTTCTTGGTTAGCTTTTCTTACATTTCATTCAATTGTTTTGTATGAGAAGTGTACGAATAAAGAAGCCTGCACCAACCCGAGCGGAGGGAATGGGGGGCCGACTCCTGCAGGAGGAAAGGGCAGGCTGAGATCCACTTGAGAAAGCAAGTTAGCTCAGCGCCCGCCTGCGGAAAGCGTGCCCCCCATTCCCGTAGCGATATCCGAAGGGATAAACTATCATCGTTAGCGAACTTTCATACATAACACTCCTTTTATCTGCAAGTTGATATGAGCAAGCGAATTTTTGGGGGAACTTTCGAAGTGCTGACACAGTTAAAGGTACGGTTTTACTTTCAATCAATCTGAATTCGAAACACATGGTTGACTTACGTTATTATCGTGATAATATGTATGAGGTAGTAAAAGATCAAGAGATGTATGGATGTTTTGTTCTTATACAATCATGCCAATTTCCTAACGATTTGTTATAACAAGCGTTGGGGCAACTAAATTTGACCATTTATCGAAATGTAGAAAAGTAAATCCTTTGTTCTAGGTTTGAAAGGTTAGATGATTGGCGAGCCTATGACTAGAATGAGGTCCATTTTGAGGTGGTAGCGGAGGGTTTTATTATGGTAAAAGAGTCCATTTATGGATTGACGATTGAACAGTTAACTGAATGGTTATTAGAGCGTGGGCATAAGAAGTTTAGAGCTCAACAAGTGTGGGACTGGCTGTATCGTAAGCGTGTTAGTGATTTTTCGCAAATGACGAATGTGAATAAAGACTGTCTGGATCTTCTAGAAGAGAACTTCTCTTTTGAAACGATGCATGTCCATTTAAAGCAAGAATCGAAGGATGGCACAATAAAATTCCTTTTAAAGCTTGCAGACGGTAACTTAATTGAGACGGTATTAATGAAGCATAAATATGGTTTGTCTGTTTGTGTGACAACACAAGTCGGCTGTAATATCGGTTGCAGCTTCTGTGCGAGTGGTTTGTTGCGCAAAAGTCGCGACTTGTCGAGTGGAGAAGTTGTTGAGCAAATTATGAAGGTTCAATTCCATTTAGATGAACGTGGCCAAGATGAGCGTGTTAGTCACATTGTTGTAATGGGAATTGGGGAGCCATTTGATAACTTTAAAAACATGGTTGACTTCCTCGAGATTGTGAAGGATCAAAAAGGTTTGGCAATTGGTGCGCGCCATATCACAGTTTCTACGAGTGGTATTGTACCAAAGATTTACGAATTTGCTGATTTAAAACTACAGGTAAACTTAGCCATTTCCTTACATGCACCAAACAATGATTTAAGAACACAAATTATGAAGGTAAATAAGGCCTTCCCGTTAGCTAAATTAATGGATGCGGTTGATTATTATTTAGAAAAATCGAATCGCCGTATTACATTCGAATATATTCTATTACAAGGTGTGAACGACCAAAAGGAGCATGCGTTAGAGCTTGCTGAATTGATTGGTAGTTCGCGTCGTAAGTTAACATATGTCAACTTAATTCCTTATAACCCGGTTGACGAACATGGTCAGTATCAACGTAGTACGAATGATGATATTCGTGTATTTTTTGATACGTTGAAGAAAAAAGGGATTAACTGTGGTGTTCGTTTAGAGCATGGTACAGACATTGATGCCGCATGTGGTCAGCTGCGCAGTAAGCAAATTAAAAAGGACAAGCAAAAAGTGAATGCTTAATAAAGAAAAGATGCCAAGGCTTATACCTTGGTATCTTTTCTTTCATTAATCAACAATAGGAATTAAGATTTCTACCATAAATTCCTCTGAATTATCATCTAGATAGTAAAGTTCTACTGGCATTGAGTAGAAAAAGTATTTTTGCTTCATTTCTTTTTCTTCCATCCATTTAAAGATAGTATCATAGCCTTCATCTATGGTTAGGTTTGAGCAACTTACTTTCGCATAACGGGTTTCAGGTAATTCAAAATGAACCATATCCGCAGGAACATCGCTAGCTTCTACGACCTCTAAACAAGCAAAATAGGTGGCGATAATTTCATTACACATATGCGGACTGCATAAAACGTTTCGGTTAATTGGCTTTGAAATTTCATGCATACGCTTTTCAAATTGCTGATGTAGATTAATCGCAGCATCAGGGAACTTACTAGGAAACGGTGCTGTTACATTCATACCAACAAAGTTAAAAGATTTAGATATCACTTCACATTGAAAAGTAGATAAGGACTGTTGCTTCATAATAATGACCCCCTAATCAAATATAGTATATAGTTAATTCTACAGAGTAGACTTAATACCTCCACTTTCTTTAAAGTTAATTGAGCTCTTTAAAGGGGTATATTACAATGAATAGACTGGAACGAAGAAAGGAATGTTAGGATGAATCGTAGAATTGGATTTTTAGGCTGTGGAAAGATGGCAAAGGCAATGATTGGTGGGATGGTAGAATCAAAATTAATTAGTCCTTCCAAAATTTACGCTTCTAATCGTACGATTACAAAGCTTGTTGACGTACACGAAAAGTATGGGATACATATTGCAGAAACGAACATAGAGCTCGTGCAACATTCAGATATCGTCTTTTTAGCGGTTACCCCTGATCAATATCCGCATGTCATAGAGGAAATAAAGGATGAGCTTAATACTGAAACGATCGTTGTGTTAATTGCAGGAGGACAGTCTCTTACTGAAAATATGGAGCGTTTTGGGTATGAAGTGAAAATGGTGAAAGCTATGCCTAATACACCTGTACTTGTCAGAGAAGGAATGTCGACCATCAGTTTTAATTCATATTTAACGGAAGAGGATAAGCGGGATATTATCGCTATTTTTGAAAGCTTTGGCAAAGCAGAAGTCATTGATGAGAGAATCATGGATACAGCAAGTGCAGTAGCAGGCTCTTCACCAGCTTTCGTATATATGTATATTGAAGCCTTAGCAGATGCGGCAGTCATGTACGGAATGACACGTGAAAAGGCATATGCTGTGACGGCGCAGGCCGTATTAGGTGCTGCCAAAATGGTAGTTGAAACAGGAGAGCATCCAGGGAAGTTAAAAGATGATGTATGTTCCCCAGGAGGTACCACGATTCAATCAGTAGGTGCCTTAGAAGAACATGGATTCCGCAACGCTGTTATGCAAGCAGTCCATGCGAATATCAGTAAGCTTCGTGAAGGCAAAAACTAAGCAACAAGATAGCAACTCATCCCAATAAGCATGAAAGAATAATTTTGCCTTTTGATTGGTGGCTCTTCAATCAATGTGGATGTTGTAAGAGTGTTTTAGAGCTTGAGAATGAAGCCGGTAACCAGCGAAGTATGTTTTTCGGTAGCGGTGGATCCGCCCATGAGGTTTAGATAACTTTCATACAAAAACCAACCCCTCTCAATATCTAAAAGGGGTTGGTTCAATTAACCACAGAGTTCTATTAACCTTTAGTTTCTCAAGTCATCCAAATCCTTGCAATATGTAAAGGATTAATTATAGACTTTAATTGTCCATCTGGGTGATATGTCTTGATAGCACTCAATTTCTTAAAATCATAATCAACAGATTCTAAGTCTTCTATTAAGGCCCGAGTCTCACTTTCCGTTAATTTAAAAGAAAGAGACTGTCCAGCTAACAAAATTTCAGCGATTCCATTTACAGTATTGCCTTTCTTTTGAAACATCAACAATTATCTCCTTTTTCTAATTAATATCGTCTCCTCAATAAATTCACCATCATCAACATGCCAAAGGATATCAATAATATGACGATCACCCATTGCCAGGCAAGAGTCATATTGCCGCTGTCCATCGCTACATAAATAGCAGTTGGAATCGTTTGGGTACGTCCAGGAAGATTACCAGCAAACATTAACGTAGCTCCAAACTCACCAAGAGCACGTGCAAAACTTAAGATACCACCAGAAATAATCGCTTTAGCCGCTAATGGCAACGTAATAAACGAAAACACTTTAAATTCATTCGCACCATCGACACGAGCAGCGTTTTCAATATCACGATTAATCGTCTCAAAGCCAGCTACCGCGGATTGATACATGAGTGGAAAAGCAACCACTGTAGCGGCAATAATAGCGGCTGTAGTTGTAAATATGATTGGCTGCCCGCTTATCGTTTCAATCAATTGTCCAACGAATGAATGTCGACCGAACACGATAATGAGCAAGAAGCCAACCACTGAAGGCGGTAATACTAATGGTAGTAAAAGCAATGTGTCAATCAGTGATTTACCTTTAAATGAACGATGAGCCATCCATTTTGCAACCAAAGTACCAACAATAAGGACGATTATGAGAGCTAAGGAGGCAACAGTTAAAGAAAGCTGAACAGGTGTCCAAAAATCCGTCATATTAATTCAGCAGATTCGAAAATCCGTAGCTTTCTAAAATTTCTAGAGCTGCGTCCGTTTGTAAATACTCATAGAAAATAAATGCCTCATCTGAGTTTGTACTTGTATTAATAACCCCTACAGGGTAAATGACGGGTGCATGTGTATCGGAATCAGCTAGCTCTACAATATTTACTTTATCAGAAATAAGAGCATCGGTATGATACACAATCCCAGCCTCTACATTGCCTGTTTCTACATATGTTAACACCTGTCTCACGTCCTTAGCGAAAACGACCTTATCTTTTATAGTAGACCAAATATTGAGATTTTCAAGTGATTCCTTTGCATATTTCCCAGCTGGAACAGACTCTGGTGTACCAATTGAAATGCTTTCCGCTTTTGTTAAATCAGAAAATCCCTCCATTTTATTTGGATATTCAGTCGGTGTGACTAAAACGATGGAATTGCCAACAAGATCAATCCCATTCTCTTCATTAATTAAACCTTCTTCAATTAAATCATGGAATTTATCCTCTGCTGCAGAAAAGAATAAGTCTGCTGGTGCACCTTGTGAGATTTGCTGTTGCAAAGTCCCTGAGCTCCCAAAATTAAATAGTAACTGTATATGTGGATATTCTTCCTCAAAACTCGCTTGAATCTCAGTCAGAGCATCGCTTAAGCTTGCTGCTGCGGAGATTGTTAATTCAACGCCGCTTGAATCAGCGTCTTCTTGTTCAGACGATGTATCTGGTTCTTCTGTTGAACAAGCAAATAGTAATAATGTACATAAATAGATAATAGATAATAACTTTTTCATTTCTTCCTCCTAAATCGAACCACTTATAACTGGATATAACTAATCATAATCTATTATAACTAATTATAATGAAAAAGCTAGAAGCAGTTTAAAATCATAGTTTGCTCTTCTGTCTTTTATGATTAAAATATAGAGAGGAGGATGATTGAAGATGGAACAAGATATTTCTTATACAGTAGAAGAAGTTGCAAATCTTTTAAAGGTATCAAAACTAACGGTATATGACTTACTAAAAAAAGGAACGTTACCATCCTTTAAGGTGGGTAGGCAGATGCGTATCCAAGCAAAAGACTTACAGCTATTTATAAATGGAAAACAGTCGAATAATCATCTACCTCAAAAAGAATCAAATCAACAAATGCATGTACAAAACCAAACTCAAACAAAACGAAGAGTTGTCATCAGTGGACAAGATCTCGTTTTAGATATGTTAGGTAAACAACTCGATAAGCTCGGCTCCTTCGTCTCGTTACGATCAAATGAAGGTAGTCTAAATGGGTTAATTAGTATGTATAAAGATGAATGTGACATCGTTAGCTTACATATGTTTGACGCCGAGACAGGAACGTATAACCTACCTTATGTGAATCGAATTTTAGTAGGGCACTCTTATATGGTGCTCAACCTTTTATCTAGAAATGCAGGTTTGATGGTAAGTAAAAGCAATCCTTTACACCTTCAAAACTGGACAGATTTACAGGGGAATAACATTAGATTTATTAATCGGGAAGTGGGCTCAGGGGCAAGAATTTTACTAGAGGAACAGCTGAAGCTTTATCACATCCAACCTAGTCAAGTACATGGTTACCATCATGTTGAATCTAGTCATTTAGCGGTTGCTTCCGCTATTGCAGCCGGTAAAGCAGATGTTGGGGTCGGCATTGAAAAAGTGGCTAAGCTTGTGGATCTTGAATTTATTCCTTTAATCAAAGAGAGATATGATATCGTCATTAGAAAAACGTTGGAAAATGAAGTACTTCTCCAACAAATTCAGAAAATCGTTACGAACCCCGATTTTATTAAAGAAATTCAATCGTTAGGCAATTATGATACGAGTTTAACGGGCGAAGTGATCTTTGAAACAGAGTAATTCAAGGCAGGGAGTTATAAAAATTAACAAACGTGTTAGTCGATAATTCTGATACAGGAACATCATAACGTATATTTATTTTAGAAAGTTTTTGAGGAATTAATGATGAGTATAAATGAAATGATCATATATGTATTAGCTTTTTTTCTTGTTATAGGTGCTTTGGACCATATTTTGGGTAATAAGTTCGGTTTAGGGGAGAGATTTAGAGATGGATTTGTGGCGATGGGGCCACTAGCGTTAGTGATTGTAGGTATTGTCTCATTAGCCCCTGTCATAGCTAACTTTTTAGTTCCAATTGTAAGTCCATTGTATGTATTTATTGGGGCTGACCCCGCGACTTTTGCCAATACGATATTAGCTCTTGATATGGGGGGATATGCATTAGCTGAGGAGATGGCCAAATCAGAGGATGCCGGATTATTTGCTTGGGTATTTCTTGGCACAATGCTTGGACCTACCATTGCTTTTTCGATTCCGGTAGCATTAGGAATGATCGAGAAGCAAGATTACCAATTTTTTGCAAAGGGAATTCTGATTGGTCTCTGCACAATTCCAATTGGTTCATTTATTGGAGGGATAGTAGCCGGATTTGATTGGAGTATGATGGCAAGAAACTTAGTTATCCCTGTTCTCATTTCGCTGTTCATTATGGCGGGCTTACTCTTTTTTATGAAGCATATGATCAAGCTGTTTCATTATTTTGGCACTGCGATTAAAGTTGTGGCTATTATTGGTTTAGTCGCGATATCTTTTGAAACACTAACTGGATTTGTGATGATTCCCGGTCTAGCACCATTAGAGGCTGGAATTCAAACGGTTGGATTGATTGCTATTGTCTTAGCGGGTGCATTTCCGTTCGTTGCTGTTTTAACAAAAGTATTGGCGAAACCACTCAAGGGAATGGGAGCGATTATTCACTTAAATGATAAATCTACGGCTGGATTAATTGCTTCCTTGGCTCATATCATTCCTATGCTCGTTTTATTAAAAGAAATGGATGAACGAGGTAAGGTTGTGAACATCGCGTTTGCTGTGAGTGGAGCTTTTGTATTTGGTGGTCACTTAGGATTTGTAGCCAGTGTCAATCAGGAAATGGTTATGGCAATGATTATTGGTAAATTAACTGCTGGAGTTTGTGCGGTTTTACTCGCTTTACTTTTCACTAGGAACCGCAATGTTTTAACGTGAAAGTTAAGAAGAACGAGGGTTTTGCTTTTTTAATATTGAATAAAGATTTATGAAAATGAAAGTTAGGGTTATGAATTGGCTAAGAAATTAATAAGGTCTTCTACAGATAGAACGATTGCAGGGGTTTGCGGAGGAATTGCTGAGTTTTTAGGGATATCTTCATTAGGAGTTCGATTGATTTTTATCATTTTGCCAATGAATCTCCTTATCTATGTTATTTTAATCAATACGATACCTGATAGTCTGCCTCTTTAAGTGTGAAGTGAGCAGTAGTGTTCGTAACAACAATAAACTAGCCATCAATAGGCTAGTTTATTATTTTTATTGGTGTGGTGCACAGTTCTTTAGAAAATGATCTATCTTCATAAAAAGCCACAATTAAAGAGTGAAGCTGTACGTTCATTTTAGCTTACTTTCTTCTAAAACGTTTTAAGATAAAGAGAATCACGACAAATATAATAAGCGAGGCAAGCACGATATAAATGACTTTGGCATAGGCATCAAAATAAATGAGGGCAGAGTCCCATGATTCCCCTACCTTGGCCCCGACCATAACAATCAATGTGTTCCAAAGTAATGAACCTACGGTCGATAACACGATGAAAAGTAAAAGGTTCATTTTAGCCATTCCTGCTGGTATCGATATGATACTACGGAGTAAAGGGACTAGTCGACAGAAGAAAACAGCCCAAGGTCCAAAGCGTGTGAACCAATCATTGGCACGATATAAGTCGTTTCTCTTTAAACGAATGAAGTGTCCGTAACGGTCGATGAGTTTTTCTAGTCGTTCCACCCCTAAAAAAGAACCAATCCAGTATAAAATCACGGCGCCAATCAATGAGCCTATTGTGGCAAAAGTGATAACGCCTGTTAGGGTCATGTCTGATTGGGTAGTCATAAAACCACCGAATGATAAGATAATTTCAGACGGTATAGGTGGAAATAGATTTTCGACAGCAATTAAAATGAGAATGCCGATATATCCGAGATCTTCCATGAGTTGAATCATCCAGGTTTCCATTTATGTTCTCCTTTGAACGGATAGTTACTGCTCATACTTACGTTTGGATCATAGATTGTCGCTGCCGAAATCATGAATCGAGTTAATCGCGAAGTGTTAGGTCGATTGGGTTTGGTCTGCCCTGCTATATTGTGTATCTTCGTTCCGAGTTAAGCCCTTCGGATATTCCATTAATGGTTGTCCTTTTCCCTTATGTAAATAGTATACGATGCTTGTAACGTAATCATGAATAATTTGTTAAAAGTGAGTAAATTAAATGTGTAAAAGGTTATGAAATATCCGATTATTGAAACCTCTTTTAAGATAATTCGTACAGTAGTGTAATGCTTAATCGAGAGGAATGATCAGATGAGATGGATAAAGTGGTTCATTGTGTTAGGATTTGTTTTAGTTGCAACAGCGTGTACCGAAAAAACAGATGAAGAAAAGGGGAATGATGAGATGAGTTTTGAAAGTGAGCAGTTTGGTGAACTTTTTTTAAAAGGTGATTTTGAGCGTATTTATGGACAGACGAGTGGAGCGTTCCAAGAAGCTGTTAGCTTTGGAGAATTTGAATCTTTAGGCATTCAATGGAATGAAGGAGTCAATGAATATGAGCAAATTAAGTCTTTATCGTTTCAAGGTTTAGATGAATCATTATGGCTAAGTGATACAAAGGATAAAGGAATTCGTGTTTATTTTGACGAAGAAAGTACGATTCAGGGGCTACAAGTATTACCGATTACAAACGAGATTAGTGATGCAGAGTTTGCGACTAAAAATACATATCAGTATCCAATCAATGAGGAGATGTTTGTATTCTGGGGTGGTCACAACGAGCTGGTTAATTATCATTATGCGTTAGAATCACAGCGTTATGCCTATGATCTTGTCCAAGTGGAGGACCGTTTTACTTACGAGGGATCTGGAACTGAGAATGAGAATTATTTTGTATTTGGAAAGGAAGTTCTGGCTCCTTTAGAAGGAATTGTTGTTTCGATCGAGAATTCCATATATGATAACCAGCCAAATATCGAAATGAATGCAGAACAACCATTAGGTAATTATGTCATCATTAAACACCAACATGATGAATATAGTGTACTTGCTCATTTTAAAGAAGGAAGTATTGTTGTTCAAGAAGGAGATGAGGTTGAGTCAGGACAACTGCTAGGCTTAGTTGGCAACTCCGGCAATTCTAGTGAACCACATATTCATTATCATGTGTCCAATGATGAAAGTGGTCTGGCAGGACAGTCATTAAATATTCAGTTTGTTGCTGAACAACAAGTGGAGCGTGGTGATCAAATAACAGGTTTTTAGATAGAAAGGGGTGATTCATTGACTTTTAAAGCGAACTATCATGGCTGGCCCATATATGTGTTAATCTTTCTTGTTGCTATACAGCTGTTATTGCAAGTCATATCTTTACGGAATGAGTACCCAATGGGTCACCCTATTTTTATTTGGATGTACAGCCTTTTACTCCTTGCCCTCATTAGCTTTTTCTTTGTGAAATTTCAGTTCAATGTGCTAGATAAGAGGCTTGTATTTTTAATTATTTTATGTGGGATGCCCATTTATCATCAAAGGGCTAATCGGCAGGACATCACAGAAATCGACTTCCTTAAAAAAGGCTCAATTCTTATTAAACGTAAAAAAGGGCTTAATTGGAGATTAATGAGGTTATATCCGAATGGTATTCAGAATAATTTGTTAAATTGGGCGATGAGAAATCGAGTAACAGTCAGACATGTAGAGGGGGAGGTACGTAGTGATTGAGATTCAAGGATTGAGTAAATCTTATGGAACGAAAAAAGCATTGGAACAGGTCAGTATAACGATTAAACCAGGTACTTGTTTTGGTTTAGTTGGTCCAAATGGTGCTGGGAAATCTACTTTGATGAAGATATTATCCGGTATTCTTAAAGAGTATGATGGGAAGGTTAGTATGTTTGAGCATGGAGAACCTTCTTTAGGTTATGTGCCACAAGATATTTGCTTAGAGGAAACCGTCTCAGCCCAGTCTAATCTAAGCTTTTTTGGAGAAGTCTATGGGCTAAAAGGCAAAGAATTAGCTGAGAGAATCGATGTCATTCTTGAAGACATTGGCTTGTTAGAAAGAAAAAAGGATAAAGTTCATACGTTTTCTGGAGGAATGAAAAGGAGATTAAACATCGGATGTGCTTTGCTCCATTCACCTGAGGTTATCATCTTAGATGAACCAACAGTTGGCGTTGATCCGCAGTCAAGAAGGCATATCTTTGAATTGATTCATAAGTTGAAAAATGAGGGGAAAACCATTATTTATGCAAGTCATTACATGGAAGAGATTGAGAGTTTATGCGACCAGGTAGCTTTTATTGATCAAGGAAGAGTGGTTGAGCATGGGACGGTCATTGATTTATTAAAAAAATATGCGAAACATGGTGTTTATATAAAAGCAGAATTACCAGAAGGTAGTTTGCCATATGAAAATATGTACAAAAAAGACGGAGGTACTGTCATTCTCACAGAGCAACCGTTAGAAGAGCTAAAGAAAATAGCGGAAAAGTGTCAGGCAATGGAGGTCGTTCCTAGTCACTTATCACTTATGCAACCGCGACTAGAGGATGTCTTTTTTACGTTAACTGGAACGGAACTACGAGATAAATCCGCATAGAACGGAGGGGTTAAGATGTGGGCAGTTGCCAAAATGGAAGCTAAAAAGCAGCTCCAAGATCGATCTTTAATTTTTTGGACTGTGATTTTACCGATTGTGTTTATCGTAGGTTTTATGTTTATCTTTGGTAATGATGTTCCTGATAAGCAAGTGGTTGTTAATCAAATTATTACGGGGTTTAGTGTGTTCTTTTCCGTATTTATTATCATTTCAATTGTGATAAGTTTTGTGAAAGATCGAGAAAAAGGTCTCATTGCAAGGCTCGCCAGTACACCACTATCAATTACACGTTTTTTCTTAGGGAAATTAATGCCCTTTACCGTCATTGTTTTTGTTCAAGTGATTATTCTTACGGTGTTCGGCATATTTGTTTATGGCCTGGAACTCTTGAATCCATTATTATATTTTGGTTTAGCACTATGCTTAGCCATTATGGTGACCAGTTGGGGTGTTGCAATTTCCGTATTTTCTCAGACAGAAAATACAGGTCTCGTTTTTACACAAATTATTGCTTTTGCGGGTGCTATTTTAGGTGGACTTTGGATGCCATTTGAATTTTTACCTGAAGCTGTGCAAAGTGTTGGAAAGTTTTTGCCTCATTATTGGACCCATCAATCTCTTATCTCGGCTGTGTCTGAAGGAGGAAGTGATGTGTCGCTTGGAATGACCTTTATGCTCTTAGGCATTTACACAGCTGTTGGCTTATTATTTGCCTTCATGGGATATCAAAGGTTTCTACGTCAAGCGAAAAGCTAACATGGTATAATTAGCATAAAATAAAGAAGGCTAGGTCCTTCTTTTCAAAAGGAAAGATGTGAGAAATGATGAGGGGAATATTACACAATAAATTTGTAAGTATGACGTTTTATACGTGTGCAACCGTTCTGATTGTCTTTAACTTATTATTTTGGGCCTTTGTTGTGGGGTTGTCTACGCTTTAATACCATAGTCAAAGATTGATCCCTCCTTAAGTTTATCATTCTAACTGGAAATAAGGTAAATCACCATGGATGATTTACCTTATTCTAGTAGGTGAATGCTGTTTTTCTAAAGATAGGATCTAAGCAGAATTTCCCTGACTGAATAGGCTATGTTCTGCCGTACATCCATTGATTTATTTTTTTGCTAGCTTGTAGTGATTCGTAAAGAAATCAATGGTTTCAGAACGAATGACCTTCCAGAGTAACAGAAGTCCTATTAAGTTTGGAATCATCATTAATGCGTTGGCGGCATCTGCAAATGCCCATACAGTACCTAAATTAGCGACAGTTCCAATACCGCAGGCAGCAATATAAATAATTCGATATACGGCAATTCCTCTTGTGCTCACTAAGTATTCAAAACATTTTTCACCGTATACATACCAGCCCACAATCGTGGTTGCACCAAAAAGTATGATGGAAATTGAAACGATATATTCACCAAGTACTCCAAGTACGGAACCGAAAGCAGCCGCTGTTAGAGCCCCGGCCTCAAGGGCAGGATCGTGAGCGACACCAGAAAGAATACCACCTGTTTGATCCCAGTAGCCGGTAATGAGGAGAACAAGTCCGGTAATCGTACAGACAATGATGGTGACAATAAACGTTCCAGTCATGGCTACTAATGCTTGTTTGACTGGATGATCGGCCTTCGCTGCACCTGCAATGAGTGCCGCTGTTCCTAGACCGGCTTCATTTGAGAAAATACCACGTGCGACACCATTCGTGATCGCTTGGGCGACGGTAATACCGGCAAAGCCCCCAACAGCAGCAATAGGAGTAAAAGCATACTCAAATATAAGACCAAAAGACGGTAGTATTAAGGAATAGTTCATAACGATAATAATCAATGCCCCAAACATATAAAATAAAGCCATCATCGGAACAAAGATACTAGAAACTGTGCTGATTCGTTGGATCCCCCCATAGATAATGACACTTACAAAAACAACTAAAACAATGCCTGTTACCCAGTGTGGGACATTGAAGCTTTTAAAAGCCACATCTGCAACTGAATTGGATTGAACACTATTTCCAATTCCTAAAGCGGCAAAAGCTCCAAAAATAGCAAAAGCAACGGCTAACCACTTCCACTTTTGTCCAATCCCTCTTTCAATATAATACATCGGGCCACTTGAAAACTCACCATTACTATTTTTAACTCGATATTTCATGGCAAGTAACGCTTCTGCATACTTAGTGGCCATTCCTAGTAAACCGACAAGCCACATCCAAAATATCGCACCGGGTCCACCGACCGTTACTCCTGTTGCAACACCAGCGATATTCCCAATTCCAATCGTGGCAGTTAGTGTCGTCATTAGTGTTTTGAAGTTACTAATATCGCCCTCACCCGAGTTGGCGTTATTACCTTCTTTACTAAAAGCGAGCTTAAAGGCATAAATAAGGTGGCGAAATTGAAGACCTTTTAATATAAAAGTTAAGAATATGCCTGTACCAAAAAGTAAGATTAAACTAGGTGGTCCCCATAATACAGCATTAACTTGATTTAATATATCTAAAAGCAAAAAAGTCACTCCTCTAACACAATTTTTTCTAGTTTGTGTAGAGGAGTGAAGATTATTCAGTGATATAAAATCGGTTATTTTGCTGCTTTATAATGATTTTGGAAGAAGTCACTTGTTTCCGA
Organism: Alkalihalobacillus pseudalcaliphilus; assembly: GCA_001038565.1. Lineage (GTDB taxonomy): Bacteria > Bacillota > Bacilli > Bacillales > Bacillaceae_D > Alkalihalobacillus > Alkalihalobacillus pseudalcaliphilus. Next base: position 283,250 of record LFJO01000001.1, read on the forward strand.
ACGAATGACTTTCCATAAGAGAAGGATACCGATTAAGTTTGGAATCATCATTAATGCATTAGCCATGTCAGCAAATGCCCAAACCGTTTGTAAGCTTACGACTGTTCCTAGGAAACAAGCAAGAATATAAATAATTCGATAAACGGCAATCCCTTTATTGCCCGTTAAATATTCAATACACTTTTCACCGTAAACATACCATCCGATAATCGTTGTGGAACCGAAAAGAATGATAGAGATCGATACAATGTATTCACCAATAATACCTAGCTGAGAGCCAAAAGCGGCAGCTGTTAGAGCACCAGCTTCTAAGGATGGGTCATGAGTAATCCCAGAAATTAGGCCACCTGTTTGATCCCAAAATCCTGTAATAATTAAGGTTAAACCTGTGAATGTACAAACGACAATAGTTACAATGAAAGTACCTGTCATGGCAACTAGTGCTTGTTTAACAGGGTGGTCAGCCTTAGCATTACCTGCAATTAAAGCAGCTGTACCAAGACCTGCCTCATTGGAGAAGATACCACGAGCAACACCATTACGAATGGCCTCAGCGACAATAATACCCGCAAAACCACCCGTAGCCGCAACAGGGTTAAAAGCATGATAGAAAATCAGCTGAAAAGCCGGAATAATTAAATCATAATTAATAACAATAATGATAAAAGCACCAAACATATAAAAGATAGCCATCATTGGAATGACGACACTAGATACAGAGCTGATTCTTTGAATTCCTCCGTAAATAAGGAAAGTAACAAAAACAACTAAAACCACACCAGTCACCCAAGCTGGCACGCCAAAACTCGCACTTGCAACATCGGCAACTGAATTAGATTGTACACTATTACCAATACCTAAAGCGGCAAACGCACCAAAAAATGCAAAGGCAACAGCTAGCCACTTAAATTTACTTCCAAGGCCACGCTCTATGTAATACATCGGACCAGATGAAAATTCACCATTGCTATTTTTTACGCGGTATTTCATCGCCAATAAGGCTTCGGCATACTTAGTAGCCATACCTAACAAACCAACTACCCACATCCAGAAAATAGCTCCTGGACCACCTAATGTAACAGCGGTTGCAACACCAGCAATGTTTCCGATACCAATTGTACCTGCAAGCGTTGTCATTAGGGCTTTAAAATTACTAATGTCACCATCACCGGAATCGGCACTATTTCCTTCTCTAGAAAACGCCAATTTAAAGGCATATTTTAATCGTCTGAATTGAACTCCTTTTAGAAGGAAGGTTAAGAATAGACCTGTCCCAAATAATAATATAAGGCTAGGAGGTCCCCATAAGACTGCATTAATTGAGTCTAGAATATCTAAGATGTTCATGCAATTTACACTCCTTAATTTCTAAAGCTGTCATTAAAAATTTTAACTGTGCTATAATAACATGCAATATAAGCGTAAATTAATTATCAGAAAAGAATTATTTTGTTCACAATTACAATTTTTTCAAAATAGAGATTTAGGATAAAAGGAGAATAAGAGATGGCCAAATCGAATCAACATACATTTAATCGGCCTTTTGATTCTTTGGAGGATTTTGTTGATGCAGTGAGTGATAGATTTCAATGTCCGGTCACATTAGAGGATTCGAATCACCATTTGCTTGCCTATAGTTCACATGATGATAGAACAGATGAAGCAAGAATTGCCACCATTATTGGAAGAAGAGTTCCAGAGCGTGTCATTAATAAATTTTGGAAGGAAGGCGTTATTCCGAAGTTAAATACGAGTAATGAACCATTAGTTATTCCACAGATTAATGAGATTGGATTAGGTAATCGCATTGCTGTATCGATTCGAAAGGATCAAGAAGTATTAGGATATATATGGATATTAGAATTAGAAAAAAAGTTGAACGAAAATGACTTGGCAGACTTAAAGCTCGCTGCGAGTAAAGCCAAAAATCAGCTTCTGCAACTTAATATACAAAAGAAGCGCAAAGAGAAAAACCATCAAGAGTTATTATGGCAATTAATAACAGGAGAAGCTTTTGAACACAACCAAATAGCGAAACAGCTCATGCCAACCGGGTTTCAATCAACAGGACCTTTAGCCGTTGTTGTCTTTTCATTTCGTGAAATTAACCAAGACCTCTCTAAGAAGTTAGTGTATGTGGCTAAAACAACCCAGAAGATCAATATATTAATTCAAACGATTGATGAGAATCAGTTGATTTTATTAATTTCACCTTCTAATCAAGAGGACCTGGATGATGCGAAAGAGTTTATCGAGACGTTTAAAGTTCAAGTAAAAGAACGGTTTGGGCTAGACGATATTATTTCTGGTTGTGGATATGCCTATCAACAATATGAGTATGTGAAAGCAAGTTATGAAGAAGCGTTAAAGGTCGTTGAACTTAAGCAAGTGTATCAAGATGAATTAGAGGATATGGACTTTTATCATGAGTTAGGTATTTTTAAATATATAGATGTCCTCAAACAACAAAAACATATTAAACGAATGCAATTAAATCCGGTAATCGAGCGATTGCAGCTTTATGATAAAGCCAATAAGACTAATTTACTGGAGTCATTAGAAGTGACGTTAGATAAGGATAGTAATGTCAATGATGCTGCGAAGGAATTACACTGTCACGTTAATACATTAAATTATAGGTTGAAGCGAATACAGGAAATAACGTCAATTAATTTAAAGGACCCTGTACAAAAGCTAGGGCTTTATTTGGATTTAAAATTAAAAAGACAGCAAAAATAATGCTTTTGTGAAATTTCACAAATAAACGCTTACAATTTTAAACGTAATCACAATGCGGAAATGAGATCGGCCATCTTATACTAGGTGTATAGATTAATTATTACCTTTTAGGAGGATGGCATATATGATTATTGGTATTCCAAAGGAAATTAAAAATAATGAAAACCGTGTGGCAATTACGCCAGCAGGTGTTGTTTCATTAAAGAATTCAGGACATGAAGTACTTGTTGAGCAAAACGCTGGTTTAGGAAGTGGCTTTGAGGATGTGGCATACGCTGAAGCTGGTGCGACAATTATCCCTGCAGCAGCAGATGTTTGGGCAAAGTCTGACATGATTATGAAAGTAAAAGAGCCATTAAGCTCAGAGTATGGTTATTTCCGTAAAGGATTAATTTTATTCACTTACTTACACTTAGCTGCTGAGCCTGAGCTTGCAAAAGCTTTAGTTGAGAGCGGTGTTATTGCGATTGCTTATGAAACTGTAGAAGTGAATCGTACACTTCCATTATTAACGCCAATGAGTGAGGTTGCAGGTCGTATGGCATCTCAAGTTGGTGCTCAATTCCTAGAGAAACCAAAAGGCGGAAAAGGAATCCTTCTTTCTGGTATCCCGGGAGTAAAGCGTGGTAAAGTAACGATTATCGGTGGTGGAGTAGTTGGAACAAACGCAGCGAAAATTGCTGTAGGTCTTGGTGCGGACGTAACGATGATCGACTTAAGTGCAGATCGTCTTCGTCAATTAGACGACATCTTTGGAAATAGCATTACGACGTTAATGTCTAACCCAATGAATATTGCTCAAGCAGTTCAAGAGTCTGATTTAGTTATCGGTGCTGTATTAATCCCAGGAGCAAAAGCACCTAAGCTTGTTACAGAAGAAATGATTAAATCAATGGCACCTGGTTCTGTCGTTGTTGACGTTGCTGTTGACCAAGGTGGTATCATTGAAACGGCTGATGCGATTACTACTCATGATAACCCAACATATGTGAAGCACGGTGTTGTTCACTATGCGGTTGCGAATATGCCTGGTGCGGTAGCGCGTACTTCTACATTAGGTTTAACAAATGTAACAATTCCTTATGCTCTTCAGATTGCTAATAAAGGTGTGGAGAAAGCAGTAACTGAAAATGCGGCATTAGCATTAGGTCTTAATGTTGCGAATGGTGCTGTGACATATCCAGCCGTTGCCCGTGACTTAGGTTATGAGTTAGTAACAGTTGAAGAAGCTTTAAACAAAGTAGCAGTCATTTAATAGTGACTATATTAAGGAAAGAACTCTCTTTAATTAGAGGGTTCTTTTTTGCGTGGAAGTCTGGTGGGTGTGAGCTAGTGCGGGGATTGACTTGCTGGTATTGAAGTGAGAGCTTTGCGTTTAACTCGATAGAGTCGTGATTTTTTGGCTAGATTTTTCTGTAAGTGCGGTTTTATCGGGAATTACTGCCGCATGGGGGCTGAGTAACTGACATGAAAGAGCGTTTTCGTGTAGATACTACGGTGCTATGGGTGAGTAAGTGACATGAAAGAGGTTTATCGTGTAGTTACTGCCTCACAATGGTTGAGTAACTGTCAGGTTTCTCGTGTATGGGGTTTTAAGGGTTTGTTTCTCTTTAGAAGCTCGGCTACAATGAGTTTATGGATTTTGTGTAGGGGGGATGTTCATGCAGTCAATTTTAGTTGTGGATGATGATCAACATTTGCGAGAGTTAGTGACTCGTTTTTTGGCCGAACATCATTATCAAGTTTATCAAGCTCATCATGGAGCTGATGCGATTACGCAGCTAGAGAAATATGACGTTCAAGCGATTATTATTGATATCATGATGCCTGAGCTGGATGGATATCAGTTGATACGCGAAATACGTGAGCAACAGAAACGCGACGTGCCTGTGATTATGTTGACGGCGAAAGGACAGCTTGAGGATAAAGAAAAAGGCTTTGCATTAGGAGCGGACGATTATATGGTCAAGCCGTTTGAGTTAAAGGAGCTACTTTTTCGATTAAAAGCTTTATTACGACGTGCTGGTTCCTACTCAGAGCGTATCATTGAGCTTGGCCCGCTGCAAATTAATAAAGAGAGCTATGAAGTAAAAGTCGGTAATAAAATACTTATGCTGCCATTAAAGGAATTTGAGTTACTGTATGTGTTAGCTGCTAATTATGAAAAGGTTTTAACGAGGGATCAGCTTATTGAAAAAGTTTGGGGCATAGAGTACAACGGCAATGAAAGGACGATTGATGTACATATTAAAAGGCTCAGAGAAAGGTTTTCAAAAATAACCGATCAGTTTCGTCTGAAAACGATTAGAGGTGTGGGTTACTCGCTTGAGGTGAAGCAAAAATGAAATCTTTATATGCTTCATTTGTTGTCTTCACCCTTAGCATTATGGTGATAAGTGGTTTATTAGCTTTTTTCTTATCCAATGTGTACTATCAACATTTTTTAAAAGAGGAAAATAACAATAAATATACAGAGATTGCAAGAGGTGTTGCAAAACATGTGAGTCAACAAGAGGACCTTCAACAGTCATTATCTTATTTAGCGCAGACAGGATACCAACTTAGGTTAGTAGCAGAAAATGGTGATAGTTGGCATTTTGGCGAAGCATTTCGTGATGATGCGATCGAGCGTTCCACCATACAATATGTGCTAGACGGTCATGTTTTTCATGGAATGGCGGAGTTTCCGAGCGAAACGTTTGTTACTGGTTTTTTTGCTAATGAATTAATAAATAGTATTGGGGTTCCTATTCAACATAATGGGATGACCTATGCGTTTTTCTTGCGGCCAGATATCAAGCTTCATTTTAATGAGATGCATTATTTATTTGCCTGGTTACTTGGATTTACGATTGTGTTTAGTTTGATCCTTGAGCTTATTTTGGCTCGTTACTTAATTCGACCTCTTTCTAGCTTAAATGATGCAACCAAACGAATTCAGAGAGGACATTTTGATGTAGAACTTGATTGGAAAAGAAATGATGAAATCGGTGAGCTTGCGACAAGCTTTGAAACGATGACCCAAAAACTCAGTCAAGCGGAGACGATGCGCAATGAGTTTATTTCTTCGATTTCTCATGATATTCAGTCACCACTTTCGAATATGAAGGGGTATTTAACTTTACTTGAAAACGACAACCTTGCCCATGAGGAAAAACAACACTATATGGAAGTCATCAAACAAGAAACGGAGCGCCTTTCTAGTATGTCTTCACAGCTGCTTGTGTTAAGTACGCTGCATGATTTGGATAAACCGCGTTCGCGTGAGGAGTTTTCATTAAAAGAACAAATATTAGTCGTGTTAAAAGGTTATCAATGGAAGCTTTCGGAAAGAGGTATTTTTGCACATTATGAAATAGAAGATATTGATTATGTTGGCGATAGGCCAATGCTTATGAGTGTTTGGGATAACTTGGTTTCCAATGCAATTAAATATAATCAAGATGCAGGAGAGGTGGTTATTTCACTTACACAAAAAGAAGATTGGGTTGTTTTTGAAATATTTGATACAGGTATTGGTTTAACAGAAATAGAAAAAGCACGCATGTTTGAACGCTTTTATCGAGCTGATCCGTCTAGAACGAAGGAAATAGAAGGATCTGGATTAGGTTTAGCGATTGTAAAAAAGGTAGTGGGTTTACATGAAGGTTCTTTGGAGGTCATTTCGGAAAAAGGGGTAGGTACAACCATCCGCGTTTTACTACCCATGACTTAATGCCCTCAAAATATTGTCACCCTTTGTTCATGCTCCGTTCATAAACAGTGTGTAAACTGGCTTTGAATAGGGATGATGACACATTATAAAAAATTTTTTAATAGGAGGAAATAGATATGAATCATGCAAAAATATTACTCATCTTTTCGGCGATATTTGGAATTATTGGTGTTGGTTTAGGGGCACATATGTCAGGGGCAGGCTCTTACGCCTTTCGACCAATTCATGCTCATGTTTCGTTAGTAGGTTGGTTAACCTTGTTTGCGTGGAGTATGTATTATAAAGTGTATCAGCCTAAAAGAAAGACTTTATCGAACTGGCAAACGATTACGGGTGTAGTGGGTGCGATTGGTTTGACGATGGGTATGTGGTTCTATAATATGAACCCGTTTGGATTACCTGATGGTGTTACGTTGGCGTTTTATATTGCTGGTGGGATGGCATTAGTTGTAGCCTTTTTATTATTCCTTTTACTAGTTATTCTAGAGGATGGGAAAAAGTCGAAAGCTTAAATAGGGTATGGTAGAGTCGGAAAGTATTTACTTTTTCGGTTATAGGAGTCGGTGACGCTGAACTTGAGTTGAGTGTTGCTGGCTTTTGTTGTTTGAAGGTGGACTGATTGCGACTCCTGATGGTGATGGGGTTGTACACGTACCAGATGTTTAATAAGTAGCCACTACTTTTATCTTTGTTGGTGGCAAAGTGAATCAGGATTCACCATGTTCGTTTGGTATGAAATTTGAAGCTAATGCTCACAAAAGTTGACTCCTTGGCTTTTGTTTTTGTACCTTTAGCCAAGCGATCTTGGCTAAGGTACAAGAACACTTGGATTTTGGATACTAATGTAGATGAGTAATGACTCTCTCTTTTTTGTTCGTACTGGCTGTTTGTACGGTGTGCTGAATCTTTTTGGAATGGATCTTACTTGTCTAGGGTATTGCAGCCTTTGATAAATAGATGAATATAACGCTCCAACAAAAATTTCCGTTTTTGTTGATCGGTGTGGTGTCCAAATATATCGAGCCCAAGAAAGGTAGCTGAGGCAATTTCACTGATGGTTTCGATATCTTCGATTAACCATTCTTGTTCCTCGTTACCTGCTTGTAAGATTTCTTTATACGTTTTGACATAACGTAAATCGATTTCCCTCATTTTTGCATTGATTAACTCGGTTTCGTGCTCAATTAAATAAAACTCTGATACTGCTAAACGCAGAGGGTATGGAAATTCGTCGAGTGATGCCAATTCAGCAAATCTTTGAAATCTCTCGTAGTTAGTCGTGCATTTTTCCCGCTCTTTTTCCCAAAAGGAAAATAACTGATTTTCTTCTTCGTTTAAAATCTCTAAGAATAGAGCCTCTTTATTCGTGAAATGATAATAAAGTGTTCCTTTACTACTATTTGATTGTTTGACTACTTCTCCCATAGATGTAGCATTATAACCTTTTTGAATAAATAAATCTCTTGCTACTTCCATAATAATGTCCTTCATCATCATATCTTTCAATGCTTTTCACCCTTTCGGAAGCTTTCCATTGACATGATTATAATACATATTATAAAGTATACAATAGACTGACGGGTCGGTCTATAAAAAAGAGGTGATAAAAATGAATAATCAACCATCATATAAATTAAGAAAGAGTCGTATTTTTATTTTGCTACTAGTGGCGGGTATTTTTGCTGTTGTTGGATTTAGTATGTTCTTAACAACCGTTTCTTGGTATGCCATTAGTGAGATTGGTTCACCGAGTGCGGTGGGAATTATATTAATGACAGCGACCATTCCAAGACTTTTAGCGATGGTATTTGGTGGTATAGTTGCTGATAAATATAAGAAAACAACGATCATGTTTGTCACAAACTTTGTCCAAGGGTTATTATTGTTAGTCTTATTTTTACTTGTCTTTAACAACCAGTTGGAATTTTATATGTTACTTATTATTGCTGGCTTATTCGGTGTACTAGATGCATTTTTTGGTCCGACAAGCTCTGCTTTGATTCCTAAAATTGTTCCAAAAGAGTTCTTACAAAAAGCAAATGCGATTTTCCAAGGTGCTGATCAGATATCTTTTGTAATTGGACCCATCTTAGCTGGCTTAATGATGGAGTTCTTTTCTATAGCGGGAAGCTTTTTGGTAGCGACGATTTTAGTGTTCATATCGGCTATCTTTGTTTTCCCGCCATTTATTAAGGAAGAGGATGACGAAGAGAAAATGAAGCAGACTCCGTGGACAGATCTAAAAGAGGGGATTGCTTATGTCAAGAATTCGAGATTTCTTTTAGTAGGAATTTTAGTATTAATTACATTAAACTTTTTCGTTTTTGGTGCATTGCATATCGCCATTCCACTATTAGTGGATGTTTTTGGGGGCACACCATTAAACCTCAGTTATATGGAAGCGAGTTTAGGAATTGGTATGCTTTCGGGTAGTTTATTACTTAGTGTGTATACATTAAAGTCTCACCGCGGTAGAACGGCTTTATATGGATTGTTCGCTGCTTTACTTTTGTTCCTATTATTTAGTGTGACAGGGCATTTGGGTTGGCTAACAGTCTTACTCTTCTTTATTGGTTTTTCAATGGTGTTTGTATATGTTCCGTTTTTTACGGTTGCTCAAGAACAAACAGAAGCCCGTATAATGGGGCGTGTAATGAGTTTAATTTTCCTAGCGATGAATGGCTTTGACCCGATGTCATATGGGATAGTCACTGGATTAGTCTCATTTGGTATTAGTATTCAACACGTGTTATTCAGTTTCGGGCTCGTCGGTTTTATGCTTGCCATGGTGATTTACTGGAGGTCCAAGGAATTTAAAGCTGTTTAGGAATGGATTAAGGGAATAGTTTTTGTATGAAAGTTGGCTAAAGCTCAAGTGCTCTCCTTCGAAAATCGCTCCGGGAATGGGGGGCACGCTTTCCGCAGGCGGGCGCTGAGCTAACTTGCTATCGCAAGTGGATCTCAGCCTGCCCTCTCCTCCTGCAGGAGTCGGCCTCCCCATTCCCTCCGCTCGGGTTTGTTCAGGCTTCTTGGTTCGTGAGTTTCTCATACAAAATAATTGAATGAAAAGTAACAAAAGCCAAGTGAATAAAATTCCACCAGTCAAAGAACTAACACTACTTTCATCTTTGTTGGTGGTGGCTGTTTGTGTGGTGCGCTGAATCTTTTTGGGAAATCCCGTGTGGGCAACACCCAAAAAGTGGCAGGGCTACGGAAAAGTGTGAGAATCGTCAAACGGTTATTGAATGAAAAGCCACCAATTAAAGGGAAAAAACCAACTTCCATGATGAGTTGCTGCGGCAAGTCATCATGGAAGTTTTGTATTAAAGTTACTCTAAGGTGTACGTTCTTTCTTTCGAAGATCGCTCTTAGAATGGTGGGCGTTAAGCTAACCGGATTCGCCGGAGGAGCACAGCCACCCTTTCTTCTTCTGTTCGCTTTGGTTCTTGCATACTTCTTGATCATGCACTTCTAATACAGTATCGAATTTGATTGAAGTGCCATTACAATTATATAAAAAAGTACCTATCAGCTCATAAACTCTACAAATTGTATCCGAAAAAGCAACGACATGAGAATCCTCTACAGTAGTTACTAGAAAATTCTGTCACTATTCGTTATGATAGAAGAAAATAGTCATGATGAGAGGGGTAAATGTATGAAAGTTGTGAAAGAATCAGCACATGTGCAAAATTCGTTAGAAGGTGCTTGGAAAGTGATTTCTGATAGTCGTAACTGGGCAGAGGCAATGCCTGGTTTTATAGCATTTGAGCAAGTAGATGAACTCGTATCGTTATGGACGATTAAGGTAGAGGCAGGAATGTTTTCAAGAGAGGTTGAATTTGAGGTTACTCAAACTGAATGCATCGAGCCTTCAGCGATGCATTTCTCCTTAAAAGCTAAAAAGGAAGGAATAGTTGGAAATGCGACTTATCATGGAACACAGGTAAATGAGGAGCAGGGAGAGCTTAACTTCCAACTAGAAATGATGGGTAAAGGGATGATGGCTGGTATGATAGATAGCCTTCTTGAGAAAACATTACCTGAACAATGTCAGATTTTAAAAGAAAATTTAGTGAAGCAGTTAGAGGCAAGTGATGAAGTGAAAAATTAGTCAAAAAACGGTCGTGGCAATTAGTCCATGACCGTTTTATGTGCGTGTTGCTTAAGAAACTGTTCTGTACTATCCCATCCGTAGAAGATATCTTCATACGTCACACCGTTAATGTCAAATGTACTTCTTTTAATCTCATGACCACCTAAATAGTCATAAAAGCTTTGGGCAGGCTTATTATCCTTTATAAATAATAGAGAAAAAGACTGATAGCCGTAATCTTTTAATTGTTGGACACCCGTCATAAAAAGACTCTTTCCAATGCCTTTACCCTGATATTCTTCTAATAAATATAAAGCATAAATTTCTCCAGAAAAATCAACATCGTATCTTTGTGGACCTATAATAACAAAACCGATCATCGCCTTTGTTTCCTTTTCTGCTACAAATATATCAACGTTGTCTTCTTCTAATTTCTGTATGAACCTAGCTTTAGCAGAATCATAGGTAAGAATATGAGCAAATTGCTGATCGGTTAGTCCTGTATATGTACTGTGCCAACTCTTGACATGAACGTCAGCTAATTGCTCGATGTCAGCCATAGTTGCTAAACGAATTATCATGTTCATTTTCTCATTCCTTCTAATCGTAAATGTATAGAGCTATTCCACTAGTATACATAATTATTAGAATATTGAACATGTCGCATATACATGAGCACCTGCTTTGCTTTTTGTTGATAAGAATCGATAAAATGAACGTATAACATTGAAAACGTTTTATCTGATTATGTGAGAAAGGAAGAGAAGTGTGAATAAGGAACCAATGAAGCTTTCTATATTAGATTTAGTCACGATGTATAACGGTGAAACACCGGCACAAGCTTTACAACATTCAACAGAGCTTGTACAATTAGCCGATCGTTTAGGGTATGAGCGGTACTGGTTTGCGGAGCATCATAATACAAAATACCAAATGAGTACATCGCCAGAATTGTTAAGTGCGCATGCTGCAGCATTGACTAGTAGAATTAACATAGGTTCAGGAGGAGTGATGTTACCTAATCATAGTCCATTAAAAGTGGCCGAGCATTTTTCGATATTAGAGGGGTTACATCCGGGGAGAATTGATTTAGGGATTGGTCGTGCACCAGGTACTGATGGATTAACTGCATTAGCTTTAAGACGTTCACGTGAAGCTGTAACGACTTATGATTTCCCTGAAAACCTTGATGAGTTATTAAATTATTTCAGTGGTGATTTTTCAGAACAAAATCCCTTCAAAGATATTACAGCATCACCTGATCGTTCTTTTTCTCCAACTATCTATATGCTTGGTTCAAGTAATGGAGGGTTGCAGTTTGCTGCTGAAAAAGGGCTCGGTTTTGCTTTTGCTGCCCACATCTCTTCCCATTTGGCTGTCCCAATGTTACGCATGTACAGAGAAACATTCCAACCTTCGAGCTTTATGAAGGAACCAAAAAGTATCTTAGCGTTAATGGTAATTACGGCTGATACAGATGAAGAGGCCCAATATCTAGCGGCACCTGCTGAATTACAATGGGTCCGTTGGGGAACGGGGCAATTTGTATTACCACCACCATCTTTAGAGGAAGCCAATGCCCATGTTTATTCAGACGTAGAGGCAGCGGTGAGACAAGACAATAAAGGGAAATTTGTCATAGGTTCGATTGAAAAAGTAGAAAAGGAACTCAGAGAGCTGGCAGAGGCGGCTTTGGTTGATGAGGTCATGATTTTAAATGTATTAACCGAGAAGCAATCGAGACATCGTGCATACGAATTACTTGCCCAAGCCTTTGATTTACCAGCGGAAAAATAGGAGAGGAGGAAGTCGATGCTTGTTAAACTTAATGATTATGAGTTAGTTATTTCCTCTTATCAGTTAGGGCTTGATAAAGGTTTAAAAGTTGTGATTCTTGATTTTAATGTGACACATGAGGATTATCATAGCGTGACCACCTTGCTTTATCAGAATCAATTTGAATTAGTTATACCTGATGAGAGCTTGCATATGAAAGTGAGCATTCATAATTATTCCACCTCGTTCACTAACCTGTACAAAGAGGGTGAAGTCGGGCAATTTCATTTAGAATTAAAGGAAATAGATCGTTCAATATAAATAGATAGCGACCGACTTTACGTAAAAAATCACCACACGAAAAAGTGCGGTGATTTTTTACGAGAAAAACATCCGAGTGACAGCCATTAACGCAACTCCGGTAATGACCGTTATCGACAAACTTTTAGAGAATATCGCAACGGCTATAGTTGGGATGAGTACGATCATGACAGTTTGGTCCATCACAAAGCCCGTGTCATCGACATGAATAACACTTTGAATAACGAGTGCTGTTAAAATACAGACAGGGATAAACGATAACCATTTAAGAAAAGGCTCTGGCAGCTGTAATTTTTTTATGAAAATAAAAGGTAAAATTCTTGGGATTAACGTAACGAGTGCACAGCCAATGATTAGTAAAAGAATCGATGTACTTAGCGTCATTTTTCTGTCACCACCCCTATCGTTGCCACGATAATTGTTGCAACAATTAATGCGATATGTGAAGGCATCATCGTCATCAAGATGAGCATCGCAATAATCATATAAATAACTAGTGAGAGATGATGCTTTAATTTGTCAGATGCAACCGATTGAAGCTGTAAGATAAGTAAAGCGATAAACATCGCTGTTAAAGCGTAATCAAGTCCTAGTGCTTCTGGGTTGGCAATCCACTTGGCTAAGACAGAACCTGTGAGACATGCTAAAACCCAAGTTGCATAAGCACTGAAATTCAGCCCGTACATCCAGTTTGGTGTGAGTTTATAACCTCTTGCCCGTTGATTAGCGGCTACTCCAAAGCTTTCATCTGTAACAAAGGCACCGATAAGGATGTTTTTTTTCATAGAAAAATCTTTGAAGTGTGGTGCCAATGATAAGCAAAGCAAAAAGTGACGTAGATTTACGATAAAGGTCGTAAACACAATCGCAGCAAGTGGAGTTGCTGCTGCCAACAAGCCATAAATAATGAATTGCGATGCACCACCATACATAAATATCGCAAACAGTGTAATCTCTAAGGGACTTAAGTTAGAAGCGACGCCAACGAGTCCGGCTGCAATACCAACGCTTGTATAACCCATTACAGTTGGGATACTAGCCTTTGCACCATTCAAGGCATTCATTTCAATATCGTTATTTATTATTTCCTTGATGTGTGCATTAGCCATCCCCATGATTCATTCCCCTTTACGTCTTAATCTGTTTTAGTACATAATTATACATGCTTCACTGTATTAAAGTAGTTAGTCTTATAACGTCTAAGTTTTTTTGTAAGAAAATACGGTTCATCCTTACATGAACCGTTTACCGGTAACAACACGATAAAGATCTTTGTTCTCTTTCCAAAGGGAAGCGGCTCTTTCAGGGCCAACTTCTTGGGTTAATTTCGAGTACATCATATCATGTCGAATATATTCTAATGCCACTAAGATCAGGGCTGGGTCCGTTGATTTAATTGCCCAAGCGCTTGTATCTGGTACAAAGTTAGCAATGACAACCTCTTTTTGATCGCGTACAACAATGGTTAAATGTCCACTTACTCGTTCTTCGGCAATTTCAGGCTCCATATAATCATGGTGAATCGTTACACCTAATTCAGTTTGAGGTGCACCGAAAATGAGTGAATACACATCCAACCCATCATTAAGACGTCTCTCAACATCTTCAAGGATTGGCGTTACTTGAGGACTCCATAGGGATAACCATAATTCATCCTCTGCTTTGTTGATTAAATCAATCATCTCCGCTAAGACATTATCATCTGAGCTAATACGATGAATGACATCAACCTCTTGTTCAATTTCCAGTGAACCAAGCTGTTGTTCTAGGTAATCAAAAGACTCTTGAAAATTTACACGCATCCTAGTAAGTAATTCTTTGGCAGGTAATGGTGCGTATGTAACAGGATCCGATGGAACCGTATAAACAGCCCCTTTATCTACGAGCTTACCAACGACCTCGTAAATCATCGAACGAGGAACACCTGAACGTTTACTTATTTCGTAACCCGTAACAGGAGAATGACGTAACAAGCTTATGTAGGCCTTACATTCATACTTTGAAAAGCCAAGTTTTTGCAGTTCTTTATAGACGTCCTCCATTTTAACCTCCACCATTAGTCGTTAGCTCTATCATTACTATAAGGAAAGTGGCTAATATTTGTCAATTACGTAAATGAAGTTGGAAAAATCAGATTTTAATAATTTTTGATAATGAGAAGAAGATTCAATGCGGAGCAAATGGAAATACGCAGCAATGGGTCTATAAAAAGAGCAATCAATGCTGTGTAAATATAAATACTCCGCATTGAAAACAATAAAGAGGTATTCACGTATCTATGATAAAAAACGAACAAACCAGCTACCTAGAGTGGGGTAGCTGGTTTGGATATTAATTTGATAAAAGTGGTGTAACGGTTTGCTTGTAAAATAAACGAAGATGATGTAAAGCACGCGTACAAGCTACATATAAAAGTTTTGTCGCTAAAGTTTCGTGTGGGTAGTTCTCTTCATCTGCACCTAAAATTAATACGGCGTCGAACTCTAATCCTTTTGCAACATATACAGGGAGGATGGAGATACCGCCATGATATGTTTGATCTTCATAGGAAACAAGTGATAAATCAGGGATCGTTTGGTTAAGTTTCTCATAATAAAATTTCGTATCGGCTTCGTTTCTCGTAATGAGTGTGATCGTATTCATCTCTTTTGTTTGCATCGTTTGAATCCAGTCGATAATTTGAATGAGTTCCTCTGACTCGTTCACTTTTTGTATATGCACGTCTTCACCACTACGAAAAACAGGCTTGGCTAATAGAGCAGGCTTTTCTAGGCTTTTAAGAATTTTATTGGAGAATTCAATGATTTCATAAGTGGAACGGTAGCTTTTTTCCATCTCAAAATAAGCTGTTTTTTGTGAGTCTAATATATCAACAAATGTTTGCCAATCTGAAATCCCTTCTTGGCTATGAATCCCTTGGGAAAGATCGCCTAAGATTGTAAAGCTCTGTCCTCTTGTCCGTTCTTTTAAAACAGAAAGCTGGTATGGTGAGAAATCCTGAGCTTCGTCAATAACAACGTGGTCGAAACGTTTATCTTTTTCAAGTCCATACCAAAGCTGTTGAATGTGAAGTAAGGGTGCTAAGTCCTCGAATTCAAGTGTGAAAGGATGGTTTGTATCTGCAACGGCAACATGCGTGTCTTTTAAAATTTGGATATACAGATCGTACGGTTTTCTGTTTTTCCATTTACGTAAATAATGACGAAGGAGTGTGTTCGCTTGTTTCTTTGCTGTTTGTTGTTCTTTTTTATCATCAAAACGTTTTACTTCTATTTCGATCCACCTTTTCAAACGAGCTCTTGTCCGCTCGTACTTTGTCATAGCAGGGCTATCTTTAAAGTCATGTTCAAACCATTGTAATAACGTTTGATGAGAAAATATAACACCCGGCCAAGGTTCAAAGTCTTCTTCTGGAATCCAATCCATGGCGAATTGCTGGACTTTTGCTTCAACCTTCTTTTTAAAATCTAAATCAATTTTGCTTGAACGATGATTTTGTTGCTTGGTCGTTCCCTCAAAATAATCACGCCGTCGTTTGTTCATAGATTGCAATTTTAATCTGTCATCGTCTAAGGTATTTAACGCCCATGTCGAAAAAGTAGTTTGTTGAATGTCACCAACACCGAGCTCAGGAAGTACACTTGAGATGTAGTCTAGGAAAACCGTATTTGGGGCAAAGATGATCATTTTCTCGGCACGAATCTTTTCGCGATATTCATAAAGTAAATAAGCAAGGCGATGAAGAGCTACTGTTGTTTTTCCACTTCCGGCAACTCCTTGAATGATAACAGCATCACTTTGACGATGACGAATGATTTCGTTTTGTTCTCCTTGAATAGTTGAAACAATGTCACGTAAACGATTATCTTTTTGCTCCCCAAGTTTATGGAGTAGAAACGCATCTCCTCCACTAATTTCCGCTTGCCCTTTCAAATAGTTATCTACGACACGTTGCACCTTTTGATTACGAACGACGATATTACGCTTTAAATGAATCTCGCCATCAATAAAACCATCTGGAGAATCATAATAGACATCATCCTCACTTCCGGAAAAAGCGTAAAATAAACTAGATACAGGGGCACGCCAGTCAATAATCACAAGTTGACTATTTTCTTCATTTGTTACTCCTGTTTTGCCAATATAATAAGATTTCAGTTGCTCTTCATCAAATGCTTTAAAGTCTAAACGTCCAAAGTAAGGATCATTGTAAGCACGCTTGATTGCCTCAAGCTGCCTTTCTCTACTTGCATCAATAACCTGTAAACTAAAATCATCTCCATGGTAAGGCTCTATCTGACAAAGTTCGTCATACTGCTTTCTAATGATACGTAGTTTTTGTTCTAATATTTGTTCCTCGGTTCTTAATTCCATCTCAAATCCTCCTTTTTTAGCTCTCTCTATTGTCTACAATATGTCAAAAAAAATATAGACTTATATTTAAAAATTTGTTAAGCTATTTAATGTACAAGTGCCTAAAACAAATTACATAATTTGGAAAATAGACAACCCGCTTTGAATAGCCTTTTGTGCTATATAGCGGTTTTTTTGTGTTAGAAAAGAGTATTGTTTTAGTGAATTAGCTCATAAGTATCTAGAAACAAGATATGAAGAGGGTGAGTGAATGAAACAGTATCGAACCGATAATAGACAGGTTATGGCTCCTTATACACCCGTACAATCGGTGAATTGGTTTTCGCCCAATCATTTTCAGAATACAGTCGAGGCTCAAAGAACATTATCTGCCGTTTATCCTGCTATTTTATATGGTTTTGAAGATGTTCAGGTCGTAGGTTATGAGCATGCATTAACAGAAGCGGTTGCTATCGGTTATTTATTAGGGCAGGGATATTCCTTTCAACAAGCGATAGAGATCGTCCAATCATGGTGGCGACCATAAAATTCTCTAACAGCTCTAAGAAGTGCTTCATTATTTTCTCATCTATGTTTAAAAGAAGTAAGGATGGGGGATGCTTTTTAATGTAAGCATGCAAGTTAAGGAGAGTTGAATATGCTAGGTCATGAGGAAGTATTTCTTCTTGTAAGGGATAAGCTCATGTTAGAAAGAATGGTTCAGCAAACAGCTGACGAGGGATTAATTTCCTCCTTAATGGATGAGATAGCATTAATAGAACAAGCATTAAATAGTGACCAAATAGATAAAAACCTTATCTGAATAAACCTAATTATACCAATGTATACAAAAACAATCACAATTAATTCCATTATGAATCAAAAACCACACCAACCGCGGTGTGGTTTTTGATTCGAGTTAGTTGTGTTCTTTAAAGAAGCCATACTTGAGCCTATTTTGACGTATTAAAAGATATGGAAGCGGTCTAAACCATGAAGAGGTGGCTAATCGACTTTCATTAAGAACATCAAAATTCTCCAACCCAAAATGAGATATAATCAGATATTTCAGATATAATGAACTAGAGTCATTTATCTTAGGAGGCCATGAATGTTAACAACGAGAGAAGCCGTGTTTGAGGAATTGACAACTTTGAGTGATTTTTGGTTGGATATGATTATTGAAATGAATAGAGCTGCGAATAGAGATGATCCAGACGAATCACGCAAACAAGCTGTTTATGAACGTTTTGTTGAATTATATCGTTCAGAGCAGTTACTATTTCGAGTCGCCTTAAATGAGTATGGAGAGATCGTTGCCTGTGCAGGGGGTGTCCTTTGGAGTGAGTATCTGTACCCCTTGGCATCCAAGCCATCGCTAGCAGGTTGGGTTGTCAGCGTCTATACAAAACCTGACTATCGGGGAAGAGGGCTAGCGAGACAATTAGTTAAAGAAGTGTTAGAGTGGCATCAAGCAAATGGTTGTCAAAGCTCTAGGCTTTGGTCGAGTGAATCAGCAGAACCTATTTATCAAGGGTTGGGTTTTAAACAATTACCAATCTATTCGAAAAGGTTAGATGAAAGTTAATAAAAAGGTGATGAGATGATGAAAACAGAAAAGGAAAAAATGATTGCTGGAGAGTTGTATAATGCCTTGGATCAAGAATTAACACATGAGCGTTTAAAAGCACGTAAATTAGCTAGGTATTATAATGATACGAGAGAAACAGAAGAACAGGAACGTCGAGACATTTTACATACACTGTTAGGTTCTTTTAAAAACCAAATTAATATTGAGCCAAACCTTCGCGTTGATTATGGATTTAATCTACATGTTGGTGAAAACTTTTATGCCAACTTTGAATGTGTATTCCTTGATGTTTGTGAAATTGTTATCGGCGATGATTGCCTACTTGGGCCTGGTGTTCACATTTACACCGCCACGCATCCGTTAGATCCGATTGAGCGGGCATCCGGACTTGAATTTGGGAAGCCTGTGAAAATAGGCAATAAAGTGTGGATTGGTGGTCATGCAACGATTAATCCAGGCGTTACAATTGGCGATCATGTTGTTGTTGCTTCAGGAGCTGTTGTAACCAAGGATGTACCAGATCATGTAGTAGTAGCGGGAAATCCTGCAAAGGTAGTCAAGGACATAAAACAACAATAGGAACATTTGTTCTTGTATTTGTTGTGGGTAGAATGGTAAGATAATAGTAAATGACTAAAGAGGAGAAATGTATGAATAAGACGTTCAAACACTTTAAAGAAATGATAACAGAAGTGCTCCCTCTTAAAGAAGAACAAGCCGAAAGATTAGAGGCACCTATTAAAGAAGGGAAATGGTCAATTCGAGAAATTGTCGCCCACCTTTATGGCTGGGATCAGTTCAATTTAGATACTATGGTTCCCAACATGGAAAACCAAGCGAGCTTATCAGTGTTTCCGGACCACGATTCATTTAATGAAAAAACATTACGATCCGTAGAAAATAAATCTAGTTACGAATTAATTGAAATGTTTATGGCAACGAGAGAAGAGCTTGTCAACGCTTTAACTAAAATAGAACCGTCCGCTCGCTTTCACATAGGAGAAGGTAAACGTGCCTTTTCAGCCGAAAGCTTCACAAAGATATTCGTCAAACATGACGCCCACCACATTAAACAAATCAAAGACAAATTATCCCAATAGTTTCGAAAGCTTGAGGTCCGCTGGCAGCCCAGATTAGCTCAGCACCACCCCGCAGGACGCGGAACGAGCATGTCTGTAGCGACGAGCAACGCTCTATGTTCGCCCTAACTTTAAAATATAAAACAATATGCCAGCTCAACTTCTTTTTGAGAAAGCATGTAAAAGTTAAGGAATTGTTAAATCCATGTAAAGCCTATGTTAAAATAAACTCACTTGCCCAAAGAGTTTCATAACATAGGAATTGGAGATTTATATATGAGAGACATCAATGAAAGCTTGTTTAGGGGAATCAATGATCTTGGTTTTGATTACCCGTTTTTAAATATGCCATTTATCATTATTGCTGAGTATACTGTTATCTTCTTAGCATTAATGGTTTTATTTTTCTGGTTTACTAGAAACAAACAAAATCGTTATAAAGTATTAGCCGGTGGATTTGCTTTTATTTTAGCCTGGATTAGCGGGAATTTAATAGGATTATTGCATCATAACTATCAACCCTTTTACGAGCTAGAGCATGTTAACCAACTTGTCTTTAAAAATATTGATAACTCGTTTCCGAGTGACCATACCATTCTATTTTTTGCATTCTGCGTTACCTTCTGGCTCTTTAATAAAAGAAATATTGCTTGGCTTATATTAGCGATATTAGTTGGGTTATCTCGTATGGCAGTTGGTGTTCATTATCCATTTGATATTTTGGTCGGTGCAGCCGTAGCGATTATTTTTGCTTATGTGATGTATAAGTGGGTTCCGCGCTCGAAATTAGTGAATACATGTCTAGAATTTTATGAACATATCGAGGTTAAAGTTTGGCCAAAAAAAGATAAACAAAATCAGTATTATAGCTAATAAAAAGCCGTTAACTCGGCTTTTTTGCATGAGTGAAGACACTATTCACAAATAGTAGTCGTACTCGTTAATTAATGGTACGATTTGAGTATAAAAGATTGAATATTCTTTAAAAGGGAGGGTGTGCGGATGTTATTACATGTTCAAACATTTGGAACAGGCGAGCCTCTATTATTTTTACATGATGGTGGTGAGACGGGGCAATCGGACTTTTTACAACAAAAAGAATTTTTCACAAATTTTTTTCAAGTCATTATGACCGATTTACCAGGAAATGGAGAGTCCGAACGTGATTATGATTCTATCCATGAATTAATACAGCTAGCGATGGAAGACTTATTGGAGACTTTGAAACATTATCATTGGAAAAAAGTGAATCTAGTTGCTAGTTCTGCAGGGGCGTTCTTAGCCATTCAGTTCGTCAAAACTTATCCACAATTTGTTAAGACTTTGTGTATAAGTGGCATTCATCCAGTCAAGTCCGAAGAATGGGAAAAGAATGAACAAGCTGTTAGGAAACAAAGAGAAGCCTTATTAGGTCACGCAGGTATGGATCAATTTTTTCAAAAAATAGCACCTAAATTTATGACTTTATCATTAGAAGAGGATGGGTATCCTTTTGAAATAACAGCTGACTTATCCTTTGCCAAGCACATACCAACGTTAGTTATAGCAGGTGCCAAACAACTCTCAGAACTACAGGGACTCGTCCATTATAGAGAAAAATACCCTGAAGTAGAAGTAGCTGCACTCCCATTTGCTGGTCATCTTGCTTATGTGGATGAGCCAAAGTTATTTAATGAAGTTCTTTTAAGATTTTTGAACCGTTAGTGGGGAGGTTAATTATGAAAGCGTTTACAACATTACTGATACTTGTTTCATCAATCTATTATATTTTTTATTTTGACGCTGGCCAATCACTTGCAACGGTCATTTTTAAGCTTACACCGATGCTACTAATTATTTTCTATAGCTTGTTTTATTACCGCAAAGTCAGGAAGTATTTGGCGATTGTTCTTGGTTTGATCGTCTGTATGATTGCAGATGGTGTTATTGTTTACTCCTTTTTAGGGGGACTTATTGTCTTTTTAACAGGACATATCTTTTATCTGTATGCATTTTTAAAAATAAGTGTGAACAAGAGAAAAAGTGGGATCGTCAGCTTTCCATTTCTTATTTATATGACAATCATGGGTTATTTACTTATTTCGGCGATGGTTGATTCGGGGGAAACAGCTCTGGTTATTCCTGTTATCTTGTATATTCTCGTAATAGGATTTATGGGGATTACGGCTGTGTGGACGAACGATAAATATGCAATGATAGGTGCAATTTTATTTATTATCTCCGATAGTTTTCTAGCTTGGAATATGTTTGTGGAGTCCATTTCCTATTCCCATGTTTGGATTATGACGACCTATTATGGTGCCCAATTCTTTATTGCAACAAGCATTGGATATTTTAATAAGAGATAGAAGGAATGTGATCAATTTTGGATGTGAAGTGGTTAGAGTGGGCAAGGCGAATTCAAGCCTTGTCCAAAAGTGGGTTAACTTTTTCAAAGGATGCCTTTGATATAGAAAGATATAAGGAGCTTGAACAAATTAGTGCAGAGATTATCGCTTCTTATAGCGATTTAGATGTCAACGAAACGATCGCATTATTTTCGAAGGAAAAAGGTTATCAAACACCCAAAGTCGATGTGAGAGGAGCTGTATTTCAGGATCAGCAAATATTGTTGGTTCAGGAAAAGTCTGATGGAAACTGGTCCCTTCCTGGTGGCTTTTGTGATGTGGGACTTTCAGCGGCTGAAAATATTGTGAAGGAAATTGAGGAGGAGGCCGGGTATAAGACCGAGGCACGTAATTTAATGGCCTTAATTGATATGAATAAGCATGCCCACCCACCCCAACCTTTTCATTATTATAAAGTGTTCATTCAATGTGAAGTGATAGAGAAAGTAGAGGCGGATCGTTTAGAAACGACACAAGCTCAATTTTTTCCAAAGGATCGTCTACCTCGTTTATCAACCAATAGAAATACGGAAGAACAAATAGCGTCATTATTTGCTTTTTACCATTCAGAAGATAAAAGGGCGATATTTGATTAACGGTTTGTGCTCATGTAAGGTCGTTTGATGGCGTCAGGGTTATTGTTGTATGAACCTGCCCCAATAACGATTTTAAGTGGGTCTATATGGTCCACGGTCATTCCTCCTTAGCTGTTTTTACCGTATACATAGTGAATCAGTTACAAGCATAAAAAAAGAAACGTGATGGTCTATGTTGAACCGCCACGTTTCTTTTATTAATAGCGATGGATAGGTGTTTATTTCTCGACAGGTACCCAGCCTTCTCGTTTCATGATGATATTCCAGAGATTGTTTGGTAACAGATACTTATCTTTTTCAGCTACTTTTAAAGCATATTCAATCGAATCAGACTGGCCATTTTGAACTTTATCAGCCCATCTTGGTTCAATAAGTAGTTCGCGTCCTAATGCTAAAAGAGGCATTCCCTGCTCACGTACTTTGATTGCTTGATCTGGGGTATTAATTTGACCGACTACCATAAAAGGGACTCTTCCATTAATATGCTCATTGATTAGTTCAATTCGTGTTTTTGTTGTATCCGCATCGCGATGTGGATAGGATTGAACATCACCTAAAGATACGTGTAAATAATCGAGACCACACTCAGCTAATACATCCACGAGGTAGAATGTATCAGCCATTGTTAACCCTGGAGTGGAGGGTTCTTCTGGAGAGAAGCGATAACCTAAGATAAATGGGCGATTCGCATATTTTTTGATGGCCTCTTGACACGCTTTTAATACAGCAAGTGGAAATCTCATCCTGTTTTCACGTGAGCCTCCCCATTTGTCTGTTCGGCTATTTGTAAAAGGAGAGTAAAATTGTTGGATGAGATACGTATTCGCCCCGTGGATTTCTATGCCATCAAAACCAGCTTCGATCGCACGTCTTGTAGCTTCCCCGAATGCAGTAATAATCTCATCTATTTCAATACTCGTTAATTCACGAGCGATTTTAGTTCCATTCTCATAAAAATCGGATGCACAGAGCACGTCGCCATTCGGTACTAATTCGGGAGGGCATTGTCTGCCACCATGATGAATTTGTACAATGGCTTTCGCGCCTTCTGCTTGAATCGTTTTTGCCCATTTCGTTAAACCCGGTAATAAGTCATCACTGAAAATCCCAGGTTGCCCAACAAAAGCTTTACCATTAGGTATGACATTTGCACAAGCTGTGATGACTATACTGAGGTCTTTGGATCGTTCTTTTATATAAACCAATTCTTCGTCTGAAATAGTTCCATCATCATTGGAAGAGTAATGGGTCATAGGTGCTAAGGCAAGCCGATTTTTCAATTCAACTCCATTTGGTAATGTATAAGGTTCAAATAAAGACTCATAAGCTGTACTCATAAAAGATCACCCTTCTCACTTTTTTTTACTTTAGCAAAGGACAAAAAAGGTCGCAAATGTTTTGCTTCTTTTAAATCAGACCGTGTTTTTGGAAGCTAAGGTAAACACCATCTTCATCAATTGCTGCCGTTACTTCATCAGCAACCGCTTTTAGTTCTTCTTTGGCATTTCCCATAGCAATACCTATCTCGCAAAACTGGAGCATTTCCAAATCGTTGATTCCATCACCAATGGCAAGCGTTTGTTCTCGCGGTAATTGAAGATGCTTGAGCACAGCTTCAATTCCTGCTGCTTTGTGAATGCCAATTCCCGAAATTTCACCTCCCTCAGCCCCAAATTTATGAAAGCTAGTTGGAACTACGGTTAATTTTTTCTCAAATAAAGGGGCAATCTCTTTGTAAGGAATTGTCGGATGCCCCATAAAACAAATTTTATTAATATCATGCCGATGTAATTGTTCAACAGGAACAAAACTAGTAATTTGCATAAGCTGATAAATCGGATGTTCTTTTTCGTCGGTAAACTCGTTATTTTGAATATCTTCCTTTATAATGGATAGATAATGTTGCTTTAAGGATTCAGTTCCATACATACCATCATTGGACTCAAGCATAAATTCAATATCTCTTGATGTGAAATAATCAACCAGTTCTTTGATTTCCACGGCGGTTAAAGTCTTTCTAAAAAGGAGTTCGTTATTAACTTCTGCAAAGACCCCAGCACCTCCGATGATGCCATCAAAACCAATATCCAGAATATTGGCATACAAAGCAGCTTTTGAACGACCTGTACATAAGAAGACGAGGTGCCCATTTTTTCTTGCTTGTTGACATGCTTGTACTGTAGATGGAGGAACGGTTCCATTTTCTAATAAAATTGTTCCGTCAACATCTAAGAAAACGATTTTTGTATTAATACAAAACACTCCTTTTATGTAATAAATCCAAATTTATTATACAATAAATGAGGATTGATTAATAAGAAGAAGGCTTATAACCAATAATAAAAGGCATCACAGTCCAGTTACCAAAGCGGACAAGCCACCCGAAAACGACAACAAGATGTAGCCACAGAACTAAGGTCTGTTAACTACAAGGCACAACCTATCGTCCACAAACAACTTTCATATAAAACCCACCTGGCGAAGCGGATTCACTTCGCCACCAACAAAGAGTAAAGTTGGGTTTAGCTTTATCTGGTGACTTTTCATTCACTTTGTTCTTTTTCTTATTCTTTTTAATATTTGTTGTAAGAATGTTTTTTGGACTTGAGAATGAGCAGTAACCCAGCGGACAAAAATGCGGAGATTCCCGTGGGACGTAGTGGCGGGCTGAAATCCACTGGCGAAGCCAGTTAGTTTAGTGCCACCCCACAGGAAGGGCAGCATGATTTTTGGTAACGGCGAGTAACGCTCTATGTTCGCACTTTCATACAAACCAGAACTAATGAGGAGGTACCTATGATTCATTTAGATGATGCTGATTTACTTAAGAAAATTATAGATTATGCGAAAACAGCTATTGTTATTACCGATCCTGCTAAAGCAGATAACCCAATTGTTTATATGAGTAAAGGTTTTTCGCTCATGACAGGTTATCAACGTCAAGAAGTAATAGGTAGAAATTGTCGATTCATGCAAGGTCCTGATACAGATCTTCAAACTGTGAAGAAAATCAAAGATGCTATTACTAATCAGACCTCTTTTTCTGCTGAAATCTTAAACTATAAAAAAGACGGCACCCCATTTTGGAACCAATTAACGATAGATCCCGTTTATTTTGAAAAAGAAAAGCGATTTTTCTTTATTGGAATGCAAAAAGATATAACGGAACAAAAGAAAACGGAACAAAAATATATGGACTCCGTTCAGTTAATAGAATCAATTTCCAACCCTATCGTCCCGTTATTTAGAGATATTGCCGTATTACCATTAGTGGGGGAAACGAACCAAGAGCGATTTAATAAATTGATGGCAACGATCACAGAGTCAGTCATACATCTTCAAATAGAAACACTAATTATCGATTTATCTGGCTTAGATTTCTATAATGAACTAGTATTGGAAGAATTAATTCGACTTAAAGAAGTACTTAATCTAGTAGGAACAGAAATGGTCATCTGTGGGATGAGTCCTAAGCTGGCACTAAGCTCAGCAGGTATGACAAAAGGCTCTTTTAACACGATTAAAAGGGAAAAATCGGTGAAAAGCTATCTAAGCAAATATCTCGAGCAACTAGAAAAAATAGATGGATAAACGATTAGCTTATTTATCGATCGCAGTAGGAGCGGCGCTGTGGGGACTAATCGGTGTATTTGTCCACCATTTATATGATGCAGGCTTTACACCCGTCCAGGTCGTAGCTATTCGAACCGGGACGGCTATGTTTTTTATGCTTATCTACTTATCCCTTTTTTCGAAGCACCGTCCAGCATTGCGTATCAAAATGCGAGATAGTCATTATTTTATTGGTACGGGTGTTATTAGTATTGTTCTGTTTAACCTTTGCTTATTTTATGCGATGCAAGTGACATCGATCTCCATCGCAACGATTTTATTATATACGGCACCGGCCTTTGTGACGCTCTTTTCAAGAGTTCTTTTCAAAGAAAAACTAACAACGCGAAAACTACTAGCCTTATTTATGACCTTACTAGGTTGCTCCCTTGTTATCGGTATATTTCCTAGTAGCGGAGCAGCGGTATCATTTTATGGCATATTACTAGGCATAGGGTCTGGATTCTTTTATGCCATGTATAGTATTTTCGGTAAATTTGCTCTAGCCAAATACTCACCTTTAACAGTTACCTTCTATACCTTTGTTTTTGCGGCTATGGCTATTATTCCTTTTAGTGGGATATGGGAAATGACAGATGAATTTCGGCAAGGCTATGTTTGGTTACTTGTATTAGGAATCGGTTTTTTCTCGACGATGCTTGCTTTTATTCTTTATACGAAGGGACTACAATATGTAGAATCTAGTAAAGCATCCATTATTGCAACTGTTGAACCTGTGGTAGCGGCTTTTATGAGTTTTCTATTATTCTCAGAGCGTTTAAATCTGTGGCAATATACGGGCATGATTTTGGTGATTATTGCGGTGATAGTTGTACAGGGTAAAAAACGAGATTGCTAGAAAGTCAGTATCCAGTATACAAAGTATAGTTAACTGGCTCTCTTTTGTTTTAAATTGATAGAAATATTGACTTTTTCTGAATATAATTATATTATAATAGGAATTTNTTATAATAGGAATTTAATAAGAGTTTGCGAGATTAAAAGGGCGATAAGCCTTTTTTCTACATGTAAACACTTTATTCATTTACAGCGTTTTAGTGATGTGTGATAAAAAGGCTTGGATAGAGTAGTTAAACAACGTTACGCTCTTCCTTATTAAACAGCAAGTACTGACAGAAAAGGTGGAAGAGATGAAACAAAGTACAAAGCAATATTTAATCGATCGAATGTATAAGGCATCGGCAGGTCTGGCTAATGCCGTATTAGTGACACTAGGAATAGGTTTGCTTATTGAATCAATTGGTATCTTTACAAGTATTGAAGCACTTGTAACAATTGGTAAAACAGCACAGCTAATGTTAGCTCCAGCATTTGGGGCAGGAATTGCTTATCAATTAGGAGGCAATACGCTCGTCATTTTTAGTGCGATGGCGGCAAGTACGGTTGGAGGAAATGCTTTACAGTTTACAGATGTGGGAGCTGTTCTAGTTACCGGGCAACCATTAAGTGCTGTTCTAGCTGCTCTTATAGCTATCTGGGTTGGGAAGAGAGTTCAAGGGAAAACAAAGCTTGATATGTTAGCCATTCCATTTTGTGCGATCAGTATCGGTGGTGTTACTGGTTATTTGTTAGCGTTAGTCACGACGCCGTTATTGGAAATGATTAGTGCTTATATTGCTTCTTCGGTAGAGGGCTCACCATTAATCGGACCGGTTGTTATTGCACTCGTTTGGAGTATTTTCTTAATGTCGCCTGCATCATCCGCTGCTATTGCATTAGCCTTACAGCTCGACCCCATCTCAAGTGCAGCGGCATTAATTGGGTGTACGGTTCAGTTTGTTGGTTTTACCGTCATGTCATTTAAGCAAAATGATTGGGGAGCAAATATTGCTCAGGGCCTCTTAACCCCGAAAGTGCAGTTTCCAAACGTGGTGAAAAATCCAAGAGTATTAATACCGCCTTTTATATCGGCAATGATATGTGCACCGATAGCTACACTCCTTTTTCATTTAGAAGCACCATATGAAATTGCTGGTCTTGGACTAAATTCACTTATAGCACCCTTAAATCTGTTAGCTAATCAAGGGTACTACCCATTTTTAGTTTATATAGGTGTAGGCATCCTTTTACCAGCTTGTATAACTATACTAATATACAGATTCTTACGTCAGATCAACTGGATAAAGAAAGAGGATCTAATCTTAAAAGTACAATAACTTTATTTAAAGTAACGAAAACACAAAAGGGAAGAAGAAAGAAGCCCGAGCAAACGCCGAACCACGGGGTTGCTGGTCGGAAAAAGAGGTAGAAAGTCCGAGCAAAAGCGTAATCGCGGGGTTGCTGGTCGGAAAAAGAGGTAGAAAGTCCGAGAACAGCAATCATTTTATATAAAGCCTTCATGGCGGGCTGAGATCCACTGGCTGTGCCAATTAGCTCAGCGCCACCCCGCAGGACGCGGAGCATAATTTCCGGTAGCGACGAGCAACGCACCATGTTCGCACCAACTTTCATAAAAAAGAGACCAAGCAACCCTTAGGCTGCTTGGTCTCTTTAGTGTTCGCGGTATTCACCGGGTGCGATGCCATACTTCCGTTTAAAAACACGATGAAAATAAGGGTAGGAGCTGAAGCCGCACTTTTCAGCAATGCTTTCCAAAGTCATCGACGTGTATTTCATTTGATCAACAGCAGCTGATAATCGAATCTCTTGTGCGTATTCAATCATCGTTTTTCCGGTCGTTTCTTTAAAAAGGTGAACAGCACGAGAAACACTTA
This sequence comes from Alkalihalobacillus pseudalcaliphilus, assembly GCA_001038565.1. Taxonomy (GTDB): domain Bacteria; phylum Bacillota; class Bacilli; order Bacillales; family Bacillaceae_D; genus Alkalihalobacillus; species Alkalihalobacillus pseudalcaliphilus. Next base: position 312,250 of record LFJO01000001.1, read on the forward strand.
ATCCTGTCTCCGTAGCTACCTCTTCGACTTTGAACCCAATTGTTGCATGTTCTTCGATAAATCTAAGCATCCTTGTTACCGAAAAAGGTCGGTTTAAGCTCGCTTCATTTTCATTAACAGCGCGCTCCAAAGTGAGGCATAATGCTTTCACTAGGTGGATCGAAAGCTCTTTATTCTCTTCAGTTAATGGCCGTCTTTTTTCTAAAGTAAGATGCCGCCATAATGCTAAAATTCGTTCGTCTAAATATATATTTGATACAGTAGGTTTGAATGAACCTTGCCACCAATTCTCGATCCAATCACCATCAACAGATAAATGATAATCACCGCTATCTTGATTTTCCTCAATTTTTAGCTCATATGTATCACCTGGTTGTGCTAGTAACAAATCGCCTTTTTTGAATAAGAGAACTTCTCCATTTAATGTTATTTTACTCGTGCCTTCCGTTTGAAGTCGAAATAAATAACGTGTGAGAGGAGCGGTGTCTTGAGAATGATAGCCTTTTGTATGATAGGAAAAGCCGCAAAAACGAATATGTGTATCTTCCATTACTTTTACACCTCTATGAATTAATAGCAAAATAGTGCATGTTTCCATTATATTATCTATTTTTAAAATTAGCTAGATCACGTAGGATAAAAACAGTAGTGAAAAAAGGATTTAAAATGAATGTAAGCGATTAAATGAAAAGCTTAATGATAAGGAGGTATGGAAAATGAATATCCCGATATCAATACAATTGTATACATTACGTAATCAATTGGAGAATGATTTTAAGGGTGTTTTGGAAGAAGTAGCTCGTTTAGGATTTGATGGGGTGGAGCTTGCTGGATATAGTGGGTTAACCGTAGAGGAAGTGAAATCGATTTTAGATGAGTTAAATTTGCAAGTTTCCTCAAGCCATATACCGTTAGAGCGTTTCAAAAATGAACTTGAACAAGTTATTGCTGAGCATAAATTACTTGGATGCACACATCTTATTGTCCCTTTCCTGATGCCTGAAGAACGTAGTGAAGAAGGCTATCAGCAGCTTATTTTGTTATTAAAAGAAGTGAAGCAAGTTTGTGAAAGAGAAGGCATGACGCTTTGTTATCATAATCATGACTTTGAGTTTGAAAAAATCGCTGATGGCCGTTATGCCTTACAGGCTATTTTAGAAGAAACAGGTGTGGAGGCGGAATTTGATATATACTGGATAACAAAAGCAGGTGAACGTCCTGTTGATTGGTTGCAACGTTATCAAGATAGAGTTTCTCTCGTTCACTTAAAAGATATGACCGTAGACGAAGAACAATTTTTTGCAGAGCTTGGGACAGGTGGAGTTGATATTAAATCTGTCTTACAAGTTGGTGAGGAGATTGGTGTGAAATGGTGGGTTGTTGAGCAAGATGAGAGTAAAATAGACCCGTTAGAAAGCATCAAAATTAGTATGGATTATTTGAAAAAAATAGGAGTTAAATAGGAGAGATAAAAATGGTAAACGTAACAATTTGGAATGAATTTAGACATGAAAAACAACATGATGCGGTAAAGGAAGTTTATCCTGATGGGATACACCACACGATTGCTAGCTTCTTACAAGATGATTTTGAAGTGAAAACGGCAACATTAGATGAGCCAGAGCATGGCTTAACAGACGAAGTATTAGAGTCAACGGATGTTCTAATTTGGTGGGGACATATGGCACATGAAGAAGTGAAAGATGAGGTTGTCGAGAAAGTGAAAAAGCGTGTGCTTGAGGGAATGGGCTTAATCGTTCTTCATTCAGGACATTTCTCAAAAATATTTAAAACCTTAATGGGGACTTCGTGTGATTTAAAATGGCGTGAAGCAGATGAAAAAGAGCGCATCTGGGTTGTTAACCCAAGCCATCCAATTGTAGAAGGAATTGGAGAATATATCGAGCTAGAGAAAGAGGAAATGTATGGAGAACACTTTGATATTCCTACTCCTGATGAACTTGTTCTTGTGAGCTGGTTTGAAGGTGGAGAAGTATTTAGAAGTGGTTGTACGTATAGCCGAGGTAACGGTAAGATTTTTTACTTCCGCCCTGGACATGAGACATATCCGACTTATTATAATGAAAGCATTCAGCGTGTCATTAAAAATGGCGTGAAGTGGGCAGCACCAACAAAGCGTGAGTACCCTGTTTATGGTAATGCCAAGCCACTAGAAGAAATTAAATCTAAGTAATTGTAGATCTGAGGAGGAGAACATTTTGACTCAATTAAAAGTAGCTGTTATTGGATGTGGAAGTATTGCTAAACATCGTCATATACCTGAATATCTGGCTCATCCTGAAATAGAGCTGGTCGCTGTATGTGATATTAATGAAACAAGAGCAAAGGAAATGGCACAAGAGCACGGTATTCCGACATACTACACCGATTATCAAGATTTATTGCAGGACCTTGAAGTGGAAGCAGTGAGCGTTTGTACACCAAACTATTTACATGCACCTATGTCTATTGATGCTTTAAAAGCAGGCAAGCATGTTTTATGTGAAAAGCCAATGGCTACGTCTAAAGAAGAGGCAGAAGCGATGGTTCAAGCAGCAAAAGAGTCAGGTAAGAAGCTGATGATTGCTCACAATCAACGTTTCGTACCCTCTCACCAAAAAGCACGTCAGCTTATCGCTAGTGGTGAACTAGGCAAGATTTATAGCTTCCGAAGTGCGTTTGGTCATGGTGGACCAGAAGGCTGGAGTGTTGATGGCCGTGAAAGCTGGTTCTTTAAAAAAGAAGAAGCATTTATTGGAGCGATGGGTGATTTAGGTGTTCATAAAACAGATTTACTCCGATTTATTTTGGGAGAGGAATTTGTAGAAGTAGGTGCATTTGTAGAGACGAATGCTAAAGAAGGTGCAACTGTGGATGATACAGCTGTTTGTGTTCTGAAAACAGAAAGTGGCATCATTGGTACATTAGCAGCTAGCTGGTCTTATGTTTCAAAGGAAGATAATTCAACGATTATCTACGCCGAGAATGCGATTGTACGTTTAGAGGATGATCCTGTAAGCTCTGTTATTGTCCAGTACAAAACAGGTGAAGTCGTGAAGTATGAATTAGGTGGAATTCAAACAAATGATGCGGGTGGTCAATCAAGCTCGGGTGTTGTTCACCACTTTGCGGATGCCATTATCAATGATAAAGACCCAGTCATTTCTGGTGAAGAAGGAATGAAATCCTTACAAGTAGTATTATCAGCTTTAGCTTCTAGCGATACTAAGCAAATTACGAAAATCTAAAGAAATTTACGGTGAACAATCATGAAAAAATTAAAAATGGGTATTATCGGTGCGGGTGGTATCGCTCGCGACCGACACATCCCTGCTTATTTAAACATTCCTCATTCTGTAAGTGTTGAAGCGATTTGTGATATCAACCAAAATGCAGCAGAAGATACGGCTAAGCTTTTTAATATTGAACATGTTTATACCGATTATCAAGAGCTATTAAAAGTTGTGGACGCTGTAACGATTTGTACTCCGAATCGCTTTCATGCTGAGATGGCAATTAAGGCACTTGAGGCAGGCAAACATGTCTTATGTGAAAAACCAATGGCGATGAATGCCGAAGAGTGTCAAGCGATGATAGATGCTGCTAAGAAAAGTGGTGCCTTGCTTTCGGTTGGCTATCACTTCAGGTTTACTAAGGATGCAGCGGCAGCTAAAAAGGTAATCTTAGAAAATGAAATTGGGAAGCCTGTCGTTGCTAGAGTACATGCCTTAAGAAGAAGAAAAGTACCAGGCTGGGGAGTATTCACTAATAAAGAGCTACAAGGTGGCGGTAGTTTAATTGATTGGGGCTGTCATTTTCTCGATTTGTCTTTATGGCTGCTTGGGAACCCGAAACCTGTTCAAGTAATTGGCCAAACGTATAATGCCTTAAGTAAAACTCCTGAACAAGTTAATGAATGGGGAACATTCAATCATGAAACATTTGACGTCGATGATCATGTAACAGCTTATATTAAGTTTGATAATGGTGCGACTATGCTTTTTGAAACTTCTTGGTCAGCCAATATTAAAGAAGATTCTGAGGGTGTAAGTATTTCTGGTGAAACGGGTGGAATTGACTTATTCCCATTTGAACTCAATCAAAGCAAGCATGGTATGTTATTCAACAGTCAGGCGAATTGGTTGCCGGGTGTCGACGATCCAGGTTTAAATCAAGTAACTAATTTTGTCGAGGCTTGTCTTGGTCAAAGTGAGTTAATAGTAAAACCAGAGGAAGCCATGCAAGTATCTAGTATTATGGATGCGATTTACGAAAGTAGTGAAACGAATAAAGTCGTTCAATTATAAAAGGAGGGTTTTGTCATGAAATTAGGCGTATTTACCGTATTATTCTCTCAAAAGAATTTCGATGAAATGCTTGATTATGTTCGTGATGCTGGTCTAAAAGCGGTTGAAATAGGAACAGGTGGATATCCTGGAAATGCTCATTGTGATATGGATGCCTTATTAGAGGACGAAGCGTTAAGGCAAGAATACTTGGACAAGGTTCATCAGCGTGGCCTAGAAATTAGCGCTTTCAGCTGTCACGGTAATCCAATTTCGCCTGATAAAAACTTTGCCGATAAGTCCCATGAAGCATTAATCAAATCGATTCAGTTAGCAAGCTTAATGAATGTACCTGTAGTAAATTGTTTTTCTGGAACACCGGGTGATCATGAAGAAGCTAAATATCCAAACTGGCCTGTCACTCCGTGGCCTAATGAATATGGTGATGTTCTTAAATGGCAGTGGGAACAAAAGTTAATTCCTTATTGGAAAAAATGGGGTCAATATGCGAAGGATCACAATGTGAAAATTGGCCTAGAGCTTCATGGTGGATTTTTGGTTCATACACCTCACACAATGCTGAAGCTACGGGAAGAGACATGTGATGCAATAGGTGCAAACCTTGACCCAAGTCATATGTGGTGGCAAGGAATTGATCCTGTTGCTGCTATTAAAATCTTAGGTAAGGCGGGAGCGATTCATCATTTCCATGCAAAGGATACGTATATTGATCAAGATAATGTCAATATGTACGGTCTTGTGGACATGCAGCCTTATGGCGAGGTTCAAACTCGTGCGTGGACATTCCGTTCAGTCGGTTGTGGTCATAGTATTCAAGAATGGTCTGACATGATTAGTACCTTACGTACTTATGGTTATGATTATGTAGTAAGCATTGAACATGAAGACCCACTGATGTCGATTGAAGAGGGATTTGCTCGAGCAGTTAAAAACTTGCAATCGATTTTAATTACAGAAAAACCATCTGATATGTGGTGGGCATAGGTAATACCGAGGAGTCATGGGAGTGAATAAGCTTCCCATGGCTTTTTGTATGGAAATTGATGCTGAGCTAACTTCAAGGCGCAACCCATCGCCCCAAGGTAACTTTCATACAAAACCTACGCTCTTTACTTAGTTAGTTGTGGCTGATGTTGTTGGGGTTTATGATTATTTCACATGGATATTTATAATTATTAGAATTTTATGTTATTATAGAATGAATATTTAAAAAATCAAAAGATACGGAAGGTGAGCGAGTTGGAGCGTTTTGATCGAATCGGTGGCATTTTTCTAATAGCGGGCTCTTTACTGTTTGGTCTCATTCACCTTGCGATTGCGATGTATATTCCAAATGTTGAGGCAACCATTTCCTTTCAACATCTATGGGCGACTTTGTGGGCAATTCACGGCTTTGTTCCTTACATACTAAGTTTCATTTTTATGTTGCTAGGTATCTATTTTATCTTTTTTAAAGAAGGAAAAGAGTTAAATGAGCAAAAGGCCTCCATAGATAAAATCAGTCTGTAGAGAGAGGAAATACTCACCACCTATTGAACTTTCATACAAAACTCACATGACGAAGCCCCATTCACTTCGCCATCAACAAAAATCAAAGTAGTGGCGACTAATTAAACAGTTGGCCCGTTTACAACTCCATCACCATTAGGAGTCCGCACGATTAAAAAGGGAGCATTATCCTGTTAAGGTCGTCTATAGCAAGATGGATGACCAACTAACTTCAAGGCACAACCTATCGCCACTAAGTACACTTTCATACAAAAAACAAGCCGTTGACATTTAAACATGACAACGGCTTTTATAATTAGGCAATTTGATTCATAGTATTTAGTTTTTCCTCAGCAGCAATCACGGTTTGTTTAAGCAACATCGTAATCGTAACAGGACCAACGCCACCAGGAACAGGTGTAATTGCACTTGCTTTTTGGTAGCATGAATCAAAATCTACATCTCCTACATTACCTTTGTTATATCCGGCATCAAGGACAATAACGCCTTCTTTTAACCATTCTCCCTTAATGAAGTTTGGTTTGCCCACGGCCGCAATAACGATATCTGCTTGCTTTAAAATACTAGGTAAATTTTCTGTGTACGAATGGCAAGTAGTCACCGTTGCATCCTCGTTCAACAGCATTGCTGAAACAGGCTTTCCTAATATCGGACTTCTTCCAACAACGACCGCAAATTTCCCTGATACTTTGATTTGATAGTGGTGAATCATTTCCATGATAGCGGCAGGTGTACAAGAAGGAAATTTCCCAAAACCTAATGCGGTTTGCCCGTATCCAGCACTCGTTACGCCATCTACATCTTTTTCTAGAGAAATGGTCTCGAAAGCTAACCTTTCGTCAATATGTTCAGGTACAGGATGCTGTAATAATATGCCGTGTACATTTGTATCATCATTTAAACGTTGAATTTGTTCCAAAAGCTCTTCTGTTGTCGTTTGTTCAGGGAGGTGTATACGAATTGATTTCATTCCAATTTTTTCACAAGCATTACCTTTCATCTTTACGTATGTCTCAGATGAAGAGTTATCCCCAACTAATATTGTTGCCAAGCAAGGTGTAATGCCTTGTTCCTTTAATTTGAATACGCGATTCTTTAAGTCATCACGAATTTCCTTTGAAACGACATGCCCGTCTAATAGTTGCTTTTCCACAGTCAATTCCTCCTTTGGAATAAAAAAAGAGATAAGAAAAATAGCTAACAACATGTAGCTCATTCTTACCCCTGCCCAGACGACCCGACTATAGTATGAGAACGCAGCTCCCTTGTGGTTATTTCCACTTTGTCGTCAGTTACTGTGTCCATCCGATCCTTTTCTCATGAAAAGAATAGCATATTTAGTGAAAAAGTCAATATATAACTTGAAAATAAAGAAAATTATCAAATTATTGACCAATTCACGAACGATGTTAGGGGACATATGATGAATAATAAGTATTTTTGATGGGTGTTTGTCATTAGAAAAGGAGGGACTGTCAATGTTTGTGAGGTTTCGTTCCTTTATATTATCACTTAGTTTAATTATCGTTGTTGTCATCTTAAATATGCCTACTACAGGAGAGGCGATTGGAGAAAGGCTCGTATCTTCCTTTTTATTAACATCGTCCCCATGGGTTCTGCCAGTGTTTTCGACGCTCTTATTACTATCTGCACTCCTATTATTAGTAGCTTCGCTTAAAAAATACCATGGAAGAGTTGTCATTATCACGTTGATTTTTTTAGCCTTTGTACCACCTCTTATCAGCTATCTATTCTACTAGGCAAAGTAAGCTCAATGTCATCCGTGGCATTGGGCTATTTGCATGCTAATAAAAGGCTGCTGAATAATCGAGGGCTTTGTAAGAGGTCTATAGCCCTAACATATCATGAATCAATATACCAGTCATATAATTTCAAATGATTCTGAAATTTTGGTATGATCAATGTATCTTTTATGTAGGAAGAGAAGGACATGGCTGCAAAAGTTAGAATCGGCACATCTGAGTTATATGTAAATCGAATCGGTATAAGGACCAATGCCGTCTGAGGCCATAATATTTATCCGGTCCGTCACATTGCTGAAGAAAAGGGTGTCGAAGTAGCTCATGTTTTTTTGGCTTGGTATTTTTAAAGCAGGAACCCATTGATGTCGTTATACCAGGGGCAAAGCAGGTTGAACAAGTTGTTGATCATTTGAAAGCTGTAGAAGTTCAATTAACAAAAGATGAAATAACAAGATTGATCAGGTGTTCCAATTGAGATGACTTGTTCTGAATCATTGTTAATCTTGCACATTCGAAAAGGGGGAATTACACATGTATCAGCCACCAAAAGTGATTGAGAGATGTACAAGTTCGCGTGGTGAATTGCAACTGCAACAAAGAGATGAACACTTTGAAATTATTTATAATGGTACATTTTTAATGGCGACCTATAACGGTGAATCTGAGCGAGTTTTAGTACAAGCCATTACAGAAAAATTAATGAAGCCGTCGAAGTTACTTATTGGTGGTTTAGGGGTTGGGTTTTCATTAGAGGAAGCTTTAAAAAGTGACCAAGTAATACGTGTTGATGTATTAGAAATTGAAAAAGCGATTATTGATTGGAACGAACGATATTTAAAGAAGATGAATAAAGCGGCTCTACAAGACCCGCGCACGAATATCATTCATGCCGATCTAATTGAACATATAATTAAGACGGATGAAAAATACGATGGGGTTTGTCTCGATATCGATAATGGACCTGATTGGACGGTAGTGGAAATGAATGATGGGTTGTACTCAACTAAAGGAATTTTGGCCCTGAAACGAATCATAGCAAAGGGTGGTTATTTAAGTTTTTGGAGTGCAACAAAGTCCTCTCATTTTGTCGACAAATTAAAAGGGCACTTTAAACATGTGGAAGTCTATGCAATCGAACAACCAAAAGGTGAACCAGATTTTGTTTATGTATGTTATTGAAAAGAACGGAAGAGTAGAGGTCGTTTCTATTCTTCCGTTTTTCAATACCTATACCTTTTTTACAAATTGGGATTTTAATTTCATTGCACCAAAACCATCAATTTTGCAGTCGATATCATGGTCGCCGTCAACGAGACGAATATTTTTAACCTTCGTGCCAATTTTAACAACTGAAGAAGTACCTTTGACTTTTAGATCCTTGATGACGGAGACAGTATCTCCATCTTGAAGGAGATTTCCGTTACTATCTTTGATGATTTTTTCGGCTACATCATCAGATTCTTCCTCCTGTGACCATTCATTTCCACACTCAGGGCATACATACATAACGCCATCTTCATATGTATATTCAGAATGGCATTTAGGACAATTAGGTAAATCATTCATAACAATTCCCACCTTAATTTCTTCAAGATACGTTTAACTATACTAAAAGAAGTAAAGAAAACAAAGGGATCACAGCTAGAACAAACAAGAAAGTTGAATATTGTTATGAACTTGGTAGCTCTTCATTCACTTTGTTTTGTTGTTAAAAATGGATGTTATTAGTACTTGAGAATGAGAAGTCCCCAGGGCGAGTCATGTGGAGACTAATGTGGGACGTAGTGGCGAAAGCTTGAGAGCGGCTGGCTGCACCGAAAGGTTAACTTATCTCGAGAAATGTGCACCACCCATGTAACTTTCATACAAAAGACCGCCCAATAAAACTGGGCAGTCTTATAGTTTCCGCTAATTATTTACTTATTTTACACCTGTGTTAGCTCTTACTAAAACTTCTGCATATTTCTTCGGCTCACGTTTATTTGAAATACGAGCACCAATGTAAGCACCAAGGAAACCTGCAGGAATAGATATAATAGCAGGGTTTGTTAATGGGAAGATAGCTTCACCAACAAACATCGCTGAACCGTCAGGAGCAATGACGTTTGGACTTAAAATTACTAAGACTAAAGCCGTAAGTAAACCAGCTAACATCCCAGTTACAGCACCAGCTGTATTAAAGTCTTTCCAATAAATCGTGTAAATAATGACGGGTAAGTTTGCACTTGCCGCCACACAGAATGCAAGCGATACAAGGAAAGCCACATTCATATTTTGAGCAAAAAGAGCTATAACAATAGACAAACCAGATACTGCGATAGAAGCGTAACGAGCAGCAAGCATTTGTTGTTTTTCACTTGCTTGCCCTTTTTTGATAATTTGACCGTATACATCATGGGCAAAAGCAGAGGCTCCAGATAATACTAGACCAGCAACAACTGCCAAAATGGTAGCGAAGGCTACGGCAGCTACAAAGGACATTAATAAGTCGCCACCAAGTGCATCGGCAAGTAACGGTGCGGCCATATTACCTGCAGGGTTCGCTGCGATAATCGTTTCAGAACCAACAAAAGCGGCAGCTCCGAATCCTAAGAAAATCGTTAAAACATAAAAGATACCAACAACCCAAGTTGCAACAACAACAGAGCTACGAGCTGTTTTTGCATCTCGAACAGTAAAGAAACGCATGAGAATATGTGGAAGACCTGCCGTACCAAGAACAAGAGCGGCCATCATTGAAATCGTATCAATGCCATTTGTATAACGAACACCGGCATTAAGGAATCCTTCACCCGCTGATGAAACCGTTTTCATTTCATCGAACATAGTTAAAATATTGAAGTTAAATTGCAATAAAACAAGAAAGGAAATAACCACAGTACCAAGCATCAGTAGAACTGCTTTGATAATTTGTACCCAACTAGTTGCGGTCATGCCACCGAAAAGGACGTAAATGGTCATCATAACCCCTACTAAAAGTACAGCTACCCAATAATCAATACCTAATAATAATTGGATTAGAGCTCCTGCACCAACAAGCTGTGCAATCATATAAAAAATAACAATCGTAATCGTACTTAGTGCAGCAACACCACGAACTTTCTTTTGATTAAAACGAGCTGTAATCATATCGGCAATCGTGTATTTACCTAAGTTCCTTAATGGTTCGGCAACGATGTAAAGAACAACAAGATAAGCGACTAAATATCCAATTGAAAAGAAGAATCCGTCAAAGCCAAACAAGGCAATGGCTCCAGCGATACCTAGAAACGAGGCGGCTGATAAATAATCCCCAGCGATAGCTAAGCCGTTTTGCCAACCAGTTAACCCACCACCAGCTGTATAAAATTCACTTGCCGTATTCGTTCGTTTTGCTGCGTAGTATGTAATGACGAGAGTACCAGCAACGATTGCAACAAAAAGGGTTAGACCAATCATACTCATATTTTCTAAGTCCATAGTATCTGAGTCTCCTTATTTATCATGATTTTCAATTATGTCATCTGCCATCTCATCAAACTTTGTTGCTTTACGCACATACATCATACATAAAGTCCACGTCATAATGAATTGTGCGAACGCATACACCCAAGTCCAAGTAATAGAACCGATAGCAGGTGTTTCTAAAATCGTTGTAAATGATGTTAAGATTGGTAAGCTAAAATAGAATACTAAGAAGAAAATAACAGTGGGAACAAGAAATCTTTTTTTCGCATTCATTAACCCTTTGAAATCTTCACGCTTCGTAATTTTCTCATAATTATACGTCTTCCGTTTTTGCGAAGCTTTTGCTAAATTATCCACTAAAACACCACCTTCATTAAAATTATAATTAAATTCTAATAAATCAGAAAACAATAATCAATAAAAATGTGACATTTTAGTTAAAATTACTTTTCGACACTCTTTGACAACGCTTTCATGATTGACATTTTAATATAATTATGTGTAAGGCAGTAAATATAAAGATATGAGTAATAAAGCTTATATGAAGGAATCCGGATTTTTATCTTAGTATAATTTTCTATTAAAGAATTTGGATGATGGAATAATGGGAAATGTTGAAAATATAAAAAGACATTAAGCGATCTAGCTCGTTAATTGGTGCTTTACTGGACACAAACTGTTACCTAATAGTTATAAGGGTTATGTTATATCTATAATCTGGTTCTTTGAAAGGACTAACCAAAATATGAGTGAAAATGTTTATTTTTGATTGAGAAAGGTTATATATCTTTAGATGTTATGTTATAATTGATGCTTTGTTTCTGGGGTGATTTTACAACTGTGTAAGATGATTGATGAGTAGAGAGATTTGCAGTTTGAATACATAAAGAAATAATTGAAAGTAATTTAGAATACCTCGAAAGCACGATTAATTTAGAACCTCTCCTTCCAATTCCCTAATTTTTTTCATGAATTATTTATTTTAAGTAAAAACTATAGCAAATGAAAAAGGAGTATATTCTATGGACAAACATGATCAAGAACCAACTAGTATTGAGGAAGATATGAATAAGGTTGGACCTGTATTTTATTGGACATTAGGAATTTTAAGTATTTTAATATTAACTGGTATTATTAGACCGGACTTTTTAGAGTCAGTCACCTCAACGGCACAGGGATTTATTTCTGATACATTTGGCTGGTATTATCTAATTGTCGTAACGATTTTTTTAATTGTATGTATAATGTTTGTTGTGACGCCTTATGGAAAAATACGTTTAGGGAAGGATGAAGACCGTCCTGAATATTCATTCCCTGTCTGGATTGCTTTCTTATTTAGTGCTGGCTTAGGTGTTGGTTTATTATTCTTTGGGGCGGCAGAGCCGATAGCTCACTTCGCTGTTAGTGCTCCAAATGCTCCTGAAGGCTCGGAACAGGCGGCTATGGATGCTTTATTATATACGTTTTTTCATTGGGGTTTACATGGCTGGGCGATATATGCCATTATTGCGATTTGTTTAGCCTATTTTAACTTTAGAAAAGATAAGTCAGGACTCATAAGTGCTACATTATCACCTTTATGGAATATGGATGGTAAGTTAGGGAAAACAATAGATGTCGTGGCGATTGTTGCTACATTGTCTGGTATAGCCACAACTTTAGGTTTTGGTGCTTTACAAATGAATGGAGGAATTTCGCTTTTAACAGGATTACCGAATAGCTTTGCCTTACAGTTAGCTATTATCGTCATTGTTACAGTCATTTTTATTATATCTTCAATGACAGGTATTGATAAAGGGATCAAAATTTTAAGTACAGTCAATATGAGCTTAGTGGGTGTTGTATTCTTATTTTTTATGATTTTTGGAGCAACGATGTTTTCGTTTAATATGTTGACTAATACGATTGGTAGTTACATTCAGAATTTACCACAATTAAGCTTTAATATTGCTCCGATGAGCGACGATAAGCGTGACTGGATTAATGCGTGGACCATTTTCTATTGGGCGTGGTGGATGGCATGGTCTCCATTTGTAGGAACATTTATTGCTAGGGTATCTAGAGGAAGAACGTTGAGAGAGTTTGTTGTCGCCGTCTTATTAGTGCCTTCAATAATGGGCTTTGTATGGTTCTCATTTATTGGTGGAACAGCGATTTCAGTTGAAAGTGCTGGTAATATTGTATCTAATTTACCGGATGAAGAAGTGTTATTTGGTGTTCTAGCGACGATGCCTTTTGGTACGATTATGTCGTATTTGACGATTTTTGTAATAGCTGTTTTCTTTATTACATCGGCAGATTCAGCAACATTTGTTTTAGCTAGTCAATCAACAGCTGGGTCGTTAAACCCTGGTAAGAGAATTAAGTTAGTATGGGGTATCTTAATGTCAGCTACGGCAGCTGTCCTACTATATAGTGGCGGATTGCAAGGGATTCAGAATACGATGATTCTAGTGGCTTTTCCATTCTCAATTATTATGGTCTTAATGGTTATAGCCCTGTTTAAATCATTGGCTCAAGAGCGATTGCGAGAAGAAGCCGCGGAGAGAAAAGAACTACGTGAATGGAAGAAGTGGCGAAAAGACCATGATAAGAAGGATAAGTTACGTAAAAAATTGGAGAAAAAAGAAAAGAGAAATAAAAAATGGAAGTCGCATGACAAAGTAGCAGACGAAAAATGGTCCGAAATTGTTGAACCTCAGCCCGATCCATCTGAAGAATCTTCTTATCAGCAACAAAAGCTGCCAGAGGACATCTTAAAGGACCAGGAGAAAAATCAAGAAAAGGACAAATAATGGTTGTTGGAGGACGATTAACCCCGTCTATCATATAAAGCCGGTGGCATAAGTAGATGTCATCGGCTTTAGTTAAATCAAAAGTCAAAATAGTACAGTACCAAACGGTTTTTTTGTCTTCTACCCCGTTCCATTTGAGGCTTCTTATTCGCGTCTTTTAATGAAGAACGAGCATGGTAACACGTTAGAAAAAGCTCAGAGGGATTTATTTTGGATGACACATTGGCGAACCGTCCGAACGAGTAGTCAGTAAATCTTTCAATCGCTTTTCACCTTGATATTTTTAAACCCTATTATTTAGAGGCAAAGCAATCGCTAAAGAAATTACTGGAAATAAGAAGTTCCAAGCACTTAAAGAAGATAATGAGAAATGCCCATAATAAATGAATCCTAAGGACATTTCAATCAGAGCATTTATTAATAAAGTAACCAGCGGTGCAAGATAAACTTTCTTAAAAAGAAAAGCCACTAAAACCCCAAAACCAATTGTTATAACAGGAATAATGACCAATTGCATTAAAAAAGGGTCAATCTGAGTCAAAATATCATCTACTTATACAACACCTCCCAATATTAATTAAAATATATCATGTTATTCAGAAAAAAAAGGACCGTGAATTTATCGGTTCTTAAAATTTAATTACCACTTATTATCAACCCATGTAAACCCGTTATATTGGATTGTAGCGTTCGTAGAAAATTTGGTTTTGTTCTTTTTTGTTGGCTTTTCATTCATATATTTTTATGAAAGTTGATGCTGATGCTCATGTGCGGAGCGTTACTTGCCGCTACCGAAATGCTCGCTCTGCGTCCTGCGGGTTGGTGCTGAGCTAAGAGGCTACGCTGCTGGATCACAGTCTGCCACTATATCCTGCAGGAGCATATCGCCTTTAGTCAACTTTCATTTTTTTCAGATGTTTATGTTACAATATTTAAAAATCAGTTAGATGAGGAGTCAAAAATGAGTGTTATTCCAGTTTTGAGAATGTTTGATGTAGAAGCAACCAAAGACTTCTATTGTAACTTTGTGGGTATGAACGTGGATTGGCAGCATCAACACGAAGAGAATTTCCCTTTGTATTTACAAGTATCTTTAGGCGATAATGTCATACATGTATCAGAGCACTATGGGGACTGTGCACCAGGTGCAAGAATAAGAATCGGATTAGAGAACTTAGAGGATTGGTATGGAAACTTAAATAAAAATTATCGCTTTGCAAGACCTGGCATGGAAAATGGACCGACTGGAAAAGAAGTAACTATAGGTGATCCTAATTTCAATACCCTTATATTTTATCAAAAATAATAACAAATAAAAAAGTAAAACCTGATTAATTTAAAGGTTTTGCTTTTTTTATTTGACATTATATAATAGTTGGGTATATAGTTAACTACATAAGTAACTAACCAATTGAGCTGTGTGTGCATACTATGTTTGAAGAGAGAGGAGGGAGCGAGTGCGAATTACATTTGATGACCATCGTCCTATATTTTTACAAATAAAAGAAATGATTGAAGATGATATTGTGAATGGAGAATTGAAAGAAGGCGAACAAGTACCATCAACCAACCAATTAGTCGCCCATTATAAGATTAATCCAGCTACTGTCTTAAAAGGATTTAATCAGCTTGTTGATGCGAATATTTTGTATAAAAAAAGAGGTGTGGGTATGTTTGTAGCTGAAGGAGCTTATCAGAAACTGCGTGAAAATAGAAAGCAATCATTTAAAGATGAGTTTGTCGGACGGATGTTAGAAGAAGCACAAAGATTAGGTATATCCGCAGAGGAGGTCAAAAATATGATTGACACAATGGAGGGGGGAAATGGAAATGTATCAAATTAATGGTCGAAACGTTTCACTACAATTTAAGAATAAGAAAGTGTTGAAAGATATCTCATTCCAATTAGATGGTAATAAGATTTATGGTTTGTTAGGAAGAAACGGTGCCGGCAAGACGACATTATTATCTTTATTAGCCACGTTTCATCGATTAAATGATGGAGAAATTACAGCCAATGGCGAGGCGATTTTTGAAAATCGGAAATATGTAGAGAGTGTCGTCTTTATTCGTGACGAGAAATTTGATGATGTGCAAGCTGAACAAAAAGTAAAGCGTTGGTTAAGGGGGCAATCACTTTTTAGACCTAACTTTGATAAAGGCTATGCAGAGAAGCTCATGAAAAGATTTAAAATCCCTATGAATCAAACGGTATCTGAGTTATCACGAGGTAAGCAATCTGCCTTACATGTCGTTTCAGGCTTAGCCAGTCGTGCACCTATTACAATATTTGATGAAGCTTATCTTGGTATGGATGCACCGGCAAGAGAAATATTCTATGAAGAAGTTCTGCAGGATTATATGGAGTATCCAAGAACGATTATATTATCTACACACTTAATCTCAGAAATGGAATCAATGTTTGAAGAAGTGTTAATCATTGATCGCGGAGAATTGCTGGTGCATGAAGAAGTTGATTCATTAAGAAGTAAAGGTACGTCATTAACGGGAGAAAAGCAGCTTGTTGATGATTTTATAAAAGGGAAAGAGATATTAAAAGAACAAGTGTTAGGGCAGACGAAAAGAGCGATGATATTTGGTGAATTATCAAATGAAGAAAGAGAGCTTGCCAAAACCAAAAATATTGAAGTTGGTCCAGTCTCTTTGCAAGAGTTATTCATTCATTTGACAAAGGAGGAAGATGAAGAATGAAATCCAAAGCACTTCAAGTAAGTTTTGACATTTATATGAGAAAAATCGGGGTTTGGTTAATGTGGTACTTAGTATTCTATGTCTTCCTCTATGCAGGTGCCTATTTTGTTCCCCTCATTATTAACATTGAGTGGGGTCTTAGGGAAATTGAATGGACTTTTGTTGAAGGGATTAGGAATTCCGCGAATGTGTTCTTTCTCATTTCGGGAATTCTTTCAATGGGTGGTTTCCTCAAGTATTATATATCTAATGGTATAACGAGAAAAGATTATTATGGGGGAGTCGTTGTCTCTGCCGTGGCATTAAGTATAAGTTTAAGTGTTTTAGTTGCACTCATTTCGGTTGTGGATGCCCTGTTCTTTTCAGAGCTTAGTACGTTATCCATCGTCTACTTTATACAGTTGCCATTAGAACTTCTCCTGTTTTACTTTCTAGGCTGGTTTATTGTCGCTGGTTTTTATAAATTTAATACATGGATAGGGATTATATTCATTATCCTTGCTTTTGGTGTTGTGATGGTTCATGGAGGACTGTGGGGAGAAGAAATCCAACTTCCGCTTTTTAATACCGTCATTTTTGAGCAACAAAATACACCTGTAGCTTTGCTAATTACGATTATTATTACTGTCATTTTAGCTTGGTTAGTGAGAATAATGACAAAGCATGTAAGAGTAAAAGTCTAAAAATAGAGGCTGTTTGAAGGTATGAATATTCCTTCAAGCAGCTTCTTTTTATATAGAGAGAATAGAACCACCTTTATGTACATTGCATAGAAATAAAAAACGATCTCTATTTCTATTTTGGAAGAAGTTTTTATTGACATTACATCTTCATCCGTTTAATATTTGCCTTAGGGAAACTTTTTTAGTTGGACGAACAAATTTTATCTAAGGTGAATAAAGTAAGTTTTATGAAACAATAAACAGAAATATAGAAGATGAAAAAATCGTACATACTAAGAAGAAACGGAGGAGATTTTTATGAAGAAGAGAGATATATGGTTATTATTTTTAGGTGTTATTTGTTTAGCTATGATGGCGGCTTGTAATCAAGGTGAGGTTGGCAGTAGCAAAGGTGAAGATGGAAAAATTCAAGTCGTTACGACGATCGCCCAAATTGCTGAGCCACTATCTATCATTGGGGGAGAGCACATTGAAGTGAAGAGTTTAATGGGTCCGTCTGTTGACCCACACTTATATAATGCTTCACAAAGTGATATTAGCACGTTAGACGGAGCAGATTTAATATTCTATAATGGACTTGATTTAGAAATTAATATGGTTAAGATATTTGATCAAATAGGTCAATCTAAGCCAGTGTTAGCTGTTGGTGATGCCATTGCTGAATCAGACCTTTTAGAAGAAGAAACAGGAGTCGTTGACCCGCACATTTGGTTTGATATTGATTTATGGAAACAAGCTTTAGAGGCTGCGGTCGAAGAGCTTAAAGAATACGCTCCAGAAATTGCAGATGAGTTAGAAGGTAATAAAGAGGCCTATTTTGAAGAGCTGGATACGTTGCAAGAGGATGCTGAACGGATGCTAAGCGAGATTCCAGAAAATCAACGTTATCTCGTTACAGCTCATGATGCATTCGGATACTTCGGGGCGAAATTTAATTTAGAAGTGATTGGCTTACAAGGACTGAGTACAGATGGTGAAGTCGGTATGTCTGATATTCGAGATACAATCAATTTAATTACTGAATATGAAGTTCCGGCCATTTTTGTGGAATCCAGTGTGTCACCAGATGCGATTAACTCTGTGATTGAAGGAGCAGCAAGTGATGGCGTTGAGGTAGAAATTGGCGGTGAGTTATTCTCTGATGCCATGGGTGAAGCTAACTCAGAAGAAGGAACGTATTTAGGTATGTATCGTCATAATGTTACAACCATTTATGAGGCGTTAGTAGAAGGAGCGGAGTAACATGGAACATGCGGTCATTCAAGTCAAAAATTTGGCTGCTTCTTATCAAAAAAATACGGTTTTACATGACGTTGATTTTCTTGTGCAACCAGGAACGCTTACCGGTATTGTTGGTCCAAATGGTGCCGGTAAGTCTACCTTAATTAAAACGATGCTTGAGTTGCACCCAAAGTTAAAGGGAGACGTTCATTTTTTTGGTGAACCCTTTAAAAAAGCAAAGAAAAAAATTGGATATGTTCCACAAAGAGGCTCTGTGGATTGGGATTTCCCAACAGATGCCCTCGATGTGGTAACCATGGGTCTTTACGGTAAAGTTGGTTGGTTTAAATGGCCAACAAAAAAAGACAAGGAAAAAGCGTACGCTGCGTTAGAAAAGATGGGTATGGCGGATTACGCTAAGCGTCAAATTAGCCAGTTATCAGGCGGTCAGCAGCAGCGTGTCTTTTTAGCTAGAGCCCTTGTGCAAGAAGCGGACCTTTATTTTATGGATGAACCACTTGCAGGCGTTGATGCAGCGACAGAAAGAGCTATTATGACGACTTTAAAGGAATTAAAGTCTAAGGGAAAAACGGTTCTCGTCGTTCATCATGATTTACAAACGGTTCCTAATTATTTTGACCACGTATTATTTCTTAACCGTACAGTAATCAAACACGGATTGACGCATGAAATATTCACGCCAGAATTGATTGAGAAAACGTATGGTGGGAATATGCAATGGATGGGAGCGAATCAGCATGTGGTCCATTCTGCTAAGTAGTAATACACAGTGGGTATTAGTTAGCACATTGATGTTAGGCGTTGCAGCGGGCTGTGTCGGCACACTCTCCTATTGGAAAAAACAAAGTTTAATGAGTGATGCGTTAGCCCATGCTGCATTACCAGGTGTAGTAATCGCCTTTATTATATTAGGAGAAAAAAATCTTTTTATTCTCATCTTAGGTGCTGCTGCAAGTGCTTTGTTAGGAGCTTTATTTATTCAATGGATTCAATCCTCAACGAGGGTTAAAGAGGATACGGCGATGGGTATGATTTTATCCGTGTTTTTCGGATTAGGTATCATGTTATTAACGATTGTTAATCGGATGCCTAGCGGGAACCAAAGTGGCTTAGATAGTTTTATATTCGGTCAGGCTGCTGTGATGGTTCGTTCGGATGTTTATACGATGTTAGGATTGGCATTGTTTATCATTATTATGATTGCTTTTATGTTTAAAGAGTGGAAAATTTATTTATTTGATGCGGCATTTGCACAAGGATTAGGACTTTCTTTGAAGGGCATGAATATGCTTTATACGGGGTTGTTAGTGACAACGATAGTGATTGGAATTCAAGCAGTTGGGGTTATATTAATTGCTGCATTATTAATTATTCCATCTGTTAGTGCCCGTTATTGGACGCAATCTTTTAAATGGATGCTTGTCATATCAGCAAGTATTGGGGGGGTTTCTGGTGTTGTTGGTACAGCCATTAGTGCAATCGGCAGAGGTTTACCAACGGGGCCATTTATCGTGATTGTTGCAGCTAGCTTTTTTGTGATATCGCTCATTTTTGGAAAAGAAAAAGGCTTATTAATAAAATTTATTCAATTCAAAGCACAGCAAAAGCGTGTAGGGAATTCAATTTAAGGAGAGGGGCGTTTTGGTGACATGGATTATACAGCATGGATTCTATTAACGGCTGCCTTAGTTGGACTTTCCTGTGGTCTTATCGGTGTATTTTTGATTTTACGTCGGATGGCAATGATGGCAGATGCAATTAGTCATACGGTCTTATTAGGAATCGTTGTCGCCTTTCTAATAACGAATCAATTGAGTGGGCCACATATGCTTGTTGGAGCTGTGATTGCAGGATTAGTGACGGCATTCCTTATACAGTGGTTGCATTCACTTGATATTGAACTGCATGCTTCGATGGGGATTGTTTTTACGACGTTGTTTGCGATTGGAGTTATCTTAATCTCGACATCGGTCGGTAATGCTCACCTAGATGTTAAACATGCGTTAATGGGTGAGATTACGTTTATTCCTTTTGATACGAGTGATTATCCGATTGTTGGCGAAGTTCCAACCGCA
The DNA here is from genome assembly GCA_001038565.1 of Alkalihalobacillus pseudalcaliphilus. Classification (GTDB taxonomy): domain Bacteria; phylum Bacillota; class Bacilli; order Bacillales; family Bacillaceae_D; genus Alkalihalobacillus; species Alkalihalobacillus pseudalcaliphilus. Next base: position 332,783 of record LFJO01000001.1, read on the forward strand.
ACGGCCATGCTTTTTATCGTATTAATCATTGTACTCATCTTTATTATTGCTTTTTATAAAGAGTGGAAGCTGACCTCTTTTGACCCTGCACTTGCAGCGAGTCTAGGAATTCCGGTTCTATTTATGCATTATTTGTTCATGGGGCTTGTATCGATTACAACGGTTGCTTCCTTTGATGCAGTGGGTGCTATTATGGTTGTCGCGATGCTCATTACCCCTGCAGCGGCTGCATACCTTTGGACAGATAAATTGTCTATCATGTTAGTTTTAAGTGGAAGTTTTGGAGTTGTATCGGCAATTATTGGGTACTATATTGCTCTATGGATTGATACGTCTATCTCAGGATCGATGGCTTTTGCGACAGGTATCGTCTTCGTCATTAGTTTTATTCTGTCACCTAAACATGGGCTTGTTTCTAAATGGGTAAGACCGAACGAACAGCTTGATGGATAAGGTTTGTATTTACAAATGAAGGAAAAACAGCTACTTTTAAATAAAGAATCATAGAAGCCACCTATTGAGGTGGTTTTTTGCTGAGGATGGAGGGATTTCAATTGAAACAGATAAGAAAAAGAAGTCAGTTAGCTACTAATGATCAGGTATGGAATGTAATGTTAGAAGTGCTAGCAGAAGGGGATGCTGATCATAGTGGCCTTTTGTTTCGAGAAGCGAAAACGGTCGTTGATTTCTATAATGAAGTGGAAAGTGGGGGGCATGAGGGCTTTCTGAATTGGAAGCAGGAAGAGATTGAGGAAGTTGGCAGCGTACATTACTTTAATGAGCTGGCACAAGTTTTATATAAAATCGGTGCATTAGAATATGCTAAGCTTGAGCTGGAAATGGGTCCTAAGATATGGAGCCTTTTTGTTCAGCTAGAAAAAACGTATACAGAAGAAAAAGAAGAAGTGTTTTATCAAGCGATCACCATGGCAGATAACCAATATGAACAGTTACATGATAAGATAAGTGAATATTTAGAAGCTTATTTCCTCGACATTCATACTCAGATTATTGATGTAGTAGAAGATGAATAAGGTAGTAGTAAATGCACGGTTATACACAACAGTAAAGTAGAGAAGTTATGGAAATGTGATTGATAAAGAGGTTTATACATAACTGCAGAGGTGAGGTGTTGACTAGTAAACACCGTATAGATCCGCTGGCTGCGCCGATTAGCTCAGCGCCACGTGATTGTCTCGGAGCATGATTTTCGGTAGCGGTTAGTAGAGTGCCTCATCTGAATACTAACTTTCATTTATAATAAAACCAAACATAAAGGAGGGGCGTCTAATGAAAAAAGGGGGGCGAGACATGTCCTATACGTATGAACAAGTTCAAGCAACAACCGTAGCTGATAACGAGGCAATTTTAATAGATGCCATGCAAAATCATGGCGATGAAATTCTAAGACTCATATATTCCTATGTAAAAAACCGTGAAGTAGCCGAAGACCTAACACAGGACGTTTTTATCAAAGTGTACCAACGGATTGATCAATTTCAACAACGATCAACACTTAGAACGTGGCTTTATCGAATCGCCATTAATCAAAGCAAAGATTATTTAAAGAGTTGGCATTTTCGCAAAGTGCATACAGAGGAAGAACCCTTTTTCCTTCAGCGGCATGATGGTCGAACACCAGAACAGCTAACAATTCAGCAATCAGAGACCGAAGCTATTATAGAGAAGGTATTTTTATTGCCATTAAAATATCGAGAAGTGATTTACCTTTTTTATTACCAGGAATGTTCTGTTAAGGAAGTGGCAGAGCTGCTTCAACTAAAAGAAGCTACTGTGAAAACGAGGCTTTATCAGGCAAGAAAGAAAATGAAGCTCAGTTATCAAAAGGAGGATTTCTCATGAGTGATCCATTAAAAAACTTAAAAAAATCAATGCATGATGCTGGCTTTGAGGAATTGACTTTTTCACAAAGACTCCAAAAACAAGTGCTTGCCCACGTTCATCGTAGACAAATAAATACAGAGCAAGTTAAAAAAGAATTATTGGCTTTATTGAATCGCTATCGATTAACAGGTTTTGAAGTCATGACAAAGCTTGATCAAATAGGAGAGAAAGCTTTCGAAAATGATGAAGGTACGCTTTATAAAATTCTCCATCAACTAGAACAGGATGAATTCATCATAGGGAGCTGGGATGGAGAGGATAAGTACTACGTAACAAGCAAAAAAGGCAAAAAATACTTAAAAGAATTAGAAAAGGTAAGGGAGGAAGCGTTAGACGGTAAGGAGAGCTGGACATGAATCACTTTTTCAATCGTTATCTTGACAAAGTGACAGCTCAGATTCGGTCAAAAGAAGGTCAGAGGCTTGTAAAAAAGGAATTACATTCTCATTTAAGGCAAAGCAAACAAGCGAATATGCGTTCAGGATTAACGGAAGAAGAATCGGAACAAAAAGCGGTCCTCACAATGGGAGACCCGGTCCAACTAGGAAAAGGAATGAATAAATTATATCGGCCTTTAGTGGATTGGTGGATGCTCTTTTTAGTCATGGGTATCTTTGTGTTAAGCTTTGCCCCTTATTTCCTTGTAGAGATTCAAGCGATGCGCTTTGAGGCGCAGTTCATATCTGTTCTACTTTCAATGTTATTTTTGTTTGGTTTTATGTATATTGATTTTCGTAAAATTCTTTTCTACTGGAAATGGTTTATTGGGGCCGCATTTTTGTATATATGGCTTTTTTTAGTCGGGATTACCCTCCATTCATCATATATCTACCATATGCATGTCTTAGCGAAATTCCAGTTTTTTGGCGTGAAGATTCCGCATCAATGGTTCATTATTCTTATATTCATTGGGCTGATCGGATATATGACCCATATGAAGATTACTACCTTTAAGCAGATGATTCCAATTTTTATCTTAATGTGGTTACCGGTTATGGTGATGGCCGATTACTTAAGCCCTTTTTTATCGCTATTATTACTCTTTTTAGTTGTTGTGTTAGTCATTTTTTCACCGATTGTTAAGAAGCTTAAATATCAATTTTTATATATGAATAGCATCTTTATTGGATTAACAGCCCTATGGTTTATGATTACAATGGAACATCGCGTCGCACGTATTGTCGGATGGATTAATCAAACGATTAATAATGCGGATAGCTATATTTATATTCTGCTACAGGATATGGTTCAAGCCTCTTCCTGGTTCGGTCAATCTGAGGTTATCTGGAGTAATTATATGGACGACATGCATACAGTCACGGCATTAGCTCTGATTATTTATTATGGGGGTTGGGTGCTGGCAGGGTTGATTTTGCTCGTATTTGTAGCCATTTTAATTCGATTAGCGAAAATGCTTATGCAAATGAATCATCAACAAGCAAAGCTATTACTTGCTGGGGGCATTGTATTACTCGCGTCGCCTTTTTTGTATAATACACTGATGATTTTTGGGCTTATGCCCTATTCAGCTGTAAACTTTCCAATGATTAGTTATGGTGGCTTTGAACGGATATACTATGCGTCAGTAATAGGGATGATGCTTAGTGTGTATCGACAAAAACTATTCCTTGATCAATCAACCGTTTCGTCCTAAATAAAAGATGGCTCCCGAGCTGTCTTTTTTCATCTTCATTATGCAAAAAAAGAAAAAAATGCTATAAAAGAATCATGAAGAAACTAACTAGAATGATAACATTCGAATAGCAGTAGTGTAGATGTTTCATCCGCCAAATTTGACTATAGTTCTAACTTCTATACAAAACCCGCACGGTGGAGCCAAAACGCTCCACCACCAACAAAGATGAAAGTCAGTTAACGCGAACTTAACAATTCATAAAGGTTTGTGCAGATACAGACGCGAAACCACGGAGTAACTGCACAAAGAGGCAATTAATGTGTAGATGCTGAAGCCAAATCTTGGAGTAAGTGCACGAAAAGGTGCGAAGGGAATAAAGAACCAGCTAACGCCAAGGCACAACCGATCGCCCCTAAGTAACTTTCATACAAAACCGACATTGCGAAGCGGATTCACTTCTCCACCAACAAGAATGAAAGTGGTGTTTGATTCAATTTGGCTTTGTTCTTTTTCATTTTAGATGTTTTTTGAACATTAGTAATAACCCAGTGGAGCATCATTTTCAATAGCGACAATTAACGCTCCATGTTCGCACCAACTTTTATTTAAAAGGAGGCTTACGACATGAATATTTTAGTGGTAGAAGATGATAAAACGATTTCCTTAGGGCTGGAATATTCCTTGCAACAAGAAGGGTACGAAACCTTTGCTAGACATGATGTACAAGCAGCGAAACAACTGATTGACCAAAAGGCAGAATCACTTTCACTTTGCATTTTTGATCTCAACCTGCCAGATGGAACAGGATATGAGTTATGCGAATATATGAAAGCAAAAGCAGATGTCCCCGTGATTTTTCTAACCGTCATGGACGAGGAGGTCAGTGTTGTCATGGGCTTAGATATGGGAGCTGATGACTATATAACCAAGCCATTTCGAATTCGCGAGTTACTCTCAAGAATAAAGACCGTACTCAGGAGATATCAAAAAAATACAAATCATAATGGACTACCCACCTCAACTGTAGAATTCGGAAACGTCAAAATCTTATTAAATGAGGCAAAGGTGTATAAAGGGGAAGAAGAAGTACATGTCACTGCTTTAGAATATCGTTTATTAATGATATTTGTGAATCATCGTGGTCAAATTTTATCGAGAGCCCAGTTGTTAGAACAAATTTGGGATGTAGCGGGTGATTTTGTTAATGATAATACAGTTACGGTTTATATTAAAAGGTTGCGAGAGAAGTTAGAAGACGATCCTCAAAAGCCAACATTAATCGAAACCGTAAGAGGCTTAGGTTATAGGCTGGAGGCAGAGCATGTTTCGTAACCGCGAGTTCAGGCTATTATTTTTGATTCAAATCATTTTGCTCCCGATAGGACTTGCTCTTATAACCCTTTTCCCTGCGTATACAAATATTATCGTGGTTGGTTTAGCTCTTGGTTATATAGGGAGTTATTGGCGATTCACTATTTGGCGTTACCGTCAGATTCAGGAGCTTTCAGGATACTTACGGCAAATTAGTTCAGGGCAATTTTCATTAGATGTACGTGACAACGAAGAAGGCGAGCTTAGTATTTTAAAAAGTGATATTTATAAAGTTACCTTGCAGCTTTCGCAGTATAGTACAGGCTTGGAGGAAGAGAAACAAAAGCTGACTAACGCCATTTCTGATATATCCCATCAGTTAAAAACCCCCTTAACGTCGATGATGGTGATGTCGGATCTGTTAAATAACCCTAAGTTAGAACAAGGCAAAAGATCAGATTTTACCCAGCATATTGCCACCCAGCTTGAACGCATGGATTGGCTTGTCTCATCGTTATTAAAGCTTTCAAAGGTCGATGCGGGCACCATTCAATTTAAGAAAGAAAAGGTAAACATTCATCAATTGCTTCAAGAAGCACTTGAACCAGTACTGATCCCGATTGAAATCAAGGAAATTGAGTTGGAGGAAAAAGGTGACAGAGACTTAACGATTAATCTTGACAAGAACTGGACGAAGGAGGCATTGATTAACTTAATAAAAAATGCCGTAGAGTATACGCCTATTCAAGGTAATATGACGATTACTTATCAGGATAATCCACTCTATACCGAAATTCAGCTTTCTGATGACGGAGTAGGTATTGCCGCTGAGGATGTACCTCATATTTTTAAACGTTTTTTTAAAGGTAGAAATGCATCGGAAGGTAGTGTCGGGATCGGACTAGCTATGGCTTATTCAATTATTACGAGTCAGCGAGGAGATATTGAGGTAAGCAGTAAACCGAACGCGGGGACGACTTTTTATATTAAATTCTACAAACAAATTATATAAGAGAACGATTTTTGGAAAGCTGTCTAAGAGAAGATGGCTTTTTCTTTTAACTGACGGTAATTAGTGCAATTGAACTTCCTCGATGTTTTGTATGAAAGTGTAACTAAATTCGATATGCGCGTCTTCGATGCTCGCTGCGAGAATGGGGGCACGCTTTCCGTAGGCGGGCGCTGAGCTAACTTGCAACGCAAGTGGATCTCAGCCTGCCCTTTCCTCCTGCAGGAGTCGGCCCCCATTCCCTCCGCTCCGGTCGGTGCTAACCTCTTAATTAGTAATCTTCTCATACAAAACCCACATGGCGAAGCTCATTCACTTCGTTTTTTGTTATTACTTTTTAATGGATGTTATTTGTACTTGAGAATCAGCAGTACCTAGCGGACGAAAACATACGGAGACGCCCATGGGACATAGTGGCAGAGCCGAAATCCACTAGCGAAGCTAGTTAGTTCGGCGCCACCCCATAGGACGCGGAGCATGATTTTCGGTAGCGGCGAGTAGAACTCCGCATTCTAGCGTTAGCCAACTTTCATACAAAAGTGACGATATTGTCATTTTCACAGTCACGGTTCTGTCACGATAGCTTCTTATACTAAAGGTATCAACAAATAAAGGGGACAAATGGTATGGACATTTTAAAAATAGAGAATTTATCAAAGGAATATGGAAAAGGGGAAACAGCGGTTAAGGCATTAAATGATGTTTCTTTTAATGTGAAGAAAGGTGAATTTGTAGCTATTATTGGGCCGTCAGGTTCTGGTAAATCAACACTATTGCATCTGTTAGGAGGTGTTGACCGCCCTTCAAGTGGCAAGGTTTGGGTTGGTGGCACAGATATGTATGAGTTAAATGAAACGAAGTTAGCTATTTTTAGACGGAGACAAATCGGACTCATTTATCAGTTCTACAATTTACTCCCTGTGTTATCGGTTGAGGAAAATATGACCTTGCCGATATTGCTTGACCAACATAAAGTAGACCAAAAACATTTTAATGAAATGGTGCAAATCCTTGGTCTTGAAAAGAGGTTAAATCACTTACCTAACCAGTTATCTGGCGGACAGCAGCAACGAGTATCGATTGGACGAGCCCTTATTTCTCGCCCAGCCATTATGTTAGCTGATGAACCAACAGGTAATTTAGATAGTAAGAATAGTAAAGAAATTATCGATTTGTTAAAGATGTTTAATAAAACGTATCAACAAACATTAATTGTGATTACCCATGATGATCGTATCGCCTTACAAGCAGACCGTGTTATTTCGATTGAAGACGGGGTGGTTGCTAAGGATGAGGTGATTCGTCCATGAATATCGTCAACAAAGTCACGATTAGGCATTTAAAGGAAAATAAAAAAAGAACACTTGTGACTCTACTTGGGACGATTATTTCTGTAGCAATGATTGTCGCTGTAGCAACGCTTGGTGCGTCTTTTATGAATATGTTACAAAAAGACTCCATCGCCAATTACGGTGAGTGGCATGTGATGTATGGGGAGCTTGATCAAGAACAAATTAAAACGATAGAGGCTGATGAAAATACGGCTGCACTATCCTTAATCAAAGAAGTTGGTTTTGCTCATTTAGAAGAAAGTCAAAACACAAACCGCCCTTATTTATATATTAATGAATTTAATGAAACAGCTTTTGAGCAAATGCAAGTTCAATTAGTAGAGGGACGACTACCTAAGAATTCAAATGAAATTATTTTAAGTGAAGAAATAGCGAAAACAGCAAGTGTAGCCAATGAAATTGGTGACGTAATTCATGTAGCGACAGGCACAAGGGAATCTCACCATGGTGAGTTTGAAATGCCTCCTAATAGTAATGTGAGCTTACATGTGGTTGAAGGTGAAGTAGCAGAATTTATTGATGAAACAGACGAAGTAAGCTATACCGTTGTTGGTTTTATGAAGTCACCCATTCTTGATTATCCATGGTCAGCTGGCTATTCAGCGATCTCTTATCTAAGTGAAGAGACGATATCAAGCTCAAATGAGATTTTAGGGTATTTGACACTTAATAAAGTGAAGCGTTCCATCTTTGACGAATATAATGATTTTTCGGAGCAAAATGATTTAAGCGGGCTTACATTTAATCACGATTTATTAAGATACCATGGCTTTACGGTAAATGATAGTATGCAAGCGACGATCTTTGGTATGTTAGGCATCATTATTGCGATTATTATGGTCGGATCGATTGCCTTAATTTATAATGCTTTTGCGATTTCTGTTTCAGAACGATCTCGATATTTAGGGATGTTATCGAGTGTTGGTGCTACGAAAAGACAGAAGCGGAATTCGGTTTATTTTGAAGGTCTCATTATTGGATTAATGAGTATTCCTATCGGTATTATATCGGGAATTGCCGGTATTGGTATCACGTTAATGGTTGTTGGTTCGTTACTAGAGGGAATCGGTTTTGATGGCGAGTTGACATTGACTGTCTCATGGTTCTCTATTCTTGTATCCATCGCGATTTCAGTGTTGACAATTTTTATTTCAACGTATATTCCAGCACGACGAGCTTCAAAAATTACGGCCATTGATGCGATCAGACAAACACATGATGTGAAGCTAACAAAAAGGAAAGTTCGCACACTACCATTTATCCGCAAAATATTTGGTGTTGAGGCTGAAATTGCTTTAAAGAATTTAAAACGGAATAAAAAGCGTTATAATATTACCGTTTTATCATTAACTGTTAGTTTAGTTTTGTTTTTAAGTGTTTCTTATTTTACAAATAGTATTGAACGGTCTTACTCGATGTCTAGTAACACAACAAATTATGATATTGTTGTGAACTCAAGCAATTATGAAGGTGAAATGGACGAATTGATGGGCCAAATTAATACGCTCACTGATGTTACGGAATATAGCTTGAATCGTTCTTTTTATGCGAGTTCGTTAATTCCTGCCGAAGCGGCCACTAATGAACTAGTTCAACTAGCGAACGAAACTGAAGGATATAAAGTAGGCAATGAATATTCCTTTTCCTTTACGCTCACAACAGTAGACGAGGCGAGTTTTATCGAATATATAGATGAACAAGAACTGTCGCTACGCGATTTTCAGGATATGACAACGAAACCTGTAATTGTTATTCATAAAGCCACCTATGAGGATGCTGCAGCAGGCCAGTATGTTGAAAATGAATTAATTCATTTAAATGAAGGTGATAGTCTCGACTTAAGTTTTGATTATTGGCCACGGGAAGCTGATAGAGAAGTGATTTCTACCGTAACCGTAGGGGCATTAACGGCGCAACTGCCGATGGGCTATTACCAGAACTGGACTGGATCAACGACAGTGATTGTTTCACCACGTGTATTTGACCAGTTGGTGGAAGAATTCAAGGCAAGCGATCAATCATTCCAAGAACCTGCCTATCAGTTATACTTAACGACTGATGACCCTATGGCAACACAGGAACAGCTAGATGCTCTTGATGCAACCAATACGATGGGTATTCATAATTTATATGAAAGCCGTCAAGCCGATGAGAGTATTCAAAAAATCCTTTCTATATTTATTTACGGGTTTATTACACTGATAACACTCATTTCGATCGCCAATATCTTTAATACCATTTCTACAAGTATTTCATTAAGAAAGCGTGAATTTGCGATGCTGAAGTCGATGGGTATGACCCCGAAAGCCTTTAACAAGATGATTCGTTTTGAAAGTATTTTCTATGGAATGAAGGCGACATTATTTGGATTGCCACTTAGTATTTGGTTGATGTACATCATATATGGTACGAATTCAAACTCATTTAGGTATGCTTTTGAATTACCTTGGTTAAATATTGCCATTGCTATTTTAGCCGTATTTATTATTGTAGCAGCGGCGATGATGTATTCGATGTCGAAGGTGAAGAAAGAGAATATTATCGACGCTTTAAAACAGGAAAATGTATAAGCATTAAAAGAGAAGTACGAGGGAATCAGCCTCGTACTTTTTTTACGTGATGTTGTATTTATCTATCCACATTATTAAAAAAATCACGTAACCCATGTTCATCGGTTTGAAACTTCTCATAGACATTTTGTCCATCCCCATCAGAAATGGTCGGGTCTGCTCCATTCTCATAGAGTAACTTGGCCGCTTGGTAATATTCATGTGCAAGGGCAGCAGATAAAGGAGTTCTGTCAAAGTATAATTGATTAGGATTCGCACCATCTTGTAAGGCGACTTGTAGCATTTCAACTTGGTTGTTTTCTACTAAATAACCTATCGCCATTAATTGGTTATCATCTGTTATGTTGATATCTGCCCCGTGCTCTAATAAAAGTTGGGCGATGTTAGGGTGCTCGTAAACATAAGCTTGAATTAATGGGGCAGTTACGCTAGGTGGGTGAGGACTAGCCCCGGCTTCCAGTAATAAATAAGCGGCATCATAATTCCCATATTCGGCTGCATAATTGAGCGGAGACAAACCATCAAGATCAACAGAGTCTAAATGAATGTCATCTTGAAGATATTGCCTGACGCGATCATTCTCATGTTGTCGAATCGCTTCTATTAAAAGAAAAGGTGTGTCGGCTGTGATTCCATTGCTTAATGCGATATTTGTATCTGGTACATTGCTATTGACCTTTGTGGTAGTAAGTGTATAAAGGAGGCTAATCGACAAGGTCAAGCTAATGATCAATCCATAAAAGGTAAAAAGCAGGGGCTTCCCTTTCAGTAAGGCATGACTCGATGCTTGAAACGTATCCCTTTCGATGGATTGATAATATTGAGTTAATGATGCTAGTCTGTTAGATAAAAGTGGTTGTGGAGAAAAAAATTGATACAATCGGACAGTGGTATAGGTGTTCTCTTTAAATTGATCTTTGTATGTGCTAGTTGTTAACAAAGAAATTAGGTTGGGCCCGAGTGCTAAGTTGTTCAGAACCTTTCTTGCTGTGTGAAAATCCTTTGTATGAAATAATGCCTGCTGATCAACTTTATAAATGACAGCACGTAGATAAGCAAGAGGGAAAATCGGGAACAGAAAAGCCGGAATAACAAAGATATTTTTCCATACTTGTCTTTTTTGAAGGAGAAGAATCTCCCTTGTCATCACAAACGCGAGCTCTTTTGTGTCTACAGTTATGTCATGATGAGAAAGAACGACAACATGTTGATTACATAGTAGGAAAATGACTGTTTGAAGAGCCGATTTGTTTTCGACTATGTATAAGTCAGGCTGTTTTTGTATCTTCATACCTGTAAGTATTTCCTGCCAAATGCGATACAGTTGTGGGTTTTGTTTGTCGGTTACTTGAATACTAGTCGCACGTATTCGACCAATTTGGACAAAATGGAACAAGTACAAAATACCAAAAAAAGTCATCACTATAATAAGGAGGCTTGGTATAAATAATAGTGTTAAATAAAGTAGGACAGTCGTAAATAGTAGACAAAGACTTAAATAAACATACTCTTTATGAAGAGTGATTTCTTTATTGCCCATATGTTATGCTCCTTAACAAATCATTCTATTATATGAATATAAGCAGGGAATTCCTATGAAAGGAAAAGCTATATGATAACGAGTACTTAATACGTTAAATGATCGTAAATATATATGGCATCCATCGTGTGTAGTGGCAAGAGGTGTCGATTGGAGGCGTCCGCTCCAGCTGTAATTAAGATATAATCACGTCCATCAATTGTTGCAAAGCTTGCCAAACATAGACCCGCAGCATCTGTGAATCCAGTTTTACCCCCTCGTATTTCCCCGTCTTTAAAAAGTGACTGTTCGATACGGTCGATCATCATAAACATCGTACTTCGGAAAGAAATACCGTCTTCTCTTAAATTGGTTGAAAGAGTCGCGTGTGTATCGGTTTCAATAATTTTTTTGAAAAGTGGGTTTTCTAATCCTGCCTTTAACAAAAGTGACATGTCAAAAACCGTTGAGTAATGCCCAGCCGCGTCCATCCCCGTTACATTTGTGAACCGGGTCGCGTTCATATTAAGTGCTTGAGCTTTTTCATTCATAAGCTGAACGAAGGCTTCTTCAGAACCAGCGATGTATTGGGCAATTGTTAATGAAGCCTCTGCACCAGAAGGCAGCATCACACCGTAAATGAGATCCATTACATTCACTTCTTCGTTAGGTAAAAATCCAGCAACAGATAAGTTCTCTGATCTTAGAAATTCAAACATATCTTCATCAATTCGAATCATAACTTCTTCATTTTCTAGTTTTTCCGCGGCAACGAGTGTCGTCATCATTTTTGTCAAAGAGGCAATGGATGTTTCTTGATAAGCATTTTTTTCATAAATAACTTGCTCGTCATCTAATCGAAGGAGGTAAACATGCTCGCTATGAATTTGTTCACGAACTTCAATTGCTTGTTCATATAGTTGGTGCATCGCTATCGTTGTCGTATTTGTGTGTATATCTTGGTCATGACTAAGAATGGAAACCATCATTAAACCAATACCGTGAAGTATTTGTGCGTAATCGAACATCCCAATTAATCCTTTCTTTTGTACAGTTGTCTTAAGTACAGTTTACCAAAAAATAGTTAATTGTAGTGAATAACCATTTCAATTAATCGATCTAAAAAAATAGATCATTTTAAAAATAAGTTGCGATCTATAAAATTAGATCATATAATGAATGTAGATAACAAATGATAAGGAGGAATACAATGGAATATCGTCAAATGGAAATTAATTTGAAGCAACAGAAACTTATTTCTAACTCGTTAAGAACAAAGATTATATATTTATTAGCGGAAGAAGCTATGACTTCCAAACAAGTGGCAGAGGCATTAGGTATGTCTGCAGGTAACATTCATTATCACATCCAGCAGCTTTATAAAAATGGTATTCTAGAATTAACCGAAACTCGTGAAAACAAAGGTATTAATGAAAAGTATTATCAGGCGAAGGCGACTCATTTTATTTTAAAGGATGCACAAGCATTAAATGTGGTGGATGAAAGTATCATTGAATCTCTACAAACGAATCTAGATCTAACTGAAGAAGATTTAAAAGAGTTGAAGAAAGATTATAGTGAGATATTACAAAAATATTTAAAACGTTCGGTAGGGAAGAGCGAGCAAGAGAGAAAGAGCTATTTACTCAACATGCAAATTAGAAAACCTAATGAGGGGGATGGAGAATGACTTTATTTAACCGCAATTTTAGCATCTTATTTTCAGGTGCATTCGTGAAAGGGCTTGGTAGCGGTATTTATGCCGTTGCCGCCATGCTATTAGTTTTACATTTAACAGGAAATGTCTTTTATTCAGGACTCACTTTTTTTGTCATTAGTATTCCGAATATTCTTGGTTTTTTAATCGCACCACTCGCTAATTATATCCCGTATAAAGTATCGATGATTGTAGCGGAATTTATGAAATCGGCCTTGCTCGTCTCCATTCCCATTTTATACTTTTTTGAGCTTCTACATGTTTTTTATGTGATCGGTATTATGTTCTTGACAGCACTTATTTCACAATTTACGTACCCAATTGAATCAACATTAATTCCAAGTTTTGTTGGGGGTAAAAATGTTGTGAAAGCAAATTCCCTCATGCAAACATTAAGAGAAGGAATGGATATTGTTTTCTTAGCTATTGCAGGTCTTCTCATTGCTTTTATTGGAAATGCCGAGGCGGTACTTATTACAGCAGCCTGTCACTTCATTACCGGGATCTTGTATATGTTTTTTAGAATGGAATCCAATCTTCATAAACAGGAGGATGCAGAGGTAAAATCAGGAATTCGCTCATATAAAGAAGATTTGAAGGAAGGCTTCACCTATATAAGTGGCTCGAGCTTATTTAAGAAGATGCTAGGTCCGGTCATTGTTATTAACTTTTTCTTTGGTGGTATGTTAGCGGTGCTCCCAGCATTTACATTAGAAATTGGTGGAGGGGACCAACATTACGGCTATTTTTTATCGGCCATTACAGTTGGTAGTTTATTAGGGGCAGTTGTAACCCCTAAGCTCAATCAAATACCATTAGGTAAGTTATATGTGTATGGGTTTATGCTAGCTGGATTATCAGTTATGACGATTTCCTTTGTTCCATTTTGGGTAGGGCTTTTGCTCATCATGATGACCATGATAGCTGTCACAGTTACGAATATTCTACTTTTCTCTATTATTCAACAAAAAGTAAAATTAACTTTAGTAGGGAGAGTTATTACCGTTATTTCGAGTCTAGCAGGAGTGGCGACACCGTTAGGTAATTTATTCGGTGGTGCTGTTGGCAGTATCGACGTCAAATACCCAATCATCTTAGCGGGTATGGCAATCTTTTTGTTTAGCATCTATTTTCTTGTTCAACCCCATCTACGGACAATACCAAGGTCTGATCTCGTTAGCTTTAATCCTAAATATGAGATCACAGCAGATGTATTAGAAAAAAATGCCGTATCGGAATAAAATACTGAACATTTCAACTTTTTAGTGATAAAATAATCAAAATGATGAAGGATGGATGTGTACAAACGGTGGAACAGCAAAGGTTGGCAGCTGAGCTAGCAGCGAAAAAAATAGTTGAGAAGCGATATCCATACTGTGAATTAGCTCTATTAGCAGGAAGTGTCGTGCGTCATGAAAGTACAGAAACGTCAGATCTTGATTTAGTAATCATCATGGATAAGGAGCGATTACAAGAGGCTTATCGAGAATCTTTCTTTCTTTTAGACTGGCCGGTTGAAGCCTTTGTTCATACAGAGGTTTCACTTGCGAAGTTTTTTACTTTGGATGTTGAGAGAGGCAGGCCCTCTTTACCACAAATGGTTCAGGAAGGTCTTTTAATCAAAGGAAGTCAGCAATTATCTAGCCGTTTAAAAAAGGAGGCAAAACAGCTTCTTATTAAAGGGCCAAAACGATGGCCAACGGAAGAGATAAATAGACGTCGATATTTCATCACCGATTTACTTGATGATTTAAAAGGTAGCACAATACGTGCTGAGCAAATTTTTATCGTCAATGAGCTCATCCAGCAAATAACGGAATTCATTTTAGGTACGAATCAAAAATGGCAAGGAAATTCCAAATGGACAATAAGATTATTAGAGAAACATGATAAAAACAAGGCCACCCAGCTTCTTCAGGCAATGGAATCATTTTATCAGGAAAAAGAAAAACACCCTATCATTCAATTTACCATCAACACACTTAAACCATATGGAGGACCCTATTTTGAAGGGTTTTCTATTGGGAAGTAAAGAAAAAGTGATTTTTGGGAGCAGCGGGTAGAAATCGGCACATGAGCATCATCACTAATTTTCAAAAAACCGTTTATGTCGGAGTCAAAACCGCTCCACCACCAACAAAGATGAAAGTCAGCCACTTTGACGATCCATAAGATTTGTGCAGAAACTGAGGCTAAATCTAGGAGTAACAGCACAAAGAGGCCAACGTGATAGATACTCAATGGGAGCGGATGAGTAAAGTTACGAAAAGGTGCGAACGTGTCAGTTACTCGAAGGAAGAAGGTGAGTAACTACACAAAAAGGTCATCATGTCAGTTACTCAAGGAGCATGATGTCACAATGAGCTCTTGAGCTTAATGATTAGTCGTAACCTGTAATACTGGAAGTGAACTTGACGAGATTCAATGTAACAACCATTGAAATTTCATATAAAACCGGCATGGTGGAGGCCCATTCCTCCGCCACCAACAAAAATGAAAGTAGTGGCGAATTTTTTAACAGTGGGCACGTCGTACATTTCACCTTTGTTTTTTCATTTGTAATGAAAGTAAAATGTTTTTTGAAATTTAGCCGTAACCGAGCGGGCGAGTTATGCGGAGACTCCCTCGGTAAAAGCTCCCGCGGGACATAGTGGCAGAGCTAGATCCAGCGGCTGCGCCGATTAGATCAGCCCCACCCCATAGGACGCGGAGCATCATTTTCGGTAGCGACGAGCAATGCTCCATTTCGTACTAGCCTTCATACAAAACAATCAATAAAACCGCCTATATGCATCATAAGAAAAGGCAGGGTAGACTTGAGCATAAGTCGGCTCATAGGACGGACTTTGACTAGGAGCTGGATACCCTCTATTCATAGATCCATCGACAGCCCTTTGAACATGACAATCAGAAGGTGGGCCTATAAATAGATTTGGTTGTACCGCATGAGTCGCAGCTTTCCACTTTTCTTCATCCATACAATAAGTAGTAGCCATAATCTTATCAGGAGTAAAGTGTAAGATATCTGAACCTAAAATAACCTCAGGCTGTGGGGCATTAAAAATCGCTAATAGATGTGTTTGATCTGAAGTAGCAAATTCATAATGCCACCACCCTTGAGGTACATTTGCTACTTGCCCAGGGTTAACGGGAATATTCATTAACGCTTTTGTAAAAGGATTCAAAATCGAGACAACAGCAGAACCAGAAATACAATAAACAAGTTCAGCAGCATTTTGGTGATAATGAGGTTCGATGATATTGGATTTACTGAGATAAATATCCAATAGTGACGTATTATCTAACGTATTAAGCTGCTGTACCCCCATTACATTAATAAAGTTATTTGAATCTTTACTTACTAGCCGACTTTGCTTCATATCATAGAAGAATTGAGCCGATGGATTTGTATAATCCATATATGTTGTCATAAGCATACCTCCACAATCATTATATTCAACTATTGATAAGGTATGTGCCTAGTCAAAATATGTGCAAAATCAAAAAGAGAGAAGGAAGAAAGATGAAATGGATTTCTTGGGTTATACTATTGACAATTGTAGGATTTGGACTAGTGATGATTAACCCTATTTTCTCAGCCCCCATTGCTTTTGGTTTGCTCTTAGGAACGCTACTTTGGGTTGGGCAGAAGGTATCTGATTTACATGCTGCATTTGTTATAAAAAAATCAGTAGCTGAACAAGTCTATGAAAAGTATCTCAACGATAAAAAGCAAGAAGTGAAAGATTCATAGTAAAGAACCTATGGATATGATCCTTAGGTTCTTTTTCTAACGCTCTTGGATAATATCTGTTTCTTTAAAGACTCCATTAAGTTGGTCAATTAATTGTTGAAAAGGAGTTCGCTACTTGATCTAATTGAGCAGTTGAGCTCGCTTGTTCATCAGCCGATTCTGAAATACGAGGTAAATCTGTGTGAATAGCCTTGTTAATACTTTCGATACGTGTAAATAGTCGCCCTGTAACTTGTGCATTGAGGACGAGTTTTTTAGTCAACTGAGTGGATAACGAGCTTTTTATGTTTACTTCGTCTGTCAAAGAGATGATTTGTTGGAATATGAGCAGTTTCATTATTATATGAAATGCCATCAGCTTCTTGAATGGCTTCTTTCATTTCCGTATTCAAATTCTCCGTTGGCAGTTGAAGGTTTGCCATCAATTGTAGGCTTTCTGTAGCAGCAACATTTGATTGCCTCACTTCGTTGAAAAGCTATAACAAAGTTTTGTCATGTGCTCTTACATTCTTTAATAGGAAGAGTAGCTTGATGATTTCTGATAGAGCTATTAACACAAATCCATAACTAAGAGGCAGGTATCTACCAGACATTGTGCTATACAGGAGAAGATGCCTCAAATGTTGTTGGAGTTCGTATGATAAGTTTACAGAACTATATTTGAAAGAGAGCATAAGTGGATTAAGTACATCTAAATAAAGAATAAAAGCATTGTAACTCAAAGAGGATAGTAACCATAGTAAGCCAAAGAAAAAAAGGAATCGAACGACTCTTTTTTCACCTTTATAAATCATGACCGACTTTGATTAGTAAACCAGTCTAAAATCTCGGGGTAATTCTCAAACTTCAATAACTTAGGCTGGAACTCACCTAATTCAACGAGATGTGCTTCCTCATTTATGAGAGCGATGATATACCCTTCAAAAGGAGGCACGATAATCTCCTCTACATCTAAGCCAAGCTGTTCAAAAAAGTGATGAACCTTATATTGCTCTGATGCCTTCAAACGAACGACTTCTTCTTGTTTTTCCTCTTCCTCTTGCTTTTGATAAACGACAGTTGGCGTTTCCTCTAACTTCTTGTGATGGTTATGTAGAACTTGAATAAGTTCTGCAGCAGCAATCATAAAGATTCCAGAGAATCCAAAGGAATTGTATGAATAAAAAACGGTTTGGATGATCATTCTAAACCTTTCATTCTCACTGCCATAATAGTTGTAATGATTAGAATCCGAAAATTCTAAATATACGAACAGCGAAACTGTGCAAAATCCGATTATTGTGATGAACAAGCCAATTATAAATAAAAATTTAGCAACGCCATTACTATATCTCTTCACATCATTCCTCCTATCTCGTTTTAGGTTCATTTAGTGAAATAGTAACATAGGATTCAAAATCATGGGAATAAATATTTCAATATTTCAACCCTTAAAATTGAAAGAATATTTTACTAATTCAATTATCTGTAGTAAAGTAGAGGAGATTGTTCCATAATTCTACATATTTAGATCTTTTATGATGTAAAAAGATTTAAAAAGATGATATTTGGTTAGATGACGATTTTACTATTATAGAATTTGAAGGAGTTTACAAATGAATGGTGCTTTTTATAAACATGAATTTAATATTATGCTGAAAAGTCGTAAAAATTTATTGTTTTTGCTACTGCTAGGAATCGGTTTGGTTATATATTGCTTTATGATCCTGCCAAACTATCAATCTTATAATTACTATGATCGGGAACGAGCTGAATTAATGGTTCAAGAAAAAGAAGCCATGCAGGAGGGGCGCGAAAGAAGAGGTGCTACTGGCATTATTCTTTTTACAGGAATGCCAGTTTATGCAATGGATCAATACGAAATTAATATCAATAAGGCAATGATGGCGGCGTTAGATGATGAAAATTACTACCGTTTCTTTCATTTACATATTTTGAACTTTGGGTGGAATCAAGGGTCGTTTTTACTAGATGATCCTCATTTTGATGATTCGCCGTTTCCTCAAAAAGACCGGAACCATATTTACTACAAGACGATGATAAAAAATGAAAGCCTGATTTCAAGTGACTTTAAGATAACACCTGCTTTAATAAGTGAGCAAACGACCGTACAGGCTTTGACAAACTTATTCTTAGGTTATTTACCTTTTGTTTTATTATTTATCGTTATCTTTTTTTCAAGTGATGTAGTGGTTCGAGACAGATTAAACAAAACGATCATTCAAGGAATACCGTTGTCATGGTATCGGGTTATAAATATTAAATCCTTGGTTGTTTTCTTTTATAGTTTACTCATAATCGTTGCTCTCGCTTTATTGGCCGTAATGTTTATATCGATTCAGTTTGGTTTTGGATATTTATCGCTTCAAATAGGGACTATGCCTTTGCAACAAACTTTTACTTTACTTGATTATGAAACGATGTCGATCGGCTCTTATCTATTATTGACGTTAAGCTTTTTGCCGATATGTGCCTATTTATTTATTCGATTAAGTGTTTTATTTAATCTTATCTTCAAAAATCAGTGGGTTGTTTTAATTACTAGCAGCCTAGTTTTATTTTTGGAAACTTTTTATTTTACTCGTACAACGCGTGAGTTGTTTGGGATAGACGTAAGCTTCTTCCCACAAACGTACTTTGATTTCGGTAAAGTCGTTACTGGTGAAAAGAACTTTCTAATTAATGTGGAGTCAATCACTTATACAAAGGGAATAGTTGTGCTATTAATTAGCATCTTAGTTGTTGAAGTCACCTTGTTCATCATGGCTAAGTGGATAAATAAGCGCAGGTTTTATAAGTAATAGCAAATATAGTTCGCGATAATAAAATTATCAAAAATCTCCATTGGATAGATGGAATTATCTGAATATAAATGTTGGGAATGGTCTGTTCATTTACTGAGGAAAGGATAACTATTTATGTATGGAAAGTATGCAAGATTTGAGTTTAATTTACAAAGGAGAAATAAAAAAAATTTATTTTTAGGGTTATTACTTATTTTATTTTTTGTTGTTTCTTTTCATGTATTTGAAACATCGAAGCCCATAACTATTTTTGATGAAAAGCGTGAAGAACCAGCTATGTACAATTCTATTTTTAACCAAACATTACCTCTAGATGAATTACCGGAGGAAGAGAAGGAGATAGGAGAACTTTTAAGAGAACAGTCGAGTTTAGTTAATTTCCAAATATGGTATCTCAGGCAAAAGGAGTGGGATGCATTTTTAGACAATGCCTTCGAGTTGACAGCAAATCGTTTAAGAGTGCATGAGCTAGATAATTTAGGTATTCCTGTGAATTTAATTATTCCTATACAAGATATATTAAAAGAAGAGGTGTTCTTTCGATACATAGATGAACACAATCTAGAGTTTCAACTAGAATCTGTTACATCGAGTCAGTATCTAGTACACATCATGCGGAATCTAAGTGGGCTTGTATTCCTATTACTAGTTATGTTATTTGCTAGTGAAATACTCTCTTATGAAAGCAGGCATCAAAGTATTATGCAAGGGTTGCCTTTGAAGTTTATGAACAAGATACACGCAAAGGTTATGGTTAGTTTTCTATTAATAGCAATGCTTTTATTGATAGGAGTAGTCTTAGGTGGAGTTTATTCCTCTTATCAATCTAGTATAGGAGATTTTATGGCCCCGGTAGTCATATATTTATCAGGTGAATACATGGCAATTTCTACAACTACCTTCTTAATTTTATTAGTTGGTGGACAGTTAATCGTATTAATATTTCTCCTATATTTAGCTAGTTTATTAAATATGTTATTAAAAAACGCTTTTGCTACCGTTGTATTTGGATTGTCATTGTTTTTTATACCAGATGTGTTCGGCTCACTGAATATTGATGTCCCATGGTTGCACACAATTAAGTTAATTGATATATATTCTGTATTAATGGGAACATCATCTGTTCAAGCAACATTTACACATATTGATTATTTATGGGCGATGATTTATTTAGTCATTGCGACGTTTGTTATTATCCTCATTATTTACACTATTAATAAAAGAGATTATTTGAAGAAATTTAGTATATTGCATAAAGAACGTAAAGCTTAAAAGAAATGGGGCAGTTAGTATGCTAGAAGCAAAAAGTATAACCGTTGCTTTCGGAGACAATAAGGTTTTAAATAATCTATCTTTTACGGCAAAGAAAGGTGAGATTGTTGGATTAGTTGCTCCAAATGGAACAGGTAAAACAACATTATTTAATGTAATGTCCAATTATTTAAGACCTAAATCTGGGGAGATCGTTTTCGATGAAAAATATAAGTATGAATCAGAGAAATCAGAGGTTTATATTCACAAACATCTGATCAGTTTTCCTGAACAAAAAGATCTGTTTGATGACTTATCTGGAATAGAGCATTTATATCTTTATGCGGATATGTGGAAGGGAAATCGTAAGCAAGTTAAAGATGTGGTGGAATATTTAAATATGGGTCATTATGTTAAGAACAAAGTAAGGACTTATTCGTTAGGAATGCGTCAGCGCTTATCCTTTGCGATGATGGTGGCTGCTGATACGCCTGTTATGATTATGGATGAGGTAATGAACGGGCTAGATATTACAAATGTCGCGTTGATTTCTAAAAAACTAGCAGAAATGAAAGAGGAGAATAAGTTAATTTTTGTTGCTTCCCATTTGTTAGAAAACTTAGATTTATATGCAGACCGTGTTTGGTATTTAAAGAATGGCCATTTTGTACATGAACAAATTTATGAAGAGCAACAAGACGCTTTTATAAAAGTAGATATATCTGAAGAACAATATCAATTTTTAAAACAGAAATATGAGTTACCATTGGAACACCATTTTATCGCCAAACATAAACTATGCTTTCCTATAACGGGTCTTGATATGAAAGAACAAACAAAATGGATTGAGCGATTTTTAGAAATATCGAATCATGAGCTAGAGGTAGGTCCATTAGGAACGATGGAATTTTATGAAAGGTATTATCTAGAAGATGAATAAAATAAGTTTAATTGTTATTATGGTAGTATTTATGATGATTCTAATCGGTTGTACTCAACCAAAAGTAGATGAAACTCAAGAGCAAATAGCTTACCTCGAAAACTATGAGATTATAGGCGAGGAAAGGGAAGATAGGATTGGTTATGTTCCTGACCAAATTTTTGTAGAGGTCGACCGCAGTAATGAGGGTGCTACTGAATTTGTGATTTCGCCTTCTAGAGAGCAGGGAGAGTTGTTTTCGCTCCCAGAGGGGCGTTATATAATTTTTCCTGAATACGCCGGAAATTTATTTATTCGTGATGAAACGGGAGAAATTATCTATCAAGAGTTTATCGGTAGTTTCATGGGTGTTGCTCAGGTGACATTTGACATTCATGAAAACTATACGATCGAGGTAGACCAAGGGGTTACCTTTGCTTATTTGAACCCTGTAGAAACAGTTATCTCAAATGAATTAAGTGCAGGTATGTGGCGAGTAGGAAGTGATATAGCCCCTGGACAATACGAATTAGATGAGTATTTTGGTTATGGTTATTTACAAATATTGAAAGAAACAGGCGAGCATCACGTTTTTGAACTCGTTTCATCTATAAATAGTGAAACAACACCGCTCTTTGATTTAGCGGATGGAGATGTCATTATTGTTTCTGGGATTTCGTTGATCCCGTTAAAACCATTATAAGTGTTGCTCTCAAAGGGTATCTTTAAAGAAAAAAGCTCTCCATGATATGGGAGAGCTTTTTGGCTATTCTTTTGCTTCAAATAACTGAACTATTTCCACGATCACTTCAGTGGCTTTAACCATATTATCAGCAGATATAAATTCGAACTTGCCATGATAATTTTCTCCACCTGTAAAAAGGTTTGGAGTAGGTAAGCCCATATAAGAAATTTGTGAGCCATCTGTTCCACCACGAATTGGCTCAATAATTGGCTCAATACCGAGATTTTTCATAGCTTTAGAGGCAATCTCAACAACTTCAAATACAGGTTCAATTTTTTCCTTCATATTATAATATTGATCCGTTATGTCGAGAAAGACCCGGTCGGTTTCGTAAATAGCATTAATGTCTTTCACAATGGATTGCAATTTACTTTTGCGTCTTTCAAATCCTAAGCGATCAAAGTCACGAACAATATAATACATCTGGGTTTCCTCGACGTCTCCTTCAAGAGATAAAAGGTGATAAAAGCCTTCGTAACCGTCTGTAAACTCAGGTGCTTCAGCAGCAGGTAAGCGCCGGTTAATTTCCATAGCAATTTTTGTAGAATTAACCATTTTCCCTTTAGCCGTTCCTGGGTGGATATTGGTACCTTTTATCGTGATTTTAGCACTAGCGGCATTAAAGCTTTCATATTGCAACTCGCCAATAGGGCCACCATCTAATGTATAAGCAATATCTGCTCCAAAAGCTTGAACGTCGAACTTATGTGGACCACGACCGATTTCTTCATCAGGTGTGAAGGCAATGCGAATTTCCCCATGTTTAATATCTGGATTCTGGATGAGGTAGCTCATAGCTGTCATAATCTCAGCAATACCGGCTTTATCATCGGCACCAAGAAGTGTTGTTCCATCTGTAGTGATGAGTGTATGGCCATGGTAATTTTTCATTTGTGGAAAGTCTTTTGTCGAAAGGACGATATTTTTAGTCTCATTTAAGAGGATGGACTCCCCATCATAGCTTTCAATAACTTGTGGATTCACACCTTTTCCGGTGAAGTCCGTGGCTGTATCTAAGTGGGCTAAAAAGCCAATGACGGGTACTTGTTTCGTTGTGTTCGAAGGAAGTGTGGCCATTACGTAACCATTTTCGTCGATTTCTACTTTTTCCATACCAATCTTTTTTAATTCATTTACTAATAAATGGGCTAGCTCTAATTGTCCTGGTGTGGATGGACAGGATGTGGCATTCTCGTTAGATTGCGTATCAATTTTAGCGTATGTAATCAGTCGGTCGATAAGTTCCTGTTTAATCATAACGTGTATCCCTTCTTTACTGTGATGTTAACCATCTTTATGTTTTTGTTTTATCATATCATGTTCGTCAAAAGCTGGCGAATATGGTGTTGGTTTTATTGCTTACGGGCGGTAGTTTGTGCCTTGAAGTTAGCAGGTCATGATACGTTGATTGCTTTGTATAGTTTATCCAATTATTGCAAAGAATACTTCTATGATTATTGATACGATGGAGGAATGGAAATGTATCAGCCAACAGAGCGAATTCAAGAACTTCTAAATGCGTGTGAACAAATTATTAGTCATATGGAAGTAAGTGATTCACATCAGGTGCTTTTTGAGAAAATTAAGCAACAACTTATTAATAGTCGTCAGCAGTTTCAATTTGAAACTCATGATAGTCACACATTTATGCAACTACAACTTACAATGTATGAGCTTAGTAGTCATTTAGAAAAACTGCAGGAGTCAGTTTTAAATGATTATCAAGTGTATACGAATGACAGTATCGATGACTATGAGGCTTTGTCATATAAAGAACAAATTGATGCACCGTCCATTTATCATGCAAAAATTGATTATTATAGTACGACGAAGTTATTAAGTAATTTGGATAAAATTAATTCCGAGTTAAAGCAAATCATATAATATTCATAAATCGTACTATTCTATGAACATCTATGAATTTGTCTGTTATTCTGAGCGGGACTTCACGTATGCTTCACAATTATTGTGTATACTACTTTGTGAGTCATGTGATTGATAAAGGAGTAGATTGAAATGAATAGTAGGATGAAATGGCTTTTTGCAGGATTATTTCTTTTTATACTAACTGCTTGTGGTAATGAGGAGGGCAATGAACAGCCGGACGCATTAGCACCTGTTGAGGTAGAAATGATACTAGATGAACAAATCGATCTGAATGATTCAGTCTCGATCGGAGCTGTTGTTACGCATGGTGAACAACATGTGGAAGATGCTGATGAAGTGATATTTGAAATATGGTCGATTGGCGACAAAGACAACAGTGAAATGATAGAAGCCGAGCATACTGAAAACGGCTTATATGAGATTGAATATACGTTTGAAAGTGAAGGTATTTTTTATGTTCAATCTCATGTAACAGCTCGTGGTTTACATGTCATGCCAACAGAGGAAGTCATTATAGGAACTTTGTCAGATGAAGAAATTGAGGCAATTAAAGAAGAACATGAAAATCATGATGAACATAGTGAACACGAAGACCACCATGACCATCATGAAGATGAAGAAGAGGATCACTCTGGCCACTAAGCTGGAGTGATTTTTTTATAGTGAATAAGATAGTATTCCAGTAGCATATCTAGATTGACTTCAACGAGCATAAATGTCACAAGAAATATGTGGTGTTGGTGGTGTACACCTCACAGAACGACGCGTCATTTTCGGTAGCGGCGAGTAGAACTCCGTATTCCAGCGTTAACCAACTTTCATACAAAACTTCCATGATGACTTGCCTTAGCAACTCATTATCAACAAACATGAAAGTTGGATATTGCTTTTAGCATGTTGGACTCTTCATTCACTTTCATTATAGTCATTGTTATATGAAAGTTATTTGAACTTGAGAATTAACAGTACCCAGCGGACGAAAATATGCGGAGACTCCCGCGGGACGCAGTGGCGGGCTGAGATCCACTGGCGTAGCCAGTTAGCTCAGCGCCAACCCGCAGGACGCGGAGCATAATTTTCGATAGCGACGAGTAGCGCTTTATGTTCGCACCAACTTTCATACAAAACCAAAAGCCACTGATTAATCCTCTAAGAGAACATAATCAGTGGCCTATTCATTAGAGTGGGGAAATACGTAAGTGTAGATCCGCACCTTCTATTAACCTGGAAAATATTCTAGACCTAGAACATGATGGGCAAATAAAAATGCAACGACTAAAAGAATGATGCCAAAAAGTAAGCCAAACATCGCTTCACTAATGTCCAAGTTTTTCTTCGCTTTAGCCACCACTATTCCTCCTTTCATCTACATATTAGGTAGACATAGAGAGGAATTGAGAACTTTGCCATTTGATTGTCATTATTTTAAACAATTCAATAACTTTGGAATCCTCAGGGTCTGACCGATTAGGGAGGAGGTGTTCCAAACTACTCTGACTATTTTTTTGAAAGAGGGCGGGCTTTTTGACCTTCGAATGGTCTGTGAATTCCACAGTAGCTTTTTGACTGAAGACTTCTAAATGTCCCCAGGCAAGTAGTGCATCATGATTAGTTATATCAACACATTCTGTTGTACTAAAAAAAAGAAAAACCAACGATAAAATCGAATTTAACATAAGCTTCTCCTAATTGTATAATAAAGTATGTATATAATTGACAAATGGAAATATTAAACATATAATTATCTTGAATTCAAGACAATAGAAATAGTGCTAAATGAAAGGTGAAGCAAATGGATGGAATAAAAAAAGAAAATCTCTCACTCAAGTTATTTATTGTCTTGCTCCGTGCCAGCCGAGCGATTGCCGATTGTAACGAGAGGAAAATAAAAACATTTGGTGTTAATAAAACTGAATTTGCTGTATTGGAATTATTATACCATAAGGGTGAACAACCAATACAAAAAATTGGAAAAAAAGTTCTGCTATCCAGTGGATCGATTACATATGTCGTAGACAAACTCGAACAAAAAGGTTACTTGCAAAGGAAGTATTCTGCAAAAGATCGCCGTGTTATTTATGCCGTCATTACTGATGTGGGTAAGGCTTTTATTGAAGAGATATTTCCAGAGAACGAAGAGGCCATTGAAGAATTATTATCGGTGCTAACAGAGAAAGAAAAAGAATCACTTATCAAAAAGTTAAAGATAGTAGGTCACCATGCTGAAAAGCAAGCATAAAAATAATTTTTTTTACTTATCATTTTGAATTTAACATCATTTAGTGGAAATTTTTATGATTCATCAAAAAAATGTAAGTTCTCATCATGAGGCTTATTTTGGTAGCTTAGAAAATAACCAACTACGATTAAAGGGTTGAAGTTGGTTGAAGACTATCATTTAAATCCGTGGAGGTGAGGGAGTGCAATCTATTGATCCTAGCACGCTAACAGAAAAAGAAAAATATAAATTTTTAATAGGGAGTGTCATTCCCAGGCCTATTGCTTTTATAACAACATTAGCAGAAGATGGGACACTGAATGCAGCACCTTTCAGTTATTTTAATATTGTCTCAGCTGAGCCTGCCCGATTATCTGTAGCAATTAATCGAAAAAAAGGGCAGACGAAAGATACAGCCGCGCATATTTTATCAAAAAAAGAGTTTGTTATCCATATCGTCGATTCGACTAATGTGGAAAAGGTCAATTTGACTGCTGAAGCATTACCGCGTAATCAGAGTGAGGTAGAGAAGGTAGGTTTAGCCGCCATACCCAGTGTTAAAATTTCAGTACCCGCTTTATTAGAAGCAAAGGTTCGTTTTGAATGTGTTCTTGAGCACCATCTCCCTTTAGAGGGTGAAACAGGCGAGATAGGTACGGATCTCATCATTGGCAAGGTGGTTCATTTCCACATACAAGATGACTTATATGAGAATGGTCGAATTGATCGGGTTAAATTAGACGCAGTCGGTCGTTTAGCAGGTAATGACTATACACATGTAAATAATCAATTTACATTAAAAAGACCATAGAATAAAACGTGACATATGAAACCTCTGAAACCATTTCAGAGGTTTTTTGCATATAAAAACTAAATTAATCAAACAATATATAGATAAAATCGAAACGGTATATAATTCGATAGCCATATAGATGCTTTTGACATGAGCACTAGCTTTAACCTTCATATAAAGGAGAGAAAATAGCATGGAGAATGTCACCAGAACACACCTCATAAAGTTGTTTATCTTTATAGCCATTCTCATAACGGGCTTTTACATTTCAACACAAGATCAATCAAAAGTCTTTGTGTTAGAGGCAGATGCCTCTATGGATCAACCAATTTCCTTCTTCCGATCACAAGAAGACCAAGAAGCTTTAACAATCCGATATTTTAATCTAAATGATAAAGAGAAATCAGGAGATTCTATTTTGATAAAAAGTCCCGAAGGGAAAACATTATTAATTGATGCAGGCAATGTCAAAATGGGCGAGCAACTCAATGAACTATTAGAACAACTCCGTGTAGAAACACTAGACTACGCGATTGCAACGCATCCACATCATGATCATATCGGCGGCTTTTTTTCGGTAATAGGTACCATACCGATCAGCCAATTTCTGATGCCGGATATTCCTGTTGTATCGAAACTAAATCAAGCTTTTCATCAATTGCTAGCCAAAAGGCAAATCCATATTGATTACCTTCAAAAGGGAGACAGCTTTAAGTTAGGCAAGGAGGTAGTCATTGAAGTTTTAAATCCTAGTGAAATCCCAGAAAAACAAAGATGGACAACGAAACAAATTAATCAACTGGCACTGGTTCTAAAAATAACGTATCAAAATACAACGTTTTTACTGGCAAGCGACATTTATAAACAAACCGAGTCTAAACTAATTGAAGAGTTTGGTGAACAATTACATGTAGATCTGTTACATATTCCTCACCATGGTCACAAAACTTCCTCTTCGTCCGCTTTTTTAAATACAGTTAATCCTGAGTATGCGATTATTAGTTCAAATACATCTAAATGGAAGAAAGTATATAAGCGGCTGGTTGATAAAGGAATCAACACATTAGTAACAGAAAAAAACGGCCATATCTATATCCAATCAAACGGTCAGCAAATAAATATCAGTCCAGAAATAAAATAATACTATCATGAAAGATTTTTAA
Organism: Alkalihalobacillus pseudalcaliphilus; assembly: GCA_001038565.1. Classification (GTDB taxonomy): domain Bacteria; phylum Bacillota; class Bacilli; order Bacillales; family Bacillaceae_D; genus Alkalihalobacillus; species Alkalihalobacillus pseudalcaliphilus. The sequence goes on from LFJO01000001.1 coordinate 361,336, forward strand.
ATTTTGACCGTTGACATTTGTCGAAGTTCTACTAACTTTTATAAAAAACCAAATAGCAAAGCCCTAATCTCTCCACCATCAACAAAGGTAAAAGTAGGGTTTTGCCCTTTGACTGGCGGCTTTTCATTCACTTTATTGTTTATATTTTAAGGATGTTATTTTTACTTGAGAATAAGCAGTACCGAGCGGATCATGATTTCGGTAGCGGAAAATAGTGCTCCGCATATGAGCATCAGCACTAACTTTCATACAAAACCCACAAGGCTAAGCCCCATTTACTTCGCCACCAACAAAGATGAAAGTAGTGGCGACTGTTCAAACTGTTGGCACGTTTACAACTCGATCACCATCAGGAGTCGGCCTGAACAAACAGGGAGCACTGTCCTACTAAGGTCATTTATCGCGAGATGGATGACGAGCTAACTTCACGGCACAAACTATCGCACATAAGTAACCTTCATACGAAATGTTTCTTACAATAAATCAATATTCTAATTGACAATGATTATCATTAAAAGTAATATGTAAGAGGAAATGATTTCATATAAGGAGGGAGTAGGGCTGTGACGAGGTCACTTCTTTTTTTAGAGTTCAATTGAGAATGATAATCAACTTCAAAGCTGACTAGCTTTCTTTTTTTAAACCTCAATTGAGAATAATAATCAATATTAATTAAGGGGGAGAGAATACGTATGAAAAGTAAAATGAGTTTCGTAGGACTTTTATGTTTAGTCATCGCTTTTATGGTCTTACCATTACATGTTGGAGCAGCGATAGATTTGGTGGATGGAGAATATACAATCTCTTACACTGTGTTGCACTCGGATAATGACTCAGCTTCCATTGCCAATGATTATTGGGATAAACCAGCAAAGTTATTCGTCTCAAATGGGCAAGGTACTATACAAATGACGATCAACAAAAGTGCTTGGGTGACTGAATTCAAAGTTAATAATCAAGATGTAAAAGTAATCTCACAAAATGAATCAGCAGATAAAAGAACCGTTGAGTTTCCTGTTACCACGATATCTAATCCAATCACTGCTGATATTCATGTGGTGGTAAAAGATATTCAATACGATCATGGTTATAAAGTTAGATTTTCATTTGATCAATCAAGCTTACATCAAGTAAAGGAAACACCATCAAACAACCACCAATCAGGTGAAGAAGAAAGCACTGCGGCAAATAGTTCAAATGGAAGTGAGGCTTCTAGCGGTCGCGAAAGTCAAGTTGCGAATCCGCAAACAGGGGATACAGCACAATTAACGATCCTTGTATTACTCGTAGCAGTTACAGGTTTTGTCTTAATGCGAAATTTTAAACTAAAGATGAGATAGGGGGAAGCGTCCATGTATGTATATAAGAAAAAAGCGATTTTAATGCTCTTTGCATTTCTACTTATTTTCTCACAAACTTTTCCTTTAACCGCTATACAAGTCCAGGCGGAAGAAGGATTAAAGGATGGAGAATACTCGATTAACTTTTCTGTATTAAAAGAAAACACTGACGAATCATCCGTCATGGATGGTTATACAGAAAAACCGGCTACATTATGGGTCGAGGAAGGTGAAAAGACTGTTCATCTTACTTTGAAGAACAGTGATTGGATAAAAAGTTTCCAAACGATGCAAGGGGAACTTTTCATTGATGCCGATGTGATTTCCGTAGATGAAGAAAATGATAAACGAGTAGTCGCATTTCCAATAGAGGATTTTGATACACGTGTAGTTGGCTCGACGCGAGTTACGATCCCTATGTTAAATTACGACAATAGCTATACGGTTCATATAAAATTTGATGCTGAAAGTTTAAAAGCAATAAACGTAGTAGAAGAAGAAGAGCCAGTAGAAGAGGAGGATACTAGTCCTGAAGAAGAAGAGCAGGAGGTACCAGGTTCAGATGAAGAAGGAAACGAATCTAAGCCAGTTCTGCTAGAAACAGGTACATACCAAGTCACGTTTTCTACCTTACATGCTACTGAAGAGCGAGATTCTTCGATGAGTAGCTATTTACTTAGTCCAGCTAAACTGATTGTAGAAGAAGATCGGGCCTATGTACAAATAGAGGTTAAGGATGAGAGGGGCAGCATCAAAGGCATAAGGCTTGCTCATAATGGATCATTAAAAGCAGGTCAATTAATGGAGATTCCAAGTAACGGAAATCCAGTGCAGCAATTTAGCGTTAATTTAGTGGAAGAACCGATGGCAGCCGAAGTCGATATGGAAGTTGGAACCTACAAAAACACACAAAAATTTAGAGTGCAATTTGATTTTAATCACGCTCATAAAATAAATGATGAAGAAACACCAGAAGAAAATGAAGATGATACAGAACCAGAACAACCAGAACAACCAGAACAACCAGAACAACCAACACCAGAAGAACCAGAGGTACCAGGTGAAAATCTATTTTCAGACATTGAAAATGGTACGTATCAATTGAATTTTAACGCTTTACATGCAACCGATGACAATCGTGAATCTTCAATGGCTGGCTATCTAGGCAATCCTGCACGTTTAGAAATAACCGATGAGGGTGTACAGCTATTTCTAACAGTCCAAGAGCGACCTGGTCAACAACTGACAGATATAAGAGTTGATTATTTGGGAGAATTTGTGAGTGGAAACGTTGAAAGTGAAGATAGTGAACAATTATCGCGAGTTCTATCATTTGATTGGCCGACATCTCAAACAGTAGTAAACGCAGAAGTAGATATGGTCGTTCCAGCTGCTAATTATCAAAACACACAAAAATTCAGATTGGCACTTGATATGGATACATTAGTAGATATTCAAGATTCGAAAGAGCCAGGTGAAGGTGATACGGATCCAGCAGAGCCAGAACAACCAAACCCAGAGCAACCGGCTCCAGAAGAACCAGAGCAACCGACACCGAATCCAGAAGATGGTGCGGGTGATGTCGAACTAGAAGATGGCATGTATCAAATTGGTTTCCAAGTATTAAAAAATGGGACAGATGAGATTTCTGTTATGGATAGTTATACGGTGAAACCAGCAAAGCTTACTGTAGAGAACAGCAAGAAGTATATTGAAATGACTCTTACAAATAGCGAGTGGATTACGGTTTTCCAAACAGAGCAAAACGGGTCATTACTTGATAGTGAAGTTGTTCATACGGATGAAGCAAAAAATGAACGTACGGTCCGTTTCCCGATTAATCAATTACAGGAGCGTTTACAGGCTTATACATCTGTTTTTGTACCAGCTATTCAATATAGCAGTAGCTATGAAGTACAGATTCTATTTGATATGACGAGTTTAGTAGATGCTGAAGGTAATCCGGTAGTTCCACCTGAACCAGCACCGAATCCAGGTGGTGGGCAGCAGCCAAGTCCAAACCCAGGACCGACTCCACAACCAACTCCAAATCCTGAGAATAATGATGAGGATGAGCTAGGTGAAGGGGAACTTGCGAACGGGGTCTACCATATTAATTTCAATATTTTTAAAGAAGGTAGCGAAGAAATCTCTGTAATGGATGAGTATACGGTAAAACCTGCTAAACTTCTAGTTGATAATGAACAGATGAATATTCAATTAACAGTCAAAAATAGTAACTGGATTCGTGTTTTTCAAACAGAACAAAATGGTCAGCTAGTCGATGCAGAAGTTATATCTGAAAATGAGCAAGCTCTTACGAGAGTTGTTCAATTCCAGGTTGAGGACTTAAACGAAAGCTTAGCGGCATATACAGAAGTCTTTTTTGAAGAACCATTCTTATATGACGGTAAGTACAATGTACAGATTGCTTTTGATGCTAATAGTGTTGACCTAATAGAGGGACCAGGTGGTACTCCTCCTGGTAATTCGGGTGGGAATCAACAAGAAAACAATGAAGATGATGAGAATGAAGAAGGCTTACAGTATGAGCGTGATGATGAAGACTTAGAAAAAACGCCTACTCAAACAGGTAGCGGGGATCAAACTGAAAACGCTAAAACAAATGATACGACAAGCATTTTAATGATTGGATTATTTATTAGTGCTCTAATAGCTTCTGCTTTCATGTTAATTAGGAAGTATCGTCTAGGTACCTTGTAAAATGTATGTCTTGGCCCTTCTATTAAGGGCCGAGACAGTCTTATTTTCAGATGTATGTGGTTCGGAGGGAAACGGATGAAATTAATAGGGAAACATATAGCCTGTTTATGTTTTTTGTTCTTCCTTATCTCCTGTTCGTCAGCCAGTGAGGATGTATCAGAGGGTACAGTGGAGAAAGAACTGAATAATGAAGAAAGAATTATCGCAACGACGGTAGCAGCGGCGGAAATCTTTGCAGAACTCAACATCGATCTAGTTGGTGTACCAACAACTTATAAGGGATTACCAGAGCGATATGATGGGATCAAGGAAATAGGGAATCCGATGAGTCCTGATATGGAGCTGATCAAATCGTTATCTCCTACACATGTTTATTCGGTTACGACCTTACAAAGTGATTTAGAAGAAATATTTGAACGGACGAATATTCCTGCTAGCTTTTTGAACTTTCAAAGCTTAGAGGATATGCTTTTGGAAATTGAAGTGATCGGCTCTATGCATAACCGGAGCAAAGAGGCAGAGGAGCTCATTAAATCTTTGGAACAGCAGTTAAGTCAATCCGAGCAAAAAGTAGAAGGCAAGCAGTCGCCGAAGGTTTTAATTTTATTAGGTGTACCAGGTAGTTATTTAGTAGCTACAGAACATTCTTATATTGGTGATCTAGTGAAAAGAGCGGGTGGTACTAATATTGTACAGGGAGAAACGGTTGAATATTTGGCTTCTAATACTGAATACCTTCAACAAGCAAACCCTGATGTGATTTTACGTGCAGCACATGGAATGCCTGAAGAAGTGATAGAGATGTTCGACCACAAATTTGCAACAGATGATATTTGGAAACACTTTGATGCGGTTAAAAATGACCGTGTTTATGATTTGGAGGAGGAGCTCTTTCCGACAACTGGTAATTTAGCTGTTGGTCGGGCAATGGATGTATTAGTGGATTTCCTCTATCGCTGAGTGCACGAGTTTCTTTGGAATAAATGAAGTAGCAGAGCATCCTATAAAATAATGAAAGAATATTTACCTCTTAAGGTAGAAGGTGAATCAATGAATAAAAAGATTGTTAGTTTTGTAGTGGTGGGTATCTTATTAGTAAGTGTACTTATCTATTCTAGTTTATCTGGTAGTATTCAAGTTAGTTTTCGAGAATTATTGATAGGCTTAACCCAAGGTGGTCATGATGAAGTGGCGGTAATTCGTGATTTAAGATTGCCACGGATTATTACAGCCATGATGGCAGGGGCAGCACTTGCTGTTTCTGGAGCTTTACTGCAAGCAGTTATGCGCAATCCACTAGCAGACGCAGGAATTATTGGTATTTCTTCTGGGGCTGGCTTTTTTTCCGTTTTTGTCGTTAGCTTTTTCCCGACGCTTTACTTCTGGTCACCCATATTTGCATTTATTGGAGGGGCAATTGCCTGTTTTCTCGTATACAGCTTGTCTTGGAAGTCTGGCTTAAATCCGGTTAAGTTAATTTTAATTGGTGTGGCTATTAATGCTGTGTTTAGTGGGTTAAGTGATACGTTTAATTACCGCGGTAGCTATACGGTGACAAGTATTAGCCCCACAACGACATCAACATTAGCGATGAAAAGCTGGACGGATGTAGAGATTATTCTTTGGTTTGGTGGCATTGGATTATTAGCTGCTTTTTGTGTCGGTTATTTGTGCAATTTATTAGTTCTTCAAGACAAAACGGCAAAAGGCTTAGGAATATCCGTGTTGCGTTCACGTCTTATCATTTCAGCGATTGCTGTTATGCTTGCAGCTGTATCAACGGCGGTAGCTGGACTCATTGCCTTTATTGGTTTATTAGTTCCTCATATGGCTCGCCAACTTGTAGGGACCGATTATAAGATTTTGCTACCTTTTACAGCCTTAGCAGGTGCGTTATTATTACTTTTAGCCGACACCTTGGGGAGAATGATTATTGCCCCGAATGAAATACCAGCCTCCATCATTATGGCGATTATCGGAGGACCATTCTTGATTATTTTATTGCGGAGAAAGGAGCTTTAATAACGAGATGTTAATTAAGGATATATCTTTTTCTTATACAAAAAAGGAGAAGCAACTTCAAAATATACAAACAGAAATACCTCTTGGTAAAATAACGACAATCATCGGTCCAAATGGTTCGGGTAAATCGACTTTTATTCAACTAATAGCAAGGTTGTATTTCTCCACAGAAGGGGAAATTGTGTTGGATGGCAAAAGACTTGAGGCGTATTCTGCTCGTGAATTTGCTAAAAGTCTTGCGGTCGTTCATCAGCATAATATAGTTCCTGATGATATGACGGTAGAAAAACTCGTTCGGTATGGACGAATTCCACATCAACATTTTCTAAAGAAAGACCGTAAAGATGATGAGAGGGCTGTTGAATGGGCATTAGAAAAAACACAACTATTGAAAAAGAAGTATCGTGCCGTCAGCCAATTAAGCGGCGGGGAGCGACAGCGCGTTTGGATCGCGATGGCACTAGCCCAGCAAACACCAATCTTGTTATTAGATGAACCGACAACCTACTTAGATATGTATCATCAGCTTGAAATTTTAGATTTAGTTAAAAGGTTAAATAGGGAAGAAGGTATGACGATAGTGATGGTCTTGCATGACCTGAATCAAGCAATACGTTATAGCGATCACCTTCTCGTCTTGAAGGATGGACAAAAGCTATTAGAAGGCTCTCCAGAGGATGTAATTAATGAAGCTGTAATCCATAAAATATACGGCATACGAGCCAAAGTGAAAGTAGAGGACAATGACCTATACGTCGTTCCACTCGGCATCTAAAACGAGCAAACGGAGAATCACGGGGTTGTTAGCAGAAAAAGGAGGAGGAAGCCCGAGCAAACGAGGAATCACGGGGTTGCGGCACGGAAAAGAAGGAGGAAGCCTGAGGAAACGAGGAATCACGGGGTTGCCGCACGGAAAAGAAAGAGGAAGCCCGAGCAAACGAGGAATCACGGGGTTGCGGCACAAAAAAGAAGGAGAAAGCCCGAGTAAATCTAAATATATAATTATAACAAGCGAGGTTATAGGTTCAAACACCACACAAACCCATGGCGAAGCCCGATTCACTTCGCCACCAACAAAGAGGAAAGTTGAATATTGTCTTTAGTATTTTGGCTCTTCATTTACTTTGTTTTTTGTTATTACTTTTTTATGATGTTATTTGTACTTGAGAATCAGCAGTACCTAGCGGGCGATTCATGCTGAGACTCCCGTGGGACATAGTGGCAGAGCTGAGATCCGCTGGCTGCGTCGATTAGCTCAGCGCCACGTGATTTTCTCGGAGCATGATTTTCGGTAGCGGCAAGTAGAGCTCGGCATATGAGTTTCAGCTTTAACTTTCATACAAAAAGGACGATCTTATGAAGACTCAACAAATAAAAAAGAAAAGAGGAAGTAGAATAATTACGATTATCTGCCTCCTCATTTTTATCTATTCTGCTTACAGACTAATCGAAATTGGCTATGACTATTATCGGAATCATCAAGTATTAACAGATATTCAAGAAGTATATTCCCCAATAGAACGACAAGAACAATCAGAAGAAAACCAACAACAGCGGAGCTCATTTAATCCCTTGTTAGATATCAATGAAGACATAGTTGCATGGATAACCGTCGAGGGAACAAAGATCGATTATCCCATTCTACAATCAACAGACAATGATTATTATTTAAATCGGAATTATTTACATCAAGAGACGCGGGCAGGTTCCATTTTTATGGACTTCCGAAATGACATTACTTTAGAAGAAGAACATACTATTGTGTATGGACATCGAATGAAGGATGGCTCGATGTTTGCCGGTTTAAATCAATATTTAGAGCCGGAATTTTATCAAGAGCATCCTTCATTTTCCTTTGACACCCTTTATCAAAGCTACGAGGTTGAGATATTTGCCGCCTATGTCACAACAACAGATTTCTATTATATTGAAACGGACTTTCAAGAAGAACAACAATTTGACGTGCTGTTACAAGAAATGAAAAAGCGCTCAGCAATCACTACAGATGTTGAGGTAGGCAGTAAAGATAGAATCATCACACTATCGACTTGCGATTATCAGCTAGATCGAGAGCTAGGAAGACTAGTCGTTCACGGTAAATTAACCTCAAGAAATTAACGTTCAAACATAAAATAAAAACGGAGTCCGATGTGGAAAGTGGAAGAGTTAATAGCGTCCACCAATGCCGAGTAAATGAAAATACGCAGCAAAGAAGCGGAAAAATCAGCCGTCAATGCGGAGCAAAACAAAAAATATAGCAATGAAACCGGAAGAAAGCTCGTCAATTTGATTTCAAAACAATCACGTAGTTACAACGGCACAACCCACCACCCTAAGAAACTTTCATCCAAAACGCCTATGACAAAGCCTGTACACTTCGCCGCCAACAAACATAAAAGTAAGGGTTTGCTTTTTGACCGGCGGCATTTCATTTAATTTGGTTTTTGTTTTTTTAGAATGTAGTTAGTCAGTTTTGAACTTGAGAATTAGCAGTACCCAAGCGGGCGAGTTATGCGGAGACTCCCTCGGTACGTAGTGGCAGGCTGAGATCCAGCGGCGTAGCCGATTAGCTCAGCGCCCGCCGGAGGGTGCGTGCCCCCCATTCCCGCAGCGATCTTCGAAGAAGAGCACATGAGCTTGAGTACACTTCCATACAAAACAAGCCTGTAACCATTTACATAAAGTAAACAGTTACAGGCTTGCTTCTATTACAACCTAGATGGTTAGTTATATCACTTATTGTGCAACTTCAAGAGTATCAGAGTCACCAGCTTTTAAAGGATTTCTCACAACCTTAACATCATAGAAACCAATGTTATTTTCAAGAATGTACTCAGGGATTTCTCTTTTCGTATGAGATTTTTTGAAGGCTTCACTCTTCGTCCAATTCTTAAAATCATCACGAGAGTTCCAGCGTGTTACGACAGTCACCTCATCGTAATCGCGTGTGTTCTGCGTAAATAACACCTCTAAACCAAGGAACCCCTCCATAAATTCAACTTGACCAACTTTGTTAAAACGTTCAATTAACTTTTCACCATTTCCTTTAGTAATCTTTGATTTGTTTGTAACAATAACCATTTTAACTCCTCCTTCAGTTTTATATAGTGACTTCATATTTCTAATCTTGTTTTATGAAACTGGCCTTTAACAGGGATAATGAGTGGCAAACCATCATCAAATAAAATTTTGACATCAATGTTATATATATCCTTGATAAAAGCACTTGTTAATAAATCAACAGGGTTGCCTGCAGCACGAATAGAACCATTTTTGACCGTAATCACGTAGTCACAATAGGTGGCAGCTTGCTGTAATTCATGTAAAACCATAACAATCGTCATGGAAAATTTCCGCTGAATTTGTTCCAGTAACTCCATGAGTTCAATTTGATGAGTGACATCTAAAAAGGTAGTTGGTTCATCAAGTAAAAGAATATCTGTTTTTTGTGCTAGTGCTAAGGCGATACGTACCTTTTGTTGCTCACCTCCAGATAAAGTATGAAAAAGCCTGTCTGCATGCTTTTGTGTATTCGTTATTTCCATCGCCCATTGGATGATTTCTTGGTCATGCCCGAGTGAAGTCTTTTCAAAGAAACGTTTATATGGTGAGCGACCATAAGCGATTAATTCCTGTACAGTCAGGTTAGGAAAGGATTGCTTGCTCTGAGGGAGCATAGCTACAGTTCGGGCAAATTCCTTCCTTTTATAATCATGGATGTCTTTTTCCTTGATGCTAATAGAACCCGTATTCGTTCCAACGAGCTGTGTGAGAGCTTTTAGTAGGGTTGATTTACCAGAACCATTTGGACCGATAATGGCGGTCATCTTCCCTTTAGGAATGTCGATAGTGGCATCATTCAGGTGAAAGGTTCCTAGCTGGACATTCAGATTTTTTGTTGCAATTTCGACCGTCATGAATGAAGCCCCTTTCTCTTCAATAAATAAAGGAAAAATGGTGCACCTAAAACAGCAAGTAAAATACCAACAGGTAATTCGATGGGGTCAAATAAAGTCCGTGCAGCTGTATCAGCTAAAACAACCAAAATCGCACCGTATACAGCAGATAGCGGTAATAAGAAGCGATAGTCTTCACCGATGAAAATCCTGATAGCATGCGGTACAACAAGACCGACAAAACCAATTAATCCGGCAACACTAACAGCCGTTCCTGCAAGAAGGGCAGCTAATACGATTAATAGAAATCGTTGTAACTCTACTTTTTGTCCTAATAGTTTGGCAGAATCATCGCCAAGAAGTAGTAGGTTAGCAGGTCGAATGGCTAAAAGTGATAAAAGCAAACCGATTATGGCATAGGGAAGCATAAAGTCGAGATGAAACCAGCTTCGCCCATTAAGCCCTCCTGCGAGCCAAGGTATGACCGATTGAACCCGGTCACTAAAAATCACCATTAAACCGTTTTGAACGGCTCCAATAAGAGCATTAATAGCAACTCCAGCAAGGATAATTTTTAGTGGTGACGCTCCTTTATCCCAAGCAAGTAAATAAATAACTAATGCCGTAACAACGGCTCCTATAAAAGCGGTGATAGGGAGTAGATAGCTTAGTTGAGGAAGCATTAACATCGTAATACTTGCCATCATGCCTCCGCCCGCTGTAACCCCAATAATGCCCGGGTCTGCGAGTGGGTTTCTCATCACACCTTGTAAAATTGCCCCTGAAACCGCTAAGCAAGCACCAACAAGTAAACCAATTAAAACTCTTGGAATCCTTAAGTCTACTAGTATCGTTCGATAAATAGAGTCGTCGTTATGGAAGATGATATTCATTAAATCTAGGAATGGTATCGAGACAGACCCAACCGACATTCCAAGTAATGAGACAATGATAAGAATTGGTAGTGCTGATAATATCAAGAGCGTTCTTCGTTTATTTCGTCTATTCATTGAGCCGAATGTCCCGACGTTTCTGCAAATAATTGGGCTAAGATTTCAAGTGCTTCTGTAACCCGTGTACCAGGATTAGAACCAAATAAATCAGATGGTAAAACTTCGATTCGACCTTGCTTGACGGCCTCTAAGTTATTCCAAGTAGCATTTTGTTCCATTTCCTTTAGAAAGCCTTTTTTAACCTCTTCAGAATTACCGTGACTCATAAGTAATATGTATTCAGGATTAGCTTCAATGACTCTTTCTGTATTTAATTGAGCGTATTGTGGATAAGCCTCTAATTGTTCAAAGTCACTGGCGATATTTTCACCGCCCGCTACTTCTAACAAATGTCCACTTAATGAGTTTGGTAAAGCTGCCATGTACGTACCAGGTGCACCGTAAACGAGGAGGACTCGTGTTTTATGTTCAGGTTGATTCGCTTGAATTTGCTTGATCTGTTCATCCATCGTTGCTAAAAGTTCTGCCGCTTTATCCTCCTTTTGCAGCATTTCTCCAAATAACTGGATTTGATTTTGAATATCCTCAATCGATTGTGCTTGAGTTAACACAAATTCAGCACCCAAACCTTCAATGGTTCCAATATCTTTAAGGTTCATTTGTGCATGGCCTAAAACAACGTCAGGCTGAGCTAAAGTTAATTGCTCTAAGTCAATTTCATGTGTCGATCCGATTTGCGTCACATCGTTTGTAGCCTCAACGTGACTAACTCCATTCGGTCTACCTACTAGCTCACCACCAAGTGCATAAATAATGTCCATTTCACCATTACTGAGTGCTGCGATTCTTTCTGGTGCATGTTCAAGCTCAATCGTTCTGTCGGCAAAGTCTGTAATCGAGTACGTGTCATTTGCTGATGTTGTTGATTCCTTTTGGGGTGAAGAAGTGTCGGAACAACCGAAAAGCAAAAGGGTAGTCAGTATAAAAATGAGTGTGAATGATTTGCTCATCATAAGTACGCTTCCTTTTTAAAAGTAGTTATCGAGATTCTAAATGATAATGAATATCACTATCAATTTAGTTAAATGATAATGAATATCATTCTTACTGTCAAGAAGAATATATTCATTTTTGACGAATTTATGAAAATTAATTTATTTAAGGCTAGCAGGTGAAAGCAAGTATTATCATGAATGTAGACAATAGGAGCTCTACAATGGAGCAGAAGGAGAGGATTGGATGGAAGCACTAAGCCATTTAGCTAAAAGCATTGATTATATCGAAGCTCATTTAGCGGATAAGGTAGATATGGAGGAAGTAGCGGCGATAGCCCATTTCTCAAAGTTTCATTATCAGCGTATGTTCTATATGCTTATAGGCGTAACACCTACAGAGTATATAAGGCGTAGACGGCTAACCTTAGCGGTAAAAGATCTATTAGAAGCTGACAAGAAAGTAATCGATGTTGCTTTTAAATATGGCTATGACTCACCTGAAGCTTTCGCAAGAGCTTTTCGTAGGCTACATGGGATTTCTCCAAGTCAGGTGAGAAAGAATGAAAGGATGCTAATTGCTTATCCGAAAATCACCTTCCAACTTCAAATAAAAGGAGCGGTTGAAATGGATTATCGTATTGTTGAAAAAGAGTCATATGATATTGTTGGCAAGAGAATGAGGTTAACAACCAAAAATGGTGAGAATTTTAAAAAAATACCTTTGTTTTGGAATGAATTTAATTCTGATGGTTCTTGTGAAGTTTTAGAACAAGTTATGACCGACTTTGGTTACTTAGGTGTTTGTTTAAATTTCGATGAGGAACAAAATGAATTTGACTATATGATTGCCGTCGAATTAAAGCGGGGTGCAGAGGTACCAATTGGGTATGAGAGGGTAACGATACCAGCTGTAACTTGGGCCATCTTTGAAGCAGTAGGGCCAGTTAGTGAGGTTGTTTCTGAGGTGACAAATCGGATATTCCGAGAGTGGCTACCAGCAACAGGTTATCAGTTAGCTAACGCCCCAGAATTAGAAGTTTACCCACCTGGTGATGTAACGAAAAAAGACTACTGCACACAAATTTGGATGCCGATTCAAAAAGGATAAATCGCATAAGGCTTGTATGAGACTCTCTTTTATCGGTAAAATGGTTAAAAAAGGAGGGATATGATGGCAACGATCGATGATTTCTTGGAGCTAGACATTCGGATTGGAACCATTGAAGAAGCAGAGTTTTTTGCAGAGGCAAGAGTCCCAGCAATAAAATTGACCATTAATTTTGGTGAAGAGCTAGGGATGAAGGCATCAAGTGCTCAAATTACAAAACGTTATCAAGCAGAAGAGTTAATTGGTAAACAGATCGTGGCTGTTGTCAATTTTCCATCACGAAGAATTGCTGGTTTTAAATCGGAAGTATTAGTATTAGGCGCAGTACCTAGTGAAGGTGATGTTATTCTCTTACAAGCAGATCAACCTCTTAAAAATGGTACGAAAATTTCGTGAATATCATGTATACTTAAAGTAGCTTCTGAATGCCATTTAGGAGCTACTATTTTGCATGTTCACTTCGCCACAAATAAACATGAAAGTATGATTTAGCTTTTAATTGGTGGCTTTTCATTCAGCTTGATTCTTGTTTTGGTTCATTTTAATGAATGATGTAAAACTGTATTTGAACTTGTGAATTTAGATTAACCCAGCGGACGAAAATATGCGGAGACTCTCGCGGGGCGTAGTGGCGGGCTGAAATCCACTGGTTGTGCCAGTTAGTTCAGCGTCACCCCGCAGGACGCGGAGCATCATTTTCGGTAGCGAGGAGCAATGCTCCATGTTCGCTCTAACTTTCATATAAAGAAAGGAACGATCATTATGACAAATCGTTTACAGGAATACTTGACTGAGCACCGTGCAGGACACTTAGAACAGCTAAGTGAGTTCCTTAAGATACCATCTATTAGTGCATTATCAGAGCACAAGGGTGATATGAGGAAATCAGCCGAATGGTTAGTTGCATCCCTTCAAGAAATAGGAATGGAAAATGTCACGATCATGGAAACCGGAGGACATCCTGTTGTCTATGGCGACTGGCTTCATGCAGCAGATAAGCCAACCGTTCTTATCTATGGCCATTATGATGTTCAACCTGTTGACCCATTAGAACTTTGGGAGTCACCACCTTTTGAACCAACCATTCGTGATGAAAAGATATATGCAAGAGGAGCAACCGATGACAAAGGACAAACCTTCATGCATATTAAAGCAGTTGAAGCTTTACTTAAAGTTCATAATGAACTACCCGTCAATATCAAATTCCTTATTGAAGGCGAAGAGGAAATTGGGAGTGTGCATTTAGACCAATTCGTCGATGAAAATAAAGAGCTATTACGTGCTGATGTACTTGTTATATCAGATACACCTTTATTAGCTAAAGGCAAACCAGCTATTTGTACAGGTTTGAGAGGCCTAGCTTCTTTACAAATTTCAGTCAAAGGGGCAAAAGGAGATCTCCATTCAGGCTTATATGGAGGAGGAGTTCCGAACTCTATCCATGCACTCGTTCAAATTTTAGATTCAATGCGTGATCAAGATGGACGCATTCAAGTAGAAGGATTTTATGATAAGGTAGAGGAATTAACAGAGCAAGAAAGAGCTGCTTTTAAAGCGTTAAATGATGATGAAGAAGCACTCAAAAAGGAATTAGAATTACCAGAGCTTTTTGGTGAAAAGGGTTATTCCTTGTTAGAGAGAACGTGGGTACGTCCGACCCTAGAGGTTAATGGCATCTACGGGGGCTTCCAGGGTGAAGGGGTAAAAACCGTTATACCTGCTGAGGCCCATGCTAAAATAACTTGTCGTCTCGTCCCCGAACAGGACCCTGAAGAAGTAACGGCACTCTTAGAAAAGCATATTGAAAACCATACTCCACCTGGTGTTACCGTAACAACGAAACGATATGATACAGGTAAGCCATTTGCCGCACCGGTTGATCATAAAGTCTTCCAATTGGCTGCCAAGGCGTATGAAGAAGTTTACCAGGCTCCTGTTGCCTTTTCGAGAATGGGCGGGTCCATCCCTGTTGTAGAAACCTTTGCTCACGTATTAAGAATACCAATCGTACTGATGGGCTTTGGCTTACCATCTGAGAATTTCCATGCACCGAATGAACATTTTCATCTCGAAAATTTTGATAAAGGCTTACTAACTCTAACAAATTATTATCAAAAATTAGGTAGAGAGTAGGAGTGAAGCAATTGAAAGTGGACGAACCTCATCGTCTGCTTTTTTAGTACAGATA
This sequence comes from Alkalihalobacillus pseudalcaliphilus, assembly GCA_001038565.1. Taxonomy (GTDB): domain Bacteria; phylum Bacillota; class Bacilli; order Bacillales; family Bacillaceae_D; genus Alkalihalobacillus; species Alkalihalobacillus pseudalcaliphilus. The sequence continues at coordinate 376,562 of LFJO01000001.1, forward strand.
TGCTGATACAAATTGATTAGTATTCCAATATATAGTACATTTAATTTACTAATATTTGAAATTAATTAGGCATATTCAAAGTGTATCGAACGGTGATTTATAATTGGAGGGTATAAAGAATGATAACCATTATGATTGTTGATGACCAGACTTTAATGAGGGAAGGCCTTAAGACAATTATCGAGTTAGAAGACGATATGAAAGTTGTCGCAACAGCAGAAAATGGAGAGGAAGCTATCAGTAAAGCAGTTCGAATTAAGCCAGATATTATACTTATGGACATTCAGATGCCAGTTATGAATGGTATAGATAGTCTTATCGAGATTAAAGCGAAATTACCTCATATAAAAATTCTGATTCTTACGACATTTGCTCAAGAGGATTATATCATCTCAGGTTTAATTCACGGTTCTGATGGCTTTTTATTAAAGGATATGAATTATGACCAATTAATCAAGTCAATGAGAGATGCTTATGAGGGACAAGTGATTTTACCTAATCAAATTGCCCAAAAGCTTGCAAAAAGAATAAAGAGTGCAGATTCTATTACTCACTCAAGACCATTTAATGAAAAAGAATTACAAGCTAAAGGAATCTATTTTTCCAAAAGAGAAATGGAAGTGGTTCATTTGTTAATGACGGGTTGTAGCAATAAAAAAATAGCGGAAACCTTATTTATTAGTGAAGGTACAGTAAAGAATTATATTAGTGAAATATACAAAAAAATAGATATTAATGACCGTGTCCAAGCGATTGTCTATTTAAATCAATTTACTTCATAATTCATTCTTATAAGTGAGTGAGGTATACACATGATTGAGGGTTATCATTATATAGAGACGATTGATAATGAAACGAACTTTATATTATATCGAGCTGTGGAGGCATTGACGAACGAACCTGTACTCATTTTAATGGGCAGAACCTATCAAACTCCTAAATCTCATTTAGAAGAGTTAGAGAAAGTCGCAGCAATTAGTTCAGAGATGACAGAAGCGACGCACACTTTCAAGCTAAGGTATGAGAATGCTCCAAGAAAGAAACCATACCTTGTAGCACAAGATATGGGTGCTATTCAGCTAAAAACGCTCATGGAGCAAAAAAGACTTTATGAGTTAAATGATCTTCTAATCATTAAACAATTTGCAAGCATTCTAGCACAGGTTCATCAACAAGATTATATTCATCGTAGTGTTATCCCGACTTCGTTTATGATCACGCCAAAGAAATGTAAGCTAATCGGTGTTCAATATATTGATGCTTTAAAAATACAAACAAATGCGTTAGCCAATGTACATATTGAAAAAAGGTTCGCCCCGTATATGTCACCAGAACAGACAGGGAGAATTGGAAAGTTTATAGATACAAGAAGTGATTTTTATTCATTAGGAATTTTGTTATATCAATGGGCAACAGGTGAATTACCTTTTCGAGCAAATGATGAAGTTCAATGGCTTCATGCCCATATAAGTGAAACGCCAACACCACCGCATTTAGTTGATCAAAATGTCTCTCTCAGGCTTTCCATGATCATTATGAAGCTACTAGACAAAAATCCAGAGCAACGTTATCAAAGTGCATATGGACTTATAAAAGACTGTGAGAGGTTGATGGAACTTACAGATAGTTCTAAGGATGACCAACTAACATTAGGCGACTGTGATAAGTCGACGACCTTGGAGTTTTCTTCAACACTGATTGGTAGAGAAAAAGAGATCGACAAGCTTCGAACTATCTATTCAAACACGGTCAATGAGGCTAAAGTGGTGCTCATAGAAGGAGAGGCTGGAGTCGGAAAAACAAGCATTGTACAGCATGTTTTCAAGGGCGTGCAAAAAGATACCTACTTTATTCAAGCGTCGTTTGAAAAGAGAAAAGGACATCAAGCATACCACGGTTTTATCAATGGATTTTCTCAACTCATTGATCAAATCATTGCCCAAGGAAATGCGGAAGTAATGAAATGGAGAACCATTTTTAAAAATGGTCTAGGTGATTCTTTATCTGTTTTTTATCGAATATTTCCCGATATTTTATTAATACTGGATGAGGATTCAGTAGATAGTGAGCCCATTAACATGGAAGCCCATTCATTTAAACAGGCAATTAGGAGGTTTCTTCAGTGTTTCTGCGAGCAAGGCAAAACAATCATTTTCTTCTTTGATAATATGCAATGGTTTGATGAAGCGTCCTTGTCGTTATTTGAAGAAGATAAATTGACGGTACATGTTGAAAAAGTCTTGTTTATATTGGCTTTCCAACTCAATGAAAAAAGTCAACTAGATAGAAATGATAAGGCTCGTCAAATGCTCTTAAAAAATGTATCCATTGATTTAGTGCTGACGCTACAGCCATTAAATAGGCAGCAATTATTACTTTGGCTAAACAGCACGTTTACCTTATCAAAAGACATGGAGGATGAGACGTTAACAACATTATTTGAACGAACAGCTGGCAATCCCTATCGTCTTCAACAGGAATTAATAAGTTTATATGAGAAAAAACAATTCACTTTTAATCATATTGAAGGTTATTGGTCCTTTTCACAACTGCCTATTATTGAAGAGAGACAGGAAACAAATATTGAAGCACTTCCAAGTATTATAGAGCATATGTCAGAAATAGAAGTGGAATTATGGGAGTACTGTCTATGCCTTGGTGAGCCATTTCATTTTGAGCTTTTACAACAGATTTCGAATTATTCAGCTACTATCATTGAGTCATGCTTCACTCATTGGCAAAGATTAGAACTTGTGAAACGTATAGAATCCTTAAATATAGAAGAATTAGTCCTAACATTTATAAATGACCAAGTTTGGACGTATTTGTATGCAAATATCGACAAGCAAAACAGAATGGAAAAGCATTATAAAATTGCAGAAGCCATGCTAGCTCAATTATCAGAATTAGCACAAATTCCTTCCACCATTGTTGACCATTATAATAAATGCACGGAGCTTCCATTATCAAAAGAGAAGGGCTTAGAAATTGCCCAATATAATTTAATGGCAGCAGACAATTATGCAGCGGTTGAAGCCCATCACTCAGCGTGTGTGTATTATGAGCATGGATTAAAATGGGTACAAGACGACCCGTCCCTTGAGTTCATTCTCAATATAGGGAAGGCACGGTGTTTATACGCTCTGGCCAATAATGAAGAAGCACAAGCGTTAACGACCGAACTATATCAAAGTGCTACAACCGTAAAGGAAAAGGTCGAGGTGCTGCGTGTAGAAATAAAAATGACGAACCATTTAGCAGAGCCAGAAAAAGTCATTCAATTATGCCTCGATGGACTAGCACTTCTTGGATATGCATTTCCGAAAAGGCTAATCAAGTTCCATATATTATATGAATTGCTGAATGTCCATGTAAGAATGAATCGAGTTCTTCAGTATCAACCCCTTAAACAAGAGGGTTATAGTGAACAGGAGAAAATGGTTTTTTCACTGTTAGAAGCTATGGGTATAGCGGTCTATGGGTATAAAAAAGATCTCTATGCTCTGCATGTATTACGTCTTGTCAAGCTTCAATATCCAACTTTTTCAGAAGGGAACTCGAGTCTCATTTTATCTCAATATGCGATGGTATTAAGCGAAGGAGTTCACCATTATAAGAAAGCCTACCACGTTTCAAAGTGGGCTACAGAAAAAATCGGTCAGAATTCAGACTCGTTTACAAAAGGTGTTACCCGCTTTATCTTTTCGGGCTTTATTCAGCATTGGCAGGAACCGTTAGTCAATAAACTGACTGACCTAGAAATTGCTTATGAAACCAATAAAAAATCGGGTAATTTAGTCGTAGCTGGAGGCTGTTTGATTATGTCGTTTAATGCCTATTTAATGCTGGGTCATCCGTTGACCTCATTACTGAAACACGTTGAAGACTATCGAATTAAAGCACAAACTCTACGATTAGAGGAATTCAACTACTATTTTCAGCTAGTAGAAAAAGTGATGGAAGCCTTAAAGAATTGGCAAGAAACAGTAGAGTTGAATCAAGAAATAGAGGCGTTATACAAATGGATCAAAACACATTTTCAATCACGAGAAACAACACTTTCCTTCTTTTCATTGCTTATGAGCTTTTATTGGACGATGTTAGGAAGATATGAAAAATGCTTAGAAGAGGTGGAAGATAGTAAGTATCTATTTGAAGGGCGGAATAGTGTGTTAGGTGCATCTCAGGTAGATTATTGGGTCTATCACAGCCTCTCTATTTGTATGGCCGGTAAAAGCGATAAGGCTCATCGGAAAATAGTCTCAAGCTATTTAAAGCGAGTTACTAAATGGAAAAAAGTGAATAAGGATAATTTTGAAAGCCGATATGACATCATTGAAGGCTGCTATTATGCGATTAAAAAGTCATTTGAGCATGCGAGAAACTCGTTACAAAAAGCCTTAAAACTATCGACAACACAAGGGTTATTTCACCATCAAGCAATCATCCGTCAACTGCTCAATTACCTTTATATTGAGCAGAATAAACCGGTATGGGCTCAGATGTATATTCAACAAGCCAACGAGTCCTTTCAAAAATGGGGAGCAGAGACGATTGTGGAACAAAACCGCCAATTGTATCAACTCAATCAAACAAATCAAGTGAAAAGTTTTCCTGTTGAGGGAATAGACAGCTTAAGTTTAATGAAAGCGGCTCAAGTTCTTTCGAAGGAAATGGTTTTAGAAAAAGTACTTCAGCAACTCATGAACATTGCTCTTCAAAATGCAGGAGCTAACTCTGGGCTTTTTATCCTTCATCATAACGATCAATTATTAGTGGAGGTGAAAGGCTATTTACAGCAAGGGGATATTCAAATTGAGGAGATGGATTCTGTTTCAATCCAAGCGTATGAGCAAGCACCTGCGACGGTAATTGATTATGTGATTAAGTTGAAAAAGGCCCTATTATTTGAAGATTTAATGAAAGATTTTAGATTCAGCAACGATCCTTATATGCCAATGTATAAGCCAAAATCCGTTTTAGTAGTACCCGTCATTCATCATCATCAATTATTTGGTGTCTTATATTTAGAGAATAACCTTTTTACTCATGCCTTTACGAAACAAGACTTACTATTCTTAGAGCTATTAATGACTCAAGCTGCTATAGCTATAGAGAATGCAAGGTTATATAAAGAGATGCAAGTATTAAATGAGTCACTTGAAGAGAAAGTAAAAAAAAGAACCTACTATTTAGAAAGAACGCAACAGCAAATGGCAGAAACGATGGCGAAAAAGTCGGTACTGGAGGAAAGAAACCGCATTGCCCGAGATATCCATGATGTGGTAGGGCACACTCTCACCACAGCGATTGTACAAGCTGAAGCAAGCAGAAGATTGTTTGAAAAAAATGGGGAATTATCGATGGAGAAATTAGAACTTACACAAGGTCTAATACGAAAAGGGTTGAATGAAATTAGACACTCCGTCCATTTACTTAATCAGTTTGATTCGATAGATGACGTGCAGCTGACCGAGGTGGTTAAGTTGGTTATATCTGAGGTAGAGGTAAATACAGGGGTTATCGTTGATTTACATCTAAATATGAAGACGGAGATCAAGCAAAACGAACTGAATCAAGTGGTTTATTATGTTTTAAAAGAAGCTTTCACAAATGGTATTAAACACGGTAATAGCTCTAATTTTTCTATACATCTAACCGAGGAAGAGGATTGTGTAAAGTTAGTCATCCAAGATAATGGGAAGGGTGTAAACAAGCTTGAATATGGATTTGGTTTACATTCAATGAAAAAGAGAATCGAGCAAATAGGAGGAAACTTGCAAATAACCTCATCGAAAAAAAGTGGAACAACACTTATTATTGAAACCCCTTATAAATAGTAAGATGGGCATATCTTGAGCATGAGCGGTATTGTACCGATCATGCTCATTCATATAGGGGAATCCTCACTTTAATCGTTTTATGTAAGTGATCAGCTGATATTCGATATATTGAAGCTATCTTCAGTTGGTCGCTTTTTCGAATTATTTATATAATCTCTAACCTCTTCTAATGTTAAACCTAACCGTTTTGCTTCAGATATTAAAGAAAGCCATTCAACATCTAGTCCCTCTTTCCTCATCTCGGAATCCCCCTCTAAAAATAGTCATTCACTCTAATTAAGACTGGTAAACATATTTTAAATCATATTGTTACTATTAATTTTAACTATTTTGAAAATAATGGATAGTTACTACGGTCATAAAATTAGTCACAGGTTTTTTTTATTAAGTCATTTGTTGAATTTAGAACTAGTTTAAAATAACTATTTTTATTTATGCCAATAAATTGATAAGTATGACTGAATCGATAAAAATCTACATGAATAAACAGAATATATTATTTTTCTCTAGATATTTTTAGGTTAATTTATGAGTAATAAGTCCTTTTTAGTAAGGTTGAAATTTGTAAGTTTGTAGGAATTATAGTAAATTAAACTTACTTACAAATGTTGATAAGTAGTTATTTAGTCTCTTTATGAATAAATGTATGAGACTATATTTTAGTGTTATATTTGAATTAGGTGATAAGACTCAGAACGACATGGTAAGGGCATTTGATGGAGGGGAAACGATGAATAGCATACGTGTCATGATAATTGACTCACAAACATTAATGTTGGAAGGATTACGTTCTATAATTGATGCAAAACCTGATATGAAAGTTGTTGCAACTGCTAAGAATGGTGAGCAAGCACTGAATGAGTGTAACCTCACTATGGCTGATGTAGTAGTTATTGATTATTCATCATTATTAAACGGCGATCTCATTTCTATAATTAGGGAACTTAACCAAAAAGTAAAAATATTAGTTATTCTTAATATGGATGAAGATATATATATGATTAAGAAGCTAATTATTGAAGCGGATGGCCTATTATTGAAGAGTATGAGTTATGATACGTTAATTCAGTCAATCCGAGATATTATGAAGGGGCAAATCTTACTTCCGCATACGCTTGCGAAATTAGTTGTACATCAAGACTTTGATGTCCTAGGTCGACCGTATCATGAACCAGGAATAATTCCTCGTGGAGAAAGAATCAAATTTTCAAATAGGGAACAAGATGTGATTGGACTTTTGATAGAAGGCTATTCTAATAAAATGATTGCAGAAAAATTGTTTATAAGTGAAGGTACGACTAAAAATTATATAAGTGATATTTATGGAAAGATAGGAATCAAAGAAAGAACTAAGGCAGTGCAATGCTTAAAAAATCTTATGCAAGTTAGTCAGGAAATTATTTAAATGGTCTAAGAGCAGAGCTCGGACCATTTATTTTTTTATTTTATTGACTTATTCGTTATAAAGAACTAAAATTAAATAAAAATATGATTAGAGTTTTAAATAACACATGATATTCTCATTTTTTTGGAGGCTTGAATGGCTAGACTCCATTTATTTTTTGATGATATGTTCTTAATAAAGAATATAACGCGCAAATTTTTATACTCTTTTTTTGATGTTATTGTTCTTAATAAAGAATAAATAGACGGAGGTATTTATGAAGTCAAATATTCGTTTTGAAAAGGCTGTAAAGGGAGACTTATATTTATATGAATTAAAGAAGCAATTAATCAACCGAAAGTGTTCTGAAGTCATTGTGAAAGAAATGAATCACGAAGCAATTGTTTTTGAGAGTACATTATCGTTACCTCTTATGAAGGGGGTTGTTTATAAATTAAAAACGGAAGTATTTAAAAGAGAAGTAGAGCTTTTTGGGATTATTTGTGAGAAGAAACAACGTTTAGATAATAAGTTATATCTATATAAGTTATATTTTATGTCATTATCTAAACATGAGGACCTATATTTGTCTGAGATTAAATTGAAGCAACTACAAGTAAATAAATTTGAAGCATACACGCTATTAGTTAATGAAATAAACAAAGATGGAGTGAAATTTTGATGGAGCATAAAACGATAAGAGGACTTAGAAAGAATAAAGGATTAACATTAGAGGATTTGTCAGTTGCAGCAGGGGTATCGAAGTCATATATTAGTTATATTGAAAGAGGTGTACAAAAGAATCCTAGCATTGCCGTCTTAATCAAAATTGCTAATGTGTTAGATATTGAATATGTTGAACTCATTCAATTAATACATACGGAGGAAGGAAAAAGAGAGGTAGAAAAAGTAAAAAAATGAACTGATTGATTAATCAGATCATTTTTCTTATTTATCTGTCTCTTGTTTGTTTTTCCACTTAATAAAATCTAAATATTCGCGAAACTGATCCTTACTAATTCCTGAATTCATGGCTTCTTCGACAAGCTCGATCCACCTTGGGTCTAGGGTAGTATCTTGATTAGCTTGTCTTGTTTCATCATCATATAATAAATCTTCTACTGAAATATGGAGCATCGTTGCAATTTTTTCTAAAAATTGTATGGAAGGGTTTGATTGAATATTTCTTTCAATAGAGCTTAAATAGGACTTGGCAACCCCTGCTTTATCTGCTAACTCCGTTAACGAATAGCCTTTTTCTAGTCTATACCTTTTTACACGATCGCCTATCATGTGCATTACCTCTCTATGTGTGAGTTATACTTTGTATGATTATACCAATTAATAGTCTGTTCTGTAAAGAGAACTAATCAGTCTTTTTTTTAGCGATTTCTGTTTGGAAAAAAAGATTAATTTCTTGAATAGTTACTCCTAACGCAATCGCTTCCTTCAAAAGTTCAATCCACTCACTATCTAATTTTTGCTCCATACTTTGACACCCCTTTTTATTATAGGAATAACATATATGTTCATTATAAAGAACATATATGTATATGGAAAGGGGTATAAAACATAGAAATATAAAGAAATATCTATTATTTTGAAGATATTTGTCTAAAACATAGTATTAATCATAAAAAATCTGATTTTTTGGCAGTAATTGTTTGTATTTAGGTTTTGTTCATTAAAAAGAACGATTTTTACTTTATTTCCTGCAATTTTTCAACCAATTTATTAAATAATACTTTGTCTCGGTTATCTAAAGCCTTATCAATCGCTTTCATTATCGCTTCTTTATCGTTTTTCTGCATAAGGTCATGTATCATTTGATTGGTTTCTTCTTCGTATTGTTTGAAGCGTTTAAAACGTTTGAATTGGTCCTCTTTAGGGTTTTCGATCAGTTGTAAATACGTATGATTTAATGACTTACCATTAAAGTTTAAGATCAAATAATAAATTTCAGCAGGATTTGTGAGCATGTCCTCTAATAACTTCGACATATTGTCTGTTTTTCGCTTGCCATAATATATAAATCCAGGTTCTTCAGATTGAAAAGTAGAAATGACGATTGATTTATTATTTGGAACAATGTTGTTAGAAAAACGTAATTGCTCAAGTAGATGGTGATTTCGTATGAATTGATCCAGAATCATTTTAGTCTCTTTGTTTTTTAATTGATGGTTCTGTAAAAACCACTGTAGAAAACGCCTTTTTTGTTCGATAGATACCCATTTTGTCATCGAAGATTCACCTACTAGTTTAAATTTGAACAGTAAAAATATCCCCTGACACTGTCTAAACTTCTTATAATAAACTAGTGTAACATTTTTTTCTTACTATGTTTAAATAATTTAATTGAAATTTCTAACTTTTTAATTTGATGACTTGTTGAGTTTGACTCTTTATTCAATTTAGTTTTCCATCGTGGCTTTTCGTTCAACATGATTTTTTCACTCAGGGAGTACTGTCCTACTAAGGTCATTTATCGCGAGATGGATGACCAGCTAACTTCATGGCACAAACTATCGCCCATCAGTAACTTTCATACAAAAAAACCTTATACCGATTAAGATATAAGGTTTCACCTATTAACTGGCTACTTGAGTATTCTTTTCTTCTAAAATCTTTTTATCGAAAATAAATGGTCCAAATGGAATGACCGAGGCCAGTAAAGCTAAGCTTGTCGTTCCTAACGACCATCTCGCCATACGAACCATTACAAATACAGCGACGATATAAACCATAAATAAAACACCGTGTGCCATGCCGATTACGGATACGAAACTAGGAATATCAAATATATACTTAAGTGGCATAGCTAAAAATAGCAACAATACGAGAGAAGCACCTTCTAAATAGCTAATGATACGAAATGCCTTTGTTGATTGTTTCACCGATAAGCCCCCTATTAGAAACAAAATTTCTCTAAATCATTTTACAGCTTATCATAATTATGAGAGGAAAAACTAATGGACTTTTCGTGACAAATCATCAAAAGATTGACCATGCTTGACAGGAACAGGGAGCTTTGACATAATGAAGCCAATTAGCAAAGTCTTGTAGGGTTCCGTAGCGCATCATATGCTAGTCTGGTCCAAGACAAGACGCACTTCTTCAAATAACGAAGTTGTGACACGGAGGGATAAAAGCCCGGGAGATGCTGTCTATGAAGACAGAATTCCCGGGCTTTTTTGTGGCTAAATAGGATGTACCAGAAAAAAGAGGGGTGATGAATCGTGAGACAAGAGTGGTTATTATTAGTGATTGCAGCGGTTTTTGAGGTAGGTTGGGTGATGGGTTTAAAGCATTCATCTAATGGGATGGAATGGCTGCTAACCATAATAGCTATTATAATTAGCTTTTCCTTATTAATTCGCTCAGGTAGTAAGCTTCCAGTAGGGACGGCTTATGCAGTTTTTGTTGGTTTAGGAACAGCAGGAACTGTTTTACTAGATATTATCGTATTTGGAGAACCGTTTCGTTGGATGGTTGTTTTATTAATTGTTGTTCTATTAACTGGTGTACTAGGTTTGAAAATGAAAACGACTGTGACGGATGAGGAGAAAGGGGTTTAGCACCATGGAATGGATTTATTTAGTAATAGCAGGAATCTTTGAAATGGCTGGTGTGGTGATGATTAATCAGTGGCACCACTCAAAGAAATGGACAGCGATGTTTCTACTCATTTTCTTTTTTGGTCTCAGTTTTCTATTTTTATCATTAGCTATGGAAGTATTACCAATGGGAACAGCCTATGCTATTTGGACAGGAATAGGAGCTTCTGGAGGTGCACTACTTGGTATATTCCTCTATAATGAACCTAAAGATAAATGGCGAATCTTCTTTATTAGTCTAATACTCGTATCGGCAGTCGGTTTAAAAGCCATTAGCTAACTCATTTAAGCATTAGAAACGTATGGTTTTCTACGCTGCTATTGGCTTTTCAATGATTTCGATTTTGCTCCTTTTCAATAAAATAATGTTGTTGGTATAATTTCTTGAACATAATCATAAGCAATGACTCAGGTAGAAAAGTTATGCGAGATTCGAGTGGGAAAAGAGGAGAAGGCAGAGGATGAGCTATGTACCATGTTATTGTTTCAACCTTTAACTGATGGCTACTTAAACAGTTGGCACTTCATTCAATTAGTTTATGTTCATTTTCATTTTAATCATTTTTGTAAGAATGATTTTAACTTTAGAATTCAGTCACCCAGCGGACGAAAATATGTGGAGACCCCCGCAGGGCGCGTAGCATAATTTTCGGTAGCGACGAGCAACGCTCCATGTTCGCACTCACTTTCATACAAAAGGAGAAAATCATATATGACAAAAAAAGTAGTCCTAGCGGAAAAACCATCGGTAGCCCGTGACTTGGCAAGAGTATTACAATGTACAGAAAAAAGAAATGGATTCTTTGAAGGGAAAGAATATATTGTTACATGGGCATTAGGCCATCTTGTAACTTTAGCACCTCCAGAAAGCTACGGAAAATCGTTGCAGCAGTGGCGGCTTGAAGATTTACCGATGCTACCAAGCCCTCTTAACCTAGTTGTCATCAAACAATCTCAAAAACAATTCCAAACGGTAAAAGCCCAATTAAACCGAAAAGACGTATCCGAAGTAATCATTGCTACGGATGCAGGTCGAGAAGGGGAGCTCGTAGCCCGTTGGATATTAGCGAAAGCAGGCACAAATAAAAAGTTAAAGCGATTATGGATCTCATCGGTTACCGATAAAGCAATTAAAGAAGGTTTTAAGAAACTCAAAGATGGAAGACAATACGAAGGTCTGTATCATTCGGCAGTCGCAAGATCTGAGGCAGATTGGTATGTGGGAATGAACGGTACGAGAGCATTAACGACTAAATTTAATGCCCAGCTTTCCTGTGGGCGTGTGCAAACACCTACTTTAGCCATGATAGAAAAAAGGGAAGAGGATATTCGTCAATTCAAACCAATACCTTATTGGTTAGTAAAAGGAAGGGATTCTCAAAACCTAACATGGCAATGGTTTGAACAAAAAAATAATGAAAATCGTCTATTCGCCAAACAAAAGGCAGAAAAAATACATCAAATCGTTTCTAGTCAAAGTATGCAAGTAATAGATGTGAAAACAGCTAAGAAAATGCAACAAGCCCCTAAGCTTTTCGATTTAACGGAGCTTCAAAGAGAAGCCAATAAACGCTTTGGATTTTCAGCAAAGGAAACCTTGAGTACACTACAGCGTCTATATGAACAATATAAAATCGTTACTTATCCAAGGACGGACTCCCATGTTTTATCAAGTGATTTAATCGATACTTTATATGAACGTCTTGCAGCTGTGGATATTCCACCATACCGCAAGTTAGTTTCAACATTAAAAAGAGACGGTTTTCAGATTCAATCACATGCCGTGAACGATAAACTAGTAAGTGACCACCACGCGATTATACCTACAGAGCAACTTGCACCACCTTCATTATCAGCAAAAGAAAGAAAGCTCTATGATTTAATTGTGCAACGTTTTTTGGCTGTGTTATATCCGGTGTATCGTTATGAGCAAACGACGGTTACTGCTGGGGTGGGAGAACAACTATTTAAACTAACAGGTAAAAAAGAGCTTGAAAAAGGGTGGAAAGTGGTTTTTGAAGACCAGGAAACTTCAAAGGAAAGTTCATTACCTCTCATTAAGAAGGGTGATTCGATTAATGTAAAATCGGTTGAGTTAGAGCAACACTTAACCAAGCCGCCTGCTCGTTTTTCAGAAGGGACATTACTTTCTGCAATGGAAAAACCCGCCGCCTTTCTTGAGAATAAAGATCCGGAATTAGTCGACTCATTAGGAAAAGCAGGAGGGATTGGTACAGTAGCCACCCGTGCAGATATCATTGAGAAGTTATTGAATACTCACCTTATGGAAAAGCGTGGTCAAGAGCTTATGATTACTTCTAAAGGATCACAATTGCTTGAGTTAGTCCCAGCTGAGTTAAAATCACCTGCATTGACAGCTGAATGGGAAAGGAAGCTAGAGCTGATTACAGAAGGTAAGTTAAAGAAAGAGCAGTTCATACAAGAGATGAAGCAGTATGCCACCTCCATTGTGAAAGAGATTAAGGCAAGTGATCAACGCTTTAAGCATGATAATGTAACAGGTAGTAAATGCCCGGAGTGTGGAAAATTACTTTTAGAAGTCAATGGTAAAAAGGGTAAGATGCACGTATGTCAGGATCGAGAATGTGGCTTTAAAAAGAGTGTAGTTGTCTATACGAATGCTCGTTGTCCGCAGTGTCGCAAGAAGTTGGAGCTGCGTGGGCAAGGGGAAGGACAGGTATTTGCTTGTGTTTGTGGTCACCGAGAAAAGAAATCGAGCTTTGAGAAACGGAAAAAGGCGACTCAAAATCAAAGGGTAAGTAAAAAAGAAGTAAATCGCTATATGAATCAGCAGAACAAGGAAGATGGTTTTACTAATTCAGCTTTAGCAGATGCACTGGCAAAATTGAAGAAAGAATAGGGTTATCCACAAAGGAATTTTATTTGTTGTTGATAATAGTGTAAATTCCTCGATAAAAAAACTTGGTTTTTCCAATGTTATTCGACTTATTCACATTTGTTTGTGTATAAGTTGGGGTTTATCCACTATTTATTCACAAGTGGTATCTATAAATATCTTGCTAAACGAAAAAAGGTTATCTAAGGCATCTTTATTTGTAATAGATGTCAAAGGTAACCTTTTGTATGAAATTTACATGGGTGGTGCACATTTCTCGAGTAACTTGACCTTTGGTCTTTGTTTTTGGTCCGTTTTTGAAAATCGAAATGACCTCACAGACGAATGAATTCGTCTGAAGGTTCATTTCTATTTTCAAAACTTCACGCAGTCGCGTGAAGTAGCCAAGCAAACTTCGCTAACGGTCCAAAAACACTTGGATTTTAGATGCTAATCCTGATGAGTTACTACTTTCTCTTTTTTATTGGTGGTGGCGAAGTGAATGGGGCTTCGTCATGTGAGTTTTGTATGAAAGTGTACGGAGTGGCGATAGGTTGTGCCTTGAAGTTAGCTGGTCATCCATCTTGCGATAGACGACCTTAACAGGACAATGCTCCCAGCGGATCTCAGCTCTTCCACAATGTCCCATGGGAGTCTCTGCATGACTCGTCCGCTGGGCGACTGCTAATTCTTGAGTTTAAGTAACATATCCATTTACAAACATTCTAAATTTTAATGAAATAACGTCACTTCTAGATTTGATTGGACTTTACAGGTCGTTTTTAACTTGTTTGAGTGGTTCTTTAGCTGGGCCTTCGATGACATCTCCGCGATAGGAGAATCTCGAGCCGTGACATGGGCAGTCCCAGGTTCTGTCACCTTGGTTCCAATTGGTTTCACAGCCCATATGTGTACACGTTGTATCAACAAGATGTAAATGTCCATCGTGGTCTTTGTAGGCACCTGTTTTTTCTCCGTTCCATTCTACAACGGCACCTTCGTCTTTTCCAAGTTCTTCTATTTTTTTATAAGCTTGTTCTACTTTACCTTGAATCAGATGTTTGGCAACATTGATATTTTCTGATAAAAAATGTCTAATACTTGGGTCAGCAATAAATCGAGAAGGATCAAAAAGGGCTTCCGCAGGGTGATGTTCGTCTAAAATCTGTTTAGTAACGATTTGTGCGGCCGCTGTTCCCGTTGTCATTCCCCATTTTCTGTACGCAGTTGCCACATAGATTGTCTTTTTCTTATTCTTTAGTTTTCCAATATAAGGTAGCTTATCTAAGCTGACTAAATCTTGAGCAGACCAGTGATACTTGGGGGAGAATTCACCAAATAATTCTGTTCCGAACTGTTGAATAGCTTCATAATGGAATAATGGATTCATCCCTTGACCAGCTTTATGTGATTCGCCACCTAATAAAATGAGTTGTTTTCCTTCATGCTCGGTATACCTCAAGGAGCGCTTTGGGTTATCGGCACTTAAATACATACCTTCCGGAAAAGTACCTGGGATCGTACCTGCAACAATATAGGAACGTTCCGCATGAAGTTTACTAAAATAGAAACTACCGCCGTCATAGAAGGGAAAGTGCGTAGCGATGACAATCTGGTCAGCATATACACGTGCTTGTTGATTGGTAATCACTGCTACTTTTGTATCTTCTTCTATATCCTTGGCGACAGTGTTTTCATATAGCAGACCACCATGGGCGGAAATATAAGTTAAAAGTGTTTGTAAATATTTAAGTGGATGAAATTGAGCTTGTTTTCCGATCTTTAAAGCGGCTTTTGCTCGAACATCCAATGGGATTTTATCGACATAATGACCAGAAATTCCAAGTTGCTGATAAGCGTTAAACTCTTTTTCTAGACGATGAACACCGTGATTTGTCGTTGCATATAAGTAAGCATCCTGTTCACTAAATTCACAAGCAATGGAATGCTCCGCTATGCTTTTTTTGATAAAAGCGATAGCTTCTTCGTTGACATCGTAATATTGCTTTGATTTTTCCTCTCCAAGATGATGAACAAATTCATCGTAAATTAAATCGTGTTGTGAAGTGATTTTCGCTGTTGTATGCCCGGTCGTTCCGTGTAAAAATTTACTTGCTTCAATAAGGGCAACTTTATAGCCCGCCTTCGTTAGAAGATAAGCAGTCGTAATACCAGTAATCCCTCCACCAACAATCGCTACGTCTACATGAGTATCCTCCTCTAATTTTTGAAAAGAGGGAAGGGTTAAAGATTGTAACCAATATGAGCTTGTTTGATTTTGTTCAAATGATTCTTTCATGGTGTCCTCCAAACATGTTTTTGATACTCATAAGATATCCAACTATCTTTGAAACATGTATGGGTGAAGCGGTAGACTTTACGCTACTTTTCTTTCGCTTTGAACGAGGTGTTTTTTACCTAGGTATAGCACATAAAATGCGACAACAAACATGCAAGCACTAACATAGAAAAGAGTGGAGCCACCAAATAAATCAACCATACTTCCTAAAAAGAATGGCCCTACAATATTGGCTGACATTGAAAATAGGTAATAAAAACCAGTGAATAAACCAATACTTGTTAGTCCACCTAAATCAGCTACGAGTGGATAGGCTTGCACATTAATTAATGCCCACGCACAGCCACCGATAAATAGAATAAGCTGGAGAGATAGTGGCTCACTAAAAGCTGGTATCAGGACAAAAATAAGCGGAAGACTAATAAGCCCTACCATCATCGTTTTGATTTTACCAAATTTTTGACCAATCCATCCGGCAGGTAAGGCAAATAACACAAAGGATAAACTAAAGAACCCTAATGTAGTTCCTGCAACATCGCTAGTAAATCCTAATGTTTGGGTAGCGTACAAAGTGAACAGTGCTTCGACAGAGGCATATCCGATAAAATAGATAAAAATAGCCGTTAATATAAATAATGCTGAGCGGTTTTCCTTTTGAAAAAGTAAAACAAATTTCTCCTTTAATGAAGATACAGCCATTGTTTCTTCTTGCTCTCCACTTGTGTCACTACTATAAGGTGGATTACGGTCAACAACAAATAATAATAGGAAAAAACAAATGATTAAAAGGATACTTGCGATCGTAAAAGGGTACATCGGATCAATTTCAAAAAGCCTGGATAAACCAAACAAAGCGATAATGGCACCGACCCCACCCATTAAGTTAATAATTCCATTGGCATATGATCGTCTTGGCGGTGGAGTATGATCAGGCATTAATGAAATGACGGGTGCACGGTATAGAGTCATAGCTAATAAAAATAAAATATCGATGGTGATTAATATCCATAATGTGTCTTTGAAAAAAGGTAATAAAATAAAGAATAAGGCAGCAAGAGGCATACCGACCATTAAGAATGGTAATCTTTTTCCGAACCGTGATTGAACCTTATCAGACCAAGCCCCGATAATCGGAATAAGTAAAATGGCAAATAAGTTATCGAGCCCCATAATAAACCCAATGATGCTTTGTTTTTCGATATGAGCAGATAGGATAATGGGCATAAAAGCATTATAAAAAGTCCAAATTAATGTTAAAGCAAAAAAGCCACTACCAATTACGAATATCTTTTGGTAACGAAATGATTGTGACATGGTAATCCCCCTTAATCTCTTTTAGTTTTCTCTACCTATATGTATTCGTAGCTCCAACTAAGAATCCTTTGTTTGTTTGTTAGGTTTTCGTAAACTTTTGTCGAAAAAAAGTAAAGTCAAAATGACAAACGTTTGCATTTCATGTGAAAACATTGAGATAAAAGGATACAGAGAGTGTGTAAATCAAAAATACTTATCAAAAAAATACACACAACTAACTGTTGTATCTCAAAACGGAATAATTTATAATGAATCCATAAGTGCAAACGTTTGTCTAATCGCTTCACATTGAAAAAAAGCTTCGTTTGTAGCTTTTTAAAACGGGATAACTTTTAGGTTTTTTAGAAAATGAAAACGTTTCAAGTGAGTAAAAATAATATAGGACATGTACTAGGAGTGTTAATAATGAATAAAAAATGGTGGAAAGAAGCTGTCGCTTACCAAATATATCCACGAAGCTTCCGTGATTCTAATGGAGATGGAATAGGGGATTTACAAGGTGTTATTGAGAAATTAGATTATATCAAAGGACTAGGAATCGAAGTTATTTGGATTTGCCCAATGTATAAATCACCTAATGATGATAATGGTTATGACATTAGTGATTACCAGGATATTATGGATGAATTTGGTACGATGGAAGACTTTGATCAGCTTTTAAATGAAGTTCACAAAAGAGATATGAAATTAATTATTGACTTAGTCATTAACCATACGTCTGATGAACACCCTTGGTTTATTGAATCGAAGTCATCAATAAATAATGAAAAGCGTGATTGGTATATTTGGAGTGATCCAGCAGAGGATGGTTCAGAACCAAATAATTGGGAATCCATTTTTAGTGGTTCTGCTTGGAAATATGATCAGACAACAGAACAATATTTCATGCATATTTTTTCAAAGAAGCAACCTGACCTGAATTGGGAAAATCCTGACGTAAGGGCAGCTCTTTATCAAATGATGAACTGGTGGTTAGATAAAGGTATTGATGGATTCAGAGTAGATGCCATTTCTCATATTAAAAAAGTTAAAGGGTTTCCTGACTTACCTAACCCTGAGAAATTGGATTATGTTCCATCCTATGAGGGGCATATGAATCGTGAAGGAATCCATGAATTTTTACAAGAAATGAAAAAGGAAACCTTTGATCGTTATGATATTATGACGGTTGGTGAAGCGAATGGTGTCTCGGTTGAACAATCTGATATGTGGGTTTCTGAGAATAAAGGTGCCTTTGATATGATCTTCCAATTTGAGCATTTAGGGCTTTGGCGTAAAGAGACAGGAGAGGGAGGATTAGATATACTCTCTTTGAAAAAAACGTTAACCAAATGGCAAAAGGGATTAGAAGATGCCGGTTGGAATGCGTTATTCCTTGAAAATCACGATCAACCTCGTAGTGTTTCAACATGGGGCAATGATAGTGAATACTGGAAGGAAAGTGCAAAGGCATTAGGCACCTTGTATTTCTTTATGCAAGGAACTCCATTTATTTATCAAGGTCAAGAAATCGGAATGACAAACGTTCAATTCCCTAATATTGAAGATTATAATGATGTCGGCATGTTAAATCTATATAAAATTGAACGTGAAAAAGGAAAGAGTCATGAAGATATCATGAAGATTATTTGGGAACAAGGGCGAGATAATTCTCGAACACCGATGCAATGGTCGGACAGCTATCAAGCTGGCTTTTCTACTTCGGAAAAGCCTTGGTTTGGAGTGAACCCGAACTATACGTCAATTAACGTGGCTGCCCAGGAAAAAGATTCAAGTTCGATTCTGAACTACTTTAAGTCCATGATTAAACTCCGTAAACAATATGAAGGACTTGTATATGGTAAGTATGATTTACTTCTACCGGAAGATGAGTTTATTTATGCGTATTCAAGAACATTAGGAGAAGAAACTTTCCTGATTGTCGTAAACTTATTTGCTGAACAAGTAAAATTAGATACGGTATTTATAGATCAGTATTCAGATAAAGAATTACTTTTAAGTAACTACGAACACATCAAAGCAGAGGATCAATTAAGAGCATACGAAGCTCGCGTCTACAAAACAAGCTGACTTTGAATAGAATGCACTAGTCAAAAGCACACCGCTACTTTCAGAAGTGGCCGTGTGCTATTTGGAGTGTGAAAAAAGCAGTGCCATGTTGTTGTAGAGAGAATAGCTTCTAAGCAGGACGCACTACTTACAAAGATAAAAGTGTCGGCGATTAATCCTTAGCCTTTAACAACTCAGCTCCTCATTCCCTTCGTCACCAACAAAGATGAAAGTAGTGTTTTGTTCTTTACTTGTGTCTTTTTATTCACTTTGTTTTTTGTTCTCATTCATTTTAATGAATGTTTTAAGATTGTTTTTTTGAACTAGAGAATTAGGGTAAACCAGTGGATGAAAATATGCGGAGACTCCCTCGGGACGTAGTGGCAGAGCTGAGATCCAGCCGCATAGCCGATTAGTTCAGTGCCACCTCACAGGACGCGGAGCATAATTTTCAGTAGCGACGAGTAACGCTCCATGTTCGCACTAACTTTCATACAAAACCTCACAACCCAATTGCTTTTTTATAAATACCATGTTAAGATAAGGAACGGTAAAGAATTGCGCACCCTACTGATTGGGTGACACATAGATGAAGAATGACGACCATGTTCCAAAGTGTTGTGGGATGTGGTTTTTCTTTGCTTTCAACTTGATGGCAAGAATTAAAAGAAGTAAGAGCTAATAAGTCGTTCTTACATTAGGGAAACCTAAATACAAGGAGTATTCTTACAACAGAAATACGAGCTAATGAGAAGTGAATCAATCGGTTCAGTCAAATAAAAGAGCTAATTTTAATGATAGATTATCATAGCTATAGAACGCTCCTAGCTTTATGTGTCCGAAAAGCATGAAGGCGTAAAATATAAATTAAAGGAGATATGGATTTGCCAACATTTTATGAGTTTAATTTGGACCATCAGATTATTAGAGCAATTGAGGAAATGGGGTTTTCAGAAGCAACACCCATTCAAAATGCAACCATTCCAACTACATTATCAGGGAAAGATGTAATTGGACAAGCGCAAACAGGAACAGGTAAAACAGCAGCATTTGGTTTACCATTAATTGAAAAAATTGATATAGAAAATGAGGTCGTACAAGGTCTTATTTTAGCCCCGACACGTGAATTAGCGAACCAAGTCGCAGAATCACTGAAAAAATTCGGGAAATATAAAGGTGTACGTACAGTCGTTGTTTATGGTGGCCAAGATATGCGTCGCCAAATTCAAGACTTAAAAAGAAAGCCACATATTGTCGTGGCAACACCAGGTCGTTTAATGGACCATATGAACCGTAAAACGGTTAAACTAAACCAAGTTGAAACGGTTGTTTTAGATGAAGCAGATGAAATGTTAAATATGGGCTTTGTCGAAGATATTGAAACGATTCTTAAAGAGACGCCATCTGAGAGACAAACTTTATTATTCTCGGCAACAATGCCTACACGTATTGAGAAGCTTGCACAGCAGTTTATGCAAAACCCAGAAAAGATCGCAGTTAAGGCGAAAGAAGTGACAATGGAAAACATTGAACAATTTTACATTGAGCTTCATGAAAGACAGAAATTTGATGCATTATGTCGTCTTATGGACATTCACGTTCCAGAACTTGCTATCGTTTTTGGTCGCACAAAAAGACGTGTCGATGAATTATCAGAGGCATTAATTAAGCGTGGTTACCGTGCTGAAGGTATTCATGGTGACTTAAACCAAGCGAAACGAGATAGCGTTTTACGTAAGTTTAAAAACGGCCTTATTGAGATTCTTGTGGCAACAGATGTAGCAGCAAGAGGATTAGATATAAGTGGAGTTACACATGTTTATAACTTTGATTTACCACAAGATCCTGAGAGTTATGTCCACAGAATTGGACGTACAGGACGTGCGGGTAAATCGGGAATGGCGATTACTTTTTCAACGCCATCAGAGAAAGAGCATGTATTAGCGATCGAAAAGACATCTAAGAAAAAGATGACTAAAACGGTTCTTCCATCTTATGAAGAAGCTATTTTAGGTCAACAAAAAATTGCCATGAACAATCTTAGAGAGAAAATTAATAAAGAAGATTTCCAAGCGTATCGTGTAATTGCCAAGGAGTTATTGCAAGAAACAGATGCGACAACGGCATTGGCAGCTGCATTAAAGCTATTAACGAAAGAGCCTGATACAACAGAAGTACGATTAACAGGTGAAGCTCCATTACGTACGAAGAAACGTCGTGACGGTGGAGGCGGAAGACCTTATCGTCGTAACAGCAAAGGAAGTGGCGATCGTCGCCAACGTTCTGAGCGTGATTGGAAAGGTAACGGCTCGCAAAAAAGGCAAGGAAACGGACAACAACGCCGTCAAGGTGGTAAGCCAGCTGCTTCAGCAGATGGAAGACGCAGACGCAGTAAGCAAGCGTAACGAATAAAAAGGGATATCTTCAAAGGCTAACACTAGTCTTTGGGATATCTCTTTTTCTTTTTGTCCACTTAATAAAAAAATCATTCATTGCATCAGAAAAGACAAGGAAGTCTAATTAACTAACAAATCATTAAAGGACGTAATGGACTTGGTGAAATTATCTTACGTATTTCCAAAATCACAAGGATAGGTCGTGTACCTGATTTCTTATGAAAATCACCGAACTTTATAAATGGACCCATGAAAAATGATACGATAACAGAAGAATTAGTAGTTATTATCATATATTCAGTAATCGTGCGTGTTTCCATTGGGGTGGTAGAGTAGAGGGAATATGAGGAAAATTATAAAAATTTATATGTTAGATTATCTTACATGATGATTGCGAAAAGGACCTAATGATCATAAAGTAGTAATTAACAAATAGATGTAATAAAAGTTTACATGAAAAGGAAGTGTGTGGGGATGACGGTAAGTACGCCTACGAGAGAGACTTTAATTCAAGAGATTAAAGAAACAATTGAAAAGAAAAGTGTCGAATTACTTCATATGCAATTTGTAGATATTGAAGGAACCTTAAAACATGTAACCATTACTGCTGAACAACTACAACAAGCTGTAGACGGAAAAGTTATGTTTGATGGATCTTCAATTACAGGATTTACGCCGATTAACCAATCGGATTTATATTTAGACCCAGATTTATCTACTTTTGCTGTCCTGCCATGGACGGAAGAAGAAGGGTATTCGGAAGCTCGCTTCATTTGTAGTGTCACAAAACCAGACGGTAATGATTTTGATGGTGACCCAAGGAATGTATTAAAAAAGACAGTTGAGAGAGCAAAAGATAAAGGCTACTCCATTAGTGTTGGACCAGAATTAGAGTTTTTCTTATTCGAAACGGACGAATTTGGTCAACCGACACAAAGAACTCAAGATGTAGGTGGATATTTTGAACCTTCGCCTAAAGATGAAGGTGAGAAAGTTCGTCTAGCTATTTATAAAGCACTAAAAATGATGGGCTTCACCATCGAAGCATCACACCATGAGGTAGCTGTTGGACAACATGAAATTAATTTCAAATATGCAGACGCTTTAGCTTCAGCTGATGCGGCAACGACGTATAAGTGGGTCGTAAAAACGGTAGCAAAGCAATTTGGCCTTCATGCGACATTTATGCCTAAGCCTCTTGCAGGCGCTAATGGAAGTGGGATGCATACAAACATCTCTTTATTTAATGAGGAAAAACAAGAAAATGCGTTCTATGATGATTCTGATCACTTAGGGCTATCTGAGACAGCTTACCAATTTATTGCTGGTTTAATTGAGCATGTCAAGGATTTTGTTGCTGTAACAAACCCTCTTGTCAACTCATATAAACGATTAGTGCCAGGTTATGAAGCACCATGTTATATCGCATGGTCGGCATCAAACCGCTCTGCATTAATTCGTATCCCTGCAACACGAGGAGGAGGAACCCGTGTGGAAATCCGTTGTCCAGATCCATCCTCTAACCCGTACTTAGCCTTTGCTGTTGTAGCTGCTGCTGGATTAGATGGGGTAGAACGTGAATTAACAGCACCACCATCTGTAGATGCTGATATCTTCAGCATGTCACCTGCTGAAATTGAAGCACGAGGTATTGAAAACTTACCAACAAACCTTGAGCAAGCAGTTGACCGTTTAGAAACAGGTGAAATCGGTTTGAAAACGTTAGGTGAACATGCATTTGGTGAATATATTGATTTAAAACGTTCTGAGTGGAATGACTTCCGCACAGCTGTGACAGGTTGGGAAGTAGACGCCTATCAAGCTAAATTCTAATTAAAGCTAACTAATGTGAAAAAGCATCCCGAAACAAGAAGGGCTGCTTTTTCTTACGTAGTTGGCTTATTTCTATGCAAAACAAAGTAAACATCACTCCACCACCAAACATGGAAGTCTAGTTTGTACTTTATAAATGAATGCGGTTAGTTGGTTTTGTGAATTTAAGGATTAGTAGTAACTTAACCGAGCATGATTTTCGGGAGCGATGAGCATAGCTCCGACCCCGAGCATCAGCAGTAACTTTCATACAAAAAAATCCTACTCTCAAGCAACCTTCCGTGCAACCACTTTCTTACTGCTAGCCTGTGTGAAAATAATCAAACCAATCCAAATGAATACAAACGCAAACAATTGAACGAAATTAAAATCCTCTTGATATACGAACACACCTAAAATAAACATGATCGTTGGTGCTATATATTGTAAAAACCCAACTAATGACAGCGGGATTCTTTTCGCGGCTGTAGCAAATAAAAGAAGAGGAATCGCCGTTGCAATACCACCACCTATAAGTAACCAAGTAGATAACTCCCCAACTGAAAAGGAATAATCCGACCCCAATTGTATAATCAAAAAGAGGGCAATCGGGCTAACGATTAATGTTTCAATAAATAAGCCACCTAAAGAAGAAACGGCTACTACCTTTTTTATTAATCCATATAACCCAAAAGAAAGGGCTAAAATAAGAGATACCCACGGAAAAGTCCCATAATCAATAGTCATAAAAAAAACACCAATGAAGGCAAAAGTAAATGAAAGAATCTGTTTGCGGTTAAATCGTTCTTTTAAAAATAAAAAGGCCAACAATATATTGATTAAAGGATTGATATAATAACCTAAACTAGCTTGAAGGACGTATTCATTGGAGACAGCCCAAATAAACACATACCAATTAACAGAAATAAAAAAGGAAGCTAAAATAATACCAATCGCAGAACGCCAGTTTGTAAAGGTCTTACGAAATTCAAGACGAGTTTGTCTTAGTTGCTTGGTAACTAGAATAATGATCAAACAGAAAACAAGTGACCAAACAATACGATGAGCAAG
This sequence comes from Alkalihalobacillus pseudalcaliphilus, assembly GCA_001038565.1. Taxonomy (GTDB): domain Bacteria; phylum Bacillota; class Bacilli; order Bacillales; family Bacillaceae_D; genus Alkalihalobacillus; species Alkalihalobacillus pseudalcaliphilus. The sequence goes on from LFJO01000001.1 coordinate 401,201, forward strand.
TACAACAATGGGATTGATGTCATCTAATAGCTTCCAATAAATCGGAAAGACACCCCAAAGTATATAAGCACTTAATCCAGCGATCACTCCTAATTTTTGTTGATTTTGAATTTGTTCAGCCATATGTAACCCCCTAATTTCTCCATCTTAAAAAGCATCTGGATGGTTTAGAAAGATGAAACACGCATGAATAATCATTCATACGTGTTTTGAGTGATTGTATTATTAAACAAGTGTATGTTTATAAGCAGCATGATTGGTTGGACCGACATATTCGTTCAAACGGAATGAATGCTTAATAGCTGCAGTAATAAAATCCTTCGCTGTATAAATCGCTTTTTCGATGCTACTACCTTTTGCTAACTCAGCGGCGATTGCTGCTGAGTAGGTGCAACCAGCTCCATGCGTAAAGCTTGTTTTGATTAACTCCGACTTGAGCTCATGAAACGTTTCGCCGTCATACCAAATGTCAATCGCTTCACTAAGACCAAGCTTGCTACCACCTTTGACAATAACATGTTTTGCGCCCTTTTCATGAATCGCTTTTGCAGCTTCCTTCATTTTCTCAATGGAATCAACAGGGCCTACACCACTTAATTGAGCAGCTTCAAACAAGTTTGGTGTCACAACGAATGCTCGAGGAACTAAGACATCGCGCAAGCATGCATCTGTTTCTGGATTAAGAGCTTCATCTGCTCCTTTGCAAACCATAACAGGGTCAACAACTAATTGGTCGATTTTATATTCGTCCACTTTTTGGGCCACTAGCTCAATAATCTCAATCGAGCCTAACATCCCTGTTTTAACAGCGTCTACTCCGATTCCTGATAAAACAGTTTCTATCTGCTTAGCTAATGTATCAGCTGACTGAGGAATAACTTCATGGAACCAATTTCTAGCTGGGTCTTGAGCGACGATGACAGTTAAGGCATTCATGCCATATACACCTAGCTCTTGGAATGTTTTAATATCTGCTTGTAAACCCGCTCCTCCGCTTGTATCGGATCCAGCGATGGTTAATGCTTTGAACATAGTCATGGTGAATTGTTCACTCCTTATCTTCTTGCTTTTATTTATTATACTAAATTATGGGTGTTAGACAATGCTTGCTTGGTAAATGGCTAATAAATATTAAGATACTTATTTATTTGATAGTAGAGCGTTGTTCTTTCAATGCAAGCAGCTCAGCTTGAAGAGTCTTAGCAATTTCTTTCATGCCAAATTGACCGTGTATCGCCTCTGCTTGTGGGTTGTAATTCGTATTGGTGTTGACGTCATACGTATACCAACCACCATTTTCATCCATAATACACTCAATTCCAGCCATATGAATGTGATTTGCTTTTAAAAATGCCTCGTATTTAGCAATTAGATCTGCTTGTCCCTCATCGACGATTTCAAACTTTGCTTTCGGTTGACTGGTTGTTGGGCAGAATTGATCACCGATTTGACAGCTATCCGCTGGACAGAGTTCAAATCCCTCTGATGTATCCACTTTGACTGTATACAGGAATTTTCCATTCACAAATTCATAACGTAATATCGATGTGTTTGGTGATTTTATATATTGTTGAATTAAGGTGATTCCGTCAATAGAAGGTTCGAATTGAGAACTGTTCACAAATGCCTCAAGTTCATTCACTGAATGAAAAAGCTGGACCCCTAAACCCTTTCCTGCTCGGTTATGCTTCGTAATAAAGGAAGAAAGTCCACTTTGACTAGCTGCCTCTACGAGATGTTGCTGTCCACTCGCCGCAATGGTTTTAGGTGTCTGGATACCGAAAGCTTCTAAAGCCAAATATTGAGCGACCTTACTAACCTCAAGAGAAAGGGCACGACTTCCATTAAAAATTTTACGGTTGTGTGCTTCTAACCAAGTTAAAATGGCTGCTGTGTATTCAGGTGCATAACGGTGGCCGCGTGTGTGTGAAGAAGCGCTCATACGGTTATAAAAGATCCCTTGAGGTGGTTCTTTCATTAAATTGAATTGTCCCTCATGTAAATGCCATAACTCATAGGGTTGTTCGAGTTCATCAAGTGCTTCACATAATGGATTTGTCCATTCATCGTTCTCGTGTAAAATGTATATTTTTTCAGTCATTTCTTTAGAAGTCCTCCTTGGTGAAAGCATAAACTAATACTCAGTATAACGGATCGTTTTTTCCTTGGCTAATTATATGTTTCCTTATTAATTGGAGGGGTATATATCCAAAAAAAGACATTGCGAAAAATGTGGAAATCGGGTAGGATAGAAAAGTTGTCTTTATTAATATGTTAGTATAATTATACGTAAAAATACGGTCGATAGTTAGGAGAGTCGAATAGATATGCAAGAACCTGATACACAAAACAAAGACCGAATGAGGTTAATGTGGAAGTTTATCCTTCCTTCATTGATGGGGGTATTTTTATTTATTACACCGATACCTTCTGAAGATGGCGTGACCATTCCAGTCGCTTATTTAGCTGGGGTTGTTCAAGATGTTTTAGGGGAAAGCTTACCATTTATTGTTTTTTCCATATTAGCTATTAGTTTTGTCCTTTCCTTGCTTTTAACATTGTTAAAAAATAAATATCAATACCATGAGGTAATTAGAGCTGTTTTTGTCGTTTCGCCACTCTCGCTCTTATTACGTTTCGTTGGTGTCGTATTGGTCGGAATGGTACTTTGGCAAGTTGGTCCTGAAGCCGTTTGGTCAGGGGATACTGGTGGTACATTAATTTATGATTTAATTCCTGTTTTATTTTCTGTTTTCTTATTTGCAGGCTTATTTTTACCTCTATTAATGGACTATGGCTTACTTGAGTTTGTAGGAAAGTCAATGAATAAAATAATGAGACCATTATTTAAATTACCTGGTCGCTCATCTGTAGACGCTTTAGCATCATGGGTAGGGGATGGGACAGTTGGAGTTCTCATTACGAACCAACAATATGAAAATGGCTATTATACGAAACGAGAAGCAGCTGTTATTGGTACAACATTTTCAGTCGTTTCGATTACGTTTAGTATTGTTATTTTACAGCATATGGGTCTTGGCCACATGTTCTTTGAATTTTATATCGCCTTATTAGTGTCGGGGTTTGCCGCAGCTATTATTATGCCTCGAATTCCTCCACTTTCTTTAAAAACAGATACATTTATAAATGGTGAAAAGCGTTTGAAAAGTGAGGAAAATAAAAAGGGCCAGCGCGGAGATAGTTTGAAAGTGGCACTTGGTAAAGTAAGTCAAAGTGGTGGCTTAAAGGACTTTACAATTTCTGGTGTGAAAAATGTCTTAGATATGTGGTTAGTCGTAATTCCGGTAGTCGTGGTCATTGGTACAGTGTCACTAATTATTGCGGAAAAAACACCATTGTTTACCATTTTAGGCACACCATTTGAATACATTCTAACTTGGATGCAAGTTCCTGAAGCACAACAAGCGGCGCAGACTATGGTCGTTGGGTTTGCAGATATGTTTTTACCGGCGTTATTAGGAGCAGATATTCAAAGTGAAATGACACGTTTCATTATTGCCACCGTTTCGGTTGCACAGCTTATTTATATGTCAGAGATTGGCGGACTTTTATTAGGATCTAAAATACCTGTTCGTTTTATTGACCTTGTACTAATCTTTATTATTAGAACCTCAATTGCACTTCCGATCGTTGTATTTTTTGCTCACATCTTTTTCTAAAAATGCTATGATAAGAATCAAAACAAAAGTCACGCTTATAACGTGGCTTTTTTGCATACGACAAAACAAGCAATTATAAAAGGAAATAAGAAGTAACATCGCAAATGCTAGATGAATGAAGTGAATATGAGCTATTCGCCACCAACAAGCATGAAAGAATTTTTTGCAGCAATGAAGCCAAAAAAAGAACAGTCGATGCGGTGTAAATGAAAAAGCGAGCCAATTTGAAGCCTGTATATATAGCCATTAACAACTGTCATTTATCTATGCCGATTGTAGCTTTGACTCCAAAATGTTCATTCACAATACGTTTTGACTGATGGAATTTGATTCAATTTGGTTTGCTTCTTTATTCATACAAAACCCACATGGCGAAGCCCGATTCACTTCGCCACTAACAAAAATCAAAGCATGTTTTGTCCTTTTATTGGTGTCTTCATTCACTTTCATTTTAGTTATTGTTGTAAGAATGTTATTTATACTAGAGAATGAGCAGTCACCCAGCGGACGAAAACATGCGGAGACTCTCATGGGACGTAGTGGCAGAGCTGAAATCCACTAGCAAAGCTGGTTAGTTCGGCGCCACCCCATAGGACGCGGAGCATGATTTTTCGGTAGCGGTGATTAACGCGCCGCACATGAGGTTTAGATACCTTTCATACAAAATACAGGAGGGGATAATATGTTAGAACAAGTTTTACCTGGCTGGCTGTCTTTGATTAGACAAGAAGCAGAGCAGGATTATTTTAAGAAATTAATGACCTTTATCGAAGAGGAATATCAGAATAAGAGCATTTACCCACCAAGAGACATGCTTTTTCAGGCTTTTGAGTATACGGATTATGAACAAGTCAAAGCAGTCATAATTGGACAAGATCCCTACCACGGTCATGGACAAGCGCATGGGCTAAGCTTCTCCGTACAAAAAGGAATCAAATTGCCACCTTCACTTAGAAATATATATAAAGAACTAGAGGATGACCTCGAGCAACCACAGCCTCCCCATGGCTACTTAGGTTCATGGGCTCATGAAGGAGTCCTATTGTTAAATACAGTCTTATCAGTGGAAGAAGGTAAGCCAAATTCTCACAAAAACCAAGGTTGGGAGACATTCACAGAGCATGTATTAATGAAACTCAACCAACGGAAGAAACCACTTGTTTTTATATTGTGGGGGAAACAAGCCCAAGCAAAAAGGCCCTTAATAGATGAGTCATTCCACGCTGTTATTCAATCACCACATCCAAGTCCTTTTTCTGCAAGGACAGGTTTCTATGGTAGTAAACCATTTTCAAAAACAAATGAAATCTTAAGGGAAAAAGGTCAAACTCCTATTAATTGGTCACTTGAAGGAGGGTGTGAAACGAATCATCTGGAATAAATGGTAAGCCGTCTGATCATGTGTGATCGGACGGCTTTTTTACGTTGTGTAGGTGTTTAATGTAAGGGATGTTGATGATTACTTGGCATCGTTGCTGGCTGGCTAACGGTAGTAAAGGCTGTTGACATAGCTTGCATATCAGCAGGTTTTAGCTGTGGTACTTGATAATAGCCATGTTTATTTTGATATAAAAATACTTCATAAGCCATTTCAATTATATTAGGTACGGTATCAGCTAATACACGTCGAATAACAGGATTCGTCACTTCAACGGCAATCATCGCCATAGTAGAGGCTGTTGATTTTAGTAAACCTAACATATGGGCAGATAGACCAGCTTCTTTTACTTCTGAAATATTTCGATTCGGCTTTTTGGGGGCAGAAGGTTTTATCCCAAATTGTACGGTATGACTTAACTTCATTTGATATTGACCTGTGCCTTGTGAAGGATCTTGACCGCTTCTAAAGGATTCAACGATGAGGTTATATTGACTTTCCAAAAATTGATATTGTCTGTCCAAAAGCTGTATTAACTCCGGGTCCTTCATATATCCCCTAAAAATCATAAATTGATCGAGGACATTAATAATTCCAGCTAATATTTCGTGGCAATCAAACATTTCGTGACCGCCATGATTAAATGTTGGCGTTGCTTGCGTAGAATTTTGAGGCATATTTGTCATACCTTGTTGCTGATTTGGATTCATTGACCTGTTCTCCTTTTTATTTAGTTAAATGATCTTACATGTTGTAAACAACACACTTTTTAATATGGTCAATAAGTACGGAAAACATGTAGTCGATTTCCATAGAGTAAGCTGAAACCCTTATAAATAAAGCGTTTTCAATAAATGGACTAATGAAAAATGGTGGTAGCTTTTCTGACATAACTGTAGATTCAGAAAATTTAGACCTTATAATTAGGGTTATATTAATAGGATTTACTTAACTGACGCAATAATACTTTAGTAATTTAATTCAAGGGGGTAAAAAAGAATGGAAATGGTTTTAGTCGATAATCTTTGGGTTGTTATAGCGGGTATTTTAGTTTTATTTATGCAAGGTGGATTCATTCTTTTAGAAGCCGGTTCAACAAGAATGAAAAATGCTGGTCATATCGCAGGTAAAACGATTTTTACAGTAGGGATTGCAACACTCGTTTATTGGGCCGCGGGTTGGGCGATTGCTTACGGAGATAGTGTAGGAGGGATATTCGGTTCAACACAGTTCTTTTATGGAGACGCATCTTCGCCTGATGGAGGGCTCTCGCCATCCGTTGACTTCTATTTCCAAGTCATGTTCGCAGCAATAGCTTTGACCATTGCTTTTGGCGGTTTCGCAGAGCGTGCCAAACTATCTGTTTATGTGATGTTTGCAGTCGTTTTCTCTTTAGTCGTCTATCCAGTCGTATCGCATTGGGTGTGGAATGATGGTGGTTGGATTGCACAAATGGGTAAACAAGATTTTGCCGGATCGACAGTAGTTCACTTAACAGGGGCTATGGCAGCACTTGCCGCTACCATTATTTTGAAGCCTCGACTTGGTAAGTATAATAAAGACGGTTCTATGAATGAAATTGCTGGACATAACCAAGTTTATACAGCGTTAGGTGTTTTGATTTTATGGGTAGGTTGGTTTGGGTTTAATGCAGGAAGTACAGTTGCTTTAGAAGAAGGATTCTTTGGTTATGTAGCCCTTAATACTCAATTAGCCGCAGCAGCAGGTGCTGTAGCAGCGCTCTTTATGATATGGGCTTTAAATGGGAAATCAGATATTCCTACCATGTTAAATGGTGCACTAGCAGGTCTAGTCGCGATTACAGCTTCTTGTGCTTTTGTTGCTCCTTGGGCAGCTGTAGTAATTGGAATTATTGGTGGATTAATTGTAGTCTTCAGCATGAAAGCACTTGATAGAGCCAAAATTGATGACCCTATTTTTGCGATTTCTGTTCATGGTATTGCTGGTATTTGGGGAACGATTTCAACTGGATTTTTCGCCACTCCGACACTAGCAGCTATGAACGGTGGAGAAGCTGGGTTATTTTATGGTGGCGGATTTGGCCAGTTAGGCGTTCAAATTTTATCCGTTGTTGTCTGTGGTTTATTCGCATTCGTTGCTTCGTACATCCTTTTAACAATTATTAAAGCTTTAGTTGGTGGTAACCTGCGTGTATCTGAAGAGGAAGAGATTCTTGGATTGGATATGAGTGAACATGGAAGTTATGGTTATCCTGAAAACATGGCTGGTAATGAAACTAAAGGAGCATAATCATGTTTGAAAATGGTGGACTCACGGTTTATCTAAATCAAAACTTTGAAGCAAAACTCGAATTGGTTTTGGAAAAAAGGAAAGCGATGATGAAAACGGTGGATCCTTCTATTGAAGAGGTTAAACATGTTCATGACGTTATTATGGAAGAAACAATCAATATGGTCATGGAAAAAGTTGAAAGTGAGTGGGGAGAGCCTCCTGCTCACTTTGCTTTCTTTATTTTAGGGAGTGGTGGACGAGGTGAGCAACTTTACTGGAGCGACCAAGACCACGGTATCGTTTATGAGGGTGAAACGAGCGAAAAAAAGCAAAGCTATTTTCTTCATTTAGGTCAAGTTATTGTCGAAGCCCTTGTTTTGGTTGGGTATGAAGAATGTGAAGGAAAAGTAATGGCTTCTAATCCCATGTGGTGTCAGTCTTTTGAAGCATGGCAGGAACAGATTCACGGTTGGCTACAACAAGACAATTGGGAGAACATTCGCCATACGCTGACGTTATTTGATGCCCAGACGTTTATAGGTGAGGAACAATTAGTGGAAAAAATAAAAGCGATCATTTTTCAAGCTGTTGATGAGAATCCACAATTGATGCAACGCTTTATTGACAATACGGGTCGGATGAAAAAAGGGATCGGTTTATTTGGTCAGCTACTTTTAGAGAATAAAGGCCTAAATCAAGGTAAATTAGATTTAAAACAAATAGCTTCCTTTCCTTATGTGAATGGTTTACGGTTACTGGCAATCCAAGAGGAGATTCAAGATGCTGCTACGTTGCACCGATTTAGAAAACTCTCTCCTTTTTATGATGAGGTAAAAAGTTATGAAAAGGATTTCCGTGAACTTTTAACCAAGCAACTACAATGGCAAAAGGATGTAAAAACGTATGAAAGCATTCATTATTTAGATGTGACTCAGTTGTCAAAAGAGGATAAACGTTTGCTGAAAAAGTGGATTAAAAGAGGACAAACGCTTTATAAGAGGATTCAAGTGCATGTAGAGGAGGGGTAACGAAGATGATGAACCATATGATTCAGTTGATGAAACAACTTTCATCAAAACTGAGTCCAAGTATTTACACTTCGACACAGCAACGCTCCTTTACTCAACAAATGTCTCATTTACGACAAATCCAAAAAGAGTTAAAAAATGAGGATGCTCTTGATAAACCTTTTAAGGAATTGCCTTTTATTATTTTTGATCTAGAAACGAGCGGATTTTATCCCGATCACGGTGACAGAATTTTATCAGTGGGTGCGATCAAGATGCAAGGAATCGAAATTTTGAATGAGGATATCTTTTATTCAACGATTCAACCTCTAAAGCCTGTTTCTGACGATGTATTACAATTAACGGGATTAACGATGGAGGAATTAGAGCAGTCACCACCGTTATTGGACGTACTAACTGAGTTTTATCAATTTGTCGGCGGGACAACATTGGTTGCTCATCATGCTAGTCATGAAAAGAAATTTATGTCACATGCAACTTGGCAAACTTTACGTACTACTTTTCAACATCGTTTAGTGGATACAGCCTTTTTAACAAAAGTCGTCCTACCTTCAGAACAACTTGTAACGCTTGAAGATTGTTGTCGCTATTATGATATACCTGTGATTAAAAGGCATCATGCTTTAGAGGATGCCAAAATAACCGCGGAGCTCTGGAAACAGAATCTAATCAAAGCAGAACAAATGGGTTTCCACTGCCTACGCGACATTTATATCTACTTAGCAAAAACTAAATGAGGAGGGTCTGCAACGCCATGGCGAAACCCCATTCACTTCGCCACCAACAAAGATGAACGTAGTGGTGACTGTTCAAACTGTTGGCCCGTTTACAACTCGATCACCATCAGGAGTCAGCCTGTATAAACAGGGTGCACTGTCCTACTAAGATCATTTATCGCGAGATGGATGACGAGCTAACTTCACGGCACAAACTATCGCCCATAAGTAACTTTCATACAAAACCTAGGATTATTTCTCCCTCTCCCAAACATATGATAAGATGTCTTTGTAGGGAGGCCGATCACATGAACATATCAACACAAATTGTTATTAACCATATGAAAGAACAAATACAAAGACTAGAACAAGCAAACGAACAAAAGAATACGCAGCACGTCATTGAAGCCATTTCAGCTATAGAAGCCTATTGTCAGCTTTTCAAAAACGACAATACCTTCACTAGAGTAGACAGACAACAGCCACCAGTTGAAAAAGTGGTGTATCCAAGCTATCAACAAATTCAAACATCACCAAGTCCTGAAACGGCTGTCGTGCAAGACCATCGAGGGACTACAAAAAATAATGAGGGTAACTTAGGTAACCTATTAGATTTTTAATTTACTATTATAAGAAAAAGCAGTGGAGTAGCTCTTTACCTTGAGCATGTTTCCACTGTTTTTTGATCACTTAGAGGGTTGCCATTCTACAAGTACACCATAATGACACGATTCATCATCATCTAAATAATCGGCTAGAGTCTGTAGCGGAGTCAGTCCTTGTTTTAACATAAATGTAAGGACGAGATCATGAATGTCTCCCTTCACTACTTTCTGAACATAGGTATTTACATCAAGCTCTTGAGCATGATGGTGATAGTTTGGTATTCTACAGCCAGCGATAAATCTTTTTAGATTTAGTTGTTGAACTAATTCTTTTCTAGCTTCATATAAAGCTGCGGCCACACCTTGCCCTCGATAGCTAGGTTTCACACAAACATCAATACCATATAAACTGTCACCATTTGGGTTATGGCTTTTTTTAATATAGCCATTGTCAGCGACTTCTTCCCAAGTGTGAGGTGACCCGTCGTATTGGACTATTAAAGATGTTGCTGAACCAACAATAACCCCGTTTATTTCCGCTAATAAGCTACCTTCTGGAAATGTCTCGATATGCGAGGAGATTTGAGATTTAGACCACCATAACTCTTCAGGAAATGGAGGGGGAAATGCTTCTTTTTGCACAGCTAGTAACCCTTCAAAATCCGCTAGGGTATAAGGTCTAATCTTCACGTTTGTCAATATATTCACTCCTTTAAACAATAATAGAATGGTGGATGTCCATCTATTATATAAGATAAAAAGTGGATTTTCTCGTTTTAAAAATTTAGAATAGAGGAAAGTCATTTAGATAGGAGTAATATAACATGGCCAAGTTATTTTTATTGATGGGAAGTATTATCATGGCTCTTGTCGTTGCCATTGGAGCTTTTGGGGCACATGGGCTAGAAGGTAAGATTACAGAGAGAATGCTAAAAAATTACCAAACAGGTGTGCAATATCATATGATTCATGGTATTGGCATAATAGTTGTTGGATTATTAGCATTAAAAATGGCATCAAATCAATTATTAACTGTTGCGGGTTGGAGCTTCTTCATTGGAATTATCTTTTTCTCGGGCAGCTTATATGCTATGGCTTTAACAGGGATTACAAAGTTAGGTGCCATCACGCCGTTAGGTGGAGTGGCCTTTATTCTAGGTTGGATTCTAATAGGGGTAGCCGTAACAAAGAATTTATGAAAGTAAAACAACCCGTAAGGCATTTCTGCCTTACGGGTTGTTTATCTAGGACTATATTGTGTTAAAGCCTGACCTCCTGCATTTCCACCGAATGGATAAGAGTATTCAATCGGTTCATCAAAGGTAACATAATCAAGAGTGACCATTAATAGTAAATAATATTCGCCGTTTTCAGGGTTGCTGACAACGATATGGTCTCTACCAGCTTCTTCAATTCTTCCTCTGAAAACTTTTGCATTCCATTCACTATTATTTTCAAAGGTCATATAAAAGCTAGCTATTTTTCCACGATTTAACCGTAGAATATTTTCAATAAAGGATTGTTCTAACGGCAACATACTTCCTGGACTAGTATTTTGCTGTTGTAAAACAAATCCAGGGACTTGATAATTCGACGCTGAAAAGCTCTGTGATTGTGGTTGTTGAACTTGCTGTTGTCCTTGAAACCCTTGTGATTGAAACCCTTCTTGAGAAAATTGAGGATAAGAACCTGGCCATTGCTGTTGATACAACATAATCACTCCTTTAGCCTTTGATTATTCGAGACTTATTAAAATGTGTTATAAACCTCTTCACAGTCTGAAGCGAGTGGGGTGTAGAAACAGTGTGCTTTATATCTTCCGGAATTCCACTGTCCCCACCACTCTGCAGGGCATGGGCCGTCTGGTCGAAAAAACCACAAGGCAAATTCTGCGGGGTTGACTCTCTCACCGTTAACCATTCTTCTAGCTAATTTCCGATCCCGTTCACGAGCCTGCTGATAAAAATAACTTTTTTGAACTGCCTCAAATCCACCAGGTGATTGGTAAGCCATATCTGGTATTGAGCGGATATTTTCGAAATCCAAACAATTCGCTCGAACTCGATTCACCATGACATTACCAGCATTCAGCATGCCGAGTTCTCCATCACCTTCAGCCTCTGCTCGCATGAGACGTGCTAAAATATCTATATCACTTGAGGAAGCTTTTATAACCGCCATTGGTCACCTCCAAAATCAACATGAATTACATGATAGATGTCTAATAAAACATATTTACTCCACTATATGTCTAAACGTGCAAGACTATGATTCATTTCTTGTAGATTTTTTTATGATTTTGTATGAAAGTTGGTGCTAATACTCATATGCGGAGCTTTGCTCGCCGCTATTTAAAATCATGCTCCAAGACATTCACATGACGCTAAGCTTATCGGCTACGCCGCTGAATCTCAGCTCTGCCACTATCTCTCACGGGAGTCTCCACTAATATGTTTGTCAACAGGTAATCCGGGAATAGTAAATGAAAGGTGAGAGCATATAAAAGGCGGTTCATGTTAATCCATGAACCGTCCTTGTTGTAGGGCTAATTAGATGTGGTAAAAGAATTGTTGAAGTTCTTCTTTTTTGAGGATGTTTCCGACATAAAATGAACCGAATTCTGCATAACGAGCAGAAACTTCATCGAATCTCATCTCATAAATAAGCTTTTTAAACTGTAAAACATCTTCGGCAAAGAGAGTGACGCCCCATTCCCAATCATCAAAACCAACCGAGCCTGTAATCATTTGTTTTACTTTGCCGGCATAGCTACGACCGATCAAGCCGTGGCTACGCATTAACTCTTTGCGTTCATCCATCGGGAGCATATACCAGTTAGCGTCGTAATCACGACGTTTATCCATTGGATAGAAACATACATGCTCTGCTTTTGGTAATTGTGGATAAAGTCTAGAACGCACATGTGGGTTTTGATAAGGGTCTTCATTACTTTCGCCCGCTATATAATTACTGAGCTCAACAACCGACACATACGAGTAAGCAGGTATCGTGAATTCTGCTAAACGAGTTTTATTAAAAGCACGCTCAATTTCGTTCAGTTCCTTCATTGTAGGACGTAAAAGAACGAGCATTAAATCTGCCTTTTGACCAACGATGGAATAGACGGCATGGCTACCTTCACCGTTAGCTTCGACATCTTCCCATTTTGAGAGAGTTTCCTCGAACTCGCGTACTATTTGTTGTTGTTCTTCTGTATTTAACGTTTTCCATGCTGGCCAGTTCATTGTGCGGAAATCATGTAAACAATACCAACCATCAAGAGTTTTAGCTGCTTCAATCATTATGTAACACTCCTTTAATGAACAATAGTATCAACCTAATTCCCTTGTATCATACCATAAACTAAAGCACAGAATGAAATCACAATGCCTATAAAAAAGTGACATTGTTCATAACTTCACAAAATTTTTAAATTCATTCAAGTTATTCCCATAAGTAACAAGTAAAATAAAAGAGAGGGAAGTATGATTTTAATGGAAAGACTAAAACCTATAAGTGTAATTTCAATCTATATGGCAAGTGGGAACTAGATGTAGATGGTATTTAACGTAAATATGCCCAATTAAAACGCTTTCTATTTTTGAAAAATTTTTACTTTGAATCAACATCGTGCAAGAAGGTTTTCTTTTTAAAAGAAGCAAGTTATCCTGTTAATATGAGGCATATACAAAGACATGTATATGATGTATAGGAGGTTTGGTCATGAGCGACCTATTTAGTGGAATTAAAGAACAAGTAAAAGAACACCAACCAACAATCGTTCTTCCAGAAGCAACAGACGAAAGAGTGATGGAAGCAGCGGTTTTATTAGAAAAAGACCAAGTTGTTAAACCTATTTTAATTGGGAGAAAAGAAGAGGTTGAAGCAAAGGCCCAGGAGTTACAATTTGACTTGAGTGGTATTAAGCAATTAGACCCGTACAATTACCCTCAAATCGATGAAATGGTTGCTTCGTTTGTTGAACGCCGTAAAGGTAAGGAAACGGAAGAGTCGGCACGTGAGAAATTAAAAGATGTGAATTACTTTGGTACGATGCTTATCCATATGGGGTTAGCAGATGGATTAGTAAGTGGCGCTGCCCATTCAACGGGTGATACGGTGCGTCCAGCCTTACAGATTATTAAGACACAGCCTGGTATTAAAAGGACTTCGGGTGTTTTTATTATGGTTAAGGACGATAAGAAGTTTGTCTTCGGTGATTGTGCGATCAATATATCTCCAAACAGTGAAGAGCTAGCTGAAATTGCGATTGCAACAGCAGAAACGGCAAAGGTTTTTGGGATTGATCCAAAAGTAGCTATGCTGAGCTTTTCAACAAAGGGCTCTGCTTCTTCTATGGAAACACAGAAAGTATCGGAAGCAACAAAATTAGCACAGAATACTCGTCCTGATTTAGTCATTGACGGGGAATTCCAATTTGATGCGGCTTTTGTTCCGGCAGTAGCACAAAAGAAAGCACCAGATTCACCATTGCAAGGACAAGCGAATGTCTTTATCTTTCCGAGTCTTGAGTCAGGGAATTTAGGTTATAAAATTGCTCAAAGATTAGGTGGATATGATGCAATTGGCCCTATTTTACAAGGTTTAAATAAACCAGTAAATGACTTATCACGCGGATGTAATGTTCAAGATGTGTATAAACTTTCTTTAATTACAGCAATGCAAGCTATTACGCAAAAGGTAGCGAAATAATAAACGTTCAGAACCCCTTTATGATGAAATCGTAGAGGGGTTTTAGTGTTTTTAGGGTAAACATTTCTGATTCCGTTCGTTAACTCTCGTTAGGTTTTTAATAAATAATTCTTGTTCATAGGAGGTAAGGCCTTCCATGTTTAAATGGGCACCTAGTTGTTGCATCGTTTGTAATAAGCGAAAGGAAACATCTTGCATCGTCAAGTGTTCTCCGATTAATTCACTGAGAGAAGCCATCGTTTCAGGTTGCACTCGAGGATACTCAAAATTAGTTGGTTGACCTTGAACGGACCTTGTGTAGAAGCTTTTGATAAGTTCTGCTCTTTGTGAACCGCTTCCCGCAACACATAAGTAAATTTGAACCGCTACACCTCCTCGAATTCTTCGCTGCGATATGCCTGCAAATTTTCTCCCCTTTACACTAAGGTCATAGGAACCAGGGCAATAAGAACCAACAATTTCTCCTGCTTCTACTTTCACTTTAGGAAACATGGAGCGAATTAAGGAATACATAAGCTCGTAGCCTCCATCTATTGATAGTTCTTTATGTTCTTTTAAAATTAATGAGATATTGTAAATATGTTGATCTAAAACGACGGCTAAACCACCTGAATTTCGCACAATAGAATCATAGCCATTTTCAGAAAGTAACTCTAACCCATCAGATATAACCGGTAATCGGCTATCCTGTGTCCCTAATACAACCGTGTCATGGTGAACCCATGTACGGAGTGTGGGGGGAACTAATGATTGTGCGACCGATGTGCAAATTGAATCATCGTAAGCAAATGAATGTAATGGTGAGACGTTTAAGCCTAAAGTAGAATGATCAATAAAACGCCAATTTTGGGAAAGATAATCAAGCATCATAACGTTCTCCTAATTAAAATTCTAGTTCTGTATTATAGCATAACCCAAGGCTTTATGGGTGTTCAAGTATAGAAGGTTTTCAAGAAAAGTAAAGTATGTTATCATGAGTGGTGCCTCTTTTTAAATTTTGTTGAATGCGGAATAATTATGTCATAATTGATAGACTTATGTCTATTTATTTTAGATGTAAGCGTAAGCAGAAGGGAATTTATAGCATTCATACTTTAAGAAATGTAGTAAAAAATAGAAAATAAATGGAAAGCTTTAGGAAGAGGTTTAGAGCAGTGGTCTGAGGTTTTGACTTCCTTTATTTACCTGAAATAAGTTAATTTTACAATTTTTCTGAAAATGACTGGTTTGATATTTCTTTATAAAGGGTAAAGATTTTAAATTTATTATGGATGAGTATTCATCAGTAGGAGAGGGGATTATAAATGAGCTTAACTAAAAAAATAATAATCGCACTTATTGTCGGTGTGTTTGTTGGGTTAGGATTTAACTTATTTGCACCTAACTTATTCGAGCCTGTCGATACATACGTATTAACACCACTTGGACAAATCTTTCTTAATTTAATTATGATGGTTGTTGTACCACTCGTTTTCTTTTCCATTATTTTAGGGGCAGCTGGTCTTGGTGACCCTAAGACTTTAGGTAGAATCGGTGGTAAGGCACTTATTTATTTTATGGTAACATCCGTTATTGCGTTGTCATTAGCAATTGGAATGGCTTATTTAATCCAGCCAGGTGAGCCGGGGCTAATGGGTAATTTAGAAGAAGATTATCAAGCACAGGAAGCACCTCCTGTTATGGATACACTTCTCAATATTATTCCGCAGAATCCTATTGAAGCAATGGCATCTGGTGAAATGTTACAAATTATTGCCTTTGCACTACTAGTTGGTGTAGCACTGGCACGTTTAGGTGATAAAACAAAGGGCATTGTCAAACTCGTAGAACAAGGAAATGAGATTATGATGTTCCTTGTTGGTATTGCCATGAAACTTGCTCCTTATGGTGCTTTTGGTTTAATTGCATCAGCGATCGGTAAATTAGGTTTAAGTGTCATTCAATCAATGATTGCTTACATGATGACGATAATTATTGCATTAATCTTACACACAGTAATCACATACGGTGGAGCTGTTTGGTTACTAGGTAAACGTAATCCGATTCAGCACTTTAAAAAGTACTTCCCAGTTATGGCCGTGGCATTTAGTACATCCAGTAGTAATGCTACATTACCAACAGCAATGAAGGTAACTGAGCAAGACCTAGGTGTATCTAAACCAGTAACCTCCTTTGTAGTACCACTCGGGGCAACGATTAATATGGATGGTACAGCAATCATGCAAGCTGTTGCGACTGTCTTTATCGCACAAGTATTTGCCGTATCATTAGATTTTACACAACTATTAACGATTATTTTAACGGCAACATTAGCGAGTATCGGTACAGCAGGTGTTCCTGGCGTAGGTATGATAATGCTAGCGATGGTATTGACTTCAGTTGGCTTACCTGTTGAGGGGATTACGCTTGTATTAGCTGTTGACCGAATTCTTGATATGATGCGAACAGCAGTTAACGTTACAGGTGACTCAGCTTGTGCGGTCATCATTGATAGATATGAAAGAGAACGAGAAGACGCAGATTTAGGATTTGATGAGAGCAAGGCTTAATGAACGTAAAAACCGAGTGTGGTAATGTTACCATACTCGGTTTTTTCTATATTGAGGTATGAATATAAAGTATTTAGAGAAATCATTGAATCCTTATTTAAGAAGTTGACGTCTAATGTACATGTATGATTATATACGTATTTAATAGGGAAGAATGGGTTAAGAGTTTATAATTGCTACGAATGCGGTCACAATGTGGAAAATAATCTTTTTTTGGTGAGTTTATTGAATGGTTCGAGTAATGTAATTATAATGAGTAAGATTTCCTTTATTTGGTTGCGTGATTATGAAATGACATATATGATTGACAACTCAAAAACTAAATCCTACAAGTCAATGATATGTGTTATAAGATAGAATAAACTTATTAGTAGGTGACGAGACAATGTGTGGTTTTTTTGGAGAAATAAATATAAATCAACAATTTATGACCCGTGATTTATTTGAGCAAGCATTGGAGCAAATTCATCATAGAGGCCCTGATTCAACAGGGATTTTTGAAGAGCATCCAGTAAGACTTGGATTTAAAAGATTAAGTATTATTGATTTAGAACATGGCAGTCAGCCAATGGCTTATGAGAATGACCGTTACCACATTACATTTAATGGTGAAATATATAATTATATCGAATTAAGAGATCGTTTGATTCAAGATGGTTATTCGTTTCAAACTCATACGGATACAGAGGTTATTGTTGCCTTGTACGCCCAAAAAGGAGTACAGGCAATCCGAGAGCTCCGAGGTATGTTTGGTTTTGTGATATGGGATAAAGTGCAGCAAGAGTTAGTAGGGGCAAGGGATCGTTTTGGAATTAAGCCGTTTTATTATTGGGAATCCAATCATCAATTGCTCGTTGCGTCTGAATTGAAAAGTATACACCACTGTATAGACTCTTTGACTATTAATACCAAATCACTTCAGCAATATTTGAGCTACCAGTATGTACCTGAGCCTGCTACCATTTATAAAGAAGTTCAGAAGTTATCACCTGGTCATTTCTTTGTAAAAAAGTTAAAAGGTACGATGGAGATTAAAGCATTTCATCAATATCAATTCCGAACGATTAATCTTTCATTAGAGGATCATATCCAAAAGATAAGAGATGTTATGGAAGACTCTGTAGCCAAACATATGCGTAGTGATGTTCCAGTAGGTGCCTTTTTATCAGGGGGAATTGATTCAACAACAACTGTTGCCTTGGCAAAAAGACATAACGAAAATCTCCAAACCTTCACAGTAGGCTTTAAGCAAAATGGATATAGCGAGGTTGAGGTAGCGAAAGAATCAGCCCACCAATTAGGTGTTACTAATATCCATAAGTTTATTAGCTCAGAAGAATTTTTGCGTGAGCTACCAAATATTATTTGGCACATGGATGAACCCGTAGCGGATCCAGCAGCTATTCCTCTTTATTTTGTTGCTAAAGAAGCGAGTAAGCATGTCAAGGTGGTTTTGTCAGGGGAAGGAGCCGATGAGCTATTCGGTGGCTACAATATTTATCGTGAATCGTTGGCTTTGAAAGGGTTTGATTACATACCAAAGCCATTAAATAAGATGCTTCATTCTCTTGCTACATTTCTTCCTGAGGGAGTAAAAGGGCGGAACTACTTAATCAGAGGTACGACACCATTAGCCGATCGTTATATCGGTAATGCTAAAATATATGATGAATTAGAAAAGAAAGAGATTTTGCTCCATTTTAATCAAAATAATCATTTTAAAAACCATGTCGCTCGCTTTTATGAGCAAGGTAAGGCTTATGATAAGGCAACTTTAATGCAATATATTGATTTGCACACATGGCTACCTGGAGATATTTTAACAAAAGCAGACCGCATGACCATGGCTCATTCATTGGAGCTGCGCGTTCCATTTTTAGATAACGAAGTTTTGGAAGTAGCGAGTGAAATTCCAACGAAGTATAAGCTAAGTCATCAAACGACCAAGTATATTCTAAGAAAAGCGATATCTGAATGGGTACCTGCAAGTGTCTTAGACAGAAAAAAGCTTGGATTTCCTGTGCCGATACGAGTTTGGTTACGAGATGAATGGTACGATTGGGCCAAAAATATGATCCATATGAGCCAAACTGATGAGTATCTATATAAGGATCAAATACTAGCACTATTAAATGAACACGCAACAGGTAAACGCGATAACAGTAGAAAGCTTTGGGTCGCATTATGCTTTATGATATGGCATGCCCTTTATATAGAGAAGTCCATGACACCATATAAGAAGCTAGACCACCCAGAAGACTTTTACCCATCTAAAGAAGTGAATGTAAGTAAATAATCACAAAATGGAAAAGAAGTTCGATGATTTAATGCATCGGACTCCTTTTTGGGTTTGTGATTGTAAATGATTTTAGGATTTAGCGACTTCTGGTTGATAAGATTCATCCATAATAAGAATCGGTTTGATCGTTTTGCCTGATAATGAATCGGCTTCTGCTTGATTAATGTCGTCGATAGAGTAATACTCCACTAATTTATCAAACGAGAAGTTACCTGCTTCATAAAAATCGACCATCTGTCTAATTGATAATTGAGGAATGGCACGTCCCATCAGAACACCGACGATATTTCGGTTTTTCATAGCAAGATCATTAATTGTACTAATCGTTATATCCTTTCCAACGGCTACTGGTGCAATAGATCCACCTACTGCTAATACTTCTATGGCGGTACGTACGACTTGTCCAACTCCTGTCGTATCAACGCTATAATTTACACCTCTTCCACTTGTCAAAGCAAGGATTTGTTCTTGTGCGTTTTCATTCTTACTGTTAATAACGTGAGTGGCACCTAGCTGCTTTGCAAGGTCAAGTCGGCTCTCGTGAATGTCAACGGCAATTACTTTTGAACAACCGGCCACCTTTGCGGCCATCATTGCAGCCATACCAACTGCGCCAGTCCCAAAAACGGCAATTGTCGAGCCGGGCTCAGGCTTTATACCATTAAGAACTGCACCGCTTCCAGTCATGAACCCACACCCAAGTGGACCGAATAAACGTAAATCTAAGGATTTATCAATTTTTGTTAAACTAGAAGATCCGACAATGGAATGAGTAGAAAAAGAAGATTGACCAAAAAAACGAGTAACCGGTGTTCCGTCTTCTCTAGTAAAATAAGCGCTACCATCCTCTCGTGTAGCTGACATGTTTATCTCACTCCAGTCATAACAAGAACCAGGGATCCCTGTTCTACAGTTATCGCACTGTCCGCAATAACCGAATGAAACAACCACATGATCACCTATTTCAAAACCTTGGACATTACTTCCCACCTTTTCTACAATAGCAGATCCTTCATGACCGAGAATAATGGGAAGAGGGAATTCATTAAAACCTTTTCGAACGGCTACATCTGAATGGCACATACCTGAAGCTACCATTTTAACGAGTAACTCATTGTCATTGGGCTCACTAATATTGAGCTCCTCCATTACATAAGGTTCATTTACAGAATTGATAACAGCAGCTTTTATTTTCATACGTATCACTCCTTTAAAATTAGGTTGCTACACATTAATGATAGCGTTTACTTGAGGGGTGGAATAGTTAGCTTTACGTATAAAAATGACCTAGACAAAAGGGGAAGTTTATAGGTATATCTATCCTTTTGTCTAGTTAATTTGATATAGTGAATGTGGGGGTGGTGTCGCTTGATAGCAAACTGGCAAAAAGAACTTTCTTCCATTATAAAAAGTGAAAATGTTAATGAGAATTTGTTTGAAATGATCAAGGTATTTTATCAAAACTTCCCTTGTCGCATTATTCAATTATTTCAATATTCAAGCTTTAATGATGCGTTTAGTGGCATAATCTCTTATGAATATCCAAATGTACAGTCAATTCATTATGTTCATGAGATGGCAAAAGTAAATCGTTTTGTATATGAAGCATTATCTGACAATAAGGTAAGCTATTTTGATAATAATGCTTTTCAGCTTTCCATTAGTAATCATTTCATCTTATCAGAGCCGATTAAAAATATGCTCGTTATCCCTTTTACAATTAATGATATTGTCGTAGGGTTTATGACAGGTGTCAATGTCCAATTACAAGTAGGGCAGGATGTGTTAAATGAGATGAAAAACTTCAGCGAACAATGCTTGCACTTTTTATATGGAACAAGGCTAAAAGAAAATACTTCTTTTACAAATAAAGAGTTACAAGTTATGCAATATATCGCGAATGGTTTTACGACAAAGGAAATTAGTAACATGATGTATCTAGCTGAATCAACGGTCAAATATTTCTTGAAAAATGTTATGGTCAAAACGGATAGTGCTAATCGAACAGAAGCAGTGACTAAACTCTTCCGTTTGCAATTACTCCATTAAAAAGTGTAAATCTAGTTATAAGCTTACTATCTAGTCCCGATGAACAGAAAATTTGTTTATGGGGTTATTTTAATTATGACAAGCATTAATTCATTAATAGGAAAGAAATCACTGTTTTCATCGTGACTTCAATAGGTATATGATAGAAGAAGATTAAAAAAGAGAAAAAAATTAGAAGTTACGCTAGACTACTTATTTTGCATTATTTCCAGAAAAATGGAGAAGGACTGGGCCATGTGCAGCAATTCTCAAACAGAATTTCCACGACAACCTACTCACCTTTAATAAACAGGGAAGTATTGTTTGGAGGTTTTTGATTATTTGAGCAAACTTTCTTTTGACAAGTGCCATTTATTTAATGGGTGTTTGGCTTTTCGTTCATTGGGTTTTTGAACGAGAAGTACAAAAACCGAAGAGTATGAATGAAAAGTCTAATAATATGTCAGTTACTCAAGGGAAGAAGATGAGTAAAGTAACGAAAAGAGCCGAACGAGACAGTTACTCAAGGGAAGTGAGAGAGTAAAGTAACGAAAAGGGCCGAACGAGACAGTTACTCAAGGGAAGAAGAAGAGTAAAGTAACGAAAAGAGCCGAACGAGACAGTTACTCGGGGGAAGTGAGAGAGTAAAGTAACGAAAAGGGCCGAACGAGACAGTTACTCGGGGGAAGTGAGAGAGTAAAGTAACGAAAAGAGCCGAACGAGACAGTTACTCGGGGGAAGAAGAAGAGTAAAGTAACGAAAAGAGCCGAACGAGACAGTTACTCGGGGGAAGTGAGAGAGTAAAGTAACGAAAAGGGCCGAACGTGTCAGTTACTCGAGGGAAATGAGTGAGTAAAGTCACACGAAAAGGTGTGAAGGGGATTAAGAATCAGCTAACTTCAAGGCACAAACTATCATCCCTAAGTACACTTTCATACAAAACTTCCATGATGACTGCCGAAGCAACTCATCACCCACAAAAATGAAAGTAGGTTTTAGCTTTTAACTGGTGGTTTTTCATTCACTTTGTTTTTTTGTTCTCATTCATTTTAATATTTGTTGAGAATGATTTTGAACTTTAGAATGAGCAGTCACCCAGCGGGCGAGTCATGTGGAGACTCCCGCAGGATGTAGTGGCGGGCTGAAATCCACTGGCGAAACCAGTTAGTTTAGCAGCCACCCCGCAGGACGCGGAGCATTATTTTCGGTAGCGGCTAGTAGAGTTCCGCATATGAGCATCAGCACTAACTTTCATATCAAAGGAGAAAACCATGGAAGCAAAGCAGCTAAAGACAAGTCAAACGAAAGATAAATCTAACCCACAAGTGAAAACGGCCTACCGCATCCTATTTATAATCGGGTTTGTCCACTTGTTAAATGACTCCATTCAAGCACTAGTTCCAGCGATGTTCCCTATACTAGAAGCGGAGATGGGGCTCACCTATACTCAAATAGGAATTATTGCTTTTGCTTTAAATATGACAGCCTCGGTTATTCAGCCGGTTGTTGGGGTATATACCGATAAAAAACCATCCCCATTTGCGTTACCGATAGGCCTTTGTTTTACTTTTATTGGTGTAGTTCTTCTTGCATTTGCCCCGAATTTTTGGATGGTAGTCATAGCTGTTACCTTTATTGGCATCGGTTCAGCGACATTTCATCCTGAAGGATCACGTGTCGCTCATATGGCCGCAGGGAATAAAAAAGGTTTAGCGCAATCCATTTATCAAGTAGGTGGAAATGCAGGTCAGGCACTAGCACCGTTAATAACTTTGCTTATTTTAGTGCCGCTTGGACAGTTCGGTTCGATTTGGTTC
The DNA here is from genome assembly GCA_001038565.1 of Alkalihalobacillus pseudalcaliphilus. GTDB lineage: Bacteria > Bacillota > Bacilli > Bacillales > Bacillaceae_D > Alkalihalobacillus > Alkalihalobacillus pseudalcaliphilus. Next base: position 424,267 of record LFJO01000001.1, read on the forward strand.
ACATTGGTCGCAGGTCTTGCCATTATTTTGTTATTATATATTGCTACTTGGTACAAAGAACAAATTAAGATTCAAACGTTACAAGCAAAAACTAAAAAAGCAGGACCATCTATACCTACGAAATATCGTCGTAAAATTCTTGTCGGCTTTGGTGTATTATTATTTCTCGTATTCGTGCGCTCTTGGTTCCATGCTGGTTTAGCTAATTATTATCAATTTTTTGCGATTGAAGAATACGGAATGACGATCTCACAAGCACAAGTTTATCTATTTATTTTTTTGGCGGCTGGAGCGATAGGGACCTTTGCTGGTGGTCCACTCGCCGATCGATTTGGAAAAAGAACAATACTAATGCTTTCTATGTTAGGTTCGGCCCCATTTGCTCTGCTTCTACCACATGTTGGCCCAATTCTAGCATATCCACTTATAGGTATTATTGGTTTTATTATTTTATCCAGTTTTTCTGTTGCCGTTGTTTATGGGCAAGAACTTATTCCAGGAAAAATTGGTGTTGTTTCAGGCTTAATTGTCGGTTTAGCTTTTGGAATGGGAGCAGTGGGAGCCGTTATGTTTGGAATTATCGCTGACTTTGTTGGTATGTATACGACGATGCTTATCGCTGTAACATTCCCAATTATTGGTTGCTTAAGCTTCCTTTTACCTTCTGATCAATGGATGTCAGATAGATTACGTAACGATCATTAAGATGCATGACAAAAGGTGTCTAATTTGTCGATACTATAGTAAACTCTGGAGTATGTGAACAGGAACACTGTCCTGCTAAGGTCATTTATCGTAAGATGGATGACGAGCTAACTTCAAGGAACAACCCATCGCCCCAAGGTAACTTTCATATAAAACAAACGAACCCCATTTAAGGTAGGTGAATAACATGTCAGTCTATGGAAAATTAGAAGAAGAGAAAGTGTTTAAGGATCCGGTCCATCGCTATATTCACGTAAAAGACGAATTAATTTGGGAGTTAATTGGAACAAAGGAGTTCCAAAGGTTACGAAGAATTAAACAGCTAGGTACTACTTATATTACCTTCCACGGTGCTGAACATACGCGTTTTAATCACTCTTTAGGTGTTTATGAAATTACAAGAAGAATCTTAGAGGTGTTTAAGGGTAGACCGCATTGGCAAGAAAAAGAGAGACTACTAACACTGTCGGCAGCCTTACTTCATGATATAGGACATGGCCCTTTTTCGCACGCCTTTGAGAAAATATTTGGAACGGATCATGAAGAGTGGACGAGAGCCATTATTTTAGGTGATTCTGAGGTGAACCAAATTCTGAAAAAAGTTTCACCAACCTTTCCTCAAGCGGTTAGTGATGTGATTGAAAAGACATACCCTAACAAGTTAGTGACAAGTATTATCTCCAGTCAAATTGATGCGGATCGCATGGACTATTTATTACGTGATGCGTATTATACGGGTGTAAGTTATGGCCACTTTGACATGGAACGTATCCTTCGCGTTATGCGTCCGACCGAGGAGCAAGTTGTCATCAAACAAAGTGGTATGCATGCTGTCGAAGATTACATAATGAGTCGATACCAAATGTATTGGCAAGTTTATTTTCATCCTGTTTCAAGAAGTGCAGAGGTTATTATTAATAACATTTTTAAACGAGTGAAGGATTTATATAAACAAGGGTACACATTCAAACAAGAACCTATCCATTTCTACTCATTCTTTCATGAAAAAGTGAGCTTAGATGATTATTTGCAGCTTGATGAGGCGATAACCCTTTATTATTTTCAAGTATGGCAAGGTGAGGACGATCGTATTTTAAGCGATCTTTGTGTAAGATTTTTAAATAGAAATCTGTTTAAATACACAGAATTTAACCCAAATCAGTGGATGAACGATTGGCCTAAATTACAGGAGCTTTTTCGAAAAGCGGATATTGATCCTTCTTACTATTTAGTTGTGGACTCCTCATCTGATCTACCCTATGACTTTTACCGTCCTGGTGAAGAAGGAGAAAGATTACCGATACATTTAGTACTACCTAACGGCAAAATACGAGAACTTTCAAGAGAATCTGATGTTGTTGAAGCCATTTCAGGTAAAAAAAGAACGGACCACAAGTTATATTTCCCGCTTGATTTAATTAGTGATAACAAGGAAAATGAGCAAGTTAAAAAAGAAATTATGGCGATTTTACAAATCATGTAAAGGAGTGGACCCTTTTGCTGTACGAACATGTAAAAGTATTGAAGTTTTTGGCAGATGCAGGTGAGGTAGTTGGTAGAAAGAAATTACAAAAGATGATTTATATTGCTAAAAAGTTGGACATGCCCTTTTCAGAGCGCTATAACTTTCATATGTACGGGCCTTATTCAGAAGAGCTTTCTTTACGGATGGAAGAGCTTAGTAACTTAGGGTTTGTACACGAAAATAAGGAAGATAAAGGCCACTATCAACAATATTGTTATTCATTATCAGAGCAAGGAGAGAGTTTCTTGGCACTAAATAAGATCGAGTGGCCAGAGTGTCATGCCTTGGTAACATCTCTTAATGAACAAAGTTCACGTTTTTTAGAATTAGTTTCAACGATTTTGTATTTTGCTGATTTGACTGTGGAAGAAGTGAAAGATAAGGTTTTTACTTTGAAGAAAAAGCAGAATTATACAGAAGAGGATATTGAGGCGGGGTATCAATATATAAAGAAGCTCCAGTCATGGCAAATTCACGCTATGCAAAACTAAAATAATATGAATCAAGAGAAATCAAGCCCTATGCTCAGTGGGCTTGATTTCTTTGTTATCTTTTATCTAAATAAGAAGCTATTCGATTTCCTAAGAATTGAACGCCCTGAACAAGGATAATTAACAAGATAATCGTAAAGATCATCACATCTGTTTGGAACCGATAATAGCCATAACGTATCGCTAAATCGCCGATCCCTCCGCCTCCAACTACTCCTGCAACAGCCGAATAAGAAATAAAGGTTACCGTCGTAATGGTCAGACCTAAAACTAAACCAGAACGTGCTTCGACTAATAGGACGTGGTAAATGATTTGTATAGGAGAACCACCCATAGAAATGGAAGCTTCTATGGTTCCTTTATTAACCTCCCGTAAGGATTGTTCAACGATTCGAGCTAAAAATGGAATAGCAGCGATTGATAAAGGAATGGTGGCAGCTAGTGGTCCAACAGTCGTCCCAAGAATGGCTCGAGTTAATGGGATTAACGCGATCATAAGAATGATAAAAGGGAAGGACCGAATGCAATTAATAAACATATTTAAAGTGATGTGGATAAAATGGTTGGCTAATAGTTGCTTTTTATCGGTTAAAAACGTGAACAAACCTAAAGGGATTCCCAAAATTATAGCCGTAATAATAGTAAGGCCGACCATAAAAAAGGTTTGGCCAATGCTCTCAATAATTTCAGGTAGGAGAGAAATAATATTATCAAATATCATCAGATGCACCATCAGTTAATAAAATTCGTCCAATCTCTGTCTTTGCTTGATAAGAGTGGTTTTGCATTTGGATTATTTCCTTAATTTCTCCATTTTCCATGACAGCTACACGGTTGCAAAGGGAGCGGGCTACTTCCATTTCATGAGTCACAAGTAGTATGGTCACACCATAGATATTGTTAATCTTCTTTAAGTATTGAAGAATGGAGTGGGTCGTTTGCGGATCAAGGGCAGACGTTGGTTCATCACAAAGTAATACACTGGGGTCACAACTAATAGCTCTTGCGATAGCGACCCTTTGTTTTTGTCCACCTGATAACTGGTTCGGGTATTGATCGATTTTATCTAATAGATCAACAATCTTTAAAGTTTGATAGACGATATGATCCCATTCTTTTCTAGCTATCTTTGCAAAACGTAGAGCTAATTTGATATTATCCGCAACGGTTTTGTTAGTCACTAGGTTAAAGCTTTGAAAAATCATTCCTATTTTATTCCGAGCTATTCTTAGCTGTTTTTTATCGAGGTCGGTTAGTGACTGCTTGTGCAAAAGAATAGTACCTTCTGTGGGTGTTTCCAAAAGGTTAACCATTCGTAATAGAGTGGACTTTCCTGCTCCGCTAAATCCGATAATACCATAGATTTCGCCTTCTTTAATGGATAAGGATACGTTAGATATGGCCTTAACCTGCTCTTGCTTAGTTTGATAGATTTTACTAATTTGTCTGAATTCTATCATGAGGTTTAGTTCTCCTTTTATTTAAAATAATCGGGTTGGTGGAAGCCTTCGAATTCTTTGTTTGACTCAATAACCTCTTGGAAATCACGAGTGTGGTAAGCTTCGATTATATCTTGAATAAAAGGTTGGTCTTGGTCCTCGGCACGTATCGCAATTAAATTTTGATATTCAAATGGTGGGTCTTCAAGAAATAGGGACGAATCAAGTTCTCGATTAGATGCGATAATCGTATAACCATTGGCAACAGCAAAGTCTACATCCGGAATCGCCCTAGGGATTTGAACTTGCTCGAGCTCAACAAATGAAAAATTCACAATCATGGAATCGATGTCTTGCCTTGATACAGTTAGTGGGTCGTAATTTTCCTTTAGTTCGAGCCAGCCGACCTGTTCTAGCACTCGTAAAGCTCTTGCGACATTAGCGGGGTCATTAGGGATAGCAATAGTAAAACCATCTTGTAAATGATCAAGGTTATCATGATGATCAGAGTAAATGCCCATAGGAGCAGTTGGAACTTTGATTGTTTCAATAAGATCTAATTGATTCTCTTCAATAAAGTTTTCAAAAAAGGCTGTGTGCTGAAAGATGTTAACATCAAGCGAACCTTCTGCTAAAGCAAAATTAGGCTCGTTGGGAGTGCTAAACTCCACATATTTGACTGTATACCCTTTTTCCTTGAGTAGCGGTTCAATTCCTTGCCTTACTTGGTCACTATATGGTCCAGGAGTAAAACCAAAGACAATCACTGCTTTAGAACCTCCTTCCTTTGCTGGGAAATCATCTACAGTCGAGCACCCGAACAAAACAAATAACAGTGACAACATCATCAAAATGAGAAACAGATAATCTTTCATTGAATAGCCTCCTTCTACGTTGTTATTTTAAAAGCTGCTTTAAACGATGAGCACAGTGCTACACAGTGTCGCACAGCATAATTTCCCATAATGATGAGTAACGCTCCATGTTACACTAACTTTCATACAAAACCCAACATGGCGAAGCCCATTCAATTCGCCACCAACAAACATGAAAGAAGTGTCTGGCGTTTTAACTGGTGACTTTTCATTCACTTTGTTCTTTGGAATTGAGAATGAGCAGTAACCAAGCGGAAGAAAACATGTGGAGACTCCCGCGTGACGTAGTGGCGAGCTGAAATCCACTGGCTATGCTAGTTAGTTCAGCGGCACCCCGCAGGAGACGGAGCATGATTTTCGGTAGAGGCAAGCAAAGCTCCGCATAGGAGTATCAGCACCAACTTTCATATAAAAAAGCGGTACGAGTAAAAACTCATACCGCCGGTCGACCGGTAGGTCATAATAATAAAAGTAAGTTGATTGAATTAATTGGATTATAATCAGTGAGTCAAAGAATGGCAAGAGCTACCATTAAAAATGGGCTTTATTTTCTTAAAATCAGAAAATAGGCTTGTTTTATTTTAAAGCGCACTTGACCATTCGGAATAATTGGAATACACATATCATATACAGTATCTATACAAACAAATAAAAAGCTTTTCGGACAACCGATAGCCCAAGGTACAGCACTCTTTTTTTGCGTATCTGGGCTATTTTTATACCTATCTTTGTAAAGCTACATTCAGCATAAGCGTGTCGACAACAAGGAGGAGATGAATTGAGCAATTTAGGGCAGGGTGATTGGAGAGCAACCTTACAAGATGGCCGAACGGTATGGTTAGACGGTCAAAAGGTTGATGTGACAACCGATAAAAAGTTCAAAGGTGTATTGGAAACGATCACTTCACTGTTTTCGATGCTTGAAGATCCGGTTAATCAGACAATTCTTGGCTATAAAAATAACGAATCAACAACATTTGTTCATAAAGCTTTTTTAGTGCCGAAAACATATGAGCAGCTTTTGGAGAAAAGAGCCGCATTTGAACTGTGGTCGGAAATGACATATGGAGTGATGAGTCGACTATCCGATTATGCTTACTGTTTACTAACAGGATATTATATGGACAAAGCTTTTTTCACTCAATTTGATAAGGGTTTTTCTCTAAAAATAACAGCCTATTATAAGCAAGCGTCTAGTCAAAAAAGAATCATCACAACGGCGATTTTAGACCCGCAAATTGACCGATCTCAAGCACCAGAGCAAGTGGAAGGGGGTTTGTTAAAAGTCGTAGGGGAGACAAAGGGAGGCTTGATTGTTCGAGGGGCCAAAATGATTGCAACGGCTGCTCCCTATGCTCATGATGTGCTTGTCATGCCTCACCAAAAGTTAAATAAAGGGCAAGAGGAATATGCCAATATGTTCATTATTCCACTGAACTTGCCGGGCTTACAAATCGTTTGCCGTGAGTCCTTCTCCTCTCCGTTTGCTGAGAAGCATTTCATACAAGCCAATTTTGATGAGATGGATGCTGTCTTAATTTTTGATGATGTGTGTATTCCATGGGAGCGAGTTTTAATTAGAGGATCAATTGAAGGTGTATATGAGGCCCAACAGCATCAACAAATGAATCCGTTAGCTCATTATCAAACCGTCGTACGTTTATTAACGAAGCTACAATTTATAGCAGGTGTAACGACGGCGATAGCTGAATCAATTGGCGCCAACCACTTTCTTCACGTTCAAGAAAAATTAGGTGAAGACTATACAAAAATAGATACGATTAAAGCTTTATTAACGAGTGCTGAGATTGACGGAGAGGTCAATGAACAAGGGGTTTATGTACCAGCTAGTGTGCCTTTACAAGTAGCTCGAAATCTAGGGACCGAATATTATCCGAGGATGATTGAGATTTTAAAAGGAATTGGTGCAGGTGGATTTATTCAAGTGCCATCAAATCCTATCACTGAAAAGGATGAGTTGTTTCCTTTTTTTCAACGGTACTACCGGGGGACAGAAGTGGATGCGAAAACAAAAACGGATTTATTTCAGCTTGCATGGGAATTAATTGGTAGCCCACTCGGGGCTAGGCACGACCTGTATGAACGTTTTTATTCAGGAGATCCGATCCGGACTTTTGCTAACTTTTATAGCCAATATGACAAAGATCCATTAAGAGATAGAATCTCTAATCTTTGGAAACAATTCGAAGAAGAGGGGGCATAGTAGTGACGAGACGAACTTTTTTAGAACGAGTGAAGGCAGAGAGAACCGTCTGGGTAGATGGCGAGCTCGTTCAAGATGTGACGCACCATCCTGCCTTTGAAGGTACGATTAAAACGATAGATAAACTATTGCAAAAGCAGTATGTTGAATCTACAAAAGAGCTCTTAACTTATCATACAGAAGGTGTCAGAGCGCATCTTTCCTTTTTAATTCCTGAAAATAAAGTCGACTTGAAAAGGAAACGAGTCGCTTATCAGCATTGGGCAGACGACACATTTGGTGTCATGAGTCGATTATCAGAGTATACACGATCCATTATTACCGGATGGTATGCAAATCGGGATGTCTTAGATAAAAAAAGGCCTGGCTTTGCCGAGAAAATAGCGCATTATTATCGAAAATCCTTAGAGAATGATTGGTTATCAACCGTCGCTGGGCATGATCCACAAAGAGATAGAGCAACTAAACAAACACACGACGCTTTATTACACATAACCGACCGAAATGAAGATGGAATTTTTGTAAGTGGTGCTAAAATGATTGCAACGGCTGCACCCTATGTCGATGAAATTTTAATCAATTCTTACCATAAAAGAACGGAGAAAGAAAGAGCGTATGCTCATGTATTTTTTGTACCCGTAACAGCAAAAGGGTTAAATATTGTCTGTCGTGAATCTTTTGCAAGTCAAGATAAAACGAATCATCCGCTTAGTTCTCGTTATGATGAAATGGATGCTGTTCTAATTTTTGATCATGTGTTTATTCCTTGGGAGCGAGTTCTGGCTTGTGAGGATCCTGAATTCTCTTGGGTTCTAAGGATAGAACCTTGTTCAGCCCTACTAAGTCAGCATCAGACAGTGGCTCGGCTAGTAAGTAAGTTAGAAAGTGTTGCAGCGATTGCCAATGAATTAGCTGAGGCATCAGGAGCAACAGCCTTTTTGCATGTGAAACAAAAACTTGCAGAGGTAATCATGCAAAAAGAGAGTATCTATGCTTTATTAAATGCGTCGGAGCACGAATCGACGATGTACGAAGGGGTTTGTTTACCAGATAAAGATTATTTAGCGACTGCTCGTAATTTAGGGACAAAATACTACCCTAGATCTCTAGAAATTATACAGCAAGTAGGAGCTGGAGGGTTGTTACAAACACCATCCAAAATAGAAGAATTATTCGGTCCGATTGCTCACTTGTTAAAAGAGCCTTACAAGGGGACAAAAATGTCTGCAGAAGAAAGAACTAAGCTAATCAAATTAGCATGGGATCTGATTGGGAACTCACTAGGATCGAGACATGAGCTCTATGAACGATTTTATTCAGGCGATCCGGTACGAACTTTTGCCGGCCAATATCATTCTTATCAGGATAAAAAGAGTTTAGTAGATTTTGCCTATCAAGCGATTCGAAGAGAGGAATGACTAAGATGCCTCGTTTTTATTGGTTTATACCGACAAATGGAGATGGAGAGTTTTTAGGATTAAATAAGCCAGAGCGTCAGCCCTCACTTGCATATTTAACCAGGGTCGCTCAAGCGGCAGAACATGCTGGCTTTGAAGGTATACTTGTGCCAACTGGAATTCCCTATTTGGATTCATGGATGATTGGTTCTGCGATTATCCACCAAACTGAAAAGATAAAACCTTTAGTAGCTTTTAGACCTGGATTTATCTCTCCAACTGTCGCTGCAAAAATGGCTGCAACGATTGACCAGTTTTCAGATGGAAGATTACTTTTAAATATTGTAACGGGAGGATCATTATTAGAGCTTGGGCAAGACGGTGATTTTATTCCACACGATAAGCGCTACCAACGAACAGCTGAATTTTTACAAGTCATTAAGCAATCGTGGGAGCAAGATGTTTTTGACTATCAAAGCGAGTTTTACGAAGTGCAGGGAGGTAGCCTTTTTCCTGAGAATAGCAAAGGGAGGAATATTCCCATTTATTTTGGGGGTTCGTCAGAGGTGGCAAAGGATGTAGCCGCACAGTATGCGGACATTTATTTGCAGTGGGGAGAACCGGTAGTGCAGATTAAGCAACAGATTAAAGATGTTAGAGAGCGGGCACGCAATTACAATCGAACACTCGAATATGGTATTCGAATTCATGTCGTAGTTAGAGATTCTGAAGAAGAAGCGTGGCAAGCTGCCTATCGTATTATTAGTCAAATCGATACTCGGAGAAGGGAAAAGATGAATCATTACTATGAAACAACCGATTCAATTGCTCAAAAAAGAATGAACGAAGTCACGCAAAAAAGTGATCGTTTTGACGAGTGTGGTTGGGCTGGTATAGGGAAAATAAGAAAAGGGGCAGGAACGGCTTTAGTAGGGACTCCACAGCAAATTAAAGAAGCAATTGAACATTATCAAGAAGTAGGTGTGAGTCACTTTATCCTCTCTGGTTTTCCACATTTAGAAGAAGCAAAAAGGTTTGGCGAATCCGTTAAGCCGCTTTTTGTAAAGAAGGGAACCTTAGGAGGGGGAGCGGAATGAACTATATCATTTGGGGAGCAAACTTATCTGGTGGTTTTCTTCGTGCTGATGTGGAACAAGAGAGGGACAATAGTTTTACGTATAACCAAAAGCTTGTAGAGCTTGCAGAGAAAAAGGGTATTAATGCTATTTTATATGCGACAAGGTATTTGGGAGCGATTGGCGGTAGTGAGTCTGAACAGGGGCAACTCGATCCGCTTACGTTAATGGCAGCTTTAATACCTTCAACTCAAAACATTCATTTCATTAGTGCCGTACTTCCAGGCTTTATTTCACCGGTGACGTTAGCAAAAATGGGGGCAACACTAGATATTATTTCAAATGGACGGTTTCATATTAATTTAGTGAGTGGATGGTTTAAGGAAGAGCAAGAAATATTTGGAATCGAATGGATCGACCATAAAGAACGTTACGCGCGTTCAAAAGAATATTTAGAAGTGCTAAAAGGTCTATGGACTCAAGAGTCATTTTCATACAAAGGGAATTATTACCAATTAAAAGATGCCCATTTGTCGCCCAAACCTGTTCAAAAGCCTTATCCCGCCATCTATCAAGGTGGAAATTCTTTACCTGCCCAAACGATGGCAGCCGAGCATTCAGATATATATTTTATGAATGGGGCACTAAAAGAAGAATTATATCAACAGATAACGGTTGTCAAAGAACTGGCAAAAAAGCAAGGACGAGAACTTACGTATGCGGTCAATGCTTTTGTGATTGCTAGACAAACAGAAAAGGAGGCATATGAAGAATATCAATGGATTTTAGACCGTGCTGATGAAGTGGCGATCAAGAAGTTCCAAGAAAGAACGGAATCACAAGGAATGTGGAAAAATGCAAAGGAGCTAGGTGACTTTGTTGCAAATAATGAAGGATTTCGAACGGGGCTAATAGGCAGCTATGAAACCGTCACAAAGAAAATAAACGAGCTGAAGCTATTAGGCGTCGACCATGTCCTGCTTACTTTCCGAAAGCCATTGGAGGAATTACCGATATTTTTTGAAAAGGTGGTCAGAAAGATTTAGATTTTATAAGTGGTTCTAGAAAAATTTAATACACCACTATGGATTGCAAGCTTAGATCCTATTTTAAGTGTAAATTTAGAAGAATATTTTTATTCAAGTCTATGTGGTCCTCACTGGTGTAAACGATTGAAAAAGGGTGTTTGGTGTGGAAGTGAAGTGCTGATTGTTAGCGGTGTGACCGATTCCCAATCAGCACCACTCCACAGAATATCCCTCGTGAATGTTGGTAATAGCGAACAAAGTTTCATATCCGCGATCACCTTTTATAGCAGCTATAGCTCACTCGCGCGTTTGCCACCGACAGCATAATTCGTTTTCTTCATTTCTTCAATAATAATAGAAACCTTCTCAACTGGTGCACCTGTAGATTCTGAAACAGCTAACGTCACCTTATCGACTAACTGTTGCTTTTGCTCATCTGTACGACCTTCTAACATTTGAACAGTAACGATTGGCATATCAAACAACCTCCATACATGAATAAAAAATAATGAGACTAACGACAAGGTTAGTCTCATGTAAGTATAGCAAGAAAAAGATACAATTACCTCTCACATGCCTTATTAGTGAGTAAAACGAATACGTCGAAATGTCCATAATAGGAATCCTAACGCAAGTAAAGCTGTGCCAATGAAGATAAATGTGTAATTCTCAGTTGCTGTATTTGGTAAGGTTTGTCCATTTTCGCTGTCAGTTGAGGTTTGCTTATCATGATCTTTTAACGGAATATCTTTGATAGGCTGTTCAACTTCTGGGTGATTCGGTTTTGGTTTGGAAGGTTGCTTGCCCTCATCCGGCTTTTCAATAGTTGGCGGTTTAAGTCCTAATAACTCGTTATCAAAAAGAAAGTCCGCTAATAATGAACCTCCCTTACTGTATAAAGAGATGACTAATTTTTGATCGTCATTAAGAGAAGCCAATGTTAACAAGTTTTGAAAAGACAGTGGTGTATCTATTCCATTTTCTCTAATTGCAAAAGAAACATCAAACTGAAAGACATCTAAATAATATTTAGCTGTTTTAGCAAAATGGATGAGTTCAGCTATGCTTAAATCACTTGCCTCGACACCTTCATATTCTTCTAGAAAATAGTAAAGATTTTCTACTTCATCCCATAAAGACGGAGACTCCTCAAGTTGTTCAAATAGATGGATGAAAATATTCTCAAGTTCATAAGTTTCTAAGCCAATTCGTTTGAAAAGTGCAGCGGTTTCTGCATCTAATAAATCTTCCAAGTCCCAATCCCATTGTAAGAGTACGTCCCATAAGAACATATCCAAGTCATCATAGAAGATAAAATCTTCAATCGTAAACCCGTATTCCGCAAGAAGCTCATCTAATTCATCTCTAGTAATCTCATAATCATCTAAAAGATTAACGAGATTTTCTTCGGTAAGGAGTTCACCTAAAAAGTCTTGAAGCTCTTCTAGAGTACGAAAATCATCAACTGTCAGTTCATATTGATACCATAAGTAATTGTCAAACTCATCACGAGTTAACCCGATTGATTGTAGATATGTCGCTAATTCTTCTACATCAATCTCTAAAAAGCTGTACATATATTCCTTTAAGTCGTCATAAAATTTAAATTCAGCTAAAGTAAGACCGTCTGCTTTAAGTTGAGCATCAAGTTGAGCTCTTGTCCATCCGTAATCAGATAAAAGCTCATCAAGATTTTCTTCATTAAGTAAATCACCTAAAAAATTCTTGATTTGACCAACTGTAGAAAATTCATAAATACTCATACCCCAAGTCGCTAGATATTCCTCTAAGTCCTCTTCCGTCCAATTAAGCTCATTAAGAAATTCAGCTAATTGTTGCTCATCTATCTCAAGAGTATCACTCAAGTAATAAAACAAATCATCATAAAACTTAAAATGAGCTAGAGTTTTATTTTGTTCTTTCAAAAATTGAAGTAAATAGGATTCGGAGATGCCATATTCATCTAAAATTTGTTGAAGGATTTCTTCGTCGATGACAGGTGAAAGCCAGTCTCTTAATTCTTCCACTGACTCAAAATCATCAAGTGTGTGTTCCCATTCTATATCCAAATAGGACACCAGTTGTTCTTTTGTCCATTCTAATTCTTTAAGAAAAGCATTTAATTCTGTTTCATTCACAGCCGCGTTTGCATACAAAGGAATGGTGGTAGTCATTCCAAGTATGAGTAGAAATAACATAACCAACTTCTTAATCATCAAATTGCCCCCTAATCTTCCTTATTTTTCTATTAGCAAAATGATTATAATCCTAATTATCCGAAATATCCACATATTTTTTTGTGACATTTGATTATATTAAATGAAGTAATTATAACTTCTGTATAATGACAAATAGTTCTATATACTATAATGAACCATTTTTTTGTAATTAGTGTAGGTTCTATCGTTATTTATCGTTAAATAAGCCCAAAAGGTTAAAAAGATTTCGGCGAGGAGTTTTGGTCGACAGGATCACGCCAGAAAAAGAACAAGAAGGAGTCGATAGTTGACGTCCACATATACCCACATGGCGAAGCTGATACGCTTCGCCACCAACAAAAAGAAAGCGAACCATGTGTATCTCACCAAGGTCTGTGATAAAATGTTAGAAACGATAGTGCTAGGAAAATTCGTAAAGAGAGGTTGGTACTTCATGGATTTATTAAACAACGATAATATCAAAAAGAAAAAAACATCTTTTAATATCTTAAGCAATGATTCATTAGATGGTCATAAAGGTTATGGAGCAGGAACATTAAATCTTGATAACGTCACACCTGTATTTGTTGATCCAGCAGAATCAGATGTGTTTGTAGATATGGGGGCACTTCACGCGAGGTCTCAAGTAGAAAGAAGAATTAAATTTTTAAAAGAAAAAGATAAAGTGCCAAATGGCAAGCTCTACTGGCTTGTTTGGGTTACGATTTTACACAAAGACAGTAAGCCTTATTACGGAGGGGTAACGGGTTGTGAAATGACTGTAGATACAGAAATACGCCGAGGGTATAAGAGTTTACCTGAACACGTAAATAACATGGATAAATCGTTAAAAGGGAAGCTGATTGTTGAACATATGGATCAAAAATCCCGTCATCTTCTAGCGGATTTTCTCAAGAATCATAATGAAGCTATGTGGAACCATTCTGAAGAAGAGCTAAAAAAATCACTGCTGAAATAACAGCTCTAAAAGTTCAAAAACAATGACACCTTTATTAAAAAGGGTAGTTTGTCTATTTCGAACGAATCCGTATGCGAAAGTCAAGATGTAATCCAAAATAAATATGAACGGTTTTTGAAACTTCACTCCTTCACTTGAGCTTTTGCCTCAGAGGGGGTAAACTTGATACGTATAATATCACGTTATACTAGGACACGAAGAGTTGTTTCTTCTGGTTAAATTAACCAAGAGACAGCTCTTTTATTGTTTTATGCCATAAAAAACATCAACAAGTGTTGGTATACCCACTCATTGATGCATGTTGGTTTATTGGAACCACTTCAAAAAGCGCTCCAAGAAGCTTTCTTTCGTTTCGGCATTTTCTTCAATGGACTCTTCCAGATCATCTTGATCACTCGGACATGTTTCTTTAGGTTCCGTCCCGGGAACAAAATAAGTCAGCCTCGCAGGACCCGGACAAGATTCGGAATGTAGATAACCAGTAAAAGGATCAATTTCTAGAGCAGTCACACCTTTTGGCTGGTGGAACTGTAATTTTAAATCTCCTTGTAGGCCTTCTCTCATAAATTTTGCAAATATTTGCTTCGGTACTTGGGCATTTTGAGAATCAAGCTTTTTCCCATAATCAAAACCGGTCCAAACGCCGGTTACAAGCTGTGGCGTATAACCAATCATCCAGCTGTCAAATTCCGTCGATCCTGACTTACCTGCGATAGGTCGATCGAGCAATGTAGCGATAGAACCGCCTGTCACAGACGTATAATCATTCAACCTCCGATCAAACATCGACTTCATAACATCCGTCATAATGAACGTAAGATTTTCGTCTAAAACGTCAGCTTCTTTTACAACAGGATTTTCATAAATGATTTTCCCACTCATCGTCTCGATTTTTGTAATAAAGCGAGGTTGAACCCGATCGCCACCATTAGCGAAAGTGCTATATCCTGTAACGAGCTCTAATAAAGTTATTTCCGTTGTACCAAGTGCGGCAGAGGGATTGCTTGTGCTAATATTCGTTTCGATACCAACACGAGTGGCTATATCTGCCAACTTATCAAAACCGATTGAGTAATGCGTTTTCAGTGCATAGATATTGTCTGAGTAGGCCAATGCTTGAATCATGGTAATATAATCATCAGCAAATCTTGTATTAAAATTATTGGGCCAATAATAATCACTTTCCTTCGTTTTATCCCCATTTGGGTAAAGGAAACCCGTTTTTTCACTCTTTAATGTAGTAGTTGGCGTGTAGCCATTCTCAAGGGCTGCATAATAGAGAAAAGGCTTTAAAGTCGAGCCGGGCTGCCTTCTCGCCTCAATAGCACGGTCGAAACTACCCTTACCCTCATAGGTTCTACCGCCCACAAGAGCTTTTACATCCCCTGTGGTAGGATCCATTGCCATAAAGCCAATCTGTACGTCTGGGTCAACTAACTCATTTTCAATTTGAGCTTCAGCCGATTTTTGCATCTTCGTATCCAATGTTGTGAAAACTTTAAAGCCACCTGCATTCCACTGACTAGGCTCCAGAATACCCTTATTTAAGATTTCCTCTTCAACGATATCTTGAAAAAACGGTCCAACTCTTTCTGTAGAGACCGGTTTTGTTTCCGTAATCGTTAAGTTTTCTTGAAAGGCTTCTTCTGCCTCCTTAGAAGTTAAGTTGCCATTTGCCACCATTGACTGGAGGACAACCCATTGCCGTTCTTTGGCGCGTCCTGTTTGAGTGCTTTCATTAAAATTATCCCCTGTAGGAGCGTAATAAGTTGGACCTTTAGGAATTCCCGCAAGCATACTTGCCTCGGCCACAGACAGATCATTTGATTTTTTATCAAAATAATATTCAGCCGCTGCCTCTACACCATAAGCCCCGTGACCATAATAAACGGTATTTAAATAACCCTCGAGAATGTCATCCTTTTCGAGGTTCATTTCAAGTTGTAGGGAATAAAGTAGCTCGTTCCACTTACGCTTCCATGTTTTTTCATGACTTAAATAAAGGTTACGGGCATATTGTTGGGTAATTGTACTTGCCCCTTGAGATTTAGCCCCTGATTTAAGATTGGCAACGATAGCACCACCAATTCGTTTTGGATCAAAGCCAAGGTGCTCATAAAAGCGCCTATCTTCAACAGCGATCGTTGCATGAATAATGTCGGTATCCATATAACTTAACTCAACAGGGTAACGATTTTGACCACTATGACTTTCTCCAATTACCTCTCCATCTTCACTATAAATGAACGTCGTTTGCGATACTTCAAGGTTAGGGGCTCCAAGCATTCTCGTATAAGAAAGCAAAGCGATCGCACTAGCCGCCACAAGCAGCAACCCTATTAAAAGGAGACGAAAGCTTCTTCGGAATAAACTTTTACGTCGCCGTGACCTTCGACTAACAACCACTTGCATAACGAACACCTCAACCGTTCCAAATATAATAAATAACCAATAAGGTATGACATTCAATGGCGTTGAGTAAGTAACCGTACCGGATTATCAACACGAACCGTCATACAAAAAGACTTTTTATTAGGATTGGTAAATGAAGGCATTTTTAAACATCTGCCAACAAGTAATTATTGATGTGACCTGCAGCCATCACTAACAAGAATATAGTGTATGACTAAGCGGTAGCGAGCCAAAGCGGAATGGCAGGGTTACGAGTTGAAAAGGGGAGAGGAAGCACGAGTAAACGCTGAATCGCGGGGTTTGCTAGCTGAAAAAGAGTTAGGAAGCCCGAGCAAAAGCTGAATCACGGGGTTGCGAGCAGAAAAAAGAGAAGGAAGCCCGAGCAAACACGGAATCACGGGGTTGTGAGCTGAAAAAGGAGAAGAAAGCCCGAGCAAAAGCTGAATCGCGGGTTTGCGAGCTGGAAAAGGGGAAGGAAGCCCGAGCAAACGCTGAATCACGGGGTTGTGAGCAGAAAAAAGAGAAGGAAGCCCGAGCAAACGCTGAATCACGGGGTTGTGAGCAGAAAAAAGAGAAGGAAGCCCGAGCAAAAGCTGAATCGCGGGGTTGCGGGCAGAAAAAGAAGAAGAAAGCCCGAGCAAACGCTGAATCACGGGGTTGCGAGCAGAAAAAAGAGAAGGAAGCCCGAGCAAACACGGAATCACGGGGTTGTGAGCTGAAAAAGGAGAAGAAAGCCCGAGCAAACGCTGAATCACGGGGTTGCGAGCAGAAAAAGAGAAGGAAGCCCGAGCAAACGCTGAATCACGGGGTTACGAGCTGGAAAAGAGGGAGAAAGCCCGAGCAAAAGCTGAATCGCGGGGTTGCGAGCCGAAAAAGGGGAAGGAAGCCCGAGCAAAAGCTGAATCGCGGGGTTGCGAGCTGAAAAAGGAGAAGAAAGCCCGAGCAAAAGCTGAATCACGGGGTTGTGAGCTGAAAAAGGAGAAGAAAGCCCGAGCAAACGCTGAATCACGGGGTTGCGAGCAGAAAAAGAGAAGGAAGCCCGAGCAAACGCTGAATCACGGGGTTACGAGCTGGAAAAGAGGGAGAAAGCCCGAGCAAAAGCTGAATCGCGGGGTTGCGAGCCGAAAAAGAGTTAGGAAGCCCGAGCAAAAGCTGAATCGCGGGGTTGCGAGCTGAAAAAGGAGAAGAAAGCCCGAGCAAAAGCTGAATCACGGGGTTGCGAGCCGAAAAAGAGTTAGGAAGCCCGAGCAAACGCTGAATCACGGGATTACGAGCTGGAAAAGAGGGAGAAAGCCCGAGCAAACGCTGAATCACGGGGTTGTGAGCTGAAAAAGGAGAAGAAAGCCCGAGCAAAAGCTGAATCACGGGGTTACGAGCTGGAAAAGAGGGAGAAAGCCCGAGCAAAAGCTGAATCGCGGGGTTGCGAGCTGAAAAAGAGTTAGGAAGCCCGAGCAAAAGCGTAATCTGAGCTCCGCCGCGATTTTACCGTTTAGAACTCTTTGATGGAACGTTCCCCCATGCCCAGAGCGAACTTAAAAAATCACAAGTCGAAGCCTCATCCACTTCGCCACCAACAAAAAAGAGAGAGTAGTAACCCATCAGGATTAGTGTCTAAAATCCAAGCTTTTTTGGACCGTTAGCCAAGCTCGCTTGGCTACTTCACGTCACTGCGTGAAGTTTTGAAAATCGAAACACCATTCAAAACCGTATGTCAAGTTATTTCGAAAAATGAGCATCAGGCATTAGACTTTCATACAAAACTGCCATGATGACTTGCAAAGCAACTCATCACCAACAGGAATGAAAGTCACTTTTGGGATAATGATTACCTTGAGATTAACTGTAACCCAAGCGGGCGAGTTATGCGGAGACTCCCGCGGGACCTAGTGGCAGAGCTAAGATCCACTGGCGTAGCCAGTTAGCTCAGCGCCACCCCTCAGGATGCGGAGCATCATTTTCGGTAGCGACGAGTCGTGCACTATATTCGCACCAACTTTCACCCAAAATAAAACACGCATCCTAAAAAGATTTCATTTGCTTTTTAGCACTTTTGTTATATACTTTCTCTTGTTGTCCAATCTTTTTTGGGCAGCTTTTTCTTACGCACTTTTCAAATGAGAATTCTTAATTAAACGTTTATTTAAAACGATAAAGAAGAAATATATAATCGAGGTGATTGAAATGGAATTATGGTTTACAGAAAAACAAACAGAGAACTTTGGTATCACAGCACGTATTAAGCGCACATTGCATTCAGAAAAGACAGATTTTCAGCAATTAGATGTTGTTGAGACAGAAGAATTTGGGAATATGCTTTTACTTGATGGCATGGTTATGACTACAGAAAAAGATGAGTTTGTTTATCATGAAATGGTTGCCCATGTCCCGTTATTTACACACCCTAACCCGAAGCATGTTTTAGTAGTTGGTGGAGGAGATGGTGGCGTCATTCGTGAGGTATTAAAGCATCCTTCCGTTGAAAAAGCGACACTTGTTGAAATTGATGGAAAAGTTATTGAATACTCAAAGAAATTTTTACCTTCCATTGCAGGAGCATTAGATGATGCCCGTGTTGATGTGCAAGTAGCCGATGGTTTCATGCATATTGCTGAATCTGAAAATGCGTACGATGTCATTATGGTAGATTCAACAGAGCCAGTTGGACCAGCAGTGAAATTATTTGAAAAAGGTTTCTATGTAGGTATTGCTAAAGCTTTAAAGGAAGACGGTATTTTTGTTGCCCAAACAGACAACCCATGGTTCCACCAAGCTTTAATTACACAAGTCTACAACGATGTGAAGGAAATTTTCCCAATAACGAATCTTTACACAGCCAACATTCCAACTTATCCAAGTGGTTTATGGACATTTACAATCGGTTCTAAAAAACACGATCCGTTAAAAATTGCTGATGAACGTTTCCATGAAATCGATACAAAGTATTATACAAAAGAACTTCATAATGCCGCGTTTGCACTACCTAAATTTGTTGCGGATTTACTGAAATAAAGGAGTACTGAGATATGCGATTTGATGAATCATACTCTGGGAAAGTTTTTATCATGAGTCGAGCAACATATGAAGAAAGTCAAGCGGTTATTTATGGAATGCCCATGGATTGGACCGTATCATTCCGTCCTGGTTCAAGATTTGGTCCAGCTAAAATTCGTGAAGCTTCATTAGGTTTAGAGGAATACAGCCCTTATATGGACAAACACTTAGAGGAAGTTGCTTATTTTGATGCAGGTGATATTCCATTTCCTTTTGGCAATGCAAAGAAAAGCTTAGATATGGTTGAGGATTTTGTTGATAAGCTATTAGCTGATGGAAAGTACCCACTTGGTTTGGGTGGTGAGCATTTACTTTCATGGCCTATATTTAAAGCCATTCATAAAAAACATCCGGATGTCGCGATTTTGCATTTTGATGCACATGCTGATTTACGAGAGGAATATGAAGGAGAAGTATTATCTCATTCGACGCCCATCCGAAAAGCTTGCTCGTTAATTGGCGCGGAAAATGTATATTCATTTGGTATCCGTTCTGGAATGCGTGAAGAGTTTCAATTTGCTAAAGACTCCGGCATGAATATGTTCAAATTTGAAGTATTGGAGCCTTTACGACAAGTATTACCAAAGCTAGCTGGCCGACCGGTTTATGTGACAATTGACATCGATGTATTAGATCCAGCTCACGCCCCAGGCACGGGTACTGCTGAAGCTGGCGGAATTACATCCAAAGAGTTATTGGATGCGATCGTGGCTATTGCACAATCTGAGGTCCAAGTCGTTGGTTCGGATTTAGTAGAGGTTGCTCCAATTTATGACCACTCTGAACAAACTCAGATCACAGCGAGCAAAATGATTCGTGAAATGCTTCTTGGTTTTGTTAAATAAAAAGAAATAGCTACAAATAGAGGGGCTGGTATGAACAGCCTCTCTTTATTATGGTAACGAATAAATGTAAACATCAGAGTTCAGTATGGTTTGTTTTTTCTTGGTGGCTTTTCGTTTATAAATGGTTTTAAGGATGCTCCTATTTAGCCGTAGCCCATCGTTTTTTGGGAAATGGCCCGTAAGAGCACTTACAAAAAGTCTTAGCACACCACCCAGCCACCACCGACAAAAAAGAGATTCGTGGCACATTAGAATAAGACTTTAAAACGTCGCAATTTTGGCGAAACTATAAGAGAATCTAAGTGGCGAACATCAAATCTTGCATGGCTAGAGTAAACTCGCTAAACTGATAAAAGAGAAGGATGTGCGAGTAATGGAAACTGTTATAAAAAAACCAATTAAACTAAGGTTTCGAACGGCTATTGACCAAGGTGAGCACAAAGAAGTATATGAATTCACGACGAGTGGTTTACTTTTTCGAAAAGGCTCATCAGAATATTTACGGTTTGAAGAAACCTTCGGAAATAACGAACAAGTTCAAACGACGATCAAGTGGAATGGTCAAGAATTAACCTTAATTAGGCAAGGTACCATTTTAATGAGACAAGCCTTTGTACAGGGGGAAAAAACCTTTGGACGTTATGTGACTCCTGATATTTCTTGGGAGACGACAGCAACAACAGAAAAGGTTCTTGTTGTATGGCCGAAAGGAAAAACAAAAGGTAAAATTCATTTGAAATATCATTTCTTATTACAAGGTCAGGATACAGGGACACATGAAGTGCGTTTAACATTAGAGGAGGACAAATTGAAATGAACAGTGTGGAACAGTTAAAAGAAAAGTTAAAACAAGAAATTATCGCAGCAGTTAAAAGGGCTGATTTAGCAAACGATGAAACAATGCCTGGTGTGGTCTTAGAAGCACCAAAGGATAAGGCTCACGGCGATTATGCGACCAATATGGCGATGCAGCTAGCGCGTGTAGCTAAAAAAGCTCCGAGACAAATTGCTGAAGAGCTTACGTCACAATTAAACAACGAAGCGGCAATGATTGAAAAAGTTGAAATCGCCGGGCCAGGATTCATTAACTTTTTCATGGATAAAGGTTATTTACGTGATGTAATTAAAACCGTGTTAGCAAATCCAGAAACATATGGAGAATCCGATTATGGCCAAGGTGAACGAATTCAAGTTGAGTTTGTATCGGCAAATCCTACAGGAACACTTCATTTAGGACATGCTCGTGGTGCAGCTGTAGGTGATTCGCTTAGTCACATCTTAGCCAAAGCAGGCTTTAACGTAGAGCGTGAGTATTACATTAACGATGCAGGCAATCAAATTAATAATCTTACTTATTCGTTAGAAGCTCGCTATTATCAAGCGTTAGGTATCGACAAAGAGATGCCAGCAGATGGCTATCACGGCCAAGATATTATTGATTTCGGTCAAGACCTTGCCAAGGAAAAAGGGGACGGGTTAACCAAGTTACCTGAAGAAGAGCGTCATCAATTTTTCCGTACTTATGGTTTAAAGAAAGAGTTAGAAAAAATTAAACAAGACCTCGGAGCCTTCCGTGTCGAATTCGATAGCTGGTTTTCTGAAACTTCGTTGTATGACAGTAAAAAAGTAGAGGAAACTTTAGCTGTCTTAAAAGAAAAAGGCGAAACTTATGAGCAAGATGGTGCCACTTGGTTCCGTTCAACACAATACGGAGATGATAAAGACCGAGTTTTAATCAAACATGACGGTAGCTACACATACTTAACACCAGATATTGCGTATCACCAAGATAAAATGAATCGTGGTTTTGACAAGCTCATTAACGTTTGGGGTGCAGACCATCATGGCTATATTCCTCGAATGAGAGCAGCTATTCAAGCTTTAGGCTATCAGCCGAACCAGTTGGACGTAGAAATTATTCAGATGGTGAGCCTCTATCAAGGTGGCGAAAAGGTGAAAATGAGTAAGCGTACAGGTAAAGCTGTTACTTTACGTGATCTAATGGAAGAGGTCGGCATTGATGCGACTCGATATTTCTTTGCGATGCGTAGTGCGGATACCCATTTAGACTTTGATATGGACTTAGCTGTATCGAAATCAAACGAAAATCCGGTCTATTATGTTCAATATGCTCATGCTCGAGTTTGTACAATGCTTCGCCAAGGAGCGGAAAAAGGGTTAAATTTTGACAAGAACGTTGATCTGTCGGTTATCCAAACGGAGAAGGAATATGAGCTACTAAAAGTAATCGGTGATTTTCCTGCCGTTGTTAGTGAGGCAGCAGCCAAGCAAATTCCACATCGTATAACTAATTATGTTCATGAACTAGCTGCAACGTTGCATAGCTTTTATAATGCGGAACGTGTTATTGATGAAGGAGATGAAAAGAAAACCATTGCCAGACTGGCTCTAATGAAAGCTACACAAGTAACCATTAAAAATGCTTTAGCCTTAGTAGGCGTTGAGGCCCCAGAAAAAATGTAATAGAAAGAAAAAGGGTATATCATGTATGGGAGCATGAATACCCTTTTTTAAAATAGTAGTAGCCGTATGTTGTTTATTTTGTTCAGAGGGTAGGGGATTGTGTGGATATCGTTTGGTGGATTCTTATTATTATTTGTTTCATTCTTAGCTTTGTCGGTCTTATTTTTCCGTTAATTCCTGGGGTGCTCGTGCTTTGGGTTGGCTTTTTAATTTACGGATTCGGTATTGGTAGCTTTAGTGATTTGTCGATATGGTTTTGGATTGGCATGGGTGTATTTACCGTTCTTTTATTTGTGGCTGATATCATTGCGAGTCAATACTTTGTCAAACGTTACGGTGGCTCAAAATGGGGCGAGCGGATGGCTGCAGTCGGTGTTATTATTGGTTCATTCATTATTCCACCTTTTGGTGTTGTCATTGTTCCATTTGTCCTCGTATTTTTCACAGAGTTATGGTCTGTGAAAGATGTGAGCC
This sequence comes from Alkalihalobacillus pseudalcaliphilus, assembly GCA_001038565.1. Classification (GTDB taxonomy): domain Bacteria; phylum Bacillota; class Bacilli; order Bacillales; family Bacillaceae_D; genus Alkalihalobacillus; species Alkalihalobacillus pseudalcaliphilus. The sequence continues at coordinate 447,470 of LFJO01000001.1, forward strand.
ACGCTTTAAAAGTCGCATTTGCTTCCTTGATGGCTTTCTTAAGTGGGACATTGGCGAAGGGCTTTATTCAAATGGTGATGATTATTTGGTTTATCTTAGAAGTGGTATGGTGAATAAGTAAATTAAAAGTGCAAATAGTAAAAAGAGAGCAACTTAATTGGAAATGAGGGGTTATCCATGCAAGAAATAGTACTTGCACTTATTGCGGGTCTTGTTGTCGGTTTGCTATTTGCTTTTATCAAATTACCGATCCCATCACCACCGACGATTTCAGGGGTAATGGGTGTTGTCGGTATTTTTAGTGGCTATCAGATTTATGTTCACTTTTGGGGTTGAAGGATTAAGCTGAACTTTTTCACAATAAACCGAAAAAAGTGGGAAGTGGGGAACTCCCACTTTTTTTATTACAAAAATGAGGAAAATAGTGTCCCTATTCGTTCTCTCATTCGAAACCATAAACTACGCTGCTCCCATTCTTTAATCGTAAGTGGGTGTGAAATGGAGCGATCGTATTGAAGGACTAGATTCACTTCAGCAACAAAGTCTTCGTCATAAATATAAGAATTAAGTTCGAGATTTGTAAAAAGACTTCTTTTGTCAAAATTTGCTGTACCAATATAGGCAACGGAATGGTCAAATACAATCGCTTTAGTATGGAAAAAACCACGGTAATACTGGAAAATCTGCACCCCAGCAAGTAATAGAGCCTGATAATATGGAAAGGCCGCCTCTCGTACGAAAGGATGATCGCTCTCCTTTGGTACGATAATTGAAATATTTACCCCCCGTGCAGCTGCTTGCAAAAGAGCTTGCTGTAACTTTTCGCTCGGAATAAAATAGGCGGTTGCAAGCGTAATGGATGATTGAGCCTTATTAATATGTTCGAGATGTGTATCTTCAAGAAAGAAGCCATTAGATGGGAATAGCTCCATATCACTCGTTCCTCTAGAACGTATGTTTAAAAGGTTCGTCTCTTTAAAAGCTCTACGATTGGCATCTTCCCAGTCATTCAAGAAGCTTCGCTGTAATTCTTTGAGTGCCTCACCTTCCATACGAATATGAAGATCGCGCCATTTGCCGAATTTAGGATCACGCCCTAAATATTCATCGCCAATATTATAGCCGCCGTAATAACCGATTTGCCCATCACAAATAACAATCTTCCGATGATTGCGTTGATTTAATTTAAAGAAAAAGTAAGGAAACCCGAGCGGGGGAGAAAGTTTAAACTGTACACCAGCTTTTTTGAGTTTCCTTCTACAATTCCAGGACATTTTGCAGCCAAACATATCGACTAATAATCGAACGGTGACACCTTGTTTCGCCTTTGTCTCTAATAAGTCAATCATTTTGTGTCCGATATGGTCGTCGCGAAATATATAAAATAAAATATGTATATGTTTTTGGGCATGAAATAAATCTTGCTGTAAGTGAGTGATGAACTCATCACCTGTAGAAAAAAGCTTCAGCTCTGCTGTTTTCATCTCAAGGTGAACAGGCCTCTCAGAAATCAACAAAGACTTTCTCCCAAAATGAAAATCTGCTTTTACTAATAAAAAAAGAATAAAGCTCATAGATAAAACGATAACGACATAAAACATGATGTTAAGCTCCTCTATAGTTAATAACTAAACACCTCTAAGAAGAAGGGTAATAAAATTAGTATGTCCTATTTATAGTGAAACATTAGAGTTAATCAGCAAAGAAGTGGGGAAATCAGAGCTCAATGCTGCGGAAATGAAAATACGTAGCATTGAAGATGAAAAGCTAGTACTCAGTGCCTCGTAAACCACAATAAAATCAAAAAACTACCGCCGACTAGATTAATGTGAATCTTACAACCGAACTCCACTGAATTAAATAAAGTGAGTCGCACCTAAACGAACAGCAGGCGTAGGTATGTCAACAGTCAACACTTGGACAAACATCGTTTTATGATAAATAGTTTGAAAATTAGATTTTTTCTTGTATGATGTAAGAAAATATAGGATTTGTCAGAAAGTTGGGGATAGGATGTTACATACGAATAAAGTGCCTTCTGTTGTAAAGGACCAGAAGTTAATTAAAGTGCGTCGTGCTCAAATGGTTAAAGGGGCTGTTCGACTTTTTATTGAAAAAGGTTTTCATCGAACTACAACACGAGAAATTGCTCGTGAGGCAGGATTCAGTATTGGTACGTTATATGAATATATTGGAGCAAAAGAGGATATTCTGTACCTCGTTTGTGACGATATCTATTTAGAAGTTTTGAAGCGTTTGAAGGAACAACTATCAGACGAGGGAACAGCATTATCTCGCCTTAAGTTAGCAATTCGAGCTTATTTTGAAATTGTTGATGATATGGCTGATGAAGTGCTTGTCATGTATCAGGAAGTTAAGGCGTTACCAAAAGATTCATTAAAATATGTCCTAGAAAAGGAACAAGAAATGGCGAAGATTCTTGAAGAATTAATCATTGAGTGTGTCAGACATAAAGAGCTTGAAATGAATGAAGAGGAGATTCATTTATTCGCTCACAATATTTTGGTTCAAGGACAAATGTGGACATTTAGAAGGTGGGCATTAAGAAAGTCATACACATTAGAGCAATATATCAATTGGCAGACCGATCACTTATTAAAAGGGAAGGCTCATAAAGGTTTTTAAAGCTATTTTGATGAATCCAGCTTCTTCTCATTTTTTTCAATTAGTTTTTTCTGTGCGTATCTAGCATAATTTGTGGAAATGTGTTTATAATGGGGAGTATGATTTCGGTTAGTAAGGAAAGAATGATAGATTGAAGTTTGGAAAGGAAGTGTCTCTACATGAGAATTGCCGATATAAAAAAAGAAGATTTAGCTGAATACTCCATGGTGGAGCTTGCTTATTTATTAATGCAAGAGAAAAAAGAGCCGTTCAATTACCATATTTTAATGGCAGAAATAGCTTCTTTAAAAGAAATGTCAGATGAGGAAGTCAAAGAACGTATTAGCTTTTTGTATACAGATCTGAATATTGATGGTCGTTTCTTAACGCTTGGAGATAACCTATGGGGTTTGAGAGCATGGTATCCGCTTGAGCAAGTGGAGGAAGAAATTACATCTTCTGTTTCTAAACCTAAGAAGAAAGCTAAAGTCGCTGAAGATGACGAGTTCTTAGATGAAGAGTATGAAGAAGATGAGTTTGAGGATTTAGAAGATGAACTAGATGAAATCTCTCAAGACGAAGATGAAGACGAAGATGATAAAGAAGAAGAAGACATCTACAGTGAGGACGATCAAGACATGGAAGATGATTTTGACGACGTGGATGACGAGGATGACTCTGACGAGGATTCAGATAAGTAATTGATGATACATCGCAGGTAAAAGGAAACTGCCATTTTTTTATTTGCAGATTCACTTGACTTCTTTTTGCGTTCTAGGTAGAATCATTTTTGGGCTTTAGAAAATGATATATGATTTTATAGATAAAACAAAAGTGTTCGCCCCCAATTTATGGGTGAAGTGTCACTTTTGTTTTTTTATTTTCCGATAGATGGAAATAATAAGGTGAACAGCATTCATGATAGTTATATTAAAAGTGAGAAGGAGAGAATAGTATGTCAGCTAAGTATATATTTGTGACAGGTGGCGTTGTATCTTCATTAGGAAAAGGAATTACTGCTGCCTCTTTAGGAAGATTATTAAAAAACCGTGGTGTAAAAGTAACCATTCAAAAATTTGACCCGTATATTAATGTGGACCCAGGTACGATGAGTCCCTATCAGCATGGTGAAGTGTATGTAACCGATGATGGTGCAGAGACTGACTTAGACTTGGGGCACTATGAGCGCTTTATTGATATTAATTTAAGCCAAAATAGTAACGTAACAACAGGGAAAATTTATTCCTCTGTACTAAAAAAGGAGCGTCGTGGTGACTACTTAGGTGGAACTGTACAAGTTATTCCACACGTAACAAATGAAATTAAAGAGCGTGTTTTCCGTGCAGGTCGTGAAACAAATGCAGATGTTGTCATTACGGAAATCGGTGGTACCGTTGGTGATATTGAAAGCTTACCTTTCTTAGAAGCCATTCGCCAAATTAAAAGTGATGTAGGTGCAGATAATGTTATGTATGTGCACTGTACATTAATTCCATATTTAAAAGCGGCTGGTGAAATGAAATCAAAGCCGACACAGCATAGTGTTAAAGAGTTAAGAAGTTTAGGTATTCAACCAAATGTCATTGTTGTTCGTACTGAATTACCTGTACCACAAGATATGAAAGAGAAGATCGCTTTGTTCTGTGACATCAACAAAGATGCTGTTATTGAAGCTCGTGATGCGGATACATTGTACCAAGTACCACTTGACCTTCAAGCACAGCACTTAGATGATATCGTGTGTAATCACTTGAAGCTAAAATGTCAAGAAGCAGATATGACGGAGTGGACAGGTTTAGTAAATAAGGTACAAAATCTTTCCAATAAAGTACGCATTGCATTAGTTGGTAAATACGTGGCTTTACAAGACGCTTATTTATCTGTTGCGGAAGCTCTTCGTCATGCCGGTTATTCATTTGATACAGATATCCAAATTGATTGGGTAAATGCTGAAGAAGTAACAGATGAAAATGTAGCGGATTTATTAAAAGAAGCCGACGGTATTTTAGTGCCAGGTGGATTCGGTGACCGAGGTATTGAAGGGAAAATTTCGGCGATTCGATATGCTCGTGAAAATAAAGTACCTTTCCTAGGAATCTGCTTAGGTATGCAATTAGCATCAATTGAATTTGCACGTCACGTTCTTGGCCTGAAAGGAGCTAACTCAGCTGAGTTAAATCCTGAGACGCCTTATCCGATTATTGATCTGTTACCTGAACAAAAAGATGTAGAAGACATGGGGGGTACACTACGTCTTGGTTTATATCCATGTAAATTAGTAGAAGGTTCGATTGCTTACAAGGCATATGATGAGCAAGTGGTCTATGAGCGTCATCGTCATCGCTATGAATTTAATAATGAATATCGTGAGCAAATGGAGAAAGCAGGGTTTATCTTTTCTGGAACAAGCCCGGATGGCCGTTTAGTAGAAATTATTGAGGTTGCTGATCACCCGTATTTCATTGCATCTCAATTCCACCCAGAGTTCATCTCTAGACCGACACGTCCACAACCGCTTTTCCGTGACTTTATCGGTGCTTCATTAAATCATTAAAAACAAAAAAGCTGTCGCTTATGCGCAGCTTTTTTTATTGGATGAATTTACTCATCTGCATATTCAGCTAAAATTTCTTTTAAGGTAAGCGAGAGATAAAAGAACGTATAAAGGGCAACAAGTGAGGCGGGGTACCCAATTCTTGTTCCATCATCAAGCGGAACGAGACTTCTTTTTACCTGAAGATTAATGAAAACATCAGCTAGATGATGAACACTATCTTGTTCGTCTTCATCAAAAACCGTGCCCATTGCGACGATAGGAATCCCTTTTTCACTTAAAGGTTTTAGGGTTTCAATGGCTTTAGGCTCTTCAGAATTCCGGCTAATATACAAGATACGGTCATTCATTCCAACATCAGCAAGTTGTCCATTCACCTGAAGTGGTTTTATATGGGGCAGCTGATCCGCGCCATATAAGGCTTCCATTTCAACGGCTTTCATCTCGAGGTCGCCATGAATATAAATAAACCCGTCGCCAACACGGGCTTGGGCCAGTAAGCGAGCCCCATCTTCAATCGCTTCCTCTTGTTTAGTTTGAATTTGTTTCATTAAACCTTGTATTTGTGTCGTAAAAATTTGAATCATCAGACCCTACACACCTTCCAAAACGAATTAATAGTCCCTGCATTATAGCGTAAACAGAACCATATTGAAAAAGAAATCATCCAAGATTCGATGAAGAGTAGTGATTCAGCGAAAGGAGTTTAAGTGATTTTAAACATATGAGTGTAAATTAAACGTGGTTCTTGAAAGAATGCACGTAGACATAAGCAGGAATCGTCGTAAGGAAATCGAATAACTAACAAGAGTCAAGAACAGGCTATCGCGATTTTGTGGGTGTTCGCATTTAACAAGAGCTGTTAAAATAGGATCAAAGAAAAGTGAGGGTGAATCATGTCAGCAGATAAAAAGATTTTAGTTGTCGATGATCAATATGGAATTCGTGTCTTATTAAGCGAAATTTTAAAAAAGGACGGTTATTCAGTCTTTCAAGCACCAAATGGTATTCAAGCACTAGAAATTGTCAATCAACAAAATCCAGACCTCGTTTTATTAGATATGAAAATTCCTGGGATGGATGGTCTTGAAATTTTAAACAGAATTAAAGAAACACATCCTGAGGTTGAAGTCATTATGATGACAGCATATGGTGAGCTAAATTTAATTAACCAAGCTCTAGATGCAGGGGCTATTGCCCACTTTTCCAAACCTTTTGACATTGATGATGTGAGAAATGTCATTCGAGAAACTATTTTTAACTAAGAAATTCATCGCTCCCTTTCTAAATCTAGGGAAGCGTTTTCTTTGTGTAAAATGAAAAAAAGTCAAGGAATATCAAGCGCAGGGACGTTTTTTTATAGTAGGATTGTGATATAATGAACACGTTCCATCTTACCAACTCAAGTATCTTATTTAAAAGGTTTTTATACATAGGTATTCATCATTGGATATTTACTCTTGGATTCGGGTAACTTGTTAAATAAGGAAATCTCGGTAGGACGAGCGTTATTTTTGAAATGGATATTCTAAGGAGGAATGGACATGCCTTTAGTTTCAATGACAGAAATGCTTAACAAAGCAAAGGCAGAAAGTTATGCAGTAGGTCAGTTTAACCTAAACAACCTAGAATTTACACAAGCAATTTTACAAGCAGCTGAGGAAGAGAAATCACCTGTAATTCTTGGTGTTTCTGAAGGGGCTGCTCGTTATATGGGCGGGTTCAAAACGGTTGTCAGTTTGGTTAAAGCTCTTATGGAAGAATACAATGTAACTGTACCAGTGGCGATTCACCTTGATCACGGTTCAAGCTTAGAGAAATGTGTACAAGCTATCCACGCTGGTTTCACTTCTGTAATGATTGATGGCTCTCATCATCCATTAGAAGAAAATATCGCAATTACAAAACGTGTTGTGGAAATCGCTCATTCAGTAGGAGTTTCTGTTGAAGCAGAGCTTGGACGTATCGGTGGACAAGAGGATGACCTTATTGTATCTGATGCTGAAGCGGCTTATGCAATTCCTGCAGAATGTAAAGAGTTAGTAGCCGCAACAGGTGTTGATTGTTTTGCACCGGCATTAGGCTCTGTTCACGGACCTTATAAAGGTGAGCCAAACCTTGGTTTCGATCGTATGCAAGAAATTGATTCACTAGTTGGTATTCCATTAGTTCTTCACGGAGGAACGGGTATCCCAACAGCCGATATCAAAAAAGCAATTGAATACGGTCACGCAAAAATTAATGTAAACACGGAAAGCCAAATCTCGTCTGCCAACGCAGTACGTGAAGTATTGGCAGAAAAGCCGGATCTATATGATCCACGTAAATACCTAGGACCTGCTCGCGATGCAATCAAAGAGACAGTTCAAGGAAAAATGCGTGAATTCGGTTCTTCAAATCGTGCTTAATAAATAAGACTGCGAAGGAAAAGGCGAGCCAACATTCACCTTTTCCTTCCGTGTTTCAAAGCTCGAAAGATCGACCTGGTTTCCGTGTTTGTGCAGAGGCCAGGTTGAATTCGATGAGAGAATGAACAAACAGACTCATAAAGTGCAGATACTAGGGTGAATTCAAAGAGTAACGACACGAAAAAGGCCGAACGTGTTAATTACTCAAGTGGCATGATGTCACAATGAGCTCTTGAGCTTAATGATTAGTCGTACCTGTCATACTGGAAGTGAACTTGACGAGTTTCCGTGCATCACCCATTGAACTTTCATATAAAAACAAAAACAAGGGTAGAGGTGAAGAGTAGTGAAATTTTTTATCGATACGGCGAATTTAGAAGAAATTAAAGAGGCAAATGCTTTAGGGATTCTTGCAGGCGTAACGACAAACCCATCTTTAGTAGCAAAAGAAGAAGGCGTTGATTTCCATGACAGAATTAAGGAAATCACGGATCTTGTTTCAGGTTCTGTAAGTGCAGAAGTCATTGCATTAGACGCAGAAGGAATGATTGAAGAAGGAAAAGAATTAGCTGCCATTGCACCAAACGTAACCGTGAAAGTACCAATGACAACAGAAGGACTTAAAGCAGTGCATGCCTTCTCCGAATTAGGTATCAAAACAAACGTAACCCTCGTATTTTCAGCTGTCCAAGCACTTCTTGCAGCAAGAGCTGGAGCGACCTATGTATCACCATTTTTAGGACGTTTAGATGATATTGGAGCTGATGGTTTACAATTAATCGAACAAATTTCTGGAATTTTTAACGTGCATGGCCTTCATACAGAGATTATTGCCGCTTCTGTTAGACACCCTGTGCATGTTACTGAAGCAGCATTAAAAGGAGCACATATTGCAACGATTCCTTTTAACGTCATTAAGCAATTAACGAAACACCCGTTAACCGATCAAGGGATTGAGAAGTTTTTAGCAGACTGGAATAAATAATGCTGTATGGACTATAGCCAAGTGATTACTTGGCTTTCAGTCCGCACGGATGATCAATAACAAAAAAGCACGTAACACATAGGCAATGCCTTATTTGCCGAGTGAGCCGAATCCAAGTAATATAAGTAAAGTATGTCAGTAAAGTTTTCAAGAAATAATGCTAAGAAATAATCAATAAAACGGTGTGTCACTCGTTACTTTTTCATGCAGATGGTTATAATGGTAAAAAAAGTACATCAAGTATGTATTCCATTAGCACAAGCATAGAAGGGATGCGATTATGGATAAATTAATGATTCAAGGTGGCCTTCCTTTAGAAGGTACTGTACAAATTAGTGGAGCCAAAAACAGTGCAGTAGCACTAATTCCTGCCGCTATTTTAGCAGATTCAACTGTGACCATAGACAATGTCCCAACGATTTCAGATGTAGAGCTTCTAGCTGAGCTTTTAAGAGAAATAGGTGGAGATGTTGAATTAGATAATGATGAACATGAGATTCAAATTAATCCAGAAAAAATGTTTGCCATGCCATTACCTAATGGTCGTGTCAAGAAGCTGCGTGCCTCTTACTATCTAATGGGGGCCATGCTTGGCAAATTTAAAAAAGCGGTCATTGGTTTACCTGGTGGTTGTAATTTAGGACCGAGACCGATTGATCAGCACATCAAAGGGTTTGAAGCTTTAGGAGCTAAAGTGACGAATGAGCAAGGGGCTATTTATTTACGTGCCGATGAATTAGTTGGAGCAAAAATCTACCTTGATGTTGTGAGTGTAGGAGCGACGATTAATATCATGCTTGCGGCTGTCAAAGCTAAAGGTCAAACCATTATTGAAAACGCTGCAAAAGAACCTGAAATTATTGATGTAGCTACCTTATTGACAAATATGGGAGCTCGTATTAAGGGTGCAGGAACAAATGTCATTCGAATTGATGGTGTTGAATCGTTACATGGATGCCGCCATTCGATTATTCCAGACCGAATTGAAGCAGGAACGTATATGATTTTAGCGGCTGCCATTGGGCAACGTGTTGTGGTTGATAATATTATTCCGTACCATGTAGAATCTTTGATTGCTAAATTGAGAGAAATGAATGTAAAAGTAGACGTTCGCGATGATCAAGTAGAGATTTGTGGGATCGGTGAGAAAACGGGGGTAGATATTAAAACCCTTGTATATCCAGGATTCCCTACCGACTTGCAACAACCATTTACAAGCCTTTTAACGCAAGCTGAAGGTACAAGCCTCGTGACGGATACGATTTATAATGCACGATTTAAACATATTGACGAGCTTCGTCGAATGGGTGCCAATGTGAAAGTAGAAGGTCGTTCCGCGCTGATTAACGGAAAAACGATGTTACAAGGAGCCAAGGTGAAAGCTAGTGATTTGAGAGCTGGAGCGGCACTTGTGATTGCTGGATTAATGGCAGATGGAATTACAGAATTAACCGGTCTTGAACATGTTGATCGAGGTTACGAAGATTTAGAAGAAAAGCTATTGGGTTTAGGTGCAAAGATATGGCGTGAAGAAATGACAAATGAAGAAATGGACCAAGTGAAAAACTAACAAAAGTGAGCGTTTTCATTTGTTGTATTTTAAGCTAGAAATGTACCCAATTTAAGAAACAAACAGTTAGATAGACAAACATGATTAACATCAATATTGATTGAAAATTAAAGGGGAGATTCAAGAATGGAAAGAAGCCTTTCAATGGAGCTTGTCCGTGTAACGGAAGCAGCCGCACTAGCATCAGCAAGATGGATGGGACGTGGAGATAAAGAGTCTGCCGATGGAGCAGCAACAGAAGCCATGCGCGATGTATTTGACACGATCCCAATGAAAGGGACTGTTGTTATTGGTGAAGGAGAAATGGACGAAGCCCCAATGCTGTATATTGGAGAAAAATTAGGAAACGGCTATGGTCCTCGTGTTGATGTTGCCGTTGACCCTTTAGAAGGGACAAATATCGTCGCAGCAGGGCAGTGGAATGCATTAGCTGTATTAGCGGTTGCTGATCACGGTAATCTTTTACACGCACCAGACATGTATATGGAGAAGATTGCTGTTGGACCTGAATCTGTTGGTAAGGTTAGTCTTGATGCTCCTGTCATTGAGAATTTAAGAGCTGTAGCAGAGGCCAAAAATAAAAATATTGAAGATTTAGTTGTCACTATTTTAAACCGTGAGCGTCATGCCAAAATCATTCAAGAAGTTCGTGATGCCGGAGCACGAATTAAATTACTCGGTGACGGTGATGTCGCTGCGGCTATTAACACAGCGTTTGATGATACGGGTGTAGATATTATGTTAGGTTCAGGTGGTGCTCCAGAAGGTGTTATTGCAGCTGTAGCCTTAAAATGTCTAGGTGGAGACTTCCAGGGCCGCTTATTACCTCAAACGGACGAAGAGCTCGAGCGTTGCAAGAAGATGGGTGTCGAAGATGTCAATAAAGTTCTACAGCTAAGTGACCTTGTTAAAGGTGACGATTGTATTTTTGCGGCTACAGGAGTTACAGATGGCGAGCTTCTAAAAGGGGTTATGTATAAAGGAAGTTCAGCGACAACATCATCTCTAGTCATGCGAGCTAAATCTGGTACGGTCCGATTCATCGATGGAAAACACAGCATGAAAAAGAAACCAGACTTAGTTATTCGTTAATAGAGCAAATGGTTCGAAAAAAGCCTTTTTGGAAGTTGGATTTCAAAAAGGCTTTTTTCATCATAGAAAGTCAATATTTTTCTGTGTGCTATTGAATAAATGAGACTTTTATGGTTAAAATAAAGTAATAGGTTTGACATTTCAATGAGAAAGTCATATTATACAGCGGAAGACCTCTAACATAACTTAACTTCATTCAATCATCCTCTTTTACTAAAGAGTATCACTCATTTACTTTTTCAATTTTTTCCAAATTTAACAAAAACCAATATGATAATGGTTAATCTAAATAAAAGCAAAGCTAATTTGTTTTTTATTATTATTATAGAAACGTGGTGTCATGATGAGTAGTGTAAATATTGCAGAATTAGAAAGTATGAAACTTAAAGAACTCTATGAGCTTGCTAGAGAATTTAAAGTTTCCTACTACAGTAAATTAACGAAAAAAGAATTAATTTTTGCGATCTTAAAAGGACAAGCAGAACAAGATGGTTTAATGTTTATGGAAGGTGTACTAGACATTATTCAATCAGAAGGCTTTGGTTTTTTAAGACCGATTAACTATCGACCGAGCTCAGAGGATATTTATATCTCAGCCTCTCAAATTAGACGTTTTGACTTACGTAATGGTGATAAGGTATCAGGAAAAGTTCGACCACCTAAAGAGAACGAACGTTATCATGGATTACTACATGTCGAAGCTGTAAATGGAGAAGCTCCCGAAACGTCAAAAGAACGACCACACTTCCCAGCCTTAACAGCCCTCTATCCTGAAGAGAAAATTAATTTAGAGTCGAAGCCAGGTCGTGTTTCTTCCCGTATTATTGATATGATATCTCCAGTTGGTTTTGGTCAACGTGGCCTCATTGTTGCACCACCAAAAGCAGGTAAGACCTCTTTAATGAAGGAAGTCGCCAATAGTATAGCTGATAATCACCCAGATGTAGAACTCATTGTTTTACTCATTGATGAGCGTCCAGAGGAAGTAACCGATATTGAGCGCTCGGTTAAAGCGGAAGTGGTTAGTTCGACTTTTGACGAGGTACCAGAAAACCATATTAAAGTAGCTGAACTTGTTTTAGAACGTGCGATGCGCTTAGTAGAACATCGTAAAGACGTCGTCATTTTAATGGATAGTATCACGCGCCTTGCTCGTGCTTATAACCTCGTGATTCCTCCAAGTGGACGTACTCTCTCTGGTGGTATTGATCCGGCAGCCTTTCATCGTCCAAAGCGTTTCTTCGGTGCGGCAAGAAACATTGAAGAAGGCGGTAGCTTAACAATTTTAGCAACTTCTTTAGTGGAAACAGGCTCACGTATGGATGATGTTATTTTTGAGGAGTTCAAAGGTACAGGTAATATGGAGCTTCATTTAGACCGCAAAATTGCTGAGCGTCGTATTTTTCCTGCGATTGATATTCGTCGTTCGAGCACAAGAAAAGAAGAAATGCTCATGCCAAAAGAGCAGTTAGACATGCTTTGGGCTATTCGTAAAACGATGAATGATACACCTGACTTTGTTGATAAATTCATCCGACGTGTTCGTGATACGAAAACCAATGTCGAATTTTTTGATGAAATGGCTAAGGATATGAGTGGTCAATCTCGTAGAAAATAAGGGAATTGGTGGAATAGGATAAGGAAGAACCTTGGTCTGATGCTAGTTTGGTTACCGGCTGAAAGTATTACCGAGAGAATATGATTTTTTTACATGAAATTATGTTGCAAAACAAGCTTCATATTGATATAATTTCGTCATGTGTGATTAACTCTGTTTCGAAGAGATTCAGGGCAAAAGGAGTTGAAAGAAATGAAACAAGGCATTCATCCTAACTACCAAAAAGTAGTTTACATGGATACAAGCACAGGTTTCAAATTTCTAAGTGGTTCTACAAAAGGATCTGCTGAAACAATCGAGTGGGAAGATGGTAACACATATCCACTATTAAAGGTTGAGATTAGTGCAGATTCACACCCATTCTACACTGGTAAGCAAAAACTTACTGATGTTGGTGGCCGTGTTGACCGCTTTAAGAAAAAATACAACCTTAAGTAATGGGTTAAGAGAAACAGGCAAGAGAAATTCGCTTGCCTGTTTTTTTTCTCTCTTTTCTATATTTCACAATAATAAGTAGCATGAACGAATGAATCGGAATCATGTGTTGATACATAAATGAGGACAGGCTCAAATAGATGGAACATGAGGTGGGACCAGAATGTTGAAAAGAGAAGGATGGATAGAGGTAATTTGTGGAAGTATGTTTTCTGGCAAGTCAGAGGAGCTCATTCGAAGAGTGCGTTTAGTGACATTTGCCAAAATTCATGTCCAAGTATTTAAACCGCTTATCGACAATCGCTATAGTAAAGATGAAGTCGTATCACATAATGGCACAAAAGTAATGGCTATGCCAGTTGAGAGTTCAGTTGATATTTTAAAGAATCTTGATGAACATGTTCAAGTCGTTGCTGTAGATGAGATTCAATTTTTTGACCAACAAATTATCGATGTTTGTCAGGAACTGGCCAATCGAGGTATTCGTGTCATCGGAGCCGGACTCGATCAAGATTTTAAAGGAGAGCCATTCGGACCAATTCAACAATTGTTAGCTTTAGCGGAAGAAGTGACGAAATTGCAGGCTGTATGTGCAAGCTGTGGTTGTCCTGCTAGCCGCACACAGCGTCTAATCAATGGTAAACCAGCATCCTATAAAGACCCAGTAGTCCTTGTTGGAGCATCAGAAGCCTATGAACCACGCTGTCGCCACTGTCACGATGTCCCTGATCACCCAAGTCATGAATTAAAAATTCTACACAAAGAAGAACTCGGCCAACTTTAATAAGAGCGATTTTTATAAAAAGAGGCACGATAAAATGAAACCTTCAACAGACGAATCATGTCTGCTGGAGGTTTTTTTCATGCTGGGGAGAAAAGGTGGGTGAAGAGTTGAGGATGTGGAGGCGAGAATATCGCGGTAGGGGAAAGTGAGAATAAGAAAGCGAAGTGGTTACACCGAAGGAGAAAAAGAGAACGAAAGAGCGAGTATCTGCACAAAGAGGCGTTTAATGTGCAGATAAGGGAGGCGAAAGAGCGAGTATCTGCACAAAGAGGCGATTAATGTG
>LFJO01000001.1:462172-472013 GCA_001038565.1 Alkalihalobacillus pseudalcaliphilus
AAAGAGCGAGTATCTGCACAAAGAGGCGATTAATGTGCAGATAAGGGAGCAGAAAGAGCGAGTATCTGCACGAAGAGGCGTTTAATGTGTAGATAAGGGAGCAGAAAGAGCGAGTATCTGCACAAAGAGGCGTTTAATGTGCAGATAAGTGAGGCGAAAGAGCGAGTATCTGCGCAAAAAGGCGGTGTTTCGGCCCTAGTCCACAATTTTCACATGATATTGGAACAGTTTAACAGGAGAAAAGAGACGGTTGATGGGACAAACTATTCACATAAATATGATTGGTTGGAGGTATTAAATATGCGAAAAGTGAATGTGGTATGTGTCCTCATACTCGTTTTGTTTGTTGGAAGTGGGTGTCAGCCGTTGGCAAACCCAAACCATCACCCGCAGACGAATCATCCTACTGCTCATAAGAACATTCTGAACGCCGAAAAGGAAGAGCTTGCACAGGGCTTGCTCGGACCAGGACCGATGAATTATCCAGGTATTGAAAAACAACGCTCATACCCGAAGCAAACGCAAGGGTATAATGGTATTTCTAACTCGAACATAGGAGGAAATCCAACAACGGTTGATGATAAAGTTCTGATGAAGAGAATTGTAGAAGAACATACAAAGTACCATGCAGATTTTATCTTTTTCATGGGTAGCCATGCTTATGTATATCTCGATATTCCAGAGGATGCGAAAGAGGAAGATAAAGATAAACAAATCGATGAATTAAAGAAAGCTTTACGACGAGAAAAACCAACCTATCAATACCATATACAAGAGAAACGACAGTAGCTATCGTTAACGAGCTACTGTTATTTGTTAGTCGGGCAGGGTTACGACGGTGGCTGCTCAAGCGAATAGAAATCGCCAATCCTTTTCTTTATTAGAATAATAAAAACCGTTCATATAGCTAGGCTACATAAACGGTTTTAGACCATAATTATTCCTCATCAGAATCAGCGTTTTCCTCAGCGTCCTGTCCTTCTTCCTCTTCCTCGCCTTCAGAATCAACTTCTGCTTCCTCATCATTACTTTCTGCATTCTCATCCAATGAGGTTAATCCCTCGAATTGGTGCGGGAAGATTTGGGTAGAACCAGTAATGACAAAATGAGAGACGTCATAATTTTCAACGAGCCACTGCTCATTTTCCTCATCATAATAAGTTAGGACTTCATAAGGAGTTCTATTTAAATCGCCATCTCTGAAAATCGCATAAAGATTCGAATCTGGCTCATCAAATTGATACTCAACCCTAACAGGTAATTCATAACGATTCGTATGGTCATTATATTTAGGTTGTTGCAGGGTTTCTTGCACATACTTTGCTTCCAAGAACGTATAGTTGTACACATTATTAGCATTGGCAAATGTCTCATATTGCTTCCTTGTACGTTCCTTTAAATCATCAGAGGCATATTCCATATCATCGACATTTCCTGTTGCAATAGCCTCAAGCATTTGATGCCAGTTCTCATTAAGCATCTCCATGACCTTTTCCATTTCCTCGTCTGGCATCGCAATAAAGCCATTAAAGTTAATCGACTCACTATCGACATCAATATCATCTGATGTCATCGTATACCAAGGGAATTCACGTTCTAAGACAATTTTAGCCGTCCCATCAAGAGGCAGTCTGCCGATGTCCGTACCCTCAGGGCCGACTGTATAATCAGTTTCTTGTTCATTAATATAAACCTTCGTTTCATCATAGGGGGCTGAGACGATCACGGTTTCTAAATCGAATTCAATCTTAATATCCTGTTCGAAGCTCCCAACTTGAAAAAGGTTAACGGTAACGTTTTCAATGGCGTCAACATAACGACCTTCAATAAAAGCTTCTATATCATAAGTACCAGGGCTGACAGGGCCGAATTCAATTTTTTCATCAGCGGTTGTCGAATCAACTTCTTCGCGTCCATTAATCGTTAACTGGGCCTCATCTTCATTAACGGTAATATTCAAGTATAGAGGCGTGATTTTAATGCGATAATCATCAAAAAGTAACCACTTCTTTCCTTCCTGACTCATTCCGATTGAGCCTTGACCGTCATTTAATATCGAAGCTGAAACGGCAGCATTTCGGTTTCCGTCGGCATAAGCAGAGGCTTGTGTTTCCAACGCATCAAATACATAATCACGGTCATTTTCATGTGCATTTAAATAATTAATTAAAGCTTGGGCATCGGCATTAGAGAATGTCCAATCCGCGACGGTTGGATCTAATAGCTGGGTCACAAGGTCTACATCTTCGTTCAGTACGGCATTTTTAAAATCAGTAACGGTTTGTTCAGGGTCGATTGACGTTGAACCAATGATATAAAAAGTCGTTGCGGTTGCGAGTATTAGCACACAAATTGTTACTAACGTAATCATTTTGGTTGTCCAAAAAGGCTTCTTCTCCTTTTGTCCCTTTTCTTCTGATGCGTGCGCCTTTGGGTTTTCAACCTTTTCCCCGCACTCCGGACAGAATTGAGCACCTTCCTTTAGTGGTGTTTGACATTTTTGACAGATCAATGACACTCCTCCATTCTCCATGATAATAGTCTCAGAAAAACATGGATTTCCAAATAAAAGTAATAATCTCCAAAATTATGGATTCATTTATCTTGCATTGGGGTAAAAACTATCTAGGTAACTTTTAGTCGGAGATCCGAATGGCTTACAATTTGTACGTCTAGTTGAAATCTAACTATGTAAATGCACAATGAATCATACCATAAAGCCTATGAATCTTCAAAAAAGATCAAAGATTAATTTTTGAATTTTCAATGTGTTACACAATTACTTAAGAACCTATCCGAAAAAAAGTACAAAGGAGAGTGGTAAAAATGACGGAAAAAGTTATATGTTTAGAACAAAATCGCAAACAATTACAATCTTTTTGAGAATTTAATCCAGTTAATTTCCATTAATTTCAGCCTATTTTAGTGTTTTTGAAATCTTAAATTCAAGATAAATAGCTAGTATGACTGGATTTTATGACATTTTTAGTGAAAATGTCCCAAAAGTAACTAAATTAATACAAGTGGAAAATGTAAAATCATGTAATAGTGTTGAGAGATTTATGTGTGAATTTATACGGACTTCAAAATGTTGAACATAGTAATAGCAACGTTTGCGGCTATTTTTTATAAGCCTATTGATGAATTTTGAACAAATAGGATCGGATAGAGTGCATTAGGAGAAAAAACCTGTTTTTAGCGATTTTTAGCAAATTTAACAGCGAATTTAGTACAATACCATTTAGATTATAAGAATTGTATAAAATGCCAATTGTGATTTTGAAGCATGTCTTTGGAAACAGGCCATATCGACGAGCAAAAAATGAAGTAGGTGAATCCATTATGAAAAAATTAAAACTAGTTATCGCTGATCAAGACTCGACGTATTTATCCTCCTTTGGTGAATATATCATTTCATCTAAAGCAGCCGCACAATTTGATGTGAAGTTCTTTTCTTCTAGTGAAAGTGTTCAAAAATATGTGGACCAAGGTAATCATATTGATTTGCTCATTCTTAATGAACATATGAAGAACGTATTAGAGGAGAATATGAAGCATGGTGTGTTAGTGACGTTAGTTGAGGATAAAAAAAATGCAAATGATGATGAAGCAAACGTTTTTAAATATCAACCTCTTAATCAAGTCATCTCAGAAATTCTCTCCATTTATTTTGAGCACCACCAAGCCGAGCATCACGGAGGTGGCTCCTTAAAAACGAAGGTGCTTGCGGTTTATTCACCAGTTGGTGGGTCAGGAAAGACGACCTTTGCCGTTAATGTAAGTCGCCAGCTTGCATTAAATAATAAAAAGGTCTTTTATCTGAATTTAGAATTATTAAATTCCACCAAGCTCTATTTTTCTTCAAAAGAAGATAAGCCATCCTTACAAATCTTTTATTATGTGAAAGCAAAACCAAAAGAGCTGCGTTCAAAAATTGAAAAATTGAAGAAATTCGACCAGAAATCGAAGGTGGATTATTTCGATTTATTGCCTAGTCCAATCGAATTACAGGAAATTTCTGAAAATGAAACGAAAGTACTGATTACGGCTTTAGTTGAAACCGAACAGTATGATTACATCGTAATTGACTTAGATAGCTCAATCACCAACTTAACAAAAGCTGCCATGGAAAGTGCTGACCAAGTGATATGGATGATGAATAATGATTTGCAGAGCTTCCATAAAACGAGAGTACTCTTTGATAGCTTTGATGACTTATTTGGAGTTGGAAATGGGATGGAAGAACAGACAACATTGATTATGAATCGTTTCAACGGTCAGTTACAAGAATCATTCCAAGCTTACCACTTACCGATACGAGGCTATTTACCGAATGTGCCATCCTGGGCCCAGGTGGCAGATACGGAGCAAATTTACTTTGACCCTCATTACAATCAAGAGCTCATCACGATTACAAAAGGTTTAATAGAGCAAGAGCGGGAGGGTGTCAAGATTGGTTGAAGATAATGTAATAAAAGAACTGATCGCAAAATTGCGTGAGTCACTTGATCTGATGCATTCCATCCCTAACGACGAATTAGTTGATTATATTGAAGCATCGGTATTCGAATACGCCGAAGAGCATCGTCTCAAGACGGCAGAGATGAAATGGATTGTTGAGCGTATCTATCATGCATTCCGAGGGTATGATGTCCTGCAGCCTTTAATCGATGATAAGTCGATTACCGAGATTATGGTCAATAATCATGAAGAGATTTTTATCGAAAGAAATGGTGAAGTATCTCAAGTTGATATGAAGTTTGAAAGTCAGCAGAAGCTCGAAGATATTATTCAAGCGATTGTTTCCAAGGTAGATCGAGTGGTCAATGAATCGTCTCCAATCGTGGACGCCCGCTTGCAAGATGGTTCTCGTGTCAACGTCGTGTTACCACCGATTGCTTTAAAAGGACCTGTTATCACGATTCGTAAGTTTCCAGAAAAGCCGCTGCTCATTGATGACCTCATTGAAAAAGGAGCTTTATCCGAAGACGTGGCCGAGTTTCTTGAAAAGCTTGTTCGAGCGAAATATAACGTTTTTATTGGTGGAGGTACGGGGTCAGGGAAAACAACCTTCTTAAATGTTTTATCCAATTTCATTCCAAAGGATGAAAGGATTATAACAATAGAGGATTCGGCTGAGCTCCAAATTAAACAAGTGCCAAACCTTGTTAGCTTAGAGACGAGGAACGCCAACACCGAAGGCCGAGGAGAGATTTCGATTCGTGATTTAATCCGAGCGTCCTTACGGATGAGACCAAACCGAGTCATTGTCGGGGAGGTTCGTGGGGCTGAGGCTCTCGACATGTTACAGGCGATGAATACCGGTCACGATGGCTCCTTATCAACCGGACACGCCAACTCAACCAATGATATGTTAAGCCGTTTAGAGACGATGGTGTTAAGTGGAGCGAACTTACCGGTTCAAGTTATTCGTCAACAAATCAACTCAGCGATTGATATTATGGTTCACCTGTCAAGACTCCGCGATCATTCAAGAAAAGTCGTATCTATCTCTGAATTAATCGGGATTGAAAATGGGGAAATTCAATTGAATCCATTATATGAATTTGTCGAAGAAGGCGAAGACGAAAAAGGCAAAATTATTGGAGCATTGCAGCCAACAGGAAATGAGCTTCATTCTGATTCGAAATTGCGCCAAGCCGGCATCGTGCTTTCGTAGGAATGGAGGTGTGGAAGATTGTTTGATATTTTTCTTATATTGTTTTTAGTCGGTTTGGTTGGCGTTTACTTCAATACGGTACGTAAAAGGAAAAAGCGTGAGCGTGAAGGTCCAGATGAACAAGAATTAAAAGCGGAAAGTACATTTGCAAAGCGTGCCCGTGAAATCCGCGAGGAAGCATCAAAGCGTAGAACACCCAAACAAATGGAAGGTCATTTGATTGATTATTCGCAATATAAACTCTCAAAGAAAGAATGGTTTTTCTACTTTTTCGCTGCGGCTGTCGTGCTTGGGTTACTTGGTTACTTATTTTATGAAAGTTGG
Source organism: Alkalihalobacillus pseudalcaliphilus (assembly GCA_001038565.1). Classification (GTDB taxonomy): domain Bacteria; phylum Bacillota; class Bacilli; order Bacillales; family Bacillaceae_D; genus Alkalihalobacillus; species Alkalihalobacillus pseudalcaliphilus. The sequence goes on from LFJO01000001.1 coordinate 468,177, forward strand.
ATAGCTGTTGTTATTGTTGCCGCTATAGGTCTTGTCTTTCCTGGGATGCGTAGGAAAACCTTACAAAAATCAAGGAAGGAAAAGCTTAATCTTCAGTTTAAGGAGGCGATTGCTTCATTATCTTCCTCATTAGCCGCTGGTCGTTCGATTGAAAATAGCTTTCGTGAGGTTGTTGGTGATTTGCGGTTATTATATCCAGATCCGAATACACATATTATTCGTGAATTTGAGATTATAAATCGTCGTGTTGAAAATGGCGAAACGATTGAACGAGCGATTCAAGACTTCGCAAACCGGTCTGACTCTGAGGATATATTAAATTTCGCCGATGTATTTATTACATGTAAAAGAACAGGCGGTAATCTCGTAGAAGTTATTCGCCGGACCTCGGATGTCATAAGTGAGAAGGTGGATATTCAACAAGAAGTCCAAGTGATGGTTGCCCAGAAGAAATTTGAATCACGAATTTTATCGGTTATGCCTATTGCGTTAGTGGCATTCTTACGTTATTCATCAGGCGAGTATATGGACCCGCTGTATGAATGGGCTAATCTAGGTCCGATTATTATGACTGCTTGTTTAGGTTTGTTGTTGTTATCCTACTGGCTCAGCCAGCGCATTATGAACATTAAGGTGTGAGTGAATCATGATTATATATGGAATCATTGTCGCGATCATTGTCATTCTTTATTTTGTTCTTTCGATTCTTTCGCGTCATCAATACGATGAAGTGATTGAAGAATTCGGAGACCAATACCCATTAAAATTTATGGCACCCGTATCGTTACACTTTATCTATAAAACTAGATTACTAGAGAGACTTCATACACAAGTCTCCTCCATACAGGGGAAAATGATTAGCCTGTATGGAACAAAAGAAGCTTATAAGCATACGCGGATGTTTATGACACAGCTTGTCTCAGTTGTTCTGCTATGTGTCTTAGCGGCAGGACTGCTCGGACTTTTATCAGAAGGTGACCACTTTATGTTTGTGGCTGGTTTGTTTTTTGCCATCATGATTCCACTTCTACTCGTGAACCAGCTCTCCAATAAAGAAAAGGAACGTAAGCAAAAAATCTTGCTTGAGTTACCTGAGGTCGTTAATAAAATCATCTTACTCGTTAATGCTGGAGAGACCGTACAACAGGCACTGATTCGTTGTGTCGAATTAAATACTGAAGCTGATTCTCCATTATATGAAGAGCTTCGGGTAGTCGTGAACAAATTAACGAGTAATGAGCCCTTTGCTGATGTCATGAATGATTTTAGCAAAAAATGTGCGATGCAGGATGTGTCCATTTTTACAACAACGATTTTACTTAATTATCGTAAAGGCGGGCAGGATTTAATTCTCTCTTTACGGGAACTTGCACAGAATCTTTGGGAGAAACGAAAAAATATCTCCCGTACAAAAGGGGAAGAAGCATCATCCAAGCTTGTCTTTCCTTTAATGCTAATTTTCGTTGCAGTAATGATTATTGTTGGTTATCCAGCAATAACCATTTTGTAAATAAAGTAAAGCCCGTAAACCGGGCACAAAAATTGAATCAAAAAATAGGAGGAATTACACATGTTACAATTTATGAAGAATTTTTGGAATGATGAGGAAGGTCTACAAACGTTGGAGATTATGTTAATTATTGCGGTTATTGTTGTTATTGCCTTGTTATTTAGAGAGAACATTATGGGATGGATAAACCAATTATTAGATTTTGGTGGACGACAAATTGATCAATTTGAATCTAACTAATAATTAATAGTGGAGTGTAGAACATGACTGAACTTATCAAACGACTTCAGCGCTTTCGGAAGGATCAGTCAGGTGTATTTACTCTTGAAGCATCGATGCTATTTCCGATTATCTTAATCATCACGATGTGTTTAATCTTTTTTAGCTTATTTATTTACCAACAATCCGTTGTCCAGTATCAAGCCAATAAAATCGCTGACCAAGTTGCATCGTCATGGACGAATAGTCATATGGATCCAAAAACGGGTGAATTTAATACGTATACGACCTTTGAAGGTGGTGATGGCTTGTATTGGCGGACAACGGAAGTGAGTTTTTTAGGGGATATTTTAGGTATTCCGTTTGTTAGTTCAAATGTTCCTGCTTCGAAACTTCGCCCTGAGCTTGGTAATAATGCTTGGGGAGAGGTGACGATTCAAAAGGATACGAAAGTGTTCGGTTTTGATGCCATCGTCGTCACCGTGCAACAACCCTTATCCTTCCCAAGTTATGTGACTGATTTATTTGGGGTAACCGAGGCGAAGGCACAAGCACAAAGACCAATTACAGAACCGACAGAATGGATTCGTACAACGGATTTTGCGATTTATTTTTACGGTAAAGTGAAGGAATTTGGTTCTTATATAAAAACGTTAGGCGAAAAAAGGAATTAACTATGGGTGTGAATAAAAAACATCAACAAAACAAGGGGGTGGAGTCATGAAGAAATGGTTGAAAAAGGCCTATCACAAGTTCATTTTTGATGAAAAGGGTGCAGTTTCCATTTATGCGATCATGATTACTCTCCTCCTTTTTCTTTTTAATGCAGTGCTAATTGATTACATGAGAATTATGGTCGCTGAACGAGAAACCGAACAAGCAGCAAGAGCAGCAGCACGTTCTGTTATGGCTAATTTTGACCATGGTGTCAAAACGTATGGATTATTTGGTGTGAAGGGTGGTCAAGAAGAAGCGAACGAAATCTTTCAAACGGTATTTGAGAAACATCTCGAGGTCGATGGAAGTAGTGGCGATATTTTTCACTTTTCAACACCACAACCAGTTGAAGGTTCCGTCAATGTTGTCGTTGACGAAGACAGGATGCTCGCACATTCTGAAATGTTCAAGCACCAGGTGCTCGAGGAAATGAAATACTCAGCTCCAATTGAAGTTGGTCAGGCATTAATTGAAGGTGTGCTAGGAATTTCAAGTGCGATGGAAGAGGCATCGAAATTAAGTAAAGTGCATAAGAAAATCAAGGATGACCTTGATGGACGAGAGCAGAAGTTAGATGAAGCGTTAGCCAAGCTTGAGGAAGCTCGTGAAAAGATGGCAAATCTAGCTTCAAAGGTAAATGCCAATGGAAACTCGACCTTTCCGACTGTCAATAGAACAGGGGATATTGTTAGGCATTATCAAACGTATAATGATAACAAAGCCGAGTTGCAGGAAGAGTTGGATGAGGATGCCTCAGATGAAGACAAAGAAAAACGTGACAAGATGAGGCAAGATAATGAGGATTTTCTCAGAGATGCCAATGAACTCGCAGAAGACATTTATGAGGATGTAATTGAAATTGGTGAACTTTTAGACGAGGTATTAGATCTTCTAACTCAAGCTAGAGTTCATAATGAAAATATAAATACGGAGTTAGAAGGTGCCGATGAGGATGTCGATTTTTCAGATGCGATTAGTGTAGGTGAAAGTGGCGGTTCTGGTTCAGCTGATTTCGGTGGTGCCGAAGAAGGTATTGGAGAAGCGAGAGATGAGCTCAATAAGCTAGCTGTGGATGATTCAGTATTTGAGGAAATTATTTCGTTAGTCGAGTCAGGAAAAAGAGCGGTTGATGATGGTCAAAACCAAGGTACTAGTGCGATGCGATCAAAAATTTTCGCAGTTGGAACAATGATAAATGAAGGATTACAACCGCATTCCCAACAAAGAAATTGGTTTAGTAATGCGGTTAATGATTTAGCCTCTGCTCATTCAACAGGAACAACACATTTAAACGATGCCCATGAGAAACTCAAAGACCTAATTGAAGAGCTAAAAAGTACTGATACAAAGTCATCAGATGAAGTTGATGAGAAAGAAGACGAGGCAGAAGA
>LFJO01000001.1:472041-554442 GCA_001038565.1 Alkalihalobacillus pseudalcaliphilus
CTCATGATTTCTCAAAACAAGACTACAGCATTGACCAAAATGAAATCGAATTTATCCTATACGGCCAACGAGACTCAGCCGACAACTTCGCCGCAGCCATGGCCGAAATCTTCGCCTTCCGATTCGCCGTAAACTTTGTTGAGGCGTTTACGCAAACCGAAGTAAGAGCATTCGGTAAGTTTATGTGGATAGCAGCGATAGCTTATGCTTTGAAGGAAACTGTAAATGATATTGATTTTATTAGAAATGGCGAATCTGTGGAATTCTTTAATGGAGCTGGATTTAGTATGACGTATAAAGATCACTTAAGACTATTTCTCTTCATTCATCCAGAGGGAAATAAAATTGCTCGTACGATGGCGAGGATTCATCATAAAACCGATTCAGATTTAAAACAATTACCAACGTATATTCAAGGAACGGCTTCATCGAAAGTACAACTTTGGTTTTTACCAGGTGTTACATCATTATTAAGTAATGCTGGTGTTTTAAGTGGTGAAGTAAGGGATAGGGAATTTATTATTGAAAAAGAAATTTATTACTCATATTGATTCATTTGGAGGAGACTATCATGAAAAAAATAACAAAAGCATTAGGGATCACATTATTAGCCGGAAGTCTTTTAGTGGCTTGTAGTAATGATGAGGATACGGATACACCGGCAAACAATAATGATAATGGTACAAGTGATGAGCAGGTGGAAAATGATGATAATGGAGTAGATGAAGGTACTAATGATGAAGGCGAAGATGATAGCGATGAAAATACCGAAAGTGATGACGAAAGCGATACAGGAGGAGGGTTAGGAGCTGACCAAGAGTTCGGCGACCAACTAGACTTAGGAATTGGTGATACTGCACAGATTTCAAGTAACCAAGGTGCTTATGAGATTACGATTCATTCTGTGAAAAAGGAAGAGACAGTTGAGGATAATAGTTCAATGTTTGACTATTTTTTAGTTGTGGATGCAACAATTAAAAATATTGGTGATGAACCATTAGATGCAACTAACCCAGTGGGTGTGTTGGAGCAAACGTCAAGGTTATCAGGTTCAGGTTCGGGAGACTATTCTGGGGATTATGAAACGATAGATTCGGTTAGTGGTGAATTAGGTCCTGGGGATGAAATGAGTGGCCAAATATTATTCCATGCGAGAAATGGAGAAGAACAATTTATCCGAGTACAGCCTGGCTTAATTGCTGCAGATGGCGTATATAACGATGCAGTGTGGACATTCACAGAAGATGAAATGGAATAAAGAAAGTGAGTGAGAAAGGTAAACAAACCTTTCTCCACTCTACTTGAGTTAAACGATTGGGTTTAATTGAATTAGAGTGATAGACAGATTGGAGGATAGTGATATGAAAAACATTCAATTATATATCTGAACCAAGGGTTAATTGCAGCTGGTGTTATTTATAATAATGCTTACTGGAGTTTTAACGTGAGTGACATCCGCGAATAATGTATGACTCTCACAGCACCAAAGTAACAAAATAGCTGGAGTGAGGTAAAGAACGATTGGAAGAAGGAAGCCTTTAGGATTATTTATAAAAAATTGGATGATTATGGTTTTATTTGGATGAAAGAAGGGGAAATACAAATAACATGTTATGTTCCCTATGGAGTTTTGTAAGAAAGGGAGGTTTAGCTTAAATGTTTACAAAGTTTAGAAGGAGTGAGGATGGTAGCCTAACGTTAGAAGCAGCGATGGTTTTGCCTGTATTTTTGCTATTTACCGTGTTCCTGGCGATGATGATTCGAATATCGGTCGCTGATATGGCTTTAAAACAAGCTGTAAGTGAGACAACCCAAATCGTAGCGACACATGCTTATCCATTCGCTTTATTAGCTGAAGGTGGCACAAACGCTGCTGATAAATGGATTAAAAATACGACCGAGGATGAAGTTAGTCTAGACAAAATCTCCGAATTAGTTGGAGAAATCTTTGAAGCATTTGATATTGATATACATGGAATTTTGTCTGGTGTAGCTAGTACGGCCGCTAACCCATTTGTGAAAAATAACTTCGAAAGAGCAAATTCAGACGGAAGATTTGAGAAAGATGGAGTTACAGTGACTGATGTCGATGTTAGCAATCTCTCTTTCCCAGAATTCAAAGGCTATATCGGAATTACCGCTACATATGAAGTACCCATTGTAGCTCCATTTGTGAATCGAACCATTACTTTAGAACAAAGTGCTTACGAAAAAGTCTGGACCGGCTCGTAGTCTTAAACAGGGGTTAGGAGTCCTTTCAGGTGTAAAGTGTTTATCTAGCTTATAGAAACGAGGTGATTTTTTGAATCTAGAAATCTATGACTATATTGTGTTTGTGTATTTATTGGTGGCGTTGTATTTAGATGTGCGCTATCAGAAGTTGCCGAATTGGTTGACCGCAGGGGCGATGGCGGTTGGGCTTGTCTATCATCTGATTGCGAGTGGGATAGAAGGGTTAGTTTTTTCTGTATTTGGTTTACTGGTTGCTGGACTTATTTTCTTACTTTTATATGTATTTAAAGCACTAGGTGCAGGAGATGTGAAGCTTTTTGCTGGGATTGGTGCGCTGATAGGTGTCGTCAATGTTTTGAATGTGATGATGTATTCGATTATTTATGCAGGATTGATTGCGATCATCTTACTTTTATTCACAAGAACCTTCTTAAGGCGTCTTGTAACGGGTTTGTTTGCGATGATTAGTAGCTTAACATCAAAGGACTTATCACATTTAGAATCTTTTAAGGCAACAAAAGCGACTCGTTTTCCGTTTATGTATGCCGTTATCCCTGCTGTAGTCACAGCGTATATTTACTTAGGAAAGTTCTAATTGGAATTCGAGATAGGAGGAAGAAACATGGGAGAAAGCAAGACCATCTTTGGCTTACATTATGAATATATCGAAAAAAATGGCCAGTACTTAGTTGTGAAAGAAAAGCAAGAGCAAGCGTTAACGGAAGAGGATTTAATTCAACTCCAGCTACGAATGATGCAGTCGAACCAAATACCTAATCTTTTACCGCTTTCGGTTGAAGAGATTGATTTTGAACTCAAGCTCTATTATGACGTGACGTCAAAGCGTCAATTAAACGTTTATTTAAACCAATATATGTTATCCTCGCATGAGTTTTATCAATTATTTATGAACATCATTTCAACGCTTGAACAGAGCAAACTTTACATGCTGAATGAGCATCAGTACATATTACAAGAGGAGTTTATCTACCTTGGTAAAACAACACAGCAGCTGTATTTAACGTATGCGCCTGTACAAGGTTTGGAAAAAGAAACAACAACGATGGACGATTTAAAGGAGTTATTAGGCTCAATAGCTGAACGGGTTGATAGCTTACAAGGTAGTGAATTAAATACGATTCAGCAATACATTGATAATTCCTCCTTTAATTTATCAGGTCTGAAGGAGCTTTTATTAGAGCTACAACAGCTTCGACCGAATCCTTATCAAGGTGGACCGGGCTTTGTGCCTGGACAACAAAATCAACAGGGGCAAGCAAATGGAAATGGCTATCAGCAACAGGCCCCAAAACAACAAGGTGGAGAGCAGCCGAATCATGCTCAAAATGGTCAAGAATCAGACAGCCCAGCCGATTTTGATCCATTCAGGCAAGACCCTGCCAAAAAGAAAAAGGCCAGTGGGAAAAAGAAAAAAACAAAAACAACAAAAAATAAAGGTAAGGGTGAGCCCCTACCACAACGAATCAAGATTTATATAGGCGTCGGGGCAGCATTAGCGATTGCTTTAATATGGAAATTATTTGAAACGATTCCGACTCAGGCGATTTTTTATACGAGTATCGCAGCAACCGTTCTACTGATAGCGGCAGCCATTTATTTCATCTTTTTCTTCAAAGTCGGTAAAGCGGGAGCCAGTCAAGAACAAGATCAGCAAGATGAAGCGGCAGCGACTCAGGAGCAGCAAGCAGCCCAGATGCCAAATCAACAAGGTTACTATAGCTATAATCAACCAAATCAGCAGTCATTTAACCAGTTCCCACAAGCAGCTGGAATGAATCAAACTCAAGCCCATTACCAGCCGCCAGCGCCAGCTAGGCCGCAACCGGTAAAACAAGAGGCAACGGCGGCAGCACCTTCTGCGGTGGCAGTAGCGACAAAACCAGAGTCGATGCCTTCTTATAATGACGACCTGCAAGCTCCAATAGCAACGAAAGTTTCAAAAAAAGCCAAACCAAAACCAGTGCCAATGGCTTATTTAGAAGACGATCAATCGTTAATGATGGATACAGGTCTTCTTTCTGAAAGTGATGATACTGTGCTTTTAGGTGAGGATAGTGATGAGGAAGAAAATCTAGAAGTTTCGAATCCGTTTCTTGAAGTAGAGCGCGAGGACGGTTTTGAACAGATTGAGCTGGCTGAAACTCATTTTACGATTGGAAGAAATGATGAAGCAGTTGTTTATGTCGAGGACAGTGTCGGTGTATCCCGCGTTCATGCTGAATTTGTTCGAATTGAAAATAGCTATGGAGTTAAGGATTTAGGTTCAAAGAATGGTACGAAGTTAAATGGTGAAGCACTTGTACCTTATAAAATATATGCCCTACAAATCGATGATGTCGTCTCCATTGGAAAAGTCGATTATACCTTTAAATGGGAGTAGTCGGGTATGACGTTTAATCATAATTGGCAAATAGGTCTCGCCACCCATACAGGACCAGTCAAACAACGCAATGAAGATAACTATTTTTTAAAAATGACGACGGACCCAAAAGGGCATGAATTTGGTCTCTTAGCCATTGCAGATGGTATGGGTGGTTATAAGGCGGGAGCTGAAGCGAGTAAGCTCGTTGTTTTGCTTCTTGACGAATGGTGGCAGAAGCGAGTTCCAAAACTAATTAAAAAGAAGAACCTTCAGCAGCTATTATCGGTAGAATTTGAAAAGCTTTTTACGAAAATGAACGAGGAGCTTTTGAAGGTCGGTACGAAGCTCGGCACAACGCTTTCCTTAGTTGTGATGCACGCTGGTCATTATCAGCTTTACCACGTTGGTGATAGTCGGATTTACCAAATAAAAGGTAGCCAAGGCTTTCAGCGTTTCATTCATCAGCAGCAAGTAAATGGTCATGATCTGACCCCACAAGACACAGAAGAGCTTGAAGGTGAAATGGAAATGGCTCTCTTAACAGAGGACCATTCATGGGTTGAGCAGCAAGTGAAAAAAGGAAAGCTAACAAGAGAGCAAGCCCGTAATCATCAGAAGAGAAACATGCTGACACAGTGTTTGGGGATTGAAGAGGGTGTCGACCCTTTTGAGCAAGTCGGCTTTTATCATTCTAGTGATTTATTTCTTTTGTGTAGTGATGGTTTTTACTCGATGTTTTCTGATGAGGAGATTATTCGAACTTTGCAAGGCTTGGAAAAAGAATATACCGATTTGCAAATGATTGCCGACTATTTAGTTAAACTCGCAAACTTCTCAGGCACTCGCGATAATATCACCGTGCTTCTTGTTCGGAACGTATTTGCCAAAGATCAAGTGGCAGCGACCGATCATAAGAATATGTGGAAAAGTCTCCTGTCCAAGTATAAACGAGGAACCGATTAAATGGCGAAGCATGATATACATTTCCAAGCCGGTGATATTTTAAAAGGGAGATACGAAATTATTAGGCAAATCGGTTCAGGTGGAATGTCGGCGGTTTATTTAGCCAATGAGGTAGGCGATACGGCGAAAGTATGGGCGATTAAGGTTGCCGATATGCAAAAGAAAATTTCGAGGCGCCTTTTCTCGGAGGCGAAGCTACTTAGTGAGCTTCACCATCCTGGTCTACCGCAAATAGCCGATTTTTTTCCATCGGAGGATGAACGCTATTTCTTCCTTGTCCAAGAGTATGTGGCAGGTCAATCGCTATTACAGTTCTACGAAAATCAGCAAGAGCCCATGTCTGAAGAGACGGTTCTTGAAATGAGCTTGAAGCTAACCGATATTTTAAGCTATTTACATGGGCAACAGCCAGCAATTATTTATCGTGATTTAAAGCCGGGTAACATTATGCTTATGCCTACAGGAGAGATCAAGTTAATTGATTTTGGTATTGCTCGTAAGTTCGATGAGTCGAAGCTCAAGGATACGCTACAAATCGGTACAGTTGGTTTCGCTGCACCTGAGCAGTTTGAAAAACAGCAGTCGGATAGGAGGACGGATCTTTTCTCGTTAGGAGCCTTAATGTATTACTTATTAAGTGGCGGTAAATTCGTCTACATTACTCAGAAACCGATTGCTCACTTCAGGCCTCATTTATCAAAGGCAACGAAACAGCTTATTGACGACCTTGTTCAGTTAGAACCAAGCAAAAGGCCAGCCTCAGTTGTTGAGGTGAAAACGAATCTTCTCGAGGCTACCTGGCAGCTAGGGCAAGGCACAAGTGGTAAAGCTTGGCTTGTAACCAAATATGTGCTCTCGATTGCGAGCTTACTTATGGTCATCACGTATATACTATTCGATCAAATTTTATAAAAGAGGTGATTGTTCATGAATTGTCCATCATGCGGAAAAACACTAAGCCAAGAAGATAAGTTTTGTATTTATTGTGGGGCAAAGGTCGAGCAGCCGTTAAATGCCGAAGAACCGTTTACAACGAAAGAAGATATCATCGTTCCGAGCAATGAAGGCGAGGCGGGTAACAAGATTAAGCAAGAACCGCCTGTTAATCCAGGGCAAACGTCGACAGAGGAGGCGGCAGCAACGGCTGATGCAACAGGCGTTGGGGAGGCTGTTTCGTCAAATAAGCAACCGAACGAAAAGGTTGAGCAAGCGAAAAAAGCAGCGAATGATTATTTTTCATTTATATTTGGTCAGGCAAAAGCTCCTGCAGAGACAGCATTAAGATTTGAGAAATCGCACTTCATTTTTGGTTATATTAACATCGGCGTTATTGCCTTCTTTTTCGCTCTCGCCACGTATTTTCAGTATACGAACAGTACGTTAAGTAGATTTGAGAATATTAGCTTTTTCGAGGTCTTCTTTACAGGTTTGATTTCTATGGCTTTATTCCTTGTAGCCATTGCCGGACTGTTATTTATCGTCTTAAAGTCCATTTATAAAGTCGATGTCGGTTTTCATGATTTGATTAGTCAGTATGGTGTGTTTTTAAGCGTACCTGTTTATTTATCGGCGGCTTATCTCATTTCAGCGTTGGTTGATTTGAATTTCTTATTATTTTTCACTGTGATTTTATTTATTCCGATGATTTTTGCCGGTGTAGTGGCGGTTTTCTTCCATTATAAGGAGCAGCTAACAAAAGGGTTAGATAGCATTTACGGTCTGTTAATCATTTTTGTCGGAATCGGACTAATGCTTTACATTACTTCAGACTATTTATTAAATGGGCTAATTAGAGCAATCTTTTAATCTGGAGCAAGCTAACTCGCCGACCTATCGTATGCGTGGAATTTCTAGTGCGAAGGTGTCGGTGTAAGTATGGGAAAAGTGAAAAGAGGAAGGTGCTTAGAGGCTTTAGTAGGGCGACATCAGGGTAGAGACTTGTAGGTTGCCTTACGAAGCTCAAGAAACGAGCACCTTTTACTTTCTAGCTGCACTCATTTATTAAAACTATATGGCGAAGCAGATTACTTTGCCACCAACAAAGATGAGGGTAGTGTTTGGCTCTTAACTGGTGGAACTTTATTCAATTTTGATTTTTTATTTTAATTTTTTACTTGAGAATTAGCAGAAATCAAGCAGGCGAGTCATGCGAAGACTCCCGCGGGACGTAGTGGCGGAGCTGAGATTCACTGGCTGCGGCCGATTAACTCAGCGCCACCCCATAGGACGCGGAGCATGATTTTCGGTAGCGGTGAGCAAAGCTCCGCATTTGAGCATCAGCATCAACTTTCATATAAAACGCTCATGATGATTTGCAGTCACAAATCATCACCAACAAGAATGAAAGTGGTGTCTTGCATTTTAACTGGTGGAACTTCATTCAATTTGATTTTTTCTTTTTCATTTTAAAAGAATAGTGTTGGATTGTTTTTTGAACTTAAGAATTAGTGGTAACCCAGCGGACGAAAATATGCGAAGACTCCCGCGGGAGGCATTGGCGGGCTGAGATCCACTAGCGAAGCTAGTTAGTTCAGCGCCACCCAGCAGGGCGCGGAGTATAAATTTCGGTAGCGATGAGCAACGCTCCATGTTCGCACTAACTTTCATATAAAAGGAGGGGAGTTTCATGTCTAAGAAGTGGTCATTTTCCTACGGTAACATGATAATAAATGATGATACATTAATCGTTGAATTAAATAAAAACGGCACGAATGTTCAAGAAGTGGAACAATTAGATGAATTGAAGAAGCCGCATCCGTTGTTTTTCTCCTTACAAAATCGAGAAATGAACCAAGAATGGATTCGACTTACATATGAAAGAACTCCTGGTTATTTTGCATTCCACGAAATCTTATCGATTAGTCAAAAGGAAAAACAGAAACTGGCTTTGGCTCTATTAGATATTAAGCAAATTGAAGGGACTCAATTTACGACAACGATTGAGCCTCACAATGTGTTTTTTCGACAAGATGGCAAGGTGAAATTCCTCCATCGCGGAATTCGCTCTGTATTACCACCTGAGCAAGTGGAGCGTAAAACATTTTTATATCAATTGAAGTGTTTAATTGTTTCGTTGTTTTCGGGGATTGAGTTTGCTCAGCTGGTCGAACAAGGTTTTATTAAAGGTAAATCGAATTCAGAGCTAGTCGATCAATTAATCCAAGCCAAATCTCTTAGGCAATTACAGGAGGTTCTAGAAAAAGAATATCCTGAACCGAAGGCTAATGAATCCATGGCTGGGACGGACGAACCTTTACAAGGAGGCCCTCATCCCGAGTCAGGCAAGGCAAAAAAACAGGTATCTGCAAATGCTGGAGCAGGCAATGCTAAAGGGAATGAAAAGGGCAAGGGCCATGTAGAAAAAGCGAAGCCAAAGCCGAATGAGAAATCGCCATCCAAGAAAGCGAAGGTCAAGCAGCAGACACAGAAGGGATCACCGCTTGTTGGACCGAGTCCAGGCATGCAACAAGAAGCTCAACCGAACCATGGCCAATCACAGCAGCCATTCCCGTCCTATAATCATGCTCCTGGTCAACAGCAGGTAACCGCTCCACGGTCAAATTATCAAGCGGTATCACAACCGAATGAGTCTAAAAAGCAAAAGGGTCAACAAGTGGAGAAGAAATCCTTCTTGCAATCTTTTAATCGGAATCAAATCGTAGCGATGGTTGGTGTTTTACTCATTGGCCTCATATTAGGGGCGCTCTTTTTCTATGTCGGCTCAGCAAGACCTGTAATGACGGCCTTTAGTGATGAAATGACAGCCAGTCAGCAAACCTATTCAGAGCTAGAGACTGAAAAAGAAGAGCTTGAAGGTGAGCTCCAAACACAAGAGCAAAAGCTATCCGCCTACCAAGTCATGGCTACTGGTGAAGTAGAACATGCGATCACCGCTTTCGAACAGCTCCCAGACAAAACCACCGCGGATAACGAAGCTCTCGCTCAACTTTATATCCGAGATAATACGGTGGACAGCTGGCTTAAGCTTTTTGCGTTAGGTCAAGAGGAGCGTGCGGTAGAAGGATTGTCTCAATTAAATAATGATGAAGCGAACGAAGCCCTCCTTGGCTTGGACTCTGAAAATCCAGTTGTGATTTTGGAACAGGCACGAATCAATGGAGAGCACGAACAAATCATTGCCTTATATGAAGGGGAATTAAGTGATCATGGTCGTGCTCAGGCTTTAGCCGGAAATAGCTATCTTCAACAAGGTGACTTAGATACAGCAAGGGAAATCGCTGTTGAACGAGAAGATACTGGCTTACAAATTCGCATATTAGAACGTGAAATTGAGTTAGTGAACGAAGATGACGATTTAGATGATGATGAAAAAGAAGATGAAATCGAAGCATTAGAAAATCAAATCGATGATTTAAGCTAATCGAATGGTCACTTCCTCTTTTGGGGGTTGTGACCTTTTTGGGTCGCGGTAGAACGTGTGGTTGACCCTGATCGTCAAGAGAGGTAATGAAGCTCATGGCGATATGAAGCTAACTGGCACATAAAGATAAGCGTCCCCACGAGAGGTTGTTTCGTTACGGTGGGTTAAGACGTAATATGTTTACTAGTAGGTTAAGGGGATTTATGTGAGAACAAAGGCTCGAAGAAACGAGTCGCATTGACCAGGCTTTGACGATATACTATAATTAGACTGTTATGCACTGGAAATTTTAATGAGGTGAAGCGTCGTGTTAGAACGTTTACAATCGGTAGAAGACCGTTATAATCGATTAAATGAATTATTAAGTGATCCTGATGTTATTAGTGATTCAAAAAAATTAAGAGAATATTCGAAAGAGCAATCAAACATAGAAGAAACAGTCCAAGTGTATCGTGAGTACAAGGAAGTCGCTGGGCAACTAAAGGATGCCAAGCAAATGCTAGAAGATAAGCTCGATAATGACATGTATGAAATGGTGAAGGAAGAAATCAGTGAATTAACTCCACGCCAAAAGGAATTAGAAGAGCGTCTTCGTATTTTACTGCTACCAAAAGACCCGAATGATGATAAGAACGTAATCGTCGAAGTCCGTGGTGCTGCTGGAGGTGACGAGGCTCAGCTTTTTGCTGGTGACCTTTATAAAATGTACTCTCGTTATGCCGAGGCACAAGGCTGGAAAACCGAGGTCATCGAGGCTACATCAACCGAGCTTGGTGGTTATAAGGAAATTATTTTTATGGTCAATGGAGCAGGAGCCTATTCGAAATTGAAGTATGAGAATGGAGCTCACCGTGTGCAACGTGTGCCACAAACTGAGTCAGGTGGCCGAATCCATACGTCAACAGCAACGGTCGCTGTTTTACCTGAAGCAGAAGAGGTTGAAGTAGAAATTCATGAAAAAGATATCCGCGTTGATACGTTTGCTTCAAGTGGACCAGGCGGACAAAGTGTTAATACGACGATGTCAGCGGTTCGTTTAACACATTTACCAACAGGTACGGTCGTATCGTGTCAAGATGAGAAGTCACAAATCAAAAACAAAGAAAAAGCGATGAAAGTTTTACGTGCCCGTGTGTATGATAAATTCCAACAAGAAGCGCAGGCTGAGTACGATGAAACAAGAAAATCAGCCGTTGGAACAGGAGACCGTTCTGAGCGTATCCGTACGTATAACTTCCCACAAAGTCGTGTCACCGATCACCGCATCGGTTTAACTTTACAAAAGCTTGACCAAATTTTACAAGGTAAACTCGATGAAATTATCGATGCCCTTATTGTAGAAGAGCAAGCAGAACAAATGAAACGAGCAGAAGATTAAGATGAAGATGACCGTAAATGGAGCCCTCCAATGGGCTTCTTCTTTTTTAGATGAACAAAAGGCCGAGTGGGAACGGCCTGCTGTGGAGTGGTTATTACGTGAACATATCGGCGTGAGTCGCTCGCACATGTTCATGATGATGCGAGATGAGATTGATGGGTCGGCATGGGTAAATTTTCAAAAGGATGTAGGCACTTACGCAACCGGCGTACCCATTCAACACATTATCGGCTACGAGGAATTTTACGGTCGCCCCTTTAATGTGACGGGGGATGTGTTAATTCCGCGCCCAGAAACCGAGGAATTAGTCGTAGCTGTTTTGCAGAAAAAAGTCGAGCTGTTTGGTGCGGACGCTGCCGTATCTGTGGTTGATGTCGGCACCGGAAGCGGAGCGATTGCCGTGAGCCTAGCTTTAGAGTTAGGGGCGGTTAGTGAGGTTGGCGTTAGAGCGGTTGATCGTGGAGGTGCTGTGGAGGGTGCTGCTGCTGGGGCTGAAGGTGAAGGTTCGGATAAGGCGGGAGACACTGCTGGGGCTGAGGTTGGAGGTGCGTTGAAGAGCGGTGCTGCTGATAGGACCGAGGTTGAATTTGATTCGCTTGGAACTGGTGGATTTTTGGAAAATAAGCACTTAGTAGGCCAAGGTAATCCAAACGTCTCAGCTCTTGATATCTCAAATAAAGCACTTGTGATAGCCAAGAGTAATGCCCAGCAATTAGGGGCGCAGGTTACTTTTACCTTGAGTGATTTGTTGGAGGTGCCAATTGCAGCTGGTGAAAAGTATGATATCGTCGTATCGAATCCACCGTATATTCCGGAGGGAGATCGTGCATCTTTAGCGGTGAATGTTCGACAGCACGAACCTGAGCTCGCTTTGTTTGCAGGGGCTGACGGCTACGATATTTACCGCCGTCTAGTGAAACAATTGCCAGATGTTATAAAAGCGGTTGGCCTTGTGGCATTTGAGGTCGGAGTAGGCCAGACCGAGGATGTAGGAAGAATGCTTGAAGAGCAATTTCCTGCAGCGACAGTCGAGCGTATCAATGATATAAATGGTAAGGACCGAATTGTATTGTGTTATGGGGATATGCGTGTGTGATGTGGTTAGTCGACATGATCATGGGCAAAAAAAGGTCGAGAACCTGTCGATGAAGGCGGTTAGTCGACATGATCNGGTTAGTCGACATGATCATGGGCAAAAAAGGTCGAGAACCAGTCGATGAGTACGGTTAGTCGACATGATCATGGGCAAAAAAAGAGAAGATCATGTCGATGAGGTTGGTTAGTCGACATGATCATGGGCAAAAAAGGTCGAGAACCTGTCGATGAGTACGGTTAGTCGACAGGATCATGGGCAAAAAAGGTCGAGAACCTGTCGATGAAGACGGTTAGTCGACAGGATCATGGGCAAAAAAGGTCGAGAACCTGTCGATGAGGACGGTTAGTCGACAGGATCATGGGCAAAAAAGGTCGAGAACCAGTCGATGAGTGCGGTTGGTCGACATGATCATGGGCAAAAAAGGGAAAGAACCTGTCGGTGAACAATCATTGCTTGGATTATCGTTAGGATTGTAAACAACTGGCACTTTATTATTTATTCACTCGGTTATTTTTGTGTAATAAGTGTTGCCAAAATTTTCATTTTTTCTATAAAACTTTTTTAATACAAATCTAATTGAACGTGAGCTCGGTACTGCACACCAAGTTGCTATCTCTCGAGATGTGATCTTTTTTTCGGGAAAGAGTATCATATACTCCTCAACGGCCCTAACAATAGCAGAACTCCAATTCTCTTGAAAATTACATTCTGGGCAAAATAGATATCTTGCTTTTCTTACATGTGGAGTAAAAACCTCGTTACAGTTATAACAAACAATACCTTTAGTGAGATGATTAATATTGTATTCGAATGTAGGTTTAAAAGGACTTTTAATAAGCTGACTGTTCAATAGAAAATCACATATATTTCTATTTTTATTAAAGGATTGACTGTGTTCTTTTACCATGTTCTTTTTGAATTTCTTAAGTAAGCTACAAAAAAGAAAATGTGGGGCGTTCAAGGGTGCATTATAAAGATAAAAATCGGGGTTAATAAAACAAACATAGGACTTAATTGTAGGAGTTGCTTTGCCAAATTGGTTCAATAAAAGCTGTCGTAATAAGGTTTCGGTTCTTTTTAATTGGATGTGAGGGTTCTTGATTTCATACTGCGATTCGGTTAAGAGGCGATCGCCCTCGAGGAAATAGGAGCCGGAATAGTTTTTAACCTCAAATAGAAAAATGTCCTTGGGGGTAATGACGAGGGAATCAATTTGTAGGGTGGAGTCTTTTGCTGTAAGCCATAAATCGTGTAACACATACCAATTGTCAGGTAAATCTTCTAAAAGCCAGTTGTCAAAATTCACTTCTCCTAGATAACCTTTTTCGGCGTGGGACAGCTTTTCTGTTTCTTTTGGTGAAAGTGGAAAATTTCTTTGTGCTAATATGCTCCCAACTTGCAGGTCAGTAGGCAGGGGACGTCTTCTTTTCATTCGCATCACTCCTTTTTTCCTTACATTGATTTTATCGTTAGCTTGCCATTGCACACAAGCAAAAAGTGGAAATATTCATGTATCTATAGCAAAACTATGTTACACTACATTCAAATGAATATATTCGTAGAGTTAGGTGCTCGTTCGTTGAGTGAAAAGGGAATTCGGTGTGAACCCGAAGCTGTTTCCGCAACTGTAAATGCTGATGAAATAAGGATACCACTGTCCATTTGGATGGGAAGGTCTTAGAGTAAATGGAAGCATAAGCCAGGATACCTGCCTAACTTGAACGTATAGGCTCTTCGGAATAAAGAGGATTGTACGGTGATATTGGGTAAATCTATGTTGATAGAGATATTTAAGCAACCGTCCGACAAGTCTCTCGGGCGTTTTTTTTGTGTTGATTTATCACCTTCTTACGCAATTATTTCCGAACGACCATCTCTATTCACAAGTGTGACAATATTGGAGGTGAAAAAATGAAAAAAGATATGCGTTATCTATGTTATCCGTATATGCGGGAGTCAGCCTCAACCGTTGATTTTGAAATTCGTACCGATTCGTTGACGACTCGAATTGGACAGGCAGCAAGTGTCGTTCAAAAACATCAGCAGCTCCACATTTTATATGAAGATTTAATGGAGCTTATCCCCATGACGTACCATTTGAATGGATCTGTTAGAGGTGAGCGGGCGATTGAGCAAAGTGACTTAGAACATTTAAGTGGAAAATATGATTTTTATGTATCCTTTGTTGAGGAAAAAATTCAACAGTTTTTATTACCGCAAGGATCAGATGCAGCCTGTGCCTTACATGTTTGCAGGAGTGAAGCAAAAAAATCTGTCCGAGCCTTACATAAAGTAAGTTTAGAACGCGAAGTAGACAAAATTTTATTTGATTATACGCATCTGTTAGCCAATGTGTTTTTTGTGATGGCGGTGTATGCTAATCAACAGTTGGAAGTCGAAGAGATTACGTTTGAGAGTAAATCATATAAACCGAGAGTGAAAAAGGAGAGAACAAGATGAATATATGGTTAAAAGGAATAAGTGGCTTATTAATATTTTTAATGTTGGCAGGTTGCGGAGATCAGGCAAGTGAGGAAAGTCCGGGACAAGCGAATGATGATAACCAAACAGAGGATTTGACGGAGGAAGAGGGTCCTTATACGGTAACTGATGATGCCGGTACAGAGTTTACGTTTGAAGAAGTGCCAGAACGAGTTATTTCGTTACAACCCAGTATGACTGAAATTTTATTTGCTTTAGGTGTTGGTGAGAAGGTAGTTGGTGTTACGACGGTTGATAACTACCCTGAAGAGGTGTTAGAGATTGAGCAGGTCTCTGATTCCTGGAATGTCAATGCAGAGGCGATTATTGCCTTGGATCCTGATGTTGTTTTTGCTTATACAATTGGTGAAAAAGAAAAGATAGAGCCACTACTTGATGCAGAGATTCCAGTCTTTGTGATTGCCTCAGCCCTCACTTTTGATGACGTCTATAGTGACATTGAACAAATTGCAGCAGTTATGAACGCGGCTGAACAAGGTGAAGAAGTGATTGCGGATATCCAAGCAGTGCTTGCAGAAGTAGATGAAAAAGTACAATCCGTTGAAGAGCGTAAACAGATTTATTTTGAAATTAGCCCTGCTCCAGAAATTTATACAGCAGGTGGTAAGACATTCCAAAATGAAATGATGGAAAAAGCAGGAGTCGAAAATATCTTTGCTGATACTGAAGGTTGGCCAATGCTAAGTGGTGAAGAAGTGGTCAGTCGAAATCCTGAGCAAATTTATACGACGGTCAATTACGAAGAAGATCCAATCTCTGAAATTAAGCAACGCGATGGTTGGGGGACGATTGATGCGATTGTAAATGATGAGGTTTTTGAGTTAAACAATGATTTAATGTCTCGACCGGGACCACGCGTTGGTGAAGCTGTTAAACACCTTGCAGAAATCGCTTATCCTGAGCTTTTTGAATAAACCAACCCAAATCTTATAGAGAGGAAGCCTCACCAATAAACCGTTCTATGGCAGTCGAAATCGATTAGTAGAGCGGTTTTTTAGCATTTTATCACGAAATGAAAGCAAAGAGAACGAACGATAGTACGTAATAAAATACCGCAGGAGAAAGCCGATTCATAAGTTCATGGATAAGAGAACGAACGTTAGTGCGTGATGGAAATATCACAAGGGAAAGACGTTCATAAATGTCTGAAAAATAGAACGAACATTAGCATGCAATCTAAAAGTAGATAAAATATCGTGCCTGCTGTGGGTGAAAACGTCCTTTTACTACCTTCAGAAAATGTCGAAAAGATTTGAGTTTAGAATTCTATCAATCTGACAAGACTGTTTGGTGAAGGGGCGGGGTGATACGTATGAAACGTAATGTTATTATATATCTATTATTCTCTTTATTTCTTTTGTTAGTTAGTTGGGAGTCGCATCATGCAGTGGCCGTGGCGGAATTCCATCAAGAGGTGACCGAGGAAGAGGCAATTCGTCTTCGAATTTTGGCTAATAGTGATGGGATTCAGGACCAAATGGTGAAGCGCTCGATTCGTGATGAGGTAAACAAGCAAATCACGGAATGGGTAACAGGTATTGATAATCTTGATGAAGCAGGTAAGGTCATTCAAGAGAATATGCCAGAGATTGAACAAATTGTTGAACGAGAACTACAAGCGTTAGGCTTGGAGCAAGAGTATACGGTTTCTTTTGATGAAGTGCAGTTTCCAACCAAGATTTATGGAAACCTTGTTTATCCTGCAGGCTGGTACCAATCGGTCTTAATCACTCTTGGTGAAGGGAAAGGTGAAAATTGGTGGTGTGTTTTGTTCCCGCCATTATGTTTCTTAGATTTTGCCAATGGTGAGGCTGTCGAACAGGATAATACGACAGAGGCTGAGGACGTAGAAGAGCTTAATGAAACGGATGAGAGCGATGATGTCCAAGTTTCCTTTTTCTTCGTTGACCTTTTTCAAAATCTCATCGATTGGATTTTCGGCTAAATCATTCAAATATAATAGTAAAAACATGTGCGGTTTTCATCAGAAGGCCGCATATTTTCTGATCGTGAGCATATATAATCGTAACCAATTAACAAGGAAGTATAGAGAAAAAAGACCAAAAATAGAGTACTGCATGATTTTTGGTAGGACAAATTGTGATTGATCTTGGAGTTTCCTATCTGAAGTGAGCATCGGGGGAAGATGTACAGGTAGGACATAGTGGCGAAAGCTTGAGATTCAGCGGCGTAGTCAATTAGACCAGCGCCACCCCGCAGGACGCGAAGCATAATTTTCGAGAGTGAAGAGTAAAACTCTACGTTCGCAACGACTTTATACAAAATTCACCCAATTACCATAAAAATACTGTACATTTTTCAGAAACTTCCTATATAATATAAGGTAATTTAAGAAATGGAGAGTGATTTTTTTTGGACGATGATCCGTTAAGTATGATTTTAATTTTTAGTTCGCTGTTAGTGTTGTCTACTCTTTTTTCGTTTATGGAAACGGCTTATGCCAACGCCAATAAGATTCGTTTGAAACAATACGAGGAAGAAGGGAGACTAGGTGCAAAAAGAGCGGTCTATATAGCTAATCATATTGAAAAGGCACTTTCAACTAGCTTTATTGGATTTAATCTAGTCAACATTGCCGCCGCCGCAATGGCAGCTCAAATTGCGATCCAAATGTATAATGATCAAGGCGTTGGGTTATTTATTAGCACCTTTGTTGTAACTATTCTTGTCTTATTTTTTGCAGGAATTATTCCAAAAACCTTTGCAAAGCAATATGCAGAGTCATTGGCTATGAAGTTTGCTTTTATACTCAACATATTTATGATTATTTTAACACCGATCACTTGGGTATTTATGAAACTTCAAAAAGGTTTTTCAAAGTTTATGAAGGTTAATAAGGATGCACCATCGGTAACCGAGGAAGAAATTAAAGCGATTATCGAAATCAGTGAAGAAGAAGGCGTTATTGATAAGCATGAAAAAGAGCTTGTGAATCGCTCGTTAGATTTTAATGACATTGTTGTCAATGAAATTCTCAAACCACGTACAGATATGGTAGCCGTTGAGGTAAATCAACCGATTCATGAAATTAGAGATACTTTTTTTGAAGAGCGCTTCTCACGTATTCCTGTTTATGAAGGAACGATTGATAATATTATTGGTATATTATCCGAGCGCGACTTCTTAACAGCCTTAATTCAACAAGGTGAGGAAAAAGTTCAAGTTCGTCGTTTACTAAGAAATCCTTTGTTTGTTGTTCAATCAATGAAGGTATCCACTTTATTACCAGAGCTGCAAAAGCAAAAAGTTCATATGGCGATAGTCATTGATGAATTTGGAGGCACTTCTGGTCTCATTACGCTCGAAGATTTACTAGAAGAAATCGTTGGTGAGATTTGGGATGAACATGATGATAACGTTCGAATGGTTAGGCAGCTAGATGCGAATACCTATATTTTCTACGGGGATTATTCTGTAGAAGAGTTCGCGAATTTCCTTCATGTCACACTTCCACAAACAAATCAGAATACGATTGGTGGATGGTTAACCGAGGAATTTACACGAGTACCACTTGTTGGAGAAGAGTTTCCTTATGAAAACCTGTTGCTAAAAATAACAGAGGCAGAGGAACGAAGAATACGACAAATTAAAGTAACCGTAGTGGCACGAACGATGTCAACGGGGTGATAATAAATAAAAAACGATGCTGAGCTCAGCATCGTTTTTTTTCTGCGGAAAAATAGAGAGTTATAACTGGAACGCAGGGGTTTAGGCTGAAAAAGCAGAAGAAAGCCCGAGCAAACGCTGAATCGCGGGGTTGCGAGCTGAAAAAACGGAAGAAAGCCCGAGCAAACGCTAAATCTCGGGGTTGCGAGCTGAAAAAACGGAAGAAAGCCCGAGCAAACGCTAAATCGCGGGGGTGCGAGCCGAAAAAGAGGAAGAAAGCCCGAGCAAAAGTGGAATCGCGGGGTTGCGGGCTGAAAAAGAGGAAGAAAGCCCGAGCAAAAGCCGAATCGCGGGGTTGCGAGCTGAAAAAACGGAAGAAAGCCCGAGCAAAAGCCGAATCTCGGGGTTAGGGCTGAAAAAACAGAAGAAAGACTGAGCAATACCAAAACACGAATGAATTTCATTTGCACGATGNGAAATCGCGGGGTTGCGAGCCGAAAAAGAGGAAGAAAGCCCGAGCAAAAGCCGAATCGCGGGGTTGCGAGCTGAAAAAACGGAAGAAAGCCCGAGCAAAAGCCGAATCTCGGGGTTAGGGCTGAAAAAACAGAAGAAAGACTGAGCAATACCAAAACACGAATGAATTTCATTTGCACGATGCTACTTTTTTGGCATAAAAGAAGGTACTCTATCATAACCATATACTAGATTGATAGTGAGATGGAGGAGATTGAGTTGGGTTTAGTTGTGAGACAAGCTGTGAAGCATGATTTATTAAAGATACAAAGGTTAATTGCCCGGGCTGGCATTATGGATACAACGACACAAGAGCAAGTTTCTAACTTTCTGGTTGTCGAAAATGCTGAAAAGAAAATGATCGGAATAGCTGGTATAGAAAAAGGGAAAATGAATGGTTTAATTCGATCCTTTATTTTGGATTCACCGACATGGACGGCGGAAATGAGTATTGAATTTATGGACATCGTTTTAGGGTATGCGAAGGAAAGAAAAATTGAAAAAGTGTATGCTTGCACACAAAGTAGGACACCACTATTTTGGCAATTGGGGTTTAGGCAAGTCGAAAAAGGGGAAGTGCCTAAGGATATAAGCAATCTACCTCATTACCAACGAGCGATTGAAAAAAATGCAGCGATCTGGTCTTACGATCTTAAAGTCGAGGTGTTGTAATCACCTTTAGTATGCTTTCATACCAATAGTTATCAACAGGTTATTCACATCTGTTGATAACTATTTTGTTTTTTTGTGGATAATGTGGTTATCTAAATATTTTCGTTAATTTGGCAAAATAAATATAATAATTGTTAGAGAATGATTAATCCTTATCTATTGATAAATCGTGATTTGACAATTTTTATATCTCGGTTGACAATAGGGAAGGACAGGAGTGTAGACGTATGAATAATCAACAAACTTTTCACTGGACTGTGGATAAAAATGAGGAAAACTTAAAAGAAAATCAAGGAATTATTGAGGCCGCACACTTATTACAACAAGGTGAAGTGATTGCTTTTCCAACAGAGACCGTATATGGACTGGGTGCCAATGCTTTGGATGAAGCGGCGATCGCTAAAATTTTTATAGCAAAAGGGCGTCCGAACGATAACCCATTGATTGTACATATTGCTAGAAGAGAGCAATTAAATGATTTAGTTCAAGAGCCATCCGAAAAAGCAAGGGCGTTAATTGAGTCTTTCTGGCCTGGCCCACTCACATTGATTTTTAAACAGACTGGGTCGGTTGCGAAAAATGTAACAGCAGGTCTAGATACAGTAGCCGTAAGAATGCCGGATCATCCTGTTGCCGAAGCACTACTTCTTGCTTCTGATTTACCACTGGCTGCTCCAAGTGCTAACTTATCAGGAAAGCCTAGCCCAACGGCGGCAGAGCATGTTTGGACGGATTTGCAAGGGCGAGTTGTGGGAATAATTGATGGTGGTTCAACAGGTGTAGGACTAGAATCAACCGTACTTGACGTCACGGGGGAGATCCCTATTTTATTTCGTCCAGGTGGAATTACGAAGGAGGCGATTGAGTCGGTAGTTGGCCCGATTCAAGTTGACCCGGCTTTAAAAAAGGATGATCAAGCCCCGCGATCACCGGGTATGAAATATACACATTATGCTCCACAAGGCGACCTTTTTCTTGTCAGTGAAAAAGAGGAGATTCAAGGTTATGTGGATAAGTGGCGTCTGCAAGGTAAGATGGTTGGGGTTTTAGCAACGGAAGAAAGTAAATCGAACTACGAGGCTGATGTCATTATTAGCTGCGGTAGTCGAGCCAACTTAGCTTCCGTGGCCAATCAACTTTATGATGCTTTGCGTGCCTTTGACAAAAAAGGTGTTGAACTTATCTTCGCGGAAATTTTTTCGGAAGAAGGTATCGGTTTAGCGATTATGAACCGACTCGAAAAAGCCTCAGCTGGACGTATTTTATAACGGTTAATCTAAAGATGTTTACCGATATTTGGAGAGGCTGGCCAAATAGGTAAGCATCTTTTTTTGGTAAGAACGAGCGACGCTTTTTAATCATGCACAACCTTTTCTCGAAAATCGTTTCCGTATATCTACGACTTCTAATCCTTGTCCAACCTGCATACATATCAACATGAGCAATAGGACAAGGGGCGGTGTCAATGAATGAACTTATTACAATTGTCTTGATGGCGGTAGCTTTGGCGATGGATGCTTTTTCAGTCGCTCTAGGTATGGGTATGCTAGGTTTGCGCTTAAAAAGAATCTTCATTATCGGTATCGTCATTGGTTTATTTCATATTATTATGCCTTTATTAGGGATGGCTACAGGAGTATGGATGTCCTCGCTGCTGGGTGTTATTACGGTCTATATTGGTGGAGCCTTGCTTTTGTTAATTGGTATTCAGATGATTTATTCTAGCTTCAGAAGTGAAGAAGAAGCGATGATTAAACCAGTTGGATTTGGCTTAATTGTTTTTTCATTAAGTGTGAGCCTTGATAGCTTCTCGGCTGGCCTGAGCTTTGGAATGATTGGTGCAAAAACAGCTTTAACTGTGTTATGTATCGGTCTATTCAGTATGGTTTTTGCATGGATAGGATTAATCCTTGGTTCTAGACTAAAGCATATGATAGGTTCCTATGGTGTTTTTTTTGGTGGCTGTATCCTGATCATGTTTGGAATAAGACTTCTACTTCCATAACTACAAAAAGCAATTCGCACTTCAGTCGCTTCAACGTAACTCATGATTGAAAACCTCATCTATATCTCCCTCATTAAAAAAGATCGTTACAGCATTTGACCAAGCCCTTTAACCAATCTAAGATAAGATGAGTAACGTTTGTCTAGTTGGTAAGGGGAATAGGCATGAGACTACACTCGTCTCGATCCTCTAACATCCTTCCAACATTCCTAACCATCTTACCATTTCGAAAAAAACAGAGAGAAATATAGGTCTATTTCATGAATTTGACGATTTGCATAAATATGTCAAATTTATTAAAAAACTTTGCTTTTTTTCTTAAAAAGATGTGGTAAGATATTGAACAAGGAAGTAATAGGGCAGACTACCTATAAAATGTACAGGTTCGAATGAAACATTTGACCTAGTTGATAAAGGTGGTTATTTTATGCTAAAGAAAAAGATTCTGTTTATATGTACGGGTAATACGTGCCGGAGTCCTCTTGCTGAATGGATTTTAAAAACTAAAGCAGGTGTACATTATGAGGTTCGTTCGGCTGGTATTTTTGCTTTTCCGGGCAGTCCAGCTTCACAAGGAACGACAGATGTTTTAAAAAAACGCGGTATTTCTGACATAGAGAAACATCAAGCCCAGGGCGTCACAGCTGAATTATTAGATTGGGCCGATGTCGTTTTGACGATGACGGAAAATCACAAACAACAATTGCTTATGCAATATCCAGTTGCCAATAAGGTAGAAACTTTAACCCGTTATGTCTCAGAGAATGGGGATATTGTTGACCCATTTGGTGCACCAACTTCCATTTATGAAAAAACGGCTGTTCAAATGGAACAATTGATCGAGCAATTCATAAAAAAAGACAATCAAGAATCCAACTAGTTATCCGTCTAGTTGCTCGTTAATGCCGGGAAGAA
This sequence comes from Alkalihalobacillus pseudalcaliphilus, assembly GCA_001038565.1. Classification (GTDB taxonomy): domain Bacteria; phylum Bacillota; class Bacilli; order Bacillales; family Bacillaceae_D; genus Alkalihalobacillus; species Alkalihalobacillus pseudalcaliphilus. The sequence continues at coordinate 494,709 of LFJO01000001.1, forward strand.
ACAAAAAAAGTTGGTGAAAACCATCCGCATTCAGCATCAAGAATCAGCAGAATATAGATAAGACCATGGTCATAAAGAGCCATGCCAGGAAAAAAGGTCAAATCATGTACATGTTGAGGGGAATGAACAGGGGTCATGGAAAAAAAGGTGCGTTATCGTGGGAGTTTAAGAAGAAAGCTAGTAGTTGGGGCAAGTGCGCTAGCTGTTATTACCTTTGGATTTAGTGCGATTTTTATTTTTATCTTAGATAGTTATTTGATGACTTGGCTTGGCTGGTCACAAACAACCGTCCTTAGTTTTACTTTATTAAGTGGAGTTTTCTGGAGTGCTGTTTTAGCATTTTTTGCAGCTGGTTATATAACCAAACCGATTAAGGAAATGGAATCGGCCGCTAGACAAACCGCTTCAGGTGATTTATCTCAAGATGTAAAGCTCAGTAAGTCGGATGACGAAGTGCGAGCTCTAGGTGTCGCTTATAATGAAATGTTGACGAGTTTACGTTTGATGGTGAGAGATATTGAGCTTAATTTTGAGCAGACCAATGAAAACGTTAAGGAGCTTACAAATTCAGCTGAGTTAACGGCAAATCGTGGGGAACAGATCGGTTTGACGATGCAAGAAATTTCTCAAGGCGCTGAAAATTCGGCGATAGCAATCCAAAATACAGTGTCATCCATTGAGCATATGACAACGATTGCTGAAAAAGTGCAAATATTAGCAAACGATTCGCATTCATCCTCTAATAAAATGGTGAACTCCTTGTCAGAAAGCTTAACCGTCATTGATGAGTTGGTGGAAGGCATCAATCAGCTAGCGGCCGATAATCAGCAGTCATTAGCTGGGGTTGCAACGCTAGAAAAGCAAGCAAAGGAAGTCGGAGAAATCATTTCACTTGTAGGCGATATAGCGGAACAAACAAACTTACTAGCGTTAAATGCCTCGATTGAAGCAGCGAGGGCAGGAGAGCATGGTCGTGGTTTTGCCGTAGTGGCGGATGAGGTTCGAAAGCTAGCCGACGAAAGTGCCCAGGCCGTCCAAGGCATTACCAAACTCATTCATACGATTCAAGATGAAGTGAAAAATGTCGTTAATCAAATTGGCAGTCAAGTGAAGGTTGCCAATGATCAAGCGGAAAAAGGCAAGCTGACAACGCAAGCAATAATGGGAGTAGAGGCCTCAGTAAAAGAAGTCGAAGAAGTGATTCAAGAAATCACGCGTATGATAGATGAACAGATGGATTCTATTCGAAAAACAAATGCCGAATCTCAAGAGGTTGCAGCGATTGCAGAAGAAACATCCGCTGGTTCAACCGAGGTCAGTGCGATGACTGAGCACCAAGCCCAAGCTTTAACAGGCATCTATTCCTCTGCACAAAACCTCGCGGAACAAGCAAAACGATTGAAGGCAACGATTGAAAAGTTTACAATTTAATTAACTTTCAAAGAGAAGAATCAGGAAGATTAGTTTATACTAGTTTTGTTGGTTCTTTTTTATTCAATGAAGATAACAATTGGAGGTATATGATGAAAATTGCGATTGCATCGGATCATGGTGGAACAAATATAAAAAATGAAATTGTAGCTTTATTAAAGGAATTAAAGCTGGACTTTGAGGATTTTGGCTGTAATTGCGAAACTTCTGTAGATTATCCTGACTACGCTTTACCGGTGGCCAAAAAAGTAGCTGCTGGTGAGTTTGATCGCGGTATCTTAATATGCGGAACAGGTATTGGTATGTCCATAGCGGCAAACAAAGTGAAAGGCATTCGCTGTGCACTCGTACATGATACATTTAGTGCACGGGCAACAAGAGAGCACAATGATACCAATATGTTATCGATGGGAGAGCGTGTCATTGGAGCAGGTTTAGCAAGAGACATCGTCAAAATTTGGTTAGCAACCGAATTTGAAGGTGGACGACATGCGAATCGTGTCGGAAAAATTACGAATTACGAGTGCTGAGGGGATTCAAGGTGAGGTGCTGCTTGGATAGTTTCTATAAGCTAGATTTATGAACCGAACGGACATGGTTTGCGGTGGTTATTATGAGTTGTTTCAAGGAGTTTTTTAATGAAATTACTTTTGAAGCGATGCTAATAGAGTCGATGCATGGAAAGAAAGGTACCTAGTGAGTGCTCATAAGAAAAGGTAAAGAACAAGAGTAAGCAGCAGGATCTTGGTGGTGAAAAACGGTTAGTGTGTGCCGACAGAAGGAATAAGTAGAAGTTTATAGCCTGTTTTGACAGGCGGCAAGTGAAAGAAGTTGGCTTATGTCGTAGAGAGGTAGTGTCGACATGATCATGAGAAAAAAAGGGTAAGAACCTGTCGATAAAGAGGGTTAGTTGACATGATCACGAGAAAAAAAGGGTAAGAACCTGTCGATAAAGACGGTTAGTCGACATGATCATGAGAAAAAAAGGGTAAGAACCTGTCGATAAAGACGGTTAGTCGACATGATCACGAGTGAAAAAGTCAAAGAACCTGTCGATGAAGAGGGTTAGTCGACATGATCATGAGAAAAAAAAGGTAAGAACCTGTCGATAAAGAGGGTTAGTCGACATGATCACGAGAAAAAAGGGTAAGAACCTGTCGATAAAGAGGGTTAGTCGACATGATCACGAGAAAAAAAGGGTAAGAACCTGTCGATGAAGAGGGTTAGTCGACATGATCATGAGAAAAAAAGGGTAAGAACCTGTCGATAAAGAGGGTTAGTCGACATGATCACGAGTGAAAAAGTCAAAGAACCTGTCGATGAAGAGGGTTAGTCGACATGATCACGAGTGAAAAAGTCAAAGAACCTGTCGATAAAGAGGGTTAGTCGACATGATCACGCAAACAAAAGACTAAGATTATGTCGATGAAGGTAGGGTCGAAGTTAAACGTTCCTATTTGCAACCAAAATGCAGCATAAGGGCCCTTTGCTCTTCCTCTTCTAAGCTTCAACCTTTATCCCACCCTCAATAAAAACTTCTTAAATACGGCAAGGCTTATAGAATAATACTGAAAGGAGCCCTCTAAACTTATGGAAATCAACATGGAGCAATTGAGGCATGATTTGGAACAACTTCTTCACGATTTAAAGTTGGCTAAGCCTTTTACGGAGAAAACATTACTGGTTATTGGGTGCTCGACGAGTGAGGTACTCGGTGAGAGGATTGGTACAAGTGGTTCCCAAGATGTAGCAGCTGTCATTTTTTCAACACTTCAAAAAGAAAAGATTCAATTAGCCTTCCAATGTTGTGAGCACCTCAATCGTGCCTTAGTGGTTGAACGTGAATTAGCGGAAGAAAAAGGCTATGAGCCAGTTTCGGCGATACCGATTCGAAAAGCCGGTGGGGCTATGGCTACTTACGCTTTCAGTCAGATGAAGAATCCAGTTTTAGTGGAAGATATTCAAGCGGACTGCGGCCTTGACATAGGCGATACGTTCATTGGTATGCATCTGAAAAAGGTCGTTGTGCCGATTCGAAGTGAGATAAAAGTGTTAGGTTCCGCACATGTGACGATGGCTATCACCCGACCAAAGTTAATTGGGGGCGTAAGGACCGTATATGAACAAACTGTAGAACATGAATGATTTTCCATTAATTTAATTATATAATACGGAAAAGTGCTTGTTTTTATGGTAGAATGAAATCGAATTAACAAGAATAATTACACAAATCCGAATCATTTTATGGGAGCGAAAGGGGTAACAGGATGGAGAACTTAAAAAAGCAAGACCAAAAGGTATTTGAAGCCATTCAATTAGAGCTGGGACGTCAAAGAGATAAGATTGAATTAATTGCTTCAGAGAACTTTGTCAGTGAAGCGGTTATGGAAGCACAAGGTTCTGTATTAACAAACAAGTATGCAGAAGGATATCCAGGACGTCGTTACTATGGTGGTTGTGAATATGTTGACATCGTCGAAGATATCGCCCGCGACCGTGCAAAGGAAATTTTCGGTGCGGAATATGTAAATGTACAACCACACTCGGGTGCTCAAGCGAATATGGCTGTTTATTTTACGATTCTAGAGCAAGGTGACACGGTACTTGGTATGAATTTATCTCATGGTGGTCATTTAACACATGGAAGTCCTGTTAACTTTAGTGGTGTTCAATATAATTTTGTTGAATATGGTGTGGACAAGGAAACGCATTATATTGATTATGATGTAGTTCGTAATCTGGCTATTGAACACAAGCCAAAACTTATTGTTGCGGGTGCTAGTGCTTACCCTCGTGAAATCGATTTTGCGAAATTCCGTGACATTGCCGATGAAGTCGGTGCTTTCTTAATGGTAGACATGGCACATATTGCTGGCCTTGTTGCTGCAGGTCTTCATCAAAATCCAGTTCCTCATGCGCATTTTGTTACAACAACTACTCATAAAACATTACGTGGACCACGTGGTGGAATGATTTTATGTAAAGAAGAATTCGGTAAAAAGATAGATAAATCGATTTTTCCAGGAATACAAGGCGGACCGTTAATGCATGTGATTTCTGCAAAGGCTGTATCTTTTGGTGAAGTTTTAACAGGAGAATTTAAGCAGTATGCACAACAAGTTATTACGAATGCGAAGCGTTTAGGAGAGAAGTTACAAAGCGAAGGGGTTAACCTTGTTTCAGGTGGAACAGACAACCATCTTTTACTTTTAGACCTTCAATCACTTGATTTAACTGGTAAGGTTGCTGAGCATGCTTTAGATAGCGTCGGCATTACAACGAATAAAAACACAATACCATTCGATCCAAAAAGCCCATTCGTAACAAGTGGTATCCGTATCGGTACCGCCGCTGTGACTTCACGTGGCCTTGACGAAGCAGCGATGGATGAAATCGGTGAGCTAATCGCCCTCACATTAAAGAATATCGAAAACGAAGAAAAGCTTGAAGAAATACGTAATCGCGTTGCTTCTTTAACAGCAAAATTCCCGATGTATCCTGCATTGTAAATCATACGAATCTCACCCTAACGAATAGAGGGTGAGATTTTTTATCGTGGAAATGGTGCATAATTAACAGCGTTACATGATATAACCTTTCTATTTAGACTATTTTGTTAAATAAAAAATAACCAGATTCTCATATATGGGCTTGTATCAATCGAGTTTTTTCGGTAAAATTCATCAAGGAGAATTGCTCAAATGAGCTTCGTCTAGGTACGAAGAAAAAAGGAGTTAATAAAATGAGTAAAGTATATGTGTTTGACCACCCGCTTATCCAACATAAATTGACGTATATCCGCGATAAAGAAACTGGTACTAAAGAGTTCCGCGAGCTTGTGGACGAGGTTTCTGGCTTAATGGCTTTTGAGATTACGCGTGAATTACCTTTACAAGAGGTGACGGTTGAGACACCAGTTGCAAAGGCAAAGTCAAAAATCATTGCTGGTAAAAAGCTTGGTTTAGTACCTATTTTACGTGCGGGGCTTGGGATGACGGACGGAATTTTACGCATGATTCCTGCAGCAAAAGTTGGTCATGTTGGTTTATACCGTGACCCTGAAACGCTAAAACCAGTTGAGTATTATGTGAAGCTTCCTAATGATGTGGAAGAACGCGAATTTATTGTAATTGACCCAATGCTAGCAACAGGCGGTTCGGCAATTGAAGCAATCAATAGTTTGAAAAAACGCGGTGCTAAGCAAATTAAATTAATGTGCCTTGTAGCGGCTCCTGAAGGTGTTGCCGAGACACAAAAAGCACATCCTGACGTTGACATTTATTTAGCAGCATTAGATGAGAAGTTAAATGACCACGGCTATATTGTTCCTGGTCTAGGTGATGCTGGTGACCGTTTATTCGGTACAAAATAAATCATGGATCTAAACCCACTTGAGTCACTTTTGAACTCAGTGGGTTTTCCTTTTGATTTTTATAGAGGGATTCAATCTAAAAATTTTGGTGACATTGGCGGTATTTTGGATTTGAGATTTAACATCGTATCAGTGGGTTTTGGTTAAAAAACGTGGTTACCTGGATATATTTAGGGGAGACGATAGATTAATAACGACAGGAGAGGACAGAGGCAAGGTGGTAGTGGTAAATAAACGGGTTTATCTACAACAGGAGAGGTAAGAGGCAGAGTGGTAGTAGTGAAAAAACGGGTTTATCTACAACTGAAGATTATGGTGAGAAAACAGGTGTCGTGATAACGTGCCTTTACAGAGTTGATTATTAATCGTAAGTGTCTCATTTCGTAATCGTAGCATCAAAATTGGTGCGGAGATTATGAGTTGAAGAGCCATTAAAATAGATGGGAGCTATCATTGTTTATAGTGACTCATTTGTCTCATAGGTAAAAAAGATTGAGTAAAGTGAATAAATTACACATATTTCCATTGATGACATTAAGTAATACCTTGCTTATATAATCATTGTGGCAGTCAGTTATACTGGCTGTTTTTTGTTGATATTCATAGTAATTCTGACATTTTTTCATACATGTTTCTATGGGTTTATTTCCATACTAAAACAATCATGATGAACGATGGCAAATAAAAGGTAGGGAGAAGGGATGATATTCTTGAAGCAGCGAATTTTATCAATGTTAGTAGTGGTCCTTTGCATTCAGTCGCTATCTAGCTTAGAAGTGGTTTTTGCTAATGAAATAAAGGAAACCGAATTTGACATACATATTCAAACGAATAGAGACAGTACTCAATATCCATTACGCCCTGTTTTCTCAGAGGACGATGAAGATTTAGACCGTAAGGAAATTGTAATAGTAACGGCGAAAGGTGATATGAATGAGCTCATTCAAGAGATTAAGGACCAAGTTCCTGAGGCAGTGATTCGAAAAAAGTTCACCACCCTTTATCATGGCTTTACGATGGAATTGCCTAAAAGAGAGCTAGGAAAATTAGAAGAAATCGAAGCCATTGAACGAGTGGATCGTTTAGCCTATTTTGAAGCGAATATTGAAACAAGCGTGCCTTTTATAGGGGCAGGTCACCTTGATAGAATGGGTTTTCATGGCACTCATTTAACGGGAAAAGGTGTCAAAGTTGCCGTTATTGATACGGGGATTGATTATCGTCATCCGGATCTGCAAATTAATTATCGTGGTGGTTATGATGTAGTTGATGATGATTCTGATCCGATGGAAACTCAGCCGAATCAAGGTGTCCCCACTTTACATGGTACCCATGTATCAGGAATTATTGCGGCTAATGGTTCTTTAAAAGGGGTTGCTCCTGAAGCGGAATTGTATGTATATCGTGCCCTTGGGCCTGGTGGTCAAGGGACAACAGAGCAAGTGATTGAGGCAATTGAAAGAGCTGTAGAAGATGGGGTTGATGTCATAAATTTGTCGCTTGGAAATACAGTAAATGGTCCTGACTGGCCAACGAGTATTGCTTTGGATAAAGCGGTGGAAGCTGGGGTTGTCGCGGTGACTTCGAATGGAAATAGTGGTCCGAAAATGTGGACAGTCGGTTCTCCGGGCACTTCATCCAAGGCGATTTCAGTGGGTGCGTCTGCACCACCAATTAAAACACCATATATTACGCTTGCAGGAGAGACGAAAGAGTTAACTTTACTACCGATGGGTGGGGCATTACCTTGGAACATTATGCGAGACTTGCCGTTAGTAGAAGTAGGATATGGAACGAAAGAGGAGTTTGCTGAAATTGAAGCTGAAGGAAAAATTGCTTTAATAAAACGTGGACTCATTCCTTTTAATGAAAAAGTGTTAGCCGCACATGCGTCGGGTGCAGAAGCTGTTATCATTTATAACAATTTATCTGGTAGTTTTGTTGGAGCGATAGAAGGTGGTGTAAAAATACCAGCGGTTAGTGTCTCGAAAGAGGATGGGGAATGGCTTTTGCAGCATATGGAAAAGAAGAAAAAGGAAGATTTACACGTAAGAACGGTTTATCGAAAAGAACAGGATTTCATTGCTCCATTTAGTTCAAGAGGTCCTGTGACTCACTCTTGGGAGGTTAAGCCTGACTTGGTCGCTCCGGGAGTTTCGATTAATAGTACAATTCCGAGAGGTTATCTTAGTTTAAATGGAACGAGTATGTCATCGCCACATGTTGCTGGAGCGGCTGCTCTTATTTTGCAAGCTCATCCGGATTGGAATCCAGAGCAAGTGAAGGCTGCTCTTATGAATACATCGAAAAAACTATATACACAAGAAGGTGAACCCTATTTCCCGCACGAACAAGGGGCTGGGCGAATTCAAGTTGATAAAGCTGTTGCTGCGAAAACACTTGTCTATCCGGCTGCTTTAACATTTGGGAAGTGGACCAAAGATGATTTACGTGAGAAAAGAACCCTTCGTTTCACAATAGACAATCAAGATGATGTTGCTCGAACGTATCATGTTATACCCCCTTTTGATGTGCCAGATGGTATCCAATGGAAAGTGCCTTATGCAACGACGATTGCACCAGGTGAAAAAAAAGAAATTGAGCTTTCTGTAGACTTAATGCCTAGTGTGCTCGCGGAAGGTTTACATCACGGTGATATTTTCATTGAAGGTGGGACAGATAAGGTTTCGGTTCCTTTTGTCTTTTTTATCGAAGAACCTGATTATCCCCGCCTGATGTCGTTTCACTTTGGACACGGTGATAAGGTGGATAGCTATCGCTATGAGCTTTATTTACCTGGAGGAGCGGAAGAAGTAGGGATTGCTGTATATGACCCAGATACGTTTCAATTTTTAACCTATTTAGATGTTCAATATGATTTAGGGAGAGGTATGGTCGGTGGAGAAATCCATGATATTGACCTTGAGGATGGCATCTATAAGGCACTTGTTTATGCCAAACAAGAAGGAAGGGAAGATGCGGTCGAAGCCTGGATCTTGATAGGTGCTGAGCTCCCACCTAAAAGCCAAGGTACAGACGAAGAGTAGCGCGTGCATGTAATGTGAGTCAGTGGGAATTATGGAAGTGAAGCTGATTAGGGGGGAAGTTGTGTTTAATGTGAAGATACGGGCAGAAGGGTGGAGAGTATCTGCACAAATAGGGGCTGAATGTGAAGATACGTTGTTAAAAACGATCAGTATCTGCACAAAAAGAGGATTAATGTGAAGATACGAGAGCAAAAGGGAGTGGTATCTGCACAAAAAGAGAGTTAATGTGAAGATACGAGAGCAAAAGCGAGTGCTATCTGCACAAAAAGAGGATTAATGTGAAGATACGAGATCAAAAACGATCAGTATCTACACAAAGAGAGAGTTAATGTGAAGATACGAGAGCAAAAGCGAGTGCTATCTGCACAAAAAGAGAGTTAATGTGAAGATACGAGAGCAAAAGCGAGTGCTATCTGCACAAAAAGAGAGTTAATGTGAAGATACAAGAGCAAAAGGGAGTGGTATCTGCACAATTACTCAGCCTATCAAACATAACAGGAGGTCGTCGTCTCGCCTCGTCAACCCGTCCCTGCTGCCAACCCGCCCCGTCTTCTCACCTCCCACCATCCACCGCCTCTTCCTCGACAACTCAACAACCGCCTCACCGCCTTCTCCCCAACAACTCAACTCCCACCTTCACTCCACACTAATATCCCCAAATCCTACAATTGCGAGCCTTGTCAAAGTTTGTTCACATTATTAGCACAAAATAAACAATTGAGCAGGGGAGAAACTTATTTTGGCTCGTTCGCATAAGGATGGGAAAGATAGACTATATTAATAGAAAAGACTGGAACGAATAAGTAGGATAAAATTGATCCAGTCATTTATTTTTTTGTCGGAAATGTGAACTTTCGACCCTGCTTGAAATTCTCCAATTTTTTCATGGGAAAACCAATTGACACTTGGTTTTCCCTATTGTACGATTACAAAGGATATAATGTGATGATAAGGGTTACATATCTAGACAAAGTAAGACCTTGGACAAGCCTGATAAGAGTTAGAAGGGAGACGCAAATGTCGAATCCTGAAAAGAGTCCTTTTAGAGCAATGGCACTTGTATCAATCATTTCGACATACATTGTGGTTTGCACGCTAGCTGGTGTTTTTATAGGAATGTGGTTAGATGACCGATTCGACTCACAGCCGCTCTTTTTAATTATCTCATTATTTACATGGCTAGGTGTTGCGTTTTATGCAGTGTTTAAAACCATTCAACCTTATTTAGGAGATTAGTGATGATTTCTTTTCGTAGTAAAATGAAGCAATATACAGTCATCTTTCTGATTGCTATGGTTGGATTCGCTGTCTGTTATGTCGTAACACCAATTCCGGAAATATTCCTCGGTTTATCATTAGGTTTTTTGGTTAGTTATCTTAATCTTTTAACGATTTTCCAAAAAACTTCTCTCATTGGTCGTATTACCGATAAGTCATTTCAAGGCGGTCAATTGCAAGTTCTGTTCGCTGGTTTGACCTATCTAATACGCATCTCACTTGTCATTCTTGCACTGTATATCGCAATGCAATTTCCTGATGAAGTGAATTTATACTCGGTCATTGCAGGGATTTCCCTGATTTATGTCATTATATTTGTGGATACACTAACTCAAAGTGGCAGAAAGAGGTGAAATAAAGATGGAAATGTTGGCACATATTCAGCCTATGAGAAACATAATGGGCCTTGATTTCAATATGTCTACCGTATTAATGACAACTGTGACCTGTATTATTGTTTTCTTGATTGCTTTTATTGGAACAAGAAACTTGTCCATGAAGCCATCAGGTATGCAAAACTTCCTAGAATGGGTTGTCGACTTTGTTCGCGGAATTATTAAAGCGAATATGAGTTGGAAAGTCGGTGGTCAATTTATCGCACTAGCATTTACACTGTTATTCTATGTTTTTGTGGCGAACCTACTCGGGATTCCTTTTGAAATTTATAATAAGGATACACATGAAGTATGGTGGAAATCACCTACATCCGATCCAGCCCTGACTTTAACAATGGCAGCCTTAGTTATCATTCTTACACATTACTATGGAATTAAAATCCGTGGAGTGGGAGAATACTTGAAAGACTATGTTCGACCAGTCTGGTTCTTACTTCCATTTAAAATTATTGAGGAGTTTGCTAATACGTTAACATTAGGTATGCGTCTATTCGGTAACGTATATGCGAAGGAACTTTTAATGGTTCTACTCGTTGGATTAGGTTCATCAGGCTTGTTTGGTGCATTTGGTGCATTCTTGCCAACCGTTATCTGGCAAGCATTTGGTATGTTTATTGGTTCATTGCAAGCGTACATTTTTGCGATGCTCGCAATGGTTTATATGGCTCACAAAGTTGAGGCACACTAATTATTTGGTACAACGCTCATAAAGAGCAAAAATTATAAAATATCTTTTTAACTATAGGGAGGAAATTTATCATGGGTTTATTAGGAGCAGCAATTGTTGCAGGTTTAGCAGCTGTCGGGGGAGCAATCGCCGTAGCTATCATTGTAAAAGCAACTATCGAGGGAGTAACTCGTCAACCAGAACTTAAAGGTACATTACAAACATTAATGTTCATTGGGGTACCTCTTGCAGAAGCCGTGCCAATCATCGCGATCGTTATGGGCTTCCTAATCATGGGTAACGCTTAATCTTGTCGTTTATGCGACGCAATTATTGCACTTGTTAATGGCGCCAGCATCCATAATGGGGCTGCGCCATTGCTTGTGTAAGCTTTAACAGTTATTTATGTATTTTATAACCGCTTTTAGTAGTATTGAAACATAGAAGATTTTGAAGAAATTCTCACATCCATGAAAGGAGTGAAGGACAATGACAGTAGAACTATTTGGTTTTGTCGTGCCGGTAGGCTCTATTCTTTTTCAATTAGTAGCTTTCCTAACATTACTTGCTTTATTAAGTAAATTCGCTTTAAAGCCACTTCTTGGCATTATGGAAAAGCGTGAGCAAATGGTTAATGACCAAATTGAAGGCGCTGAAGCAAGAAGTAAAGAGGCAGAGCAATATATTAAAGATCAAGTGAAAGCATTAGAAGATGCTCGAACGGAAGCACATGAAATTGTTCAAAATGCGAAAAAGCTTAGCGAGCAACAAGGTCAAGAGATCTTAGAGCAAGCTCGAGTTAATGCCGAGCGCATTAAGGACGCAGCTTTAGCAGAAATTCAACGTGAAAAAGAACACGCTGTTTCTGAGCTTCGTGAGCAAGTAGCAAGTCTTTCTGTTCTAATTGCAACGAAAGTGATTGAAAAAGAACTTAATGCAGAAGAACAAGACAAGCTTGTACAAGAGTACATTAAAGAGGTAGGCGGTAAGCTATGAGTAATGTAGCTGTAGCGAATCGTTATGCAAGTGCCCTTTTTCAAGCAGCAAGAGGAAAAGGAACTTTGAACCAAGCTGTTGAAGAGCTAAAAGCAATGAAGGAAGTTTTGAAAACAACACCTGCATTTGCTAAATACTTAGCAAACCCTAAGTTTACTAAGGAGCAAAAACAACAGTTTATTCAATCAAGCTTTCAAGGGACTTTAAGTCTAGAAGTTGTGAATACGCTTCGTTTACTTGTAGACCGTAAGCGTACGGACATTCTCGTTCCAATGATTGATAAATTTGTTGCTTTATCATATGAAGCACAAAATATTGCTGAGGCAACGGTTTACTCAGCGAAAGCTTTAACAGAAGAAGAAAAATCACAAATAGCCCAAGTTTTTGCGATTAAAGTAGGCAAAGCTCAGCTATTAATTCATAACGTAGTAAATGCTGACCTTTTAGGTGGCTTGAAAATTCGTATTGGTGACCGTATTTTTGACGGAAGCGTAAAAGCACAGCTTAATCGCTTAGAGCGTCAATTGGTAACGGGAACACGCTAGTAGAAGATAGGGGTGAATGATATGAGCATCAAACCAGAGGAAATTAGCTCTCTAATTAAACAGCAGATTGAGAATTTTGAATCTGATGTTCAAGTACAAGATGTGGGTACAGTTATCCGTGTCGGTGATGGTATCGCACTTGCTCATGGCCTTGAGAACGTAATGGCAGGAGAATTGCTTGAGTTCTCAAATGGTGTAATGGGAATGGCTCAGAACCTTGAGGAAAATAATATCGGGATTATCATTTTAGGACCTTACAGAGACATCCGTGAAGGTGACGAAGTAAAACGTACAGGCCGTATCATGGAGGTTCCGGTAGGGGAACAATTATTAGGACGTGTTGTTAACTCTTTAGGACAACCTATTGACGGTTTAGGTCCTGTTAACACAATTAAGTCTCGTCCAATCGAAGCACAAGCTCCGGGAGTAATGGCTCGTAAATCTGTACACGAACCACTACAAACAGGTATTAAATCAATTGATGCTATGGTACCAATTGGTCGTGGACAACGTGAGTTGATTATCGGTGACCGTCAAACTGGTAAAACAGCGATTGCGATTGATACGATTCTTAACCAAGCTGACCAAGATATGATCTGTATCTATGTAGCGATTGGTCAAAAAGAATCAACCGTTGCAGGTGTAGTTGAAACACTTCGTCAAAAAGGTGCACTAGATTACACAATCGTTGTATCAGCAGGAGCTGCAGATCCAGCTCCAATGTTATTCTTAGCTCCTTATGCTGGGGTAACAATGGGTGAGGAGTTCATGTACAACGGAAAGCACGTTTTAGTTATTTATGATGATTTAACAAAACAAGCTTCTGCTTATCGTGAGCTTTCATTATTACTTCGTCGTCCTCCAGGTCGTGAGGCATTCCCAGGGGATGTATTCTACCTACACTCTCGTTTATTAGAGCGTGCAGCTAAATTAAATGACGATTTAGGTGGCGGTTCAATCACAGCTTTACCTTTCATTGAAACACAAGCTGGTGATGTATCTGCTTACATTCCAACAAACGTAATTTCCATTACAGATGGACAAATTTTCTTACAATCTGACTTATTCCACTCCGGTGTCCGTCCTGCCGTTAACGCAGGTTTATCGGTATCTCGTGTTGGTGGTTCTGCCCAAATTAAAGCAATGAAAAAAGTTGCCGGTACACTACGTCTAGACTTAGCTGCTTACCGTGAGCTAGAAGCATTCTCTCAATTTGGTTCAGATTTAGATAAAGCAACACAAGCGAAGCTTAACCGTGGTCAACGTACAGTTGAGATTTTAAAACAAGACTTACACAAGCCACTTTCTGTTGAAAAACAAGTTGTGATTCTTTATGCATTAACAAAAGGCTTCTTGGATGATGTTCCAGTTGCAGATGTTCTTCGCTTTGAATCAGAATTGTTCACATTCATCGAGCATAACAAGAAAGAATTATTCGACCATATCCGTTCAACAGGTGCCTTGCCTGAGGATGCTGACTTAGTAGCAGCAATCGAAGAGTTCAAAAAAGGCTTTACGGTTAGCAAGTAATTAGGACGTAGGATCTAAAGTTGTGAGGGTGATCTAAGCAATGGGTTGCTCCTGTGTAAAAAGTCTTTAGACCTCGTTTCTATTACAAAAGTTTTGCGTTCACGTGCATGTGCGTTTGAATGTATAGTTTTTCAAGCACGTTAGGAAGTATAAAATTTTAGCAAGGAAGCCTGTCGACGTGGTAAAGATTTTGAGGTGTGAAGTATAAGTGCAACTAAGCTTCTGACTTCGCCTTTTCAAGGCTTGCCATTCCGCGAGTTTTCTTTAAAGGTGGTGAAACAAGTGGCTTCATTACGTGATATAAAAGCTCGTATTACGTCTACAAAAAAGACGAAACAAATTACGAAGGCGATGCAAATGGTTTCGGCGGCTAAGCTAAACCGTGCTCAAAGCAAAGCTCAAGCATTCCAACCTTATACGGATAAAATTCGTGAGGTGGTAGAAGGGATTGCTTCTTCTAACACAGAAGTTTCACACCCGATGCTTGAATCTCGTCCCGTGAAAAAAACTGGTTATGTAGTAATGACTTCTGATACAGGTCTTGCTGGTGGTTATAACAGTAACTTGGTACGTGATTTAATTAAAACAATTGAATCTCGTCATCAATCACAGGATGAATATGCGATTATTGTGATGGGTCGTATCGGACGTGACTTGTTCAAAAAACGTAATCTTCCAATCGTTCAGGAATTAATCGGTTTACCTGATCAACCTGAATTTAATGATATTAAAAATGTAGCCCGTACAACTGTTGAAATGTTTGCAGACGGCATTTTTGATGAGTTATATGTATGGTATAACCACTTTGTCAATCCAATCAAACAAGATGTTACCGAGAAAAAGCTACTTCCTTTAACAGACATGGCTGCAAAGGAAAGTGCAGGAGCAAGTAGTGAGTATATCTATGAGCCATCTGAATCTGTCATTTTGGAAACATTACTTCCACAATACGCAGAAAGCTTAATTTACGGTGCATTACTTGATGCAAAGGCAAGTGAGTTCGGTGCTCGTATGACTGCGATGAGTGCAGCCACTGATAATGCTTCAGGTTTAATTGATGACTTGACATTAACATTTAACCGTTTACGACAAGCTGCGATTACGCAAGAGATTACCGAAATCGTCGGCGGAGCAGCTGCGTTAGAGTAGCAAACAAATTCAATGGAATGATACGGACAACACTACTTTGTCGATAAAGTAGTTGATAGCCAAATAGGAGGGAAAAAAATGAATACAGGTCGCATTACTCAAGTAATGGGTCCAGTTGTTGACGTAAAGTTTAACAGCGGACAGTTACCTGAACTCAATAATGCATTACGCGTTGAACAAAGAGGCGCGGATAAAAATGCAGTTGACGTTAATGTAACATTAGAAGTAGCCATTCACCTCGGTGATGATACTGTACGTACTGTTGCGATGTCTTCTACAGACGGACTTGTTCGTGGTACAGAAGCTGTTGATACAGGCGACGCGATCTCCGTACCAGTTGGAGAAGCGACACTCGGTCGTGTCTTTAACGTATTAGGAGAAGCAATTGACTTAGCGGGTCCAGTTGCAGCAGATGTACCGCGTTCTCCAATTCACCGTGAAGCACCTAAGTTTGACGAGCTATCTACAGGTAAAGAAATTCTTGAAACAGGAATTAAAGTTGTAGACTTATTAGCTCCTTATATCAAAGGTGGTAAAATCGGTCTATTCGGAGGAGCGGGTGTAGGTAAAACCGTTCTTATCCAAGAACTTATCAATAACATCGCTCAAGAGCACGGTGGTATCTCTGTATTCGCCGGTGTTGGTGAGCGTACTCGTGAAGGTAATGACTTATTCCACGAGATGACAGATTCAGGCGTTATTAAGAAAACAGCTATGGTATTCGGTCAAATGAACGAGCCACCTGGTGCGCGTATGCGTGTTGCTCTTTCTGGATTAACAATGGCTGAGCACTTCCGTGATAAAGATGGACAAGACGTTCTTTTATTCATTGATAACATCTTCCGTTTCACACAAGCAGGTTCCGAAGTTTCCGCCCTTCTTGGTCGTATGCCATCTGCCGTTGGTTACCAACCAACACTTGCTACGGAAATGGGTCAATTACAAGAGCGTATTACGTCAACTAAAGTTGGTTCTGTTACATCAATCCAAGCAATTTATGTACCGGCCGATGACTATACAGATCCAGCACCAGCAACAACTTTCGCTCACTTAGATGCAACAACAAACTTAGAGCGTAAGTTATCTGAGATGGGTATCTACCCAGCCGTGGATCCATTAGCATCTACATCACGTGCCCTTTCTCCAGAGGTTGTAGGAGAAGAGCATTATGCAATCGCTCGTCAAGTTCAGCAAACACTTCAAAAGTATAACGAACTTCAAGATATCATTGCGATCCTTGGTATGGATGAGCTTTCTGAAGAGGAGAAAATGATCGTAGCACGTGCTCGTCGTATTCAATTCTTCTTATCGCAAAACTTCCACGTAGCTGAGCAATTTACTGGTCAAAAAGGTTCTTATGTACCTGTTAAAGAAACGGTAAAAGGCTTCAAGGAAATCTTAGAAGGTAAGTATGATGACCTTCCTGAAGATGCATTCCGTCTTGTTGGTCGTATTGAAGAGGTAGTAGAAAAAGCGAAACAAATGGCTTAATGCTCATTGGTTTCCGTGTAGTGTGATACATGACCGCTTCGGTGGTCTCTATGGGAGCTAGTGGTGCAAGTCACAACTAGCTTTCCTTACAAATAAGATGAACTTTTAGTAGAAAAGTTTATCAAAACCCGTATTGCTATTGAGGAGGGTTTTACATGCCAACTGTTAATGTGAATGTCGTAACTCCTGATGGCAAAGTGTATGATGGCGATGTAGATATGGTAAGTGTTCGTACGGTTGACGGCGAGCTCGGTATTTTACCAAAACACATTCCATTAGTCGCTCCACTAACTGTCGGAGCTGTACGCTTGAAGAAAGGCTCCTCTGTTGAAAAGGTTGCGGTAAGTGGTGGATTTATTGAAGTTCGCCCTGACCAAGTAACGATTTTAGCAGAAGCGGCAGAATTGCCTTCAGATATCGATGTTGACCGTGCAAAACAAGCGAAGGAACGTGCTGAGCAACGTCTTGGGGAAATCCGCCAAGACCAAATTGACTCCAAAAGAGCTCAATTATCACTGCAACGTGCTATGAACCGCCTTGACGTATCTGGTCAATAAAATTTTAATTAAAACAGCTTATCCCATATGTGGATGAGCTGTTTTTTTGGTTTATTACGGTAGTTGAGAGAGGGTGGCGAGTGTGATTTCGGTGTGTGGAGAGGCGGGAGGGGTAATGTGGTAATAGGGTAATGTGGATAAATAAGCAGATATAAAAGCCAAAAGGATGATTATCTGCACAAAGAGGCGGTTAATGTGAAGATACGAAAGCCAAAAGTGCGATTATCTGCAAAAAGAGGCAGTTAATGTGAAGATAAGAAAGCCAAAAGGACGATTATCTGCAAAAAGAGGCAGTTAATGTGAAGATAAGAAAGCCAAAAGTGCGATTATCTGCAAAAAGAGGCAGTTAATGTGAAGATAAGAAAGCCAAAAGTGCGATTATCTGCACAAAGAGACAGTTAATGTGAAGATACGAAAGCTAAAAGGACGATTATCTGCACAAGGAGGCAGTTAATGTGAAGATACGAAAGCCAAAAGTGCGATTATCTGCACAAAGAGACAGTTAATGTGAAGATAAGAAAGCTAAAAGGATGATTATCTGCAAAAAGAGGCAGTTAATGTGAAGATACGAAAGCCAAAAGTGCGATTATCTGCACAAAGAGGCGGTTAATGTGAAGATAAGAAAGCTAAAAGGATGATTATCTGCACAAAGAGGCAGTTAATGTGAAGATACAAAAGCCAAAAGGACGATTATCTGCACAAAGAGACAGTTAATGTGAAGATAAGAAAGTCAAAAGTGCGATTATCTACACAAAGAGGCAGTTAATGTGAAGATACGAAAGCCAAAAGGACGATTATCTGCACAAAGAGGCGGTTAATGTGAAGATAAGAAAGCCAAAAGAGTGATTATCTCAACAAAGCAGCTCCTCAAATTCATTCCAAAATGAAACTTTTCCCCATTTCATTTCGTTAATATAGTAGCCCAATTTAATTTTGATGATTAAATGTAACGTTTTCTGGGTACATAGTTAAAAGTGATGCAGTCACTATATGTATATGAGCCTTATCGTTCTTGATATTGTCACATTTAACAAAAAAATAGGTCTGTACAACTATATAATTCCATATTTGTTCTATAGATTTTTTGGAACAGATACGTTATTATGAGAGTTGGATTGTTTAAATGAAAACAATCCTGACAAGCCAATCGGCTGATTTTTGTCGAATTTTGATTGATTTAGTAGAAAAGGGAGTTAATACCATGTTTGATGATTTTGGGCAACAGGCACTTATCCATATTTTTGTGAATGTGTTGTTTTTAGGTATCACATGGTGGGCGTTGCAAGCCGTGCGTTTCGATGTATTTTTGCGAGACCCAAAAGGGACGAGAGCGAAAGTATTACAAGTTCTTCTTACATTTGCACTTGCCCATTTGTTAACTGAATTTTTCCTAAGCTATTATCAATCATCACAAATGCTAAGATATTTATTTTAAGAAAAATGGTTTAATCTGTAAGTTTTAGACCTGATGAAGATGTCGAAAAGTGACTACAACTTCCATGTATGCTCACTCCCTACTTGGTAAAAATGTTAGTAAGAGTTATTAAGGAGAGGGGAAGCAAAAATGGAAATGGGGAAAATTTGGTTTGTTGTGGTACTTCTTTTAGGGCTCGTAGCTGTACAATTTGCGAATTCTTTAGGGGGTCATTCCAATGTTCAAGCTGCTAATGATTTACTGGAATTAGCCGAAGAGAAAAATTGGGACATTGATGAGTGGCAGTTTTTAATTAGAGATGAACAGGGCATTATTTTGGACCGAGGAGCTTTTGAACAACATGTACATATCGTGAGCAAAGAGTTAGATGGATGGGAACTAACAGCTTTTGATACATCCGAGCAAGAATGGAAAGCTGTGTTAACTCATCAAGTTCCTGATACGGACATGCAAGAAACGATTTCGTTATTTGCTTATCCGCAGCAAGGACAAAACCAACTTTCGCACACATATACACTTCAAGGATCCTACGCACATACTCTTTCATCTAAGCAACTAGAACCGCTTTTAGACAAACGAATTGATTTTTTCTCATTAAATGAAGCAACTGTTTATACACAAATTAAATCAAGTCAGAACTCAATTTCTTTTGAAAATGGAAAGCCGTTACCTGATGTAGCCAATGACTTACTCCAAACTTTACATGCTGAAACGGTAGAAGCCTTGCAAGAAGAGTCTTTTGTCTCCTTTTCAGGCTATTTAAAGGACTGGGACCAAGCCATTACTACGAACAATCAGGACATGAATTTACAGCTAGCCATTAGACAAGAAGAAGGATTGGGCTCTAGGACGACAGTGACAATAGGAACGCCTATTATTACGACTGAATATTGATAATATAGAAGAGACCATAATTTCTAGACGCGGAGGGGAATACGTTGGAAAAAATTATTGTCCACGGTGGCAACAAGTTAAATGGCACAGTAAAAGTTTCTGGTGCTAAAAACGCAGTGCTACCTGTGATTGCTGCATCGATTTTAGCTGGCCGCGGCACGAGCCATATTTATGATGTGCCTTCATTGGCTGATGTATACACTATGCAAGAAGTTTTACGTAATTTGAATATTGATGTTGATTACAAAGATGGCACTTTTAAAGTGAATGCAGAAAAAGCGTTAAAAACGGAGGCACCGTTTGAATACGTTCGTAAAATGCGTGCATCATTCTTGGTAATGGGTCCACTTTTAGCGCGTGTTGGTAAAGCACGTATCGCATTACCTGGTGGATGTGCGATCGGCTCAAGACCGATTGATCAGCATTTAAAAGGCTTTGAGGCAATGGGAGCAGTAGTAGAGATTGGGAATGGCTTTATTGAAGCTCGTATTGATGGACGTCTTCAAGGGACAAAAATCTATTTAGATTTCCCAAGTGTTGGAGCAACGGAAAACATTATGATGGCGGCAGCATTAGCTGAAGGTACAACGATTTTAGAAAATGCAGCAGAAGAGCCTGAAATTGTTTGTTTGGCTAACTATTTAAATTCCATGGGAGCCAAAGTACGTGGAGCTGGTACAGGTGTAATCCGCATTGAAGGTGTAGACGCTTTAGATGGTGCGGAGCATACGGTTATTCCAGATCGTATTGAAGCAGGAACATTTATGGTGGCTGCAGCGATTACAGAAGGAAATGTATTAGTGGAGGGTGCGGTAAGTGAGCACTTACGTCCACTTATTGCTAAAATGCAGGAAATGGGTGTAGAAATCATTGAAGAGCCGACAGGCCTACGTGTTATTGGACCTAAGAAGCTGAAATCTGTTGATTTAAAAACAATGCCACACCCAGGATTCCCAACAGACATGCAAGCACAAATGATGGCTTTATTACTAAGAGCAGAAGGTACGGGCGTTATTACGGAAACCGTATTTGAAAACCGTTTTATGCATGTAGAAGAATTCCGTCGTATGAATGGTAATATTAAAA
The DNA here is from genome assembly GCA_001038565.1 of Alkalihalobacillus pseudalcaliphilus. Lineage (GTDB taxonomy): Bacteria > Bacillota > Bacilli > Bacillales > Bacillaceae_D > Alkalihalobacillus > Alkalihalobacillus pseudalcaliphilus. The sequence continues at coordinate 515,582 of LFJO01000001.1, forward strand.
TTGAAGGCCGTGCTGCGATTATCTCCGGTCCGAACTCTTTACAAGGTGCAGAAGTGGCCGCGACAGATTTACGTGCAGGTGCTGCCTTAGTCATTGCAGGACTTGTAGCGGACGGTGTTACGCGTGTAACCGAGTTAAAACATATCGATCGTGGTTATGTTGATTTAACAGGTAAACTTCAAGGTATCGGTGCTAAAGTTGAGCGTTATAACGATGAAGCTATGACTACAGAGGACGTTACTCAAACGGCTGAAGCGAAAACAAATTTAGTGTAAATCATGTCGTAAGCTCATTACATGGAGAGAGCTTTTGTCTCCAGATGATTATTCAAATAAAACCATCTCTTAGATTTCATGAATCATGAAGCGAAGTGATGGTTTTTTGCTATTTAATGAAACGTTTAATTAAAATTGACTCTTTCATTTAAGCGAATCCTATTAATTTGATTATTTCCGGTTTTACATGTGCTGTTCCTGGTTAAGCTGTTAGAGTGCTAAATGAGGTCAAGCATCGACTTATTTTGTGACCAGGTGCCAAGAAAAACGTTATTTTTCCATACATATAGAATCGTCTGGCAAATCTACTAAATCATGTTCTATCTTTTCCTCGTACTACATATAGTTTTTGTAGAGAGATAACAAATAAAGGAGCTAATGAATGAGACGCTTAATGATTGTGGGAATTATTTTTTGTGTGGCGGTTCTTTTAGTACCAACGATGCTTGTTTTAGGAGGGTCAAATTCCTCAAATGAAGCATTAAACAACTTACAAGCTGAACCAGAAACAACCTCATATAACAGTGAAACGAATGATTATCAAAGTGAAGAAGATGTCCATGTCGCTGTTTATAGAAGTGCCACCTCTGAGGTTGATGAAATCCCATTAGAAGAATATGTCATCGGGGTTGTTGGTTCTGAAATGCATGCATCTTTTGAATTAGAGGCTTTAAAAGCACAGGCGTTAGCTGCTCGTACCTTTGTTTTACAATACTTATTGAATCAAGAAAACTTAGAAGTACCAAATGGAGCACATGTGACCGATACGACCGACTATCAAGTGTATAAGGACGAAGCACAGCTAAAGGAAAAATGGGGAAAAGATTATGAGCAGAACTATGCGAAGGTCAAAGAGGCAGTCCTATCAACAAAGGGAGAAATTTTAACGTATAATGAGCAACCGATCTCGGCCCAATTTTTCTCTACGAGTAACGGCTATACCGAGAACTCTGAGGATTACTACAAATATGAGACACCTTATTTAAAAAGTGTAGCAAGCCCGTGGGATCAAGCTTCACCACGTTTTACAGGAGAAACAAGAATGCCGGTAACGGACTTTGAAGCAAAGCTACAAGTAACATTGCCAGATGACGGAACGGTCGGCACAATCTTATCGCGGACAGAAACTGGCCGAGTTGCCTCTGTAAATATTAATGGCAAAGAAAAATCGGGTAGAGAGGTTAGAGAAAGCTTAGGCTTAGACTCCTCTGATTTCCAATGGCAAAGACAGGGCAATGAAGTAATTATTCAAACAAAAGGCTGGGGCCACGGCGTCGGGATGAGCCAATATGGAGCGAATGGTATGGCTCTAGAAGGAAAAAACTATGATGAAATCGTCAAATATTATTACCAAGATATATCGATTCAAGAATCAGAACCGCTGTTAGAAAAACACCTTGCCAAAAAATAAAAGAAATTCTCGCAAACACCTGTCTGAGCTGACAGGTGTTCTTTGCTATACATAAAGTGGTTTGTAACGTAAAAGAAGGTTGCCAGAAGTATGGTCAGTTGGCTGACTTTTTTGGTCAGCTCCTAATACTCTTGATTCAAGCAGCTGGAGCCGAACACTAGCATCCTTGAAATAAGGCGTACCTTGGCCAAGTAGAATAGGGGTGACAATCACATGTAATTCATCTAATAATTGATTTTTTAATAGAGCGTCATTTAATTGGGCACTCGCTAATAAGAGAATATATCCTTTCTTGTCCTCGTTTTTTAAATCGTAAATACGAATGTATAAGCCCTCGTTTATAATCTCGGTTTGAAGCCAATTTGAATCTTTCATCGTATGTGAGGCAACGATCTTAGGGGTTTGGTTCATATAGTTAGCGGTTTTAGGAAATAGAGAATACGCGTGATCAGTTGGCCAAAAAGAAGCCATATGTTCATAGGTCTTTCTTCCAAATAATAGATAATCTGTTTGATGCAGCAATTCTTCACTATATTGATGATAGGATTGATCGACATGATGCCAATCTAAGCGTTGTTTGGCGTCTTCAAAATAGCCGTCAACACTCAGCATGACTTGAGCAATAACCTTCCTCATCTTCTCACCTCTTGTTCTCATACTTCTTCTAAACTAGTTCGCTACCTTTTAGAAAAAACCTTTTCATATCAATAAAACTTGGCTTTTTTTCATAAAGATGCATAAAAAAGACGCCTTTGTCGAAAAATAATCGAAAAAATTTTTTGAAAGATGTATACAAACCTCTTAATCTGATCAAACTGATTGCTGAGGTGATGAAACAATGAGAGAAGACGAAAACAAACGTACTTCGAAAACTGAAGAAAAATCATTGAGTGTGCAACTTAAACGTCTTATGAGAAAACGTTGGCTTGCTCCCGCATTATATTTAATCGTAGCAGCCGGAATTCTAAGTGCAGTTTTTATTTTAAATGGTCAACAAGATTCTACTAATCCAAATCAAGATGGTGAAGTGGAAGTCAACGATCCTAATTTAGCTTATGACGAGGAAGCTGTAGAAGCGGCAGTAGCCAAAGAACTTCTAAAAATGCCAGCGGATGAGTCAAAGGTTGAATTAGTAGGTATGTTCTATGACCATAACGGTACATCAGAAGAAAAGCAAGCAGCTCTAGTAAGCTATAATAGTTCATTCCATCAAAATTTTGGATTGGATTATGCAATGCCAAATAAAGAAGATTCATTTGACGTCTCTTCCGCTTTAACGGGAACAGTAGTCAAAGCTGAAAAACAACCAATCTTTGGTTATGTTGTAGAGTTAGAGCATGGTGATGGTTTAGTTACGTATTATCACAGTCTAGCGAATCTTGAAGTAGAAGTGGGAGATACCGTTGAACAAGGCGATGTACTTGGACAAGCAGGTAGAAATGAGTACAACAAGGATGCAGGTGTCCACGTACACTTTGAAGTCCGTCATGATGGCGTTCCTATTAATCCGACTGAACTTTTTGAGCAGCCAGTAGATGCAATCTTTGATGTTATCAAAGCAGCAGCTGAGGTAGATGAAGAGGAAGGTAAAGAGGAAGAGCCAACAGAAGGTTCGGAATCTACTGAAGTAACACCAGAATCTACGGATGCTTCTAGTTCTGAAGATGATAAAGAAGCAGACAAAGAAGATGACAGTGAAGACAAAGACAGTGATGCGAATGAAGATGAAGCAAGCGAAACTTTAGGTAGTGTCACTTATCAAATTTAATAACCTTTACTTTTAAATAGTCATAGTCTTAACGCGGCGAGTGAAACAAAAGGGTTTGACAAATTCACAAACAAAAAAATAGCAAAAGCAAGTAACATATAGAAATCTCATCCCTACTAGTTGTAGATGGTAGTAACAACGTTAACGACCGAGTAACAATCGCAAAACTAAGGTGAAATTTAGGCGGGAACTCAAGCGGAAACTTAAGGTTAAACTAGAACTTAAGCGGAAACTTAAGCGAAAACAAAGCTTAAGCTAAAACCTAAGCGTGTAAATGGAAGGCTGGAACGTCAAACAGGTTTGAGATGAAGATGGAATATAATCATGAAGCCGAGTAAGACGATGTGTTTAATGTAAAATAAAAGCTGTATGAGAAGGGTTGCCTTCTTGTACGGCTTTTTTATTTTTTTTTGTGAGAGGGGTGAATGAGGTGGGAAGGATGGGGATGCGTGAGGAAAGGAGTGTGAGTGAGAGAAGCGTGAGGAAGCTGGGGCGGGGAGTGCGGTGGTGTGAGCGGGTGGAAGAGAGAGGAAGTCTAAGTAATAGCTGAATCGCGACACATGGGGGCTGGGAGGTGAGGTGAAAAAGCGTGAGGAAGATCGAAGAATCCGAGCAAAGGTAGGCTTAGATGCGGAAAAGTGGAGAAGTAGCAACACCAGATGCGGGAAAGGGCTCTAATGTTGTAGGGGAAGCGTGGAAGTAACAACACATCGAGTGAAAAAAGGCAGAGTTGTTGTAGGAGAAGGCAAGAAGTAGCAACATCAGCGAGCAAACGCTGAATCACGGGGTTGCGAGCTGGAAAAGGAAGAGGAAGCCCGAGCAAACGCCGAATCACGGGGTTGCGAGCTGGAAAAGGGAGAGGAAGCCCGAGTAAACGCCGAATCACGGGGTTGCGAGCTGGAAAAGGAAGAGGAAGAGGAAGCCCGAGCAAACGCTGAATCACGGGGTTGCGAGCTGAAAAAGGAAGAGGAAGCCCGAGTAAACGCCGAATCACGGGGTTGCAAGCTGAAAAAGGGAGGAAGCCCGAGCAAACGCCGAATCACGGGGTTGCGAGCTGAAAAAGGGAGAGGAAGCCCGAGCAAACGCCGAATCACGGGGTTGCGAGCTGGAAAAGGAAGAGGAAGCCCGAGTAAAGGTAAGATATAGGTTGATGAGCTGGATTATTGTGCACATACCAGCCCCCCTCTGCTCAAGTAACTGACATGATAGCCCTTATTCGCACACTTACTCCCACGGCCCCCTCCACACCCCACGGCATACCTCCCCCAAAGGTATACCCCACGTCCCACCCCACCATCGCCAAGCGAACAAGCTCGAATATAAAAAGAGAGAGCTTGTTCGCAATATGAAATAACGCAAATTGTATAAAAACAAGTCTTGTCCTGTGAATAAAGTGGTATATCTCATTAGCCAACCTAATAAACTGTACCAATCACTAACACAGATTTAGGGAGGCGAGTCGTGTGCACGATTACATCAAAGAGCGTACTATCAAGATTGGCAGGTATATAGTCGAGTCCCGAAAGACGGTTCGAACGATTGCAAAGGAGTTCGGTGTCTCGAAAAGTACCGTACACAAGGATTTGACCGAACGGTTGCCGGAGATAAATCCAGACTTAGCAAATGAGGTCAAGGAAATTCTTGAGTACCACAAGTCTATTCGCCATTTAAGAGGTGGTGAAGCGACGAAGGTCAAATATAAGAAATCGCAAGTCGAACCGATTGAAAAAGTCGTCAAAACTAGACAATAAATTCCGAAAAAGCTATCCCTGTTAAGCCCTTTTGTGATAAAATTTATTACTAGGTAAATCGTATTCATTATGAATATGATGTTCGGAAAACAGGGAGGAAAATGAATCATGTTTGGTCGAGATATTGGAATTGATTTAGGAACCGCAAACGTACTAATTTATGTAAAAGGTAATGGTATTGTACTTGATGAACCGTCCGTAGTCGCAGTAGAAACTTCAACGAATCGTGTCCTAGCAGTAGGGGATGAAGCATTCCGTATGGTCGGCCGTACACCAGGAAATATTGTTGCTGTTCGTCCAATGAGAGATGGGGTCATTGCAGATTTTGAATTAACAGAATCGATGTTAAAGCACTTCCTTAATAAAATTAAACTGAAAAGTGTTTTTTCTAAACCAAGAATTCTGATTTGTTGCCCAACTAATATTACGTCAGTTGAACAAAAAGCCATTCGTCAAGCAGCAGAAAAGAGCGGTGGCAAAAATGTGTACTTAGAAGAAGAACCTAAGGTAGCCGCAATCGGTGCTGGAATGGATATATTTCAGCCAAGCGGAAACATGGTCGTTGATATAGGCGGTGGAACAACCGATGTTGCCGTTCTCTCTATGGGAGATATCGTCACCGCCTCTTCGATCAAGGTTGCTGGAGATCGTTTTGATCAAGATATTCTTACGTATGTAAAAAAGAAATACAAACTGTTGATCGGGGAAAGAACAGCAGAAAATATCAAAAAGGAAGTAGCAACAGTGTTTCCAGGTGCACGTAGTGAAGAGATTGATATCCGAGGTCGTGATATGGTAAGCGGTTTACCAAGAACGATATCAGTCAATTCGGACGAAATCCAAGAGGCATTACAAGAATCGGTATCGGTCATTGTACAAGCTTCTAAGCAAGTACTTGAGCAAACTCCTCCAGAGCTTTCAGCAGATATTATCGACCGAGGGGTTATTTTAACAGGCGGTGGAGCATTATTGCACGGAATCGACTTATTGCTCGCTGATCAACTAAAAGTACCAGTTCTTATCGCGGACGAGCCTATGCATTGCGTAGCGAAGGGAACGGGCATCATTTTAGAAAACCTCGACAAAATGTCGAAAAAACGAGTCCAAATATAATATCAGTATTTTCTAATGTTTGAGGTCGTCAAATTTTGATATTGAATGAACCTGAACAACCTAGATCAATCCAAAAAGAAGTAGCATCATATATAAAAGGAGCATGTCCAACACTGGTCATGCTTTTCCGTCCATTTACATTTCCGTCCTACCCCATATAAGTCCTTAGCATTTAACAGTAGTATCAGAACGTTCTTTTTTAGGGTGAGTGCTGGATTCGACAGGACTATGAAGGGCCGACAGGTTGTGCCTGGAAGTTAGCTGGTCACTCAACTTGTAAAGATGACCTTATTAGATATTGCTCCTTTTTGTTCGTGCGACTCCTAATACTAAGCGAGTTGTAAACGACGAGGCAAATGTTTAAAAATTCATCATTGTTGGTGGGGAAGTGAATTAGGCTGCACCACGGAAGATTAGGATGAAAGATCGGACGAGCATTGGCAGCAACTTTTTATAAAAAAAGACCTAATTTCTATGTGAATATGATTTTGACAAGCAAATGAACAGAAAAAATGGACGATTAATCCGATATATACATAGTAGTAATTTTTCGATGAACTCAAAGAGGATGGAGGTGTAAGGATGCTAAGAGGTATGTATGGAGCGGCTGCAGGTATGATAGCTCAACAGCAACGTCAAGAGATGTTAACGAATAATTTAGCGAACGTGCAAACAGCAGGGTTTAAAGCAGACCAGGCTACCATTCGATCGTTTCCGAATATGATGCTTAAAGCGATGAATACGGGAGAGGGACCGGTAAAGCAAAATCCTACAATTGGCTCCATAGCGACGGGTGTCTATATGCAAGAGCAAGTTCCGAACTTCAAACAGGGTGATTTAAACCAAACAGGTAATCCGACTGATTTAGCGTTACTACAAGGCGTGTTGCCAGAGGGTGAAGACGGTGCCCAAGGTTCTTTATTTTTTACTGTTACCGGCGATGATGGTGCTGTACGATATACACGAAATGGTCAATTTACGGTCGACGGTGCAGGCATGTTAACAACGGCAGCTGGTCACCGCGTTTTGGATACGGATGGAAATGAAATTGAAGTGGGCAGTACTTTTTTCAATGTGAATGAGAATGGCGTTATCTCATCATCTGAAGGTGAAATTCTTGGACAAGTTGGCGTTGTGTACGTAGCTAACCCGCTCGAATTACGAAGAGAAGGAAGTGGCTTACTCGCTTATGATGGAGAAGAAGCTGAAGCAGGCTTTCCTCAAGCGGTTGGGTTAGATGGAGTCACCTACCAAATTCAACAAGGTTTTGTGGAAAGGTCGAATGTTGATGCGACAGAAACCATGGCAGAAATGATGAATGCATATCGTGCCTTTGAAGCGAACCAGCGTGTTCTTCAAGCATATGACCAAAGCTTACAAAAAGCCGTCAATGAAATCGGACGCCTTGGCTAATGAGTGCAACATGACACCACGAACAAAAAAGTGGGCGTATAAGGATGAAGGAGCATAGGCTCAAGCAAATGTTCATTAATCCATATCACAAAAAAATTAAGAAGGTGGTGAAGAAATTGAACCGAGCGATGATTACAGCTAGTGTAACGATGAATCAAATTCAAAGTCAGATAGATAGTATTTCTCACAATATGGCTAATAGTCAAACGGTTGGATATAAACGAAGAGAATCGGCTTTTCACGATTTACTTTCCCAGCAGCTTCATAGCCAATCGAATCCACAAATGGAAGTCGGCAGATTAACGCCGCTTGGCCTTCAAGTTGGGAGCGGAGCAAAAATAGCGCAAACCGTCCTACAGTTTGAACAAGGCTCTTTGCAAACCACAGGTCGCGAATTAGATTTTGCCTTAACGACGGCGAACCACTTTTTCCGAATTGAGTCCTCAGACGGTGCGGGGACAGAAGAAAGGTTAACAAGGGCAGGTAATTTCTATATTACTGCTAATAGTGAAAATCCAGAGCAATTAACACTTGTGACGGCAAACGGTGATTATCTACTCGATAATAATGGAGAAAGAATGATAATCCCTGAGGACTTCACATCTTTCCAACTACAAGATGGACAGCTTTTTGTAACGATGCAAGATGGAAGCTTAGAAAATATCGGGACATTGGGTATTAGACAAGTACATAATCCACAAGCACTTGTGCCAGCTGGCGAAAATCAATTTGCACTTGCTGATTTGGAAGCATTAGGTTATGCTGAAGCAGATATAGTTGAAGATGTTGGCGTAGCAGAAATCGCCGTTTTACAAAAAACGTTAGAAAGCTCGAATGTAGATATGGCTAAAGAGATGAGTGACTTATTAGTGGCTCAAAGACACTATCAGTTCAACTCAAGAGCAATCTCAATGGCCGATCAAATGTCTGGTCTAGTTAATGGTATTCGAGGTTAATGATTGTGGAATCTGATTAGTTCAAGGAGAAACCAATGAGTGAAAAAGACAACAAATCGGTAGAAACGAATAACGCTTCAAGCGACCAATTAAATAACGCAGCAAAGCATCCAACCGAAGCCAAAGAGCAGGAGTCTTCCAGTGAAAAAGCCGAGCACGCTGATTCAGTTACTGACTCTTCTCAAGAGCTTCCCACTCAAGGACCTTTATCACTTCAGGATAATCCTGGTGAAAAAATGAACCTAATGTCAGAAGATGCGGCAAAAGATGAATCCAATCAGTCATTACAAGCTGAACAAACAAACGAACCTAAACCGGATAACCAACAAACAGATAACGAAGAAACCGAGGTTGCAAATGAAGTACCTTCGGATGGAACCGAATCTGATGCTAAAAAAGACGAAGAGCATCCACGTTTGTTTGTTTCAAAGCCAAAAGCTAACGATGCCAAAGAGACGAATCAACCGGAAGCCCAAGCGAATTCTGAAACGAGTAAACAAGCTGAGCATCCAGAAGCAACGACTGACCATCATGAGGAAGCAGCAGACTCCCAAACAAGTAACGAGTTTGATCAGGCTGAGTCGACGTCGATGCAGAGTGAGGAAGCGGAAGACGGGCAACATGCGGCAGCAGCTGCTATTGTTTCTAACAAGGAAAAGCAAACAAGGTCACCCAAACGACGAGAAAAGTTAAAACAGGATGAAGGAGAAGCAGAAGAGGAACAGGAGAAAGAGAAGGAGAGCCGTTCTGGAGGACCAAAAGAACGAAAGGGTCGAATTCGTCTCATTCCCCTATGGCTTCGAATCCCTATTGTTGTTGCACTATTTGGTGGTAGCCTCATTCTCGGTTTAATGGTCGGCTACGGAATCATCGGAGGACGAGAACCCGCCGACGCCATCAGACCAGAAATTTGGTACCACATCCTAGATATAATCAGAGGAAACGAATAAAAGGAAATTCAAAAACCACACACCTATTGCGAGGTGTGTGGTTTTTAAATATGAAAGTTAACTAAGTAAGGCTCATTTCATAAGGCATTCCATAAAAGGCCCATGTCGGAGTCAAAGACAGCTCCGCCACAAACAAAGATGAAAGTCATCTATCGCGATCTTAACGATTTATAAGGTTTGTGAAGATACGGACGCCAACCTTAGGAGTATCATTCACAAAGAGAGGGTTAATGTGCAGATACGGATGCCAAACCTTGGATTATCTGCACAAAAAGGCGGTTAATGTGAAGATACGGAAGCCAAACCTTGGAGTATCTGCACAAAAAGGCGGTTAATGTGAAGATAAGGAAGCCAAACCTTGGAGTATCTGCACAAAGAGAGGGTTAATGTGAAGATAAGGAGTCCAAACCTTGGAGTAACTGCACAAAGAGAGGGTTAATGTGAAGATACGGAAGCCAAATCTTGGAGTAACTGCACAAAGAGAGGGTTAATGTGAAGATAAGGAGTCCAAACCTTGGAGTATCTACACAAAGAAGGGGTTAATGTGAAGATACGGAAGCCAAATCTTGGAGTAACTGCACAAAAAGGCGGTTAATGTGCAGATACGGAAGCCAAACCTTGGAGTATCTGCACAAAGAGAGGGTTAATGTGAAGATAAGGAGTCCAAATCTTGGAGTATCTGCACAAAAAGGCGGTTAATGTGAAGATACGGAAGCCAAACCTTGAAGTATCTACACAAAGAGAGGGTTAATGTGAAGATACGGAAGCCAAACCTTGAAGTATCTACACAAAGAAGGGGTTAATGTGAAGATACTGAAGCCAAACCTTGAAGTATCTACACAAAGAGAGGGTTAATGTGAAGATACGGAAGCCAAATCTTGGAGTATCTGCACAAAGAGAGGGTTAATGTGAAGATACTGAAGCCAAATCTTGGAGTATCTGAACAAAGAGAGGGTTAATGTGAAGATACGGAAGCCAAATCTTGGAGTATCTGCACAAAGAAGGGGTTAATGTGAAGATACGGAAGCCAAACCTTGGAGTATCTGCACAAAGAGAGGGTTAATGTGAAGATACTGAAGCCAAACCTTGAAGTATCTACACAAAGAAGGGGTTAATGTGAAGATAAGGAGTCCAACCCTCGGAGTATCTGAACAAAGAGAGGGTTAATGTGAAGATAAGGAGTCCAAATCTTGGAGTATCTGCACAAAGAGGAGGTTAATGTGAAGAGACGGAAGCCAACCCTTGGAGTATCTACACAAAAAGGGGGTTAATGTGAAAATACGGAGGCCAAACCTTGGAGTATCTGCACAAAAAGGGGGTTAATGTGAAGATAAGGAGTCCAACCCTTGGAGTATCTGCACGAAAAAGGCTGATCGAGACAGGTACTCAAAGGAATAAGGTGAGTAACTACACAAAAAGGTCTAATCATGTCAGTTACTCAAGGGGCATGATGTTACAATGAGCTCTTGAGCTTAATGATTAGTCGTAACCTGTCATACTGGTAGTGAACTTGACGAGTTTCCGTGCATCACCCTATGAACTTTCGTAAAAAACCGACATGGCGAAGCCAAAACCGCTCCGAAACCGACAAAAATGAAAGTAGTGTTTGACTCTTTAACTGTTGGCACTTCGATCATTTCGCCTTTGTTTTTAGTTCTTATTCATTTTAATTTTTGTTGTAAGTATGATTTTGACCTTGAGAATGAGCAGTACCCAGCGAACGAAAACATGCGGAGACTCTCTCGAGAAAAGCTCCCGCGGGAAGTAGTGGCAGAGCTGAGATCCAGCGGCGTAGCCGATTAGCTCAGCGCCACCCCGCAGGAGACGTGGTAATTTTCGGTAGCGATGAGTAGAACTCCGCATACCAGCATGAACTAACTTTCATATAAAAAAACCTCATCTTTTATCACCTGATACTATTACCTGATTTTATGTTATAATAAATCAAACTAGTTTTGAAAGGATGTATAGAATGATTGGAATTGATGAAATTAAAGAGATTATTCCGCATCGTTATCCTTTTTTGTTATTGGATAAGGTGATTGAATGTGAAGTTGGTCATAGTGCAGTCGGTATTAAAAATGTAACGGCTAACGAAGAGTTTTTTAATGGACATTTTCCAGAATATCCAGTTATGCCAGGTGTTTTAATTGTGGAAGCATTAGCCCAAACATGTGCAGTCGCGATGCTCCAAAAAGAAGAAAACCGTGGCAAACTTGGGTTATTTGCTAAGATTGATAACTGTCGTTTTAAGACGCCTGTACGACCTGGAGACCAACTTCGTTTAGAAGTTGAAATTACACGGATGAAGGGACCAGTTGCAAAAGCGAAAGGTGTGGCCACTGTTGATGGCCAAGTAGCGGCTGAAGCAGAAATGACATTTGCCTTAAAATAAAGCAACTTAAGAACGAAAGCTTGTTGAATATGGACAAGCTTTTTTTTAATCGCAAATAGCTGGTACTCGAACTTTCACCCTAAAACAAAAATCCCCCTAAACCCACATAAAGCGACTTTTAAACCTCTCAATTATAAAACCTCTCCCACTTTTTTATGGGAGAATTTGTGACAAAGTCTGGATGTAGTATGACATTGCAAAAGAAACCTGCAACCTATAGACGCCAAAAATAATCCTTGTTAAGATACAATCAGACTAACAGATAAGCGATACAAATAAGGTTAGTCATACTAAAAATCTGAGCTTTATTTACTATTGGAGGTAATTTCAAATGAAAAAATATTTATTAACATCAGCAGCAGCAGTCGTGTCTTTAGGTCTCCTTACAGCTTGTGGCGGAGACGGAACAGAGGATCCAGCAACAGAGCCAGGAACGGACCCATCTGTTGAAGATCCAGCAACGGATGATGGCGGATTAGAAGATGACGGATTAGGTGAAGATGGACTTGAAGACGATGGTTTAGGAGAAGACGGTCTTGAAGATGATGGCTTCGGTGAAGATGGTGACATGGGCGGCGTTGAAGATGAGAACGACGGCTTTGGTGAAGAAGATGACATGGGTGGCCTAGAAGGTGACGATGAAGGCGAAGATGTAGAATAATATAGATCAATATAAAAAGATGTTCATCGGTCATTTCGACCTTTGAGCATCTTTTTTTTGCATAATAAGTGACGAAAATAGCGAAATGTGTTTGAAGCAGGGGTGTCTCGTTACGTTTGTCGATGAGATGTTCAGTATTTCTAGAAACTCTATTATTTTTCGGGAAATAATAGCTAGAATTGACAGCAAATGATCAGTGACAAACAAATAAAAAGTAAAACTCCTTTAATCTGTCAATAGAATTGATGAAACATGTAGGTGTCATCTAAAGATATGACAGGATATCTGTTTAAAACTATTCCTTTTGGTAAACGTAGCATTAGTCGTTCGACAATCTTGGACCTCGAAGTTTCTTTAAGCAAGCTTTTCTCCAGCTGCTGACTGTATGTTTGGAAACTTGATAGAGGTGAGCAATTTCGCTGAGCTTCCGATCGTTGATGAAGGTTTCTATCAACCATATTTTTTCGCGCTTAGATAAATGCTTGTACCTTTCCTCGATTTCATCTAATAGGGGATGGTTTTCCTCTTGAATGAAAAAGCCAAGCAAACCTTCCGTCTTTGAATCCCATTCTATCATTTCGTGACGGTCTTCATAAATTCGTTCCTTCCTTAAGTGGTCAATGAGTCCACAACGAACTAAATGTTGGGCGTAGCCTGGGAAAGCTCCTTTTGTTGCATCAAATTGTTGGTAGGCCTTCCATAAAAGAATTTGGGCCACTTGATAATAATCCTCGTGTTCTTTATAAATATGAAGTTTCTTAAGTTGATTTTTAAGCATTGGTTCATAGCTTACTAGCACCTTTTCAAATGTATCACCTTTCTCCAATTAAAACCCCATAACTTGAAAACTAGCTTTCAATTTTTTACCGGTAGCTTCACTTTAATGTAAATATCATGATCGATCACAAGGGGATTTTGTAAAAACCCCAAACAAAAAGTGATTGATTTTGGCGTTATCCGTAGGGGATTTGATGAGTTTACAGATGACTAAGTCCCTGATTTAGCCACTATCAATGAAATTCGTAAACTGCTACAAAACTTCCTGAATCACGATCGAAAAAACGACAAGTATATGCGTACTTGTCGTCACTGAACAATAATGAATCCTAAGAATTCGTAACCTATAAATGGAAAAACTTACTCAGTTTCACTTGCTTGCTCACCGGTAAAGGTGATGTTGATAACCATAATTTCAGAGCGGGTGCCAAAGCGAACGGCTGGTCCCCAAAAGCCAAAGCCAGATGTAACAAAGGAATGGAAATCATCGATTTGTAAATGACCGTAATCATTATCAAACAATAAACCGGTGATGATGTTTGCTGGAAAAACTTGGCCGCGATGTGTGTGGCCAGAAACTAACAGGTCGACACCATGTTCGGCTGCTTCTTGGATCTCCACCGGTTGATGATCGAGCATAATGATAGGCATATCTTCAGGGATGTCGGCGATTAACTCAGCAATCGAAGCTCTGTCAAAGTTAGTTAAATCCTCACGCCCAACAATAGCAATGTCATTTTTAGATATAATGACTTCATCCATAAGAAGGGGTATGTTGATTTGCTCAAGCTCAGCCCGTAAACGCATTAAATCTCCACCGTAATAATCATGATTTCCTGGCACGGCATAGACCCCGTACTGTGCACGCAGCTGTAGCATTACATCAGAAATTCCTTGGTCAATATAGGGCTGGATATTATCATCAATGATATCCCCAGGTATTAAAATCATATCTGGCTCAACTTTTTTGGATAAATGAACGAGCCGCTGCATGTGATTTTCGCCAATGATATCGTTAATGTGAAGATCTGCTGCTAATAAAACCGTCAACTCCTGGTCTTCTTCTGTAATCGATTTGTCGATGGTAATTTCGTACTCTCGAATGACAGGGGACCAAGCGTTATAAGAGCCGTAAATCATGACAAATAACAAAAAGGCAGACACGACATAACCTAATGGTACTTTCCATCTTTTTTTACTAGCAAAATAAATAAGGTTAACGAGTGGTAAGAGAATGAGACTGTATCCAACGATAATCAGCCAATAACCACCGATTAACTCTAAAAGTATTGAAGGAATAAAATAAGAGGCTATGTAAGCGGACGAGAATAAAACAATAATCAGGATATAGGTTTTTTTATACGTGAACGAAAAAGCGGCTTGAAGCCAACGCCAACCATTAAAACCCGCATAAAAACAAAGAGAACTATATATTAAAATGAATAATAGGAAATAAAGTATAGCCATAAAACAAATCCTTTCATTAAATATCATCTACCCAAAATAGCATACATGTGATGGATATAAAATGTAAACTGAAAGCCCTTCATTCTCAAAGAAATTTTCATGACATGAGATTGGAGAGGGGCATAAAAAACACCCATTTTTTCCAAGATGGGTGTTTGGTACATAAATTGAAGCTATTCGTTATCCACCGTAGCTGTTTCTGATGTCGAACGAGTTTGATGTTCATCCACCGTATTTGTCTGGTTACTAGAAGCTGAATGGTTTTCTTCCTGTTGTGGCTCTTCCGCTAAACTAGGCTGCTCTTCATTAATTTCGGCCTGCAGTTCATTTTGTTTTTGAAGTGACTTTGCCGTTTTGTTATTTGAAGATGTTTTATCTAAAGAATTGGTCTCTTCCTTTTCTTGTTCAGCGTGCTTTTCTACTTGCTCTTTTGGTTGTTCATTATCTTCTTGTTGGTTGTCCCGGTCACTCGAGTTATTGCTTTGACTAGAAGAAGGTGTACTTGAGCTTACACTATCACTTGCTTCGCTTTCCTCACGCGGAGTACCTTCCTCATTGCCTTGTGTATCTGAGTCATCAATAACAATCGCACTGTCATCACCATATAAAACAAGCAACTCGTCTTGAAGAAGTGGTGATTGTACCCACTCCTGAATGAGTGAATCAACTGTAAAGAGTGGAATGGTGTAGCTGATACTATCTCGATTTTTATCCATGGCTGAATTAATACCTACAATTTGCCCGCTCTCAAGTGAGATAAGTGGTCCACCACTGCTACCAGGTTGGGTTCTTGCAGAAGATTCATAAATATTCATATAGTAAAAACTATCAATGGAAAAATTAATACCGATTTCTGTTATTTGACCACTTGTCATTCGGAAACCCTCTCCTTGAGGTGTCCCTAATGTAATGACCTCATCACCAATGCCTAATTGATTGGCGCGATCGAGCGGTGCGGAGCTTTTCCCAATAAAATCATTAACTAGTAAAACAGCTACATCTGTTTCATTTGAATAACCAATTACTTCAGCCACATGGACTGTACCTTCCTGAGTTTCGACGTCTACATGAAGGTCTCCTTTAACAACGTGGGCATTGGTAATCACAATCCCTTGGTCGTTATATAGAAAACCTGAACCTTGGTGGGTCGTCGAGTATATGGTGAAGACTTGGTTTCTAATTTCACTAAGTAGGTACTGACGACGCTCTTCTTTTTCTTTTTCTAGCTTTTCCTGCTCATTTTCTCCATTCTCCTCGGCGTCCTTTTCGCTGTCGGAGCTATCTGAATCGGCTTTTTCGTCTTCAGTGGAAGTGTCATTTTCTACTTCTACCTCTTGTTTTTCGTTATCTAAAGAGTCCTCTTCGTTATTTATTTCTTCATTATTTGTATTATCTTCTGATTCATCTGTATCAACATCGATAACGATAGTTTGATCGTTATGTTCAACCGGTTCCTCTTTTTCCTCTTCATCTGGTACTACGGTTTTTTCTTCATTTTCCTTTAAAAAATCAGGCGTGCTCGTATCTTTTGGTTGGGTCTGGATACTTGCAGTTACATGCTCGTTCATGACTTTTGGTGTCTGGTTAGCATTTGTGTAATAAGATCCAAAACCAATAACGACTGCGAGTAGTAAAGCGGCAAAAAAGGAAATGAAGATTAGGCTACGTTTATTTATTTTCGAAAAAAGAGAAGGGTTGGCATTATCGAATTCATTTGGTCGATTGCTCATCAAATACCCTCCTTCTATCTTTGTTTAGAGATCGGTTCAACGAAAGGATAGAGTCCGTTATGTATCCGAATCTATCAATAGTATACCCACATTATAACAAGTGCTATCAGTATTGGGACAATTAAAATAAAAATATAGAAAAAAGTAGCTAGTTTTTAAGAGTACGATGTGTCTTTTTGGGGTAAATAAGTCTGAATGGCTCTATATATAAGACGGGTTCACCGAACAAATAGTTTCATATTTACGGTAAATGTCATATATAATGAGCCCATTATTAATTCGTTTCTGAACACAATCTTCTGTTGGAATCAGTAATCTATTCCTTATTTTTCAATTGATTAAACATTTAGAGGGGAAAATGGGGATTAGAACATGGATTATTTATAGAGGAAGAAAGGAACGTTTAAAGCAAAACGAGGACCCTTTGTTTTAGTGAGGTGCCACAAGTTTGGTTTGATCGGAATTATTATGTTGGGGTTGTTTTCAGGAATAGGAGGGTAGAGTGAAGATATGGTGAACATAGTTTGATGAGGGCTCTGCGAGAGGGGGAAAAGTTACATAAGGAAGTTTATGACACTTTAGCGTAGATAAAAGTAATCGAACAAAGGGAGGGAAGCGGCCATTTCGAGTAGAAAAGAAAGGTAGTAGTGGCCGTATAGAGAGGGAAGCAGCCACTTCCAGTAAAAATAAACACCTGAAGTGGACCAAAAAGCACCCAAATGGACCAAAGTTAGAACCTCAAAATAGTCCATTATCTAGGCACAATACTACAGCATAGCCACACACCAACCAGCCCTAGCAACGATCCCAGAGCACTCAGTGGCAGCTGTACATTCATGTAAGTCGGAAATATATCACATAAGCACGACTTCAAGTTACCAAAAAGCATTTTTAGGTCCATTATTATTCATTTAGTCAATAGGCGTTCATTTAAATAAGGAAAGAAGGTCAAAGCAGCGATGATTGCTTGGTTAATTCGAAAACGCAAAGTTACGATCATGTTCTTTTTAATGTTTACAATAGTCGGGGTATTGAGCTTTTTGCAGTTGCCGCAGCGAGAAATACCGGAGACAAATTTGGCGATTGCCCAAGTTAGTACAGTGTACCCAGGGGCTTCTGCTTCACAGGTAGAGCAACAAATTACGAATGAGCTTGAGACAAATTTGAATCAAATCGATGAAATTGAGACGCTCACCTCGGTTTCAAGTCCAGGCTTTTCATTTTTGACGATTCAACTTCAGGATGGGCTACAGGATCAGGATCAAGTTTGGAATGAGGTGCGTCAACGAATTACCAATGCACAAGAGGCTTTCCCAGAGGATGCTTTTGCTCCTCAATTCAATAATGATTTGAGTGTGCAGGGGCTTGCTACTTACCAACTGACCTTTGAATCGGCTGAACAAATGGAGGCGGTTCAACAGGTCTTACATGATTATCAAAATCGTTTAAGTGAGCTTCCGAATATCGTCTCGTTTGAATCACAAGGTCTACGAGAAAAAGAAATACGTATCGAAGTAGATGCAGAAGCTATGCAAGATGCTCAAATATCGACCGATCAATTATTAGGTGTGCTCTTTGGAGAAGTCAGTACGACGCCTCCTGGAGAGTGGCAGCAAGGATCTGGGTCCTTTTATATAGAGCTCGAAACCTATGAAGAGATTAGTGATTTAGAAAATGTCCCTTTAGGAGCAAGTCCAGATGGAGAAATCCTTCGTGTCGGTGATGTGGCTACGATTGTGAATGATTTTGAGCCAGCAGAAGAAAAAGTTCGTTTTGCTGGTGAAGAGGCATTAGCACTTACTTTTTATCTGAAAGAAGGAGCGAGTGTAACGAGCACACAAAATCAGCTGACGCCTTTTGTTGAGGAATTAGCCGCCGATTTACCAGAAGGCGTTCAAATTGAATTGTTGTATACACAAGCTGACCTCGTACAAGAGCTATTTCGAGACTTAGCTATATCCTTTGCGATTGCAGTAGGCGCCGTTTTACTCGTTTGTTCGTTAGGCTTAAATCCATCGACTTCATTAAGTGTTGCCTTGGCGATTCCAATTTCGTTAAGTATCGGCTCTATTCTGTTACCTTTTGCTGGTGTCGACCTTAACCAAATTTCCTTGATCGCTTTTATCATCGCTCTTACGATTTTAGTTGATGACGGCATTGTGATTAATGAAAATATCGACCGAAGAAGACGACTTGGAGATGGGCCGTTTGAAGCCGCCGTAAATGGAACAAAAGAAGTATCGATTTCAGTTATTACATCGACATTAACGGTCGCTTTTACATTCCTGCCATTACTACTTTTACCAGGTGCGGCCGGAGAGTTTGCGAAACCATTACCGATTGTATTAATTTCAACCGTTGTGGCATCGACCTTATTTGCCTTAATGCTTGTTCCAATCTATAGAATGATGCGTGAATCACGTTTAGAAAAGAAGCAAAAACAAGCATCAAAGCGTTCGGCAGGTTTACTCGGTCCAGCTTTTGATAGAGTGGCCGATTTTTATAGTGAAAAATTAATGCGCCGTGTAACCAAAAAACCAGTACTCGTCGTAATTGTCGGATTTGCCTTTGGAACAGCCGCTTATGTATTAATACCATGGATACCATTAGAATTTTTCCCTGACACGGATCGAAATGAAGTATTTGTCGAAATGTCCTTACCAGAAGGATCGACACTTGAAGCGACTGAGGAACAGGCGTTAGAACTAGAGCAATGGTTTAATGAACAAAGCCATGTTCAGTCGGTGACGACCTATCTAGGGACAGAAATTCCTGCTTTATTTGGAGCTGGTGGTGGAGGCGTAGCAAGCAGTAACCAAGCGAACTTTTTTGTCTTTATAGACCGAACGGAGAAAACAACACGAGAAACGATGAATGAATGGAATGAACGATTACCAGAAGAGTTTGAA
Source organism: Alkalihalobacillus pseudalcaliphilus (assembly GCA_001038565.1). Lineage (GTDB taxonomy): Bacteria > Bacillota > Bacilli > Bacillales > Bacillaceae_D > Alkalihalobacillus > Alkalihalobacillus pseudalcaliphilus. The sequence goes on from LFJO01000001.1 coordinate 535,158, forward strand.
GGTCTTCAATTTAATGCGACGATAATTGAATCTGGGCCACCAGTAGGAGCACCAATTGCTATAGAAATCAGTGGTGATTCAATCGACCGCTTAATGGAGCTGTCTGAGGAAGTCCAGCAAATTTTAGAAAGTACAGAGGGGGTTTTATCGGTTGAAGACGATGTTGGTGAGGCACAGCCCGCTTATCGTTTTGTACCAGACCGCACGGCCTTAGAAGAGAATGCAGTGACAAGTGAGGACCTGGCGGAAGCCCTAAGACTTGTCGGTGAAGGTATACCTGTTGGTCAGCTTCAGCAGGGCAACGATCTACTCGACATGCGACTCGTTTTTAGCGGTGCCTGGCAAGAGCCAGCCGATGTGCTTAGTACGATTTCGGTTACCGGCCAAACAGGTCAGGCAACACTTTTAGAAGATTTAGTTACAGTGGAGGAAACAACAATCGAGCCAAAAATCCCGCACAAAAATAGTATGCGGACGATTACAGTGAGAGCTTACCCCGGCGATCGCTCAGCCGATGATATATTAGCGGATGCTTCAGATGCCATTGATGAAACAGTTGCAGATGAAGAACGATATGCCATTTCAATTGGTGGAGAGACTTCACAACGAACAGATGTCTTTATTGATATTGGCAAAATCTTTATCGTGGTCATCTTCTTAATCTTGATTGTTCTTGTCATTCAGTTCTATTCTTTAACGATACCGTTAATTATCTTCAGCTCTGTGTACTTAGCGATTGCTGGAGCCCTACTAGGTCTATTTATTACCCAGACAGGTCTAGGTTTCATGTCGATGATGGGTGCTGTCAGTTTAGCAGGGGTCGTCGTAAGAAACGGAATTGTCTTAATCGAATTTATCGAGCAACGCCGAGCAGAGGGGATGGACGTTCAGGAAGCGGTCATACAAGCAGCCAATCAACGCTTCCGCCCGATTATACTAACGACATTAACATCCATAGCAGGCTTAATGCCAATCGCCCTTGGCAACAACACATTATTTAAGCCACTTGGAATTACAATCGTATCAGGAATTACCTTTTCTGCCGTACTAACCTTATTTATCGTGCCAGCCCTTTATCTCATGCAAAACCGGTGGAAGAAGGGGAAGGAGCAGAAACAACCGGTGCACTAATCAAATATAATAAGTAAATAATGAAAAAGAGCCAATTAAGTATGGAATCCACATACGGTTGGCTCTTTTGTCTTGTAAATCAATATTTAGCCTTAAACGCTTTAACGGAAGGGTGACTAAAGAGAAAGGCTTTCTGTATCATGATTTTAAAAAGTTACGAATAGTAGTAAAAGTGAATCGAAGGTTATGGTTAATTAACATTACATAAGTCCTTAATTAAACGTTTAATTAAAGATTATAACGGGTAAGAATCATCGTTGTGAGATTTTTTATCTAGTTTTATTATAGTAGGTCTTATTTTTTACTAGATAAATAGTCTATAGGACTAGGTCGTTTGATCCAAGTTTATTACAGTTTCATTACAATTATAGCTACTTGGTGATAAATGAAGTAAAATATCTATAAATAAGTAGGTTATAAGTCATATTAACCAGTTCTATTTTTAAAGTAATAATAGTCATACTCTTATATATAGCTTAAAAGTCCTTATTATCGCAACAAAAAAAAGAACATAGGGAGGTATAATAATGGGGAAAAAGGCTAGGAAGTCAACGGTTAAGCAAGTAGTAATGACATCCACCGTGGCAACTGGATTAGCACTTGCATCACCAACGGTTGTCGATGCTGCTCTTGGTGATCAAATGCTTCATTCAGGAATGTCACATCCGGATGTGGTAGATTTACAGGATTTGTTATCGGAGAAGGGTTTTTTTACATATGAGCGTTCAACAGGTTTCTTTGGAACGGTAACGCTTGATGCAGTCAAAGACTTTCAAAGAGCGAATAACCTAACAGCAGATGGTATTGTTGGTCCGAAGACTTTTGCTGCACTTGGACAAGCTGCTGCAAAAAAGCCGGCGGATGTAGCTCCACCGAAAAAAGAAGAAACAAAACCAAAAGCACCTGCCCAAACGAGCCAACCATCAAATGCAGGATCGATTCCATCAGGTATATATCGAATTGGAAGTACAGGTTCGGCCGTAACAGAGCTACAATCACAATTACGATCTGTCGGTGTTTTCAATCAGGATCCAACTGGTTATTACGGAACGGTCACACAAGCTTCCGTTCGTCAATTCCAGCAAAGTCAAGGGATTCAGGTAGATGGTATTGTTGGTCCACAAACAATCCAAGCTTTAGCGAGCGCGGTTAAAGGTGAGAAGCCGAAAACACCAACGGCACCATCAGAGAATAATAATCAAACAAAACCAACACAGCCATCAAATCCAGTAACTTCAGGTATTTATCGTGTAGGTAGTAGTGGCGATGCAGTCCATGCTCTCCAATCCCAACTTCGTTCGGTGGGTGTTTTTAATCAAAATCCAACCGGTTATTATGGAAAAGATACGGAAGCGTCAGTTCGTAACTTCCAACGTACACACGGTTTAACGGCAGATGGAATTGCCGGTCCCAAGACACTGACCAAATTAAAAGAAGTAGCAACCAATCAAGATGGAAAACAACAAACAGGTGGTTCCGGTGGCAATTCAGGTGGTGCAGTAGAAAATTCACCAGCGGCACTTGTCACAAATATGATTGCGGAAGCTTCGATACATATCGGCACCCCTTATGTCTGGGGTGGAACGACACCATCTGGCTTTGATTGTAGCGGATTTGTTCAATATGTTTTTGCCCAACAAGGCATTTCGATTCCTCGAACAGTTGCGACACAATGGAATGCAGCCACAGCTGTCTCTCAACCAAGCGTAGGGGATATCGTATTTTTTGAAACCTATACGAATGGACCTTCGCATAACGGTATCTATATCGGTAACAATCAGTTCATTCATAGTGGTTCATCCACAGGTGTAACGATTACAAGCATGGACAACTCATATTGGAAAGCCCGTTATCTAGGAGCAAAGCGACTTCATTAATTAGCACTAAAAATTCAATATATAGAAAAACCTAATGCCCCGTGAGTCGGGGGTTAGGTTTTTTGTCGTTATGTGCAAATATTGTGGTGGGTAGGTGGAGTAGGTGTACAAAAGGGAGGGATATGTGCAGATAGTGATGTGTGAGAGAGGTAGTAAGTGCACGAATTGAGCTAAACATGTCAGTTACAGAAGGTGAAGGAGGAAGTAAGTACACGAAAAAGGCTAAACATGTCAGTTATTAAAGGTTAAGGAGGTAGTAAGTGGACGAAAAGAGCTGAACGTGTCAGTTACTGAGTGGTAGGGAGGAAGTAAGTACACGAAAAGAGCTGAACGTGTCAGTTACTGAGTGGTAGGGAGGAAGTAAGTACACGAAATGAGCTGAACGTGTCAGTTACTGAGTGGTAGGGCGGTAGTAAGTGGACGAAAAGAGCTGAACATGTCAGTTACTGAGTGGTAGGGCGGTAGTAAGTGCACGTAAAAGGCGAATCATGTCAGTTACTGTGGGGAATAGTAGTAGTAAGTGCACGAAAAGAGCCGAACATGTCAAATACTAATGAGAAGTGAGTCAGTATCTGCACAAGAAGGGTGTATTATCCAATAACAGATCCGCAACCACTAAGTAAACGAACGAAAAAGAAAAATTGACAGAAGTGCCACCAATTAAAAGCTAAAATCACTCACATTTCATAAGTACTTCTATTGACTAGTCACTTAACTCCTTCAAAATGTTCTGGACTGGATGTGAGGGGTAATTAATCTGACTCTTACCTATTAGATATAATAGGCATACACCAGAAGTGAGCACATGTCTGTTGAAAGCAACCTTCCCTGTTAAGGGGATGTATGTAATGGAGATTTAGCTGATCTAACGGGCGAGACATGCGAATGCTCCCGCAGGACGAGCAGCATGATTTTCAGTAGCGGTAATTAACGCTCAATGTTGCACTTTTATATAAAAATACGGAAAACTTACGATAAAATATGTAATAATATAAAATTCTTATAATTACATGAATTTACTCAATTTGTCATATTTACCGTCTTTTAAATCAACATATAAGTGTATTTATGACCTTTAGAATGAGAAAAATAGTCTTTTATTCACGTTTGAAAATAAAGAACTATTAAAATGATAAACGAATCTAGGATTATTAGACTGATTTTTGCGAATTTGAATATTTTGAAAGAGGTTGATAAGGTATGGAGGAATAAATTGTAAAAGGGTGATAAACATTGTCAAGAAAAGTAGATTATAAGAAAAAAATGCAACAAAGGAACAAGAAAAGAATGCGTTTTACTAGAAATGTAGCAGCATTGACGGTTGCTTCACTGACCCTCTCTACAGCTCCTGCGATCCTTAACTATACAAGTTCGATTCCTGTTATTGGTGGTTATAGTGTTGCTTATGCACAAACATCGAACTTGATGACTCCTTGGGATAGACTTACTTACATGAGTTACACTCATAATGATTATTACGAGACGACCGCTCATCATTTTTATAATACAAGCGATGCTCATTTTGATTTTGAAACCTACAGTAACTTAACATATCAAGTGAAATTTCCAAGTGAATTGGCCTATTTATTAGATGATCAATCTGTAGTAAATGGGATTATTACGAGCTTTTTCATGGCGGGTTACGTCATTGAGAACGACCAGGTAAGAACGAAAAGCCCAGGTGACCATCCGACCGATGATTTTGTATCAATTAATAGAGCTACTAATAGTGTTGTCTTTGATATTAATGGTTACTATGAGTTTTTTGATTTAACACCGATCGAAGAAGGAACACATTATGCAGCGAATTTCCGAATTGAGACGGAAGATCGTGCTTTAGATCATGGAGTTTACATATTTAAAGCAGCATTAACTGACGGTATTGTTGATGTTGATGAAGTCTCTAATCCCATCCTTAACGAATTAGAAATTGATTATAATGATAACGAGGACGAAGAGCCGGTCGATGATGACGAAGAGGACGATGACGGAAATGGTGAAGAAGAACCGCCAGAGGAAGAAAACGACCCAGAAGATGAAGAAGAAGACACCGAGGAAGAAGATGAAGAGCTAGAAGAGGATGATGATACCGAGGAAGAAGATGAAGAGCTAGAAGAGGATGATGATACCGAGGAAGAAGATGAAGAGCTAGAAGAAGAAGATGACAGCGAGGAAGATGAAGAAGAACTAGAAGAAGAGGATGATACCGAGGAAGAGGAAGAAGAGCTAGAAGAAGATGACAGCGAGGAAGATGAAGAAGAGCTAGAAGAAGAAGAGCTAGAAGAAGAAGATGATACCGAGGAAGGTGGATCTTCAGAGGAGCCGAATTTGATTAGTGAGGATGAGGTTTCTGCTGGGGATAAGGAAAAAGAGGGTGAGCGTTTACCTGATACGGCGACTAATAATTGGGCGATGATGTTAGCTGGTGCAGCTGCGTTGCTTATTGGTGGGACGATGACGGTTTACGGTCGCGTTAAAAAGTCTTTTCTATCTTAAGGAATGAGGTGTAGAGCTAGTAAATAGCTTTACACCCTTTTTGGTGTGCTGGGCATGGGAAAGTTCCGAACTGTGAAGGCAGTAGTAACAGTAGCTCAAGGCAAGGGTAATCAAGGTGATTTGATTACCTGAAGGAAGCCAGCGTCAAATTTCTGCTCCTAGGGACATGAATCTCATACAAGGCTAGGGAAAAGAATCCTGGAGGGTTTTGGAAAGTCCAATCCTACACATAACCCTTGATAATGCCTATTAGAGTCCTCAAGGGCTAAAAGGTATGATTGAAAGATATGATAATCTGCGTCAGACTTAAATGGAACCGCCGTATACGGAACCGTAAGTACAACCTATCGCCCCTAAGTCAATTTTTCATATAAAAAACTGAAGAAGCTCCATCGCTCCTTCAGTAATATCCGTATCAAATTAAATAATTGCACAACCCATTAAATCGTCAATCCTTACTATTCATGAATTTACGGCGACGACGGTTACCAACCTTAATGTAAACTTGTCCATCATCTGACCTGAAAAAGCGAACACGAACAAGTGCTAATGGCGTCCAAATCGATCTCATTTCCTGTATTGGCATACAATCATCTCCTTCTATTCATTTAATTATCTAAATATTCTAACATAATTATAACATATAAATATTCTCTACTCACACTTTATTTGATAGGTAANAATATTCTCTACTCACACTTTATTTGATAGGTAAATAGTCTATTTTTATTTTTGTTGTAATTTAAAGTCATAGAAAAAGCGTGACTTCAAGATATCTCTATCTCTTTTTCCCTTTTTTCAAAAAGATAAACATTAAAATAAAAAATGCTAAATCCATTCGAAAAAAATGAAGTTAGTATTAATTGTCCAATCATCCTAGAATGATAGAAAAGCCCCCGTGGCCTTGTATCTCCAAGAAATCTCTTAAGAGGTCCAATAAAAAAAGAGCAAAAGCCTAGGCTCTCACTCTTTCAAACAACTCATTATTCTCTTGTTAAATAATCAAAGATATACTCAGCCCAGACTTGATGCCCCGCTTCATTTGGACGGCCTTCACTTAGATAGTCTTTCATTTCATCTGCATGTGGATCTGGCCATGCTTGCCAATGGTTGGCATATAAATAGTTCTCAGAGGCTGCAAAAGCTTCTAAAGCAGCAATATCTTGATCATAAGTAGTAGGGTTATGGATTGGATTAGAAGGCGTAACGACAACCGTTAAATCGGGAGCTTGTGCATCAATCAATTGGATAAGCTCATGCAAATCATTTAATGTCTCTTGAACATCGATTGTACCAAATACACGAACATTATTTAGAACAAGCGGTTCAATAATTAAAAGATTTGGTTCCGATTCTAATAGCTCAGAAACAAAATCTGCATGAACAATTGTACTGGAGGCTACTAAATCCACCTCTGTTGTGGTAAGTTCAACTTGATTGTCACCTAACCATTCAAGTAGGTGTTCTTCTAATAAATGGGGCCATGCATAAGTGTGATCTCCACCTAATGCATCCGAGCCGAAAATCGCTACACGTAACGTATCTTCACCTTCCAAAATTTCACTAACTAAACTATCACTCGAAATCTCGGAATCACCTACTTCACTTGAGTCATCAGTCGAATGCTTATTATCACCTTCACCAGAATCTTCAGAAAACCCATCAGTCACATCCGTACTCGAACTAGCAATCGTGTCGAGTTTGTTTTGGTATTGCTGATGACTAAATACTAATATGGCTAAGCAGGCGACCACAAATCCACTTAATAACCAATTCTTCATGTGAATCCCTCCTCGTATGAGATTATAAAAAAGAAAAGAGAGTCAAAAGACCTACTCGTATGTTTGAAAAAAACCCATACTTTTCCGAGAGTATGGGAAGCTTATATTAGGAAAAATATTATTCACCGTAATAGTAATAATAATGTCCTTTTTTAACCTCTTTATTGTTAAAGACAACACCTAAAAGCTTTGATGAAGTCGATTCTAACAATTCCTTCGTTTTAACCGCTTGGTTACGATCCGTTTTGCCGTTTGAGACAACTAATACAGAAGCATCAACCTTATTTCCTAATACTTGAGCGTCTGTGACAGCCATCACAGGTGGTGTATCTAATAGAACGATATCAAATTGCTGAGTAAATGAATCTAATAATAATTCCATCGTTTTTGAACTTAACAGCTCTGCTGGATTCGGTGGAATCGGACCACTTGGTAAAATCGATAGATTCTCAATCTCTGATTCTTGAATCGCTTTATCAGACTCCGCTTTTTTCGTTAAAAGACTAGTCAAACCTCTTGTGTTTAAAATTCCGAACGTATGATGGACCGTCGGTTTACGTAAGTCGGCATCAATTAATAATACGCTATTACCATTTTGGGCAAGGACAATTGCTAAATTCGCCGTAGTTGTTGATTTACCTTCCCCTGGTCCAGAGGAAGTGACAAGTAATGTCTTGATCGCTTTATCGACCGAAGAGAATTCGATATTAGTCCGAATCGTGCGGAATTGCTCCGAAATCGGTGACTTTTTCTTCTCGTGTGTAATCAGAGCTCTTTTTTTTCCGTTTGATTTTAATTCACGTCTAGCCATGTCGGTTACCCCTTCCTTTCTTGGTATCTTGAAATTCTGCATCCATGTTAGGTACGACTCCGAGTAATGGTAAGCCAAGTAGCTTTTCAATTTCTTCCTCAGACTTAATTGTTGGATCCAAATATTCTAATAAGAAAGCAAGTCCAACCGCAGCCATTAATCCAACGACAAAAGCAATCGCCATATTTAATGTCGGGTTCGGTTTAATAGGAGACGGATTATCACTGACAACCGCTGGTGACAAAATATTAACATTGTCAACATTCATTAATTCAACGACACGATCTTGGAAGATTTCTGCGGTTGTATTAGCGATATTAGCAGCCATCGCTGGATTTTCGTGCTCCACAGCTATACGAACAACCTGTGAATTATTTTCGTTGGCGATATTTAACATATCACTTAATGTTCCAACAGATAAATCTAGGTTCAGCTCTTGAATCACTAAATCTAAAATCGCAGGGCTTTTAATGATTTCACGATATGTATTAATAATTTCTACATTGGTTCGAATATCGGTTTGAGTTAAGTTTTCATTGTTTGTTTGCGTGACTAATATTTGTGTTGTACTTTGATAAATCGGCGTTAGGACAAAATAACTAAGTAATCCGCTTAATACAAGAGCAATAAGAGGGATAATAAGTAATAATTTTAATCGCCTCTTCAAGGTTGTAAAAATATCCTGTAAGCTTATTGTTTCTTCCATAATTTTCAGAAAAACTCCTTCCACAGTAGGTAACGTGTATAACCACATCAAATTATATCACAATTTGTCTGTCTGAAAAGAGAAAAATCCATTTGCTGTTAATAGAATAAATCGATTATAATGGAAAAGTGGAAAAGTCTAGTGAAGAAATTGGTAGAAAGAAGGGGAAATTTCACTGTGAAAAAAGTCTTAAAAGTAGCTGGTATTGTTTTAGTCGTCATGTTTCTAGCTGTCGTCGGCTATGGTTTCTATATTTATCATTCAATTAGTAATACATCTGAAAGAATGCATGAACCGATTGAAGGACGAGAAATTTCAGAGAAGCGCGACAAAGAAGTTGATATGGAAGAGCAAGATCCGATGGCTTTTTTAATTGCTGGTGTTGACTCGCGTGGAGACAATCACCGTGGTCGTTCGGACACCATTATTGTGATGACGGTGAACCCGAAAGAAGAATCGGTGAAGATGCTTAGTATTCCGCGTGATACACGAACAGAAATTATCGGTAAAGGTTTCCAAGATAAAATCAATCATGCCTATGCCTTCGGTGGGGTGGAAATGACAATTAATACGGTCGAAAATTTTCTGAACATTCCTATTGATCATTATGCAAGTATTAATATGGAAGGATTTAAAGGCTTAGTCGACGCGATTGGCGGCGTTCATGTCGATAATTCCTTCTCGTTTAATCAAGATGGTATGCATTTTGCTGAAGGAGAGTTATTTTTAAATGGAGAAGAAGCACTTGCCTATTCTCGTATGAGATATGAAGATCCACGCGGTGACTTCGGTCGTAATGACCGTCAACGTGAAATTGTTGAGGCAGTCATAAAAGAAGGAGCGAGCTTTAGCTCGATTACAAGTGCAGGGAAGATCCTTGATGCGGTTGGAGGCTCGGTACGTACGGATATGGATTTAAACAGGATGTGGGCGATCCAATCCAATTATCGAAATGCAGCAAAGAGTGTTGAACAAATGGAGATAACAGGGTCTGGGACTAGAATTGATGGTATTTATTATTTAGCGATTCCTGATGAGGAAAGAAACCGAGTTATTCAAGAATTACGAGCCCATTTAGAGTTAGACAACCAAGAAACAGCATCTACACAATAGTGTGGACGCTGTTTTTTGGCTAGACAGTCTTATGACAAATGACACTTTTTAGAAGAAGAAAAGCGTTTTCATTCGAAGGTACGTGCCCTACGAAAGTATCGAATATTGCGAAAAAGTATGGAAATTCCAGATAAGCCTATAAATCTATCAAAATTTGTAGTATTTTAGAAGAATGATAAATAGTTTGGAAAAAACCTTGAAAAAACCTATACAATTTATAAGTGTAATAATATAATTGTGTAGGACTTTTCTATTACCATTTTGATAGGTTTAGGTGAATGTCATAAGGATAATTAACTCAAATACAATAGAATGACATTTTTTGATAAATAGATAGAACTTTTGATATAAGTCTTTTAAATGTCTATAGAGATTGGAGGTTGTAGCATGATTGATACACATTGTCATATTTTACCTGGTGTCGATGACGGCCCCAAAACATTAGATGATAGTTTAGAAATGGCCCGAGAGGCTGTTGCGGAAGGAATAACGTCGATCATTGCCACACCACATTATTCCCACCCTTCCTTTCGGAAAAATGAAGCGGCACTTATTCGGGATAAAGTAACTGAACTCAACAGGGCTTTAAGCGAAGCAGATATTCCTTTGACCATATATCCTGGACATGAGCTTCGTATACACGGTGAACTTGTTGGAGAGTTACAAGAAGGTATTGCCTTATCGATGGCTGATTTAGGTACATATGTGTTTATCGAGTTTTCATCAAACCACGTTCCGCGCTATGCGAAGACATTGTTTTATCAGCTTCAGGTAGCGGGATATTATCCGATCATTGTACACCCGGAAAGAAATAGTGAAATCGTTCAGAATTCTTCTTTATTATATGAGTTTGTTAATAGTGGGGTTTATACACAAATTACGAGCTCAAGCTTAACAGGTGATAACGGGAAAAATATTCAGAAATTTACGAAGCAGCTCATTGAGCATAACTTAACCCATATGATTGCCTCAGACGCCCATAATGTGACAACGAGGCCTTTTCGTATGAAGAAAGCATATGAGGTCTTACAGTCTGAATTTGGATCAGAAATCGTATCACAGTACAAAGAAAATGCTGAGAGAATTTTGAATAATAAAGCATTGATCGTTGACCATCCATCACCAATACGGAAAAAGAAACTATTTGGTATCTTTTAATTTAAGAGTAACAAGGCAATATCTCCTCGCCTTTATCGCTGGAGGTACTCGACTATGCTGTGGGTTTATTTGAACAAATCACCTTAGGTACGAGCTGTTACCAAAGGTATAGTGTGAGGGTGGGTTTAATGCCCATAAACTTTTGATTTCTCAAAAAAGAGATTTCCTGAAAGAGGGATCTCTTTTTTGAGAATATTCAATTCAGTACATATAACATGATCGTATCTGTGGGAGAGTGAAATAAATGTTGAAAAAAGTAAAAAAGGCGATTATTCCAGCCGCTGGTTTAGGGACTAGATTTTTACCGGCAACTAAAGCAATGCCAAAGGAAATGCTTCCGATTGTTGATAAACCAACGATTCAATATATTATCGAGGAAGCGGTAGAAGCTGGTATTGAAGATATTATAATTGTGACGGGAAAAGGGAAACGTGCGATTGAGGATCACTTCGATCACGCCTTTGAGTTGGAACAAAATCTGCTTGAAAAACAAAAACTTGAGTTATTTGATAAAGTCGTCGCAACATCTAAAGTTGATATTCATTATATTCGTCAAAAGGAACCGAAGGGATTAGGACATGCCGTTTGGTGTGCCCGTAAGTTCATTGGAGACGAGCCTTTTGCTGTTTTATTAGGTGATGATATTGTTCAAGCAGAAGTTCCTTGTACGAAGCAATTGATCAATGTTTATGAGAAAACGGGTGCGTCAGTGATTGGAGTGCAAACCGTACCTGAAGAAGAAACACATAGGTATGGGATTGTAGCCCCATCGAAACAAATGGGCAAAACCTATGAGGTAGAGCGTTTTGTTGAAAAGCCAGTGCAAGGAACAGCCCCTTCTAATTTAGCGATTATGGGCAGATACTTGCTGACACCAGAAATTTTTGATTTATTAGAGAATCAAGAATCTGGGGCAGGTGGTGAAATCCAATTAACCGATGCGATTCAACGTTTGAATGAGCAGCAAGGTGTTTATGCTTTTGATTTTGACGGACGTCGCTATGATGTTGGTGAGAAGTTAGGGTTTGTGTTAACGACATTAGACTTTGCGATGCAGCGTCCGGAGTTAAAGGATGACTTAATTCAAGCAATGAAAAGCTATATTCAACAAGCAGAAGACTTAAAGGTGTAATTCCACTATGAGTTTGATGGAGAGAGGGGATAGGGTCCTATGTCATATAAGAAGCGTCTAGGTTTACTAATTGGTGTAGATTCACTCATTGTGATGACATCCATCTTTATAAGCTTCTTTTTATTAAGTCCTTCTGGGAATTTGTTGTCTTCGATATTAATGATAAGTTCTATCATTTTACTAGTGAGTCACCATGTATTTGCAGGAGTTTTTAAGCTTTATAAAAAAGCTTGGCAATATGCAAGTGTCAATGAGCTTACCAATATATTTTATGCGGTCACGTGCTCGATCGTTTTAACAGCGTTAATGCAGGCGATTCTATTTACAAATGTGTCATTACGGACACTTGTGATTACGTGGATGATGCATGTTCTCTTAATTGGTGGTTCTCGGTTTGCCTGGAGGTTATATCGAGATACATATATGAAACCAAAATTTAAAGGGAAAAGGACGTTAATTATTGGTGCTGGAAATGCCGGTACGATGATCGTAAGACAGTTAAAACATAATGAAAAACCAGAGCTTGATCCAGTAGGGTTTATTGATGATGATGTGAATAAAGTGAATCTAGAAATATTAGATGTTCCGGTATTAGGGAGCACTAAAGATATTACGAGACTAGCAGAGGAATATAAAATCGAGCATATCGTCATTGCGATTCCATCGTTAAAACGAATCGATTTACAGCATATCTTTCAAGAATGCTCGAAGACAGAAGCAAAAACGCAAATCTTACCTAGAATTGAAGATTTGATGTTAGGTAATGTATCTGTCAATCACTTTAAAGATGTTGAGGTTGAAGATTTACTTGGACGAGATCCTGTAAAATTAGATATCGACGGTATTGCTGATTATATTACGAATAAAACCATTCTTGTTACAGGTGCAGGCGGTTCAATTGGTTCGGAGATTTGCCGACAGCTTGCTCGTTTTTCTCCTAAGGAGCTCGTATTATTAGGTCATGGTGAGAACAGTATTTATTCGATTGAAATGGAATTGAGAAGGAATATTCCTGACTTAAATATTGATACAGAAATTGCTGATGTTCAGGATCGCGAGAAGATATTTGCGATAATGGAGCAGCGTCAACCACATGTTGTTTTCCATGCCGCTGCCCATAAGCATGTGCCTTTAATGGAAAGAAACCCTGAAGAAGCCGTTAAAAATAACGTCATTGGCACTAAAAATGTCGCTGAGGCTTCTAGCTCTACAGGTGTTAATACATTTGTGATGGTTTCAACCGATAAGGCGGTCAATCCAACCAGTGTAATGGGAGCAACGAAACGAATCGCAGAAATGATTGTTCAGCATATGGATATGATCAGTGATACACGATTCGTTGCGGTCCGATTTGGTAATGTACTCGGTAGTCGCGGTAGCGTGATTCCGTTATTCAAACAGCAAATTAAAAACGGTGGACCGGTAACGGTCACACACCCAGACATGATTCGTTACTTCATGACAATTCCAGAAGCTTCAAGACTTGTCTTACAGGCAGGTTCTTTGGCAGAAGGTGGCGAAGTATTCGTCCTCGATATGGGAGAACCAGTTAAAATCGTCGATTTAGCGAAAAACTTAATTCGTTTATCTGGATACACAGAGGAAGAAATTCCGGTTACCTTTACAGGGATGCGTCCAGGTGAGAAAATGTTTGAAGAACTGTTAAGTAAGGATGAAGTGCATTCAGAGCAGGTGTATCCGAAGATTTATCGTGGGAAGACTCCGCCGGTTAATATTAATGTGACGTATGATTTATTAGAAAGCTTTTTACAGGAAGATAGAGAAATTCTAAGAAAGAAACTATTAGACATCTCTAATTTTAGAGTGCAGGATTTAATGGTAGCTGCACAAGTTAAATAAAGACAAGTCAATAAATAATCCATTCAACTGTGAGTGGATTTTTTATTTGATAAGTGAATAAGAGGTAACCTTGACGGGTTGTTCCTTGTTGACTTATTAAAAAAAGAGAAATAGGAGTGTCGTCTCATGTATATTAAGCTTAAAAGATTAGGTGATATCTTTTTATCGTTTGTAGGTTTAGTCATATTGTCCCCATTTTTTCTCTTATTATTTCTAGCAATTAAGTTAGATTCAAAGGGACCTATTTTTTTCAAACAAAAAAGAATCGGTATTCACAAATCACACTTCTACATTTATAAATTCAGAACGATGAAGATTGACACACCAAAAGATACACCGACACATTTATTAAAGGATCCAGACCAATTTATTACGAGAGTAGGTAAATTTTTAAGAAAGACATCATTAGATGAGCTTCCGCAAATTTGGAATATCTTCAAAGGGGATATGAGTATTATCGGCCCCCGTCCAGCTCTATGGAATCAATATGATCTAATGAGAGAACGTGACAAATATAAAGCGAATGATGTACTGCCAGGCTTAACAGGATGGGCACAAATCAATGGTCGTGATGAACTACCGATAGATGTAAAAGCCAAGCTAGATGGAGAGTATATCGAAAATATGGGCTTAAAGATGGATGTGAAATGTTTCTTCGGTACCGTATTAAGTGTTGTTAAAAGTGATGGTGTGGTTGAAGGCGGAACAGGAAGAGCTTCAGATTTTACTAAGGAGAAGCAAGCGAAATGAAAAGAATTCTAATTACAGGAAAGAACAGTTACATTGGTCAGAATGTTATTCGGTGGCTAGGTAAAAGTCCGAATGAATATATGGTAGATACGATAAGTGTAAGAGATGATTTGTGGAAAGATGTAGATTTCGGTCACTATGATGTAATCTTGCATCTGGCTGGAATTGCTCATGTATCCACAGATCCAAAGATGGAAGAATTATATTATCGGGTTAATCGTGATTTAACAATAGAGCTGGCTAAGAAAGCCAAAGCTGATGGTGTGTCACAATTTATTTTTATGAGTAGTATTATTGTTTATGGTGATGCATCAACGGTGGAGAACCCAATTACAAGAGAGACAATTCCGAAGCCAACTAACTTTTATGGGAATAGTAAGTTGCAGGCTGAAGAAGGGATTAAAGGATTAGAAGATGATAACTTCCGTATCGTTATAATTCGACCTCCGATGATTTATGGGAAAGATTCTAAGGGGAATTATGCTAAGTTGGCAAAACTAGCTAGAATAACTCCGGTTTTTCCTGATATCGATAATCAGAGAAGTATGCTACATATTGATAATTTATGTGAGTTTGTTCGTATAATTATAGATAATATTGATCGAGGTACTTTTTTTCCACAAAATAAAGAATATGTGAAAACAAGTGAAATGGTGAAGCTTATAGTAGAAATTCATGATAAAACAATAATACTTACAAAAGTATTTAATCCAATTATTAAAGTGTTAATTGGGAGGTCTTTATTGTTAGATAAAATATTTGGAAATTTAAGGTATGACTTTTCTATCAGTAATCAAGTACAAGGTTATCAAGTAGTAGATTTGAGACAGTCTTTGATAAGGACAGAAAGTAGTGATGCTCATGAGTGACGTAAAATACAGTGTTCTTATGTCTGTTTATTTTAAGGAAAATCCTTTATATCTATATCAAAGTATTGAAAGTATGGTTAAACAGACAGTTAAACCGGATGAAATTATAATTGTAAAAGATGGTCCCTTAACGGAAGAATTGGAGAGTACATTAAAGGAATTTGGAGATACTGGAATTTTGAATGTGATTACCCTTAAGGAAAATAAAGGTTTGGGGAAAGCTCTGGAGATAGGATTGGAGAGATGTAGAAATAATTTTGTTGCAAGAATGGATACTGATGATATATCAAAGAAAGATAGGTGTGAAAAACAATTATCTTATCTAAAAAGTAATCCCAATACCAGTTTGGTTGGTTCCAATATAGCTGAGTTTAGTAATAATATAAATAAGATATTAAGTAAACGAATAGTACCTACAAAAGATATAAATATAAAAAAAACTATGAAAACAAAAAGTCCATTTAATCATCCAAGTGTTATGTTTCGAAAGGATAAAGTGATTGAATCTGGGAGTTATAAAGAATGGTATCTGAATGAAGATTATTATCTTTGGGTTAGGATGTTAATAAATGGATGTGAATTTGGTAATATAGATGAAGAGCTGTTGTATATGAGAGTAAATGATGATACGTTCCAAAGGAGAGGCGGGTGGGCTTATTTTATGACTCAAAAACGTTTATTTGATTTTATGCTCAAAAATAAGGTTATTTCTATACCTACCTATATTTATAATAATGTTACTAGAATTATTGTTAGGTTAATGTTACCGAATAAAATAAGAGCCATATTGTATAAGAAATTATTAAGAGAAAATTAGCATTGAATATAAAGGTTGGTGCAATTATGGATATGAAAATGGTAGATGTTCAAAATAAAATAGTTGAAATAGTTAAATATTTCGATGATTTCTGTAATGAACATAATATTACATATTACTTAATGGGCGGTTCTGCTTTAGGAGCTGTTAGGCATAGTGGTTTTATTCCTTGGGACGACGATTTTGATGTTTTTATGACTTATAATAATTATATTAAATTTCTAGATGTATGCGAAGAACACTTAGATACGGATAAATTCTTTCTACAAAAAGAGAATACTAAAGAGTGGCCATTATTTTTTTCGAAAATTAGAATGAATAACACAACTTATATTGAAGACTACTCATTAAATAGAGAAATGCATAAAGGGTTCTTTATTGATATTATGTGTTTAAATAATACTGTCGATAATAAGGTTTTAAGGTATATTCAATACGTTTCTGCTAGATTAATAACAACTAAAACCTTAGCGGAAAGAGGTTATATAACCAATAGTAAAGTGAAAAAAATATCTATGCTTCTTTCAAGAATATTGATTAAAGGTGTTATATTTGATGGCTTGCTAAAAAATGTGAGAAGGTATAATTCATCTGAAACTTCTTTAGTTGGACACTTTTTCGGTAGAGCTGGATTTAAGAATACTTCCTTTCCAAAGGATTATCTAGGTGCTCCTCTATATATGGAATTCTCAGGGCTTAATTTACCAGTACCTCAAGAGGTTGATAAGTATTTAAAGGTAAGGTATGGCGGAGATTATATGAAAATCCCACAGTCCAATATACGGGATCAATACCCCGTTCATGCAATATACGTGGATACAGAACAAGACTATAAGGGGTTTAAAAATGAAGTTCATAAACTTAGACGTTGAGATTAAAGAAGTTCAAAAGGTACAGTTAGAAATATTATTAGAGTTTGATCGGATCTGTAAGAAGCATAATATTAAGTATCAATTATTTGCAGGAACTTTATTGGGAGCTATTCGTCATAAAGGGTTTATTCCTTGGGACGATGATATTGATATTTGTTTATTGCGAGAGGATTATGATAAGTTTTTAAGTGTCTGTGATAATGAATTAGATACTAGATATTTTATGCAAACTTATAAAACAGACAAAAGGTATTTTAAACAAAGTGGTAAATTAAGAAAAAATGGAACTGTATGTTTGCAAGAAGTATATAAAGAATTTGATATGCATCATGGGGTATCAATAAGTTTAATGCCTTTAGACAATGTTAAGCCCAATACAGTAATTGGAACTATTCAAAGGAAGTTATATCAGTTTATGTTTTCATTCTTAATCAAACTAAATGGTTCAAGGGTATTTAAGAGGTGTATTAATAGAAAGAGCTATGTAGAGAGAGTTGTAAGAATAATATTATACTTATTATCGAAGGTTATCCCTAAATCAGTTACGGACAACCTTCATACAAAAGTAGCGTGTTTGTTTAATGATAAAAATACTAAGTATATTACGCATTTAACTAATGGAGCTACAAAAAAAAGATATTATGCCTATATGATGGAAAGAGAAGAATTTTATAATGTAATATTAGGTGAATTTGAGGGTATGGAATTTCCTATACCTAGAAATTATGATAAGGTTTTACGGAATTTATATGGCGACTACATGAAGTTGCCACCACTCAAGGAGCAAGTTCCACATCATGGAGTAATAGATGTGAAGTTAAATGAAACTTACTAGTTTATAAGGAGAGATTAGTCATGAAAAATTATAAAGTTGGATATACGACTGGTGTGTATGATATGTTCCACGTTGGTCATTTAAATCTTTTAAAAAGAGCAAAAGAAAATTGTGATTATTTAATAGTTGGAGTTACATCTGATGAGTTAGTTTCATATAAGAAGAAACAAGCAATCATCCCTCATTCTGAAAGAATGCAAATAGTTGAAAATATAAAATATGTTGATAAAGTAGTTCCTCAAATCAATATGGATAAAATGGAAGCTTGGGAAAAATACAAATTCGATGTAATGTTTGTTGGGGATGATTGGAAAGGGACAGATAAATGGAATAAATTTGAAGAGGAATTTAGTGAAGTAGGTGTTGAGATAGTTTATTTTCCTTATACGAAAGGTACTTCTTCATCTCAGCTTAGAGAGGTTTTAAATAAGATTTCTGTTGGGGCAATTTAGTATGAGTAAACCTTTAGTAAGTGTTATAGTTCCTATATTTAATTCGGAAAAATTTTTAGAAAAATGTATTAATAGCGTTTTGAAACAATCTTATAATAATTTAGAGTTAATAATAGTAGATGATGGATCGACTGATAATAGTAAATCTATAGTTACAAATTTTGCAGAGGTAGATTCAAGGATAAAATATATTTATCAAGATAATATGGGACCTTCTTATGCTAGAAATAAGGGGTTAGACAATGCTCTGGGGCAATATATCCAATTCATAGATTCTGACGACTTTTTAGAAAAAAATACGACTGAATTATTAGTGGGCAATTTAGATAATAGTGATCTTGTAATTGCTGGCTATGAAAATGTGTATGTAAATGAAAATAAAGAAAATACTAAAGTAATACCTGAGAATAATTGTACAATTAATAAAAGTGAGTTTATGACATCATTTTCATATTTTCTTAAAGAGCAGTTATTTCACTATACATGGCATAAATTATATAAAAGAGAATTATTAAAAAATGTAAGGTTTAATAACGAATTGAACATAGGAGAGGATTTAATATTTAATATTGACTATATGGATAATGTAAATAAAATAACATTTGTGAATGAAAAAATCTATAAT
>LFJO01000006.1:0-59105 GCA_001038565.1 Alkalihalobacillus pseudalcaliphilus
CCTTGTATCTCTTTAATTCGCTTGGCTTTTGTTCAGTTTTCAAAGAACTTTTTATCGCTCATTGGCGACTTTTCTAATATATCACTTTCAGCGAATCGAGTCAATAACTTTATTTAAAATATTATTCGTTAGAACACTATCTCAAAACAGCCATTGTTTCTCGTCCGCATCTTAGCGACATGTAATAATATATCATAGGATTTTTTATAGTGCAATACTTTTTTACAAGATATTATATATTTATTTTATAACGAAACTGATTGATTCCTTTAGCCTTCATATCAACACTTTCTGTTATTACGATACCTTTTTCAATGAGGAAACTCAATAATAACTCTAAGTCTATTTTATAATCTTCCACTTCAGGCATATCCATTAGACAAGAAATAGACCAGTTCTCATTCGGAGAGTCTAGAATTTGAATAATGTGTTGACACCCTTCTAGTGTTTTAGAATGTATCGCGAACTCTGTTGCAATGACCATAAGTTCAATTCTCTTTTCTAGCGATTCTTCACTCTTGAGTAATTCATGATATAACTTATACGTTTCCGGCTCAATTTGGCGAACTTGATCCCACACTGTAACCTCAGGATAAAACCCTTGTCGAATAACAGCTAATCTTGCAAGATGATGCAGGGCATGCATCATGTTTGAATAAGCATCAAAATAGTGGCCATGTGCTAATAGTATTTTCCCTTCTTCAAATCTACGTAACATTTTCGTGAATTGTATCGCCATCTTTTTCGCACGGTCTCCTGGAGGGAAAATGGCAATCCTTTCTTTAACATCTGCTAAAAACTCATTTCGATCATAGACGATCTTTCCATTGACGATCCAACCAACTAAACGACGATTATTTCCTACTATTAATGAATAATGCATAAGCTCTTTGTCTAGTATGTGTAATGCGACTTTCTTTTCCGCTAAATTATAATGCTTAATATCCCATTCTTTCTCAGGGTATTCTTTAATAATTAAAATGATTGCATCAAACCCATCTGTAATAAATGAACGATTTTCTGTATTCTCTAATAATAAAATCGCACAAGTGTCTCTTTCACTTGCAAGGTCTTGATACAATTGTCTCAACATAATTTCAACCATATCTTTAGACTCCCCTTTCGACATCACGTAAGAACCATTATAATATTCTCTTACATAATTATTTCTATCTCCACTTCCTAAAATCCTTTTTACAAAAAAACTTCACAAACGAATCACAAATGACTATGCTATACTAAACCACAGGAGGGACATATAATGGCATTAAAATATACAAATAAGATTAATAAAATTCGTACATTTGCATTATCGTTAGTCTTTATCGGGATTCTTGTCATGTATCTCGGTTTAATCTTCAAATCTACACCCATTGTCATGATGATATTAATGATGATTGGTTTCCTAGGGATTATTGCTAGTACACTCGTTTATTTCTGGATTGGAATGCTTTCAACCAAAACCATCCAAGTGACATGTCCAAGTTGTGAAAAACCGACGAAGGTTCTCGGTCGCGTCGATGCATGCATGCACTGTAGTCAACCATTAACAATGGACAAGTCTTTAGAAGGAAAAGACTTCGACGAAAAATATAATAACAAATCAAAGCAGAGCGAAGTTTAATAGGCTCTGCTTTTTTTCTTTATAACCCCTAATAAAAGATAATTTATTCTGAATTTTCTTTACTCAAAAACCAGAAACACATACTATAGAAAGGAGTGAATTTTTTTAATGAATGAAAGGAGGCCAAATTACGAGAAGATTAGGAAGATTAGGAAGCCTATAACAAAATTTACAGGCACCATTCCATGACATAACAAATACATATCAGGGGGTTCATTATGACTACAAATATTATACTCAAAGAATATAAAGATGAGTATGCCGAAGAAGTTGCTAAGATGTGGAATCTAAGTCGTGACAGTTGGGGCGGGGACGACACCGTTATGACTGCAGAAAAAGTCATAAAGAAGGAAGCTAATTCAGATAATCTTACCTTATATTTAGCTTTTGATAAACAAGAGGTTGTCGGGTATTGTGGCTTATCTATTTATAAAGAAGACAAAGGCTCACTGTATATCCCATTATTAAATGTCCGCCCTGATTATCACGGAAAGAAAATTGGTAAGTTGCTTGTATTAAAAGCTATCGAGAGGACGGTAGAGCTCGGATGGGGCAGACTTGACCTTTTTACATGGCCAGGCAATACAAAGGCTGTACCTCTTTACAAAAAATGCGGATTCTTTTGGGAGGATCGTGACGACACGACACACTTAATGAACTTTGTACCGACTGTTTTACAGACAGATTTATTAAAGCCCTTTTTCAAACAAGCTGATTGGTACACTCATAACAAAAAGCTTATAGATGTGAAACCAGATGGATTAAAAAAGAATGGTTTCACCTATTACACATATGATTGGTCGTTCGGCAAGGAGCAGCTATCTGTAGAAATCGAGAGAACAAGTAGAGGCATTAGTAAGATTGAAACGAACGATGTTATCGTCGAACTAACTTTATTGTCACATGACATTATTGAAGAAGAACAACAAACCTTTCATTTAAACGTCATCAATAAAAACAAAAAGCCCCTACATATTGAAGCCGTATCGATTAGTGATAGTCGCGTTCTCTCTTCTTTTTCGGTCGATGAATACGTAAGTGACGAGGCTATATTTAGCGGAAAAGTGACAGTAGGCAAAGGGGAAGAACCATCACCTTGGAATACTCACCCGACGTTAAAAGTTGACTTGAAGCTCAACGGCGTGCAGGGATATTTATCCTTAGGTGTCAACCCAAAACCAGCTATTAAACTTCAAGCACTGATGCAGCCATTACACGGTTTCATTGATGAAACAGGTGTGATTGAGCTAGAACTAGTCAATCAACTGCAAGAAGATGCCCAGGTATCTATCGTCTTCCCTCAAAATGAATATGTAGCATTAGACAAGGAGCAAATCTCCTTACACCTATCCAGTCGTCAACGTTCACTCATTCAGTTACCATTTACGACTAAGAAGTTCGGTTCTTATCAGCCAACTATTCATATGAATGTAAAAGCTGCTAGCGGGAATGAATATAATATCCATAACGCTCATATCGGTTTACTACTTAAGGGGTTCGGTTCCTCTTTCTTTGGACAATCGAAGAAAGAATGGTATATAGCCAATGGAATTTACGACATACGTGTCACAAAACGGAATCACATACTTAGTATTTATCGAAAAGATGAAGCCGTCCCTTTTCATGCTTTTCCACCTCAATTAGGCCGACCTTTTTCTAGTGAATTCTTTAAAGATAAGCCAGTTGCCGTAAAATCATACCAACAAGAGGGTGCCATCGTTTTAGAGTCAGAATTTCACTCTAATGATTTCCCAGGAATCCAACTATTTATCTATCACACCCTTTATGCCGATGGTTTGCTAAAAAGAGAACTAGCAGTAAATAACACGAATGAACCATTGTCAGATCCATTAAGAGTACTTGAATCAATACATTTTGATAAAGAGCACGCCTTTATTCCTCTAGGTGAAGAAGTGATCGAATACTCAAATGAATTAGAGTTAAATTTTGGCCAATTGCCTACAAACAAAAAGTTAGGAAACTGGATGTTTACGTCCAATAATGGAAAACCTTTAGGGGTTAGCTGGAGTACGGAGGCTATCGTTAACCCTGAAGGCTGGAAAATGAATCTTGAATACAAAACTGGTCACTTAACTACTAGTGAGCACGTTACATTCAAGCCACTCATTGTTTCCATCGGAGCCTTTCAGACATGGCAAGAACAGCAAGTTTATGCGGAACAATCTAATAAGAAAAAACAAACTTTAACAGAACACCACCTCTCATTTAATCAAGAGAGCTTACTAATTTGTGACGAAGAACATGTGAATGCCACGTTCAAAACAAGTCGTGCTGAACACTTAAATGGGACGTTATCCTTCACAATTAATGAACGGGACATTCAGAAGGTAACGATTCATGAATCCGAAGAAAAAGCAGAATATAGTACGACCATACAAACAAAAGGACTTCAACCGCTCTCAAATTTAAAGGCAAGCCTAAATAACAACAAAGAAAATATCGTATCATCTGCACTAATTCTTACAAAAAGTGGTTCAGTCGAGAAAAGAAAAGAGGACCATGCCGATTACGAAACATGGATCCTCAATAACGGACCTATTGAAATTAAAGTAGCTCCCTCTTTCTTCCCAGGGATGTATTCATTAAAGCACAACAATCACGAGTGGTTAGATACAAGCTTTCCTCAACCAATCGCAAAGGGCTGGTGGAATCCATGGCTTGGTGGAATGACCACACAAATTTCTAAACTTAATATGTTTTCCTATTTAAAAGCGACATCAACTGCTGAATTTATAGAGGTAGAGGATACGAACAATAATCTATGGTCGGCGATCGCTATCCAAACAACATTATCAAACCATGAAGTTTGGGGTAATACGACATTTACCCAGTACTTTGCGACACTGCCAGGTATTCCGATTTTAAGCCATTTCATTAAGTTTGATACACTAGATGGCAAATCATTAATAGGCGAGGAATTATATACCAATCTCTTTTTAACGAGTAACCATATTAGTGACTTAGCGATTCAAAAGGATTCATTAAGGACGGCAAGGGCAGGCTCTGCCGAGCGTTCCATCCTTTCAACGGGAGAGCATTATATAACTTCTTCATCTAGTAACCAGAAGTTATTTATTGTTACTCACGCTAGAAAGAGTGCCTATATGAATAAAGACGTATTCGAAAACTTTTTAGAACAAGACGCTTCTTGCATAAGTAAACCAGTCTTCTTAATCTTTCATGAAGACATACTAAACAAGAAGCTCTTACAACCATTCGATCGAATTCAATTTAAAGTAAGGAGCAAGTATGAAAATCATTGATGCACATATTCACTATTCAAATATCCAATCCTTTCACCAAACTGCAAATGAACGTTCCTTAGTCCAATACAGCAAGGGTGGGTACGAGCAAGAGTTTGCACAAGCCAATGTTGTGCTTAGCATTGCTATGGGGGTAACTGAAGTTAATCAAAATGGATTCCCAGACAATGAAGCCAAAACTCCTATGGGCGTTGATTTATCAGAGAAGAAACCTAACAATGTCGTGTATTGTTTAGGAATAAATCCGTACACACTTGACCAAGATGCACTTGCTGCCATTGAGTTGAACGCTCAAAAGCCAGAAGTTGTCGGACTGAAAATTTACTTAGGCTATTATCCATTTTATGCCTATGATGACGTGTATAAGCCCGTCTACGCTCTTGCAAAAAAATACAACCTGCCCGTTGTATTTCATACTGGCGATACGTATTCCGAACGAGGCTTACTTAAGTATTCTCATCCATTAACCATTGATGAAGTAGCTGTTATCTACAGTGACATCACCTTCATGATTGCCCACTTAGGAGACCCGTGGACTTTAACAGGAGCAGAAATCATTTATAAAAACTCGAATGTTTATGCCGACCTATCTGGCTTGCTTGTAGGTACCGACAAGGAAATTGAAAGGCTAAATCAAACGAACTTTTTTGACCACCTACGTCACGCAATAACCTTTGCCGATTCTTATGACAAATTATTGTTTGGTACTGACTGGCCACTCGTACCTGTTGGCCCCTATATTGAATTCATTAAAACGTTCATTCCAGTGGAACATCATGAAAAAGTGTTCTATCTGAATGCTTTAAAAGTCTTTCCTAAAATTCAAAACTTTTTAAAGGAGTAGTTACCCTTTCGTAAAAACATTCATGACGAAGCTGGTTCACTTCACCAACAATTACATGAAAGAACCGTTCCATTCTTTAACTGGTGGTCTTTTGATAAATGATTTTGAGGGTGCTCACATTTAGCCTAAACACCCACATTGAACTTTCAGATAAAATGAAAACACGGCTCCATTTTAACGTGGAGCCGTGTTTTTTATAATGAATTAATGTTGGATTTTTTTAGAGCATTCTGGGCATGAACCGTAAATTTCCATACGATGTGTATGCACTTTAAATCCTGTAACATGCTCTGCTAACGTTTCGACTTCATCTAAACCAGGATAATGAAAATCTACAATTTTACCGCAATCTTGGCAAATTACATGATAATGGTCTGTTGTGACACAATCAAAACGGCTCGAGGAATCCCCATAAGTTAATTCTTTGACAATCCCGACTTCTTTAAAAACACGTAAATTATTATAAACTGTAGCAACACTCATATTTGGAAATTTGCCTTCAAGCGCTTTATAAATTTCATCCGCCGTTGGATGTTTCATTGAATCATATAAATATTCCAAGATAGCATGACGTTGTGGTGTCATACGTACACGGGTGCTCTTAAGTGCTTCAATGGCATCTTGCAAGCGATGGTTTGACATCGTCATGCACCTCTCTTTCGATACAACAATTCTTACTTTATAATAAGTATAGTATAGAAATAAGAGGGCTGTCAATTAGTGTTTTCAGTCATTGTAGTAGGAATTTAGAAGGATTTTGTTATCAATTAGCGAATTATTTATGAGAGCCTTCACCTTTTTTTAAATCCTTTATTCTCAAGAAATAAAGCAACGTCCTTCACATCAATAAGAAACGAGGTGTAGCGGTGCGCGCCATTCTGTTTTTTTCTTTGCTTTCGCTCTTCCACTTTTAAACAAGCTTGCTGTAAGGCAGTTTTTAATTCGAGATGATGTTCCTCTTCCAAGCCAATTAGAAAAGTCGTATTTCCTTTTCGTAAAAAACCTCCCGAACTCGCAAGCTCAGTCATACGGTAACCTTTTTCTCTCAAACTTTTCTCCACTTCATCAGTATACATGTGTTCAACTATACAAATGAAAAGCTTCATGGCTCTGCAATCCCCCTTCACCTCTTATCATGTGACTCAGTACCCTTGATCTAAGTCTATTCGATTTAGAAAGCTTTCGTTCGTATCTTCTTCTAAATACTTCTCTAGGTTCTGTTTAAAAATCTCAAAAGCCCTTGGTTGATAAAATGAGGATATACCTGACAAATGCGGTGTAACCGTAACATTTTCCATCTCCCAAAGCTCATGTTCAGGTGGCAGAGGCTCTTGTGAAACCACATCTAGAACTGCGTGTTTGATTAACCCTTGCTGTAAAATAGTCAGGAGGTCCGACTCATTCACTGTACCTCCCCTTCCAATGTTAATAAAGACCGACTCTTTTTTCATATTCAAAAACATATCTTTATTTAAAAGATTGTTAGTCTGCTCTGTTAATGGAAGAACATTTACTACGTAATCTGCCTCAGATAAAATAGCAGCAACATTCGATAGAGGAACACATCGATCAAAATGAGAAACAGATTTCCCGGAAGTATTTAAACCATAAACCTGCATTTGAAAAGCCTGTGCTAATCGGGCAATTTCTTGACCGATCGCACCTGTTCCCAAAATAACGAGACACTTTTCATTCAACTCAAGCATAGGTACAGTTCTATCCCAAAGGTGCTGCTCTTCATTTTTGATTAACTGTTTCGATTGCCTTGCTACTTGAAGCATCATTCCAATCGTATATTCTGCCATAGGCTTTGCGTGAATACCACGACAATTTGTAACAAGAATACCACGTTCCTTAATCGCTTGAAATGGCATTTGATCAAGCCCTGCTGAAATCACCATAATCCATTTTAATTGTTTCGCACTTTGTATCTGTTTTTCCTGCAAATCTTCCCCATAAGTAATTAAAATTTCGGCTTCTGGCAATAACTGCTCCGCTTCTTCTATATTAGAGAAGAAATAGAAGCTGGCCTCTTTGAATGATTGAACTAAGTCTGTCTGGATAGCTTGGTTAATTTTTGCTGAATAAATGATGATCATAGACGCAACTCCTTAGAAGTGGTTAGCCATTTAACTCATTTGAAAAATATAATCCAATACTTCTTTCACATGATCTTGTACTTTCACTTTTCTCCATTCTTTTGCTAATTTTCCTTCTTGATCAATCACAAAAGTCGAGCGCTCAATACCCATATATTCTTTACCGAAGTTCTTCTTTAACTTCCACACATCAAATAGTTTAGAAAGCTCCTGTTCTTCATCAGAAAGTAAAGGGAATGGCAGGTCGTATTTTTCTATAAACTTCTCATGTCTAGAAAGCGGGTCCGGGCTTACACCTAAAACCACCGCATTCACTTTCTCTAATTCCTTGCTATAATCTCTAAAATCACACGCTTGTGTCGTACAACCTGGCGTCATGTCTTTCGGGTAGAAGTATAAAATAACATATTTCCCTTTGTAATCACTGATAGAAATAGTTCCTCCTGTGCTCGCAGGCAATGAAACTGCAGGTACTTTTTCTCCGACTTTAATCGTCATAACATTCATCCTTTCCTATGTAGGTTTCTATATAGATTAGCGGAATTGGTGAAAAAAAAGCAACCCTTTCGCCTCTTATAAATCTTTTTATATTTTTTCCGAAAAACAGGTTTAAGAATTAAATAATCGGGTATTAACCACCTTATCGGTCTTTTTTCAACTTTTCTTCATCAAAAAATTATAAAAGGAGAGGCGACTGATGGAATCTTTATCAAATTCACTCTTACTTGAAAGCTATGTCCAAGCTAAGAGTTTAAACTTAAGTGAAGACTTTATTCAATTATTGCTACATGAAATAGAAAAACGTGGATTACACGTATCCATTCCTTATCATAAGGAAGAAAATCATTCATCTGCTGAACACCTTCAAAAATGACTTTATTCAAGTTGTCAAGCCGTGATCCTTGCTTTATGATGGACTGTAGAATATCGAATCATACATAGGAATCACTTTTGGAGGTATTAACACGTTATGGATTTTTCTACATCTAAATCTTTACATCAAGAATCGCAAGAACACATTGTTGGTGGTGTCAATAGTCCGTCTCGTTCATTTAAGGCCGTTGGTGGAGGCTCACCTGTTTATATGAAAAAAGGGAAAGGTGCGTACTTTTGGGATGTCGATGGCAATCAGTACATTGACTACCTCGCGGCATATGGCCCGATTATTACCGGTCACGCCCATCCCCACATTACCAAAGCCATTCAAGAAGCAGCTGAAAATGGTGTTTTATATGGGACACCGACTGAATTAGAGGTCACTTATGCCAAAATGCTAAAGGAAGCCATTCCGTCTTTAGATAAAGTTCGTTTTGTTAATTCGGGCACTGAGGCAGTTATGACAACCATTCGAGTGGCTCGAGCTTATACTGGTCGAGATAAAATTATTAAGTTTGCAGGCTGTTATCACGGTCATTCAGATTTAGTTCTAGTAGCAGCCGGTTCTGGTCCATCCACACTTGGTACACCAGATTCAGCTGGAGTGCCAAAAAGTATTGCTCAGGAAGTGATTACGGTTCCATTTAATGATTTGGATGCCTATAAAGAGGCAATCGATAAATGGGGCGATGAAGTCGCTGCCGTTTTAGTTGAGCCCATTGTCGGTAACTTCGGGATTGTAGAACCAAAAGAAGGTTTTTTACAAGCTGTTAATGACTTAACCCATGAAGCTGGTGCCCTCGTTATTTACGATGAGGTCATTACTGCTTTTCGTTTTATGTACGGAGGTGCCCAAAACTATTTAGAGATTGAGCCTGATATGACAGCTCTTGGTAAGATAATTGGTGGCGGCCTACCAATTGGGGCTTACGGCGGTCGAGTAGATATTATGGAAAAAGTCGCACCACTCGGCCCTGCCTATCAAGCAGGAACGATGGCAGGAAATCCAGCATCCATGGCAGCTGGAATAGCGTGCTTAGAAGTTTTAAGTAAAGATGGCGTTTATGAACATCTTGATTCATTAGGGAAGATGCTAGAGGAAGGGATTCGATCTTTAGCACATAAACACCATATCCCTATGACATTAAATCGCCTTAAGGGTGCGCTGACCTTATATTTTACTACAACAACTGTAACCAATTATGAAGAAGCCGAAGCGTCTGATGGTAACTTATTTGCGATTTTCTTTCAAGAGATGTTAAAGCAAGGCATTAATTTGGCTCCTTCCAAATACGAAGCCTGGTTCTTAACAACCGAGCATACGGAAGTGGATGTGAAACAAACGCTACAAGCAGTCGATGAAGCATTTGCCGCTGTCTCTTTACACATCTAATAAAAAATATATTAAAAAAGTGATGGATAGGTATAACAGTCCTTTCATCACTTTTTGTTATTACTACATAATTTGTTTTAAGCGATTTCTTAGGCTTTAGTTCTAACCTCGCTACTTTTCTTATATAATATACATGTATGGCTTTGATGCTTTTTCATAAAATAAAGTAATTCATCACAATTTTTAACAAAAAAGCACTTGCTTCTTCTACCTAATCACGGTATAGTACGTTCGTTACTGATATAAACTGAGAATATGGACGATTTAATTCCACGTTTTTTTTTTTGATTTCTCGTTGTTCCAAGCGGGTATAACATGAATAGAAAAAATGTCAGTATGACGAAAGAATGGACTTCAGAAAGGACTTCTTAACACAATGAAACTTGGTGCTCGTATTTTTAAAACGGGACTTGCTCTTGCCTTAGCTATGTATTCTGCAATTTGGCTAGGTTTTGAAGGCGCAACCTTTGCAGCGATTGCCGCAGCCTTTGCAATTCAACCATCAATCCATCGTACTTTCCAAACAATATTGGATCAAGTACAGGCCAATGTGATTGGTGCTGTTTTAGCTGTCATATTCGTATTAACTTTTGGACATGAGCCATTTGTAGTTGGTGTAGTTGTCATTCTCGTGATTGCTATCATCTCTAAATTAAAATTAGAAGCTAGTACAATCCCACTAGCTATCGTTACAGTCATTATCATCATGGAAAGCCCTGCTGAGAATTTTGTTAGTTTTGCGACCGATCGTTTTTTATTGATTATGCTTGGTGTATTAACGGCCTTTATTGTAAATCTTTTCTTTATTCCACCAAGATATGAAACAAAATTTTATCAATCCATGCTGAAGGAATCTGATAACATTAATCAGTGGATGATGTTATTAGTCCGAAATGACGCCGATTCTCGTTCCTTAAAAGGCGATATGAAGCGGTTAGACACACAAATTCAAAAGCTCGATAACCTGTATAATTTATATAAGGAAGAACGTAATTATTTACAGCGAAACAAATATAGTAAAGCAAGAAAGCTTGTACTATTTAGACAAATGCTTATTACGTTAAAACAATCACAGGCCGTACTTATAAATTTAGAGCGACGCTCAGAGGATATTTCTAATTTGCCAAAAGCGATTCAGGAAGAGTTTGAACAGCAATTAGACTTATTAACGAATTTCCATAATCGCATTTTACTTCGCTATATTGGTAAAGTAACCTCTTCGCCGTCTAAGGAGATTCTGGACGATTTAGCCACAGGTAAGGAAGCTTTGGCTAAGAAGTTTATTGACTTTTACAATCAAGATGCAATTGACCAACAAACATGGATGCATACATTTCCGGCCGTTTCTCAAATTATTGAATACCACGAAGAGCTTGCCCACCTCAATCACCTTGTAAACAGCTTCTTTAAGTATCATACGGAAGAAAGCACCTTGGATATTCAAGGTGAGGAATAATTCCAATAGAAGACCCCACCATGATCATGGTGGGGTCTTCTTCAAGGTTTAAGGGGGCTTTGTGGTGGGTGAATATCGGGGCTTATGTTGTTACTTCCGGCCTTTTCCCACAACAACACGTCCCTTGTCCGCTGGTTATGTTGTTACTTCACAGCTTCCAACACGAGAGCCATTTTCCCCTACGTAAGAAGCGACATCCACCTTCCCCAATAACTAAGAACCTTCCACTTAGTTGTCACTGCAACTGCTGAACTTCGAATAAACGCTTATAGCTGCCGCCTTGTTTACCCATTAACTCTACATGTGTGCCAACTTCTTTAATTTCACCGTTTTCAATTAAAACAATTTTATCTGCGTGCGTAATGGTTGAAAGTCGGTGAGCAACGATAAAGGTTGTTCGGTCTTTAGCTAATTTCTCTAAGGCCTCTTGAATATAATGTTCACTTTCCAAGTCAAGCGCAGAGGTCGCTTCATCAAAAATAAGGATCGGTGGGTTTTTTAAGAAAACACGAGCAATCGCAACACGTTGCTTTTGGCCACCTGATAGCTTAACACCTCGTTCTCCAACTTCCGTATCATACCCTTGTGGCAAACTCATAATAAAATCATGAGCATTGGCTGCTTTGGCAGCGTCTTCTACTTCCTCAACCGTCGCATTGGGGTTACCCATCAGAATATTCTCCTTGACTGATTCACTAAATAGAATATTATCTTGCAGCACCATTCCAATCTTATCGCGTAGGCTGCGTACTTGATATTGCCTAATATCAGTACCATCAAGTAAAATTCTTCCACTTGTCACATCGTAAAAGCGCGGGATCAAACTAATTAACGTACTTTTACCTCCACCACTCATTCCAACAAATGCGACCGTTTCACCACTTTTTACGGTTAAATTTAAATTTTTCAAAGCGTGCATCCCATCTTCATTATAAGAGAATGAGACATTGGAAAATTCTAACTTACCGTCTGTATACGCTAACTCCTTCGAGCCGGGCTTATCAGAAATATCATATTTTTCATCGATAAATTCAAAGACTCGGTCCATCGAGGCAATTGCTTGTGTTAAGACCGTCGATGAATTGACTAGACGACGTAACGGACCATATAACCGCTCCATATAGAGAACAAACGCGGTCATCACACCCACTTCAATGACTTCATTTAAAGCAAAATAACCGGCGACCGCAATGACGAGTAATGGGGCAATATCTGTAATCGTATTGACAACAGCGAAAGTCTTTGCATTCCATCTCGTATGCTCTAAGGCTTTCGCTAAAAAGTTTCGATTTCTTTTGGCAAACTGATTTTGTTCATGCTCTTCAAGCGCGAAGCTACGAATGACACTCATCCCTTGAACACGTTCGTGTAAATGACCTTGTACCTCGGCTAATGCTTGGGAACGTACACGAGTGATATTCCGTAAGCGAGCATAGAAAAACTTCACTGAGAAACCGTATAACGGGAACATGGATATCGCAACGAGTGTCAGCCACACATTCATATTTAGCATAATAATAATTGCAATAACAATCGTAAATAAATCTAGCCAAATATTCATTAATCCCGTAATGACAAAGTTTTTCGTCTGTTCCACATCATGAATAACCCTTGAGATAATCTCTCCCACTTTTCGATTTGAATAAAAACGTAAACTTAACTTTTGGATATGGCTAAATAATTGATCACGAATATCATATAAAATCTTACTTCCAATCCATTGTGCAAAGTACTGACGGTAATATTCGATCGGCGGTCTCAAAACAACAAAAATAAAAAGCATAATGCCCATTAACGTAAATAATGTCGTTTGTTTCTCCTCTAGCGTTAATCCTTCTGCCAAAATAATATCATCAATGACATATGCGACCACTAAAGGTAATAGTAGTGGAATCCCAAATTTTAATATACCGATAATAATCGTAATGATAATTTGTTTTATATATGGTTTTACGAATAATAAATAGCGCTTAATACTTCCCAAAACGCCACTCCCCCTCTCCAGTCCTTATTATGAGCGAAATTTAGCGCAAACACTCCATATTTGCTCAACTCCACTCAAAAAAAGTCCGACTCACGAAAAAAAGCCCAACATTCAGGCTTTTTCCCCTTCCACTGATAATCACTTCCTTATCGATATTGCAAAAAACGTTCATACCAGCTCTCTACAAATTGAGGTGCAAATGGTCCTTTTCTTTGGTGGATCCAAGAAATTAACGTATCAACACCCCGTTGCAAAATTGCATCTAGCTCTGGTGGATAATTCATTTTTCTTTGATGTAGCTCATATTCATCTTCATCCAATAGTTTAAATGTCATGTCTGGTGCCACTTTAATGTCAAGGTCATAATCAATATATTTTAATGCTTCTTCATCCCATGTAAAAGGCGTACCAATGTTACAATAATAATGAATACCGTCTGCTCTAAGCATGGCAATTGTATTAAACCATTGCTCAGAATCAAAATAACATATAGCTGGCTCACGCGTACGCCAATTGCGGCCATCCGATTCTCTTACTAGGATTCGATCATTTCCAGCAATCACAACCTTTGACGTCCCTTTTAGTACTATCGTATCCTCCCAAACACGATGAAGTGCTCCATTATGCTTATAGCTGTGGATTTGAATACTACTACCCACTTTGGGAAAATTCATTTTCGACTCCTTTCTGTGTATGATTCTTGGACGTCCATACATAACGGTGGTTGACTGGGTGCTTGTACGATGAAAGCTCCCTACTCCCGACTCGCTAATGTACTTCACCTACACTTCTATATTCACTTCTGTTCATTCTTTTCTATTATACCGTTTTATCTACATATTTGAAACGGTAAGTACCCTGTTAGCTAAAAAAAGACAAATAACCAAAAAGCCCCTTCCATCAGTATGACTGATTTATCAGGACTTAAACTTATAACTTATTTGGATTTTACGAGCAAATAGATAAAATAAGGTGCACCAATTAGGGAAACGACGATTCCTGCTGGTATTCCGTCAGGCTCTAATACATTACGACCAATTGTATCAGCCATAAGTAATAACCAACCACCTAGCAACATCGCAACAGGCAAAAAGTACTGATACCTAGGACCAACTAATGCCCGGGCTATGTGCGGTGCCATTAATCCAACAAACGCAACACCACCCGTTACAGATACACTGACTGCTGCAATGGCAACCGCTGCCAACAATAAAAAAGTACGCTCTTTTTGCAAGGATACTCCGATTCCTATTGTCACATACTCACTTAACCCTAAAACATTTAATTGATGTGCCTTGAAAAGAATAAACGGGATTAATAAGAAAAACCACGGCAGGATTGATACGATTAGTGACCAATCATACCCCCAAACATTTCCCGCTAACCAACGGGCAATAAAATCAACTTTCTGCCTTTCAGATGAAGAAATTAATACAATCATTAATCCTGAAAGTGCCATCGAAAAACCGACACCTGTTAATATCATCTTACTTGGCTGAATCCCCTTCCCTTTTTCATAAGAAAATAGATAAATAAGGATGGCTGTAAGCGTCGCACCTAAAAAGGCGATAATAGGTAATAAGTAAACAAAACCACCGGTGTCTAAAGGGTAAAACAAATAAAATAAAGTAATACCAACACCAGCCCCCGCATTAATACCGATGATTCCCGGATCAGCTAAATCATTTCTTGTTACCCCTTGCAAAATAGCACCTGATAATGCAAGTCCTATACCAGCCAAAACAGTAATAAGCATACGCGGTAAGCGAATAGAAAACAGAATAAATTCATCCTTAAAGGAACCTTGGCCTATTATCGTTGGAACTAGTCGATCTATTGAGATGGAAGAGTAGCCTAAACTCATACCCATTACCATCATGCCAATTAATCCAATTAACAAAGTGCTGACGATCCATTTGTATTTTTTCTTATAGGCATTTGTAACAATCATAATGCCTTGCCTCCTTTACGTACGATTAATAAAAAGAAAGGAAGCCCGAGTAGTGCAACAATAGCGGCAACAGGTGTCTCAAAAGGGGCATGAACCGTACGAGCGGCAGTGTCTGCTAGTAGCATAAAAGCGGCTCCAATAATCGCAGACATGGGGACAATGGCCCGATAGTCCATTCCGACTAGGATACGGACTATATGAGGAATCATTAAACCGACAAAAACTAAATTCCCTACTAATGATACGGCAGCACCTGCTAACACAACCGTCAATAAGAACAGGACCAATTTTACAGCAAATGTTTTCTGTCCTAGACCTGTTGCAACCTCTTCACTTAAGCTTAATATCGTTAGCTGTTTCGAAAACAGAATGGCAAGTAAAAGACCAATCAAGATAATGGGTATAACAATCTGTAATTGAACCCATGTCGTCCCGATTAATCCACCTGCTGTCCACATTGAAACATCTTTTGAAATTTTAAAATATAACCCGATTCCTTCTGCTATTGCATGTAAAAAAGCCGAAATAGCCGCACCTGCTAAGATAATCCTGAATGAAGATAATCCACCCCTTTGCTGGGAGCCTATTCCCAAAACAAGGGCAGCCCCGACTGCTGCTCCAATAAAGCAAGCAATCATCAAACCAAAATAATTAACATTCGGTAATAAGGCAATCGTTAAGGCTAATGCGGCATTAGCGCCAGCCGTTAATCCAATCAAGCCTGGATCTGCTAGTGGGTTTCTCGTCATGCCTTGCATAATTGCTCCAGCAACCGCTAAAGCGGCTCCTACGATAACAGCAGCGACTACACGTGGAATTCTAATCTCTTGAAGCATCACAATCAAATCAGACGTTCTCGTATTAAATAAGGCTCCCCATACATCCCCTACACCCGTTTGTGCAGCTCCGAATGTCAGAGCCACAATAAATACAAAACAGGTTGCAACTATCGCTACAATCAATTTCATTGAAACTGTTAGCATCCACTTTGAACCTTTTTCCATATGATCTCCCTCACCAAAAAGCGAAAGGAATCCTCAAAAAGAGAATTCCAGACAATCGCTTCGATTTATTCACTCTCTAAGAAACTATTAATAAAAAATTCAAGCTGGTAGTCTAGAGTAATAGGGTCATTAAAATAAAACTCACTTGCATCCGCCTGAAATACTCGATTATTTTTTACAGCATCCATATTTTGATACGTATCAGTCTCTTGGAACGAACCTTCTGTCTCCTCTGACTTACTAACAACTAAATAATCACCTACATAGTCATCTAATACTTCTACAGATAGGGCATAATAACCATCAGCCAATGCCATTTCCTTTACTTTTTCAGGCATTTTAAGCTTCATTTCTTGGTAGAGGATTTCTGTTCCACGTCCCCAGTTATCACCGAATACATAAAGCTGCTTATCAAAGTTTTCAATGACTGAAACCGTTGCTTCTTCACCAATATGGGCACGAATGTCATCGCCAGCTACTTTGGCCCGCTCTTTAAAATCATTGACCCATTCGGTCGCTTCTTTTTCTTTATTTAATACCTTACCAATTTCAATGTGCTGAGTTAAATAATCGACTGCTCCATATGTATAAGTAACCGTTGGAGCAATTTGTTTAAGCTTGTCGATATTTTTGGTCGTTGAATAACCAATAATTAAATCCGGCTCAAGTTCAATAATTTTCTCAAGGCTTTCATCCGAAACTTCCTCAACATCCTCAAGTTGTTCTATAAAACGAGGATTTGACTTTGCCCATGATTCGACACCAGCTAAATTCGCATCTAAAGCCATAACATTACCAGTAAATCCACCTAGTACGACCACTCTTTCTGGGTTTGCCGGTACCTCAACCGGTCCATTTTCAGATTCATACGTAATCGTCTCATTTTTTTCTTCCGGTGCTTCGTTTTGACTTTCACTTGAATTGGTTTGTCCACATGCACTAACGAGCAGCAGAAACAGGAATACGATGGCTAAATTCATTATGGCTTTTTTCATGTTTGTTTTCTCCTTTTATTAAACGATATGTTAAACACATCGGCTTTTGTGTGATCGGATCTGTGCCAATCATTGCGTCAATATTAAATACCTCCGCCAGTACAGGTGGCGTCATCACTTCCTCACAAGACCCTGCTTTTACAACAGCTCCATCTTTCATCGCAATTAAATGATCGGCAAAACGAGCAGCTTGGTTTAAATCATGCAAGACCATAACAATCGTTCTACCTTGTTCTTTATTTAATTTTTGTAATAATTCGAGCACCTCAAGCTGATGAGCCAGATCAAGATAGGTCGTTGGTTCATCTAAAAAGATAATATCTGTTTCTTGTGCCAATGCCATCGCAATCCAAACACGCTGTCTTTGACCACCAGATAAAGCATCAATAGAACGATATCGTAAACTCGTTAGTCCCGTAACTTCAAGTGTCCATTCAATCACTTCTAAATCTTCTTTTGTAAGCCTTCCCATTCCCTTTTGATGTGGATAACGACCGTAAGAAATTAATTCACTCACCGTTAAACCACCTGTGCTCTCAGGAGCCTGCGGTAAAATTGCTAATTTTTTGGCGAGTTGCTTCGTATTCTCTTTAATAATTTCTTTACCATCTAATACAACAGCCCCAACTTGATAAGGGATAATCCTTGTCATTGCTTTAAGTAATGTAGACTTCCCACAACCGTTAGCACCTATAATTGTCGTTATTTGATGATCAGGAATTTCTATATTCATATCTTTTACAATCATTTTATCGTGATAAGAAATTTGTAAATCTTTTGTATAAATTCGACTCATCTATCTACTCGACCTCCTTTGGCCATTATTGATTCATCTTCGTCAATATCAATATATTGATAACGATTATCATTATTAAGCAATATCATGAATATAATCTGATTGAGAATGATTGTCAATATCTATTGCATAAATTAATAAACAGTTGTACTATTAATTGAAAATGATTATCAATGTTAATCTACATATTGAGGAGTGAAAAAAATGAACTCTCAAGATTTATTCGATGTAACAATTATTGGTGGCGGTCCAGCCGGATTATACTCTGCTTTTTATAGTGGCTTACGAGAAATGAAAACTAAAATTATTGAATTCCAACCTCACTTAGGCGGAAAAGTTCATATATACCCCGAGAAAATGATTTGGGACGTTGGTGGACTAACACCAACACCTGGGGCAAATCTCATTGAACAACTGGTCCAACAAGGCTTAACGTTTAATCCTGAAGTCGTGCTGAATGAAAAAATAACAACGATCGCTCGTTTACAGGATGGCATTTTTGAACTAACGGCTCACACTGGCGAAAAGCATTTTTCCAAAGCGATTATTATTGCTGTTGGTGGTGGAATTTTATCGCCACAAAAGATTGAAATTGAAGGTGCCGAACGCTATGAGATGACTAACTTGCATTACACGGTAAAATCTTTAAAACAGTTTAAAGATAAAAAAGTACTCATCTCAGGTGGAGGTAACTCAGCTATAGATTGGGCTAACGAGTTAGAGCCGATTGCGAGTCACGTATATATAACTTATCGAAAAGAAGAACTGAAAGGTCATGAAGCACAGGTTTCACAGCTTCTGAACAGTGGTTGCACATGTTATTTACAAACGTCTATAACCAAGTTACTTCCTAACGAAGAACACGACTCCATTCAAACCGTTGAGCTTACGAACCTTGCTACAAATGAAAAAGTTTATGTGGAAGTTGATGAAGTTGTCATCAATCACGGCTACGAGCGTGACAGTGAACTACTAAAAGAGAGTCCTTTGGATATTGTCTTAAAAGACGACTTTTATATTGATGGTACAGCACAAAGCGAGTCAAATATACCAGGATTGTTTGCAGCTGGGGACATTTTAGCTCACCCTGGAAAGGTGCATTTAATTGCGGGTGCCTTTCAAGATGCCGCTAACGCGGTGAATAAAGCGAAGCAATATATCGAACCTGATGCCCATGGTTATGGGATGGTTTCTTCACATAACGAGCTCTTTAAAACTCGAAATAAAGAGCTCAAAAAGGTGTTATATCAAACTAGATAGGATATTCTCATGTTCATTACGTGTAAGGAGTGGTGAGATGCTCTAGTTTTATATGTATGAGAGCGTGCTTAAGGACGATAAGTCATGCCTTGATGTTAGCTTTTCCTCTTCTAGCATATTTGGTACCTTTTTATGCACTCCCTTATCAGTAATGAAAAGGCCACTGAGAGACGATGTGTCTCACAGTGGCCACTTAATTATTGTTGGTTTTTCTTTTTTTGAGACTGTGCATTTTGTTTTTTTACTTCTTGCACATCAGTCTCATTGGCAAATTCAGTTTGATATTGTTGATTTTGTTGAGAAGCTTGGTTTTGCTTCTGTGCTTGGTTTTGATTTTGATTTTGCTTTTTCATAATAAATCACCTCCACACACCTTAAGATGTCCAAGAGATCATTTTTTATGCTTAGCTTTTAAATTTTTTTATGTTAAAAGTGAAATACCACCATCAACAATAAGCGTCTGTCCTCGAATCATTGAAGCTTGGTCAGATACAAGAAACATGACAGCATTTGCTAAATCTTGAGGTTCAACGATTCTGCCAGCAGGAGTTCTTTCTGCTGAAGACTGTAACAACTCTTCCCGATTTGGAAAATGAGTTAACGCATCCGTATCAACAGCTCCACCAGATACTGCATTTACGACGATGTTTTTTGGCGCTAACTCAACGGCTAAGTAACGAGTTAATGCTTCAACAGCCGCTTTTGATACCCCTACTGTCGTATAGTTATCTAAATAGCGGATTGAGCCTAATGAACTCAAGCTAACAATCTTGCCCCCGCCACTTTTTTCCATTCTTTTGGCAGCTTCCTGAGCACAGAATAATAATGCTTTACTATTAATATTCATCGTCCAATCCCAATGGTTCTCCTCTAACTCCATTAATGGTCTTAAAACTCCAGAAGCAGCATTGTTAATAAAAACATCTAGTCGATCAAAATGTTGATCAATTTCTGCAAACATTGCTTTAATTTTTTCTGGCTTGCCTACATTTGCTTTAACAACGATTGCTTTTTGACCAAGGTTTTCAATTTCTGCGGCTGTTTCTAAAGCTGCCGTTTGATTTCTCGCATAATTCACAACAATATCATATCCCTGCTTAGCTAACCGTAAAGCAATTTCCTTTCCAATTCCTCGACTACTCCCCGTTACTAATGCTACTTTTTTTGCCATTTTTATATGCCTCCTAATTTTAAATAAAAGTAAGTGCTTGCCCGTAAGATCTAGATACTTTTGAAATACATCAAAAAAACCTCAAGCCTTAGTTGCTAATCTTAACCCTTTATACGCTCTCTTCTTTGTTGTTATGGAGTATGTATGCTGATTTAATGACTATTCAAAATCACCATTTAAAAATACCACCAGTCAAAAAGCAATGATTAGATGAATGGACGTTGCCTATCTGTTCAATCATTTTTGTTTATCATTTTTAAGGATATTTTTAATTATACTGTATAGCCTCATTCATGAACAGAAAAACTAATACCTAGTACTAATATCTAAGTATGAATGGAGGTTTGATTATGTACAAAGGTCGGGATATGACAGAACTTTCGATGACACTAATAGAGGAATGGTCAAAAGAGGAACTGAGTCACTTTCATTTTCACCTTCAGCAAATGGCTCCCTATCTAAATGCAGAAGGTGTCTCTTTTCACCATCAAATTCAAGCAGAAATTGTAGAACGTGGTGGTTTATAAAAGCTGCTTAAACAAAAAGATTTCAATCAAATCTCTTTGTTTTTCATCAGAAATTACGTATGATGAGAGTATCTATTCAAAGAGGAGTGGTTTTGTGAAAGCATTAGTATATAAACAATATGGCGAACCTACAGTATTAGAAATAGATGAAGTTAGTAAACCAACCATTAAAGCAGACGAAGTGTTAATTGAGGTAAAAGCGAGTGGCATTAATCCTGTTGATACCTATTTTAGAAAAGGTATTCGACAAGTACCTAGTTTCCCTCATATCCCTCACTTTGATTTAGCCGGAGTGGTGAAAGAAGTCGGTGAACACGTAACTTCACATAAAATCGGAGACCATGTTTGGGCATCGAATGCAAAAGGAGCATCCGGTCAATATGTTGCTTTATCAGCTAATATTGCTTTCCCTCTTTCTTTTGATATTTCTTTTGAAGAAGGTGCTGCACTTTCCATGCCTTTTCTGACAGCACACTTAGCGTTATTTCACCGTGGGAATTTACACAAAGATGAAACCGTATTTATTGTAGGTGGCTCTGGTGCCGTTGGACATGCTGCTATACAGCTAGCAAAAGAAGCCGGTGCTAACGTTATTACGACGGCTGGTTCAATAGCTAAAGCCGAAGTTGCTAAAAAGGCCGGTGCCGACCATGTCATTCTTTACAAAGAAGAGAATTTGGTCGATAACATTCTTGAAATTACCAATGGCCAAGGAGTTCCATTGATTTTAGAAATGTCGCTAAGTGAAAATATGGAAACTGATTTTCAGGTAATAGCTAATGAAGGCAGAATCGTAACGATTGGCTCACCAAAAGACAACACGCCTGCTCTTATGTGGAGAGAATTAAATCAAAAAAATGCGTCATTATTAGGACTATTACTATTTACTGCTCCTTCTTTTGCATATATTTCTGCTGGTCAACATATTAGTAAATTGTTTAAGGAAAAGAAAGTAAATGCCCATGATTTCAAAAGCTTTCCTTTAGATCAAGCTGCTCAAGCTCACGCTGCATTAGAAGCAAAAGAGATTATTGGCAGAGCCATTTTAACTCACTCCTAGACTACTTGAAATCATACATGCTTTTTTCCTGTCTGGATATCCTAAAAGCAACACACGGGAAAAGGAGCATAACGAATGGATAAACAATTATATTATGTGAACTTAAATCCAATTAGCATGGATGATATTAGCCCGACTAAAGTAGGCGACGGTCAGCTAATTGAGTATGAGATTGAAGCGACTGAGGCTGAGAAAAAAGATTTATCTGAGTTATTAAGGCAAGTGCAAAAACATGATTTAGAGCGTGGTAATTTGTTTTCTTTAAAGCATTTTGATACGACTTATTCTGATCGTGATCAGGAGGAATTCCAAAGAGGACTTGATGATGTTTT
Source organism: Alkalihalobacillus pseudalcaliphilus (assembly GCA_001038565.1). Classification (GTDB taxonomy): domain Bacteria; phylum Bacillota; class Bacilli; order Bacillales; family Bacillaceae_D; genus Alkalihalobacillus; species Alkalihalobacillus pseudalcaliphilus. The sequence continues at coordinate 22,657 of LFJO01000006.1, forward strand.
TGAAGCTCTATACCGACTGGGTACGCCTGAAACGAAAAGGATTATTGAGGACATTCATTTAACAAATCATGATATTTAAGGGTAAGGCGCGGAGCTGCTTGGTTAGCAGTACTCCGCGTTTTTTGTATGAAAGTTACATGTTGCCTTTTCTCGAAATAACTTGACCTTTCGGTCAAAAAACACTTGGATCTTAAATACTAATCCTGATGGGTTACTACACACTTTTTTTAGTTGGTGGTGGCTGGTTGTGTGATGCGCTGAATCTTTTTAGGAAAGCTCTTGCGGCTCCTTCCTAAAAAGTGCCGGGGCTACGGCAAAGTGTGAGAACCCTCAAAACCGTTATTGAATGAAAAGCCACCAACAAACCATACTGTCATGTTTGTTGGTTGCGAAGTGGATTGGGCTTTGCCATGTGGGTTTTGTAAAAAAGTTCAATAGATGATGATTGCTCATTCTTCAAGGTAACATGACTTTATAGTTTTTGTTTTTGTCGAAGTTACTCGGCTTCGCCCATGGGTGGTCGATGAAGGGAATGAGGGCTCGCTACCCTCCGCAGGATCTTGGCTTAGCGGCAAAGCTAGCCTTAGTACATAAAATTGATTGCGGCTAATAGCTTAGATAGCCTCCTCAAAAGTTAGCTTTTGATTGGCCTCCATCTACATTTAATGTAGCACCGACGACCCAGCTTGCTTTTTCTGAGCTTAGGAACAAGACTACGTTCGCAATTTCCTCAACCGTTCCAAAGCGACCTCCTGGTATCTGTTCCCTTACAAATTGCTTAATGCCTTCTGGCTCTTGCTCAAGCCGCCTTTGCCAATTACCATTTGGATGTAAAATCGCTCCAGGTGCCACTCCATTTACACGGATACCATCTTTAATCACTTCATCAGCTATGGCTTTCGTAAAACTAATCATCGCCGCTTTGGCACTATTATAGGTTGGTTTCCCTCCCGATTCACGCCCGAAAATAGATGAAATATTAATAATGACACCGCTTCCACGTACCTTCATATTAGGCAAAACGAGCTGACTCATATGGACGGCAGATAAATAATTAAGCTGGAGAGCCTCTTCAAATAATGCAAGTTCCGTATTAGACACTTGCTCCCCATTACTGCCACCAACATTGTTTATTAAAATATCGACAGCACCAAATGTTGATTCAACCTCTTTCACTACTTCTACACGTTTACTCTCATCCATTAAATCTGCCTTTATAAATAAAAAGCGCTCAGAATGGAAGCCATGTAATTCCTTCATCCAATCTGATTCACTTCTTGCTACTACAGCCACAATAGCTCCTTCTGTTAAAAATGCTAATGAGATTGCTTGACCAATACCTTTAGAACCACCTGTAACTAAGACCTTTTTCCCTGTTAATTGTAAATCCATACCTTAATTCCTCCATTTTTATCGTGCATATCTTACAGTAAGATACCCTACTATGACAATGTCAAAGTAGGGATTTAGATCATAATTGCCGCTCAATTATTTTCTGATAAGGTACTGGAAAGGCATAGTTTTCTATCTCATTTTTGTTTACCCATTTCTGTAAGTTCTTAAGCTGCCAAGTATCGTGGTCAACAACTAATCGATACACATCCATTTTCCATTTTAAATGTGAAAATACATGCTCTACCTCTTGCACAGGTCCTTGTAAGGATTGAGCTGATAAGCTTTCGCTAAACTCACTAAGCTCACCTATCCCCGACTCTCGAAAATCCGTCTCTCCCTCTGTCTCTAAAGTGACAAATTGCCATAATCCTGCTAACAAACCTTTCTCAGGGCGCTTTTCAATTAATACTTGTCCTTTTTCATCTTCAATCACACATACATTTAAACGCTTCAATTTTTGCTTTACTTTTTTAATCTTGACTGGAAGTTCTGTTTGTATCCCTTTTGCAAATGCCCGGCAGTGCTCTCGAACCGGACATAATAAGCAGCCTGGTGACGTAGGTGTGCAGATTAATGCTCCAAGCTCCATTAACCCTTGATTAAATGATGAAGGATCCTCTTTGGCGATCAATTCATATAAAATCGCCTCAAACCTTTTTCTTGTTTTCGGTTTCATTATATCCTCATCAATATGTAATACCCTTGAAAGAACCCGCATCACATTACCATCAACCGCAGGCTCTGGTAACCCATAAGCTATACTTAAAATTGCCCCCGCAGTATAAGGTCCGACACCTTTTAAGGCAGCAATTTCTTGACGATTATTTGGTACGACGCCTCCATAACTCTCTACTACTTCACGAACAGCTGATTGTAAATTACGGACTCTTGAATAATAGCCAAGCCCTTCCCATGCTTTTAAAATCCGTTCCTCATCAGCTTCAGCCAAGGCTTCCATAGAAGGAAACTCTCTCATAAAGTTAGTGAAATACGGAATAACCGTATCTACTCGAGTTTGTTGTAACATGATTTCTGATACCCACACACGATAAGCATTATTATCTTCACGCCAAGGTAAATCACGCTTATGAGTCTCAAACCAGTTCAATAAATCTTGCTGAAATGCCGTTACATAAAAATCTTTTAAATCTTGATGCCTCACATTAAAACTCCTTACGCAAAAAAGCCCAACAGTGAACTTTATTTTCTCCGCCTACGACATACGGGATAATCTTTTTGAACGTAGGATTTGAATGAGATTGTCGTAGTTGTTTGATTTTCTCATATAACTCTTGATTGGGAAGCTTAAACATCTCCACATAAAGGCCAGGCTGGTCCAATGCTTCAAACCATCTCACATCTTTTGCACCTAACCGTTCTAAAGATGTAGTTATTTCTGACATCACTTGCTCATATTCCTCTACATGTTCAAGTTTAATTTTATATTCCATAAAAATCTCTAATTCTTTGGTCATGATTTTCCACCTTTCATTTTTAAACTTTGCCATTTCGGGTATAAATAAAATAAGTGTTACCATCAAACTTTTTGACTATGCCCTGCAACTTTTTAGCTATAGAAAATAAAAACTGGGTTTGATATTATGGGGAAATCCACTCTTTCTTAGTCGGAGGAGTATCATTCACCAAGAAGGAGGAAGTCCATATGGATACAGGAACACATGTTGTAATGGGATTTGCTCTTGGTGGATTAGCAATGGTTGATCCGAATGTGGCCGGTGACCCCCTGATGCAAAAAACGGTACTTGCCGCTACGCTCATTGGTTCCCAAGCACCTGATTTTGATACGGTATTAAAGTTAAGAAATAATGCCGTCTATTTACGAAACCATCGGGGAATTACACATTCATTACCTGCAATTCTACTTTGGCCAATTTTAATAACAGGGGCACTTGCTTTATTTGTACCTGAAATAACTTGGCAAACCGTCCTATTATGGTCATTTATCGCGGTTTTCTTACATGTCTTTGTTGACATCTTTAATGCATATGGCACCCAAGCCTTACGACCGCTCTCTAAAAGATGGCTAGCATTAGGTGTCATTAATACGTTTGATCCCTTTATCTTTTTCTCACATATTGTTGCCTTAATCCTTTGGGCACTTGGAGCACCACCTGTCCCAACCTTTATTAGTTTATTTAGTGTATTAGTTCTTTATTATATTTGGCGTTTTATTGAAAAAAACAAAGTTATTCAGCATGCTCGAAATCTTCATCCTAAAGCTACGCACATATTTGTGTCACCTTCATTTAGATGGTACCAGTGGCATTTAGTCATTCGTACGAAGGAGACCCTTTACGTCGCGGAATCTATTCGTAATGAAATTAATTACTTTGAGCACTATGCATTTGAACCTATCCCTCATACGCCAATCATGGATGCGGCACGGAAAGATGATAATTTGCACGCTTTCCTATCTTTCTCACCAACATACCGGTGGGAAATTGAGCACCTTGAAAGGTATACAGAAATTCGCTTTATTGATTTAAGGTATCGCAGCAAAGGACATTATCCATTCGTTGCCATTGTTCAATTAAATGATCAATTAGAGATTTTAAATTCCTATACTGGTTGGGTATATAATGAAAACACGTTAAAAAAGAAATTAAATGTCGTAACTGATAATTAGAGAAGCTAGGGACAAAGCCATGTCCCTACTTCTTTTTTTATTCCAAACGTTTTTAATGCTGAATGCCATCATCCTCATTCAAATGAGCAAACTTCTCATTTCTAGGTTGATATTTATGTAAATGAGGGCCATATTGTTCAATCCACTTTAACACAATCTTTTCTGTAACATCTTGCCCTTTATATGTTCTTCCGGCCTTTGCATTTGTCGCTTCAAAATCTTCCCAAAGGCCTTCCACCCATGTTCTAGCTTGATTGACTGACAATTGTTCATTTTTTTCCAGTAATTTCTCCGTTAATCTTTTAAAAATATCTTCCATTTGTTTTCCTCCATTTACACGTTCATTTCACAAATAATTAAAACGTTTTTTTCTCATAATAAGTATGAGCTCACAGGAAGGAGGCTCACCGATGCGCAATAAAGCAAAAGGCTTTCCTAACCATATTAAGTTCTCAGGAGCATCTGCAAGCGATGAACGGCACGCATCTCAACGTGCGAATGGTTCCATCAACGATCATCCGCAACAAAGGATGCAATCTGCTAACAAAGCTAAATCATGATAACTTGATCAAGGAGGGACTTTTCCTATGGGTAAGGAAAAAAAGTCATATCATTATCAAGACCCTTTTTCATCACCTCGTGCAAACCCAAAACGGGCATTCCATCAGGTGAACGGTGAGACCCAACAAAGCTATCATAATTACGTGTTAGCGATCCAAACTCGGAAACGCTCATAAGTTACGTAATAAGCTTCAGCTCAACCATCAAAACAGCTTCTATGTAATCATCTAGAAGCTGTTTTCCCCCTTATTTCTTTAATAGCGAGATCGGTACTGCATCTAAATTGGCTTCCTGATTCCGATAACCCCATGCAAAATGGCCATTTAAATAGGATATTTGAAACGTGGATTCCCCATCAAACATAGGGTAAGACTTTCCAGGTTCAAAATCCTTAGGATCTAGTAAATACGCTTTTGCCATCCAAACTTTTCGCTCATAGACTGCATATTCATTCATCATTCCGAGCTGTTCTGCTTTTTTTGCCTTCTCATTAAATGTTCGAATGACCGTGTGAAGCTCAGTTTCACCCATTTCACTAAAACGCTTCTCTTCCATCCTATTTCTCCCCCTAATCAACATCGAGCTCTTTTTCTTTTTCTAGCCAACGGTTAATATCCTCAATGGCAAAACCTTTTCTGAATAGCCCTTGTTTTATTTTCTGCTCATATTCAAACGTATTATACTTCATAAGGTACTTTTTTTTCATCTTTTCAGCTTGATATTGCAAAGCCAGCCATTCCTGTCCGTCCTGCTCTTCTAATTCTATACCACTATAAGCTTGTGTTATAGCAGATTGTTGAAAACCTTTTAATTGTAGTTTTTGCTGCTGTTTTTGACGAAAGATAGCTACAGATTCCCTTTCTGAAGGCTTTTGTTTCTGCAACCATTGTTGTAGTTTATCTATTTCCTCATCCAAAGAATACTCAAGGAGTGCGACTTCGACATTTTGTATCGACACACCCTTTTGCTTTAACTCCTGAGCAATTTTAATCGGTCCTTTTAATTGAGTATTTTTCTTTGTACGAACAAAGCTTTTCGCAAATTCTACATCATTTAGCAGTTTCTGTTTTAATAGCTCTTCAATAGCGGCTTCAATATGCTCTACCTTACGCTCTTTCTCTTGTAAGTATTGGCGTAATTCCCACACAGAGCGCATCCGATACGATAAATAATGAATACTTAGATGATATGTTTTTTTTCTCTCATCTTCATCAATAATTCGAAGAAGCTCTTCTTCATCCAGCTCTAACCCTTTTTTTATTCCTCTCTTAATCAACACATCCTCATCAACACTAAAGCCATACTCCTCACCTTGACCTTTATCAAGGTAAAGATGATACCGCTGCTTAAAGCGCTTATGAGTGGTAATTTTCGTAATTGTAACCTTCACATATTCACCTCCACACAAAGATCATCTATTACACAAAGCCCACATGGCCAATTCTCAAGTTCAAAAAACTTTCTTACAACATTCATTAAAATAGATAAGAACAAAAACAAAGTGAATGAAAATCCATAGCAAATCTCATCTTCATGCTTGTTGGCGAAGTCGATTCACTTGCCACCAACAGCTCTAACAGAAGAAGCGGCTTTTTAAACAGTTGGCACGGTAGCAACGCCATCATTAGGAGTCCCACGATCAAAAACGGTGCAGTGTTAGCTAACTTCAAGGTACAAGCTATCGTCACTAGTACACTTTACTCTAATAGTATTTCACTTTCTAAAGGAAAACGTCAACTCAAATCGAATGTTTAATTATATAACTTAACAGGCATAAGTAAAGTGTCATCAACTATAAAGGAGAGTAGTTGCATCAAGCTATTTTTGACCGTCAGTCAAGCTCGCTTATCTGCTTATGCGTTCAAAACATCGACTAGGAGTCAACCTGATTTGAAGTATTCGCACTAGCTTTCAAACAAAACCCACATATCGAAGCCACCAACAAACATGAAAGTCAGCTATCGCCTTAACGATTAATAAAGGTTGGTTCAGATGCAAACGCCAAACCATGGAGCATCTGAACAAAATGGTGGTTAACGTGAAGATGCAGAGGCCAATCCTTGGAGTATCTGCAAGAAAAGGTGCGAAGGTAATCAAGATCCAGCTAACTTCAAGGCACAACCTATCGCCCATAAGTAACTTTCATATAAAAAAGAAAAGAGGTATAAACAATGAAAATCGCTATAACCGGAGGAACCGGTTTTATCGGCACTAGACTCGTCAATCATTTAATAGAACAAGGACATGAAGCCATCATTTTAACTAGAAACCCCCAACAACAGCCCAAAAAAGAAAATGTCACTTACGTAAAATGGCTACAGGAGGATGCTACCCCCGAAAAAGAGCTAGAAGGCATTCAGGCCGTATACCACCTAGCAGGTGAATCAATCGGAAATAAGCGTTGGACAGCTAATCAAAAAGAAAAGATTCTAAAAAGCCGTATCGACTCAACTAGAGCCTTAATGTCTATACTATCTAAACTAAATAAGAAACCAAATACCCTCATCAGTGCATCAGCAATCGGTTTTTATGGCAACTCAGAATCCGCTATCTTTACAGAAAAAGATGAACCTGTTGACGAATCATTTTTAACAACGGTTGTTGGAGAATGGGAAAAAGAAGTTGCTAAAGCACAAGAATTAGGTATACGGACTGTTTATGCACGCCTAGGCATTGTTTTACACCCAAAAGAAGGAGCTCTCAAACAAATGCTACTCCCCTATAAGTTAGGAATCGGCGGTCCACTAGGTTCAGGCAAGCAGTGGTTTTCTTGGGTTCATATTCAAGATGTCATTTCATTATTTTACTTTGTGTTATTAAAAGCAGAAATTGACGGGCCTGTGAATTTCACTTCCCCTAATCCTACACAAATGAATGAATTCGGACGCACAATCGGATCGGTGATAAACAGACCTCATTGGATTCCGATTCCAGGATTAGTGATGAAGTTATTACTTGGTGAAATGAGCACCTTAGTCATTGACGGTCAAAAAGTGTTGCCAAATCAAGCCTTACTTCACGAATACCAGTTCCAGTACCCCCATTTGAAACAAGCACTGACCGACTTGTTACAAGAATAAGGCACTGACAAAAATTCTCACAAAAAATTTACAAAAAAAATGTATCTTTTTTTCTAAAAAAACATTAATATATAGGAGGAATCAAGAGTATATTAGCGAAATAGTTATGTAATAAGGATGTAAATCAATTATAACCTTATCTAAGAGCTAATTATAAAGCTATACACTGATATATCCAATTATATAAACATTGGGAAGGCAATTGGTGCGCCACCATTTTTACTGGTCCTAGTGGGTTCGATTCCCACCCCGAATTTGATAATGTAACAACTATTAAATTCGAGGGTGGATTTTTTGTGATTTGCCCTCGTCTTAAAAGGAGGGCTTTTCTCATGTACTTAAAAAAACGCGATGTTTCCGATTGCCACGTATTGTATGATTATTTAATTGACCCAGCCGTTTATCCGTATGTTCGCCATAAGGCAGCATCATACGATGAGTTTGTTTTCTTAACGAAACAAACGATGGAAGCAGAGGAACGTGGAGAAATCATCTCACGTACAATTACTGACGAATGGGGAGCACCAATCGGAACAATTAACTTGTTTGATATTGATAATAAAGCTGGGTTCTTAGGAACTTGGATTGGAAAGCCCTTCTTTGGTAAGGGCTACAATAAAGTGGCCAAGGAATCTTTTTTTGAAGAGTTATTTTACCATTGCGAAATTCAAACTGTTTTTATGTGCATTCGTAAGGAAAATATTCGCTCACTTCAAGCCGCAAAAAAACTTCCATACTGCACACTAGCTAATGAAATTAGATCAGATATTTATGCACAGCTTAATCAAAGTGCTGACGTATATGACCTTTTTCAAATAGAGAAAGATCATTATTACTTTCATATGGTTCGTATGCAACAAGAAGAATTTGAAATTCACGAAGTGAAAGAAGCCTAATTATAGGCTTCTTTTTCATTTACCTTCATAAATAATGGAATAATTTGTTTATTTTCGTACAAACTAAGACTAATAAGATTTGAAAGGAGTGAGTTCCAATGGCTAAAAAGAATGGACAGCAAAATGAAAAGAAGTCATTAAGAAAAGCACAAGAAATGCAATTTGGTGCCGAGTTTCGAGCCGCAGATCGAGCAGCGAGGAATCCAAAGAATCTTTAGTAATTTCCACTTTAATCCAGGTAGAGTTTAACCATTTCTCCCTCCCAAAAACAGTCACTATTGGAGCATAGCAAAATAGCTGTGCTCCACCATAAGTTTAAAAAGGATTCATGCTTTAACTAATGCCTTTTCATTCATAAACAGTTTTAAGGCTCCACATATTTTGCCGTAGCCCCGCACAAACAATCCTCACCAACAAAAAAAAGTAGTCACTCATCAGGGTTAGTATCCAATATCCACGTATTTTTGGACCGTTCGCATTAACATTCAAAATATATACCCATTTTTTTAAAACATGACTTTGTTCACCTTCCTCCACATAATAACAACAAAAAATTGCGACTTTTTTTAACCTTATGAGAAAACCTAACAATTTGGGAGGATATTCACTAATGGTAACTGTAAGAGACGTTAAGCATTGCTAAGGCTATTCAGAGCACAATAATTCCCGATAAGCCCATTTGCCAGTCATACACGATTCCAATAAGATAAAATATGTAGTTTAGTTACAAAAACGTTGGGGAATAGCAATAACTGAAACGTCTGACCAACATTAAAACTAGAAACGGAGGAAACAGCTATTAGTATTCAAACCGCAGTTGTAACGAAACAAAAGAATGCCACGATTCAATTTTCACACCCCACCAAACAAGACGGCTCAGCAATGTGGGAAATCGTAAACGAGACCTCATTAGATCAAAACTCAGCCTATAAGTACATTATGATGGCAGATTTTTTTGCTGAAACATGCCTTGTAGCTAAACAAAAAGACGATGTGGTTGGCTTTGTTACGGCCTTTAGACAACCTAATCAACCGAATACTCTGTTTATTTGGCAAATTGGTGTTAAACCTTCTGCTCAAGGCTTAGGTATTGCCTCTCAACTATTGCAGGAATTAATTAAAAGTCGACTTTCACCCAAAATTGAATTTGTTGAAGCCACCGTTACTCCATCAAATGGTGCCTCTCAAGCTCTATTCAAAAAACTAGCACAAACGTACGAAACAAACTGTGATATCACCCCTTACTATCAGGAAGATTTATTTCCAGGTGAACATCATGAAGAAGAATTAATGTTTAAAATTGGACCATTACCATCTTAAAGAAAGTAATTAAAAAAATAGGTGTTGTCCACAATAAAATATACCTATACACAGTATTGGTATATAAAATAGGAGGAGTACGAGAGAAATGAAGGAAACCAATATGAAGCTATTTGAACAATTAGAATCAGAGGTTCGTAGTTATGTAAGGAGCTTTCCAACCGTATTCACAAAAGCGACTGGATCAAAAATGTGGGACGAAAAAGGGACTGAATTTATCGATTTCTTCTCAGGTGCTGGAGCATTGAATTATGGACATAACGATCCAAAGATGAAAGCTAAATTAGTCGATTATATTTTATCTGATGGTATCACTCATTCATTAGATAAAGCGACAACAGCTAAAGCACAGTTTCTTGAAGCTTTTAATGAAACGATCCTAAAACCTCGTAACTTAGACTATAAAGTCATGTTCCCTGGACCAACAGGAACAAATACAGTAGAAAGCGCCCTTAAACTTGCAAGAAAAGTAACAGGACGCACAGATATTATAAGCTTTACAAATGGATTTCATGGTATGACCATTGGTTCATTATCTGTCACAGGTAATTCGTTTAAAAGAAAAGGTGCAGGAATTCCTTTACACAACGTCGTTACGATGCCTTATGACAGCTTTGTAAGTAACAATCTCGACACTCTGGAGTATCTCGAGCGGTTCCTCGAAGATAGAGGAAGTGGTGTTGCAATACCTGCAGCCATGATTCTCGAGACAGTCCAAGGTGAAGGTGGTATTAACGCCGCAAGCTACGAGTGGCTACAAAGAATCGAAAGCATTTGTAAACGCTGGGGAATCTTATTAATCATCGATGATGTTCAAGCAGGAATTGGTCGTACTGGCACATTCTTTAGTTTTGAAAAAGCCGGAATTACTCCTGATATTGTTTGCTTATCTAAATCAATTGGTGGTATGGGGCTCCCCTTAGCACTAACTCTAATTAGACCTGATCTAGATATTTGGGCACCAGGAGAACATAATGGGACATTTAGAGGCAACAACCATGCGTTTATTACGGCAACGGTCGCATTATCTTATTGGGAAGATCCAAAGTTTGAACAAACAATTGCTGCAAAATCAAAGAAAACAAAAGACTTCTTAGAAAAAATTGTAATGGATTACCCTGAAATAAAAGGTCATTTCCGTGGTAGAGGCTTAATGGTAGGGATATGCTCTGAAGTAGAAGGTCTGGCTGCCAAAGTAGCGGCAGAAGCTTTTGAACGAGGCTTAATTATGGAAACGTCTGGACCAGAGGATGAAGTTTTCAAGCTATTCCCTGCCTTAACTATCGATGATGCTACATTAGAAAAGGGCTTTACCATTTTAGAAGAAAGTGTCAAAGCTGTTGTAGGTCAAAAAGAAGCGGTGACGAATTAATTAGACGTTAAAACTTGGAAAATATAGATGTGATTAAAAGAATATATAGACGAATACATGGAGGTAATCACTAATGAAAGTTGTCAAACTTGCAGATGTAATCGGAACAGAACATGATGTAAAAAACGAAGATAAAACATGGAATAGTCGACGCCTAGTATTAAAAAAGGATGGAATGGGCTACTCCGTACATGACACTATTATCTATGCAGGAACAGAAACTCATATTTGGTATCAAAATCACCTTGAATCAGTTTATTGCATTGAAGGTGAAGGTGAAGTAGAAACATTGGCAGATGGAAAAGTTTGGCCAATTAAAAAAGATGAAATCTATGTGCTTGATAAACATGATGAGCATTTACTTCGAGCAAAAACAGACATGAGAATGGTTTGTGTCTTTAATCCACCTATTACTGGGAATGAAGTACATGATGAAAATGGTGTCTACCCTGTAGATAACTCAGATGAATAAAACGAGTGATCATTAATAACTAAACTCCACCTCCAATAACTCAAGCTAATAGTAAATGAAAAACAGCAAGTGGTAACCACCAATCACTACTTGCTGTTTTACTTTTTACAAGTTTATTTCTTGTTCTTCCCACTTCTTTACTTCCCGTCGAACTATAGGAGCTACTTCCTTTGCATAAAGTTCAATAGCTCTCATAACATCTTCATGTGGCATCGATCCTACAGGAACATGTAACATAAAACGAGTAATCCCCACATTTTTACGAAGATGGATAATCTTATAAGCGACAGTCTCTGGATCCCCTACATATAAAGCACCTTCTAAGCTTTTAGCTGCATGAAACGTATCTTTTGTATATGGTGGCCAGCCTCTTTCCTTACCTAGCTGAGTCATGACTTGAGCGGTTGGTGGATAAAATTTCTCCACAGCGATTTCATTTGTTTCTGCAACAAAGCCATGTGAATGAGAAGCTACCGCAAGCTTTGAAGCATCATGACCAACATGTTCAACAGCTCGCCAATATAAGTCAACTAACGGCTTGAATTGCTGTGGGCTACCTCCTATAATCGCCAGAACTAGAGGTAAACCCAAGATCCCTGCTCTAGCAACTGATTCTTGATTACCACCACTACCTATCCAGACAGGTAATTTCTCTTGTTCAGAACGAGGGTATACCCCTAGATTATTAATAGCCGCCCGATGGTTACCAGCCCAAGTTACTTTCTCGGAATCACGAATTTTTAATAGTAACTCTAACTTCTCTTCAAAGAGCTCATTATAATCTTTTAAATCATAACCAAACAGGGGGAAGGACTCAATAAAAGATCCCCTCCCTGCCATTATTTCAGCTCTTCCATTAGATACGGCGTCTACCGTGGCAAAATCTTGATAAACACGAACCGGATCTGCAGATGATAGAACCGTAACCGCACTTGTCAACTGTATATTTTTTGTTTTCGCGGCAGCAGCAGCTAGTATAATAGCTGGTGATGATGCCGCATAGTCTTCACGATGATGCTCCCCTACCCCAAACACATCTAAACCTAATTGATCAGCTAGTTCAATCTCTGCCACAACCTCACGAATTCTTTCCGCGTGACTCGTCGTTTTACCAGTATCCACATGTGGTGTCGTCTCAACAAAGGTACTTATTCCTAACTCCATCTATAACTCTCCTTCACTTACTTTTTTATCGTAACTAATCTTAATTAAACAACAGAAGCCCTCAAGATACAAGGATAGTGCCTTTTGTATGAAAGTGTACGAAAAGCGATATGCGTAGCTTTGCTCGTCGCTACCGAAAATCATACTCCGAGGCAATCACGTAGTGCAGAGTTAGTCGGTGCAGCCAGCGGCTCTCAGCTCTGCCACTGCGTCACACGAGAGTCTCGGCATCACTCGTCCGCTGAATTACGAGAAAATCTTTCGTTCATAATATCATTTATTATATAAAACCCACATGGCGAAGCCCGATTTCACTTCGCCACCAACAAAGATAAAAGTAGTGGTGACTGTTCAAACTGTTGGCACGTTTACAACTCGATCACTATCAGGAGTCGGCCTGAACAAACACAGGGAGCACTGTCCTACTAAGGTCATTGATCGCGAGATCGATGACGAGCAAACTTCACGGCACAAACTATCGCCCATAAATAACTTTTATACAAAAAAACACGATATAAGAAGCTGAATGGCTCCCTATACCGTATTCTTATCCAAACTCCACGTTCAATGCAATACCATTTGCTTAAACTCCAAATCATCCTTATTAAATCCAACACTTTGTAAAAACTCAATCATTTCCTTAAAATTACTCACAGGATATTGAGTATGGCATAATCTCTCGACATTATCTAAACCAGCTAAAAACCTCTGATTTTCCCACAAGTCTTCACGAATACTTTTTAAAATATGAATGACTTCTTCATCCTTGGCAAATGTTACATAACCATCTCTTTTATTNTATATTACTTTTTTTCTTGAGAGAATCAAGCTTTACTTCACAAAAATAATTTGCCAAACTCTCCTTAGAAAGCTATGATAAAAAGAGTGAAAAGGAGTGAAACATAGAGATGAACTATGCGATTATTACTGGAGGTTCTAAAGGGCTTGGTTCCGCTATTGTCAAAGAGTTACTTCAAGAACCAGTACATATTTTTTCAGTAGCACGATCACATAATGAAGAAATAGCTTTAACTACTGAAGCAAATGATACAACCTTTGAAAATATCTCATTTGATTTAAGTGACATTAACAGCATTCCCGAAGTTGTTTCAAGCATTTTTCAAAAGATTAACCTTGAAAGAGCTCATCGTATTTTTTTAATAAACAATGCGGGTGTGATATCACCCATCAAACCGTTACAAAATGCTGAAGCTACCGATATTTCAACAAACATCTCCATTAACTTAACGGCTCCATTAATTTTCAGCTCTTGTTTTATCAAGCATACTGAAAAATATAAACTAGACAAAAGAATAATAAATATTAGTTCGGGTGCCTCTCGCTCACCAATTTCTGGTTGGAGTAGCTATGGTAGTGCAAAAGCGGGTGTGAATTTATTTAGCCAAACTGTAGCTATTGAACAAAAACAACAACCTTTTCCGGTTCAAGTTTGTGCCTTTGCCCCAGGCATAATCGACACAGGTATGCAGGAGCAAATACGTTCAACCGATAAAACGGATTTCAGCGAATTAGCTCGTTTTCAGGCATACAAAGCAGAGGGTCATTTGATGTCAGCTGAAAAAGTAGCGAAAGTGATTCGTGAGCTTTTATTCTCTGACCAATTCCCGAACGGTGAAGTTGTTAGCATTCAACAATACACATAATAACGTTAAAGCTGTCTCTCAATTATGAGGCAGCTTTCTTATTTGATCGTAAAGAACCGTTCAATTTGTTTAAAAATTTGATTTTGAACGATTTGAACCTCATTTAATAAATGGTGTCCGGCCCCCTTCACAAGATGAATTTCATTATTCGGTACACTTTTTTCTAAGTAAGATAAGTTATATTTCCAATCAACCGTTTTATCTCGGTCACCTTGCAAAATTAGAACATCAGAACTACAAGTTTGACCTTTACTAATTCGCTTAAACCACGTTAACTTTGCTCCGATCCACTTCATTGGTAAAACCCTTGCTTGGAGCGGATCCGATTTAATAAATTCTAAAAAAGCTTGTTCATTTGAGTTAGCCCGGAATACTCTAGGTAATTGACGGATAAATGGTTTTGCAACCCAAAACAGGCATTTTGAAACTCTAAATGATGCTGCTCTTATTAAAGGTGCAATCAAAACAACTCGCTTAAACATATTTTGATGGTTTAATAAGTAAGAAAAACTAATGGCTGCCCCTGTACTATGAGCTACTAAATACAGTGGCTGTGCTATGTTATCCTTAACCAAGTGAATCACATCATCTAACACCTCGACATAATCCTCGAAGTCTTGAATCGAAGCTTTTTCACCTGTTGACAAACCATGACCTGGTAAATCAAATCCAATAACTTGATAATTCTGTTCAATCAAATAATGAATAAAGCGACTTAAACAGCCGACATGATCGAGATAGCCATGCATGAGAAATACTGTCCCTTTTGGATTACTTTTACTAAACGATTGGACAAATATCTTCTCTTTACTGGAGTGAATATAACCATGACAATATTTTATGTTCTTATGAGGTAAATGATAAAATTGCAAATAATGTTGGACTGCTTCTGAATAACTAGTATTTATAAAGGAAAAATCCCTTTGTTCATCTTTTATTTGTTCAAATGCAACACTTGTCCCTTCTCTCAAATTTACCACTCCTACCGTCCTTTTTTCTATATGCTACTGTTTGTATTCCCACTTCCCGACCTTTTTAACTATAAAAAAGAAAGTTTACATAATTTATTTTTGAAAAATAAAAAAAAGAGTACGCTATTCGTAGCACTACTCATTTCACTTAGAAAAATCTGTGTAATTCCTATATAAAATAGGTGGATTAGCTTTTCCACATGTACAATACTTTAAAAGTTATATAAGATTCCTATCATCTCTCCAGACAAAAAGCTAGGGTCTCCCCCTAGCTTTTTGATTCACATGGTTTGGTTTAACTGAGCTTGCTCATCTTTTGTAAACACTTTCGACCTTGTTAAAAATCTCTTGCCCTCTGGTCCTTCAAGGGAAAACATCCCACCACGACCTGGTACAACATCAATGATAATCTGTGTGTGCTTCCAATATTCATATTGAACTTTACTCATATAAAACGGTGTTTCCCCAATCTCGCCTAAACATATATCGCTGTCTCCAACTAGAAATTCACCTTGGGCATAACACATCGGTGAGCTTCCATCACAGCAACCGCCAGATTGGTGGAACATAAGCGGACCATGTTTCTCCTTTAATTCTTCAATTAACTCAATCGCTTCAGGTGTTGCGGTTACTCTTTTCACAGTCATGAGTAGCCTCCTTTAGGGCGAAAAAACGGTTGATTAAAATAATCCAGCTGGACTCGTACCATAACTGACGAGTAAATTCTTTGTTTGTTGATAATGTTCGAGCATCATTTTGTGATTCTCACGGCCAATTCCAGAATTCTTATATCCGCCAAATGCAGCATGTGCCGGATAGGCGTGATAACAATTCGTCCAGACACGGCCAGCCTCAATTTGACGACCGAACCGGTAGGCTTTATTAATATTACGTGTCCACACACCTGCACCTAAACCATATAAAGTATCGTTAGCAATAGCTAGCGCTTCCTCTTCATCTTTATAAGTTGTTACAGATACAACTGGACCAAATATTTCCTCTTGGAAAATTCTCATTTTATTATTTCCCTTAAATACGGTTGGTTGAATATAATAACCATTTTCAAGTCCTTCTATTGCATTTCTACCACCGCCAACAAGCATTTCTGCTCCTTCTTGCTGACCGATATCAATATAGGATAGGATTTTTTCCATTTGCTCCGTTGATGCTTGAGCACCCATCATCACAGACGTATCCAGCGGATTTCCAACTTTTATTTCCTTTACTCTTTTTAAGGCTCGGTCCATAAACACGTCATAAATATCTTCATGAATTAAAGCTCTTGAAGGACACGTACATACTTCCCCTTGATTGAGTGCAAATAAAACAAATCCTTCAACTGCTTTATCTAAAAAATCATCATCCTCGTCCATAATATCTTTAAAGAAAATATTAGGTGACTTACCGCCAAGCTCAAGAGTAACTGGAATAATATTTTGTGAAGCATATTGCATAATTAAGCGGCCTGTTGTTGTCTCGCCTGTGAAGGCAATTTTAGCTATTCTTGGATTAGAGGCAAGTGGCTTACCAGCTTCAACCCCAAAACCATTCACCACATTAATGACACCATTTGGCAATAGATCTTCAATGAGCTCAAGTAAAACCATAATAGATGCTGGTGTTTGCTCTGCTGGCTTTAAAACGACGCAGTTACCAGCAGCGAGTGCTGGGGCGAGCTTCCAAGTCGCCATAAGCAAAGGAAAGTTCCAAGGAATAATTTGTCCGACAACACCAAGTGGCTCATGAAAATGATAAGCGACTGTATCATCATCAATTTGACTGAGCGATCCTTCTTGAGCACGTATTGTCGCAGCAAAATAACGGAAATGATCCACCATTAATGGTACGTCTGCTGCTAAGGTTTCACGTACAGCTTTTCCATTATCCCACGTTTCTGCAACGGCTAACATCTCTTTATTTTCTTCTATTCTATCAGCAATTTTGTTCAGGAGATTCGCTCTTTCTGTAGGGGAGGTTTTACCCCAGGTCTCTTTAGCTGCATGAGCGGCATCTAAAGCAAGTTCGATATCCTCCGCTGTTGACCTAGCAATTTCACAAAACACTTCGCCTGTTACGGGTGTCACATTTTCAAAGTACTGTCCTTTCACTGGTGCAACCCACTCACCATTAATAAAGTTGTCATACTTTGGTTTAAAAGATACTTTTGAACCGTCTTGATTTGGATTTGCATAAATCATCTACTCATTCCTCCAATTCAATAATTTAGACTACTTGTGCTACCTATGCTTCAAGCTCGCTATTCGGTTCACCACTACTACTTAGCAATGGCTTAGACTAGGGATTAACTCTAGGAAACTAGATTAAGTAAGCGTTTTCATAGAGTGTTCCCTTTGAGTTTATCGTCTATTTTTTGAATAGTCAATTAAAACAGTTTAAATCGAAAAACTTAAACTAATTCTCCTGCTTGGTGAATAGAATTTTTACCAAAAATGATTTCCAGTGTCACAAAATTTGTTATGTCCATACGTCACCTATCTTTTTACATTCACTGCTAATCATGCAACTATTTTAACAATGGTTTACTCTTTTTGTCACAGAACATTGATTAAGAATACCCAGAAAAACCAACAAAACAACTAGGTTTTCTATTCGCATTTTCAGCAAAAAGACCTAAAATATGTCATGATTTTTAGTTCTTTTTCATTTAGATGTATCGTTTTAATTTCGACATTCTCACATATTATAAAAGAAACATACCATATTTTTACGAATAATCGTTGACTTATTTGAAATGATTGATTATTATCAAATTTATCGATTATAACTCATAGTATTTTGATAGGAATTATCAAATTACTAATGATTAGGGGAGGAATTGATGTGCAATTGAAAAAGATTTCCATTTTTTTGTTGGTTTTAATACTAAGTATCGCTGTTTTAATCGGCTGCAATAACGATACCGAAGAAACAACAGCACCGTCTAACACAGAACCCGTAGCGACTGGCGAGGACTCTGTGTCCGATGAGATTGCAGATACGGTCATCCCAGCTGAAAATCCTGCAGCTTCACCAGCATTAGCAATTAATCGTGGTGGAACGGTAGTCGTTGGTTTACAAGAACCCGGCGGAGTTTTTACACCTTATTTTAATACGAGTGGTTATGATGGAAATGTCCAATCCGTTATGTTCCCTCCTTTAGTAGAGATCAACGAATTAGGTGAATTTATCCCAGGTCTAGCTGAGGAGTGGACGATTTCTGATGATGAGCTTACGTATACGTTCAAACTTAGAGAGCATTTGAAGTTTGATGATGGAAGTCCTTTAACAGCTGAAGATGTTGCCTTTACGCTAACACTTTTACATGATCCAAGCTATGCCGGTGGTACAGATATTACGGAAGCACGCATTGCTGGTGGACTTGAATACAAAGAAGGCGCTGCGGAGTCCATTTCAGGTATCCACATTATCGATAAGCAAACAGTTGAAATTACAACAGAAGAAGTGAATGCACGGGCATTAAGGTTATTAGGAGGCCAAGTCTTATCAAAAGCCTATTACGGGGCTAACTATGAAAAAGGTGATTTAGATTATTTAAGTGACCTACATCTCCAACCTCTAGGAGCCGGACCTTTCCGTTTTGTTCAATATCTTCCTGGGCAAGAAATTCGCTATGAAGCCAATGAGCATTATTTCGCAGGAAAACCAGACATTGAGTTATTTATTTATAAAACAACAGAAGGAGATTCTCAGCAGTTCTTCCAAACAGGTGAATTAGATTACAGTGGCTTCGCTGCCAATGCTGATAACTTCGAACTACTTCAATCGCTTGGTTTTGCTGACATTAATTTATATACTTCTTCCGCTTATAGCTACATTACATTTAATCACGAAAACCCTATTTTTGAGGACCCTCGCGTTCGTCAAGCCTTAATACATGGATTGGATCGTCAAACGATTATTGATATTCACTTCCAAGGCTACGCCAATGTCGCGAATGTCCCTGTATCACCTGCTTCCTGGGCTTATACTGATGAGGTTGGCCAAACAAGTTATGATTTAGAAAATGCAAAGGCGTTATTAGAGGAAGCTGGTTGGATTGCAGGATCAGATGGTATTCGTGAAAAAGATGGCGAGAAGCTACAAATCTATTATTTCACAACAGCAGGTGGAATTGCTGATACACTCATCCCGATTGCAACGGAGAATTATAAAGAGCTTGGTGTTGATTTCCAAGTCGAGCAAATGGATTTTAACGCCTTATTATCAAGAGTTGATAACGGTGAGCATGATCTTGCTTCCTTCTCAACCCCGATGCTAACTGATCCATATAACGGTGTCGCAAGTTTTCATTCAAAAAATACAACGTCTGTCGTAAAAGGCTATGAAAATGCTGAAATTGATGCTCTCATTGATGCGACCAATGCTACAACCGACCAAGCAGCACGAACAGCAGCATTTAAAGAGCTCTATGAAGCCTTAGATGAGGATCCACCTGTTATTTTACTCTCTTATTCGAAGGTCTTATCTGCAAATAATGCTAGAGTTGAGGGCTTTTTGCCGAATGGCTACCGTGGGATTTCAACAAGCTTGAAGGATTTAAAAATTATGGATGTCAATGAATAAATGATACGTCCACAATCAAAAATCATCTTATGTGAGGGAACCAAATGAAAAAACTATTAATGATTTTAACCATAGTAGGACTTACAGTTTTAGCTGCATGCGGCAATGATGATACAACGACAGCACCAGAAACAGATGCAAATTCTGATCAAGAACAAACCGCGCCTGCCCCTTTGTATGAACTTGTTGAAAATCAGTCCATACCAGCTAGTGATTTGTCCGCCATTCCTGCTAACGCGGTTCAGCGAGGCAATACGGTCGTCGCAACCCTCTTAGAACCTGGCGGTGTTTTTAATCCGTTCTTTTATACAAATGGATATGATGGCAATGTCACCGCCGTCATGTTCCCTCCACTCGTCGATGTTGATGAGACCGGGGAACCTTATCCACGCTTAGCTGAGGATTGGACGGTTTCTGAAGATGGGTTAACGTATACGTTCACATTACGTGAGGGATTACAGTTCGACAATGGCACACCTCTTACAACGGAGGATGTTGCTTTTACTCTAACTTTATTACATGACCCAGCATATGCTGGCGTGACCGATATAACCGAAGCACAGGTCGTAGGCGGGCTGGATTATAAAGAAGGTAATGCGGAGTCCGTTTCTGGTATTCGTGTTATTGATGCCTTGACGATTGAGATCGATACAGAGCAAGCAAACTATCGTTCCTTACGTTTACTTGGTGGTCAAGTTTTATCAAAAGCTTATTACGGTGACCGTTATGTAAAAGGTGAGCTTGATTATATTCGTGATTATCACCTTGAACCAGTTGGGGCAGGTCCGTTTAAGTTTGACCGCTATTTGCCAGGTCAGGAAATCCGTTATGCTGCCAATGAATTATATTATGAAGGAAAACCGGAAATTGATTTTTTCATATACAAAACATCTGAAGGAGACTCTACTCAATTTTTTCAAACAGGTGAAGTTGATTATAGCGGCTTTCCCGCAAATCCAGATAACTTAGAATTACTTGAGCTATTAGGTTTTGCTGACATTAATGTCTACCAATCATCTGCTTATAGCTTTATTAAATTTAATCATGAAAAAGAGAAATTCCAAGATCCACGCGTGAAGCAAGCCTTCATTTACGGACTGGATCGTCAAACCATTGTTGATACAGCTTTCCAAGGTTTTGCACAAGTAGCGAACGTCCCTATCTCACCAGCTTCATGGGCATACACAGAAGATGTTGAACCTTATGCCTACAACCCTGAAAAAGCAAAGCAGCTGCTTGAAGAGGCTGGTTGGGTTGAAGGAAATGATGGTATTCGTGAAAAAGATGGGGAAAAACTCGTTGTCTATTATTTTGTTACACAAGGTGCTCTCTCTGAAGTGTTAATTCCAATCGCCAAGGAAAATTATGCGGAAATTGGCATTCAATTTGAGGCCGAGCAAATGGACTATAATGCTGTTTTAGCAAGAACAGCTGATGGCGAACATGATTTAGCAAGCTTTTCTACAACCATGTTATCTGATCCATCTGATGGTGTTCGTTACTTCCAAACCAATGGTGGGGGTAGCTTCCAAAATACGAATGGTTACTCCAATGAACGGGTTGATGAACTTATTAAAGCAGGTGTTAGCACGTTTGATATCCAAGAACGAACGGAGATTTATCATGAGCTTTACGAAGAACTATCAGAAGATCCACCATACATCTTCTTATCTTATGGAAAAATCCTTGCTGGTACGAATGGGCGAGTAGAAGGCTTTAATCCAAATGGTGTCCGAGGTATTACGCCAAGTTTGCCTAACTTAAAAGTGAAAGAAATCGAATAAAGAACTTAATGAGCGTATCCGCTATGTTTGGTGCGGATACGCTTTCTTTCTATGATAAAGACTACTAGATTACATACATGACTCCGCTTACGGCGTTTTGTTACGAAGGAGGTATGATTTTGAAAGGTTACATTTTAAAAAGGTTCCTCTATTTGATTCCCACATTAATTGGTGCTTCTATTTTAATCTTTTTTCTCTATTCTTTAGTACCTGGGAATTTTGTTGATTCTGACCCTAATTTAACGGCAGAGCGAAAAGCCGAGCTTTATGCCCTTTATGGTTTTGATCAACCTATCTATATACGCTATTTCATTTGGATTGGAAATCTATTTCAAGGTGATTTAGGATATTCTTTACAATTTCAAAGACCTGTAACAGAAGTATTAGGGAATTATATTTGGAGCTCCTTTATCGTCGCACTTGCTTCCCTGTTCCTAACATGGCTTATCGCCGTTATTATCGGTGTTGTTTCAGCAACTAAGCAATATTCATTATTTGATTCTGTTGTCACGGTATTAGTTTTTGCCGCTATGGCTACTCCATCTTTTTTTCTTGGACTTATATTAATTAAGTTTTTTGCCGTTGACCTAGGATGGCTACCCGCTGGAGGTATGATTACGACCGGAAGTGATTTGAGCGGATGGGATTATTTTATCGATGTTGCTGAGCATATGATCCTCCCCGTCCTTGTCTTAACGATGTTAGGAATCGGGGGATTAACTCGGTACTTCCGAACAAATATGCTTGAAGTGATTAAGCAGGACTTTGTTCGAACAGCTCGAGCTAAAGGATTAAAGGAAAAAGTCGTCATTTACAAGCATGCCCTACGTAATGCTATGCTGCCAGCTATTACATTATTTGCTTTTGAGCTACCTGCTTTATTTAGTGGAGCGATTATTACCGAACAAATTTTTAATTGGCCTGGAATAGGGGCGATTTACATGCAAGCCTTTACGGTACGAGATTATCCATTGTTAATGGGCTTTACGATGTTTATTGCTCTTCTAACGGTAATCAGTAATTTAATTGCCGATATTTTATACGGGGTCGCCGATCCACGTGTTCGGTTAAAGTAAGGAGATGAATAACTATGGAAAAAGCTCCCGTTGTTAATCCAAACGCACCTATCCAACCTAAAATAGCCCATAAATCATCGATTTGGCGGCAAGTTCTTAGGCGATTTTTGAAAAAGAAGATGGCGATTGTTGGACTTAGCTTCCTCGTCTTTATCTTTCTATTTTCATTTATTGGTCCTTACCTATCACCTTATAGTAATACGGTCAATCCAACCAATCTTCATCAATCACCCAGCCTCGAACATTGGCTTGGCACCGATAATTTAGGACGTGATGTCTTAACACGCCTCATGCTAGCCGGACGTATTTCACTCACAGTCGGTCTTGGAGCGATGGTATTATCGATTGCTATCGGAGCGACACTTGGTATGATTGCTGGTTATTATCGCGGAATTCCCGACCAAATTGTAATGAGGACAGCTGATATTTTAATGACATTACCTGGTCTTCCATTACTTTTCATTATGGCCGCCGTCATGTCTGAATGGAAAGTCCCAGCGGAGCAACGTTTGTACATTGTCATGGTGATGTTAAGTATCGTCGGATGGGCCGGCCTCGCCCGCCTTGTTCGTAGCCAAATCCTAAGTCTACGGGAAAGAGAATTTATGCAAGCAACCGATGCTCTAGGGTTAAAGGATCGGCGGAAATTATTTGGTCACCTTTTCCCTAATATTGTTCCCATCTTAATTGTCAGTGGAACATTAAGTGTTGGTGGTGCGATTCTAAGTGAGTCAGTCCTAAGCTATTTTGGGCTAGGTGTTGTTCCTCCCACTGCATCATGGGGGAATATGATCAATGCTGCGAACTCATTAATCGATTTTCAGAAACGTCCATGGCTCTGGATTCCTCCAGGAGTCGCGATTTTCTTAACGGTTATTAGTATTAACTTATTGGGTGATGGCTTACGCGATGCGATCGATCCTAATATGAAAAGAAGGTGAGAACAATGATTGAAAAATCTTTATTGGAAGTAAAAAACCTCTTAACGCAATTTACGAGCGAGAGTGGCATCGTCAATGCTGTGAATGACGTTAGTTTTCAAATAAAAGAAGGGCAAACCGTCTGTATAGTCGGTGAGTCTGGCTGTGGGAAAAGTGCAACAGCTATGTCAATTATGGGATTAATTGAGCCTACTTCAGGTGGAGTGACAGGTGGAGAAATTTTATTCGAAGGTCATGACCTATTAAAAATGAGTAAAGGTGACTTACGTCGTTTGCGTGGGAACGACCTATCGATGATTTTCCAAGAACCGATGTCATCATTAAATCCTGTTTTAACCATCGGCGAGCAGATCACTGAACCACTTAGAGAACATGAGCTTTTATCAAAAAAAGAAGCGAAAAGAAAAGCAATCGAATTAATAGAGCTTGTAGGTATTGGGCGTAGTCATGAAATTTTCCACTCCTATCCACATCAATTAAGTGGCGGCATGCTTCAACGTATTATGATTGCGATTGCTCTTTGCTGTAATCCGCGACTCCTCATTGCCGATGAACCAACAACCGCACTTGATGTCACCATCCAAGCTCAAATTCTTGAGTTACTACGGACACTAAAAGAGCGGAGACAAATGGCCATGTTATTAATCACACATGACTTAGGTGTCGTAGCAGAAGTTGCCGATTATGTGATCGTAATGTATGCAGGCAAGGTCATCGAGCATGCCCCTGTTGTGGAATTATTTAAAAACCCTAAGCATCCATATACAAAAGGCTTGCTCGCTGCTAAACCCGTTATTAATCAGCGAAAAGAAAGTTTATATACAATCCCAGGCCAAGTCCCTAACTTAGTTGATTTGAAGCCTTCCTGTTATTTCAGTGCTCGCTGCCGGCAATGTATGGACATTTGTACAACGAAAATGCCCAGATTAGTTGAAGATGAGGAAGGTCATTCTGTCGCTTGTTGGCTATATGAGGAGGCAAAGGTTCAATGAGTACAACGCCTTTAATAGAAGTCAAACATTTAAAGAAATATTTCCAAGAAGGGAAAGGCTTGCTGAAGAAAAAGAGCCATATTGTCAAAGCCGTTGATGATGTTAGTTTTACGATCAATCGCGGTGAAACATTTGGACTCGTCGGTGAATCCGGGAGTGGAAAAAGCACAATCGGACGAAGTATTTTAAAGTTGCATGATATTACTAGCGGAGAAATTCTATATAAGGGTCAAAATTTGCATGAACTCCGAAAGGATCAAATGAGAGGTTTACGACCTCACTTACAATTTGTTTTTCAAGATCCGTATAGTTCGTTAAACCCGCGTATTCGTGTCGGTGATGCCATTGGGGAAGCATTACTCGATCACGGGATAGCAACAAAAAAGGAAATCAGACAAAAAGTCATTGAAGTCATGGAACTATGCGGCTTATCTGAATACCAGATTGACAGATATCCACATGAATTCAGTGGCGGTCAACGCCAACGTATTGGCATTGCTCGTTCGATGATTTTAAATCCTGATTTTATTGTTGCTGATGAACCTGTTTCTGCTTTAGACGTTTCGATTCAAGCTCAGATTATTAATTTATTTAAAAAGCTTCAAGAAGAACAAGAAGTGACTTTATTATTTATTTCTCATGATTTAAGTGTTGTTGAGCATCTTTGTTCCAAGATCGGTGTGCTGTATTTAGGCTCAATGATGGAACTTGGTTCAAGAGATCATATTTATCAAAACCCATTACACCCTTATACCAAGGCATTGCTATCTGCTGTTCCAATACCTGACCCCCTTTTAAGGCGTGAGCGCATTCTTTTGAAGGGTGATATTCCAGACCCGAGTAATCCGCCTTCAGGTTGTAAATTTCATACTCGCTGCCCATTCGCAACTGAACAGTGTCGTATTGAGGTACCTCAATTTCGTGAGGTAGAGCCAAACCATTATGTAGCTTGCCACCTTGTATAAAGATTGATTAAAAAAGACTGTACGAATCATCTTTTGATTGTACAGTCTTTTTAATAATAGTTGGAAAGTGCGTTCCCATTTCGAATGGCCTTCTTACTTAAACAACCCTCTTCTGATTAGATTTGCTGTGACTGGAGTTTCCCCTATTTCTCTAGCCCATACGGAAATCTGCCCGATATGATGGATTTCATGAGCAATTAAGTGCCTCAATATTTCGCCAAAAGTATAAATGGAATGTGTACCATCTGATTCAGGACAAGATACAATTTCATAATCTCTCTCGCTGTTGTAAGCTTCGAGTACCGCAAGTGTAGCCGGCTTTATGCTCTCGGACAATTCGATGAGTTGTGCTAAAGTTTTAAAATTCTCTTGTTTGAATTCCGGGATTGGTTCACGATTCACATCATGAATCCAATTTTTTTCTACTTCGATGATGTGAAGCAAGGTTAAATAAATACTTCCTACTCCACCTACTCTCGTTTTATGTAATTCTTCTTCTGGTAGCTTTTCACACCATGCGAACCAGTCATTTCTTACTTGCCAGTTATATTCAAATAGCTTGAACATATGATTGCCTCCTTTTGTGTGAAAGTTGTAAGGGGCGATGGGTTGTGCCTTGAAGTTAGCTGGTCATCCATCTTGCGATAGATGACTTAACAGGCCACTGCTCCCTTTTTGTGCGTGCGGACTCCTAGTGGTAATGGAGTTGTATGGAGTGCCAACTGTTTAAGATGTCGCCACTACTTTGTTTTTGTTGGTGGCAAGGTGAATCGGGCTTCGCCATGGACGTTTTGTATGAAAGTTAGTGCGAACATGGAGCGTTACTCGTCGCTACCGAAAATTATGCTCCGCGTCCTGCGGGGTGGCGCTGAGCTAATCGGCCACCACAGTTAAGATAAGTAATTGCTTTTTAAACTTTGCCAACACTTAACATGACCTCTCGAATACAGACATTTCTTATTATTACCTTCTAAACCCACCTTCTGAATGAATAATTTGACCGGTTATCCACTGAGCTTCTTCACTGACTAAATACTTAATTGTTCTTGCGACATCTTTCGGTTCTCCTATTCTTCCAAACGGAAACCTTGGAGCTAATTGTTCTTTGATGTCCTCTGTCATCCACCCTGTATCGGTCGGGCCTGGATTAATAGAATTAACGGTAATGCCCAAAGGAGCAAGCTCAGCAGATAATGTAATTGTTAATGCATCAACCGCTCCTTTTGTTGTAGCGTAGGCAACCTCACCAGGCATAGGTCCCTGAAATTGCCCCGAGGTAATATTCACAATCCTACCACCTTTGTTTTTATCAAATCCGCGAGCGAAATGACTACTTAACATTGCTGTAGCTCGGACATTAATTAAATAATGCTTATCCAATACTTCAGCCTTTAGATTACGATAATCATTATTCGTCGAGTAAGCAGCATTATTAATAAGAATATCTGGGTAACCAAGCTCTTTACTTACTTGCTCTACCAATAACTTTGGTGAATCAACAAGCGACAAGTCTAATTCCATTGAAGCTACATTGACACCCAAATCCATTAATTCCTGCTTTAAACTAGCCGGTTCATTTTCCTGTACTTCCCATGGCATTTCCTTGTCATATTCCTTCCAATAAGTGAAAAAAATATCACAGCCTGCTGCAGCTAATTCCTTGCAAATCGCAGCCCCAATCCCTTTTAACCTGCTAGCACCCGTAATGATGGCGATTTTACCTTGTAATACCTTCAAATTATCTACCTCTTTTTGCAAAAATTTCTATCTATTCTTATAGCTTTCTACCAATATACATTAAGTGGGAAGAGATTCCTAGTAGATGGGGGTCTGTCGCTTTTTCCTTTAATAGCTCAATCAGTGCCTGCTCTTCCCCTTTGTCTTGCCAATAGGTCCAGCTCTCTTTACTTAAGCTTGCTCCCACATTTGAACCGATCAACTCTACCGTTTCGAATCCATTAGACTCCATAAAAGGCTTAATTTCTTCAATATTATAATAAAAGGCACCCGTAAATCTGCCAGCATCAGCATGGTCAAACCGACCTGTTTGAGAAAACTCTTGAATGGTTGCTAGATGATGATGGGGCTTCCAGTTTTCAGGAGCTTGTAAGGATGTCAATATATGACGTACCCGCGACATAAAAGCAACAAACACAATTCCCTTCTTTTTGGTAACTCGGTTTAACTCCTGAACCGCCTTTAATCTATCACTCTCTTCTTGCAAATGGTATAAAGGACCAAGCATAAGGGCGCAATCAAAAGTTTCATCGCCTAAAGGTTGAAGTGACCTCGCATCCGCCGTATAAAACACATCAAACCTATCCTCAGGCTTTAGTTCTTTCGCTTTAGCCTTAGCCAGTTCAACCAACTTTGGCGTTAAGTCCGTTAGGGTAACCCTATGTCCACTTTTCGCCAACTCCATCGCATACTTGCCAGGACCAGCACCATTATCTAAAACCGTACCCGCATTTGGTAAATATCGCTTTATAAAATGCCAGTTCACTTGAAACTCAATCGGTTCACGATCAAGCCTCCCCCATTCATCAAATTGATTATAATAGTTAATGATTTCGTTCATTTTTAGCACCCACTTTCTACGATTCTATTTGCTGAGGAATGCTTTCATACGATCGCAAAAAACAGCGACCTCCTCCTCACCTACTATCGGCGCCTCCTCCCATTGATAAACTTCAGATGCCCCCCAATATTTTCTAGGCGTATTCGGGTATCTTGGCACGATATGCATATGAAGATGTGGTACCGCATCCCCTGCGACAAAGGTATAAATATGCTCTGCCTTGGCAACTTCTTTTAAAGCTTTACTCACTCTCATTAACGTGACGCCAAATACTTCAGCCTCTTCCT
Source organism: Alkalihalobacillus pseudalcaliphilus (assembly GCA_001038565.1). Classification (GTDB taxonomy): domain Bacteria; phylum Bacillota; class Bacilli; order Bacillales; family Bacillaceae_D; genus Alkalihalobacillus; species Alkalihalobacillus pseudalcaliphilus. The sequence goes on from LFJO01000006.1 coordinate 51,406, forward strand.
CACTCATATCCGCTAAAGATGGAACATGTCTTTTTAAATCAATCATCATATGCCCCAAATAATTAGGTTGACCATTCCGATCAATATGACCGACATATACAAAATCATCTTCATAAACACTCATACTTGCCGTTGTTATTCTCCCTTGATGCTTATTACAAATAAAGCAATCTCCCATAATACATAACGCCCCCTTATCTATAAAAAAATAAAAAACCACATCATCTCCACGAAAGAGACGATATGGTTAATCGCGGTACCACTCTTTTTTGTTTCACTTTGACAAGGAAACATCTTCAGACTTGATGACGGAAGTTAACCGTATAGATTTACTTATCAATCTATCCACTCCTAGGCGAGTTCGGGAATCTATTTACTGTCTTACACCCGCCGACAGCTCTCTAAAAAATAGAGGTTCCTTATTAATCCTACTCATTGTGTTTTCATATGATTTTAAAATATTCTATCACAAATCAACCACTTGTCAATACCTCCCAACATTGATGATGTTTGGTAATGACTAATCTCATAATGATTGAATAATCATAGACAACCGATTTAAAATAGAAAGATGGAATATGTTCGAAAGGCGGGATCGTATGCGAACAAGTACAATCGCAGCACTCACCCATATCCATCCTAATACCGTTCGACTATATGAAACATGGCATTTCATCTCTCCTGTACCAAGGAAGGAAAATGGCTATCGAGAATATAGTGAGCTACATCTCAAACAAATCAAAATAGCGAGACTGGCTTTTAAACAGGAATTTGTTCAAAACAATCTACGTAAAAAAGCAACTGAAATTGTCCAATATAGTGGTCATGAACAATTTAAGAAAAGTATACAAGCAGCAACATCATACTTAGCTTTTTTGCAAACGGAATATGAGTTTGCCTTACAGGCAATCCAAACAGTCGAACAGAATTTACACGTGGCGCCCTGTTCAGCTCAGACATTTTCACATCAAGAAGCCGCTGCCACCCTCCAATTAACAGAGGGCACATTACGGAATTGGGAGAGAAATGGTTTATATTCTGTCGAAAGAAATAAGCAAAACCGTCGAATTTATCGTGAGAGTGACATCCAAAAACTACTTATAATTCGTACATTACGCAGTGCCCATTTCTCCCTTACGAGTATCTCTCACTTATTTTCTAAGCTGAATGAAACAAATGAAATCTTAAATATCCATGACTTATTACAGTCAACTTCATTTACAAGCGAATTCTTCCATGTTACGGATGATTTATTGAACCAATTAAACATAGCGATGAATAACGTCAAACAAATCATCACGATTTTAAAGGAATTACAATAAGCTTGAAGGTGCGGTCGCATCCTTTAATATCGTTAAATCATGCATGGCCCTTGTAACAGCAATATACAATAATCCACAATCAAAGGCAGTATGATAATTCTCATCACTGACAAAAGGAACAATAACCGCATCGAATTCTAATCCTTTCGCATATTGAATCGTCGTTAGGATAATACCTGTTTGGAACTTTTTCGTTTGACCATCAAGCACGGAAAATGGAACATGCAAGTGTTTTTGAATAGCATGAAGATCACTCTCGTTTTTACAAATGATCGCCGTCGATTGATAACGTTTTGTAACACTTTGATGGATGAGTGCCATCATTTGTCCGAAGTCTGAATAAGCGATTTCCTTCGGTTTTTCCCCATGTCGAGCGATTGGCTGCATAGGTCCATGACGTATAAATCGGTTCGCATATTCGGCAATTTCAAAAGTAGAGCGATATGTGGTAGTTAACTCTACATATTCAGTCTGTTTGAATAAAGCCTCAAATGCCTCTTTTGAAATCGTTACATACGGAAATAATGCCTGACCAAAATCCCCAATAATCGTTCGTTTACACGTGAAAACTTTAGATAATACCGCATATTGAATCGGTGTATAATCCTGCATTTCATCTAAGACAAAATGCTGTACATGTTCATATTGCTTCATCCCCTCAACATATAACTTCACGTATAAATATGGATAGACGTCATTAAATTCAAAGCTTTTATCCTCGAACTGAAACAAGCTTATTTGAAAACTTGCATGAAAAGCCTGATAAATGGCTAGTGTCGATGAATACAGAAGGCGTTTTTTTAATCGTTTCATCATTTCATTTTTACTCGGAATCTTACCTTCTAGAAATGACTTTGATTTAAGGACTTGCCAAATGTCTTCAACCATTTGCTTTAAACGGTCAAAAACCGGCTCCTTGCGATAATGAAGAAAACGACTTTGCAAATAATCATAAGAAAGTTCTACTCCCGCTATCTTGATATTCTCTTTTTTTAATAATGTCAGATCTAGCTCTTCTAAGAAAGTTTGTAATTGGACAACGAACGAGTAATCCCCCTTCGATTTCGCCCGTTTAACTAAAGCACTATCTGGATTCGCCAGTATCTCTCTCGTTTCATCCTCAAATGAACGAAATAAGAAATTACTAGGCAATAAACTTTTTGTAAGCTCATCAAGAGTCATGGAACGAACCGGCTCCTCACCAAGCTCAGGTAAAACCGTTGATATATAATCTCCGAATACTTGATTAGGTGACAAAATAAAAATACGTTCAGCCCGTAACGTATCACTAAATTTATATAAATAATAGGCAATCCGATGAAGAGCTACAGCCGTTTTCCCAGAGCCAGCTACCCCTTGAATAATGACATTATAGGCTGATTCATTACGTACGATTTTATTTTGCTCACGCTGAATCGACGTAACGATCGTTTTCATTTTTTCACTAGCATAGTGATTTAAAGTTTGCTGTAAAATTTCATCCTGTATCGTTAAAGAGCTATCCAGCACATATTCTAGTTCTGAATTTTCTACTTTAATTTGCCGCTTCAAAGTGAGTTCTCCTTCGAAATGGCGCTCGTTTGTCACATAAAAGGCTTTGCCTAGCTCAAATTCATAGTACATATTACAAACAGGAGCTCGCCAGTCATAAATCAACGGTAAACCGTCCTCATCAGAAAAGCCGAAACGCCCAATATAAAACGTTTCTGCCTCACTCTTGTCATCTCCATCATATACAAAATCAAAACGACCAAAATAGGGTGATTGAATCAACTTTTTCACTTGCTCGCGTTCTATTACCTCAGCAAAACCCCGTTTATCAATCATACTTAATGACTGTTGATAATTATACACCTCAAACTTATCGAGTTCATTCTTATAATCAACCATATATTTTTGTAAACTCTTAAAATTTTGATCTTGTTCATCTATGTTACTTGTTAACTTTAAATAAGCTTTTTTTAATTGAATGAGCGTACTTTCTAGATGAACTTCTTCTATTTTATGATTCATCAATGACCCCCCTTTTGAAATATAAAATCAAGTCTACCAAAGAAATTCTCGCTGGTGTTTATATGGAGGGTTTGTTTTTTCATTGCCACTTTTATACAGTGTATTTCCAACACAAAGAGGCAGCACTTAAAGTCACTGCCTCTTCTAACTATTATGTTCGATTATGATTGTATCGCTAAATAAACCTCTTCACTTTCTACTTCTAATCGCTCCATTCCTGCCGTATCTTCTACAAATCGGTAGGATTCTATGATTAGATTCTCATACAAGAAAGCGTCAAAATCATGTAATACGTTTTGCACGGTCTCACTTGCATGAATATTTAATACGACTCGTAATTCTACGGGTAAATTAAGCTCTTTACGATAGGTTTGAACAGCACGAATAAACTCTCTCACAAAGCCTTCTTGCTTTAATTCATCCGTTAAAGTCGTATCGAGTAATACCGTGAATATATCCCCTTCGGCTAACGCTAAACCTTCTGGAGCACGAGTTTCAATCAGAATATCCTCTTCCCCTAATACGACCGTCTCACCTTCCGTCACGGAAAACTCTAGCTTTTTGGTTTGAACAAATGCTTGAACTTCTTCTGTTGAAAGCTGAGCCACTTGCTTTTGCACGAGACCGACCAGTTTACCTAATTTTGGACCAGCAACCGGGAAGTTTAACTTCAATTCATATGTCACATAATCTTGCAGCGATGTTTCAAATTGAATCTGCTTCATATTTGTCTCATCAGCGATGATTTCACTATATTCATCAAGCCCTTCTAATCTATGACCGCTAGAGGTTACGACCGTTAATTTTGATAGTGGCTGCTTCGTTTTGATCGCAACTTGATTACGAATCGAACGAGTTAACTCAACAATCTGAAGAACAGACTGCATTTTTTCCTCTAAGTTAACATCAATCGCCTCTTCATTTACACTTGGGAAATCAGACACATGCACACTCTCACCAACTAATGCCCGATAAACTTCATCACTCATAAACGGAGCAAACGGAGCCATTAGTTGAGCCGTTTTAACAAGCACTTCTTGTAACGTATGATAAGCGGCTTTCTTATCGGCTGACATACCACTACTCCAGAAACGCTGTCTTGAGCGACGGACATACCAGTTACTGACCTCATCAAGGAAAGTTGCAATTGCTCTTGCCCCTTTTGTGACATCATAGGCATTTAAACTATTCGTTACTTCTGCTACAACCGTGTTTAATCTCGATAAAACCCACTCATCTAACCTTGAACGCTTTCCAACAAAATCAGTCTCAACTTCAAATTGGTCAATTTTTGCATACATCGCATAAAAAGAGTACACATTTGCAAAGGTATCAATGACTTTAGACTTCGTTTGACTGACTGTTTTTTTCGAAAATCGTTTATTATTCCATGGTGCACTGTCACCAAGTAAGGCCCATCTTAAAGCATCTGCTCCAAACTCATTGATTAACTCGGTAGGGTTTAAGGCATTGCCCTTACTTTTGGACATCTTCTGACCATTCTCATCTAAAATATGCCCGAGTGAGAGGACGCGTTTGTATGGAGCTTTTCCTGTAAATAATGTTGAGACTGCGAGTAAGCTGTAAAACCAACCACGCGTTTGGTCAACCCCCTCAATGACAACATCAGCAGGGAATTGGCTTTGCATCAACGCTTCATTTTCAAAAGGATAGTGATATTGAGCAAAAGGCATCGATCCGCTATCAAACCAGACATCAATGACTTCTTTTGTACGCTTCATCGTGCCACCACATGAACAGCTAAACGTGACTTGGTCGACATACGGCTTATGAAGCTCAAAATCAGCTGCAAGTGGTTGCTCAGACCATGATCGTAACTGCTCAAGTGATGCCGGTGATTTTTGCTCCTCACAATTATCACACACCCAAACATTTAACGGGGTTCCCCAATAACGGTTACGACCGATATTCCAATCGACTAAATTCTCTAAGAAATTTCCAAATCGTCCATTTTTCATGTGATCTGGATACCACTCGACCGTTTGATTATTAGCTAAAATTTGTTCTTTTACCTTCGTTGTCTCAATGAACCAGCCTTCCATTGCGTAATATAGCAGCGGACTATCACAACGCCAGCAATGTGGATAGCTATGCTCGTAACGTTCTTTTTGGAATAAACGGCCGTTATGTGCAAGCATTTTGACGATCTCGACATCACAATCCTTTACAAACTTCCCTGCAAGTGGAACGATGACATCCTTATACTGACCTTTTTCATTGACAACATGAACAAAATCAAAGCCATTTTCTTTAATGACATGGTAATCATCCTCACCGTAAGCTGGTGCGATATGCACGATCCCAGTTCCGCTTTTATCGGTAACAAAATCAGCTGCTACGACTTCATGTCCTTTTTGTACCGAGATGAAATCAAATGGTGCGACGTATTGGACACCTACTAAGTCACTACCTTTTACCTCTGCTACGACTTGATACCCTTCTGCAAATAAAGTCGGTGCTAATGTTTTGGCAACAATAAATGTTTCATTTTGCTGTTGAACTTTCACATACGTCATATCACGATGAACAGCCAAGGCGACGTTAGCTGGTAATGTCCACGGTGTCGTTGTCCATCCTAAGAAAAATTCGTTAGCACTATTTGCTACTTTGAATTTTGCCGTTGCCGATAAATCCGTCACGTCAGCATACCCTTGTGCGACTTCATGTGAGCTTAACGATGTTTCACATTGTGGACAATACGGCACGACACGATGTCCTTTATATAACAAATCCTTTTGATGAATGTTAGCAAGAATATTCCAGACAGATTCAATATAATCATTGTCTAGTGTTACGTAAGGATCGTCCATATCCACCCAGTAGCCTAAGCTTTCTGTAAACTGGCGCCATTCCTTCTCATACGTAAAGACACTATCTTTACACTTTTGGATAAATTTCTCCACACCGTATTGTTCAATTTCATCTTTACCTCGGATTTTTAATTGCTTCTCTACTTCTAATTCAACCGGCAAACCATGTGTATCCCAGCCAGCTTTACGTAATACTTGGTAACCTTGCATCGTTTTATAACGAGCAACAAAATCCTTCATCGTTCTTCCTAACGCATGACCAGCATGTGGCATACCATTTGCTGTTGGTGGTCCTTCATAAAACACATAGCTTTTTTGACCATGACGGTTTTTAATAGACTGTTGAAACGTCTTTTCCTCCTGCCATAGCTTACGTAAACGACTTTCTCTTTCTTGAACCGTTTCTTTCATCAACCTCAGCTCCATTTCTGCTTTTTCCCAAACAAAAAAGCCCGATCCCGGACGTAGGATCGAGCTATTTATACAAATAACATTCGATTAGTAGAAAAATAAAAAAACCTCATAGTAGTGGGGTTTTCAATATTTCATCATCACTACGTACCATCATACGCGTCCTATATATCGGTAGAATACCGTCGAGACTTAAACACCGTTCAGTCTCGCTTCTCGGAGAGGATTTTCATCATGGTCTTAACGTTGACTTCCAGCATATCGTCAACTCTCTGTAGATAAGTACCCATCATTACTCTTTCTCGTCATCAAATTTCATTTGTAATTATCGCAAGTGTACCCCTATTCTATGCAAAAGTCAATGCGGCGCTACAGACCATTGCTTTTACTGTTCATTTTGGACAGCAAGATTCTTTTTTATACATAGAGCATAGAGAGTTCAAGGGGGCTACTCATACTTAAGTAAGAAATAAAAGCTGCCCTCTCACATAAGGACAGCTTTTATATTATTTCTTTTTCACGGTAATCGTCCATGCTGCTTCGCCAACTTCTTCATAGTTGGTAACTGTGTGCCCGCTTTCAGCAGCCCAGCGCGGGATACTTTCTGTTGCTTGTGTACAATCAAAGTTAATGACAAGCTCTTCTCCTGATGTCATTTCTTCGATTTCTTTTTTTGCTTCTACTAAAGGGAACGGACATACCATACCCATAACTTCTAATTTTCTAGCCATTTGCAATTCCTCCTGTTTTATATGAAAGTTACTAAAGGCGATTGAATCGCTCTGGGAATGGGGGCACGCACCCTCTGGCGGGCGCTGAGCTAACTTGCTTACGCAAGTGGACCTAAAGCCTGCCCTTTCCTCTTGCAGGAGTCCGCCCCCATTCTCTCCGCTACGGTTGATGCAGGCTTCTTGGTTAGTGATCTTCTCATACAAAAAAATGATTTAAACAATAATGAACTACCCATAGATAAAGAAGCAAAACCAAATTGAATCAAGAGCTGAGTTGGAAAGGACTTATCCTCACTTCCATTTATAATTCAAGATTTGGCTTCAGTATCTGCACATTAACCCCTTCTTTGTGTAGATACTTCAAGGTTTGGCCTCAGTATCTGCACATTAAC
>LFJO01000006.1:61046-69415 GCA_001038565.1 Alkalihalobacillus pseudalcaliphilus
ATTAATATATGCGTCAATAGGTGATTCGGTACTTTTTTATGGATATTATTAACAAAACTACTACTTTCACATGAAGAATTGCTCCAAAAATATCTTTGATTTAATCAGCCAGCTAGGAATTAAAATATAAACGCAGGTTATGAAGGTTCATAACACGGAACTTACGTTTTCACTGTATTACTCCTTCTATAAACATGTATGATATATGCAAACAGCAGGTAATTAATTTATTTTTCTGAAAATATCATTTATCATGATAACTTATTTAAGAGGAGTGAGTCCCTTGTTACGTAAAACGTTAATTGCTATGCTTCTTCTTCTTTGTATAGGTTGTAACCATAACGAACCAGATAGAACTCCAGAAGTCACAGGCGAGATTATTGAATTCAGTAGAAATCAGATTTTCGTTGAAAATGAGGAGGGTGGCTTATCCGCTTATTTAGATAGATCTTCTAAAACAGTTGTCGTCGATGTCAATGAAAATAAATTAAACTTTGAGGAGTTAGAGATTGGTGATATTGTCGATGTTTGGGTGTTAGATTCTTACTTTAATCATTCAGATCCACCAATGGGCTTAATTGAATTTGTGTTAAAGTCCACGGAGCAAAGGAGTAAAGGTCGTCCCTTTACTTCTTTATTATTTGAATTAAAGCTAACTTATTTTGGTTAAAATATGAGGGTAAACCAATTTAACTAGAGAGCATGTTTCACTCGATTTACAGTTCCAAAAGAAACGAGGTTTCCCATATGTGTGGACGTTTTACACTTGCAACCCCTAAGGACGAATTAGAGGATCAACTTCAGCTTTCTTTCCCTGAATATGAACTCAGCTATAATACTGCTCCTAGCCAACACGTGTTGGCGATTGTTGCCAATAGAAATGAATATCGAACAGGCTTCTTACAATGGGGGCTTGTTCCTGCTTGGGAGAAGGATAGTAAAAACGGATTTAAGATGATTAATGCTCGTGCTGAGACACTAGATAAAAAGCCCGCTTTTAAGAAGCTTTTATCTCACAGACGCTGCTTAATTCCTGCGGATAGTTTTTATGAATGGAAAAAACAAGAGGATGGTTCTAAGCAACCTTTTCGGATTATACGATCCGATCGCAAAATCATGACCTTTGCTGGGCTATGGGACCGTTGGAAAATGAACGATCAGGAACTTGTTACATGTACTATTATCACTACAAGGGCCAATAAAATGATAAGCCCTATTCATGAGCGCATGCCTGTGATCTTAGATGAAGAAGCAAGGCGAACATGGTTAGACCATACTATCACAGATCCTTCCATTCTAAAATATCAACTTATCCCCTATCATGAAGGTCATTTGACAGCTTATAAAGTGAGCTCACTTGTCAATAACGCACGAAATAACTTAGAAGAGTGCATGGCTCCCCTCTCATAAAAACATTAGTAGACCGTTGATTGTACATTTCTTTCGTCATTTCAACCATATAAACACCGTAAATGTCCATCTCCACACCACAGTATCACACACGGTTTGTTTCCTCGAATAGCTAAAGTTTGATTTTTTTCGGTTTATGTAAAGAAACTGTATAGTGACTCACTATATCTCTCCTCTCTTTCAATAAATTGAGTGTATTTAATGGCATACTTCAAGCTTTACTGCTCAATTGAGTGCCCCTCCCTCTAAAAAATATTGAATATTCTGTCTATTAATGCTAGAATATTCAATAATTACATAAAAGGGAGATTACAGCCATGTTATTACTTCTATTTACAATTGGCTATTGTATTATTGTGCAATTTTTAGATATTTCTTATGCTGTAGGGATATATTTGATAGGTTTAGCACTAGTCAAAGGCTTTATGAGCGAACAATTTGTGGATATTTTTAACTTATATAAGACAAAATTTCTGTATAAAAGAATTGGATTTAAAAGTTCATTTTTGGAACTCCTCTCCTTAATATTGATTTTTATTAATATCTTATTGATTGACTTTGAACCATTCACGTTGTTTGAAATTGTCTATGTGGTTTTTCTTCTCATTTTTGTTTACGTTTTTTATTTTGGGGAGTCACTCAAACCATTAGCAAAAAAAGAGTGGGAATAGGCGTCAATTCTAAGTTGAAATGAGGACGTACCGTGGAAAACAACAAAAAAACTGGTTTATATTTTTATGCCACAGTAGGAACAATAGGATTATTATTCATACTAATTGGGTTAGCTAGATACCTAGAATTATCTCATGACCTGTCCTATTTAATTCTGTCTTTTGGCTTTATATTGACGATGTCATATATCCATTACTTAGAAAGACTAGCTGGATTAAGTAAAGGTTTTGTTTGGGGAAAAGCAGGTATTTCTATTTTAATGGCTCTGATCGTTTTCTATTTTTTCGTATATAAATCGTAAACAAACAACAAGACTTACTCGCCCTGTTGTTGTGTTTGCACAAAATCCTCAACCCAATTCATATCAATTGGTCCATTTGTGACGATATAGTTACCCTCTCCTCGGCCGAGTAGGTACAGTTTATCTGGGGAAATGGCTCCTATTGTTGAAGGTAGCCTTTTTGTATCAACAAATAATCCAAAGGACTCTAATCCCGATAGATCACCATTTCCCTTCATACTTTTCTTTACATTATATTTGTTTAGAAATTGGATAAACACCTGTACGTCATCAATATCTGTAATTTGTACTTCACCTGCTCCACCTCTAATTTGCAAGGATTCAAAATTCGATTCTTTTACACCTAACACTTGACCTAAGGGCTTTGCTCGGTATTCGTTATAGAAGTACAAGGAACCAAGTGCGACAAGAAAAATCAGTAAAATTGTATAATTCCTCGGTTTCTCGATTCCTTTCGCCACCAAAAACTTCACCAATTGATGAGTAAGAAAAATAGCACAAGGGATAATGATCACAAAATAGAAGGCCAATAAAATTAGATCTATTAATCTACCAAAATCCCAACCCCATACACTTGATACATAAAGATATATTTCTTTACTTACTTTTGTAAATAATATAACAGATAGAACGGCAAATAGATAAAATAATATTTTTTGTTTCAAGCAAGGACCTCCTAATATTTATTATTCTACATTCTCCTACATGAAGAAAAGAGCTTACCTTTATGTAAATTTCAGAAATTACACGTACCTTTATTTCCTTTCCATCAACAATCCCGGACTTAGCTCCTTACTTTCCAATACAATCGCTGTTAAACCACTGTCTGTTTTCGTCTCATGCCACTCGCCTTCTTCCCAATAGACGGCATCACCTTCTGACACAGCTAGATATTCATTAGAGCCACCTTTAACTAATCCTTCCCCTTTCACAACTAATAAAAGCTGCGGTGATTTTGCTTGGTGATAACCAATGACTCCACCAGCTTCTAGATACATACCGCCTATCCTCGTTTCCTCTTCTATAACTGTTATTTTTGACATGATAAAATTAGAATCAAAATGCGTGACTTTTTTGCCAAGCTCTTTAGTAAAAGAAAAAATCTCCATTTGAGTAGCACCTCTCCTTGAAAATAATGGTATTTACTCATTATAAAGTAACTTTTTCAAAAGAAGTAGACTGTTTATTATTAGAAATTTCTGATATAATCTCATGTAAGGAATCCCTTACTTTATGTTCAACGAATTTAATGAATCAATACTTACAGGATTATTCAAAGCTACTACACCAAGTATGACAAAATCAACGAATAACGATTATTGCTAATAATATTTTTATTAATATCGACTCATAACCACTCTTTTTTTGGCGACACCCTTAAAAAAATTTTACAACAGGATGTTTTTCCCTTCTATAATTTTTTCTGTCTTTCCTTCGACAAAAAAAGCTATCCACCCCTACAAAGATGAATAACTCCACTCATTTATTTCTCATCGTACAGATGACATGCTGTAAAATGACGTTGATGAATTTCTTGATAGACAGGCACTTCCTGCTTGCATCGTTCCCACGCATGAGGACAACGAGTATGAAAGACACAACCAGAAGGTGGATGAAGCGGGGAAGGTAATTCACCTTCAATCGAGATTAATTCTTGCTTCACATCTGTGGTCCGACGTGGAACAGAGGCCAGTAATGCTTGTGTATAAGGATGTAACGGCTTTTCAAATAAGGAATCGGTCGGAGCCTCTTCAACGATATGCCCTAAGTACATGACACCAATTCGATCGGAAATATGACGAACAACACTTATATCATGGGCAATGAACAAAAATGTTAAATCCAACTCTTTTTGCAAATCAGCTAACAAATTTAAAATTTGCGACTGAATGGAAACATCTAAAGCAGAGACGGGTTCGTCTAAGATAATAAATTTAGGCTTTAATACGAGAGCTCGAGCTAAACCAATCCTCTGCCTTTGTCCGCCTGAGAACTCATGCGGGAAACGAAAATAGTGCTCTGGCTTTAAACCTACTTTCTCTAGAATATCAAAGGCTGTCTCTTGCCTTTGTTTCTTTGTGCCAATTCCATGTATTTTCAGGGGTTCTTCTAGAATTTGGCCAATCCTTTTCCTTGGGTTTAATGAAGAAAACGGGTCTTGAAAGACCATTTGCATATCTTTCCTTATTTTCCGTAACTCTTCTTGTGATAAATTGGCAATATCTTTCCCTTCATACAAAACGTGTCCTGAGCTTGGATCGATTAATCGCAGTAAGGCACGTCCTGTGGTTGTTTTGCCAGATCCTGATTCACCGACTAATCCGTATGTTTCGCCCTTCTCTAATTGAAAGGAAATATCATCAACCGCCTTCACTTCACCTTTGACTGGGCTTAAACGACCAAAGGCTCCACGAATTTGATAATACTTTTTTAAATGTTGGACATTAAGTAAGTATTTCTCTTCAACCACTTGTTTCACCATGCTCGTTTTCCTCCTTCACAAGTTTTTCGTAATGCCAGCAACGGACTTGTCGTCCATCCTTAACCTCTTCAAGTTGTGGTTCTTTTTCTACACAAATTGAGGTCGCAAGTGGGCATCTCGGTGCAAATCGGCAAGCATTTGGTATGTCACTTAATGAAGGGACCACCCCTTCAATTACAGAAAGCTTTTGGTGACGGTCACCTTCAAGTTTTGGTATTGATTCCATTAAGCCCAATGCATAAGGATGCAAAGGTTCATTAAATAACTGCTTCGTACTAGCGACCTCGACGACTTGTCCAAGATACATCACCATGACTCGTGTACAAATTTGGGCGACAACACCTAAATCATGGGTTATAAACATCACACCCATACCCGAATCCTCATTAATTTTTGTCATTAGCTTTAGTATTTGAGCTTGAATCGTAACATCCAAAGCAGTCGTTGGTTCATCGGCAATGAGCAATTTTGGCTGACAAGCAAGGGCAATTGCGATACCAACCCTCTGTTGCATTCCACCAGATAATTGATGAGGATATTCGTGATACCTTTCTTCTGGAGAAGGAATCCCTGTTTTCCTCAATAGCTCAACCGCTTCTTGCTTCGCTGCTTTTTTGGAGACTTTTTTATGAAGTAAAATCGCTTCAACAATTTGTTTACCCACTTTATGAACAGGATTTAATGAACTTAGCGGGTCTTGGAAGATCATCGAGATTTCATTCCCACGAATGCGCTGTACTTTTGATACAGGAAACGTTAAGATATTCTCTCCTTCAAAAAGCACTTCACCGTTATAAGATGTAAAATGCTCATCATGTAAACGTGTAATCGATTGTGCCGTTACACTTTTTCCACTCCCAGACTCACCAACAATGCCAAGTATTTCGCCACTATTGACTTCAAAGCTAACATCATCAACAGCTGTGACCGGACCTCTTTCTGTCTCAAAAGATGTTTGAAGATGCTTCACTTCTAATAAAGTTTGCTTTTTCATGATTCCCCCTCCTTTCATTTTTTCTTCCGTCTCTTTCTAACGCTACCATGTGGATCAAGTAAGTCTCTTAGTCCATCCCCTAATAAATTCAGACCTAATACAGAGATGATAATCATTAAACCAGGGAAGACAACCATCCACCAAGCTTGGAAGATAACCAGTTTTCCATCATAGAGTATATTTCCCCAGCTTGGCTCAGGAGCCGGTATTCCAACACCCAAGAAGCTTAATGCCGCCTCTGTAATAATCGTTTCTGCAAAAATAAAAGTTGCCTGAACTATTAACGGTGATAATGTATTGGGAGCCATATGCTGCCAAATAATCCTTGTCCCTTTCGCTCCCTGTGCATACATCGCTTCGATATACGTTTGTTCCTTGACAACAAGGGCTTCCGAACGAACGACCCTTGCTATATTTGGTGTAAAAACGATACTTAATGCTATCACAACATTGGTCGGCGATGGACCTAATGCCGCCATTAAAGCAATCGCCAGTAGAACACCCGGTATGGCCATGAGCCCATCACAGATTCTCATTAAAATATGATCAAGCTTCGGGTAATAACTTGCATATAATCCAATAATAAGTCCACCTACTGCCGATATGAACGTAACAGCTAAACCAACTAAAATCGATACTTGAGCCCCATGCACGACACGACTTAAAAGATCGCGCCCGAACTCATCGGTTCCTAACCAATGGGATAGTTGCGGTGCTTGTAATCTCTCTGTGGCATTCATTGTAAAAGGGCTTGCCTGTATGAGGAGTGGTCCAATAAAAGCCACAAACAGCATAAAGGAGATAAGAATAAAACCAATAACCACCGATTTATTTCCGAAGAAACGCTTCCTAAATAGTTGACGCTGCTCTCTTTTTAAATCAAGCTTTATATTTTTCAAAGCTTCTTCACGACTTTGCATGGACCTAACCTCCCCTCTTACCTTGTCCTAGTCTAACGCGTGGATCAATGATCCCATATAACAAGTCAATCAATAAATTGATAAACACATAGGATACCGTAATAAATAAAACCGTTCCTTGAATGACAGGATAATCGCGCCTTTCAACAGAGTTGACAACTAACTGCCCGATTCCAGGAATATTAAAGATAATTTCTGTTACGACCGCTCCTGCCAGCAACGTTCCAAATGATTGTCCAATGACGGTTAATACCGGTAAAAAAGCATTTCTCAGGGCATGACCAAAAATAACGCGACGTTCTTTTGATCCTTTAGATCGTGCGGTTTTTATAAAACTACGATTCAGAACCTCAAGCATCGATGAACGTGTCATTCTCGCAATCAATGCTGCTTGCACGGTTGCCAAAGATAAAGCTGGCATAAGCAGAAATTTAAGGTGCTCGAACAACCCTTGCTCAAGTGGCCGATAACCACCGATTGGCAGCCATTGAAGCTGAACACCTAGAACAAGCATTAATAATAGACCTAACAAAAAACTAGGGATCGCCATACCGACTAATGTCATACTCATTAATGATTGATCTAACCACGAACCTCTCTTTGTCGCGGCAATAATCCCCACTGGAATCGCGATCATAATCGCAATAACTTGAGCAAAAATCGATAATGATAAGGTAGGCTGAATATAGTTAAAAATTAAATCAAGCACAGGCTCACGCATAAAAAAGGAGTTCCCTAAATCAGCCTGAAAAACACCCATAACCCAATTGAGATACTGTTCATATACAGGTAAATGCAAGCCCATCTGCTGACTGAGAGCATCAATCGCTTCCTGCGTCGCCTCTTGACCCAAAATCATCGCGGCTGGATTCCCTGGCGTAATATGTATAATAGAAAAAATTACAATCGAAACAACAAACAGTACAGGAAATAACGAAAATAATCTTTTAACAATATATGAGGCCATGTTGTCACTCCTTTCTTTCGGTTTTCTATTCATTGGCGCACCATTTTATTTACGCAGCATCGGCGGCTCTCTTTTTTGCTTCATTGTGGCGTATTACTGTTTGCCTGCTTTACACAAAGTTCTTCTCGCTTTTTTCGCCCCGAATCCCGGGATTCGGCTTTTGCTTGGGCTTTCTTCTACTTTTTTCGCCCGCAACCCCGAGATTCAGCTTTTACTCGGGGTTACTCTCTCTTTTTCTGCTCGCAACCCCGAGATTCGGCTTTTGCTCGGGCTTTCTTCTACTTTTTTCGCTCCCAACCCCAAGATTCGGCTTTTGCTCGGGCTTTCTTCTCTTTTTTTCACTCGCAACCCCGAGATTCGGCTTTTGCTCGGGGTTACTCTTTCTTTTTCCGCTCGCAACCCCGAGATTCGGCTTTTACTCGGGGTTACTCTCTCTTTTTCTGCTCGCAACCCCGAGATTCAGCTTTTACTCGGGGTTACTCTCTCTTTTTCTGCTCGTAACCCCGAGATTCGGCTTTTGTTCGGGCTTTCTTCTCTTTTTTTCGCCCGCAACCCCGAGATTCGGCTTTTGCTCGGGCTTTCTTCTCTTTTTTTCACTCGCAACCCCGAGATTCGGCTTTTAC
>LFJO01000006.1:69464-167966 GCA_001038565.1 Alkalihalobacillus pseudalcaliphilus
GATTCGGCTTTTACTCGGGGTTACTCTCTCTTTTTCTGCTCGCAACCCCGAGATTCGGCTTTTACTCGGGGGTTACTCTCTCTTTTTCTGCTCGCAACCCCGAGATTCGGCTTTTGCTCGGGCTTTCTTCTCTTTTTTTCACTCGCAACCCCGAGATTCAGCTTTTACTCGGGGTTACTCTCTCTTTTTCTGCTCGTAACCCCGAGATTCGGCTTTTGCTCGGAGGTAATACCACTTGTAATCAGCAAAAAGGTGTGAACTTGCCACACCTTTTCACCCAATTAACTATACTTATTGTTCAACCGTTGTTCCCCAAAGAATTGGTGCTTGGAATGGCTCAAATCCTTTGACTCGGTTCGAGGTTGCGATAATATCATTTTGGTGGCCCATGACCGTTGTTGATAAGAAATCGTATAAGTAGCCTTGAAGCTCTTCCCACTTCTCGTAGGCATCCTCTGGTGTTTCAGCCGTACGAACTTCTTTTAACATTTCTTGTGCAACAGGGTCATCAGTGCCAGCAAATCCTGGATTTAACGCTAGTAACTGTGCAGGAATTGTCACATAGCCTGTACCAGCTGCTAACATATCCCACTCACTTGGTACGGTTTTTAACTCTAAGAATGTAGCTAAGTCGTAATTCTCAACATTTACATTCATACCGATTTCCGTTAACTGATCTTGCACAGATAAAGCGGCCTTATACATATAATCATAGTCACGTGTCGTAATAATCGTAATTTCCTCACCATTATATCCTGCTTCTTCTAAAAGCTCTTTCGCCCGCTCAGGGTCGTTAACATTATAATTTTCTTCACCCGCTGTATTAGACCAATTCACCTGATTTAAATTCATATAACCAGGGTGTGTTTCGTATAACTCTTCATCTGCATAAGCAAATAGTAAAAGGTCGTCTAGGTTAATCGCCGAATTTACAGCTTCACGCATTTTTTGGTCCGCCATTGGGCCTTCATTAATATTATAAAACCAAGTTAACGTACGGTTTAAGTATAAATGTGTTTCAATATCATTCATTTGACTAACTTGCTCAAAGTTATCAAACGGAATCTCGTCGGCAATATCATAACTTCCTGTTTGTAAACCAGATACACGTGTAAATGGATCTGTCACAATTTCAAAATAAATATCGTCAACCAATGCTTCCTTTTTACCTGATAGACCACTACGCTCTTCTTCACTAGCTACATAATCATCAAACTTCGATAAATGAATATATTGATCTTGAGCCCATTCTTCAAATTTAAAAGGACCCGTTCCAATGTATTCCGTTACACCAGAGGCATCAGCACCTTCAACGACATCTTTTGGCATGATCGCAGGGAATTCACTTTGCCCAGCCATAATGTCTAACACATCGGCTGCACGCTCTTGTAATGTTAAAACGACCGTTTGATCATCTGTTGCTTCAAACTCAGCACCTTCAAGCAATAGCTTGGCACGGGATGAACTGACTAACCAACGATTCATCGACGCTTCCACATCATCAGTTGTGACAGGCTCACCGTTATGAAAAGTAAGACCTTCACGCATTACAAATGTATAAGTTAAACCATCTTCTGACATATCAACAGATTCTGCTAACATCGGCACTGGCTCATAATCTTCATTTAAAGCTACTAATGTTTCATATATATGACGTCCAATATTGAGCGACGCTGTCGAAACCGTTACTTGTGCATCTAATGTTGGAGGCTGTGCCGGAATCGCAATTCTGATTTCTCCACCTGGCTCAACCGTCACATCTCCCTCGCCACCATCGTTTTCAGTTGTTTCGTTATCATTTCCCCCACACGCGACAAGCACTAAAGCTAACATAGCAGCGGTAAACCACAAAGTTACTTTCTTATTCATGTTCATTTCCTCCTGTTGTTATATTTCTACTACTTTTATTTCTGCACCACGTTGAATCGTATTGCCAATTGTACAAGCCTTTTCCGCAGATATCGCTAATTTTCTTTTATATGTAGGTTCTAACCCGTCTGGGAATTTGATTTTGACTTGAAAGCTTTCAATTCTAGAAGGTGCTCCTTCAGCTTTTGTTGCCAAGACCTTCACTTCTAATTGTTCCCGATCAACGTCGACTTCATCACGATCAAATAATTTGTTCATCGAAATAAAGACACATAAACCTAACGAGCTCGATATTAGTTCAATCGGTGATAAGCCTTGATCATTCGTCTGCAACGTAGCGCCATTCACTTGAAATTGTTTATCATTGGTTATGGACATGCTCGTTCCTTGCCATTTAACCTTTGTCTCCATCCACGTCTCCTCCTGATAAAAGTCCAAAAAACTCGAACTGTACAAGGTGATGTGCAACCGTTTCAATTGATTCGTTAGAAAGATAATGTAAATCCCTTTGAGGGCCAAATAGCCATCTCTCCATCGTTCCATTTAACAAACTTGTTAACATCATCGCTTTTAATTCTGCCTTTTGAGATTTTTGTAACATCTTTAATTGAGTTGCTCGTTTTATATTATTTGCAAAAGCATGCTCAATAGATACAAATATTTTTATAATTTCATTTTTTATCGCCGGATCTGCTCCTTGACCTTTTAAGAATATAAAAGCCATTAAATCACGATTCCTCTTGGCAAACTGCAAATACGAATAAATTAAATGATAAGAAGATCTGAGCATTTCATCTAAGGAACCGGCTTTCTCACGGTACCCTTGTTGAACGACAGCCAATAGCTTCTCTTTCCCAACAGCGATAATGGCTAAGGCAATATCTTCTTTGCTAGAAAAGTACCAATAGAAAGTGCCTTGTGCTACGCCAACCACCTTAACAATGTCTGAAACCTTCGTTTTATGGTAACCATCTGTTGCAAATAATTGTAAAGCTGCTTTCATAAGTTGCTCTTTTCGTAAAGTCGCATCCACCTTTTTTGAATCGATTCTATTCACACCCTTTAAGGACTAATATCTTTTTGTCAACTGATTGATGAGTCAGTCAAGTTCATACGATTTAATTCCTATTGATTTACTATAGATTCATCCTTCCTATTTGTCAATCATTAAAGCCTATTAAATTGATATGAATTAGTTTTATATGAAATTACTTATGGACGATAGATTGTGCCGTGAAGTTAGCTGGTCATCCATCTGGTGATAGATACGCGCGACTTTCCTTTTGCTGGGCTTTCTTTCTCTTTTTTCCCCGCAACCCCGAGATTCGACGTTTGCTCGGGCTTTCTCTCGTTTTACGCTTAGGCGGCAGGGCCTCTTTATTATCATAAGTAAAAGCCCTCACATCCATGTGTGAGGGCTACATCTATTATTTTCTTTTACGCTACTTGCCGTTTTCTTTTCCACCAATAAATCGCGGTTGCCATTAATACAAGTGCGATACCTAAGGCAATGAATTGATAGTTAGATGTCGCCGTATTTGGCAAGTTATCACCTTTTTGCTCCTCTTTTTTCTCTTCGTTTCCTTTTGGTGTTTCTCCATTTTGATCATCGGTTCCAGGCGGGTCTAGTGGATCTTTTGGATCTTTTGGATCTTTTGGATCTTTTGGCTCTTTTGGATCTTTTGGCTCTTTTGGCTCTTTCGGTTCTTTCGGTTCTTCTTTAGGAGGTGTTGGTTTTTCTGGTGCTTCAATACCACCTACTTGTACAATCGCTGCAGTTAATGGATCCAGCTTTATTTGCTCAGCACTCAACTCCACCCCTTGTGGCTCGGCAATCGCTGTCACACCAGCTGTTTTTCCATCAACGACAAATTCACCCACGGTTAAGTCCTCTTCTAATGTTAATGTTCTTTCTTCATCATCCGCATTCACAAATACATAAAATGCTTCACCTGTTGTCGCCTCAATGCGATAAGCCACAACTAAATCTGTTTCTTCAATTTCTGGAATGTTTAATTGTGTTACTTTTTCGTCTACAAGATCTTTTGTTCCTAATCGGAAAGCATCGCTAGAACGTCTTAACTCAATTAAACCTGTTGTATACTCTCTCGTTAAATTTTGAATCGGATAAGCATCAGCATTCGTTGCTCTTTCCCAATCAAAACGATTGATGATATCTGTAGAATCATACGAGTCATGAATAAAGTATGGATAACGGAAAGGCTCACCATTTTCATCAGTCATATAGGTAGATTTATACGGTGGCTCTGATGTTTCCGCTCTAAATTGCTTCGTGCGTCCATACTCTTGACCTGCATGTAAGAAAGCAATACCTTGAGAAGTCAACGTCATCAAGTTTCCTAGACGAATGCGTTGGTGGATTTCCTCTTGATGGTCATCTGGATCTTTTTGAATCGCCATCGCAATGACATCATGTAAAGTTAAATTATCATGTGCTTCAATATACGGCACAACATCACCTGGATCATCAGCGATAAAGTTATGTGGTTGAGCTTTAATATTGTCAAAAATCAGGTCAATATTTCTAGCACCACCCGTTAAGAAACGCGGCTCACCTTCATGGCCAAAACCAGACTTTAACTCATTACGGAACTCATCAGAAAATACACCGACACTTTCTGTATACTGCATCCAATGCTGATCAGCAGCTTGTACATTCGGGTCATCTTCATCACCAGCGTACGTAATCCACCCCTCACCAATCATCACAATATTCGGATTGATTTCTTTAGCTTTATCATAGGCAATTTGAATAGACTCTGCATCATGATCGCCCATCATATCAAAACGGAATCCATCAATCTTAAACTCTTCTACCCAATAGGTAATGGAATCAACGAGAATTCGACGTGACATCTCGTGTGTTGTACCGAGACGTCCACCACCAAAGCTTGTTCTTGGCGTACCATCAGCATCCATAAAATGATAATAATTTGGAACTAAATCTTCAAAGATACCAACTCTTGCTGTGTGATTATACACAACATCCAAAACAACACCCATTCCACGACTGTGAATTTCATCAATTAATTTCTTGAACTCTTTAATGCGTAATTCAGGGTCTGTTGGATCTTCTGAATACATGCCCGTTAGAGCGAAATAACTTTGCGGGTCATATCCCCAGTTATAATTTGTATTCGTTGAAGAAAAGTCGAGCATTCTTTCATCATTCTTAAACTCGTTCGCAAAGAAATAACTCATAACTGGTAAAAGCTGAATATGTGTCACACCCAAGTCTTCAATATAATCAAGCTTATCTACAAAGCTTGCAAATGTACCAAATTGAGCGGTTAACTCATCGGCAATATGAGGGTCCGAAGTGAAATCTCTCACATGAACTTCATAAATAATTGTATCTTCTTTTTTCTCAAAGCCTTCAATATGAGCAAATTCTAACTCAGGTCCAATTGAGCTCGGATCGACAATCGCTGCTTTCGCATATGGACCTTGTTCATCACTATTCCAAGCCGATAAAGATTTAGCATATGGATCTAAAGCAATTTTTTTATCTCCATCATGATCAATTTCATAATGATAGTAGTAGCCTCTCAGACTATCTAGACCCGTGTTTTCTTTAGTCAATTGCACTTCCCAAACTCCACGATCACCTAACTTCATTTCAACCTCTGTTACGATATCATCTGGGTTATCTTTATCGTACAAAATCACCTGAACATGCTCTGCTTTTGGTGACCACAGCTTAATCGTAGCTGTTCCATCTTGGTGTAACTGTGCCCCTAACTCTCCATCATAGGCATACATCTCATCAATCAGCCTCCAGCCAATCTTAGCAGGAACACTCACTTCGCCAAGACTTACCGTATATGGAGATTGATCGAGGTTAAAATCTCCCTTCACTTCTACCGTACGATTATCTGTTTTAATTTCTACTTCATTAACATCTACCGTGTGCTCTTCGATATCTCGAATGCCCACTTGTTCAAGCAGAGCTTCCTCTGTTAACTCATCCGTTCTAGAAAAATATAAGACGATTTTCTCATCGGATAACTGCTCAGCAGAAAGTAATTCTGTTGCAATCGCACCATACGGGTTTGAATACACGGCCCCATCACCTTCAACTATAAATATTTGATTAAATTGATTTAATTGCGTAAATGAGCGATCAGCTTCTTGCTCGTTAGTCTCTTTATTCACAACAACCAGCCCAATTTCTTCTGCTCCTTCATTTAAAGGAATATCGATATATGCTCCATACTTCCCTATTTGCTCTTCAGAGAAACCTGTAGCCCCTGATGGAAAGTCACCTTGAGTCTCAGATGGGCTTTGAACATCTCCCCAAAACCACAAGCTCCAATTCTCATAATCACCATCAGCTTTTTTATAATGAACCCTTACTGTATCTTCCGGTAAATCAACAGGCTCAATGAATGAGATCTCATCAGACCCTTCTGAAATCCACACTTCATTAATATTGGGGGAAAAAAGCTCTAATCGTTTATCTCCACCGTTATGACCTGCATCATCTTTCCCACCTGTCACAATATCAAGAATTAGGAATCCTACGTTTCTAGCACCTGATTCTAACGGAACATCTACATATGCACCATAATCCGTTACTTGTTCTTCAGTAAAAGGAATTCCCCCACTTGGCCAATTGTCTGTAGGAGATTCCACATCATCCCATGTCCATACACCTAAATTTGAATAATCTCCACTACTGTTTTGATAGTGAATTCTTAACGTATTCTCTGGAATTTCTGATTCTTCGATTGAACTTTTTGTTTCTGCTTCAACCAACTGAGTCGTTCCCATCATTCCAAAGCTTGAAAAAGTAAGGATAAAAACCATGCTAAGAACTAAAAATTTCTTCAGCTTTCCCTTCAACTTACTCACACCCTTTTTATGTAAATAATTTATTACTATGAATCTAGTCATTCCTCTTTATAAAAACGAAAAATTAGAGAACGCTTTCATAATGTGAGTGAATGATAGAATAGCAACCGTGAAACGCTTTCATTTGTGTGAAAGATTGCAGAGTTTTATGAATATACATGACTTGCTTCTATTCCCTCATGTAAACCTTCTTCAAATGAAACTTGTACAAAAATGGAAAATCATGGTGTTGTTGCATGACTTAGTGCAATCGTTTTCATAATTTTAGTATAATTTGATCACTATGCCTAGTCAAGATCATCTACTAAAAGAGATTTAAATAGGTCATCTGTCTTATGTACAACATACCTATGATAGCTTGAAACCTAAAAATATGGTTCATCTCTTGATAGCCGTACAGTCAATTTGTTTTATTAAAAATGTGGATAGCAAATGATTAACTAATACCCTTGCGGCGAAAATATTTAGAGGCTCCCCTACGAATTAATAGAATAATCATTTATTTCCCTCTATTTCCAACTCGTTTTCATTTATACTGTGGTTAAGGTGGGATTTTCATGTGTAAATTACTTGTTTTTAAAGGGGCTAAGCGTTCATAAAGGTAAGTACTAGACAAGCTTTGGAGTCCAAACACAGTACTTGGATGTCAGAAGCTTAATACAAAACAGGACGGTGTTTTCAATCGAAAAAATAGCCATGACCAATTTTGTAATTAAAAATAGTGCAAATGTTTTCACAGAGCGTGAAATGAACCTACTCGAGGTCTTAGCCTTAAGTAATGCTGCATTTGTAAATGCCCAAATCACACAAAAAGGAATGGGCCTAAATCCTCAAGAGAAAAAAGCGGGACAATTATTTCATTATCAATTTGCTTTTCAAGAATCACTTGACATACCAACCTATGAACAATTTGAAGAAATCTAACTAAAAGACTTACTAACCTGCTAAAAATGGCGCAGTGTACAGAGTTAAAAGTCCAGTTCCAAACGAATGCCTATTTAACGAAATAACATTAAAGCTGTGGTGAATGTACCACAGCTTTTATATGTCCTCAATTAAAAAGAGTCGATTGGCTGCCCGGTAATATTGCAGCGAGTTTGCTTGCCTAGATGACTTTCATCTTTGTTGGTGGTGGAGTGGTTTTCGCCCCGACATGGGCGTTTTGTATGTTTAGCGTTGAGCGGGTTTTCGCTCTCTTTTTATGCATGAAACCAAGTGATTCTGCGTTTGCTCGAGTTTCCTAAACCTTCCCCGACTTCCAAACCACGCGCTTCCGTATTCTCACTCTCTTCTCACGCTAACGCCCTCAAGCATTGATTTTATAATTCTTATGTAAATTTAGAGTTCCATACCGGGTTATAATCCAATTGTTCAAGAATGAGGCTGGTTGCTTTCATCCAACAAATAAAGGACTGAAACGTTAAGTTGTTTCAGTCCTTCGTTTATTTATGAATTTGTCTTTATAATCGGGTAACCGATAAATTTAAAGTCTTTTCCAATCGGTGTCATCGATGTATTAAACATCTCTATGGCATAGGCCATCTTTTCTACACCATTACCTTCTAAGAATGTAGGAGCTAGCTGTCCTCCTACGAGCTTTGGTGCAAAATATAGAACAACCTTATCAACAAGACCTGCTTCAAGGAACGAGGCATGAATCGTTCCCCCACCTTCTAACAATAAAGATGAAATGTGTTCTCCACCTAAATATTTCAATACCTCAACTGGATTAACTCGCTTTTCAGTAGAGGTCGCAATAATTTTTACACCTCTAGCCTCTAATATGGCTGCTTTTTCTTTATCATAATGTTGACTTGTAAATACCCAAGTTGGAGCTAAGCCATCATTTGCTACTTTAGCCTCCAATGGTATTTTAAGCGACGAATCTACGATAACTCTTAAGGGGTGACGACCATTAGGAACTCTTGTTGTTAATTCCGGATCATCCTCTAAAACCGTTCCAATCCCTACTAAAATCGCTTGATTAACATGCCTTAAGTGATGAACATCAGTTCTAGCATCTTCGGACGTTATCCATTTACTATCTCGCGTTCGGGTAGCAATTTTTCCATCGAGTGTGGAACCTGCTTTCATTGTTACAAAAGGGCGCTGCTTCGTGATAAAAGTGTTAAATACCTCATTCATTTCTACTGCTTCTTGCTCTTTAACCCCTACTTCCACCTCGATACCTGCCGCTTGTAAAATCTTAACGCCATTTCCTGCTACAAGAGGGTTAGGGTCAAGAGTAGCAATGACTACTTTTTTAATACCTGCACTGACGATTGCCTCTGCACAAGGTCCTGTTCTTCCATGATGTGAGCAAGGTTCTAATGTCACATAAATAGTCGCACCTTTGGCTTGCGCTCCTGCCATTCTTAATGCATGAATTTCCGCATGCGGCTCTCCCGTCTTTAAATGTGTACCTATGCCAACAATACTACCATCATTTACAATCACTGAACCAACTAAAGGGTTCGGAGCAGTTTGACCGTTTGTTGCTTTGGCATTTTGAATAGCCATATTCATATAAAAATTGTGGCTACTCATGAAAACAAAATCCTTTCTTCATCTAAATGCCCTGACCTCTTCCTTTTTGTTTCTAAATAAAATTCATTATACGTGGAGACATCCCCCCAAAGAGGTTCGCGCCCAGACACAGGTAAACCATATTGTTGTAATGCTGATAGTTTTTTGGGGTTATTCGTAATTAATGTAACTGATTTGGTACGTAAAGCTTTTAATACTTGGATCGCTTCAGCATAATTTCTAACATCATCTTCAAAACCAAGTGCCTCATTGGCTTCTACCGTATCATAGCCGTTTTCTTGAAGTACGTAAGCTAGTGCTTTACTAAATAAACCAATCCCTCTGCCTTCATGATTAGCTAAATAAAATAAAGCTCCCTGACCTTTTTCCACAATCATCTTCATTGAAGTCTTCAGTTGGTAACCACAATCACATCGTTTGCTTCCGAAAATATCACCCGTGTGACAAATAGAATGCATACGTATAAATGCATCCTCTGCATCTTTAAAGTCTCCATAGACGAGGACACTCGATTGTTGGTGCTCAGCAAGGTTTAGATTTTTTAGATTGGCTAGTAATTCTTCAAAGTCATCGCTACCATTTTGAACTCGAAACCAACTATACCAGCTGAATTCAACGGTCTGTCCATCTAGTTGCACTGGAAGCTTAATTGGGCCTACCACATATAAATCAAAATCAGTTGATTTTATTAACTGGATTTTGTCTTTTAGTACATTTAATGCCTTGGATCCTTCTTTTACATCTGTCATCTTTATTCCCCTTATCTTTCTGTATCTAATTTTAATTTCTATTATCTGTTTTTGTTAGTCTATTGTATCATATACATGTTTGTGCGGTTGTTTACAAGCTCATACTACACTATATGAATGTATGTTTGTGATGGTAGCTAGAGCTAACCTTCCATGTCCTAAGTTTATTCCACCCGAGTAACTAATAAAAGTAGGCACAATAAGGTGGTAAGGTATGGTAAAGGATACTAAAGTGATATACTTATTCACGGCTTTTTATCATAAATTGTTTAGCGAATGATTCAAGAATATGGATGAGCTGAATGGACATTTCTTCAGGACTAACGTGATAGTCTTTGTTAATCCAATCTAGAATTAAGCCCGCTGTACCGTGAGCCATATATAATTTATGAGCATCATAATTAATATCTCGACGTTGATTCACGGCGATTAAATAAAAATCTTCTTTTAAAACTTCGTAAATGGCCTGTGGTAAATCTCGATGTAAGCCAGGTATCGTATCGTCGATTCTATATAAATTAAAGAAGTTCTGATTCTGATGAATAAAATGAATTAACTCAAATGAATGAGGTCCCATTGATATCGTTTCAACACTCTTTTCCCTTTCATATTTATTCACACTTTTTTCTTTAATATAACGAAACATTTCTGCTTGTAGATCTTCTGTTAAACAATATTTATCCTGATAATGCAAATAAAAAGTGGTTCTATTATATTCAGCCTTTCTAATAATATCGGTGACCGATACATGACTGAAACCTTTTTCGTGAATTAACTCAATGAATGCCTGTTTGAAGTATGATTTTGTTCGCTCCCCTTGTTTCGTCGAACGACTTTGCTCCGAGTTCATGTATGATTTCTCCTTTAAATCAACATATTAAGTAAAAGTGTAGTTAAAATAGACAGTTTAAAAGGGTTTACTGATTGTTGACCATTCTGTGTCCGTTTACACTATAGAAGTTGTAAAAATCTTATCATAACATCTCTGGAAGGGGTAGTTTTCATGAATCGTTTTAAAGAAAAAGTCGTTATCATTACAGGTGGAGGCTCTGGTTTGGGTCGTGCTGCTGCACAACAAATTGCTTCCGAAGGGGCTAAGTTAGTGCTTGTCGACCTGAGTCTGAAAGGTCTTGAGGAAAGTAAACAAGAAATTACGAGTACGATTCCTGATGCAACGATCGAGCTTGTTGAAGCAAATGTAGCCAACGAAGAGGATGTAAAGAAGTATGTCCAATTTACAATAGACAAATTCGGTCAAATCGATGGATTTTTCAATAATGCGGGGATTGAAGGAAAACAAAACTTAACCGAGGATTATGGCATCGAGGAATTTCAACGTGTTGTCGATGTTAATTTAAATGGTGTTTTTTATGGAATGAAGCATGTGCTAAAGGTTATGAAAGAGCAAGGATTTGGCTCTATTGTTAATACAGCATCTGTCGGTGGAATTCGTGGTGTTGGTAATCAATCGGGTTATGCAGCGAGCAAACACGGTGTTGTTGGCTTAACGAAAAACTCTGGTATTGAATACGGACAGTTTGGTGTGAGTATTAAAGCAATCGCTCCTGGAGCTATTATGACAGCGATGGTTGAAGGTTCATTACGCCAAATGGGAGGCGATAATTGGGAGGAAGCTGGTAAAGAGTTTGTTAAAGCGAATCCGATGCTCCGCTTTGGTAAACCGGAGGAAGTAGGATACTTAGTGGCATTCCTTTTATCTAACCAAGCAGACTTTATTAATGCGACAGTGATTCCAATTGATGGTGGACAATCTTATAAATATTAATGTTGAGACAGCACTTGGTGATTCCAAGTGCTGTTTTTGTATGAAAGTTAGTGCGAACATGGAGCATTGCTCGTCGCTACCGAAAATGATGCTTCGCGTCCTGCGGGGTAGTGCTGAACTAACTGGCACAGCCAGTGGATTTTAGCCCGCCACTACGTCCCGCGGGAGTCTCCGCATATTTTCGTCCGCTAGCTTAATCTAAATTCTCAAGTTCAAAAGCAGCCTCACAGCATTCATTAAAATAAACCAGAACAAAAATCAAGTGAATGGAGACCCAACAAGCCAAGGACTATCCGCCACTTTCATGATTGTTAGTGATGAGTTGCTTCATTAAGTCATTATGGAAGTTTTGTAAAGTGTACTTAGGGGCGATAGGTTGTGTCTTGAAGGTACTTTATTCCCTTCACATCTTTTCGTGTGACTTTACTCACTCATTTCCCTTGAGTAACTGACTCGTTCGGCTCTTTTCGTGACTTTACTTACTCACTTCCCTCGAGTAACTGACACGTTCTTACCTTTTCCTTACTTTACTCACTCACTTCCCCCGAGTAACTGACACGTTCTTACCTTTTCCTTACTTTACTCACTCACTTCCCTCGAGTAACTGACTCGTTCGGCTCTTTTCGTTACTTTACTCAGCCTCTTACCTTGAGTAACTGACATGTTCAGCCCTTTTCGTTACTTTACTCAGCCTCTTACCTTGAGTAACTGACTCGTTCGGCTCTTTTCGTTACTTTACTCGCTCACTTCCCTCGAGTAACTGACACGTTCCTACCTTTTCGTTACTTTACTCGCTCTGTTCCTTTCAGTAACTGACATATTATTAGCCCTTTCATGCAGACTCTGCGGTTGCTTTATATTTAGTTCATGATATTTTTAAAAATAATGTTTATTCAGACTCGGGTAAGAACTTGAAACAATGGTACAATAAGAAATGTATGAATGATCATTATTTGGACGTTTCGGGGGGCAGACAGAGTGAATATGAAGCTAGAAGCAAAGTCAGATATTGAAATCGCACAAAATGCACAGATAAAACCAATTACGGAAGTAGCTGTACAGATTGGATTAGAACATGATGATTTAGAGCTTTATGGTAAATATAAAGCAAAGCTCTCATTTGAGGCATTAAAAAAGCTAAAAACAAAAAATAGTGGAAAATTAATTTTGGTAACGGCTATAAATCCGACACCAGCCGGTGAAGGAAAGTCAACGGTTACAGTTGGATTAGGAGATGCTTTTAGTAAACTTGGCAAAAAAACAGTTATTGCACTACGTGAACCTTCATTAGGGCCCACAATGGGAATGAAAGGTGGCGCAACAGGAGGTGGCTATTCACAAGTCTTACCTATGGAAGATATCAACCTTCATTTTACTGGTGATATTCATGCCATCACATCAGCAAATAACGCATTAGCTGCATTAATCGATAACCATATTCAACAAGGAAACGAACGACAAATTGACCAACGTAGAATTGTTTGGAAGCGAGCACTTGATTTAAATGACCGCGCCTTAAGAAAAGTAGTTATTGGATTAGGTGGGTCAACACAAGGAGTACCTCGTGAGGATGGTTTTGATATTACTGTCGCTTCAGAAATTATGGCAGTCCTCTGTTTAGCGACCGATATTCAAAACTTAAAAACACGATTAGGTCAAATGGTCGTTGCTTACGATTTACAAAAGCAACCTGTTACCGTCAGTGACCTTGGTGTGGAAGGTGCATTAACACTACTGTTAAAAGATGCGGTCAAACCTAATCTCGTACAAACAATGGAACATACCCCAGCCATAATTCACGGTGGACCGTTTGCCAATATCGCACATGGTTGTAATAGTGTTATTGCGACTCAGACTGCAACAAAATTAGCTGATTACGTTATTACAGAAGCTGGGTTCGGAGCCGATTTAGGTGCTGAGAAATTTTTAAACATCAAAATGAGAAGTGCCGATCTCAAACCAGAAGCCGTGGTTATCGTCGCAACAATTCGCGCGTTAAAAATGCATGGTGGTGTCGCTAAAACCGATTTGAAAGAGGAAAATATCGAAGCACTTGAAAAAGGTTTTGCCAATCTCCGTAAACATGCTGAAACGATTCAAAGCTTCGGCTTGCCGTTCGTCGTTGCCGTTAATCGATTCACAACAGATACAGAAGCTGAAATGAACCTATTACATACTCTTTGTGAAGAAGCTGGTTATCCTGTCTCACTTACAGAAGTGTGGGAAAAAGGTGGAAATGGCGGTGTTGATTTAGCGAAGCAACTACTTCATACAATTGAAATAAAGGAAGCGAACTTCGCTCCACTCTATCAGCTATCTGATTCATTAGCGGAAAAGATCACAACAATTGCTCAAAAGGTATACGGAGCTACGCATGTTGAATTTTCACCTAAATCACAAAAGCAATTACTTAATTTTGAAAAATTCGGTTGGGGTCACCTGCCTATTTGTATGGCCAAAACGCAATATTCCCTTTCTGATGACCCAGCAAAACTTGGACGGCCACAACCGTTTTCCATTACCATTCGTGAATTAAAGCCATCCATTGGTGCAGGTTTTATCGTTGCTTTAACCGGTAATGTCATGACAATGCCAGGACTTCCTAAAATGCCTGCCGCACTTAATATGGATGTCGATGAAAATGGGCAAGCTTTAGGTCTGTTTTAATTATATTGCAACCAAACCCTAAGTAATTATGACTTTCTTAGGGTTTAGTTATTATATTAAATAGAAATCCATTCCCTAAATTATTAATCTAGTCTCCAACACTTCCTTTTCAATAGTTCGAATAAAAAAGCTAACCACAGTGGCTAGCCAAACTTTTTGGATATAGGTGACAATCATATCGATATATTAACTATTATTTTAGAAGTAGACTGATACCAAATCAAAAATTTCATTAATGATCAAAGTTACTAGGGTTATATAAACCTACTACACCAATTATTATAAAGATTAACAAAATAACGATGACAATTACTATAATTTTAGTTAGTTTTGACACCTAATCTCTCCTTGTAGTTTTATTAATTTGTACCTATCGTTCTCCAAAATATTCTAGTTACGTATCGGATAAACAAGTTCATTCTCCACAAAAATCCTACAACTAATCGAGAAAAATCCACCAATAGAAACTTTTACATTCCTTACTTCATTATTAACATTTATAAATTTCCCTTTTAGGGTTCCTCTAAAAGATAGACCTAGATTTTCATCTTGTAAATTTCCATCAATATATAATTTCTCTCCGTTTATCCATGTATTTATCACTGAAATTTGATGCCCTTCATAATTGACTTCAAATGTTTTCTCCACATTCACACCCCTTTTTGGATTATTAATAAAATTTCGATTTAAGTTTATTTTATCATAGACTTTTAAGCTATCTCCATTGATTTTGTCCTGAACTACCTGAGTCTTTAGCAACATAAAGAAAAACTTCATGCCACTCAACTCATCTATAATATCTGATTATTCCTCATCTTCTATTCTCCAGTTCATATAAGACCACAATGAGGTATATTCATTAAATTACTGCCGCTGATTCAGTGCGATTAATTCTTTCACCTTTACCAGCAAGAACTTAGACTAGTACCTTTCATGAATAACAGTATATAGGTTTATAATTTGCTCTTTCAAATACTTTTTTCGCAAATTTCCATATGATGTTTGTTGATTTTAGTAAGTATCTTTTATAGAATATTTATCATATTAGGAGGTCTTTGTTTGAAAAACTTATGTTTAAGTCTGGTTCAACACTTTTCTCAATAGTAAATAAACGAGGAGAGTGTTGAAAATGATAGAAACTAAAATTATTGATGTACTGAGCGAACAGTATGATTTAAAGATTAACAAATTAACACAACTTAGCAACCATAACGTCGCTGCAACGTATCACTTAAATACGTCCAAGGGAGAATATGTTCTTAAACGTATCCCATCATCTATTGATGCTCCCGAAGAAGAAGGGAAATTGGTCAAGTACCTTCACGAAAACGAAATTTCGGTAGCGAGAATCGTACAATCTAATCATGGCACCTATACTTTCTTAGTCGATGGTAATAATTATCACTTACAAGAATATATCAGGGGCGAAACCTTTGACTTAAATAGTGGAACGCAACGGTTCATGGACTTATCTGCCCAAAATTTAGGAAAAATTCAAGATGTATTATCAAACATCCCTAATTTAAAAAAAGGACTGATTAATCAAGAATTGTTTACTAGTAATCAAATTGATATTGCTCGTCAATCTTATCTGAATACGTTAAGAAAGGCACAGCAATTAAATGATACTATGATTATAGAAGACATAACGAAACGACTAGAATATCTAAAATCAGTTAGTAACTATTCGTTTGATTATTCTAGGCTTACCATTACGAACTCACACGGAGACTACTATACTTCTCAAATAATAAATAAAGACACAAAATTATACACAATTGATTGGACAGATGCCTGTTATTTACCCGCTTGCTGGGAAGTAATCATGTCATTTGCTTATGCAGATCCTATTGCTAAGAGTGGAGAAATTAACGTTAATTCACTTAAACGATATGTAGAGAATTATTCAAAGAACTTTACTCTTAACGAATACGATTTAAATGCGATGACTTATCTTTATTTCTTCCAGTTGGCAGTTAGTAACTTCTATGAACCATATGAACAGCTACCAAAGGAATATTTAGAAATTGCTATGCTGACAACCAAACAGTTAACATGGCTAAATAGAAATGTGGATTCTTTAACTTCAAAATTAGTTTAAGGTAGAAAAGACCCGTAAAATTTTACGGGTCTTTTTGTTTGAGTAACCTGCTTCTTTAATGTCATAAGAAAAAGGCTTACATTTAGTTAAGGAAAGCCTCAATACGTACATCTATCATGTTCACAAACTTGAGTTTATTTTGAAAATGAGTGTTACACACTTCTCATTAATTGGGAACTGGACTTCGGTTAGCCAACATTCTGGCTCTCTTTCATTCAAGATCCCATCAATTACTGCTTCTCGTAGCGGTTCAATTAATTTATAGTTACTACAATGAAGCCATTGATGAAGTTTAGCATGGGTTTTACCAATAGTTTCATATGGTCCCCGGTAGAGTAAGCAAGCGTTATTGATTTTCTTTTCTCACCTTCTAATAATTTTAACTCCTTTTGATAAAAGAAGAGTGTTTATTCTAATATTCTTACTATTCAAAACAAACCCTATATACTAACTATCGTATTTATTCATTCAGGCTATATTTGATACCCAAATCGACCTACCTATTAGAACTTACAGCTTAAAAAATGTATTCAAGATTTATTGGAACCCATATGAGGTCTGAATCATCTGTCAGGAATTCTATTAAATGTATAAATATGATTATTGAAACCTTATCAATACCTTTTCACATCAAAAGTGTACCTTTAGAAGAAATATTTTCACAAAATGAAGGAGAGGAATAACTATATTAGGTAAAGACATTTTCTTAACACTTATATTTGGAGCAACCTATTTTGTTCTTGTATGGATGATGGGTGATTATGTTGAACCAATATTCGTTATTCTTGTTCTATAAGCCATAAACTTTATAGCTAGTAAAGTTATAAGTAAAGCTCAAACTAATAATAATAAATCGTGATTCAATATGAATTTGATGTTAGAAATCATCACCTCACAATACATTTTAAAATTAAGATTAATAAAAGGAACTCTCCATTGGAGGGTTCCTATCTAAATCCTATAAATCTTCTCAAAAATCATGAATTCAGTGTTTAGATATAGAATATCCTATTCATTTAAGGTCCCGAAAGATTTCTCCTTAAAATGTTGTGAACCTCACAGGTTTCAAAAAACCTATTAATAATTAGAGTTTTTCTATTGACCAAACTGTATTTGACTGCATTTAACTTCACTCTACGTAACCCATTCTAGTTAGGGCAATGGAATTGTTCCTTCCTAATAGCAGCAGAACGTCCTAGTAGGCATGATATTTCCGATACTGGGATACTCCTACTAAAACATGAAACCTAAAGCTCCAAAAATTATAATACTTGGCACTCCATTTAATCCTAAATATTCAAAAAAGAAGTGGGATAGAATAGCCAATAAGATAAGAATTGGTGCATTAATAAAATAAAAGATATGATTTGGTTTATTCTTTTTCATATACTTCAATCCTTAATATTCATACGTCATTGGCTTACTTAGGTTTCAATGTTACGCTATAATTAAGCAATCTTGGGGCACAACACGGCTTCTGTTAACACATCATATTAAAAATAAATTTATTACATAAGGGAGGACCACTAACTAAAACATCACTAATTCGAAATATAAAAAGGAACACCATATTTCCCCTTCCTTAGAAACTGCATCATTCTATCTCTTCTAGTTTTATATCTTTATTATTAATAAGACCAAGAACTTCATCAATGTTTGTTATTTCATAAGGTACGACCACACCATCTACCTGTTTTGATAACATAATTTTTAAAAGAGCTGCCGTCACCAGTGATGTCGTTTGATAATCTGAGAAAGTCTGTAGTGAATACCTTTTTATTGTTAATTTATTTTGAATATGCCCTTTAACTTCAACAGTAAGAATAGCTTCCTCTGGATTTTCAGGGTTATGTTTAACGATTTTTTTCATTATATTAGGACTAAGTTTAATTATGAATGGTAATAATCCAGCTTTTTTTAGGATGTATATTAAAGTATTGAACGTGTTATCACTCCAACCAGTCCAATAACTTATTGGATATTTATCGATTAGTAATAATCTTTCGGCGTGTTCAATATTCCTCACTTTTTTTGGTTTCTGATGTCCCAGGAAAGACATTTTTCTTGTCTGGGAGAAGCTAAAAGTTTTTTCTTGATTTCTAATTGGCTCATTGATCAAACGAAGCATGTCTTTTATTCCTGTTATTCCAACATTGGCATTCTTATTTTGTAAGAACCCTATATCTACAGACTCTATCTTGTCAAAATTAGCAACAGCTTTCTGAATGAGTAAACCAGATAGACCTGGCAAGAATCCTGAGAATAATAATACACCCGTCTCTTGCCCTAAGGCATAATCGCCATACTTAATTGTATCTGTATACAAAGCATAGAAAGGAGTAACATCTAATGAGGGAATTTTCCTTTCTATACATAACTCTTGAATCTTAGGTTCAAGTTGCTTTACTAAGATAACAACGAAATCTACTCCTACTAATGCTTGCTCAATACTACCAGCATCCATCACATTCAGGTAGCGCCATTCAGTACCCTTACCTTTATTAGAGGCAAAATCTATACCTCTTTCCTTATTATAGTCAGTAATTGCGAAGGTCACATCTTCTGGAAAAAGACGT
This sequence comes from Alkalihalobacillus pseudalcaliphilus, assembly GCA_001038565.1. Classification (GTDB taxonomy): domain Bacteria; phylum Bacillota; class Bacilli; order Bacillales; family Bacillaceae_D; genus Alkalihalobacillus; species Alkalihalobacillus pseudalcaliphilus. The sequence continues at coordinate 88,635 of LFJO01000006.1, forward strand.
CTAATGTCACGGTATACTAGTTGTCCAAGTGTTCCTGTCGCTCCAACAATTAAGATTTTTTTCAATTAATCATCCCCAATTAACATCTCTTACGACTTATAGCCTATAAAGAGTTCTTTATAGTATTTTATACTTCTATAAAAGTGTTACAATCCCTCTCTTTTAACCTGATCCTTTAGCAACATAGCCTATCTTTAATTAATTCATATGCTACTATGAAATCTAAGTATTAACATAATGCCATTGTCACAGTGCCTTTAATCTTTTCACACCTTCATCAGCAAGAACTTAGACTAGTACCCTTTTTAAAAAAATAGCAGTATACAGTTATGATTCTTAAATACGTTATATAGCCCAATTTCTACTACTCTTATTTCTAAACTCTTAATAAGACAACTTAATTTGAGTACTAATTCTATAAATTTATTCTAACTATGTTCCCCCCAAATAAACTCATCCGAAATCACCCACTTCAAACCCCCATTCCACCGTTCCAGCTAAAATAAAGTTTTCCGACAAACCCTCCTTTTTCGCCTTTTCCGGATCAAAAATCACCCGTTTTTCACCTCTTTTCCACCCGTTTTTTCACGTTTTTTTCGCAGTTAAAATAAAATTTTCCGATAATAGAAGAAGGAAAATTAAAGAAAGAGATATTGGAAAACCATTGATACTGTTCGTTTTCAGACGTTTTAGACAGAAAAAAGACCCGATTTCGGAGATGTTTATTCTCACAAAATTCGAGTCTTTTTTCGGAAATGTTTATTCTGTTTCGGAAGACTTTATTATGGGGTTACATTCACAATACTAACTCCGTCACACTCTCTACTTGTGCTGTCCATGGGAACATATCTACTGGCTGGATGCCTTTGACTTTGTAACCCGCTTTTCGTAGCAGCTCCACATCTTTGGCTAGTGTCGAAGGATTACAGGACACGTATACGACACGTTTTGGTTTTACTTCAATGATTGATTGCAAAAGCTTATCATCGCAGCCGGTTCTTGGCGGATCAACGAGAATGACATCTGGCTTCCAGCCTTCCTTCACCCACCTTGGTAACCATTTTTCTGCTGACCCCACCTCATAACGCACATGCTCAAATCCGTGTTTCTTAGCATTTTTTCTAGCGTCTTGAATAGAATCCTCAATGACATCCATCCCTCTTACTTCAGAGGCTTTGTCTGCTAGCCACAGTCCAATCGTTCCGACACCACAATAAGCATCAACGATTTTTTCTGTTCCAGTCAGTTTGGCCGCTTTTTGTGCTTCATTATAAAGCTTGACCGTTTGTTTTGGATTTAATTGAAAAAATGCTCTTGCCGATAAATCAAATGAAATATCCCCTAAACGCTCTTCGATGACTTCTTCACCATCTAAATGAACCGTTTTATCACCAAAAATGAGCGAGGTTTTCTTATTATTAACATTTAACTGTAAAGATGTTACTTCTGGTAGACGCTTATTAATTTCCGCTGTTATTAAGTTGAGCCTCGGTATATTCATATCCGTTGTGACTAATACGACCTGCACTTGGCCTGTCTCAAAACCAACTCGAGTTACAATCGTTCGAATGAGACCGCGTCTTTTTCGTTCATCGTAAATAGAGACTTGGAAATCATTCAAGATTTGCTTAATGACGGTTGTTACTTTATTTGTCGTCTTATGTTGAACGATACATGCGGATAGATCAATAAGTTCATGGGACTTTTCAGCATACAAACCGGCAATCACTTCTCCATTTTTTTTACCGACCTGCATTTGACTCTTATTCCGATAATACCAAGGCTCCTCCATACCAATTGTTTCTTGAACTTTGATTTTATCTAACGAAAGCTTTGAATAGCGTTCAAATGCTTGTACGATAATATCTTTCTTTGCACTCAAGGTGCTTTCATACGTCATATGTTGGAGCTGACAACCTCCACATTGATCATAGATAGGGCAAGGGGGCTCCACCCTATTTGGTGAAGCTTTACGAACCTTACTAATTTTTGCCTCAGAGAATTTTGTGCCGACCTTCGTTACTTCGGCGACAATTTCTTCTTCTGGTAACGCTCCTGGAACAAAAACAACCTTCCGTTTAAAATATCCGACTCCTTCTCCATTAATGCCTAGTCTTTTGATCGTTAATGGAAAACGCTGTCCAACTTTTATATGAACGTCTTCTTTTGGTTTATGATATCTCTTTTTTTGATTCATTAACAAATTCCACCTTATAACAGCAACTTTGAAAAATACTCGATTCTTTTGATATATGCCCTCCATTATAGCATGTTCAAAAAACTTCCTAAACTTTCTAGAACGGAACTGTTTCTTTTTTTGTTACAATGACAGAACATAAGGCAAATGCTTATTATACATAATTTTATTCGTAAGTTGTGTTGATTTAATAAGTTCTGCCATAAAAAACTTTTGAAAGCGACCTTTTGTTTGCTTTTTAAGGAGAGATTGTTTTGTCTATACCTACAGATGTTGCTTCACTACAAATTATGGCCCATGTTTATCAAAAAAATAGTGCTCAATCTATTTATGAAAAGACGGTAACCAGTTTAGTAGAAAATGTGCCTTATATTAATTGGGCTGGGATATATTTATATGAACAGCTAGACCATAAACTGGTAGCTGCTTCCTCATTTGAGAACGATATTAGATGGGAATGTAATGGAGAGCTCAAATTTCCAATTATGAACCAAGAAGACAAAGAGATTGGACTTATGCTTGTCCGCAGTCTACAGCCTATTGCGTTTGACGTGACGGATGTAAGTACACTTGAAACAATTGCCAAAGCGATTGGACATGAAACCCTTTTAAACTAAATGTGGGAGGAGACTACCTTTTGTGGACGGTAGTCTTTTTTATATGAAAGTTAACTAAAGCTCAAGTGCTCTTCTTCGAAGATCGCTCCGGGAATGGGGGCACGCTTTCCGCAGGCGGGCGCTGAGCTAACTTGCTTACGCAAGTGGATCTCAGCCTGCCCTTTCCTCCTGCAGGAGTCGGCCTCCCCATTCCCTCCGCTTTGGCTAGTGCAGGCTTCTTGATTCGTACACTTCTCATACAAATGAATAAATAAGAAATAATTAAAGCTAACAAACCAAGAAGCAAAATCATATTGTATGAAAAGCCACCAGTTAAAAGAGCAAAACCATACTTTCGTTTTTGTTGGTGGCGGAGTGACTGGGGCTTCTTCAGTCTTTTTCGTGCAGTTACTCACCTTCTTCCTTCGAGTAACTGACATGTTTGGCCTTTTTCGTGTAGTTACTCACGCTTTTCCTTTGAGTAACTGACATGTTCGGCATTTTTCGTGCAGTTACTCACGCTTTTCCTTTGTGCAACTGACATGTTTGGCCTTTTTCGTGCAGTTACTCACGCTTTTCCTTCGAGTAACTGACATGTTTGGCCTTTTTCGTGTAGTTACTCACGCTTTTCCTTTGAGTAACTGACATGTTCGGCCTTTTTCGTGCAGTTACTCACGCTTTTCCTTTGAGTAACTGACATGTTCGACCTTTTCCGTGTAGACTCTTTGGTTCGTGTGCTTCTCTCGTTCAAAAAACCTCATTGAAAAAAAGCCACCAGTTATAGAGCAAAACCATACGTTCATTTTTGTTGGTGATGAGTTGCTGAGCAAGTCATCATGGCAGTTTTGTATGAAAGTTACTTGGGAGCGAAAGTTTGTGTCTTGAACTGGTCATCGGTTCCTTTGAGTTATTAACATGTCCGGCTTTTTTACCCATGATTATATGTGACTAGCCATTTTCATCGACATGATCTCGTCCTTTTTTGCCCTTGATCATGTCGACCTACTGCCTTCATCGACATGTCGCAACGTTACTCGCGGCACATCACTTAAATAACTGTCACGCTCGCTCCTTTTCATGCAGACCCTCTGGTTCGTACACTTCCCATACAAAACCAAATGAATTGATAAGTCAAAGTTAGAGAGCCAAACGCTATTTTCATCTTTGTTGGTGGCGAAGTGAATCGGGCTTCGCATGTGGGTTCTGTATGACGTTACTGCTAATGCTGATATAGGTTTAACCTTTTAATATTTGTATTACCATGCCATCTGTCACAATGTTGTACTGGATTTTTTGGCTTCATGATTTCTTTATCTTTATCTTTGCAGCCTCAGCATTGATCTCTATTTTTCCTTCGCCATTGCTGCGTATTTTCATTTGCTCGGCATCTGAATCATACCCATGAATCATCAATTTCGCCCAAAATAAAAATAGCCCCCAAAAGAGCTATTTTAACTTATTATCTTGGAAATGGGAGCTGTTCCATTTGTCTTTCAAACATTAAGTCATCTAAGCTTTTAAATTCATAGCCTAATTTCCTTGCTTCGTCAATGACGCGTGGTAATGCCTCGGCATTATCAGATGATACAGAATGAATAAGCATAATAGCACCAGGGTGAATACGTTTCATGATGTTGTTATAGGCATATTCTCCACCCTTCTGTGCATTCACATCCCAATCTTTATAAGCCATCGACCAAAAAACATTCGTATAACCGAGCTTATTGGAAAGCGTTAAGCTTCGTTCACTAAACTCACCTCGAGGAGCCCGTAGATAATTCATTTCCTTAACGCCCGTTAGCTCAGTGAATTTCTTTTTAACTTTATCAAGCTCCTCAATCAGTTTACCATCCCCTACTGTAGGTAAGCTTGGATGATGCCAGGAATGATTTCCCACAATATGACCTTCTGCAACCATCCGTTTAACCAAGTCTGGTGCCGTTTCTAAGTAATGACCTGTTACAAAAAAAGTAGCTGGTACTTTTTTTGCTTTTAGAACATTTAAAACCTCTTCCGTATAACCATTTTCATAACCATTGTCAAAGGTTACATATAAATGTTTCTGTCCTGTATTCCCAATAAAAATACCACCCGTTTTATCTAAAAGCTCTTGATAAATCGTTTCAGTCTTAACGGGAACATTGTTTTTCGCTGGGATATAGCTCCAGTTATAGGACTGCTCAGCGAATGCTGTAAGTGGGAAGGAGCCAAAAACGAGCGTGATGCATACGCTCATACACAATACAGAAATTAAGTGCTTCACAACTCATCATTCCTATCATTTTTTGCTTAGTTTCTCACGAATAACTAACATTATTCTCACAAACCCTAAGTCAAGAAAAGGTAGCAATAAAAATGGCTAGAAATGCTTGAATTAGTTTCAGTACATTTAACTTTTTGAAATGAGCAGCTATAAATCACTATGTTAATTCTTTTTTCATAACGTGGAAGCGTCTTGTAACCGAAAAACCAGCTTTCAGGTATAGGTGACCCGCAGCAGACTTTTCACTCGTCCACAAAAACCAGGCATGATGCAATCCTTCTGAACGCATTTGTTGTAAGCAATCTTGCAATAAAATTTTACCTAAGCCTTTACCTTGCATCGTTTCCGCTACACCGAACGGCCCAAAACGCTCTGCAATTCCTTCATAACCACCGTACATACAAAAACCTACAACCTCACCTTTAAACCTAATGACAAGTACTTGTCCCATCGGTAAACCTTGTAAGAGCCCTTCTCGAATGGCCCTCCCCCAGTCGGGATTAAATTGTTGATTAGCAAATAAGATAATTTCATATATATCTTGATTTTCCAGTTGTTTGAACGAAAAACCTTCACTTTCTCTTAAAGCTTTTAGTTGCTCAATTTCTTTATGAGGCTTCCATTTAATAAGACTCCTATCCATAGCAACAGGTGAATAAAGTTTTTGAAAACCTTGTTTTAACAAGAACTGATACCCTGATGGATAAGCCTCTTCATCTAATCCAGGTAAGATGTAATTAGGTGCATAGGAGGCAAAAAAGACGGATGTTCTGCCTAACTCCTGTAAAAAAAACTCTGCATCATGAAATAGTTTCGACGCCACATCTTGTTTCTGATAATCTTCTGCAACAAAAAAGAATGGAATCCACCCATTGTCAGTCTCCAAATTTACTCCGAGTGGCACCAACCTGCGCACAGCATAAACAACACCAATAAGTTTCTCTTTAACAAAAGCTAGACGTAAACCTACTGGATCAAAATTGGCATCTAAAAGAACTAAATGACTAAACCTTTTGGGTGTTATTGGATCTTCTTTTAACGTTTTATTCCAAAGCTCAACAATTGCCTTTTCATCTCCAGACTGATAATGACGAAATGTAAACATTTTTATCCCCTCCTCTTTATATTTCAAATCCAGGAATATGCGAACCCTTTCGTACATTCTGCCCACGTGCCATTTTTAATGTTTGTGCATACTTCGTACGATTTAAACACCCTCGCATCGTACCCAACGCTTGATAATAATCATAATACCGAAATGACGTTGAATTCATAATAAACCAGTAATGGGACAAAGCCTCTAGATACGTCTCGAATTCTTCGGTCACATCAACATATATATCCGGAACATACTCCTCCATATCCTCCCAGTTTTCACTGTGAAAATAAGGATAATAATGTGGTGGAAGTCCATCGAGTTCAAAACCAACTAACCCTGTTTTTAACTGGGCGGCCTGAACAATTTGCTGACATAACATATGGTCAGGATGGATGCTTTTTTCCCAGTGTGTAATAACTAGATCAGGTCTCAGCCTCCTCATATGCTTAGCTACTTCCGTTATTATTTCATCACTTAAAACTAATTCCGCATCTTTATAATTTAATGTAATACTACTGCCACCTAGTAATTTAGCAACTTGATGTGACTCTTTAATTTTTTGCACACGGTACTCATCCACAGACATGTGAGTGGGATTTCCCTTCTCACCAGCTGTTAAATGAAGGAATGTAACCTCCCAGCCAGCTTTTGCATATTTATGGGCGATAGCACCCGCTTGAATCTCTGCATCACCACAATGGGCACCAACTACGACTAAGCTTTTTGTTGAATTCATTGGATCACTCCTTAAAATATAATGAACAAATTAATGATACAACCTAAAATTATATTTTATATAGCACATGATAACTAAATATTCCGACATATACATTGTGAGAAAAGCCGTCCTTTTTATTGACTAAAATGGACGGCTTTTGAATTTTTATTTAAACACGGGCTCTTTAAATTGAGCAAGCTTTTCTAAAGATGACTTATCGACATCGGCATGTAAGCTATTTCCGTGTGAATCCATCGTAACAATAGCAGCAAAGCCTTTTACGTCTAAATGCCACATTGCCTCAGGAATTCCGAATTCCATTAAATCTACACCTTTAACTTCTTTTATACAGTCAGCGTAGTATTGAGCCGCTCCACCAATTGCATTCAAATACACTCCACCGTGTTCTTCTAATGCTTTTAAAGTTTTTGGTCCCATACCACCTTTACCAATAACAGCTCGAATCCCAAATTTCTTCATAATGTCACCTTGGTATGGCTCTTCTCGAATACTTGTTGTTGGACCAGCAGCTTTAACAACCCAATTCCCTTGCTCATCCTTTGCCATAACAGGACCACAATGATAAATAATTTGACCATTTAAATTTATCGGTGCATCATGATCCATTAAATGATGGTGTATGGCGTCACGGCCAGTGTGCATCATTCCATTAATAATCACGACATCTCCCACTTTTAGCTCGCGAATCTTTTCCTCAGTGATAGGAGCTTCGAGTACAACTTCACGGACACCATCTTGTTCCTCGGCCGCGGCCGCAACTTCTTCATCCGTTTGGTTAAGTTCAACTTTTTCCCCATCTTTATATAACCATTCTTGAATCTCGCCTGTCTCTATATTCAATACGACACCAAGACGACGGTAAGCCCAGCAATTATAGGCTACGGAGACGAAGAAGCTTGCTGGTAAGCGGTTCATCGCTCCTACTTTACAGCCTAGTAAAGTGGCTTCTCCACCAAATCCCATCGTTCCAATACCAAGTTTGTTCGCATTTTCTAGGACGTAATCTTCAAGCTTTTGTAAGTCAGGATTTGAATTGACATCATCGACCGTACGGAAAAGCTGTTCTTTTGCAAGCGAATAACTGGTTGTACGGTCACCACCGATACCTACTCCGATAAAACCTGCACTACAACCTTGACCCTGTGCTTGATAAACGGAATGCATAATACATTTTCTAATACCATCTAAATCACGACCAGCTCGTCCTAATCCCTCGAGCTCAGCCGGTAAACTGTACTGAATATTTTTATTCTCACAGCCTCCACCTTTAAGTATGAGACGGACATCGATAACGTCTTGTTCCCATTGCTCGAAGTGAATGACAGGTGTTCCTTCACCTAAATTATCACCTGAATTTTTCCCAGTTAAAGAGTCAACCGAGTTGGGACGCAACTTAGCATCCTTTGTGGCCTCAGCAATGGCTGCATATATCACTTTTTTCATCTTGATTTGATTGACACCAACAGGCACTTTAATTTCAAATGTTGGCATACCTGTATCTTGGCAAATTGGTGAGATTTTCTCATCTGCCATTTCAATATTTTCTGTAATTGTTCCTAAAGATAATGCTGCACGCGTGCCTGCATTTTCTTTTTCTTTTGCTGCCTTTATTGCTCGTCTAACATCATTCGGTAAATTCGTTGATGTTTCTACAATTAATTGATAAATACTATCATGTAACTTCTCCACAACATCCAACTCCTTTTTACACTTGAAGATTTGAATCATTTGCAGCTTTACACTATACCGTTCCATTTGCACATCTCACGGCATCCCCCATAAAGCTTATGACAAAACTCGCACTCTATTATTATACTCCTTGTCACATTTTTCTTAAAGGTTAAAATGTAAACGAATTCACATTGTATTAAAAAATGAAATGGCTAGGGGTGGGTTTTTGTATTGACGTTAGAGCTGATGCTCGTAACCCTGTGATTCGGCTTTTGCTCAGAATTTCTAACGCTTTTTCACCTCACAACCTCCGTATATTCTATTATGCCACCCCACTTATTCTCTCTGCCTTTGTCCAGTACAAAAAACCAAAAGACCCTTTCTCGAATTCGACAAAGGGTCTTTTGGCTATTTTATAAAATATCTATTTTTCTATCGGTCATCGCATTTAGCTGGTCACGGAGATGTGTTCGGTCGTTCATATAATGTAAATATGGCTTACCAGTACCACGCGGCCATTCTAAATGAGTGACACTTGTATTACCAAACCGAAATGGTCGATGATAATTAACCCAGTCTTTTCCCGTTAAAATATACATCATCAGCACGCTTAAAAAGCCACCATGAGAAACAATTGCTACGTTTTTATCACGATGTGCAAGGAGGAGCTGATCTAGTAATGTTTCACACCTTGCCTCTAGCTCTGCCACTGTCTCTGTACCAGCAATGCCTGAAGTAATCAATGATTCTTTATTAGCTTCAGGATATTGGGCATAAATCTCTTCCCGCGTTTTTCCTTGTAATGGACCTAAATGTACCTCACGGAGCTTTTCCCAAGGTTGGGCAGCCATACCTTTCGTATCGGCAATTGCTTCGGCCGTCACAAAGGCTCTTGTTAAATCACTTGTATATAAATAATCTAAATCAACCTTTTTGAACCTATCGCCAAGAGCTATTGCCTGCTTCTCACCTTCCTCAGAAAGTGGAAAGTCCATAGTTCCTTGAATTCTTTTTAAGCGATTCCCTTCAGATTGAGCGTGACGAATTAAATATAAATTCATAGACATGATGCTTATTCTGACCAATCATGTCTAAATTGCTTACATTTATTTTCAATCTCATCTAACATTGAAATCAGACGATCAATTTCTTCTACGCCTGCTTCTTCAGGATCGATTGCATCAAGCATCGTCATCACCATTTCAAAACGTGCTTGTAAATAATGTACTTGCTCACTTTTATTATCTATCGCTCCACCCATTCTATCTCGCTCCTATCTATCATAAATATGTAATATTTGTACGAATTCTAACCTTCAATAAGTTTAACAAAATATGCAATAGCCCACAATGGAAGATGTTATCTATTAAATCTAGATCTTTTGAAATGAACCGATATGCGTTATGATGAAGAGTGAACGTTGAAAAGTTAAAGGAGTAGGATAACATTGCTACATACTTCAATACCTCAGATAACTCCAAAATTTGACCCTTGGGAAGCTTATCAGGATATCGAACAATTCGGCCATCTCGAATTAACGAATATAGAATTTACGACAACAACTTTATGTAATATGCGCTGTGAGCATTGTGCAGTTGGTTATACTTTATCACCAAAGGACCCGAATCCACTTCCACTCGACCTACTCATTCAGAGGCTCGATGAAATTCCTCATTTAAAAGCATTTAGTATTACCGGTGGTGAACCGATGCTTTCAATGAAGTCGGTTAAAAATTATGTCGTGCCTTTATTAAAATATGCCCACGAACGTGGAGTTCGCACTCAAATCAATTCCAATCTCACACTTGATTTAAAACGATATGAACTCATTATTCCATATTTAGATGTTTTACATATCTCTTTTAACTATGGCTCTGTTGAGGATTTCCAAGAAATTGGCTTTGCCGTTATGGATAAAAAACCTTCACTTACTCAGCGCCAAGCGATGTTTGATCGTATGGTTAAAAATGCCAAAGAACTAACAAGCCGAGGAGTTATTGTTTCCGCAGAAACGATGATTAACAAAAGAACTTTACCTCATTTAGAGAAAATCCATCAACAAATTGTAGACATGGGCTGCCAAAGACATGAAGTCCACCCTATGTACCCTAGTGATTTCGCTAGTGCCCTTGAGGTTGCTTCATTAGAAGACATCCGCTCTGGCATTCATCGTTTACTCGATGTTAGAGACTCAAATACGTGGATGTTATTCGGTACTTTACCTTTTTATCCTTGTAGCGATCGTAAAGAAGATTTACTTTTACAGAAACGCTTACGAGAGGAGCCGCATGTAACAGTTAGGAATGATCCAGATGGTCGCTCTCGCTTAAATGTGAATATTTTTGATGGAGAAATTATCGTGACGGATTTCGGTGATGCACCACCACTTGGAAATATCCAATCGAATTCACTTCCAAGTTCCTATAAAACATGGGTTCAATCAGATATTGCTCAATCTTTGAACTGCCATTGTCCAAGCGTCAAATGCTTAGGACCTAATCTTCTAGTAAAAGATGCCTATTATCCAGAAATTGATTTCACGAAGCGATCTACAAATATATAATCAACAAAAAAGGCAGCCTTTTGGGCTCGCCTTTTTATCTTGGTTGGTTTGAGGACATAAATGTAAAAGATAAATGATCCTGTATTGGAATCCATGCTCCAATTCCTTGCTGGGTTATGTTTTTCACTTCAATCGACGATTTACCACCTTTAAAAGTTAAGAAAACTTCACCATATGTCACTTTACCCGTTTCATGTACAGCGGGAACATAGCTATTTAAATAACCTACTTGGCTAGGCGGAACATTATACGTTTGTTCCTTTTTAGTTCCTTGACCAATAACCGTATCAAAAGACAGCGGCAGATGAGTAACTTCAGCGGCTTTAATCATCATCATTTTTTGTACAGCTTCACTATTAGGAATTTTTGCTGTTAGACCACCGTTAATTTTTTTCTGTTGTTCTTGGTAATACTTGAGCTTATGAACAGCATTACCACCGCGATTATCTACATAGTTTGTATTAACCTTTTGAAACTCCCAGTTCACTTCGGTTCCTTCAGATTCATAAGATAAAGGCCATTCCCCTAAGTAAATGGAGGCTCTGAAACCAATAGCCAATTTAGGAAAAGAAATCGTCGATTCATTTAAAATCTTTACTAAATCAGGGTTTTTAATACTTACCGCTTCACTTGTATCAATTAATCTTTGTGCGAGTTCACTCGGCTTTAAATAAGGTAATTCTTGGGTCGGATTTGTATACGTATTGTCCTTTCCAATGTTTAATACAGAGTTAGGAATCTCAAATGACTTTTTCTCATCAGGTGTTACCTCAGACGATTTTTGTGGCTCTTCTTCATCTTTATTTATTGTTTCTGCATACACATGTAAATGTAAAGTCAACATCATACTTAACATGACACTTAAAGCAAGAAATCGCTTCATTGTTTTTCCTCCTTAAAAATTACTGATCGATGTCTAGGTTAAAATTAGTTTGAGCGAACTTGCTTAAAATTATCCAAAGGAGATAAAAATATTGCAATCGACTATTTCCGAGGAAATTCTTACATCTATCATTACTAAAAAAACTCTAGACCTAGGCCTAGAGTTCTTCTGATTAATGGTACGTATTTTTTTTATTGGCAGAACTACTCGTTTTATGTTGACTGTTTTGGTTTTTGCCTGACTTTTGTTTTCTTTTTTTCTTTTCGCTCATGCCTATCTCTCCCTACCATTGAAATAGAAGAAGATGGCCAACGAAATGTGACCATCTTCTTAGCTAATCACAGCTAATATTCAATCTACAATCTGGGGTAGAAACGATTTTTGTCTTTTGGAGACACCTCATCTCATTTTGATTAACAAAATGAAAAATCCTTATCCCTGTACAATAGAATCACCTCATAGGTAATCACACAACAAAAATAGCTCTTCACCTATTGCAACTTTGAACAACATGCTATATGTGATTAGTGATTGAGGAAGCATCACTGCCTGCCTCGATTATTATCATGTCCTCAAATAAAAATGCTATTCATGATTTTTATTTTTTAACTCTTTGATTTCTTGAGCACTTTCTTTTGTGGCTTTATAAAGCTCTTCAGAACTTTCCTTGAGGTGAGCGGCACTTTCCCCAATTTTTTTTACATCCTCGCTAATTCCGCGGACAACCTCTGATACCTCATTTGCGGTCACGCGCACTTGGCTGACAATTTCCTCACGGTTATCTCGAACAAACTCGTATGCATTAACGGAACATTTCTTTAATCCATTGGCTTCAGAAATTACTTTTTCACGCCAATCCTTCTTTAATAAAACAGCAGTTAAGACAATAGCTCCTCCAATCCATAGCCCTTTACTTAAAGAGCTACACTTCTTAGTTTTGCAAACTTGCTTGTCCAAATTCTCCATTAGAAAAGCCTCCTCATTTCAATCGAATATCATTATTTTACCAATAATTCGGCAAAAAAAGAAATAAAACGAGATTTTGAATAAATATACAAATATTCAATAACTAAAATAAATACACCAACGACAAACGGCTATTAAACACACATTTATAAACACACAAAAATAATGATTGTATTTATACTAATTATGATGTATATTCTTGTAGACAACTTTGAAAACCAAGATAGGTGAGGGATGTAAATGAAAAAGATGAAGTTATTTTCGATTATGCTCATCGGTAGTGTGCTACTAATGGCATGTGGAACAAATGAAGACGAGACAAACAATCAAGCTGAAGACGATGTCACTACGGAGGAGAACACTCCGACCGAAACATCTGAAGAAGAACTTCAATCTGGTGAAATCGCATTAACACATGTTGAATATTTATCAGGCGAACTTGGTCAAAGAATTGCCGCTTCTGAAACAGAAGAAGAAGCCGGACAATATGTAAAAGACCAATTTGAACAGTTAGGATACGAAACAGAAGTACAGCCTTTTACGTATGAAAAAGATGAAGAATCTTTTGACTCAAAAAATATAATCGCTTTTAAAGAAGGTCAGTCTGAACAATCGATCATTGTAGGTGCTCACTTCGACTCTGTCTCAGAAGGACTTGGTGTTGATGACAACGCTTCAGGTGTTGGTGTAATGTTAGAAGCAGCTGAACGCCTGAAGGACATTGAAACACCTTACTCTATTATTTTTATTGGATTTGGTGCAGAAGAAGTCGGATTAAAAGGTTCAAATCATTATGTGAGTGAAATGTCAGCAAAAGAAGTAGAACAAACAGTTGGTATGATTAATTTAGACAGCTTAGTTTCTGGTGACAAAATGTATGTACACGGTAGTGCAGGAGAAAATAGTTTTATTCGTGATTTAGCATTAGACTTAGCAATTGAGCACGACTTAGACATTGAAATTAATCCTGGTTTAAATGCCGATTACCCTGAAGGGACAACAGGTGACTGGAGTGACCACGCAGCTTTTAATGCAGCAGGTATCCCGTATGCTTATTTCGAAGCAACAAACTGGGAAATTGGTGATTTAGATGGCTATACTCAAACAGAAGAACACGGGAGCTTCTGGCATACCGAAAACGATACTTTAGAAGTAATTAATGATAAATTCCCTGGAAGAGTTGAAGAACGTCTTGCCTCATTCTCAACACTATTAACTGAGTTATTATTAGCTCTTGAAGAAGCAGAATAACGAAAAAGTCTCTGAGCCCTGTTTATATGGGACTTCAGAGGCTTTTTCAATTTTCAATTATATGTTCTAAGCAGACCATCACCAGCTTCAGTCAACTCAAATTTATTTGATTCTTCTGGTTGCTCTTGTAGCATTTTTAACTCATTTGATAAAAGTTCTACCCTTCTTTGGATATCTTCAATTTTTTTCTGTTCTGAAACGGTCATGATTCTCCCTCTCCTTTTCAATTAACTTAACGAGCACTCGTTCAGTCCCTATCCAAATTTCTTATTTTTATAATATTCTAACAAATTACTTTAGTTTTGTAAAGAAGCTTTGTGTTAAATAACTAAAAAGTTAAAGCTAAGGCTATTTCACACCTTGACTATTAGCATGGTTGCCTTCCACTCATTTTATTCTTTATTTAACGTTCCAATTGCTGTATTTGATTCAGTATATAACCTTCCCTTTCAAAGTAGTAAATCAGTGTCCGTAAATATTGCTGTTCAAAATCACTGTTTGCCTCATTAAGCAAATTCATAAGTCGACGTAATCTTTGATGGTATTCATTAATTTGCTCAACAATACCTTCTTGATATGTGGCAGGTCGGGAAAATGTAACCTGATCGACTGTCGCACCCTTTCCACTTATTGTTGTATAAAAGCTTTTGAGCCAATCATAGTGTTGCCTTCGACTCGCTACAAGCACTTGCCACATTTCTTTGACTTGTGGACTTTGAGTTCTAGTTGATAAGAAATCCAATGTCAAAATATCAGGGCTCTCCGTTGTTAATAATTGTACTAATTGACCTTGATTAATTTCTCGTATTTGATTCATTTATTCACTTCCTCTTCTCCAAATCTTTACAGTCATTTTATGTGCTGTATGTGTTTAGTAGAAGCTAGGCGATGATTTTCATGTTTTTATAAATTAATTTATAAATTTTCAAACAATTGTAATAATATCCGTTTAAAATATGTGATTTTACTGGTATAATAGTACTAATTACATTGAATACTTAAAGGACTGATTGGATGAGAAAACAAACCAACACGCTTGAAGAACTTATTAAAGAGAATAGAGAGAGACTCTTGAATGACCCTAAGGCATTATCTGAAATTGAAAAGAGAATTGATGAACGCAATGAAGCCAAACTGAAAATTAATAGTAAATCGTAATACAAGAGAGTAGGTATCATTATCTACTCTTTTTGTATGAAAGTTCAATGAGTAATGCACTGAATCTCGTCAAGTTCACTTCCAGTATGACAGGTTACGACTAATCATTAAGCTCAAGAGCTCATTGTGACATTATGCCCCTCGAGTAACTGGCACATTCAGCCTTTTTCGTGTAGTTACTCCAAGCTTTGACGTCCGTATCTTCACATTAACCTCCTCTTTGTGCAACTACTCCTTGCTTTCACCTCCTTATTTTCACATAAAACGCCGCTTTGTGCAGATACTCTGTGTTTTGGCGTTCATATCTTCACAAACCTTTATTAATCGTTAAGTTGGCGATAGCTGACTTTTAGCGAAGTGAATTGGGCTTGGCCATGTCGGTTTTGTATGGAAGGTATCTAAAGGCTATGTATCTTATTTCAAAAATCAAGCTGGGAATGAACTCATATACAATCCACTAAATAAGAAACTGAAAATAACTGTGATTGAAGTTCACCTATTTAAAAAAGGCTTCATCAGAGTTTATCTGAGGAAGCCTTATTTGTTCTTTTATTGTTTTACTTTTTCTTTCGTCAATTCCAAAAATTCTTCGATATCTTCTTTGACTACATTGAGTGCGTCTTGCCAGAAATCTGATTGAGTTAAATCGACTCCAAGGTGTTTTTCAGCTAAGTCTTCCACTTTCATGCTCGCTGTATCTCTTAACAAGTCAATATAGGAATCTTCAAATTCTTCCCCTCCCGATAAGGCACGCTTATAAATTCCTAGACTAAATAAAAAGCCAAATGTATACGGGAAATTGTAAAATGGTACACCTGTTATATGAAAATGAAGCTTAGAAGCCCAGAAAGTTGGAGAATACTCGCTGAGTGCGTTACCAAAGGCCTCTCTTTGCGCTTCTTCCATTAATTGATTTAAATCATTTGCCGATAGCGTGCCATTTTTTCTCGCTTCATAGAAATTTTTCTCAAATATAAAACGTGAATGAATATTCATAAAAAACGCTAATGAACGTGAGATTTTATTTTCAAGTAAAGATAATTTCAAATCTTCTTGTTCAGCTTCTTTTACTAGCGCATCAGAAACAATATTTTCTGCAAATGTCGATGCGGTTTCAGCCACATTCATCGCATAACTTCGAGCAAAAGGTTTTAACCCTTTTAAGCAATGGCTATGATAAGCATGACCTAGTTCATGTGCAAGTGTTGCAACATTAGCCAAACTACCGTCATATGTCATAAAAATCCTTGATTCACCATCTTCTCCGGATAGTGGCAAACCTGTACAAAATCCGCCTGGTCTTTTTCCTGGTCTATCTTCAGCTTCAACCCAACCATCTCTTAATGCCATCTCTGCAAAGTTTGCTAATTTAGGACTCACAGTTTTGAAGTGTTTAATAATTACATCACAAGCATCTTCATAACTGATTTTTTGTTCCCCTTCAACAGGCAACTGAGCAAATACATCGTAAAAGGCTAGCTTTTCAACATTTAATAACTCCGCTTTCCGCTCCATAAATTGGTGCAGCATAGGCTTATTCTCTTCTATTGTGCTCCACATCGTTTGTAATGTTTGCTCTTGCATTCGATTGATAGCTAGTGGTTCTTTTAATACCTCATCCCAACCTCTTGCTTCATAAAGTTGCAATCTAAACCCAGCTAAAGAATTTAAAGTTGTAGCAAACGAATCAGAATTTTGTTGCCACACGTCTTCAGCTACACCAAAAGCTTTCTGACGAATAGAACGGTCAGTATGGTTCATTCGATTTTGGATTTGTCCTGCAGATAACTGCTTTACCTCACCATCTTCTTCAAAAGGAAACTGCAACTCTCCAACTAGTTGATTATAAAATGAACCCCAGGAATGGTAACCATCCAACGCTAATTTCGAAGCTAATCGCTCTTGTTCTGGAGGTAATTTATCACTTGCTTTATCTCTCGTTTCATTTAAATAAAAAGTAATAGGTGCTAATTGTGGCTGTTGCAGAAGTTGTTGCCATTTTTCTGACGAAAATTGAACGATTTTTTCTTCAATTTCTGTCCATATTTGTTGGATATGATTTCCGTATGTCCGTATTGTTCCTTGCCATTGTAGTGCTTTTTTGTCCTGAACATTTGCAGCAGTTAAGCAGCTAATGAAGGCACCTGCTTGCCTTGTTCTACGCATAAGTTGCTGGATTTCATCAATTAATTCAGCCAGTTCTTCAACTGAATCACCTGATTGTTGAACACGGCTTTTAAATTTATTTATGTATGCTTTTGTTTCTTCTATAAATGAAGCAAACTCTGTTGATTCACTTCCTCCCGCAAAAACACTTTCTAAATCCCAAGTTATTGGATACTTCATAAGTACTCCTCCTTATTTATTTCGATTTACGTAATATTTATTTTATCAGAATAACTTGAAATTTTCAGTATTTTTTTATAATATTTTCGGAATTTGTATGAAAGTAATGCTAATGATTGGGTGCGGAGTTCTACTTACCGCTACTGAAAATCATGCTCCACGACAATCACGTGGCGCTGAGCTAATCGGCTACGCCGCTTGATCTCAGCTCTGCCACTATGTCCCACGGGAGTCTCCGCATGACTCGCCCGCTGGGTGACTGCTCATTCTTAAGTACAAATTGCATTCATTCAAAGAAATAACAACAAAAATAAAGTGAATGAAGAGCCACCTATTAAAAGCTAGAGGTCAAACAACAATAGTCTCTCCAGCCATTAACCTAAAAATAATGCTCCATATAATAATGCTCCAGCGATGACAAAGGCTGGATGAACTTTCCATTTTTCTAATAATAAAAAACTGGCTATTGCTAAAAAAATCATTTGCCATACACCTGAATTCTCATAAGAAGCAAAGAAAAATTCATACGCCATTACACCTAATAAAACGGCAATTGTTGGTTTGACAATAATGGTCATTCGTTTGACTTTTGGTGAATTTTTAAAACGGTATAAAAGGGACAGTAGAAATACCATCGCTAATAAAGAAGGGGCTACTGTTGCCAAAAGAGCAATACTAGATCCTAGAATACCCCCAACTTCATAACCAATGTACCCAGCCATTTTCGTTGCAATCGGTCCGGGTAATGCATTACCTATCGCTAATAGTTCACCAAATTGTTCGTGCGACATCCATTCATAACGATTGACAACCTCTTCCTGAATGAGAGGAATCGTCGCTGGTCCGCCACCATAACCAACAATTCCCGGAATAAAAAAGGCTAAGAAGATCTCCCAATAAATCATTTAGCTCCTCCTTTTTCTTCCTTCTCTTTTTGCTTGTCAGGTTTGGCCACGGCACAAAAGAGTAAAACCGCAATAATGATAGCAGGATGCACATGTAAAAATTGATAAAGAATTAAACTCAATAAACTAAGAGCCAACATTCCTCCAATGCCTAGCCCGCCTTTAGATTGTTTTAAAAAGTTGTAAGTTAATACCGCAAGCATGACGCCAACAACAGGAGCAATCGCCTCGGTCATTCCCATAACAACTCTAGAATCCCGAAACTGACTAATTAAACCAATCAAACCTATCATCAATAAAACAGTTGGTAGGATCGTTGCTAAAACGCCGTTGACTAACCCAAACCAGCCACCCACTCGATAACCAATATAGCCACTCATTTTCGTATTAATAGGACCCGGTAATGCGTTTCCTAGAGCCAAAACATCACTAAACTCCTCATCATTAAGCCATTGATACGTATGAACAACTTCCTTATGAACAAGAGGGATCGATGAAGGACCACCTCCAAATCCAAGAATGCCTGAGCGGAAAAAAGCAATAAAAATATCTCTTTGTTTTTTCCAGTCCAATTTAACTTCACTTCTTTCCATTTGATAGTCTAAAACACTATTTATTCACTATTTTGATTATAGATGAATCAATATAAGTTTACAAAAGTTTATTTATTTACTGTAAATCGACCAGATAGATAACCAACCACAACTTACCATCATTTATTAGATCATTTATAATAGATAAAACAAGAATATACAAAATGTTCGGTCTAAAATTTAAATATTGATGGAATAGGGGATTTTTATGAAAATTGATGAGATAGACAGAGGAATTCTTACGCTTCTAACTGAGAATGGCCGCATGTCTTACGTTGACATTGCCAAGAAATTAAATTTATCGAGAGTAGCCATACGAGAAAGAATGAATCAACTAATGGAAAACGGAGTCATAGAGAAATTCAGTGTTGTTATAAATTCAGATAAAGTCGGAAAGAAAGTATCTGCTTTTTTTGAAGTTGATTGTGAGCCAACTTATTTGGTTGATGTTGCCCAAAAATTAGCGGATAATCCTAAAGTCGCTAGCTGTTATCAAATGACAGGGCCCAGTACCTTGCATATGCATGTATTGGTTAAAGACTTTGAGGAGTTAGAGAATTTCATTAATGAAGAGTTATATAGCTTGAAGGGTATTAGCCGAGTGGAAAGCCATATTTTATTAAGACGTTTTAAAAGTAGAAGTGGTCTCCAACTTTAAAAATGATTAATCCATAAAAAAGCCTATTGGTGAAATATGACCAATAAGCTTTTTTTATTACTGCTTATAACTTGCTTTCATTTCTGTTACCCATTCATGTAAAGTATCTACTTGGGTGTCACTCACATTTGCTCCATAATGGTAACGGGCAAGGTGATATATTTCATCCATATTTTTTATTTCTTTACCTTGATAACCCTCAATATTCACTTTCTCTAATAGTTCATGAGCCGTTTCGTTCAAACTAATTGACGTACCCATCTTTTTTTCTTTCAGCATTAATTCTATAAATAGAAAACGAACCTTCTCCTCATTAGAAGAAAAATCAGCTAACTTCCTCTTTCGTAAGTTTCTTCTTTTCATCCATAAGTGATAACGACGCTTCCATTTAGCCAATGGGTCGAGTTGCATCGAAACATCTTGAAAACCTTGCTCTTGATCCGGAATCTCATAATGAAATAAGCCTACTAATTTAATTTTTAACCATTTGAAAAACGATTTTCTCACCATAAATAGTATGATAAGACCTATAATACCTACTAATAGGATCACTCCAATGACATAAAGTGATAATAGTGGTAATATCGACTCTTGCTGCTCTGGAAGTTCAAATTTCCCTTCTACTACTACTGGTTCCTCTTCCATCAACTCCTCAGTTAGCTCAAGTAGGCTCCCTTCTGGATGTGTTTGAAAGCTAGAAAGGGTCGACAAGAACCATCCCCAAATCCTCTCGATAATCTGATGATAAGCTAATAGCAATAAAAGAATAAAGAAACTACAAATATAAATGAAATTCTGTCTTTTGGTTGCTGGAGTTAAATAGGCTTTACCTCGCTCAATTAAGGTTGCTTCCTTTAAGAATCTCCTATTTTTATACAAAACCATACTAAAAATAAACACGAGCGCCATCATATTGTAAGCCCATTGAAATGGAACTAGAACCGGATATAAGTAAAAGGCGACGGAAAAAACTAAATAAAAAGCACAGCCATATAGAATATAGTGAAGGGGCACCATATCCTCTACCACTTCTCTGCTATAAAAAAAACCACGTAAGCTCACAAAAAATACGGTAGGTATTAGAAACAGTGTTGATATGATAGAAACTGGCATCATAATCGATAATAGGCACGCTATGACGAATGAGATTATAATCTGTATTCTACGGTCCTCAATGAGAAATCGCATACCACACCATAAACTAAAACCGAATATCAGATAAAGTACTAATAACCATAAATAGGCCACGATTGATTGAAAGGCAACAGCAGTCAAAAAGAAGAGAATCGGAAAGAATACAAATCCCTCTAACACTCCTTTGAACCACTTTTTAAAAAATAATGAAACAGGCATGCCCCCACCCCTTATTTAATCACTTTCTTCTAGAGAGATAAGCCATTTTCGCAACTTCTCAACATCTTGGTCATTAATATTCGTTAACCCATATCTTGCTAAATGGTACTGATCGTCTAAGAGTGATTTCCCTAATTTCTTTTCCTCTATTTCAATCAATTTTAAAATCTCATGTGCAGACTGGTCTTTACGTACTTGTAACCCTTTACCTTGCTTTTCAATAAATTCTCTAAAAATAAATCGGACCTTCTCTTCATTTGTTGTAAAATCATCAATCGATGGTTTGCTCACAACTTTGGATTGCAACCAATTTTTCAATCGGTTCCCAAGCTGTTTGCTTAATTCCTTTGCCGACATTAACTTTTCTTTTTCATCGACAAAAGCTTCATCATCTGGTTTTTTTGTAAAAAAACCTTCTCTAATATCCGTTAACCATTTCATCAACGCTTTTGATTTAGTCAGGAGATAAACGATAAAAAACAGTAAGCCTGTACCAAGAAATGCAACCATAATTGCATTTAACCATGGGATCTCATTATGTTCCTCATACCCTAGCTCTTCCATTATTAATTCATCTTCTTCACTTTCAAATTCAGGAACAAGTTCATCTACATCTCCAATGTCTGGTGGCTCTAATAATAATAAAAGTTGAACAAAACCATTCCACAATGTTCGAAATAAATCTTGAATATACCCACCTGTAAAAATGACCAAAATGACAGCTAAGAAAATAATTAGATAAAAGCGATTCTGCCTTTTTGTCGCCCTACTGAGAAAAGGATTTACCTTCCCCGTTAGGGTTGCTTCTTTTAAGTGTCTGATATTTGAATAGAAAAACGTAATGATTAAATAAAAAATACCGACTACATTTAAGACAACTTCATACGGAGTTAACAGGTCATACATTCGGTAAAAGAAGTAAGCAAAAAAGTATCCAACAAAGCCATACCACAGGAGACGAACAGGTACGAGCTCTTCAATTAGCTGGCTACTATAATAAAAACCTCTCATATTTAACAGCAGAACAAAAGCAAAGAAAATAAAATAGCCAGGACTAATCGAACTTCCTAAGAAGAGGTATGTAGCAGCTATTGATAGTAATAAAGAAAAAATAATCTTCCATATCCGCCGCGTTATTTTTAAGCTCATCCCGATGAATAAAGAAATCGCAAATATGATTGGCACTGACAAAAGCCAATACACGACCTTTTCCGTTGAAGGTAACGATGCTACGCCTACATATAACAGCAGTGGAAAGTAAGCCAAATATTCTAAAAATGACTTAAACCATTTTTGAAAATAGAAACCAAAGTTCATTTGTGCTCACCTCCACTATGCTTGTGCTTGCTTTGGCTGATTAGCCCCATCTAACCACATAACCTTTACGCTATTACCAAGTCTTTGTAAGCTTTCTATTTTATTTTTAGCATCACTATCTAATTGTTCAGTCAATATAATAATGTCTTTGCCCTTCTGTCTTCTGTCAACGTCCTCTTGTAAAAATTGAGCAAATGATATACTAGTTGCTAATTGAGCTTTCGCTAACGTTTCATACAAATGATGTAAATGTGGTCTTCCTGTTCGAGCTGCTAGTCGGATCGGTTTACGGAAACCGTTAAAGTCCCCGCTAAATTCTAAAGCAAAGGAATTTCCACCAAAACCTGTTTCAATTCCATGATTAATCGTATAAGTAGCCAAAGTGGCTGCATAGGATATCGCTTTTTCCATTTGTTGCTCATAATTTACCCTTGACCAGTTCATATAATTTTGATCAAAATTAATGTAAATGAGCAGATGATAATTCGCTGTATAATCCTTCTTATTCACTTGCAAATCTCCCGTTCTTGCTGAAGCCTTCCAGTTTACATTTTTGAATGTATCGCCATGTGCATATTTTCGGACACCAGCATTGATGAACGGATCCTCCATAATCCACCTTCTTACAATCGTATCTCCTTGAAAGCTTTTTGAAGGTAAAGGTAAATCCTTTAATTCAACTAATTGCGGATATACAACTAAGTTACATTTAATATGAAGCGTCTCAAAAACTTGTACAAAGCCAAATAAATCACCACTTGTCATTGTCACTGTCTTTAATTGATAGAACCCTCTTTTTACGCAATGAATTTGGTGCCTACGTTTTATCTTTTGATATGGTGCCAATGTGAATAAGCTGCGATGATAAGCTTCTCCAACAATGGAAAGATTTTTTTGTGATTTAAAAACCAAACTTTTATCCATCTTTGATTCTAAACGAATCCATGGTAGTGGAAGAAGCTTTTTATTAGCAATCACTTCGGTCATCTCTGTATTCTCGCCGGCAAAAACAGCTCTATCTTTAATCGTTCTTTCGTATTCTATTCCTTGTAAACTCTTTTTTTGATAAAGAATCATCTGTAAAAAAACGAGTAAAAAAGTGATCGCAATGAGTGAAGCTACTGCCATTACTGGTTAGTCCCTTCTAAAAGTTCCTTTTCAACTGGAACCTCGACCGTTGTTAAGATTTGCTCAATTATTTTTTCATTCGTATCACCGTCTTGATAAAGCTGTCTCGTGACAATTCGATGACTCAATACTGGTTTAGCCAGCCTTTTAATATCATCTGGCTCCACATAATCTCTTCCTTTTAAGGCCGCATACACTTGAGCCGCCTTTAATAAGGCTTGGCTTCCCCTTGGACTTACACCAAGTTCTATCTCATCATGATTTCTAGTCGCTTCGATAAGGTTCATAATATATGTAAGTAAATCATCACTAATATGTACGTCAGAAAATATATGTTGAGCTTGTTTAATGTCTTCACGACTTGCTACAGGTTGTAGCGTTTCAAGTGGATGATCACCTTTAAAACGACGTAAAATTGATATGCCTTCTTCTTTATTTGGGTATCCCATTGCAACCTTTACTAAGAAACGGTCCAGCTGTGCTTCTGGTAAAGGAAATGTCCCTTGACTCTCTACAGGGTTTTGGGTCGCAATAACCATAAAGGGTCGATCTAAAGTGTGGGTTTCTCCATCAATCGTCACTTGTCTTTCTTCCATACATTCAAGCAAACTCGATTGAGTTCTTGGTGTTGCTCGATTAATTTCATCGGCTAGTAATAGGTTTGTAAATAGTGGCCCAGCTCGGAATTCAAATTCACCTAATTTTTGGTTATAAAATTGAATTCCAGTTAAATCAGTTGGTAATAAATCAGGAGTAAACTGTACACGTTTAAAATTCATACCTAATGATTTGGAGACCGTTTTTGCAAGTAGTGTTTTTCCTGTTCCAGGAACGTCATCTAAGAGGATATGACTTGAGGAAAAGAGGCCAACTAATAGTAAATCGATGATATCATCTTTTCCTACAATGACTTTTTGTACATTTTCTTTTAATGACTGTCCTAGTGTTTGAATGTCTTTAATTTTCATCGCTGATTCTCCTTTTATATGAAAGTTACATGGGCGGTGCACATTTATCGAGATAAGTAGCCAAGCAAGCTTGGCTAACGACCAAAACACTTGGATTTTAGATTCTAATTCTTGAGCTACTACTCTCTCTTTTTTGTTGGTGTCGGAGCGGTTTGGCTCCGACATGGGCGTTTTATATGAAAGTTAGTGCGAACATAGAGCGTTACTGTTCGCTACAGAAATACTCGCTCTGCGACAATCGCGTGGCGCTGAGCTAATCAGTACAGCCAGCGGCTCTCAAGCTTTTTCCACTACACCACGGGAGTCTCCGCATAACTCGTCCGCTTGGGACTGCTCATTCTCATGTACAAATTGCATTCATTATAAGAAATAACAACAAAAACAAAGTGAATGAAGAGCCACCAAGAAAAAGGGAATATCCAACTTTCGTGTTTATTGGTGGCGAAGGGAATTGTGCTTCGCCGTGGGCGTTCTGTATGAACAGAGGTTTGGCTAGGTGGAATGTGAGTTTGCTCAAAAACATAGTTTTAAATACGAATACATCTCATTTAGTAGCGAAATATAATTATAGGACATATCGATTTCAAGCACTTCTCTGCGACACATGACAGCAGTTACAATCATTTAGACCGTCTATTACTACCTGTTTATTAATTGACATTTAAATGGATGAATATGAATTTATTTGCATATTCGAAAGTTTCCGTAAATATCTTAATTTTCAGTATAAATGATATAGGTATTTGCGTCTAGCGAAAGATCATTTTCAAATTCCTATATTCACCTTCTTTTACGAGTATTTTTATTTATATTTCATGATATTCTTTGGCTCTTTAGTAGAAAGACATTACCTATTGTAAATAGAGTAATGAAGTATAAATTATAAAATGCTCCAATCAAAAAGCTCGATGACTATGTGTTAGTCATCGAGCTTTGCTCGTTCATACTCTACCTACTAATCTAAGAAATCATCAGGATTTATTATTTTGTGCCCCAACTCCCCGTGCTTCATCATTGGCCTCCTCTTTTATCAAAAACTTATTCTACTAATTTCCTTAAAACCGAGGTTGTAAACTTGTTTTGTTTATATCGAACAGCTAGATCAAACTTTGTTGTTTGTTTTAAAATGCTTTTACGATGAGAGAATGCGGCAAAGCTTTCAAACCCATGATAAGCTCCCATTCCACTTTCACCCACTCCACCAAAAGGAAGATGTGGTGTTGCCAAGTGCATGACCGTATCATTGACACAGCCTCCTCCAAACGACAAGTTCTCTAAAACTTGATCAGCTAGATCTTTATTTTCTGTAAAAACGTAAAGGGCCAACGGATTCGGGCGCTCTCGTACCATCGCATACACTTCTTCTATCTTTTCATAAGTGAAAATAGGCAAAATTGGACCAAATATCTCCTCTTCCATTAACGGGGAATCTAATGCCACATTTTGTAGGACTGTTGGGTTTATCCGAAGGGCTGCTTCTGAATAACCACCGCCAATTAAAGTTTCTCCTTCATCCAAAAAAGAGACTAACCTTTCAAAATGCCGTTCACTTACAATTCGTACATATTTCCCTTTATTAATTTTATCTTTTTTAAATCTTTGTATCTCTTTATTTAAAGCCGCTAAAAACTCATGTTTAACCTCTTGATGAACAAGTAAATAGTCTGGTGCCACACAAGTTTGACCCGCATTAAGAAACTTGCCGAAAGCAATTCGTTTCGCTGCAACGTCTATCTTTGCCTCTTTATCAACAATCACTGGGCTCTTCCCACCTAATTCAAGAGTAAGCGGTGTTAATCGCTTAGAAGCAGCCTCCATCACTTTTTTTCCAACTGCGACACTTCCGGTGAAGAAAATGTAGTCAAAAGGCAGATCTAACAAGGCTTGACTCTCTTCAACAGCCCCCTCAACAGCATGAATATACTCTTTTGGAAAATGGTTATTTATCACATTTGTTATGGCTCTGGAAACATTAGGCGTTAATTCTGAAGGCTTGACCACTGCACAATTGCCAGCTGATACCGCTCCAATTAATGGGGCAAATGCTAATTGAACAGGATAATTCCATGGTGCAATAATTAAAGAAACGCCGTAAGGTTCATGTTGAATATAACCTTGGGAGCCAGTATGTGAGATGGCTGTCTTCACTTTTTCTGGTTTCATCCATTCTTCTAGATGCTTCTTCGTGTGGTTAATTTCTTGATATAGAAGCATCATTTCAGTTACATAAGCTTCATCTTTGGATTTATTGAGGTCTTTAGCTAGTGCATCAAAGAATAAATCTTCATTGGCCTTTAACACCTCATAAAGCTTGTCTAACTGTTTAAGACGAAACTCTAGATCCTTTGTTTCACCACGATAAAAATACTCTTTTTGCTTTAATTGTAAGTCAGCAAACATCTCATCTTCCTCCTTTATTTACGTCCATAATCAGCTTTGATTTCACCCCATGAAGCGGTTTCCCATTTTAAAATTGGATTATCATATTTATTTTCATGGAGCCACTTTTCTGCTCGCTCAATAAGTTGCCAAATATAAGCCGTTTCTTCATTTTTCACAAGTGTTGCATTGGCTTTTCTTTGTTTCACCCACTTCATACCAGTAACAGAGTCCGAATAAATAGGCTTATTGCTCCCTTGTTTTTTAAGATAAGCAAGCCCGTGAACAATGGCTAGAAATTCACCCATATTATTTGTTCCAACAGGGATATCATCCTGGGCAAATAAAACTTCACCGGTTTTTGTATCGACCCCTTTATATTCTATTTTACCAGGGTTTCCATGACTGCCTACATCAACAGATATACTATCCCAAATAATTTCTGACTCGCTAATTTTCTCCTTTTTCTTAGCGGATCCTTTATTGCTCTTTGCAAACACCTGAGTTGATTTTCCTGAAAATGCCGCATTGGCTTCCGCTTCACTCTGAAAAGATTTAAACCTAGCACCTGTGTAACCTTTTACTTGTTTTTCACATTCGGCCCATGATGTATAAATTCCTCTATTTCTACCTTCCCAAACTACATAATATTTTTTCTTTGCCAATACAAACACCTCTTCTGAATAGAAATCCTAATTAATCAAATAGTATCAATGAATACACATTTACACAATGGAAAGGGGGGGTACTGGTTATGATAAAAAGAAATAAGTGAAAATAATACCCCTTCTAACTATGAAACTCTCGAAATCACTAGCTAGTCATGTATAAAACTATAAATCATGTAAAGAATGGATAAAAAGGAGGCATGCACAATGGATGTGATCATAGAAAAAAAACGCTCAGTCAAAACGGCTGGAGATTTAATTGCTACCGTTGATGAACGTTTATTTGCTCTTTTAGAAGACAAAGGCGAGCGATATCCTTATTTATTATTAGATTTACAAACCTTTGAAATCATTCAAAACTATGACTCTCTTCCAACTCATGAAGAATTAGCTGAAGATATTGAAGGTGAACTCAGTGCCATTTATCACCATGATGATGCTACGATTCAAATTACTTAAGTGTATATTGTGATAATGTTACAAAAGAAAAACCTTGATCCTTTAAGTCCATAACCGCCCGCTCCACACCTTCTGCCGTTCCAGAGTTGGGCTGGTTCATATGTAATAAAACAATGGAACCTGACACTGAACTCAACAAAGCATCATGTACTTGCTCGGCAGAATAGGTAGCACCGGCATCTCCTAAGATATTAAAATTAACAACCTCTAAACCTAATTCCTTTACGATCTCTACAGCAATCTCATCATAAAATGCCGTTCCAGAACGGAAAAATAACGGCTCTTCATTCGTAAATGAAGTAATCGTCATTTGATTTTCAATCACTTCATGAACAATTTGCTCAGCACTTTGTGTCCCTTCAATGCCCCATGCACTTTGACCACTCACCGATAAAGGAACATGCTCACTGCCGTGATTCTGAATTTCAAATAAAGGCTCTTCCACAAGTTCACTAAAAGTCACTTCATTCTCTTCTATCCAACGTTGATTAACAAACAAAGTAGCTGGGATAGATTCTTTTCTGAGGAAGTCAATTAATTCTTCGTCATATAAACTCCCATATGGACCTCCACACGCATCAAACGTTAAAGCAATGACTTGTTCATCCGTATCTAATTGAGTTTTGACTCCTTGTACATTTTCTCCCCATTCCATAGGAGTTCTATTTTCATAATCACTTACATCAAGCTCTTTTTTCATTTTTAGTTCTGCTAATAACTCATCTAACTGCTGAGTATCATGATTGGGTTCTTCAACTTCTACAACTACTTCCTGTTCAATGTTTGGAACTAAAGAATCCGTAGAATCCTCTTCCTTACTTTGACAAGAAAAGAGCATCGAACTACATGCAATTAAAGCTACTACCACTTTTATTTTCAAAGAAACCCTCCTTTCATAGGAAATCCCCAGGTCTCTTAAGAGAGCCTAGGGACTATTATTTATTCCTGCTGCGAAGATTGCTCTTTCTCTGCCTCTTCCTCTTGTTCCTCATACCAATTATCAAGGACCTTTGCATCCATGACTTTCGATTCTACAAAGGCAATCTGTTTGTCTGTGAAAGGCTGCTGCCATTCCAACTCTAGATCCTTTACCGTGTGGACAATGGTCAACAACTCTTGCCACGCTACATAACGCTTATACCAGAAAAACTGTGGTTGCTCTGTCATATACGGATAGAGATCATCGAATTCAGTATGCTTACAATCAATCGTACGCTCAAATTGATTTTTAGCTAACGATAACTTCTGTTCAAAGTAACTTTGTAGCTTGTTGTTATCCATTATAGTCCCTCCCATCGATGCATCTTGGCATCTCGTTGTGTTTTTCTATCATACCATGTTTTCGACCAAACAACATGAGTAAAAATGTATATTTTTTGTTAAATTATACTTTTCNCACCTAAAACATCTAAGAATATAATTAAAATCGCTAATGGAATAAGAAATTTCACTAACAAATACCAAATGGCAAAAAATCGATTACCAATATGAGCTCCTTGTTTCATCTCATTTAATAATCTTTCCTTTGGCACCTTCCATGATATAAATAAAGCAACAAGCAAAGCCCCTAACGGTAATAAAATATTACTCGTTAAATAATCTAAAAGATCAAAAAATGTTCGTCCAAATAATTGAACATCAGCTAAGATTCCATAGGACAACGCCGATGGAACACCAACAAATAAAATTATTAAGCCAATATTCCAGCTTAACTTCTGACGCTTTTTGGGTTTCCCCTTGGAAAAGGTAGCCACAATTATTTCTAATAATGAAAATGCGGATGTTAATGCGGCAAAGAAAAATAATAAAAAGAATGCAAACATAAATACCTGTCCTAAAGGCATTTGGTTAAATATCGTAGGTAATACGACAAAAATTAAGGCAGGACCTTCACTCGGCTCTAGACCAAATGTAAACACTCCTGGAAATATAATTAAACCAGCTAACAAAGCAACGAGAATATTCATGATTCCAATGACCGAAGCAGTTAAAGGTAAGTTTTGACTCTTCGATACATACGAACTATATGTCACCATCACCGAAACGCCAAGTGATAACGAAAAGAATGCTTGACCTAAAGCAAATAGCACAGTATCTGAACTAATATTCGACCACTCCGGTTTTAGAAGGAATTGAATTCCCTCACTCGCTCCTTCTAATGTCAAAGACCGGATGGCGATAATGAGTAATAAAATAAGCAAAGCTGGCATCATTATTTTACTCGCTCTTTCAATACCCGCTTGTACACCTTTAGAAATGACATAAATAGTCATAATCATAAATAAAGCTTGGGCACCAATTGCTCGCCAAGGGTTCGCGATTAGTTCACTAAATTTACTCGATAACTGTTCTACGCTCAGCTGCGACATTTGTCCGGTTATTGTTTCAAATATATATAATAAGCTCCATCCGCCAATGACACTATAAAACGATAAAATCAAGAAACAAGCGACCACACCGATCCAACCAGTAATTGGCCATAGTGTTTTTGGGGCTAGCTCTTTATAGGTTGATACGGCTTCTTTTCCTGTTGTTCTCCCTAAAACAAATTCACCAATCAGTAATGGCAATCCAATAAAAAGAGTAAATAATAGAAATAATAAAAAGAATGCTCCGCCACCGCTTGTACCTGCAATATAAGGGAATTTCCAAATCGCCCCGAGTCCAATTGCTGTGCCTGCTGTTGCAAATATAAAACCTAACTTAGATGACCATTGCTCTTGTTGACTCACTCATCTCAAACCTTTCTATAACGAAACATTTTCTTCCTTATTATTCATTTAATTGCATAAAGTATGCTTACACACACTTTAGCCCTTTAAACGAACGAATGTCCCTATATTAGCAAAGCATAAATGAACAAACAAGAGGGAAATTTAAAATTCTGATTTTCTTTAGTATGAAAGTTCAATGAGTCACGCTCATTTTTCGAGATAACTTGACCATTCGGTTTTTGTTTTTGGTCCGTCTTTGAAAATCGAAACACAGTCGCGTGAAGTAGCCAAGCGAGCTTGGCTAACGGTCCAAAAACCTTGGATTTTAGATACTAATCCTGATGATGGGTTACTACTCTCTCTTTTTTGTTGGTGGTGGCTGTTTATGCGCTTGCGCTGAATCTTTTTATGTGTTGCCCGTACGCAACACATAAAAAGTGGCGGGGCTACGGCATAATATGAGAATCCTCAAAACCGTTTATGAATGAAATGCCACCAGTTGAAGAGCAAATGCCACTTTCATCTTTGTTGGTGGCGAAGTGAATTTGGCTTTGCCATGGGCGTTGACTAAAGTTGATAGTTTGTCGCTTCGGATTTCGCTACGGGACTGGGAGCACGTACCCTCTGGAGGACTAGCTGAAGGAAT
Organism: Alkalihalobacillus pseudalcaliphilus; assembly: GCA_001038565.1. GTDB lineage: Bacteria > Bacillota > Bacilli > Bacillales > Bacillaceae_D > Alkalihalobacillus > Alkalihalobacillus pseudalcaliphilus. Next base: position 120,155 of record LFJO01000006.1, read on the forward strand.
CGGCCACCCCAATGGTGTAGTACAGTTATTTTCGCACGTAACTCCGAGCATCTACGTTTTCTCGAGCTTTCTACTCTTTTTTTCGCCCGTAACCCCAAGCATCATCGTTTTCTCGGGCTTTCCCCTCTTTTTTCCGATCGCAACCCCGAGCATCATCGTTTTCTCGGGGTTTCTACTCTTTTTTTCGCCCGTAACCCCAAGCATTTCCGTTTTCTCGGGCTTTCTCCTCTTTTTTCCGCCCAGAACCCCAAGCATCATCGTTTTCTCGGGCTTTCCCCTCTTTTTTTCACTCGCAACCCCGAGCATTTCCCCTTCTAACGCTTTTTTTCCTTTTCACAGCTCAATACTTCATACATTTACAAGCACATTCCCTAAAACAATCCTCGTTCACCATAAATAAAGCAGGAAGCTTCAGATATAAATCTGTCGCTCCCTGCTTTTGAATTTATAAGAACCTTTCCCGTTCCTTTTTAGTAGGTAGACGGCAACTCGATTTTTGACCAAAAAAGCGGTAACGATTTTTCGCAAACCATCGATATAAGCTATCTCTAATATTTTTAGGTAACACTTTCCATACTCTTGCCCACTGCCAATACCAACTTAACTTTGGAATAATCTTCACTATAGCATCAGAGTGTAGGAAAGCCTGATTCGCTTCGATTACGATAACGGAGTCAATATTTCGGTTCACTTTGTGTTGCTTGATAAGCTGTTGACCAATGTCAGATTGAATAGACGCAAACTTATAGAATTGATGTTTATCATGTTTGAGCATAAAGTCGACGAATTTATTGCACACATTACAGACCCCATCAAATAAAATAATGCCACACTCTCGTGTATCTCCCGTAACCATGAATCCCCCTCCACTCTAATTGAGTCATTAAATCCATTATAATTAATAAAAACTTTNAAAATAAATTTAATTAAATTGGTTTTAAATTTTGAGCAGCGGGTATACCATAATTGAACGAGTGAAGATTAAATGCATCTTTATTCCTCACCCCCTTTATATTTGAACTCCACTACCTTGTAAGGTAAGTGGGGTTCCTTTTTTTGAAAGGAAATAGAACTAGTCAAAAAGACTCAGCCCTCTCTTTATTCTGGTATAATATTCCTCTATCCCTTATTTCTTAAAAAATAATCCCATATTGTTCTCATAATCTTACATAGAAGATAGCCTGTAGGACTCTATTAAGCTGACAAATTAGTTGTTAAAATGACAAATTAGAAACTACTAATAGAAAAGTTGGTGCTAATTATGTGGTCTACTGCAGAAATTGGAATAGACTTAGGTACAGCGAATTTACTTGTTTATACGAAGGACAAAGGAATTGTCATTAACGAACCTTCCGTTGTGGCATTAAATACAGAAACGAAAGAAGTTCTTGCCGTTGGTACAGAAGCTAAAAATATGGTCGGTAAAACACCAGCAAACATCATTGCCGTTCGTCCATTACGTGACGGTGTCATTGCTGATTTTGATGTTACAAGTGATATGTTAAGAGCGGTTATGAAAAAAGCTAGCAAAAAACTAGGGTTATCAATGCGTAAGCCAAATGTTGTCGTTTGTGCTCCATCTGGCTCAACATCTGTAGAGCGTCGAGCAATTTTAGATGCGGTTAGAAGTTGTGGTGCAAAAAATGTGCATATCATTGAGGAACCTGTAGCAGCAGCGATTGGTTCAGACTTACCAGTAAGTGAACCGATAGCCAATGTTGTGGTAGATATTGGTGGAGGTACAACAGAAGTGGCAATTATCTCATTTGGAGGAGTTGTTTCCTGTAATTCAGTAAGAATAGGTGGAGATAAACTCGATGATGCGATTATTCAATATGTACGTAAACAATACAATGTGTTAATTGGAGAACGCACTGCCGAGCAAATAAAAATGGAGATTGGTTATACACCAATCGAGCACGAGGAATTAACAATGGAAGTTCGTGGTCGTGATTTAGTTAATGGCTTACCGAAAACACTTGAATTAGCTTCAACTGAGATTCAAGCTGCCTTACACGAAAATATGATTCACTTGCTTGAAGCTATTCGTGCAACGTTGGAAAACTGCCCTCCTGAATTAAGTGGAGACATTGTTGACCGTGGTGTTATGGTAACTGGTGGTGGTGCATTATTAAATGGGATGCAGGATTGGTTATCAAACGAAATTTCTGTTCCTGTTCACTTAGCACCTAATCCTTTAGAATCTGTTGCCATTGGAACAGGTCGCTCACTGAAATTTATTGATAAACTTCAAAAAGCAACGGTTTAAAACCGATTGTATTATGATTATAAAGTATAGGGGCGCTAAAGATTCAATTCTTTAGCGCCCTATTTCATAGATAGATTTATTCATTTAGCCATCAAGTTTTAAATCTCATTTGTTTCGAGCTGTTGAGTAGGATCATTATAAATCGTCTCATCTAATTCTTTCGTCCATTTCCCTGTCAATGTACCTGCTGTCATACTCCCGCTCACATTCACTGCTGTACGCCCCATATCTATAAGGGGTTCAACAGATATTAACAATCCTGCTAAAGCAATTGGCATATCGAGGGCTGATAAAACTAAAAGTGCCGCAAACGTCGCTCCTCCACCTACACCAGCTACGCCAAAAGAACTAATAGCCACAACTAAAATTAACATAAGAATAAAACCAGGATCTAAAGGATTAATTCCAATTGTGGGAGCAATCATAACCGCTAACATTGCTGGATAAATACCTGCACAACCATTTTGTCCGATTGATAAACCAAAAGAACCAGCAAAATTCGCCGTCCCCTCGGGAACACCTAATTTTCTTTGCGTCTCAATATTTAAGGGTAATGCTCCAGCACTAGTACGAGAAGTAAAAGCAAACGCTAATACTGGAAATGCTTTTTTTACATAAGTGATAGGATTCAAGCCTGAAAAGAGTAATAATAATAAATGAATAATAAACATAACAGCTAAAGCTACATATGAAGCGACGACAAATTTCCCTAGACTTGCAATCGCAGTCAAATCACTTGTTGCAACTGTCCGAGTCATAATCGCTAAAACGCCATATGGGGTTAAACGTAATATGAATGTAACGACTCGCATGATAATTGCGTGAATAGAACCTATTAGATTTGCAAAGGTTTCCGCTTTCTCGGGCTCTTTCCGCCGAACCCCTAAGTAAGCAATACCTAAAAACACAGTAAATATAACGACCGCAATAGTCGATGTTGAGCGCGCACCAGTAAAATCTAAGAAAGGATTAGCAGGCAACAATTGAATGATTTGTTGAGGGAAGCTTAAACCTTCTACGTTATTTGTATAATTTTCTTCTAATGAAATACCTCGTGCTTGCTCCGCTTCTCCTTGTTCAATTTCAATCGCTTCTAAGTTAAAACCCACAGACGTAGCAATACCTACAGCCGCTGCAATTGCAGTCGTCCCAACCAAAACAGCTAGTATGAGAACACTAATTTTGCCTACATTTTTAGTCAATGTCATTTTCGTAAAAGCTGCTAAGATGGATACAAAGATAAGAGGCATAACAATCATTTGTAAAAAGCGAATGTAACCTGTTCCAACAATGTTAAACCAATTCGATGTCTCAGCTATAATTTCTGAAGATGCTCCATAAACCCATTGTAAACCTAGACCAAACAGTATACCTACTCCTAAAGCTGTAAATACTCTTTTTGAAAAAGAAATATGATTGCGCTGCATCCAATATAAACCCAAAATAAGGACAAGCATTATACATACATTTAAGATAATAAACATGCCTTTCTCACCTCTCCAGCTAATCAATTATTCCACTTATACAAGTATTCAAATTTGATAAGTCGGAATAATACAATATATGTGAGTGTTTGAAATTGATGTCTTTTATTTATATCTTTTATGTACTCAGAAATTAAAAATGACCTTTTTATTTGAAATAAAACCTGCCAAGGCATCCATCGATCGCTTTGACAGGTAATCTTTAATATAAATGTGGCACTCTACTTTCGAATACAGGTACATCATTTCTTATCTTTACTACTTTCTCTAAATCGATTTGAGAAGACAGAGTCTGCTCTTTATTTGCTGTACCTTCAACTAAAATATTCCCCCAAGGGTCAATCACTTTTGATCGTCCCGCAAAAATCGTCCCTTGATCTTCACCGATACCATTACACGAGACCACATAATGTTGATTTTCAATCGCACGACTTTGCTGTAAAATATTCCAATGCTTAAACCTTACTTCTGGCCATTGGGCAACAATAAAAAGGACTTGTACCCCTTGTAACGCTAGTGATCTTGATAACTCTGGAAAACGTAAGTCATAACAAATGATTAGACCCATTTTATTACCATCTAACGTAAAAACCTGTCCTTTCTTTTGTCCCGCACTTAAGTAAGCTGGCTCATTTAACATCGGCACTAAATGGACTTTATCATATTGATAAACGAGTTCACCTTCACGATTAAAAACGAGAGAGCGATTATAAATATCGGACCCTTCCTTAACCGCAATCGAGCCGCCAATGATATGAACACCATATGATTTTGCAAGTCTACTTAAAAATTGATACGTAACCCCATTAGGTGTATCAGCGATTTCTTTAAGTGCTTCTAACCGATAACCTGTTGTCCACATTTCAGGCAAGACAAGGATATCAGGTTTTTCATTCTTATTTAACTCATCAACAACCCATTTCTCAACACGTTCGCGGTTAGCCTGAGGATTTGCCGGAATAACTTCCATTTGAATGCAAGATATACGTAACACTAACTCACCCCTCAAAAAAAATCAGTTTATCTATTATAGCTAGATTAACTGATTTTTCGGAATAGATAAAGGATCTTTCTTTGTTTTAAATAAGTGGAAAATTACTTTGATAGGATGGATTACGATAAAAAGGAGGTCTTGGTCCAATTTTTTGCATCTTCCATGAATGATTTAAATACGTCATCGTCACAAGACCTGGTTGATTACTTAATAGTAAAGTCAACTCAGGGTTAAATTGAAACTTCATTCCATCTTCTCCTCCATTAAGAATTGGTTGATTCTCCGCCATCTACATGTAGTACTTGTGCCGTAACAAACCTTGAATCATCAGAAGCTAAATAAACGTACGTCGGAGCAAGCTCAAATGGTTGAGCCACACGTTTCATCGGATTTTGCGAGCCAAAAATCGCCACCTGATCAGCCGTAAAACTTGCTGGAATAAGTGGTGTCCATATTCGACCAGGTGCAACGGCATTGACACGAATGCCCTTATCCACGACATTTTTAGCTAAAGCTCGTGTAAATCCAACAATTGCTCCCTTTGTAGCCGTATAATCAATCATTTGTTCTTCACCATTATATGTGACGACAGATGTGGTGCCAATTATGGAACTCCCTGCTTTCATATATGGTAAAGCTGCTCTTGTCGTATAAAAATGTGAGTAAATATTTACTTTAAATGTATCATCAAATTGTTCGTCAGTAATATCAGTCAATTCCTTTTGCTGAAATTGAATACCTACATTGTTCACTAAAATATCAATTTTGCCCCAACGCTTAACCGTTTGCGTAACAATATCTATACTTTGTTTTTTTTCCCTTACATCTCCAGGTAATAAAAGACACTCTCTTCCCAATTCTTCTACTCGCCTTTTCGTTCGATGTGCATCCTCATGCTCATTAAGATAAGAAATAGCAATATCTGCTCCTTCTTTTGCAAAAGCAATAGCAACCGCCGCGCCTATCCCACTGTCACCTCCCGTTATAAGTGCCACTTTATTACTCAGCTTTTCACTACCTTTATAATGAGGGTTTTCAAGAATAGGCAATGGTACCATTAAGGCATCTACACCTGGTTGATTTAGCTGTCTTTGTTCAGGAACTGTAACTGGAATTTCTTCATATCTTTCAATCTTGCCATAATGACGATAAAGCGGATATGGTGATGTTTGCATCGTTTCCTTAAATTTTTCCTGTAGTTCCTTTATTTGTTTGATTAATTCTTCAGGATTTATCATTAGCATCCCTCCTTCGCTACCTATTTGTATGTATAGTGTCAATAATTATGAACAACATGCCAAAAAAGCCGAGTAAGGTTGGCGTTTTATTGCTCAGCTACTAAAGTGAGCGCTCCTTATAGTCGTGCCTCTCATAAAAACCATATGAATGAATGAATCAATCCTTTATTCTTCTAGCCTCCTCTAAAAACAAAGGAGCTGTAACATTAGAATTTCTCATCCAATCTTACAGCTCCCATATCTATATCATCAATTCGTTACGTAACGAATTGTTAATCCCTTTAAATAACGTTTAATTCCAGCTATCTACATCTTTTTTGGCTTCTTCTTTTGTGATTCCGTATCTTTCTTGTACTTTACCAATTAATTTATCTTTATCACCATCCACTTGTTGTAAGTCATCGTCTGTTAATTTACCCCATTTCTTTTTAGCCTCACCTTTCATTTGGTTCCAACGACCTTTCCACTTTGTTTGTTCCATTCTAAATTCCTCCTTTTGATGTGTTTCTACTTTTTGTTTAACCTGATAAACGGCTTATGAAACCTATAGATAAGCTATTTCCACTATTTCACAAAGTTTATGAGGATTTTATTTAATGGATGAGGGTTACTTGAGGAAGTTTTGTATGAAAGTGTCCAAAAGATGATAGGCGGAGTTCTACTCGTCGCTACCGAAAATCATGCTGCGCGACAATTACGTGGTGCTGAGCTAATCGGCTTCGCCGCTGGTTCTCAGCTCTGCCACTATGTCTCACGGGTTTCCGCTTGATAGTGTACTATTATTATCCATATGCTCTTCTTCGTAGGACTCTGTGGGAATGGGGATAGATTTTTTACAGGCGGGTTTTGAAAATGGAGAAAGGTTTCAATGAACATACAATAAATATAATAATTTTACTATTATAGAAATAAACCCTATTCAGAGTTGGATACTTTTAATAGTTATGATTTGTGATAAGGTTCATACCTAAGGTTTGTTTGCCATTTCGGAAGAAGGTTCACAGGTGAACGAGCTTCTAATCAAGAGGACATTATTAAATAAGCAAATACTCTGCCTTCTTATTTAACTGCAATATTATTTATTAGATTACTTTGCTTCTCTTAATATCCTCTCAACCATTTTTTTGTTTTCCATGATCTCTCCAATTTTAAGTACCACTGGAACTAAAGTCTGCCCTGTCCCAACTAGCTCTTCACCTCTTTGTTCCACCGCTAATTTATATAGGATTTTGATCATTCGGTAAAATTTCTTTTCCATTAACCCAATATAATATATTGGTTCATAGTGTAATGCGTGATCATAAAATACCTCCATAAAACGCTTAAAATGTCCTTGTCTCTGATAGGATTCATGAAGACATAATTTATCGATTTCCCAAGTTTTTTTTTGGTTTGCCTTAATATCTGGGTAATGTGAAAATTTGGAGCGCCCTTCTCCTTCTACCGTACTATTTTTATGTAAAGGATCGAATGGAATAAATTCAACCGTTCCAATCGCTTTCTTTGGAAGAAATGGATAACGATTAGATATGAGCAAATTATAACGAACGGCATCATTTCGATATGAATCATTTTCCCATCCATTTTTTTCACAGGCATGTTCCCAAATGGATGCGAATTTCTTTTGTTGCTTTGAATGCTGTACGATTTCAAACACGGAGCAATTCTCCTTTCTCATTCTACCATTAGACTAGAGGACCCTCATCTAACAGATAAGAGTCCTACAGAAGTAATCATTTCCCTAGCTATCTAATGGATCCGTCGGGTCTGTCGGATCCGTTGGATCTGTAGGCTTTGTTGGCGGGTTCTTTTTCATCGTCAAGCTTACATCTAATACTTCTAATGATAGTGACTTCCAATTTTTTTTCATACTCTCACCACCTTTCCTTAATAAAATTGGGCAGTTCTCCCTTTGTTCGTTATAAAGATAAAAAGTTTATACGAGTTCTTTATAACGAATATAATCTAATCCTTACTATTAGTCAATTAATATATTACTGTCACTCGTTTTTTTCTATTTAGATTAATTCGGGCAGATTTAAAAAACGGAAATTGAAGAATGGAATATAGCGACTACTACCAAGACCTGCACTTACATATTGTTGAATCCCTTCATATTCCCATAGTCCTTTCACTCTATCTTTTGGTGGAAAAGGGCCATTATTGCTCTACCATGGCTCTGGAACAAATCATGCATGCTCCTTATTTTCAATCCCTTTTGTTACGCCCCCATCTTCATTTTGTATTTATAATGTCGCCTTTAATTGGTTTTGTAGAAGTAGTTGAAAGGTGCTCTTTTTCTCTTGAGAAAGAGTACCGAAACGACCATTTTGTACAACCTGTCCTTCATCCAATACAATAACCTGATCAGCATTTCGAATCGTTGATAATCGATGAGCAATGACGATAATCGTCATTCTTCCTTTTAAACGTTCAATAGCCGCTTGTATATTAGCTTCATTTTCTGTATCTAATGAACTTGTTGCTTCATCTAAAATTAAAATGGAAGGTTTTTTTAATATGGCTCGTGCAAGTACTATACGTTGACGTTCTCCTCCTGAAAGTTTAATTCCTCGATCTCCAATAATCGTATCTAAACCATCAGGTAATTTCCGAACAAAATCCTCAGCTGATGAAAAATGTAGGGCCTCCCACATCTCCTCTTCATTGGCATCGGTTAGCACTAATTGCAAATTATCTTTTATGCTAGCATTAAATAAAAAAGGTTCTTGAGGAACATAACTAATCGCTTTTCTCATCGAATAGAGCATTTCATCCGTACGAATTATGCCATCAATGATGACTGAGCCTTTTTGTGGTTTATGGAGTCCGATTACAATATCAATGAGCGTACTTTTTCCAGCTCCCGATCGACCAACAACTGCGGTCATCTGATTCGCTTTAATTTTTACGTTTATATTTTTTAGTGCATACTGCTTTTCATCATAGCCGAAATAAACCTCTCTACACTCGATGCCATCATTTAATTCTAGTGGCGTTGTTGCAGCTAATTCGGAAAACTCTTTATCACGCTTACACTCAGATTGCATGTTATTAACTGCTTTAAATGCAGGTAATGTCGTTAAAATTTGCTCAACGGAACTTTGAATATTCATGACGCTTGGCCAAAGCCTCGAAAAAATAACGATTATTAGCATTAATTGAGCTAATTGAGCTTGAAATAAGGAGATAGCCAAATAGATAAAAACAGCCGTAAACAGGGCAGATGCTACTTTATAATAAAACTGTGAAGTCGATTTAATAACGGTATAATCAACTTGCTCCTTTTCAATATCTTTTGTAATTTTTTTGTACCAACTGAGCCTTGATGATTCTAATGTATTGCTTTTTATATCTTTAATCCCATTAATTTGATCGGTTATTCCTGCTAAATACTCTTTCCCTAAAACATAATTACGTTTTCCTAGCTCGAGAGAACGTCTTAGAAATTTTCGATTTAAAAAAAGTAATAGAAGTCCACTTAATAAAACAAAAACAGTAATACTTGGTGAGAGCCAAAAAGCGAGACCTATTTGTATAAAAGTAAATATAAAGGATGCCAAAAATTGTAAGAAATAATAAGTTCCCGCACTTACCTTAGATACTTCACTTGTTAATAAGTGAATGACATCTGACTTACGATTTTTCACATAGAAATTCCATTTCGTATATAATAAAACTTCATACATTTGGACGCGTAAATGGCGCAAAAAACCAAATTGTATTTTCGTATTGCGAATATGTAACTGTCGATTACATACATTTTGGCCAATTGCAATGAAGATAAACAACAGTAAAACTAGCGGCAAAGCCATTTGAGCTGGTACACTTTGAAACACATCTTGAATACCAATTAGTGGAGTTCCTTCAAGATTAAATACTATCAGACCAGTTAAGCTAATCATTGGAATAAGCAAAACGATAGCTAGCCCTTCTAATAAACTCATAAGTGCACTCGCAGTCAAATTTAGATAAAGAACCCTTCCTGAATAAGCATGAATTTTCTTTACAAAATAAATAATATCCTTCATGAGCACTCCCCCTACGTGACGGCAACCTTTCTCGATTTACGCCATATCCATAAAAACGGTCTTAAAGGAAAATATAAAAAATGCAATCGAACTGGTAAAGGTAAAGTTTGTGCATCTTCTGGAAATGGATGTAACGTACTTAAAGCAAACAATGAAAGCTGCTTAAAAGACATGAGTCTCACCAAATATCTTTTATGATAATTGGCCACTTCTATAGCTAGCGGTTTAGTATGTAACTGTACTCTATTCTCAAGATAAAAAAGAGCTTCTTGTGCTAACCTAAGTGCCTTCCGACTGATAAAAGGATTCATTTCTTCTCGAAGCTTCATATCTAATAGATGAGATAATAAGATGAGAACTTGACCGCAAAGATGTGGACTACTATAAACCTGAAAAAGCTTATAAAGAAGGGACCAATCCAAATCTTGTTCGCTTAAATAATACATATCTGTTAACCACCGTAGCCTCGACCAACCATGTCTAGCCCCATGGGCTGTTAAAAATAGAAACAAGTCCTCTCTTCCTAAATAATAGACAGCGGTTCCTGTTATTTTATCTACTCTTCTTCTCTCCCATAACACATCAAAAGTAGGCTCTTTCCCCGGGCCAGGATGCATGCGCCAATGTACTTCTACTTTGATTTTTTTTATAGGATGATAATAAGTAACATGGTGATGCCGCCAACGCCAATCATTTAATACCGTTTCAATATAATCATCTTTTTCATAACCAAGATTTATTAGGAGTGATTCTGCATATTCTAATTGATTTAATGGAATGAGAAGATCGATATCACTGCATGTTCTTAACGACAAATCACCATAAAGCTCTTCTGCTAATATCGGACCTTTTAGAAAAAGCGTTTGAATCTGCACCTCAAAAAACAGTTCATGAATCCCACTCATTTCTGCACGTAGGCGAAGCATTTGAAAAATGTTATGTTTATAATCAGAATAAAGGGATTGTCTCACAAAATCAGGAATCATATGTTCGAGTTGCTTCACCTTCGAATAAAGCAATGGATATACCCGGTGATGTTGAGTATGTATAAGAAATTCTTCCCAATCAACCTCTTCGTAACTATCGCTCTTTTTATCACAAATCAAATCTAAGATGAAAAGTAATTCTTTAGAAATCGAATTTTTATCAAGCGTGAGTTCCATTTTCATCCCTCCTCACTATGCAATCGGACTTATCTCTTTCGAAAATTTAGCGATGACCGTAAATTGATCTTTTCCTTCTGCTCCAGAAATGTAAAATGAACCACTTCTTAACCAAGCATGTGCAACAAGTGAACCTTTTTCATCCTTACCTGTAGCTAAATAAAGCGTACTTTCAATTTGTCTTCTTTCAAGCATTTTCATAGCAGCAAGGGCTTTTACTAAACACTCACTTTCCCAAAACGTGTAGGAACTCATTATATGAATTGCCCATGAAATGTCCCTACAAATCCCTTTTTGTTCTACATTTACATGAACTGTGGTTTCCCCTATTCTCATCTCCATCGTCTTTACAAGCTTTTGAAAAGGAATGAGCTTCTTCATCCTTGCCCAGCCTAAATAGTAATAGGCTTCTATTAATAACAGCTTCATTGAGCGTTCTAGAGCTATAAAATGTTTTAGCTTACTCATCACCTACCCCCATTTCAAATTGTAGTATCTCCTAACTTTATTTCACTTCAATCAAGTTTTGCTCCTTCAATTCGTCCAGAAACCCCTGCACCTCTTCTGAACATTTTGAAAGCGATATCTCATATCTATTAACTAATTTCTCTACTAAACTCTCTAATGTTAAAGGTCTCTCTAACAGGTCCCAAATTTCGCCACCTATTTCTCCCAAATTATAATACTTACCATTTTCTATACTCAGCATCACTTTCTCTCCATCCATATTTGAGACAATCGTTCCTTGTACTTGCTGATAAACGACGTTACTTTTCATGACGTTATCATTCATGTCACTACTACCTCCTTATTTGTACGTATTAAGATATACTCTGTAAGTTCTTCTACCGTAAATGCTGATAATGGTCTGTGCAAAGAGTACATCTTTATATGTTGAGCAATCTGTGTCATCGTCTGAAAATGCCAACTTGTTAACTGTAGTTCTTGCAAAAGAAAATGTCGGTACGTATGAGTATATAAAATAGATAGCTTCTCCAACCGTTGTACCTTTTTCACTTGTAATTCCCCTACTTCTGATTTCACTAGTTCGAAAACAGCTGCTAAAGGTAGGGGCTCTTCTTTAAATTGTTCTCTTACCGGAACTGCAAATTTTGACTCTCTTTGCACAATCGGTCTGAGTCCATGATTAGATTTACCTAATTTCTCCAAGCTTTCTTGCCATAATTTTTGCTGAGGATACGCTGGAATAACAACTGGATGGCCTTGTTCGTTAAAGGTAATTGGCGACACATCATCACTCAAAAGCTGACAACCGTTTGCCAATAAGTTTGTTGCTAATGTTGATTTCCCTACGCCTGAATGACCTATAATTGCGTATGCTTTCCCATTAATAGCGAGTGTGCTTCCATGTAAAGGAAGTATCTTTCTTTGTAATAATAAAGCACCCATACAGGTTCCTAAGATATAGAGTCTGAGATGCTCTTCTGACACTCCTTTAAATGGTGAAACCTTCATTTCATTTCCATTTTTTATACAGAACAAGGCTACCTTCGGGATTTTAAAAAAGATAAAATTCGGTCTAACAATAAAGTATTCACCCTTCTGGTATTGCTTATTCCATTCATCCTCCATATTCTCTAGTTTTATTTCAACATCTGGCTGTTGGGTTCTTCCGATACTTATTAACTCAGATAGACACATTTCACTAGCAATTTTCAACCCAAATGCTTGGTAGTTAAAGGTCATGGTTAAACTCTGGGACCCCCTTCAATTAACATATAAGTAGTTAAATTTGTTCTTTATTAAGAACTTTTCATCCGAAAAAATAACCTCCATTATACAAATCAATAAATGTGGAGATTTGGCTAACGATCTGTTCTTATATTTATTTTATTCTTAATAACGAACAATGTCAACGATAAAAAAGCCCTCATTTTTAGTAAATAAGGGCTGAACAATAACTTTCACATATGAATCCATTTTGTATAAAAGTTAGTGCGAACATGGAGTTTCACTCGTCGCTCCCGAAAATTATGCTTCGCTCCCTACGGGGTGGCGCTTGTGGGTTTTGTATATTAGCTCGGTGTAAAACGAGGGTCTTCTGACCACTCTCCAGGTACATATGCCTCATCTGTAAAAGGACCATTAGTTGTTTGTGCCATGGTTAAGGAAATATCTAGCATTTCTAATGTAGGTTTCACCCATTCATTTTTCAACGTACTCACCTCCTTTCCAATTGTTTTAAAAAGCGATGAACAATAATGCTTCTCATCACTATCTTGCTATGAGGGTCTAAGATAAAATTTGGTTTAACATTTCCTTTTAACGTCGGTAGAATTTCTTTGATTAATTCGTTATTTAAATAGAGAGAACTAATTGGGTCTGTGAGCATCTCCTCCAGTTCATTAATAAGAAAATCCCACTGATTTTTCATTCTATGAACCCAATCTGCACCCTGCACACCTTTTATACGTTGATTCAACCTTACTTGATCAGGCAATAAATCTTTGGTAGCTCTTCTAATTAGAGAACGTTCATAACCATTCTGGACGTATTGACTTTCAGGTAATGATAAACAAAATCTAATGACCCTCAAGTCATTCGTAGGGTCACGTTTCCATAATGAATGCTGCAGCGATAGCTTAGTTGATACCGTGTTGGTAGCATTCCAATGAAATAGATCTTCAAAGTGATGTTCTCTCTCTTTATAGATGTTATTTAAACGAAACCAGCCAGATTGATCAAAACCATAACTTCTCAATTTCTCGTAAACTTTTGTTCTCTTTGCAAATCCTGGATGAATCAAAGGATAAGGACTCACCTTATTCGCCGATAATTTTGGTAGACTTTTTTTGATTATTTTTGGTAAAAGCCGATAACGAGGTCCTCCTGTACGTTGACTAAAATGGTTTAATTCTGTGTTTAACTTGCACCATTTTAACCTTTTAAATAACGTAACATAATACTCAAGAGCACTTCCCCAAGAAACACTTAGATTTCCCCGTCCTCCTGTTAATAAAATGCCCACCCCTTGCTGATCAGCCTTTTCAAAAATCCCTTTCATCCAGAATGAATTCTCAAAGAATTTATAAGGCATTTCCATCATTTCTAAAAATGAGTCGATTTCAGAGTAAGAATCCCTTCCGTCAAAATCAAGAAAATGCTCTTGAATGCCCCCTATATACTGTAATGTTGATTGGATATAAGGCGTTTCATTGGTCATGATGTTTCTCGGTGTAAAATCCTCAAAGTCCTTTGATGGTATATAGCTAAAAGTATGTAAGCTTCTATCTTGTTTCGTTAATTGCTTTTGAGCGTATGCGGCAACTGAACCAGAATCAAGGCCACCACTTAATTGGGCACCCACTTTTTTATTTGTTCTCAATCGTGCAGTGACAGCTTGTTGGTAGACCTCCTGAAATGCTTCGACATACTCATCATTCTTTTTAAAAATCATTTTCTTATCTTTTCCCAAATGACAATACCTTGTCAACTTCGTTTGATTTCTTTCAACTGTTAGACTATGAGAGGGTGGTATTTGTTGAATGTTCACATAAGGAGTAGATTGAGTATCTACCACATCTACCATCCCTGCAATCGCTAAATATTCAGCAAGCCACTGTTCGTTTAGCTGCTTTTTAATGTATGGTAGCTTAAAAAGAGGTTGAATCAATGTACTAAATACAAAACGCTCAGAAGCTCGAAAATAATATAATGTGCGTCCACCGGAAAAATCCCTTGCTCCAAACAACTTTTTTTTGTTTTCATCCCATATCATAAAGACAAAGTCACCGATTAAATACTTGGGACATTCTTCCTCCCATTTGTCATAAGCCATTAATATGATTTGGCTATCAGGAATTCGTTTTCTATGACTTTTACTAATACGGAATAAGTCTAGGAGCTCTTCCCGATTGTCGATTATCGCATCCACCACAATAATCCGCTTACGTTCACGATCATAAAAAGGTAATACTTCACCAATTGATTCCGGTGTTAACCATTGTGCATGACAACCGAAAAACAACCCATTATGATATAATTGTTGAACGTCATTTGCCGGAAATGAACTGAAATGTTTCATGATCGCGTACCCCATTTCTTTCAAGACAGGCTCTTGATTGAAATGAATAATCCCTGCAATCGCACTCATACTGCTCCCCTTTCAAAACTAAGAATCCCGATTCAAACTTGATTATATTTAAACTTACGTATATATTTATACATTTGCACAGGAACTAACCCAACTATTAAAGGTCGCATGGCATAAAAGTAAGTGTGAAGTGGTAACTTTAACATCTTGTATCCTACTAATCTTACATAGGACTCTCTTAACCTCATTGAGTATTTTCTTCTTTTGATTGCGTCTCGATCATCTCTAACTTCGTATAAAATCTCCTGCAAATTGTAGCCTCTAGAACCGTTTGCGTACATTTTAAACCAAAGATGATAATCCTCGACTCGTAACGTCTTTTTAGTCACATCGTAACCGTCCACCTTTAAAATAGCTTGCCTACGAAACATTGATGGTGCATGGCAAAAAGGCGTTTGTGGGATAAAGTCAAAAGCGTTTGGCCGTTCTTGTAACTGTATGTGCCCCCAAAAACCATGATCATCAAAAAAATTCATTCCCGTACTAACAATGTCAAATTGCTGATGATTATCTAAAAAGTCAACTTCCTTCTCTAATCGTTCTTGTCTTGACCTGTCATCCCCATCCTGTCTTGCAATATATTCACCTTTAGCCTTTTTTAAACAAGCATTTAAACAATGAGCTAGCCCCTTATTTTGCTTATGATGAAGTACATGAATATTTTCATACCTTTTTGCAAAGGAAGAGGCAATTTTAAAGGTTTCATCTGTTGAGCCATCATCGCACATTATTAACTCCCAATCTTGAAAGGTTTGATCAAACAACGAATAAATGGCTTCTTCTAACGTCAAAGAACAATTATATATGCCCATAATAATCGATACTTTCGGCTTCGCTCTACCCATATTCAACCTCTTTTCCTAACCTAGATTCAGCGATTAAGCGATTTCTATCACTTAAAATGTGTTGCAAGAAAGTTTGTTGCTCAAAATGTTGTTGAACAAACGGGATAGCAGCTAAGCTCATTTGTTCTCTTAACGAAGGATTTAACATACGTTTCATTCCGTGCTCTAAGTCTTGAATATTTCCTTTCTCCACAATGATTCCGGTTACTCCTTCTTTCATCGCATCTGTTGGTCCTGGAATATTTGTCACGATTACAGGAACTCCCATTGCCCCTGCCTCAATCACTACTGTTCCAAAACCTTCTCGATAACTAGGTAAAACAAATACATCTAGGGCCGCATAATACTTTTCTATTTCATCCGTATAATCACAAAAGATAATTGCTTCATTCGCAATTGACTTCTTCATTAATTCTGAGTCCAAATTCGTCTGCTCTTTAGGTCCAACAATCAATAATTTTATGTGGCTATTTTTTTCAGATAGTTGATTAAATGCTGTTAATAATTCGGTAATCCCTTTATCTCTATGGAGACGACCAAAAAAGCCAAATACAATATCTGAATCTTTGATCTTGTACTTGGCTCTTATTTCCTTATTCCATAACTTCTTTTTCAAGAAATTAAAACGTGTAAAATCAACTCCGTTGGCACTCCCGTTCCAAATCGTTCGACTTTTGTTAGCTGAATATAACTTCTCTTGATGACTAAACTGAAGGTTCCCATAACTATCTGGCTCTACTACCGTAGATAGAATACAAACTAACTTTTCAATCCCTTTAAACAAGCCTCTTCGTATGCCTTTGAATCCTACATATCGTATCCCCCATTGACAATACAATCTGACAGGTACTGAATTTAACCAACTAGCAACAGAGGCATAAAGAGCTGCATTTGGTGTTGAATATTGCACCATATCAAATCGCTCTTTATGGAAAAAGAGTGACAGAGCATAGATACTATGTATAACACCGAAACTAGCCATTCCTCTTTTCATCGTAATTGGATAATATCGTATGTTTGCGGGGAGATCCTTATTTAAACTCACATCGCGGTCACACACAACCGTCACATCATACCCATGGCTAGTAAGAAAGGTTAGCTGCTCAATTAAAAAGCATCGAATTGTTATAGAAGTAGTCGTGATGATACATATTTTTTTCCTACCCATCATTAATCACCTGCTTCATTTTTTATTACACAATGCTATTCCTTATGATGTTTGCATCTCAGCTTCATTGTGAGTAGTTGACTGCAGTCTTCCATTCTTTATCTTAAACACAACATCACAGTTCTCAATCGTACTTAAACGATGGGCAATAATGATTAACGTTTTTTCACCTTTCAATTGATCAATTGATTTCATAATTCCTTGTTCTGTTTCATTATCTAATGCTGACGTAGCTTCATCCATGAACAAAATTTCAGGATCATGATATAGTGCCCTTGCAATTCCAATTCTTTGTCTTTGCCCACCAGACAACCTTACCCCTCTTTCACCAACCGATGTATCTAATTGTTCGGGCAAACCTTCAACAAATTCCTTCAATTGTGCCTGTTCTAAAGCTCTCCATACTTCTTGGTCGTCAATACAGTCTGTGTTCATACCAAAAGCAATATTATGGCGAATACTATCATCAGATAAAAAAATCGTTTGTGGAATGTAACCGATATTCTGCTGCCATGATTTCTTAATTTTCTCAAGTGGATGGTGATCGATGAGCAACTTCCCTTTGCCAGGTTCTAAGACGCCTAGTATAATGTCGACAAGCGTTGTTTTTCCAGCTCCAGACTCCCCGACAAAAGCTACTGATTGACCGATAGGTATTCTTAATGAAACATCTTTTATTGAATATTCTTGTTGATTAGGATATTTGAAAGAGATATCGATTAATTGAATAGATTTCTTAAAAATGGGTCCTCCCTTCTCAAGGACCAATTCATCAACCGTTTCATGCTCTTCCACTCGTTCACTAATACTAGAACTTATATCTTCATAAATAACCGTTAATGCAGGTAAACTATAACGTATCGTTGTGATCATATTGATCATCCGGTTAATAGATGGCATTAACCGAAAAGCAGCCATCGCAAAAAGTGCCAAGATAGACACTGCTTCAGCAGTATTGGTTCCTTGAAACAGGATCATCGCTATCATTAACAATACGATACTTACTAATAACGTTTCTATAAAAAGCCTCGGAACTTGCTCTAGCATTTTCATATACTTATTATTCCTAGCTTGTATCTTGCTATGACTACTATATGAATTGATAAAAAAATCTTCATTACCTGAGACCTTTAACTCTTTACTTGCACCTAAACCTTGGTTTACCCACCTAATCATCATGCCACCAACACGTTGCTGCTCTTTTCCTAAATCACTAATTTTGCCTTTAAATACCCTAAAAAACAGAAAGATACTGAGACCTAACAGCAAAGTAGCCGCCAAAGTGATATAAGGTGCTGTGTAAATAAGTAAAGCTACTATGCAAATTACAACAAACACCTCAGTTAATAAATGAAACACTGATAAAATAATGCCTTGAAATACTTTCGGTATTTCGCCATTTACATTTCTAAGTAAATCGGCTGTATTTCGTTGCAAGTGAAAGGTATAGGGTTTTCTTAAATAGGTGGCAAATAAGGTTCTTGCTAATTTAATCTGTTGATTAAAAATTACTTTGTATTGAATATGGAAAAAGAAAAGTAAATAGATGTTTTTCAGTACAAAAATAGAAAAAAGGATAGCAACTAGAAATAGAACGAAGCTGCCTTCTGTTTGAAATTGAAATGACTGGTAAAAGAACGACAGTATTTTATTCGATTCAATCATTCCTGGATTAGTAATAACCCCAACAAAGGGAACAATCAAACCTATACCAATTGTTTCCAATAATGCGGCAACTATCATCATTAAAAAGATGATTAAGAACTTCTTTTTATCACCTTTATTGAGGATATTTAGTAATCTCTTAATATGAATGCTCAATTTAGCCACACCTTTTTTTTATTTTTACAAAAATAAAACTGGTTACGGTACCCGCTAACAATGAATGGAAAATTGTTAGTACTAATATCTGTATGCTCTTTTTTAGTATCGTTTTTCTCAGCTCTTATTTCTTATAAAATAAGCTCTTAACGTAAAGCCCTGTGTAAAAGGCATTATATTAAATAATTGAGAATAAACGCCTATATCCTTCGTATCCCCTTGTGAAAAGTCAACTTCTCCATTTTTTTTCGTGACGGTTCTTAAATAACTCAGTGCTTTATTAGCGGCAAGATTATGATTCGGTTGAACAGGCGAATTTACTTTTGAACAATTCAATAAAAACCACGCCATAACAGCGGTGACCGATGAATCTGCTCTTACTTCTTTCCTTGTCATTAACCAAGTCCAGCTACCATTGTCCTGTTGTGTCTGTAAAGCACTTTCAGCTAATCGCTCTATTCTTTCCCCTAAATACGCTTTATGCATATGGGATTGTGGCAATTCAAGCCAAGCGTCCATTAAACCAATCACATACCAAGCCATTCCTCTTCCCCAGCCGTATAATCCAATTGGTATTTTATTGGACACATGATACGCATGACATGGAATATACAGACTTTGCATCATGCCATATAGATCAAATTCCTTGATTTGCGTTATCGCTAAATCGACACACTCTGCTTTCTTAAAATGCACTCCGTAAGCGACCAAAAAAGGACATATAAAACCAATTGTGTCTACGTATCTGTAGTCCATCATTGATTTTCTATACCCTACTGTCCCATCTCTTCCAATGTGTTCTTGAATAAGTTCCCATATATAATCAAATGCTTTTTGATACTTCTCCACCTTAATGAAGTTAATTTTCATTACTGCATAGGCTAATATTGCCGCATCTACATGTTGAGGCTTCTTCACCCACTGACCCTCACTATCAAACGTTTTGTTTACATATTCATTAATTTTTGTTTGCACCTCTTGATTATTATTAAATTCTAAATAACTTGAAAGTCCAAATAAAAGAGCTGCCTCTTGCCAGTGCTGTATCGTCGCCTTAGAATAATTCCCTTTCAAAATATCCAAGATAACGAAGCGGGTTTGATCAGTAACCTTCATTTTAGGCGTATGTGTTAACCATTTAACAGCTATTGCTTTAGCTGCTACCATCCACTGATTTTCATTATGAAATCTTCCAATATGGATTCTGCTTAACCAATCTCTAAAAATAGGCAGGACATCCGTGAGAATAACCGCTATTCCCAATATCACTAGTAGAAAAACGATGTAAGTCATTTCCGTTCCCTTTCTACCCTACATGAACTAAATCATATAATTTATTTATTTCAGCTTCTGTTCCTAATGACTCACTAGATAACTGCTTAATGAATTGATTTTTTAGGGCTTCATTATGAAAGACATTGTGTATTCCCTCTGCTATTGCGTTTGGGCTCATACCGACGATGTAGCCATTTATTTTATGCTGTATTTGGTCTTGAACTGTACTGAAATTCGTGACAATGATTGGCTTTCTTAAGATTTTTGCTTCATCTATCGCAATCGACTTCCCTTCAAACCGCGAAGTTTGCACATACAAATCGGCCTCTTCCATGTAAGGGTATGGATTTTCTTTTACCCCAAGTAAAATAAAGTGGTCTTGCAGATTTTTTTCTGCGATTAATTGTTCTAACTTTTCCCTTTCTTCCCCTTCACCGATAACATACCACTTTACTTTCATTCCTTTATGAACTAGTTGTTCACATGCTAAAATGGCTAGCTCATAACCTTTTTGATAAGCTAACCTTCCTATTGATATAATCGTTAAGTCTTTTTTAATTATTTCCACTTTATTTCTT
Source organism: Alkalihalobacillus pseudalcaliphilus (assembly GCA_001038565.1). Lineage (GTDB taxonomy): Bacteria > Bacillota > Bacilli > Bacillales > Bacillaceae_D > Alkalihalobacillus > Alkalihalobacillus pseudalcaliphilus. The sequence continues at coordinate 141,135 of LFJO01000006.1, forward strand.
GCTAATTTCCTTAGAACCGCTGGAGATATAATATTATACATAACTTTCACTTTATCTTGCTCACTAGGAAAAACACGTTTTAAAACAGTGGCACATTTTTCAGAAACCGTCACAATTGAATGTAACTTCTCAAAATAAAGCTGATCAAAATTCTCATCCATTCCTAATTTTTGATAATCATTATGAATAAAACCTATTTTTGTATTCGCTTTTACTTTCTCAACCGCGTAGTAAATAGGACTTTTCTCTAAATAACCAATCACCGCGTCATACTCTTTTTCTAATGGACGAATATTAGCACCTATATGTTTCCAAACCCGTTGCTCACATATCGCTTTATTTGATTCTGTTTTATAAATAAAGCCGGCCATCACTCTAGCTAATGCTAATCTAAACCGCTTTTCTTTGAGACATTTCTTTATCGTCGGAAAAAAACGGCCATCAAAATAATGATACACGGATGGCCCCTCCACTAGATTCACCTGAGCTGGCACACTTGATAAGAACATCCCTTCTTGTTTAAAGAGAAGAAGATCGACTTCAAACCTGTCATAATCAATCATTTCAAACAATGAAATAAGTGCCTTTTCTGCTCCACCACAATGTAAATTATTCATGACAAATAAGAGTTTCTTTTTCATACCTTACCCTCCATGAATTAATTGTTCTAAATAATCAACCGCCTGTAAAGACAACTTCTTTATTTCTGGTATTCTCACTTCTAATTGCTGTTTAATATCGTGTTCTTGTTGATAGAGTTCATTAAAGCTCCCTTTTAACTTTGTTGAATTGGATATATCTGCTAGATTTAAAACGAATTTCTCTTCACCAAATAAATCTTTGGCAATTCCTTTTGATTTAACACTATATCCAAGTACAAGCGTAGGTACAAAATTTGAGTATGCTGCGATTGTTGCATGTGTTCTTGCTCCAATAAAAAAACGCATTCTAGCAATATATCCTTTATACTGTGTGGCATTTAATTGGTCAGATAGCAATAAAATTCTTTTAGAATATTTATAATCTCGGTAAAATTCTTCTAGGACTTCATAATCGTTGTTATTCTCTTGAATGACGTGCGGGGTAAGAGCAATCGTCATGGTTGTAGTATCTAAAATATGTTCTATTAAATCTTTAACTGCTTGTTTAGACTCGGGATTTTTATTTAATACAAGTGGACTGAAATTAAGCCCTACTGTATTTCCCTCTTGCCAACCAGATGGTAATGGCATTTCTTCTTTTTCCATTGTAAATGCTGGATCTGCACATAATTTGACATTCGTTAATCCATGTTTTTGTAGTGTATTGTAGGTGAGCGACTCTCTTGCCAGGATTAGATCAAATTGCTTGAGGTCGTCAAGCTTCCTACTTGAAAGGTCCTCTTCCCCAATCGAACATGCCCACAGAACTAACTTCTTTCCTTTCTCTTTGACTCTTCTATCAATCTCATACCAGCCTGGTTGTTCGCCATAACAATAATTATCTCCCCCTATTGATAGGAATACATCCATTTCATCGATATATTTAATGGTATTGTGCTCAATTTTTCTTAATGCGTAAGTTTCATCTTTAAACAACTTTACATACATCCATGACATTGCCCATTGTAACGAATATTTTCTTATTGGTATTTTTGCTCCATCATAAATTGCATCCAAATGAGTATGTAATTGATCTGATTCAGGTTTTTCAGAAACTAAATATGTTTTAGCTCCTTGTATCTTTTGTTTAATGATTTGATTAGACGAACGAACTATTGCTTCACAGCCTCGATTTAAACTACTATGATGTGCAAACATCATCACCTTCATACGGTTTCCTCCATCTATTTCTTATTTCTGAACCTACTGTAAAGAGTTAGTCCATACAAACCATAAATAAACCTATATTTGACTAAAAAAAACATAACCTTCTCATAACTATTTAGTTCCTTAAATTGGCGACGATAATAAAAAGGCAACGAATCTCGCACACGCCTATCCGAGATCATTGCCTGAATCCATTTATATCTTTTTGAAAAATGAGTCTTTGTAGATGGCGCAAAATAAATATGAATGAAAGACATCACACTGTTTACTAGTTTGATAGATTTTAATTCCTTAATACGCTCTTCGCCTAATTCTAACTTGATAAATAAAGGCAATTCTTCATTAAAAACCTCAAGCGCTCGATGAAAGTAATTGACACGATGACTATTCCTTGTCGCACTACCAACCACTTCACGATAATGGTAACCTACATAATCGATGTAACGTACGCTTTGTGCATATTCTAGAAATTGCATATTAAATAAACCATCCTCACCTAAAGCTACTTTTTTAGGAAAAGTCAGATTTTGTTCCTTTATAATCGCCGCTCGGTACAATTTATTACATACTGAATTAAGCTGCTCACTATAAATAAAATAAGGTAGCATATGCTTATTGATATAGGCTTTATCCAGATTTTTATTCATAGGAAAAGGATAACTGGTAATGACAGGATATCCATCTATCTGACTTTCAAGATTAGAGATAATAGCATCAGATTGTTCTCTAATCACCTCTTTATATAAATTTTTATACATATCTGCTTCAATATAGTCATCGGCATCAACAAACCCTATGTAATCACCTTTAGCCACAGCTAAACCTGCATTCCTCGCCTCACTTACACCCTTATTTTTTTGATGAATAAGCTTAACCCTTTTATCGAATTTTCTAAATTCCTCTAATATAGCTGAACTACCGTCTGTTGATCCATCATTAATAAAGATAAATTCACATTCTCGAAGTTGTTGGTTGAATAAAGAATTGATACAAAAAGTTAGATACTTTTCTGCATTATAAACGGGGATAATAATACTAACCTTGGGATGCATCCTTAAATCACTTCCCACTTTCTTTCCTTTAGTACATGCTCTTCCTCATTAAAAAGCTTATATAACTTGATTAACTCTTCATTATTATGATAGTTTTTTCGGCGACAATTTCTTTCTAAATTATGGCGAGTTCTCTCATCTGTGTATACTTTTTCAATCATACTTGCTATATCTTTAACATTCAATTCACAAATGATTCCGTCATCACCATCTGAAACTTGACTTCTGGCCGTAGAATAATTGGTAACAATGACTGCTTTCCCTAGTATTTGTGCTTCACTTACTGTAACAGCTTTGCCTTCATATCTAGACGGCTGAATATACATATTTCCAGCTGCTATGAATGGGTATGGATTGATTTGTTTGCCTAATAAAATAAAACAATCTTCTAATTGAGCCTGAGCAATTAACTCTTTTAGCTCTGCTTCGATAGCTCCATAACCAACTACATACCAAACTAGCTCTGTATACCCTTTACTTTTTAGTATCTTCATCGCCTCGATAGCTTGATCGATCCCCTTTGGATAGGATAACCTCGCAACCGTGATCATTTTAAATCGTTGGTCCTCTATCATCGGATTCTCTACCTTTTCTATCGCCATTCGTTGAATAAAATCCGGCGAAAGAATATTCTCAACAACGACAACATTACGGCTTAATCCCTTATATTTCGTTAAAAAGGATGAGCGACAATTCTCCGATACCGCTACAATATGGTCAAAATGGGTCCAGATTTTTTCATCCATTTTCACATGAGTATCAATCGAAGAGTAATCAGTATGAATCCAAGCCAATTTCTTTTTTGCCTTTACTTTTTTGGCAACAAAATCGTGTGGCCATAAATAGCTTATAGCAATATCATACTCTTTTGTCACTTTCGGTAAAAATGGAATGGAATAACGCCACATTAACTGCATTTGGAAATACCCCGGCTCAGAAGTCCGCTTTAAGTGCCCACGCAAAAAAGCCAACCCTTTTGCTACTAGCCTCGGTACACTTAATAACCATTGTTTGTCTCGGACCATTTCTAAAATCGACTTTCTAAAAGTCGCATACTTATGATGTTCTTTCAGCAATGTAACATTTTCAGGTAAATATTCAATGAAATCCCCTGTATGACTAAATAACAATAAGTCTACTTGATAAGAGTTGTAGTCAAAATGGGTAAGCATGTTAATAAGGCTTCTTTCGACTCCTCCGACTTCAAGATCATAAGAGGTAATAAGGATCTTTTTCATTTTAATTCTCCTCGAGACATAAATTTCCGTATTCTGAAAATATTATCTCCTCCAATAATGGCAGCCGTTGCTCTTTTCAAATGACCCTTTACTTTATCTCTCGTTGGTAACCAACCTTTATGAAAATGATGAATGGTAAACGAGCTGTCATTCATTAGATTTCTACAATTAATATAATCATAGGGTGAGAAAGTAGGCTGCGGGTAAAAAGCACCGAGTTGTTTAATTTCCTGAAACAAACCATTCCTTTTTAGACCCTTTTTTTCTAATAATTCAGTAACAATTTTTACATTCGTTAGTTGCTCAAAGCTTCCATCTTCCTTTATAAATTTCTTCTTATTATAAGATTCTAAGAACTCCTCTATTAATGGATGACCCTTCACAGCCCCAATCGTACTTGTAGCAATGTAATCACCTTGTTCAAACCCCCAAAACGATTGATGTTTTAAAAGCTCATCAAAGGGTTTAAGTACTTCTACGTCTGTATCTAAATAAATACCTCCTTCATGATATAAAGCATGAACTCTTACAAAGTCACTAACAAAAGCATACATTTCTGCTGCATAAGCTTCTTCTACATAAGAGTTACATGATACATCAAAATTTTGTTCATTCCATTCCTTCACTTCATAATGTGGAAGGTGACGATTCCAACTTTTTATACACTTTTCTACAATGGGTGGTTTCTCCTTACCACCAAACCAACAATAATGAATGACTTTTGGTATAGCTTCAACTCTTTTATCCATATAACGTCAATCCTTTAATTTCTATAGCATTGTGGATACAGTGAATCACTCTTTCTTGCTCTTCTTCACTTAAATTTGATCCCGATGGTAAGCAAATACCAGTCATAAATAGTTGCTCACATACATTCTCTCTATCACTATGAGCATAATATTGATTTTTAATAAAAAGCGGCTGTAAGTGTAATGGTTTCCAAACGGGTCTTGCTTCAATATTTTCACTGTTCAATGCTTGGAGCAATATTTCTGAACTTATTCCTAATTGACTTTCATCAATTGTAAACGCCGTCAACCATCTCGTCGATTGCATATAATCTGGTTCAGGCATAAATTCAAGTCCAGGAAGATGGCTTAATTGCTCGTAGTATCTGGAAAAAACCTTTCTTCTTGCCGCGACTCTGTCTTTCAAAAAGGGTAGCTGTGCTCTACCAATTCCAGCTAGTATATTACTGAGCCTATAATTATAGCCTAATTCACTATGTTGATAAAAAATAGCCTTATCCCTCGCCTGAGCTGCTAAGAAACGTGCTTTTTGAATAAAGTGATTCTGGTCGGAAACAAGCATACCGCCCCCCGAAGTTGTTATAATCTTATTACCATTAAAAGAATAGATGCCAAATTGCCCAAATGTGCCACTCGCCCTTCCTTTATAAAAAGCTCCTAATGATTCTGCTGCATCTTCAATAATTGGCACACCGTATGCTTGGCATAAAGCCATAATTTCGTCCATCTTGGCACTTTGCCCATATAAATTAACAACAACAACTGCTTTTGGCATGACACCCTCTGAAGACGCATCTAGGAATGCCCTCTCTAATGCTCGTGGAGACATATTCCAAGTCTCTGGTTCCGAATCAATAAAAACTGGCTCAGCCCCCTGATAGAGGATTGGATTCGCACTCGCAACAAATGTTAAACTCGAACAAAAGACTTTATCTCCCTTGCCAATATTTAATAAAGAAAGAGCCAAATGAATGGCTGCTGTTCCGGAACTCAAAGCAACGGCTCCATTAACTCCCATATAATGAGCAATTTCTTTTTCAAACTCATCTACATTCGGGCCAAGTGGAGCAATCCAATTTGAATCAAAAGCTTCTTTTATATACTGGAATTCGTTTCCACTCATGTGTGGGGGAGAAAGGAATATTCTTTGATTATTCACGATATTCGACAATATTCTTCCCTTCTTTCATTTTTACTTTTGCCGGAATTCCAACCGCTGTACACTGTGCTGGAATATGTTTCGTTACCGTTGCACCTGCACCTATAACTGACCATTCGCCGACCTTTAAACCAGGAATGACAATGGCTCCCGCTCCTACATGTACCCCTTGCTCCACTAGTACAGAACCAGTTAATGTCGCATTTGGTGAAATATGAACAAAATCATGGATCTGAACATCATGTTCAATGACAGAACTTGTATTAATGATACTATGGTTACCAATTTGACTATTTGCGTTAACGACAGCATAAGGCATGATGACTGTTCCAAATCCAATTTGTGCACTTGGACTTATACAAGCAGTAGCGTGAATAATCGAAACATACGCTTCATTTTCAAATGCTAACCTCTGAAAAATCCATTTTCTTAATTGGTTTTGCCCAATAGCTATAATAAATTTAATTTCGTCTATTAACCCAACAAGTTGAATAGCTGAATCTATTGCTCCCTGGTACACCCCTTCTTTTTTCACTAACCCTTTATATTGATCATCCAAATAACCAATGACTTCCAATTCATTATTTGTCTCTATTAAATCCTGAATGACCTTACTATGGCCTCCCTGACCGATAATCACTACTTTCACTGCTCACCACCGCCACCTATTTTAGAGTTTGCTTGAGTACCTCTAAACCGTTCCATTGTGAGAGTCTTTGATTGGTTCACACCTTCTGTTTTAAAAACTTTATAGAGAGTCAACAAAATAATTTTTAAGTCCAATAGAAACGTGCGATTATCTACGTACCAAACATCAAGTTCAAATTTCTCCTCCCATGTAATCGTATTTCGTCCATTTACTTGGGCCCATCCGGTAATGCCAGGTCTAACATTATGTCGTTTTTTTTGTGTTTCAGAATATAATGGTAGATAGTCAACTAACAATGGTCTTGGACCGACTAAGCTTAACTCGCCTTTCATTACATTTAATAACTGAGGAAGCTCATCAAGGCTATACTTGCGCAGTAACTTTCCTAAGCTTGTCATTCTTAAATGATCATCTACAATATGACCATCCTTTCCTACTGCATTGTTCATGGTTCGAAATTTATATAATACAAATAACTCCCCATCTAACCCTGGTCGTAATTGTTTAAAAATGACTGGTTTCCCCAGTTTAAAACGAATAGAATAATAGATTAGTAAGTAAAGTGGTAGCAAGACGATAAATAATGTAAGAGAAATAAGACAATCAAATATTCTTTTCATAGGAATCTCCCTTTACTAAAAAACTACCGTAACTTTGTTTACCTAAATAATAGTGAAAGAAAGTCACTTCTATAACGAATATTTAATGAAACTACATGTTCTTGATAAAAGAAGAACAAATAACAAAGGACAATGATAAAGTAAATCAGTTTCTGATCTTTCTCTTTAAATATTTTTACAATCCAAGCTAATAATATTAATTGATATAAGCCAAAGTAAATGTTTAACCGTGCAAATATCCAATTCTGTGAAGCAATAATCATAAACACTACATTTAATAAGCACAAATTGACGATATAATCACTATTAGGAAACAACTCTCTTAACCTGTGCCTTCCCAAGTAAGCTAAAACTAAAGGGGCGGAATAGACGGCAACTCTCGCCAAATTGGCTCCTCCTTCTGAAAAATCCGCATACCCAGCATATTGACTATCTTCTATAACAGCAAATAATAAATCCGAAAATTGATTATACGCAAATACACATAAAATGGCTAAACCTAAAAGGACAAAAGTAACCTTTGTCCAAGCTTTTCTACGCACCAAAAAGTAAATAGGAATTAAAAGAAGTGCACTTTGATGAATAGTAGCCGCTATTAAAACAACGATGGTGAACCCCTTCCAATTACCGTCAAATATGAACTTTGTTGCTGCAAAGATGATTGCTGCTGCAAGGAACTGTCTTATCCCATTCATTGAAACTAAAAATAAGCCACTAGTTATGTAAACATAGAGGCTTAATTCAAAAACTCTTGCATATTTATAAAGAACCCAAACAATTAGACCATTCGTAATAAGAGCTGTCATAAAAATCATAAGCTGAGCGTCTTCTGAAAAGTTTCTTAAAAACAATTGAAAAATACCAAACCCGATATCTTTGCCACTTACTATAAATTCCCAACTCCAATCACTTTGCTCATAGAGTTCTCTATAAACGTACGTATCACCTATGTTTTGACGAAGTCCAGAAACTAATACTAAGGAAAGGAAGGCCAGCAAGGCAAAAAATATATTAGGTTTAACCGGAACTGGTCTATAAATATTGGCTAGCAGTGGTTTGGACAGATATCTTGCCATCCAAGCACAAATTGATACAATCGTTAAATTCATCCATAGAATAGCCATATTTTAGTATTGAAAAACCTCCCTTTCGACTTAACATTCAAGCTCTCATTCCTACAAATCTATTATCCTGGTATCGGCAATGCCTTGTTATTTATTACTTGTTTTTCATGAATAAACTCTACTTTTTTATTGGCTAATTGGACAACTCTATCAATTAATACCTGTTTATCAAGTATCATAAAGTCTAACAGAAGCTCATCAATATCTTCTATAAATAATTGTGATGATTTACCGAGATAAATTTTCGTAAATATTTGGTCTTCATTCACTTCGTTTTCATTAAGTAATTCTTCAAATAGCTTTTCCCCTGGCCGTTTTCCACTAAAGCTTATTCCGATTTCATCGACGGAATATCCAGATAAAGTAATGATATTTTTGGCCAAATCAACAATCTTAACTGGTTCACCCATATCTAGCACAAATATCTCACCACCACTAGCTAAACCTCCAGCTTGTAATACTAACCTTGATGCCTCTTTTATCGTCATAAAATAACGCTCCATATCAGGATGTGTTACAGTAAGCGGCCCTCCCATGTTTAACTGCTTTTTAAATAAAGGAATGACACTTCCCCTACTCCCTAATACATTTCCAAATCGTACCGCGATAAATTTCGTCTCACTTTGCCTATCCAAATCTTGAATAATCATTTCTGCTAACCTTTTCGTTGCTCCCATAACACTTGTAGGATTTACTGCTTTATCAGTAGATAACATCACAAATGTATGAACTTGATGCCAATGTGCGGCATTTGCTATATTCTTAGTTCCTAATAGATTATTTTTAATCGCTTGCTCTGGATTTCGTTCCATCAATGGTACATGTTTATGAGCAGCCGCGTGATACACAACATGAGGTTTATATTTTTCCATAATGTGAAACATACTCTCTTTATCTTGGATATCAGCAATTTCAGTGTGAAATATAATCGAAGTATCTCGATACGATTCAAGTAATTCCATTTCGATCGAATAAATACTATTTTCTCCATGTCCTAAAAGGATTAACTTCTTGGGTAAGAACTGTGATACTTGACGACAAATTTCAGATCCTATTGAGCCACCTGCCCCCGTCACAAGTACCACTTTATTTGTAATATAATCTGAAATACTCTCCATATCTAACTGGACTTGCTCCCTACCAAGTAGGTCTTCCACATTCACATCTCGGAAGTTCGTCACCGAGACTTTACCTGTTATTACATCCTCTAGCAGAGGAAGAATTTTGGTTTTAGCTTTTGTTTGAGCACATCGATAGTAAATCTCCTTTAATTGCTTATGATGCAGAGAAGGAATCGCAATAATAATATGAGCGATATCATATGCTCTGACCGTTTCTTCAATCTGTTTCATGCCACCCAATACAGGCACTCCATAGATATCAAGATTCTGTTTTTTAGGATCATCATCAAGAAAAGCTACGACTTGTAACTCAGTTTCTTGATTACCTTGAAGTTGCCTTGCAACCATCGTACCAGCTGATCCAGCCCCTATTATTAGCGTCCGTTCCTTTGCTATATCCCTTTTTATCTTACTGTTTTGAACGATTCGAATAAAAAACCTAGAACCTCCAATAAAGAAGACTTGAAGTATCGTCATACAAATAATGAATCTAAATTGAATCATTTCAAATAATAGTAGTTGCATAAAAGCTGCAAAAGAATTAGCATAGATGACTAACTTCATAATACTTACAAGATCATCAATGCTAACGTATTCCCAAGCTTTTTTATACAACTTATATCGTACTGAAAAAATATAATAACAAATAAATAAAGAAAGTAAGGTTATGATTAATACAGGGCTTATTGATGGTAACGTTGCAAACACAAGTAAATAACTCGAAACACTTGTAAATATAATCATAAGTGAATCAATTAAAACTAAAGTAACTAATCTCTTACGGTACATTTTTTACCTCCATTCTGTCATTTTTTAAGGGTTATTTATTATAGTTAATCATAGGATAGTTCTTCACCATTCCATGGTTAACTATAATAAAACAGGGCATTTAACCCTTCCTCACATCACACTTTCGACGACTAGCGTCTAAGGTTTTCACCCACAGCATAACCGAGTACCCCCATTGATATTGGAAAGGAGATATCTCCATTAGATTCGATAATTCTTTATTAAGAACAACATTCGCAAAAAAAATGCCTCATGAGAATAATACTTTTCTTTTAGCATTAATAACTACTCCCAGAAGCTTCGCTTTTGCAATAATTAAAGATTTCTTTGCTTCTAGTGCAACGGTGTCTTCTGTTTTTCCATATTGGATAACCATGACAACTCCATCACAACGGTTAGCGATAATTTTAGCTTCATTCTCAGCTAAAATCGATGGTCCATCCACTAAAATTAAATCATAGATTTTTTGGGCACTTTCAAATAATTGATCCATTAATTGTGATTTGAACAAACGCTCTGTATTATAAGGAATTGGTCCTGCAGGAATGACTCCTATTAATGGTTCACCAGTTTGAACGATAACTTCTTCTAAGTGTTTTTGTCCAACCAGTATGTTAGTAAGACCAATTGTATTTTTTATATGGAACATTTTATTAATCATGGGATTTCTAACATTCATATCAATAATAAGCACTTTTTTTCCCATCTCAGCTAAAGATAAAGCAAGGTTGGCAACCGTTGTTGACTTTCCTTCTCCTCCACTTGGTGAAGTAATTCCAATTACTTTGCAATTATTCTCTAAAACAGTAAATTCAATATTAGTTCGAATAAATTCATACTCTTCAGCTATTAATGAGTCATAATGATTGATGGTTTTTTTTAGTTTATTCTTTCTTTTAAGAACCAATGGTTTCACCTCTTAATGAAGAAGAACTGGATTTTTTTCTTGATTTTTTTGCCAATGACTTTTTATTAATTAATGAAACACTCCCAATTACAGGCACTTCCAATAACCTTTCTATTTCTCTCGCGGAACGTAGTCGATTATCGAGACTATCTAGTATAAGAACAAAACCAATACCTAGAGTTATACCTAGCACTAATGCCATCCATAATAAACGACTACTTTCAGGGTTAATTGGTACCGGATTTTCAAGTAAATGTGCTTCAGAAAAAACAGCAATATCTTGAAAGTCTAATGTTTTGGCTACTTCTTGTTGGTATACACTTGTTAATGTATTAGCAATTTGTGTTGCCTGCTCCTGACTTCTATCTAGTACAGTTAACGTAACAATTCTTGAATTATCAACTCGACCAACTTGAATTTGATTTGTAAGAGTTTGAACAGATTGTGATAGAGATAATTCCTCAATTACCTTCTCTAAAATCGGTGGCTCTTTAATAAATACAATCAGCGTCTCGAAGTATTCAGTATTATCATGAATTAATAACCTTGCCGTTGATTCATAAATAGGAATAGGTTTGTTCAATTGCTGGTAGATCGTCGCAAGTGAAGTTATTAGAACTGCAAAAATGATAATGATCCATAGCCTTTTCTTCAGTACATCTACTATCTTTTTAATCTCCATTTCTTTTGTTTTACCTGACTCCACCATGATCACCTTCTATATACCGTTCTTTTTAAAGAACGTTTTATTTTAAAAAAATAACATACAAATGCTATAAATACGTTTTCTTCATCCTAAATTGATTTAATACATTCATATTAGTTCTTTATAAAGAATATGTCAATTGTTATTTTAGAAGTCCAAATTTCCTCATCACTTTTCATTATACTAATGATATGCCGTTTCCATTTTATACAGAATGAATAAACTATAGAATCACATTTCAAATATAGGATTAGATGATTTCGAAAGGAGTTCAAAAGCCATGCTCTTCCATTTAAAACAAGGTGATTTACGCACACCTTTGCTTTTTCAAGCTTCACAACAATTAGATATAGACCTTACCTTTTCTAAAATACATTTTATAATGACAGATCAATACGCTAAAAGAATCATTATCGATGAAATCGCTACATTAATTGAAACTGAAACACTATCTTATACTTTTAAACAAGGTCAGACCGATGAAGTAGGTTTATTTTTAGGAGAATTCGAGATTCACCATATTAATAATACAATCGAGAATTTTCCTAGAGATGGGTATATCACTATCGTCATCCATCCTTCATTACGCTCTAACGGTTTTACTCCATCTTTAATAATTGATGGAGGAGTTTTCAAGTGAACAAAAAAATATTAATAAAAAGAGGCCTAAGACAAGATTTACCGATATTAGACGTGGGGGAATTTGGATTTTGTATTGACACTACCGAACTGTTCATTGGAAGCGATTCGGGTAACATTCTTATAAGCAACAAAGGTGATCACATATCCCCCTCTTCTTTAAATGGTCATTTAAATGTTAATGGCATAGAGATATCCATTTACGATGACTCAGAATTAGTAGATATGATTCACACGAAAATTGACCCACAAGCATTGGAACCCTATGTTAAAGATGAACTGCTAGAACATTTATTAGCTGCAAAAGTTGATATCAATGACTTAGAACTTTTGATCGGAGAATTTAAAGATTCTTTAAATAATAAATCGGAAAAAATACACCACCACGCCATTCAGGATATTACTCATTTAGAAGATGTTCTAAGTTCTAAAATCGATAAGACTGATATCATGCCTGTCTCTAACTCTTATGTAATCGATTTAGTAACTTGGGGAATTACAGAAGGAATACCAAATAAACCATATACTCAAGCCGATTTTGAAATGGCAGATACTAACATTCAGGGAATTAATGCTGCTTTAGTAGAAGCTTCCTTAAAAGGTTACACCCATGTTGCCATGCCTAAAGGAAGCTACGCGATTTGTTACCCTAGAACGATTGAACTTCATAGTCACATGACTTTTCATTTGAATCGGTCGACATTTAAAGTGATTTATGACTCTGATCAACGTTCTCCATTTGATCAAAGGTCAGGAAATGACTTCTATAATTTTATAGGTAATAGTTTTACATTTGATCATGTAACGAACTCACATCTGTTAGGTGGTACAATCATTGGCTGCAAGGCCGACCGTAGCTTTTTATCTGATAATGAAAGAAGACAAGAGCAATCCTATGGGGTAATTCTAAAACGCGGAAGTAATCATTGCTCTGTTAAGCATTGTACGATTCGTGATTATATGGGCGACAATATATCTATTAGAAGTGATGCTGCCAGGACATTAACGGAGTTTAACATGAATTTGACCCAACATGCGGTTGATAACAAAGGAAACCTTTTTCATTCCACTCAAAACTTAACATCACGGTTTATTACGATTGATAACGGCCAATTTAACTCTTTTATCATTAGTGGTTTCGGTTATGTGAGACACACTTCAATTAACACTAAAGTCGTGAACATTCACTTTTATTCAGAAAAAGAGGACTATATTCGCTCGTTATTTAAAAGAAAAGTGTATACGCCTATTACGATTCCAATAGGTGCTCAAAAAATAAGATTAGAATTCCTCAATGAAACAAACCCAGCAAAAAATATGAATATAACAATAGGTTGGGGCTTAATCCCTTGCTATAATATGGTCGAGCATAATGAAGTTTATAATGGACATAGAGGTGGAATTACGTTAGGTGGCAATTATAATGTCATTCAGCACAATATAATACGAGATAATGGATTCAATTTTTACGATGGGAAGCCTCTATTTTTTGACTCAACTAGGTATGGCATTAACCAAGAAGACTTTTATGGCGATCATTGTGTGATTCGAAATAACCTTATCTATAATACAAACCACGGGATATTAATTGGCTGTTATTCGATCCAAATCGAGCACAATCATATTTATAATGTCAACTCTATCGCTATTAATATTTATACGACTGCTTATGCAGGAATCTCCAACAACTATATATATAACTGCAAAAATACGGTTGGCTTAATGGATGCCAACTTTGAAAATTCACACGTGTATATAAGAAATAATTATTTCCAAGGTGGTACAACTCAATTAGTAGGAAATCATTATGATGTCTTTGTAACTGGGAATTCCTTTATTGAACCCGATAATATCATTCTAAAAGATTCTAATCGCTCCGTTTTTCGAGGGAATCATATTAGTTATTCAAGCTTTTATCAAGGTATTAGTCAATTAATTGTTAACAAAATAGAAGAATGTAGTTTTGAAATGAAGGGTGAACAAAGAGAAATAATTTTTCAATCTTATGAGCATTATAGGTGTTACTACAAAAATATAATCATTAATAGTTCAACACGTCAAAGTAGAAGTTTAGTAGAAAAAGTCGCTTTTAACCACGCAACCTTTGAGGAATGTCAAATAAAAAACCATATCTATAACCAAAAACAACGGATAGTTACTGTATCTAACAGTTCCTTCATAAATAGTGGATTAAATATTGGTAATATTAATTCCGAAAATGAGCATCCGAATATCTTTGTGAATAAATGTGATTTTAAATTAGTTTCCATTAATCAACTACTCGTTACTGACATTAATAGAGAGAAAGGCTTCGGTATCGTAGAAATAAAAAACTCTCACATAAACATCGAAAACCCTACTTTCCAATCTCTTATTCGAACAAACTTTACCGTAGTGCCATCCGTTTTGAAAGTTGCTTTTAAACATTGTACCATTAAAAATTCAAGTGCTCAGCCAACAATCGCTCTTCCCCTTTATAATCATCAAAAAAGCTTAATAGCATTTATTTTCTCTAATAACGATCTTATAGGTTTCCACCCTCCAAATCCTGAACGCCTTTTAATTACCTATGATCCTGTTACACATAGTCCTGTCGAACCATTCTCAGGTAGCTTTCAAATTACTGATATCATTTATCATGCAAATCCGATGCCTGGAGGTTATGTCGGTTGGGTTTGTATAAAATCAGGAATTGCTAGTCAAAAAGAATGGCACCCTAACCATTCCTATGAGATGAACGATATTATTTTTTATCAAAACCAAATATACAAATGCATAAAAGCTGGAATAAGTGGCGACTTGGGTCCTAGACATGATAACGGCAGCTCTACAGATAACACAATCATTTGGGAATATATTGGCACAAAAGCAATCTTCCGACCATTTGGTTTTATCGAAAAATAAATACAATCATTGATTTTTCTCTTAAAGTATTTAAGCAAGATGTCATGTCTATGCATAAAAAAAGCTCGTAAGCGGTTGAATTCAATCACTTACGAGCCTTTTGCTTTTATAAAGTTGGTTTTACTTTAAAAAACTGTGGATAATTCTTTGAGATGATTAAAAGTGGAATGAGTGTAATAATCATTTGTGGGACAAGATAAGAAGCATTATATGCAGCTGAGTAAATATAGTCATTCCAGCCATCTGGTGTGAATTCTGCAAAATAAACGACACCTGAAGTGAAATGTGCCATGAATCGTAATAATGTCCCTAGTAATATTCCTAACACAATAACAGATAAATTAGGAACTTGCCTCTTCCTTACAAATACACCTGCAAGACCAATTAATGCAAAAGCAACTGGATAATCTAATACAAATTGAATCGGATGGAAAATACTAGCTCCCGATAATAAACCAGTAAAACCAGCTATTAACCCCGTTAACACCCCTACCTTCCAACCATGGCGAAATGCCACTAAAAATAGCGGAATCATCTCAAAAGATATGGACCCACCATTTGCCCATAAGGCGTTGATTTTTACAAAACTTAAGGCCGTTGCCAAACCTGCCATAATCGCAATCTCAATCATGAGATATAATCTTTTTCTATCCAAAATAAAAACATCCCCTCTTTAATTAACCACAAGGAGATGTCATTTGTCATAAACGTATTAAGGCATACTTAATTAACAAAATCCGTCTACCACTTCCCTACGCTAGTTTAAACTAGATCAGGTTCTAAGAGTTAAGGCATTCGCCTCTCTCAGTCAAAAGACACCCCTAGTGGTTCTTATATTTTTTTACATTGTAACATAATTTCCGTTAGACGAACAGCCTTTATTAAGAATTAGCATTGATTTCCTCAATAAGTATTGATAACTGCTCCCACCGCTCCATCGCTGCTTCAAGCTGTTCGTTTTTTTGTTTTTGCTCCTCTAATAAATCCGCAATCACCGTGTAATCACTACCAGCCACAGCAATTTTTTGCTCAATTTCCAGCAGCTCTGTTTCTAGCGACTCAATTTTACCTTCAATGGTTTCCCACTCTTTTTGTTCGTTATAGGAAAGCTTCTTTTTCGTTTTCTTCAAATCTACCTCAATAGCTTTGGATACTTGTTTTTTTTCCTCGATAACTTGTTGTTTCTCTACATCCGTTTTTTCTAAATAATCACTATAGGTTCCATAGAATGATGAAACATGACCATGACCATCAAAGACTAGAAGTTGATCAACAACTCGGTCTAAAAAATATCGATCATGGGATACCGTTACAACAACACCTGGAAATTGGTCTAAATAATCTTCTAAAACAGATAATGTTTCCGTATCTAAATCATTTGTAGGTTCATCTAAAAAGAGCACATTCGGTTCTCCCATTAAAACTCTAAGTAGATACAGGCGTCTCTTCTCCCCACCTGATAGACGGTGAATATACGTCCATTGCATGGAACGTGGAAACAAAAAGCGTTCAAGCATTTGCTCTGCTGTTATAATCGTTCCATCCTTTGTATAGACAATTTCAGCTACTTGTTTAATATATTCAATGACTTTTAGCTCTCCATTAATCTCTTCATCTTCCTGTGTATAATAACCGATATCGACGGTTTCACCAACTATAACTTCGCCTGAATTGATCTTACGTCTATCAGCCATTATATTTAATAAAGTTGATTTCCCGCTACCATTAGGACCGATAATCCCTAAACGTTGTCCTTTTACTAGTAAGTAATCAAAGTTAGATAATAGCTGCTTTTGATCAATTGCATAACTAATTGACTTAAGTTCAATGACATCTTTTCCTAAACGTTTAGAACCGATAGAAAAATCAAAATCACGTTGCTCTCTTTTAAAGCCTTGCTCTTTCAAATCATGTACTCGGTCTATTCTAGCTTTTTGTTTCGTTGTTCTTGCCTTCGCTCCTCGCCGTAGCCATGCTAACTCGCACCTTAATATATTTTGTCTTTTTGCCTCATGCTGTACTTCTAATGTTTCGCGCTCTGCTTTTTTTTCTAGATAGACCTCATAATTGCCTTCATACCGGAACAAACGTCCATGATCGAGCTCAAAAATTTGGTTCGTGACACGATTTAAGAAATAGCGGTCATGTGTAATGACGATAAAAGTACCTTTGTATTGACCCAAAAACCCTTCTAGCCACTCTATCGTATTATTATCTAAATGGTTTGTTGGTTCATCTAGCAACAATAAATCTACCTGGTTTATGAGGGCTTTGGCTATAGCTACTCGTTTCTTTTGACCTCCAGAAAGTTGACTTACCTTTTGATCAAAATTGTGAATACCTAATTTTGATAAGACTGTTTTAGCTATCGTATTCGCTTCCCATGCCTCTAGTTCATCCATTTTTTGCTGTTGTTTCATTAAAGCAGACAAGTTTTTTTCATTTTCTTGTGCCTCTAAATTAATCAAGGCTTGTTCATACTTTCTAAGGGTGACCATAATAGGAGCATCCCCATAATAAATTTGTTCTAGAACCGTTAGTTGACTATCAAGTTCTGGCTGCTGAGCTAAATATTCGACTTTAAAATCATTTGCGTGTTTAAACTCTCCTTTGTCAGCTTGTTCAAGCTGTGCAATAGCTTTTAAGAGTGAGGATTTCCCAGTGCCATTAAGTCCAATAAGGCCAATTCGTTGTTGCTCATCAAGTGTAAATGATATATTTTCAAACAGTACTTTGTCTCCATAGGATTTTGTTAATCCTTCTACATGTAATATACTCATGTTCTTCATCCTTTAGTGTATCTTTTGTATGAAAGTTACTTATGGGCGATAGTTTGTGCCGTGAAGTTAGCTCGTCATTGCTCACACAAGTTCGTCTTCCCGGTAGTAGTTTGGATTGACGATTTTATTTTTGTATTGTTGGTGAAAGATATGAGTTGTCGCTGGCGATAGAGGTGGAATGAGCCAAGTCCAATCACCGGTTAACTCACGGTTTGCTTTCGCTTCCCTTTCTTCAAATCGTTTAAACTGTTTAGCTGCAGTATGATGGTCAACAATACTTACTCCAAATTTTTTATAGGAAAATAGAACAGCTTTATTTAATTCAACTAATGCTTCATCGCGCCACAAATGACTTTCTCTACTTTGATCCAAATGAAATAATTCAGCAACACGACTTAATTGATCATATCGACATGGATCAGCAAAATTTCGTGCGGCAATCTCTGTACCCATATACCAACCATTAAAGGGTGCACATGGATAACGAATACCACCTATCTCTAATACCATATCAGAAATGATAGGTACAGCATACCATTTCAATTGCAACTCTTCGAATAATGGATTGGTCGGGTGTTCAATCGGAACTTCAAGAACTAAACCTTCGGGAATCTCTCTAAAATATAGCTTATCACTTATTTGAACAACAATAGGCAATAATTCAAATGGTTGTTGTTTCCCTTGCCAACCTAACTCTAAACAAACTTTTGTCAATTCTATAGAGGCTGGGTCTCCAATTATGCCAAGTTCTGTTTCATATCCTGCATATCGAAAAAGTTGGTGATTTAAGATTTTGATAGAATGTCTACTTGTTTCCGGTTGGAAAACCGTTATCGTCGGCAAGATTTTCCCGTTATTTGTTGCGCTTTTAATATGTTCCCATATTTCAGCAAATACTGTTTCGATAGATACCGCATCTCTTGCATCACGCACTTGCATGGAATCCCAAAATAACCGACCAATACATTTATTACTGTTTCGCCAGGCCATTTTTGCTCCATGTGCTAACTCTTCGTATGTATGTGTATATGTTCCTTCTTGATGTATTTGTTGCTGTACTTCGCTTAATCTGTCATTGAGTACTTTGGATTGAAAGGATAATTCTTGATAACAGCTATGTAAAAAAGTCTCTGCTTCTTCTAACAGTCCTTTTTTGGAATACATGGTCATCCCTCCTTTTTTCTTAAATTAAAGTTCTAAACAAATTCAGAGCTGCCGAACTTGTCAGTCGCTTTAGTCCGTTACAACTCTAATATTTTGTATGAAAGTGATACTACTGATTAGGTGCGGAGTTCTACTTCCCGTACCGAAAATTATGCTCCGCCGGGTACTAACATCAATTAAAATAAAAACAATAACAACAACAAAAACAAAGTGGATGAACAGACACCAGTTAAAGGCAAATGCCACTTTCGTGTTTGTTGGTGGCGAAGTGAACGGGGCTTCGCCATGTGGGTTTTGTATGAAAATTAACTAAACCTCATGTGCGAAGCCTTAATTACCGCTACTAGTTCTCGGTTTCAACGTTCATCCATCAACCTTAACTTAATGGCAGATGTAAAAACTCATTTAACCAAAAGCTATCAAGTAATGTATCAAACATCTTCTTTTTTTGTTGTGGGCATTTGATTATTTATTTTAGCCCTTTAATAATTCTTGGATTTTTGCTTCTAGCTTTTCTGGCTCAGTTTGAGGTGAGTAACGTTCTACTACTTCGCCCTTTTTATTTATTAGGAATTTGGTGAAATTCCATTTAACTTCTGAGCTTAAGACACCTTTTTGCTCCTTTTTTAAGTGTTTATATAAAGGTTCTGCCTCCGAGCCATTTACTTTTATTTTGGCAAGTAACGGGAAACTAACACCATGATTTAATTGACAAGCTTCTACCATCTCATCATTTGATAGTGGCTCCTGGTTCATAAATTGGTTACATGGAAAGCCTAGTACAACTAATCCCTTTTCTTTATAGGATTGATACAAATGCTCAAGACCTTTAAACTGCGGTGTTAACCCACATTTTGTTGCCGTGTTAACAATCAAAAGTACCTTTCCTTTATATTGCTCTAGAGCGACCTCTTCTCCATTTGGAGCTTGTACGGTAAAATCAAAAACATTGGCCATTTTAGCTCTTCCTCCCATCAATAAGTTATACCCATTATACCTATTCTTGGTGATCATTTCGAGTTTTCTCGCTATTGAACATATAAAAACTTCATGTTTAAAACATCATTCCACGGGTATACATGAAACAACAAAATGCTTTTACATACTCAGTTATCACTTATTAAAGAATCAAAAAAAGACTTACTCTCTTAATTGAAAGTAAGCCTTTATGAATAAGCTATTAATGTACGCGTACAACACGCCCACTGAATGTATTTTTCCAGTAACCACTTGACATATCAGCAATCGCAACACCTGTAGAGCTTTGAGAGCCAATGAATTTATTGTTTCCTAAATAAATACCAACATGTCCATCTGTTTTATAAGTATTAAAGAAAACTAAATCTCCTGGCTGTCTATCACCCGCTGCAATTTGTTGTCCAGCAAAACGTAATCCATCTGTAGAAGCTGGTACTTGATAGCCTGCTTGCCTCATTGCCCATGCCACAAATCCTGAACAGTCAAAACGTCCGTTAGCAATATCTGAAGCACTACGTCCTCCACCAAATACATAAACAGAATTACCAATGTATTTTCTACCTGCATCCATGGCAATTTGAATGTTTCCATTTCCAGTTGAAACAGCTGATTGACTATTTGTATTAGAAGATGTATCAGCTGTTGTGTTTGATGCTGATGTTAAAGAGACAGAATCAGAACGATCAACGACTTGGTTTTGACGTGCTTCGATATCTGCCGCTCTTGCAGCAAGTTCACTATCTTGTGCAGTTAAACCATCTCTTTCTGCTTCGGCAAGTTCAACCTTTTCTTCAACCTCAGCTTTTAAAGCTTCATTCTGCTCTTGTTGCTCGATAATATGATGCTTCATACCTTCAAGCTCTACTTGCTTGTCTTCTAATTCACCTAGCTTAGTAGCTACTTCAGCACGTGCCTCTTCAATTTTCGCCTGGTCTTCTTCTAGTTGCTCGATAATGGCATTATCAGCCTCAGCGATTTTTGTCATTGCTACTACACGCTCAATGAAATTACTAAAGCTTGTAGAACCAAAAACAACTTCTAAGAAACTAGAATTAGAGTTATTTTGATGGTAAGAAACGGCACGGTCTTTTAATAAGTCAAAACGTGCTTCGATTTGCTCTTCTAAAATAGCAATCTCTTCTTCTAACTCAGCAATTTCAGATTCAGCTACCGCAATAGCTTCTTCTGTGTCTTTAATCATTTTCTCGTTGTCTTTAATAGCTTGCTCTACACGTTCAATTTGTTCATTTATTTGCTGGATTTCTTTTTCTAAATCCGTTAATTGCTCATTTTGCTTCGCAATTTCGCTTTGAATCGTGTCACGTTCTGCTTGAATTCTGTCTAGGTCTGTGTTAGCTGAAGTTGTTGACGCAAATACACCTGATAAACCTAAGATAATAGCCGTGCTCAAGATTAAATGCTTTTGCTTACGCATATGTACCCCTACCTTTTAATTAATATGTATGTGATTCCTCTTTACGACTTACTTATATGTAATACGACAAAATCCTTATAAATCTTTTAATTTTCCTTCACGATTTGAAGTATATCATCAAAAAATGACAATGATATGTTAGTAGTGTTACATTTATATTTCTAATGTTACAATAAACGCTATTATTGTAACAATTATATTTTTGAAATAATCTATCAAACCCTTATTTTATAAGGTACTCACTAATTAAAAGTGGCAATTTACTAGTCTTTTTTTCATCTCCTCATTAAAGAGATAGGTCTTTTCATCTCCATTTATATTACAAGAATGTTACACAGACAAATATAATGTAACAAAATAACTGCAAATCCTTCATCTACTTCTCCATTCCCCCCCACTAAAAGACCAATTTTTTACTATCCCTTCAATAAAAATGAGTTCCCCTTAATGGCAAAGTTCCTGCCTAATTATTTTATTTTCTAATTACTTACGTATATTAAATGCGATAATCCTTACTTAAATAATGAAAGAGCAGCTATGCATCTGAAAAACAGATTCAATAGCTGCTCTCTTCTATTTTTGGCGTCTTGCAAAATCTACAAAGCGGAATTTATCAGGACGGTGTCTAGACTCCGTATATTGAAATAAACTAGCATCCTCAAGGTAAACAAGGCTTCTTACCACAACGATATTTTGATAATGTCCCATGTTCAAAAGCTCAGCATCTTCCTCTGTGATTTCCTCAACGGTAATTTCTTTTTTGGCAAAACTGATGACTAACCCTAATTCATCTTCTACATATTTATAAATAGATTGCTTGCATTGTTCCATGTTCAATACGGGAATATAACTTTTTATTAAGAAATCCTTATCTAATATAATGCGCTCATGATCAATTTCTCTAACCCTAACCACTTTCCACACTTTCTCATCTTCATCCACCTGAGCATTTCTTAACGGTTCTATCATGTCTGCTTCTTCAAGTGTGATGACCTCAGTATTCGCACTTCCTCCAATCGTATGAGCAAGTTCTCTAAAACTTACTAATCCAGTGACTGGAAAGTCAATCTTTGCATTTTTTAATACTAAGGAACCTTTACCTTGAATCTTTTGAATGTACCCATACTCTGATAAGTTTTTTAATGCTTTCCTAATCGTCTCACGGGAAGCCTGAAACTGTTCGACCAGCTCATGTTCAGAAGGTAAATATTCATTTTCTCGATATTTACCATTTTTAATATCTTCTTTAAGCTGTTCATAAATAAAATTGAACTTATTACGCTTCAATAGTCTCACCTTTTTCTATCTTTAGCCCTCAATCAAGTAAACAACGGATTGATATGGCTCTAACGTTAGCGTCTCACCAAAAGGTGGTACTAATTCATCGTTGTTTAATAGTAGCTCAGCATGACCACGGCTGATAGTTTTGGGCACTTCAAACATGACTCTCTCAGCATAAAAGTTATTAATAACTAATAGTTTCTGCTGCCCGTACTTTCGAATATACGCAAATATCTGGTCATTATCTTCGTCTACTATTTCGAAATCCCCATATGTGATAATATCATACTTTTTACGCATTTGTATTAGTTTTTGATAATGATAAAAGATCGAGTCTTCATCTTTCAAAGCTTGTACAACATTTATATCACGGTAATTCTTTGATACACCTATCCATGGCGTTCCTGAAGTAAAACCTGCGTTTGTTTCATCTGACCACTGCATCGGTGTTCTTGAATTATCGCGTGAACGCTCTTGGATGATTTCAATTGCCCTTTCTTCACTTTTACCTTCAGCTAACAAAGCTTTATAGGCGTTTAATGTTTCAACATCTCGGTAATCTTGAATCGAAGTAAAACCAGGGTTCGTCATACCAATTTCCTCACCTTGATAAATATACGGTGTACCTTGCATGAGGTGAATGGCCGTCGCAAGCATTTTTGCTGATTGGTGATGATATTTTTTATCATCACCATAACGGCTTACAACTCGAGGCTGATCGTGATTACACCAAAATAAAGCATTCCACCCTCCACCTTTTGCCATTTCAACTTGCCACGTCGATAAAATCTGTTTGAGCTGTGCAAAATCAAAAGGTGCCAATTCCCATTTCTGACCATTTCGATAATCGACCTTTAAATGATGGAAATTAAAAGTCATGCTTAATTCATTTCTTTTTGGATTGGAGTATTTAATACAATGTTCTATACTTGTTGACGACATTTCACCGACTGTCATTGTTTGATATTTGGATAATACTTCTTGATTCATCTCCTGTAAAAACTCATGAACCCTTGGCCCATCTGTATAAAACCTTCTCCCATCTTTATTCGGATCGGTTTCATTCGGGAAACTCTGGTCCTTAGAAATTAAATTTATGACGTCCAATCGGAAACCATCAATACCTTTGTCAAACCAAAAATGCATCATTTCATAAACATGCTTTCGTAATTTTTCATTTTCCCAATTTAAATCCGCTTGAGTTTGATCGAATAAATGCAAATAATACTGGTCTGTCTTTTCGTCATATTTCCAGGCAGAGCCACCAAACTTTGATTGCCAATTTGTTGGTTCTTTACTTTGGACGGGATCTTTCCATATATAATAATCACGGTAAGGATTATCCTTTGATTTCTTTGCTTCTTGAAACCATTGATGCTCTGTCGAGGTATGATTAACAACTAAATCCATAATCAGTTTCATATCGCGATTATGAACTTCCTCTAAAAGTTCTTCAAAATCAGCCATCGTGCCATATTCAGGTTCTATTGAATAGTAATCAGAAATATCATAGCCATTATCATTTTGGGGTGAGGCATAAATAGGAGTTAGCCAGATGACATCAACACCTAACTCTTTTAAGTAATCTAGCTTCTCAGTAATTCCTTGTATATCTCCTTGACCACTACCTGTTGTATCATTAAAACTCTTCGGATAAATTTGATAGACGACCGAACGTCTCCACCATTCATTCATTGTTATGATCCCCTTTCGTTTATAAAAATTATCTAAAGCTTTATTGCGGAGCGTTAATCGCAGCTACCGAAGTTCTTGCTCCGCTGGGTTACTATTAATTCTTAAGTTCAAAAAACTCTTACAACATTCATGCAAATAAAAAGTAAAAACCCAATTTGCAGTTACTTGTAGTACACAGTCAAAGCCAGCCAATTTAAAGTTTTGAATTTCATTTTATTAATGGAGAGTTTATTGGTAAAAGGCCACTAGTTTTGCAACTAATGACCTTTCATTTTAATCTGTGATCTTACGTGTTTTTCCATATAGATAAGTTAAGACAAATGGAAGGACAAAGGCGATTAACATTCCAATTAAGAAAACGCCCCATTGTTCGACTACAATTGAAAAGATTCCTGGTAGACCACCTACACCAATAGAATTGGCCATAACTGCATTCCATGAAATCCACAATCCACCTAGAGCGGCACTAATAATCGCCATTATAAACGGAAAGCGATATCTTAAATTCACTCCAAATAAAGCCGGCTCTGTAATTCCTAGGTACGCTGATACTGAAGAGGTATATGATAAACCTTTAATTTTTTCATCTTTGACTAAAAATGCCATGGCTAATGCGGCTGATCCTTGGGCAATATTTGATAAAACAAGGATTGGCCATAAGAAAGTACCGCCAATGGTACCAATTAATTGCACATCGATTGCAAGGAATGTGTGATGCATTCCTGTAATAACGAGTGGTGCATAGGATAATCCGTATAATAAACCACCTAAAGCGGCAACGTTGTCAAATACCCAAACAAATATATCCGTTATAAAGTTACCGATTGAAAATGTAACGGGTCCAATTAATAAGAAAGATAGAAATCCAGTAACAAGTAAAGCGATTGGTGCAACGATTAATAACTGAAAACCTTCTGGTACTTTTTTCTTCAACCATATTTCAATTTTAGCTAATATAAACGCTGCAACTAAAATAGGAAGGACTTGTCCTTGATAACCCATCTGGGCAATCTCTAAACCGAATAAATTCCAATAAGGTACTTCTCCAGCTTCTAAAGCCTCTCCGTAAGACCAAGCACTTAATAGATTTGGATGAACTAGAATAAGTCCTAAGACAATCCCTAACAGTGGGTTTCCACCAAACCTCTTTACTGCCGACCAACCAATTAGCGCTGGTAAGAAATCAAAGGCTGTAGCAGCTATTAAATTGATAATGTTAGCAAAATCAGCCCATTGTGGGTACATTTCTACAAGTGATTGTTCACCAAAAATGTTATTAGCCGTTAATATATTGTTAACTCCAAGCAAGAGACCTGCTGTAACAATGGCTGGTAAAATAGGGATAAATATGTCCGCTAATGTTTTGATTGCTCGTTTAAGAGGGTTCATTTTTTTGGAAGCTTTTGCTTTCACTTCATCTTTAGAAACCTCTTCTACATCTGCTTCTTGTGCTAACTCTTTATAGACTTGCTCGACTACTTTCGGACCTATAATTACTTGAAATTGTCCGTCCGTAGCAAATGTCCCTTTTACAACGTCAACATGATCTAATGCTTTCTTATCTACTTTTGATTCATCATGTAAAACAAAGCGTAATCTCGTTACACAATGTGTAGCTGAATCTATATTTTCTTTTCCGCCTATTGCTTCAAGAATCTCTTTAGAAGCTTTTTTAGGATCGCTCATAAATATCCTCCCCTGTGAACGTTTTCATATCGCTTAAAAAATAATCAATTCGTTGTATATACAAGTTTATGATTCGACATTATTTTAACTTGCCTATACAAGTTAAGTCAACAAAAAAATACCTATATTCGTTATGTTTCCTTTTTTGCCTCAAATCAAACTAGCTTTTATTTGTACTGTTTGAGATTTCGCTACTTCTTATATCTGTGTTGTGGCAAAATGAATCGGGCTTCCCCCCTCTTTTTCCACTCGTAACCCCGTGATTCCACGTTCGCTCGGGCTTTCTCTCTCTTTTTCCACTCGCAACCCCGTGATTCCGCGTTTGCTCGGGCTTCCTCTCTCTTTTTC
>LFJO01000006.1:168077-386260 GCA_001038565.1 Alkalihalobacillus pseudalcaliphilus
CCTTCTCTTTTTCCCCGCGCCACCCCGTGATTCCACGTTTTGTCCGGCTTTCTCTCTCTTTTTCTGCTCGCAACCCCGCGATTCGGCTTTTGCTCGGGCTTCCCCCCTCTTTTTCCACTCGTAACCCCGCGATTCCGCGTTTGCCCGGGCTTCCTCTCTCTTTTTCTGCTCGCAACCCCGCGATTCGGCGTTTGCTCGGGCTTCCCCTCTCTTTTTCTGCTCGCAACCCCGCGATTCGGCGTTTACTCGGGCTTCCTCTCTCTTTTTCAGACCGCAACCCCGTGATTCCACGTTTGCCCGGGCTTCCTCTCTCTTTTTCTGCTCGCAACCCCGCGATTCAGCGTTTGCTCGGGCTTCCTCTCTCTTTTTCAGACCGCAACCCCGCTATTCCCACTTTTCCTACAACAACTCGGCCTTTTTCACCTGACGTGTTGTTGCTTCACGTCTTCCCTACAACACCTCAGCCTTATCCCACCTTCCCTCGAGTCCCCCCTCCCTTTTCTGCTTTCATTCCAATAGAAAAAGCCCCTCTCTTCCATTTAATGAGGGGGCTTCTGACGTTAGATTTGTCAACTCAGCTTGATGTGGTTGATTGATTAATGGCTTCCATAACCGTTTCTATAAGGAATGCACATTCCTCTTTCGTAATCGTTAAGGGTGGAGCAATGGCTAACACGTTATTGTAACCGGCGACGGTCGCTCCGTTTTTTCCAATTAAGAGGCCTTTCTCTTTACATGATGCAATAATCTGATTTAAGTAGGACACCGCTAAAGGCTTTTTACTTTCCTTTGACTCTACTAATTCAATACCTATCAATAGTCCTTTACCACGAATATCTCCGACAAAGCGATTCTCATTTAGCTTTTCTACAAGTTGCTGTTTTAACCATTCTCCTATTTTTTCGGATCTTTCAAAAAGCTGCTCTTTTTCCATGATTTCAATATTTTTTAATGCGACAGCACATGAGGCTGGATGGCCACCGAATGTATTAATATGCCTAAAATAATCGTAAGGTTCAGTCCCAGCAAACGCTTCATAAATTTCTTTTTTGACTGCTGTTGCAGCTAAAGGTAAATACCCACTTGTGAGTCCTTTTGCCATCGTCACAATATCTGGTTTCACATCATAATTCATATGGCCAAATGCTTTACCTGTACGGCCGAAGCCACAAATGACTTCATCAACAATAAGCAACACATTATTTTCCGTACACACTTCCGCAACCGACGCTAAATAATCATCAGGTGGCATAAGAATTCCTCCACCTGTAATAATCGGTTCCATTATACATGCCGCGATCGTTTCTGGCATTTCCCAACGGATCATATCCTCTATCATTCGCACCTCATACCTTTTTCTTCCTGTTCCTCCCCTAGGTTCATTACGATACACATCAGGTGGTGTAACGTGCAAAAAGCCATTCGCTAAAGGCTCATATTTATATTTACGTTCCGCTTGACCCGTGGCAGCTAATGTTGCCAATGTATTACCGTGGTAAGAGCGATAGCGTGAAATAATCTTATGTCTACTCGCTTCTCCACGTTGATGATGATATTGCCGTGCGATCTTAAAAGCCGTTTCATTCGCCTCAGAGCCACTATTAGAAAAATAGATAACGTACTCCCCATCTAACATCTCGTTAAGTTTTTCTCCGAGTTTAATCGCCATAGGGTGACTTTGCGTTAATGGGTAATAGGCTAATTGCTTTATTTGCTTTGCCGCTACATCAGCCAACTCTTCTCTTCCATAACCAATATTGACACACCACAAACCAGACATTGCATCTAGATATTTCTCTCCACTGTCTGTCGTTACCCACACACCTTTCGCTTCTTTCACCACCATCGTCCCACTCGGTTGATACGGTTTCATCGAATGCCAAACATATTTTTCATCCTTCTTTTGCCAATCACTCATCAAACCCCTCCTATATAAACCGTGCCTCTAAAAGACATTATGCAAAATAAAAAAGAGAAAGGTTTCCCTCCCTCTATTTCTATGAAACACTCAATTACTTCATGTTTACTTAACTCTTTTTATATTCAGCACGCCTTTCCATTAGGTTCAAGCCAAGTCCCATAAATAAGACACTCATTCCAAATAATATCGATGCAGGTAATAAAAATTGCTCCAAGCTCCATTGATAGACGGTAGCTCCTTTTAACATTTCAAGCCCATACGTGATCGGGGATATTTTTGACAACCATAAGATCCACTCTGCTGAAACGATATCTAACGGAAAGAAAGCCCCACCTAGCATCGCTATACTGACAGATACAAAGGGAATGATTCCATTCATTTGCCTTAAGTTCGTAACTAAACCACTTAGAAGTACTCCAAGCGATACGAGTGCAGCAACATATGGAACGATCACGACCAACACCCACCAGAAGCCTCCATAGAAATCAACACCGATTACCCACTTAAAAATGCTATAAGTAATCAGTAACTGAGCATAACCAATTTGAAAGCCAAACAATATTTGACCAACATACATATCTGTTTTAGTAGTCGGCGACAGGATAATTCGATCCCATAATCCATACTCCTTCTGATTCAAAATTGATTGAATAGAAAAAGAGACCGTGTACACAACAAAGAATAAGCTCATCCCAAACAGTGTATGCAACGCTTGATCAAATGGGGCTGTTTGTTCATTATTAAACGTTTCACTCTTTACATACATTTCAGAAGTATAGGGAGTAATCTCATACCCTTTCTTACTGATATCCCTTTGCTGATAAAAAGACTGCAGCTCTGCTTCCACGACACCCTTTAATGGCGTCTCTCTTGCCACAAATAATTGATAATGCTCATCATTTAATTCAATCGCCAGCTCATAGGATTGATTGATGAGCCCTGAATTGATATTACTTTCATCTCGAATCACAAATTGAACGATCGCTTCATCTCGATTTAATTGGGCCACAGCCTGCTCTAATTCCTGCTCAGAAAAATATGTTGAATATACAGGAATAACCCCTATTAATCCACCACTATTGCCCATTAATGATGCAAAAATTATCGTCAAAGCAATCAAACTTAACAAAGAAGCTGGATTTCTTAACACTTGACGCCATTCACCCCAAATAATTGCCCTCATTGGATATCCCCCTTTCTCGTTAATAACAGCGAGGATACCGCTAGACAAACAAAAACAAAAGTTAGAACCATCGGAAAAATATGGGTCAGTTCATGAATCCCACCATTTCCAACCATCGCAATAAAGTAGCCTTCCATCGCTACACCATTCGGTGTGAATTTTGTTATAGGTGTTTGTGCATAGCCGAAGCTACCACCAATAAATGATAAAATCGCCACACCCAAAAAGGAAAATGCTTGAATCGTTCGATATGAATTTGAAATATAAGATAATGACGCTAAAACCGTAGAAAGACCACCGATCATTACACTTAAACAACAGGTAACAACCAACATTAACCCAATATGGTCCCATGTCACCTCGTATACGAAATAACAAAATGTAAATATGAGGCATACTTGTAAAAAGGCAATGATAAAACTCGTTAACCATTTCGATAACATATAATAATAAAATGGAATATCAGCGAGTCTTAACCTCAAGAACAGATGTGATTTTTTCTCGGTTAATGAATAACTCGCTACAAAAGTAGTACCAAACATCACAAACATTGTCACCATGCCAACCGCATAGTAATCAAACCCAGAAATAAGGCGGTTCGCGAAGGCTGTTTCACTTTTATATGTCTCATTTAATTCGAGCACTGTGTCTTGAGTCGTTTCATTTATGCTCGCTATTTCCATATGCACATGCCATTGTTCAAAAAAATAATCCACCATTTGTGTAATGATTTTTGCCGTATATTCATTATCATCGACTTTTATTTGCAAAGGCTCCATAGAACCTGATTGAAAATAGAGATAGTCCCAATAGGCTTGGTGATAACCTTCCTCTAAGAGAAAAACGGCCTCGTACTGCCCATTTTCAGTCACTTCACTTAATGATCTCAATTCCTCTAGAACGACCCTTGATTCTAACTCTCCAGAAAAAACATCTTCACGTAGTGTAGCTGGAATCGTTTGTATGCGTGCCTGTTCAAGTAATTCCTGAATGGCTGTATCACCCAAACCCCGTTCAACTAAGTTTCGTTCATACTCC
Organism: Alkalihalobacillus pseudalcaliphilus; assembly: GCA_001038565.1. GTDB lineage: Bacteria > Bacillota > Bacilli > Bacillales > Bacillaceae_D > Alkalihalobacillus > Alkalihalobacillus pseudalcaliphilus. The sequence goes on from LFJO01000006.1 coordinate 172,220, forward strand.
ATTAATGCTTCCTCAGCCCCCTGCACATCCACTAACGCAATTTGCAAAGGTTCATTTGATACATTCGCATTCCCACCACCTCCAAGAGCTGCACCTAAAATACCAATAAAAGCAAGTGGCATGAATAATAAGACAAATAATTCAATACGGTCATGTAGAAGTAACTTCAAATCCTTTATGATCATTGTAAATAACATCGCCAGCTTCCTCCTTAATCGCGTAGCGTTCTTCCAGTTAAGTGGAGGAATACATCTTCTAATGTTGGTGTTCTTACTTGGATGGCATTGATTTGTATTCCAATTGTATTAGCAAGTTCAATGACCGTTTGGAAGATATTTTTTGTATGTGGAGCAATCAGTGAATAAGTAAAATCAGATTTTTGCGAAACCTTAATCGATGAATCTTCCATTAATAACTCTAATAAGTGATGATTGGGCTGGGCTAATGTCAATTCAACCGTTTGCTCCGACGATAAAATCGCCTTTAACTCGCGTATGGTTCCAGAGGCAATCACATCACCCTGATCCATGATATACACGCGGTCACATAAAGCTTCAACCTCTTCCATATAATGACTCGTATACAGAACTGTGACATGTTGTTCTTCTTGTAACTGTTTCACCATTTCAAAAATATGATTTCTAGACTGTGGATCAATTCCGACTGTCGGTTCATCCATAATTAATATTTGTGGCTCATGTAAAATGGAAGCGGCAATATTTAATCGTCGTTTCATGCCTCCAGAGAAAGTTTTCACTCGGTCCTTCCTCCGCTCATAAAGACCTACCACCTTTAATGCCTCTTCTACACGTACTCTCGTTTTCTCTTTGTTTAACTTATAGATTTTGGCAAAAAACAAGAGGTTCTCCTCTGCCGTTAGTTCATGATACAGGGCGATTTCCTGTGGAACAACACCAAGCACTTCCCTTAAATCTTGTGGGTGCTTCCACACATCCTTCCCGTTAAGAAAAACCTCACCACTAGTCGGCTTATTAAGTGAGGAAATTAATGAAATAACCGTTGATTTCCCTGCCCCATTTGGCCCTAATAACCCTACTGCCTCACCTTTATCCAAAAATAAATTAATTCCTTTTACAGCTTCCTTTTTTTTATAACTTTTCTTCAAATTAATCACTTCAATCATCTACTACACACTCCTTACATCCCGTTTCTTATAGGGAGTTGAAACATTCCCTTTAAACCCTTATGTATATAATAGGTAATCGCTATGACTCTTCCCACTATATTTAGTCATTGTTTTCTCTTTGTTTCGATGACTTAAGTCATTTTATAGTGCTTCCCCATGAAAAAAGCGATCAGACTGACAACTCATCTAATCGCCCACTTTCATATCATGTTTTAAAGCAAATATCGCAAGCTGTGTTCGATCTCTTACGTTTAGCTTTGTTAATAGCTGGCTCATTAAATTCTTGACCGTACCGAGTGATAGAAACAAAGAATCAGCGATTTCTTGATTACTTCTTCCTTCTCCGACTAAAACAATAATGGACCTCTCTCTGCCTGTTAAAGGAATTGGCAAAGGGAGGCGCTCCTGTTTTTGTTGCAGTAACTGTGGAACTACTTGGGCAGCAACCTGTTCATCTAACGCTAAACCACCCGTTAAAGCTTTCTCAATTGAATACAATAAACGCTGCCTGTCCGCATCTTTTAATAAATATCCACACGCACCTAACCTCAAAGCTTGTAGGGCATACTCATCATCTGCAAAAGTTGTTAAGATCAGTATTTTCATTGACGGATAGCTTTCTTTAATGATTTTAGTAGCTTCGAGCCCATTCATAATCGGCATTCTAATGTCCATTACTATTAAATCTACGATATGCTGATGAAGGAGGTCTAGCACCTCACTTCCGTTATTCGCTTCAGCTACAACGACATAATCACCCGAATATTCAATCATCATTTTCAAGCCTTGCCTAACTAATACTTGATCCTCAGCTAATAAAATTCTTTTTTTCAACGTGAACGCCTCACTCCGACACTGGTTTTAAGGGAAAATAGACAGCAATTGTAAAGGTTTCATCTACTTGAGAGGTGGCAAGACGACCTTGTAGTGCTTCTACTCGCTCTCTCATTGCTGATAGCCCGAACCCTTCCCTATGAGCCACTTTTACATGCTCATTTTTATTAGAAATTGTTAATTGAAAGGCCTGTTTGGCAATCCCTTCAAAAATAAGATCAACCTCTCTTGCTCTTGCATGTCGCATTGCATTCGTAACCGCTTCTTGAACAATGCGATAAATCGTAATCATATGGTCATTGGTTAATGGGGCAAGCAAAGCTCCCTTTCTAGTAGTTAAGTTCACTTGAATATGGCTTTCTGCCTCAAGTCTTCGAATTAACTGCAGTACAGAAGCAAATCCTTTTATATCCTCATGACGGATTGCCTGTACCGAGGATCTCATTTCTTTTAGACTTTGTGTGGCTAAATGCTTCGACTGTTTAATCGCTTCATAATCTATTTGACCTTTCTCCACACCCATTTCAACCATTTCAAGCTGCATCGCTAAAGCCGTCAACTGATGCCCGACATTATCATGTATGTCTCTTGCTATTCTCGTTCGTTCCTGTGCTCTTGTTTGTTCTTCTTGACTTTGTAAAAGCCTTTTTAGCTGTCGATATTCCGCCCGGACAGTCTGGCACTCATTTTCAGCCAATAATGCGGAACGCTCCCATTTTTGCTGTTGCTTGGAAAGGATTAAAATCATACTAGCCACACTCATAAAAAAGAGGCTAAAAGGAACTTCTGAATGCCATATAACGAGTACAAAAGAGAAAGCTATTAAACTATATAAACTCACTCTCCGTTCAAGGGTATTTAAAACGACAGCATAAATCCATAAATAAAGAAGCCATGGCAAGATCATCTCAAAAGTAAAAAGAATGAATTGTGCGAAAAAAGTAGAGCTAATAAAGATAGTTGCTAATATCAGCTGCGATCGAAATAACTGTATCGCACTAATAAACCCACTCCATATACCTAACCAAATCCAATACCCAGGTTCATAAGCTAACGTGGGATCTTCAATAAGAATAAAAAAACCTAATGCATAACCGAACATCATAGAAATCATACTGCTTCCCTCTTTGTTCCTTTTCAAACTATTTTAGCATTTTATGAGTTTCATATTCTACAAAAATAGGAATTTAGTTCCTTCTTCAATGATTTCTTTACCTGCACACTACCGCAAATCACCTAGTTGCTCTCTTTTTAAAGTCCAGCTTAACCCTAATTTCTTACATATCGTTGCATAATGAAGGAAGGTCAGTAACACAGCACTCATATTCATGCCTAAAATAACACCACTCATGCCAAAAGCAGGCATAGCTCCAAGCATAAACATCATCACAAACGAAATCGCCGTTGTAATGACCGAATGAATAAAAGCATCTTTGACTAACCCTAAGCCAATTAAGTAAGCTTGCATCGGTATGACGAAGTAATGAAAGAGAAAGTATGGAACTAACAATTGTAAATAACCAGCTGCTGGTGAATTTTCAAAAAATAAAGTCGTTAACTCCCCGGCAAATAAATAAAAGACGGCCACGATGGGGAAACCATAAAAACCTGTAAACATTAAAACCTTCCGAAGTAGGTTGTGCAGTTCATCATAATTTCGTTTGCTATACGCTTCAGAAACGGTTGGAATTAGTACGATTAATAGTGAGTGAGCAATAAAGGCTGGGAAAAAGCCTATCGTAAACGCTACCCCTGCTAATTTCCCATATTGAATTATGGCCATTGACTCTGCCATACCTGCTTTCACCAATGCCGCTTTAATTAAAAATGGCTTTATTGCAAACGTAGCCGCATGAAAGATTCGTAACCCTGTCGTAGGTAATGAAACTTCCAATAATGATTTCCTTACTTTTTTAGCCGACATCTCAGCCCTTGGTTGTTTCCGAAACGATTTCATTTGTCCAACAAAAGCTAAAATTAAATAGGCGAGTACAGCCATTTCACAAACGATGACTGCACATAAACCTATTAAAATCGAAGTCTGTAGGTCAAAATCAAAAAAATGGAATATGAGAACTAAAAACCCGAGCTGAACCGCTCTACGTATAAAATTAGCAACCGCTATTTTAGCCATTTTCTGTGCACCCATAAAATACCCTCTAGCAACGGAACTAAAGGTGATGACAGGAATTAAGACGATAAACAGCCATTTCACAAAAGGATGATACTTTTCAAAGACAGGAATTAACGGAAACAAAAATAAAGCAATTGCCGTAAAAGCAACCGTACAAAGTGTCGCAAACCATAATGCATGTTTTAACATACTGTAATGAAAAATCGGTTCTTTCTCTGCAACAAATTTAGATATGGAAATAGGAAGCTCAAGGCTTGCGATGACAACGATAAATGCAATCGTTGGAAAAATGGACATATACAAACCTAAACCTTCCTCACCTAACTCCTTCGCCAAAACAACGTTGATGATAAACTCAAGACACTCGCCCAAGAAAGCAGCAAACATCAACAACAATGCACCTTTCACAAAACGATTCATACCTTCTCTCCTCACCTCTGCATCTCTTACTTCACTATATGAGACAAGTCCACAAAATATGGTACTAGCTTGCAAATCCAGTATGGAAAGTTTATATAAAAATTGATGTCCATGATTATGTGCGTATAACTGCATATCTCCTCTAGTCCACTCTCATCCAGAACTTCCATGGCGAAGTCCGATTCACTTTGTCACCAATAAGGATGGAAGTTTAGTACGAACTTAGAGCGTCGCTCGCTACCGTTATGCTCGCTAGGTACTGCTAATTCTCAATTACAAATAACAACACATGCTCGGTAAAAGTGGTTCTACGTTGTAGGCAAAGCGAGGTAGTCACATCATTTACCTTGTAAGGTGCTATGTGGTAGGTAAAGCTGGTTAGCTCAACACCGCGTTATTATCTCTCAGTATGATTTTCGATAGCGGTAATTAGAGCTCCGCATATGAGAATTAGTACTAACTTTTATACAAAAAAACTCTTCTTGACAATCGCTGAAGCAATTGATAGAATTTCTATCGAACATAACCAAATAACAAAACCCATTTTATTCAACTTGGGATTTGTGGACTTTTCAAGAAAATCGTTAGACATAACGACTGTCTTTTTTCGCCACACATTGATACAAACAATCAATGTGTGGCTTTTTATGTTTTCTCGTACTTATTATTCATAACAAATACACTAAAAGGAATAACAATGAGGTGAAAAAATGAAGCAATTTATATATCCACTTGCTGTCTTATTAGGGGGAGCCTGCTTTGGTGTTTTATCCACCTTTGTCAAACTTGCCTATGAGCAAGGCTTTAACCTAGCACAAGTCACAGGAGGACAATTCATAATAGGAACGATACTAATTTGGTTCCTCGTTTTAATTAGCAAAAAAAGGACGGTAACTTTCAAAAGATTTAGTCAGCTTGTCCTAGGCGGTATCCCGATGGCATTAACCGGCATTTTTTATTATCAATCGCTGCAAACATTAGATGCCTCATTAGCCATTATCTTTTTGTTTCAATTCGTCTGGGTAGGTACATTATTAGAATATTTACTCGATAAAAAGAAACCTAGTAAAAATAAAATGAGTGCTATCTTATTATTAATCATTGGCTCTGTTTTAGCAGCAGGTGTCTTATCTAGCGGGTTTGAAAAACTTGCTTTATCAGGGGCAATTTGGGGGATTCTTGCATCAATAAGCTTTTCTTCCTTCGCTTATGTAAGTGGTAGAGTGGGGGCAGAACTTCCTCCTATTCAAAGAAGTGCTATCTTTGCAACAGGTGGACTTATTACGACATTACTCATCTTCCCACCTGTCTTTCTATTCGAACCAAGTACTGTTATTTCACTTGCACCGTATGGATTATTTTTAGGAATCTTTGGTGTGACACTACCACCTTTGCTTTTTGCAATTGGTATGCCTCATGTCGGAACTGGACTAGGAACGATTTTATCATCTTCTGAGTTACCAGTAGCTCTTTTGATGTCAATCCTCATCCTTCAAGAGCAAGTGGCTTGGATTCAATGGTTAGGGGTACTTATTATTAGTATCGGCATTGTCATTGGGAATATTTCATTACTTCCAAAAGCAAAAAGACCACCCCATAAGCAGTCCCCAGAATCAACAACTATGTCAGCATCCTAACAGTAATCACCATTTCATATCTAAGAACGTATGAAATGGTGGTTATTTTGCTTCTAATTTTGCAACGGTAACTTTATATATACATCAGTTCCTTTTCCTACTTGACTGTCAAATGAGACATTTCCATGCATTTGGTGAATGAGCTGAATAGAAATCATCGTCCCAAGCCCTGTTCCTTCTTTTTTTGTCGTATAATAAACCGTTCCAATCTTCTCTAATTGCTGTTTATCCATTCCTTTACCCGTGTCACTGATTCTAATGTACACATAACCAGATGCTTGCCATACATGCACGGTCACCTTACCGTCATCATCAATGGCTTCAATGGCATTTTTCATAAAATTAATAATGACTTGTTTAAATTGGTAACGATCAGTCCATATATTCAACTCCTCTTGGTACGTTGTAATTAACTCAACATTTTCTTTGAGGGCCATTGGATTAAGTAAACTAACAACCTCTTGAATACATTTTGTTACACTTACTGATTCAATTTTTTTTAGCTTAGGTTTTGCAAAATCTAAATAGTCATTCACAATATATTCGGCTCGTTCAAGCTCGCTTAATGCCAAGTTAAAATATTCAATGTCATCCTCTTTTTTTGCATCTTCTTTCATTAATTGAAGAAATCCTTTTACTACCGTGAGAGGATTCCGAACCTCATGTGCGATAGAAGCTGCTAATTCAGCAACCGTATTCTGTCTTTCAGTTTGAATAATTTCCCCTAAAATTTTTGACTTCTCTAGGATCATCTCATAGAGAAGCATTGAAAACGTCGCCGTTAGTACGAAGGTGACAAAATAATAAAAGTAATGGCTCGAAAAGAAAGAAAAGAAGGTTTGGTCATTGAGTGTGCTCAAAATTTCATGAATCGCGAATACATATTGAAGGAGTAATGCAAACAAGACTAAGAATAACAACCAACATACTTTTTTTATTCGTCTAAGATTTTTCTTGAACTTGAATAATACAAGTTGACTCATTATAGCTATCAACACGGTCGAAATAACATACATGATTTCCCAACCAATAAGGAATTTATAGCCAATCATGACAACCAATACGCTCCAGCCGACCTTTTGACCACCATATAGGAAGCCTAACATTAATGGTATATAACGAAAATCCCATGGTACGCCATATTCAACATAGGTAACACTCATACAAATAACCGCTACAATCGAATGAAGCAAAGCCATAACAAGCGTCGTCTTATTTGCTTTAAAATCCTTCCCGCTCTGAAACAAACTCATAATAAAACCTGGTATTAATACGATGAGTACCTGAAGTAATAGCATTTCCGTAATCATAAGGTTTCCCCAATTCCCTCCACACATAATGTTATGGGGTATTCGACATAAATAACAAAAAACCTCCAAATGTTCAAAATTTCGTGTCAGATTATCAAATGAACGTTCTTTGTTAAGAACAGAAAATCGCTTTAGTTACAAAAAAAACTGTTCAGCCCGAATAAGATCGTTTAACTGAACAGCTATAATGTATCGTATCGTTATGCACCGTGCAATTTGGCATAATATCCATCTGCTGCTAACAATACATCATGCGATCCTTCCTCAACCACATTTCCATTCTCTATCACTAAAATTTTATCTGCCCTTTCAATCGTATTTAAACGATGGGCAATGATAAAGCTGGTTCTTCCTTGCATTAATACTTGGAGTGCATCTTGAATTTTGATTTCCGTAATGGTATCAATACTGCTTGTTGCTTCATCTAAAATTAATATCGCTGGGTCTGCTAAAATAGCCCGAGCAATCGAGAGTAATTGCTTTTGACCTTGAGAAATACCACTTCCATCTTGAGCAAGTACCGTATCAAACCCATCAGGCAACTTGTTAATAAATGAGGTTGCATTAGCTAATGCCGCAGCTTTTTCCACTTCTTCATCTGTAGCATCTAACTTTCCATAGCGAATATTCTCTCGAATCGTTGCTTGGAATAAGAACGTATCTTGTAGAACAAATGCCATTTGACTCCTCAAGCTCTCGGTATCCATATCATTTATAGGCATATCATCGATCCGGATTTCACCTGAAGCAGGCTGATAAAATTTTGCTAGTAAGTTAACCACAGTTGTTTTTCCAGCACCAGTAGGTCCAACGAGTGCTAACACTTCACCTGCTTTTACATCAAAATTCATACCAGCAATCGTTGACTTTTCTGAGTCATATGAAAAGACAACGTCTTTAAACTCAACATTCCCCCGGAGACTTGCGACTTGTTTGGCACCTTGTTTGTTCTTTTCTTGCTCTTCATCAAGTATGTCAAACACTCGCTCAGCCCCTGCAACCGCAGATAAAAGCATATTAAATTGGTTCGCTAAGTCATTTAATGGACGCGTGAATTGTCTTGAGTACTCAGCAAATATAACAATAGTCCCGACTGAAACATGATCATATAACACAAGGATTGCCCCGATTCCAGCGATAAAGGCAAAGCTTAAATTGTTCAGGACATTCATCACTTTCGGAATAAATCCTGAGTAAGTTTGTGCCCAAAAGCTCGCTTTTCTTAGCTTTTTATTTTTTTCCCTAAATTCACGAATAACATGCTCTTCCTGTGAGAAGGTTTTAACGATTTTTTGCCCTGATATCGTCTCTTCGATATAACCATTAATTTCACCAACTTCACGCTGTTGTTCCTTGAAAAAAACGGACGTACGCTTTGTAATCCATCTCATACCAAAGAACATTAACGGAATCACAAGCATCGTTATGACAGTTAGTAAGACACTTTCAAACAACATAACAGCTATAATCCCAACAAATGTGAGCACACTTGAAAAAATTTGAATAACCGAGCTATTTAATGTTGAACTTATATTTTCTATATCATTCGTTACACGACTCATCAGTTCCCCATGCTGTCTCTTATCAAAGAAAGGTAGAGGGAGACGGTGTAAATGTTTAACAAGCTGTGTGCGCAAAGTAAAAATCGTTTTTTGTGCAATTCCAACCATCCAAACATTCTGTAGCCACAAAGCAAGTGAGTGTAACAAATAAATAATCGCTAAAATAATCAATATTTGTACAAAAAAGTTAGTTTCTCGATTAACTAAGTAGAAGTCAACGGACTTACCAACGATATACGGACCAATTAAAGCAAGTGCCGATGAAATAACGACTAAAAGTAATATAAAGATGATTTGTATTTTATAAGTCGCTAAATAACTCCAAACTCTTTTAATCGTTTGGTAACCATTTTGTACTTTCGGTTTTCCTGAATACGCGGCTTGATGCTTAGGAGGAGGGGCGGTGCTTGATTCATGTTCCTCTGAGTTTTTTTTATTTCTTCGAAAGTCAATTCGTTCATATTGAAAAGGCTCTTTTAACTTTTTAAGCATTTTCAAGCACTCCTCCCCGCTCTTGGGACTGAACAATTCGTTGATATAGTTTAGATGATTCGACTAACTCATTATGGTTGCCCGTTGCAACGATTTTCCCATCATCTAATAATATAATTCGATCTGCTTCTTGAGCACTTATAACCTTTTGGGTAATCATAAGCGTCGTACATTCATATTTTTGTAAAGCTTGCATAAATCTTTTCTCTGTCTGTACATCTAAAGCACTTGTACTGTCATCTAGCAGTAATATGTCCGGCTTTCGAATAAGGGCACGAGCAATTGAAATTCTCTGCTTTTGTCCACCGGATAAATTAACACCTTTTTGACCAATTCGGCCTCGATATTGCTCGGGTAATGATAAGATAGTCTCGTGGATTTGAGCACTTTTTGCTGCTTCATGGATCTCTTCTTCTGTGGCATCCTCGCGACCCCAAGCGATATTTTCTTCAATGGTACCACTAAATAACAGAACCTCCTGTGGCACATACGCAATTGATTTTCGTAACTCTTCCACACGAAACTCTTTCACATTCATACCATTTATTAAGATACTTCCTGCGGTGCTATCATAGAGTCTTGGTATTAATTGAAACATCGTTGTTTTACCAGAACCAGTTCCACCCATAATCGCGATGGTTTCACCTTTATATATAGATAGTTGAATCTGCTTAATCGCCGTATCCCCATTACCCGGATACCGAAAAGAAACGTTATCAAATCGCATAATTTCTTTGCTAGCAGCCTTCTTCACTTGCTGTGAGCCATCTTGCATATCCACATCTGTATTTAACACTTCTACGATACGTTCTGAAGATGCCTTCGCACGTGAAAAAACCATAATAATCATCGCAAAAACAGTCAAAGCACCCGTAATTCGAAGGACATAGTTAATGATGGCTACCACTTCTCCTACTTGTACCGTTCCTGTTTGAATGGCTGATTGAGCAAACCATAAAATACCGATAATAGAAACGTTCATAATAAATAACAAGATAGGCATCGTCGTTTCCAAGAGCCTTAATGCTTTAACTGTTTTATCCATTAATTGTTTATTTCTATCTACAAAGCGCTTTTGCTCATGTTTACGTCTCACATACGCTTTAATTAGCTTCATTCCACCAAGGTGTTCACGAATGACAGAGTTCACACCATCTAATTTTTGCTGAACGAGTTTAAAGAGTTTTGCTGCTGCCTTCATAACAAATACTAAAAATAATAAAAGAATGGGTACCGTTAGGACTAGAAACATCGCTAGCTGCATATTTAAAAGTAGTGCCATAATGACACCACCGACAACTAATAACGGTGCTCTTAACATGATTCTCAAACTCATAAAGAGCGTATTCTGTATTTGTGTCACATCATTCGTCAATCGTGTAATCAATGATGAAGTTTGAAATTTCTGTAAGTTCGAGAATGAAAAAGCTTGTACCTTCTCATACATACCATTCCGTAAGTCGAGACCTGTGCTTTGACTGACATGACCTGCAAAGAAGGAATTGACAATACCAGCAATAAAGGCAAATAAGGAAACAACAACCATGATGCCGCCCCAGTAGAGAACAGCCTGCAAATCATTTTGCATAATTCCATCATCTATAATTCTTGCTAATAAGAGTGGATGAATTAATTCAACCACTAATTCGATAAACATCAAAATCAGAGCAATCCACATCGCAAATTGATATGGACGAATATAACCCCATATGACTTTCAATTTAGCTCCTCCCCTTACGGAAACTCATACTATTTTATTTTTCTATATATTATTACATTTTAGCTTAAATCAGAATATTTTGGAACCCGAAGTTTTTTTAGTCTGCCCTATTTTAAAAAAAGAATAAGCATACACAAGTAGATAATGTGTATGCTTATAATTATTATACAGGTATCAATTTCTTTGAATAATAATTCCCGCAAATAAAACAAATAATCAGTGATAATCCAACCAATAAGGCATAATTATTCGCAAATTCATAAAGTGTACTTTTATCGATAAAGGTTTGGATAAGTTGAATAATAATACCGTGTAATAAATAGATCGACATCGTTCTTTGACCGATAACAGTAAAGCTAAACTCCCTTTTTGGTACAATCGCCATAAAAGCAAAGATGACGATCGGCGTAGCTATATACTGAACAAACCTAATTCCCGCGTCGATAACGTAGCCCCTACCCATCTCTCTATAAGACTCGGAACCCAATAGCCAAGGTATTCCTCCTTCAGGGAAAAATTCTATGACTATAATAAATAAAGTAATTAGTATGATTGCTCCGATATGTGGAGTATATCGATAATCCTTAAATCGCTCAATATGTTCACGTTTCAATAAGAATCCGAGAAAGAAAAACGGAAAGAATACAAAGGTTCTTGATAAGCTTAACCATGTACCGACTTGCTCAATAAACCCAACTCCCATTCCAATTAAAACCGCAGCGGCCAGCCCGTACCAACGCCACTTACCGAATACAAATAACAGTAAATTCCAAGTAAATAATGATAGCAAAAACCACATCGTCCAATGAGGAGAAAACAGATCAAATTGTAAAGCTTTATCCCCATTTAAGTAATAAAAAATGGAATAAAAGATTTGAAAGATGAAATAAGGAATTAATATCTTTTTAAAGGTTTTCTTCAAATATCCTTTTTTCTTATATCCTTTAGAAAAGTAACCAGAAATCAATATAAAAGCGGGCATATGAAAAATATAAATCATAGCATATAAGTGATATAAAAAGTCCTCTTGTCCTTTTAATGGACTTATTACATGACCAATAACAACCAAAAAGATAAGGAAGAATTTTAAGTTGTCAAAGTACGGATTACGATTCGCTTTTTGGATGGCTGTACTTGCCATGTTACACCTCCTGTTCACACATAACAAAACTAATACTTTCGCACAAGTATTAGATACCCTTATTATATTTCTTAGCTGTTACAGAATGATTAGCATTTGCTCTTATTTTGTTGGAGAATCATGAAAAAAAGTGGTATAAACCCGAATTACTGAGGAAAAGATGGGGGATATGGATGGATATCCATTTGTATGATTTTGTATGAAAGTTATCTAAAGCTGATGTGCTCTTCTTCGAAGATCGCTGCGGGAATGAGGGGCACGCTTTCCGCAGGCCTTGCTTGAGCCTCCGCTTTAGCTATTGCAGGCTTCTTGGTTCGTACACTTCTCATACAAAACTTCCATGATTACTTACTAAGCAACTCATCACCAACAGGAATGAAAGTTACTTTTTGGGAAGATGATTACCTTGAGATTAACTGTAACCTAGCGGGCGAGTCATGCGGAGACTCCCATAGGACGTATGTGTTCCGCTGGCTGTACCGATTAGCTCAGTGCCACGTGATTGTCTCGGAGCATGATTTTCGGTAGCGGCAAGCAAAGCTCCGCATATGAGTATCAGTGCCAACGTTCATACAAAATAAATAAATGAATGAAGAGTAATAAAAGCTACCAAAGCAAGAAACAAAATCATATTGAATCAAGTGCCAACAGTCAAAGGGCAAAACGCCATTTTCGTTTTTGTTAGTGGTGAAGGGAATCGGGCTTCGCCATCAGTGTTTTGTGTAAAACTAAATGAGTAATGCTCTCTTTTCGAGATAGCTTGATCTTCCGGGTCATTGTTTTTGGTCATAATTTCTTTTTAAAACAAATAATACGGTTCGCTTCCTCGAAGCCTAGTTTCAAATGAGTATGTAAACTTTTCTCATTTGTTAGTTCACAATCACTTGCAAATTCCGAACAACCTTTCTGTTTTGCCCAATGTTCAGCGGCTTTTACTAACTCTTTCGCATAACCTTGAAGTCGGTACGCTTCTTTTACAAACAACCCTTCCAAATACCCCACAGGACTTGAGCCTGTGCCCTCGACATAATCATTTCTTAACTGGACTTGTGAAAAACCAATCAATTCATTACCTTCAAAGGCAACATATATAGACGCATCATCTTTTTCTATTAGTTCTTCTATGTCGTTTGTAAACCCTTCAACTGAATGATTGGGCCAAAGTAATACCATCAGTTCCGCTACAGAACGACTTTCTTCAACTCTTACTTCTTTCACATCCAACTCGTACCCCACCTTCGATATCAAAATTCATTTTATTTTCAGTATAATTTTTCCTTAAAAATGTGACAAGTGATTCATTATGTTTTATCCTAAAATTAATGGTTATAGACAATGAAGAAAAAAGGGTGGTTAGATTGAACCGAAAATTAGTAGTTGTGCAAAACTTAAATACGGATTTAGCAGATAAGTTATATCATGCATTACCAAATTGGGACATCGTTATAGGAAAAGAGCAAGGCCTTTGGGAAAACCATCTGCAAACAGCTGAGATATTAATTGGTTGGCAAAAGGATTTTTACGAAAGATTAGTTGGAACAAATCATCTAAAATGGCTGCAAAGCTGGAGTGCTGGGGTCGACTCGTATCCTTTACACTTTTTTAAAGAAAAAGATGTATTACTTACTACAGCAAATGGCGTACATAAAAACCCGATCTCCGAGACTGTTTTCGCCTTAATGCTTAGTTTGACACGCAATATCCATACATATGTTAGAAACCAACAAAATAAAAGGTGGTTTCATGAATTTAACCAATTAGAGCTTCATGGGAAAACAATTGGCATTATCGGTGTCGGTGCTATCGGTCAAGAAATAGCTAAAATATCTAAAGCCTTTAATATGAAAGTTATTGGCGTTAGGCATAGTGGAAAATCTGCCCCCTTTATTGATAACATGTATCACCACCATCAATTGGATGAGGTTTTGCCACAATGTGATTATGTAGTATGTGCAACACCCCTGACATCTGAGACTAAACATTCCTTTAATCGTGAACGTTTTAAACAGATGAAAAAGTCATCATTTTTTATTAATATCGGTCGTGGGCCAGTTGTTAAAGAAGATGATTTAATATGGGCATTAGAATCAGGTGAAATAAGAGGTGCTGGTTTGGATGTTTTTGAAGTTGAGCCATTGCCTACAAGTAGTCCTCTTTGGGAAATGGAGAAAGTAATTATTACTCCTCATACTTCAGGGTCTACTGCTTATTATAATGAGCGAGTGATTGAAGATATTTTCTTACCTAATCTAGAAGCATACTTAAAGGATGATAAGCAGTTACCTATTAATGCTGTTGATTTTGAAAAAGGATATTAAGGAAAAAGCAAGGGCCTTACTTTAGTAGGGTCTTTTATATGAAAGTGCCAACTTAACGATTAATTAAGCTTTGTACAGATACTGACTCAAACCTTGGAGTATCTGCACAAAAAGAGGGTTAATGTGCAGATGCTGAGGCCAAACCTTGGCGTATCTGCACAAAGAGAGGGTTAATGTGCAGATGCTGGGGCAAAACTTCGGAGTATCTGCACAAAGGCCACTCTTCATGGATAGTTACGACTTCTTAACCTGTGGATACGTTTACAACTAGTCCTCTCCAAATATATAAGTACGGTTTCAATCTTTAACTGGTGGCTTTTCATCCATAAACGGTTTTGAGGATTCTCACACTTTGCCGTAGCGCCTCCACTTTTTAGGAATGAGCTCGCAAGATCTTTCCTAAAAAGATTCAGTGCACCACACCACCAGCCACCAACAAAGAAGAAAGTAGTGGCGACTGTTCAAACTGTTGGCACGTTTACAACTCGAAAGCCGTCAGGAGTCGGCCTGAACAAACAGGGAGCACTGTCCTACTAAGGTCATTTATCGCAAGATGGATGACGAACTTACTTCACGGCACAAACTATCGCCGATAACTAACTTTCATACAAAAAGGCAATCTTTTTCCCTTCATGCTTGACTAAGGTCTAAAATCTGCACTTACCTAATAGTTTATAAATAACTGAATTGTAATGAAAGGGGTGCAGATTTTTGCCGATATTACTATGGAATTTATGCTTCCTTACAGTTTTGACGTTCATTTGTATGTTTTTTGTCAGTAAGAATAAAATAAGCCTCTCGCGTTCCACCAAACATTTACACATTGTGATTATGGCTTTATGTATGATGGCTGGTTTAGCATTTGGATTAACATTTGGTCTGCTTTTTGGACATGACCTCGTACTTTCTACGATGGTTGCATGTACAGTCGGTTTATCCATTGGTTTTCTAGTAGGAAAAGACTTTGAAAGCTTTTGTATCTTATGTGGAACTGTTGAAGGAGTTATGGGGGGCATGATGGGAGCAATGACTGGTATGATGGTACATCAGTTTAACTCAGCCAAATGGTTGCTTCTCTATTTTGATATCCTTTTTATCATTGTGGTAATCTCGATCATTATAACGATTCATAAGGCTAAAGCTATTTAATCTGCTAAAATAGAGGAGGAGTTCTTTAGAGGAGGAGATAGACATGACAAATAACCAAACGCTCACCCAATTACAATCACAAAAAGAATTAATTTGGCTAAATCCCGATTATCAAAAGTCATCGACTCAGAAAAATCACGAAATTTCAGTAGATAAAATAGAAGAAGCTAGACAAAGGTTGATTCGTTTCGCCCCTTATTTACAAGAGCAATTTCCAGAGTTAATGAAAACTCAAGGCCTTATCGAGTCACCATTAACCCCAATACCTCAAATGAAAAAAGAATTGCAAAACATATTTGGAGGAAAAATTGACGGACAGCTTTTTCTTAAAGAAGATAATCAGCTTGCCATTGCCGGCTCTGTAAAAGGACGTGGTGGTATTTACGAGGTATTAAAAGTGGCAGAAGAAATTGCTCTTAAGCATGAACTACTTGTAAATATTGATCAAGACTACCGACTATTTGGGTCCGAGCAAATGAACAATCTACTCAGTCAATATACCATTCAAGTTGGTTCAACCGGTAATCTCGGATTAAGTATTGGCATGATGAGTGCACAGCTAGGATTTCAAGTCATCGTCCATATGTCAGCCGATGCAAAAGCTTGGAAAAAGGATTTACTTCGTCGTAAAGGCGTTACGGTTGTGGAATATAAGGACGATTATAGCAAAGCCGTTTCTGCTGGTAGGCAGGAGTCAGATGCCAATCCGAAAAGCCACTTTATTGATGATGAAAACTCGATAGATTTATTTGTAGGGTACGCAACGGCCGCGAATTATCTCAAGCAGCAACTTCATTCACAAAATATCGAGGTTAATGCTCAAACACCCTTGTTTGTCTATATACCATGCGGCGTAGGCGGTGCACCTGGGGGAATTACCTTCGGGTTGAAAGAAGCATTTGGTCCACATGTCCATTGCTTTTTCGTAGAACCAACAAATGCACCTTGTATGCTTCTTGGCATGTCGACTAATCAACATGACAAAATCGCAGTAACAGACATTGGACTAACTGGGCAAACAGCAGCTGACGGCTTAGCGGTTGGACGACCTTCATCCTTTATCGGTCAAATGATGAAACCCTTGTTAAGTGGTAGTTTCACCATTTCGGAAAAACACTTATTCCTGTTCTTACAAACGCTCTATAAGAGTGAGAATATTTTCATCGAACCATCAGCAGCAGCTGGCTTTAACGGATTACGATTTCACTCTTCTGATACTTTTCAAACTTACTTAAGAAAGCATCAGCTAACAGAGACAGTTGCTCAATCCAACCATATCGTTTGGGCTACAGGAGGAAGACTTGTACCACAAAAAGAAAGAGAACAAATGCTACAGTTTTCACCAGAACCAATTTGAACAATTCTGAACATGTTAATACATTCAAGATTCAACATGACACAAACAAACGTGAGCGTATGTTTTCACTCCTTAACTGATGTCTTTTCGTTCATAAACGATTTGCATGTTTTACCTTCCATACAATAGTAAAAGCCGTCGACTGTATATATCGACGGCCTTCCTATAAGAGACTAAAGCTTACTTCAACTTCGCTAGCACATCCAACAAACTTCTCTTAACCCACTTCCAAATATCCTCATTCGTTGAGAATTCTTCCGTAATCCCTTGAATAAACGATTTAAAGGCAGCATCATATTGAGGATCTTCCTTATCCGTAGGCACCTCTAATTCTTCTTTTAACTTCTCAACAAAATCTTGTACTTCTGCTGCCCTTGGACCCCATTTGGCAACTTCCTCACCAGCTTGATTCAAAAATACAACAATGGGAATAGAACGAGCTGTACCATTAGTTAAATATTGATCCATCAGCTCAAGATTATCATCACGAATTAAATAACGAGTTTCAATTAATGCTTCATCAGCAAAACGCATAAGAATGGGAAGGTTCACCATCGCATCGCCACACCAATCAGCCGTTAAAATAACAGCCTTTAAATGCTTATTTTGTAAATCTTTAAGTTGACGCTTTTCTCCCTCACTAACCTCAACTTCATTATAGACTTTTAATAATCGCTCTTGATGGATACTCATCGCCTCTATATATTGATACTCTGACATACCTTTATCGAACCACTTCATTAAATGACTCACTTTTATTGGCCCCCTCATTCAATTATAACCTCTTCATCATATATCCAAAAAAAGAAGAAAACAAATATAACGTTCATTAATCCTATCTTTACCTATAGCTTTTTCTTTCATCTCTATGAATATTAAGGCATCAATTACAAATCGAAACGCCCTTTTTACTAGTTGGAACAATCACCTATATCATAGTGGCTAGTTATGTATCTTTGTTTCTTTTAAACAAAAGGTCTTTACTCTTTACATTCTGTATTTCAGCTTTCTTATCTTTTCTATTAGCTGCTCTATTTATTCCTAATGATACGAGTTGGTTTAAACCATTCGAGCGAAATAGTGTCATGCTCATAACTTCTGTGATCATCTATATCCCCATTCTAATTTTCTATTGGCCAAACCTTACAAAGAGAAAAAGCTAGCAAATAGCCTATTGCGCTATTTGCTAGCTTTTCTATTTAAAAGACTACTACATTTCTATGGTCATATTTATCTAGTAATTATCATAAGATGCTATAACAACACTTCTTCACCTTTACAGAAGTCGCTCTTATACAGCGACGGACTTTATAGAAATCGTTTAGTTTGGCTTATCACACGTCCTAACATACAAAAAGGAGTCGATATAATGAATAAACATCGAAAAGCCGAATACACATTACGAGTCTCTTCAACAGAAGAACGTGATTACGAATGGTTAGACTTGGGTGTACGTCCTGTTGAAACGAATAAAATAGTCAACTTGCCTACAAGAAAAAAAACAGAAAAACGATATCTTGTTCCTCCTGTTGAAACAAGGGTTAAGGTCCAAGAAGAAAAGCATAAGGGCATGCTACATCTTATACGTTTAAAAAACGGAAAATATAGTCTTGAACCCGGTCAAAATCAGGGGCTGAACTTTAACCTTATTCGAGCAAGTCGACGAGTCGATGCGATGGTGAGTATTATTGTGCCCTTATCTCCTCTTGATAAGAAAGAGCAACAACATATCAAAAATTACGCCCAAAAATTAAATCAACTAGATTTGAAGATTTTTGATTTAACTCAATACACTTTAGGCAAACATGGTCACCTTGAACCTACTAGCTCAGAGGGTATGCAGATTCTAAAATGGAAAAAAGAAAAACACGCATTAGAAACAGCAAGGTACGAACGTTTAACCCAAATTGCCATTCAGTTACAGCTAATGCCCCCCCACTATCGATTGCAAATTAATATTCGCTAATCATAAACCGTGGAATCAAATTCTACGGTTTTTATTTGAACCTTTGCTCTTTATAAATCAAAATCCCAATCGTCTTGTAAAGACACATATAATAATAGGAGGATGTTTTCTTTATCTGTCATAGATAAATTCGTTTCCTTTAATTGAACAAGCGGTAAGATAATATCAGCTAACTTTTTTGTAAGCGGGTCTCTTTGACGAACACTCACGGTGGTAAAACGCTCTGCATAAGTACGAAGCATCTCCCACTCTCTTTCACGAATAGCCTCCAACTGATAAGGCTCTACTTTTAATTGTTCCACTCTCAGACCTCTTTGAAAAATCTCTTTCTCTAGTGGCGATTCTTTTTTCTTCGTTCGTTTCGTACGACGTTCATGAACTACAATCGTTCCTCCAACAATATCACCTAAACGCTTATGTTTAGAATGGAGGAAAATTAGGACGATGCCGACAAAATAAGCTGCTGGCAACTGATCAACTAGACGTAAAAAGTTTCGTATAAAACTGGAAAGTAACGTAATACTATGCCCATTTTCTTGGATGACACGTATACCGATTATCTTTTTTCCTAGTGTCCTCCCACCTGAAACATATTCATAAATGATAAAGTAACCACTATTGATTAAAAATAAAACGAGGACAAGAATAGCCAGTGGCCAACTAATTGAATTGGCTAAAAGCAAGGAAGCTCCCCAATCTAAAAATACATAGAAAAAAAATAAAGCTAAAACAATATTAACGACCCACAATAATAATTGATCAATCATAAAAGCCAATGAACGACTTCCTAGTCCTGCTGCCTTAAACTGAACAGAGACGAACTCAGGTGTTTTGATGTTCACTTGTTCTTGATTCAAGTAATTTCACCTCTTTTGTTAAAAACAATAAGTTATTAGTTTCTATTTTTTATCATTATTACTATAATAAGACTATAANAAGACTATAAGAATTATATAAAAAAATTCAAAAGATAGATACCATTACACGAAGGAGTCAATCTATGAATGTCAAACAGTTTGTCAAACAGAATCGAAATGATTGGAAGCAGCTTGAACAATACATACATAAGATGCAGAGAAATAAAAAGCATGTATCCGCAAATGATATTGATGAATTTCAGCTTCTTTATCAAAAATCAGCACAAAACCTTTCATATAGTCAAACCTTCTATCCCGAAGCTGATGTTACGAACTATTTAAATGGACTCGTTTCAAAAGCCCATAATTTATTATACAAAGACCAAATTTCAAGTTGGAAGCAATTGCGTGATTTCTTTACAACGAAGTTCATTAAGCTTTTAACCGAGCAATGGCATATGGTCCTGATTGCGATGTTCCTATTTACATTAGGAGGAATTGGCGGTTATGTCGTTGTTGCTTCAGATAGTCTATTATTATATTCACTACTCCCCCCTGAAATTGCCCAAGGTGTTAGACCTGATCAACTAGGTGCAGGACATGATCATATTGATTCCGCCTTAATGTCTACTGAGATTTTAACCAATAATATTCAGGTAGCTTTTCTCGCATTTGCAGGTGGCATTACATTTGGCTTATTAACTGCTTATGTTCTCGTTTATAATGGTATTTTAGTTGGTGCTCTTGCTGGACTTTTTTGGCACTATAATATGACGTATGAATTTTGGGCTTACATCGTTCCACATGGTGTGATTGAGCTCATTGCCATTTTTATTGCTGGTGGTGCCGGGTTGTTAATGGGTTATAAGCTACTCGTTCCAGGTGGTCATTCTCGCATGTATCAATTAAAGGAACAGGCGAAGCGTTCTGTTCAACTTTTACTTGGAACCATTCCTTTGTTCATTATCGCTGGTATTATAGAGGGTTATATTACACCTGGTAATTTCTCGCTTGAGGTCAAATACTTAGTTGCATTCCTTACGTTAGCTGGTTTAATTGCCTATGTTGTAATTGGAAATGTGTTAGTTCGCAAGCGTGAGTCTCAAGCAAAGTCGGTTTATGAACAATTATAATTATAAGAGGACTGTACACGCTTGATGTGTGGCAGTCCTTTTATATGAAAATGCGAACATAGAGCGTTACTCGTCGCTACCGAAAATCATGCTGCGTTACTACTAATTCTCAAGTTCACAAAACAATCTAACACCTTTCTTTTAAAACGAAAAAGAACAAAATCAAATTGAATGAGGTTCCACCAGTTCAGGAGTAAAACTCTACTTTCATGTTTGTTGGTGGTGGAGCGGTATTGGCTCCACCATGCGGGTTTTATATGAACGTTAGTGACTGCTTTCCCTATCAATTAAATTAACCCTCGATTAAGCATATTAATATAGGAGCTGACGGCTGTTACAGCAATATGTTCTTCTTGTACTTCAACCATTTCGAGTCCTTGCTTTTCCCATCGATTTTGTTCTCGTCGTTTAAATAAAGCTTGCTGCTGGGCCATACTTTTAGTCATCGCTTCTTGTACGGTTTCTGGTGAGAGTTCTGTGACCGCATTTAGCATTTGGTCCTCTACACCAATCATTAAGAACCGATGTCTTCTTCTAATTCTAGTAAGGTAATGCAACGCACTTTCTTCATATAAAAATGTTCGAATATCGCTAAACAGTAATATCAAACTTCTTTTCTTTTGAGCGGTCTCTAAATAATGAAAAACTTCTCCATAATTAGACTCAACTGGCTCTACTTGTAGATCATAGATTTGGTCTAGGATCGTTTGTAAGTGAGCGAGACCCTTTTGCGGTGGAATATAGATGGAGACTTTTTTAGAAAAGGCAATAACCGCAACATAATCACCCTTTTTTAGAGCGGCAGCTGCAACCGTTAATGTCGCTTCAATTGCTTTTTCTAAACGGTTTCCAGTCTTTAATTCCGTTCCCATCATTCTGCCACAATCAATAAGTAAGGTAATGTATTTGCCATGTTCTGGCTCATATTCATTCGTCATTACCTCTCTTAGCTTGGCTGTTTGTCTCCAGTTAATCATTCTTGGGTCATCACCAACGACATAATTTCGTACTTTCGAAAACTCGCCAACCCCACTAACTTGTTTCTTAATTATGGCACCCTCATCATTTAAATAGCGTTGAGCACTTTCTAGATACGCCTTCATTTCAGTAATGTCTGGAATGACCTTTATATATTCCTTTTGTTCAAAGTAATTTTGCCTTTCCCATAGCCCCATCTTGGAACGGTATCTAACAAATAATTCATTAATCTCATAATCACCACGTACTGGTGCTTTAAGTGGATACTGAACCGTTTGAGCTTCTCCCTTCCCCACATGACCGTAAATAGGAAAAGGTTGTGAAAAAGATTGAGGCAATCCATCTATAACACGATAATCTACAGATGTTTTTCCATAATTCGTAAGCGTAAAGCATCCTTCATAATCTAAATTCCGTTCCAACTTATTCGGAATCTCTCTCGTAAGTTCAAGCTCTTTTTTAGCTGGTAAACGAAGTAAATCAGCTAATGAAACTAAGAGGAAAATGATATAAACCGCTATCACCCACGGCCACGTTAATCCTAAATGAGAAAAAATAAATAAAATAAGAGATAGGCCAGCTAGGCATATGACAAATCGCCAAGTTGGTAAAAAACCTTTATCTCGGAACAGCAACCGATCCCACCAATTCTTCGATCGTTTGGTCAATGGTCCGTCCCTCCAATTCTACATGCGGAGATAACTGAATACGATGCCTCAATGCAGGCTTTGCCACTACTTTCACATCATCTGGTGTTACATAATCTCTGCCCGCTAAGTAAGCCCAGGCTTGAGCAGCTCGACCTATAGAAATGGCAGCACGAGTACTTGCACCAATTCGAATCGTTTCCGCATCCCTTGTTTTACGAACAATTTCCATCATATATTTTAAAATATCTTCACTCAATTTCACGGTTTGAATCTCAGTACGAATTTCTCTAAACGTGTCTAAAGATAAAACGGCTTCAAGCACTTCATGGCGAGTTTTCCGCTCTAGAACATGCTTAAGGATACTCTGTTCTTCTTCAAAACTCGGAAAATCAATAAGCAGTTTAAACATAAAACGATCCTGCTGTGCTTCAGGTAATGGGTATGTCCCTTCAAATTCAATCGGGTTTTGTGTCGCAACTACAAAGAAAACCTCTTCAAGAAGATAGGTTTCTCCTTGAATCGTTACCTGTTGCTCTTCCATCGCCTCTAATAAAGCTGCCTGAGTTTTTGCTGGAGTCCGGTTAATTTCATCAGCCAATAGAACGTTGGTAAAGATAGGGCCTTTGAGCGTTTTAAAATCGCCTTCTTTCAAATCATAGATAGCACTACCTGTAATATCACTTGGCAATAAATCAGGTGTAAATTGAACTCGATTAAAGTCCCCACCTAAAAGTCCTGCTAATGTACGAACTGTTTGGGTTTTCCCAGTACCAGGCACTCCTTCTAATAAGACATGTCCACCTGCTAAAACAGCCGACAATAATAAACGTAAGTTGTGATTCTGTCCTAAAATTTGTTGCTCATACTTTTCTATTAAGGATGTTAATTCTTCTCTCATCCTTGCTCCACCTCTTTTCGGAAATGTTCAATCCTTTTTGACCATTGTAAAAATTCCTGCTTACTTACTTCTGGCTTAGCTAACACACGTTGTAAGCCTTCCATAAATCTGTGTATTTCTTTCTCATTAAATTGATGTGAGAACCTCGCTGTCAATCCATCTGCGATTTCATTCAAAGTATGGGATGAAGAAATACCAAAGCGCTCTTGAATCCTCACTTTTAAAAAATCTGCTTGAATCTGTAAGCCACTTTTATATTGCTTACTTCTTAAATGCCATGCAGCTAACGCCCGTAACGATTCATAGCTAAAACGCACCGTTTCCTCGCGTACCGACTCAATAGGTCCAAATCGCTTACCTTGAACCCATAAAATAAAGATGGTCAGCAGTATAAGCTGCACAAAGAGAAGTTGGAACCAAAATGGATACAATTCATAATAGCTATCAATTTGATCTGGATTATGAACAAATTCATCTATCAGCACTGTTGTTCCCGCATCCATATGTTCATTCATCAACGATAAAACTAGTTCGAGATGATCACCATCTAAAATAAAGTGATTCATTAACCACTCGGGCGTCACCGTTACAATCAATGAGCCTTCACCTAGTTGTTGTTCTGTGGCAATTGGTCCCCACTCATCTTCTACTAACAGATGGTTCGTATCATCAACGATTAACCTTAATGGTGTCGATACGATTCCTTCTTTTAACTCTCCATCTGCCGTAGTCACTTCAACAGGTTCTTCTGAAAGTTCCACCGCTGCAATATCTGTAGCTAGTCCAAAATACTCTGTTGGATAATGACTCATAAAAATGAGGGTGTTCCCAGCTTCAACAAAGCGAATATACTGTTCCATCTCTTCACGGGAAAGCATATAAGCTGGCTCAATCATTAGCATCACCTGGTTTTCACCTTGTAAATGAATGGGCGCATGTTCCCATCGCTCTACCTCCAACTCTTGCCCATCAAAATATGTATACAACGCTTTTGTTCCAGATGGCGAAGGTGATTCTGAAACAAAAGGTGGAAATTCCTTAGGTTGCTGAGCAAACACAAAATAACCCGCTCCCCAAAATAACACCAATCCTATGACCATATAAAACCAAATTTTCTTTGTTGAACTCAAGGTACAAAATCACCTCCTTCTACTCTTCGTCAACTTGCCGATTCTCATCCATTAACATCGTCATTGCTTCTTCTTTAAAACGGCTATACTCACTCTCAGAAACATCGTGACTTCCATATGTGGCTCGGTCAAATAATAAGGCAAAATCAAAGAATCGCTCTGCTCTTTTTTTGTCTGTACGAACAAGTTCATCATAATACTCCCAATTTGTTTTCCAACGCTTCGCTACTAACCAGCCTTTTTCATCAAAGAATAAAAGAATCGCTAAAAATAAATGGCGCGTTGCTTGTGAATATTCTCCACTGCTTTCTAACTCATAAGCTTTCTTTTCATGCATTTCATAGGTCCACTCAGTTTCAGTTAGTACTTCTAACGGCTTACTATCTCGAAAACGTCTTTTCCTCTGGATAGATCGTACCATGAAAATACAACCGATAATTAAAGCTATCACAACGGCTACGACAATACCGAAAATAAGAAATTCATTACCACTTGCCACCTGTTCAAAATCTGGAAACAGTCTACTAATTAGTTCGACAATCCCATTAACAATCGCGTTAAGGACTCGGGAAAAGATCCCTTGTGTATCCTCATAATAAATCGTATACTCACGTTCACTTAAAATCTGCTCCAGCTGCTGTCTCGCATTTTGTGGGTCAAGCAAGGAAACACCCCCTCTACTCGTAAACTTTGAAACGAACTAATTATTATGATTTGTAATCGTCCATCATCATTTGCAAATCTTCACCATGATTCCGAACTTTTAAATCAAAGAAAATAACAGCTAAAGCGACAGCCGTAACCATATTAACAAATAGGGCAACAACACTAGCTATGACAGTTGTGAACACACTATAACCGAAGAAAAAGGAGAGAGTAAATTCAACCGCAGTTGCTACCATCAACATGATAATGAAAATAACAGCAAATAACCCGAAAATACGCCAGCCGTGTCCCTTGGTAATATTCCAGCTTTTCCCGATACCTGGAAAATCCTTTTCTACAACGACAAAAGGTAAATATAGGTACCATCTTAATAGGAAGTAAAAAACAAATACGACTAAAGCAATAATAGATAAAATAAACAACAGGATCGTAATCACGTTATCAGCGACCGCGATACTAATCACACCAAATACTAACAATAGGAAAAATGGTACAACAAAGATCGCTACTCCGATTAAATAATAAATAATTGAACTTCCAATTACAGGCCCGAAACGTGAAAATGCACCTTTTAATAAAATACCCGTCGTAAATGTTCGTTGGTTCTTGATTTGTAATACACCAATGATGATCGCTGCCTGAGCGATTGGATATAATATGTAACTAATAATCGCTATAAACGATACCCAAGCATCGCGGGCTAAAACCGTCAAATCATCTTCGACACCAATCTCGTCTATTCCTAACCCAGAAATCATTCTTTCATACCAAGGAGCTCCTGTTTCGCCAGCTTGGAATAAACTTGTTCCATAAGCAAGTTGCACAAGTGCTTCTAACAAAATAAATGGCCCTTGTAAAATAAGGAAAATCAAAAAGAATACACTAAAATTACTTTTACTTAAGCGAAAGGTTTGATCGAGTATCTCGCCAAACCCTTTCGCTTTATTGAATTGATTATCCAACCTTCAATCACCTCGACTATTTTTTCACATATTTCTTATTTTAACATTTTTTATGAATATTGTAGTGTAATTCCCCTTTACAGGAAGAAAAAAACACAGTTCTGATCATTTATTCAAACGATTTATATGCTTTTTACGAAAGATAATTAGTTTGGTTGCAGTTTTTTAATGGATAGTTATATGAAAGGACTATTCACCGCCGTCGGTATCTCTTATTCCGTTTTGCTCGGGCTTTCTACTCTTTTTTCAGCGAGCAACCCCGTGATTCGGCTTTTGCCCGGGCTTTCTCTCCCTTTTTCCGCCACCAACCCCGCGATTCAGCTTTTGCTCGGGCTTTCTCCTGCTTTTTCCGCTCGCAAACCCGTGATTCGACTTTTGCTCGGGCTTTCTTCCACTTTTTTCGCCCGCAACCCCGTGATTCGGCTTTTGCTCGGGCTTTCTCCTGCTTTTTCCGCTCGCAAACCCGAGATTCGGCTTTTGCTCGGGCTTTCTCCTGCTTTTTCCGCTCGCAACCCCAAGATTCCACATCTATACTTCAATACAAATCAAAAAACACTCTCCCCTAAAGCAGGGTTTAGTGTTTTTCATCTTATTGAACCAAAAAATCTTATACCTTACCCCGTTTGTATTTCCTTTCACCCAAAATCCACATAAGCCAGCCAAATAATAATCCGGTTAATGGGAAGATAATAAGGGCCATCATTAATTCCCATACCCAGCCCTCTGAAAAATACTGTGAAAAGGCAAAGCCGTTATCTAAAATTCTTATGAAAAAGAAATATAAGATAGCTGTAGGTATTCCCCAGCCAAGTACTCCATCTTTTAAAATATATATGATAGGCCCTTTTTCTCTGATCTCTGACCATTCTCTCTTTTGACGCATATTGTCACCCCTATTATCCTTACTTTTACTAGATTCGACTTCTATCCCATCCTCATGTTACAATATTCAAAAATATATGAATGCGAGGTTTTTCCCATCAATAAAGTCGATGTTACGCTGTATGATTTTGCTTGGCCTAACCTATTTGGGGATATTGCAGCCATCACCTTCATTTTCCTTTGTCTGTTTCTCCTTTTCAAAGGATTACGAAGCATTAGAAATAGTATTTAGATAGCCGTTCTAAAACGGTTCACTTTAAATAACGTACTGCTCATAAAAAAAAGATGAAAAGGTAAAATCCCCTTTCATCCATTTTTATCATACATGTTAGAAGATGATATCCATTAACTGATCCATCGACATACCACTTTCAACTTCAAAAGAGCCTGGTCTTAAATCATTTTCAAGACCGCGATCTTCAACCTCTTCAAAGAAATCTCGGGCGCGGTCAATAATATTTGCTCCCTCTAAAGCACGACCAACATCAATACTCGTCATACCAGGTGAAACCGTTAACACCGTGCGATAAACAACTTGGTCATCATCATCACTACCGTCAGCATCCTCGTCCTCATCTGCCTCTGACTCTGCTTGAGCTTCTTCTAGCTGAGCCGCAAAATCAGCACTAACCCTTTCAGTCACTGCTAATTCAAGGTCTTCGAGCTGGGTTTGCCATTCCGCTTCCGTTTGAACAACAAAACCTGACTCTTGCAATTCAACAATTAATTCTTCTTCTGTTAAGTCATCAACATCTGAGCTTGCCTCTGCCCCCGCAGATTGATTACTTCCTGTTACATAATAAGCAATTCCACATACACCAACAGTGACAATCATACCGGCAGCAAAACTTTGTAATCCTTTATGCGCCATTGACTACTTTTCCCCCTTCATGAACTTGTCTGATATAAGGGTTTAATTTTTTCTCCACTTCATCAACAGGCAATCTTTTCTCTTTTGCAATGCCCTCTAATGAATAGCCTCGCTTATATAAATCAAGCAACTCTCTTTTTAATTTTCTCTCTCGATCATTCCCTAATTGAATCCCAGCGTCCTTGGCAACAATTTCTAAATCTAGTTCTAAACTACGAATCTCTTTTTGTACATCTTGTACTTCCTGTAGAAAGGAAATCTTTAAATCTTCCATTCTTTCTTCTTCTTGGCTACTATTTCCACTGGCACGCATTGAAAACACTAATAATCCAATGGCAATGACTAACAATACAATAATCGTAACGAGCAAAGCTAGACCCTCCTTATTTGCATAAAAATTAACATATTCTCTACTCTACTTATGTAGCAATACTTCAACTACTAACCGTAAAAAGATTGCCTAACCTTCTTTATTATACATGGAAAACTGCGTGATTTCGATTAGAATCGCGAAAATCCCACAATATTCATGTCCACTCTACAAATCCACAAAAAATTCCAATTTTTTCTCTCTCTTTTAGCCTAAAGAATTATTAGGAAAAAAGAAAAAGCACCAATCACCAACCATGGTCATTAGCGCTTTTTTCCTAAATCATTACACCATTACTTTACACATGTCATTCGTAAATTGAACGGGATCTTGTAATGGTAAACCTTCAATTAATAATGCTTGGTTATATAGGAGATTCGTGTATAAACCTAACTTCTCTTTATCACTTGCATAAGAGCTAGCTAACGCTTTAAAAACTTCGTGCTCTGTGTTAATCTCTAGAACTTTCTCGGCTTTTACATTTTGGTTATCTGGCATCGCCTTAAGGATTTTCTCCATTTCGATGGTCACTTCACCTTCAGTCGCAAAACATACAGGGTGCGTACGTAATCGTTTAGATGCTCGAACATCCTTCACTTTGCCTTCAAGCACTTTTTTCATTTCTGCAAAAAGGTCTTGATGCTCTTCATTTTTCTTACTCTCTTCTTCTTTTGACTGTTCAGAATCAAGCCCTAAATCACCACTTGAAACCGACTTAAATTCTTTCTCTTGGTAATTCATCAGCATCTTAATCGCAAACTCATCTACATCATCAGTAAAGTATAAAATTTCAAAGCCTTTATCTGAAACGAGCTCTGTTTGCGGCATTTTATCAATACGATCAATGGAGTCACCAGACGCATAATAAATATATGTTTGTTCCTCTGGCATTCTTTCGACATACTCAGCAAGCGTTACTAATTTCTTCTCTTTTGAAGAATAGAACATGACTAAATCTTTTAAATCGTCTTTGTTAGCACCGTAATCATTATACATTCCAAACTTTAATTGACGACCGAAAGCTTCATAAAATTTTTCATATTTTTCTCTTTCGTTCTTCAGTAAACCTTGAAGCTGACTTTTGATTTTGTTCTTTATATTTTTAGCAATCATCTTTAACTGACGATCGTGCTGTAAGATTTCACGGGAAATATTTAGGGATAGATCCTCTGAATCCACCATTCCTTTAACAAAACTAAAATAGTCTGGCAGTAAATCCGCACACTTATTCATAATCAGTACACCATTTGAGTATAACTCTAGTCCCTTTTCATACTCTTTCGTATAATAATCGAAAGGCATCGATTCAGGGATAAATAAAATGGATTGATAACGAATCGCACCGTCTACACTAATATGTAAATGTGACAATGGTTTATCGAAACCATAATGCTTTTCTTGATAGAAGTTTTCATAGTCCTCGTCTTGAAGTTCGCTTTTATTCTTACGCCAAATAGGAACAAGACTATTAATCGTTTTCTCTTCTGAAAACTCTTCCCATTCGTCCTCTGTTCCTTCTTTTAGATTACGATTGGTTACGTCCATTTTAATTGGGTAACGAATGAAGTCCGAATACTTCTTCACGATCGCTTGAATACGATACTCCTCTAAGTATTCATCATAGCTTTCTTCTTCTGTATTCTCTTTTATTTTTAACTCAATGGTAGTTCCCACAGAATCTTTGGACACTAATTCAATGGTATACCCATCAAGTCCATCCGACTTCCAAACATAGGCATCTTCAGAATCCAAAGCTCGACTTGTCACGGTTACATCTTCAGCAACCATAAAGGCCGAGTAGAAACCAACACCAAATTGACCAATGATGTCATGACCATCTTTTAATTCATTTTCTGACTTAAATGCTAAAGAACCACTTTTAGCAATTGTCCCTAAATTCTCCTCTAACTCCTCTTTGGTCATCCCAATTCCTGTATCGGTAATCGTAAGAAGTCGTTCATCTTTATTCATATCAATTTTAATAAAATAATCTTCACTATTAAATGTAATGTTGTCGTCTGTTAATGCTCGATAATAGATCTTATCAATTGCATCACTTGAGTTGGAAATAAGCTCTCTTAAAAAGATCTCCTTTTGTGTATAGATCGAATTAATCATCATTTCGAGCAATCGTTTTGATTCAGCTTTAAATTCCTTCTTCAATGATAAACGCCCCTTTCAAATCTAATTAGCACTCTCATTATCTGAGTGCTAAATCTATCATTTTTTTACCATAAAAGAAGGGGACATGTCAATGAATTACCGATAAAAAAAAGCTTCTTTATAAAATCAGACAGGTGATATGTCCGTTCTGTAAAGAAGCTTTTTATCATTCTTGTATAATTTAATAAACTTCCTTCCACTCATCAATATTATCAGCATCAAAACGGTAAGGATCACCTAACAAAATTTGAGTACCTTCACCATCTTCAACGATTTCCAAATTTCCTAAATCTCCAGCATCAAAGCTATCGCCCACTTCACCTGTTATTTCGCCTTCAACTAGAGCTTTAGCGGTTAATCCAGCTGCATAACCGACATCAATCGGATTCCAAAGAAACATCGCTGGTGACACTCCGTTTTGGATATATGTGGCCATTTCACTTGGTAAGCCTAAACCGGTTAACGCAATCTCACCACTTAGACCTCTATCAGATAAAACTTTACCTGCTGCTGCAATCCCAACAGTCGTTGGCGAAACAATACCTTTTAAATTCGGGAATTGTAATAACAAGGCTTCCGTTTCTGAAGTACTCTTATCTCTTAAGTCATCACCATAAACTACACTAACTAGGTCAATGTTCGAATATTGCTCTTCTTCTAAAGTCTCTTGCATATATTCAATCCAAATATTCTGATTGGCTGCTTGTGACGTTGCACTTAAAATCGCAAACTCTCCTTCATTGTCCATCATTTCAGCAATCGCATCTACAAGTGTACGACCAATACTTTCAGGGTTTGCTTGATTGACATGAACCATTCGACTGTTAGCGTTTACAGCAGAATCCATAGATAAAACCTTAATCCCCGCATCCATCGCTTTTTTCAATACTGGTTCCAAAGCGTCTTCATCATTCCCAGCAATCGTAATCGAATCTACTTGCTGTGTAATTAACTGTTCAATGATTTGGATTTGCCCTTCTGCAGTTGGCTGATCTGGCGAACGCAAAATTACTTCATGCCCTTCAATATTTAATGCACTTTCAAAGCCCTCCATCATTTTTTCTCCGTAAGGGTTACCAGTATTCTTAAAGATCATGGCATGTGTCTTTGTTCCATCACCATTATCTCCAGAACCTTCTCCTCCATTAGACTGGCCTGTCTCATCTGAACCACAAGCTGCTAATAATGTTAGTGCTAAACCCACAGTGACAAGTGACTTAAGTAATTTTTTCATGCTTTTACTCCCCTTTATCTTTTATTTGAACAGAGGCATCCATGATAGAATGCCTATGTAGTTCATTCCTTTACTTGTTGAGACTCTTTATTCTTCTTAAAACGGTTAGCCAGTTGATATAGGTTTGTTTTTGGTATCGCAACAGCAATAATTAACAACGCACCAATAATAATTAACATCGTTTGTGAGGAGATATTGATAAGGCCTAGCCCGTATTGCAAATAGCCAATAATAAATACCGCAATAATTGCCCCAATCATTCGACCCTTTCCTCCTGCTGTACTTATCCCACCTAATGCAACCATCGTAATTACATCTAATTCATACATCATCGCTACATTGGGTCTCGTGCTCCCCATCCTTGATGCAAGAAATATCGCCGTTACAGCCGCCATTAACCCTGCTAATGTGAAAACAATTACTTTTACTTTATCGACCTGAACACCTGAGAAACGGCTTGCTTTAGGGTTATTTCCAATCGCGTATACATGCCGTCCAAATGTGGTCTTATGCAATAACAATGTAAATAAAACAGCCAACACAATAAATGCAATTAAAATGAAAGGAACCCCACCAATATTTCCCCAGCCAAAAAAACTAAACCATTCTGGAAAACTACCAGAAGCTTGATCCTCCAAGAATACATAAGCAATTCCACGATATAGAATCATTGTTCCTAATGTGACAATGACCGCTGATAATTCTTTAAACTTAACTATCAATAATCCATTTAAAAGACCACATAATCCGCCGACAATCAAACATATAACAATCGCCATTTCCATCGGCACACCTAAATTATTATAAAGCGTTGCCATGACTACAGATGATAAGGCAACTGTTGACCCTACAGATATATCAATATCTCTTAAAATCATAATCATGACCATCGGGAAAACGATAAAGGCCTTATCAAGAAATACACTCGTTGCGCTGATTAGCCCACTACCACTTAGAAAATAAGGTGATAGATTCGTATTAATAATAAGAACTAATATAAATACGAGGATTAGAACCCATTCCCACTGAAAGAAAAATCGTTTAAGTGAAAACTCTTGTTTATTTTTTAAAGTTCGACGTACATATTCGGTATGATTAGTCATACTTTCCACCTTTAAATCCTCCTCTTCAGTAGGTTATTTCGTTCGACACCACGCTTGACCAGAGCGTTTATCAATACAGCTCCAATAATAATAGAGCCTTGAATAGCCATTTGCCAAAAAGGTGACACTCCTATGAGTGGTAAGGCATTATTTAGAATCCCTAGTAAAGCAGCACCTAAAATGACGCCAAGTACCTTACCAGAACCACCGGCTATACTAACACCACCGAGAATACATGCTGCAATAACTGTTAACTCATAACCAGATGCGGTATCACCTTGTGCTGATGCAAATTTTGATACCCACAAAACACCTGATAAGCCTGCAAGGCCACCCATGATGGAATAAACGATAAATAAAATTTTTGTCTCGTTAATACCACTCACTTTAACTGATTCTGGATTACTCCCAACTGCATATATTTGTCTACCCGTCATCGTATGATTAATAAAGTAGTAACCGATTATATAAATGACAATGGCAATAAAGACGAGCGTATTGATACCTAAAATTGTACTTGTTGCGATACCAACAAAGCTTTCTGGCATTTGATAGGCGCTTACCCATTGGCCATCACTCACCGTATACGTTAGACCACGATATATATTCATCATTGCTAATGTTGCAATAATTGGTAAAATACCTATCTTAGATACTAAAAAACCAATGACAAGCCCACAAGCTATTCCAATCGCAATTCCTAATAAGATTGCAAATAATGGATGCAATGTTGGATAGGCACTCACGGTTTGAGCGACAATCATTCCTGACAATGCTAAAGTTGCACCAATCGATAAATCAATACCTCTTGTAATGAGAACGAGCATCATCCCTAACGCCAATAAACTAAGTATAGCCGTATTCGTAATTAAATCGGTTACATTTCCAACCGTTAAAAAACTTGGATTACGCATTTGAATAAAAATACATAACAAAATGATAAATACGAGTAACCCTAATTCTCGAAACTTTGAAATGCCAACTAGTATGGATACCTTCTTTTCATCGGTTACTTCCTGTGAATCTCCCATACTGATTTGTGCCAAATACCTCACCTCTTTTCTGCACGTTCTTAAACAGAGCTTTGTTTTTTCGTTTCTGTCATTGCCGCTTCTAAAATCAATTCTTGCGTAGCCTCTTCTTTTGTAACTATTTTCTTAATACGACCTGATTTCATGACAACAATCCGATCACTCATACCAAGAACTTCAGGCATTTCCGAGGACACCATAATAATGCCATATCCTTGAGCTGCTAGATCATTGATAATTTCATAGATAGCTGATTTAGCCCCTACGTCTACACCTTTAGTTGGTTCATCTAAAATAATAATATCTAGCTCTTTTGTTAATAACTTAGCCACCGCAACCTTTTGCTGATTTCCACCTGATAAGGAACTAACTAAATCAAAAATACCATTGGCTTTTACATGGACTTTTTCTCCAAGCTCTTTCGCCAATTTATTTTCATTCTTTTCTCGAAGCCAGCCCTTTTTTGATAAACTACTTAATGCCGGTAATGTAATGTTTTTACCAATTCCCCATTGTAAAACCAGTCCCTGATCTTGACGGTCCTCCGGTAAATAACCGATGCCCAATTTCATCGCAACTCTCGGACTTTTAATCTTGACCTTTTTTCCTTTTAGAATCATTTGACCTTTTTCATAAGGAGTTAGTCCAAATAGTGCTTGGCAAACCTCTGTTCTTCCAGCACCTACTAATCCAGTTAATCCTAAAATTTCACCTTTGTGTAATGAAAAAGAAATATCAGCAAAATGGCCGACTTTACTTAATCCGTTGACCTCTAAAATCTTCTCTCCAATTTGCCCCTTCTTCTCTGGGAATACTTGTGTGATTTCGCGTCCAACCATAGCCACAATTAAATGTTCATTAGATATCTCATCTATTGCCCAGGAACCAATATATTTAGCATCACGTAAAACAGTTACTTGAGAAGCCAATCGATACATATCCTCAAAGCGATGAGAAATGAAAATAATAGATGCCCCTTGGTCTCGCAAACTTTCAGCAATCTTATATAACTCTTCACTTTCCCTTGACGTTAATGCTGCTGTCGGTTCATCCATAATGATTATTTTGGCATTGGTTGAAATCGCTTTGGCAATTTCGACAATTTGTTGTTGGGCAACACTTAATGTTCCCATCTCCGTCTTAGGGTCAATCGTTGACCCTAATGAGCGTAATATATCTTTTGCTTCTTTATGCATCTGTTTCCAAAGGAGCCTTCTTGTCCCTTTTTGTACCTTCTCATGCCCCATAAAGATATTTTCCGTTACAGTTAAATCTGGATAATTAGTCACATGCTGATATATAGCTGCAATACCTAAAGCTTGAGCTTCCTTTGGGTTTTTTAGTTCTACCTTTTTACCACGTACGAACATATCACCTTTATTCGGTTGATGGACGCCTGTTATTACTTTAATAAACGTTGATTTCCCTGCTCCATTTTCACCCATTAACGCATGAATTTCACCTGGTTTCAGTTGGAAATGAACATCATCCAGTGCTTTTACACCAGGAAACTCTTTAGTTATATTCCTAAGTTCTAACACATAATCAGACATTCCCTCACTCCTTTGAACATAACTTATTCCAAATAAAAGACCTCTGACATTTCTATAGAGACTGGACTTCTATCGGCATTTGTTTCCATCAACGGTTCCATATAAGTCCACCATTTTTGGCAAATGTCTGTTTGAGCCACCTGTTCATAGAGCTGTTCATCTTTTACCCATAGATAAGCGAATAATTGGCCCGTCTCTTTTAGTAAAAAAATAGAATAGTGGCTTACACCATAATCTTTCAATGTCTGTTTCATTTCTGGCCATAATTCATGATGTCTTCTCTCGTACTCTTCATAAAATTCTTTATGAACCTTCATCACAGATGCCAACCTTTTCACTGGTCATACTCCCTTCACTTAGATTGTCCCACCGTCTTAACGTGTAAAAGCAGCAGGTACACCTCCATCTACCGTTAACATACAACCTGTTGTTTTACTTGCTTTCGATGATGCAAAAAATAAGATCGACTCAGCTATATCGGTTGGGTAAATATTAACACCAAGCGTTGTTCTTTTTTTATAATGATCTTCTAATTGGTCAGGTGCAATTCCATAAGCGGCAGCTCGTTCCTCTCGCCATGCGGATCCCCAAATCGCGGATCCCTGTAATACAGCATCAGGTAAGACTGTATTCACTCGAATTCCATATTCGCCACCTTCTGCCGCTATACAACGGGCTAAATGTGCTTCCATTGCTTTGACAGCACTATAGGCGGAAGCATTTTTCCCTGCATATATCGAATTTTTAGAGCCGATAAAGACCATACTTCCACCCGTTTTTTGTTGTTTCATGAGTGTGAAAGCTTCCTTAGCAACGAGGAAGTATCCTGTACCAAGTACATCCATGTTTAACTGCCATTCTTTTAATGTCGTCTCTTCAAAAGGACTAGATGTAGCCAAACCAGCATTATTAACTAAGACATCTACACCACCATAAGTTCTCGCAACCTCAGCAAATGCCTCTTGGATTTCGTCTTCACTCGTGACATCCATCTTTAATGCTAACGCTCGACCTTCTCCCCATTTATCATTAATCTCACTTGCTACTCGTACGGCACCTTCAAGGTTCAAATCTGCCAAGACTATATGTGCCCCTTTTTCAACAAATTGACGGCCTGTCTCACTGCCGATTCCCCCAGCACCACCTGTAATAAATACGACCTTCCTAGAGAATTCACTCTCCATTGGAGCTAACGATAATTTATAAAGTTCTAATGGCCAATATTCGATCTCATAGGACTCTTCCTCATTTAATGAAACAAAGTTGCCTAATGCAGTTGTACCACGCATGACCGAAATAGCCCTTGTATATAAGGCTCCACTTACCTGTGCATTGGCTAGAGATTTACCTGTATTGATCATGCCAACTCCTGGAATTAACACTACACGGGGGGACGGCTCAAACATTTGGTCATCTTGGTGAGCATTTCGCTCAAAATAGGCCACGTATTCCTCTTGATAAGCAGAAATCCCTGCAGAAATAGCTTCCTTTAAACGCGTAAGTTCGGATTCAGGTGTCCAATCAATAAATAAGGGAACCCTTTTTGTATGAACGAGATGATCGGGACAAGCTGCGCCTACTTGGGATAGCTCATTCGCACCGTAACTATTGACAAACTCTAAAATAGAGTCTGAGTCATCATAGGTTACTAACATTTTCCGTTCTCCATCACTTACTAACCCACGTATTAGTGGCATAATCTCACTTAAAATTCTTTGCCGCTCTTCTACATCAGGTAATGATTTGTACTTCTTACCTCCAAAGATGTCATCAGAACTTTTACGCTTCTCTTCAATAAATGCTTCCGCCTCTTGAATTACCGAGATCGTTTTATGATAGCTTTCTTCGGCTGTATCTCCCCAAACAACAAGGCCATGCTTTTCCATTAATACGAGCTCCGCATCTGGGTTTTGTGCCACCCCTTCAGCGATCATTTTTGACAATTGAAACCCTGGTCTTATATAAGGCACCCAAACAAAACGTTGACCAAATAATTCATTCGCTAACTCACGGCCGTTATCCGCACAACATAAGCTAATAATCGAATCGGGATGAGTGTGGTCAACATGTTTAAACGGTAGAAAAGCATGTAATAATGTTTCAATAGAAGCTCTAGGATGTGTAGGCTCTAACATGCAATGGCTTAAGTAGTTGACCATATCCGCATCATTCATTTCTTCTCTCTCTTTTAACGGCTCAATATCAGCTAATTTTAGTGCCGTAAAGTTTTCCTTCTTCATCGACGCTAAGTCAGATCCACTGCCTTTTACCCATAATACGTCAATCTCTTCACCACGAAAATCTACTTCTCTCGTTTTCATTGAGGTATTACCCCCACCCCAATTACACACCGCTCGGTCTGAACCAATCAAATTAGAGCGGTAGACCAACTCACCTAGACCTGCTTCAATCATTTCTGCCACGTCAGGATTCCATTTATTCACAACCATATTTTCTTCCCACCTTCATTCTTTTTAACTACCTACTTTTTCATCTTCTCTCTTAAACTGAACATCTTTTTCGTATTGCTGGACAACGTCTAACCACTCGTTCTCTGTTGCCACACCCATACGCTTGCAGTATTCATCCCAAATATCCCCAAACGGAAACGTTTTTATTTGCTCCTGTAGTGCAAGCCTTGATGTAAAATCCCCTCTATCCTGCAACTCTTTTAAATAGTTATGTGGGATTAACGCTGCATACAAGAGTGCTTTTTTCATATTTCTTGTGCCTATTACCCAAGCTGCTACACGATTAATACTTGCATCAAAAAAATCTAAGCCTATATTGACCCGCTCCAACGCATTATTACGGACAAGCTCCGTTGTAATTTCTCGTAACTCATCATCAAATGTAACAACATGGTCGCTATCCCAACGTACCGGTCTAGATACATGTAGGGCAACTCTAGAATGAAACAAAAGCATCGCCGACAGTTTGTTTGATACCATTTCAGTAGGGTGAAAATGTCCTGTATCTAATAAGCAAAGTTTCCCACTTTGATTAGCATAATTCATATAAAACTCATGCGAACCAACGACATAAGCTTCAGAGCCAATTCCAAATAACTTACTCTCTACGGCATCTATGACATACTTAGGATCGAATTCTTCCGCATAAATCTCATCCAATGATTCTTTTAAACGTTTACGTGGTGTAAGCCTGTCACTCGGCGTATCCTTAAAACCATCAGGGACCCATAAGTTGACAAGGGAGGCAGTGCCTAATTCTTC
Source organism: Alkalihalobacillus pseudalcaliphilus (assembly GCA_001038565.1). Lineage (GTDB taxonomy): Bacteria > Bacillota > Bacilli > Bacillales > Bacillaceae_D > Alkalihalobacillus > Alkalihalobacillus pseudalcaliphilus. The sequence goes on from LFJO01000006.1 coordinate 211,121, forward strand.
AGCAAAATAAGCGGCAATTCTTCTGGATGCTTTACAATGATTAATCCAAAACTTGCGAATTTCATCTTTTGGATGAGCAAGTGTTAAACCATCCGCCGCCATTGGATGTCCAAAAACAGTTGGATTGAAATCAAGTCCAATACCTAACTTTTTGGCCCAATCAACCCACTTCCTAAAATGTTCAGGCTTTAGTTGATCTCTTTCGACAAACTCACCATTTGTTTCCGCATACATCGCATGTAAATTCACTCGATGTTTTCCTGGAATTAAGCTAAGTGCTTTTTCTAAGTCTGCCCGAAGCTCATTACCATCTCTTGCACGCCCCGGGTAATTGCCGGTCACTTCAATCCCACCTGAAAGCTCATTCTGAACAGCCTCTGTCCCTTTTAAATCATCACCCTGCCAGCAATGTACAGAAATTGAAACGCGACGTACCTTCGTAAAAGCCTCTTCTATATCTATCCCCCATTGCTCATATACTTCTTTTGCATTCTCAAACCTCATTGACATAGGTGCCACTTCCTTTTGGTTGATAATAATGAATTTCAAATGATTGCTTGATTAATTTTCTCGCTTCAGATAATGAAGCTATTTCACCAGTAGCCATAGCCTGAACGATATAATTACCAATCGCTGTTGCTTCAGTTGGCCCAGTGCTGACAATACGGTTGATTTGATTAGCTAAAAGTTGATTCAACTCTAAATTAGCTGAACCACCACCGATAATTTGAATAGATGAATAAGGTTGATCAACGATTGCTTCAATCTCTTTAATTGCTTCTTTATAGCTTTCTATTAAACTCAAATAAATACATCTCGTCAGATCAGCCGGTTCAATTGGTTCAGGAAATCCTGCTTCCTTACACGCGGAACGTATTTCCGTAATCATGTTATTTGGCTTTAAAAATCGTGAATCATTCACATTTATCACACCCGAATAATTTGACCACTTACTAGCGTTTGCTAACTCTTCAAAAGTCCATCGTTCATCTAATAATCTTTTCACTTCTTGAATCATCCAAAGTCCCATTATATTTTTTAAAAAACGAAAGCGGCCATCCACGCCCCCTTCATTCGTAAAATTGGCTTCTAACGCAGGTCTCACACATAATGGGAAGTGGTTTTCAATCCCAATTAGGGACCATGTTCCTGAGCTGATATAAATAGAAGACTTCGATTCTGGCAAGGCAGCTACGGCCGATGCTGTATCATGTGTAGCTGGCAAAATCACTTCTAATCGCACACCTAGTTCCTCTTCTATTTCTTTTGTGACGAAGCCCATATTTGTACCAGGCTTATGTAGTGATTGAAAAATCTCACTCGGTAACTCTAATTGCTTTAATAGAGATTGATCCCATTCTTTTGTAAAAACATCTAGTAGTTGTGTCGTAGATGCATTTGTATACTCATTCACTAACTTCCCAGTTAACAAATAGTGAAAATAATCTGGTAACATTAAAAAGTATTTGGTTTTTTCTAAAATCTCCGGCTGCTTTGCTTTGATAGCTAATAACTGATAAATCGTATTAAAAGGTTGAAAGGCAATTCCGGTGCGCTCATACAAATTTTCTTCCCCTAGCTGTGCGATGACCTTTTCCATCATGCCCTTTGTTCGCGGGTCTCGATATGACACAGCCTCTGTTAGTAAATTTTTGTCTTGATCAAGAAGTACAAAATCTACAGCCCACGTATTAATACCAATGCTGATAGGATTTAATCCATTCTTCACACTTATTTGAATACCTTTTTTAATTTCATTAAAAAGCTTTTCGATATCCCAACAAAACTGTCCATTTTTCTCAATTAATTTATTTTCAAAGCGATGAACCTGCATAAGGTTAATTTTTCCCTGCTCGATTCTTCCCGCCATCACTCTTCCACTTGATGCACCTATGTCTACCGCTAATCGGTGAGCATACATTCGATTATCACCTCTATCCTTACAACATCTTAAGTAAACATTAAGCGTTTTCAATCACGAATCCAATATTTATATTTGACAAAAAACTGTCCTTATTTGCAATCTTCATAAATAAAAAAAATGCCACTCATCCTTGAAGTGACATTTCTTTACGATAATTTAATGGTGTTCTACTGAACCTTTTCTTAAAAATCTTATAAAAGTAACTAAAATTCATGTAACCTACTTCTTCAGAGATGACACCTACCGGGATATTAGTTTGTTCGAGCATCTTAGCTGCAACATCTAACCTTTTCTCCTGTAATAGCATCTTAAACGTTTTATTTGTTTGTTTTTTTACGACCTTACTTATGAGGTAATCTGGTTGGTTGAGCCTTCTAGAAAGTTCCGTCAAAGATGCATGCTTATATTCTTCATGAATATACGCTAATGTTTCTCTCATCCATTGATTATGAAGAGAGTTCTCATGTACCCCTTCTAATGTATTCGCTTTCTTTGTCAATTCAACAATTAACTGCCCCACATATAACTTTATCATTGGCTTAGAAAATGGTCCTGGCGATATAATTTCCTCAAGTATGGTATTAATCAAAGCTTGGATGGTTTCTTCCTCCGCACATTTAAAGTGTAAATATTGGCCGAATTGCTCGGTATTATGGATACTATTCACGAGAAAACTATAAAGTGGTCCCTCTATATTAAGCAATGAAAAAATATACTCAAAGAAAGTAGGTTGGATAATAAAATTAATAATGATGTCTTCTTTTTGACAGACTTCAATTTGATGTTCAATATGCTGATTTAAAATAAGCAATTCACCTTTATTTAAATGAACGGTGTGCTTACCTATTGCTTGAGTAGAGCTGCCATGATACACATAATTCATCTCAATATAATCATGCTTATGTCTCGGGAATTCAATAAAGCGGGTATGTTTTCTTATCATAATTTCTGATCCAGGCTGTAGAAACTTACTTGCTTCAATAACAAAGCTTTTTTTTGAAGTATACCAAGACTGCAATACATGACGATTTCTTAAAACCTCTTCTTCTTCATCTGTAAACGTTAGCATTTGTTCTAATAAAGACATCTTAGCCCCTCCGCTAAATAGATTAGAACTACTTCAGCTCATCTTTTATCGTAATGTAATCCGTAAACATCTCTCTTTATTCCTAGGACTAGTGTATATAACTATTTGATTTTTCGCAATATTAACCCTAACAAAAAAAGCTGTTTGAAGGATATTCCTCAACAGCTTTTTTGACTATTCACTTACATATAACAAAGATTATCCAAACTTTTTCTCATAATGCTCCATAGCCTTTGTTAACCATTCTGATTCACTCTCCATAAAAGGAGAATAGGCGGTGAGCTCCTCTACTTCTATGTCATCAATACCTTTTAAAATATCGACTAGCTCTTGGTCAAGAAATGAATCTGTATACGTAATAAATTCCCTGATAAATTGCTCTGCCTCTTCTGAATCATATGGCTTATTCTTCATTTCCTTTAATGAATTCATAAAGGTAAAATAGTGCTGATCAATTTCTTTCTGCCTTTCTGGTGATACTGAAAATAATCGATCGGCTATATCAGGCGTTGTATATTTAGCGATCCAATCTTTCTGGTGCGGCTCTGTCTGAACACCATTAATAAAGCTTATGAAAACACTTGGGTCATATTGTTTTTTATCATCGATATTTTCTAATGTTCGATCAATCGCTTCAATGACATGGTTAATTTGACTCTTTTTTTGCTCGAATGAATACTTTTGAAACTTTAAGCTTTCTTTTAAATGATTCACATCATGAATTTGACTAATCATTTGAGCAATTTCTTCAAGCGAATACCCTAACCATTTAAACGTAACAATCTGCTGTAATGTGATGAGATCTTGGTCTTCATATTGCCTATGACCGGTTGTTGGGTGCTTCTTCGGCGTTAACAAACCGATTTCATCGTAATAATGTAACGTTCTAACGGAAGTGCTTGTTTTTTTCGAAAATTCACCAACGGAATACGTCTGCCCCATTGTATCAGCCCCTGCTTTGTTGTTTCATTTATTATACTACTTGACGTTACGTACGGTACAATCCTTTAGTAGAAATTTCTTCTAAGGCTACCTCAATAGTTGGATATTGGAAAGTAAAACCTTTCTGCAGAAAACGGTCTGGAGTGACCCAACGACTTTTTAACAACAATTCTGTTTCTGTTCGTAAGAAAAAAGCTCCCACCTCAAGCATCCATTTCGTAGCCGGTAATCCCAACTTACGATTGTACGCCATTCTCACCGTCTTCATAAAGGTACGATTAGTAATAGGAAACGGTGCTGCCGCATTATAAATTCCTTCTACTTCCTCATATGTCATCGTAAATAACACCATTTGGAATAAGTCCTCTATATGAATCCAACTAAACATTTGCTTACCGTTGCCTTGATGACCACCCAATCCAAACTTTGCTAAGGTCGAATAAGGAATCATCACTCCACCAGATTGACCAAGAACAATGGAAATTCGAAGAGTAACCTGCCGTGTTTCCTTAAGCTTATGTGAAAAGAAAGCCTGTTCCCATGCCTTGGCAACCTCAACTGAAAATCCAGTACCGATTTCACCCTTTTCTTCTGTCATAGCCCTGTCCTCTGCATGACGATAAATCGTTGCCGTACTAGCGTTAATCCACAGTTTTGGAGGCGTCTTACAAGTAGCAACAAGTTCACCTAAAAGGTTTGTTGTTTCTGTCCTTGAAGAAAAAATTTCTTTTTTATTTTTCTCGTGATAACGGCAATTTACAGACTTCCCTGCTAGGTTAAGTAACAACTCAGCACCTTCTAATGCTTGTTGAATGTTATCCTTCTCTTGCCAGGTAATATGCGGTTGTTGTCGTGAAATAATATAGACCTCGTATCCCATTTCTGAAAATCGTTTTTCAAAGTAATTCCCTGTAAAACCAGTTCCACCTGCTAGAATGACTTTTTTTCTCACCCGAATCACTCACTTCATTATGGATTATTAGAGTTAGTACTTTAAATCGTTCCATTCATATGTGAAACACTTCACATAAATTATACAATTTAACACACTTCAAAACAATGTCTTTTTTGAATGCAGCCAATACATTTCCCAGATCGCTTTTATATGAAAGTTACCTTGGGGCGATGGGTTGTGCCTTGAAGTTCACTTACATACAAAAAAGCCTCTATTCATTTGATAAAATAAACGGGCTCTTTTGATTTTATTACATTAAAAACAACCCAGCCGCTTCTGCCATACGGCCCGTTTGGTTACGCTCCTTACTTTTAATGATTTGCGGAATAATCTCCCCATCTATATTGCCTACCCCTACCTCAATCAACGTACCAACTATTTTGCGAACCATATTATAAAGGAAACCATTTCCAGATATTTTAATCTCGATTAGCCCTGCTTCCTTTGTTATCTCAAGACTATAAATGTCCCGTACTTTTGTTTTTTTATTGGACTTAGCATTTGAAAAGGCGGTGAAGTCATGTGTGCCGACAAAATATTGAGCTGCTTTTTTCATTTTTTCAATATCTAACTCTTGCTCAACATGCATACTAAATTTGTTTAAAAACGGATTCGTGTAAGCTTGATTCCATATTTTGTATGTATATGTCTTTTCTTTTGTATGAAACCTTGCATGATACCTGTCAGAAACAATTTCAACATTTGTCACCACAATATCTTGAGGCAAAAATCTATTCAGATAACTGTGTACCTCTTTCTCGCTCATAGCTTTGCTCATTTTAAAATTGGCGATTTGAGCCATGGCATGTACCCCTGCATCCGTTCGGCCACTACCGATTATTTCTGTCGCTGTATCCGCCATCTTACTTACAACATGCTCTATTTTGGCTTGTATCGTTTGATCGGTATGACCTAATCGTTGCCAGCCTTTATAGCGTGTACCATCATATTGAATGGTCAATCGATAATTATTCATTTTGTTCTCCTTTTGTATGAAAGTGCGAACATGGAGCGTTGCTCGTCGCTACCAAAAATTATGCTCCGCGTCCTGCGGGGTGGCGCTGAGCTAACTGGCACAGCCAGTGGATTTCAGCCCGCCACTACGTCCCGCGGGAGTCTCCGCATAACTCGCCCGCTACTGCTAATTCTCAAGTTCAAAAAATCATTTTACTATCATTATAATGAAAAAAAACAAAGGCCCAATGAACGAAGTGCCAACAGTCAAAGAGCAGAACCTAACTTCCATTTTTGTTGGTGTCGGAGCTGCACTATCCATGAAGAAGAGACATTGTGCAGATACTTCTTTGGGTTTAGCTTCAACATCTGTACATTAACCGCCTCTTTGTGCAGTTACCCCTTGCTTTGGACTCCTTCTATGCACAAACTTATATGAATCGTTAAATTACCGATAGCTGACTTACTTATTTGTTGGTGCGAAGTAAACCGGGCTTCGCCTTGTGCTTCTTGTATATGTTCAAAGGGTGATACACCGCTCAAGTTAAATAGGTTATTTAATTTTGTGTTTTTCGGGACTTAACGACGAGACATGGTCTGCTTAGGTTACTTGTTTTATGCACCTAACAACACTAGAACTGCTTATAGCTTTGTTGGTTACTTCTTATTTCATTGTATCTTTTTTTCTGCTCTCGTACATGTGTGATCGACTTTTATTTCGTTCATGTATTCCCCTTATTCGCACACGAGGACCTCTCTTTGAAAATGGCCTTTAGTTACTGTACATCGGTCAATAATTGTGAAACCACTTTCGATTAAATGGTCATCCATAGGTTCTACCGTTACAAGAACTAGTCGTTTCGTGAACTTACGTGCATGCATCATCATTGCTCGCTTTTTATCATTTGAGATGACTGAGCAGAGATTATATGGCATATCAATAATAGCCGTATCATAAGACTCTTTGATTTCAAGCATGTTTTCTTTTTTTACAACAGCTTCATATCCAAAAAAAGCAAGATTTTCTCTTGTGCCTATTACTGCCAATGGATTAATATCACTACCACAAATACGAATATTCATTGAGCATGCTTCAATTAATACGGTTCCAATCCCACAGGACGGATCAATGACCTGTTGATTCGAAATATGAGGGACGGCGATATTAACAACGGCTCTTGCAAGACGAGTACCTAACGCAGTTGAATACATCTTTGGCTTTTGTTGGTGCTTCAACCAAACTGGTTCTCCTTCTTCATACTCACCAAAATACCAATAGTCACCTTTCTTCAAAATGGCTAATGTCAGTTCTGGCTGTTTTAAATTGGCCTTGCCTCTCATACTCTTACCTATTTCACTTTCTAAACTTTTCCTCTCGGTGAAATGTAAACCTTCTTGTAAACCACTCATTTTTATAACTTGTATTTTAAAACTTTTGCCTAAAGTGTCATACCCATCACACTGAGACTGTAAATCAGCTAACATTTTTGCCTCATAAATAACCCGTAAGCGCCCCTTTATAAACGGACTTCGGCTAGGGCAAATTCGCGTATTACTTTTTAGCAGCCTATCATTGGTCTTAACACCAAAAAACATCCTTTTCTCTAAATATGATAGCTCTCGTTCATCTTCATGACAATTAAAAATATAGATGTAACTCTCCATTTTTTCTTTCACCTGTAATCTAGAACTTTTTATTTTCCTATTCTAATCAATTGTTCCACATATTGCTTAGGCATGAATTATAACAGATTTCTCTTTTCATTATGTCAATTTGTAGTAAAATGTTTATGGGAAAGGGGAAAGCAGCATGTTTTCATTTATCATTTTTGGTGTTTTAGCTTATTTAATTGGTTCAATTCCAACCGGTAAAATCATTGGGTATCTGAAAGGAATAGATATTCAACAGGTCGGCACTCAAAATATTGGGGCAAGTAATGCCTTTTTATCCCTTGGGAAAAAATATGGATTACTCGTTTTATTAGGTGACGCTGGAAAGGCCTTTATCTTTACGTGGTTTGCGATGGATTCTTTTTCACCGCTTGGAGTAATGGGACTTGGAATGTTACTTTTACTCGGTAATATTCACTCTGTCTTTTTGAAATTTACAGGTGGCAAAGGGATTGCAACCTGTTTAGGATTTTTCCTTGCTTCAGAGCCAATGATATCACTCGTATTTATCGGTTTGTGGTTAATAGCATTAATGGTTCGCCAGTCAATTCTCTTCATTACCATTGCAGCAAATATTGTCGTTCCTAGTTTTTATTATTATCTTGGATATTCAGCACCAACCGTATTTATGGGCTTTATGATCTGTTTTATTGTCTCACTACGTCATATCGAGAATTTACAGCACCAAAAGAAAGCCTCTCAATAATAAAAAGGGATTACCTCATATAAATTTGAAACTCTCCCATTTGCTTTTGCGGGAAAAACGTCAGGTTTGTTGGTATCCCTTTCATTATTTTATAATTATTCTGCTGGACGATTGGGTCCGTTTAACTTTTTGTCATACGTATGGGTTGGTTGAGCTTCGTTATTTCTTTTTTGATTTTTATTCTTTTGACTTCCGACCGCTTGTTTTTTTGTCAACGTTACCACCTCCTTATAGTTAATTTGTATTTTTAACTATAAGCGTGTTTTTATTCAGGTTGCTATCATGACTTTTTCGCAATGTGGACCTTTAATTGTTTGCCCTTTACCGTTAACATTTTCATTTCACTCAAAACAAGCTTGCCTTTTCCATTAAGAATATCAACATATGTCTGATGCTCATAAATGGAAATAACGCCAATATCAGAGGCGTCTACCCCATCAATATTCGTAATGGCACCGACAAAGTCGATGGCTCGAAGCTTCTTCTTTTTCCCACCGTTAAAAAATAGCTTCGTCACTTCTGTTTGCAAGTGAATCGCTTTACTTTCTTTTTGCTCTGTCTTTCTCATTTTTTTATCAAAAAGGTGTTTTGTCCTCTGGGTCTCTTCTTCACTTGGGATAGGTAATACTGGTATGTTATACCCTAAAAAAGCTTCTATCGCTTCAAGACTAGCTTGCTCATCTGGTGAAACTAACGTAATCACCTTACCTGATTGTTCAGCCCTACCAGTCCTCCCTGAACGATGCACATAGTTTTCAACCTCAGTAGGCACATCAAAATGGATAATGAGTGAAACGTCTTTTACATCAATCCCTCTACCGGCTAAGCCTGTAGCAATTAAATAACGGCAACTACCATCTCGAAACTTTTCAATCGACCTAAAACGATCACGTTGAGCTAGTCCACCATGGAGCTTCTCTAGTGCCTGCATTGATTGATTTAATACTCGATACAATTGGTCTACCTCTTTTTGTGTCTGACAAAAGATGATGCAGCTATCAGGGTTTTCTTTAATTAACACACGTTGTAATAGTTGTCTTTTTTCTTTTTGTGGTATTTCGATTTTAGCGTGTTCAATTTGTTTAACCACTTTTTCATGCGGCTTTATTGAGATACTTTCGGGACCACGCATGAAATTCAAACATAATTCCTTCACTTCTTCAGGATAGGTTGCGGAGAAAAATAAAGTTTGCTTCTCCTTGGGCAAATACGCCATGATTTCTTTCACATTATCAATAAAACCCATGTTTAACATTTCATCAGCTTCATCGATAATAAAATGCTTTATTTCTTCCACAATTAGGGTACCTTTTTGTAAATGGTCAAGGACCCTTCCCGGTGTACCTATAACCACATGCGTTTTTTGTTTTAACAAATTCTTTTGTTTCAGATAGGAATCCTTGCCAAACAAAGCAACAGAATGAATCCTTTTCATAAGTCCTACATTTGTTAATTCTTCTGTCACCTGTACAGCTAACTCTCGCGTTGGCACTAAAATAAGCGCTTGTGGACGATTGCTCTCCCAATGTATTTTCTCTAAGATTGGTAAAGCATAAGCGAGTGTCTTTCCACTGCCTGTCTGAGATTGCACGATAAGGTCTAGATGTAACAAAGCCTTAGGAATTACTTGTTCTTGTACCTCAGTAGGTTGGTGGATACCTAATAGCTCCAGTGCTTTTACAATCGAATCATCTAAATGAACGGATCGAAACCATTTTTGATTGTCTGACATTTCTTTTCCCTCCTTTTATATGAAAATTACTTAGGGGCGATAGGTTGTGCCTTGAAGTTAGCTCGTCATCCATCTCGCGATAAATGACCTTAGTAGGACAGTGCCCCTTTTTGTTCAGCCGACTCCAATGGTGATCGAGTTGTAAACGGGCCAGATGTTTAAAAGTCTCCACTACATATGAATGACCACTTTGTGAAGATACTCCTACGTTTCGCCTCCGTATCTTCACATTAACCCTCTTTTTGTGCAGATACTCCTAGGTTTTGCCTCCGTATCTTCACGATTCCTTATGAACCTTAAGGTGGCGATAGATGACTTTCATGTTTGTTGGTGGCGGAGTGAATCGGGCTCTGCGATGAGCTTTTTTTCTCAAAAGAAAAAGGACTCAAAAATTTGAGTCCTTTTATCATTATGCTTTTGATACGTTAGTAGCTTGAAGACCACGTTGGCCTTGCTCAGTATCGAATGTTACTTTTTGACCTTCGTCTAAAGATTTAAATCCTTCGCCTTGGATAGCTGAGAAATGTACGAATACATCGTCTCCACCTTCAACTTCGATGAAACCGAAACCTTTTTCTGCGTTAAACCATTTTACTGTACCTTCTTGCATGGTTGTTACCTCCTGCATGAATCAAACCGATTCATAATTTTGATACTATTATTGCTCTTTTAGATATCTAAGGCGAAAAACTTAAACACTCTTATTACTAACCGAACAAAAATAATTCTACTTAAGAATAACAGACAATGACTGGAAATGCAAATAAGAAAATATATTTTGTATAAAAGTTAGTGCGAACATGGAGCATTGCTCATCGCTACCGAAAATTATGCTCCACGTCCTGCGGGGTGGTGCTGAATTAACTGGCACAGCCAGTGGATTTCAGCCCACCACTAAGCCACGCGGGAGCTTACAAAATTTAATAGACAAATTCGACTTCGTATCCTTGTTCTTCTAGAAGTGAAATGATTGTCGGCTCTGATGCAAAGTGCATGGCACCTACAATCACAAAATAATTCTGGCCGCTATCCGCCTCTAAAATCTCAGCAATTTCATTAGCCATCTTAATATTTCTATTTTCATTTAGTTCGAGCATATACTCTTCGTACGACTCGTCGTAATCCTCATCAATTTCAGCTAAAGCATCGACATCACCAGCTAACCATGCGTTAGCCATTTGTTCTAACTCATCTTCCATATCGTCAAAGCCTTCGATAGCGTCTGTTAAAGTGACAAGCTGTTGTTCCATAGAAAAACCTGATAAAACATCAAGTTGTTCTTCAATGGATTCTAACTCCTGAATCTGTTTTCCATCTTCAACTGCACGTTCAAGGAAATATAGGTCAACACCCTGCTCCGCCTGATAGCTACTTTCCTCAAGAGCAAGTTGTAAAAGAGTCATTTCCATAAACCATGGTTGAAAGTTCTCGACCATCACCATATCAACTCCAAAGCCTGAAAGAATGCTCTCAAGCTTCTCATAATTTTCACTCGACAAATCATCTTGTAATGACTGTCCCTCTGGGTACATCGCTTTTTCCATCATCAATTGTGAGGATAGCGTCATATTATTAAGATCCGTCAAATCAATTTCAGGTAAAACAACATCTGCTTGTTCATAAGCTTCTTCTGATTGTTTATTTAGTGGATAGAAATTTTCGGTCCCTAAATGAATCGTGCCTTGTAAATACACTTCGGTGTCCCCATTTACAGCTTTCCATAAGAACCCGCCATTACCTTCTTCTATTTGTACTTGTTCTTCATTACAAGCCGTCATTACGAATCCAAAAGCAACGACTAAAATGAAATATGCCCACTTTTTCACCATCTCACCCTCCTCATTATTTGTGGTGTTCATTCCCTATAATGGAGAAATAATGGTAAAAATGCAACCTTTTACGATTCTATAAAATCAACTTCTAAATTGAGCCACTCTAATTCTTGAGTAGAAAGATTAATACTTGCTCCATTCGCACAAGATACTATTTCCTTATAATTGCGTGGTCCGATAATAGCTGCCGTTGGAAATGATTGATTGAGGACGTAAGCAAGAGCTATTTCAATCGTTGTCATCCCTTTTTGTTCAGCTAACTTCTGAGCCCTTTCATATCTTTTCCAATTCGCATCATTATAAAACACACGGACGAGTTCTTGATTTGACTGCTCCGCTTTATTAAACTTCCCTGTAAAGAATCCTCGTGCTTGTGATGACCAAGATAGTACGGGTAATTGCGTTTGTTCATGCCATATTATATCTTCACGGTCCAGGCTTACACAATCTGGCCAATAAGGTTCTTTTGCTTTTGCTAAGCTCAAGTTCGGACTCGAGAAAGAGAATCCTCGCATTCTATGTTTTTTTGCATAATTATTGGCTTCTTCTAATCGTTTAGTTGACCAATTGGATCCTCCAAAAGTTTTCATATATCCATCTTCTACAAGTTGATTTAACCATTCTAAAATCTTTCCAACTGGAAGAGTTGGGTCATCTCTATGAAGTGCATACAGGTCAACTTGGTCGACTTTTAAACGCTCTAAACTGATTTTGATTTGCTCAGTCAAATCTTTTTGATTAATTGTAGGGCCATTCTTATTCGGATGCCCTCCTTTAGTCCAAATTTGCAAACGTTCGCGGTTACTGCTATTACGATCGACCCATTGTCCTATCGCCTTTTCACTTTGTCCACCACCATAAATAAAGGCCGTATCTATCGTATTACCACCTACAGTAAGATACTGTTCAATTACTTCATTAACAAGCTCTTGTTTATCTGGCGTGAAGTAATCCGATCCTATTATCAGTGAAGAAACCGGATTCTCTAATCCTTCTACAGAGATAGAACGCAACATACTACAACACCACCCTTTCACGATTTTTTTGTGATTGTAGACAAGCATCTAGCACCTTCATATTTAAAATCGAATCCTCGATATCATAAATTAATCCGGTCTCTTTCCGTAATACTCGCGCCAAAAAATCAACTTGTTTGGCATAATGATTCGTATCAGCTACCTCGATTTCATTTGTTTCATTGCCGATTATTAAAGAAAAACCTTTTAGCCCGTCTGTGAAAGCATCTTCAATGACAATTCTGCCTTTTGTTCCAAGAATTTCTGCGTCATTTCTAAAAGCAGACCACATGCCACAATCAAAGGTTAGAAAACGGCCATTGCTAAACTCTACTAAGCCTGATGCCACCATATCAACACCATTATGGGACTCAGGAGTAAAACTATGAACAGTCACCGCTTCAGGCTCATCCTTCAAAATCATCCTTGCTAAACTAAGAGGATAAACACCTACATCATAAAGACTTCCTCCTCCATATTCAGGCTTCATTCGGAAGTTATCTAATGCCTGTGCATTATTAAAGGAGAAAGAACTTCTAATTCCCCTCACTTCACCAATATCACCATTGTTAATATGTGATTGAATCTTCCGATAACGCTCCTGATGACGATACATAAAAGCCTCAAATAACAGCACTTCATTTTCAAGACAAGCTTGTTTCATCTCCTTCACTTCTTCTGTAGTTAAGGCGATCGGCTTTTCGCAGAGAATATGTTTCTTCGCTTTGGCTGCACGAATAACCCATTCCTTATGGAGATGGTTTGGTAAAGGAATATAGACGGCATCAATAGAAGGATCATCAAGAAGTTCTTGATAAGACCCATATGCTCTACCTTGATTCAATTCCTTTACTAATTCTTGAGATTTCTCTAAACTCCTACTGGCAACACCAGATACTACACCTGTTTTCGACTCAACGATTCCTGGTATAACAGCATTTTTTGCGATATTCGCTACTCCTAAGATTCCCCAACGAATCACATGTTCTTCCATGTTCATCTCAACTCCTCTGATTTAACGTGATAGAACTGACACACATTATGTACAGTCTACTTTCTGAAAAACTTCGTACCATACATTTATATAGCAAAACTCTAACAAATAGATAGCCATATTGTTTTCAATCTCTTAACTATTTTCAAAAAATTATGTAACGAATATTAACTTCTTAAGCGATTTAACTAAACTTGACGTTGATGATTTTTGCGATATTCGTAAGGAGATTGTTGTGTATACTTCTTAAATAGTAAACTAAAATATTGTCGACTGTTTACCCCAATGTATAAAGCGATATCTATAATAGGAATCTCTGTTTCTGTCAACAGCATCTTTGCTTTATTCATTCGTAAATGTGTTAAATAGTCAATCACGGTTTGGTTCGTATGTTCCTTAAATATGCGATGTAAATAGCCTGGATGTAAATTAACCACATTTCCTATATCCGGCATTTTCAAAGGAACATCATAATTTTGATGTAAAAAATCAATGGTTTTTTTCACATACCGATTTGTAACTTTTTCTATCTCTTTCTTTTTTTGAGCATCAATCATACGAGAAAGTAGTATGAATAATTGTGTTAATTGGGCATAGACCATCAACTCAACCTCATCACTATTCGTATCCATCTCCAAGACTATACTTTTTAACGTTTGATAAATATCTAGAGTATCTTTAAAGATTAAATAGGTAAACCTCGCTCCAAATAGTCCAGCCAATATGTCATTTTTACTGACTAACTTTCTAATTGAAGGATAAATATCTTCCTTTTCGACAAAATCAATTTCTATATTAAGCATTCGACAATAATGATCCTGCTCGACAATAAGTCTGTGTCGATTTCTAGCATCGAGCAAGATAAAATTCCCTTTTTTTAATGGAAAAACTTGAGTCTCAATCTCCACTTCACATTGTCCATCAATCACATACATAATTTCAATATCTTCATGATCATGGACATCCATATAAAATTTCTCCCAAGTGCGATAATAATAAGACCTTACAACTGGATAAAAATCCTTTTCTAGCAGGTCTGACCTATATGTATTGTAATGCCTCATCAAAAGCCTCCTAATCATAAAGCCATCATTAAAACTTACTCTCTCCTTCAGTTCTTCACATAACTCTAAAATCCTTGTTAAAAATGGATGAATTCCATTTAACCGTATGAAAAAATTGGACACAAATAAACAGGTCTAAAACACTGACCTGTTTATTTACTGGAACACGTTATATTTAAGCTAGTCTTCGTTTGGCTACGACGTATACCGTACCTCCAATTAGCAAGAACACGAACCCTATCAATAAATACTGGTAGAAGTTACTGGCAGTATGGGGTAATGTATTCCCGTTCTGCTCTGTACCCTTACCTCCTGAGCCTCCGGGTTCTCCGGGTTCTCCTGGTCCTCCTGGTTCTCCTGGCTCTCCGGGTTCTCCTGGTCCTCCTGGCTCTCCGGGTTCTCCGGGTTCTCCGGGTTCTCCTGGTCCTCCTGGTCCTCCTGGTTCTCCTGGTCC
Organism: Alkalihalobacillus pseudalcaliphilus; assembly: GCA_001038565.1. GTDB lineage: Bacteria > Bacillota > Bacilli > Bacillales > Bacillaceae_D > Alkalihalobacillus > Alkalihalobacillus pseudalcaliphilus. Next base: position 226,452 of record LFJO01000006.1, read on the forward strand.
TCCTGGCTCTCCGGGTTCTCCGGGTTCTCCTGGTTCCCCATCTGCAACAAGTGTTAAGACTCCAAATACTGAGGGGTCTTGGAAGCCTTGTCCAGTTAAATCATTCCATGTCGCGACACTCTGACGTGAGCCGTTTTGGGCATCATTAATTTGTAGGTCAAAACCTAGTTTCATTGCTGATTCTGGCGTCACTTCTGTGAACGGAATTTTCAATTCGACTGTATAACCAGTCTCGGTCACTTTAGTCACCGATTCAAATCCCTCACTTTTATTTGGCGGGTTAAATGACGTCTCATTATCAAAGTTAACACGATATTGTCCATCGTCCTCTTCATAATAAGACGTTTTCGTATTATTCTCATCAATAAATACCTCAATCGAATCATGCTCCCATGGGTTATCACTCGTCTTATCGAGCTCAGAATCATTCACTTCTATAAAGACATATAGGTTTTCTTCATCCCATAAAACTCGTCCGACTCCATCAGCTCCATTCCACGCTGTTTGATAACGGTTAATGAGTAACTCGTCGGCATTATCCCAAATTTCATCGTATTCTCCGTCTACAAGGGGTGTACCATAGACAGCGGTGGCTTGATTAGCTTCTTGACTATCCACCTCGTGGTTTTCAATAAAACGCTCCGGATCAATGACCGCATAGTAAGCAGGTTTAGCTTTTAAATCTCGGTCAAATAATAATGGGCTCTGGGCTGCACGCCAACTAGTTGCATCGTTCAAGCCCCAAAATGTAACACGTGAAATATGCTCAGCATGCTCTTTATATAATTGAAAAAGTTGAGCATACAAATATCCCTGTGTATTCGCTTCTTCTTCAGTCTGTACGCCATTACTACCGGCTGTTATATCAAGTTCTGTTACTCCGACTTCCACACCAAGTGATATAAATTTCTCAAGTGACATTCTCACATTTTCTGGGTTCGTATTTAAGTTATAATGCCCTTGCATACCAATTCCATCAATAAGAAGCTCCCCGTTATTTTCGGCAGCGTAATTATCATTGATTTCTTTGACCATTTGATAAATGGCTTCTGCTTTATTTCGGTTGTCATCATTATAATCATTGTAATACAATTTTATGTCCCAGCCATTTGCAACAATAACTTCCTTAGCTGCTAAGAAAGCTTGTTCCACATAATCCTCACCAATTGCATGATACCACCCAGATTGCCTTAAGGATGATCTCCAATCAGTTGGGGTTGGAGGATTATCATTCATAGCTTCATTCACTACATCCCAAGAAATCACATCTTCACCAAAATGCTCTACGGTTGTCTGAACATGTGTACGTAAATTGGCTAGTGCTTCTTCACGGTCTAAATAATTTCCTTCGTCATCCGTGTGAAGCCATTCAGCCGATTGCTGATGCCAAACTAAAACATGACCATGTATGCGTAATTCATTTTCTAATGCAGCCGATACGAAATCATCCTCAGCCGTAAAATCAAATTCCCTTTGCTCATTATAGGCATAACCTGGTTTCATCGCATTTTCTGCTGTAATAAGATTATGATGTTTCATTAGCAGTTGCCCTCTCACCCCATCGAATTCATTCATGGCCCCTGCATTACCAATAAGAAAATAATCTTGATAGACATCTTTAATCGCTTCTAACTCATCCTCAATTTCAATTGCTTCTGAATTAAGCTTTTCAAATGTAACATCATCGACATAAAAAGAAGCCGTTGCCTGATTAGAGCTCTCAATATAAATAGACACGTTACCATTACCTAAACTTGTATAACGGTAGGTTCCTTCAAGCTTAACCCACCCATCTTCAACATCTAACGTTTCACCATGTATATGATTATAACTAGCACCATCTCCACTCCCAATTTGTGTGGACAATTGAAGTTGGGCTGTCTCAGGTGAAATCAACTTAACCATAGCAGAAATTTTATATTCAGCACCTAGTTCTATAAAAGGATCTACATCTAAAGTAGGGCCGTGCCAAGGTTGTTCTCTATTCTCAACTTTTAAAGAATAAGAGCCATCTTCCGTAGCATTCGCTTCATTCGTTACCGTTAATATCTCTGTTCCTGCTCTTCCTTCAAAACCATTTAACTCACCATTTTCAAAATTAATAGCTGAAAATTCCTCAATTGGTTCACTCGGTTCCGTTGGTACTTCTTCATCCTCTTGTTCTTCTTCTGTAATTAGGATTTCTTCAATATAAAAGGAAAGTTCTTTTCCTGCACCATTCGTTTGAATTCGAAATGCTTTATCTTTATTTATATCCACTATGTATGACCCTTTTAAAGTAAAAGGTTCTCCTGTTGCTAGTTCACTAGAAACATATAAACCTTGATAGCTATCTACATTTTGAAGTAAAGCACGTGCGTCACTAGGAATATTTTCATCGTTTCCTATATACCCCGACACTTCAATTGAGTATTTTTTGTCTTGTTCCATGCCCACATCACTAAAAAAGATATCAACACCATCGTAATCATTTGTTCTATCAGTTACATAAATAGCATGTCCTTCTTCACTTGATGTAACCCAATCAAGAGTAGAATTACCTGCAGACTTAGCAACACCCACCCCATCTTCAAACTTTTGATGATACACAATTCTTGTTAGCGTTTCAGCTTTTACTACTATAGCTGACCAATTTGATGAAGTAGTTAATAGAATAATAAGAAACAATAGATTCATTTTCTTCAAAATTCTTCCCAATTGAAACATCCTCCTTTATCACGATTACATTTTAAAACGCTTACATTTATTTAAAAGATACCTCCTCTTACCTGTTAATTATCCCAAACGAAATAAAATAAGGAACTAGACAAAATATAGTTCATACACCAAAAACTAAATATTCTGTATTTTATACACAACTATAACTTTACAAAGGCCTTACCGTTAGTAGTCTCTAAAGCATTCGTCCACATCTTCAAGTCAGTATTTTTTCACCTATTAGTAAGTATGTTACTATTGGAAGGAACGTGAGCTTTCAGAAAATTAAATTTTTACACATTTCATTTAGTTATTAGGTTATATGTATGTAATAAAGTAAATGTTTTTCGGAGGAGAAAATATATGAAGCAACTAACTATCAAGGGATTACAAGATTATTTAGCATTGAAATACAAACAAGGGATCACCTCTAATGATTTATTCATGAAACTAGTTGAGGAAATTGGAGAGGTTGCTGAAGCATTAAATCAGCAAGAGGGAAGAAAGTCTAATACGGGAAATTCATCCTTAGAAAAAGAATTAGCAGACGTCATACACTATACATTAGCCATAGCTAGCATAAACCAAATTGACTTATCTAAAGTTATTGTAGATAAGGACAAGGTAGCGGCAGTAAAGTATAAACAGTCTCCTAATCTAGCAGAGTTTTTGGAGAGAGAAGGGTTTAACCTGTAAAGTTAAGGGGTGTACACCTACATGTGGTGCGACTATTAACCCACCTCTCTTAGTTAATAATTTTGGAATTTCAATCCACGCACCTACATGAGGTGCGACGAGTGGCTTGAAATGAAAAAGCTCAAGTTACAGATTTCAATCCACGCACCTATGTAAGGTGCGACTGTGTCTACGGTCACGAAGGGAGTTAATAAACGATGATTTCAATCCACGCACCTATGTAAGGTGCGACTGCGGAAATGTCTCATTTCCGTCATATTAAACGCAAATTCAGCTACTCATAAACTCTGCTCTACCCACCGCTCTTAAAAACCACGTAACAATCGACGGAAATCGCCTTTTTTCACGGTGCGAATCGCTTAGGGAATTTATGATCGCCTCCCATTCGCACTTCACTCACGATATGTCAATGTCCATATCTATTTCGACAATTCTACAAGTAACCCTTTAAAAATTTGTCACTCAAGCTTTCCTTTTCCAAATGATGATTGGCTGCTTGAAAAGAGGCGATTACAGCTCCAGCTACTGGGGGGAGCTTTGGTAGAATTAACTCAACCTGTTCGTTCAGATTGTCTTTTAACGTTTTCATGATATCCTCAATAAATAAATCACTTCGATTCATCACACCACCAGTAAGAACGACAGGGATTTTTTCTCCTGTTTGAAATGGCTTCGCCGAGATTAAGGCGGCGATTTGTTCACCTAATTGTTGTGACTGGGCCTTTATAATTTCATTGGCAATACGGTCTCCATTGTCCGCGGCAACCATGACGATTTTGCTTAATGACGCTATTGTCGCCCTTGCCTTTTCTCCATAAACAAAAGTGATTACCGAACTTAGATGAGTCACTTGAAAATGTTTGAGAAGAAGTTTCGTTATCTCGGTTTTGGGACCACGGTTATCATTTTCTAAAAAAGCTGCACGAAGTCCTGCTTGTCCGATCGCAAATCCACTTCCTTCATCTCCAATTAAATAACCCCATCCTCCCACTCGATGACGGTTTCCCTTTGAGTCTATGCCGTATGTAATCGACCCTGTTCCGGAAATTTGTACAACACCAGGTCCACCGAAAGTACCTGAGTATAGTGCAATCACCGCATCGTTATCTATCGTTATAAGGACCTCAGGTAAATGACTCTGCAAACATTGACCTATCTCTTCTTTATAATTCTTGGCCTCTATCCCTGATAACCCAGCAAAAACACTAACCACATTTTTATAAGCTTGCTCATTCTGAATACTCAATGAATGTAAAAGTCTTATAAGCTCACTTTTTGCCTCATGTATTCCGATACTATTGGGATTCGTAGTACCTCCTGAAGCCTGTGCCACGATTTCTCCAGTAGACGAAGCTAGAATCGCCACCGTTTTTGTACCACCACCATCAATACCTATAGCAAACATAAATGCCCCTCCTCTTATTCTATTAATCATACCGAATATTTAATATAGATGTCTATACCTCTTAAAGGAAAATGGAAGTGACTTTGACATTCGTTCACCTTCTTATTTATCTCCTACATTGCATCAAAAAAGTAACCCTTAGATTATCGTTTAAAATTGTACTTATAACCAAAACTATTACTCCTCTCGCGCCTATATTTAGACATTCGCACATAGGATTTATGGCCCGTTCTTTTTATGATGGAGATAGCAAGAATAGGAGTTGATTGGATGATTACAGAGCTTTTAAAAAACGAATTTATCGACATTGTTGGTCAAGAAAACTATGAGGATAGCCCTGCATCTAAGCTCGTTTACTCTTTTGATGCGACACCTAATTATCAAGCAATGCCTGATGCTATTCTATCACCAAGAGATAAAAAAGAAGTGGCAGAAATTGTCAAGCTATGTAACCAACACAAGATTCCCATCATACCTAGAGGCTCTGGCACCAATTTAAGCGCGGGTACAACACCACTTGAAGGTGGCATTGTCCTTTTATTTAAGCACTTGGATCAAATTCTTGAAATAGACGAGGAAAATTTGACGATCACGGTCCAGCCTGGTGTCAACACTTTAGAAATGATCCAAACGGTAGAAGAAATTGGACTCTTTTACCCTCCAGACCCCAGTTCGATGAAAATTTCTCAAATTGGTGGAAACATCAGCGAGAATTCTGGCGGATTGCGTGGTTTAAAATATGGTGTAACTCGAGACTATGTATTAGGGCTTGAAATAGTTCTACCGAATGGGGAAATCATTCGAACCGGAGGCAAACTTGCTAAGGACGTGGCTGGCTATGACTTAACTCGTTTATTCGTTGGTTCTGAAGGTACGCTTGGTATTGTAACTGAAGCCATTCTCAAGCTCATACCAAAACCAGAGACGAAAAAAACGATGCTTGCTTTGTATGACAGCATGGAGGCTGCTGCACAAACGGTATCAACCATTATAGCCAACCGTGTCATACCTGCAACGTTAGAGTTTTTAGATCAACCTACCCTTAAAGTCGTTGAAGAATTTTCAAAGATTGGACTGCCGACGGATGTAGAAGCTGTTTTATTAATCGAACAAGATGGACCTATTCAATCCGTTCAAACAGATATGGATAAAATCGCGACTATTTGTGTACAAAGTGGTGCATTAAAAGTAGATGTCGCCAAATCTGAATTTGAAGCAGAACAATTGAGTACAGCACGGCGTTCTGCACTGTCAGCCTTAGCTCGCTTAAAACCAACTACAATTTTAGAGGATGCAACGGTCCCACGCTCAGAAATTGCTAATATGGTTCGTGCAATCAATGAAATTGCCTCTAAATATCAAGTTGAAATTTGTACTTTCGGCCATGCTGGTGACGGTAATCTTCACCCGACTTGTATGACGGATGCAAGGAACAAGGAGGAAATGCACCGAGTTGAGCAAGCTTTAGAGGAAATCTTTAAAAAAGCCGTTTCATTAGGTGGTACGATTACCGGTGAACATGGTGTCGGTGCCATGAAAGCTCCTTATTTACATCTAAAGCTTGGCGAAGAAGGAATAGCTGCGATGCAAGCCCTTAAACAAGCCTTTGACCCAAATAATATTATGAATCCGAGTAAAATCTTCGCCAAATCATCACGTAAAAGGATTGTGGTGAGCCAATCATGAATACGACAGAGAAACTAAGAATTACAAGACAATTTCAGGAAAAAATGGACTATGATGAGTTATTAAACTGCATGCGCTGTGGCTTTTGTTTACCTACCTGTCCTACTTACATTGAATCTGGAAAAAACGAGCTCCATTCACCCCGTGGTCGGATTGCTTTGATGAAAGCAGTTGTTGATGGTGACATAGAACCAGATGAGGAAGTCAAACGCTCATTAGATATGTGTTTAGGATGCAGGGCATGTGAGCCTGTCTGTCCATCAGGTGTTAAGTATGGACACCTCCTTGAAGAGGCACGTGATATTATTTATCAAAATAAAAAGCCTTCATTACCGGTTAAAGCCGTTCGCCACCTTGTATTTGAGCAGCTCTTTCCTCACCAAAATCGAATGACAGGGCTTGTTGGGCTCCTTGGTTTCTATCAACGCTCGGGCCTAAGCTCTTTCGTGCGTAAAACAGGTGTGCTTAAAATATTTCCGGAAACGATGCAACTAATGGAAAAAGCCTTACCTACTGTGGCAAAAGTGAAAGAGATAAAAAACCGTGCTGAGCACCTAGAACCTGTAGGTCCGAAAAAGAAAAACGTCGCATTTTTTAGCGGCTGTTTAATGGACACTGTCTTTATGAAAACCAATGAAGCGACAAAAAAGCTATTGCAATATGCAGGCTGTGACATTGTTATTCCCAAAACACAAGCTTGCTGTGGAGCACTTCATGGACATAGTGGAGAAAAGGAAAAAGCCAAAGAAATGGCGAAACGGAACATTATCGCCTTTGAACAAGCTGAGGTTGATTATATTATTACAAATGCGGGAGGTTGTGGTGCCTTTTTGGTCGATTATGACCATCTCCTTAAAAGTGAACCAGAATGGGCTGATCGAGCTAAAGCCTTTACAGACAAAATTAAAGACATTACTTCCATTCTCGTTGAGTTACATTTCCATCAACAACCGTTAAAATTAAAGGATGATGTTTTGACGTACCAGGATTCATGTCACTTGCGTAACGGTCAGAAAACGTTCATCCAACCAAGACAATTGCTTCAATCAATGAAAGGTTCACACTATGTTGAAATGAAAAATGCGGATCGCTGCTGTGGTTCGGCGGGTATTTATAATATTGTTGAGTCAGAAATGTCCATGCAAATTTTGGATTATAAAATGAAGGAAACGAAAAAAACGCAAGCAAAGACAATTGTTACTTCTAATCCTGGTTGCCTGTTACAGATGAAGCTAGGCATTGAGAAGGAAGGGCTGCAGAATGAGATGCGTGCCGTCCATATTGTCGATTTATTACTAGAGGCTTATGAGAATGCCAATATTTCTTGATTCGTAGGAGCTCATTTAAGAGTAGATGGATGGTTATACGAAAGGGAGGGTCGGAGTCCTATAGGAGTTGGCTCTGATCATTCCTTTCCCTCCATACTCAAAATTCTGCCAAACGTATTCACCCAAAACAAAAAGGAATTAATCACTCAAGCAAATATAAAACCATTCATGAAAAGAACCAAACATCAATCTCCTGTTTGGTCGTAATAAAAATTGCTATTTATTTGAGACATGTGAATCATTCATCAAGTTAGTACGTTCTAGCTTTCTAGAGGAAATAAGCCTGCATTCTCTTTAGCAAATAACAGGGCTAAATAAAATACAGTGATTCCAAACGAGCTTTTCACATCGATATCCGTTAATAGACTAATTTGATTTAAACGATAGTGTAACGTATTTTTATGAATATGTAAGGCTTTTGCTGTTTCCACTATGGATTGATTATGGTATAAATAAGCCCGTATCGTCCTCAATAAATCAGCTTCCTCCGATAATGAACGTAGTATACGTGCCATAAATTCTCCTTGTGTAGCTACATCAATTTCTGAAAGCAGCATGTCAAGTAATAACTCATTATAAAAAACAAGCGGCTTACTCTGATTCGCTGCTTTGCACGCTTTGTTTGCTTCATTGTATGCCCACTTTATTTGATGGTCGACTAATGTATGACCAATACCAATGTGAAAGCTACCTGATTGATGTACCTTCAAAAAACTCGCTCGCCAGCGCAAGAGCTCAGATTGGATTCTTTCTAATTCTTGTTCATCTTTTTTTACAGTACGTAATAAGAGGAAATCTCCATCAAGTGTTCTGATAAACACATCATTTTGTCGTTTAGGAAAAGCGTGTGTAAACCACTCATTCATAAAAGAATAGACACTCTTCTCATTTGAATCTAAGGCTTTTATACTGATACATGTATAAGCAGTACCTATAGCTATTCCTAATAGTTGGCGCCGTTGAATAAAAGAGTCTTCCATGTTTTCTGCATGGATCCACTCATGAAAAAATGCTTCTATTCCCCGCTTTTGCCATTCCTTTTGCTCGATATAATAGGTTTCTTTGATCATTAATTCAGTCATTTTTCGAACAAGATCAGCGTAGGCCTCTATTTTTTGTGGATGCCCTGTTACACCGAGCACACCAATGATTTTCCCTTCGAACTGAATAGGTAGGTTAATACCTAATTTTACACCCTTTAGCATTTTTATATTTTGTTCATTAATATAAAGCTTTTCTCTATTTTTTAAAACTGTTTTAGCACCTTGGTGTATAGAACCAATTCTTTCTTGTTCAGTAGCAGCAATAATAACGCCTTCCTCATCCATCACGATTAGGCTTTCGTTTAAAGTAAGACGTACTTCATCAATCACTTTTTTCGCTAGTTCCGGTAATAACTTCACAGCTATGAACCTCACTTTGTTCATCCATTTAAAAGCTATTTATTTTTTAATTCGTCCTCTTGACTGCCTGAGTGAATCGACTGCATCTCTTGTTTCATTTAAATGCTTAACAGATTTATCATACTGAGATGAAGCCACACACATAAATAAAATATCAATCACTTGTAATTGAGCAATACGCGAAGACGTTGCCCCACTTCTAAAAGTTGGTTCTCTAGTTGCTGATGTGTAAAGCTGAACCTCAGCGATATCACTCACTAACGATTGCCCGTATTTCGTCAAACTAATCGTCTTTAACCCTTTTTTCTTTGCTATTTCTAAAAATTTGGCCACTTCTCTTGTTTCACCTGAAAAAGAAATACCGATGGCAACATCTTCTTCTGTGGCTGTCGCAACCATCGTTGTGGCCATATGTACGTCAGTAAAAGCATAGGCTGTTTTATCGATTCTTACAAATTTTTGTTGACCATCGAGGGCAATAATACCTGAAGCACCAATTCCAAAAAAGTGAATACGTCGTGCTTGATTTAAAATATCTACCGCTTTTTCTAACTCTTGTAGATTAAGAAGTTCAGCCGTTTCCCGTATTGTTTGCACGGAATTACTCGTCATCTTATCTATAATTGTTTCAGGATGCTCATTCGGCTCAATATCCCTTAACCCTAGTTGTGTCGTTTTTTGCAAATCTCCAGCTATTCTTAGTTTTAAATCTGGTAATCCTTTTAAATTCAACGATTTACAGAGGCGAATAACGGCAGCACTACTCGTTGCGCTTTTTTTCCCAATCTCATGGGCCGTTAAAGAAATTGCTTCCTGTGGATGTTCGATCATGTATGCCGCAATTTTTCTTTCGGATGGTGGAAGCTTGCTGAGCATTTCCGTTAGCATTATGAGTCCACCTGTTAAATAGGCCATTTGGTCACCTCCTATGATTCTAGTCATGGCAATCCTATTATACAAAAATAATGACATTTAGACATCGTATTTGGGTATTTGGTTTTGTATGGAAGTTACTGTTGATACTCGGGCTTTCTCCCTCTTTTTCAGCTCACAACCCCGAGATTCCGCGTTTGCTCGGGCTTTCTCCTGCTTTCTTCGCCCGCAACCCCGAGATTCCGCTTTTGCTCGGGCTTTCTCCTACTTTTTTCGCCCGCAACCCCGAGATTCNTTCTCCCTCTTATTCAGCTCACAACCCCGAGATTCTGCTTTTGCTCGGGCTTTCTCCTACTTTTTCAGCTCACAACCCCGAGATTCTGCGTTTGCTCGGGCTTTATCCCTCTTTTTCAGCTCACAACCCCGAGATTCCGCTTTTGCTCGGGCTTTCTCCTGCTTTTTTCACCCGCAACCCCGAGATTCCGCTTTTGCTCGGGCTTTCTCCCTCTTTTTCAGCTCACAACCCCGAGATTCCGCTTTTGCTCGGGTTTTTTGCCTGTATGTTTAATGATATAACCGATATTTGGTCGTTTGTTTTTTAAACTGAGTACTTTGTTCCTTGGCTTGAGCTAAAAATGTTTCGGTTGTACCTTGGAGGATCATTTGTTGCATCGACTTCGTTCCAATTAATAGGTCGAACATATATCGCCCATTTGGATGTTGAACAAAGTGAAAATCATTTGGGTAAAGCTTATTAATTGTTTCTAAGAGCTTTACTCCAGTCTCAAATGAATGAAAATCCTGCCTAGAAGTTACATGTAACTGAATACCGCTACAAACTTGCCCCTCAAACTTTTGATAAGTTGGCACAAAAGAGGTCGGCCTTGCCAATACTCCAGCTAACCCTATCGAATTAAATTCCTTAGCCAATTGATAGCCATCAATAAATGGGGCCCCGACATACTCGAAAGGTTTTGCTGTTCCTCTTCCTTCAGATACATTTGTTCCTTCTAATAAACAAGTACCTGGATATAAAATAGCCATATCTAATGTTGGGGCATTGGGGGAAGGTGGCACCCAAAAAAGTGACGTATCATCAAAGTAATCGGAGCGCTCCCAATCTTCCATTTCAATGACGGTCAGGTCACAGTCATAGCCAAATTCATACTTAAATAAAAGTGCTAATTCACCAACCGTTAATCCGTGACGGTTCGGTATTGGCAAAAGTCCTACAAATGAACGAACATCTTCTTCAACTAGATTTCCCTCTATCTTTTCTCCCCCAATAGGATTAGGGCGGTCTAAGACAATAAAATGTTTCTCATATTGCTGGCAAGCTTCCATCATATAAGCCATTGTGTAAATAAACGTATAATATCTAGAACCGAGATCTTGTAAATCAAAAACAACGACGTCGACGTCAGCTAACATCCTAGCAGATGGCTTTTTACTTTTGCCGTATAAACTAAAAACGGGTAGCCCTGTTTGAGTGTCCTTTGAAGACTCTACCTTTTCCCCTTCTTTTGCATCACCACGAATTCCATGTTCTGGAGCAAATAATGCCACAAGATTAATACCTTGATGATTCGCAAACAAATCAATTGCTGGAACGAGGTCTTGATTAACACCAGTCAGATTCGTTACAAGACCAATTCTTTTATCCTGAAAAGCTTCGTATCCCGATGCCAAAAACCGTTCTAATCCTAATCTCACATCCGTTACCCCCAAGCTATGATCAATTTAGTATTCAAGTGTCACAGGTGCTTTTCCAGTTGCTTTTGTATGACCAAACAAAATGGAACCTGCCGCAACTAGAGCCGGATAGCTAAACTCATACGTATTTAAATAGGTTTTCACTTTGGCTGGCATGACTTGAATATCATATGGACTACGCATTCCGATAACACTAACTTCTTTCCCTAACGAAATTAGCTTTTCGACAACTTCAACTTGCTTCGGATCCTGTGATGCCGAAACTAATCCTACAATGATTTTTTGATGATTTTTCGTTAATGCCTCTATACCGTCCAATGTTTTTGGAAACGGTTGAATTTCGAGTGAGCTTGAAAATGATTGCAAGGCCTTTCCTAAAGCTAAATGAGCATTTAACGCATCCTCTGCTACAGTTAATTGTGGATTTCTCGGCTCCAATACTAAGAATCTCTCTTCTTTACTTAAAGGTAGTGCTTCCCCTTTTTCAACCGTGACACTTTTTTGATAAACTTCCTCTGCTGTTTGCTGATGTGATTTTGTCGATCCTTGCGTGCTCGTAGATTCGAGTGCTTCAAAAGTAAAGTATTTACGTTTTAACTGCATAACTCGTTCGAAAGCAGCATCAATGACCTCTTCAGTTAATTCTCCAACTGCTAATGCACGTTTTACCTCTTCAATCGCTCCTACTTGTCTCGTAAGACGGTGTGAAATCATGACGAGGTCTATGCCAGCCTGTAGTGCCGCAACAGCTCCTTTTTCAGTTCCGATCGTTTTAGAAATAGCATCCATTTCCATACAATCTGTCGTCACAACACCGTCAAAACCTAATTTCTCTCTTAACAAGCCTGTAATAACATTTTTTGATAAAGTGGCAGGAGTATCTACATTTTTCTCTAAGGCTGGAAAATGAATATGAGCAGACATCACTGTATCTGCACCTGCTTCAATACATGCTTTGAATGGGACAAGTTCTACCTTTTCTAAACGTTCAAGCGAATGAGGAATAGTCGGCAAACCTAAATGAGAGTCTACATTAGTATCACCGTGACCAGGGAAGTGTTTTAAAGTAGTTACCATACCACCTGCTTGCAAACCTAACATGGACTTCTTTCCTAATTCCGCCACTTTGGCTGGGTTTTCACCGAATGAACGAACACCAATAACCGGATTGTCAGCATTATTATTTACATCTAATACAGGTGCTAAGTTCCAATTAATTCCGAGCTCCATAAGCTCTTTCCCACAAATTTTCCCTAATTCAAATGCATAATCACTCTCATTCGTTGCTGCAGTAGCCATCGCACCAGGCAATAACGTTGTGCCATCACTTAACCTACGAACAATTCCATTTTCCTGATCAACACAAATTAGTAAAGGTCTCTCTTGTTGTTGACTGGCAGCTACCTGCTGCAGTTCTGTTGTTAATGCCTTCACTTCTTCCGGTGTACCGAGATTACGGGAAAATAAAATAATATTCCCGACATGATATTTCTCTATAAATTCTTTCATCTCTTTCGGCACTGTTTTACCATCGAATCCAACAACAAACAGTTGACCTAGTTTCTCTTCTAACGTTACAGTTCTCATCTTTCTCCCACCTTTTTATAAATTCGTTCGAATCAAATTATGTAACCGCGGCCGCAATCGGATTATGGGGTCCTTTCGTCCAAAATGAACTCGATTCGTTAATAAAATCACCCTTAAATCAATTTCGGGATCAAACCAAATGCTCGTTCCTGTAAACCCAGTATGACCAAAGCTACTTTCTGAAAATAAATCCCCGCATGAGGAGAAATATGGACTTTTTAAAATCCAACCTAACCCACGATACTCAGAATCAAACGGCGTATAATTCTTTTTAGACAGGTCTAATAACTGCTCTGACACGATTCTCTTGCCACGAAAATATCCACCTTGTTCGATCATTTCCGCAAAATTAGTTAGGTCTGTTACCGTTGAAAATAACCCAGCATGACCACTAATCCCACCCATACTTTCTGTGTTATCATCATGCACAATACCTTGCTTATACTCCCTTAACTCATCACTGTATTCTGTTGCCGCATACCTCCATTTTTCATAGCCTAAATGAAATCCGGTTTCATTCATTTCTAATGGAAGTAAAAGTTCTTCATGGACAAATTGCTCAAAAGGAACCCCTGATATTTTCTCGATAATTTGATAGAGCGTAATGAAACCCAAATCACTATAAATCACTTGCTTTCCTAATGGTGCAACAAGCTCCTCGGCATAAATACTTTCCATAATCTGAGCCACTTGAAGTTTATTCTCATAATAACGTCTATGTGCAGGAAGACCAGAAGTATGAGTCAATAAATGTTTTATGCGAATATCCTCCTTACCCCCTCCTTCAAATTGCGGAAGGAAAAAAGACACTCTGTCATCTAAATGAAGCTCTCCTTGCTCAATAAGCTTTAAGATTAAAGGTAATGTCGCAATAACTTTGGTTAAAGAAGCTAAATCAAATACGGTTGACATTCTCATTGATTCTTCTTTAGGAAACACCCTTTGAAATCCTAGAGCCTCTTGCATGACCACTTTTCCATGTTGGGCAATATGAATCGTAGCACCCGGGATATGCTTTAATTGTATTTCTTTTTCTAGAAAATTTCGAACTTTTTCAAACAAGTTCTTTCACCTCCATATTCTTATGAACAATACGATAGCTTTTCCATGGCTTGAAGCCTAGCTTTTCATAAAAAGTGACTAAACCTGTCCAGTCTATGACAATCGATTCCACACCACGTTCACGTAAAAAATAGACGGCAGCTTCTACAACAGCTAAACCATAGCCATATTTCCGCTCTTCCTTCGCCACACCTAAAGGGCCAATTCCTCCAAGCTCTCGCTCAAATAAGTTACTCCAGTATACATTCTGAGCGATCATAGGTGAGTGGTAATCATTAATCCGGCAAAAGCCTATGATGTTGCCTCTTTTCTTCACAACAACAAATTCTCGACCAACTCCTCCCATTTCAAAATATTTATGAGCTTCGTACTGCCACCTTCCCGGAAAGTTTTGCTTCATAAAGTGTAGAAAGAGTTCTTTTTCTTGTAACTTTAATAATGAGAAAGAGATACCTTCTATATTCGGTCGTTGCACTTCCTCTTGTTCTTTAAAATTTCTAACCATGTCATAATCGCGACCATAAGGCTCATTAATCTCGTATCCTCTCTTTTCAAACCATAGGATCGTTTGTTCATAGTCTGCAGGGATCCC
Organism: Alkalihalobacillus pseudalcaliphilus; assembly: GCA_001038565.1. Lineage (GTDB taxonomy): Bacteria > Bacillota > Bacilli > Bacillales > Bacillaceae_D > Alkalihalobacillus > Alkalihalobacillus pseudalcaliphilus. Next base: position 241,494 of record LFJO01000006.1, read on the forward strand.
CGGAAAATAATGAAAAGGATCACGACCGAGTAATATTTCTTTTATATGTTGATGTTGAAAAGCTCTTTCTGCTTTTATTAATAAATCAGAGCCAATCCCTTGATTTCGATAATTTTGGTGAACGACTAAAACTTGAATCCACCCAACATTTTGACTGAGACTTACTTCGGTAATTTCTTGGAAAAATTTCGAGATAATGAATCCGACAAGTTCATCTTGCTCGTTCATAACGATATACGAGCCTTCATGGAATAAATTATGATCGGAGAAACTATTTTGAATTAGTAATCTTTCAGACATAGGAAAATCTGTGCCAATTTCTTGGTTCCACAGTTTAACGATATCTTGTACTTTTGTACGCTGAAGTGATTGATAGTGGAGCTTCATGTTTGTAGCTAACCTCCTTCTCTTCTAAAGCTACTTGTTCAAATTTCGTTCTAGTTTTAATTGATTTTATATGAAAGTTACTTTTGGACGAGAGTTTGTGCCGTGAAGTTATCTCGTCATCCATCTCGTGATTTATGACCTTAGCAGGACAGTGCTCCCTGTTTGTTCAGCCGACTCTTGATGGTGTTCGAGTTGTAAACGGGCCAACAGTTTGAACAGTCGCCACTACTTTCATCTTTGTTGGTGGCGAAGTGAATGGGGCTTGTTTTCGATATCAAATTATCTCTATTTTTCACTTGTGCCGCATTGGTGGTCAGTTTTCACAGTTCTTTGCCGCGTATTCTGACTTGCTCCGCATTGTCGGTCAGTTTTATCGCTACTTTGCTTTGCTATGTATTCTTATTTATTCCGTATTACCGGCCATTTTTAGCACTTCTTTGCCGTAAAACCAACTTGCATGATAGTTGATGGTGCCTAATTGTGCGTGTGTACACTGAATCTTTTTAGAATAGCTCATACAGCTATTCCAAAAAACGACGGTGTTACAGCTGAACGTGAAAAATCTCCAAATCGATGATGAATGAATAGCTACCAGTTACAGAGTGAAATCATTCTTTTTAGTTTCTTTTATGGTATAAAGGAAAAAACTGAGTCATTCGTATCAACTCAGTTTTTAAAAGAAGGGAAAGCTATTTTGCCCATGGACACTTTCTTTTTTGCTCCTGTTGCTGAAGGGGTGTTGTTTGGTTGCTGTTTTAAAAATTCATTACCTAATACGGCAAAAGCAATTGCTTCCTTGGCGTCACTTGAAAAGGCTAAAGCCTCCATATTCTTTACAGGACGATTTAATCGTTTAGACAGTTGCTTCATCATATATAAATTATGAACACCACCACCACCAACATAGAACTCATCCAGCTGTATATGCGGGTCAAGCTGTTCTTTTACAGTGATCGCAATGGCTTCAACTGTGTAGTTTGTCACAGTTGCTACAATATCACTAAAAGATAAACCCCTTTTTATACCTTCTGCCCAAAACGTTCTCGCCAATTCTCGGTGATAATATTCGCGTCCTGTACTTTTCGGGTACGACTTATGCAAGAATCGATCAGAGGCCAAAATTTCCTTTAGCCACTCATTATCTACTCTTCCAGTTGAAGCTAATTGACCTCCTTCATCAAAATGACTCGTTCCGTTAGAACCAATTCGAATGACTTCATCGATCAGCACATTTCCAGGTCCCGTATCAAAAGCGATAACCGCGCTCTCTAAACTTTTAGGTAAAACGGTTAGATTAGCCATACCTCCAATGTTGATTAAGCAACGACCTTTTATTGTGCTTCTAAATAATAAATCATCCACAAAGGGAACCAATGGGGCACCTTGGCCACCAACGGCTAAATCAGTCGGTCTGAAATCGCCAACGGTTAATGTATTTGTACGTTCAGCAATAACTGCCAATTCTCCAATTTGCATCGTGGCAAATTCTTCAGGCAAATGATGGAGTGTTTGCCCATGCGAGCTGACAAAGTCTAAGTCTGAAAGCTGAACAGTTGTATTTTTTAAAACAAGTAAAACTGCTTCGGCCATCTTCTCGGCTAACTCTACATTTAGACGACAAATTTCATCGACACGTGCCGTTTCAATATCGCAGGCTGCGAATATTCTTTGTTTTAATGAATGTTCATATGCTAGGGTTTCAAAGGCTAGTAATGTTACCTTCGTGTCATAGCTAGAGTTTTCAATTTCAACAAGTGCGGCGTCGACACCGTCCCCTGATGTTCCAGACATTAATCCTACTGCCAATACTTTTTCTTTTTGTAGAGGTAATGATATAATTGACACTTTTTATGTACCTCCTTTTTTTGTATGAAAGTTGGTGCGAACATGGAGTGTTACTCGTCGCTACTGAAAATTATGCTCCGCGTCCTGCGGGGTGGCACCGAACTAACTAGCTTCGCTAGTGGATTTCGGCTTTGCCACTACTTCCTGCCGGAGTCTCCTCATATTTTCGTCCGCTGAGTTACAGTAATTCTTTAGTTCAAAAATACAATCCAACACTATTCTTTTAAAATGAAAAAGAACAAAATCAACTTGAATGAAGTTCCACCAGTTAAAGATTGAAACCCTACTTATATATTTGGAGAGGACTAGTTGTAAACGTATCTACAGGTTAAGAAGTCGTCACTATCCATGAAGAATGGCCTTTGTGCAATTACTCCAAGGTTTGACCTCAGCATCTCCACATTAACACTCTTTGTGCAGTTACCCCAAGGTTTTGCCCCAGTATCTTCACATTAACCGCCTCTTTGTGCAGTTACCCCAAGGTTTTGCCCCAGTATCTGCACAAACCTTCATGAGCCTTAAGGTGGCGATAGATGACTTTCATCTTTGTTAGTGGCAAAGTGAGTTGGGCTTCGCCATATGCGTTTTTATGAAAGTGAAATCTATGGTCGTTAGCTGGCGTATTTTGCATCTCTTGAGAAAGTTCATCGTAGTGATGGTGTGTGATGCCATCCTCACAATTAATGACGAAAGTTATGATTCATTTTGGCTACTAGATATCGTCACCGGTAATTTCCCCTGGACTTCGCTTAATCCATAAATGACTCGTGCTGCGATTTGTAAGGCCGTTGTATGAAACTCATAGGTTGCTAGAAAAGCATCTACATATGGAAATAATGAGCGATCATAAGGAACACGACAAGCAACGGCGACGATTTTTTTATTTAACGCAGAAAGTGCCTCAATATATCGCTGTTGCTGGGGCGATAAACTAGCAGAGACTGTTGCTATAATTAAAATGTCAGCCTGATTAGCTTGTTCTAGCAATCTGTCCAAAGCCTTCTCTGATTCTTCGATTGGAATCATAAAAGATTGAGCATTATCATCGATTTTTTGAATTTCTTCACTAAAGGCATGCATCTTAAAACGCCTGTCCTCGACCATTGTTAAGTAAGAATTCTCAGGGTAAACAACAAGCACACGTTCATTGCTACCAGCAGATAAAGGAAGTAATTGCTTATTTTCTACTAAAGTAATCCCTTGTTTCATAGCATGTATGGCCTTTTCCTGATGTTGCCTTGAACCAACAACGCTGGGGACTTCTAGTTGATTAACATTTTGTTCAGCCCACTTTAAATAACCATTCTTTAAAGATAAAACCCGTTGGTAGCTAGATTCAATCATGTCCTCGGTTAATTCACCCTGATCAAAAGCATGGTAGATTTCTTCGATTGCTTCATATTGAAGCTCTGGTAAATTCGAAATCATAATTAAATCAACACCCGCTTTAATCGCTTCAACAGCTCCACGGGCTGTACCAGTCGTCTTTGAGATCGCATCCATTTCAAGGCAATCGGTCGTTGTTACACCTCGAAAACCTAACTGATTACGCAAAAGCTCCGTCATCACACTATACGATAAAGTTGCAGGGGTATGAGCTTTACTTTCTAATACTGGAAAATGAATATGTGAGGTCATAACAATATCTGCACCAGCATTTATGCACACTTGAAATGGTTTTAGCTCTAATTCCGTTAACCGTTCCATCGTATGATTAATAGTTGGTAAAGCAAGATGTGAATCTACGATTGTATCACCATGTCCTGGGAAATGCTTAAGGGTTGAAATGACACCTGCTTTTTGTAAACCTTTCATCCATGAACGACTTAGCTGACTGACACGGCAAGCATCTTCCCCAAAAGAGCGAACACCAATAACAGGATTGTTAGGGTTATTATTTACATCAACTGTTGGTGCTAAATTCCAATTAATCCCTAGTGCCTTTAACTCTTTCCCTGTTAAGAAACCAATCTCTTCGGCTAGTCCCTCATCATCTGCTGCACCTAATAACATCGCACCTGGAAAAACAGTCGTTCCTTCACCAAGACGCCTAACCGCCCCATTCTCTTGATCCGTACAAATAAATAATGGCTGCTGATGATTACATTGCTTAGCCCAAGCTTGTAACTTAGCCGTTAGAGCAAGAACCTCCTTTGGCCTTCCTATATTCCTACCAAATAAAATAACACCACCAATATGATATTCCTTAATAAGATCGGTGATTGCCGGAGAAAGTGATGATGTTTGGTCTGCTTTAAAACCAAACACCATCATTTGTCCAATCTTGTATTTCCACTCTTTTGAAGGCATTATTCCTTCACTCCTCCAAGTGTTAATCCTTTAATAAAGTAACGTTGGAAAATTAAGAAGAAAATAATAATCGGTACTGCTGCCACCGTCGCCCCGGTCATAAGGAACTTAAAGCTTGTTAAATTGGCATCCTGTAATGTTTTTAAACCTGCTGGAAGTGTCATTAAGTCAACATCATTAATGACAATAATTGGCCATAGGAATGCGTTCCAAACCATTACAAAAGTAAAGATACCTAAGGTTACCATCGCTGGAATCGCCAGTGGCATAACAATTTTGAAAAATATCTTCCACTCGCTTGCCCCGTCAATTGTCGCCGCCTCTATGAGCTCATCTGGTATCGACAGAAGGAATTGCCGCATCAAAAATACACCAAAAGCTGCCGCAAGATTCGGTAAAATTAAAGCTAAATGCGAGTCAAACAATTGTAAGTTTTGTACTATGATAAAAGTAGGTACTAAGGTTACTTGCTCTGGTATCATCATTGTCGCAATAATAATCCAAAATATAATCCATTTCCCAGGAAAATTCTTTTTGGCAAACACATACCCCGCCATCGTATCAAAGAGAACAATTAAGGCGGTCGTCACCACCGCTATATATATACTATTAAAGAGCCATTTCATAATAGGCGTTGTGGTAAAGAGTCGTGTAAATGAACTAAATGTTTTCTCAACCACTTCATCCATTAAATCTGCATGGACTTGAGCCTGCTCCATATCGCCTGCTTGTTCAGCAGCTCTTTTTTTCTGCCACTGTGAGTAATACTCCGTAATACCAACCGGATACAGTTTTGGAGGTGTTGATTCTACATACGAAATAGGGCGGTCCATTTCCTCATTTTGATAACTAGGTAATTGTAAAGCAGTCGTAAAAACCCAATATAGTGGTAAGAGGGAGATGACCGCTATGATAGATAAGATGAAAATACTAAATGGTTTTTTTAATTTTGACAGCATACTGATCCCCCCTCTCTATTTATCCTTCATGAGTCTAAATTGAGCGATAGCAAAGCCCATTAAGATGAAAAATAAAATCACCGATTGAGCTGAAGCTAAGCCGAAATTAAAGTCTCTGAAAGCTGTTTTATAAATAATGTGGACAATCGTTTCCGTGGCATTACCCGGACCTCCACCTGTCATCATAATAATTTGCGTAAATACTTGGAACGAACCGATCGTACTGATAATGATTAAATATAGTGTCGTTGGTTTTAACATCGGTAAGGTAATACGCATAAATTTTTGATAAGGGGTAGCCCCGTCAATATCAGCTGCTTCATATAATGAAGGATTAATATTATTCATAGCCGCCAAATATATGATAATCCCTGAACCTGGAGGTATAAGTATCGACATAATCATTAATGCTGGTAACGCCGTCGAGGATTGAGCTAACCAGTTCACCGGCTCAAATCCAAAAAACTCTATTATGTAGTTAAATATACCGAAACGATAGTTATACATCCAACGCCAAACCATCGCAATAATAACCATGGACGTAACCGTTGGCAAGTAAAAGGCAGAACGGAAAAATGTTTGTGAAATCCTACCTAATGGATGAATCATCGCAGCAATTACGAGTGCCGTAATAATAAAAGCCGGAACCGTTACTACCGTATATAATAAGGTGTTCATGACAGCTTTACGGAAAACCTCACTTTGAAAGGCATCGATGTAATGCTTGAAGCCAACATAATCAATATTAAAAACGCCACGATCCTGAAACGAAATAACAAAAGCCCAAACAATTGGAATAAACATAAAAACAGTAAAAAATATCAGCTTAGGCATTAAAAATAGATAAGCTATTTTGTTCTTTTTGATTCGCTCCCATAACGATTTCTTCGGAACGATTATTTTTTCAGATGTATTGATTTGAGGTTGATTTTCCATCTCGTTCCTCAACTCCTAACTACATTTAATAAGTAAAAGCTCTTCCCTCCTTTTTTGGAAAGAAGAGCTTCAATTTCATAAAACCCTTTAGACTTAAGCGTTCAATTAATCCATAATACTCTCAACTTGTGATCTTGCATCTTCTAAAGCTTGTTGAGCAGTTTTTTCTCCATTAGCCGCTAGCTGTAACTGTCCTTGAATCACTTCATCAATTCTTGCCCAGTCAGGATGACGAGGAACTGGTACAACTTGTTCAGTTAATTCTTGTGCAGCTGCCATACCCGGATTGTCTGCAAAAGGATCCATATCAGCTGCTGAAATCCGTGCTGGGAATGTACCATAATTTTGAGCTGTAACATATTGCTCATCTGTACTAGATACATGCTTTAAGAATTCACCAACCATTTTCTTCTTTGCTTCATCTTCACCTTGGTTAAACATAACATATCCACCGACTCCACCGATTGTGACAGGCTCACCTGTATCACCTGTTGGATATTCAGCAACCATAAAATTCATTTCATATTCCTCTGTTTGTATTGAATTAATAGCCCATGTTGCCCACGGTTGAACAGCAACCGTTCTTTGAGCTAAGTTAGCAAATGCTTGGAATGTACCTCCAACGTCATTACTACCCATCTCAACTGGAGCTGCTTCATATTCAAACTTTAAATCAAGTAACTTCTGTAAACCACTAATAGCTTCTGGAGAATCAAACGTATACTCGGTTAAATCCTCATTTAATGGATAACCACCGTCCATAAATAAGAATGGCCACGCTTCATAGTATCCAGGCATAATATATGTGGAGAACCCATAGACGCCATCACCCGTTAACGCTTCCATTTTTTCTACAAACTCATCGTATGTCCACCGGCCATCAACTGGTGGTTCAACACCTTTTTCTTCAAAGATATCTAAGTTTAATAGAAGTGTTTGCACACTAATGGAAGTTGGCACGCCATAAATGTGACCATCATGCTCATAGGCTTCTACCGCATTTGGTAAAAAGTCTGCCCACTCCTCTTCGGTAAAAAGATCATCTGTGCTTTCGATGACACCATCTTCAATATGGTTCAAACTAATTGTTCCACCACTAATATCGATTGGAGCAATATCAGGCCAGTTCTTTCCAGCAATTGCTACACTCAAACTATCCCCGAGTTCTGCCCACGGCTGTTGAACGAGTTCAACCTCCACGCCTGGGTACTTCTCTTCAAATTCCGCCACTTTCTCTTCCATCCAATGGAATTTGTTTTCACTCTCATCTTCCCAACGGGGACCATCCCAAACCGTAATCTTACCTTCCCACTCTTCCCAATTGTCAACATCTGTTGAAGAAGAGTTATTTCCCCCACAAGCTGTTAACGCTGTTAGACCTACAATAACAGCACCTGCAATAATTGACTTTTTAAATCTTTTCACAAGAATCCCCCTTACTTGCTTCATGATTATATTTAATTCCAATAGAAGAAATTCTACTGGAAGTAATACCATTAATGATGTGCTTGAGCACGTTCGATTGCTTTCCTAACAAACCCTTCACTCTGCTGTAATAATAGTAATGCTTGCTGATAGTCAACATTGCCTTTTATCATAACAATCGCTGCTTTTACATCGCTATTCGCTTGATTAAGACTTGTTTCAGCCACTTCTTCTCGTGCTCCTGTCACACTCATGACAATGTTTTTAGCTCGCTCTTTTAACTTTACATTACTTGCATTTAAATCAACCATTAAATTTTCATAGACCTTACCAAGCTTAATCATCGTTGTTGTTGATAACATATTGAGAACCATCTTATGAGCAGATGCCGCTTTTAACCTTGTTGAACCTGTTAATACTTCCGGCCCTACCAACACCTCAATTGCAATCTGAGCGATGTCACCTAATTCAGAATTTTGATTAGCTGTTAGAGCTATCGTTGTTGCACCTAAGGAATTAGCATATTCAATCCCACCATATACATAAGGCGTACGACCACTTGCTGCAATACCTACTAGTGCGTCCCCTTTTTGAAAGTTTGCTTTTTTTAAATCATTCTTACCTTCAAAAGGATTATCCTCTACGCCTTCTACAGCGGTGATGATTGCTTTAGTTCCACCTGCCATAATTCCTTGCACTAGACTTGGCTCCGTCCGAAATGTCGGTGGACATTCTGACGCATCAATGACACCAAGCCGACCGCTCGTTCCAGCACCAAGGTAAAATAATCGCCCGCCGTTTTTCAAAGCTTGATAGATTTCATTCGTCGCTTGTTCGATTTCAGGCAAACACTTTTGAACAGCTAAAGCAACACCTTGGTCTTCCTTATTCATTAGTTGAATAATTTCCAAGGTTGAAAGCTGATCAATATTAACCGTTTGTTCATTCCTCTTTTCTGTCATTAAAGCGGAAAGGTCAAGTTCCATATAATCACCAAATTTCTGTAGATGTGTAATGAAATTTCATTTTTATTTTATATTATATTTTTTGAAACGAGATTTCAATACCATTTTCGAATTTTTTTGATTTTTTTCAAATATTTTTGATCAAGTGTATCAATTTGTCGAAAAAAATCTTTGATAACTAGAACTATGTCGTTAGTTCTACTTTCATGGATACTCATATAGGACTAAAATAATATTTTGTAAAAATTGCGTATTTTATGAAATATTGTGTTGAAAATTCCAAATTGTCAACTTATAATGAGTTCCAATCGGACAGAAAGGGGGATGTGTATTACTTAGGTCAATAAACTATAATTAAAGGAGGATTTAAATGATTAAGAAAGCGTTAACAAAATTAATGTATGGATTTCTTATTTTTGTTTTATTATTTGCCCATATGCCCCACGCTTTTGCAAGTGAACCTTCTTCAGATAACAACACTACGAATGATTATCAAGAAAAAATCATGTCAAGAGATTCGAATAAGTTAGAATTAGAATTACAAGGAAAGCTATCCCTTGCCTCAGATTATACCGTTTTTCGAATTAAAAACGGACAACCCCAAACAGCCTCCTATTCTGAAGTACGCGTAGGAGCTGAAAACGTCGTAGTCACAGTCAATACTCAAAGAGAGATTGAGACAATTAAGATTTACGGTGATACTCCTATTGAAAACATCCGAGTCGGTATACATAATACAGGTTTTGTTTCACTCGATCATGACCAATTTCAAGCTAACTCTTCAGCCGGTTTGAAAGTCAGTGATAAAAAAGGGAATGAAAGTTTTGACATTCCCGCTAATGAAAACGTAACGATTCAACGTAATGGTGCAAAATTAACCGTACTTCAAGGTGATGAAACAATCTATGAAACTGAAAATCGGTTGTATGTTCATTCCCTTGATGAAGAAGCAAAAGTTACGGTAGCTTCACACCAAAGAAATTATGGTGCACCTAGTTATCGTGGATTCTTTGAAATAACTGCTTCCACAAATGATAATAAGCTCCGCGTCCTTAATGATGTTAATTTTGAGCAGTATTTATACCAAGTAGTACCGAGTGAAATGCCTGCTAGTTTTGGTGAAGAGGCTTTAAAAGCACAAGCCGTTGCTGCTCGTACCTACGCATTAAATAATTTCTTCTCAACTTCCCATGTAGCAAATGGTTATCAAGTGGTAGATAGTGTTTTGAGCCAAGTGTATAACAATGTCAATGAAAATGAAATAACTACCCGAGCCGTTGATGCGACTAAAGGTGAGGTCATGCGAAGTAATGGTCAATTAATTGATGCTCGCTTTTATTCAACTTCAAGCGGATATAGTCAAACCAAACACGAAACATGGGCAGAAGGTGATGGTACTTACCCAAGTGCTATTGTCCCTTATTTAATGGCAGAGACTCATATCTATGATCCTGAGACGATGGAACCGATTGAATTTGACACATCCAATGATGAAGAAATGGAACAATTTTTCCGTGATTTATCTTTACGTGGATATGGGGATGACTCTCCTTTACATCGTTGGAAAATAGAACTAACAGCAGAAGAATTAACGAACACTTATAATAGCAATTTAGCAACACGTTATCATGCTGATCCTAAGTTCGTATTGACGTTGGATGAAAATGACGAATTTGTATCCAAACCAATACCAGCGGAAGGGATTGGAGAGCTATTAAGCTTAGTGGTTGCTAAACGTGGTGATGGTGGTGCAGCGACAGAACTTATTATTGAAGGTACAACAGGCACCTATAAGCTAATTAAAGAATTTAATATTCGTTTCACTACTAGCTTAACTGCCGCACACTTAGGAACTGAAAATGCCACGATACACCTAGCACCAGGAGGCAGTGAAGATTACAGCTCTACACGGAATAATCTTGGTACACTCCCTTCCTCTTCCTTTGTGTTAGAGCACACTTTCACGGATGATAACGAACTAGAAACGATCACATTTTACGGTGGTGGTTTTGGTCACGGGGTTGGTATGAGTCAATACGGAGCTGGTGACTTAGGGAAAAGGCTTGGCTGGAGTTATCAAGAAATTCTAGAACTCTATTATCAAGATATCGATTTGGATTATATCTATGATGCCGTTATAGAAGAACCTCCAACCGTACCACCCGTCGAAGAACCTGTTGAAACTAGTTTTCAAGAAAGAATTATGTCCAAAACTAGTTCTTCGCTTGAGTTAGAGCAGCAAGGAACACTTCAACTCGCTTCTGACCTTCAAGTAATACGTATTGTTAAAGATACAGAAGTGCCGGCGACTTATGCGGATGCTCGTGTTGGTGCTGAAAATGTAACTGTTCATATTAATGATGCTGGTGAGATATTCTTAATAGAAATAGACGGACCTACTCCTGTTGAAAATATGCGTGTCGGAATTATGAATCAAGGCTTCGCTTCCATTGATCATGATATATTCAGTGTCCATTCTGAACAAGGATTGATTCTTACAGATAAAAAAGGTGAGGAATCCCTTTCTATTCCTGCCGATCAAGAAGTAACGTTTACCGTTTCTGATCATACGATTTCGGTTGAATCTGGTGGACAAGTCCTATACGAAAGTCAAGAACGCTTATATGTTGAAGCACATTCAGAGCAAGAAGAGGCACATATCCTTCAATCTAGTGAACCTACACTTACAGTAACGTCCTTCACTAGAGCACAAGGCATTCCTCATTATCGCGGTATTTTTGAAATAACTGCATCACCGACAGGTGGCAAACTACGAGTGATCAACGATGTTAATTTTGAAGAATATCTCTTTCAAGTTTTACCAAGTGAAATGCCTGAATTTTTCGGATTAAATGCTTTAAAAGCTCAAGCAGTAGCTGCGAGAACTTATGCCTTAAGTGATTATTTCAGCAATCGCTTCACAGCTGATGGTTACTTTGTTAATGATAGTGTTTTAAGCCAAGTCTATAACAATAGTGCAGAAAATTCGACTTCTACACAAGCCGTCTTAGAAACAAGCGGTATTGTGATGGTAGATGAAAACGAGCGATTGGTTGATGCCCGCTATTATTCTACATCTAGCGGTTTTGGTGCTTCTAAACATCAAGTTTGGTCTGAGGCAGATGGCTCATTCCCTGGTGTAGTCACTCCATATTTAATCTCACAAAGCCATACATTTGACCCAGATAATCCAGGTCAAATGTTAGAGATTGATACGTTAGATGAGGAAGTCCTTAATGCGTTTTATAAAGATTTATCTTATGAGTCTTATGATGGTGAATCTTGGTACTTCCGTTGGATGGTCGGTCTTTCTCATGAAGAGCTAGCTAATACAATTAATGCTAATATATTCGAAAGGTATGACGCACAAAAAGATTTTATTTTAACATTAGATGAAAATGAAGAGTTCGTTTCAAAACCTATCCCCGAAGAAGGTATTGGTGAGTTTGTAAATATGTACGTTTCAGAGCGTGGCGATGGCGGTGTCGCTATGAGTCTCATTATAGAGGGAACAACGGGAACGTACCAAATTTTAAAAGAATATAATATTCGCTTTTTAATTAGACCGCGCTCAGTAGATACTGGTGGTGAAACAGTCACTCTATATCGTGCTAAACAAGGTGAAAGTGAATACGGAATGCCGCTCGTCGATTTTACGATTTTACCTTCTGGATTTTTCAGCTTTGATATTGAAGATGATGGCGTTACTTTCTATGGTGGTGGATACGGACATGGCGTTGGTATGAGTCAATTTGGTGCCTACCAACTTGGTGAATTCAATGGCTGGGAATACTCAAGTATTCTAAACACCTATTACCCGAATATGACATTAATTCATTGGGAAGATGGAACCGTGATTGATGTGCCGGGTGACGGTGAACCGGGTGACGGTGAACCCGGTGACGGTGAACCCGGTGATGGTGAACCCGGTGATGGTGAACCCGGTGACGGTGAACCCGGTGATGGTGAACCGGGTGACGGTGAACCCGGTGACGGTGAACCCGGTGACGGTGAACCCGGTGACGGTGAACCCGGTGATGGTGAACCCGGTGATGGTGAACCCGGTGATGGTGAACCCGGTGATGGTGAACCCGGTGATGGTGAACCCGGTGACGATAAAAATAACCAATTACCAGACACCGCAACCTCTTATTATAATTATCTCTTAATCGGTTTGATCTTACTAATTGTTTCATTGAGTGTATTATTCCTTAATAAACGATTAAGAAAAAGCTCCGTATAAATACCCACTAGAAAAACGGAGGGTGAAATAGGCCCCCCGTTTTTTTGTTTACTTTCTCTTTTTCCAGACGAACTTCCCTAAAAGAATCCCTGCACCTACAAATATTGCTACTCCACTTGCTTTTAATGCTTTTCCAATATGCTCTTTTTCTTTTTCAGCTTCTTGCATATCATCACGATCATATTCTTCAGTTAACTGTTGATCTTCATCAAATATTTCCATTTCTCTTTGAGGATTAACTAACCTTTCTTTTTGTGGTCTTACTTTTTCCTCGTCCTCTTGCTCCATACCAATTCCTTTCACAAGAGTCAGTAAAATATTTAAACCTTCAATAACCTCTGGGTCTTTCAGTGAGCGTAATAAAGAGAGATAACCACCGCCCGCCTTATTTTTATGCTCATATTCACCGACTTTAGAGATTCCATTATTCACCTTTAAAACAACAGGCTCCAATTCATCGACGTTGATTTTCCCAAGTGTTTCAAATAAAAGCATTGAATTTTTTAATGACTTAGTTGCATTTGGATTATCAACTGCTGTCACAATTCGATGTAAGACTTCATCACCGCGCTCAACGGTTGCGTTCACCATTTCAAATAGCTTGCGTTCGTTAAATAATTGTAACCCTTTGGATAACTGAGTAATTGCTTCTTTATTATTTACTAAGAGATCTTCTAATTCCCGTAACTCTTTCTCCCTTTGTTTCTTAGGATCGACTTCTTGTTTAAGAATCGTAGTGGTTGCCTTAGCCATTTGAGTTCACCCCACTTTTTCGTACCAAGTCACCCGGGAAGATGTAATCGTCTCGCTTCCACTTATCTTCTACACGGACACCAATTTGTGGTTTAGGGTTACCATAACGTGAATTAAATGAAGGTAAAGGACTTTCACCTTTCGGTTCTAATATTTCCATTTTTGCTGAAACCTCTTTATACGCAGGTGTATCTGTATCCTTATCTGAATGGGAGCTAGTTAAATAGTTAATGGATGCTTCCCCATTCGTGTTCATCGGTAAATAAACTTCCTTCCCTTTCACGCGATCCGTTACAAGACATTTCACCTTTACTTGACCGTATGGTGAAGTGAGTTTGACCTTTGTTCCATCTTCAATTCCACGTTCCATTGCAAGTTCTTTTGAAACCTCTAAGAAAGCATCTGGCACCTTTTTAGAAATCGCTTTAGACTGATAGGTCATATTACCTTCATGAAAATGCTCTAATAATCGGCCATTATTGACATGGATATCATATTCCTCATCAAATTGTAACGGTTTTGTCCATTGAACTGGCCATAATCTTGCTTTTCCATCAGGAAGGGGAAATTCCTTTTCAAATAGAAGGGGTGTATCCGTCCCATCCTCTGCCACAGGCCATTGTAAGCTCTGGTATCCTTCAAGTCTATCGTAGGTAACACCTGCAAATAATGGAGCAAGACGCGCTGCCTCAGCCATAATTTCACTAGGGTGTTGATAATTCCAATTAGCTCCCATTTGATTAGCCACTTCTTGAATAATGAACCAGTCGGGCTTAGAGTCACCTAGTGGCTCTAATGCTTGATATAACCGTTGAAAACGACGTTCTGTATTTGTAAAAGTCCCATCCTTTTCTAAGCTTGGACTTGCAGGTAATACAACATCAGCAAATTGAGCAGTTTTTGAGAAGAATACATCTTGCACAACAAAGAAATCTAACTTCTCGAACGCTTCTTGAACATAGTTAATATTAGCATCAACGATCCCCATATCCTCACCTTTTAAATAAAGACTATTTAATTTCCCTTCGTGAATCGCATCCACCATTTCATGATTATTTAAGCCTGGTTCAGCTGATAAAGATGCTCCCCATGCCTTCTCATAACGTTTTCGTACCTCATCATCGGTTACATACTCATAGCCAGGAAACCGATCAGGCATACTTCCAAAATCACTAGCCCCCTGAACATTGTTGTGACCTCTTAATGGATAAGCACCTGCTCCATTTTTCATATAGTTACCTGTCATTAATAAAAGGTTGGAAATAGCTGTACTCGTATCACTACCACCACCGTGCTGGGTAACGCCCATCGCCCACAGAATAGAAGTTGTTTTCGATTCATGAATAGCTTCGGCGATTTGAATTATTTCGTCTTTGGTAAGATGAGTTACTTGTGAGGCATAATCCAAAGTGTAATTGTCTAAACTAGCCAGATATTCATCAACGTCATTTACATGATTTTTTAAAAACTGCACATCATGCCACCCCTGCTCAACGATATATTTCGTAACAGCTGATAACCAGACGAGGTCACTCCCTGGTGCTGGTTGGACAAATAAATCAGCCCGGTCGGCTAATTCATGTTTTCTAATGTCTACAACAATGACCTTTTGCCCGTATAATTTTTGAGCTCTTTTCACACGTGTAGCAAGTACTGGATGAGATTCAACCGTATTTGAACCAATTGAAATAATGAGCTCTGCTTCAGCAATATCTTGAATACTACCAGAATCACCGCCATAACCTACCGTTCTCCATAAACCCATAGTTGCAGGAGATTGACAATACCTCGAGCAGTTATCAATATTATTTGTCCCTATGACACCACGAGCTAATTTCTGCATTAAGTACGATTCTTCATTTGTACACTTGGACGAAGAAATAAAAGCAAGCGAATCTGCTCCTTTTTCTTTTTTTATTTTTTTGAAATTTGTTTCCATAACTTGCAGTGCTTCTTCCCACTCCACTTCACGAAATGCTTCTCCATCTCGTACAAGCGGTTTTGTTAATCGTTCTTCACTATTAACGTAATCCCAGCCAAATTTCCCTTTCACACAAGTTGAAATTCCATTAGCTGGTGCTTCTTGTTGAGGCTCCACTTTTAAGATTTGGCGGTCTTTCGTCCAAACATCAAAGCTACAACCGACTCCACAATATGTACAAACTGTTTTTGTTTTTTCAATACGGGCTTCACGCATTTCTGCTTCAATATCTGAAATTGCCATTAAGGACCCGTAACCAGTTTCGACGTTCTTTGTAATATTAACCATTGGAGACATCGTTTTCTCTTGAATGCCTGTTAGAAATCCAGCCTCTCCTTCCATACCTACTTCCATCATCGCATTACACGGACAAACCGTTGAACAATGTCCGCAGTTTACACAGGAAGAATCCTCAATCGGTGTATCATGATCCCAAATAACACGAGGTTGTTCTAATTCCCAATCGATCGTTAGTGTTTCTGTTACTTGCACATCTTGACAAGCTTCGACACAGCGCCCACATAAGATACATTGATCGGGATCATAGCGATAAAAATCATTCCGCTGAACTTCTACATTTTTCGTCGTAAAAGGTGTACTTTGATGTGTAATTTTCATCTCTTTTACGGCATTATGTATTTCACAGCTGCCATTGTTATAATCACAGACCGTACAATATAATTCATGATTACCCAGCATACGATCCATGGCAATTAATTGGGCTTCATGTACTTCAGAACCCGTCGTTTGAATCTGATCATCCTCCTGTATAAAAGTAGAACAGGCTCGTACAAACTCTCCATTAACCTTAACGATACAGGAATCACATGTTTCAATAGGACCTAAGCTTGGATGATAGCATAAACTAGGAACATTAATTTCCTTTTCCCCCAATATACTCAATACGGTTTTATCACTCTCACTTATTACTTCTTTACCATTTAATTGAATCGACATTTTATTTGACATCCAATCACCTACCCTTTTTTTACATGTGCTTCCCTCTCGAATCTTTGATTAAACCACCAATCTGAATATCTCCTTTTTCCTGATTAGCTTTTTTGTATTTCGGGTAGAGCGTACTATATTCCTTTCATTTACAGAGGAGGTTGCTTATGTATAAAGAAACCATACATAATTTGAATGACCAAGCCGTTGAAAAATATCGTTTTTTTAATAAAGCCCCTTTTCGTTATTTACTAGTATCGATTATTGCTGGGGCTTATGTTGGAATTGGGAGTATTATGTTATTTGCTATTGGAGAACCCTTGTATCATACTAATTCTCCTTTTATTGATCTCCTGACTGGAGCGACATTCGGAGTAGCATTAGCTCTTGTTATATTTGCTGGTTCAGAATTATTTACAGGGAATAATATGGTTTTTACAAGTAGTACATTGTCGAAAGTTACAACATGGGGACAAACCTTCAAACTATGGGGCTGGTGTTATCTCGGAAATTTAATAGGTTCCATCTTATTAGCGATACTTGTTTTTGCTGCTGGAGTATTTAAAGACATCGGGGCTGCTCATTATATGTTTTCCATTGCCGAGACTAAAATGAATACCCCTATTCACCAGCTATTTTTCCAAGGAATATTATGTAATTGGATCGTTTGTTTAGCTATTTGGGTTTCTCTAAGAGTGAAAGAAGATATCGCTAAAATGTTTATGATTTTTGTTTTGATCCTTGCTTTTATTGCAGCTGGGTTTGAACATAGTGTCGCAAATATGTCGATATTGGGCATAGCTCTTTTACACAGTAGTTCTGAAATGTTCACACTTGGAGGCTTTTTCTATAACTTAATTCCCGTTACACTAGGAAATATAATAGGTGGTGGGGTCTTTGTTGCAGGCTTATATTTCGCTGTTAGTTTTAACAAAGGGGAGATACACCAAGAAAAAAAGAAGCGTTTAGAAGGGTAATACTCTAGTTATGAAACCTACCTTTTTATCAAAACGTAGACATAGGGAGACATTCTTTTTGAAGGAGGTATAATTCTGTTTACTTCTATTCGCCGTTGGAAACATTCCAAAAAGCTAAAGAAAGTGAAAGAGGGGGATGGCCATCCTTTAAAGCCCTATCGTTTTTGGCATATTTTTTCACGTTCGGTATTCTATTTAAAATTAGGAAATAAAGACGCTGAAAGTGCGGAATACGCCGTAGAATTCAATTATTGGGCAGAAGATTCTACGGCCGAATTATACCTAAATGGGAAACATACCGCGTCGTCTAAGCTTCCAGCCGCTTTCCCTGTACAAGATGGGATCGTTGAAGCGTCGGTGGGCAGCTATGGTATCAGTCGTATCCACTATGTAAAGAATAAACATTCATATCCACTCCAACCCGACAAACATTCTCTGAGAGGGCTTCGATTAGGTTTACACAAGCACTTTCCAAAGACCAGTAAATGGATAGAACGAATTTCTGCCACTATTTTGCTTGTGGCCCTATTCCTAAGTCTTCCGCAATTAATAGAATTACTTAGTCAAATTCCTTGGGTTTCAGAACATATTGGTCAATTTGAGTCGCCGATTCAACTCCCTGCCACGGTCAATACCACACTTCTCATTGGAGGCTTTATCGCTGGGGTAGAAAGAACTCTTATGCTTCGCAGTCACTGGTTGATTGACATGGAAACAAATTATTGGGATCATTAAATCCAAAATTTTAGACAAGCCCTAACATTCCTTCAAAAGGAAAATTTGAAAATAAAATATCACTTATGAATATAGGCTTAAAAAGATTATTAGTCCAACTCACTTATGGGGTGGACAAGATATTCTAACCACTCATATATGAATATCTATCATAGAAGTGTTTGCTAGTTATGAAAAAAAGCGATCTACCTTATGGCGATCGCTTTACTCTAATTCTCTATTCTGCTTTTTTGAAGATACCAAAAGGCTTACCATTCGGCACAACGACTTTACCAAAATGAGTATTTAACACAATGGCTGCCGCACCATAAAAGGATAATAGTGCAATCATTAACTCAGAGATAGCAGCAAGCATTGATGTAAATTCATACATAATACCAAATGAACTTAAAGCTAAACCAATGAATAAGAAATCAATACAAACAAAGATAAAAAATAAAACTTTATTCGTTTCTAATGCTCCCACTGTCATAAACAAACTGAAAATAAGATAACCGATAAAGGCAACACCCAACTGTCTTGAATCCGCATACTGTAAAAGTGTCTCACCAAAAACACCCATTTGAATAAGCCACGTTGTCCCAACACCAAACCAGAATAAACCAAAAGCACCAAATGCCGTTGTCCCAAATATATTGTTATGCTTAGCATCTAACCAAGCTGCCATTAATTGTGCAATTCCTCCCAAAAAGAATGCCCACGGTAATACTAAAGATAATCCATCGGTAAGACCAAGCTTTTGAGATGACGCTACGAGTGTAACCATTGCAAGACCAAATAAACCTAATGCAGAAGGATCTGCCGTTGTAATTTTCACATCTGACTGAACACGAGTATCCATTTTATTCTCCCCTTTTTTAAAACATACTCTCGTAATCTATCGAAATCATACTTTATTGTCAATACTTTTTCCCTGCTTTTGGAAAACCCGAATAAAATACTATTATTCTGAAAGATGTTATTAGTATAATAATAATCGTATTATTTTTTGGATTTTATTCCTTTTTATGTTTGAAAAGGAATAAAAAGAGGTAGATACACAAAAAACAAAAGTGAGGAAGAAACAAATGAAGAAAATGATTCTATTTCTAATCGCAGTTTTATTTCTATTTGCATGTGCTGATAGGGACGTACAAGATGATATTATTAATTACTACAATGAAGAAATGCCTGCCATTGAACCAGCTGAAACACAGGTTCTTAATGACTTTGATCAACTATTGGCAAGTAATCTTCTTGATGAAGAAGTTCAAAATGGGATAACTGAAGACATCATTCCAAGATACGAATCTGTTGTTGAGGATTTTCGTAATTTGCCTATTGAAACAGAACCATTACAAGAGGTACATGATCTTTATATAGAATTTTCCGAAACTCAACTTGCAGCTATAGGATTAACTGCAGATGCTTATAAAGGGCAAGATGCCTCAATTATCGAGGAAGTGAATTCATTATTAGATGAAGCACTTACATTAAATCAGCAATTTCAAGAAGAGTTAGAAAAGTTATTTGATGAATATAATATTGAGATTGAAGAAGTGGAATAAACATTAACAATAAATAAAATGAGCCGCGGACATGTAACTGAATGTCTACGGCTTTATTTTTGTTTCCGTTTCTATCAATACGAATGGCCATAATATACGTAACACGAATGATATGGTTATTATTGATTGATTTTGATTGTTTTTGAATGTATGATAAAAATAACATCCATAAAGGTGGTTTCGATATGTTAACACTAGAAAGAAAAGAACTAATTTTATCTTTATTAAAAAGCCAAGAAATCATAAGCACACATGAAATAATTGATATTACAAAAGCATCTGAATCAACTATTCGCAGAGACTTAACCGAGCTAGAGCAAGAGAAGAAATTAAAGCGGATTCATGGAGGTGCTACTCATTATACGAGTAAAAGAGCAGAACCGACAATGCAACAAAAAACACTCAAAAACCGTCAAGAGAAGGTGAAAATTGCTGAAAAAGCAGCTTCTTTTATACAAGATGGTGATTGTATCTTCCTTGATGCTGGAAGTACAACATTTGAAATGATTCCCTTTTTAAAAGGCAAAAAGGTTGAAGTCGTTACAAATGGCTTGTCAAACATTTCCTCTTTACTTGCTGCCGACATTCCAACCCATGTACTCGGTGGGTATGTAAAAAAAGGAACTCATGCATTTATAGGTCGTCATGCCTTAGAAACACTTGAATACTTTAATTTTGACCTTGCCTTTCTTGGGGCAAATGGTATTACAGTCCCAGATGGTGTGACAACGCCAGATCCAGAGGAGGCTTATATTAAGGACAAAGCCATTGCCTCAAGTCGACAAGCCTTCATTTTAGCCGATCACACTAAATTTGGTGATGTCACCTTTTCTAAAATTACAAATGTAAATCGCGTCCGTATCATAACAAGTGATCTATTAGAAAAACAAAATGCTGATTTAATTCAAGAGTTACGCACTCACACAACGTTGGAGGTTACACCTGTATGATTTATACCGTCACTTTAAACCCTGCCTTAGATTACTTTGTTACGACACCATCTATTCAAGTAGGTAGCTTAAACAGGGCTCAAGCTGATCACAAAGAACCCGGCGGTAAAGGGATAAATGTATCCACCGTACTGACATCTCTCCAAACGGATAATGTAGCTTTAGGGTTTATCGGCGGCTTTACTGGTGATTTCATTCAGTCTACTTTAAAACAACGCGGTATTCCAACAGATTTTATTAAAATCAAAGCGGATAGTCGATTAAACGTCAAAGTAAAAAGTGAAGCCGAAACAGAAATTAATGGTGTTGCACCGACAATTATGCCGAGCGATCTTGAAAAGCTAACCGCTCAACTAGCAAAATTAACAAATGAAGATGTCGTCGTTTTATCTGGAAGTGTTCCACCCACTCTTGAACCAACAATCTACCAAATGTGGATGTCTATTCTCAAAAATCAAGGGGTGAATGTATTCCTTGATACGAGCGGGCTCCCACTCACATTTGCTCTTCAGGAAAAACCGACTTTTATTAAGCCAAATCATCACGAATTATCTGAGCTAATTGGTAAACCCATTCATTCCATTGAAGACGCTATTGAACCTGCTAAACAATTGGTTCAACGTGGTGTCGAATATGTTATGGTCACCTTCGCTGGTGACGGTGCTCTTTTAGTTAGCGAAGACCAGACTTTCATTGCCTCACCACCTTCAGGCATATTAGTAAATTCTATTGGAGCAGGTGACTCTACCGTTGCTGGATTCATTTATGGTTATCAACAAAATTGGTGTCTAGCTGACTGTTTCCAATTTGCTATCGCTGCCGGAAGTGCTACTGCTTTTTCGAAAAGCCTAGCAAGAAAACAGGACATCCAATTACTCGTAGATAAAACGTATATACGACAAGTATAAAAAGGAGCGTACATAATGAGAATTTCTGATTTACTCAAAAAAGAAACGATGATTCTTGATTTACATTCAATCTCAAAAGCAGACGTACTTAATGAATTGATCGAAAAGCTCGAGCAAGCTAACCGTTTGAACGATAAGCAAGCGTTTAAAGAAGCTATTCTAAAACGTGAAGAACAAAGTACCACAGGTCTTGGAGAAGGTATTGCTATCCCACATGCCAAAACATCTGCTGTAAAAACACCAGCGATTGCTTTTGGTCGTTCGCAAGCAGGTATTGATTTCGAAGCATTAGACAACCAGCCAAGTCATTTATTCTTTATGATTGCAGCTTCTGAAGGGGCTAATAATGAACATTTAGCTACCCTTTCAAAACTATCAACCTATTTAATGGATGAGAATTTTAGACAACATTTGTTGAAGGCTCAGTCTGTTGATGAAATATTACAAGTTATTGATACAAAAGAAAATGAAGAATTAGAGCAAGAAGAAGCGCCCCAAGAATATAGCCAAGACCAAGTTTTCATTCTCGGCGTTACGGGATGCCCGACAGGAATCGCTCACACCTTTATGGCTGCTGATGCATTAAAAAAAGAAGCTAAAGAGCGAGGATACCACATTAAAGTTGAAACGAATGGTTCTGCTGGAGTTAAGGATAAGTTAACAAATGAAGATATCGAAAAAGCTGATGGCATCATTGTGGCCGCTGACACCAAGGTGGATATGGAGCGCTTCCATGGAAGACGTATTGTCGTTGCTCCAGTGTCTGATGGTGTAAGAAAACCAGCCCAATTATTAGAACGGTCTTTATCAGGAAATGAACCGATTTACAGAGGGACTGAACGGCAAGAAGAAAGCCAAGAAAGTCAAGAATCATCCTCTTTTGGAGCAAGCATATATAAGCATTTAATGAACGGTGTTTCTAATATGCTACCATTTGTCATCGGTGGTGGTATTCTCATCGCTTTGAGCTTTGTTTTTGAGACGATCTTTGGAGAAGATAATTTTATTCGAGAATTATTAATGACAATCGGTAGCGATAATGCCTTTGCCTTATTTATTCCTGTTCTTGCTGCTTTTATTGCGATGAGTATTGCCGATCGCCCTGGATTTGCCCCTGGTTTAATTGCCGGATATATGGCCTTTACTAATGAAGCAGGCTTTTTAGGTGGATTAATTGCTGGTTTCCTTGCCGGTTATATAGCTTTATTAGTGCGTCACTTATTAGCAAATTTTCCGCAAAGCTTAGATGGGTTACGTACCATTCTATTTACCCCTATATTAAATATCTTATTTACGGGTACACTCATGTATTTCTTAGTCAGTCCGCTCGCGACTGTTAATTTAGGATTACAGAATTGGTTAGGCAATTTAGGTACAGGTAATATGATCATTTTAGGCGTTATTCTTGGAGTGATGATGGCGATTGACATGGGCGGTCCTGTTAATAAAGCGGCTTATACATTCGGTATCGCCATGCTTGATGCTGGT
This sequence comes from Alkalihalobacillus pseudalcaliphilus, assembly GCA_001038565.1. GTDB lineage: Bacteria > Bacillota > Bacilli > Bacillales > Bacillaceae_D > Alkalihalobacillus > Alkalihalobacillus pseudalcaliphilus. The sequence goes on from LFJO01000006.1 coordinate 264,851, forward strand.
AATCTTGGCCCTCAAGCTGCAGTTATGGCAGCTGGAATGGTTCCTCCACTCGGTATCGCGATGGCAACAACCATTTGGAAACATAAATTTACGCAACAGCAACGTCAATCTGGAAAGACGAATTATGTATTAGGTGCTTCATTTATTACAGAAGGTGCCATTCCTTTTGCTGCTGCTGATCCGGTCCGTGTCATTAGTGCAAGTGTGATAGGTGCCGCTGTCGCAGGAGGCCTAACTGGCCTATTCCAAATAGCTCTCCCCGCTCCACATGGAGGAGTTTTTACGATGTTTCTTGTCAATGGCTCTAATTTTAGCTCTATCGGATTATATGCCCTGGCTATTATCATCGGCTCTTTAATCACAGCTGTTATTTATGGGCTAATTAAACAACCATTAACAGAAAAAAACTAATTAAAATCACCTCAACTCACTTTAAAAGAGTTGAGGTGATTCCCCTAATCAAATTGATTTTGAGGTTGAGATAAAATTGGCAAAGCTGAGAGCGATCGTTGTAAACGATTAGCTCAGCACCACATGATTTTTGAGAAACGACAAGTAAAACTCCACATACCTCTTTTATTACTCTCCCTTACATATACAGATCATTTGTACTCCTTCACAAACGACTTTGACACGCTTCGTTAAACTACCCATTTAATTTATGATAATTTCATGTTAAAATTCATACGCACAAAAAATGTGAATACCTAATGCTAGCAAGAATAATGAACAGCATCGAGCAAAGCAAAGGAGAACAACCATGGTTTGGGAGACATTAAATATAATCGGTACAATTGCTTTTGCAATAAGCGGAGCCATTGTCGCCATAGAAGAAAAATATGATATTTTAGGTGTACTTGTCTTAGGATTTGTAACTGCTTTTGGTGGTGGTGCCATTCGAAACCTATTAATTGGTGCCCCTGTATCCTTACTTTGGGATCAAGCCTTACTCTTTACACTAGCTTTAGCTTCCATCGTCATTGTATTTCTTTCAAAGGAATTATGGCTTGACTATTTTAGAAGAATCGTCATTTTTGACGCAATGGGGTTAGCCGCCTTTGCGATACAAGGTGCCATGCTCGCTAGTGATAACGGACTTCCATTAGTGGCGGTTGCTACCGCAGCTGTTCTAACAGGTTCAGGAGGAGGAATGGTTCGGGACGTATTAGCCGGACGTAAACCGGTTATATTCCGAGATGAAATTTATGCCTTATGGGCCTTACTTGCAGGTTTAATGATTGGCCTCGGTTTATTAACCTCTGCCTATATGTATTATGTATTATTTGTCATCATCGTTGCATTAAGAATGCTATCTGTACAATACAACTGGACGTTACCGAAATATAGTGATGTACAAAATCTATATAAATAGAACAAAAAACCTCCACTAAAGGAGGTTTTTTGGGATATCTTTATCCCCTTCTCTGGCCGTATCTCGATTCCCCTTTTCAAGTTGGTTAAGTCCTTGCCAAATACTAATACCCGCGTATAAAAGTAACGCGACACCTGGTAATATTAAAAGCAATGCCGCTCCTTCTTTCGATTGAGAAAACTTCCCGACATACCCAAGGTAAGGAATCGTCACACCTGAATAATGAGCAACGACATTTTCTGACATTACCAATGTACTATCAGGAGCATTATTATTGTCACCCTTTGTCTCATACATGATATTTCCCCCAGTATGAACAATATCGATAACTCTATGCGTAATCAACTTATCTTGGTTTTCCATAAAAGTGATAATATCGCCTTTTTGAAAACGAGTCATATCTCCACCTGGTTCCACTACTATTACTGAACCTGTTTTAAACTCTGGCTCCATCGAACCTGATAGGACAGTCTTAAGTTGATAGCCAAATAACTCAGGCTCGTCACCCGAAGCTTTTGTTGAAATAACTAAAAATGCCATTCCAATTAACAGAACGAACAAACTGAAGCTTATTAATTGACTGCCCCATTTCAAAATAGTTTTCATTTATTCCTCACCTTCCTTAGTGCCGTTATTTGTGCTACCAACTGAATCCACTTTTACACTTTGCTCTTCTTTCCGATCGTTCGAGTTCTACTCTCGCGACCTTGGCTCTTCATCTGATGGTTCAGTCAGTTCTTCAGTTACCTCATTATCTGTCGTTTTATTAATTTTTGCTTCGTCCGTTATGTTCCCTTCTACTACTTCTTCCTTATTTACCACCTTTTCTTCCACTTGCTCTTCACTTGTCTCGATTTCTTCATTTGACGGTTCTTCATTTTGATTTTCACTTACATCTTCTACATGTTCCTCACCATGTTCTTTTTCATTGACATGATGACAATCGTCTATAAAGATTTTCTCGCTCCAAATAACTGCTTGACTCTCATAATTATTTTGGTAACCTACACTTTGATTCACCTTTAACATATAAGCTCCTGGTTTCATGTTCCCAAAAACCAGTTTCTCGACTCCACCTTGATATATCACTTCAATCATACCGCTCTCTAGCTTTGCCCCATGTTCATTTGGAATCCTTGACTCTGAATAGAATAATTCAAATTTAGTTGACTCCGTCATATTAAAGCCTTCATTTTTAATCGTAAAATAGAGCTCATCTGCTTCACACCAAGTTCCTACATTCTTATTCATAATCACTAAGTCACTTCCATCCCACCAATTACCTGTTTGAATAGATATACTTACTTTTTCTGAATCACCAAAAAAAGCAAGTGTATCTGAGGTTAAAAAGGCAACACCTACTACCATTAAGTACACAATTACGAGGAACTGACAGAGTGGGAGTAATTTTTTATGATTATGTTTCATTCTCGAAAGCTTCATTAAGGTACCCTCCAATTATTTCCTTAGGATTAGGTTATCTAATTGTATCTGCCGCTTAATGGGCCAAAAAATCCCATTTACGTGTTTATTTTCGACTCATTTAAATTCTCTATAGAATTTATAGTCATTGCATTCGTTCTTAATAAAGAATACACCTGTAGTATAGCTGATTTTTTTATTTTTTTAAACTCAATAACAACCACAAACGTTCTTGTTAAAGAACAAATTACTCCGAATTACTCTTAATCACTGTTATTTGCTCACTATTTTAATTTTCTTCACTTTATGAAGAACAAAAAATTGAAATGCCTTACTCATTTTCTTCACTCGTTGATTTTTGCTATACTTTGTAGGAATGAGAAGAAACTAGGTGAATGTAATGTTCGAATTATTACTTATTATGTTAGAGCGACTTGGGTTAATTGTGATGTTAGCTTTTATCGCAACAAGACTTCATTTTTTTAAAGATATGCTAATCTACCCCACACAACTGAGTCAAAGACAACAAATGAAAGCGATCCTCTTTTTTAGCGTTTTTGGTATTATTGGTACCTATTCAGGAGTTGCTTTTGGCTCTCATAACTCAGAACTCGTTGTTTATTTTACTGAGCTTTCTGAAGAAGAAGCCATTGCCAACTTTCGCGTAATTGGTGTTGTTCTTGCAGGCTTATTCGGAGGTTATAAAGTCGGTATAGCTTCTGGTCTAATTGCTGGTGGTCACCGAATGCTACTAGGTGGTTTTACTGGATTTGCTTGTGGAATAGCTACTATATTTGCCGGAGTCATATCTGCTTATTATGCAAAAAGAAATCCAAAAGCGACCTCTCAGCCTAGAACGATTTTTCTGTTAGGAGCTTTTGCTGAAACCACGCAGATGGCATTAATTGTTATTCTTGCTCATCCAACAACATTAGCTATTGAACTTGTAAAAGTTATTGGTGTTCCTATGATTGTCGCAAATGGAATCGGATGTATGTTATTTTTCCTCATTATACGTAATGTCCAACATACCGAGCAAAAGCTTGGTGCTTTGCAAGCACAAAAAAGCTTAAGAATTGCCAAACAAACATTAGCCTTTCTTAAAGATGGACTCAATCATCATTCATCTGCAGAAGTCTGTACTATTATCTATAATGAATTAAAAGTAGCCGGTGTAGCAATGACAGACCACCATAAAATTCTCGCACATATTGGTCTTGCTAGTGATCACCATAAAGCGAACCTCCCCATACAAACACAAATTACCTGGGAGGCGATCCGTAGAAAAGAAATGGTCATTGCTAACGATAAAAGTATTCATTGTAATGAATCAAACTGTCCATTAGGTGCTGCGGTTATTGCTCCCCTTTTTATTCGAAATGAGGTAGCTGGCACACTGAAGTTCTATTTTCATTCTGAAAAAGAAATCACCCCTCTTGAGACAGAAATGCTTGCAGGATTAACGAATTTATTGAGCAGTCAGCTTGAGCTTGCTGAGGCCGACCGTTCCTATCAACTTGCAAAAGAAGCTGAGATTAATGCCTTACAAGCACAGATTAGCCCTCATTTTCTTTTTAATACTTTAAATACGGTCATTTCACTAATTAGGATGAACCCTAATAAAGCAAGGCAAATGTTACACCACCTTTCTTTATTCTTACGGCAGAACGTTACATCTACCACAACCAACCTTCATTCAATTGAAGATGAACTTAATCATGTGAAGTCATATTTATCTATTGAAGAAACCCGATTTGAGGATAGGTTCACGATAACCTATGATATTGATTCGAGTTGTTTGTTAACGAAAATCCCTCCTCTTACGTTACAACCAATTGTTGAAAATTCGGTTAAGCACGGCTTTAAAGATAAAGAGGGAGATTGCTATTTGCGTATTTCAATCAAGGATCAGGGGAAAACTGTTCAATTAACCGTTTCAGACAACGGTAAAGGATTTGCGATGATAGAGAAAAATTGGCTAGGAAAGAAAATAGCTGAAGAAACAACAGGTACAGGCATTGGATTATTTAATATAAATAAGCGATTACAAATGCAATTTGGAGAAAAAGCGTCGTTACAAATTAATTCAGATGTTCATCAAGGAACAACGATCGCTTTCACTATTCCAAAAAAGAAAGAAAGGGATTAAACGATGACAATCCAACAAATCCAAACATTAATCGTTGATGATGAAAAATACAGTCGTGAAGAACTAATATTCTTACTAGACTCTTATCCTGAAATTACCATTGTTGGCCAAGCTTCCACGGGACAAGAAGCAGTCGCAAAAATTATGGAATTAAAGCCTGATTTACTTTTTTTAGATATTGAAATGCCGGGTATGACAGGAACAGAAGTTGCGTCTGTATTAAAAGAAATGCAAACACCACCCATTGTCATATTCGCCACGGCCTACCCACAATTTGCAATTGAAGCTTTTCAAGTGCAGGCAAAGGGTTATTTGTTAAAACCCGTTGATGAAAAACAATTGGCTGAAACGATTCAACATATCAAGGCTTTAATTAATATGACACAAACTCAAGAGAACCCTGAATCAACCAATGGGAAGCTGGCATTAGAAGCAGAAGGAACTATTCAATTTCTAGAGCCAAAAAAGGTCTTGTATGTATATCGGGATGACAAAAATACAAAAGTCGTTACGAGTGAGCAATTGTTTGAAACAAAACTTACGTTAAAAGAGCTTGAAGCACGTTTAACCTCTTTTTCATTCTTTCGTGTTCATAAAAGCTATCTGGTCAACACCCATTATATTACCGAAATGGATGCTTGGTTTAATGGTGCTTATCAGCTCTCGATTGCTGGTACAGAAGAAAAAATCCCGGTAAGTCGCAATTATGTCAAACCTTTACGTGCCAAAATAGAACTATAGATTTCTGAATTCAATCATTTAAAATCCGCATCTTATGACGAAAATTCAACATCTTATACACGATATTTTACATCTTACGACAAAATCCCTCACAAATATGTCTTCTTTATGTACACTCAGTTTATGAAAACGCATACGAAAATTTGAGGGGGATTACACTTATGATTACTTTTTTAGTAGCAATTGCTATTTTAATTATAGGTTATTTTACTTACGGTAAATTTGTTGAAAAAGTATTTCAACCAAAAGAAGACCGTGTCACACCAGCTTATTCGAAGGGTGACGGCGTCGACTATTTACCAATGCACAAAAATAAAAACTTACTAATTCAGCTAATTAGTATTGCCGGGGTTGGACCAATTTTCGGACCAATCATGGGTGCTTTATATGGTCCTGTTGCTTTTATCTGGATTGTATTTGGAGCGATTTTTGCTGGGGCGGTTCACGATTACTTAACAGGGATGATTTCTATCCGAAACGGTGGTGCTCACTTACCTGAGCTTGCTGGACGTTTCTTAGGTAAGGTAATGAAACACATTGTAAATGCTTTCTCAATTTTATTACTTTTACTTGTAGGTACAGTCTTTGTTGCTTCACCAGCCGATTTATTATTTGATTTAACGAATGGTGTTGTGCCAGTTATTGTATTCGTTATTTTAATCTTTATTTACTTCTTATTAGCAACAGTGTTACCGATTAACAAAATTATCGGGAACATCTATCCATACTTAGGAGCGATTCTATTAGTTAGTACAATTGGGGTTGGAGCTGCTCTTGTTATCCAAGGTGCACCAATTCCTGAGTTATCTTTTGAAAACACACACCCAGCTGGGGCAGCGATTTTCCCATTATTATTCTTAACGATTTCTTGTGGTGCTTTATCTGGGTTCCATGCTACTCAATCACCAATCATTTCACGTACGACACAAAAAGAAAGTCAAGGTCGCCGTATTTTCTACGGTGCTATGATTGCTGAAGCGGTTATTGCGATGATTTGGGCAGCCGCTGCGATGAGTTTATTTGATGGACCAATGACATTAAGCGAATTAATCAATACAATCGGTACTGGTGGTATTGTAAACTTAATTTCTACTGAGTTATTAGGTGCTGTATTTGGAACAATTGCTGTACTAGGTGTAATCTTATTACCAATCACATCTGGTGATACGGCATTCCGAAGTGCTCGTATGATTATTGCTGATTACATTAAAGTACCACAAAAGAAAATCATGAACCGTATGTTAATTGCAACACCATTATTTGTAACATCTATTATTCTTACAACAGTTGACTTCTCTATGCTTTGGCAGTACTTTAACTGGGCAAATCAATCAACAGCTGTTATTGCTTTATGGGTTGGTGCAATGTTCTTATTCGTTAGAAAGCGTAATTACTGGATTGCGGTAGCACCTGCATTATTTATGACCATGGTTGTTACTACGTATATTGCCAATGCTTCTATCGGATTTGGATTATCGATGAATATCTCGTTAACATTTGGAGTCATTGCAACGACTCTTATCACAGTTATATTCTTTATTTTCGCGAAGAAGAATCGTGAGAAACAAATTCCAACTGAAGACGATGTATCTAACTGGAAGCCTGATGTAGCTTAATGATTTCTCTATAACGAGGAAGGGCAAACACTAACTCTGAATTTAAAAAGCCGTTAACATTGAAATGTTAACGGCTTTGATTTTTGCAGAAAATACTAAAATGAGAACCAACTTATACTTTAATTTTGTTTTTGAACGCTCGAGTTCGACTGTACCATCTGAGTTTGATATATGAGGAGATGAATTCTGTGAGGAACATTCTCCAACTAATAACAGTATCTGATATGGATTGCATAAAAAAGAATGTGTTGTACACCCCCTTTTATCCAAAATACTTGTATTAATCACTATTCTTTTTAATAGCTTCTCTTTTCTTGATTGTAGTTGTTTTGGCAATGTGATTAATTTAGTTCAGTTGAGTAACGATAATTTCTCAAGTAAATGGCCCTTTTGTTTTTTCTTACTAAAATAAAACCTTCTTTCACATAGGTATTCATATATACACTTTTGTCACAAATTGAATAAGGTAATAGGACCGATCATTTTAAGCTTATACCTATTATTATATTCATTAAGGAGTGTCAGGTATGAAATTTAAACAAAAATGTACGAACTGTAATCGAGGACCAAATCGCTGCATTTGTTCTCCTGGACTTTCTGGACCTCAAGGGTTACCTGGAGTCGCTGGGCCGCCTGGACCGACGGGGATTGCTGGTGCTACGGGGGTTACCGGGCCTACGGGGGCAGGGGTTACTGGACCGACTGGTTCTACGGGGGTAACAGGGACTACTGGGCCGACTGGGATTACAGGACCGACTGGCGCGGGGGCTACTGGACCTACGGGGGCTACAGGGATTACGGGGCTGACTGGACCGACTGGAATTACAGGACCGACTGGAATTACAGGACCGACTGGCGCAGGGGTTACTGGGGTTACTGGACCTACGGGAGTTACTGGACCTACGGGAGTAACAGGGGCTACTGGGGCTACTGGTATCACAGGTATAACAGGTCCTACGGGAGTTACTGGCGTTACCGGACCGACTGGACCAGGTGGTGGTGGCTTAATCAATTATGGAGCTTTGTTTGGGACATCACCTATTCTAATCACCCCTGCAGACATAGGCACTTTTGTAACATTTGATAGTGCTGGACCAACCTCAGGTGTTACACCTGACTCGGGAAATGGTTCGTTAACTGTAAACGCAACAGGAGTTTATGAAATCAATGCCAATTTAAATTCCAATACGGGTGGCATGAGTTTTGTGATTACTGTAAATGGAATTCCAATACCACAATCTGCTATTATACTAGGAACCGCACAACAAGATGATGGGAGTACTTCATTTTTAATTGACTTAACAGCAAATGATATAATTCAATTACAAATTACCGATGTAACTTTAGCTACTACCGAAATTGACCAAAGAAATTTAACAGTAAAACAAATTGCTTAGAAGAGGTCTAAAGTAATGGAAAGAAATCCTGTGCCATTATACATTTTTATACATGGCACAGGATTTTTCCTGTTATCTTGAACTATGCACAATTCATTGGTACCGCAAACGTTCTGAGTTACTTACTATACTTGAAATACTGATTATACGTCATTCGAATTAGGAGTACATTAAACTAATATTACCCAGAGCGTTAATGTGACTAAAATAGTCACTACCCCTTGCAGTAAAGTTGCCATCGTTTGTGCTTTATATGCGTCGTTGACTTTCATCCCAGTAAATTGAGTAACAACCCAGAAATAACTATCGTTAACATGACTCACTGTCATCGCACCTGCACCGATAGCCATAACAACTAAGGCAAGGGGAATAGCACCTTCAATACCCAAAACAGGTAACATTGGTGCAATTAACGATGATGTAATAACAAGTGATGTTGTGGAAGAGCCTTGTGCTGTTTTAAGTGCCGCAGCAATAATGAATGGTATTACTAAGAATAAGGCTCCTGTAAAAATACCTGTGATATCCCAGCCTTGAATGATGGCTTCTACACCAGAATTTCTGATAACGGTTCCAAAAGCACCACCAGCACCTGTAATGAGAAGGATTGGGGCCGCATCGGTTAAACCTTTCCCCATCCAACCCGTTAAGGTTTCTTCATCAAACTTCGGCAATAATGGTAGGGCTGCAATTACACCTAATAATAATGCCATGACTGGTTTCCCTAAAAATATTAATAGTTCAGCCACGAAACCTTCCCATCCTGCTAATGAGATAAAAGAACCTAATCCAATTAAAACAATCGGTAACGCGATAGGTAAAAATGCTTGAAATGTAGATGGCATTTTTCCAAAAGAAGCGACGACTTTATCATAATCGAACTCTTCACCACTCGCTAGAATATCTTCTGGCACTTCTATTTTCGTTGCAACCTTGAGCGACCATAGGTAACCAACTAATGTTGCTGGCACCGCTACCACTAGACCAATTAATATGACAGTGCCCAAGTAGGCATCTGCTCCAATATTTCCAGCCGCAGCTATCGGACCTGGCGTTGGTGGAACAAGGGTGTGTGTTGCAAATAACCCTGTTGCTAGAGCAACCGACATCGAAGCCATTGTGACCTTCGCTCTTTTTGCTAATGCTTTTCTTAAACTATTTAAAATAATGAAACCTGAATCACAAAAAACGGGAATTGATACAATAAATCCGATAATACTCATCGCTAACTGGGGATGGTTGGGGCCGATAATTCTAAGGACCACTTCTGCCATCCTATAAGCAGCACCTGCCTTTTCAAGAATAACCCCAATAATAGTACCAAAAACAATGACAAGTCCGATGCTAGTCATTAAGCTACCGAAACCACCATTTATGCTTTCAATAATTAAGTCAAATGGCATCCCCGTTGCAAATGCAACAAATAAAGTTCCGAGTAATAAAGATAAGAACGGATGAACTTTAAACTTACTCGTTGCAACAACAATTAATAAGACCCCTAACGCAATGATTACAAATAACATCTCAAATCCTCCCTTTTCACTTTAGTTTTTATTTATAGCCAAATAAGTACGAATAATCTGCTCAACTGTAAACGTTACATATTCACGGCAATGACTGATCGCTTGTTTTAGATTCATCGGTGCATTTACAATACTGTATACACTTGTTATGCCATATTGATAAAGCTCTTCAATGCCCTCACCGACTGAACCAGCAACGACAATCACCGGGATGTTATGTTTTTTGGCTAATTCCGAAACACCCATTGCTGTTTTCCCTGAAGCCGTTTGATAATCAATTTGTCCTTCACCAGTAAAAACTAAATCGGCACCTGCTAATTTTTCTTCTAAGCTTGTATACTCAATGACAATATCAATCCCGCGCCGCATTTGTGAGGGGAAAAACGCTTGAAAAGCGCCTCCAATTCCACCAGCAGCTCCTGCTCCTGACTTTTCATGTACACGTATGCCTGTTTCCTTTTCAATGATATCTGCCCACCTCAATAAAGAATGGTCAAGCTCTTTAACCATTTCTAGTGTAGCTCCTTTTTGTGGGCCAAATACATAAGAAGCACCATTTGGACCTACGAAAGGGTTTTGTACATCAGAAGCAATAATAAACGAAGACTCCATAATTCTCGGATCAAACTGAGCCCGATCAATACTCGTAATCCGGCTAAGCTCTTTCCCACCAAATCCGATTAATTGATGCTCTTTATCAAATAACTTCATCCCTAATGCCTGCAACATCCCTACGCCACCATCATTAGTAGCACTACCACCAATTGCCAGAATAAAGTTGCGATACCCTTGTTCTAAAGCAGCTTTTATTAATTCTCCTGTGCCGTAAGTTGATGTCAGTAAAGGGTTACGTTCACTAGGGTGGATTAACGTTAAACCCGAAGCACTCGCCATTTCAACGACACAAGTTTGATTGTCACCAAGAACTCCATAAGCTGCTTTAACTGGTTGCATTAACGGACCTTTTACCATTTGCTCAATAATTTTTCCATCTGTTGCTGCAACCAAGCTTTCCATCGTTCCTTCACCACCATCCGCAACAGGAACTAAAACGCTTTCAATTTTTGTATCCGCTTTCTTTATTCCTTTTTCGATTTGGACCGCCACTTCTTTTGCAGAAAGTGATCCTTTGAAGGAATCTGGAGCAATAACTATTTTCATGTTGTATACACCTACCATTATTTCTTATAATCTATATTATAAATTCAGACAACTTGAGAATACATCGTGTACAGCGACCAAAAAACAAACAAATTATTGCTCATTTTTTATATATTATTCACAAAAGAGGAATTACTATGAAAAACAATTCAAGTAAGGAGGCATCATGTCATGTTAACTCAAGAACTGGCTCAAGATATCGTGACTCAAACAATTTTACGCTTAAATAGAAATATTAATATAATGGATGAGTCTGGCACGATCATTGCCTCAGCCAATCCCGAACGGCTAAACCAAATCCACCATGGAGCAGTTGAAGTCTTACGATCTGGGCAGACTGTGTTCATTTCCGAACAAAATCACAAAAGATGGGGACGTGCTTTACCTGGTGTTAATTTACCGATTGAATTTAAAGGAAAAATTGTCGGAGTGATTGGTATCACCGGTAAGCCTGAAGAAGTAATCGAATTTGGTGAACTTGTAAAAATGAATACAGAAATTATGCTGAATCAAGCTTACTTAATGGAGCAAATGGAGTGGAAACAACGTCTAAAAGATGAAATATTTCATTCCATTATTAAGAGTCCTACCCATTTTAGTAGCCATACAGATAAATTAGAGCTCTTAAAAATGACTGTGAAACCACCTTATCAAGTTGTAATACTCGATCTTTATTCGTCCACCTTAAGGAGAAATCAACTTATGGACTTATTAGAACCCATTTTTCCGAGTAGTCAAACATTCATCGGCTTTATTTCTATGAGTCAAATTTATATACTTACTACTGGACTAGAACAGCCTGCTACCAACAGTAAAATTAACCAAGCCATAGAACGATTTACCCGCAAGGACATCTCGATTCGAATTGGTATCGGACGATATTATCACGATGAACATAATATTCGCTCATCTTATCACGAAGCATTGGCCGCACTTAAGTTAGGCGATAAGAACCTTTCTATTATCTCCTTTTCTCAGGTTATGACACAATCATTACTTAGTCAGATCAAAGAAAATAAGCGTCAAACTTATTATGAGCATATACTAGCTGGACTTAATGATAAGCTTATTGAAACCTTATACGTTTATTTTAAAAATAATTTAAGCATTAGTAAGACATCGGCAAGTATGTATATTCACCGTAATTCTCTGATTTATCGCCTTAGAAAAATTGAAACCATTACCGGCTATAACCCGCAAACATTCCAAGATGCAACCATTTTACAAGTAGCCATCTGGATGAAAAGAATAGCCAACCACTAAAAAGCACCTCTGGATAACCATTATCCATAAGGTGCCTTCATACTATTACTTTTTTATCAATATTGGTTCATCTAATTGGGGCAATAATCCTTGATTTATGATCGCCTCCAAAATGGCTTGAAGTACATAAACAGGCACACTATTACCGAACTGTTTCCAAGCTTGTCCATCACTAACTGGTATCTGAAATGAATCAGGAAAACCTTGAATTCTGGCACATTCTCTCGGTGCTAACTTTCGGACATAATCATTGATTAAATAGCAACCTGTTTTACTTCCAGGCCCTCCGCCTTGTGCAGAAAGCGTAATAGCATGACCAAATTCACTATATATGCGCTCTCCTTGTCCACCTTTATTAAAGGTACCAACACGTAAAGGTCGTAGATGTTCTACCTGCCAGTGTGGTCCTACTGGTACCTTTTCAAGATGGAGCAATTGATCATCACGATGAATCCGATAAGGGGCCGTTTCTTCATCAGATAAAATGAGATCATGTAAAATGACTCTTTGATAGGTAGGGCTTGGAAATGTAAATGCTTGTACATTCAGGTCCTGACGAAAAGCAATCATATAAATACGTTCACGATTTTGCGGTAAACCAAAGTGACTAGCATTTAAAACTTGATGAAACAATGTATAACCTAGTTCATCCAATGTTTCTTTCACGGTTATTAACGTATTGCCATTGTCATGTGTAGCAAAGTTACGAACATTTTCCATGAACAACAGTTTGGGCTGGTGAGTCCGTACAATACGAGCCACATCAAAAAACAAAGTCCCTCTTGTATCATCAAACCCATGCCTTTTTCCAGAAATACTAAAAGGCTGACAAGGGAATCCCGCACATAATATATCATGCATAGGAATATCATTGGCATCAATCTTTGTTATGTCCCCGACAGGCTCTAATTGATAGTTCATTTGATACGTTTTTTGAGCATGCTTATCCCATTCTGAAGCAAAGACACATTCCGCTCCAAAGGAAGCTAAAGCCGTATGGAACCCCCCTATGCCTGCAAATAAGTCAATGAAGGATAACCCTTTTAATGAATGCTGTTTATTTTTCAAATCGTTCATTGCTAAGCCTCTCTCTATTCTACTTATTTTCATAGTTTACCATAGTATTCAACTCCTATATATGGACTTCTTTAGCCTCTACCTTTTTCCTTCGTATAAAAGTTGCTTGGGTAATAGATTCTAATTCTACTGGATTACTACTCTCTCTTTTTTATTGGTGGTGGCTAGTTGTGCGGTGTGCTGAATCTTTTTGAGCAAGCTCGTGCGGGCAGCTACGGCAAAGTGTGAGAACCCTCGAAACCGTATGAAAGTGGACTTAGGGGCGATAGTTTGTGCCTTGAAGTTAGCTAATCATCTTGATGGGTTACTACTCTTTCTTTTTTGGTTAGTGGTGGCTGGTTGTGTCGTGTGCTGAATCTTTTTGTAATGGCTGATGCGGGCAATATCCAAAAAAGTGGATTGGTTCCTTCCAAACATGATCATCCTCAGAATCGTTTATGAATGGAAAGCCACCAGTAAAAGTGCAAAACATCACCTTCACCTTTTTGTGGCATTCTCGAAACACAAAAAAACTAAGTCCGTTATTAATGGTTGGACCTAGTTTTTATATGTAGATTGTTCTGCTTAAGAAAATGTTTTCTGCTTAATCATTTCATTTAAACCTAAAATACGTACTCTCTGATAGGTGGCGTAATAAGAACGATGTAATAAATTGCTTGCCTCGCGAACCGTTAAGTCATTTGAATACTTTTCTAAAAAACGATCCTCGATGTCGGTCCACCTTCTACCTATATCAGGCGTTTTCTGGTCATATAACTTTAAATCATAAGCCTTTTGTAAAAATTCACTTAATGTAAACGAACCTGTGCGCATCCATTCACCAATAGAGATTTTTCCCCAATTCATTATAAATTGATGATTATCCATAGTCTCCACCTCATTTTATTCAAATTTAAAGGTAAAATGTAGAAAGGATCAACAGTTATAATACAGGTAACTTTATATTTATATATTATATCACAGTTTTCCTCCTGTAATTAAGACAACTTTATGAACCTATAAAGTCCTGAGCATTTATTTAGTGCCCTTCATTTTTTGTTACACATCTATAATAATAAGTCGCAAATTGAGAGAAACTACACACGAAGGAATGTCCTTTCTACATATACATTTACTATAATTTATGTTAAATTAAAAGCATATAAGGGAAATATTCATATACTTTTAACAAAATCGTACACACGATAAAGACATTTGTTTCTTTTGAGGAAATTTAAACTAAAATAGGGAGCTGATCATATGTCGAGTCATACTTTAGACAATTTTTTATCAAAAAATCTACAAGAATTAAAAGAAAAAGGTCTGTATAACACGATTGATTCTTTAGAAAGTGCTAATGGTCCCGTTATTCAAATAAATGGTAGAGAGTTGATTAACTTATCTTCTAACAACTACTTAGGCCTTGCTACAGATGAGCGCTTAAAAGAAGCTGCCAACCAAGCAATTGAAGAATTTGGCGTAGGTGCTGGTGCTGTTCGTACTATTAATGGAACACTTCAGTTACATGACCAATTAGAAGAAAAACTTGCCACATTCAAACATACTGAGGCTGCTATCGCTTATCAATCTGGTTTTAACTGTAATATGGCTGCTATTTCTGCGGTAATGGATAAAAATGACGCCATTCTTTCAGATGAATTAAACCACGCTTCTATTATTGATGGTTGCCGTTTATCAAGAGCAAAAATTATTCGCTTTAACCATTCAGATATGGAAGATTTGCGTCAAAAGGCAAAAGAAGCCACTGAATCTGGGCTTTACAATAAAGTCATGGTTATTACAGATGGTGTCTTTTCAATGGATGGTGATATTGCAAAATTACCAGAAATCGTGAAAATTGCTGAGGAATTTGACTTAATCACTTATGTTGATGATGCACATGGTTCAGGTGTTCTTGGTCAAGGTGCCGGTACGGTCAAACACTTTGGCTTATCTGACAAAGTTGACTTCCAAATAGGAACATTATCAAAAGCGATTGGTGTTGTTGGTGGTTATGTTGCGGGTAAAAAAGATCTTATTGACTGGCTCAAAGTTCGTAGTCGTCCATTCCTCTTTTCAACCGCTTTGACCCCTGCTGATGTTGCAGCATGTACAAAGGCAATTGAAGTTCTTTCAAATAGCACAGAGCTACAAGAAAAGCTTTGGTCAAACGGAGACTACTTAAAGAAAGGCTTAAAGGAGCTTGGATTTGATATTGGAGAAAGTGAAACACCTATTACTCCCGTTATTATCGGTGACGAGGTCAAAACACAGGAGTTCAGTAAGCGTCTGAATGAAGAAGGCGTTTATGCGAAATCGATCGTATTCCCTACAGTGCCTCAAGGAACAGGACGCGTTCGCAATATGCCAACGGCTGCCCATACAGAGGAAATGCTTGATCAAACGATTACGATATACAAAAAAGTTGGTCAAGAACTTAATATCATTTAATATACCTTGATGGTATGTTTCATAGACGGAGGTATACAATGAAAAAAATACTAATTACTGGAGCGTTAGGACAAATTGGTTCAGAGTTAACGATGACGCTTAGGGAACGTTACGGTGCTGAAAATGTCATTGCTACCGATATTAATAAAAATGAGAGTAATGTTGTTTACAGTGGTCCTTTTGAACATCTTGACGTAACCAATGACCGTGACTTTTTTAACATTGCCAAAAAACATAAGGTTGATACGGTTATTCATTTAGCGGCACTACTATCTGCGACTGCTGAGCAAAAGCCACTTCTTGCTTGGAATTTAAATATGGGCGGACTTGTCAATGCTTTGGAAGTATCTAGAGAGTTAGATTTACAATTTTTCACACCTAGTTCGATTGGTGCTTTCGGTCCTTCGACACCAAAAGCTCAGACTCCACAGGACACAATTCAACAACCGACTACAATGTATGGTGTAAATAAAGTATCTGGTGAACTTTTATGTAATTACTATTTTAATAAATTTGGTGTTGATACAAGAGGGCTTCGCTTCCCCGGTTTAATCTCATATGTTGCACCTCCAGGTGGTGGAACGACTGATTATGCGGTTGAGATTTATTATAAAGCCATCAAACAAGGACACTATACGTCTTATATTGATCAAGGTACCTATATGGATATGATGTATATGCCCGATGCTTTAAATGCCATTATCGGTTTAATGGAAGCAGATCCTACTAAACTCGTTCACCGTAATTCATTCAACGTGAGTGCGATGAGTATTGCTCCCGAGGATGTTGAAGCTGCGATCAAAAAACATATCCCAACTTTTACGATGGATTATCAAGTCGATCCTGTTCGCCAGCAAATTGCACAGAGCTGGCCAGATGCGATTGATTCAACTTGTGCTGTAGATGAGTGGGGCTTCAAAGTTCAATATGACTTAGCGAAGATGACGGAAGATATGCTTTGGCACTTAAACAAAAAATGGCTCGGAGAAAAGGTAGAAAAAGGAGCCATTTAAGGCACCATTCGATAATTTTAGAACAGTATCAGTTGTATGGTACTGTTCTTTTTGTATGAAAGTGGACTAAAGTGCAAGTGGATCTCAGCCTGCCCTCTTCTCCTGCAGGTGTCAGCCTCCCCATTCCCTCCGCTCGGGTTGGTGCAGGCTTCTTAGTTCGTACACTTCTCATACAAAATATATGAATGCAGCTAACAAACGAGAAGCAAAGGCATGTGAACAAAGTGCCACCAGTTAAAGGCGAACGCCACTTCCATGTTTGTTGGTGGCGAGGTGAAACAGGCTTCGACATGAGCGTTTTTGTATGAAAGTTTACTTGGGGGCGATGGTTTGTGCCTTGAAGTTAACTGGTCATCCATCTGGCGATTATGACTTAACAGGTCACTGCTCCCTTTTTGTACGTGCGACTCCTCATGGTGATGGAGTTGTATGAGGGCCAACTGTTTAAATTGTCGCCACTACTTTGATTTTTGTTGGTGGCGAAGTGACTCGGGCTTCGCCATGTGGGTTTTGTATGGTAGTTGACTAACACTGGAATGTGGAGTTCTACTTGTCGCTACCTAAAATCATGCAGTAATGTAATACCACCACATAAAAATTAAGCAATACCCTTTTGAAAAAACTACAATTGAGAAATCAAAAATCAATTTGAATGAAATTCCAACAGTTTATGTAGTTCCCATTACTTTGCTCGGTCTTCCTTCCTCTTTTTCCGTTCGTAACGCCACGATTACAGCTTTTCTCCACTAATGTTGCTACTATACGGTTTTTCCTTACAACAACTTGGCCTTTTTCACTCGATGGGTTGTTACTTCTCGCCTTTTCCTACAACACTAGGGCCTTTTTCCACGGCTTATGTTGTTACTTCCACGCATTCCCTACAACACGAGAGCCTTTTTCCGCGGCTTATGTTGCTACTTCCACGCTTTCCCGCCATCCAATTCCCTTCTCCCTAATAGGACACGCTCAATTAGACACAAAAAAACCAAGCATAAAAGTTGTCCATTCTTCTTTCGTGCTTGGCCTTTTACTTCTATTTACTTACATAGCTGTCAATCCGCCATCTACAACAAATTCAGAACCAGTTGAGTAACTTGATTCATCAGATGCAAGGAACAGTACTAAATGCGAAACTTCTTCTGGCTTTGCGACTCTTTGAATTGGGATATGTTTTGCAAATTCTTTAATTTGCTCGACGGCATCACCTTGACTAACCATCGGCGTTTCAATAACACCAGGGTGTACAGAGTTAACACGAATACCTAAGCCTGACAATTGAAGTGCAGCAGCTTTTGTTATACCCCGAACGGCAAATTTTGTATCTGTATATCCTACCGCTCCACCAACCAAACCATTAATGGACGAAATATTTACGATTGACCCACTACCAGCTTTTTGCATGCTTGCTGCAACAGCTTTTATCCCTAAGAATACAGAAACTTGATTAATATCAACGATTTTACGGTAATCCTCTTCGGTCATTTCTAATAAAGGTTTGCTCATACTAATTCCAGCATTATTGATTAAAATATGAGGTGGTCCAAATATTTTCTCCGTTTCTTCTATAACAACACCCCAGTCTGCTGATTTTGTTACATCCTGTTTGACAAAATGAACATGTTCACCTAATTCATGGGCTAAAGCTTGTCCACCCGCTTCATTTAAATCCGTGAAAACCACTTTAGCTCCTTCTTTCACAAACAAACGGACATGGGCTTCTCCCATCCCTCGTGCACCACCTGTAATAATCGCTATTTTATTTTCTAACCTTCCCATCATTCTACCTCCATTCAAAATATAACATCACTATTATATGCAAAAACATCCTTACTATTTATTGTAACCGTTAGCATTAGTAAGTGGGTGACATATTCGTTACAACAAAGCGAATAATTAGTTAATTCTCTTCAACAAAAAACATATGTATCTTTTCACAAAAAATAATATGTGTAAAAAAGGATTTCCAGCAAATATATTGAAATAGTAAATAAGCGAACACATCCAGTTTAACTTCATAAAACACAAAACAGGCATCATTTAATCCATTGGAAAGGAATTGGTGATCTAAAATGAGTAAAAACGTGTTAATTGTTACTGGAGATGCAGTAGAAGCTTTAGAAGTATTTTACCCCTATTATCGTTGTCTAGAGGAGAATATCCCTTGCACAATCGCCTCCCCTACTAAGAAAAAACTTCAGACAGTTGTTCATGACTTTTTAGAACTTGAAACATTTACCGAAAAACAAGCTTATCTCATTGAATCCCATACATCTGTTGATGATATTAATCCAGCAGACTATGACAGCCTCATTATTCCTGGAGGACGAGCACCTGAATATATTCGTATGAATCCAAAAGTCCAAGAAATTGCTGCCCATTTTCTCAAAGAGAATAAACCACTTGGGGTTATTTGTCATGGACAGTTAGTTCTAACCACAGTTAGAGAATTTATACAAGGACGGGAAATGACTGCCTATTCCGCCTGCCAACCTGAAGTAGAGGCGGCCGGTGCTACGTATATTCATGAACCTCTTCATGTTGATAATAATATTGTATCTGGTCATGCCTGGCCCGATCTACCGGGATTTATGAAAGAGTTTTTTAAACTTTTAAAGGTTAAAAAAACAGCCTCTCTTTAACTAAAACCAACTCAACTATTGAAATACACTCATTAAAGTTAACTAAAATACACTTTTAGAAATCACATCCATACGGATAACATTATGCAATAAAATCACTGGTAGATAATCTGACAATTAGCTGATTCATCCCAAATATAATCTAAAACAGATAAGGAGATTCATTATGGAAAAAATCATCCCTAAACATTTAATGCCCTTTGTGGCACATCAATATTACCATTGTTATAGTCCAATTGATCATGCGGTTTGGCGCTATGTCATGAGGCAAAACCATCACTTTCTTGAGGATATAGCTCATGAAGCATTCACTAGCGGATTAAAATCTTCAGGAATTGGCATTGAGTCTATTCCTAAAGTAAGTGAAATGAATGAAAAATTAACCAAAATTGACTGGGGAGCTGTAATTGTTGATGGGTTAATTCCTGGCACTGCCTTTTTTGATTTTCAAGCACATGGTATACTTCCTGTTGCCACAGAAATTAGGCAAAAAACAAATATTGAATATACACCAGCTCCAGATATTGTCCACGAAGCAGCGGGACATGCACCCATTTTATTTGATGAGACCTACTCAGAGTTTGTAAAGCTAATTGGTAGTATTGGTGCTAATGCTTTTGCCACGAGCGAAGAGCACGAGGTATTTGAAGCAACACGAAATTTATCGATCGTTATGGAAAAACCATTCTCCACAAAAGAAGAAATAGACGCAGCAAAGCAACTTTTAATTGAAAAACAGCAAGCTGTTAAAGGTTTATCAGAAGCTGAACAAATTTCTCGAATCTTCTGGTGGACGGTTGAATTTGGATTAATTGGCGACCTCGACAATCCCAAAATCTTTGGCGCTGGGCTCTTATCATCCGTTGGAGAAAGTAAGCATTGCCTCTCAAATGCTGTTCAAAAAAGGCGATTTACGATTGAAGATGCAAAGTCAACAAGTTATGATGTGACCTCGATGCAAACACAATTATTTGTTTGTGAAAGCTTTGAACAGCTCATTGAAGAAGTCAATAAATTTGGCGATACGATGGCTTTTCGAACTGGTGGTACTCAAGCACTTGATAAAGCCACAGCTTCAGGTCAAGTTGCACATATCGAATTTAACAGTGGCATTCAGTTAACAGGATTATTTACTGAGGTTATCAAGAACGAACAAGAAGAAGCCATATATCTGAAATCTTCAAGTCCCTCCACACTATCTATAAAAAATATAGAAATAACCGGCCATGGCATCAAGACACATACCGATGGTTTTGGTGTTCCTATTGGACGTCTAGCCACTCACACCGCCCTAGAGGAGCTATCGCCCGAGGTACTTAAATCACTTGGAATTATATTGGGAGCTCATGTCGATTTTCAATATGAGAGCGGCATTCAAGTTACAGGTACAATTACGGACATGAAATTTAATCAAGACAAGCTCGCACTTCTAAGTCTTACAGAATGCAAGGTTTGGCACGAAGATCAAGTTTTATTCGATCCGAGTTGGGGACAATATGATTTAATTATAGCGAGTAAGGTTATCTCAGCAAGACCAGGTGCCGCAGATTATGTCTCTTATTATGGCGAACCACCATTACTTACACCTGATGATAAAGAAAAGGACGAGGACACTCCTTTAGAAAGCTTATATAGTGAAGTTCGCTCCCTACGAGAGAATCATATTGTTGACCAAGACAAATGGATACAAATAACTGAAAATACGTTAAAAGATTACCCTGAAGAATGGTTGCTACTATTAGAAATACTAGAAATCATTGAGGTGCATTCTATTCAAACCGATTACAAACGAATACTCCTTGATCATTTAAAAACATTATGTGCAGATGATCGTTATGTACGCTTGATTAAGAATGGACTGGAAGTTGTTTATGGTAAAAAGGATGTGCTTATATAATGAGACTGTCGGAAAATGCGATTAGCGAGCAACTTACTATGCTTCCTAAGTGGAAACTAAAAGACGTTAAATGGATAGAGCGAAGTTATCGTTTCCAGGACTTTTTGCAAGCGATTTCATTTGTTAATAGAGTTGCAACTTATGCAGAAAATATAAATCACCACCCTTTTATAAACATCCAATATAAAATGGTGATCATTCGTTTAAATTCATGGAATGAAAAAGGGCTGACAGAGCTCGATTTTACAATGGCTCGACAAATGGATCAAATTTACGATACTAATTACCGTTGATTTGTTTTATTAAACTCACTGCCACTCTATTATAACGATGCCCACCCTTAACATAGGTGGGCTTTTTTATTGCTATTTTAAAGATGTTAGTCATACATAGATAATTAATTTACTAGCAATGACTGCAACAGCGGCAACTACAAGTATTTAAATGACGTCTATTAAAATGTCCGAGATGACCATTTCCTGGACTACAACTAGCGTGTCCAGTTTGATGACATCCGCATCCGCATCCGCATCCACAAGCACAAGCACATGAGCATCTGTTGGGCTTATGGCAACAACCGCATTCTTTATGCTTTTTATGATAACTACATATTTCGTACCTTTTGTTGCAGCTACATTCTTCATGCTTTTTGTTGCAGCCGCATTCTTCATGCTTTTTGTTGCAGCCGCATTTTTCCTGCTTTTTTCGGCAGTCGCATTTTTCCTGCTTTTTTCGGCAGTCGCATTCTTTGTGTTTACCGTCACGATCATGTTCATCAATGCAAACTCTATACATTAAAAACCCTCCTTTCACTGTGATAATTTATACTATTTAGTAAAGACACTGTATGTATAGACGTATTGGAAAAGTTTTGAAACAAAACAATCCATTTTTCGAATGAATTGTTTGTTTTACCCAACCCTTTTAATTAATTGGTACATATCTTATATGTATAGTACCGAAAGGAGAGTCAATGTCCGTGAAATCAGTAAATTTGCAGAAAACGAATGAAGGAAGAAAATCGAATCAGATAGAAGGAACATTATGTAATGTTGGAATTGATTTTGTAGATATTTTATTAAAAAATGATACTGTTGTAACAGTACTAAGGAATCACATTTATAAAATTAAATGGCCTGATCGTAAATGTAATCCTTGTGAGTGTAGGGACTCATGTCATGGAGGGCATTCCTGTAATTGCGGACATTCCTGTAATTGCGGACATTCCTGTAATTGCGGGCATTCCTGTAATTGCGGGCATTTACAGCACTCCAATACATGTAACTGCTGTAATAGAGATCTTTCTTCTCATACAGTTATTCCTGCATGCCACAACAGAGTATCCCTTCGGTTAGCGGGGTTAACCGATCGTTTAACTTTTAACCTATTTAAACAGATCGGATGCAGAGTCATTATTGAATGCTCTGCATAATGAAAAAAGGTGAGAAAAGTCTCACCTTTTTTATTTGATTTTAATAAAACAAATCTCCTCTACATTTACTGAATCAACTTGATCTTTCTGTTCGATAAATAACTGTCCTTCATCCGTATCTACTAATTTCCCAACAATATTATCATTTTCTTCATTATTTGGTTCTTCAATCTCTACGACGATTCGAATCGAACAACCAATAAATGATAATAAATACACTTCTAAACTTAATCCATAAAATAAGTTTAAAAGAAAAGGACTTTGTGAAACAAATTCACCAAAATTAAGGACAAGTTGCCTTCTCATACACGTATCTATATTGATTAATTCTTGATGATGACCTTCATGTCCCGCTCCATGTTCACCATGTGCAGATTCATGTTGAATGAAACAGATTTTTGAGAAAGGAATAAAAATCTTATGGTCAAAATCATTTATTAGAATAAAATTACTTCCTACATCTTTTAACAAACCTTTTATTTTTGTTTCTTCATCACCACACTTTATTGAAACGTTAACGAATGAGTCGATTAGCTGCCGTAAATGATGCCGTAATTGGATTTGAAGTTCTTCATCTGGTTCATTTGCCAATGTTAACAACAATTGATTAATTTCACCCATACATCTAATCAATTCTTCAAATTCTTCATCTGTAAGACTTGTCGTCGGAGAGGAAAATCGTGGTGTTGCGATCCTTGTCGGGCAGGCAAATGGCGTACAAAAATAATCTTCATCAAATTCATGTCGAGACATACATTCCGGACAATGAAAAGACTTTTCTGTGTTATGGTCAACAGAACCCACCCGATGCTGATTACTATGAATTTTCATCACAATCCTCTCCTTTTATTTGCTTTAACGGTGCCAAGTAAGGATTAATTTCGTCCAAAACTCTAAAAATCCCCCAAACACCAAGTTCAATATCCCAGCGAATATTACCAGAACGATACATATAATCGCCAGGTAGATTGGCAAAACTTCCTGCACCATAACGGAGTTGGAATGTCTCCTGTGTTCCGACTGTACTCTGACCTCGCACACTGGTTATATCCGAATTAACATCATCAGTGCTACGGTTCCAACGATGACCATGGAGAACAAAAGTATGAGCTCTCGGTTTATCTGCAGGAAAAACAAACCGAATCGTCGTTGGGTCTCCAGGATAAGATAAAAATATCGGTGTTGCAGGGTCACCATGAACTTTTGAACTAAATACTTTGGCTATGTCAGGATTTTGTCTTAGACGATGCGAAAAGCGTTCTGCACGATAATTAAAGCCACGTGAACCTTGGTCTTCAAAATCTTCTACTTCTTCAGGATCCACTCCGATTGGCTCAGGGTCAATGATCACATTTCCATTTTTATCTACAAGACGTACTCCATCGTGCATCAAAATCGCAAACTCTCGGTACTCTCCTAAGAGGGGGTTTGAAATAATCACTTGATTACCTGTATCGGTTACTTCTCGAGTAACAGGATCAAGATAAACTGATCCTTTAGGTTCCGTTATAAACATCCCAAACGCTCCATGGTGTCGATGGTTTCGAAGATCCGCCATATCCCATAAATTACAAGCACCAACTTCTTTATCAACGTACCAACGATACGTAATGCTCTCACCAGGGCAGATGGTTTGATCAGGGTTGAACCCTACGGTTGCTCCGTCAGATCCTCTTACATCATAAGCAAGTAACTGAGCATGTAAGGAAATTCTTAATGAAGGAGGAAAAGGTGCTTCAACTGGTACATTTGGATATCCATGGATGTCACCATGGTGAAACTTATCTACAAGCCTATTGTGAAGAATAATTTCGACACAATCACCAACATTTGCCCTCAAAATAAGAGGTTCAGGATTTTGTTTCCCATTTAGAATCGCTTCTTCATCTTTAGCTAACACAAATATAATTCCAAACGGATCATGGTCTCCCTCTTTGTTATAGTGAATATTTGTCTGGAGTGCTACAACTTCATAACACCTTGTTGGAGCCTGAGATGGGCACGGATGACCAGGTGTTAGTACTTTCGGGGGAAGGTTTCCAGTAACACATGGCAACGTTGTTGACCTCGGAGGAGGGCACGCTCGATCTGGTAAAGGTAATAATTGTGTGACTTCTTTTTCAAAAGTTCGTATTAACCCCCAACCCCCTAACCAAATATCATCGATGCCGCCATAATGATAAAGCATGTCAAAATCTCCTTTACCCTCGATGGCAAACTCTGCTGTAAATGCCTCTGAAATTCCTAAATGCTGTTGTTGTGTGATTTCTGAGTCTAAATCACCCCGTTCACGATTCCAGCGTTGACGATGAAGGTTAAAACTATGAGATTCTTCTTGAGCCCCTTGGAATAAACGAAGTCGAACAGGATCACCATTATAAGTCTCTAATATTGGAGTAACAGGATCGCCATTTACATAGGAGCTGAACACAAAAGCTGGGTCACATTCTGGCTCCTTAAGTCGGAATTGAAGAGGTTCATTTTTATAATTGACCGCCATGACTCCTGGGTCTTCATGCGAAGATGGGAATGGAGGTGGATTCAACGGGCAACCTTCTTTATCAAACAAAAGAGTAAAATCATGCACAAATAGTGACATTTCTCGGAAATCAGGAATAATTGGGTTTGTAATCAAAGCTTGGGTTCCTGCTCTAATTTCCTCACCTGTTTGATTGTCAAGAAATTTAGAACCCTTTGCCTCAATATTGATACCCCCAAACAACCCATGCTGTTGATGAGCGTTTGCGAATAAATGATCGTGGAAAAATGTTCCTTTTAATTCAACATCTGCATACCATTGATAACGAATTGTTTGACCTGATAAGACACCCGAATCATAGTTCCAACCAACATTTGCCCCATCAGAAGATAATGGATCAAATTTAACGAAATGAATGTGTGTTGACGCTTCATATGTTCGATTTATAAGTTGAAAAGCATTACAGCCTAATGTTTCAGGAAGTTTGTTGGTGAAAGTAATTTTAACGCAATCACCCGCATTCGCACGAATAACTAGGGGCTCTGGCTCTTTCCTTCCTGCTAGAACATCCTCTTCATCCTCAGCTAATACATATAGCCGAGCTTCTGGATCATGCCATCCATTTCTGTTATAAATAAGAGGCATTTGAATAGCAATAATATGATACTCTCTCACCGGATTGACGCCCTCAATACACGGATTCACAAATACAGCTCCTGGTGCCGCATTCGAGGCAAACTGATTGACTTCCAATTCTGTTGGTTCCCGTGACCCTCTTCCTTCTTCTATACCCAGTGGAGGCCTAGGTGCTTTACAACCAACTATTCCAGGAATAAAATTTGGGAATCCTGGACATTCTGGGGATGGTTCAGGCAGTAATGGTCGATCTGGTAAAGGTTGCAGCTGTTTTATCGGAACACCGTTGGGATAGCATTGACTACCATCCTGTAATGTATTAAAAATACGCTGCATTCCCCACATGCCATCCATAAAATGGGGATAGAGGTGACAGTGAATGATAATATCACCAAAAGCCCCTTGTAGACTTCCTGCACCATATAAAGGAGACACCGTATATGCGTTTTGTGGAGAAATAGCTTGTGCGTCGATAATTTCAGAATCCTGGTCCCTTGATTCAAATAACCATTGATGAACGTGGTAATGAAAGACGTGGGTTTCTTTAACACCACCATGGATTATTCTTATCTTCACTGGATCACCTACATATGCGCGTAAAATCGGTGTAGCTGGATCACCAAATGTCCATGAATCATGATGGACCTCCTCCCCTGCACAGTCTGGACAAACGACGCCCTCATGAATGAGTTTCATCCGATTTCTTTCTGGCTCTCCTCGATAATTAATTGTATGAGTGCTACCTGGTTGATTGAAATGTGGGTCAATTGGAGTTTGACCTAGAAGATCATCGATTTCCATTTCATCATGGAAAAACCACGCATATTCTCGAAATGAAGGAAGTAATGGGTTATGAATATCGGCATACACTCCACTATTTATTTCCTTACCTGTAATTGGATCTGTCCACCAAGAGCCTTTCGGTTGAACGAGTAAAGCTCCAAATAACCCGTGGACATTACTACCCAGCTCACTTGATAGCGTATTTCCTAAATCTGAAAAGGAATGAATTCCTTCACCTGCTACTCTCCATTTATAAAGTTGAGTCCCTCCTGGTGGACATGGTGGAGCGGTTGAATTTTCATTACAACCAACAAATGAGCCGTCGGACGTTTGTACATCATAATCAGCTCGTTGTATGTGGATAGATGTTGAAAAATCTAGCTTGTTTTCAAATAGAACTTCGATCTCATCCCCTGCATTGGCTCGAATGGTTAATGGCTGTACAAGCTCTGTAGGCATAAAGGGGTGACACCTAACTTGTTCTTTTACTTTTTCTTCATTTTCCTTTAAGACATACATCATCCCATTCGGATCATGATCGCCAAAATTATTAACAACAATCCTAATCGGGATTGCTACAATATGGAAAAACCTCAGCAATTTAAGTTACCTCCTCTCCTACAACAAATTCGTTAACATATTTGTGGTATACGTGGGCCATTCATCTCAATATAAAAAGTCTGGACATCATCAAGATGTACACGTATTACCCTTCCTTCAATCTCGGAAATATGTGTCGTTTCAACACATATAAAAACAAAATCACCAATTACCTCTTCTATTTCACCTATAATAAGAAATGGAAATTCTTCAATTAATATAAGTGCTCGCCTACCAATTGCTTCTTCAAATGCTTCAGTTACAACCGCGTAGCGAATATCATTAATGGAAAGTCTCTCTGTATGATTCATATTTGAATCCTCCTGTCATATTAAGGGATTGGGAATTGCAGATCAGCATCAAATGGAACAAAGGTTGCGATACGCTCAATTGGGAAACTTAATGGTGTTGGAAAACGATGGAACGGTGCATTACTCATTTTCATAATCGCCGGATCTAAGGTTATAAAACCATTTGTAACCTCAACGACTTTCCCAGTAAAAATAGGTCTAAATGTCTGGCCTAACAAATTCAACTGGGTTGCTTGCATCGTTAATAATATTTCTTTACCGAGAATATCCAAAAATAACTGATTCTCTGGTAAAATGCCTTTAGATGTTTGTGTTAGTCTTTTATCCCTTTTCTCTCTTTTAGATAAATCCCCCTCCTGAATTTCTCCTTGTCCTCGTTCTTCACTTATTACTTCGTCTTTTTCACTTTTTTTAGACCTTCGATTTCCTGAATAAAAGAATTTTTGATTGTTCATTAGTACCTCCTTAAATCAAATAGTTATTCACCTACCTACAAATTTAATTTATGAAAAAAGTTATTAATGGTTACATACTTTTAGATTTTTGCATATAAAAAGGAGTGTTCCAAAAGATGTCTTTTCATGACTCCCTTGGGACAACCCCTGCTTCTCTCATATTTTTTGCTCTATTAGTCTATATTCACATCTAACCGTCTTTTTCTCCAATACATCATACTGCCACCCGTTAAAATCAAAATAACTCCTGCTACAATCCAATAATAATAATTCGTAGCTGTATTCGGTAGTGAATCGCCTTCTTTATCTTGTCCTAGTATATCCTTTTCGTTATTTTGATTACCTTGTCCAGTACGATCGCTATCCTCATCTCCAACTTTTTCCGCTGGTGCTTTAGGTATAGTCATTCCTTCATCAGTTCCCTTTTGGTCTGTGTCACTTTCTTCTTCAACATCATCGGTTTCAGGTAGTTCCGTATCATTTTCCTGTTCCCCAGTTCCTGGCGACTTTGAAAAATGTACTTTTCCTTTTAGTTGATAATGCTCACCCACTACTAAGCTTCTTTCTTGTTCATCAACCGAAACATTATCGACAATACGGACAAACACTTTATTATCAAAAAAACCAATGTTTTGTGCAACATCCAGTAGTTGTGTTGCCCAATGACCTCCCCAAGAATAACCATTTCGCCGTTCTTCCTCAATTTCTAAGATGTCATATTTAATTATGCCATCTCTTCCTGAGAAAATACCACGATCTGTGCCAATTTCATAGAAGCGATACCAAGCTGTTGAGTTAGAATCCTCATGAAAATAAATGCTCTCAGGATCACCACTCACATAACGTGTATTTTCAAGCTTCACTCGGTCAAACCATTCGAGTGCTCCTAGTGTCGCTCGTTTTATTTCATCTATTTGTGGACGCGACATTAAAAAGCGAATGATACCGACTGATTCGTTTCCTGAATTGGATGGATGCTCATAAGCTCGGCCTTCACGTGGTTGATACGTATAGGGGTCATGCTGGGCACTCCAAACATTTAATATACCATCCACTTGAATTTGAGCTTTTAAAATATAATCGACAGCCAACTCCATCGAATCCTCAAGCTGTGCATAATAAGTCTCGCTAACAAGGTCGCCACCAAATGGATATCTTTTTTCTAATACATCATCTAACATTTCTAATACGTTAATCATAGCCTCATCATTAAAGGTGACATAATCTGAATAATTCCCTCGGGCTGGGTAGACTTGAGCAAAGCCTCCTGTTTCATATTGAAGCTTGAATAGGAAATCAAAGCCTTTCTCAATACTCTCTTTATAGCGCTCATCTTTTGTCTCTTGATAAATCTGGGCGAGGAGCAAAATTTCACTTATTGTCGCATCATTATCAATTGTTCCTAATTCTACACCATTGTTCACCCATTCCGAACGGGGTTCCTGACCATCCCATGGTCTCGTATAAATTTGTGGGAAGTTTTTTGTCCAACCTCCATGTTCCATCTGCCATGTTAATAGATTATCAGCTTCTTGAATCGCTCGGTTTAAATCACCTGAAAACCGCGTCTCTTCTAATTCTAACTCCATCTCACCATATTCATCCCATTCATCTAAGCTGTTTAACACTATTACTGTTTGACCAAATTGATTGACAGTTTGAGCTGCTTTATCGATATTTAGAGTTGTAAATCCAGGCGTTAATAAGGACCAGGTCCTTGTAGGAGCGACCACTTCAAGATCCTCTATTTGAAAGTCTTCCACATATCCATTCAAAGTAACAGCCATAAGGTGGGAATTAAGGACATGGACTCCAACAATTCCAAGCTGCTCAATATCTGATTGTTCAACCAAATCAATGAGCTCCTTCGCTTCACCTCGTGTTAAAATATTTCTATTTGTTGACGGAGTAATTTGATCGTCAAGTTTTGATAAAGCATGCTCTGCTTCTTGAATGGTTATTTGTTGAGTAGGCAGTATTTGACTGTTCACAACTAAATCATCCATATAACCTTGTTGCAATGCTGTAGCTGCCACATAATAGTACCAATCTTCCTCAGTAATCTCCCATGCTATCGAATCTAAGCTTAGATTCTTGAATTGCTCTTTCTTCACGAAGCCTAATTTTTCATTAACAAGAGCCATAAACTCTAGACGAGTTAGCTTTTTGGAATCATTGATAGAACCTTGTTCAGCAATCATCCCACTGTTTTGTAAATCCTTTAAGAGAGCTTCACTCAAGATTTCTTCAAGTAAAACTTTTTCAGACTCAATAGGTGTTTCACTATCACCTTCTTGTTGCTTATAAATTCTTAAATGGTCAACATTCGCACCACCACTCGGAGCATTTCCAACAGCCTTTATCGTGTTAGTTCCTTCTTTTAAAAACGAGCTCATTGTGGCATATTCCCAAATATTCCATGCCCCAGTAGGATCAAAAGCTAACTCTTCTTCCATTCTCTCTCCGTTAATGATTATTTCTTTTGGGCGTAAATCTGTTCCTCCATGGGCATAACGAAACCCTAGGAAATAATCGCCTTCAGCGGGAACTTCAACAGTCCACTCTATCCATCCTCCTGGAGCATTCGGTACATAATCGACAAAACCTGTTCCGGTATAGCCTGCATGTTTATTATCAATAATTGAGGTATCATTAAAATCTGCCTCTTCTGCTTCAAAAATTTGGTCAAAGCCAAAGTTAACTTTAAGATGGTCTACATTTGCACCACCACTTGGTGCTATTCCTATTGCTCGAACCGTATTTTCACCAGCTTCAAGATTAGCTGTCAAACTTGTATACGCCCAAATTGTAAATCCGCCTGTAGGCTCGAATGCTAAGCCTTCATCAACGACCTCACCATTAATGACAATTTCCTTCGGACGTAAATCGGTCCCTCCATGAGCATAACGAAAGTCAAGTTCATACTCACCAGCAACAGGTACATCAATGGTCCACTCTATCCATCCCCCTGGGGCATTTGGTACGTAATCGACAAAACCTGTCCCTGTAAAACCATTATGCTTATTGTCAACAATCGCGTGGTGGAGTTCTGCAAATTCCGCCTCATAAATGCCATTAACCCCATCCTCGATCGGAATTTCTGGCTCAGGAGGTTCTACCTCAGTTGGTATTTGCCCAGTCATTTTAAAATCATCAACATAATGTCCATGCATCGATGAATTCGGTGTGAAGGATTCAACAAAATTCAAATAAGACATCGGTTGATCAAACGCAGCTTCCTCCAGGACGATCTCATCATTAATCAAAATATCTAGTGTTTGTTTCTCGATATTGAGAAGAAGTTGAATATGGTACCATTCCCCTGCTTCTGCTTCGATTAAAGGTTGAAAGCCTGCTCCCGTTCGAAAATTGATAGCTCCTCCGTTTGTCTCAATCGTCGCAGCCGTTCCATCTCCTTTTACTCTCATAACCTTTGTGGCACTCGTATAAGTAGGTTGCATAAATCTCATTTCAACGGAAACATCACCTACAAGGCGAGGGGTTGATTTCGTTAAAGCCACATGGGTTTGTTCACTTGTATCATCCAAAAACACAAGTTGATTTTCTTCCTTACTGGGTTCTTGAACAATACGTACCGTTCCCCCTGCTTCACTCACATCCATATGAGAGGGCACCTCACCAAGCTGGTCAGATTCAAAATCTGTATGAAAGTCATAAAATTCTTCACGTTCTAGTTCCTCGGCACTAACTGTCATTGCTGCTCCAAGCGAACCAAATAAACTCGAAAACACAAGAATAAATACTAGAAATAAATGACTGCAAGCTTTAGTCTTTTTATTCATTCATTTTTCTCCCTTCTTTTATATGAAAGTTGATGCTGATGCTGATATGCGGAGCTTTGCTTGCCGCTACCGAAAATCATGATCCACGACAACCGCGTGGCGCTGAACTAACTGGCACACCAGTGGATTTCAGCCCGCCACTACGTCCCACGGGGGTCTCAACATGTTTTCGTCCGCTGGGTTACTACCGTCATGTACTCACCTCCCAATTAAAACGCAATATGTAAACGTTTACATTCGGAAGTGTAACATAAAGTTTTCTGAAAAATGTATCGAATTTATAATTACATGAGCGAATTCATCGTTTTCTACTAACTTCTAAGGAAATGATTATCACTGAAATGCATCGTTTTAACACAAGTAATTATCCAAAGAAATACTCAATATTACTCATGATTTGTTAAGGTATCTTCGTTTTTTTATATGATTCATTTATAAACTTTATATAATATTCCTACTTTCTTATAAATGGATGTATCATTTGAATAGGCTTACCTTTTTTATAGGTCTTTTTTGATAGTGTTAGTTTTTGTTCAAGACCAAAAAAGCCACAGGGATTTCCTGTTGCTTTTTTATGAAAGTTATTTAATGCTGATGTACGAATCTCAATAAAAGGAAAGTGCCTATTTCCATGTTTTGATAGTGTGAATTAAGCTCTGCCATGTGGGTTTACAGTAACACGTTCATGAAGTATTTATTCTCTATTACCTAAAACATACTGTTCGTACGATCGGTTGGATTTATTACTTGACCATACCTTGTACTCGCTACCTTTATCAGTTAACTAGTTATAAATTCATTTTGTGCTTATACATACTATCTTTTTACAGGCAGTCATTGCTTCGAACCGCTTACATTGTAATCCAAGTTACTTATTATGTGACTTCAATTGCTTCAAGATGCGAGACGGCATCATACAGATCGTTTACCGTAATAGTTGGTTTTATCGATACTGGATGAGTTTGTTTCGTTCGATTCACCCAAATCGTTTTCATTCCTATATCAATGGCTCCTGCAACATCAATGGTTAATGTATCGCCAATATAGACAACTTCTTCTTTTTTGCATTGAGTTAATTGAAGTGCTTCTTCATAGATTTTACCTTTTGGTTTATAAGAGAGCACATCTTCACTCGTCACGACACCATCTACTTCAAGTCCGTGGTAATCAAGAGCCTCCATAATTTCAACTCGATCAATGTTTGAGACAATAAATATGGGCAGCTTTACTTTATTTAGGAAATAAATAGCATCTTGATAAATGGCTGGCCTACGCCATTGTTCAAACATTTTTTCCCCTAAAGATTGTGCATCTAACGGAGCTTGAAAATGGATCAATGTTCTCCTTAACGATTCTATTTCAATTTCTCTTTGCGTCTGAAACTGGATACCCGTACACTTGTTAAATAAATGGTAGAATTGATTCCACCAATATAGAGACACTTCCTCAACACTTACTGATTGAATGGGAGTCGCGCTCTTAATTTCCAAGCTCACCTCATGAATAACTAAACCTACATCATGTACAATTGTACCGTAAAAATCAACTAAACACGCTTTAAGGTTCAAACATGATCCCCCTTCATAAAATCTTTTAAGTCATAATATAAGTTTTTTAATATTTCTTTGTCATAATTAATTCGTCACTTCTTCTATAAATCCTTTTATCATTTATCTTACATTTAAGATATTAGGTAATCAGCAGATCAAAAAATGACGAAGCAACAAGATGCTCCGTCATCTTAAAGGTAAACTATGCCCTTTTTATGAGAGCTTTTTTTACCTCCCTTATCTCCTCTGAGAAAGCTTCACCGCTTACTCTCAGATTCTATTACAATAAACTCATGTTTGACAGATCTATAATTCAGTAATTTCTGAATTTTGGAGCCGGTCATTCATCCTCAAAAACCGATGCTAAAACGTCGCAATCTAACGCATGTAAGACCTACTACATTAATCCCTTTTCCACCAGGTTCATCATGGGTTTTAAGTTGAATTTAAAAAAAATAGATTTAAGAGCATCGCAACGAAAAGTGATGCCTCATTTACTAAAAAAAGGAGTTGTATTAAACTCCTTTTTTCCTTTTACCTTTAAAACTATCTAATGTTTTCCTTGTGCGATCTAAAAATTGAATCGTTTCGTCATACTCTTTGGAGGCGTAGCACATAAACAGAATATCAATCATATGAAGCTGAGCAATTCTTGACGCTGTTGCTCCACTCCGAAACGTTGACTCATTACCTGCGGTTATATAAAGATTGATGTCAGCTAAGTTCGTGATCGAAGAATTACCATACTTTGAAATACTAATTGTTTGACAGTGGTTCTCTTTAGCAATTTCCAATAGTTTAGTAACCTCTTGTGTGTTTCCGGAAAACGAAATACCGACAATCACATCCTCAGGGCCTTTATTAGCAATGGCTGTGGCTGCAACATGAACATCAGAATAAGAATTGACTTGCTTATTAATTCGCATAAATTTTTGTTCGGCATCTTGTGCGGCAAGATTAGAAGCACCAAAACCAACAAATATGATGGACTTGGCATGAATTAATACCCTCACTGCTTCTTCTAATTGTTCAAACTTCATAATATCGACCGTTTCTTTTAGAGTTTGTAACGTATTTGCATTAACTTTTGATACGATATTTCTAAAATCCTCATCACGCTCGATATCCCGATTACCTTCCACCGAATCAACCTGTAGGTCACCAGCAATTCTTAATTTCAATTCTTGAAATCCACTAAATCCTAGTGACTTACATAATCGAATTACAGCGGCACTGCTAGTCTCACTTTTCTCCCCTAAGGTCATAGCTGTCATTAAAATGGACTCTTCCGGATTTTTAATTATAAACTGAGCTAGCCTCTGCTCAGATGGCGGTAGACCACTTAACGTATCCTTTAAAATAACTAATCCGCCTTTCATATGACTCATCACAATCCCCCTCATTTTAGCTTCGTCAATTCATATGCATTCGCTTCATAAGTTGTTATAACAATTATTTTATCATGAAATAAGGAGATAGTCCTATGATTGTCTTGATTAAATGCGGATATTATCAAATTTATAATAGTGATGTTTAATGCAGTGACAGTTACCCTAAAGGCGATGTGCGGAGCACTGCTCGTCGCTCTCGAAAATCATGCTCCTCACACTTTCTTCTTTGTTAGTGACGAAGTGTTCCGAGCTTCGCCATGTGGATTTTGTATGAAAGTGTAACTTAGGAACGTTGGGTTGTGCCTTTAAATTTGCTCGTCATTTTGCTTCCTTACGAATTCATTCGACTATTAGGTCATTTCGTTTTCAAAAATGGACCAAATACAAAGACCAAATAGTATATTCCCCTTGAGAAATGAGTTGCCCCATTGACTTTCACACAATACAGAACTCAGCACCTACCCTTTTATAGAACCTGAAGTTGCACTGTTAATAAAGTGCTTCTGCAAGAGAAGGAAGACAATTAAAATCGGAATAAGAGCAATAATCGATCCTGCCGCAACCTCTCGAGTGCTTGCCTCAAATGCTCCTTCTAACCGATACAACCCTAATGTCAAAGGATACATCGATTGATCCCTTAATATAATCAATGGCCATAAAAAGCTATTCCAAGCAGCAATGAAACTTAAAATGCCAAGAGTTGCCATCATTGGTTTGACCATCGGCAACAAAATGTTGAACCATATTTGAAAAACATGGGCTCCATCAATGACAGCAGATTCCTCGATTTCTCTTGGAATCGATAAAAACGCTTGTCTCATTAAAAATATACCAAAAGCATTCACGGCTGTCGGAAAAATAACCCCTGCAAATGTTCCGACTAAGTTCAGTTCATTAAGTATTAAATAAATAGGAATCATCGTCGCTTCAGTCGGAATCATCATTGTAGCAATGATGATAATAAAGACCAATTTCTTCCCTCTAAAATTCATTCGAGCCAATGGAAAACCAGCTAACGTAGCGATAACAATAGGTAACAATACACCAAATGATGTAATGATGACACTATTCCACAAATAAAGAGGAATCGGTAATGTAGTCCACACTTGTATGAAGTTATTAAATGTAAAGTCACTTGGAATAAAAGAAGGAGGCATCGTAAATAAAGACTCATTAGGTCCTTTAAATGCCGTCGAAACCGTCCATACAAATGGAATAATCGTAAACAACGCGATACAGGTTAATAAAAAATAAGACACAACATGACGTTTAAAATGTAACTTCTGATAAAATCTAGTTTTTTTATGAAGGTCTTTACTTAATTTTGGCTCCACTAAACTCGTCCCTCCCCTTTTTTGTCCTGAATTTTCATATTCACTAACGTGATTAGTAAAATAATCACAAACAATACCGTTGCAATCGCACTAGCATAACCGAAATTAATCTGCTCAAATGCTTCTTGGAAGACTAAATAAACAAGTGTCGTAGTCGCATTCACGGGTCCGCCTCCGGTCATAACAAGCATTAAAGTAAATTCCTTAAATGCTCCCATCGTTGAAATGACACTGACAAAAAAGATAATCGGTTTCATAGCTGGAATCGTAATACTCCACTGCTTCCTCCCAAAGCCCGCTCCGTCCATTTCTGCGGCCTCATATAACTCATTCGAAACAGATTGTAACCCAGCTAAATAAATCAACATGTAATACCCTAAGCCTTGCCAAACTGTAACGATAGCGACCGAAATCATTGCCATACTAGAGCTCGTTAACCAACTGACCGGTCCAACACCAATTAAGCTGAATAAAAAGTTAAAAATGCCATCTGTTGCAAACATCCACTTCCATAGTAGAGCCGTAATAACAACGGAAACAAGCACAGGGAAATAAAAAGAAAGCCGATAAAGTTTAATACCTACTAGTTTTTGATTAACAAGAACGGCTAAAAATAAAGAAAAAATCGTAATAGCCGGTGTTACTAATATCCAATATAAAAATGTATTTTTTAAAGCCGTCCAAAATTTACTATCACCAAATAGAGCTTGAAAATTTTCTATCCCTACCCATTGCGGTGGACTAAATACGTTATAATCAGTAAAGCCAAGATAGATGACCCAAAATATTGGAATAATACTAAATACAAGCAACAATAATAATGCAGGTAATAAAAATAGCCATGCATGCCATGCTCTGTAAATCATATTCGCACCTCAAATCCCCTAAAATATAGAAAAGGTCAGAGTATGCACAAGAGTATGCCTCATACTCTTATACATAGCCGACCTTTTCGCACTGATTTCATTAGTTTAAAATATCGTTCACACGTGCCTCAGCATCGTCTAATGCTTGTTGTGGGTCTTTACCGTTGATTAGCATTTCCACGTACTCTTCATTCAAAATCGTATTAATTTGATTCGCATTTTCAATCGGAGGTGCCATATCCACGGCTTGATCCATAGATAATGCCGATAAATAACGACCTTTTTCTTCTGGATCATCAGAATCCTCTCCCGCAAAGAAGAATTCATCTTCAGCTGCCTCAGCGTTACCAGGTAAAATCGCAGCTAACGTCGCAAATTCAAGTTGGTTTTTAGGATTTGTAATAAATTCAACAAAGGCTACCGCCACATCTTTGTGGTCACTCTGATTAGATATAACTAGATTTTGAATAGCTGAGTACATCGTTCCGGCATCACCTATAAATCCAGGTGCGGCTTCAGAAATCTCGTAAATGGCTGGGGCTGAATCCTCAATTTGACGATAAAGCTGAGGACCTGAAGACCACCAAGCTAATCGACCATCTGCATACCATTCACGAGCCAAACTATTATCTAATAAAATATCATCTGGGATTAATCCTTTTTCATGATAAGCTTTACGTTCTTCCAGTAACTCTAATGCACGAGGCGTGTTAAATGCAGCTTCACTACCGTCTTCTGTCACTAAATCGATACCCATGGTTGGAAATAGTATCCATAAATCTTGCCATGCAGTTGTTGTATAAGCCCCACCAATTGCTCCTGTTTTCTCATAAATAACTTCTGACATTTCCCAAGCCTCTTCTATCGTCGCCGGTGGTTCCTTAAAGCCAGCCTCAGCTAAGATTTCTTGATTGTACAAGACTCCACCAGAAGTATAATACCAAGGAACCGCATAGGAAGTGCCTAACACTTCACCAGAACTCCACAATCCTTCAGGATAAGTGCTTTTAAAATCAGCAGCTGCTTCATCCATGTCTAATAAAGCTCCGACTCCTGCTAATTTCTTCGTGAAGCGCGGATTTAAGTTCACGACATCAGCCATATTGCCACCAGATGCCTCCGTTAACGTTTTTTGTTCAATTTGGGCTGCTGGGACATCCTCCCATCTCACTGTTGCATGTGGGTGTTCCTTCTCAAATTCTTCAATCATCCCCATAATGTAATCGTCAAATGTTGGGCTTAGTTCCATCGTATTAAAGACGATCTCACCTGAGAGTTCTCCATCACTCCCCCCATCATCTGAACTATCGGTACTACAGGCTACCATTGCTGTAAATGAAATAAGTGTAACAAAACCAATTATTAGCTTTTTCACAGTAAAACCTCCTCCTAATCCCTAAAAAATAGTTTGTAAAAATTATGTAAATGTTCAAAATATAATTTCANTTAAAATAATATTTTAAAATGAACTGACCCATATTACTTCTTTATCTACTAAATATAAAGATTTTTCTTGTGATATAGTTATAATAAATCTTATAACAAGAAATGAGGAGATTGATATATGCCCCTATATTTTGCCTATGGAAGTTGCATGGATGTTCAAGATATCGCTCGAGATGTAGAGAAAGCTAGATTCGTAGGACCCGCCAAGTTAGAGAACTACCGACTTGCTTTTACAAAATATTCTAAAAATAGGCAAGGTGGTGTAGCCGATATCGTTAAATCTGAAGGTGGCTCTTTAGAGGGTGTTGTCTTTGAGGTTCCTAATTTTATCGCCCTTGACTACCGTGAAGGAGCTCCCACATTTTATGAGAGAATAAACGTTTCTGTCTTTCTTTATCAGGTAAAAAAATGGCTCAATGTCTCTACTTATACAGTCGTTCATAAAGAAGCAACTGAAATTAAACCGGGTGACTACTATGCTTCACTCATCTTAAACGGAGCTAAAGTTTTAACGTCCGAATACCAAAGACATCTCAAGAAACAGCTAGAATCATTCCATTAATCCCCCCATAAATCATACAATTTTATCCTTTCTTTACAATAAAACTACATTCTATTTACATTGCTCTTGTAAGCTTTTTATAGGCTAAAAGCATCAGGAGGAATGAAGGGTGAAATTAACATTACATACACGGTTATTGACTATTTTTTTATTACTTCTATTAATATCTACTTCGATTGTTGGGATAAGCTCTTATAAAAAAGCTGAAGATTTAGCTGTAACGATGGCTGAAAATCAGCTTTTACGAGAGGCTGATTTAATTCAATATATAGCACAGAATTTAAATTTTGTTTATATCAGTGACCATGACTATTTCACGCAGCAGCTTGAAATAAATATACGAAATCAACAAAACAAACTTACTGACAATCAACTACCAACTGAATTTGCCTATATGGTTGATGGGGTTATTAAACCATTTCAAGTTAGTGAACATACGCTACCTACTATACCTGAAGTCATAAAAGAACAAATAGAAACAGAACGTCAAGGGCTTTTGCACACATCTATTGATGGCCAAGATCTTACAATTACGTATAAGCAACTTCCTGAGATTGATGGGACATATATCATGCTCACTCAATCTGATTCTTATATGGAGCCTGTGTCTCAGATTGCAACGTTTTCTGTCATTATGATTATGATTAGTTTTCTCATCGCTGCTGTAACAGTTCATTTTTTTGTACGTTCTATGACGAAACCACTACTAAGTCTTCGCTCTGTTATGAAAAACGCCCGAACAGGTTATTTAGAACGTGTTCACTCGCAAGTGTCCAAGATTCCTGAGATACGTTCTTTACAAAATAGCTATAATGACATGATTGTCCAAATAAGCGAGCTGATTTCAGAGTTGACGAGTACGACAACTGAACTTGATGGTAATAGTCAACAGCTAAAGAAGTCAGCTAATGAAACATTATCATCCAGTCAGCAATTATTAGCAGCGATCCACACCGTCCAATCAGGTGCAGAACAAACGGCTATTAGCTCTCAAGAAAATGTCCACAGACTTCTCGATACGAAAACGAAGTTGCATAATATGGATGTGCAAATGAAACAAGTGGGAATGAGTTCTGTCGAAATGACTTTACAAGCGAACAGCGGCAATGAAAACATGTCCGAGCTTTTATTTTTTATTGAGGAATTGATGAAGGATTTCCAACAGTTTACCGAAACGATGTTAGACGTAAAGCAACATTCTAATTCGATCACATCCAATATTACGGTTATTGAAAAAATCACAGAGCAAACGAAATTACTCGCTCTTAATGCATCCATTGAAGCAGCACGCTCAAGTAAAGAGGGACATGGTTTTTCTGTCGTTGCTAAGGAAATACGAAGTCTTGCTGAACAATCAACGACTTCTACTCAACAGATCACCTCAATGACTGCTAATATGGAGAGAATAACAACCTTAGCTAGCGATCACTGTTACAACATTTTGAAAAAAGTAGAAACAAGCAAAACGAAGACGGTACAAACGCAAGGCTCTTTTTCAAAGCTCATTCATGAAATAAAACAAGTTAATGAGCAGCTCAGGCAAGCTGAAAATGCCTACGAGCAAATTCAACACGTATTACCAAAGCTAGAAGCACAAGCAGAGTCATTATCTTCAATTTCCCAAGAAACAAATGCAAGTGCTGAGGATATGTTAAAGATTAGCGAGCACTCGCTTGAATTAGCTAATACGAATAAACAAATTGGTTTTAAATTAGAAAAACAAGCACAATTACTTTTAAAATTAACAAAAAGCTACAAGCACCAATAATTATTGGTTGA
This sequence comes from Alkalihalobacillus pseudalcaliphilus, assembly GCA_001038565.1. Lineage (GTDB taxonomy): Bacteria > Bacillota > Bacilli > Bacillales > Bacillaceae_D > Alkalihalobacillus > Alkalihalobacillus pseudalcaliphilus. The sequence continues at coordinate 305,978 of LFJO01000006.1, forward strand.
ATGTTGCATAAGTGCAGCGGGATTCACAGCAAAGTTTTGGCTCATAGCTTTTGTGCTATGAGCCAAAAAACGTAAGTGTTTATCATTTATTACTTCTTACCATCGTTTAACCGTCTTGCCTCTTCAGAGCTTGACATTTTTGTCGCCCCTTTATAACGCAAGCCAACATCGCGATCAGATTCAACTTTACCGCTTTCCCGTAACTTTTTTTCTTGTCGGTCTCTTCCCAATTTACACACCTCCTACTGTTAAGTTGAGGTTATGTCCATTGATTTATTCATATGATGAGTCTATAAGCTCAAGTACCACAAAAAGTTTGATACCCATCAAAATCCTTGCCCGGTGCTTTTGCATATTTAGCTGGAATAGAGGTAGAACTATAAGGTTTTTTTAGCACTTGAAGCAGCTCAAGTAATGGTTGCATTTGCCCTCTATCCACTGCCGCTTCTATAACCCCTTCAACGATGTGGTTCCTGGCTATGATTGCAGGATTATTTTCAAGCATTAGCTGTTTTATCATCTCTTCATTTTGCTCCTGCCTCATTAAACGTTTTTGCCAGATCTCATACCAACTCTTAAACTGGTCAGCTTGAAATAACTTACCTTCTTCAAGCGTTTTGAACGTTAAGGATCGAAATGTATTCGTATAATCTGCTTCAAATGTTTCCATTAACGTAAGTAATCCTTGGATAAGCTCCTTATCACCCTCTTCAAGAGTGAATAAGCCAAGCTTCTTCCCCATCCCCTGCAAGTATTCTGCTTCATATAGCGATCCAAATGTCGAGATAATCGATTGGGCTTGATTTAAGGCTTCTTCTTCATTTTCAGCCAACAAGGGTAGCATCGCTTCAGCTAATCTTGCTAAATTCCAAGCTGCCATATAGGGCTGATTACTGTATGAGTAGCGTCCTTGTCGATCAATTGAGCTAAACACGGTTGCTGGATTGTAGCTATCCATCATCGCACAAGGTCCATAATCAATGGTTTCCCCATTGATAGCCATATTATCAGTATTCATGACCCCATGTATAAAACCGACTAACTGCCATTTTGCTATTAATTGAACTTGTTTTCGAACCACTTCTTTCAGCCATGCAACATATTTTTGTTCATGATGTTCTAGCTGTGGATCATGTCTAGCTATTGTATAATCAGCTAACGCCTGAAGTTCCTTTTTGATTCCTTTTGCTGCGGCATATTGAAATGTTCCAACACGAATATGACTACTAGCAATTCTTGTTAAAATTGCTCCTTCTAGCACATTTTCTCGATAAACAGGCTCACCCGTAGTCACGACTGCCAAACTTCGCGTTGTTGGGATACCTAATCCATACATCGCTTCACTCATGATTAATTCACGAATCATTGGACCTAATGCCGCTCGACCATCTCCACCTCGTGAGAATACCGTTCTACCAGAGCCTTTAAGCTGAACATCAACTGTCTTTTCTCCTTCTATTACATGTTCACCGAGTAAAACCGCTCGACCATCCCCTAGCATCGTGAATTGTCCAAATTGATGGCCTGCATATGCTTGTGCTAATGGTTGAATTCCTTTAAATGCTTTATTTCCAGAAAAATAAGGTAAGCCTTCCTTATATAACTGCTCTATTTCTAAGCCTAACTCTTTTGCTAAGTCCTCGTTTACATATACAATCTGTGGGTCTTCTACAGATTGCAACTCTTGCTTGCTGTAAAATGTTTCTGGTAATGAAAGGTAGCTTTGTCTTAAGTGCCACCCTGCTTTATTTTGGTTTGTATTTGTCATAATTACTCCTTCCATGATCCCTTACTTAGAAAGAATACGACGAGTATTCCATTGCTTCTTCTTATAGCGTAACATAATTTTTTTTATATGAAAGTTACTTATGGGCGATAGTTTGTGCCGTGAATTGGGAGCCCTCCTGTTGTTTGCCAATCTTGTGCGGAAGTACTCATCGCCACTACAGATTCTTCATCAAAGGCAATTGAATGTTCTTGATATTGTATGGAAGTAACAGATAGTAATTGGTTCATAATGGGTTGATTAGAAAGAAATCTTTGCAAAGCCACTTGTTTGTTCGTGCCTAATTGTACACCTCTAATTATCAATTCATCACTTACTTGCACATCGTAAATTTTTTCTTCTTCAATGAGTTCTCCTTGTGAGCTCTGTTCGTGATAACTAAAAATAAGCACAACACTTATAATGATAAGTATAACGAAATGAAACTTCCTCAAATTCTTTCCTCTCCACTCTTTTAAAGCACTATTTCATTTAATAATAGGTAATACTACTCACAATATAATAATATTCAAAATTAATTTTCAATTTACTGCTTGTAAATGAAAAACCAGCCTTTTATTAGGCTGGCTTTTCATTATTCTGAAGGATTAATAACGACTTCAACACGTCGATTACGAGCTTTGCCATCTTCATTTTCATTAGAATCTATCGGTTTGAACATACCATATCCATACGCCGAAATATCTAAGTGCTGAATCGAGCTATGCTCTTTTATAAATGCCTCTACCGCTGCTGCTCGTGCTTCCGATAAAGCTTGATTATAATCAGCATCACCATCGCTATCCGTGTGGCCATCAATGTGAATGACGGTCCCCTCAGGAAGTTCCTCTAAAACCTTTATAACTTCGTCTAAAGTTTCAGATGCTTCCGCCTTTAACTCACTACTGTCAAATTCGAATAAAACCTCATCTGGCATCCCAACCTTTAATTCCTCTTCACTAGAAGTAAAATTCGTTTCCTCCGGTACTGCTAGTTGTGGTGGATCTGGTACGATTTCAAAAGCAATTTCTTTTGAACCATCATCAAGTTCTTCCACATATTCACCAGACATTCGTTCAAATTTTTCTCCATAAGTCTCCTTCTTTAGTTGGCTAAGTCTACTTATTAAACCTGATGTACTTTGAACTCTAATATACCCTTCTGGTGACTGAGATGTATAAGCGATTCTTAATTTGAAGCTTCCATCCGGTTCAACCATCGTTTGATTAAAATACCATGACTGTGGCGTATTCGTATGCTTAGAGGTAAAGTAGCCCCCTGCAATCGTAATACCTTCAATCAAATTGGTATTTCCTTCTATATAATAGAATTGATGGTCATTCGTTAACTCGTAGTCAATCCATATTTCGGTATCACCATAATCGGCTGGTTTATCGTCACGTTCAGGCTTAGGTAAATCCATTTCAAAGGGCTCTGCTTCAACAAACACATAAATTGGTAAAAATATTTTTTGATATAATTCTCCCAGTAATTCATCTTGATAAACCAATGGTCCAGTAAAATTCTCACCCTTCTCCCCGTAAATCTCCTCTAATTCTTTCGTTTGTGATGAAGGTGTTACTTGAAGAGCCACTTCTATAAATTTCCCTGTTTGATATTCCGATGGACTATCCATCTCTACAATAATTCGACCATCCTCCAATACTTCTGTATCGTCATTTGTTAACATACCCATCACAATTCGATTACGGAACGGTTCCATGTAACGATCGACCTTTACACGAGTTCCAGGTAATAGATTGGTAGTCGCTTCTATTCTCATTGAATCTTCATCAACAATGAACGTACCATCAATCACCACATCACTATCAAGTGTTGTTGTTACTTCGTATTCCTCGTCTAATTCCTCCTTTGACTTATTCACTTGGTCATTATCACCAACAATTCGTTCTTCTTCCATTTCATCAGTATGCTCAACTTTTTCTTGACTACATCCATTGATGAATAAGATACAAGATAGTATGAACGTGATCATATACATTGTTCTTTTCATATTGCTCTTCCCTTCAGTCATGATATGGTCGGTATAAATCACTTACAACAATTAGAACATTCAATATATTACCATATTCCGACCAGAATTTTACTTATTATATACGTGTAAACACTCAAAATGAAACCAATGTCACCCTTATATGTTTCTGCATATAGACCTTATCCCTATATAGGATGAATGAGTCATCTCTGTCTGTTACTCTCTATGTAAGCCTCAAAAAAAGGCGATCACTATTTGACTAGTGACCACCTCTGCTAAGTTATTTAAATGCTCGCGTTGCGGCAACCGCTTTCTTCCAGCCTTTATAAAGCTCATCACTAACGTCTTGAGCCATCGCCGGTTCAAATGATTGATCAATGGCCCACTGTTTGGCAATCTCTTCTTTACTTTCCCAATATCCTACCGCAAGTCCAGCTAAATACGCAGCACCTAAAGCGGTCGTCTCATTGACCTCTGGGCGCTCAACTGGCACATGTAAGAGATCACCTTGGAACTGCATCAAAAAGTCATTTTTAACAGCTCCACCGTCCACTCTTAGCGTTTTTAGTTCTATTCCTGAATCTGCCTCCATAGCCGATAATACATCCTTCGTCTGATACGCTAAAGATTCAAGAGTCGCTCGAACAAAATGTTCTTTTGTTGTCCCGCGTGTTATACCAAGAACAGCTCCTCTTGCGTCACTATCCCAGTATGGTGTTCCCAGCCCAACAAAAGCTGGAACTACATAGACCCCTTCTGTTGATTCAACTTTTTCAGCATATTGTTGACTGTCCTTGGCATCCTTAAACATACGAAGACCATCTCGCAACCATTGAATGGCCGAACCAGCAACAAAAATGCTTCCTTCTAACGCGTACTCAACCTTACCATCTAACCCCCAAGCAATCGTAGTTAATAGTCCATGATTAGATGGAACAGCTTTTGCTCCTGTATTCATTAGCATAAAACAACCGGTACCGTACGTATTTTTAGCCATACCTTCTTCAAAGCACGCTTGCCCAAATAAAGCAGCTTGCTGATCACCTGCCACACCAGCTATCGGAACTTCATGCCCAAAGAAGTGGAAATCAACCGTATGGGCATATACTTCTGAGGAAGGCTTGACCTCTGGAAGCATTGAACTTGGAACACCTAAAATGTCTAATAACTCCTCATCCCATTTCAAATCGTAAATATTAAACATTAAGGTTCTAGAAGCATTTGTATAATCGGTTACATGTGCCGCCCCACCCGAAAGCTTCCATATTAACCAAGTGTCCATCGTTCCAAATAACAACTGTCCATTCTCTGCTTTTTCCCTTGCACCATCCACATGGTCTAATATCCACTTAACTTTAGTTCCTGAGAAGTAGGCATCAATTAATAACCCCGTCTTTTCTCTAAAAAGGTCATTATGACCAGCCGCTTTTAGCTCTTCACAAATCCCACTAGTTTGTCTCGACTGCCAAACAATTGCATGATAAACGGGGACTCCTGTTTCTTTATCCCAAACCACGGCCGTTTCACGTTGATTCGTTATGCCAATTGCCTCTACTTGGTTTGGCTTCACCTCCGATTCAGACAAAACGCCAGCAATAACCGCTAAAACCGAACCCCAAATTTCATTGGCATTATGCTCGACCCAACCTGGTTTTGGAAAGATTTGCGTGAACTCCTTTTGGACGGTGTGGACAATTTGACCTTCCTTATTAAATAAAATGGCTCTTGAACTTGTTGTTCCTTGATCAATAGCTAAAATATACTTTTCCATTATCAAAAAACTCCTTCCTTAAGCTAATACACTCGCTTTTTTTCCAAAAATTAGCGTTAAGATTAATATGGCAGCCACTGCACCTAATATAACCCATGTGATAGTTGAGATCATACCTACGAAGAAAACTTGATAAAACACAGCTCCTAATGCTCCACCCATTAAAGGACCTACAATTGGAATCCAAGCATAGCTCCAGTTGGAAGAACCCTTTCCAGCAATAGGTAAAACAAAATGAGCAATTCGTGGCCCTAAATCCCTCGCTGGGTTAATCGCATATCCTGTTGTACCACCTAAAGACATACCAATCGCAACAATTAATAGTCCGACAGCGATAGGGTTAAGCCCTTCTGTAAAGCTATTGGCTCCGATAAATAATAAACCCAAGACTAATACAAAGGTACCTATCATCTCACTTAGTAAATTGGAGAAAGTATGTGGAATCGCAGGTCCTGTAGAGAAAACAGATAGCTTAGCTCCAGCGTCATCTGTAGCTTTCCAATGAGGTAAGTAATGCAAAAACACAATCACTCCCCCGATAAATGCTCCCAAAACTTGAGCAACCATATAAAGTGGAACATCTGCCCATGCAAAATCTCCTGTTACCGCCAAGCCAAGTGTTACGGCCGGATTTAAATGGGCTCCACTTATAGAACCAACAGCGAAAACCCCCATTGTCACCGCAAGTCCCCATGCCAGTGTAACGACGACCCAGCCTCCACTGTTGGAGAATGTCCTTTTTAAATTTGCACCAGCAACTACACCGCCACCAAAAATAATTAAAATCATTGTACCAATTACTTCACCTAGAAAAGCAGACATACGAATACCTCCATTCTTAGATGTTTGTTGTCATAACGTCATGTCCTCGTTTACTAATCCTAGAACTTTTCATGAGTAATAAAATGAATTCAACTATACGGAACTATGAATACGCTTTCAATAGAACTTCCATATATAAGTACCCAACTAACCTTCTGTTCCCCCTTTAATATATAGACAAACATCATGAATAATCTTTCATTCCCCCCTTTATCAGTCTCTTTCAATGCTGCTATAAGCCGACTTCCCGCTTATTTCCGCACCTTAATACAATGTATGAGTTTGCCCACTCTTTATGACAGGCACGTTCGTAATACCTATATTTCTTTTTGAAAAGATAGGTCGTATTTGTCTTTTTTAAAATTTTATCATTCTATGCATAAATACTTAATGAAGAGAAAAACTAATTAAATGGCTAATTTTGGACAAAGATTGTGAGGGGGAAGACATACCCATGCGGAAATTATATTGGTTTCCATTTCTTAGTAGTGTTAGTTTACTTTTCTTGCTAGTTTCAACTGTATCTGCAGAGGACTCGATGTTAGCGAAATCAACCTTTTATGTAGATGGCCAACCATTTGAAAGTCATTATTTAATGCGAGATGGCGAGGTGTATATTCCTTCATTATTCATTAAAGAAACAGGAGCTCAAGTCGACTGGAATGAAGAATATCAGACCGTTTTATTTAAAGGGAATGACCAAACATTTTCAATGCCTCTGGATAAGAAAACATTACTAACATTTAATGAACAGACAAAGAATTGGGAAGAAAAAAAGCTGAAGGCAGGAGCTATACTCTTTGATGACCAAACTTTTGTACCACTTAAAACGGTCATTGAAGAACTAGGCATGACGAGCCATTATGAGCCTCAATCTGCTAAGACCTTTATTCAATCAAATATTGACATACAGCCTAATTACTTTGCCCAAGGTTCAAGAAACAACCGCTTTATCGCTTTAACTTTTGATGATGGTCCAGATACCTATTACACGCCACTTATTCTCGACATTCTAAAAGAAAAAGGCGTACACGCTACCTTTTTTGTTGTTGGCAAGCAAGTTCAAAAGCATCCCGACATTTTGAAACGGATTGTCGAGGAAGGTCACGGCATTGGTAACCATACTTTTAATCACCCCAACTTAACTAAAACCTGGTCAGAGCAAGTTCAACTAGAAATTGAAAAAACACAATCACTGATTCAAGATACAGTAGGCCGCAAACCATCACTTATTCGACCTCCATATGGAGCTTTTACGAAAGCTGATATCGGTCTCTTTAATGACAAAGGGCTTGTTAATGTAATGTGGTCGGTTGATACGTTAGACTGGAGCGGATTACCGGCTGAGGATATTTTGGAAACCGTTTTGACAAACGCTTTTCCAGGTTCTATTGTGCTTCAACATAATTTCCAAGCAGAGGAGCATCAATTAGATGGTTCGCTCGAGGCCCTTCCACAAATGATTGATGAGTTAAAAAAGAGAGGTTACACATTTGTGACGGTGCAGACATTAATGGATTCAGATTAACCACATAAAAAGAAGCACATATTGTCGGACAATATGTGCTTCTTTAGGGTACAATGTACGTGATAGCTACCCTTCAAGGATAAAACACCATTCTGATTCTTAATGGTGGCGAAGATGTGCCTGTTCTTGCTTGGCATTGATGCCTCTTACTCTGGCTTCATTGCCTCGTATTTATATTTGCCTCGCATTGCTCACCATTTTCACAGCTTCAGCGACGTATTTCGATTTACACAGCATTGACTCCTCTGTTTCCTCTCATTGCCGCGTATTTCGGTTTACTCCGCATTGATTCCTCTTTTTTCTGATTCATTGACTGCGTATCCCATTTTACTCAGCATTGGACCCCACTTCTCACAGTTTCATTGCCGCGTTATTCAATTTACTCCGCATTGATCACCATTTTCACGGCTTCATTGAAGCATACCTCGATTCCTTCTACAATTCGCACTTTATCCAGATCATGACCGACATTTATGCTACTGGTTATTCATCTCGTGCTAGTATTTCACCACTTTGAGCATCAACTTTGAATTCGATATCTGAACCATCTTCCAAGCGTAGTTCCACTTCATAAATGTCGACATTATCCTCTTTTTTCAACGTCCAACCCTCTATTTGTCCTTGCTGTTCATCTATAACAACCTGCATAGCCTCATCCGCTTGAATAACAGAGTCTAAGTTTAAGAATTCTGCTTGCACTTCATTCCAATCATTTTGATCGAGTACTTCCTGCTCTTCTTTTAAAACCTCTTCTGTTCGTGCATCTATTTCTAATTCAAACTCATTGGAGGAATTAGCTCCTTTAATCGTATAATATAACGATGTACGATCATTATCTAACTCAATTTCAGTAATACCATCAGGCGAGTATTGCTCATTAAAAATCTCAATAGCTCGCTCCATTGAAACATCAATTTCTTCTGTAAGTAAATCGGGCTTTTCATGAACATCGCTAATACCATCCGTTTCAACATTATCAGTTGGCGTGCGCAAAACTTCATCTTCTGGGTTTGAACAAGCAACTAACATACCACTTACTATCATAAGTAACATAACTTTTTTCATTATTATAAAACCCCTTTTTTCTTTTTAGTCTTCCACACAAACCTAAAATCAAAACATCATAAATACCCATTGATCATAAATTTCTCAATGGGTTTGAAGGGACTTTATAAAAAATATCATTAATGTGTTAGTCTCTTTGTGTAATCATTTCTCCTGTTAATGCATCGATATATTGAATACGATGCCCGGATTTCCGCTCGTATGCTTCATAGACTAGTTTAAATGACTGTTGATTATCTTCTCCGTAATCCAATCTCCACTTTAACTCTACATCTAAATGTTCCATCCATATTTCTTTTGCCTGCTCTTTAGAGATCGTAGGCTGCCTTGGTAAACTCAATAGCTCATCAAGATCAATAGTAGGACTCATATAATGCTCTACTTGACCATTCTTACGATTAATCGAGACCAACATTTCGGAAAGCTCAACAGGAATTTCCGTACCGTTATGCAAAGAAAATAAAAATGTAGCTACTGTTTCCTCATCAACGGATAACAGTTCCTCATCTCGTTCCTTATATAAAAGATAAGGTGTGTATTCTGGGGCATAAAGTTCAATGAATTCAATGGCTTTTTCTAGACACCTCTGCTTATCTAAACACAAGTCCCCTTCTCGTTCTTTAAACCAGACAAAGCTACGTAATCTATCCGTTTTTGGATCCATTATCGCTTTCACCGTTTCTTCTGAACGATTCCTAAAAAAGGTATCAAAACTTTTCGGCTCCTTCACCGGCTGCCATTCTTTATCGCGCCATACGATTCCTTTTCCATCTGCATGGTCGACTTCACGAATGACTTCCATCTCCTCTAAGGAAATACCGACAATCTCTTCTATCGTGACATCCGTCTTTCTCTTCTTTTTGGACCAAACAATGTTCTTTAACTTCTCTTCTCCCTCATCCTCTGACTCTTCCCACCATGACAATTCTGAATGATCCGCATAGATACTAATCGGATATTTTGAAAAACGATAAAGAAGACGTAATGAATCATTGTCGACATGATGCAAGATCGCATATAGTGGAGATATCACTGGTTTTAAAACCACCGAACGAGAAATTTCCTCTAGAACGATTTCCTTATCTACTATATGACTTGGTTTGTCTGGGTAACTGCTCATTTGATTATAAACAAAGCTAACCATTTCACCATCACGAGCTAATTCAATCACAACACCACAGGATTCCAATAAAATGTCATAAGCATATCGTTCATACTCAAATCTAATTCGATCCTCTCTCCACTTTTGACTTGTAAATGTTAGTTCAATGAGGGCTGACGGGTAATGTGTAAGTAATAAAGATTGAGCACGCTCCATTAGCTCCTGCTCATTTAATTGAACCGTAGAGAGAGTTCTTATATCGTTGGACACCCGTAATAGATGACCCTGCCTATCTAACTTAACAATAACGCCATTTTCTTCATGCTCATCCATCCAAATAAAACAAGCCTCATCTAACACATTCTCCACTGTTGGCACTTCTTCAATTAATAATTGATATGAATCTGGAATCTTTATGATAGATTGAGCTTTTTGTAAATAATCGTCATAACTCAACATCTTATGTATCCCCACTCTCACTTTTAAACATTTGGAAGGTTTTATTTTCGAATTGTTTTTCGATAAAATCACCTTTTGTATGTTCAGCAATTACCTTTCTCCAAAATCGTTGTGCTGGTTGATTCGTATTAATTTGGAAAACTTCCCAATCGCCTTCAAACTTTTGAAATAGCTCTAGTGCAACAGCCTTCCCGTACCCTAGATGTCGATATTTTTTCATCATAAAAAATTCGGCTACCGTATAAGTTTTTCGCTCTTTTATATATCGAATCAAAGCAAAACCGATCAAATTACCCTTAGAAGAACTAATTTTAAAAGGGTATCTACCTTCTTCCTGCCAATAGACATGAAGCGGATATTCGGAAAAAAAGCCACTGCTCTCAACGTCTAAATCCATAAATTCCGAAAAATCGTAGAAGTAAAACTGCATTAAATGCTGAAGCATCTCTTCATCTGTTTTTTTTGCTACTTCCAATATATACCCCATTGTCATCCCCTCTTAAATCTTTTGCTTTCATTTTATCATAGCCTTTCATTCATTCTCCTCCTTCATCAACCATAATTATCAAATAATATGTATTTTGATCCTCTTGCTTCATTATTAATTATTTGCTCTTCCTCCCCTACATTAAATTGAATGCCTATTGACGTCTAAAATTGACAGTTGTATGATTCTTCTTAACACATGTCAATTATTGGTGGATATTTAGAAGGGATAAACAAATGAAAAAAAAACAATTTCTTGTCATTGGTTTAGGTCGGTTTGGAACTAGTTTGACAAAAACACTAATTGAAAATAAACATGAGGTATTAGCCATTGATCGGGATATGAACTTAGTTGAAGATATGGCTTCAATCGCCACTCAAGCCTTACAAGGTGATAGCACAGATGAAGATGTTCTTAATGAATTGCAGGTCCAAGAGTTTCACCATGCAATCGTTGCTATTGGTGACAATTTACAAGATAGTATTTTAACGACCCTTTTATTAAAAGAAATGGGCGTACCCAAAATTACCGTAAAGGCTAACTCCGAGATTCATGGGAAAGTATTAACTAAAATTGGAGCGGATCATGTCGTTTATCCTGAAAGGGATATGGCCATTCGCTTAGCTAGACAATTAAGCTCGGATACTTTAGTGGACTATATCGAACTATCACCCGACTATAATGTCTTTGAATTGACAGCTCACTCATCGATGAGAGGGAAAACAATAAGTGAATTAAATATTAGAGCTAAGTATGGATTAACTATTTTGGCAATTAAAAGCGGAAATTCAATGAATGTCTCCCCTAAGGCAGATAACACGATTCAAGATGGTGATATTCTCCTAATGCTTGGAAGTAACCAGGATATCCAACATATGGAGGAGAAATATGGGCGAAAGCGTTAAGTACAAAAAGCATATAAGTCCACCTAGGCTCATTCTGCTTGCTTTTGTACTTTTTATAGCAGTCGGTACACTTTTGCTAAAATTACCTATTTCAGCAGCTGGGGAATCTATAAGCTGGCTCGATGCCTTATTTACAGCAACCTCCGCTGTCTGTGTGAATGGCTTGGCTGTTATCGATACTGGCAGCTCTTTTTCTACCTTTGGGCAAGTGGTTATTATGATTCTCATGCAAATTGGTGGGCTTGGATTTATGACCTTAGGTGTCGTGATTGCTTTATTACTCGGAAAGAAAATCCGATTACGTCAGCAAATTGTTTTACAGCATACAACCCAAGCTACATCTAGAAGAGGACTCTTGCAGCTTAGCTTATACATTTTTTTCATCTCCTTTATTTTTGAATTGATTGCAACGATCATTTTAACCATAAGATGGTCTGCCGATATGGGTTTAGCTCAAGCTAGCTTTTATGCCCTCTTTCATTCTGTATCCGCCTTTAATAATGCTGGTTTCGCATTATGGTCTGACAGCTTAAGCGGTTATATGAGTGACCCTGTCATTAATATGACGATCATGACTTTATTTATTTTCGGTGGTTTAGGTTATATTGTCATTGTTGAGCTTTTTCAGAAGCGTTCATGGAAAAAGTTCTCCTTACATACCAAAATTGTTTTAGCTACATCAGCTGCACTCATTGTGATTGGTTTTGTCTTGCTTTTAGTTCTTGAAAGTTTGAATCCTGAAACATTTCAGAATTTAACTTGGGGAGAACGAATAGCAGCAGCACTTTTTCAAAGTACGACACCACGAAGTGCTGGTTTTAACACGATCGATATTCATAGTATGCTTTCTGCTTCACAACTGATTTTAATTTTTCTCATGTTTATTGGCGCATCTTCTGGGGGAACAGGTGGAGGAATCAAAACGAATACCTTCGTTGTCCTTATATTAGCTACCATTAATACATTCCGGGGTGGTGGACAAATCCACGTATTTCAACGAAAGATTGCCAATGAAACCGTCATGCGTGCACTTGCAGTCGTCATGAGCTCACTCGCCTGCGTTCTTTTTGTAGCCCTATTATTAACGATTACAGAAGGTATGCTAGAAGAGCATTTCCTCGAAGTTCTTTTCGAGGCAACCTCCGCCTTCAGTACTACTGGATTATCGATGGGCTTAACGACTGAGTTATCACCAATTGGCAAAGTAATTGTCTCGATAACGATGTTTGTAGGGCGTCTCGGACCACTAACACTTGCTTATGCATTAGCAACTAAGAAAAAGTCTAATAAAGTTGGTTATCCTGAGGATCATGTATTAATTGGTTAAGCTTTCAAGCTTGCATCATTACCGTTACGTTCAATTTAAAAACCACTGTCTGAGACATCATTGTACAGGCAGTGGTTTTCGTTATTCAATCTCCTTTATTCCATAGGCAGAAATTTGACCTGGGAACGACTCTCGTAAATAATCACCGTAAACTCGAATTGGCTGATTCACACTCAAACTCCTTAAACTACCACTACCTTCAAAGTGCTCATGCTTTGTGACAATAATCGTTGAACTCCCATAGTTTCCTTTAAGAAACCCAGCTACTCGCTTGAAAAAGGGAACAGGCTCCTCACTTATCCACACAGAACTGAATCTTTTCGCCACAACATAACCATTTATTACCAAGGCGTCTTCAGGAATAGCTTCTTCCTTAAACTCTAGTTCACCTTTAAAAAAGAAAGTATCGAAAATAATCATGATACTAACAATACCAACAATCATATAGAACCCCTTTTTGCGAATCAATGATGGCTCACCTCTTCTATTAACTTTTCCATAGTATTCTCTTATTGGCGAACAAATTCCTGCCAGTACAATATTTTTTGGCTACGGACAAGCGCCGTTACTCTGTTGTCCTGCTCCGAATAGTTTAATAGAAAAAGGGGATTTTTCAAATGATTCAATATGTAGCAATTGGCGATTCACTTACCGTAGGAATCGGTTCCTCCCGTAATCGGAATGGTGACTACTTAGGATTTGTAAGACCTTATTCTCAATTTGTTGCAGAAACACTCAATCGACCTGTTCAAATATGTATGATTGCTAAGACAGGCTCGACCACTCAACAACTTTTTAAAATGATTAACTGTAACAAAATGTACGAAAAACAAATATATCAAGCAGACATCATCACTATTACGGCAGGTAGTCGCGACTTTTTAGATGCATTTGAAAAAGCTCAAATCTTTGGTTCATTGGCACCTCTACAGAGTGTGAGCCAACAAGTATTCCACTGTTTACAAGCAATCATTTCCACCATCACTAAAATAAAAAAAATGTGCCCGAAACCTTATATGATCCGAATATTTAATCTATATAACCCTTATGAAAATGTGGCCATTTTTGACTCTATTATCCAAAAATTCAACAAAAGCTTGTATGCGCTTGAATTAAATAAACAAGTACAAATCGTTGATACTTATTCTCTCTTTAAGAGTTATTTACACAACTATCTATCCTGTGATGGTCAGCACCCAAACGATTGTGGCTATCAAGCCATGGCAGAGGCTCTGTTTCTAACAGGCTTCTCCCCATTCTTACCAAGCAAATGTTCATACAAATATTTCATCAAATAAAAAACACATTTCCATGTGGGCAATCTAACACTATTCATTTAATGAACAAAAACTAATTGAATGACGTGCCAACAGTTAAAGTTCCAAACACCACTTTCATCTTTGTTGGTGGTGGAGCAGTTTTGGCTCCACCATGCAGGTTTTTGTATAAAGTTCATTGAGTGATGAACTAAATCTCGCCAAGTTCACTTCCAGTTTTACAGGTTACGACTAATCATTAAGCTCAAGAGCTCATTGTGACATCATGCCCTTCGAGTAACTGACATGTTCAGCCTTTTTGTGTAGTTACTCCAAAGTTTGACATCAGTATCTGCACATTAAACGCCCCTTTATGCTTATTGTACGTGGTTCCGCCTCAGTATCTGCACATTAAACACCTACGTGTCAGTTACTCAAGGAAACCGATGACCAGGCTAACTTCAAGGCACGAACTATCGCCCTAAGTAACTCTCATATAGAATTAGCTAGTCACGCCCATACATCAATCAGTACTAGAGTTTATCATTTGTATCATCTCAACCCGATTACCAAATGGATCTCTAAATTCAAAACGTTTATAGCCAGGAATAGGAATTGAATCTAGCATGTCAATTTTCTTCTTCTTTAAACACGTTTTCCAATACTCGATATCCTCTACCAAATAAGCAATATGTGCTTTGGTATCTAACCTTTCAACACCGTCCTCGGTACCAACATGAACCTCTTGATGACCAGCACTTAGCCAGAATCCCCCTCTACCTTGTAAAGATTCTGGTTTCTCCTTTTCCACTAAGCCTAATACATCACAATAAAAAGCCCGAGCCATTTCCTCTGTTCCTTTTGGTATCGTAATCTGAACATGATGTAGTCCTAGAATCACAATAACTCTCCCTCCTTTTCCAAGCTCTGCTGATAATGACGTTCCAGTACCCTACCCCAATTCGCTCGATTTCCGTACTTTCTTTTCAGCATCGATTTTTCCTCCTAACGTCACCACAATTCAAACCTTAAACATCTTCATTAGGATTGATTGCCCTTGAAATGATTCAATTTGATCGCTATCATCATCTCTGACCAAGAATTTCTTTTTCACTTCTCCTGATGCTTTCAAGAATATATTAGTTAATTCCTTTTTCTTATCAACAGAAACAGACATCTTTTCACACCACGTCTCAAAATGAAAATCCTTTTCAAAACGATGCATTTCCCTTAATTCAAATCCAACTTCCTCTGTCATCCTCAACCATTCCGATTTTTTGTAAGCTCTTTGATGACTATAGTCACGTGCTTTTTCAACCCAGTTGTAAAAGTGATCAAAGTCGTCTTGTTCTGGTGCAACATTATCAATTAATAAAAAAATTCCGCCAGGCTTCAGCACTCGATAAGCTTCTTTTAAAAAGGAGTGGACCTCAGGGAAATGGTGCGCGGCAATTCGGCACGTTATCATATCGAAGACAGCTTCATCAAATGGCAATTCATCTGCACTA
The DNA here is from genome assembly GCA_001038565.1 of Alkalihalobacillus pseudalcaliphilus. Taxonomy (GTDB): domain Bacteria; phylum Bacillota; class Bacilli; order Bacillales; family Bacillaceae_D; genus Alkalihalobacillus; species Alkalihalobacillus pseudalcaliphilus. The sequence goes on from LFJO01000006.1 coordinate 321,969, forward strand.
CCTTCTATAAAACTAACATTCTTAATACCATTACTAGTAATAAAAGACTCAGCAGCTTTTAAAATTTCTTTCGTTAAATCAAGCGCCGTTACATGTTTAACAAGTGGGGCTAAAGCATTGGCTACATGACCACCACCTGTTGCAATATCAAGTACACTCATGTTACTCTTGCACTCGCTAATTTCTAATAACTTACCCAAATCCTTTCCTTTTGCGTGTGATTGACTCGTTACATAGTTTTGAGCATTCTTACCGAATTGTTCCTGCACATCTTTTTTGATTTGTTCGTTATTCATAATCATACTCCTTTCATTTCCACCAACTCTTCCTAGTGTTATTGTACGAAACATGAGAGAATAAGAATAATACAAATTTTCAATACAATACAATAAGAAAAACTTATACAGAAAGGAAATCACCATGAAAATTGATGATTATCGCCTGCTCGTTGCCCTTGAAGAAGCCAAAACCGTACGAGGAGCATCCAAACTTCTGCTTGTTTCACAACCAGCTGTAAGCCAACGTCTTAAAAATATCGAGCAGGAATGGGGAAAAACATTATTCATAAGAACTTCCCAACAACTCCTTATAACTCCAAGTGGAGAAAAGGTTTTACAGTTCGCCCGAAGCGTTGTCGATCAAGAAAAAAAGGTCGCCCTTTCACTCGCTTCAGAATCAGATGAAGTTGGAGGCACGTTGTCTTTAGGTGTCTCCTCCACTGTAGCTCAACATCTATTACCCGTTCTTTTACAGCGATTCTTCCACTCTTATCCCAAGGTACAACTAGAGCTCATGAGTGGTCATTCTAGCGATATTATCCATTCCGTTCACCATTTCCATCTTCAAATCATCCGTGGAGAAAAACCACCTATAGGGGATAGCTTTCTATTACTTAAGGACCCTTTATTTTTAATTGAAAAAAAGTCAAAACCTGAATCGCCAAAACCAATGATAGAATTTCAAACGGACTCTAGCTTTCATTTAATCGTTCAAGAATGGTTAATCAAAAATCCACAATACCTCTCTAAAGCAAAAATAAAAGTCGATCAAATGGAAACCTCCAAGCAGCTCCTTATTAATGGAATTGGTAAAACTGTCCTGCCCGGACTGGCGATGACAGGTCTAAATGAAGAGGAGTATACGTTTATTCCTTTAGAAAAAAAAGGGGAAACGATCTACCGCGAGACATGGGTTTCATATGATGAACATTCCTTACAACTTCCACAAGTTCAAGCATTCTTAACGATGCTGCAAACGTATAAAAAAGAAGGCTTGAGTTTTGAGCAAGTTTGAACCATTTCAAGTAAATATCTGATAAACACCTGAGAAAAAACGCCTGGAAAAATCCTAAGCGTTTTTTCTGCGAATACAGTATTGATGAAAGTATGGCTACTTTTGAGAAAGAGGAAGACTATCAGTTAGAATTTTTTCCTTAATCAAATTCACTTGCTCAATCATATGACCTATGTTACCTTCACCAGCATAGACGGACATATCGAAAAAGTCTTGATTCAAATCAGACCAGTATAATATCTGTTCATCACCTGAAACCGTTACTTCATTATTTAAACGTCCAACATAAACTTCGACATAACATTGATGAAAATAGTATCTAAAATCCATTAAATGATGGAGGGTGATATTTGTTTTAGATATACCTGTTTCCTCAAAGAGTTCCCGGTAAGCAGCTTCTAATCCATCCTCTCCATGTTCAATTTTCCCACCAACTAGATTACTCAAGCCTTTATATGGATTCTTTATTCGCTGCACATTAACAATTCCGTCATACCCTTGTTGCAAACCATTAAAACGTTATACCCTTGCACTCCTTTACCCCTTCTTTCTCCCATTATTCCTTAGGTAATATAGACATCGTGCACCGTGAAACACAGACTAATCGCTCTTGCTCATCTGTTATCTTAATATCCCAAACCATCGTTGATCGACCTTTATGTAGAGGAATTGCCGTTGCTGTTACGATTCCATCCTTTTTACTTCTGAGATGATTCGCATTGATTTCAAGTCCAACGGGATTAAATTTCGTTAAATCAATTTGGATAGCCGTTGCCACACTGGCCGCTGTTTCCGCCAAAGCAACCGAAGCTCCTCCATGTAAAATCCCTGCCGGTTGGTGTGTTTTAGGTCCTACGGGCATCGTCATCACTAAGCGATCAAAGCTAATTTCTGTGAAAGACATTTCAAGTACTTGAGCTAATGTCTCTTTTTTAAGCTGATACATAAATGCAAGAAAACCCTCTTCACTTGATAAGCCATGGAAATCTAGTACCTCTTGTGCAATTTTCAAACAAACCCCTCCTTATTGATGTGGTATTTATGAATTCCCTATTGCAACAGGATTTCCTCTTTTTGTGTGAAAGTTACCCTAAAGGCGATGTGCTCTTCTCCGAAGATCGCTCCGGAATGGGGGCACTCTTTCCGCAGGCGGGCGCTGAGCTAACTTGCTTACGCAAGTTAGCTCAGCCTGCCCTTTCCTCCTGCAGGAGTCGGCCCCCATTCCCTCCGCTAGGGTTCGTACTTACCCATTAATTAGAGCACTTCTCACACAAAAAATCGTATGAAAAGAACAAGAATCAAAATCAAATCGAGAGTATAGTTCCAATTAGGATGCCTAATTTCAAATTGCATGAAGAGCCACCTGTTAAAGAGCAAAACCCTACTTTTTGGTATAAATAAAACTGGGAAAAAAGCCTCTTAAGGACAGTCTATATGACTTATATGAATGAGCATGAGCACGTGGAATTTTTATGAACAAACCAAATCCCTAACTGAATTCAATTAAAAAACCGGATAAATCAAGGTTTATCACGGCTACTTTTATTATTTTATTAAAGGTTTTGTACGTGCTTGCTCTGCGACATTCGAACTTCATCTTTTGTAGGAGAATGAGAAAGGTTCGATGTTGCCAAATATGGACTAAGTAGGAAATTAAGAAAAGTGACGCGAATCGGAATACAAACGCACCAGCTAATCCATAAAATAAAGCTTTTTTCCTTTGTTTATCTGGTAAATGTTTCACAATTGTCGTAATAACTAAAGCATGATCGGCTGCTAAAATACCTTCAAGAGCAACAAGAATTAACAACACCCAATATCAATTAGTAGATTTCTAGTTTTTCCAAAATTATATGAATACATGGTGAACATAGGAAAACTTGGGCACTGTGACTGACTCCGCTTATTTCCCGACAAACTTTGGTTGACGTTTCTCTATAAATGCCTGAATGCCTTCTCGGTGATCCATTGTCCCTCTCATAAGCATTTGCGTCGCATTTTCTTTTTGTATGACCTCATCAAAAGAAGCATCGAAGGACTCATGGATAAGCTGTTTTGAATAAGTAAAGGCTTGCGTTGGTCCATTTGAAATCTCTAAAGCTAATTCAAAAGCACGTTCAAACATTTGCTCTTGCTTCAAGACCTCACTGACAAGCCCTTCCTTTTTTGCCTCTTCAGCATTCAAGTTTACACCTCTTATCATCCACTCTTTTGCCTTAAGTTCTCCGACAATTCTAGGCAAATGATAATGCAACCCTAAATCAGGTACTAAGGCGATATTTTTAAATGATAAGACAAAACGACTTTTTTCCTCAGCTAAAATCAAGTCAGATGCTAAAGCCAAACTAATCCCCGCTCCCGCTATATAACCATGAACAACAGCGATGATAACTTTTTTCATTTTTCTCATGTAAGAAACAATGCCGGTGAAATCATCAATAAGTTGTTTCGTCTCAAGTGGACTCAAGCTATCGTTGGCCATCATTTTGATATCACCACCTGCACAAAATGAGTTCCCTTTTCCTGCTAATACAATGACTTTTATTGAGTCGTCTTCTTCTAGTTCTTTGAACGTATTGGTTAACCCCTTTATTAATTGATGACCAATTGCATTCAGAGATTTTGGCTCGTTTAAATATACAATAGCAATCGCTTCTTTTCTTTCTACAATTACACTCTCACTCATGATATATCCCCCATTTCTTTTCTATCCGACCCAACAGACAGAACGGTCTTTTTAATAGTTTCAACATTTATTATAGAAATTCCTGCTTTTTTGTATGGAAGTTGCTTAGGGATGATAGTTTGTGCCTTGAAGTTAGTTGGGTATCCATCTTAACAGGACAATGCCCCTTTATGAGCGTGCGACTCTGGTGATGGAGTTGCAACAGTGCCAGATTTTTAAATAGTCGCTACTACTTTCATATTTGTTCATGGCGTTGAGGGATTAAGCTCTATAATATTCGTTTTGAAAAAAAGTGACTTATGGGCGATATTATGCAGGAAAATAAAAAATAACAAGGAATACTATGATTTGTATGCATACAGGGAGGTGCGAATTTTTTGAGTAAAGTCGGTCTATATTTAATTTTATTAGTTTTCTTATCATTTTTAATTTTTATGATAATAGGAACATATTTTGATACTAATGATACATATCTTTCATTTATTCTAACAGTCATTGCTATACACTTTATCGTGAGCTATGTATTAGATAATAATAAGAAATAAAATAATCTATTCTCACATCACAGAAAACTTTAGGTAAGAGCTTACTATTTAGGTTAGCATTTTTCAATTATCATTCTTCCTCACTTCCATACGAGTTGTAACATTAGCAAGAAATCGTTATGCTTTGAGAGAAGTTAATTGAACAATAAAGAAAGGGGCATTAAAATGTATAAGCCAAAAACAAAAGAAACAGACCGTAGTGTTGTTGAGTTTATTGAATCTGTTGAGAGCCCTAAAAAACAAGCGGATGCATTTAAGTTACTAGAAATGTATGAAGAAGTATCTGGTTTTGAAGCGAAAATGTGGGGGCCGAGTATTATCGGTTTTGGTTCTTATCACTACCGCTATGAATCAGGCCATGAGGGCGATGCTCCTCTTGCTGGTTTCTCACCTAGAAAAGCCAAGATTAGTCTTTACTTTGCACCCGATGATCCAAATCGAGAGCCTTTATTGGCAGAATTAGGAAAACATACAACAGGAAAATCATGTGTATATATTAATAAACTAGCAGACGTAAATCCTGATGTTATCAAAAAACTCATTTCATCTACAATAGAACACATGAAAAAAAAGTATCCTAATTAACGATTCTCACTTTGTTTCTACTCATTATCTCTTCAAGGTAATTTCATAGGCATGAAACCAGACAATTCAACGAACACTATGTATAATAACCACTATCTTGTTTTTTAGGAGTTGACGTTATGCAAGACTTACGAGGTAAAACAGCCCTTATAACTGGTGCTGGAAGAGGAATTGGACGAGCAACAGCTCTCGCACTTGCTGCTGAAGGTATTCATATTGGACTTATTGGACGAACTATGGAAAAACTTGAGAAAGTGGCAGAAGAGCTTAATCAATATGACATTAACGTATCTGCAGCTGCTGCAGATGTTAGCGATTTAGCAGCTATGGAAGCTGCTTTCAGCCATATTAGAAATGACCTAGGTACAATTGATATTTTAATTAATAATGCCGGAATTGCTAAATTCGGAGGTTTCTTAGACCTATCTCCTGAAGAATGGCAGAGCATTATCGATGTTAACTTAAAAGGGGTTTATAATGCGACTCGACTCGCTTTACCAGAAATGCTCGATAAAAAATCTGGCGATATTATTAACATTAGTTCAACGGCTGGTACAAAGGGAGCTCCTGTAACAAGTGCGTACAGTGCTTCTAAGTTTGCTGTAATGGGTTTAACGGAATCATTAATGCTAGAAGTTCGTAAACATAATGTACGAGTCTCTGCACTAACCCCAAGTACTGTCTCAACAGATTTAGCCTTTGAAAATAACCTAACAGACGGTAACCCAGAAAAAGCCATGCAACCTGAAGACTTAGCCGAGTTAATCGTAGCTCAATTAAAGCTTCATCCACGCGTATTCCTGAAAACCGCTGGATTGTGGGCGACGAATCCATAATAAAGTACTAAAATCCTAGCCTGACTCTCTAAGATGGAGGATCAGGCTTTTTCATGAGCGTGACACTACTTGACCTACTCGTTTAAGGATTCATTCAGGACTTTGACCGATTTAACGACCATTTAAGCTCTTCCATACTTATTTTCTTTGTCCTCATACACTTTTGACTACAACTCCCTCCCTCACTTCACAACACCTTATGTTGTTGCCTTCACACTCCTTTAACTACTAATCCCCATACTTGACACCTCTCCTCTTATACCCTTCGCCTTTCTTTGTTCAACTAATAATCAACATTATTCCCCGTCATAGATAATTTTGTAAAATAACAAAATGTCGAACAATTCTATTTACTTCGCTCTCCGAAATGTTTATGATGTTTTTATCCTATAATAAAATATCTAAGGAGGCTTTATCATGTCAAAACGCCCTATCACTATTGAAGATTTATGTAAACTGACCTTTGTAGGAAATCCAGTAGTTTCTCCCAAAAAAGATAAAATCGTCTATGTGCGCACAGTCGTTGACCAAGAAAAAGACGGCTATGCTTCCTCGCTCTATTTAGTAGACTTAGAAGGGAACGAGATCCCATTAACTACATATTTTTCAAAAGATACCTTAATTAAAGATACGAGTCCAAAGTGGTCTCCAGATGGGCAATCAGTGGCTTTCCTCTCTAATCGTACGGGCAAGAATCAAGTATGGAAAATTTCCACTTTAGGCGGTGAAGCCATTGCTTTAACCGATGTTGACCAAGGTATATCTAACTTTGAGTTCTCACCAGATGGACAATCACTCGCTTTAACGATTTCTGGGGAGTGGCCAAATGAGGACAAAAAGGAAGATCAGAAAGAAGAAAGTGACGTCAAAGTCATTACAAGACTTCGTTATAAAGCGGATGGAGTAGGCATCCTTAGTGATAAGCGGAATCACATTTATCTCTATGACCTCAAACAAAATAGCTATACAAAACTAACAGAAGGTGAGTATGACTTTTCACAGCCACGTTTCTCTAGTAATGGTACTGGCTTGTTTTATGTGGCTACAAAAGCGGCAGATAAAGAGTGGGGTTACCTCCCTTCTATTTGGTATTATGATCTATCAACGAAAACAGAAAAAAATCTATATGAAGGTAAAGGAACAACAGCTGCCCCTTCTGTTTCACCAGACGGGAAGTGGCTAGCTTTTATTGGTCATACTCGTGGTGAGAGAAGCCAAGGTAACAATGAAGTTCTTCTCCTTTCATTAGAAACTGGTAAACTATCAAGGTTAACAAAAGACTTTGATTATACGGTAGGTAATCTTGTCGGCATTGATGCCCGTTATGACTCGGGGGACTTCCGATTAATTTGGGATGAAACAAGTGAAGGTATATATTTTAGTGCAACGATTGGTGGCGACTGTTTATTATTTAAAGTCGATTTACACGGGCACGTATCTAAACCACTTACTCCAGCACCAGCTTCTATCACCTCGTTTGATCTTATCAATCAAAAAATAGCAATTGCTGTTATCGAGACGCCGACTGAGACTGGTAAACTTGTAAAAATCAACCTTGAATCGCAAACCCTTGAACAAAATTTGAGCCATTGGAATCAAACATTTTTTGAAGAAGTATTTATAAGCGAACCAGAACCATTCACTTATCAAAGTACAGATGAAAAGGAAATAGAGGGGTGGCTTCTTAAACCGTATGGATTTAAGGCAGGAAAAAAATACCCTCTCATCTTACAGATACATGGTGGTCCAGCAACAGCATATGGTAACGGTTTACATCATGAGATGCAAGTCATGGCAGCAAAAGGGTATCTCGTCCTTTATACAAATCCTCGTGGTAGTCAAGGCTACGGCCATGACTTCGTTAATGCCGTTATTGGTGATTACGGCGGTATGGACTATGCTGATATTATCGCTGGACTTGATTATGCCCTCGAACATTACAATTTTATTGATAAAGAACAATTATTCGTAACTGGAGGAAGCTATGGAGGTTATATGACTAATGTCATCGTGACACGTACGAATCGTTTCAAAGCGGCTGTTACCCAACGTAGTATTTGTAACTGGCATAGCTTTTACGGAACAAGTGACATCGGTTTCTTCTTTACTGAATGGCAGCATGGACATGCCGACCTATGGAATGATTATGAACGTTTAATAAAATTATCGCCGCTCCATTATGCTCGTAATGTCAAAACACCGATACTCATTTTACACAGCGAACAAGATTTACGCTGTCCAATGGAACAGGCGGAGCAGTGGTATATTGCCTTAAAACGACTTGGTGTCGAAACGAAATTTGTCCGCTTTCCAGATGAAAACCATGACTTATCTCGCTCCGGCAAACCGAAACACCGTTTAAAAAGGTTAGAACACTTGATTGGGTGGTTTTTGGACCGCACGGCTAACTAAGCAAAAAAACCGCTAATTTTAAAGCAACATTCAAAATTAGCGGTTTTTATACTATTAATAAAAGCGCCAAAAACTTGTTAGCAAAAGTGAACCTATTATGACTAACAAAAATAATAATCTACATAATGTAAAGAGAGCTTCATTCCGATTAGACGTATATCTCCACTCGATCCGTGCTCTGAAACCTTCAATGACAATAATAAAGAGAGCAAAAATGAACAAAGGCTCAACCGTCCACATTTGCTCATCCTCTCCCAATGAAATGTTTAGAACTAATACAAAAAGCATGGAGATTATAAAAAATACTCTAATTCTAGATTCAATCTTCTTATGTTTTTCATTCACATGCTTCTCAGAAAAAAAGCCTCTCTCTACTCTGAGCCATTTCTTCATAAGCCAATGAAAAACATACATTAATACGAGCGATCCCACGATTACGATAAAAAGCTCTGTCAAAAACATGAATTCTTCCTTCATTCCATCCACCGAAATCCTTATATATTAACATGATGATATAATTATCTTCTTATATCGTTCAAAGCTTTCATTCTACAATATCCACCAACATGTAATTTAACTAAATTGTTCCAATTGCAAGAAATGTTCACCTGCAACAATTCCCGCTCCAAGAACGACACCCTTTTGTTTTAAAGTTGAGTATTTTAAAATTTGATTTTCTTCTTGGTGACAATATTGGCTCAATTTAAGCTCAAATTCTAATTTTAATTTTGGGAAATACTCAAAAAAGTGACCGGCTATCACGACGATTTTAGGATCATACGTTGTAAAGATATTACCTATTCCAATCGCTAAATAGGTAATCGCTTGGTTCATAATCGATCTTGCTAATGGATGTTTCTCTTCATAACGGATAACTAAATCTTCTACAGTTGCTACATCCATACCCATCTTTGCCTGTTGTATAAGTGACCGTTCAGAAATATAAGAAGCTAGACATCCTACCTTTCCACATTTACAAATATGACCATTTGGATTAACTATACTATGGCCAATCTCTCCTGCCTTATTTGAACTTCCACGATAAATGTCACCGTTAATAAAAACAGATGACCCAATACCAGACCCAATACCAACCAGAATCATCGTATCCCCATCATCCATTTGCTCCACATTCTTTTCAGCCATTACCTGCATCTTTAATTCATTGTCTACAACCGTAGGTAAACCTGTTTTTTCATAGAGGAATTTAGTCATTTCTATATGATCCCACAAAAGTTGATCAGAATGGACGACACGACCATTTTTTTCGTCAATATAACCAGGCAAGCCAACCCCTATACCTAGCACCCTCTTTTTATCAATATTATTTTCTATTAAAATTGACTCAATCAATTGAATAGTTACGTTTAAGGCACCAGCTGAATTCTCTCTCACTTGATAAGGGTGCTCCTTTAAATGTTCTAGTTCACCCTTTAAATTAATCATACCAATTCGAATGATCTTCATATCATATTCAATTCCGATCGAATAGCGGGCCAAACGATTAATTTGCAAAAAAACTGCATTTCTACCAACGGTTTTAGTTGCATTTTCCCGCTCGTAAATCAAATCTTCTGATATTAATTCATTCACAATCCGATTAATTGATGTCGCACTCATTTTCGTTATTTTAACAATATCAGGCTTGGTAATTGGTTCTTTTGTTTTGATAATCTCATATACCCAGTGTTTGTTCTGATGCTTAATATATAATTGATCATGCTTCAACATCCTTACTCTCCTTCATTCCATATTATCTCTATTTATTATATAGGAAATAAATCCCTAAATATAGTAAAAGGTACATGCCTTTATAGGTCATGTACCTCCATGTCAACTATGATTTTACTTCGTCTTTTTGTCCCACTCCTTGATAAATACCTTCAATCATTTTCATCAATTCTACACCATCCTCAATCGGGGCTGGTGAAGGTCCATTTGATTGAATCGCTCCAATGAAGGCATTAATTTGATTTTGGAAAGCTCCATCAAAATCAAATGTTGATTGATTAATTTGTGGATCAATATTAATGATCGTATTATTCTCTTCCGTTACGAGTGTTAAATGAGGCTCGAGCTCTGCTCCCCCTTTTGTACCAAAAAGCTGTAAAGCAATTTGGTCCTTCTTAAGATGTAAGGAATAAGAGGTATCAACCATTAATGAACTGCCATTTTCAAAGGTAATCAAGGCGTTCGCTAAGTCTTCCACTGAGTTGACGGATGCATCATAGTCAGCCGTTTTATAAAAGTCTAAGTTCTGGATGTTTGAACGGTTTCCGATCGATGAATATACGTGACCCGTGACTGATTTCACCTTTGGTCTGCCCATCAAATACCAGCAAGCATCAATAATGTGAACGCCTAAATCAATTAATGGACCACCACCAGAACGCTCTTTATCCGCAAACCACCCACCCGGGTTACCAATTCTTCTTAATAAAGAAGCTTTTGCATAATAAATATCTCCTAATTTACCTTGATCTATAAAAGCTTTAAGTACCTGTGCATTTTCTGCAAATCTTCTGACGTAGCCGACTTGTAACATTACGTTACTGTTATCCACAGCCGCTTTAATTTCTTCTGCTTCTTTTACCGTCATCGCTACCGGTTTTTCTACAAGCACATGTTTCCCAGCTCTGATAGCAGCTATCGCTAATTCAGCGTGTGTATGATTCCACGTACAAATACTAACTGCCTCAACATTCGGATCGGCAAACACTTCGTCTGCATTCATATACACTTTTTGAATCTTATATTTCGTTGCGACCGTATGAGCTCTTTCTTTATTCACATCACATACACCGTAAAGCTCAGCCTCTGGATTGGCTATATAGGATTTAGCATGCATATCCGAAATCGTACCTAGACCAATAATCACTACCTTTATCATCAATTACTTCACTCCTTGAATAACTGTTTTCCAACCTTCGACGGTTACTTCATCCCAAAGTCTTTTCACATTATTCATCCCTATACGAGAACCAACAAAACAATCTTCCATCCCTTCAAATTCAACAACGATGTAACCGTCATAGTTATTCTCTTTTAAAAGTCGAATAATTTCTCGTATCGGTAACTCACCGTGTCCAACGATAGCCCCTCGTAAATAATTATCATTGACAGTACGGAACCATTCACCTTCGCCTGGATTTTCATAATAAGGCCTAATATAAAAATCTTTAAAATGAACCGTCGCAGCATCCGAAAGGTTTTTCTTCACCCCTACTAATGGATCCTCATCTGCACAAAGGAAATTACCGATATCTAATGTCGTTTTAAAATTCTCTCGTTGAACAGCACGTAAAACACGTTGAACACGATCGCTTGATTGTACATTAAAACCGTGATTCTCTATCGTTGTCACCATCCCGTATTGCTGTGCATAATCAGCAACTAACTGACTGCCTCTTACAATTTCATCAAAATGGTCATCAAAATAGTGAACCGTCGTGTGTTCTTTTGGTAAAGTAAAGGCTGTGACATCATGACGTAAAACTTTAATTCCCATATGATTTACGACATCAATATGACCTTTAATGCGAGCTACTTCTTCTTGAAATTCCTCCTCCGTCGCCTGAATAAAATTCGCAGGCATACAATAAGCAGAAAGTTCAATGCCAACACTTGCCGCTTTTTCTTTAATTTGTGTCGCTAATTCCCAATTATCAACCACCGTATATCCATAAGGGACAAGCTCCATATGCTCTCCACCATTATCAGCCACCCATTGAATAGCCTCTAAAATCGTCAAATCCCCTGCATTGATTGCTTTTACTAAACTATAAGAGCTTAAACCTACTTTCATTTCTTACACTCTCCTTTTTCCTTGTATTTATCTATCAATAACTTCTAACAATTAGTTATGACAACTGATTGTTAGGGTAAAAACCTTTGATAAATGGCTGATCTAAAGTTTAATTTTTTTATAGCCCAACCTAATCAAATAAATGACAGGATACCTTTTGTTGGACTTCACTCAAGTGAGGTGACTTGCTTTTACAAACATCCATCACATATGGACATCTTGTATGAAATGTACAACCTGATGGTGGATTTACAGGACTAGGTAAATCACCTCTTAATACAATTCTCTCTCTTTTTTTAGAACGGTCACCAATAACAGGAACAGCAGACAATAAGGCTTTTGTGTATGGGTGCTTCGGGTTTTGAAATACTTCCTCCTTTAAACCCATTTCTACGATCTTACCTAGGTACATAACTGCTACTCGATCACTTATATGCTCCACAACACTTAAATCATGTGAGATAAACAAATAAGCCAACTGAAATTCTGACTGCAACTCTTTAAAGAGGTTTAATATTTGTGATTGAATGGATACATCTAATGCAGATACTGGTTCATCGGCAATAATAAGATCTGGCTTTAAGATTAATGCTCTAGCAATGCCAATTCTTTGTCGTTGCCCTCCGCTAAATTGATGCGGATATTTATAAGCAGAAAGTTTACTTAAACCAACGATATCTAGTATGTCAAAAATCATTTTTTCCTTTTCTTTTCTCGATAACTTCATATGCACATCTACCGGTTCAGCCAGAATATCCATGACCTTCATGCGTGGATTTAAGGATGCATACGGGTCCTGAAACACCATTTGAACTCTTCGATTAAAAGGCTTTAATTGCTTTTTATTTAAGTCGGACAACTTCTGATTTTCTAACCAGACTTCACCTGTATCCGGCGTTATCAATTGGCTTAATAATCGACCGGTTGTTGATTTACCACATCCACTTTCCCCTACTAAGCTAAAAGTCTCTCCTTTATAAATCGTTAAAGAAATATCAGAAACTGCTTGTAGTAATGCTTTTTTCTTAAGAGGACCTCGATTTAATTCAAACGTTTTACTTATAGATTTAACCTCTAATAATCGTTCAGTCATCTTGGTCCTCCTCATATAACCAGCAGCTGCAACGTCCGCCTTTCTCATCAGTCATTAGTGGAGGTTCCTTTTCACTACATATCGACATCACCTTGTGACATCTCGGAGCAAACTTACAGCCTTTTGGCATCTGAGAAGGCGGCGGGACTTGACCAGGAATACTAAACAGACTATCAATTTTTTCTCCTAATTGTGGAATTGACCGAATCAGACCTTGTGTGTATGGATGCTTAGGATTGTCAAATAATGCATCTACTTGAGCCTCCTCCACAATACGACCTGCATACATAACAATGACACGGTCACACATTTCTGATACAACACCTAAATCATGGGTAATGAGCAAAATCGACATGCCCAAATCCGTCTGTATTTCCTTCATTAACTCTAAAATTTGAGCTTGGATTGTCACATCTAATGCCGTTGTTGGTTCATCGGCAATAAGAAGCTCTGGATTGCAAGCCAATGCGATTGAAATCATAACCCGCTGACGCATGCCCCCAGATAGTTGATGTGGGTACTCATTCAACACTTCCTCTGCTCTTGAAATCCCTACTTTCTTTAACATCGTAACGGCATGTTTTTTTGCTTCTTTTTTACCATGTGAAGTATGTAATCGAATGACCTCTGTAATTTGTTCCCCTATTTTCATCACTGGATTAAGTGACGTCATTGGTTCTTGAAAAATCATCGAAATTTGTTTACCACGTAGTTTTCTCAGTTTTGCTTCATTATAGTTTGAAATCACTTCATTTTTATATTTAATTGAGCCAGAACGAATCGAACCTGTTGTCCCCTTAAATAATTTCATAATCGATAAAGAAGTAACACTTTTTCCACTGCCACTTTCACCAACTAACCCAACGATCTCCCCTTTTTGAACATGGAAGCTAATATCGTGAATGACTGTGAGGGGTTGATCATTTTGTATAAATTGAGCTGTGACATGCTCCACTTCTAACAAATTCTCCATCTCCACTCCCCCTTAAGAAGACTTCGGGTCAAATACATCCCGTAAACCATCTCCCACAAGATTAAATGCAAGCACTGTTAAAAACAAAATTAATCCTGGGAACAAAACAACATGTGAAGCACTACTAATATAATCCCTACCCATACTAAGCATCGCTCCCCAATCTGGCGTTTCCGGACTTGCTCCTAGACCTAAAAAGCTTAAGGTTGCAGCTGCTAGAATCGCATTTCCCATTCTCATCGAGCAAAACACAAGTAATTCACCCATACTACTAGGTAAAATATGCTTCCAAATAATTCGATAACTTGATGCACCAATTGACTGTGCTGCTTCAACGTATTCTGCTTGCTTCGCTTCAAGTGCAGCTCCTCGTACTAATCTAGCAAAGCTTGGTACAGAAAAGATAGAAAGAGCAATGACGACATTTATTAATCCTGGTCCTAAAATCGCGATGATTGCAATCGCCAGTAAAATATCAGGAAATGCAAACATAATGTCACTCCCTCGCATGATGAACCTATCTAATCTGCCCCCAAAATAGCCACTGATTAGACCAAGAAACGTTCCAATAATTCCACCTGCAAGAATCGAGATTAACCCTACACCAAGTGAAATTTTAGTACCAACGATCAAACGACTAAATATATCCCGTCCATATTCATCTGTCCCGGCAAAGTTTTCCGTAGTTGGACCACTTAAAATATTGCTATAGTTTGGCTCATATGGATCATGTGGCGCTAACCAATTCCCCAAAATAGCTACAAATACTAATAATAAAATAAATAAACTCGCTATAAATGCAACCCTTTGCTTACACCATTTTTTCCAAAACTGTTTTAAAGGTGAATACGAAGGGGATTCTTGATAGGATACGTTTGAATGGTTTGGCTCCATTTGTATTTGACTCATTCTTAACCCCCTCCTTATGTAGCATATTTTATTTTTGGATTAAGCAAGCTATACAATAAATCGACCACTAAATTCACCATGATAAAATAGAAAGAAAACAATAATAATAAAGCTTGAATGGTCGGATAATCTCTAAATCCAATTGAATCAATGAGAAGACGCCCCATTCCAGGAAAATTAAATACGGTTTCCACAACAACAGATCCACCTAATAAAAATCCAAATTGTAAACCTGTAATCGTCACAACTGGAATCATTGAATTACGTAAGGCATGCTTAGGAATAAGGATCGATTCCTTTAATCCCTTTGCCCTTGCAGTTCGAATAAAGTCAGCCTTTAATGTATCTAGTAATGCCGAGCGTGTAAACCTGGCAACCATAGCCATAATTCCAGCTCCTAATGCTATTGATGGAAGAACATACCCTTGCCAAGTATTTAATCCACCTGTTGGTAACCATCCCAACTGCACAGAGAATAGCTGAATAAGTAATAACCCTAACCAAAAATTTGGTAGCGATAAACCTGAAACAGCCGTTATCATACCGACATAATCTGGCCATTTATTTTTAAAAACTGCTGACACCGTTCCAATGATTAAACCAAATAGCAAAGCCCAGCCCATACTAGCAATCGTTAAATATAAGGATGGTAAAAATCGTGTACTTATCATGGAAGAAACTTCGTGGCCTGTCACTAATGATTGCCCTAAATCTCCTCGAAAGAGGCCTCCCATATAATCCCCATATTGCTTCCAAACTGGTTGATCCAATCCAAGATTTGCTCTAATCTGAGCGACTTCTTCTAAAGAAGCATCCGGACCAGCTACTAATCTAGCTGGGTCTCCCGGAATTAGATGCGTAAAGAAGAAGATGATGATGGAGACAACAAAAAGGATTGGAATAGTTTCTAATAATCTTTTACCTATATAAGCAAGCACTGTCCCATTCCCCCTTGTTGATTTGGCATTTTTTATTTTTTGATTTCTGCTTCACGTACTTCAACCGCACCTGATGATAAATTATATATACCGTCCACTTCCGCTCGTTTTCCTCCACTTACTACACCCTCAGCTAAGAAAATCCATGGAGCATCTTCGTATATTTGCTTTTGAATCTTTGAATATAATTCCTTCTGCTCTTCTGGGTCAGCAGAGGTTCGAGCCGCATTAATCCATTCAGTTACTTCTTCATTGACATAATAAGCAGAATTAGCACCCGCTGGAGGAAACATTTGACTTGAGAATAAGGGACGAATCGCATGATCAGTATCGTTAGGAGAAGCCGCCCAGGTTACATACCACATGTCTACTTCTGCATCGTCTGGATTTTCTGCCCCATAAATCTTCTCCGAAAGTGTTCCTTCTTCCATTGACATCACTTCAACCTCAATACCAACAGCACCAAGCTGTTGTTGGATAAATTGCATCGCCCTCATATTATCTGAAGAAGTATTTCCCCAAATCGTCGTGTTAAATCCATCTGCATAACCAGCTTCTGCAAGCAATTCTTTTGCTTTTTCTGGATTAAATTCATATAGACCTTGAGACTCATAATGTTTCGTTTGTTTCGTAATAATCGAGTCCAATGGATTTCCTAACCCTGATTTAACGACATTAATAAACGCCTCATTATCAATGGCATGATTAATTGCCTGCCTTACCTTAGGGTTATTAAAAGGTTCTTTATTAGTGTTCATCGTCACATAATTTTGTATAGTTGATGGAGTAAGCTCCACAGTAAAGTCATCTGTGCTATCAGCTTCTGACATGTTTTGTTCTGGATATGGAAATATAAAATCTGCCTCACCCGTTTTTAATAAAGCTAATCGAGTTCCATTTTCAGGTGTCGGCCGATACTCAACACCTGCAACCTTTGGTAAACCTTCTTCCCAATAATTATCATAAGCTTCAACAACTAATGAACTTCCTTGATCCCAAGAAACAAACTTAAAGGGACCTGTTCCAATTGGATTCTTAGAAATTTCATCATCGGATAACTTAAGCGATTCACTACTAATCATTTGTGAAGTAGCAAACTTATCTAACATTGAACTATATGGATTCTTTAAAATAACTTTAATTTCATAATCTCCTGTAACAATCGTTTCATCCACAAATTCAAAACTTCGATTTGCTCGAATTCCATTGTCTTGGTTAGTCATCCGGTCAATATTTGCCTTTGCAACTTCTGCATTAAAGTCAGTTCCATCGTGGAAAGTCACACCTTCCCGCAATTGGAATGTATACTCTAAACCATCCTCACTTATCGAATGGTCAGTTGCTAACACATGGATAATGCCTCCATCTTTATCAAGCCCTAATAACCCTTCAAACATCGAACGCTGTGCTGTTCTAGAATTGGCATCACCCGTATTTTGAGGGTCCATTGATAAAAAGTTCTGTGCAACGGCTACGACGATATTTCGTTCAGAACTTGTCGTTGCTTTGTCATCACTACTATCTCCTTCTGAATGTGAATCACCGCTCGACTCATCAGTACCACCACATGAAGCTAAAAATAAGATCAATACAAAGCTAAGTAATCCTAAATACCACTTGCCCTTCATCAAAAATCCCCCTTTTTCGACTAATTATTAATTCCAGTGAAAAAAATATTTAATGAATAAGGCGATGAATCACCTCAAAACTTAACTTAATAACAATATTATTCAGAAAATAAAGATAAGTCAAGCGAGATTTTTAACTTGCTGTTAAAAATCTTTAATAAAAATACTAGTCCTAATGCTAAGAAACTCTCACATCTGAAAATTGAACTGTCCTAATGAAACCCAACCTTTTACAACAGCCATATATTTTATACAATAACAAATGCTCAATAATTTACCTCCTGTTATGTTTTTAATTTGTTATAAAGCGTTGCTACCGAAATTCCTAATCTCTTGGCGGCCATTCTTTTCCCTTCCATATCGTTAGGATAATCTTTTAAAATTTCTGATATAATGTCTCTTTCCATCTTTTTCATCATTTTCGGCAAAGACTCTATTTGTTGAAACGATGAATATGTTTGGAGAGATTTCTGGTGAAGGTGCTGTGGTAAATGTTCCTTTTTTAAAATCCTCCCTTCCATCATACTAATAACGTACTGTGCTGTATTTTTTAACTCTCTTACATTACCTGGCCAATTATATTCAAGCAGAATAGCTAATACCTCATCCGTCATCTCAATATCATTTTCCATGTCAACAACTGAATTTAAGAGAAAGTGCTTAAATAACAAAGGAATATCCTCTTTTCTTTGTCTCAAAGAAGGAATGTTTAACTGAATGACACAAAACCGATAAAATAAATCATCACGAAATAATCCTTTTTTTATTAAATCACGCAAGTTTTGATTCGTTGCTGCAATAATTCGTGTATCAATAGAACGTTCTCTCACCGAGCCTAATTTCCGAATTTTGCCTTCCTGTAATACTCGTAATAATTTGCTTTGAAGTGATAATGGCAGTTCACCTATTTCATCAAGAAATAAGGTACCTTGGTGAGCGATTTCGAATAATCCCATTTTCCCTTCGTTTTTTGCACTTGTAAAAGCTCCTTTTTCATAACCAAAAAGTTCGCTTTCCACTAAATCCTTCGGAATCGTTGCACAATTAATGGGGACAAATGGCTGCTTAGCTCTCTCACTCGCCTTATGAATCGCCTGTGCAAATAACTCTTTTCCGGTACCGCTTTCACCCGTTATTAATACAGAAAATGGGACACTTGCTGCTTTTTTGGCGCTCTCCACCATTTCAGTTAATCCACGGTCAAATCCTATTATGGATTCAAAATGATGATGAACCTGATAACTTGAATGCACCTTTCTCTCTAACTGCTCAATTTTTATTCTTTGCGAGGTTATTTCCTTTTGTAACTCATTTACCTCTTCTTTCCCTTTGCACACAGAAACAGCACCAATTACCTTTCCATCTTCGTAAATCGGTGCCATATCAACAAAATACTCTCTATTGCCAACCTGTCGATAAACGCCAATTCTTACTTGCTCATCATTTAATGTCCTAACTAATTTCGCTTGTGGACGGACATCTATTAAATACTTTCCAATGATTTCGTTCTTTTTAACACCTGTAATCGCTTCATATTCCTTATTTACCATTACGACTATACCTCGATTATCAATAACCAAAATACCATCCTGTATAGAATTAAAGATATTTTTAAGCTCCATTTACACTACCTCATTTCTAAAAGCTTTTTTCATTATAAACCCATTTCAAAATTATTAGAATTTAATTCTAAATATTTAGAAATTTTAAGACTCCTTCTAACTCCTCCGTGTCTTCACGTATTTTTTAGTTGGCGCAATTTTTGCATTTATAATGACAACAACAAACAAAGAGGTGAAACCATGAAAAGTATTCGTATCGGTACCGGGGCCGGTTATGCAGGTGATCGAATAGATGCAGCTATTCATTTAATTAAGAAAGGGGAACTAGACTATTTAGTGCTTGAGTGTTTAGCTGAACGAACAACTGCATTAGCAAACCTGAAAAGGAAAGCGGATTCATCAAAAGGATACGGGCCATTTTTACATGAAAGAATGGTACAATTATTACCTTTATGTCAACAATACGGCGTTACACTTATTACTAATATTGGAGCAGCTAACCCAGAGGCAGCAGTACATGAAACAAATAAAATTGCTTCTGACCTGTCTTTATCTGGGCTCAAAATAGTTGGCGTATCTGGTTCAAACGTACTTGAACAGATCATAAAAGAAAATGTTGATATTTGGGAAACAGGTTCGAAAGTTTCTGAAGTGGAAGCAGAAATTGTTTCAGCAGATGCTTATTTAGGAGTAGAGGCGATTATTCCCGCTTTGGAGCAACTAGCAAATGTCATTATTACAGGGCGAGTAGCTGATCCTTCCTTGTTTTTAGCACCTATGATACATGAATTGAAGTGGGCACATGATGATTGGCATCTGTTAGGTCAAGGTACTATATGTGCACACCTACTAGAGTGTGGTGCTCAAGTAACTGGTGGATATTATGCCGATGGTTACAAAAAACAAATACAAAATCTCTCAAAGGTAGGGATGCCAATTGTTGAAATGTTCGAAGACGGCACAGGGATTATTTCTAAAACCCCAGACAGTGGTGGTGAGGTTTCGGTTTCCACATGTAAAGAACAACTCCTTTACGAAGTAATGAATCCAGCGGAATATATAACCCCGGATGTCATTGCTGACTTTTCAGAAGTCGAATTTTTAGAGCTTGCAAAAGATCAAATCCAAGTATTAGGAGGCACAGGGAAACCAAAAACCGACACTCTGAAAGTGACTATTGGCGTTGACAAAGGTTTTATTGGTGAAAGCTTTATCGCATATGGTGGTCACCATGCTCTAGAAAGAGCCGAAATAGCGAAGCAAATAATTGAGGAACGATTACACGCACATCCCGATGATTATCTGGAATTGAAGTTTGACTTTATAGGCTGTAATTCACTTTACCATCAGGGTACTTATAACATCCCATATGAATTACTGCTTCGTGTTTCAGGTAGAACGAAAACAATCAAAGCAGCAAGTAAAATTGGTGAAGAGGTGGAGGCTCTATGGCTTAATGGTCCAGGTGGACCAGGTGGCGTTCGTTCCTTTACTCGTCCGATTATTTCTGCGTATTCAGCCTTGTTGCACCGCTCATTCATACAATCAAAAACTTTTATACTAGAGGTGAAATAAATGGTACAGAGTGTTCCATTATTTGAAATCGCTCACGCACGATCTGGAGATAAGGGCGAACTAACAACTTTAACTCTTTTTGCTTATCAAGATCAGGACTATAAATTACTCCAAGAACAAGTGACAGAAGAAATGATAAAAAAGCATTTTACATCAATTGGTATTCAAAAAATAGAGAGATATGAATTACCAAAAATAGTAGCGCTCCATTTTGTTTTACACAAAACAAGACCAAATGGAGTTGCTGCGACCTTAGAGTTTGATGCACATGGAAAATCCTTGTCTTGGTATGCATTAGAACTAGAAATTGAACTTTCAGAATAAAAAAAACTCATAAAATAAACTTGGAGGAGGTAGAGTTATGATAGCTTTATTAGGATTTTTAACGATTGGTATATTTCTATATACCATTCTCTTAAAAAAGTTATCCGTTATTGTAGCCTTAGTATTTATCCCTACTATTTTTGGTTTAATTGGTGGGTTCGGTGCTAATATAGGTACTTATATGTTAGAAGGTTTGATGCTTGTAGCACCTACTGGTATTATGCTTGGCTTTGCGATTCTGTACTTTGGTGTTATGAATAGTGCTGGAATGTTTGATCCTATTCTTTCTAGAATCCTTAAGGTAGTAAAAGGCGATCCTCTAAAAGTGGTGATTGGCACATTAATTTTTGCTGTAATTGCTCAGCTTGACGGTTCTGGAGCATCAACATTTCTTATCGTTATACCCGCACTATTGCCACTTTATGATAAGTTAGGGATGAGTCGCCTTGTCTTAGCTGGAGTCGTTGGACTTGGTGCAGGACTAATGAATATTATGCCTTGGGGTGGCCCTACTGCTCGGGCTGGAAGTGCATTAGGCATTGACCCTAGTGAAATTTTCATTCCATTACTTCCTTCTATAGGTGTAGGTTTAATTTGGTTATTTTTTGTTGCCTACTGGATTGGAAAAAAAGAAAGGAAAAGGGTTGGTATTCAATCTGTTAAATATAGTATTGATTCAGATTTAACGGAAGAACAAAAAAGATTAAAGCGGCCCAAATTATTTATTCCTAACGTTCTCCTAACCATCATTACGTTAGTTACACTTGTTATGCAGTGGCTTCCACTTCCTGTAATCTTTATTATTTCATTTGTCCTAGCTTTACTTTTGAATTACCCAAATGTTAAGGACCAAATGTATCAAGTTGAACTCCAAGCGAAGGGTATGATTTCAGTCATAACTATCATCTTCTCAGCTGGAATTTTCACAGGCATTCTCACTGGTACAGGTATGATTGAAGCCATGGCTGTAACACTTGTGTCTATTATTCCTGATCAAATCGGTGGTTCTCTCCCTGGATTAATTGCTCTTATTAGTATGCCATTAAGCCTTGTTTTTACACCGGATGCTTATTACTATGGGGTCATGCCAATATTAGCTCACTCTGCAGATTTATATGGAGTACCACCAATAGAAGTGGCTCAAGCATCAGTTTTAGGACAAATGACGGTCGGCTTTCCCCTTAGTCCCTTAACTGCTTCTACTTTCCTATTAATTGGGTTAGCACAGGTTGAATTAGGTGACCATCAGAAATTTATGTTTAAGTGGGCTTTTCTAACTACGATTGTAATGGCAATTTTTGCGATTTTGACAGGGGTTATTTCAGCTTGGTAACAGACATAAAAGTGTACGAGAACCTATATCTTGTACACTTTCTTTAATTATTATTATTAAAATAAGAACCCACACACCTTTATTTGGTACTTTAATATTTGAGGGCTTATGTATATCGGCACCGATGTTTTCCTCTCCCGCACTCCGTGTCCATATTCTTTATTTTACGATAACTTAATAAAAAAAGAGTGATTATTACTTTTCATTTTTCAAAGTGAGGGAACAGTTTCACAATGGAAGAAGCAATCAATCGTTTAGTTAAACCAAAGAGCATTCATACTTATGAATGGCTCTTTGCTCTTGATGAAGTTAATCAAAGTATACTTTTAGTGTCTTTTATTCTTTCACACAACTCCCTGCTCCCTCAATCTCTCAATGACAGACTTCAATCCACTACTCTCTCGATTTAAGCATTGCTTAATCCGATAAATTAAATTAGAACGAGCATTATGTTCAATGTTAATTGTTTCATATGAGTCGCCATCATACACTCGAATTGCGACACGAAACCGCTGCACGTAGGATTCAATTTCCCTCGGTGTACATATGTCCTCAAAGAAATCCATACACTCTTCGACGGTATTAAGTGAAAGTATTGCCTTATAAAGCTGTTCCTTATTTCGTTTGTGCATATTGTCTTTATCGATAAGGTTTTTATCCATAAGACTCTCCCCCAGCCGGAAATTAACTAAATTTTTATTGTTGTTGCAACGAACTCTGGCTTCCATCCTTTACTTTTTCGCTATAGCGAATCGAAATTCCTGTATAACCATAAAAAATCGCAAGTAGAGATGCGCTCATACACATACGCTTACATAAATAAAGTAATAAAGCACATATGAAAGAGGAGCGTAAGGTGTGCTTCCTTACGCTCTATTTCACGATGTATAACCATTAATCTTTCTTATCTATCCAGCTATATTTATACGCAGTTTGCTCGTAATAATGGGCTTTTTTGACAACTTTTAATGGCCTAAATGTATCGACCATAACCGCTAGCTCAAGCGTCTCTTTTTTGCCAATACTGCCTTCCGCTTTTCCAGGATGTGGACCATGTGGAATGCCTGAAGGATGTAGCGTCACCGAGCCTTCACTGACACCTTTGCGACTCATAAAGTTCCCTTTTACATAATAAAGAACTTCGTCACTATCAACATTGCTATGATAATAGGGTGCAGGGATCGCCTCTGGGTGATAGTCATACATTCTTGGAACAAAAGAACAAATGACAAAGTTATTCGCTTCAAATGTTTGATGAATCGGCGGCGGCATATGAACTCTTCCTGTAATTGGTTCAAAATCTGCTACATTAAATGTATAAGGAAACAAATAACCATCCCAGCCGATAACATCTAATGGATGATGATCGAACTGATGTGAATGCATATAACCTCGCGACTTCGTTCGCACCTCAAAATGCCCTTTTTCAAGATGGGTCTCTAACTTCTCCGGTCCGTGGAAATCACGCTCACAAAATGGACTATGCTCCAGCAATTGACCATGTGCATTTCGATAACGTTTCGGTGTCGTAATCCAACTATTCGTTTCAATGACTAAGAATTTCTGCTCTTCATCATTTGGTACAACACGATAAATCGTACCAATTGGCAACACAATGTAATCACCTGGCTTATACGGCAAAGTTCCGAATGTCGTTTCTACTTTCCCTGACCCATAATGGACAAAAAGAACTTCATCCCCATCACCATTCCGATAAAAATAATCCATGTCTTTACTTGGATTCACAACACCAATGAGCACATCTTCATTACCGAGTAAATACTCTCTCCCCATCACCGCATCGCTTTTTTCTTGATATTGATGTGAGTAGAGATGACGCGGGGATAGCACTTGCTGTTCTTCATATTCAATTGCACAACTCCCGATCAATTCGGCCTCTGTCATTGCCGTTGGTGAATTATGGTGGTAAAGAATAGACTGAATACCAGAAAATCCCTTAGTACCCATCACTTGCTCCCGAAAAAGTTCTCCATTCTCCTGACGAAAAACGGTATGTCTTTTTGCTGGTATTTTCCCCATTTGTTTGTAAAAAGGCATTGGAACGCTCCTTTCTTATCACTTTCATTTTAAAATTCTTTACATTTCTAAAGCTGGTGCTATTTTCGCTCTAACTTCTCCAAAACCGACACGGTAACCATTTCCTTGGCAATATCCTGTCATGACGACTTCATCATCATCTTCAAGCCAGACTCGTTTATCACCATTTGAAAATGTAATCGGCTCTTCACCACGCCAAGTCCGTTCTAATAAACAACCACGCTCAGACTTTTCTGGTCCGCTTATTGTTCCAGAAGCCAAGAGATCTCCTGCTCTTAAGTTACAGCCATTAATGGTGTGATGACTCATTTGCTGAGCCATACTCCAGTACATATACTTGAAATTGGTCGAAATAAACGTTTCTATTGATTCCATCGTGCTCCCTTTTAAAGAAACATCTAACTGAATATCAAAGGCTGCCGCCTTCTTATGCTCTAAATATGATAAAGGGGTAGGTTCCTGCTTTGGGCCTTGAACTCGAAAAGGCTCTAACGCATCCATTGGTACAACCCATGGAGAAATTGATGTAGCGAAGCTTTTTGCTAAAAATGGACCTAACGGCTGATACTCCCATGCCTGTATATCACGAGCACTCCAATCATTGACAAGCACCAAACCAAATATTTTTTCTTCCGCTTCTTCTAATCGAATTGGCTCACCCGAAACATTTCCATGACCAACAAACCAACCAAGCTCTAACTCAAAATCAAGTTGTTTAGATGGACCAAAAATGGGGAACTCGTGTCCAGGGGGTTTCATTTGCCCGTTAGGTCTTCGTACTTCCGTACCACTAACAACGACAGAGCTTGCTCGCCCATGATAACCAACAGGCAGATGTGTCCAATTAGGCATTAATGCCTGATCTTTCCCACGAAACATCGACCCTACATTGGTCGCGTGTTCCTTAGAAGCATAGAAATCAGTATAATCGCCGATTTCAACGGGTAACAAAAGTTCGACGGCATCTATTTTGGTAAAAGCTCTTTCTCTTAGCTCCATATCATCACGTAAGCTAGCTTCTCCCTCATCCAATAGTTGCTGAAGCTGCTTTCGTATCGCTTTCCAAACAGTCGAACCTGCTTCCATCATTGCATTTAAATAACGTTGTCTAAAAATCGAGCTATCATCTTGTTCACCTTCTATTTTTAATAGCCCCGACTCATGTAAAACGGCTAAATCTAGAACATAATCTCCAATTGCTACACCAACTCGAGGCTCCTCATCCTTTTGTTTACGAAAAATTCCATAAGGTAAATTTTGAATCGGAAAATGACTCCCCTTTTCCACTTGGATAAATGATTTTTGCACCAAATAACCTCCTATTCTATAAGATTTTTAAATCTTGAAGGTCAATACGAGGTTCATCAAAACTACATGTTCCAAATGAAAAAATATCCCGCTCGCGTAAAACCTTCATCTCTTCTACCGTTAAAAAATAATCCTTCCAGCTTACATGTTCTTGATCAAATGTAAAATGTGCTGGATCCTCATCAGCGATGATTTGCTCAAGCTCAAAAGGTGTCAAATTGAACTTTCGAACGAGCAAGCTCCCAATAAAAACATTAAGGAAACCATGCATCTTAGCATCTACCTCATCCCTATACATACGAATTGGATGATGCAGACCTGCCGTAAATTTCTGTGGCACCCGATACTGCTTTGCTAATGTAAGCACACTTGAAACTTGTTCGACAGTAGGAAAATCTGCTTTATTTAGACCACCCATTCGAAACTTCAAACCTAGTTCCTTTTCCACCGATTTGTTTGACTGAGCTATCAAAGAAACGGTTTCTGTCAAACTTTGCAGCCATGTTGGGCCAAACGGAACTGTGGGTTCACAAAAAAGCTGGATATGATATTGACTAGAAAGTGAGGCTAACCGTTTGACAAATGCTTTACTTGGAACAGCTGGGGGTAAGGGTTGCTCTAACACGCCTACTTGGATGACACCATTACTTTGATTCACATAATCAAAACATTGATGTACATGCTCAAGTAATTGTGATAAGCTTTCCTCTTCCGTGTTGGCTCGTTGCCCTGTTACAGCTATTCTTAATGGTATTCCTTTAGAAAAACCATTAAGAAAGGGGGTGAGCTCTCCTACCCTTTGAATGGGAATGATAAACCGACTTAGCATCCATTCATCCTTCTCATCAACATACTGCTTATAATTTTGTAACGCCTGCCAAAGAGAAAGATTTGCCGGCGGAAAAAGGCCGGCATAATCCATTATTTGTTGTAAAAATACTTGTACACTAGATGGGTACTCTAACTTTTTACGTGTCATAGATCGATTCCCTAATCAAATATTGCCACGGCGTTCTTGCTCTCGTTCAATGGATTCAAATAACGCCTTAAAGTTCCCCTCACCGAAACCTCTTGCCCCTTTTCTTTGAATGATTTCAATAAATAGGGTTGGACGATCAACAATTGGTTTCGTAAATATTTGTAAGAGATAACCTTCATCATCTCGGTCGACCAGAATATTTAGTTCACGAAGCTTTTTAACATCCTCGTCGATATCACCAACTCGAGCAATGAGATCCTCATAATACGTATCAGGCGTTTGTAAAAACTCCACTCCGTTGTCGCGAAGGTGACGAACGGTCGTAATAATATCATTGGTTAATACAGCTAAATGTTGGACGCCTGGTCCATTATAAAAATCTAAGTACTCCTCAATTTGTGATTTACGTTTTCCTTCTGCTGGTTCATTAATCGGGAATTTTATTCTACCAGTCCCATTCATCATCACTTTTGACATTAACGCAGAGTATTCAGTTGAAATATCTTCATCATCAAAGTGCTTAAGAACATTAAATCCAAAAACTTTCTCATAATAATTCGTCCATTCTTCCATACGCTCAACATTTCCAACGACATGATCGATTCCAACAATACCCGTTGATGCAGAAAAGTTAGGTCCGTCATAAGGCTCATAGCCAGGCAAGAAGAAACCCTTATACTCTTCACATTCCACTAACGTATGAATCGTATCCCCATAAGTACCAATAACCGCTTTTTTCACGTAACCGCTTTCATCTTTTTCTACCCAAGGTTCTGCGATTGGGATTCCTCCACGTTCAATCGCTCCAAAGTAAGCTTTATCGACATCCGTTACTTTCAAGCTGATATCTTTTACCCCTTCACCATGTTTCTTCACAAAATGAGCAACCATTGTATCTTCAGATAATGTGCCTGTAATGATGAGTCGAATAGCTCCTTGTTCTAATACATAGGACACGGTTTCACGACTTCCTGTTTCCAAACCACGGTACCCTTTAATTTCAAATCCAAATGCCTGACAAAAATAATAGGCGGATTGCTTTGCATTACCTACAAATAGCTCTAAATGATGGAAGCTTTCAACTGGAAAGATATCCTCCGTCATTTGATCAGCAGCCGTTACCTTTTCTTTTTCCATTTTTTATTCCTCCTTCTATCATTTAACTTACTCAAAATATAATAGCTGGAAAAAATCGATGCAAACACCTCCTTTTAAGCTTCTCTCCTTTAATGGAGGAAGGTATGGCCTTCCCTTCACTCTAGGCGCTTTTCCTACCTTAATATAAAGTGAGTGCCGACAAGATTTCGACTGTCACCACCCATGTACGGTAAATCAATAATGCGTTTAAGCTTTCAAATTGATCCTTGCAACACTTTCTACTCAACTACTATACTCATTTCAAAATCACCTACTATAAAGGAGGCGTAATCATTGGAAGTCAAAATTTGTCCAAACAATACAGCCTCTAAATCAACTTGGTTAAAAGACCAATTGAGTCAACATTCAGAGCTGACTATTACAAACCGTCGCTGCCTTAATTACTGCGGACAATGTATCGTCGAAGTCTTTTGTATCATTAATCAACAAAACATCGCCAGTGACAGTAGCGAAAATCTATACCCCAAAATAAGAAATATGTTGAAAGCTACCAAGGATAACGACCGAAAAGACCAAAAAACAAGTTAATTGTCAAAAAAGTATGAAAGCAGAATCACGCTTTTTGAGGAGGATTTAATATGGATAAAACTTATACATCAGAGGTACAACCAAAAGATTTAGACGTTTCCTTTGACTTATTCAAAAAAATGCAAGCACACGAACAAGTTGTTTTTTGTAACGACCCAAAAACAGGACTGAAAGCGATTATTGCCATCCATAACACGACTCTTGGACCCGCTTTAGGCGGAACAAGAATGCGAAATTACTCAACGTTTGAAGAAGCTTTGGAAGATGTTTTACGTTTATCCGAAGGGATGACCTATAAATGTGCCGCAGCAGATGTAGACTTCGGAGGCGGTAAAGCGGTCATTATTGGTGACCCCGAAAAAGACAAAACACCTGAGCTCTTTCGTGCCTACGGTCAATTCGTCGAATCATTAAATGGACGTTTTTACACGGGAACCGATATGGGGACAACATTAGACGATTTTGTACATTCCTATAAAGAAACAACGTGTATTGCCGGATTACCTGAAGAATATGATGGTGGCGGCGAGACTTCGATTCCTACTGCTTTCGGTGTATTATGTAGTATCAGAGCAGCCGCTCAAATGATGTGGCAAGATGAGTCATTAGTAGGTCGCCGCTTTGCCATTCAAGGCTTAGGAAAGGTTGGTTTTAAAGTGGCCGAACATCTTTTACATGAAGGGGCAGATATTATCGTAGCTGATGTGAGTTCAGAGCGAAAATTGGAAATTCAAGCACTCGCCTTACAATTAGGGAAGTCCATTCAAATCGTTGAAAATGAGGAAATTTATAACGTAGATGCGGATATGTTTGTTCCATGTGCCATTGGTGGCATTATTAACGAACAAACGATTGAGCAGCTCCAAGTAAAAGCGATTGTAGGAGCAGCCAATAATCAACTATTACACATTGATTTGGCCACAATCTTAAAAGAAAAAGGGATCCTTTATGCTCCAGACTATGCTGTAAGCTGTGGAGGCATTATTCAAGTAACCGATGAATTATATGGACCTAACAAAAAAAGAGTAGCCGCCAAAACGAAAGAAATCTACTCCCTCCTATTAAATATCTTTTTAGAAGCGGAAAAACAAAACATAACCACCGTTGAAGCTGCAAATCAAATTTGTGTCGAACGTATCGAAGCAAGAAAAGAGCGAAATAGCTTCTTTTCACCACGCAAGCGAAGAAAATGGCAAATTAGACATTAACATTTACATCATCACGAAAATAAGATGTCACCTACTTACGAGTGGAGACATCTTTTTATTGTTAATCGGCCATTTATAGCTGACGTCGATATTTTAATACGACATCTATAGGCTCCTCATTGTTTTTTTCTGACGGTATTTCAGTTTGAAACTCAAATCCACGCCTTATAAAAAGGAATAGCTTTCATATTACCTCAACCATTTCGAACCCCCTCCTTTTACTCACCTGACTCCATAAATACTTCATGCTTTTGATGAAAACCATCAGCAATGATCGTTGCCTCCATATTGTTTCGATTAACAGCAATTGGCTCTAGTAATACAGCAGGTACTTCGATTTTTCCATTATTCACTTTCTCATCTGTTACAATTTTTGTTCCTTCTGCTAGCTGTAAAGCAAGTTCTGCTGCCTCATAAGCCAAAATGGGAATGGGTTTATAGACCGTCATGGTTTGTGTGCCTTCGATGATTCTTTGTGCAGCAGCCAAATCCGCATCTTGTCCAGCAACAGCAACTTCACCAGCTAAACCCCATTGCTCTAATGCTTGAATAACGCCACCTGCTGTTGCATCATTAGCCGCTATAACCGCATCAATCTCTCCTCCATTCGCCTCTAATGCTGCGAGCATATTCGTATAGGCGTGTTCAGGCTCCCAATCATCCGTCCACTGGTCATACACAACAGTAATATCTCCTTTCTGAATAAAGGGTTTTAGAACGTCAAATACTCCCTTTTTAAGTAAATGGGCATTATAATCTGTCGACGCACCTCCGATATAGACATAATTACCACTTGGAACTATCGATGTTAGTGCCTTTGCTTGAAGTTTCCCAACCTCCTCATTATCGAAGGAAACATATAAATCGATGTCAGCATTTTTGACAAGTCGGTCATAGGAAAGAACTTTAATTCCAGACATATGAGCTTTATTCACAATCGCCGCGGTTGCCTCAGCGTTATTAGGTACTAAAACAAGGACATCCACACCTTGACTAATTAATGTCTCCGCTTGATAAACTTGAATCGTATCATCTACATTTGCTGTTGTAATTTCAACTTCTGCCCCTAGAATCTCAATGGCTTCTTTAAATAAGTCACGATCTCGATACCAGCGCTCCTCTTCTAAAGTATCCATTGAAAATCCAATTCGAAAAGGCTCTAAATTAATCGTTTCTTCCTGTTCCTTCACTATGTCAATTTCTTTTTCCGATGACGGTAGTACGTCCACTCTCGGACTTTGACAAGCACTTAAACAAATCAGAGCAAGAACCTGTACCAGTATTCCTATGGAAAACCTTATACTTTTTACCATCTCACCTCCTCCTACACTTTGCTCGTTATAGAGCGATTCCTATACTCTTTAGGGGAAATATGGCACACTTTTTTAAACACTTTGCTGAAGTAATTCGGGTCATGATAACCAACCTCAATGGCAATCTCCTTAATACTTTTATCGATATCTGCTAACATTTTTTTCGCCTTATTAATCCGGCATTCTGTCAGAAAATCGATATAGTTCATCTTTAGTTTTTCTTTAAACATCTTACTTATATAAATGGGACTTAGGTTCACCTTCCGACCTAACGTTTCTAAAGAGATATCTTGCTCAGAATGTTCGATGATATACTGTTTGATTTTGTAAATCGTATCCGCCTCGAGTCGCTCAATATGTTTTTGATAATTGTTTTGCATCATCTCTAAAAGAATAATCGTTTCCTTCCTTAACTCCTGATAATGTTGCGTTTGATAAGAGAAATAGGGTGTCGCATTTTCTATTCCCATATCAGCAAGTATTCTAGTACTGAGCCACATAATCTCTAAGATCCTCTGTTGCGTGTGATGGAGCGAAGTCCCTTTACCCTCATATCGATTAATCAAACTCATAATCATCTGTTTAGCTTCAGCCCATTGCCCCGTCCGTACACTCTCGGCTAATATTTCCATCGTTCTCTTTCCTTCTTGATTATCAACTTTTTCTTCGAGCGACGTAACATCCAAATAAAAACGATATTTCGCAGTGAGCTGCGGGCCACTAGATGCCATTAAAGCTTCATGATAAGAGTCAATTAATTCGGTAAACGACGTACACTCTGTGCCTATCCCAATAAACCAATGACCATCTTTACTTTGGTTCCGCTGCTCTAAAATAGCTCTAGCTAGATTCACAGCCTGACTTCGATAAGTTTGCTGCTCATTACGGAAAATAATGATTGGGAACTGGTTCGCATGCAAAGCCCCAACAAGGCCGATCCCCCCCCCTCTTATTTGAGCTTTGACTCTTTTATATCCTGATAACTTCTGATCTGGAAGCCTTATAACAACAACAAACGTTTCTTGAATGATTTCCATTTGAAGCCACTCTAACAACATATGAATATGCATTTCTTGAACTTCGTCTGAAAGTAATTGTGTTACAATATCCGTTTCAATATGTGTCAATGCTTGCTCAAAAGCCCATTGATGCTTCTTATCTTGGTGTTTCTTTTCATAATCGAGTTCTATTCCCTTTATGACCCTCGCTATCGTTTCCGTGATTTCCTTGGCCGTGCTTGGTTTCAATAAATAATCCTTCACACCTAACTGTAAAGCTTGCTTCGCGTATTCAAACGTGTCAAAAGCCGTAACCATAATGAAAGTTGTGGATATCACTTTCTGGATAAGTCGAATAGCCTCAATACCCGTTATTCCAGGCATTTTAATGTCCATCAGTATCAGGTCAAACTGAATCTCATGGCACATTTCTACCGCTTGCTTCCCATTTTTTGCTTGATGATACTGGAACTGAGGAAATGCTCTACTTAAAATGGCTATCATAGCTTCACGTTCAATGTGTTCATCATCAACGATTAATAGCTTCACATTGTGCTCCCCCTTCACATCCTACTTTTAATCGAATGACTGTCCCTCTCCGACAATGACTTTCAATATCGATGACATCCCGATATCCATAAAACAATCGCAACCTTTTCACTACATTCATAAAGCCAATACCAGTTGAATGACCGATAGAAGGCGTAATTTCTTCATTCATAATTTGTTTGATTGTCGATTCTGACATACCTGGACCATTATCTTCAATTTCAATAAAAATCTCTTCAGCCGAACGAAAGACACGTAACCAAATGGTTCCACCCTCTTCATTTGGTTCAATCGCATGAATCACAGCATTTTCAATGATTGGCTGTAAGGTTAAAACTGGAATACTTTTATTGAAACAGCTTGGATCAATCTCGGTCTCAAGACGCAAACGCTCTTTAAACCGAGTTTTTTGAATATGCATATATTGTTCAATGACACCTATTTCTTCTCTAATGGTGACAGCACGGTCAATTTGCTTAAGATTATATCGTAATAACCCAGCAACACTTACTAACAAATCACTCGTTTCTTCTGCCCCTTCGAGATACGCTTTTTTGGACATAATATTTAATGTATTAAATAAAAAATGAGGCTGAATTTGACTTTGTAAGCTTCTAAATTGACTTTCTTTTAGTAGAATCCGATTCTCTTGCAGTTCACTCTCTAAGGATGCTTTCTCTTTAATTTCATGAAATAAGTTATTAATATTGACCCTCATACGTTCAAATGTTTTTGCTAGAAAGGCCATTTCATCTTTCGTTTCGACTTCAATTCTCGTATCGAAAATTCCATTAGATAAATCGTTAGCTGCTTTCGTTAACTTCTGAACCGGCTTAGTAATACTTGAGGATAGTAAGTATGAGATTAATAGAAATGCACAGGAACTGAGCAATAAAAACCAAAGCCCTAACTGAAAAAAATCTTCAGACTGCTCGATCATGCCTCGATAGATGGGTGCATAGCTATTTAATTCTTGGTCAATTAAAGCAAGCGTTTGTTCAGATAAATACGTTGAAATTCGACTCGCTTCTGAGAATTCATAAGCTGCCCCCTCCGCATCTTGATCCTCCATAAATATAAGTAAACGCTCCATCGTTTCCAAAAAGCTATCAATCATATTCACATAATTCGTTAAAGCAAATTGATTCTCCTTATTTCTTAGCGTTAAGACTTCTTCTTTTTGCTTATCTAATGATTCCTGACTTACTTGCAGTTGCTCTAGTGAAACCGACGTTGGCATAATCATATAATTATTTGCATCAATGATAACTTGCTGACTAGCACGAGAAACTTCATTCATACTAATATAGCGTTGCAAAATATCGTTATATTGATCCTGTGTTTTTTGATGAAATACAGAAAGTGCGATCCAAAAGACTACCATAATTACGAGAGCGATAGATGCTAACATCATTATTTTCTTTTGAATAGTGTTCATTTTTTCACTTCAGCTTTCTTTATGTTAATCCCTGTAAAATAACCTTCAATATCTAGCGGTACCGTTTCACCGTGGATCCACTCTAGCATCAATTGCACACTTTTTCTCCCCATCTTTTCCGGCTCTTGTTCAACAAGCCCATCTAACTTTCCTTGCTCAAATAAATTAAGAGTTTCTGGTCCATCATCAAAGGAGTAAAGGAAATAGGAATTAAGCTGGGAACGACGTTCAATCTCTTGAATCATTGCACCTACATAGGCTGCATTTAAAATGATAAAAGCATCTGCCGTTGGCTGATCATTCAAAACTTGTTGAGTAATCGAGATAACATCCTCCCGCTTTTCAGGTGTTTGAGCATGCTTAATCTGAATATGTTCGTAGTTTCCCAGTACAGCTTCAATGCCTCGTAAGCGTTCCTTTTGGTAAAACTCGACTTGGCTATCGTACACAAGAATGACATCTCCCTTTGCTCCCATATCAGCTACAAGTTGACGGGCGATAAGTTCACCTGCTTCATATTGGTCCGAGCCGACATATGTTCTGCGCAAACTTTCTGTCATCGGTACATCATTGGCAATCGTAATAATAGGGATGCCGTAAAATGACGCTTTAAATTTTGCCAGTTGATAAAACTCCTCAGAATCTAACCCTTGAACGATAATGCCATCCACCTTGGAATGAATAGCAATTTCAAATTTTCTGAAGAAATCATCGTCATTATTCCCTAAACTTCCCCAGATCTCAAGTTCAACATTAGATTGCTCCGCTTCATCTAGAGCACCCTCTCCTACTTTTTCCCAAAAGGGTGTGTCTAAATCATGGGTAATCACTACAATTCGTAGTTGTTCCCCATCCGAGGATACAGCATCTGGAAATTGCCACTTTGGAACAAAGACTCGTTCAGCCGAAACATATGTAAAATAAAATAAAGTGATAAGAATGAAGCTTAGCCCCAGCATCGTCAGCACTTTTTTCATGTCGTCCAAATTCCCCTCTTTTCATAAGATAGCTACATCTTAACACCAATTTAAGTATGTACCAATAGCGACATGAGCACATATAGACCTTCACTATTAGAGCAGTGAAAGTCTACGTATTTATCTTCCTAGCATTACATTATGCAGATGCCTTCCTTCTTGTCATAACATCAAAGATAACAGCTAGTGCTAATACAGCACCACGAATCATATATTGATAGGCAATTCCGACCCCAAGTAAATTCATACCACTTGTCAATGACGCCATAACAATCGCTCCAATAATCGCCCCCGTTACTTTTCCTACACCACCGGCAGCTGAAACTCCACCTACATAGGCTGCAGCAATAGCATCAAGCTCAAATAATGTACCTGCCGTTGTTGTCGCTGCTTGTAATCGTGATGTAAAAAGAATACCAGATAAGGCTGATAACAAACCCATTGAGCCAAAAACAATCATCGTAATTTTGGCTACGTTAATTCCACTTAGATGAGCAGCTTCTGGATTACTACCAACTGCATAAATATGACGACCGAGCACCGTTTTTGTCGTCACAAAATGATAAATAAGGACAACAAGAAACATAATAACAACGGTCCATGAGAAACCATTATAATTGGATAAAATCCAAGTAATATAACCAATGATGGAAGAAACAAATACTAACTGAATCAAAAATATAGGTCTTGAAACCACTTCAAACTGGTACTTCATCTTATTATTTCGATTTTTGATTGCACTATAAATATAAAGTAGAATCGCTGCTACACCAATAAGTACCGAGAGAAGATGAACACCACCCACTTCTAGCAATGATGGAATATACCCATTACCAATCGCATTAAAAGTTGGATCCGTTATAATAATTGTTCCACTTCTTTCCGTCGCCTGTAATATGGCTCCACGGTAAATTAACCAACCAGCCAAAGTCGCTACAAATGCCGGTATACCTACTTTTGCCACCAAAAAACCTGTAAATAAACCAGCGAACATTCCTAATATAAGAATAATCGGAATCACAATATAGACTGGTAAACCAACATGCATTAACAATATCGCTCCAATAGCACCCAAAAAGCCAGCTAAAAAACCAATCGACAGATCAATATGACGGATAACAATAACCAGCATGACGCCGACAGCCAAAACGGCTATATACCCAGCCGAATCTAGTAAATTACTTATATTTCGAGAAGATAAAAAAAGTCCATCCGTTAAGACTGTAAAAGTTACGATAATGACCAATAACGCAATATACATACCATAATCACGAATATTATCTTTTAATAATGTTTTTGCCTCACTTAAAATCTTCACGTATTCGTCCCCCTATTGAGTGGCAAGCTCCATAATATTTTCTTGATTCGCCTCTTCACCCAATAATTCTCCTTTCATTTCACCATGAGCCATTACATAAATACGGTCACTCATGCCGAGTACTTCACCTAATTCTGATGAAATCATTATGATACTTAACCCAGCTTCAATGAGCTTATTCATGACCGTATAAATTTCAAATTTTGCTCCAACATCAATACCCCTTGTCGGTTCATCCAAAATAAGTAGCCTAGGTCCTACAAATAACCACTTTCCAAGTGAGACCTTTTGTTGATTACCTCCACTTAAATGTCCAACTGTTTGTTCTAACGACGATGCCTTGATTTTTAAAGACTGCTTATATTCAGCCGCTACTTTGATCTCTTCGTTATGATTAATCACGCCATTGGACGCGAGTGCTTTTAAATTGGCTGCTGAGATATTATCTTTAATATCTTGAATTAAAAATAATCCATCTCCCTTTCGGTCTTCTGTCACATAGGCGATGCCTGAATGAATGGCTTCTTTTGGATGTTTCATGGTCTTTTGTTGACCTTCTACTAATAAATTACCTTGAAGTTTATATCCCTTTGCATTTCCAAAAATACTTAAGGCAAGCTCCGTTCTCCCCGATCCCATTAAGCCCGCTATCCCAACAATTTCTCCTTTTTTCACATGAAAATTTATATCTTTTAAAATGGTACGACCAACATGAGGATCATAGGCAGTCCAACCTTGTAACTCAATGATTTTTTCACCAATTGATTGGTTGGGCCTTTTCGGATAAATATCCTCGATTTCACGACCAACCATATATTTAATAATATTTCGCTCATTGATCGCTTCATTCTCAGGGTCAAGTGTACAAATCGTCTCACCATCACGTAATACCGTGACGCTATCAGCAATGGCAATTACTTCTTTCAACTTATGTGAGATCATAATACTAGTAATGCCCTCACTCTTTAAGGCACGTAATAAATCTAATAAATTCTCACTATCATCCTCATTTAAAGCAGCCGTTGGTTCATCTAGAATCAGCAGCTTCACATCTTTACTCAATGCTTTGGCAATTTCAATTAACTGTCTTTTGCCAACACCTAAATCCTTAACTAACGTTTCGGGATTCACTTTTAAATTGACTTTATTAAGCATCTCTTTGGCATTTCGAATCGTCTGGTTCCAATCGATGACACCCGCATGTCGATTTTCATTGCCAATATATATATTTTCGTGCACGGGTAGGTCAGGAAATAGGGCGAGCTCTTGATAAATAATGGCAATCCCTGCATCTACACTATCTTTGATGGCTTGAAAGCTTTGGACGTTTCCGTTATAAATAATATCTCCCTCATACTGGCCAAATGGATATACACCACTGAGCACCTTCATTAACGTCGATTTACCAGCTCCATTTTCACCGACCAAACAATGCACTTCACCTTTTTTCACTTTAAAATGAACATTCTTTAATGCTTTTACACCGGTAAAACTTTTGGAAATGTGGTTCATTTCTAATATATAATCACTCATACGAAACACTCCTAAGAGATGACATCATCAAGGAGGAATAGTGATTGGTATCACTATTCCTATCTTTTTTACAATCCACTAAATTCATTTGCTTCATAATACTCGGAGTCGATTAGCTCCTGCTTCACATTATCACCGTCAACAACAATGACATCTGTTTGTTTAGCAGGAACATCGATACTGCCATTATCATATGAACCAGTAGTTTCAGGTGTATTTCCATCTAGAACATCCAAAGCCATTCCCATCGCATCCTCAACAAGGGTACGAACATCTTTAAAAACTGTCATTGACTGTTTGTCATCAATGACATATTGAACAGAGGCTTTTTCCGCATCTTGACCTGTTACTAGGTAATGAGTAATTTCACTATCTGAAGCAAATACATCTGCAATCGAACGAGCTGTTCCATCATTTGGTGCTAGGATAGCTACATCACCTTTTTGCTCAGCATTTGCTGCCGTTAAATGTGTTTCTGCTTTATTTTTTGCTTCATTTGGATCCCAGTTTGTTGTAATTTGTCCAAGGATTCGTGACAATTCTTCACGAGATAACTCAGCTTGCTCTTGTAACGCTGTCGCTTCACTAGAATTGGCAATGACAAATGTACCATCTGCTATTTTGGGTTGAAGAACACTCCACGCACCTTCAAAGAATAAGAAGGCATTATTATCCGAAGAAGCTCCTGCATAAAGGTATAAAGGAACACCACTTCCTTCAGAATTATC
Source organism: Alkalihalobacillus pseudalcaliphilus (assembly GCA_001038565.1). GTDB lineage: Bacteria > Bacillota > Bacilli > Bacillales > Bacillaceae_D > Alkalihalobacillus > Alkalihalobacillus pseudalcaliphilus. Next base: position 360,559 of record LFJO01000006.1, read on the forward strand.
TATTAAGTACTGGCCTTGTGCCGCTCCTACAGCAACACTATCAAAAGTCACATAATAATCGATCGCATCTGTATCTGTAATCAATCGGTCATAGGCAATTACTGTAACACCTTCGTCTTTTGCTGCCTCAACGGCTGAACCAGCTGCTGCACCATCATGTGGGGCAATAATTAAAACATCAATACCGCGATTTAACAATGTTTCAACATTCTCTTTTTCGCTTGCGGATGAACCTTGGCTAAATAAAATTTCGGTTGTATACTCTGTATCCGCAATGGCATCTTTAAAGCGTTGCTCATCTTGCACCCATCGCGGCTCATCTCTTGTCGGTAAAACAATCCCGACGCTGACACTTCCACTTCCTCCTGTTTCGCTTCCTCCACACGCTGCTAAAAATGAAACAGCTAAGATTACGAATAGAAGTGATAATAATTTCATTTTCTTACTCATCCCCATACCCCTTTCAAACGCTTTCATTTTTTTAATTACAGTTCAAGTATATGGGGAAACATCCATTATGAAAGCGGTAACATTGGGTAATCTTTTAATATTTGCTGTAATTTATTTGCTTTTATATAAAAGTTAGTGCGAACATACAGCGTTACTCGTCGCTACCGCGTTTTGTATGCAAGTGTTGCTAATGATGATGTGCGGCGTCCTACTTATCGCTCCCGAAAATCATGCACCGAGACAATCACGTGGCGCTGAACTAATCGGCGCAGCCAGCGGATCTCGGCTCTGCCACTTCGCCCCACGGGAGCATAAAGCCGACTCTGCCTTATGGTGAGACCCAACGAAGGAAAGTAGGCGCATGACGAAAAGAGATATGAGAGGGTAAGTCCCCATAAGTTACACAGAGCTTCACTAACATCACATACGTATATTTTGGATTATATTACCATTATTCATTAGCGTAGCGCCCACTTTATTTACTGATATTGTTTATAATGTAAATGACTAGAATGATCTTTTATTATAACAGTACAATCTTTTTTATAACTTTTTTTAGGATAGTTAAACCCTTGGTACATTAGCTTTTCTCGAGAGAGTCTTCGCATGACTCGCCCGCTGGGTATGTGCTAACTAATAAGTATTAACATTCCTTTCAATATTCACTTAAATGTAAATAAAGTAAAAATGAAATTGAATGAAAGACCATCATTAAAAGGAAAAAGCACTTGAATCATGGATAGCGTTTGTAGGTTTTTTTGCTGATTTCTATTTCAGCTGCATCCTCTATCGGTTTAATCTAAATAAATTTGGGTAAAAGTAGAATGAACTATAATGAAATTGGCAATTTTCTTTTCTTTGAGCAATCATAATTATTTTAGTATAATATCGAAATTATGAACTTATTTGTAACGGAGGAATGGTATGGTTTTTTTTCATGGATTGATACAAAGCATTAATGGAGTAACCTCCTACATACTTGTGGCTGCACTTGTGAGTGTAGGATTATATTTTACATTTAAGACAAAATTTGTCCAATTCCGCTTATTTCCAGAGATGTTTAGGGCTCTTACTGAAAGAAGTACTAAAAAAAATGAGGTTTCTGCCTTTCAAGCATTTTGTATATCTGCAGCTTCGCGTGTAGGTGCAGCGAATATCTCTGGTGTTGCTATTGCTATTGTAGCTGGTGGACCTGGTGCTATTTTTTGGATGTGGGTTATTGCCATCATCGGTATGGCAACTGGTTTCATAGAAAGTATGCTCGCCCAGGTCTATAAAGTAAGAAAAGACAACCAGTTTCGTGGAGGTCCTGCTTATTACATAGACAAAGCACTAGGAAAACGCTGGCTCGGAATTGTGTTTGCCCTATTAATAGCGGTGACCTTTGGATTTATTTTTAACTCTTTACAAGCTAATACAATTTCAGTGGCACTAGAAAATTCTTTTGGATTTAATCCGCTATATGTCGGGATCATTATTGCCTTAATTGCGGGCGTTATTATCTTTGGTGGGATTCGTTCTATCTCAATAGTATCCAGTATTATTGTACCGGTAATGGCCGTATTGTATCTTGCTGTCGTCGGTTATGTTGTTGTCATGAATATGGAAGCTTTACCAGCAGTACTTTCCCTTATTATTGGTAATGCTTTTGGTTTCCAAGAGGCTAGTGTAGGTATCTTTGCTGGATTACTTGTAGGGGCCCAGCGAGGTTTATTTTCAAATGAAGCCGGTATGGGAAGTGTTCCGAATGCCGCAGCAACTGCTGATGTTTCTCACCCTGCAAAGCAAGGACTCGTCCAATCATTAGGGGTATTCTTTGATACCATTATTATCTGTTCTGCGACTGCCTTTGTCATTCTCTTAAGTGACGTCTATCAAACTGCCAGTGTTGATGCAGCAGGTGTTGCTCTAACACAAGAATCACTGAATACACTTGTTGGTAGTTGGGCAGGTCCATTTGTTGCTATTGCTATATTCTTCTTCGCCTTTAGTTCAATTATTGGAAATTATTATTACGGAGAAACCAACCTCGCTTTTATTAAAGAGGGTAGTGGCTGGTTGCACCTCTATAGAATATTAGTAATGGCGATGGTTGTTTTTGGCTCAGTTGCCGGTATTGCTCTTGTTTGGGATATGGCTGATGTCTTTATGGCCTTTACAACCGTCGTTAACTTAGCTGCCATTGTACTAATAGGTAAAATCTCCTTTGCTGTAATTAATGATTATGTTGAACAACGCAAGTCAGGTAAAAACCCTGTATTTAAAAGCAAAAACATTCCTGGCTTAAAAAATGCGGATACGTGGGAAGATTGATTCCTCCCTGTTTGCAAAAGAGCTGAGGTCGTATCTAAATCCAATTAATATAAGCCGTCTACATATTTAAAGTATGTGGACGGCTTTTTTAAAATGTGAACATAGAGCGTTATCGCTCACAGAAATGAGCGTCCGCCTATTGTCTATTGTGAACTCTCCCATAAAAGAATAAATGAATCGAAGAACTATAAGCAGTTACTCCTCGACTTCCTTTGATTAACTGATATGTTGGGCCTTTTTCATGCTGTTACTCACTTCTCTCAAGTAACTGACCATTTATATCAACCTAAGTGAAAAGCATTAAGAGCAGCTAATGTGAAGATATGGGAGCTGAGAGAGCGACTATCTGCACAAAGAGGCGGTTTATGTGAAGATACGGGAGCCGAGAGAGCGGCTATCTTCACAAAGAGGCGGTTTATGTGAAGATACGGGAGCCGAGAGAGCGACTATCTTCACAAAGAGGCGGTTTATGTGAAGATACGAGAGCCGAGAGAGCGACTATCTTCACAAAGAGGCGGTTTATGTGAAGATACGGGAGCCGAGAGATCAGTTTGACCCTTTTCGTACTGTTACTCACTCCCCTTGAGTAACTGTTCCGTTGTTCAGCCTTTACATTCGCTTACCACGAGTAATCGACTTTATAAGTAGATCAGTCCACACTCGTATACACTCTTTAAATACTTAGACAAAAAAATCCCTCTAATCGTTGAATATACTTCCAACTTTAGAGGGATTTATTTTGATTTTAATTAAGTTGCATAGACTTCATCACCATCATACTCGTCATGCATTTCACCAACAATTTCAGTCAAAATATCTTCCATTGTTACGAGGCCGATTGTTATTCCAGCGTCATCTGTCACTAAGGTCATGTGGTTACGGGTTTGTTTCATTTTAATGAACACATCTTTTAACAAGACCGTTTCTTTGACTTTAGGAATCTCATGTAAGAAATCATTAATACCACCATCTCGACCTGCGGCAATATTGGTTAACATTTCTTTTGTATTAATGAAGCCAATGATTTGTTCTGTTTCCCCCGCACCAACTACTGGATAACGGGTGTAATCATGCTCATCTAATACTTTTAAAATTTCATCTAATGTCATTTTCTCCTCTAGCATAACCATGTTTGATTTTGAGATCATGACTTCCTTTAAGACTCGACCATCAAACGCGAATAGATTTTCTAAATAAGCTAGTTCAGTTCGGTTAATTTCTCCACCTTTAAAGCTTTCATTAACAATTAGCTTTAACTCTTCTTCCGTATATGCCGTTTCATGTCCAGCAGGCTCAACACCAAATCGTCTCAATAATTTTTGTGCAGAACCATTTAATATACGAATGAACGGACCCATTACTACACCAAACCAATAAAGAGGTGGGGCTAGCAACAAGGTCATTTTTTCTGGGAACTGAATAGCTAGCGTTTTTGGAGCTAGTTCTCCGATTACAACGTGTAAAAATGTAACAACAGCTAATGCGATCGCATAAGACAATGCTGTGGCCATTGCAGCTGGTACTTCAAAGTATTGGAAAACAGGCTGTAACATTCTCTGAACAGTCGGTTCACCAAGAGCTCCTAAAACAAGCGCCGTAATTGTAATCCCAAGTTGACAGGCAGATAAGTAATAATCCAATTCATGAGCAACTCTCTTAGCTAAAACGGCTTTTTTGTTCCCTTCTGAAATAAGCTGATCAATTCTTGACATCCTTACTTTTAATATCGCAAACTCTCCACCTACGAAAAGAGCTGTTAACGCAATAAATAATGCAACCATAAACAAATTAATGTATACTATACCGTCCAATTATTTCCCTCTAGAATGAGGGATTCACCTCCAAGATGAAAAAGATTATTCTTTATTGATTCTCGACTACTTTACTTTGAGCATATTGTTTAAACTTAACTTGTTTAATCTGATGATACTCCACTTCAATTACCGTCCAATTATGTTGGTCCATTGGGACTTCGTAACCTTCTTGAACTAAATCAATATTTTGAGATTGATACTGGATCCAACCACCAATGGTGTCAATTTCATCACTATCATCAAAAGTTAAACCAAAGCGGTCCTCTAAGTCCATTAGCAATACACGACCATTGATAAGGTATTCTTCAGAACCAAGCTCTTGAATATCGGCCACTTCATCTTCATCAAACTCATCACGAATTTCACCGACTAATTCTTCGAGTACATCTTCCATCGTTAAAATCCCAGAAGTACCCCCGTACTCATCCATAATGACAGCCATATGCACCTTTTCTTGTTGCATCCGAATCATAACGTCTTGAATACTTGTCGCTTCTAAAATAAATGGTAAGTCCCGCATATAGGATTTAATCTCGGTTTCACGCCCAGCTACAATGGCCTGCAGCATTTTTTTAGAATTAACGACGCCCAAAATTTTGTCTTTATCTCCATCTTCAACAACTGGGTAGCGCGTATAATTATGCTCATCTAAAATTTGAACCATTTCTTCCTTCGTCATATCTAGGCTAATTGTTACAAGCTCTGTTCGTGGGACCATAATATCTTTTGCCACACGCTCATCAAATGAAAAAACATTTTCCATATATTCGAGTTCACTTTTATCTATTTCCCCACCTTGATAACTTTGAGCCATTATAATTTTCAGTTCTTCCTCCGTATGAGCTTGTTCGTGACCAGCTGGTTTTACACCAAAGGCACGTAATAAAATACGAGAAGTACCATTTAAAGTTAAGATGAACGGATACATAATTTTACCGAACCAATAAAGCGGTCCTGCTAATAGCAGACTTACTTTCTCAGAGAATTGAATAGCTAAAGTTTTCGGGGCCATTTCTCCAAGTACAACGTGTAAATAGGTAACTAAAATAAAAGCGATTGCATAAGAAGATGCTGTCGCTATGGACTGAGGAACATTCAAGTAATCAAATACGGGATACATAATACTACTAACCGCGGGTTTACCTAGTGCTCCAAGTCCTAATGCCGTTACAGTAATACCTAATTGACAGGCAGATAAATAATAATCTAGATTCGTCGTTACTTCTTTAGCAACAACTGCCTTTTTATTTCCTTCCGCAATTAGTTGGTCCAACCTAGAACCACGGATTTTAACAACCGCAAATTCAGAAGCAACGAAAAAGGCCGTCAAAGCTAGTAAAACAACGAGTAAAATAAGATTGATGATGGTTATTATGTCCAATTAAATTCCCCTCAAATTGAGGGATTCACCTCCAAGATAAATAAAAAAATAAGAACCCCTATTATAGGTATCATCATTTCAACAAATTAGTCCTAAACTTATCATTGACAAGCCATCATCGAATCATCCATATATTTCTAAATTAACGCTAATCGTTTTTTTGTTAAAGTGAACTTTACCTGGGATTCGATAGCCATAATGATAAGTTAACTCATGCCGAAATTGATTGATTTTTTTGTGATAAATCATTGACACTTGTATGCTTAGTTGCGCCACTTGACTAATATGCAATATCGCCTTCCCAAGGTCGTTCCCTCCTGTTCATAAGTTAAATTTAAAACATATAACGTCTTAGTTGCTTCATAACCTATTAGACTATTTAAAATTGCTAAATCACTGATTTATTTATAATCTAACAAACTATAACGTTATGGTTTTAAGAAAAGTATACAGATTCTTCATGATAAAATCAATTAATGTCTGAATTCTTCATGATATCTTTACAAAATACATCGATGTATGGCCGTTTGCTCGGGGTTCCTCCTTCTTTTTCCGCCCGTAACCCCGAGATTCTCCGTTTGCTCGGGGTTCCTCCGCTTTTTCCAGCTCACAACCCCGAGATTCTCCGTTTGCTCGGGGTTCCTCCGCTTTTTCCAACGCGTAACCCCGAGATTCTCCGTTTGCTCGGGGTTCCTCCTTCTTTTTCCGCCCGTAACCCCGAGATTCTCCGTTTGCTCGGGGTTCCTCCTTCTTTTTCCGCCCGTAACCCCGAGATTCAGCTATAGTTAAACCTCTATTCCTTTCAACAACTAAAGAAATCCCCAAGCTATGTGCCTGAGGAAAGTATCAAGATTTTATTTAGTTACTGTTTCTCTTCGCTTTTGATAAAAAAATAAAGCACAACCAACTATGAGGACGATTAGCCCAATTAATAAATAATTATAGACATTTGTCGCTGTATTCGGTAATGTTTTTCCTTCATCTTTTTTATTATCATCTGACTTTGGTGGAGTTCCATTGTCCTTATTTTGCTCTTCCTTATTCCCATCATTTTCATCATCTATAGGTTCCGGTTTTGGCTCTGGCTTCGGCTCAGGTTTTGGTTTTGGTTCTGGTTTCGGCTCAGGTTTTGGTTTTGGTTCTGGTTTTGGCTCTGGCTTCGGCTCAGGTTTTGGTTCCGGTTCTGGTTCTACTACTCCTTCTACAAATACGCCATAGGTAGAGAAATGAGCAACATTTACGACTAAACGGCTGTCGACCGATTCACCTTCTACTTTCTCCCATACTTCATTCTCGCGATTAAAATAATAAACCGCTCCACCTTGAGCATCTTCATCAACTGGAAGTGTTAATACAAACCCTTCCTCACTTTCAAACGTCTCTGCCCCCTCAGGGTAAATGAAGGTAAATGTGTATGCAGGCCCTGTCGCTTCTAAGCCATCAAGATGCTCAAACCCTTCTGTCGCTTCTTCAATTCTAAGTGTTGTACCTAATGGTAGGTCAGCAGGCAATTGTAACTCGGCCCCTGTTTCCAAACCGTCTTTAGTAATCTTGACTGTAGTGCCTCCACTAACTGGGATTGGCTCCACTTTTAACTCAAATTCTATTTCTGTAACAGGGTCTGGGTCTGGTTCTTCATTTGAGATGCCTAAGCCATGAGACACTGTTTTTAATAAATTATACTCAGCATCGTCTCCCGCTAAATCCCAAATCATCGCTCCAGCAAGACCATTGTCTTTAATAAAATTCACTTTGTACCCAAGTGATTCAACATTATCATAAGAAATAAATTCACCTGTTTCATCATTATAAAGATAAGGTACTTTCGCAACATTATCAAAGTAATAATCAAAACCATCTTGATTAATTAGTGGTTTAACCACATCATAATTCAACGTGCCTCCGTTCAATCCAGGCTTCTCCCACCCCGCAGCACATTGCTGGTAAGCACCATTTGCTTGTACCTTTTTTCCATCTGTTTCTACGTTACAACCTGCCCATGAATGCCCGTAAAACGGCACACCTAGAAGTAGCTTGTCCTTTGGAACGGCACTATACACATTTGGTGTTTGTGAAACACCATAACTCCAGCCCCTTACCTTTGCTTCAAGATCATCATAATAAAGCGGAGCATTATGACCCGTTATACCTGTCCAAGTTCCATTAATGTCATAAGCCATAATGGCGATATAATCGACAATTTCTGCAATTTTTCCTAGCTCATTATTGTCGGCATAAGCCCAAGTTGCTGCACCAGCAATTGTGACTAAATACTCTTTTCCATCTTCTTTTTCTGCCTGGTCAAAAGCATCTCGTACCGCCTGCAAAATTAATGTATGGTTCTCTTTATCACTAGGATCACGGTGGTTATTAGGCATACCTGCGGCCACCGGATATTCCCAATCGAGGTCTAAACCATCTAATTCAAATGCTCTTACGAATTCAACGGCTGATTCTGCGAAATTTTGACGTGACTCATCCGTTCTAGCAACAAGTGATAGATTGTTAGAAAGCGTCCAACCCCCAACAGAAATAAGTGTTTTCAAATCCTTATTTTGTTTTTTTAATGCTTCTAAATTTCTTAATTCTACTAAGTCTGTTTCAGCATCATATAAAACAATCGATCCATTAGGAATATCTGCTTCATTTCCATCTAAATCTTTACAAGACCATGTTTTTGGCTCACCATCAGGGATTTCTTCATTGTCTGGGTTCCCATGCTGACCTTCCCAACATACATCTGCAAATGCATAGTTAATATGTGTTACTTTGTTTGCGTCTAAATTCTGAGGTGGGTTCCAAGAAGTGTAATACCCTAAGACGATATTCCCATTTTCTGCTTGGACAGTGTTGGCCGATTGAACAAGAAAACTAAAAGATGAGAGCACCAGCACCAAACTTAAAACAATGGCTAAGAATCCTTTGCGACTCCGTAAATATGCAACCGCTTTCAATAACCTTCCCCCTTTAAACTAAATGTACCACCATATGCTTAAAGAGGTTTTATTATATGTATACGTATTCAAACTAAACATATAGTGGTCTATACATTATAATATTATTACGTTATATAATTGTCAATCTATTAAGAAAATTGTAATTTCTTTGTAATGTTTGTTAGAATATCTCTTGAGTCATATGTTTTTTAGCATCATTTGACTCAGTGTACTGCCACAAAATGACAAGATTGAAAAAACGCCCGAGTAAATTTCAGAAAATGAACATATCAAAAAAGCACCCCGCATCTGTTGGATGTCAAGGTACTTCATTGATTATTATACTTTTACGAATGCCCTCCGCTCAGCATACTCCAAGCACTGTATACAAACATTTATTTTTTGGTTCTGATCATCTCTATATTTGACAAACTGAGTCTTTCTCCTTTTACAGAAATAACAGTGCTTCTGAAAGTGAGTAGAAAGCCATTTTAACATTGTTATCCCCTCCACATTACTTCTCATTTCTTTGTATCAGTCATTTTTGCTTAACACTACCCATTATCTACCCGTCTTGTTTATGGAAAAAACGATAAGACAACACGAGACCCAGAAAGAATAAAAATAAGGCGAAGTAAGCCGGTAATAAATGAATAAAATTGGTGTAGCCAATAGCAAAGTGAATGTATATACCTGCTATAAACGCAGGCAGTCCTCCCAATAAATACGTCCACCAAACCCAACGATTCCCTTGATGGAAACCCCATAACGAGAGCATCAGCACAAGTAAGCCAACGCTTAACAGTGCACTACCAAAACCCGCTCGGTCATGAGCAATAACTGGAATTAAGTTTTCATTAAATGCTTGGAGCATTTCTGGTGGCATACATATGTATATTAAATCAGTCGAGACAAACACGGATGTTACACCAATATAGGTAATGACTATACCACCTAGCACAAACGAAAACCCTAATATAACAAAAGCAAGTTGTCCAAAGATAGCCATTTTCCAAGTGGCATGATTAAAACGATTTTTAGAAGCAGATGTATGTTTTAAACCCTTAGTTTTGATAAAACCATATACATAAACAGGCAATAAAATAAGCCAAAAAAGCAAATGTAGCCAATCAAAATAACCGTAACCAATAAAGGCGAAAATCCCCAAAAATCCAATAATAGCTGCTGTATCAATGGCTTGCTTCGCCCACCGTAAACCCTTCTTTACACCAAAGGCTGCCAAGGACATATATAGGATACCACCACTAATCATCGTACCCGCAAGTGTCATTCGGTCATGAGCCATAAAATACATAATTCGCTCATTAAACATCCAAATCAAATCCCGGCTCATTTCGAGAAAATACTCATCATAAGGAAGTATGACCGTTGTTTTACTAAAAATAAGGGCAATTAATCCACCAATAACAATAAATAAACCAAATAACCAATAAGCGAACCAACCTGGCTGTGGGGATGCCTTAAAATCTAAACGATCTAATAACGCCTCATTTGTTCGTTTTGTTAACCCTGGCCCGGCAAATACATATCCGCCCGAGACCATCACCAGATCAGCACCAGCGTCTATTAATTCGAGCGCATCTTGAGGTTCATATATAGCCCCTGAGGTAATGATTGTTTGCTCAAAACCAGCCTCTCTCAAGTAACGAGCTCTTTCTTTCAAACGATTTCCTTCAAGCATAACCCCATGAGGGTTTTCATTTTCTTGTTCACTCTCACGTATGACCACATAGACAGGCTTTTCTGTTTGATCCAAGACGTGTGTAACATCACTCTCGATAATATATGCATCAGCAAACGGCTCAAGTTCCCTCATCAATTGTTTAAGCTCTGCACCTGTGCCAGCCAATCTCAAAAAAACTGGTTGTTTTTTATGTAGATTTTCTAGCCTAGCTTTTGTTTCTGCTAGACCGATAGACACAGAATCTTTAGGGAATGTTATTGTTTTTGCCTTTCGCTCAACAATCGGTTCTTTTATTGGCTCCGCTTTAGCAACTGTCACCGGACCAATCTCAAGAAAACCAAAACCAAGATTGGCAAACGCCTTTGTTCCCGACAGCATCGGGTCAACCTTCCCCGACAAACCAACTGGATTTCGAAAATCCAAGCCGTTAATTTGCTTTTGTAATAACGGGGAACAGTCCTCTCGTCCCAAAAAGTTAATCACATGCCTTCCTATACCAAATGGAAGTGAGCCGATTCTATTCATGCTTCGGTGGATAAATTCCCTAGATGAAGTTGGACGCATTCTTTTTAACAATGGCGAGAAAATTCCGTGATAGGACCAATCTGGCATAAAAACACTCCCTTCCTAAAACTAAACGAAACTCATGAAGTTTACTCTAACCCCGCTCATATATAGACAAATCTTGGAGGTAGGCCGACATAATCGCTTCCTGATAACCAGCCTTTTGGCGCTTTTGCATTTCGTGCTTCAGTGCCTGCAAAGGCTCATGAAGGTGCTTGAGTTTGCTTAATCGCTCCTCCGATAACTTCACCCTTGGATTTGACTCTACATAATGATTAACATCCATCCGCCACGGCTTGACCTGCCCACCGTAACGCTCCTGCAAGCGCTGCAACATCAACAGCCCTTCTGGATCAAAATCGCCTGCATACATAAGTTTGCACCCGTTTCGCACAAGCAAATCAATTAGCTTTAGACTCGCTAACTTAAAATGTCCATGTGTACAAATAAGTGGGGCTTTTGGAAATTGATCTAATAAGGTTGAGAAAACACCCGAATTCTCGACGATCCAAACTTTTTTCTCATCCAATTCACTTAGTGGATAAGCTTTTTCCAATGATGTTAACTCACGGATCGGAATATTTAAAACAGCAGGTAGGTTACGTAATGCCGCCGCTTGCCAAACTGGCTCAATGCCTTCTATAGTCTCTGCCATTAAATTCACCGCGGTGACATAGTTAGTGATATCATCCCGAAATAGACCATAAGTTTCTAATAATTGATTGATAGATTCTGTATTAGTTGGAAGTCGTACTTCTCGCGCTTCACCTACTTTCAACTTTTCATCTAGTGCTAGTACATGAAGAAATAGCTTCCCTAATTCCGTATTGTGATCAAAAGCATGCGGATTTCCAGTCACTCGCTGACTAAAAATGGCGATCCTTTCTGGCTCAGCTGATAAGCCTACATAGGCATCATGTAACTGCTTTACATATATGTGAAAAATCCCTTTTTTCTCATTCAGTAAACGATGGATCCAATACGTGTCAGATGTTTTTTCTTGCACATACCAAAGCCAGAAGGAAAGCTCTGAAAAGTGTGTTCTCAGCTCATGAAAGGTCTTTTCTATAGCCTGCTGTTTTTGCAGATCTAACTCTTTTTTTGTGAGTATTTTCTCGTGAAAAAAAGCTTCTAATAACTCAAGCAATCCAATCTCGCCAAACCTCGTTCTCGCTAATTGCTTTTGAAACGTAAGAAGCGATATTTTCTCCTTCAACTCCAACTCTTTTGAACTTATCGCCAAAAATGAAGCGAGTTCTTCCAAATCTTCCGCAGAGAAATGATTTACCTTGACCGTACCTGCAATTTTACCAAGCGATTGATACTTGTCTTTAAATAAATGAAATAACCGCCTATAGACAGGGTAACGATGAAAAAATACATATGCCTCCTCAATATTGTTTTTTATCAAGGAAAGACCCCCTTCCCACAACAAATACTTTTCCCGTTATACTTACACATTCTAGTTAAGTAAGGATCTCTTCTTTTTCACCACTCAATAACAAACTAGCACCATCCCACTCATATTGAATCACACTAACAAAATCTGCATTTTTCGGACGTACTAATTCACAAATCGATAGGCTCGACACCGTATCATAGTCGCCCCACAGCACCTGTGAGTTCATAATATAGTTAAAACCAAGACTTTCAACCACCTCAAACATTTCACGAATATTATTTTCATCAACACCAGCAAAGGCTTCATCCAAAGATATAATATAAGGAGCAGCCTCGTCAGCTTCCTGGTAACGAGAATAACACGCTGTAAACAATGGGATATACATCGCCATCGCTTTTTCCCCTCCACTAAATTGATAGAATGCATGATTCGTTAGCTCTCGTCTTGGTTCATTTTCTCTTTTATAAGAAAGAACAAAAGAAAACCATTTACGGTAATCCAACACTTCTTTAAGAACTTGAATTAATGTCTGCCCTTGCGTTTTATGCTCTAGTAGTTGCTTGGCATTATGAATTTTTGAACGAAAATGCCCGGTAATCCGATCAAGATCTTCATCCTTTAACAAACGAGCATCCTGCATTAACAAATCAACTAAATCCTGGGTATCTAATTCAGACTCAAGATCAGCTGTTCTTGGCTTCCAACGAATTGAAAACGTTAAACCCGATGACGTATCACGCGTTTCCATCAAGCTTTTCATCTTCCTCGTCCAATCTTTGGCCCGACGAATTCGACTTCGAAGTTTGCTACCAACTGACTTATATAAAATATCTTCATACAAACGTTGGTCCTGTTCATTTAATAAATGTTCTCGCTGCTCTCTATCTTGTTCAATCACATCTTGGACAAAATAAGGACTAACGCGCTTACCTTGATAATCTAAATCGACGATCCGCCGTGAAGCTTTACTCTTCCATTGCTCTACATAAAGGCGATATTCATCTGGGACCTCGTTCATCCAATCTGAGAGTGGAGCTGGCTTCGTATAATCACTCATTCGATACTCCATCAGATTCGCTCCTTCAGAAAAGAATGTACTAGAAAGTAACGAATCAACTCGGCTTGAATCCTTTTCTACCACTAGATGCCCATACTCCTTAATAGCCTTCTCGGCAATATTTCGTGATTCAAGTCCTTCTAATCCCTCCTTTGGCCAAACGAAATAATAGCTATATTCCATTGCAAAAGTTGTTGCCCAGGCAGTCTCAGCTTTTTCTAAGAACAAACAAAAATGTTGCTGTGTTGTTATCTTTTCTTTTACATGTTCAAGTTCATTTTCCTTTTTCGGAAGCTCCTGTTTCGTACGGTCAAGATTATGATCGATTTGGGTAAGTGCCTCCTCCACCGTTCTTATTTGCAGACGGATATCTTCTGCCCCTTCCTTCCGCATTTGCTCTTCAATCTTTTCGATATTTTGACGAAGGCGGATAAGAAGGTCATCGGCGATATTTAATTCACCTTTTAATTCATCGACGCTCTCTTTGACTTCATCTAACTCATCCTTATTTCGTTTCAAAAGCTCAAGCTCATGGATTCGTTTGATGTGTAACTTTTCAAGCTTTGACAATTGATCCTTATAGTTAGCCATTTCCTGCTTCGCTAACATGTAGGAGGACAGTTTCTTTTCAATATTAAAATGTCGGGCTTGCTCATTAATTAGATATTTTTTCTCTTGATAACTTATATATATCCGTTGAAGCTCATGGTCTAACTTCTCCACATAGCCTTTTAATTGTTCAATATCAAACCGAGTACTCTTTATTTGACGATAGCTTTCTTGCAAATCACGATCATTCGGGAATCCATCCATTTGACCTCTTGCATCAACCAACCTTTGCTCAACCTGACCGATTTGTTCAGCTACTTGTCCAATTCGCTCCGTTAGCACTGCAATTTCTTGTTCAAGCTCGAGCATTTTTTCTTTCCGGTAACGTGCTCGTGCTGTCTTCCCAATATACCTCACTTCTTCATATGGTAAAGCATGCCCTTGTAAGAGACCAATTTGATATGAACCATCATCTTGAACCACCGTACTGCGACTACTTTTGGTAACAACAATTGATCTTAGTACTGCATCAACTTGTTCACGCAGGTTCTGTGAGGCAATGTCAGAATCAAGTTTCATAAAATCAGCCAGAGTCTGCTGGAAAAAGACAGGGGTAGGGGTAAGGACTCGGTCATGCTCTACTTGAACTTCACTATCGACGACAAGCGCATTTAAAATACCCGTTTCCATTAACACCGACTCTATCCGGCTTTGAACATCTGCGGAGATGTGATCGTTAAAATCGACAGCAGCGTAAAAAGGCATAAAGCTATGACCCATTTTCTTTAATTGTTCCCTTGCCTGTCTAGATTCCTTTGCAAGCGGCGGCTCAGGATCCTTTTGATTTTTCCATACTTGCCACTCCTCCTTTTTGGCTTGCCTTTGTTCTTCCAACTGCTTCCTTTCAAAAGTAAGCCTAGACAGTTTTTGGTTTTCTTCATTTTGAAAGGCTAAATAAGTATCGTAATAAAGGACTCTAACTTGCTCATACTGTGTCGATTCATAAAGCTGTTCAAGTAAACGTGAACTTTGCTGAAGCTTTTCACTTTGATCGTGTACCCAAGAAATCTCCTGAACCCATTCATGAAGCTCTGCTCTTTTTTTATTTTTATCTTCCTCAAACAGATGAAGCCACTCTTTTTCTTCTGAGCGTTTTTGATCGAGCTTCTTCTGTTCTTCTGCTCGGTCAAGGTTTCTACTTTCATAAAGCTCTTTGACCCTGTCAAACTCACGAAATTGCTCAACCAGCACGGTCAATTGTTCTAAATGGGCCTTTGCTTCCTTATTCCAAATAGAATAATCAAATACCGTTTCACTTTTTCGTTCATAGTCCGCAACATTCATCTCATGCTTTTGGAAAGAAGCTTCGGAAGCACTATGCCCCATATCCTCGAGGGCATCCGTTATTTCTGCCTCTAATTGTTCCGCTTTCATTTCAGATTCTTGGTTCTTAAGTCTAAGCTGATGTTCCTTTTGTTCGTTCTTATGTAACGACTCCTCTTGCTTACACCGCTTCAATTCTTCCTCATTGCGTCGATCCTTCTCGCCCTGAAGCTCCTTTTCTAAATCCCATATCTTATGTGAACGTAAACGCTCTTTTTGCTTTTCGTTTACTGCTTGCTTTTGCTTTAATACTTGCTGTTCCCCTATTAACGCTTCTATATCTGTCATTAATTGAGTTTCTTGCTCCTTAAAAGTCGTTAGAAGCTTTTGCTCGGCACCGAGCTTTTTACTAGCCTTTATCCATTCCTGCCCTTGCTCTGCTAACCTCCGTTGGTTGTACGTATCATAGGCACGGTTTAGCGATTGAATCGCGTGCCACTCGCGCTCAAGCTGTTCAATCTGCTGTCTCGTTTCGTCCATTTGCTCAATCGTATCCGATAAATGGCGCAGATCATCCTCTGTTAAAGGTGGCAATGCCGCTTCTAGAATTTCATAAATAACGGTAGGACGAAAATCCTTTGAAAGCTTTGGACTTCTTAGTTGAATCAACAATTTAATGAGATCCTCATAAGCCTCTAACGTATCGAAACCAAATATATATTTATTTACCAATGCCATATATTCCTTTTGCGTCTGGACGATATAGCCACCTTCACCAATAACCGTTTCTAACTCGACACGTGAACGAGGAATTTTTTGCTTTTCATCACTGCTGTTTTCATATTTAAATAGCTCAATACCCTCACCGATTCGGCGATTGTCTGTAATGACAAAACCCCAGAACTTCATCGGTTTATTTCTTTTTGCTTGTAAACCGATCCCCGTCGTTATATAGTGATCGGTGTTTCCCTTTTTGTATTCGATGTACAAATAACCGGTCCGTTCATCGCGGTCAACAACCTCTTTTTCCCCTAGTAAATAATCCTCCATCCGTCTAGCCTTAGAACCAAATGGGTCTAAACGATCAGGTGATTTCTTCCCGTCTAATAAGACCGGTAAAAAGCTTTGCATCGTCACAGACTTACCTGAACCATTACTTCCTCTTAACAGTAATTTCCCATCAGAAAAATCAAATTGCTCTTCATCGTAATACCAAAAATTTAATAAACCTGCACGGTTCATTTTCCACTTATTGAACACTTTCTTCACCTTCCCTCGCTTGATAATCCTTTGGATATTCCCCGACCATCCTTGGCAAAGCAGACTTAATGACAACTACTCCAGAGTGCCTGTCATACTCCATTAGCTCCCATTCAACTAAATAAGTAATGAGCTCATGACGAAGCTGTGTAATCGTCATATCGCGATATTGTTTACTCCAACCGCGCTGATACTTCTTCTGTAATTTCTCAAGCAGGCTCTCCCATTCGCTCATCATCAACTTCCACTCGCCTAAATCATTGATAAAATCCTTCTGCACATTCTCTCTCAAAATGGCGCTAAGGTGTAAAACCACATCCATGACCCCTTTTTGATCCGGAAAAAGGGTATACCGCTGTTTTTTCTCATCGAGCATAAGCATCGCGGCATTTTTAAAAACTTCTAAACGAAAAGGTGTGTGGGCTTCAATATCTTCTCTTAAACGATTTCGATAGTTACGTATATAAGCAAAGTCTGAGTCCTCACCTTCACTACGGTGGATAACAGGTGATAAAAACAAGCGGCGATAGACACGCTTACGTCGTTCATCGCCTTGATGCCGTTGCCACTCACTTTCAAGAATTTCATCCATCGTTTCATATTGAAACAAATCATCCGGATAGGAGCGCATGAAATAACGGGCATAAACGGTTACTTCATATAACACTTCCTGCTCCTCATTCATCGCAAATAACTCAATATCGCCATCAACCGCTTTGATTAAATGTAAGTCAACCAGCTGCTTTAAAGCACGTACAAGTGATTTACGGTGCTGGTAATTCGTCCAATTAAGCGAAAACTCGCCCGGATACATATCGGCGATATCCTCCGTTAGCTCTGAGAGCAGAAATTGATCATCGACCGAGCGTCTTTCCGTGAAAGCAAGCCCGCAACAAAAAATCGCATAATCCATTGGTTCTTGAAAAGCTTGAATACCCATCCATTGCTTTGGTTCTACCGGAATTTTTTCTAGCTTAATAAAATGCTGGTGTATAATGAGCGTAAAACCAAGCTTTTCTGTGACATACCTTTTGATCACATGCTCCCTATGCCTCACTTGTTGATAGACATCTGGTTCTACGGCACGTAATACCCAGAAGTTCTCCATCAAAATAGCAAGTGCTTCCTCTGCTCGCTCATCTAAACCTTCATTCTCCACTTCCTTCACCACCTTCACATTTCACTTAATTCAAAAAACGAAAAATCACTTTCGGCATTTTCAATACGCCATCCTCTGATACTACTTCTATATTATCGTTTCTGCTCATGACAACCTCTACTTCTCGTCCAAAATCTGTCTTTATAATTCGATCCTTTTTCCCCATTGCTTTTCCTATCCAAATGAGCAAAACCTTTCGTACCGACTTTTCTACCTTTCCTAATTGCTCCATATCAATCTCGTTATTATTGATATAGGTTTCAATTAGAGCTTTTTCCCTTTTTTGTTCCTCTAAATATCTTTGCTTCAATTCTTGTTTTTTGGTTTGATTATTAATAATCGCTCCCGCTTTCGTTTTTTCACGATAATTTCTAATTCGAGGTTTCGTTTCATGAATCATTGGCTCTTCGTCCCAAACATCTAAATAAATATCCTCTGACGGCACATGATTTCCTTGGAAATGACGACTATGAAAAACGCCAAAAACAACAGAGGAAAGCTGATGTGCTAAGTCTATATCATCGATCCCGTCAAACCATTTAGCTAAGTGCATATAGTCTTTTTTGCGGCTATGAAAATGCTGGTGTCGCTCCCCAAGACGTTGAACGATTCGTGTCATTCTCCGGATGGCTTCATTCGTCCTGAGCTCAAGCATCACAAACTCACTCTCCCCATGCTCATTCCCTAAAAACCACGAAGTGATACTGCTCCACTTTTCGTATAATTCTTGTAACGGATTCTCCTCTTTACCCTCCCCTTCTTTATTTTCATTAAAACGAAAGGTTTGCTGCTGATGCCTTGTTACCTGAACAAAAAAAGCCTCAAGCTCCTTATTTGTTATAGACACAAGTAATTCTTGTGTTTGTAATGCTGTACTTTGCAAAGCAATGATAAAATCGCGTAAATACATAGTAAACTGGTCCTTATAAATGAGGAATGCTTCAGTTTGCATACGCTCTTCCACTTCTTCACTATTAATATAGGCAATATAATCCGATGTATTTTGGGTAATCTGCCTGAAATACGTTAAGGCATCATTCCAAACCTGGGCACATTCTTCATCTGATTCATGATGGGAACCTATAATGATTCGCTCAATACGAAGAAAAGTCTGATAAAGCCTTTCAAACTGTTTCTTTTCTAAGGAACCACCAAAGGACTCTCCTATGCCTTCAAGCTGGATGATCATTCGTTCAAATTCAACCGTATATGGGGTACATTGATAGCGAAATCTCTTTTTCTTAAACTCTTCGATTGTTTTCGATTTTCCTAATTCCTGCCTTGCAATTAAATTGCCCCATCTTACAAGTGAGTCTAAGTCCTGATGCAGCTCTTCCATTTCATATTTTTTAAAAGCATAATCCCTCTGCAAATAAGCATGAATCTCTTCCGAAAATAGAAATTCACGCATCCGCTCATGCTGTATATAAAAATAACGCAAAATTGCCCGATAACTCCAAGCCTTTTCCGCCGTTAAATACGTCGCTTCCTTCACCCGTTTCGTTGGATAGTGTTCCATAGTAACCACCTTTCAATTATAACGTTCTACTCATATTATAATAAGTCATTCGTCATATAGGACTTATAACCTTCATCCTTCAACAAATTCCTACTAATAATTCTTAAGATATAATTAAATAAGTCGAATTAAAGGATATTTCCTTAATTTTATCGAATATCAAAAATACCTAGTTTTTTTGTGCATTATTAGTCTTTTATTCCTATCAATTTAAAAAAGGAGGAAATTCCATATGGAAAAAATAACATGTGACATTAAATACGATCATAAAGTTAACTTTGCTTTACAGCAAAGTCATATTCCCGTTATCAAGTCATTATCTATTCAAAATAAGACAGAATCAAAGTTGAGCAATCTAAAAATAACTATACAATCTGATCCGTATTTTTCTCACCCTTACCAGCTTCACATAGAAAATTTACCAGAATCAGAAACAATTGAGTTAAAACCAGAACTTCTCTTATCTACTTCTTTTCTAAGTCAATTGGAAGAAAGTATTAGCGGGCAATTACATATTCAAATATTTGAAAATGATCTAACCATTTACTCTGATCAAATAAAGATCGATATACTATCATTTGATTGTTGGCCCGGAGGAGCTATCTTACCTGAAATTATCTCTAGCTTCATCACTCCAAATCGACCATTCATACTAGAAATCATCAAAAAATCAGCTAGTATCCTTGAAAAAAACACAGGCTCTACTGCATTTGATGGATACCAAAGTGGTGACCCTAATCGTGTGATCGCACAACTAGCCTCTATTTTTACATCGATACAGTCTTTTGGAATCTCCTATATAAATCCACCTGCTAGCTTTGAAGAAAACGGACAAAAAATCAGATTTCCAGATTTAATTCAACAGCACCGATTAGGGACTTGTTTAGACTTAACACTTCTTTATGCAGCTTGTGCAGAAGCTATAGGTATTCATCCCATAATCATCTTTTTGCGCGGACATGCCTTTCCAGGCTTCTGGTTAAAGGACTTTGCTTTATCAGAAAGCTACCAAGATGATCAAAGCATCATTACTAAACATTTAGCAGATGGTATTAACGAAATTCTTATTATTGAATCGACATTATTAACAAACTCACAATCTTCATTTCAATCCGCTATATTAAAAGCAAAGGAACAACTCAATGAGCCAAACTCATTTCAATATTTTATTGATGTCTATCGAAGTAGAATTGGTCAAATCAAACCATTAGCCATACAAGTAAATAATGATACTCAACTTAAAGTATCAGAAGTTGAAGATACACTTGTTAGGTTTAATGAGAAACTAAGCTTCGAGCAGGTACAAATCATTCCCGAAAGCGAACAAACAGCTCAAGAACATAACAAAGTACTTTATTGGCAAAATAAACTTATTGATATGAGTTTAAGGAATAATTTATTAAACTACCGTTTTACCAATCGCGGAATCCCGATTGTTACAGCGAATTTATCTCAAACCGAAGATTTATTAGCAATGGGGCAGAAAGTCTTTATTAAACCAGTTCCTAGTGAATGGAAGCAGTATGTAAGAGACTTCAGCTCTAGTGAATCATTAGTTCATTCACAAATTATACAAGAAGACATGAAAAATAACCGCATCCGCTCAACGCTTACCGATATTGGATTAGAGAAGGAGCTTGTTAAGCTTTATCGTAACGCCAAAAATACACTCGAAGAAAGTGGAGCGAACTCTTTATTTGTTGCATTAGGATTTTTAAAATGGTTTGATGATAAATCGTATACGAAAGAACGATTTTCCCCTATTCTATTAATGCCTGTTAACCTCGTTCGTGTGTCAGCAAAAAAAGGCTACTATGTACAAGCTCGAGATGAAGAAGTCCAAATTAATATTTCATTAATTGAATTTTTAAATCAGAAATTCGGTATAAATGCCTCAAGATTATATGACATACCTAAGGATGATCACGGAGCTGACGTTAAAAAGATTATGACCACACTCCGTAGGCTCATTATGCCTATGGACAGATGGGATATACTTGAACAAGCTAGCATTGGATTATTTTCATTTTCCAAATTTGTAATGTGGAATGATCTCGTTCACCTTGCAGAGAAATTAAAAGAAAATCAAGTAGTAAAAAGTTTAATAGATGGCACATATCCTGGAGAAGTTAAAGATTCAAACTTATCTTCTTTAACAGCAGAAAAAGAAGCAGAGGCAATATCTTATATTCCACTAAGTTCTGATAGTACACAAACAGAAGCCATTTTAGCAATGGAGGATAACAATAGCTTTGTCTTACATGGACCACCTGGCTCTGGAAAATCTCAAACAATTACAAATATGATTACACATGCATTAGGTTCAGGAAAAACAGTTCTTTTCGTAGCTGAAAAAATGGCTGCATTAAATGTCGTACAGAAAAGATTAGCTGATATTGGCTTAGGAGATTTTTGTTTAGAGATTTACTCCAATAAAGGGCAAAAGAAAGATATATTGGCTCAACTTGAAGCGACCATTGAAAAACAAGCACAAACGAAAGAAACACCTTGGAGTGAAAAAACTAATGAATTAGTCCAATTAAAACAAGTTCTTAACGCTTATGTATTAGAACTCCATCAAAAGACCAATCTTAATCAAAGTATTTTTGAGATGATTGAGAGCTATTCAGCTATTGTTACGAACAATGCTGAATTAAGTCTAGACAGAGAAGCCGTGAAACTAACAGATGCCGCACAACTTACAAAAACTAAAGAGTTACTTAAACAAATAGAAATTACTGCTTCCAGTTGTACAGCACCTAGTGGGAACCCTTGGAAAGGGATGAATGTTACTCAATATTCATTAAAATTACAGGATGAATTGCTAGAGAGCCTTAAAATTATCCAACAGGAAGGTACTAGGTTTGAAAACATTGATAAAAAACTAGGACAACTTGGATTCATTTGCTCTAAGAAAGATAAAAAGTGGTATCAATTTATTCACAGTACTCTTCCCCTCTTTCAAAATAGTAAATACGGAAATAGAGATTTATTAGCTGACCCGAACTTTAATAGTATAACCGCTACGGTTAAAGCGACGATTCAAAAAGGGCAGGCATGTGATGAATCAAGAAAAATGGTAAGTAAGAACTTTGATTTATCTATATTAAAAAAAGACATTGAGCCCCTTCTTCAAAAGATCCGCTCTGCTAATAACAGTTGGATTCTTAAAAAGAAACTACTCATTCGTTCTATCAAACAAGAACTGAAGAAATATGTGACATCTAAAGTAAAATTAAGTGATAAAGAACTAGAAAAATCGTTACAAGTTATCAAAGATTTTCAAGATAATCAATTAGTAATTAATCAACAAGCACAAAAAATGGAATCACTATTTCCGTCATTATGGAATAGTGATTCCATTCAATGGACAGCAATGATGGAGTTTATAGAAGGGCTAGAGGAAATCAAAAATCACTCAGAAGCCCTTAAGCTGCAGGAACAGGATTGGATCACATTGATCAAGCAGATTGAAGGACAGAGGGACTATTTTTTCTCTAATGAAGGAGTAAAATTTCAGCAAGAATTTATCCAATCCTTTGAACTTTTTGACCCGCAATGGCAAACGATTAATCGACTCTTAGAAACCAATGATTTTGAAGAAAGCTCGCAGGACGAATGGTTTTCTTTTATGACAGGTAAAGTGGGACGTTTAATCAATGTACTCCCAACACTCAAAGATAATTGCCTATTAACGACAGCGTTAGAGCAAGCCAATCAAGCAGGACTGTCACAGGTAACATCTGCTTATTTATCAGGAAAGCTCCAACACGATGAACTCGTGACATGCTACTTATATCAATTCTATCGCATACGTATCGATGAAGAAATTTCAAAAAGTAGGTACCTAGTTCAGTTTTCTAAATCAAGTTTTGAACATAAGCTAGAGAAATTTAATCATTTAGATGACGAATTAAGTGAATTAACAAAATTAGAGGTATATATTAAGCTCATGAATACGATTCCTACAATCCATCAAACTAGTATCCAAAGTTCAGAACCTGGTATTTTATTAAGAGCCATAAAAAGCAAAGGTCGTGGTATGTCTATTAGGCAGCTGTTTGAGCGTATTCAAAAATTATTGTTCAAATTAAAACCTTGTATGCTAATGAGTCCTTTGTCAGTCGCCCAATACCTTGATCCTACTTTTCCAAAGTTTGATTATGTTATTTTTGATGAAGCCTCTCAATTACCAACAAGTGAAGCAATTGGAGCAATGGCAAGAGGTAGAAATGTAATAGTTGTCGGTGATCCAAAACAGCTTCCACCAACGAGTTTCTTCAACTCTCAACAAAATGAGGAATCCTTTGAATTAAGCGATATGGAAAGTATTTTAGATGACTGCTTATCGATCCAAATGCCACAAAAACACTTACGCTGGCATTATCGAAGTGAGCACGAAAGTTTAATTTCATTTTCAAATAATCACTTTTACGAAAATAAACTTGTTACTTTTCCATCTACAGATGATAGTGTCTCGCGTGTGTCCTTCCGTAATGTCAACGGTATTTATGATAGGGGGAAAACAAAAAAGAATCACATTGAAGCAGAGGCTATTGTTACCGAACTGTTTAACCGTTTAAAGGAGCCGATTAAACAGCAGGAAAGCGTAGGGATTGTAACCTTTAGCCAAGTGCAACAAACTCTAATAGAAGATTTAATTGATGAAAGGTTAATGAATGAACCGGAGTGTGAGAGGTTTTTCTCCGATGAAACAACAGAGCCTGTTTTTGTCAAAAACCTTGAAAATGTCCAAGGTGACGAACGAGACCTTATATTATTTTCCATCGGGTATGGACCTGATTCAACTGGTCAAATTACACTTAATTTCGGACCATTAAATAGAGATGGTGGATGGCGTCGCCTCAATGTTGCCGTATCTCGAGCGAAAAAAGAAATGATTATATTCGCCTCAATGGAACCTGAGGGAATCAATCTATCGCGAACAAAAGCTGAAGGAATTCACAGTCTTCGCTCATTTATGGAATTTGCCAAAAAAGGAAATGAACCATTATTACTTGAAAACCGAAGGAGTGTAATACGACCAAACTCTGAAATCATCATTCCACAAATCAAGGCTTTCATTAAGAGCCATGGCTTTAAGGTCAAAGAGAATATTGGTAGCAGTGAATATAAGATTGATTTAGCTGTTGTTCATCCAGACAAAGAACAGGAATACTGTGCTGCCATACAGGTAGATGGTCATCAATATGCTCGAAGAATTACACCTCGTGACCGACATAAACTAAGCACGTCGATGCTAAATAAACTAGGATGGTATACAATCCACGTTTGGTCTATTGATTGGTGGCACAACAAAGAGCAGCAATTACAGCAAATAATCGACCAGATCAACGAGTATTTACAAAAAAACAATCAACAGACAAATCGTCTATTAAGTAATCAAGTAAACAAAGTAATTCCTTTTGAAGAGAAAATTAGTCATTTCCTTCTTCAAAAGGAACAGACTGAGGATACGTTGCTTCATACAAAAACCATCTATCAATCTACCCAACTAGAAAAACCACCATATGATAATCAGATGTTTTATTCGATTGAAGGGGCTCCTGTGATTCAAGCACAATTAAGAGAACTGATTCAGAAAGAATCACCGATTAGCTTGACTCAGATTACAAGAGCTATTGCTTCTAGTTGGAAATTTACTAGAGCAGGAGCAAAAATAGAATCAGTCATCAAAAATCAATTAAAGCAACTCCCTTATTATCAAACGACGGATTCTAAAGGCTGTTTTCTATGGGAAAGTCGTCAGCAATACGAACAATTTATTGACTTTCGAACCTATAGTGAATTGAATGAGGATAGTAAAAGAAGACTCCAAGATATTAGCAAAGAAGAATTGGCGAATGGCATTCAACAACTTATCCAATCAACACTTTCATTACCAAATGAAATTCTAAATCGTGAAATCATTAAACAACTTGGTTATGTCCGTACAAGCCCAGCCATCGAAGCTTACATGGAAGAAGCTTTGCAATTGGCTAAAGCTAAAAATTGGGTAGATATAAACGAGGATAACGTAGGATTTATTACAGTCGTCACTGTTTAAAAAATTCCCGCTGTATATTTAAATACAGCGGGATTATATATTTTAGTAAATTGATTATCTTCCTCATACTAACTTATATAAATGACGCTATTTAATGGTGTTGAAAAAAGGGTTTCTTTCCATCCATATCGAAGTATTATTATAAAGGCAAGCAAACATGTCATGTCAATAATCCTACTTATTTGATAATAATTTTAATTTTA
>LFJO01000006.1:386346-591712 GCA_001038565.1 Alkalihalobacillus pseudalcaliphilus
ATAATTTACTATAATGATTACATAATAATAATTATCATCTGAGATTTGTTCGCAGATGTGTGATTATATTCTACTAATCTTTAAAAAGAAAAGGAGAATTTGTAATGAGCGAAAATAACATTATTTCTGAAGCAAATGACAACCAAAATTCTGGGGGTAAATGTCCTTTTTCACACGGTGCGACTACAAGTGCTAAATCGAGTGGGACAACAAACAAAGACTGGTGGCCGAATCAATTAAACCTTAACATTTTACATCAGCATGATTCAAAGTCTAACCCAATGGGTGAGGAATTTGATTATAGTGAAGAATTCCAAAAATTAGACTATGATGCATTAAAGAAAGACTTAACTGACTTAATGACAGATAGCCAAGATTGGTGGCCAGCTGACTATGGTCATTACGGTCCTATGTTTATCCGTATGGCATGGCATGCTGCGGGTACGTACCGTTCTGGTGACGGCCGTGGTGGTGGTAATACAGGTAACCAACGTTTTGCTCCACTTAATAGCTGGGCTGATAATGCAAATATCGATAAGGCACGCCGTCTCTTATGGCCAATTAAGCAAAAATACGGTAACAAAATCTCTTGGGCTGACCTTTTATTACTAACGGGGAACGTTGCAATCGAATCTATGGGTGGTAAGACATTCGGTTTCGGTGGTGGACGAGCTGATATTTGGAACCCAGAAGAAGATATCTATTGGGGTAACGAAACGGAAATGCTTGGCGATAACCGTTACAGCGGAGACCGTGAGTTAGAAAACCCTCTAGCCGCTGTACAAATGGGTCTTATCTATGTCAATCCAGAAGGTCCTAACGGAAAGCCAGATCCAGAAGCAAGTGGACGCGATATTCGCGAAACTTTTGCACGCATGGGAATGAATGATGAAGAAACGGTTGCCCTGATTGCAGGTGGACATACATTTGGTAAAGCACACGGTGCCGGAGATGCTGAACAAGTCGGTGCAGAGCCAGAAGCAGCGCCACTTGAAGCTCAAGGCTTAGGTTGGTTAAGCTCACACGGTAGCGGAAAAGGCCGTGACACAATTACAAGTGGAATTGAAGGTGCTTGGACAGCTAATCCAATTCAATGGGATAACGGCTACTTCGATTTATTGTTTGGTTACAAATGGTGGTTAACAAAGAGTCCAGCAGGTGCATGGCAATGGCAAGCAGTTGATCCAGATGAAAAGGATTTAGCTCCTGATGCTGAAGATGCATCCGTCAAAGTACCAACAATGATGACAACTGCTGACATGGCTTTACTTCATGACGAAGCTTATGAGAAAATCTCACGTCGTTTCCATGAAAACCCTGAAGAGTTTGCCGATGCGTTTGCTCGTGCTTGGTTCAAATTATTACACCGTGACATGGGGCCTAAAGCTCGTTACTTAGGACCAGAGGTTCCATCTGAAGAGCTAATCTGGCAAGATCCAGTTCCAACGGTTGATTATGATTTAACTGATGCTGAAGTTAGTGAACTTAAAGAAAAAATCCTTGCAACAGGCCTTACTGTAAGTGAGCTTGTTAAAACAGCATGGGCTTCTGCAAGTACGTTCCGCGGTTCAGACAACCGTGGTGGAGCAAACGGTGCACGTATTCGCTTACAGCAACAAAGAAATTGGGAAGCGAATGAGCCAGCTCAGCTTGAGAAAGTTTTAGCTAAATTTGATGAACTACAGGCTTCATTAGATAAAAAGGTAAGTATCGCTGATTTAATCGTACTTGGTGGTAGTGCCGCTATCGAAAAAGCAGCTAAAGACGCTGGATTTGACGTAACAGTCCCATTTGCAGCAGGACGTGGAGATGCAACGGAAGAACAAACAGATGCAGAGAGCTTCGATTACTTAGAGCCAGTTGCTGATGGCTTCCGTAACTTCCAAAAAACCGAGTACAGTGTAACATCTGAAGAGCTACTAGTGGATAAAGCACAATTACTAGGTTTAACAGCTCCAGAAATGACTGTTCTTGTTGGTGGACTTCGTGTACTAGGTGCGAACCACGGCGATACGAAATACGGTGTCTTCACTGAAAATGTTGGAACACTTACTAACGACTTCTTCACAAACCTACTTGATATCGGAATTGAATGGAAACCAGTTGACGGTTTGACGTATGAAGGCCGTGACCGCTCAACAGGTAAAGTTGTTCGTACAGCCACACGTGTAGACCTAGTATTCGGTTCTAATTCTGTACTTCGTGCTCTAGCAGAAGTATATGCTCAAGACGATAACAAAGGCAAATTCATTAACGACTTCATCAATGCTTGGGTAAAAGTAATGAACGCCGATCGTTTTGACCTTAAAACTAAAAAGCTTGAGTTTGCTAAGTAATCAAGCTAAAACCCAGTCTCCTTTAATGAGACTGGGTTTTCTTATATTCATTAACATTCACCTTTATATGATGCTTCTTTACGTAAGCAATGGTTTTAATTTATTCATGACCTCCTGAAGGCACTTTTTTGGTGCCTCGCCGACAATTTTATAATCTCTTTGTCTAGATTTTATATCTACACTTTTAATATGATGAACAAGAATGGCACCATCTACCCCACAACTGTTGATGTCTTTTGACAGTTCCACTTCGAATATATTCCCTTTTCTTTTAGAGGTAATGGGACAAACTATAACAAACGGAGTTTTATCATTAAAAACTTCTGGTGAAAAAACTAGGGCGGGTCGATATCCCTTTTGCTCATAACCACTTGAAGGATTAAAATTTAACATGATAATATCACCACGTTTTAAAACTGTCACAACCATTCCTCACCTTCAGCACCAAGCTCAATCTCTTCATGCTCTGTAGAAACATCATACTTCTCCATTAATTCTCTTAAAGCCCATTCTTTTAAATTAGACTTTTCAATAATTAATGCGTGATTTTCAATGCGAATTTCGACTTCGTCCCCATTATTAACTTGAAGCATTCTTTTGTAGACGGGAGGAATTCTGATGACACTCGCATTTCCCCATGCTTGAATCGTCGTTTTCATCCTAATATTTTCTTGCTTTTTATTTCCTGGCATCTTACCACAACCTTTATTCAAAGTATTTACACGTATATATCATTCGGCACATCGTATTGGCCTTTATTTCTTTAAATAGGTTTTAACATTAAATTAATCTACCCGATATTCTGACGTTTTTTTAATAGGATCGTAGGGAATGGAATAGCATAGAAGTTATATTTGGGAGGTCATGATGGAACTAAAAGAAACGAAACAACTAATTGAAACCGCTATGGATCATTTATCTAGCCAATCTAACGTATGTAGTTCAAGCGAGGAAAATCAGGCTAACTATTGTTCATCAGCAAAAGAAATATTAAAAACAACAGACAAAATCGTCAAGAGCTATATACGTGTCTCGACTGAAAAAGAAGGCATACTCAGAATTCCTGCTTACCGAATTCAACATAATAATATTAGTGGTTATTATAAAGGAGGTATCCGTTTCAGCGAATATGTGAATGAAAAAGAAGTTGAGAATTTAGCTATCCTAATGACTCTTAAAAACTCTTTGTATCGACTCCCTTTTGGTGGGGCAAAGGGAGGAATTAGCATTGACCCACGTAAGTTTTCTGAAAAGGAATTAAATCAAATAAGCCGCAAATATGTACAACGATTTGCTCCGGATTTAGGTCCTTCCCATGATATCCCCGCCCCTGATCTTGGTACGAACGAACAGACGATTGATTGGATGGTTGGTGAGTATAAAACCATTCATCCTGGTAAGTCCTATCATGGTTCGTTCACAGGAAAAAGTGTTGCTAACGGTGGTGTACGTGGTCGTCGAGAAGCTACAGGAATAGGAACATTTCTTAGCTATTCTTGGCTGATTGACGATTGGTTAAGTGAACAACGGAAGCAGAACGCTCCCAATCGTACCCCTCAATGGCAAACATTAAATCGACTGTTTAACGAGGAAGAAAAAGAGATTCGTGTTGCTGTTCAAGGCTTTGGCAATGTCGGCAGTATTACGGCACAGCAAGCCTTCCATTATGAAAAAACTCGCCACAAAGTCGTTGCTGTTTCAGACCGTTCCACGACACTTTATCACCCAAATGGTCTTGACATCGATAAGCTTATTACTTATACAGCTACACATCATGACTTACCTACTAATCTAGAAGAATTAGCGGAAGCTAGAGTTGAAGCCCATGTATTACCTGCGGAGGCCGTTCTTACCATCGACGCAGATGTGCTGTTTCTCGCTGCAGTGGAGGACCAAATTGTTGCTTCTAATATGGCTGATATCTCCGCCAAAGTTTTAGTTGAAGGTGCCAATGCCCCTATTTCACTTGAAGCGGATGATTATTTAGAGAAGCAAGGCAACATCGTCATCCCTGATATTATGGCTAATGCTGGTGGGGTCATTGTTTCTTACTTAGAATGGAAGCAAAGCTTAACGGAAGAACGTTATTCGAAGGAAAAAACCCACCATGAGATGGCTGAACAAATGATTCCTACTTTTGAAGCTGTTTATCAAGCATATTTCTCTTCCACAGAAAAAACGTTACGATTTACATGCTTCACTGTGTCACTAAGACGTCTCGTTGACTTACTATATCGTCACGGTAAGTTATATTAAGCAAAACTTTATTCTTCTTTTTCAATTACAACCTACGATAATTCCCCCTCTCTTCTAATAGCACTGGCCGAACCCCCCTTATTTCAAGGGACGGTTTGGCTTTGCTATTTTCTTCTAAGACAATATGACTATGACCCAATTTATGACGCTATGCACGTTTATTTCATGCCAGAAACGGTTATGTATACCTTAGTTTCTAAGTCATATGCGTTCAAAATTTATTTTTAATATGCCGTAAGTATATTTTGTAAAATGTTCTTTTTTCAAAAGCCTTACAATAATGACAAAATAGCATTTTTGCCCTAGTATCTTTTTCATTATTTTATCCTTACTAGAGTTTAGTCTAGTAGTATATTGTCCTTATATTGAATCATTTTATTAACAGAATGATATAAATCAAAGCTTCTTATGATAAAATATGATCGAATTTTACAGAATTTTGTAACTCCCATTTGAAACCAAATGGACAATGCAGACGTATTTAAGTTATTCAATGACATTCAATGACATTCAATAACAAAATAGGAGGATATGAAACAATGAAAAAATTAATAATGGTTTTTATCATTACAAGCTTAACGCTTATGATAACCGCTTGTGGAACGAATGAGGATACCCCAACAGAGGAAGTTGCTGGAGACGGTGAACCAAGTTCAGAAGAAGTCGAAACAAACGATGAATTAGAGGAAGAAAACACAGCTCAAAATGAAGAAACAGAAGCTGACTCAGATGAAGGATCTGAAGTGTTTACTACCTCATCAAATAACAGTTCAAGTGCCAAGGATGAGAGTTCAACTGACAGTTCAGGGGAAGCAACCGAACTAAATACTAACCTTTTAGATTCAGATAAAGTATTTAAACACATGGATGATTCCATTGTTATGACTTTAAAAGAAGCCAAGTTTACGACTAGTTATGAACCATCTAATGGAGACGGCTCTAATGTGAGAAACGCACCGTCAAGCTCTGAGGTTTATCTATTACTTACTGGTACTATAAATAATGATACAACGAGTAGCGTGTCTTTCGGGAATGTATTAGGACCTATCAACTTTTCATTAACATACGATGGTAAACATGAGTTTGAAAACATAGCATCTAGTGAAAATAATGAAGGAACCGATTTCACTGGCTCTTCAATCGATGCCCTTACTGAAGGGAATATCTATGTTCGCTTCCAAGTACCTTTACCTGTAGCTGAAAACAGCGATAAACCTTTAGTATTAACAGTGATTATGGATGGAGAAGAATTTGAAATTCCTTTACGCTAATGAACACAATCGAGTAAAAGGCACTTTCTCTTTGGAAGTGTCTCTTACTGCTTATCTGATAGGAACTTAAGAGAATTAGCCGTAGCGGAGATTTTATATCTCTTTAACTTTTTTATCGTCCACTAGTGGATCAACCCAATCATCGCTTTCCCATTCAGGCTTTTTATGTTTTTCACTTGGGGCAAAAAATATAAATCCAAAAGGAATACCTATTATAATTAGTAAGAATGAAAACACGAACCTCTCTGCATCACTAAATATATAGTCGTAAAGCTCATGTCCACCGTTATTATGATAACCTCACATCAAATTTAGTCAGGCATTGTAAGAGCGTCATGACTTCACTCGATTGTTTCTTATAAGCTTCATCATGACTTACACTTATTAAAGAGCTCAACACAGCTTCCTCCGTCGCCTCACTTGCTGCTCGGAAAGCGAGATCAATTTCTTCCTCATGAATAGTAGGTATGGTTAGCAAACGACCATTTGGTTGATGTGGGATTTTGGTAGCTGTGGAAAATCCGATCATAATATCTCCACTTCCATTAGCAATTTGTGCGCCTGTTTTGGCAAGACCTATAACTGACCTCTGTATAATCCTTTTTAACTGGCGCTCACTGACAGGTAAATCAGTCGCCAAAATAACGATCACAGAGCCTTGATCCTTTTCATTAGGAACGGTATTCATTTTCTCAGTAAGCTCTCTTCCCAGCAAACGATTGTTTATCGTTAAGTCTTCAAGCTGCCCAAAGTTAGTTAAAGTAAGAACTCCGAGTGTATATAGCCCATGATGTAACGGGATTTTCCTTGAGGCTGAACCAATGCCCCCTTTTAACGAATAACAAACCATCCCCCTTCCTGCACCAACTGCTCCTTCATCAAAATCAGCAGATGCTTGTTGGATCGCCTCCTTAACATGTTTAGTTTGAATATGTCTTCCTCTAATATCATTAAGTTTCATATCATTACATTCACCAACAACTGGATTGACCGTACCTGTTGTTGCACCGATTTCTGAGTTTTGCTCGATCATATAGTCGATTAGTCCTTCTGTTGCTGTTCCGACACTTAATGTATTCGTAAGGATAATCGGTGTTTCAATCGTTCCTAGTTCATTGATTTGAATCGTTCCGACCGTTTTTCCAAAGCCGTTTAAGATATGGGTAGCTGCCACTAACTTGTCTTGAAATATATTTCCTTGGTGTGGTAGTATCGCTGTGACTCCTGTCTGTACTCCACCTTTATTAATCGTGACATGTCCTACGGTCACTCCCGCAACATCACTAATAGAATTTCGCTCACCAGGCTCCATCTTCCCCATTTTTATCCCGTAGTCATTTAATCTTTTTACTTTCAAATACTTTCACCCTTTCATTTAACCTCTAAGTGCCTAGTACTCACTTCCCCTACAGCCTTCATCTCGGAACAACCACTTCTGATAGAAAGTAATTCTCTCACTCAAAAGTTAGGAAAGCTCATGTTATTCATCTGCTTTAATAACATTTTGAATACATCCACCTTATCCATTAATATCATTTATAATTTTCCGAATAATAAGCATATGATGACGGTCATGCTCATATGTGACCTTCATAAATTCCGTAAGCTCCCCTAAAAAGGCTTGATAATACATATCATCTAAAGCAATAACATGTATGGTCGGTTCATCATTATAAAAATCACCTATATAAACATAGCTTGCTTCATAAGGTTCAACATTGACTGTACCTTTCGTTCTCTCTTTCGTTTCATTTTCCACACCGTCCACAAAAAGAGTGTCTATGTCAAAAGCATAACTATTCAAACCTGACATTTCCTGTTGACTTCGTTCCAATACTTCCTCTGTGGTTAACGGTTCTTGACAAGCCGTCAAAGCAAAAAATCACATAGGAACAAAACATGATGTAAACGCACCTAACTCCCCCTAAATTTCTTATCTTAAGATAGTTTACCATAGATGATAACCTATATTGGACGCTATCATCTATTTGCGTTATACCCATTGTTAAGGGGCAAGTAGACTCTATTACCAGGTGGAGCTATGGCTATTATACATTCTATCAGTGAAAGTAAGCTAGCACCGACTAGTAACCAGTTGTTGACGCTCTAAGAAACTACTGTTACCATAAAAACAAATACATTATAGGACAGGTGAAGCCATTCGGCATAATGGAAGATTTTCATTCACGATCTTGATTATGGCTGGAGATGTATAGAACAATCGCTTTGATGCAAAATTAAATAAGTATGTTTACATGCTTATTTGTTGTGCTCAAAAATGGTTGTTTTTGCTCTCCTAATGGTTGCCTTTTG
The DNA here is from genome assembly GCA_001038565.1 of Alkalihalobacillus pseudalcaliphilus. Taxonomy (GTDB): domain Bacteria; phylum Bacillota; class Bacilli; order Bacillales; family Bacillaceae_D; genus Alkalihalobacillus; species Alkalihalobacillus pseudalcaliphilus. The sequence continues at coordinate 394,523 of LFJO01000006.1, forward strand.
TAAACCGTAGAGCAAAGACTCTACGGTTTTTTGTATGGAGGTTACTTATGGACGATAGTTTGTGCCATGAAGTTAGCTGGTCATCCATCTCGCGATAAATGAACTTAGTAGGACAGTGCTCCCTGTTTGTTCAGCCCGACTCCTGATGGTAATCGAGTTGTAAACGTGCCAACAGTTTGAACAGTCGCCACTACTTTCATCTTTGTTGGTGGCACTTCATTCAATTAGTTTTTGTTCATTTTCATTTTAAATGAATGGTGTTTGATGGTTTTGTGAACTTGAGAATTATCAGTAACCCAGCAGACGAAAACATGCGGAGACTCCCATGGGACATAGTGGCAGACCGAAATCCACTAGCGAAGCTAGTTAGTTCGGTGCCACCCCATAGGACACGGAGCATGATTTTCGGGAGCGATGAGTATAGATCTGCATATCAGTTTTAAGCAACTTTCATATAAAAATTTAATCAAAAGCCATCTAGTACAGAAGCAAAACCAAGTGGAACGCGACTGATGGTAACGCCTGTATGTATTTTACTTACATCTTTCTGAAGGAGGAATTTTTATGTATAAGAGTTTACTGAGCGAGATTGAAAAACCAGAAGTATTTAAAACATCTAGGAACATGTTTTGGCAGGACCCACATATTGCTACACACCTACTTGAAGCTCACTTAGCCCCCGAACACGAAGGGGCTAGCCGAAATCCAGCATTTATTAATCAATCGGTTGCTTGGATTCATCATAACGTTGCCAAAAAAACGAGTCAGTCTATTATTGATTTTGGCTGTGGTCCCGGTCTATATTGTGAACGTCTCGCCCAAAAAGGCTATCAAGTTACAGGCGTTGATTTCTCCCAAAACTCGATTGACTACGCTAAGCAACAGGCAAAGAAACAAGGTTTGGACATTCGTTATCGATACGAGAACTATTTACATGTTGACTTAGGGGAAAAATTTGATGTCGCCCTACTCATTTATTGCGATTATGGTGCACTTAACCTTGGAAATAGAAAACGAGTATTACAAACCATTTGGAATCACTTAAAGATAGGAGGGAGATTGATTTTAGATGTTTTCACTCCTACACAATTTGATGGCTTTCAGGAAATGAAAAGTTGGGACTATAAACAGGAAGGCGGTTTTTGGACAGCAGAGCCTTATATGGAACTCAATCAAAACATTAAATATAAGGACCATATATCATTAGAACAAACAACCGTTATCACGGCATCATCAACTGAAACCTATTATATTTGGAATCAATATTTCACAAAAGAGATGATTCAAAGGGAACTAACCGATACGGGGTTTTCCATAATCGAATTCTATAACGATGTTAGCGGTGCACCGTATCAAGAAAACAATCCAACTATGGCCATATTAGTCGAAAAGAAATAACAGAGTGGATGGTCGCAACAAATTTGCGACCTCCTTTTACTAGCCCTTCACTTTCAAGGCTACGCGTTTCTCTACCATTAGAAGGATTTGGTTTGCACCTAAAGCAATCGCGGCAATTAATACGGTTCCGATGATTATTTTATGTGTAGCGTTTTGATATAATCCTTCAAATAATAACTCACCAATTCCGCCTGCATTAATCCAAGCAGCAATTGTCGAAATACCAATGATCGCAACGGTAGCAATCCTTACACCGCCAATGATAATCGGTAATGCGAGAGGTAGCTGAATTTTCCAGAAAAGTTGTACCTCATTTAACCCCATCCCCCGAGCAGCTTCAATAACAGATGGGCTGATTGACTGAAATCCCACCATGACATTTCTCACTAAAACCAATTGACTATAGGCTACTAAGGCAATGATCGCTGGTTCAGTTCCTAAGCCAACAAGCGGAATTAACATCGCAAAGACAGCTAGACTCGGAATCGAATACAGTACGCCAAGGACAGACAATACCGGTGTAGCAAGCCATTTGACCTTAGTTAAAACAAAACCAATCGGAAGTGCCAAAATAAGGGCGATACCTAGTGCGACACCAACTAAAGTCAATGTCTCCACAAATAAAGAAAAAATATGATCATAATAATTGCTTAAATAAGACGCTAACATCATTCACTCACCGCTGCGGCGATTTCTTTTTTATTCAATTTCAGCTGTTCAAACGTTACAATTCCTTGGATTTCTTGACTTTCATCAACCACGATTACTTGCTCTTTATCTACCTCTAGCAAAATATTCAAAACATGCTTTAAGCTTTCACCCTTGTCTACTAACCATTCATTTTCTATAGACAAACGTGCTAACTCACCCTGATTTTCAATCGGTATCATAACATCTTCAGCCTTTAATAAACCTAAAAGTTGAAAAGCATTATTAGACTGAACAAGCTTAGAGACAAATTCATTAGCAGGTTGCAAAATAATATCAATAGGTCTGCCATATTGTTGGACAATACCTTCATCCATGACAATCAACTGATCACCTAACTTTAACGCCTCATCTATGTCATGAGTAACAAAAAGTATCGTCTTGTTTAGCTTTTTTTGAATTTGCAAAAGTTCATCCTGTAGGCTAACTCTAGTAATCGCATCAATGGCTCCAAACGGCTCATCCATTAATAAAATCTCTGGATCGCTAGCCATCGCTCGGGCAAGCCCCACCCTTTGCTGCTGACCTCCCGACAACTGAGAAGGATATCGCGTTCGGAATTGTAGAGGATCTAAATGAACCAATTCCAACAATTCATCGACTCTCTGATTTATTTTCTTTTTATCCCACTTTAAGATTTTAGGTACAATCGCAATATTTTCTTCAATACTCATATGGGGGAATAATCCAGTATTTTGAATGACATAGCCCATTTTTCTACGTAGCTCTGTTACTTTCATCGAGCTTATATCTTCACCATATATAAAAATTTGACCAGAAGTCGGCTCATACAACCGATTGACCATTTTTAACAATGTTGTTTTACCAGACCCGGATGTGCCTAAAATCGTCACAAAGCTTCCTTTTTCTATACCGAGGCTGGTTTCTTTCACAGCTGATTTATCGGATTTCTTAAATCGTTTCGTTACATCTTGAAATTGAATCAACGTGTCCCCCATCGTAACTCCCTCCATTATTAAAGCAAGAGACCACTTAGCCAGTAAAAGGCTGACCAAGTGTTCCCCATATTTATCCAATCATTTATTCGAACGAACTTCCGTTTTTCTCTAAAAATTCCTTGGCTACCTCTGCATACTCACGACCTTCTATATCCACTTCTGCATTCAGCTGCTGTAAAACTTCATTATCTAAAAGGGCAGAAACCTCATTAAAAAGGGCTTCTATTTCTGGCTGTTTTTTTAAAGTCTCACCATAAACTACCGGTGCAACATAATAAGGCGGCCAAAATTGTCCGTCATCTTCTAACAAAACCAATTCGTCACTCGTTAAATCACCATCCGTCGTAAAACCAACCGTTACATCGGCTTCACCATTCAAAATAACTTGATATTTAATCCCATAATCATATAAATCAATCGAGGCAAAATTCATCTCACCATACGCTTGTTCTAAACCTATCAATCCATCCTCACGTTCTTCAAACTCTGGAACAGATGCCAATCGTAATTCAGAAGCAACCTCTTGCAATCTTGATATCGTATATAAATCATACTGCTCTGCGATTTCAGCCGTTGTGACTAATCCTTGAGAGTTATTTGCATTCGTTGGCTCTAACCAAAATAAATCAAACTCTTCTTCATAAGCTGAAGCTACCGCCTCATAGACCGCTTGCTGATCAGAATCTGGCTCCATCTCTAAAATATTGATTAGCCCTGTTCCTGTATATTCAGGATACATATCTATTTCTCCGCTTCGTAAGCTTTCATGAGCAATCATTGTTCCACCTAAATTTAAGTTACGTTCAACTTCGTAACCAGCTTCCTCTAGCTTAAGGGCATACATTTCACCTAAAATTAATGATTCAGTGAAGTTCTTAGAACCTATTTTTATTACATCCTCATCACTACCACATGCCGTTAAAATAAATATAAAAAGTATCAGTACAAGCCCTAATTTTTTCATCGTTTTCCTCCTATTATATAGCTCTCTGATAAGAAGTTAGTCCTCTTTCTAGTGTTGAAAATATAATCTCTGAAAATATCGTCAGCATGGCAACAGGTATCGCACCAACGAGTAGTAACGTCATATTATACATACCTAGACCATTAATAATAAATTGACCTAAACCACCACCACCGATAAATGCAGCTAAAGTGGCTCCTGCAATCACTTCAACACTCGCTGTTCTACAGCCTGTAATCATAAGTGGGGTTGCTAGTGGCCATTCAATCTTCCATAATAAATGCTTTTGACTTAAACCCATCCCTGCTGCTGCTTCCTTTACGTCACGGTCAATGTCTCGAAAGCCAATGTAGGTGTTGATAAGAATAGGAGGACAAGCTAAAACCGTTAAGGCGAATAAAGCAGGATAAAATCCCGTCCCCATAATTGGTAAAACAATGACGAGAATAGCCAAGCTTGGTATAACACGGATTCCATTCACCACATTCATGACCGTACTTGAAATTCTTCCATACTTCGCACAGAGAATACCTAGTGGAATACAGACAATAAGTGCTATTAGTAAAGCCATTCCACTTAAAAGTAAATGACTCTGTACCGCACTGATAAATCGATCCGAATTCGCTAGTATATAATCAAACACCTTCAGTCCTCTCCCTTCCTTTCCTATAGAAAGATTCTACATACTTTTGTTCTCTGCTATGTATAACTTTTTCGATATCACATATTTAATATGACCATAATAAATACCCTATCAATCAGTAACTGAAACGTCTTTTTCTATTGTCAATTCAAATATATTGTTTTAGAAAGAAATTACTTCAAAAAAGAAAAGCCTGTGACACTTTACTACTCTTAAACGGTCACAGACTTTGATTTTCTTTTTGAAAGTTCATTGAGGGGTGCTTACTTCTTCCCAACGTAAATGAGCATCCTGTTTCACTTTAATTAATCAATGTATCTGAAAATTCAGTTGTCAATCTTATTAAATATGTTGGTAATCCGTAAACGAATAGTATTGTCTCAGCTCATTTCCTTCTAAGGGTTTACTACACCAACACCTGCATATTCCTTAACTAACTCCTTCACTTCATCTACACTCACTGTTTGATAAAAGTAAGGCGGTGTAAAGTTTGTCGTAGAATTAGTTGGCATACTACCTGTGCTATTTTCAAAAAGATTATCCACTACGTTCCAAAAGCCTGTTTGATTACTATGCCAGTAACCAATAGGGTTATTACTATTCTCAAAATGATTACGTTCCACTAAAATTTCAGCACCCATACGTGAGTTTACCGCTGTATCAATGATGCCATCAAAATAATTATTATAGAGATGGGCTTCACCATAACGAATACTTGGAACTCGTGAATTCAAATTTTCGAAATAGTTGTTGTGGAATGTGATTGTACGATGATAATTATCACTATCCGAATTTCCCATTAACATTGCTTTCCAACTATCATGAACATAATTCCATGAGAACGTAACATAATCAACATTTCTTTTCACATCAAATAACCCATCATAGTAATCCTTATGAACATCCAAACTCGCATGTAACTCATTATGATCAACCCAAATATTACTTGATGGACCTTCAATACTTATCGCATCTTTATCACCGGTATTAACTTCATGTATTTTTAAATTACGAATAATGATATTATCCGCTCGCCAAACTTTGATCCCAATTCCATTTAATACACCATTCGATCCTACACCAAGAATTGATACATCTGAAACGTCTTTAATATCAATTTTACTAGCTGATGTATTCGCAGGAGTAATTGTACCGTTTACATAAATCGTTAAAGGGGTATGTTGATTTTTATTTTTCAAAGCGGCTAAAAGCTCAGCACCCGTTGTTACGGTTACAATATCTCCACCTTCACCACCTGTTGTTCCCCCACCGAGTGTTGCATACCCTTGCATCGAAAAATCTGGTGTTGCGGCGAATGTCGCTGTTCCCGTACATACAAGCATAAATACTAGCAAGAACCCAACTACTTTCATCCCTAACTTTTTCCCCATAAGTCATCTCCTCTTTTTCTGTAAGTAATTTGCTAAAAGTGAAAATTAATCTGCTTTTACCTCCTCACACACTTTATATTGCTTAAGGAGCTTGTCTTATTTCCTTTTAAGAGAAATTAAGGTAAAGGTCACAAAACGAACATACATCTACGATCTCTTATGCAAATCTTGTAATAGTAGTTGGATATTGTGCCCATTGGACGGGACTTTTGTAACAATAGAAGAAAAACTTCTCATTTCATATAACACGTCAGAAAATAATATTTTTAAGGTCCCATACTTCAGTTCTTCTTGGATCGTCGTCTCCGATAACAGTGCTAACCCCATCCCATTCATGACGCTACTTTTTATCGCCTGTGTTGAACTGAAAACAAAACTGTCCTTAACTCGAATCCCCCTTGTTTTAATAAAAGTATCAAATGATTGTCTCGTACCAGAACCCTCCTCACGCATGATCCATACATGATCGTGCAACTCATCAATCTTTGTAACTTTTTTCCTATAATTAACCGAACATACAATAACAAGTCTATCTTTTTGAAAGGAAGTTTGTCTGATATCCCTTGCATGAATAGTCCCTTCTACTAAACCAATATCTACTTCTAGCTTTCGAACAGAGGCCATAATTGATTCTGTATTTCCAATCATGATATGAAAGTCTAATAAAGGATAACGATTATGCCAATCAGCAATCATTTTTGGTAATAAATATTCACCAATAGTGAAGCTAGCACCAAATCGGATAAGCCCAGACACTTCTTGCTTTTTGTTATAAAGCGTGTGTTGTAATTCTTGATAAATCTCTCGAATTTGTAAGGCTTTTTCATAAAAAAGTTCACCCTCCATGGTTAAACTCACATGTTTGGTTGTTCGTTTTATAAAAATGGTTGCAAACTCGCGTTCTAAGTTTTTAATATGAACACTGACAGTCGGCTGTGATAACGCTCGTTTTTCTGCTGTCTTCGTAAAATTTTTCTCTTGTACTAGCGTAAGAAATGTTTCAAGTTCATCCATATGCATGGTTATCACCTCTTTTATTAANGATTATATATATTCATTTCAAAAATAGATAGAAGAGGCGTATCCTTATTTCGACAGGAGGAACAGCATGAATCAAATTTCACACAACAAGAACCAGTCATACGCTCTAGGAATCACATTAACGCTTGTGATCGCTTTTGCTGCACAGATACTTATTAAACTACCTTATTTACATATGGTAGGCCCACTTATCCTTGCCATTATACTAGGTATTTCCTTCAATACTATATACTCTGTGCCATCGAGATTTCATAAAGGTATTGAATTTTCTAGTAAGAAATTATTAAGAGCAGGTATCATTTTATTAGGATTACGCCTACACCTAGGAGATATCCAAGCTGCTGGTCTTAGCACTTTTATATACGCCTTCATTCTTGTTTTAACAACACTTATTTCCGTATATAGCTTAGCTAGACTCTTCAAGGTTCATCAAACTTTAAGTCTTTTGACAGCATGTGGAACAGCGATTTGTGGTGCAGCAGCCATTATTGCCATTGCTCCACTGGTAAAGGCCAAGGACCAAATGACAGCGGTAAGCATTACCGTCATTGCCTTACTAGGTACGCTCCTTACATTGCTGTTCACTCTATTATACCCTCTGTTCCCTTTAACAGATTATCAATATGGGTTATTAGTAGGTGGAACATTACACGAGATCGCTCATGCCATTGCCGCTTCTACAGTTGGTGGCGTTGTTGCCGAGGATATTGCATTAATTGTTAAATTAACCCGTGTAATTTTACTCGTTCCAGTAGCAGTCTGTATCGGTGTCTTATTCAATTACTTTAATAAGAAAGATGAGGAAGGACCAAGTACTTCAGCAGGCATGGCTAGTTTCTTACCATCATCAACAAGCCCAATGAAACCAAAAATGAAATGGCCAATACCTTGGTTCATTTTCGGCTTCCTTGCCATGAGTACGGTCAATACATTCGGTCTACTTTCAGAAACATTAACAGAAACCCTTATTTCTCTATCCTACCTCTTCTTAGCGATGGCAATGGCAGGGGTTGGATTAAAGGTGAAATTGAATGCCTTTAAAGACATAGGTCCAAATATTTTATATGCCGGGTTGATTGGAACAGTATTATTAGTAGGCCTCGGTTATCTATTACTTTCATTCATGTAAAAGAGAAAAGATGAATCGCTCTTGACCCAGCGATTCATCTAAGTGTCAAACAATTGGTGCCTTCTTGTTATTTTGCTCTGTCAGCACGCCATTATCCATTTTATATACATATTCGCAGAGTATAGAGATATCCTCAGAGTTATGACTGGAAAGCAATACGGTTAAGCCTTCGTTCTTAAATCGCTTAATCATGTCACGCATATCATGAACTCCGGACTCATCCAATCCATTCATTGGTTCATCTAAGATAAGTAACTTAGGTTTCTCCATGATCGCCTGTGATAAACGGGTTACCTTTAGAACTTCAATCTAAAGGTAGCCCTATTGCTTAAGCACTCGTTAAGCGATATCTCGGTTGCGATATCCCCATATTCCAATCACCGTTAACAATAAAGAAAGAATACTAACGACAATTAGTACAGGGTAACTAGGATTGTCACCGAGTAACTTCAGCATATGTGAAATTATAGATAGTTCGGACCATATATCCAGCATATCTATCAGTCCACCTAAATAAAACATAAGAAAACAATAGACAAGATATAACCAAACCAACGGGCTCCATTTAGGTAATAGTCCAATAAGTAATACAGCAAAACTAATAAAGAAAAAGAGCATCGGAATAAATGAGAAAGCAACTTTTAATATCATCGTAAAATCAAGAGCCTGCTCCATGACCGCATTACCAGTCGCCCATATTCCTATTAGAATCGTAAACTGCAACACGATACTAGCGACAAAAGCTGTACACAAATAGACGACAAGCATATGGACCCGTGAAACAGCTCGCGAATAGAAGTATTCCGCACGCAGCTTCGTCTCTTCTCCTTTTAAACTAAAAATGATGAGTACAACAGGAACGACTGTGAGTAAAGACATCATCGCAAAGAGCATTTGAATAAATTCATTCGTTAGATCAGCACCTTCATCAATAAATGCTTGGATAAAATCTAATTCTAAATAATAACCCTCCAAATCTCCAAGTATCGCACCAAAGCTTGCACTAAAAAGGAAGAGCATGGCAAACCAAATCAACAATTGAGTTCGTTGCATGCGCCATAAGAAGCCAAGTGGTGTTTGTAAGAAACGCGATGCTTTCTCCTTACCTTTCTTTTCACTAATCATGCCTGATCCTAAATCTCTCCTTACATGTAAAAAGAAAGCGACTAACACAAGCACTAGTCCTACAATGAGTAACAGGAATGTTGGCCACCAATCATTCTCGATAAATACGCCACTGCGAACAACCCAGCCTAGTGGTGATAGCAATGAAAGCCCTTCTGCATCAACATCACCAACGGCACGTAATAAATAAGCAAATACAAGCACTAAAAAGGACCACTGTAATGTCGTTCTTGACGTACTAGCTAACTGAGCAAAAACAAGTGTGACACCACTAAAAAACAAACCCACCCCTGCCAAAATCGAGCTATATAATAAAGACGCCTGTAACGAAAACCCTTCTATACCTAACGCATATAAACCTATTCCCACAACTGAAAGTAAACTCACATTCACGAAGACCATCACGATAAAAGTAGCGAATAAATAGGCTAGCCTTCCAACTGGTAACGAGTTGACTAATTCCAATCGTCCATCCTCTTCATCTGCTCTTGTTGAACGAATCGTTAATAAGATATTCATAATGGCAACAGCTATAGCTGTGAACAATAACATTTCATGGGCAAAAATCGCTCCAACACTCAATTCTAAAAAGTCAGCAACTTCATAACCTACCCCAAGCATTGCCACCATTGCTGGATTTTCCATCGTATAAGCAAATGCTTGTTTGGCTTGGTCATCACCATATAAATCTGGATAAGCCATGGCAACTGACAGTGTGACAAGTGTCAGACCGATTATCCATAACAGAATTTTTAAACGTTGTTGCTTCAAAATGAAAAAGATCAGGTTCTTTACGCCATAGAAATAGTGACTACCCACGAACTCGCCCCTCCCTCTTCATTTTTTGGGCATCATCTTCATAATGCCTCATAAATAAATCTTCTAATGCAGGTGGTTTACTTTCTAGTTTGGTTAAACCAAATGAACTGATATAAGCCATCACATCCTCTAAGTGCTCCGTGTCAATTTGAAAGGAGAAAGCATGATTATCTTTTCTTACATCATGCACTCCTTGTAAACCTTCTAAGTTTGTCACCTCTCTTTTCGTTTCAATGGTCATTTGATTTCTCGTTAGGTGCCGTAGCCCCTCTAATGTTCCTGTTTCAATGATCTCCCCTTTTCTAATAATCCCGATCCGATCACATAGTTTCTCGACTTCAGATAATATATGACTTGAAAGTAGAATCGTTTTTCCTGCTTCTTTTGCTTCCAGAACACATTCCTGAAATGTTTGCTCCATCAGAGGGTCCAAACCAGAAGTAGGTTCATCGAGAATAAATAAGTCGACATCTGAAGAAAAGGCTGATACTAACGCTACCTTTTGTCGGTTGCCCTTTGAATACGTACGACATTTTTTGGTTGGGTCTAATGCAAATCGTTCAATGAATTCCTTTTTTCTCTGCTCATCCTTTTTTGCTCCTCTTATCTTTAAAAACATATCGATGACCTCTCCACCAGACAAATTTGGCCATAAATGAACATCACCGGGAACATAAGCTAACCGCTGATGAATTGGTACAGCCTGCTTCCAGACATCTTGATTAAAAATAGTGGCATGACCCGAACTGCCTTTCAAAAGTCCCAGTAATACCCTAATGGTTGTTGACTTACCCGCACCATTTGGACCAATAAATCCAAATATTTCCCCTTCCCTCACTTCTAAATTGACATCCTTTAACGCTTGAAACTGACCAAACTTTTTCGAAAGCCCTCTTATTTCAATAACATTCATAAACGTCGACCACCTAACTTTATATTTTATGAAATATTTATACGTTATAATTTCATAATATACATATATGTTAATTTTGACAATATTTTTGCANATGTTAATTTTGACAATATTTTTGCACTAATTTTATTGTTTTATTTCATTATTTTAATTACAATATGTGATGAGGTGAACGTCTATGAACGGATTCGAAAAAAGAAAAGAGCTTAAGAAAAAAAATATCATCGAAGCTGCCTTCAGTTTATACATGACTTACGGTATACAGAAAGTTTCTATAAAAGAGATTGCTGATCAAGCAAACGTATCGCAAGTAACGATTTATAACTACTTTGAAAGTAAAGAAAACCTCACACAAATTGTTTTTAAACACTTTGTCGATTTAGCTTGGGAAGAACAAAAGCAACTCTTAGATATAGATTTACCTTTTAAAGATAAAGTAGAGAAGATTATTTTTACTAAATCTGATTTAACTGAACAAATGACTGAGCCCTTTTTCAGAGATTTTATGCTCGATTATTCAAGTGGCAAAAGTTATGTGGAGAAGTTATATATAGAAGAAGGATTACCTAGGCTAGTCAAGCTATTCCAAGATGGTAAAAAACAAGGTGTTGTGGACGCCTCCATTTCTGATGAAGCGATTTTACTTTATTTGCAAATGTTTAAAGAATTTATGCAAAGAGAGGACATCGCCACAGCCTTGTTACCTATTAGCGAAGACTTTACCAAGCTATTCTTTTATGGTGTTACAGGAGATCATAAAAAAACAACCGACAAGTGATGACTTGTTGGTTGTTCCCAATTCTTATCCGACCATCTGTTTTTGGCTTTCGGCTAATTTCTGTTCGCTTCGTTTAATATCAAATTTTAATAGAATAGAAATAATTAAAGCAACGGTTATTAAAGCGAAGAATACATAAAAGACCGGAATATAACTGCCTGTACGCTCATGAATTTGTGTCACAATAATCGGCCCAAACACGCCTCCCATCGACCATGTTGTTAATAAATATCCATGAATTGCTCCTAATTGTTTCGTTCCAAACATATCCCCCGCAAAAGCTGGTAGATTGGAGAATCCACCTCCGTAACAGCTCACAACTAAGAAAATGAATAATTGGAACAAGATAATATTGGTTGTAAGAGGTAACGTAAAAAAGGCAATCACTTGAATAACAAAGAAAATGACGAACACATTCGGACGTCCAATATAATCAGATAATGCCGCCCATCCTAAACGACCTCCGCCATTAAACACGCCCATCACACCAACCATTGTAGCGGCTGCCGCTGCCGACAAGCCAACGACCTCCTGTGCCATCGGGGATGCCACAGCAATCATCATGATCCCAGCCGTTGTATTTATAAGCATCATCATCCATAACATCCAGAAACGACGTGTTTTGACGGCTTCAAAGGAAGAAAGTTGCTGTAAATCCTTTTTAATAATTTTCTTCCCAGACGCAATATCCTTCTTCATATTAGCCGGCATCCAACCCTCTTCTGGAGGTGCAATATAAAGAGCACCAACAACCATTAAGAGGAAATAACAGGCTCCTAACACATAAAACGTATTTTCAACGCCGACTGCCCCCATTAAGTAATCAGCAACTGGAGCCGTAATTAAAGCCCCCGAACCAAAACCTAAGACGGCCATTCCTGTCGCCAGCCCCCTCCTATCAGGGAACCATTTTACTAGAGTTGATACAGGTGAAATATAACCAATACCTAGACCTAACCCACTCGCAACGCCATACATAGCTAAAAATAGTGGTAATGAATCAATCATGACCGCAAAACCTGAACCAGCTTGTCCAATCCCAAATAAAACAGCGGCTACTAAGGCCGACTTCCGTGGTCCACTTTTTTCAACAAACTTTCCAAAAAAAGCAGCTGACGTCCCAGCAAGGCCCATCATAATTGTAAAAGCTATCGTGATTTCAGACGTACTCCAACCAATATACTCACTAACTGGATTTGTATAAACACTATAAGCATAGGCACCACCAATGGAAAGGTGAATGGAAATAGCCGCTAGTGCAATAAGCCATCTGTTCTTCATCAAGTATTTCCTCCTTTTCGCTATCCAATTAAATAGGAAAACTTTCACCCTCGCAATGAAAGCCCTTACATAAGGAGTATAAGAGAGTTCACTAAATAATGCAATAATTTATTCTTTTATATAAGTTTAGAATACTTCGATTCTAAGTAATTACCTTATTCTATTAACTCATTATCGATTTTATAGAAACAAAGCATATAATGGTATTTTATTCATATTTTTATAAGCTTAGTTACATTGAGATTTACTATAAAAATTCTTCTAATAGTAAAGTATTCATTTTTTTTACTAATCAAAAAGCACTATTTATGATAATAGATATCCCCTTTTATTCCCTTAAATGTTAATATAGATATAACTTCTACAATAAAACTCTACTAATTAAGTAATAGGATAATTTTATAAATTAATTACTAAAATGGAGGTCAATATGGTCAAGGATCTAGGCAAAAAGCTAAACATTATTAGAAAGCATTTACACCTGACAAAAGAAGAGCTCGCTCAAGGTATTTGCCCTCCATCAATTATAAGTTTGCTTGAAAAGAGCAACTTATTTCGCTTAGACCCTGTCATTATTGAACCACTTTGTCAAAGACTCGGGATAGACTCTGCATTTCTAAATAAAGATATCTCATTTTTCAGACAAATGGAAGAAGTCAATCAAGTTTGTGAGCGGATTTCTTATTTCGTTCAAGAACGCCGTTATCAAGAAGCCTATGATTGTGTTTTAGCCGTTGAAAATAAACCTATGTATCAAGAACGTACTCATATTCAAAAATTCATGCTCTGGCGTAAAGCCATTAGTATTAACTATCTATTTAAAGACCAATTAGCAGCGTTAGAACTTCTTGACCTTGCGTTAGAAAAGTCAGATACTACTAGTCGGAATTTCTCGATTTTAGACATGAATATATTAAATAGTAAAGCGATTATTTTGAATGAGCTTGGGGATGTGCAATTATCTTATAATCTTTCGCAAAAGGTGATTTTTTTCATTCATGAAATTCCTTATCAAATCCATAAAGAGACATGTATTAAAATTTACTATAACTCTTCTAGAATCGCCTTTAAGGCCGGAGAAATGGAGGAAGGGTTAAGGCTTTGTCAGCTTGGTATTGACCTTTGTAGAAGAGAAAAAATAAGCTACTTATTAGGTTATCTATTTTTTCAAAAAGCTGAATGCTTAAAGTATGTCGACCCTACAAATAAGCCCAACTATGAGCGTTATTACTTAAAGGCCATTCAATTATTTGAGAAAGAAAATAACTATCAGACAGTCGATCGAATTCGTGAGAAAATGGAAGCTTAGAGGTAGACTATCGACCGAAAAACATTTAAAAGAGCTGCTCCCTAAAGTTACATGTCTAAAACTTTAGGGTTTATTTTATTTCGGTGACTTACACCTAATTCTCTTGCTCCATTGCTATAGCTTTTGTTTGCTGAACTGTTCCACTAGGATGATGAGGGGGTGCATAAATGGAATACAATTTCAAAGGAATTTGACCAGTGTTTGTCACATTATGCCATTTACCTGCTGGTACAAAAATGGCAAATCCCTCTCCTATATGTTGAGCATAAGTTAACTGATCAGCTCGGTCACCCATTTGTACAACTCCTTGCCCTTGCTCTATTCTTAGAAATTGCTCTGTATCTGGGTGCAATTCTAGTCCAATATCATCTCCAACTGGTATACTCATCAGCGTGGCCTGTAAATGTTGTCCCGTCCAAATGGAGGTTCTATACGTATTATTTTGTTTTGTCGCTTGATTTATATTTATGACATAAGGGTTCGGACCAAAATCTGTAGTCCTCCTTGATACGTATGCATTTCTGTTTGATCCATTTAACAAAAGGTGTGGCTGATTATAATTAGTACTTTTTTGAAACCAATAAGGGTTGTAATAATAGTAATTATTGTACATACTTTTCCTCCATAACGAAACCGTTGAGTGATTAAGTTTCACATCAACGGCTATTTTTTACTATACTATGCTCATTCAGTCGTTATAGGTGCCTGTCATCTACTCATTAGTTTCTTCGCCTAAATCTAAGCCCATAGCCGTAGCTATTCTTTTAGGTATATCTGTATTATCTAAAACTCCGTGAAATAATTCTGATTGAGGACCATATGCATAAAGCGGGACATCTACTCCTGTATGTGCATTCGTCGACCAGCCTACATACGCATATTGACTAATGAGTTGGTTAATGTGTATACCCAATCCCTCATCATCAACCTGTGCAAATTGTTGCTCTTCCTCTTCGGTAATCTCAATATGAGCCCATTCCTGCATAACTTCTTTTATATTACTTCTGTCTTCATTAACTTGCTGGGCTATATAAGAACCAGTTGCCTTTACATCATGTAAGATGTCTACCTTTGCTAAATATTCATCGTAACCACCAACAGTCATCCCACCAGTTTCGTGGTCACCTGCCATGACAATTAATGTATTACCATCTTGCTTAGCAAAATCTAATGCGACTTGAACAGCTTCTTCAAATGCGGCTGTATCCGTCATTGCCCATACCGCATCATGTGCATGGCCAGCCCAATCGATTTGACTACCTTCCACCATCAAGAAAAAGCCTTCATCTTTTTTGGATAGATATTGTAGAGATGCTTGTGTCATCTCTGCTAAACTAGGTTCTTTTTCCTTATCTCTATCCAATTCTGGTGCCATAGCTTCTTCAGCAAATAATCCTAAAAGCTGACTATGCCCTCCGTCTAGTGATAATAAGTTATCTCTATCTTCTATAAAATGATACCCACTCATCATCGCTTCTTCAATAAGATGTGTTTCTTCTTGATTTCCACCTTCTGATTTTGGTAGAAAGTTATTTTTTCCTCCCCCTAAAATGACATCTACTTTATGCACTAATTGTTTCGCGATTTCTGCTTCACTTCCTCTGGACTCAACATGAGCTGCAAATACGGCTGGAGTAGCATGAGTAATCGTCGAAGTAGCGACTAATCCAGTTGCTTTCCCTACTTCCTTTGCAGCTTCTAGTATTGTTTTTACCTCCTTGCCATCAGGCGTTACACTAATCATGCCATTATTGGTTTTCTTTCCAGTTGCCATTGCTGTACCAGCTGCGGCTGAATCTGTTACGTAATTATCTTCTGAAAGAGTTTTCATCATACCTACGAGGATAGCGTCAAAAACCGTTTCTTCACCTTTAAAATTCCGATAGTTCGTTGCATAGCCAGTGGAGAATCCATCAGGTATCATAAAAATCACGTTTTTGACTGGTTCATGGTTTTTATCTACAGTATCTCTTTGAGCGGCTGTGTTCCGCTCTTCACCTGTTGTTTCTTTTGAGGCTGATAAAGTTGAGTTAGAGATTGCACCCGTCTGTGGGATTATTAAGAATCCTGCAACTGCCATGACGACCATACAAGTTAAGGCTACTATCCATCCTTTAGATAATTTCATTCTCTTCCTCCTATGTGAGTTAGTATCTTTCACTGATAAGTGTAGCTTGTAACTATTAATCTAATATAAAGCTTAAGTAAAATTAACGTTTTGACTAAGTTAACTTTTATGTTTGAAAGTGTACTTAGGAGCGATAGTCTGTGCCTTGAAGTTAGCAATTAAAAAATCGCCACTACTTTTATCTTTGTTGGTGTTGGAGAGGCATTCGGCTTCGCCATGGACGTTTTGTATAAAAGTTCAATCTCATTTTCAAGATAATTTGACGTGTCGGTCTTTGTTTTTGGTCCAAAAACACTTGGATGCTGGATACTAATCCTGATGAATAACTACACTCTCTTTTCTCTCTTTTTTGGTCGTGGCTGATTGTGCGGTGCGCTGCTTCTTTTAGGGCAAGCCCGTGCGGGCAACATCCAAAAAGCGGCGGGTCTACGGAATAATACGAGCGGAAAAGATAAAGGCAAATTATTTGAATGCCCCGACTTTTACTTCTTTGCCTGGAGCAGCTTGGTATCATCCACTTCTTAATCAGGTAAACGTGCCACCAAAGTAGGATTTCGACCATATTCACGAGTATTATAGTACTTTATTCATGAGCTTATTCTTGAAGTGGAGATTGAGGAAATAGGAATTAATACGGATGAAGAATTTGGTCAATTTAACGAGGCGTTATTAGAGGATGATTTTGATTTTGAAGCTGCAGTAGAAAACTTAGATATAGCTAAAATGAATGACGACGAAAAAGATAATTTTCTTAACATTATCCAGGAAGTAGCCGTTACTTCTGGAGCTGAAGATGTTGAACTATTAGAGCAGTCACTAATAAATTTATTTGATAGCTCTTCTGATACATTTAATGATATTGAAGCTGCTCAAGATGAATTGTTGGAAAACTATATTGAGAAAATAGAATCAGAAGAAAATGTTGTATTTTCAACAATTAACAAACTTATCTTTGGTGAGGATAAAGTCTATGCGTCTAAAGAAAAAAAGGGGAAACTCTGGATAAGTAAGGCTTAAGTAGCGTTTGAAGTATTGAAGTTTCAAAAAAAGTCATAGTAGAATATTTTGGAGCAAACAAAATATTCTGAGGAAATTAAGAAGGAGCATGGCTCCTTCTTTTGAATTACGGATCAAGTTCCTAGAAATATGAATTGAAATAAAACAAGAATATTCAGTTGATTTTATTTATAAAAAAAGTAGGTGATAAGCCTTTTTTTATAAAGAGGGGGGATTAAATGACAGCAGTTGAAGAAATTCATGTGAGATTTCTGAAATTAAAGAAATTGGAGGGAGAAAGTTCAGCAGACTCAATCTTAGAAGTAATGAAGAAACTTGATGAGACAGAGGAATTCTTTTTGAAACTCTCATGGTATTTCCAAGAACCGGACGAATCTTCATTTCAAGTGTATTGGTTATACAAACATTTTAATGATGAGGACCGTACTTTTTGATTTGATTGAACTTCATGTACTCGACGGCATGCTAGCACACACAATCAAACTGAGGAGTCAGACTAAAGATTAAAAAAGATAATCCTGTATAATGATTTTGTTGTTATGAGTTGAGAATGTATGCCTTAAGAAGGGTCTATGATCTTTTTTATGTATCAATTTTCGTGCTCTCGCCCTCTCGCTTAGCTTGAGTAACGGTTTTATTATACGATTTCCTTTTTCACAAAAAAAAGATACCAATCTCTTGAGATCGGTACCTCATTTTGAACTAAACACGAAATTTATCAACGGATTGTGTTAGTTCTTGGGCTAATTCACTTAAATTTTGAGCAGATGAGGATATATCCTCAACCGTAGCTAATTGTTCTTCAGACGCTGCAGCAACCTCTTGGGTGCTTGCTGTTGCTTGTTTGGTTATTTGAGAGATTTCAGTCATGGTTGCCGTTACTTCCTCCGCACCAGCAGACATTTGCTCAGCTGTGGCTGACACACTACTAATGCGTTCACTCAATTGGTGCGTCATTTCTACGATTTCAGCAAAGACTACTTTGGTCTCATCAGCAACATCAACACCTTCACGTACTTCTCCTAATACAGTACTCATTGACTCTCTAGTATGGTTCATTTCCACATGTATTTCTGTAATAATGGATTCTATTTCTTTAGAAGCTAATTGAGATTCCTCCGCAAGCTTTCTCACTTCATTCGCAACAACTGCAAAGCCTTTTCCATGTTCACCAGCACGTGCTGCCTCAATGGCTGCATTTAGTGATAAAAGGTTGGTCTGATCGGCTATTGAGGTGATGGTATTTAAGATTCCTTCAATATTTTTGGAGCGCTCCATAAGTTTACCCGTCACTTCATTGGTTTCTAATACAGCTTCATGAATTTTATTCATTTGTACAATTGTGTTGTCTACGTTGCTTCTGCCGCTATTTGCCTTTGCGAGTGTTGATTCAGAAATGCCATGTACAACCGTTGTAGACTCAGCGACTTCAGAAATCCCCTGTGCCACCTCTTGAACGGAACTGACACTTTCATTTAACATCTCCACTTGCTCATAGGCACCTTCTGCGACTTTTTGAATTAATTTTGTTATCTCTTCTGTTGATTGATTAGATTGAAGCGAACTACTTGCTAACTGCTGAGATGTCGCCGCCGTATTACTAGCACTTGATTTCACTTGCTCAATTAACCTTAATAATTGATTTTTCATCTCGTTCATACTTTGTGTAAGCTCGCCAACTTCATCTTTTGAACGAATCTGTAAATCTTTTTGAGTTAAATCTCCAGCAGCAATCAATTTGACATAAGATGTAGCTTTTTTTAATGGCATACTTACACTAGAAGCGATAAAGTAAGCAATGATTATAATAAGAACAACCGAAGTAATTAATATAAAGATAGCCGAGTCTCGAATGACATCTGCTGCCCCTAATACACTTTCTAATGGTGTAAATAAAAAAACTCCAAAATTCAAAGCACTAAGAGGAGCGTATGTAACTAAGTTCTGCTCTCCTCCGACATCCACCCTTCTCATTCCAGCTTCTGTTTTCCCTATTTCAAATACTTCCATTAACTCATCAGACGCATCCAAATAGGTTGTAAAAGTCCCGACTAATTGGTCATCAGAATGATACTGAATGACATTCCACCTATCCACTAACACGGGGTATGCCCCAAGCTCTAACATGTTTTCAGATTCAAAATACTGACTAATAAGCTCTTGGAAATTTAATGTTGCTGAAACAACACCGACAATTTCATTCTCATCATTACGAACAGGAGCCGCAACAGCCATAATACGCTCTCCCGTTGTCATTGATTCGAGAATATTGGATATGGATGAAACACCTTCACGTGCCATCCGAAAATATTGCCGCTCCGATATATCCAATCGACCAATTTGCTCTGGATCCGTATGTGCTTGGGCAATTCCATCACGGTCACTAAATACGACCGATTCATAAACATCATCTATATTTAATAAATGTGTTAAAGCTTGATTTTGCTCTTCTTGATTTCCCGCATGGAACTGATGCGAATGAGCTAACACTCGTACAGCTTCTAATCGTTTCGAAAGCCATTCCTCCATTCCCATTACGATATTATCAGTCTGAACAGACATCCATTCCTGCTCTGTTGCGATCACCTCTTGGCTACTTCTGTCATACATAACATAAGATGCAATTAGTAGAGGCAGAATGCCAATCAACAAAAAGTAAAGCATAAATTTATGACGTATCGATTTGACTCTTGGTAACTTCGCTTTTTGTTTTCTTGCTTTTATATCTTTATTCTTCTTTTTCACCCTAATAAGTTTCTTCATGGCTTCCTCTCCAATGACAAAATTTATATTTTATTCAGATTTTTCATTACCTTAGTATTTATTTATATCGGCAGAAAACTATGAATATTTTACTACTTTTTTTAAAAAAACTCAATAAATAATAGGTAATTAGAATGATTATATTCATTTCCATCTTAAGGACATATGAATTTATTGGATACAGACGAATAATTATGCTGATTTATCTAAAAAATAACTTTGAACTTTTGAAAAAGGAGCTGAAGAAATGAAGAAACATACGGTCATAAAACTGCTTATCGCTTTCCTTATCCTCGTAACAGCAAGTACCTATTGGTTCACCTTACAAGGCGAAGCACAAACTAGTGATGTACCTGCTTCTTGGTGGAAAAAAGATAAAGATGATTTTCCAGAGTTAAAAGGAGGGCCAGAAAAATTTGAAAGAATGAAAAGACAACAGCCTGTCGACTTAAATACGTTACAACAACGCTATCCAGATACATTTATATTACGTGGTCCCACCAACCAAAACCGAATCGCACTCACCTTTGATGACGGTCCTGATTCACGCTATACGAATCAAGTTTTGGATATTTTAAATGAATATAATGTACCAGCAACTTTCTTTTTATTAGGCTCACGAGCTGTCGCTTACCCAGAAATTGTAGAGCGCATCAATAACGAAGGTCATATTATCGGTAATCATACGTATTTTCACCCTAATTTAGTTGATGAAGGTGATTTAGACACGCTAGAAAGGGAAGTGACAAGAACCGAGGATGCCATTAATAATATTGTTGGTTATCGGACAAGCCTTTTCCGCCCACCTTATGGCTTTTTATACAATGAACTTGTAGAAAAGCTGGCAGATATGCAATACCGTGTCATTGCATGGTCCCTTGATTCATTAGATTGGCAAGAAGAGCCCTCAGACGTAATAGCCAATCGAGTCATAGACGAAATAGAACCTGGAGCCATAATCCTTATGCACGATGGAGCAGATTGGGATGGTGACCGTACCTTTACGATTGAAGCCTTACGTGAAATAATACCGACCTTACAAGCACAGGGTTATGAATTTGTGACAGTCCCTGATTTAGTCGGAATCCCTTACGCCAAATAACGAAAAACCTGCCATGACTAGTGGCAGGTTTTTCGTTATTTTAAGTAATTTAATCAGAGCAATGTCCAATCACAAAAGACATTTCACTTCACTCACTTCAATTTTTCCGCAATCAAAGCAGCAGCTTTTTTGGGATTCAATCGGTAAATTCGATCCATAAGCTTTGCATCTTTTCCAGCTAATACGCGATACTGATTATCTTCCGTCCCTTTTATTATAATTTCTGCAGCTTCCTTAGGTGTAAGGAGCTTTTTCATTTGTTCTGGTGTAGCTTCTTTTTTCTTACCAGAATCGGCACCGGAATTTTTCGTTATATCTGTTCCCACTCCGCCAGGGAAAACGACAGTTACATTCACGTTGGTATCCTTTAACTCCGAATGAAGTCCTTCCGTCATCAACTTAACAGCAGCCTTTGAAGCACCATAAATGGATTGGCCAGGTACCGGAAGAAATCCTCCCATACTTGATATATTTGTAATATGAGCTTCAGGACGTTCTAATAAATGAGGTAAAAATGTCTTCACCATATAAAGTGTCCCATAAAAATTAACGTCCATAACCAATTTGATTTTTTCATAATCTAGTTCATGAACCGGAATAAAAGGTTGAATAATCCCTGCATTATTAATAATGGCATCCACCGCTCCATGAAAATCAATGACTTGTTGTGGTAATGCTTCCACTTCCATTCTTTCTGAAAGGTTCACTTGATGAAGTGAAACTTTCTCCTTCTTTTCACCTGCTGCTTCGTAAGTTCCATTCAAAGCGTCTAGATTTAGATCAACAGCTGCTACACTTGCTCCTTTAGATAGAAGATTTAAAACAAGCTCTCGCCCAATTCCACCACCAGCACCTGTTACAACAAAAACTTTATTTGAGATTTGCATGTAAATCCCTCCAAATAAAAATGATTTAAAATTTAATATACATTTGTTGATTATTTGTAGTAATTAATTAAAATAATAAACATAGCGTATATTATTTTCAATCAGCAAAATCTTAACAAAATGTTGACTAACAAACAATCTAGTATAGTTATGTTCAATAAAACAAAATGAAAGTAAGATTTTGCTTAGGAGCGATAGGTTATGCCGTGAAGTTAGCTGTCATCCATCTCACGATTGATGACCTTAACAGGACAGTGCTCCCTGTTGTTCAGCCGACTCCTGATGGTGATTGAGTTCTAAAAAAGCCAACTGTTTAAAAAGTCGCCACTACTTTCATTTTTGTTTGTGGCGGAGTGAATGAGGCTTCGCCATGTGTGTTTTGTATGAGAGTTAGTGCTGATGCTCATATGCGGAGCTTTGGTTGCCGCTACCGAAAATTACGCTCATGTCGATCAGCCTTCTTTATCGACATGATCTCGACCTTTTTTGCCCATGATCATGTCGACCTGCCTGCTTCATCGACATGATCTCGACCTTTTTTACCCATGATCATGTCGACCAACTGCCTTCATCGACATGATCTCGACCTTTTTTGCCCATGATCATGTCGACCTGCCTGCTTCATCGACATGATCTCGACCTTTTTTACCCATGATCATGTCGACCAACTGCCTTCATCGACATGATCTCGACCTTTTTTACCCATGATCATGTCGACCAACTGCCTTCATCGACATGATCTCGACCTTTTTTGCCCATGATCATGTCGACCAGCTTCCTTCATCGACATGATCTCGACCTTTTTTACCCATGATCATGTCGATCAGTCTTCTTCATCGACATGATCTCGACCTTTTTTGCCCATGATCATGTCGACCAACTGCTTCATCGACATGATCTCGACCTTTTTTACCCATGATCATGTCGACCAACTGCCTTCATCGACATGATCTCGACCTTTTTTGCCCATGATCATATCGACCAACTGCCTTCATCGACATGATCTCGACCTTTTTTACCCATGATCATGTCGACCAACTGCCTTCATCGACATGATCTCGACCTTTTTTGCCCATGATCATGCCGACCTGCCTGCTTCATCGACATGTTACGAAATTACTCACGCTCATCACTAGAGTAACTGTCACGCTCGACCTTTTTCATGCAGACCCTTTGATTCATATACTTCCATTGAAAAGCCACAGTCAAAGAGTCGAACCCAACTTTCATTTTTGTTGGTGGCGAAACTGGTTTGACTCTGCCATGTGCGCTTTGTATAAGAAGTGCTCTAACTAAAAAGCTAATACCAATCAAAGCGAAGGAATGGGGCCAATCGTGCAGGATGTAAAGGCAGATCTGAGATCCAGCGGCGTATCCGATTAGCTCAGCGCCAAGCGATTGTAGAGGATCATGATTTTCGGGAGCGATGAGCAAAGCTCCGCACCCCGAGCATCAGCAGTAACTTTCAAACAAAGGGAGACATTATGACAATCGATCGAAGAATCACAAAATCCAAAAAAGCACTAAAAGACGCTCTCATTTCTTTAATGCTCAAAAATGACTTCAAACAAATTTCCATAACAGAAATTGTCCGTATAGCTAACGTTAATCGCGGGACCTTTTATAAACATTATCAATACAAAGAAGATATTCTTGAGGAAATGACAGATGAGGTCATAGACCACTTAATCCAGTCCTACCGCGAACCTTATAAGGACC
The DNA here is from genome assembly GCA_001038565.1 of Alkalihalobacillus pseudalcaliphilus. Taxonomy (GTDB): domain Bacteria; phylum Bacillota; class Bacilli; order Bacillales; family Bacillaceae_D; genus Alkalihalobacillus; species Alkalihalobacillus pseudalcaliphilus. Next base: position 418,597 of record LFJO01000006.1, read on the forward strand.
AAGAGAGCTTCGACCTAAAGTCATTAAATTCAAATGCCGTCTATATCTTTGAGCATGTTCAGCAATACGCAAATTTCTATTCACTTATCGTTCACTCAAAGTCATTAGCGGGTGTACAACAAAAAATATTTGAAGTCATACGTACTTTAGTTTTAGAAGATTTAATTGATATCATCCCCACCAACAATATAAATAAAGAATTACTTGCAAGTTATCATTCCTATGCCATCGTTGGTATGATGGTTGAATGGATTCAACAAGATTACAAATATAGTTCGTCATATATGGCCGAGCAATTATTGTCCATTGTTAAGATGAAATATAACAATCAATAAACAAGCTGTATTAACCGATTTATAAATTTATTTAAATGAGGACAACCTATAGGAAAAGACGATAAGGTGGTTGTCTATGTTTATGTTTATCCTATTTCTCATCATTATCATTGTCATACCGATCCTTATGCAATTAACTTCCAAATATAGATTTTCATTTTTTTATGATCTTTGTGCCTATCTTGCACTCGTCCTCTTTTCTACATTAGCAGCTACGTATATCTATGATGTACTAAATACAGGTGAAGTTTTTATGACAACCATTCATTCCTTGTTTTTAAACCCGTATTTTTTAATTACCGGAGGCTATATTGGCTTATACGTTATTTTTCAACTCTTCCGACATACATTCAGAAAGGTTTAATCAGTTACATCCTTAGGCTCGAAATTTCGGATAATCTCATAAATCGCTAACCCATCGCTCACATGTGTATCACTATATTTGATAGGCAATAAAGCAAAGAACACATAATACATGGAAAAATATCCAAATTGATAAAAGAACGCGGTTTCCGGTAAGAAGCCCATAATAATAACTCCATTTAAAAGTAACGTAGAACTTATATTAAAAATAAAACCACCACTATGAACAAGAATGTGTGATAGCTTTGAATTCTTTTTTAAACCTTTATAAGAACAAGAGGAATCAGCAAAATATATCGTTTTAAAAGTCATCGGTCCAATTTTAAATAATTTTCTTCCCTTTCCAATAACAAAATCTGATGTTCCTCCTAACATTTTTGCCATCGTCCAATGTCCCAATTGATGTATAAACGAAACAATTGGTAATATAAGAAAAAACGCCCAAAAGGCTGTCGTAAAATCAGACCATTCAAACATTAGAAATACCTCCTTTTCTCTTCTATTACCAAACTACCTTCTCCATATAACTGGAAAAGTTATGTGAAACTGTAAAATGTAAATGGTCCATTCACTACAACTTTGAATTCATAACAACCTCAACTAATCTTCTGACTTTTGATAAAAAGCAATTCAGTTCCACGAAAAATCATAAAAAAACCGTTGGTCATTTACTGAAAGTAAAGGTCAACGGTTTCCTTAATCAAAGTTAGCATTACCTTAGAATAATGCAATCTAACTAATCGACGTCAATTTCAAAAATATCTCCCGTTTCCGCATTCAACTCAACCTCTGTCTCAACACCTTGGTCTGTCTTAAACTCTAACTCATAAACAAGCATGTGATCATCTCGTTCTAATGATAATTCTACTAAATCTCCTTCAACCTTACCTTCTAAAAGTTGCAAAACTTCTTCAAGTGTTAAGACATCATTTGTAAATAATGGTGTAACTTTACTGGTGGAAAAATCGTCATCACGCTCTTCCTCTACACGAATCACTTCACCATTATAAGCATCGATATACATTTCATACTCCATATATTCATGTTTAATTTCTACTTCATAATAAGCCTTACCCTTCTTCATTGTCAGTTCAATATGATCCACTAAACCTTTCTGTACGTCTAAAGCCACGGCCTGTGCCTCTTCAATGGAAAGAATATTCTGTTCTGTTTGTTCTGTTTCTTCTTCCTTCAACTCCTCAGTTTCTGTATTCTCAAATTTCTCTCCTTCCTGCTCATTGGTTGTTGCCAAATCATAAGATAAGGCAATTTCCTTAGGCTGTTCATGGCTATTACTCATATTTGCACTTACCCAAGCTGTACCACCAAATAGGATAGCTGCTGTAAATAATCCAATCATTACTTTTTTCATTTTAATATCCACCTCGTATTTCTTTCTTCTCTTATAATGTACACACCGAAGATGAGAGAAAAAGAAGAGTAAGATTAAAATTCCATGAGAATTCATTTAAATTTTATTTAATCATCCCAACTAATCGTCGCATGCCCACTAATTGCATGGACTTGAACGATTGCTTCTTGATTATTTTCTGTTTCAATTTCAATAAAATAGTACACTTGAGCATCTATAATTTCTAGCTCTACATCGTCCACTTCGCCAGGTACATGCCCTAAAGCAATTTCAATTGCTTCTTGTTCTGTAATCGTTGCATAAGAATCATGCCCTGATTCTACGGGTTCAGTCACTTCTTCCTCCGAACGTACTTCCCCATCCCTACCATCTAATATTATGAGATAATATAATTGTCCGCTTCTAACAAGTGCTTCATAATTCCCTGTATCTCGACTGAATTCTATCTCTATGACTTCATTTCCTAGACCTTCTAAAAATCTTATCGCCTCAGATTCTGTTACTAATTCCGTGTCCTTTTGCTCTTTGTCACCTGAACCCATGTTCGTTAATGAATAAATCTCACCATCTCGGCGCTTTACAATCAATTCATATCGTTGTCGCTCCTTATGGGCAGAAAAATAATAGAAATTTGAGTCTTCTATTTGGTCGATAACTTCTAATTGATAGCGTGCCTCTATTACCTTTTTTATTTCTTCTATTGATGTATTTTCATCTTGTAAGAAAAAGAACTGTATGAGGAAAAACAAACTTACTATGAGTAAACATATAGCTGCAATAATCATTCCAATCATCTTTTTAGTCAACTATGTTCCCTCCCTTGCTCCACTACTGACTGACTATCAAAGAGCAGGGTCACAGTTGTACCTGACTGTTCTACACTGTTCATTTCAATTCGAATTGATAGTGCATTAGCCATTTCCTTGGCAATGGTAAGCCCTAACCCTATTCCACCAGTTTTTCTATTTCTTGCTTTATCAACCCGATAAAAACGTTCAAAAACCTTTTTCAATTCTGCTTCACTCATTCCAATCCCACGGTCTTTAATTTGGATAAACAGTCCATCATTTTTTCCAACGACTATCTCAATCACATCATCACTGTACTTTCTCGCATTATCGAGGAAAATATATAATAACTGCTTCAATTTTTGATGATCAGATTTAATCAAAACATCCGTCTCTTCTTTTAAGAAAACATCGCGCTGGTAAGCATTTTCAAAATCATTAATGGTTGACCGTATCAGAGCATTGATATGAATTTGTTCCAGATTCATTGTCCATTCTTCATTAGACTTGGTTAATAATAATAATTGCTCTGTTAAATCTTTCATTCTTAGTGCTTCTGAGTGGATTGCTTCTATCGATTCATCCCAAATTTTCGGATCTTGTTTTCCTCTTCTTTTCAGAAGATTGGCATAGCTTTCTATAATCGTAATAGGCGTTCGCAATTCATGTGAAGCATTGGAAGTGAATTGCTTTTGCTTCTCGTAATTCCCTTCTAGTAATTCGATCATATGATTAAAAGTAACAGCCATTTCCTGTAACTCATCATTAGACGTATTATTTATTTCTAATTGCCTAAACTGTCCACTCTTTCGAATATCTGTCATTGTTCTTATCATCGATAAAATCGGTGCAGTTATTAACCGACTTAAAACACGACTAGATATAACAACGGGAACCATAACCATAACAGACACGATAATCAAAACGATGATTAATACACGCAAGATCTCAGCCGTTCTTTCGATACTACGGAAAATTTGAATATTTCCTACTTCTCCATTTTCTAAAATAAACGGCATCGAGCTTAAAGCAAATAATCCATTTCTTTCTAGCGTATCATGATGCTCTGACATGTAAAAACGGGCATCTTCAAAGTTCCTATAAGGAAATGTTCCATCTATAGCTGTCGATACAACCTCTCCCTCTGAATCGACTAATCGCACCATTCCATCGACAGGTACATAGGCCCGTAACAAGTTTTCCCGGGGAATATTCTCCATAAACTGACTTATCTCTCCTGATTTCCGACTTATTTCCTCCTTTGTCCTTTCCAATTCTGCACTTATAAGTAAGTAACTAAAAAGAAAATAAATAACGGATGTGACAATGATCAACAAAATAACAAATAATCCAACCGTATAAAGGTTTATTTTATTTTTTAATTTCATGTTTGGACCTTTAATATATAACCGACACCCCGGACCGTTTGGATCATAGTTGGAGCATTACTGCTTTCTACTTTCTTGCGCAAATATCGTATATAAACATCGACAACATTTGTGTCACCCATATAATCGTATCCCCATACCGTTTCTACGATTTGTTCCCGTGTTAACACTTGTTGTTTGTTTTGTAATAGATAATATAATAGGTCAAACTCTTTTTTGGTCAATTCCACTAATAAATCACCACGATACACCTCACGAGTTTTATCATTCAATTTCAAATCACCTAGATATAACCACCCGTCTGGATGTTCTTTTTGAGTTTTTCCTTTAAGTCGTAATGCAGCACGAATTCTTGCAAAGAGTTCTTCTATCTGAAACGGCTTTGTGACATAATCATTAGCCCCTAAATCTAAACCTGATACCTTGTCCTCAACGGCCGCTTTTGCTGTTAGCATAATGACTGGGGTTACGTTATCTTGTTGACGAATTCTTCGTAATAGCTCGATACCACTTATTCCAGGCAACATCACATCTAACAGAATAATATCCCAATCTTTGCTTTGATACATACGCCATGCCTCTAAGCCATCTAATATTTTTGTCACTTCGTACCCTTCATATGTGAGCTCTAATTCCAACACTCTCGCAATTTTTTCTTCATCTTCTACGACTAGTATCGATATACCTTCCATTGTTTCACCTCTTTTATATAATCTGCTTTTTAGATTAAGCATACCCTTTTTTTTTGAGAAAAAGATTGAAGTAAGATTAAAATTTGCTGAGAAATCATGTTCTGCCTTCATTTATCCTTATTTTCAAAAATAAAAACACCTTTAAAAGGTGTTTTTGCATCCAAATCATTTATTCAAAGTACCCGTCTTTATATTTCTCATTCAAATTATCCTCTACAAACAAGCGACATTCTGGTGATAACGTTGATTTCTCTGAGTGAATAATATCACCATAGAGCCTTCGACCCAAAAATTTCACATGATCATGGAAGTTTTTATCCGCTACTTGGTCGTAGCCTTTTATTTCGACAAAAATGGTACTTATTGTACGAGCAAAGTCTATGACTGTTACTTGGGGTCTAGAAAGTTTATCCACCCATACCCTCCTAATGTAAAAGCTGACTTATTCATTTTACCAACCTCTGTTCACACGGTACTTTGTTCCATTCTCCCATTAATCTTTTCTTTTTTCAATTGTATACGTTTGTAAGCTAACATCGCTGACCACATGATAAAGGAAGCAATGACACTTCCAAAAAAGAACAGCGTTAAGCCGGGGATGAGGTTAAATAGATAATAGACACCTACAAGTCCTGCAACCATAAATATGATAATATGCGGATTAACAAATGCAATCATCAAACTTAATTGATAATATTGTATAGCCTTTAAATCAACATGTACATATAAAGGAATAAATAACAGAGCTACTGCTATAAATAGTATACCTATCAGAATTAAAAAGAAGCTAAACAGCATATGCATCCAACCAGTTAATAATCCAAGAAATTGAAAATTTATTATGAGCATATAACCAAATAATAGGAAGACAAGACCTACGACATTTGCTCGCAGAAATTCCTTTTTTACTACTGAAAAAAATGTTTTAAAAATCGGAAAGTCACCTTCTTTTAATAACATTTTTCTTACTAAAGCAAACATAGCGATAGTAGCAGGCATGAACCCAAATACAAACAAACCTATCATTGTAAATAATATCCATAAAAGGTTAATAAAAGCTAAGCGCATCACCCATTCAGATACTATATAAAAATAAGAATCGACCCAACTTCTTTGCATACCCTCACGATCCTTTACACGAATTTTATATCCTGAACAATAACTTCACCTTTTAATATCAAAAAGATAGATATAGACTCTGAGGAAATACTTATAGGAATTTCAATTACCTGTGGCCCATCCTTCTTTAATACCTGAGCCCCCCCAAGAAATTCCTCTTTAGTTAATCCACTTTTTAGAACAAGTTCACTACTTTGAACTTCATTCCACACTGTTACTTTAGCCGTAGTCGTTCGAGAATCGATTGTCACATGATAGAAACCAATCCAACCTTCTTCATCATTTGCTTGCACGCCATATGTTTTCTTTGAACATTCAACTAATCTGATTTGCTCATAATCATCATAATTCATAGCTTTAACTACTTCATTTAAATTTCTACTCGGAATCATTTCACCAGCGATTTGGATAGATGTTGATTCAGAGATTTGAGCCGATGACGTACCAACCATGAGCTTGTACAGACCTTGCTCAAAACAATATCGTTCTCTCGTTACATCCCAAATCGCTAGCTTTTCCAAGGGAATATGAAATAATACGGCCTTAGTCTCTCCCTTTTTAAGGTCGATTCTTCGAAAATCTAATAATGTTTTGATAGGTCTTTCAACCTTCGAGTCCATCATTGTTCCATATATTTGAATGACTTCATCGCCATAATATGGCCCGATATTTTCAACCTCAACACTCAACTTGATATACCCGTGAATAAAATCTGTATATTCCAATATCTCTAAATTTTTATAAGTAAAGGAACTATAACTTAAGCCGTGACCAAATGGATAAATGACATCTCCATCAAAGTATTGATACGTTCTTTTTCCTTTTATAATATCGTAATCAAGTATGGATGGTAATTGTTTAACCGATTGATACCATGTCATACTTAAACGTCCAGCTGGATTAACATCTCCAAACAGAACTTCCGCTACAGCATGACCGAGCTCTGGACCTGCATGAGAGGTATAGAGTATCCCTTCTACGTGTTTTTCTGCCCAATTAATAGCGTAAGGATAACTACTTACAAGAACCAATACGGTTTTGTCATTCACATCCCTTATTTCCTGTAAAAGCTTTTCCTGCTGTGGCGGTAAAATGATATCTTCCCGATCAACACATTCTTTGCCATTAATAAACGGATTATTTCCTAAGAATACTAAAACGGTATCCGCTTCCTCGGCTAATTGAATTGATGCTTGCAGTCCATGCTCTACGATTTCAATGGTCAACTTAATTGCATGAATAGCCTGTTCCTGATTTTTATTCTCGATGAATGTATGATCCTTCGACAAATGAATCCTTTCTTTCTCCCAAGAAAGAAGCTCCATACCTTGATCATTGTCACCTCTAAATTCAAAACTCTCTTTAACAAACCATCCTTTTGCTTCATCTGCTAATGCTCCCAGTGTTCCCTCATTCATGGTGACAAACTTCGAATTAGAGGTGGCCTTTAAGGTTTGACTACCGAAGCCCCAATCACACCATTCAAATACTTCAGCTTCGGATGCTTCTGTACCAGATAATGATAGTTGCTTCTTTTCATCCAATTGAATATATACACCTGTCTCCTGACAACGAATACGAATTAAATGGTTTCCGGTGTGATGTGTTATCTTCCGATCTTTAAGCTTCTTTTCTAAGCCTTGTAATGGCGTAACCTTATATGACGGTGTCCCACTATACCAATCTGTATAAATCACATCTGAAAGCGGTCCAATTACCGCTATCGATCCTGCCTCATTTAGTGGTAGCACCTGATTATTCTTTAATAAAACCATTTGTTCTATAGCCGCTTTTCGCGATAATTCCTGATGCTCTTTTGCTAATAACTTCGCTTCACTTATTTGAGAATAAGGGTGTCTTTCATCAAACTCACCTAATCGAAATCGGACGCTAAATGTATTTTGTAATGCTTCATTTAAATCTTCTTCTGTTAATAATCCTATATGGAGGGCCTCTTTCATTGCAGGGATCGCCATTTCGGCATCATCGGTAATGCTATCAATTCCACTCTTAATCGTATCCGCTAATGCTTCAGAATATGAAGAATAGTATTGGTGATCCTTGACAATACCGGTCACATCACCTGCATCACTGACGATAAACCCATCCATTTCCCACGCCTCTTTAACGATTTCACGCACATAAGGGTGTAAAATAGCTGGCGTTCCATTTATTGAGTTATAAGCAGTCATCATCGATTTCGCCTGTCCTTCGACAAAAGCAGGTTGAAAGGCTTTCAAATAATATTCAAACATATTACGTGGATCAATACTGGCTGAACATCTATCCCTTTCTACCTCATTATTGTTCCCTAAAAAGTGTTTTAAGGTAGCAACTGATTTTAAGTAAACCGGATGATCGCCTTGTAACCCATTAACCAATGCCGTCGTTAACTGTCCCGTCAATTCAGGATCTTCTCCATATGCCTCTTCCGTTCGTCCCCACCGAGGATCTCTCTCCATGTCAACAGTTGGTGCCCATAAAGTTAATCCGTGTTTCTTTGGATTTCTTTGATAAAAAACGCGAGCTTCATCCGCGATTACTTCCCCTATCTGATACATGAGCTCTCGGTTCCAAGTACTGGATAAGCCAATATTTTGTGGAAAGACCGTTGCATGACCTAGCCAGGCAACTCCATGTGCTGCTTCCGTTCCATGTTTATATGACGAAATTTGTAATCGATCAATTTCTGGCTGATATTGCATCATCAACTCTACTTTTTCCTCTAAAGTAAAGCGATTTACTAAATCTCTAACTCGTTCTTTTAACGGCAAATTGGTATTCTGATAAGGAAACTGAACAGATTGTTTCATTTACCCACTCCCTTTCATCCTTCAATATCACAACAATGTAAACCTTTTCATCTCCTCTTTCATTTTATAAGCCTATTAATGGGAGAAAAACCGTAAAGATTAAAGGAAAAATCATATAACAATTAGAAATACCCAAAGGACTAAGAACTGACTTAATCTTTTGGGTCATACATTTTCCTATTAATGAAACGTAAGGCTGAATTGCTTTACTAATTATTCACTTAAAGGGATCTTCCACTCGTCTTTTCCATGCATTGGTGTGACTTTAACTCCGACTGTCGTTTTTTCAACTTGAGCATCATCCTCTAACAATCCTATTGAATCGATTCCCCTTAAAATGACACTCCACGACTTAGTTGGTATATGACTTAACTTCACGTTCATCTCATGGTCTACTTTCTTTAAAGTCATCGTAAACTCTTCTTTGCCTTCTGTATTTCTTACAGTTACAGTAGCTTCGTCCGTTACTGAAAAAGCATGTAATTCAATTTGTTCAGCGTAATCATAATCGGTTTGATTAGTGGATGAACCTAGTGCAATGATTGAGTTTTCCCGTGCAAATAAAGGCAATCCGAAATAATCATATGATTCTTGTACCCACTTGCTTCCTTCTTGTACTTCATTCGTTAGAACGTGGGTCCAGCGTCCTTCTGGTAAATAATAAGTTACGTTACCCTCTTGATTAAATATAGGAGCTACTAGTAATGATTCTCCTAACATATATTGTTTATCTAAATAATCACATGTTGGATTATTTGGAAACTCTAACAACATAGCCCTCATCATCGGTAATCCACATTTAGATGATTGGTACGCCTGTTCATACAAATAAGGCATTAATTGGTTTTTGAACTTCGTGAAAAATCGTACAACTTCTACGGATTGTTCATCGTACAACCAAGGGACTCGATACGATTTACTTCCATGTAATCGACTATGACTGGAGAGCATACCAAATGCAGCCCAACGCTTATATAAATCAGCAGGTGCTGTACTCTCAAAACCGCCAATATCATGGCTCCAATAACCGAAACCAGATAATCCTAACGACAAACCACCACGTAAGCTTTCAGCCATTGATTCATAGCTGGCATCACAGTCTCCTCCCCAATGAACAGGGAATTTCTGTCCACCTGCCGTAGCAGAACGTGCAAATAACGTCGCTTCATTGTGACCAAGCTTTTCCTCTAATAATTCAAAAACGAGCTGATTATATAAATAAGAGTAATAGTTATGCATTTTATGCGGATCCGAGCCATCGCTATAAATGACATCTGTTGGAATTCTCTCACCGAAATCTGTTTTGAAACTATCGACACCCATATGAATTAATTTTTCTAAATGCCCTTTATACCACTCGCACGCTTCTGGATTCGTAAAATCGACAATCCCCATTCCTGGCTGCCATTTATCCCATTGCCACACATCACCATTTGTTTTTTGAATCAGATATCCTTTTTCTACTGCCTCATCAAATAACTCAGACTGCTGAGCAATGTAAGGGTTAATCCATACACATATCTTTAATCCTTTCTTTTTCAACCGATTTAACATACTTTGTGGGTCAGGAAATACGTCTTTGTCCCACTCAAAATTACACCATTTTAATGCTTCCATCCAAAAACAATCAAAATGAAAAACGCGTAATGGTATATCCCGTTCTTCCATACCATCAACAAAATGATTAACCGTCTGTTCATCATAATTGGTTGTAAAAGAAGTTGTTAACCATAAACCAAAAGACCATGCTGGTGGAAGAGCAGGTTTCCCCGTGAGTGTTGTATAATTTTCTAATACTTCTTTTCGTGTTCCTCCGCCAATAATAAAATATTCTAATGATTCCCCCTCGACGCTAAATTGCACTTTCGAAACTTTTTCTGAAGCGATTTCAAATGACACATTCTCCGGATGATTAACAAATATCCCATAGCCTTGATTAGATAAATAGAAAGGTACATTTTTGTAAGATTGTTCTGAACTCGTCCCTCCATCTTTATTCCATGTATCTACGACCTGACCGTTTTTCACAAAGGCGGTAAATCTCTCTCCTAATCCGTAAATATTCTCACCGACTGATAGACCTAATTCCTCACGAATATACGTATTTTTTTTGCTGTCTGTGATATGTGCCATTCCTTTATAAGCACTTCCGGTTAAACGGCTTTCCCCGTAAAAATAATCTGAGCTCCATCCATCTTCTTTAGATAATCTAACAGATAAGTCTCCACTTATAAATTCATAGTTTTCTTTAAGATCATTGATTTGAACCTTTTGTCCGCTTTCATTTATTGAAAAATTTGGATATTTCTCTCTTGTTCCTTTGTGTCGATATATTTTCACACGAATTACGTCTTTAATAGGGGATGAATACTCAACAGTAATTAACGGTACATCTAATTGAGCTGAGCGTTCGTTTAAGTTTCGAGGTCCTATCAAAGCTTTTAATGTTGTGTCATTATAATCTACTTTAAACAAATGAACGGGCGTGATAAGGTCAAACCCTTCCTTAATTAACCAATTTCCATCTGTAAATTTCATCGTACCACTCCTTATAAATAAAAAATGAAAGAAGAAAATATCAAAATATACCCTATGTAAAGTCGATAATCAGTGGACAATTCACCTCACTGATTATCGTTGAACTAAATTTGAGTTAAACGGACAACTCCCAAATAGCTTTTAGTTATTCAGCTCCTCCCCATAATTCAATACGATTTTTCACTAATCTTGTAAATTCTCTTTCTGCTTCTTCAATGGCATCTGTACTAATCTCATCAATGAACTGATCGTATATCTCATCAAACTGATCCGGATCAGCCAAAATTACTTGTGGAATCCGAGTAAACATTGTATCCTGAGCTCTTTGGAAAGGAACGGCAATTGGAGAATCAGAATCATAATTGATTTCCCATCCAGCACCATAAGGTCTTGGCTTAAATTCATCCTCCTGTGGATATAAATCTTTCCATATCTCAGCACCATAAGCAGCCAAAACTTCTTTTTCAACTTCTGTATAATCGGCAATGAGAGATTCTGGTGTATTGACCGTAAATGGTTGACCCGTGGAATCTAACACTCCGTCACCATAATGAGGCCCATATGCAGTAAATACATTAATACCTGTTCTTTCTCCAAAAGTACTGTCAGAACGTCGCTCTTCACGCTGCTCTTCCGTTAAATAGCGGTTCCCATCCTCATCTAATTGGTAATGTTCTCCTTCAATACCCCAATTATTTAAGATTTGTGCTTCTTCGCTCGCCATCCAATCTAAAAATTTTATCGCTCGAACAGGGTCCGGATTATCAACCGAAATACCAATTCCCCATGTAGATAAATATCCTGTTGGTTTAAAGTTTCCGTGCTTATAGCTTTCACCTAGTGTAACAGGGTAAACACCATGCATTCTATCTAATTTCCCATCTCCTCTTAAAGCTGTTTGTGTTTCAACAATAGACCAATCGGCATCAATCATACCTAGAACTCTTCCAGATGAAATTTTAGCTTTATATTGATCCTCTTGCTGAACAAAGCTTTCTGGGTCTAGTAACCCTTCTGCATTCATTTTATTTAACCATCTAAAATATTCTTTTTCTTCAGGACGTTTGTAATGTAACTTCGCTTCATAAGTATCTTGGTCAATGAACCACTCACCATCGTCAGGGGCCCCCGTTGCAAGGAAAGCAGGATTCGTAACAGAAATTAATAATCTCCAGTCATCAGCCAATAGTGTTAAAGGAATAGTTGGCTGACCATCGATTTCTGGATACATTTCATAATACGTTCTGATAGCGTTCTCAAAATCCTCTAATGTATTAATTTCTGGGTAACCCAGCTCCTTCACCACAGCATGCTGCAACCAAAAACCATTACCAGGTGTTCGGTACTCTTGATCAACCGGATTCGTACCAATGAAATAAATGGAGTCATCGTTTTCGCTCCATACCATTCTTTCTAAGTAATCTCCATAAACTTCTTTAATATTAGGAGCATGCTCTTCAATCAATGGTCTTAAATCAACCATAGCACCTGCATCTACTAACAAATTCCCATCACCTTTTGGTAAGATAAAATCTGGAAATTCACCACCAGAAGCAAAAAGAGCTATTCTTTCTGAAGGGTCTCCTATAGCAAAGTCAGCTTCTAGACTTACACCTGTTGCTTTGTAAATTTCTTGCCCTATAGGTGAATCCATCCCATTCCAGTTTGGATTATTATCTGCTGCAAACAAAGAAAAGGATATCGGCTCTAAATTACCATCTATTTCCACATCCTCATTGACGTTTCCATCATTATCATTAGCCACATCTGTATCATTCGAACAAGCAACCATAAGTAAAACCATACTCATGATTAGAACTAATAACCCAAACCACTTTTTACCTATTCCCATTCAAAATACCTCCCCTTTTTCTATCAGTATCTATCCTTACTTTCCTATTATTCTATAAATTCGGAAAGTAAAAACCATGTTTACTTGATCGCCCCTAACGTCATTCCCTTTACAAAGTATTTTTGTAAAAACGGGTACACTAATAAAATAGGGACTATCGTAACGATTGTAATAGCCATTCTAATGGACTCTGGTGAAACTCTATTAACTAAGTCTGCACCTTGTCCTCCTCTTGTTGCATCAATTCCTGCACTTGTTGCCGTATTTTGAAGTATTTTCATTAATTCATACTGTAAAGTTGTTAGGGCCGGATTGGCACTATTATAAATGTACGTATCAAACCACATATTCCATTGCATAACCGCGATAAATAAGGCTATGGTCGCCAATACTGGCTTACAAATTGGCAAGATAATTCGCCAATAAATGGTGAAATCATTCGCACCATCTATTTTGGCTGACTCTTGTAAAGCAATTGGTAACGTATCCATAAATGAGCGGATAATAATGATGTTCCAAGCACTTGCAAGGAGTGGCAAAATATAAACAGCAAACGTATTAATTAAACCTAAATCTCTCATTAGCATAAATGTTGGAATTAAACCTCCACTAAAAAACATCGTTAATACAATAACGGTAGAAACAAATCCACGAGCTTGGAAATCTTTTCGTGATAATGTATAAGCAACCATCGAACAAACAAAAAGACCTATAACGGTACCAATGACTGTTCGTAATACAGAATTTATAAAACCTGTAACTAAGCTATCATATCTTAAAATGACGGCAAAATTATCAAAAGTCCATTCCCTTGGCCATATATATATCCCTCCGCGAACCGTATCTGTTGAATCATTTAAAGCTATCGCTAAAACATTAAGAAACGGATATAACATAACAACGACTACTAAAATCATAAAAAAATAATTCGCTACCTCAAATACCTTTTCTGCGGGTGTCATTCTGTTTAAACGTTTTCTTTTTTTCATCTTGGTCACCCCCACTTACATTACGCTCGTATTGGAATACCGTTTAAAGACACCATTGGCTACTAGTAAAAGAAAAATACTTACTAATGAATTAAAAATACTTATGGCCGTCCCATATGAGTAACGCCCCATTCCAATACCATAGTTAAGTGCATATAGCTCCAAAACCTCAGAATATTCACGAACCATCGAATTTCCTAATAGTAATTGTCTCTCAAAACCAATACTAATTAAATTACCGATTGATAAAATTAAAATAACTAGAATAGTTGGTCTTATACCTGGCAGTGTGATATGCCAAATCCTTCTGAAACGACCAGCACCATCTACACGTGCAGCTTCATATAATTGTGGGTCGACACCAGCCATCGCCGCTAAGAAAATAATGGAGTTCCACCCCATTTGTTTCCACACATCCGAGGCCGTCAATATATACCAAAACCACTCACCCTTAGCCATAAATTGTATAGGATTATCTATGAGGTTTAACCCCATTAATAATTCATTAACAATTCCACCATCAGTTGAAAGTACTTTGGTGACAATTCCAGCAACAACGACCCAAGAAACGAAATGTGGCAAATACGAAATCGTCTGAACAGAGCGCTTAAATATTGAATCTCGTAATTCATTTAATAAAACAGCAAATATAATGGGAATCGTGAATCCAGCAATTAATAATAAAACACTCATGGCTAATGTGTTACGCAAGACTAAAAAGAAATGAGGGTCATTAAACAACTCAATGAAATGAGCAAATCCAACCCACTCTTGTTCAAAAAAAGCTCTTCCTGGCCTAAAATTTTGAAAAGCCATTGTCCAACCCCATACGGGTAAATAGTTAAAGATAAATACATAAATCACGACTGGGATAGACATAAAATAAAGGATTTTTTGCTTCTTCATTGTTTTCCAGAAATTCTTTTTCTTTTTTGGTATTACTAGACTCTCGTCGGTTTCCGTAGAAACTTTCAATGCCATCTCCCCCTCTATATCCTCATTTTAATAAAGATATTACGGGTAAAATACCTCAAGGATTAAGTCGAAATTCATGTTAAAATTGCAGAAATGTATCCGATTACACTCCTTATCTGAAGCACCTCTGAATGTTTATTCTTCCATACAAACCACACGCCAGAGCAACAATATTATTTTTATGTGAAAGTTGATGCTGATGCTCATTTGCAGAGCTTTGTTCACTGCTAATTCTCAAGTTTAGAATCAATCTTACAAAAATGATTAAAATGATTAAGACAAAAAACAAAGTGAATAAAAAGCCATCAAGTTAAGGGCAAAATCCCACTTTTTAAACAGTTGGTCCGTTTACAACTCCATCACCATTAGGAGTCCACACGACCAAAAAGGGAGCAGCGTTCTGTTAAGTTCTATCACAAAATGGAGGACCGGCTAACTTCAAGGCACTAACTATCACCCTTAAGTACACGTTCATATAAAAACCCACATGGCGAAGCTCGTTCACTTTGCCATGAAAGTGTGGTTCTGCTTTTTAACTGGTGGCTTTTCATTCATAAACGGTTTTGAGGATTCTCACGCTTTGCCATAATCCCGTCACTTTTTAGGAAGGAGCTCGCAAGAGCTTTCCTAAAAAATTCAGCGCACCGCACAACCAGCCACAACCAACCAAAAAAATGTATAGTAACTCATCAGGATTAGTATCTAACATCCAAGTGTTTTTGGACCGTTAGCCAAGCTTGCTTGGCTACTTCACGCATTTGCGTGAAGTTTTGAAAATCGAAATGAACCTTCAGACGAATTCATTCGTCTGTGAGGTCAGTTCGATTTTCAAAAACGGACCAAAAACAAAGACCGAAAGGTCAAGTTAACTTGAGAAATGAGCACCACCCATGTAAATTTCATATAAAAAAGCCCCTCTTTAGGAGCTTTTCTCTTGGATAGAATATTTATTTTTTCTACGATATTCTGACGGGGAAAATCCAACATATTTTTTGAATTTCAAATGAAAATAATCAACATTTTTATACCCGACTACCTCTGCAACCTGGTAAACCTTAAGTCCCTCTAATAAGAAACGTTTTGCATGTTTAACACGGACCTTGTCCAAATAAGTATTAAAATACTCACCTGTATAATTTTTGAAAACCTTGCCTAAATAAGCACTATTATAATTTAAAATATCAGCTAATTTCTCAAGCTTTAAGTTTTCATTATACTTAGTATCAATTAAGATGATTAACCTTTTTAACTGGTCATCAGTTTGTTCAAAGTCAAATTCACTAATCATTTGGTCGAAAATGGACGCTAGGAAATTTTGTAATTCCTCATAATGACGAAATTGAAAAATACTCGCTACTTCTTTTGATAACTGTGTTAGAAAAACTTCTTTCTGTGGCTTTGCTTGCTGCAGCTTGGATAATAAAATGGATAGTGCTGCCACATAAGTTTGTTTTAAGTTTTCTTCAGAGTAAAAGTGTTCAATGGACTGATGTATATGGTTAAGAGTTAGAGGTACTGTTGATAATTCTCCCATTTCAATGGCTAAAAATAATCGTTCAATTAAATCTTGAAACTTATAATTGAACGGTTTTTCTAATGGATGGGCTACTTCATTTCCCCTTATCAGAAGTGTACCACTTTCAAAGAAAAAACGCTTTTTGATTAAATGGAGGGCAACATGATAAGAATCTCGTAATTTCTCTAACGTCCCCACACATGTTCCAAGGGCAGCTGTATAAGGTAAATCAGTTTGTTCAACCACTACTTTTAGTTTTTCATATAAGGCAATCACTTCATTCCCTTTAAACACTTCACAATTACATAGACAACCAATATAACTTTCCTCTTGAAAAATCATTACATTCCGTTCATCGTCAACCTTTTTTTTGAAAATTTGTTTAATCTCATAAAGGTGTGTATGTTCAAGCTCAGATTCTCCAAATCCAAATAAGAGAACCTGATATCGCTTCCATTTCAATTGGTATTTCTCAGAAAGTTGATTGTTTACTTGTGCATTCCCTTGTTTTTTATCAAATAACAATGAAAGCAGGACCTGTTCTCTTAAAAAATCATTGTCCCTGAGTGTAAGCTGATGTACTTCGTTTTCTTTATCTAGTTCATTTTTTATATCTTTTAATATAGGTATTAGTGCATCCTCATCAATCGGCTTTAACAAATAATCCGCTACTTGATATTGAATCGCCTTTTGGGCATAATGAAAATCGGCAAAACCAGTCACAATAAGACATTGAATTCTTTGGTCAAACTGCCGAACCTGTTGAATTAATTCTAATCCATCCATCCCTGCCATTCGAATATCAGAGATGATTAAATCAAACCTTTCATTTTGGCAAAGCTTTAGGGCAGTCTGACCGTCTCGTGCGAGTTCACCTATATAAAATCCATATTCTTCCCATGGAATGATTGCTTTTAGACCTTCTCTTACTGTTGCTTCATCATCTACAATCAATACTTTATACATGCTTTCCACCTCACATCATGTAGTCTTACTATTCACAAGTCCTAATCATTTAAAGGAATTAAAAAGGAAATATCAGTACCTATGTTTTTGTCACTACGAATCACCAAACCTTTTCCTGTCTTATAGGTGAGTAGCAGGCGATCATGAACATTTTTTAATCCTATCCGTTCCTGTCCATTCGCATAATGTTTAGTGAGTGCCTCATAGATGTCTTCTTTTCTTTGCTCTGTGATACCTATACCATTATCTATCACTTGAATAAGTAAATTCTCCCCACTTTTCTTAGCCTTTACAAAGACCTTTCCTCCTTCTAGCTTTCTCTCTAATCCGTGTATGACCGCATTCTCTACTAAAGGCTGAATAATGAGAGGTGGTATCGGAACATTGTTGAGCCCTGGCTCAATGTCGAGTTCAAACTGCAAGCGTTCTTCAAATCTAAATTTTTGTATTTCTAAATACGCCCTTACCATTTCTAGTTCTTGCTCAAGTGGAACCATGCCACCCCCAACTTCTATACTAATTCTTAGTAACTTCCCTAACCTTTTAACGATATGAGCAACCTCTCTATCCCCGTTCATTAATGACTTCATCCGGATCGTCTCTAACGTATTGAATAGAAAATGAGGATTAATTTGACTAGCTAACATTTTTAATTTAATTTCATTTTGACTTTTCTCTAACACTCTCTTCTCTTCATTTTTCATCTCTACTTCATCCACTAGCTCTTGCAGGTTGAGGGTCATCTCGTTAAATTGCCTCGATAATTGTCCAATTTCATCATTACCAGTAACAGGAGAATAAGTGGATAGATGACCTTTAGAAACTTTTTGCATTTGATTACTTAAGCTCGATAATCTTTTTGAAAGTAAGAATGACACACTATAAACAAGAATAAGAGCAATAACAATACTAATGGAAATGACCATAACACCTAATCTAACAAGGTGATTTGACCCTTCCATAATTTCTTCATCTGTTATAAATGAAACGACACGTAAATCATTCACGCTATTAGGTAAGCTTAATGTATCAACAATTAAATGGGATGGCTTGCCGAATATTACCTCCTTAAACACACCTGTATCACCTTCTATTAATTTAGGTGAATTGGTGATATCATCTAAGTTTTTTTCTAGCCATTCTTGATTATTTGATGCGACTATATTATGTTCAGAGTCTAATAGAAATAATGGTTTTGACTCTTGTGCGAGAATACCATTTAGCATACGTGAATTTATTTCAATAACTAATACACCTGAGGATTGCGACTCTGCAAAATAAAGCATTCTTGTGATACTGAACTTCTTTTCATCGTGGCTATTTTCATTCTCAACTAATCGGAAACTCATATGCCCCTTTTTGTTCATTGCCTCTTGATACCACAACTGTTTCACGACTTCGCTTTGTTCATTAACAGGAATGAACGTCCAATTATTTAACAGAGTCTCGTTTTCGACATACAAACGAATCGATTCTATTTCGTTATAATATCTCGTATGACTGTCGAAGAACGTATAATTCCGATAAGCTGTTACAATATCAAACCGATTTTCATATTGTGTATTGACTAAGTCTTTTAATCGTTGGTCAACAAAAAGCGAATGAGAAACATACACAGGTGGAATTAGGACATCCGATATCCTTGCACGAATTCTCGTCATATCAGAAGTCGTTTGTTCAAGTGCATTTTCTAAAGCATTTTTTCTCAATTCATCCGTTAGAAAAATACCAACAATTAAAACGGGAATAAAGACGACCACAACAAATGATATAACTAACTTTGTTCGTAGCTTCATATTATTAACTTTTGAAATCAGATATTTTTTCATAACATTCCCCTATATCTTATCCACAAAGAAAACGCTTTCATTAATGGTGTAAAATAGGTGCTTATCGTTATTTTATCGAAAGGAGATGTAAAAATATACACCAAAAATGATGAACAAAATCATATAATAATTAGTGATTCATTTATAAAAAGACACTTCCCTTTAGAGTAGCCTAAAGAAAAGCAGCTTTAACCATCATAGCCCTCTAAAAATAGAGTGTAATCTTAAAATTTTGCTCCGCATGAAAATCAATTTTACAGCTCAATGAACTTACTCTTTCAATATGTTGATGCATGTTTGACTCATAACTCTTTATTTCTTCTCTTAATCGTACTTCAACTTGTTGAGCTATGGATGAGTACATGTCTATCTCGATTTTTTGTTGATGTAAATCCCAATTAAATCGTTCTATTGTAACTTGTGAGCGAGTTTTGAGGCCTTTAATTTCTCCTATTTTTATTTCATCTGGTAAAGCTGGTAATAATTCAATCTTACCTGGGACTGAATAAACAAGCATCTCCATTACTAAAGTGGGTAAGCTACAATTGGCATCAACATTATAAATATGCCTTTTCGGATTATGAGACGTTACAAGGCTAGAATGAATATAATCGCCGTCTTGTAATAGTAATTTTAGGTTCTCTCGGACTAGTTGGCTATTTTTTAACCTTGCAGCTACAATCCCATGATGCATAACCCCATGAGCTGAGAAGTTTCCTCTTTTCCTTTTTTCCAATGCTATTTTAGCAGCTTGGAACAAATGGTAATCTTTGTCCTCTGCTATTTCATAACCTGGCCAAACAGGATATAAATGTGATAGGTGTCGATGATCGTATTGATCATGTAAATCTTTATGAGCCCACTCTTTTAAAGCACCCTCTTCATTTATCATATACTCAGGTAATTTATCCAATAATCCCTGCCACTTTCCAATCTGGTCATGTTCAATTTGTAACTGTTGACAAGTGGAAACAAGGTGACTTAATACTTCTTTTGCAACAGCAATATCCATCGTTGCATTCATACTAGCTTGACTTTCCTGCCAACCTTCTCCCCTTTTATCTACTGTTAATACCGGTGTATTCTCTGGTGAATAAGAAGGGATAAAAGCAGCCTTGCCATCATCCTCCACATCCGTCAGGAAATCCTCATAAAAGAGAGCAATTTCCTTTAGCAAAGGGAGCACCTTCTCTTTAAAGAAAGCAATATCTCCACTGATCTGATACCACTCAAACAACGGAGACACAAGCCAACCTGCTCCTGCCGTCCAAAATCCTAATGGCCAATCTACATCAAAATGCGTATGGATATTATGATTACCATCCGTTCTAGAACCTGCAAGTACCCCTCTACAACCAAACATCACTTTCGCATTAACACGCCAGTCAGGCACAATTTTTTCGATTAAATGTAAGTAAGCTTCTATGCCTTCCGGTAAATACCCCATTCCTGCACCTGATATAGCCAAATTAATATTGGCATCCGTTGTAAAATCACCACTCCAAGCTGGCCTCCACTCGCCTGTCCATATTCCCACTAAATTCGGTGGGAAGAACCCAGATGAACAAATCAAAACGTACCTCCCCATTTCGAACATTTGTTGCAATAAGGGGATGCTTAACTGTTCTGCTCTCTCTGCAAGAAGTTCCTCTGTTGGCTTCAATACCTCCTCCTGCTCACCTAAGCTTATACTCATTCGATTAAATAATTCACTATGAATGTGACTATGCTTTTGTAAGGAAGTATCATAATCCAGTGACGTTGCATTTAATAGTTGCTTTCTTAAATGAGCCATCCGCAAGTTTCCATCTAACTGCATATCGCTAATAGGTATCAATTTTGTCTTGCAGATGATCTCTGATGCCGATTCGATCCTCATTTTATTCTCACAAACGTCTATTACACTTTTTTGACCGAACACTTGAACATGGGTACACCCTATATAACCTTTTTTAGTAATATGATATTGACCTTCAAATTCTATAAAAGGTCCATTTACCAGACAACTCGCTTCTCCACTCTCCTTTGGCATCAGTGAATCTATAAATAACTCACCAGATAAGCCTCGTTGATCAGTGGAGCGTATTTGATAATAAGCACATTCGTCTACTCTTGAAATAAACAAATTACGCTCAAATTGCTCATCTTCCTGTGACCAACTTACTGTAATTTCTCCAGTTTCAAAGTTTGCTGTCCGCTTGTACTGGCTCACTTTTCCTACTCCAAATTGATGCCATTTTAATGCATAAGCAGGATGATAAGCATCTGTAAAAAGAAGTGGATGCCCTGATTTTTCAGAGAACAAAGCTGCTGCATCTCTAAATCTCCCTTTATTCATAAGCTGCCGAATTTCTAATAAGTATGGTGCCAAATTATGATTTTGCACCACCTGTTCATGAAAAGGCTCATAAAGCCTTTCATGGTTGAGGATAATCGTTTCTTCTTCAGGGTGACCATAAACAAGAGCACCTAATTCACCATTTCCTGTCACGAGTGCTTCTTGCCAACGATTTGCAGGCTCTTTACTATACACACCTTTTCTCAGTCTCTTTATTGTCATCATCTACTCCGATTTGTGAATAGCTCACTTTTTATTTCTTCTAATATCGATACACCATTGGCAGGTATATTTAATGACTCCTTCTGTTCTTCTCCTGTGTGGATATCCAAATAACCTTGTTCAATTTCTATCATTACATCGTAGGAATTATGATTGAGAATGAATAGAAATGTCTTTTCATCCTTCGATCTCGCCATAACTTCTACACCCTCTACTTTAGGAAGTAATGAGCTAATCCCCAAATTTTGAGACTGCAGCTTCATAAAATCGTTGATAAAACCTTGTTCTGCACTTGTTCCAATATAAATAGCTTTCCCTTTACCAACTTGATGAGAAGTAACAACCGGTGTTCCTTGATAAAAATCCGAACCATACTCTGCCAGTACTTCTGCACCCTCTGTATGAATGAGGTCAAATAAAAGGTGACAATCATATTGTTCTTTTAGCACATTACCTGTTTCTTTAATAATTACTTGATTAGAGTGGGCAGGATCCATGGCATCGATTTCTTCCACCCAAATTCCCAATAACTCCTTTAGTTCACCAGGATAACCACCTAATGTAACGAGATCATGCTCATTGACAATCCCACTAAAAAAGGTCGTGATAAAGGTTCCTCCTTGTTGCACAAACTCGGTTAGCTTCTTGGCATAGCCTTTTTTGACCATATAGAGGACTGGTGCGATAACCAGATCATAATCTAATAAATGATCATTCACACTAACCATATCTACAGGAATGTTATGATCGTAAAAGGCCTTATAATACTTATGGACCTCTTCTACGTAATCTAGTGAAACAGTTGGACCGCTTGAAAGATCAATTGCCCATCGATTTTCCCAATCATACACAATCGCCACTTTTGCCTGTACCCGTGAATCAATAATTTTATCTGAAAGTTCCGCTAATTCACTACCTAGCTTTACTACTTCCTTAAAGACACGTGTATGCTCGTGGCCAACATGCTCAATAACAGCTCCATGAAATTTTTCACAAGCACCAATGGACCGCCTCAATTGGAAAAACATGACCGTATCTGCACCGTGTGCAATTGCTTGATAACTCCAAAGTCGCATAACACCAGGCCTTTTTAACGAATTATACGGTTGCCAATTTTGTTGGCTAGGTGTTTGCTCCATTAACATAAATGGTTGACCTTGTTTTAGCCCCCTCATCAAATCATGTGTCATTGCTATGAGACTAGTTGGCGTATGGATACCGGGGTAACTATCCCAAGATACGATATCCATGGCTTTACCCCATTTAAAATAATCTAACTCAGGATAGGTACCCATTAAATTGGTCGTAATCGGCAGATGTGGCGTATGCTTCTTTAAGGCATCATGTTCTAATTGATAACAGGCTAACAGACTTTCAGATTGGAAGATCCTATAGTCTAAAGAAATTCCTTGAAAAGCACTGACATTGCCTTCCCCTTCCTCACTTAATGCATTCGGAACAACAATTTCATCCCATTCATAAAAAGTATGCCCCCAAAATGTCGTGTTCCAAGCTTTATTCAGTGCTTCTAAACACAGATACTTTTCCTTGAGCCATTTTCTAAACGCGTTAGCACAATTTTCGCAATAACAATAACCTCCATATTCATTGGAGACATGCCATATAAGCACGGCAGGGTTTCCTTTAAATCTTTTGCCTAACTGGTCCGCCATTTGTTCTGCAAAATGGCGATAAGTAGGACTGTTTGGACACGAGTTGTGTCTACCACCAAAAGCCCTTTTCCTCCCTTGGAAATCAACACGAAGAACATCTGGATATTTGCTTGCCATCCAAGCAGGGTGTGCGGCTGTACTTGTCGCTAGACACGTGTAAATCCCCTGCTGGTAAAGTCTATCAATATGCTCTTCTAAGTCATCAAACCTATAAGTCTTCTCATCCAGTTGATTTAAAGCCCAAGAAAAAACATTAAGCGTTACGATATTAATACCTGCTAATTTAAACATTCGAATATCCTCTTCCCAAATACGAGGATCCTGCCATTGCTCTGGGTTATAATCGCCACCATACCAGATAGTAGGAAGTTTATCACTAATCATAGTTGTTCACCTCTTTAAATAGACACGGGTTGATTTTTCGTACGTACTCTCTTCATTAAAAGACTGAGTAAAATAAACAAGCTTCCTAGTAATAGGAAATTATATGAATTGGTAGCTGTATCAGGCAATAAGTGATTTCCATGTTCACTTGTTTTTTCTCCGTTCGGAGGTGGGTTCATACCTCCTGCTTCAATCCCTAGTGCACCTTCATTTTTCTCACCATTCTCCTCATCCGTCCCACGCTCCTCTTCCTTATCATCTTTTCCTTTTGCTGGTGGACCCTCACCATTCTCTTTTGGCTTCGATATCTCTTTTTCCTTTTCTATATCCGTTTCTTCTTCAATCTGCTCTTCTTGTTCCTTTTGTTCTTCCTCCTTATCTAATGAAAGAAAACCAATAACATGTTCACCATTTTTCTGTAATGTATAGTCCAATTGCTCCCCGCTCCAGAAGTAAAAGGTAAGCTCCGTTTCTCCGTCCTCTAACTCGTTAAAAAACCGTCCGTAAGGGAAAGTCAATTCGTTGTCCTCATAGTTTGGTGAAAAGGCATATCCGAACTCTTTAAATGTCGTCCAATCATGTGGCCCCGCTGGACTTCCGTCAGGATAGACAGCCTCCATAGTTTTCAAATGAGAACCGTTAAACTCTATTGGAATAGTGAAATCATCAACATTACCCTCTGCCTCTCCTATAATAGGTGTATGATAGGCATAAACCTTAATATACCAATCGCTTCCATGGTCAAATGCTATTGTAAATACGCCTTTTTCTCCAACACTATTAAAATCTTTAACTACTTCTTTGATGATACTAGCTTTAATAGTGAGCGTTTCACCTTCAATGGTGTAATCATGTTCATTTAATAACGCCCCATCTAAACGAATTTCTTCTAAAATACGACCATTTAATTGAAGCTGAAATTCATGGTCTAGTATCTCCTCATCTTTATCAACATAAAGATAGTTAGCACTTGCTGTTGCTGAACGCCCCTCCCAGCTTGCTTTCATCATTTCGAACAGTTCACCATCAGCCCATTCATAATTAGTTCTATTAAAATGTTGGCCGTTATCCCACAGCATGTGAGCGATCCCTTTTTCTTGTACGTAATGAATCATATATTCAAAGAACTTTAGTTTTTCACCTTGCTGCACAACGCCTGTGTGAGTGTCAAAACCTAATAAGCCATATTCCCCCAAAACAACAGGTATTCCTCTATCAAGTAATGTTTGTTCAACACGGTCAAACGTTTCGTGAATATGTTGAATGGAATCTTGCTCAAAATGAGTATAACCTGCTACATTCACACTAAATGGCCAAAATCCATAAAAATGAACAGTACCAATTAAATAAGGATCATCTAGCTGTTCGATTTTTTCATACAAATCCTCAAGTTGATTTTGATGGTCGGGACTTGCATCTAATGTCGGTAAAACAAGTGGTCTTACTTCATTTAGAGCACCAGAATTCCTTACAATATCAAAAAAAGAATCATTCAACTGGTCCAAGAAAGCTTGCTTTTCTTGCTCTTGACCATAAAACCTAGGTTCATTAATACTTTCAAACATCAGCTCAATTGGATAGTCCTTAAAATGATCGCCTAATTGTAACCAAATCGCTTCAAACCGCTCTAAAGATTGTTGATTCTCATTGTACATGCCCTCTTCTAACCATAGCCATGAATCGTGATGGACATTAATCATGACGAATAAATCTTCTTCTAGCGACCAATTTACGACTTGTGTAACTCTACTTAGGAAATCTTCGTCAATTAAGTAATCCGGCCCTAATTCCATCCTCTGATCAAATGTAATTGGAATTCGAATACTCTTAAATCCTTGTTCAGCAATCTCTTCAATGAGCTTTTTTGTAACAAATGGATTGCCCCAAGCTGTTTCATCATCACCTACAGCATCAAATGAATTCCCTAGATTCCAACCCGGTTGCATGTCTTGAACATATTCATTAATATCATACAACGGTCCCTCCTGCTTAGATGCCTCACCAGTACTCACGAAAAAGAATAAACTAACACCGAAAAAAGCGATAACGATATAAAAAGTCTGGAAACGACGCCTCTTTAATAATTCCATGTACGAATACCTCCTCTCAAAATTTAAAACGCTTTCATCTTTAAGCTTAATAGAGAGGGAATTAGGAAAATACTAGACAAATTAGCTTAGTTTTTATATAAAAACTAGTGGTTAAAAATAAATAAAAGAGCCCATAAGAGCTCTTAGCGATTAAAGTACACTTATAAACTTGTTAACTTGATAGGAAACCTCTTCAAACCACGAATGATAAAACTCTGCCTCCATTCAAGCTCTGATAAATCAACTGCCAATCGAATATTCGGAAATTGCTCTAATAAAACACGCATTGCAATCTCCGCTTCTAATCTTGCTAGTGGAGCACCTAGGCAATAATGAATACCCTTTCCAAACGCAAGGTGAGGACTTTTCTCTCGCTTAATATCAAATTGTTCGGGCTTCTCAAATTCCTCTGAGTCATGATCTGCTGATGCTAATGAAACGATGACGTGGTCGCCTTTTTCAACCCTCTGACCCATAAATGTAAAAGATTCACGTGCCCAACGATCTGTGCTAAATTCAACTGGACCATTATAGCGTAGAAACTCCTCTATTGCTTGTCCCATTCGTTCAGGTTCTTCTTTTAATAGCTGAGCTTGTTCAGGGTGTGTTAATAATGCCAGTAAGCCATTAGCGATTAAATTCACGGTTGTTTCATGTCCTGCTACAATTAGTAACATGACGACTCCATATAACTCACGAACCGACAGCCGCTCTCCTTCTTCCTCAGCTAAAATTAAATCCGTTAATAAATCTTCTTTTGGTTCACTTCTTCTTTGATGAATGAGCGATTCCAAATAAGCCATAAATTCAATCATCGATTGCTCGTATTGCTCTTCGGTCACAATGTCAACAAGTACTTTTGACCAGCGCTGGAAAAGGTGCTGATCTTCAGATGGAACACCTAAAAGCTCACAAATCACACGAATTGGGATCGGAAATGCATAGTCCTCGATGAAATCTACGTCCTTATTCCGCCCCATTCGTTGAGCTTCTTCTTTGGCAATCTCTTCAATTCTACCACTTAGTGCTTTTATTTTTTTCGGAGCAAATCCCTTTGCGACTAAGTTCCTTAAGCGTCTATGGTCAGGTGGATCAACAAAAAGCATACTTTGTCCAATTGGTGGAACATTTGCATCCGTTATTTCTCCCGGGAAAACGGTTCGCATATCCTTAATAAAACGCTCATCTCTTAAGACCTTCTCTGCTGCTTCATAGGTAAAAGCTAGCCATGAAGAATTGTGTCCTTCAAACATTCTTACTTTAGCGAATGCATGATGTGGCCTAATGTCTTTATAGTACTCATATGGATTTTGATGGAACTGCTTAGAAAATAAGTCAATCTCTTTTATTGGCATAAAAATAACCCCTTTCATCTCTGTTCGTTCTATACTAACGATCATTCTCGATTGATAAGGGAATTCCTGTTGGACTTTTGTATGAAAGTTACTTATGAGCGATAGTTTGTACCGTGAAGTTAGCTCGTCATACACCTCGCGATCAATGACCTTAGTAGGACAGTGCTCCCTGTTGATTCAGGCAGACTCCTGATGGTGATCGAGTTGTAAACGTGCCAACAGTTTGAACAGTCGCCACTACTTTTATCTTTGTTGGTGTCGGAGTCGTTTTTGCTCCGACATGAGCGTTTTGTATGAAAGTGATGCTAATGATTAGGTGCGGAGTTCTACTTACCGCTACCGAAAATCATGCTCCGCGTCCTGTGGGGTGGCGCTAAGCTAATCGGCTACGCTGCTGGATCTCAGCTCTGCCACTACATCCCACGGTATTCTCCGCATGACTCGCCCGCTGTGTTACTGCTAAATCTCAAATAAAAAAATCTAACACCATTCTTTTAAATGAAAAAGACAAAATCAAATTAAATGAAGTTCCACCAGTTAAAGAGCCAGACACCACTTTCATCTTTGGTGGTGTCGGAGTCGTTTTTGCTCCGACATGAGCGTTTTGTATGAAAGTTACCCTAAAAGCGATGTGCTCTTCTTCTAAAACCGCTCCGGTTGATGCAGGCTTCATGGTTAGTGATCTTCTCATACAAAAAAATGATTTAAACAATAATGTACTACCAATAGATAAAGAAGCAAAACCAAATTGAATCAAGTGCTGAGTTGGAAAGGACTAATCCTCACTTTCATTTATACTCCAAGGTTTGGCTTCAGTATCTGCACATTAACCCCCTCTTTGTGTAGATACTCCAAGGTTTGGCTTCAGTATCTTATGGTGGCGATAGATGACTTTCATTTTTGTTAGTGTCGGAGCTGTTTTTAGCTCCGACATCACACAAAGTTGCTCTTCTTCTCCTTTATTAGTAGAGGTTATTATAGCAGCACCTTTGGTCCTTATTTCTTCAATGGACAGACGAGACAATATTCTCCCGTCTCTAGGCACCTTTCTAATTTATAATACATACAGCAGGTTTTTCGCTTTTCGCCATCTAGTTGTAAGTAAGGAGTGAGTGGATTTTTTTCTAATGCAAAGTAACGGGGTTCAGCGTATTTTATTTGATTAAAGACAGCTATAATTCGGTCTCTCTCTATTTCATCATCTACTTTTTTAACTATTTTTCTAAAAATAGAATTGATTCTTACCGCTACATTTTCCCACAAAATTTTTAAAGGTAACCTAGTTGTTGCATGTAATTGATTCAAGATAGGTGTCAGATTTTCTTGAAAGGTTTTCTCCAGATATAAGTCCATACAAGCTTCAAACTCCGGCTCTCGTACAAGCCCTACATTTTCACTTATGAGGGCAAGATTCTTATCTGTTGTGTAATAACTAGCCTGCTGATTCCAATAAATACAGCCTTTTAAGTTCAAGCATACATGCGTGGATGCAGTCAAAACTAAAAAAGCGTAACGTTTAGAGAACATAGAGGATGCCACAAGTTTAGATGGTGAGCCTTGCGTTATTTGCTGTTCTTCTAAAAAAGCTGAACACTTATCATCTGAGAATAAATCGGAAATAAGTAGGCCATCACTTTCCCCACCATTTATTAGTTTAATGGGCGTGTCATTTAAAGCCTCTTTGATTTCACTCATATCTAGCTTATTCATAACTTAATAAGTTCCTTCGCTTTATTTGCACGCACTACCTTTCTCCCTTTACCATGTGGAATGCAAAGTGGCGTACCAAAAAGTGGATCTGATATAATGTCAGCATCTAATTGAAAGACCTCTTTGACCATTACTTTCGTCACAACTTCCTCGGGCTTACCTTGAACATATATGCCCTTATCTTTAACAGCAATCATATGATCAGCGTATCGACTAGCCAAGTTTAAATCATGTAACACCATAACAATCGTTCTCTCTTCAGCTTCATTTAAATCATATAGTAAATCTAGAATATCAATTTGATGGGTCAAATCGAGATAAGTTGTCGGTTCATCCAAAAGAATCGTATCGGTTTTCTGAGCAAGAGTCATCGCAATCCAAGCTCTCTGCCTCTGGCCACCTGATAATGAATCTAACGTCTTCGCTCTTAATGGCATCATCCCCGTTACTTGTAGAGCCTCATCAACCAACCACTCATCTTCTTTTGACCATTGCTTTCTCCAGCTTTGGTGTGGATATCTCCCTTGTTTCACTAGTTGATGAACCGTTAATCCTTCAGGAGAGATGGGCCCTTGTGGCAACACAGCTAACTTTCTTGCAATTTCTTTCGTTGTCATACTTTTCATTTCTCTGCCATCCAACGAAATTACACCTGTAGCTGGCTTCATAAGTCTTGCAAGTGCTCTTAATAATGTAGATTTACCACAGCCATTTGCTCCTACTAATACCGTTATTTTGCCTGTGGGAATTTCTAATTGAAGATCTTCTATAATATTTCTCTCACCATAATTCAGTGTTAACGCTTGAGCTTCAATCATCCAATCCCTCCTTATATATTTCAATTACGATAAAGTAAGTAAATAAAAAATGGGGCACCAATACTAGCCGTAAAAACACCTGCTGGAATATCTGAAGGCAAGAAAGCTGAACGTCCAATTAAATCAGCTGCCATCACAAGGAAACTACCTACTAATGCCGATACAGGAATCAGCCCAGCAAATGAACGACCTATTAACGTTCTTGCAATATGTGGGGCCATCAGTCCGATAAAACCAATTCCACCCGCAAATGCAACAGCAATTCCTGCTAATACGACACTTATGGCGAGAAAAATGACACGGTAGATTTGTACTTTCACACCTAAACTCGTTGCGATATCATCGCCTAATTCTTTGACAGCCATTGTTCTTGCTAAAATATAAGTAAGCAATAAACATAAAAGTAACCAAGGAAACATCAATTGGATATCGCTCCAACTCGCTCCGTATAAACTACCTGTTAACCATAAGTAAGATTTCGTTGTAATCGCCGTATCACTCATGACCATCAGCATCGTAACTAATGCATTCATAATGGCTGATATTCCAATCCCCATCAATACGAGTCTGATAGGAGTAACTCCTTTACTCCAAGACAATAGGTAAATCAGAGTGGCGACAATCGCAGCACCGATAATAGCGGCGAGTGATAGCCATTGAATGCTAACAGCCCCCATAAAATAGCCGATAAATACAATTGCCCCTACCGACCCTCCACTAGTAATCCCGATAATATCCGGCGAAGCAAGTGGATTTCGAATAATTCCTTGTAAAATTAAACCTGATACAGCAAGTGCGCACCCAACAAAGATCGCTAGAAGTGTTCGCGGTAACCGCCATACGTTGATAACAAAATCATATTGAGGGTTTCCTTGCCCAACCAAATGTTTAACTACTTCTATCGGATGAATCCAATCACTACCTATCGATAAGCTACTAAGGAAAAGTAGTACATTCATAAAAAAGAGAATTAAAAATACGTATACGGTTTTTCTCTCAAATTGAATCGACCATTGCTCATTTTTGGCTCGTATTTGATAATATCTACGCATTCCTTTTTAATCCCTTTCTAGCGATATATACAAAAAACGGTGCCCCAATAAAGGCTGTCATCACACCAATCGGAACTTCCTGTGGCATAATAATGACTCTCGCTATCATATCAGCTACAAGCAGCAACATAGCTCCCACTAACGCACTATAAGGAATGACCCAACGATGATCTCTTCCAATTAACCCTTTAACAATATGCGGAACAATTAAACCTATAAAACCGATCGCACCAGCCACAGCTACAGAGCCACCAGCAAGCATAATAACAACTAAACCTACGATTATTTTTACGAGTACCGTTCTTTGACCTAACCCTTTGGCCACATCCTCACCTGATAGAAGGATATTAAGCGGTCTCCCTAAAAATAATGCTACAATCATTGCCATACCAAGGTAAGGAAAAACAGAGACTAGCATATTCAAATCACGACCAGCTACCGACCCTGCCATCCAAAATAAAATACTTTGAATCGATTGTTCATCAATGACTAAAAGCCCCTGCGTACCTGAAGCAAATAAGGCCGAGATGGCAGCACCCGCTAAAACGATTCTTAGCGGACTCAAACCATCTCTTCCTAAACTTCCTAAAAAGAAAACAAGCACACCAGCAATACCTGCTCCTAAAAGCCCCATCCACATATAACTTGTCAAAGAGTTTAATGATAAAAAGGTAATCGAAAGAACAATAAAAAACAAACCTCCCGCATTAATACCCAATAAATCAGGTAATGCTAACGGGTTCCTAGTCATGGCTTGCATAAGGGTTCCTGCTATTGCAAGACAAGCACCAATAACGACAGCAATAAGAGCTCTTGAAATTCTTGATGTCATAATAATAATATGCTCCGTATTGCTAGGGTCATATTGAATAAATGCTTGAATGGTAGTTATAACCGTGATGGGCGTTTGTCCAACTGAAATACTAACAATGAATACAAGAAATAATAGAATAAATAAAGCTATTAACCCTATTAATTTACTTTTATTACTTTTAAAAACATTCATCATCATCGTCCATTCCATTTCCATTAATAGGGTTATTGATTGACCTTACTCTTCTATTGCTAGTCTTTCATAAATATCGTCAAGCATTAAATTAGCAGCCAGAATGCCGCCACCCATATTCCAAATGACTTCATCAACGATATAAGATTGCTCTGCTTGTACAGCATCAAGACTTTCCCAAAGAGGATGTTCCGTCCACTCCTGGTACGTATTCTCTACAGCAGCGTCATCTTCCATAAAAATATAAAAGACATCTGCATTCATTTGTGGAATCGCTTCTTTATCCATAAGCCTAACAATCTCTTCCCCTGAGCCTTCTAAGTTTTTGGGTTCCTTAAAACCAAGCTCAGTCAAGATTGAACCTGCAAAACCCGTCACATAAATTCTGGCGTGGTCTGCTCTAAAATTGAGAACAGAAACATGCATCGGCCAATCATTTATTTGCTCACTTGCTTTTTGCCCGAAATCAGCCACACGATTATCCCAGTCAGCTAGTAATTTTTCCGCAACATCTTGTTGATTTAATGCTTCACCCATTAATTGAGTCGTTTCTTTAAAATCAAAAAGCGATTCATCTGCAACCGTTGGTGCAATCTGAGATAACTGCTCAAAAATCTCCTCGTGGCGTACTTTAGAAGCAATGATAAGGTCAGGATTTAACTTCGCAATCTCTTCTAAGTTAGGTTGCGTCTCCTCCCCTACATTCGTCACTCCCTCTAAGTCATCTCTTATGTATTCATAAAAAGGCTGTTCTAACCAAGATTCAACTGCTCCAACAGGTGTAATACCCATTGCTACTGCTGTATCTGTAGCCCCTTGATATAACGTAACAATACGTTGTGGCTCTCCCTTGATTGAAGTCACCCCTAAAGCATTTTCGACTTCTCGCACTTCCGTAGCAGATTCTTCTGGCTCATTCTCCGTTTCTCCACCGTCACCTTCCGTTGTTGCTTGACAACCGACTGTGAGTAACATCATAAAAATCAAAGACAGCAAAAGCAAAACATTATTCTGCTTCATATTCATTCTCCTCTACTTCAAAATAAGATTTGTTTATTATTGATAATGATAATCATTATCATATAATTTGCAGTATACTTGATTCAGTTCACATAATCAACAAAATAATTCAATAATTTCATCTGTCCACCAACAAAATAGAGTGAGTAGTAACCTATCAGGATTAGCATCTAAAATCCAAGTGCTTTTGGACCGTTAGCCAAGCTCGCTTGGCTAAAAAAAACAAAGACCAAAAGGTCAAATTATCTTGAGAAATGAGCATCACCCATTGAACTTTCATACAAAAAAGGGTAAGAATCACGCTCTTACCCTCCATGTATGAACTTTTATTATTCAACTAAACTTTCTAAAATGTAATCAATGATTTGCCCGTTAGCAATTGCTCCTTGGTATAACCAAGCCGTACCTTGTTCGAATTCATAGACGTTACCATTCTGTACAGCCGGGATACTTTTCCATAAATTATCTTGAATCGCTGAATCAGCACCATCACCATCACTATTAATTAAGAATAAGTGATCAGCATCTAGCTCAACTAATTTCTCTAATGAGATCGCACTCCAATTCGCTGTATCCGCAGCAGAAATTTCTTGTACGACAGCTGGTGCTGTTAACCCTAAATCACCGTACATAACCGCTCCACTCGATAAGTTTTCATTCACAATGAAGAAGCTACTATTAATCAACCACACAGCGGCGGCTGATTGTTCACCAATACTGTCTTGAAGTTGTACTTTAGCTTCCTCTGCCTTTGTATTATAATCAGCTAAAACTTGTTCAGCTTCTTCCTTTTTATTCAAAACCTCTCCTACTGTTAACAACTCTTCACGCCAGTCATTGTTTTCTTCTTCACCAATAACAAAGGTTGGGGCAATTTTTGCATACTGCTCGTATTTGCCTCCTTCTACAAGTGCTGGTGAGTCAACCAAAATTAGATCTGGATTGTATCCACTTACTGCTTCAAAAGGTAAATCATGTGGAATTAAAGGAATTCCCTCTAAATCCCCTTGCAAATATTGTTGAATACTATCGCCACCGTGCACAGACCATTGAGCGACCGGTAACACATCTAATGCTACTAAATGATCCTCTAAATAGGTGCCCAATACATTTTCAGGTGTTCCTGAAATCGTTACCTCATTACCCATTCCATCTGTTAATACTCTTTCTTCACTGGTCGGTTCATCACCAGAATTATCAGGTGCTTGTTGCTCTCCACCATTTTCATCCGTACCACACGCTACGAGAGCCAAGGTCAGTACGGATACCATACTCCATCTATGTAACCATTTTGTTTTCTTCATCATATATTCCTCCGATTTTCTTTACTATACATCACAACAAATAGATGATAACAATTATCATTATCAATAGCAACTATTATTTTTTGGCATATTGATGTACACGTATAAAAGCTATATAATGAAAATGATTATCAGTGTCAATAAATTAGAAGGAAGATGGTTTTACATGCAAGTGATGAATTTATGACAATAAAGGAAAATAAACCTGCTTCACGTTCAAATGCTGTGATAGCATTATTTGTGCTCATTTGTAGCTTTGCCCTTTTGCTTATTTCCATGGTTGCCTCCATTGGTTTTGGAGCCTCCTCTATTACTATACAAACCATTATTGATAGTATTCTAAACTATAACCCTAATGATTCTTCTCATATTATTATTCAAGAACTTCGTATTCCCCGTGCTGTTGCTGCGGCCTTTATCGGTGCCGCTTTAGCAGTTTCAGGTGCCATTATGCAAGCTATGACTCGAAATCCCCTTGCCTCACCTTCGATTATGGGAGTAACTGCCGGGGCGGGTTTACTGTTATCTATTGCTTTTGCGATTTGGCCTGCCTTAAGTCATATACAGCTATTAATCGTCTCTTTTGTCGGGGCGGGTCTCGGAGCTACACTCGTTTTTACAATCGCCTCGATGTCACGAGGTGGAATGGCCCCGGTAAAATTAGCTTTGGCAGGAACTGCGATTACAACTCTACTAAGCTCCGTTTCTACGGTTATTGGCTTACGTTTTGATGTCGCTAAAGATATAAGCTTTTGGTATGCTGGCGGAGTCTCAGGTATTCAGAAAATAAGTTTATATTATTTAATTCCACCTATTGTAATTGGTATCATTCTTGCTTTATTTCTCGCGCGCTCATTAACCCTATTAAGCTTTGGTGATGATATTGCCAAAGGGTTAGGGCAAAGAACAAGATGGGTCAAAGTTACGGCAACCTGTGTCGTTCTATTACTCACTGGTGCTGCTGTTTCCATCGCTGGTGTCATTGGCTTCGTAGGGCTTGTTATACCACATATTACTCGCTTTTTAGTAGGATTAGACTATAGGTGGGTCATTCCAGGGTCGGCGCTTTTAGGTGCTCTACTGCTGGTTGTAGCTGATACAATCGGTCGCACTATTAACTCTCCTTTTGAAATTCCTGTGGGAGCTGTAACGGCGATTGTCGGAGTCCCTTTCTTCTTATACTTGGCTCGTAAAGGAGGAAGAGGGATCTAATGGATATTTTCCAATTGAAGCGTAAGAAAGCGTTCAGATTGAGTATAGTCATTTTAGTGCTTATTATTATCACTTTTTTTATTAGCTTACATACAGGTTTGACAAAGTTAACACCTGTTGTAGTGATCCAAACTTTACTTGGCAATGGGACGGATCAAAATTGGGTGATTTTGGTCGACTTCCGCTTACCACGTATGGTTTTAGCTTTATTAATTGGGGCTGGAATCGCTATATCCGGAGTTATTTTACAGTCCATTTCAAGAAATGCTTTAGCAGATCCTGGCATAATCGGTATTAATGCAGGTGCTGGATTTGCTGTTGTTTTATATATGTTTTTATTTCAGGGAGCTTCTCTATTATCGGGGACATTAGCGATTTTCTCATTACCGTTTGTTGCTCTAATTGGGGCATTTACAGCTGCTTTATTCATTTATTTATTAGCTTGGAAAGACGGGGTAACACCAACGAGATTAATCCTTGTCGGTATTGGTATTAACGCTGCTTTTAATGCTGCTATGGTCGTTTTTCAATTAATGATGGAACCTAATGATTTTACAAAAGCTTTAACGTGGTTATCCGGATCAATTTGGGGGACCAATTGGACTTATGTTCTATCCCTACTCCCTTGGATTATTCTACTAATACCTATCGTCTTATTAAAGGCACGAAAGCTAGATCTCATTTCACTAGGAGATTCAACTTCCATTGGACTAGGAATTGCTATTGAAAAAGAACGTTTTATCTTGCTTATGTTTGCTGTCGCACTTGCGGGAGCTTGTGTTTCCGTCGGCGGAGGTATAACCTTTTTAGGCCTTATCGCACCACATCTAGCAAGGAGATTAGTCGGTTCTACACATGCTCTATTTATTCCCGTTGCGGCATTACTTGGTTCATTCTTTTTACTTGCTGCTGATACATTAGGTAGAGTAATCTTAGCACCAGCAGAGGTACCTGTTGGTTTAGTTGTAGCTATTCTTGGGGCTCCTTATTTCATTTATTTATTATTAAGAACACCTTAATACATTAGATGTTTACTCGAGGTATACAAGAATTCCTTGCTATATCTCGGGTATTTTTTATGGACTTTTATACTTCTCTTACTCTTCTTAAACTTTTTAATTGATAATGATTATCATTATCTTGTATACTAATTATGGTTTATCTTTCTCCATTCTTCGGGTATAGATTGAGATAGAGAAAGATAGCTTTTTTAGAGAAGGTTTATTTAGAGATTTCCGAATGATTAATTCTAAATACAAATGAGGAGTGAACACCATGTTATCAGAAAAACTAGTTGATGCGTTGAACCACCAGATGAATATTGAATTTCAAGCTGCCCATGATTATATGGCGATGGCTGCCTATTGCCACTATACAAGCTATGATGGCTTTGCTAACTTTTTCTTAATGCAAGCTCAAGAGGAACGTGAGCATGGGATGAAGGTCTACACCTATTTAAATGACAAAGGTAAGCAAGCACTCTTTGCCGATGTTAAGGCACCAAAAGCTAAATTTAATACCTTATTAGAAACATTTGAAGCCGCTCTCGAACAAGAGAAAAAGGTAACAAAAAGTTATTATGACGTATACGGTATTGCTCAAGATGAACGAGAGTACCAAACACTCTCCTTCTTAAATTGGTTCTTAGATGAACAGGTTGAAGAGGAATCTATGTTTGAAACGCATATTGATTATTTAAAAAGAATCCAGGATGACTCAAATGCATTATATATTTACGAGCAGGAGCTTGGAAAACGTAAAGCCGGAGAATAATAGAAAGACCGCGTAGCTCAGGTAGCTACACGGTCTTTTCTTCATCTACTTCTTCTAATCTAGCTTAGGTAATTCATCTGATTTAGACGCTGCCCTCTGCCAGAGTCGATAACACCCATAAACAAGCGCTAAAAATACGACATATCCAAGTCCAATTAATAAAAGCTGACTCGGATTGTTCACAAAAGAATTACCGACTGTAGCAAACAAAATCATCGCAGGGATTTTTCCTAACGAGGAAGCAATCGCATACGACATGAAACGAACCCGACTCAATGCCGAATAAATATTAACGATAATCGAAGGTATAACAGGAATTAACCGTGTCATAAAAATCGTCATAAACGCATTTTGTTCAAATAACTTTGTTACTTTGGCTAGTGATGAATATTTATTTAATAACTGCAATCCCCAATCTTGATAACCATATCGTACAAAAGCAAACATAATAATAGATGCTAAAGATGAACCGACCCACGTAATAAAGCTTCCTAGTATACCGCCATAAGCAGCTCCTAATACAGCCCCAATCAACGGAAATGGAATAATCGGGAATAAGGCAAAGATCGTCGCCAATACAGCTGTTAATACAATAAATTGAGTTCCACCTTCTTGCAACCAGACTAGTAGTCCTTCACCATATAAGAAGATGAGAATAGCCATAAATGCATATAATAAAATAATACTAATTTTCCGTAACATGACACGTACCCTCCAAACAATCAAAACAACTCCCTTTATTTTCTCATAGAAATTGAGAGAGTAAAGCAAAGAACCGTAATTGCCATGATTTTGTATGAAAGTGGAGTTAGGGCGATAAGTTGTGCCCTGAAGTTAGCTGGTCACTGCTCCCTTTTTGTGCGTACGAGTCCTAATGGAGATGGAGTTGTAAACGTGCCAGATGTTTAAAAAGTCGCCAATACTTGCTCTTAGTTAGTGGCGAAGTGAATGGGGATTCGCTTTGTTTGGTTACTCTCCATATTTGTTCTAGTATCTGTATCTGCCTATTATGAGAGGGATTTTTTTAGGTTCAAAAACTCTTCTTCTGATAAGGTTACGCCTTTTCCCATTTTCTCATGCCCTGGGCCCCAGTCACGGATATCATACTTAGGTTCTCTGCCATTCCAACTAACTAGATTAAGCTCTTTTGTCCAACCTTTACTCGATTCTGATAAAACTGCGATATGTTCGGCAATTTCATACTTGATTTCTGCCATGATTATTCCTCCTTTTTATAGCTATATATTAATTTTAAACGTTTTCTATCATTTTTATAAAGGAATACTTTGCAATTCTTATGGAAAAAGGCTTTATGGAGTAATGAAATGCCTACACCAACATCACATTACTAATTTCCACCTACATATCGAAGTATTTCTTGACCTATCTCCTCTGCACTCATCTTTGACGTATCGAACCTGCTTATGTAATCTTGATTTTTGTAAACTTCTTGATGCCATTGAAGAATAGGGGTTGGAATGTTTGTAGAGTCAATCCGTGTACCCCATGTCTGCTCTCTTCTGATAATAACTTCATCAATAGGACAGTAAATGCTGAAATGATAAACTGGGAGTCCATTTAATCGTTCTTTCATTACTTCGTACGGTTCCCAGCCATTTTGATAATGCTGGTGAAAACCTACATCTACAACAACATGAAGCCTTTGATTACTAAAAGCTCGTATACTATCAAACAAAGCCAAGTAAAGCTGCTGGACTAGCTTTTCTTTTTCCGGAAACTCTTTTCCTGGCCTTAAGCCCATTGTAGGAGTAAATTTTTCATGAATAGCTGTGGTTATTTGGTCGACTCCTAGATGAACCCATACCTCGTCGGATATCTCAAGAATTTTTTGTGCTACTGATGTTTTACCTGAACGGGGAACTCCATTTAGAAAAACAACGTTACCTTGCATCACGATCACCTCTCCCTATATTTTAGAATTTTTAGTTAATAATTGAAACTCTTTTTCGTGATCACACGTATATTTTTATATACTACATAAAAGGAGGGGTTTTTATGAAAAGAATGGTGGCAATTAGCCTTGTTACGGTAGGGGCTTTGATGATATTAGGTGCTTGCCAAGCAACAAAAACCGAGGATGACGTATCTGAAAAGGACCAAAAAGTAGAAATTGTTTCTACTGGTGGGGATATTGAAGAATCGCTCACTAAAAAAGAGGATATCCAAGCATTTATTGATGCCTTACAAATTGAGAAATGGGAATCTGACACATTACCAGAGGGTGCTACCGAAATGAAAAGAGCAAAAATGAGCAGCCTGGACACCGTTCAGCTCTCTAACTTACTTGATAATCCAGAAGTATCGTTAGACGGGGAAATTATCATTTATGAAAATATACCTTATATCACTTTGAGTACAACTTTAATGGACTTACATTTTAGCATTCCAGATGAAGTTGCTGACTATTTGAATAGATAAGGTACAACATTACTATTTAATTTTCGAATTTCCGCACTTATATACGGCTTTGCTAGTCAGCTATTTGCCATCATCCAGATAACGTATATGCAACAAGTTGTCGATGAACAGCAGTTACCATATGTCTATGCGGCTCAAGACGCAGGTGCATTACTAGCTTTCTCTATCGCTGTAATAGTATTTAATACGCTAGCTGACATGATTCAGATTGAATTTGTCATGGTGCTTGCCAGTATATTTTCGTTTGTTGCTTGGATAATTACCTATAAATTTAGAAAAGAATTGATTTACCTTAGCAACTAATAAGTACTCCCATTAGTCGAATTTACTAGTGGGAGTTTTTCTTGAAAAGATTTACTTTTAACAGTAAGTAAACCTAACCGAGATGTCTATTTTTGAATGGCAAAAAATCAATCGCCTTTTTGGTGTCCAATTGTTAGCAGATGCTCTGTATTTCCTTCTAAAATAATCTTGGTAGTAGCTGTATTCATCTGGATTTGTGTAAGGCTCGTTCCTTCAATAAAAGGAGGATTCCACAATTCTGCTAGCGTCCTTTCTTTAAAATATATGAGTAACATTTTGATTACAACCGCATGCGTGACGATTAATATATTTCCTTGTTGATGCTTTAATTTTAGGTCTTCCATAAAAGTATGTACTCTTTCTTTTAACTGTTGAAAGCTTTCCCCACCAATTGATTCAAATTGCAAAGGCTTATGAAAGAAAGCGTTAAATTCAACCGGATAATGTTCCTCAATCCAAGCAAATGTTTTTCCTTCCCAGCTCCCAACATTGATTTCTTTTAAGTGTTCATTCTTCATAATAGGCAACTCGTGAAAAGTATTCAGTATATGAGCAGTCTCAAGCGTTCTTCCACTTGGACTCGTATAAATCAAGTCAAACTCAACATCATTAAGCCTTTGTGCTAATGCCTTTGCCTCGTTGATCCCTTTCTCTGTCAATGCTGAATCTCCCCAGCCTTGCATTTTATTTTGCGTATTCCACTCGGTTTCCCCGTGTCTCGTTATGTATAGGTGTAGCAAATCATACCTCCTTCTTAAAAAATTTGTCATTTCCCAGCAGATCCTGTCATTGATTTTTCAATTACCACGTAAAGAACTCAAAAGTCTATCCCAATACTCCAAATTACACCTTATATTTCCCGTTGAACCGCATAAAGTCGTGATAATCATAAATGGTTCATTAACTACTTTTTAGAACCTTCTCTAAAACTAACTGGTTCTTGTGACCATCTAAAATAGTAGGCACATCTTTATCAATCTTATGATGAATGATCTGATTATAAACTTTATTAATGAACGGTAAAAAGGCAGGATAATACGAACTTGCCTCTTGAGATAAGTCCTTTGGTATTTGGAGGGTGTCATCTAGTAGTTCGACAGTTTCTAAAGAAGTATCATTTCTCCCCATTTGGATATACGTATCATTTTCTAAAATGACCGTTCCTTCGCTTCCAAAAATCTTCATTGTCGACCCGAAACCATGGTGAATACCTGAAATCAACTGAATTGAGAAAGTACTGCCCTTTTCTGTTTGACCATGTAGGAAAAAGGCATCATCTGCATCCCTCATCTCCCCTGCTCCAAACGGAACATGCGTATGCAGTAAACCGTTAATAGAATGAACCTCATCCTGTAGTAACCACCTTAAGCAGTCAATCATATGTGTTCCTATGGCACCAAACATACCACCAAAATGGCTCTTTTCACCCATCCACCCTAATTTCTTATTTAATAAACGTTGATAATTCGCATAAGATATATGGTATTCATAATGAAGAGCTTTGCCTATTTTATGTGTTTGAACTAACTCTTTCACTTTTTGACGTGCAGGGAGAAATCTCCATTCAAAGTCAACCATTATAAACCCCTTATACATAGAATTTAATTCTATTAACTTTGCAGATTCATTTGAATTCATCATAAAAGGCTTTTCACATACTACATGTATATCACGCTCCATAGCAGCTTTCACCATACTAAAGTGATAAATTGGCAGAGAGCTTACAAAAACAAGGTCAAGTTCTTCACATTCGAGCATTATTTCCCAGTCCGTGTAATGTGTAGGTCTTTCATTCCAAGACATGAACTCCTGAGGTAATTGATGACGAACCATCGTACAAACAGCCACTAATTCCATTTCTTGATAAGAATGAATGATAGGTGCTTGAACCTTTAATCCAAAACCACCACCAATAATGCCAACTTTCACAAGAACCACCCTTTCTTTAATTCATTTATTATTTCACCAAGGCAGTTCAGCCAAAAGTTCTTCCTTCCACTCTGAATGGTACCTTATCATTTTACCCGTATCTTTTGCGTATTGTATTTCTTTCTGTGTGCTCGAACCAATATAACCTTCTATATCTATCACATAGATTTCGTCACTCAACTCAATCTTTTGATAGTGCATCATTTCAAGCATTTTCAACTTATTAGAAGACAAAATAATCCCTTCGCTATGTTCAAAAAAACCGAGTGATAGTACGATATGACCTTTAAAAGTAAGAGCAGCTTCTACCTCCTTAAATTGTTTCTTAAATTTCGTCGAACCGCATAAAGTTGTAATAACCATTACCTTCACCTCAATTGAAATTTTACGTACTAGAAATTACTCTCACATATACGCCACTTTCTGTTTTTTTACGTGCTTGTTTATTCATATTTTTTATTTTATTTGAAAGCGAAGATGCGGGTAAAAGCTCTCCTTCTACGAAAACCGATGGATCAATTAACCTTAGCTTTGTTTTTTGATGAAAATGATACAGCTCTTTATTCTCTTCTACTCTTACAGTGCAGTTAAGCTCATTTAATAAAGTGTTCATTTCTTTATCCGTGGATAACTTCATTTTATTCATGAGAACTTTATCGGTTTTCATAAAATCCTCCATGTCAATAACCCCTTTATCTAAAGCTAATTTCAAACATGTTGATAAGCGTTCATATGCATATAGATTTAAAGGGTCCATAAAAAAATTGATGACTTCTTTATAATAAGTTTCTACAAACCATTCCGCCGATTCAAGGTCATTTATGTACATGTTTCCTTCTCTTACAACAAGGTTGTCCAAAAAGTGCTCTACTTCTTCTTTCGTAATTTCTCCGTATGTAAACATATCCCTTAATGTATAGTCAACACGATCTGCACATAATTCAGGTGCTGGCTGTTCTAACAATGTCCATTGTGAATCATCATAAAGGATATCTTCATAACGAAACTGATATTTTTCTAATATTTGAGGGATTGGTGAGCTTCTCACTACTTCGTTGAAAATAAGTTCGTGATAGTTTTCTTCAGGGTGGTCAAGTACAAAATCTACAACATGTGAAAACGCTGTGTGCGAAACATCGTGTAACAGTCCAGCAATTTGCTCTTCAATAGAACCACCCATTTTTTTGATTAAAAGCATAACACCAATGGAATGCTCAAAACGTGTTACATTCCATTTCGGATTAACAAGATAACTTGCCCCACCCTGGTGTATATGCTTTAACCTTTGCATCGGCTCACTTTCAATTAACTCAACCAAGACGTTGTCGATTGTAAATTGGCCGTAGATAGGATCATAGATATTCATGAAAAAGCTCCTTTCTTAATTTAGATTTAATTTCTTTATAAGTTGAATTTCATCATTCAGGGGTATATTGTTATAACCTATTAAAGGAATAGTAGGTTTAATTTCTCTAGCTTTATTAACAGCATCAGGAATGACTTTATTTATTCTATAACCTCTTTTTTGGTAAAACTTTAATGCTCGTAAGTTATCGTTTGTTGTGATTATTGAGATCCTATCACACCTCCTTTTTATTGCTCTTTCCTCAACCTCACTAATTAACTTGGTTGCAATCCCTCTTTTCTCTTGTAAACTATTTAAAGAGATAATCTCACATTCTATATCTCTTATTACACAAGTGATTAAACCCACTATCGTTTCTTTTGATTTATAAATGAAACCTTCCAATTCACTGTAAACATACACTCCAGAAGATACTATTACCTTAGAATCACC
This sequence comes from Alkalihalobacillus pseudalcaliphilus, assembly GCA_001038565.1. GTDB lineage: Bacteria > Bacillota > Bacilli > Bacillales > Bacillaceae_D > Alkalihalobacillus > Alkalihalobacillus pseudalcaliphilus. Next base: position 462,558 of record LFJO01000006.1, read on the forward strand.
CCATTGCTCACTAAAAAAATCTCTTACTAGCTCGTGATTGCTATGATTTATAGGTTCAATTCGCTCACAATTATCAAAAGCAATTCCCGTGATATCCTCAATTTGTTGAAAATGATCAAGATCATGTTTGGCTAATCCCTCAAAATAAGCTAATAATGTCAGGTTATTATTACTAATCGTTATTTCTCCATTCCAGCGATATTCTGGTATTTGATTTATGTGTTCTATTAATTGCTTTCTTACAAAAATAAAGATCGACATGATCTCTTTCTTGCTTTCAATACGTGCTTTTTTTGCCGCAATTTGATTCATTTCTTCTACTTCTGGAGCCTTTGGTAAAGGTTTTGCTGAGAAGAAGTAAGGTTAACCGATTATGAAGAATAAACTCATCCCAAGTTATTAAATGACCAACGACTTCTGCTATCGTCCACTTTCCTATTGAAATTGGTGACCTCCACTGCTCTTCTGTTAACGCTTCTAATGAGTGAATGAAATTTATCACATCTTGATGATGCTTTAAAACCTGCTCCTTTTTAGTTAGCATATTCTCACTCCTATTCTTTAAGTTATACAAAATATCTACTGATAGTGATGATTTACCTATAAATTTAATCTCATAAATAACTATTACTATTATAATACAAAAAACAGAACCTTCTAAATTTAATCATTTAGTAAGCTCTGCTTTCATTGTTTGAAATAGGCATGGCACATTCATTCGTTTTCTAACATTTTATGCGACCCGTCACAGTTAGGGTAACGTTTGGACAGGCCACAAATACAATCAGTTAAACCTTTTCCAGCAAAGATTCTTGACAATGATTTTTCAATTCGTGCGGCCTTCGTTTTTGACTGTTTTGGTTGTGAGAAATGTAGAAGATACGCTCTTTGACGGCCAGGTGTTAAGGCTTCAAAAGCTACTTTTAATTCTGGCATCTCCGTGAACTGAATGATTAGTTCCTCCGGGATTTCTATTTCTCTTGTTTTTTTCTTAACAACTAACCCTGCTTTTTCAACCTCAATCGCTTCGTTTATATAGGCTTGAATCGTTTCTTCTAATCCTAAGATTTGTTCTAGGTTGTTAAACCGTATTTGCCTAGCACCATGAACGTTTTCTGTTTGTTGAATAAGGATTTTTTTGGGATCCTTTAATAGTTCGCCTTTATGAAACAGTAGAGCACAGTAGTCTTTAAAACCGTGGATTAAGACAATATTTTTCTGATTAAACGTGTAACATGGATGCATCCATTTATATTCTTCTTGCACATTGCAAGACAAGATGATTTCTCTTAGTTTGATATATTCTTTCTGCCATTTTTGTGCTTCAGTAGATTCTTGTAAGAACTGGTCTACTTTTAAATGATTCTTTTTTACCGACATAGGATAGACTCCCTTTTATGTGATCATGTAATGAGATGCTACTCGTACTAACTTGTGACGGTTGAACTTACCTCCTATTATCTTCTGTATCATTTATTCCATATATCAGTTTTCCTTCACGCTACTCTTTAAATGCTAACCCTTTTTCTTCTAGTGCTGCTTTTAGATTGGGCAAGGAGGCAGGCCCGATTCCATGTAGTTTTAAAATTTCCTTTTCAGTAAAAGTCGACAATGTTTCGACTGTGGTGATGCCTTCATGAATGAATGCATTTCGAGCTGGTGATGATAACTTAGCTAAAAAGCCTTCAGTCGGTTTATTTTCTTTATTACAAACAGGACAAGACGTACAACTCGAAGATTTATAATACGTATGACCTTTACTACATGTTCTTAATGTTTTCGGTGCAGCCATTTTGCAACCACCCTTCTATGAACAATTTTTTTTAATATCCGTAAAAACTATCCTTTTTTATACGTTTCTTTGAAACCTCTTGCTTGATTAAATAATTGGTCATTGATCCCACCATACTTTTGGAACCAGCCACAAAATAGTCACCATTATTTTTATACGCTTGAATAAAAGCATCGATTTTTTGATATAAATCATCCCTCGCTTCGAGAAATGAAACCACTATGAATGGTTGATTCGAAGCCATTGTTTGAAACTCATCTTGATATAAAAAAACTTTATCAGAGTCTATATAGAGCAAGTGAATGGGATGATTTCGTTGCTCATTCTCTAGCTCTTTCAACATCGCTCGAAATGGAGTCACGCCAATTCCTCCTGCAATGAGTAAGGTTGGGCGATCTTCTTTTAGATAAAACGCTCCAACCGGACCACTCATACGAATCGTTTCACCTTCTGTTAATTCAAGTAACGCTTGTTTAAATTCACTTGGTTGCTCACCGATCTCGGTTGTTATTTGCACATATTCTTCCTTGGCTGAAGAAGAAACCGTAAATGGTTTTGTTGCACCTTTTATTTTTTTATGAGTAATCGTAAATAAACCGTGCTGCCCCGCTCGCCATGTTATATCTTTTCCCTTTTTAAAGCTGAACGTATACGCTTTATCTGACTCTTTATAACTCTTAACGAAAGGTAAATCTGTTTTTTTGAAAATCGCCAATGCCTCTTTAAAAAAACTCATCACATAACCCCTTTTATTATTCTTCTATTAGTTTTTTCAAGTTGTCTACCATATTAGACCAACCATACTTGGCTCCATGGTAAGCTTGATTCATTTCTTCAAAACCTGCATGCTCAAGATGTAAGTGCGTCACCTTGCCTTCTTGTTTGAGTGTCCATATCACAACCGTATCAATCGGACCACCAACCCATGTATAAGATAGCTTGTTTGGCTTATCAACAAGCAGTACCTCACTATGAACGACTAAACCAATCGCCTCATTCCGAAATTGACATTTGTAACCGACAATCGGTCTAAAATTATTCTCCATCACCCATTGTGCTAATGTCTCCGAATGTGTGAGTGCCTCCCATACCTTCTCAATAGGGCTGTTAAATTGAAAATCTAACTGAAGCTCTGCCATGATTATTCCTCCAATATTTTTTTAAGTAAAAATGCTCGCTCATTCCAAAACTGTTCATAATAAGATAACCAATCCTGTATTTCTTGTAAGGGAGCTGAATTTAATCGATATCTTGTTTCTCTACCTATCTTTCTGTTTTTTACTAAGTCTGCTTGCTTAAGAATTGTTAAATGCTTAGAAACCGCCGTACGTCCCATATCAAAGTGAGACGTAATTTCATATAAAGGCAGTTCCTCAGAATCCGCCAACAGACGTATTAACTTTCTTCTTGTCGGGTCAGCAATCGCGTCATACACATCACGTTCTTTTAAAGCCGTATTCAAAGGAAATCCTCCTTCACAAAAATAAGACACCTTTTAGTGTCTCAATAATACGACACCTATAAGTGTCATGTCAACTTAATAAATATTCTTATTCAATACCATCTTCACTTTAAAAAAAGCCCTCACTTATGTAAAAGTGAGGACCATCTTCATACTAGTAGAAGAGCTATTCTTCTAAATTAGTAACACCCGAATGACTAGCCATAAACTGATCCAGCATTTCTCGCACTTCATCTGTTGAACTTGTACCCATCAATTCATGTCTCAAAGCACTCGCTCCCTTAAACCCTTTTACATAAATCTTAAAAAAGCGGTGAAGTGTTTTAAATGGGCGCGTTACTAAATCCTTTGAGTATTGATCATAAAGATCAAGATGTAGCCTTAAAAGGTCCAATAACTCCTCCCAACTATGATCTTTTGGCTCCCTTTCAAAAGCAAATGGATTTTTAAAAATACCTCGCCCGATCATGACACCATCAATTCCGTATTGTTCCGCTAACTTCATTCCTGTTTGGTAGTCAGGAATATCTCCATTTATCGTCAAGAGTGTATTCGGTGCAATTCGATCACGTAGCTCCTTAATTTGAGGGATTAATTCCCAATGAGCATCGACTTCACTCATTTCCTTTCTCGTCCGTAAATGAATAGAGAGATTCGCAATATCTTGTTTGAAAATATGAGTAAGCCAATCTTGCCACTCATCGATCTCTGTATATCCTAGCCTTGTTTTAACACTAACCGGCAATCCACCCGCTTTGGCTGCTTGAATAATTTCTGCCGCAACATCGGGACGAAGAATTAAACCGCTCCCTTTACCCTTAGTTGCTACATTCTTTACAGGGCACCCCATATTTAAGTCGATCCCTCTGAAACCAAGCTCTGCCATGCCAATGCTCATTTGTCTGAAGTTCTCTGGTTTATCTCCCCAAATATGAGCAACCATTGGCTGTTCATCTTTCGTAAATGTTAAACGACCGCGAACGCTTTGTTCCCCATCCGGGTGACAATAACTTTCGGTATTTGTAAACTCTGTAAAAAATACATCTGGTCTAGCTGCTTCACTCACTACATGACGAAAGACCACATCCGTTACATCCTCCATAGGAGCCAAAACAAAAAAGGGACGTGGTAATTCATTCCAAAAATTATCTTTCATTTTCAAACTCAAACCCTCTCAATAAAAATAGAGCCTTAACCGCAAAATTAAGGCGACATTCTATTACTTTTTTCACTTATACCATGCTTTCCACCTAATGATCAACCTTTAACCAATTAATCATAATTCAGATTAACATAGAATTCCATCTGTGTATTACTTACAGTAGAAACCTTTACATGGCATATAAAACCCACATAACTGTGCCCGACTTCGCCACCAATAAAGATGAAAGTATTGTTTGGCTTTTTAACTGTTTGCATTTCATTCAATTCGTTTTGTTTATTTTCATTTTAAATGAATGGTGTTGGATTGTTTTTTTGAACTTAAGAATTAGTGGTAACCCAAGCGGGCGAGTTATGCGAAGGCTCCCGCGGGACGCAGTGGCGGGCTGAAATCCACTAGCGAAGCTAGTTAGTTCAGTGCCACCCCGCAGGACGCGGAGCATAATTTTCGGTAGCGACGAGCAACGCTCCATGTTCGCACTAACTTTCATATAAAACTTCCATGGACTTGCTAAGCAACATTCACCAATAAACATGAAAGTCATCTTTCACCATGTTAACAAAACAAAAAGGTTGTGCAGATACGGACACCAAACTTAGGAGTATCTGCACAAAGACCATTCTTCATGGATAGTTACGACTTCTTAACCTGTGGATACGTTTACAACTAGTCCTCTCCAAATATATAAGTAGGGTTTCAATCTTTAACTGGTAGCTTTTCATTCATAAACGGTTTTGAGGATTCTCACACTTTACCGTAGCCCCGCCACTTTTTAGGAAAGAGGTCGCAAGAGCTTTCTAAAAAGATTCAGCTCACCGCACAACCAGCCACCACCAACACAGAAAATGTGTAGTATTCCATCAGGATTAGTATCCAAAAACAAAGACCGAAAGGTCACGTTAACTTAGGAAATGAGCGCCACCCAGGTAACTTTCATATAAAAGTATTTTAACAAGAGAAACTTACAACTACATTCATAATACAATAAAAACTGAGTCACAAAGGCGTACATAACGCCCTTATAACTCAGCTTTGATATCAATTATTCAAAAACTTCACCTTCAGTTTGATAAGCCTTAAATGTCCATTTTAGTTCAAGAGAATCGCCTTGAAATTGATTTTGATCCTTACCATTATCAACAAATTCAAAGGCGACATACATGGAATCACTCGTACCTGCTTTTAAACCACTTTCTTCCCCATTTAATTCAAAGAACCATGTAACCCAATCCTGTAAGTTTTCTACAGCATCTGGTGTCATATGTTGAAGGTCATATAATGTCGTTTCACTAATCACATCATTATAATCATCAATTAACCAACCATCACCGGTCTTATCAATATTTTCTAGGAAAAGCACCTTAATGTGCTTACCAAAATCCTCTGCGTTGTTGCCTTTTACATCAATTACTTTATAATTTGTGAGAATATCTATTTTTGAAATATCCAAAGTACCATTATTTTCTAGCGAGAACTCTCTCAGCACCGTATCACCAGGTTTCATATTCGTTATATCGACAATAACAGATGGATTAACAGCTAAATCTAAAGTACCTGCCGCAAATGTATTATTTGTTACCTCTGTGTCACTAAAATAAGCAAAAGTTCCCCCACCTACTAATGTTACGCCAAGAATAGCTGATGCGAATCCCATTCCTAATTTCTTCTTAATACTCATGAATCTTCCTCCTTTACCCACTTGGGTATGTAGTCTTATTTATTTTTCATCGTCCAACAGGTCTTTCCTTAGGTGAAGAGTTGGTATGTCACTACCAACCCTTCTTTATTTTTTGTTAACGTGAAGGAGTTACTCTTGGTGGTCTTGTATCATCATTTTTTGAAACTGCTACCGTAATTTGGATAGAGCTCTCACCATAATGAGCAGTGACGACGGTAATCCCCGCTTTCTTTCCTAAAATAATCCCCTCTGTTACAGTTGCAATCGCTTCATTATCAACCACGTATGTTGCCTTTGCGGTTACATCTTCTTCTATTTCGTCGTCACCTATTGTTGTTACCTCTAAGATTTGCACATTCCCCGTTGCACCTTCCTTAATTAGGAATTGCTCATGGTTAGCTTTTAAGCTTACGGTTTTATCCTCGTCTCCCTCTATTACTGTCACAGCTACTTCTACATGATTATCACCATAAGCAATTGTAACGATTGTTTCACCGACCGCTTTAGCAATAATTTCACCCGATTGGGCGACAGCAATCTCCTCATCAGCTACGCTATAAGTCGCAGCAGCAGTTACGTCTTCTTCCGTTATTTGCTCACCATTCTTTATTGTTTCTGTTACTATAACTGTTGTAGATTGTCCCGCTTCGATTGTAACGGCAGGTTTGTCAACGGATAAAGAAACTTCAATTTCTGTTTCCACATCAAATATTGCTTCACCTTGATTTCCTGCAGCGTCATCGACAATGACTTTTACTGAATCTGCTGCTTGTGATAAAGCAATCTCAAATGAACCATCTTGATCGAGTGTGAAAGCTACTGGCTCACTCTCCTCGCCATTAGTTGTAGTCACATAGGATGCTTGTAGTTTGGAATTCAGATCATATTGGAGACCATAATTACTAAGAACTTCATTGTAATCGATATACTTATCGGTTATTTGTCCTGTCAATGTATGCCCATTTACATCACCATTAATAACAGGCTTGGTTGTTTTAACGACAATTGGACCAACATAATCACCAATCGTCCCTCCTGCACTTACTTGTGCCGTAAAATCAATCGTGTAAAGGCCATCAGGAATTTGCTCAAGTCCGCTCCCGCCCCAAGGTCTGTATGTGCCAGAAATCGGCAATTGGTAGGAGCCCGCTCCTAAGGAATTCCCTGCATGTAAATAGCCGATGTAACCATCGCCATAAAACCCACCATCCGGATCCTCGATGTTCCATAATTCAATATAATTCGTCAATACATCACCTGTTAAAGTGAAGTAAAGCATGGCAGCGTCATTCACACCGTCATTATTAAATGAAAGGTCTGTTTCCGTAATGCGCATATCTTTAATTTCTGGAACTATTTCACCACTGAAATCGGCTGCAAACGGTAAAGACAGTTGATTTTGACCACCGTTAACATGAATATAACCGAGTAGTTCATCGCCAGGTTTTGTTGCGTTATTTTGCGAAGCTGTTAAAGTGACGGTTAGGAGTTCCTCACCATTAGGTGCTAATGTGAACGATGACTTATCAACCGTTAAGGAAGCATCTGCAAATGACTTCGTTACATCTACACTCACATTGAAGTTGCCCCCAACACCCTCTAAATCTTTGACGATAATTTGCTTCGAAACGGAAATGGCTTGCTCTAGATTTTGCGGTCCAAATGTGACAGTACCTTTTACATTGGGCACAACCTCGCCACTAGCATCAAGAACCGCTTCATCAATTGCATACGCAAGTACGCTTGGGAACGCAGCAGCATAGGCGTCTACCCGCCCAGCTCCTTGTGCGAAAACATCATATTTACCCGTATCAAGAATTTTCGCGGTATTAGATAAGGCTACTTTTACATCAAATGCATCCCACGTTGGATTCACTTGTTTGATCAGTGCGACAATTCCCGCTATATGAGGAGTCGCCATCGATGTTCCTGTGAAACGATCATAAGACTCTTCATAATTTGCTTCTGGGTAATCCCACTTATATGCTGGTATTGTAGACATAATATTTGTGCCAGGTGCTACTACATCCGGTTTTATATCAAAATTAGGTGTAGAAGGACCTCTAGAACTCGAATTATTTACATCATCGCCTTCCGATACTGTTGAAGTGAAGTTATTAAATGTAACAGAACCATTTCCACCGGCGAGCGCCTGGCGAATCGCACTACCATCAGTGACTGACATATCAATGGTTGGAATAAAAGTAAATGAGTCTCCTAAAAAGACATCCGATATTCCAGGGGCATTTGTCCCACCTGCGAAGTTATGAATAATCGTTGCAACGGCTCCATTTGCTTTTGCATGTGCAATTTTATCAACAAAAGCAATTTCACCTCGAGCTATAAGGGCTACCTTTCCTTGAACATCAATATTGTTATAATCAGCTAAATTTCCGACGCCTGGTACAGCTACAAGGTCGTATTCACCCATGAGCTGATTACTGAGTGCTTGTCCAAATGTTGTTGCCATAAAAGTCAACTCATTTGAGTAGTGATAATCTTCACCAACTCGAACCGTTACTTCTCCACTATATTGCGTTTCTGGGTTCGTCGTATTACCTACCGCAATGCCCAGACGAGCAGTAGCCGGTGTTCCCATCGTTCCCCGGTTCGGTCCTGAGTTGCCTGTAGCAATGACAGAAATGACATCTGCCATCATGGCGTTGTTGATTGCAAACGATCCCGCATCAGTCTCTGAATTAGCCCCACCGCCAAGTGATAGATTGATGACATCCATCTGTTCATCGACTGAATGCTCAATTGCTGCAATAATTCCCGAAGTAGAACCACTTCCATACGCTCCAAGAACACGATAGGCGTATAGATCAATTTCAGGTGCAATCCCTTTAATGCCGTATTCATTCGCTCCTATTGCTGCAATCGTACCAGCAACGTGAGTCCCGTGATCGGTATAGAAAGATCTTCCGTTTGCATTAAATTCCGGTTGATTATTAGGACGATCTTTCGGTGACGTTTCTCTAGCATCATCATCATCTCGTTCACGTGCATACATCGAGCTATGCGGAATGAAGTTTTTTCCACCTTTATAAATCCCTGCAAACTCCGGATGATCAGGATCGATACCCGTATCAAGTACAGCTACTTTAATACCTTCTCCTTTATAGCCTTCATCCCAAATTTGCTCAATTCCTAGGAAAGGAATACTTGTGTTCATAGCTGTATCATAATCGACAACCTTCTCGAGGTCAGAAGTATCGCCGGCTGGTTTATCATCCGTTAAGGCATGAACGATTGCATCTGGTTCAACTAATGTCACGCCTTTTATTTCAAGAAGCTGCTCTAGATCTTGTGCTTTAACTGTTGCTGCAAAGCCATTAAGGACCGTATTATAGGCAAAGCCCTTCTCAAAGCTAATACCTTTTATCCTCATTTCTCGCTCTACCGTTGCTTGCTGCCTGTTCACTTTCGCACGGATTTGTGATTTTTGTGTGCTTGATAGTGATTTACCTGTTAGTTTACTAATGCCTTGTTCTAGAGCTACAGGGTGCTCAGATAAATGAATAATGACTGAAACTTGCTCATTACCAGATAAACCCTGTAAATCTTTATGCAGCATCGCTAAGCCTTCTCTTGCCTCAAGCTGGTCAGAAATTGCTGCCTTTAATTCCAGTTTTTTTTCATTTTGTTGCTGTTGTTTAATCTCTTGAAGCGAAGTTTCTTGTGATGTCGCTGATACCGGAAGAACGATAGAAAACACGATCATAAAAGCTAAAAAACTACTAAACCATTTTGTCATTCTTTTTTTCCCCAATTCGATTTCCTCCTCCTACTTCACTATGAAACCCTTTTTACAACTATTTCGGTAAATCAAAAGAATAAATATTAGCCACCCTCCTTTTTTCCATGTTAATAAAGACTTAAATCCAACCATCTGTTCTCAATAAAGAACTGATAGTGAAAAAAATAATGAAACGGCTATAAAATCCATTTCATTCCACTTTGATTATACAACAAAATTCTGAAAATTGATATATAAATTCACATATTTGTTCTTTATTAAGAATAACACTAAAAATCTATGGTCGTTAGTTTGAAAGCTGCAAGTAAAAAACAAACATCTTGACGCAGCTTTACGTCTTTCTCAATATTTTATTTAACCTTTTAAATCGTCCTTTCAACTGCGAATAAAACAAAAAACCCTCATTGGGTTTTTTGTCAGATTGTTAAACTCGAGAAACGATAACCCATTTATTTTATTCCTGTCTAGAGTTTACTTTTTTTAATTAAAATTGAAAACATTCGTCGTTACTTATCTAACAGTCCTTCTTTTTCTTCAGGAAAATCAATAGAATTCGCAATTTGAACAAACACTTCAGGTGTTATGATGTCAGCACATTTACTATTTACACTTAACATGTATTGCCAACCTTCTCTTTCAAACACAAACGCTTGTAATCTTCCAGATACATTGATTAGAGTTGCTTCATGTCCATTCTTTAAAGTGTATGTTTCAATAATACGTTTCTCCCTTATTGGAATTTTGCTATCCATATGTCGAATCATCATTTTATAATGTATATACGGCTTCTCTTCATTGATATATTCAATATCCAAAGCATCATTGCTCGTTCCTTCTGAATCGTTAAACCTTCCAAATTGGTGCGTAAAAGGTAATGGTGGTATTCTTAAAGGTAATTTTAACTCCTTTTGAAAGTGCTCTTCCAACTCTTTAACAGCTACTTCAACCGTCGTATATCCGTATTCAGGCATATATTCTTCCATCGGACGTTGTTTATCAACTTCTGCCACCTCCACTTCATAATTAGGAAATCCCATACTTAACAAACTAATGACCACTAATAAACTCAGACTCTTCATGAACTCCACACCCTTCTAGACTAAGTACTGGTAGTTTCACCATCTCAAGAAAGAACATTCTTGCTTATTCATTTTTACAATTAGTTTATTATGAATTTCCCTTCCATCTTTATATTTAAAAAGACAGTGGATTCAAGGAAAATTCCCCAAACAAAAAACACTTGCCCCTCACGTTACGTGATCCTCTAGAATTGATGTTAGATTAACGTAGAGAGGAAAGATTATATTTATGGAAGAACAACAATCATTATTGAAAAATAGACCTTTTATTTTGTTATTTGTCGGGAGCTTCTTAGCCATAATTGGCTTTAGTATGTTTTTTATGACCACAACCTGGTTTGTAATTTCTGAGCTTGGTTCTGCTAGCTCATTAGGTATAATCCTGATTGCCGTTACCGTTCCACGGATCATCATGATGGCCTTTGGAGGTGTTCTTGCTGACAAATTTAAAAAGACGACAATCATGTTCAGCACGAGCTCCATTCAAGGTATTCTACTCGTTATCATTTTCATATTGGCGTATACCAACCAATTAGCCTTTATTCACCTATTAATATTGGGAGCATTATTTGGAACACTTGATGCTTTTTCTGGACCAGCAGGAACTTCCTTAATCCCGAAAATGGTTCGCGTTGAACAAATTAAACAAGCAAATGCCATTATCCAAGGACTGGGTCAAATTGGTTTTGTCGTTGGACCGATTATTGCCGGGAGTGTTATGGAGTTTGCAGGGGTTACGACGGGTTATTTTGTTGCGGCTGTTATTGTTCTATTGTCTGCCTTTTTTATGTTTCCACCATTCCTAAAAGAAGGACCCGTAGACAATACAATCAAACAAACACCACTGAAGGATTTGATAGAAGGGTTTTCTTATGTCAAAGCAAGTAAATTTCTCATTACAGGTATTCTAATCTTAATCACGCTCAATTTCTTTGCCTTCGGAGCTATTTCCATAGCCATTCCGATCTTAGTGGAAACTTACGGAGGTACACCTATTAACCTTAGTTATATCGAGGCTGCTTTAGCGATTGGTATGCTTGTAAGTACAGGTATTATTGGTACAGTCAAAATACGCCAGAGAGGTTTAACATCGATTCTAGGATTAATTGCAACTTTAATGGTGGCTGTTCTCTTTAGTCAGATTCCTAACTTGTATATCTTAACGGCATTAGCTTTCTTACTTGGATTCTCGATGACATTTGTTTCAATCCCTTTCTTTACCTCTGCACAAGAAGATACCGACCCTCGCATAATGGGGAGAGTCATGAGTATTATCTTCTTAGCCATGAACGGATTTGACCCGCTTGCTTATGCCGGTGTAACGTTACTTGTTTCTAGAGGCATCGATATTCAATCTGTTATTCTGTCCTTTGCGACGATTGGAATTCTAATTGGTCTTACCATCTTATTGAAAGGAAAAACGTATAGGAATTATACATCGAATTATTAAGCTAACCTAAAGACCACTTCAACATGTGAGGTGGTCTTTTATTTAAACCAAGTTCATGATTTTCTTATTTAGGCTTTATATATCATCCGATTTTTCTAATTCGATAAGAGCTCACTAAACCATAACTAATTCACTTTCATTTATTCTTTTTAAGTAATGAATAGACGTTTGCATCGTTTGCTTGACCATTTTGATAAATATAATTCCGTAAGACACCTTCTTGATGAAAACCCATTTTTGTTAATAGCTGATTAGATGCCAGATTATTAATAAGTACAACAGCACCGATACGAGTTAAATTCATCTCTTCAAAACCGTAAGAAAGAACTTTTGACATCGCTTCTGAAATGTACCCGTTCCTCCAGTGTTCTGGATGGAGTTCGTAACCAAGCTCTGCTTTTTATGATAAGGAACCCAAGCATTAAAACCAATAGTTCCCATTACTTCCTTAGTTTCTTTCCTTTCAATTCCCCATCGTATACCTCTCTTATCGTTGTAGTTCTTTTTAAATATATGAATAAGATTCTCCGCTTCTTCAAGATGAACGAAAGTTTCTAATCTATAATATCTTGTAACTTTTCCGTTAGAGAAACAAGAAAAGATGCTCTTCGCATCAGCTTTAGTAAGTTCTCTTAAATATAGTCTTTTTGTTTCTAATACCGGAAACATTGATTACACCCCTCCTTTTAATTCATCCATCTCACTTATCCAAAGATCAATCACGTCATTTGTTTTTTCCATTTAATTTGAATTCACCAATTGGGTACTTTAGATCATGTGTTATTCCTCCTAACCTATTATGATAGTTCTAATAAACTCTTAAGGAGCCTCCATTATGAGAAAAGCCATCCTCTGTTTTTTTTGCTTTTAATTTTAGTATCATGTAATCAAACGACTGAATTAGGAGTAATCGAAGAAATTGATACATCTACTCATTCACTTGTCATTTCATTGATTAATAGCCCAAGTAGCGAGGATATTTTATATGTGTATCATGTTCAAGTTACAAAAGAGTCGATACTAAGAGATGGCGATATCGAGATTCATTTAGACGACCTAGAAATTTCTGACAAAGTTGAATTCATATTTACTAAAAAAGATACGAACCCATACAATTTAAATCAGTACGATTTAGTTGAGCTTACAATCATAGAAGAAGGCGTGGATAATTGAAACAAGACTGCTTTTCTTTTGCCTAGATGCTCACTATTTAAAAATCAAGCTGCACCTTCATAATCACTTAAAAATAAAACTCCCAATACAATAAGTTTCCACATAGGATAACCGTACAAGCAACCGTCATGATCCAAACTCGCTTTTCAAGTTTCTTTAATGGTTGACTGTTAAGCTTAACGACTAAAAATCCACTATACACAAAAGCGATCACTAAATAGGCAAGGTTTAAAGTTAGAAACGGCTTAAGCGAAGCGTAACTAACCATTGATAAGGTTTTATAAACGATCCATAAAACATTCAACATCATGAGTAGATTTAGACTATGTTGACCAAACAAGTAGAAACGTTGAGGTTTTTTACTCGAGAGACTTCTTAAAGAAATGGTGACAACATAACCGACAGAAAAAATGGCTGCTATAACAGTAAGAATAAGTCCCCCCCACTCTATGTAATGTTTATATGTAGGTACATAAAGTAAATCTGAATATGTATTAGATAGCACGTTTTTCAAATGCGGGTGTTCTGAATAAACATCCAGACTGTATAAGCTCGGACCATCTTCCGTTAGGTAAATACCTGGTTGCAGCTGTGAATAATAAAAGCCGTTCATTATTAATTCATCAGAACCACTTTGTTCAACTTCCCCCCTTAAAAATAAACCATACACCTTACTAAAGCCTGACCTTGGTATTCGAGCCGGTTCATATATACCGTTCCATTGCGATGAATCTTCTAATCCTACATGAACTTTTCTATGCTCATACTCACCAAAAATGAGTTCAGGTATTCCCACAGTAAAGGTCATTTCATCTTTTATGTTTGTTAGAACGAGTACACCTCGTTGTTCCTTTCTATCCACATAAAAGGAGGAGCTAAACGCCTTAGAATTTCCGTTATGGCCATAAACATACTGACTTTTTGATGGTAAATAAAATAAGCCATTAGCTATTCTTGAAATATTTGTATTTGGGTAATATAAGGTCGGTTCAAACATGACATCAAGGGTCTCGTTATATTTAAAAAGAGGGTTTTCATCCTCAGCCAATAACGCCTCTAGTAGCTTTTGTAAATCAGTCGCTGTTCCCATCACACTTCCAATCGGATACATCGGAAGCGAGTATAAATTGGGATTAATTAATTGCCTTGCTTGGGAATAACCTTGAACCTTCTCCCTCTGCTCTTTCACCCACTGCTGATCACCTTGTTCAGGATCAATAGCCGTCTTTGTCATCTGAAGTGGTTCAAAGATATGCTTTCGCACGTACTCTTGATAGTCCATTCCACTCACTTCTTCGACAATAAATGCAGCAAGTCCACTTCCATAATTGGAATAAGCGACCACTTCACCTGGGACAAAAACTTGGTTAATGTCTGCTTCTTCAAGCACTTCTCTTAACCTATTTATAGCACTTGGTCGATAAATCATTAAATCAGTATAACTATCATCAAACCCTGCAGAGTGGTGCATTAAATGAGACATGGTGATTGGTTCATCAAAATTTGTTTTGCTACGAAAATGCTGAGGCAGATAGGTTTTAATATCGGTTTCTAGATCCAGTTTCCCTTGCTCAACCAACTGTAAAACACTAATCCAAATAAGGATTTTAGATACGGATGCCCATTCGAAAACAGTATCTTCACTGACTAAAATTTGATTTTCTATATCTGCATTACCTGCCATTTTGTAAATAACTTCATCTTTATCTATCACTATTGTAGCTAACCCCGCAATATCTTCCTGATGTTCATTGATATAATTCTCTACTTGCACTTCTAGTAAGCTCTGTTCGTTAGCAACAGCTTTAAATGGAACAGATAAGACTAAGACTATTAAAACGGAGATGCCAAGAAAGCAGATAAACATTTTAAAAGCATGACTATAACGATTATTCAATATGTTTCAGACCCCTTTATATTTATCAAACTATTGGTAATTCTTATCATACGTAAAAAATGAAAAAGTAGCAGTATTTCCTATTTCCTCTGCTCATTATTGAAAATAAAAGCTGTTACGCTAAAAATCGGCACCATACTATTATTATTATCTGGTTGGAATTACTCACTTCAAAGTCCCTATCCAAACGTCACCTTTATCCATGCAGTATATTAGATGATTTCCATATTCATTTTTAATCGTTTCAGAGGCTTTTCGTTTAATTGTTGATATTTCTTTCTCTGAAGACAGTCCTTCTTCTAACCATCCCTGCAGATCATTCTCATCATAATAATCTGAGTCTATATGTAGGCTCCAGTCGAATTGTTCTAACTTGTCTCTTAAGGAGTGAAATTGATAGAAGGGAAATGCTTTATCGTTCTCTCTTTTTTTGAACGTATGATGATAGAAATGAAGTGCCTCTCTGTAAGCCACAACAACTTGAGATTGGATAAAACGAGGCTCAAATAGCCAAATCTTCAAATAGAATTCCTCATTTTCAGCCTCCATTTTACGGTTCCATTCTTGATACACGTCAATCATAGCTTCTAGCAAAAGTTGATTATACCAATGAGGAGGATTTCTTTTTTCTAGTGAATAAAAGGGATCTATCCATAATTTAACGTAATCCCTTTGATACTCCCTTAAAGTGTCCACATCCAAATGTAAGGCCTGTTCTTTCCAAATTTCAATTTTTGCTTTTTGTCTTTTCCAGCCTCGTATTTTCTTTTTATTTGAGAAATACACCACCAGACCACTCCTTTTGATTTTCAATTATACGTTTAATTCCTATGATAAAAGTCTATTTGAAGGCAGAGTAAGAGTTCTCTAGTCATTCAATCTCTTCTGTCTCATACCTAATAAACAAATGTTCATAATCCCATAGTTCATTAACACGCATGACCCTCCTTAAGCCTTTCACTTCTGTTGATGTATGATTCTTTACTAGCATAGTTGTTACCCCTCACTGAAATATAGAGTTGATACATTCTAGTTATTATAGTATCACTATACTAACGTTAATCGATAGATAATTAACTGTTTCTTTTGATTTATCAGCCATATAGAAAATTCTCTGTTTGATATAGGTTACTATGATCAGGTAAATTCTTATAAGGAGGAAAATCATGAACTTAGGATTAAAGAAAGAGGAAGTTAGATTAGTGAAATATACATCAGAATGGAATATTGAATATAATCGAGTGAAAAGGGAAATAGTGGAGAGTCTAAATATTGAGGGAGTTCGTGTAGAACATATTGGTAGCACGCAATTAAAGGAATATCTCAACAGGAGCTTCGGAACAATCTGCTCTTCTTCAGAGACTACCTCAAGTCCCATGAACAAGCAAGAAAGCAATATGAAGAGATTAAATCGACCTATGTAAAAAAGACAGCGACATGTATCAAGCAATACACAGAATTTAAAGAAGCATTTGTCAAAAGCATCTTCAAAATGAGCCATCATTAAACCAAGCTATCCTTAATGAACAAAACCGCTTGGCCCACATCCCCCAGTTTTTTTAGAATTCCCAAAACATACTTGATTTGCATTTAAACCATCCTTATGTTAATAATATAATGACCATTCTATCTAAAGGTGATGTTATATGAGTAAAAAACGACAGGATTTAATTAGTCAGGCAGAGAGACTATTTTATGAACATGGCTTTCATTCGATCGGCCTTAAAAAGATAATAGAAGAAGCAAATGTTGCATTAATGACCATGTATAACCATTTTAATTCAAAGGAAGAACTGGTATTAGAAGTACTGAAATACCGTGAAGAGAAGTACTTCTCTCTCTTGCAGAAAGTGGTAAAAAAAGAGGCTGATGTGAACACGAATGCTCAATTAATAGCAAAAGCCCATCTGGATTGGATTGCAACTCATAAAAAAGGATGTATGTTTCTCAGAGCTAAAGAGGAGTATCCAGCTGAAGAGAACCAGATTAATCAATATGTCATAACTCATAAAAAGACCTTCTTAACCTTTTTGGAAAGTCTTCATTTTAGTCAAAACGAATCGATACGTCTTTCCATGCTATTAGAGGGAGCAACTTCACTAGCAGAAGTCGTGGATTGGAATAAGGTTTCCAAAGAATTGCTGTACACAGTAGATCATGCCATATAAAACACCCATGTCGGAGCAATCACTTCGCCACCAACAAAAATGAAAGTAGTGGCGACTATTTAAAGATCTGGCACGTTTACAACTCGAACACCATGAGGAGTCAGCCGCACAAGCAGGGAGCTATGTCCTGCTAAGGTCATTTATCGCAGATGGATGACCAGCTAACTTCAAGGCACGAACTATCGCCCATAAGTAACTTTCATATAAAACTTCCATGATGACTTGCCATGCAATTCATCACCAACAAAAATGAAAGTGTTTTTTGGCTCTTTGACTATTGGTATTTCATTCATTTGGTATTTTTTTAAACTTTTTCATTGTTTTTTTAATGAGAAGAGGACAAACAGACCATTGAGTTTGCTCCAGCCTAGCGGAGGGAATGGGGTGGCCGACTCCTGCAGGAGGAAAGGGCAGGCTGAGATCCACCGGCAGAGCCGGTTAGCTCAGCGCCCGCCTGGGAAAGCGGGCCCCTCATTCCCGGAGCGATCATCGAAGATGAGCATATTGTCTTTAGTTAACTTTCATATAAAAGTAAATGCTCAATCACATTTGCTTTTTTTTACAAAATATATATAATGATCGTTCTATATAATATTAACTAAGGAGTGAAATGAAAATGTGGAGACTCGTATTACCTGGGATCGCTTTGATCGGTGTAACTTATGCCTTAGCTAGATTCAGCTTTGGTTTGTTTTTACCACATATCTCTTCATCTCTTGGAATATCAGAAAGTGAAGCTGGTATGGCTAGCTCAGCTGCTTATTTCGCCTATACATTAGCTTTACTCACGTCTTCCAACTGCGTTAATAAATTTGGCGAAAAAAGAGTCATTCAATTTGCCGGATTAAGTGCAACTTTAGGGTTATTAGGCATCTCACTTGCTCAAGATCTTTATTTCCTAACAGCCAGTACATTTATTGCGGGTATAGGCAGTGGGTGGGCATCTCCGGCTTTTAGTCAAATGATTACAACGAATTTAAAAAAAGATGAGATCGACAATGGAAACACGTGGATTAATAGTGGAACAAGCTTTGGACTTATTTTGTCAGGACCGATTGCTATTGTGTTTGCTGAGCAATGGCGGTTTGCTTTTTTACTTTTCACATTTATATCATTAATCGTATTTATTTGGAACTCGCTCTGTGTTCCTACTAGTAAAAGTTCAGCTTCAAACCTTACTATCCTCAAGAAATCGGTTTTAGTGAAGGGTAAATTTCTCTCTCTTGCTTCTTTCATCATCGGCTTTGGCTCTTCTATATATTGGACCTTTTCTCGAAGTTATTTAACGGCTCAGTATAATATGAGCAGTGGGGAGAGTGCCTTCTTTTGGGTATTAATGGGGGCCTCTGGCATTATTGGTGGAATAGCTGGTGGTATTATTCGTAAATTTGGAATTGGAATTTCTTATCAGGTGACTTTGCTCATAATGTCGATGGCTATAGCATTAATAACTGCACCTCATATTGTGACGATTTATCTTTCATCGATTTTATTTGGCATGTCCTATATATGTATGACAGGTATATTTATTGTATGGGGGACACGTCTTTTTAAGGAGATGCCATCCATCGGGGTCAGTTTGTCTTTTTTAGCACTTGGTATTGGTCAGTCACTTGGTTCTGCAATTGGTGGTCAGTTAATTAATATGACTTCTTATTGGTTTAGCTTTATTTTTTATTCAGGTGTTTGTTTAGTTGGATTGATTGTATCTGTTACAAAGCAGCCTAAATAAAAGAATATTGGGCTTTGCCATGAGCGTTTTTATATGAAAGTTACTTAAAGGCGATATGCGGAGCTCTACTCACCGCTCCCGAAATTCATGCTCCGCTGGGTTCTTACTAATTCTCAAGTTCACAAAAACATCTAACACCATTCATTTAAAATGAAAAAGAACAAAGTCAAATTAAACGAAAAACCAACTGTTAAAGAACCAACTGACACATTCAGGCCTTTTCGCGACTTTACTCACCCACTTCTCTTATTAATTGAAATACCACCAGTCAAAGAGTCAAACACCACTTTCATCTTTGTTGGTGGCGGAGCTGATTTTTGCTCCGACATGGGCGTTTTATATGAAGGTTGCTTAGGGGCGATGGATTGTGCCTTGAAGTTAGCTGGTTCTTTATTCCCTTCAGCCCTTTTCGTGACTTTACTCATCCTCTTCTCTCTTTCACAACATGATCTTTTCTGTATTTATTTAGGTAAATTCAATTGCCATGAAACACCAAATCGGTCATTAACCCAACCGAACTTCTTACTGAAACCATAATCGCCTAGGGGCATGAGTGCTTGTCTATCTTCAACTAACTGCTGATAAAGGCTGTCAATTTCCTCTTCTGTACTGCATGTTAAATAAATCGAGAAGGATGGTGTGAATGTAAATTGGTGTTGGATGTTACTATCAATACACATAAATTCTTGACCCCTTAACGTAAAAGCAGCTGTCATGACCTTTCCTTCCTCTCCGCCTTGATTAGCACCATACCGAACGATATGTGTAATCGCTGAATCTTCAATGAGAGATGTGTAAAAATTCATCGCTTCCTCAGCGTTTCCATCCTGAAACATTAAAAAGGGTGTGACCTTTTCCATTGTAAATACCTCCTTATTTTAGTGATGTTATCCTTTATCTTTATCATAATAGCTGGTTCTAAACCAGAATGTCTTATTTGAAGGCCAAAATACCTCTCTACATTTGGCCAGATCTGAAATTATTCCTTAATCAAACGCTCTCTCTCTGCCTCATATCTTTACAAATAACGTCTAATCTCATCAGCTAAAGCAACCAAACTTTTTTCTATCTCCTGATAACTACAGTAAGAATAGGAAATTCTTATATGATTATAGTCATTAGGTTGATAAATATAACCTGGATTAATTAAAATATTTTGTTTGAGCATACGTTGAAATAAAGCTTTCGTAACAACTGGCCTTTTCATTTTGAGCCAAATATAAAAACCACCCTGAGGAGTTTCCCAATTTGCTAGTTCAGCAAAATGGTACTGTAAGAGTTTTTCAGTAAAATCTGCTCTTTTTTTCAATTCTGTTCTCAACCAACTCATATGTTGATGATAATGTGACGATTTGAGCCATGCCGCCACTATTTTTTGAGATACAATACTTGTCCCATAATCAAGCTGCATTTTCAAGTCTGATAAATGGTTCATGACTGATTCAGGACCTACCATCCAGCCCACTCGTAAACCTGGGCTCAAAATTTTAGAAACACTACCTATATAAATAACTTGTCCATCCGTATCCATTGACTTAATGGAAGGTGGTGATTCACTAAATATAAGCTCTTGATAGACACCATCCTCTATCATGGGCAATTGTAGCTTTTTACATTCTTCTAATAGCCTTTTTCGTTCTTCAAATGAAAGAATCTTTCCAGACGGATTATTTAAAGTTGGAATTGTATAGAGAACACTCGATTGTTTATTGAGTTGGCTATTATTCATGGCTTCAGATGGGAGTGAGGGTAATGAATGTAGATAGGACGGTGATTGACAGTAGATTTTACCGTACATATTGATGAGTCCAATAGAAATTAATTGCAATGCCTGTAAACCACCAGATACGATTAAGATATTTTCAGGTGTGGCACTTATTCCCTGACTATGTAAATACCTTGTTAGTACTTCTCTTAACTCACGATCACCCATTGGATCAGAATAACCAAATTCCCTACTTGTTATTGAAATAGAACCCATGAATTCTTGAAGCTCTTTAGTAGGGATCAGCTCTGGTGATAGCTCACCCGTTCCTAACCTCATCATCTGTGGACTCATCTCATGTTCGTTGATCGATTGAATCGTTTGAATGTTAGATTTATAGTAACTTTGCTTTATTCTAGTGCGCCAATCAGGGGCTGACTTTTTCACAACATATTCCCAACTTCGTGCATTCACGTATATGCCGCTACCAGCCTTCGAAACTAATAAACCTTCTGCTTTCAATTCATCCAAAACTTGAACAATCGTACTTCGATTTACTCTGAGGTTCTCAGCTAACTTCCTCTGTGATGGCAGTTTCGTTCCAACTGGCCAAATCCCCTGCTCTATTTGTGTCACTATCCAAATTGATATTTGCTGAAAAAGCGAAATGGTAGATGAATGATCTGGCTTCCAACTCAAGCGAACCCCTCCATAAAATTGGTTGGTTAAAGATGCAACCAATTGGTTGTTTATTAAACGTAACGGATCCTTTACGATAAATCAACAAGCAAGGAGTGATATGAAATGGTAACTGCTTTTCTTCATGGGTTCATTTTAGCCGGTGCCCTTATTCTTCCACTAGGTCCCCAAAATATTTTTATTTTTAATCAAGGTGCTTCTCACAAAAAGTTACGATTGGCTATGCCTGTGGTCATAACCGCCGCTCTGTGTGATACTGTTTTAATTTTGATGGCTGTATTAGGAGTTTCAATGATTATTTTGGCTGTACCACAGTTGCAGATTCTATTTTACACAGTAGGATTTCTCTTTCTCATTTATATAGGCTGGTCGATTTGGAAATCGGAAGCCAAGAGTGTAGAACAAAAAGGACCGATAAATATCAAAAAACAAATAATATTTGCCTTATCCGTATCATTGCTTAACCCACATGCTTTATTAGATACAGTAGGTGTTATTGGTATCAATTCTGTGCAATATACGACGAGTCTAGAATTATCCGCTTTTACCATTGCCTGCATACTTGTTTCATGGATAGCTTTTTTTCTACTGGCTGTCGTTGGGAGAGTTATGAAAAGGATTGATAAAAGGGGAAAAGCTATAAACATGATTAACAAACTATCAGCTCTAACTATCTGGGCTATTGCTTTATTTATCGCAATGCAGCTATTCGTTGCATAGCTAGTAAGGCTTTTTAAGTCGCGTTTGTATGGTTTGTACTCTTGAGCAGAAAAGTACTACAAACAAAAAGCACCCCAACAAGTTAGGGTTGCCGTCTAACTGTTGAGGTTTTAGACTTGTGATTACGCTTGATTAGATAAATCCAATGTTAAAAAATCAGGTAGCTGTCTTTCGTGCTTGTCAAGCTTAATCTGCTCTGCCTTAATTCCTTGTTCTAGTAATAATTCTATGTTCTGCTTCAGGAATTCGTCACTACCAACTACATAGAAAAGGCCTTCCTTGTCTGCTGCAAGATTCTTCACCTCATTATAATAATCATGACGATTATCAACAAACTGAGAAGTAAAATTCTTCTCAGGTGCTGTCTCAAAAATATCGGTAAATAAGAAGTCTTTTGATGAATCAACGTTTAAGGAATGAATTTGATTCACGTCATCTGCACGATTGAAATAATCAAGGACAAGTGGTCTGAACGTTGCCAGCCCAACACCTGCTGATAGCAGATACACATTTTTCCCTTCTCTTCTTAGTGGTACATTGGTATGTGTTTTAAATATCGCGACTTGATCGCCTACATCAAGACCTCTTAAGATCCTTTTGAATTCAGAGCACTGCTCCTTGATTCGTGTTGTAATACCGATTACCTTTTCATGTGGTAAGGTAGAAATCGACATGTGACGAATGAGACTACGATTGGGCTTCTCCCCCGCATTAAATCCTTCCAATGCAAAATGAGTATGTGAACCTTCTTCCCACGTAAAACCTTCTGGACATTCGAGTAAGTATGTTTTAACCTCAGGCGTTTCTTCAATAATCTTCTTGATTTTAGGCCAGTATATTTGCATGATTTATTCTCCTCAATGATTATGTCTTTATATCTAGCATACTACAATTGAAAACAATTCTCAATAAGTAACCATTTATTCACATCAATGCTATTCAAGATGCCTAAAACCTTTCTATACAAAACCCTCATAGCGGAGCCAAAACCACTCCACCACCCACAAAGATGAAAGTCAGCTATCGCCAACTTAACGATTAATAAAGGTTTGTGAAGGTAAAGACGCGAAACCTTGGAGTATCTGTACAAAGAGGCGG
This sequence comes from Alkalihalobacillus pseudalcaliphilus, assembly GCA_001038565.1. Lineage (GTDB taxonomy): Bacteria > Bacillota > Bacilli > Bacillales > Bacillaceae_D > Alkalihalobacillus > Alkalihalobacillus pseudalcaliphilus. The sequence goes on from LFJO01000006.1 coordinate 486,133, forward strand.
GTAATTTGCAGATGCTGATGCCAAACCTTAGAGTATCTGCACAAAGTGAGGGTTTATGTGCAGATACTGAGGACAAACCTTGAAGTATCTGCACAAAGAGGCGTTTTATGTGCAGATACTGAGGACAAAACTTAGAGTATCTGCACAAAGTGAGGGTTTATGTGCAGATACTGAGGACAAAACTTGGAGTATCTGCACAAAGAGGCGTTTTATGTGCAGATACTGATGTCAAACCTTGAAGTATCTGCACAAAGTGAGGGTTTATGTGCAGATACTGATGCCAAACCTTAGAGTATCTGCACAAAGAGCCGTTTTATGTGCAGATACTGATGTCAAACCTTGAAGTATCTGCACAAAGTGAGGGTTTATGTGCAGATACTGAGGACAAAACTTGGAGTATCTGCACAAAGAAGCGTTTTATGTGCAGATACTGATGTCAAACCTTAGAGTATCTGCACAAAGAAGCGTTTTATGTGCAGATACTGATGTCAAACCTTAGAGTATCTGCACAAAGAGCCGTCTTATGTGCAGATACTGATGCCAAACCTTGGAGTATCTGCACGAAAAGGTGCGAAGGGAATAAAGAACCAGCTAACTTCAAAGTAACCCATCACCCATAAGTAACATTCATACAAAATCCACATGGCGAAGCCCCATTCACTTCGCCACCAACCAAGATGAAAGTAGTGGCACATCTTAAACAGTTGGTACTCCATACAACTCCATCACCATTAGGAGTCGGCACGACCAAAAAGGGAGCAGTGACCTGTTAAGTCATTTATCGCAAGAAGGATGACCAATTAACTTCACGGCACAACCCACCGCCCCCCAAGTACCTTTCATATAAAAATACTACCTATACATCATTCTGAACATTTGATATACTAAGAAAACTAAAAGGCGATGATGAGAAGAGTACTTGTGCACAAGCATAACAGAGAACTCCTGATGGTGGGAATGGAGGATGTAATGGCATAGGGAAACAAGCCTCTGAGCTGTACAAAGGATCTTTCATTAGAGAGTGATGGTGTGCCGGGTTCTCCCGTTAAAGAGATAGAGTATAACCATGTTTACATGACGTACTTGAAAAGGTTGTTGTAGCGATACAATAACAAACTGGGGTGGCACCGCGAACTTCTAACAATCAGAAGTCTCGTCCCCAAGGCTAATAACCTTGGGGGTGAGACTTTTTTTCTTTGCTAAAAAATGTTAGGAGTGGTGCTACATGAATTGGAAAGCCCCTTTGCTTTTACTCGTTGGGATTGGAATATCAAATATTGGTGCTTGGATTTATTTACTCGCGTTAAACCTCATGGTGTTAGCGAAAACAGGATCGCCGTTAGCCGTTGCTATATTATACATCCTTATTCCTGTTGCAACACTTGTAACCGATGTATGGGCTGGTTCATTGATTGATCGGCTTAATAAACGTACGCTCATGATCACATTAGATAACATACGAGCATGTCTTATCTTTTGTTTGCCGTTTGTAGATTCATTGTTTTACATCTATGCACTCGTCTTTCTAATTAACATGGGAAGTTCCATCTTTGGATCGACATCGCTTGTATATATGACAAAGCTGGTTCCTAAAGAGAATCGTCAACGCTTCAACTCGTTGCGTAACTTTATTCAGTCGAGTGGCTTCATTATAGGACCATCAATTGCCGGCCTTCTCTTTGTTGTTAGCACACCACAAATAGCGATTTTCGTTAATGCTATTGCCTTATTTCTTTCAGCCTTGGTCATTGTGCTCCTTCCAAATCTAGACAGAGAAAGGGATGTTATCTATACGAGAATAACGTCTAAGGTTATCAAAGAAGATTGGAAATTAGTTATTTCCTTTGGACGAAAACATACACATGTTACTTGGGTCTATATATTATTTGGTGGATTTGGAATCTTTTTAGCTGGAATTGATTCACTCGAGGCAGCATTTGCAACGACAGTCTTACTATTTTCAGAAAGCACCTATGGATTTTTGGTAGGGATTGCGGGTCTTGGAATGGTGGCAGGTTCACTTCTTAATGCTTGGTTTGCAAAACGACTCAAAATGAATGATTTGATGGGATTTGGGGCTATCATAACACCGATTGGGTACTTAATTTTTGCCTTCTCAAACTCTTTTATCGCAGCTTCGATTGGTGTCTTTCTACTAACGTTTGCGATGACGTTTGCACATGTAGGATTTTTGACGTTTTACCAAAACCATATTCCTGTCTCGATCATGGGGCGTTTCACAAATCTTGTTGGTATGATTGAAGCCGTTGGCACGATCGTAATGATTATACTTATTGGTTTATTCGCAGAGTGTCTGGCGATTCGACCGATTTATATAGTAAGCTCGACCTTGTTCCTACTGCTAGGCTTTTATATATACAAAGTCGTGATGAATAAAGAGAAAGAACGATTTTATAAGGAAGAGATTATCGTTTAACGGATAAAAAGGTAAGGTCCCTAAGTAAACTCGGGGACCACTCCTTTTAATAGAACTTTTTTAAAATATTAATAATTCTGCTGTAAGTTTTACTACGCTCACTTATTACATACAGCATTTCTTATATTTTTTTCCACTTCCACAGTGGCATGGATCGTTTCTACCTATTTTTACTTCGTTCACGAGTGTCTTTTTTGCTAAACTATCCACTTTAGCATCATCATTCTTTTTTTGTAATCGATTTCGCATTTCCTCTAAATGAGGATGTTTGATTTCATTGATTACAAGATTGGCATAAAGTGATTCTTCGAGGTCCACCATTCCAGAATCATAACCTTCATTTATCAGATTTTCAACCTGAGGAATCGCCCGTACCGAAAATTGCTTACATAAAGCATCTGCAATTAATGTTTTTTGCATAATATCATTTGTTTGTCCAAGGAGACGCAATAGGGCATCCTCGGCTTCGATTGTCTTAATATTTGCTAATACATCAATGCTATAAAAACACGTACTTTCTAAAAGGGCAATCTTTTCAACTTCTTGTACCACTTCACTAGTTCCGATCTTGATGAGTGCCGTTGCTGTTTCTTCAAGTACAAGGTCACCTTCTTCTTGGTTTTCTAACACCTTAATTAAATCTGGAAGAACGGAATGGAGAGCCTTTTCACCTGCCGCATAAAGGTTATATATCCCCGCATAATACAAATGACCATTGTCATCTCTGTTCTGGCGGATACTATTCTCCACTTCCCAATCAGGAATGTCACCACGTTCAATTAGCTCATCATACATCAATTTCCCAAAATCATACATATGTTGATGGTATCCATCTTCCTCTAAATCATTAAATATCTGACCAAGATTCTCAAATAATTGTTCTTCGTTTAATGTTTTCATTTCTTTGATATCATTCAAATATCTAGAATCGAGATAATCAGTTAACCGTTGTTCATACTTCAATTTCAAATGAACAGGCGCTTTTGAAAGTATTCTTAAATAGTGGATCTTCTGAACCTGGTCGACTTCTTCTAACTTGTCCAAAACTTTCAATAAGCCTTCTTCTCCAATTGGAAGAAAATCAATAAAAGGCAAAAGCGGTGCCCCTTCTCCTATTGCTTCTAAGGAAAGTAAAAATGTTTCTTCGGTCGCAAGAAAAGAATTCGATAAGGAGTGAAGTGCGTAATCTTGAACATAAGGATCATTGGCCCGAAGTGCTTGCTCTACTTTTTCTAAAAATGTCATGGTCTCATCATGCCTTTCTTCAAACTTATTGTTTAGCGTAAAAAGGGTCCACAAATTACTCACTTGACTCATGAAACATATTCACTTGAATCATACATACTTTTCAGCTAAAATGGGTATAGATAATAAAAGAGAGAAGAGCGTGAACTCTCCTCTTTACAGCCTCAGCCGTTAGGGCAGTGGTTGTCAAAAATTTATTTAGTTTTTCGAGAACCACCCTTATGCTTCCTACGGCGCGGGGTGGCTTTCTTTTTGTCTAAAAAGGTTCTCTGAAAGAGATGCGCACTGATTGCACGTGTAACTCCCTTCAGAACTTCTTTTAAAAACTCAAGAATTAGATCCATGATTATCACCTCCTTTCCCATGACGGAAAAGAAACAGTGACATCCAACCAGCCCAACAATTTCGGCTATTATCATTCTATCAGATTTTATTTAAAGCAAACAGACCAACCACACAACTAGCCTTAACTCTCATGATTTCGTCTTCAACCTTGACGATTTTAGTCGTTGTCGCTCGTATTAACATTTTATTTTTTAATTAGACATTAGTTGAGTGAACCCAAGTGACATCAAAATTCCGACTTGTCTATATCTCTCTGAATTTCATTTCAAAATTTCATAAACCCCAAATTAACTTTCAAGAAAAAATCTCGCCGTTTCCTTCAGTTCATCACTAAATTCTTCGAGATCCTCATAGCTAATTACACCTTCATTTATAAGTGAAATAATGTTAAAAATAAGCTTTGAGCGGCTCATTTCTACTCTAACACCGGTATCTTCTTTTATCCTCTCTTCCAGTCCCCAAAATTTCTCTGACGGATTCGCATCTTCACTTAGTAATTTTATGTATTCCTTATTGTTCCTGTCTATATAGGCTTCCTGCCAATCCGCTATCTTATTTCTAAAAAGCTTCCAGTCACCTTCAGTAAATCCTCTTTCTACCAACAGTATCAACCCTCCCATTAACCTTTAACCATTCGGAATTTCTGGGTGATTTAGCTATTCATTATAAAAAAATATCTTATCATTACTGTTTCTATCCATTTCTGTCTTAATATAACAAGAGGATTTTGGGATTCAACACCCAATCATTCCCTGTTTTGTAATTCTATTTTATCATCAAATTCATTATAGGTGCCACTTCATTACTCTTAACATCATATTGAACAAGCTATTATTCATCTGGCAAATCATATTCTACATCCGTACATTTTCTTATAATGTACTTTGTTTTTTTCACGGGCATTGGAACATGATCCTCACCAAAATATTCAATGTTAACCACCTTTACAATCGCCCTGTGATTATCTTTCCCCACAGGCACAATCACAAAATCATCAACCTTAATGCTGTCGTCTTCGGTCAAATAGTAATAGGATTTCTGGCCCTCATCAAAGGTTACACTACAAAAGATATAATCCGTCTTGCGGCGAAATACTTTAGCGTACACTGAAGGGTCCAGTATTTCACCCAAACCATAAAAGTTCATGAAATCAATTACCATATCTGCAAACTCTCCAAAATCTTCCGGTAAATTATTTTTATCAAATGAGCCTGTGATAATACGCTGTTGGTTCTTTTTGTAGTCAATGGTGATTTTATAGTCCTTCATTTCGTTCGGTGTATCAATCACATCATCGGGATTACCAACGATTTTGCTGAACAATCGCTTAGCATCAAATTCATCGAGCAAATGTTCAATACCGCCTTCAATCTCATATTTCCGAGAAACCTTGCATCCAGTTCCAATATTCTGAATATGTTCAAGAGTTTCCGTTTCTCTATCTATAATCAAGTGTTCCATATAATCCCACGTTACAAACTCCACGCGGCATTTTCTGATAATTTATTTGTCTTCATTTTCGTAACCCTATGATAATCTAAAGCAATTCCGTTTATAACGTCCGGCTTACAGTTTCCGTCAAAGACATATAAGTCACCCATGCCAACTGTATCACGTACAAGGTCTGACAAATCCGTGCCTTCATAACTAAAATCGGCACAAAGTGAACCTCGAAATTTATATATTGCCCCTTCAGTATTGGTCAGTTCCATTATCCAGTTACCAATATCCGTGGCGAAAACCTCCATATACTCATTTCCGAAATAGTTGGAAACCGCATTAAGTAACTTATTCGCTGATGCCTTTTCAATTTTGAAATTCTTGCTCCTCGCTTTTTCATATTTTCCGTCTGTGTGTCCAAAGTTATATCCAGAAAACCATACACGACCTTGCTCATTGATCGTAATACGCTGTTCCACTTCATCACTCGGTACTGGTATTGGACCATAACAGATATTATTGGATATAATACATATCTTTTTCAGTTTCCCTTGGAATATGAATGGATCCTCTCCTGATAGGAAAGCCAGTCGGCTAAGTGCTAAAATAAACCACGCACGATTATTTTGTGCTAAAATCTCTGCTCCGTCATATGCCCAGTGATTAAAATATCTCCATCTTGAGTATATAGCAGAACCAAGCAAGGAAATATCGGTCACATCATCGATGATTTTATCAAGTGCGATGCTATCATAAACAGCCTTATCATACATACGCCCAAAGGCAAGACCGCAGTCCATCTTGAAACCAAGGGCAGCACAGTCATCTGCCATATAGTGGTCAACCAGTTCTATGTAGTTGATTTGTTGGTCTTTGAATTTATCAACCCACTTCACTGCGAAATCGTGTATTAGATTTATATCAGCCACTATGGTACGCCTCCAATCGATCGTTGTGTTTTTCTAAATCAATTTTATTAATGAGGGATTTTTATAGCTTTGTTTATGCCTGCACTGTTTCTTCATGCTTAGATAAATCTGTTTTTGTACATATCATCAATGTTACGGACAAAAGCAGACAATTCATTCTTGGCGTTGGGTATGTTAGAATCCGTTCCTTTTTCAAACCACTTTGAGAAGTGTTTATCATAAGCTATTTGTTTCCCTCACTTTTCTCCTAAAACATTTCTTAGACACCTTGGAATATCAATAATCAATTCATTATTTTTAATTCAAAATGGTATTCGCAGTTTGTTCAAACAAGTTATCTTCACTATTTTCAATTTCTTTTAAAGTCATACCTTCTTTTGTTTTCCATTCGATCAAGCCGTTTACACTACTACCTGTTACAAATGCTGCGGCATAACTGGGGCTCTTAAAAAGAATATCCTCTTGCAAGATGCCCCCATCGTCAATTTTTGCTGATTTTCGAGTTTCTTTTATACCGGGTGGAATACTGTTAGAACCTTCTCGCTCTATGCCACTTCCTCTTAATACAACAAAGCCCTCAGATGTTTGCTTACAGTTAGCCTCAATTATTCTACCGCTTTTGCGGATTTTGCGTTTCATATGAAGGATTCTGTCATCACTTTCGAAAACATCATTATTTGAAGTTATTGTTGTTTTAGAATCAGCGAGTCGTTCAAAAACCTTATGCCCCAGCGTGCCCATTATAATTTTTGTATAGTCAATAAACTCTTCTAGCTCGCTTTCTTTTTCTTCTGTAATATTTCCGGAAGTAGGATCATTGCCATTTTTAACAACATAACGTTCTGCTTCTTTTGCGATTTTTGTAAACCTATTTTCAAGATAGCTTATCTCAGTGGGACCGAAAGAATTGTTCGAAGTCGTAAATACTACAGCTTCTGTCCAATAATCCTTATTTGAATTGCGCTTATGTTCTTGTAAACGGCATAATATCCCTTCCCCATTCTTTCTAACACCTGCTTGTCCTATATAAACTACGCTTTCACCTGTTTGATCTGATATTCCGAATAGAAAATATACACCGCTTTGTGAGAGGTCATCTCTTCCTTTGCAGCTGTCCAGTTTTGTTCGTGGAATTTTATATGCCAATCCTGTCCAATTGGCAAGTGTACATTTTATTCTGCCGTTTGGCTCTCCATCCATTAAAAATAAATTTATACTTTTTCCTCTCATCGCTATCGGAACCTCTTTTCAATGCTTTTTTCATCTACTTTTCTATTAACTTTTCAGTATCTCTGCTCTCTGTCAACACATTATTTCTCTACCCATGACATCAATTCAACACACTTCACATGTGCGGGGTGTAGGTCACCGGCAAATGGTGTAGTTGTGTTTATAAATACTAATAATCTCCAAAGTAATAGTTAAAAAAATTGTAAAAAAGTACAAATTCTCAAGGATTAATGAATCCATGTGAGAAATTCTTTAAACTGTTAGCATTAAAGAGCATATTGTTTCTCATGTATATTACAAAAAGCCATTATTAAAAACACCTATTTAAAAGAATATTTACATAATATGATTGTAAAAAATTTCAATTAGTATACTAGAATGATTTTAGTGTTCTATACAATCTAATATATTTTATACATTANCGATTTTCAATTGATTTAAAAATTAAATTACAATTTCAAAATCAATTATGATTCCCAATCAATTTTATCAAGTGACTTCAAATACTCTTCACCTAATTTTGAATCAACCATTTTTATAAATTGTGCTAATCCAGTCAAATGTCCTTGATAATTAGTTTTATATAATCCTTTCTTTGACATATGGTCTTTGACCCCATACTTTTGACAATAATAAATCTCTTGCCTTAAATAATTTCTTGTCTTTTTAGGAATACTTAACTTCTCATTAACAATCAAGCCTGTAACCATTTGTCTATGGTATTGAAACTGGACCCTTACTTTCTTTTCATTAATCAAGAATCTTTCTTCTTGTACCACCTTCTTAATTAACTTTATATAACTAGTTATACCTCTGTCGCCGGAAAAAGTTATATCGTCAGCATACCTAGAATAGGACGCATTAATGTGTGAAGCTAATAAAGAGAGTCTATCATCTAAATTTTTACATATTATATTCGATAAATACGGGCTTGTCGGCGCACCCTGAGGTAATTTATTATCTAATGTACATAAGCCTGTGAAAACCATAGAAAGATGCCTTGAATAACCTAGTCTATTAAAAAGGTTATAAACTTGTATATAAGTTATACTTGGAAAGAAATCCTTTATATCAAGATTAATGACACATTTTTTTCCGATATGTTGTATCGCATTTGTAACAATTGACCTTTCATTAATAAATCCATTAGCATGAACAGAAATACTAACATTACTTAATATATTATCTAGTATCCATCGTTGTATATACTTTAGGTTTTCAGAAGGCGCATTAATTACCCTTTGACCTCCTGTTCTTTTTGGAATTAATAATTCATTATAAAGATTAGATGATAGTTGATAGTATGCATAACATTCATCAGCATTAATTCCAATAAGTTTTGCTAAATGCTCAATATTAAAAATAACCGGTAGTTCATTCCTTTTAAGATTAATCGCATAATCTTTACACAACTTAATATAATCTGCCCGATGACCTTCTAACCTCATGCTTTGTTCCAATTTTATTATATCCATAAAATACCTCTACCGTTATTTTCTACTGGATTATTTAATTTACCTATACACCACGTTTACTGGTGTATACAACAAAGTGATTTTCTTTGTTGTATGATACTAATTTTACGCTCTTGAAAATTAGTATCATAGATACATAGTAACTTTACTTCACGAACAGCGACTCGCTGCTCAATTCTAGAAAACAACTACAATTATAATTTAAAATTCTTCGGTATGAAGACATCATCGAAAGATAATGTTTTTTTCAAACTTAAAGTAACCGTGTCCATTTGAAATAATTCTTCAATTGATACATTGGTCAACCCTTTTTCTTTTAATAGTACTTCACCTTTTGAACCTAAAATTAAACTACCATCTTGATTTAGCAATAACCCCTTCTCAATTAATTTATCCAATGTTTGTTTCATTTGAGAAGTAGTAAAGTTACAGAGTTGTTTTATCTCTGTAAACAGATACTCATCTTTATAATCATTTAAATATATCAATACTAAAAGTTCTTTAAAATCAACCATTTAAACCTCTTTCAATCTTGACATGTTGTATACAGCATTTTTTTTATTTCTATTACCTCGTTTGAATAAGGGTTTTCTATCGTCTCTAGGGAATAAACCCTCCCACATTTTATTCTGATACCAAAATGAACTAATTGTATTATTAGGAGTATTTCTAAAGAATGAAATAGTAGCTTGGCTATTTTCATAACCCAATATATTTTTATTTCTCTTTCTTCCTCCCCATAAATTCATTTCGAAATCTTTCAATAATTGCTCATAATCTTTACATCTATCATCAAAAATATGGTCCTCACAGAATGCTTTTTTATGAATGTTTCCAGATATTATCTTACATTCAAATCCATTTTCACGAAAATATTCATTAAGAAAATCCTTTGCTTCATCCAATACTTCAATACAAAATATAAAATTATTTACCTTCAACAACTTTGATTTATTTTCTTCAAAAAATGTTTTTACAGTGTTCCCAGAGCCAATAACATCATCAAGGAAAACAATATTTTCTATTTCATTAAAATCGGCTTCTTTTAATTTTTCGATAGCGTGACTAAAGTGATTTGAGATTTCATTAATAACTTTAAATTCTTCTAGAAACGAATTAGAACTATCAATTTTTGAATCATCCTCTATCCTAGAGTATATCGTTACATCTTCAACTAGCCTCAAGTCATCCGTAACTTTTTTATAGAATTGCTTCAAAAGTTCCTCTATGTGTTTTCTTGAATAATAATTGTATTGTTTGATTAATTCTAAAAAAACTGTCCTAAGTGTAACATTAGTTTCTATTTGTTTTATAAATGAATCTAATCTCCTTTCAAAGTTAACAGTTTTTTTATCCTCTTCTCCCCACCTTTTCATACATGAAGATGCAATGTTCCTTATTTCATGAGAAATCTCATTCTCGTTCAATCAAACACCACTCCTCTCAAATCCAACAAAATTCATAGAAATAAATCTAATAGAGTTTTCATACTATTATCTAAAACATATTTTAGATTTGAGTTTTTAAAATTGTATTTCTTAAAAACTAACAATATTATATGAACATCCAGTAAAATTTCCATTTCAATATGGATTTATGATAAAAATACATTACATTAAACCCATCATTTCTCAGAATACTATTTCATAGAAATGTAGGATTTTTACGCTTTAGTAAAATTTTTATATTAATCTGTTGAGGGAATTTACTTCTATTTTCATGAAATCATCCTTACTTCTTCATTTTATCAAATTCTTATTTACTTAAGTATTTCTACTAGTTTAGTCTGCCTGCTCATTTCTTCGCATAATGGAAGAAAATTTTTTGCTCCATACTAATGCAATTTGATGACATTCTTCATATTCACTAGTCCCTGCTTCTAAAGGTCTTTCTTCATCAAAAACCTTAACAGTATGGACTCTTCCTTCTAAAGTGCTTATCATGATATCGATTTTATTGATTTTTATTCTTCCATCTTTCCTAGCTGTAGCTCCAACTACAACAGCACCAATTCCACCTGCAAGTAATCCTCCTACAATTGCTCTTCCAGTTCACTAGATAGAGAAGTTTTATACTCGATATCATTATCTATAATCAACTCCACATCCTTAATAGTTTCGTGTTGCACTATAGCTGTCCAACCATCCATCAAAAGAAATACTTGTCCATATTCCCTATCATTAAGAATAATATCTCCATGGTCAAATTGTTGCCACTCATAGTCTTGTACATTATAATCTACTATAGTTTTTTCTACTAAATCTCTTTTTCCTTTTACATATTTTAATTTAGATGTACCTCCAATTATAGATGTAACAACGCTTATTATAATAGCAAGTATAAGCATAAATAAAAAGAATCCTAACATTATTATCCCCTTTAGGCATGTATATTAAAGTATTTTTTTATAGTGTTTCTTACTGTAATGGTTTTATTATATATTCATCCCCTAAATTAATTATATTTACATCTAACCCCCTAGATATCTCTAATACCTCTTTCATAGTTAGTGATGAACCAACTATTGATTGCCCTTTAACATTTGATAGAGCCACAAATAATTCTTGTTGACTATTAATATCCATTTGTTGTTGACCAGGTTCATCAAACACTAATAAGTTGACATGATTGGAATTATACTCTAAGCAACATAAATATAATGAAATAATATAAGACCAAATTAACCTTATGCTATCACTAGCAGAGGAATCGAATTTAATATCAAAACCACTAACAATAGGTGTATATTTATCATGTGAAATAGATATATCGCTAACTTTGACGCTTGAGTAATTAAATTTAGTTAACAGCACTTTAAATTCAGTTTCAAAAAATCCCAACTTTTCCTTATCCTTATTAGAAAAGTATTCTTTGGGTAAATTTTCTAATCTACTTAAATACTTTCTCCACCTCTTTGTAATGCTCAAGTACTCTATATGTAACTTTTCAAAGTTACTTAATGCTTCTTGCATTTTTATTAAGGTAATTTTACTATCGACTAAATAATTTAGTTCCCTTTTTGTTGGTAAATGAGGATTTTCAGATAACTCAGATTTTAATAATCTTAAATCTCTTCTTTCTTTCTCAAGGTTAGTATTTAATGCTTTTAACTTTAGAGTTCTATTTTCTATGACATTATGAGATTGTTTAACACCGAAATTTAATGTCTTAATTTGTTCTTCCACAAACCTAATATTTTCTTTTAGTTCTAACGGCTGAATTTTTAAATCCATTGGCATTAATGTATCTTCAACTTTTTGCATACAAGTTGGACATATTTTTTTCGAAAAATTTTCATCAACATTAGAACCTAACCTATTAAGTTTCTCAGCTTCTTTATTTCTTTTTAAATCAATTTCTAAATTTTTCAAATTATCAACCATGTATCTTTGATTCTTTTGCTCTAAATTTAACTCTTGTCTTAAAGAATTAATTTCATTTTGAAGAGATTGAACTATCACTTCTTGTTCATTTATTTTTTCTTCATATTTATCACTTACATCTGCTATTTTATTAATTTTTAGATTTTCTTTTCTTTTTATTGACTCTTCTAATTCAAAAATTCTATCATGCAATGAAATAGGTTTGTTATCTTTGCCATAAATTTTCAGTGTCAAGTTCTCTAATAACGTTGGAGAATCAGGTAAAGATTCAACTATAGCATTAATTGACCTTGCCAAATCCAAATATTTCCCCTTTAATGTAGACCACTCATTAGCCAGGACTCTTCTTAATAGCTTTAGAGCTTCTCTTTCTTTAGTATTATGCATAACATCCATTTTTAATAGATATTCAAATGCTCTTTTAGGCAAATCTCTAATTCCAAAATTCCCAGAAATAGGAGCATAAAAACTATTCCATCCTTTAATTTGTTCAATAAAAAAAAGAGGAAAAAGAGATTGTAAGTATAATAAATTATCTCCTCCATCAAATGCAGGTACTTTAGGTAATTCTAAACCTAAAAACTTCGCAAGATAACTATGAAAGCCTGCATTTTCTACAGCCGAACCTTTTAAATGAACATAAAAATCATTATAGTTATAATGTTCTTCTGTGGTTAGTAAAGGTCCATCATGTACTCTTATTAACCTCTCATCTATACTCTCTGATTTAATCCACCTTGTAACAGTAATAATTTCACCATTTTTATTAGAAAACTCTAACTGTACTTTGGACTCTAATACATTTAATTCCTTATCTTGATAGTTTAACTTATCTTTTAAAGCAGGCTTCATCGTCTTGGCATTCTTACCTCCCAGTAACTCTTCGATACCTAATGAATATAAAATTGAATTAATTATTGAGCTTTTGCCTTTTGTATTCTTAGCTCTTAGTACATTAAAGCCTTTTTTAAATGGAACATTTGACCCGAATTTCCCTTCAACTGTATCTATAGTCAATTTCAAACACATTAAATTTAAAATTTTCATGTACTAAACCTCTCTTTAAATGAAGATTGTATATATGTGTCAGATAAACTTTTCTTCAATTTATTTAACAGAATTATTTCTTCTTCTAGAATATTCTCCTTTATAATTCCTACGGCTAACTCCTCACCCTTTATTGTCAATGTATATTTCCCTGTGGTTGCAAAAAAATCAAAATATCCTTTAGAAACTCCTAAATTCAGTGCCCTATTTAAAAATGGGTCAAAGTTAATTAAAGGAAAATTATTTGTCTCTTTTAAATTAATTAATGTACTAAATCTTTTATCATTCTGAAAACACCAATTAAATAATTGTAGTTTTAGAAGAGAGGCTGATTGTTTAACTGACGAAATATGTAAAATTAGTATGATTTGACATATCCTATATGCGGGTCTCATAGTAGGTGATATTGGGATTTTTCTTCTTTTGAACCTTATACTTTTAATTTCTTCTAAAGGTAAATCCATTAATCTTCCCCTCCGAAATCTAATGGGCAATCTATTAACCAACTTGCAACAGCTTCATGCAACAAATTTTCATAAACAGAAAATTCGAATTGTTCATCGAATTTTTCCCCGATTAAAGCTGCTCTATATTTTTCCATTGTTTTTTCTATGAACTTTTTTGGACTTAAATCAGTAATCAGTGACTCAGTTTCTAAATGGTCAGCTATTGTACTTTTAATCCTTGCCTGCTTTTCATAAGATAAGTTATAAGTTTGTTGCATTTTGTTTAAAAGCTCTTGACCTTTAATATAATTCCTAATTTGTATGTTTACATATTTGTTGACTTGTTTTTGTTTCTTTTCTTTATCAGAATCTGGAAATAACTTTTCTATTTTATTACTTAGAGTAATGATAGATTCGGATTGACATTGTCTCCAATCTATTATTTCTTCTTCACTAGGTATTTCAACATCAAATTTAACCTTTTGATTTAAAATATTTTTTGCTCTTAATATTTCAGTAACATAAAAATTTTCATCATGAGCTAGTACATCAAACTCTACATCGAGCAACTCCTTCATACTATCATCTTCTCTAAGCTCAATTGCTTTAGAATGGCAGTGGGCTATTAAGTCTTTGTTAGGAATCTTTGGAGTGAGAAATATCCATTTCTTGATTTTAATATTTCTAAAATAATTCAATAATTGCTTTTTATATGTCTTTAACTTTTTTAAATCCTTTGTTACTTTGTCTCGTTGATGATTATAATAAACTTTCGTCTCGTATTCATTATCCGGACAGTAACATTGGAATACTATACCACTTCTTGTAAACCCCTCAATTCCTAAATCACCATTAGTATGAGCTGTCATCTCTTGATAACCTTCATTTTCATACTTCATTTTTAATATAATTTGACAGTGTTCTTCCCAACTATCTCCGTTGTATGTACCAAAAGGAGTTTTAATCATAAATACCTCCGTATAAATATATCGTGATATTTTTACTACTACAATAGTACATTATTTTTACATAATTATCTATAATTTGATAAAATACACTGTCTATATACATATTAGAACANAACAGACCTAATTTGGTCTGCATTAACTTACTTTGGATTCCCAAAAATGATAACTAACTTCCACGTCGCCACAACCAAAAACTTGAATCCCAGAAACAAACCTATGTATTAATTCAACTAACACTTCATCACTATAAAGATAGCTTAAAACCATAGATTCAATATCTTTATCTACTAAACTTAAAAGGTTTTCTACCCTTTTCAGATTCAATATTTCCTTCTCCAATTCATTTCTTCTTTCTTCATTTTCTCTGATATATTCTTGAAATTCTACCTTCGTAACCTCTCCTTCAGCCCTCATATCTATTAGCCCTTTCTTTCTTTGAGAAATTCGTATTAATGACATTTCAATTTCTTTAAGTCTTTTATTAGTTCTCCTATTAATAGATTGAAATTCCCTTTTAAATAGCGCTTGATAGTCTAGAGAATGAAGGAGTGCCTTCCTATTTGATTCAAGCTGATTAATCACAATCTCTTTTAACCTCTCATCTCTAAGTGCGAACTACACTTTCTTTTACCATATTGAGCATATGTACTACAAACATAAGCTTCCCTTCTAAACCACATTGAGGCATCACATTTCCCACACCTAATCAAATTTGTAAAAAAGTGCTTTTTGGCTTTTGCTGGCTGTCTTGTTCTTTGCTTTATCATTCTTTGAACTGCTTCAAAATCTTCTTCAGAAATAATTGGTTCATGTTGATTTTCACAAATGACTCCTTCAGAATGGCGCATCTTTTTAATCGTGACACTAATTGAGGAAGTTCTACATTGTACTAATCTATCAGTATAATGCTCATTCATTAAGATGATTTTTATTGAAGAACCCCTCCAATATTCACCTGCGTTCTTTTTACCAACGACCATGGCTGGTGTTGGAACTACTTCTAACGTTAATTGCTTTGCGATAGAATCAATCCCTTGACCATTAAGGTAATCTTGATAGATTCTTTTCACAACATCAACTGTCCAATCAGTTCTCTTAAACAATCTACCATCTTTTTTATAATATCCAAATGGTGGTTGAGAACCAATAAACTTACCTTTTTTTGCTGTAAGTTTTTTAACAGATTTAATTCTATCACTAGTACTTTGGGATTCAAGTTCAGCAGCCCATGCAATTAAACCGAATGTATCTAAACTTTTTTCTCGAGAATCATATTGTCCATTTGTAGCTACCAAGTGTATGCTGTTTAACTTTAATTTTTCTAAAAAATTATGAGCGAGCTTTTGGTTCCTAGCTAACCTAGATACATCTTTAATTAAAACAATCTCCACTCCATCAGTTTCCAAGTTATCTAATAACTTATCTAACTCTGGCCTTTTTGATTTTGTACCACTTAAAGATTCTTCATATACCTTAACGAGATTCCATCCTTTTTCAGCTGCGTATTGTTTAAACAATTCCTTCTGATTTTGCAATGAATCATTTTGGGCTTCACGATTGGTTGACAGATTAAGTTCCTTTTTTCGGTACCTCATTTGTTGTCCACACTTCTTACAAAACGGTTGAACTATATTTTCACTATCTCTTTCCTCAATCTCTGTTTCTACATGATTTATGAGATGTTTTACTTTCACCTGTATTTCCTTAAATTGAGAAAGAGAGATAAAGGGTTCTACATATGATAGAAGATAATATTTCCCTTCATACCATTCATGACCAGTATAAAAAGGGTCTAATATCATTTTCATCACATAGCTTAACTCCCTTTTCTGTAACTTCTTAAATATTCTAAGGTATTCTAACAATTGCTCAACATTATCAATTATTAATGCTTCTTCAAAAAACTGAATAATATTATCCTTGATTTTCCCATCTATCATGTACCGCCCTGATTGCTTTAGATAACCGAATTTTTAGATGGAGTCTTTCTATCTGCATCTCGTTTACGTCTAATAATTGATTGCCCTTCTTCTTCAATTAATATTCCGTGCATTGCTTCTGTTAGGATATTCCCAGAAAATGGTGCGCAATTAGTGGATGTATATACAATTTTTACTTTGTATTTCTGAAAAATATCTATTAGCTCAAGATACTCATAGAACTTCCTTGTCAATCTACTCCTATCGTAAACTTACAGAGCTTGCACTTCTCCATATTTAATTTGTTCAATAATGCTCTTAAAAAAGGGGACGTTCTGATATTTTTAGCTTATTTATAGAAACACCAAATTCGTTTACTTCTAAATAAGAATCTGAATCCATTTTTAAACGTTACTTTTCATCGGAAGCAATCTTCATCTCAAGACTCTGCTGTCTAGAACTTACTCTTCGAAAAAAGATATTAATTTTTTCGTTCATTATTTTACTCACCCACCTTTACTGATTTGGAAACTATTTTTGTCTCAATTTCTAATGGAAGATTCAATTTTTTAAGGACGACTCGTTCAATAACACTAATTAAAACCTTATTTGAATCCTCGTTACTTTCTTCTAATATTTCAAATTGGACCCTGTTACTCATGACCCTCACCTCCTCCAATCATTTATTAGAATGATTGACGAAATGAAAGTCTTCTATACTATTCATTCTTCAACTATCAAAAATAAGCTAATACTTTCTGAGATATCAGGAGAAGATTCATCTTTTTTACAGGCAACAGTTATTAACTCACCGAAATCGATCTTTATTCATAATTCAGTCTATTTAACAAAAGCGTATTTTAATATGCTATTTTTAGGGGTTGATGTGCTAAAAATAATAACACATATAAAATCAACTAATTAATAAGCTTTATATTTTCGATAGATAAAGTAGGAACCCAAGATAATTAGTATTAGCAAAGTGAAAAGCCAAAAAAAAGCCACTTTAACTTAAAAATGGGCTGACCCCAAAAAGTGAGACAAATATAAAACACCTTTAAGTAGAAATCGGTTATTGTTAACCTAAAGAATACTTGGAGGTGTTTTTTCTATGGGAACTAGAGTGAGCTACCCTGCAGAGATCAAGTTAAAAGCCATCGAAATGAGGTTAAACGGAGTATCGGTAAAAGAAGTCATGAAGGAGCTTAATATTATAAATTACACGCAACTGAAAACATGGATGAGGTGGTACAAAAACGGTGAAACTCATCGGTTTTATCAACCTGTAGGTAAACAATATTCCTATGGAAAAACAGCTGATTTCGCCAATGAAACAGAAAAACTAAAAGTGGAGAATCGATATTTAAAACAACAATTAGATGTTTTAAAAAAGTACAAAGAGTTGGAGAGGATGTGGTACCAGAAGTAGCCGTAAATTTAGTGGAAGAATGTAAAGGAGAAATGACGGTGCGAGAAGTATGTAATTATTTAGGGATTGCTAGAACCACCTATTATCGCTGGAGAAAGAATGTAAAATGTCGAGATGAACAGACACAATCGGTTGAATTTGAGGTCGGAGAACTCTGTCGCAAGCATAACTATCGTTATGGCTACCGTAAAATTACAGCCTTATTAAAATCAAGATGGTCGATCAATCACAAAAAGGTACAAAGGATTATGCAAAAACATGGATGGCAGTGCAGGGTACGAATGAAAAAGAGGAAGCCAACAGGACAACCTTATCATGCCGCTACCAATTTGTTAAATCGCACTTTTCGGTCCGATAGGCCTTTAGAAAAGCTAGTGACCGACATTACCTATTTGCCTTTTAGTCAGAAGACGTTGTATCTTTCGAGCATTCAAGATTTGTTCAATGGGGAGATTATCGCTTATTCCATCAGTGACCGCCAGGATACATCCTTTGTTTTAGACACATTGGTTCAGCTTCCCGAACTGCCCAAAGGATGTACATTGCATAGTGATCAAGGTTCTGTTTATACTTCTTATGAATACCAACAAAAAATAAAAGAGAAAGGCATTACCATGAGTATGTCCCGTAAAGGTACGCCTGCTGATAATGCCTCCATCGAATCGTTTCATTCGACCCTGAAGTCTGAAACATTCTATTTAGACGGGATAAAATGGACTACGACCGCCATCGTAGAACAAACCGTCCACAACTATATTTATGATTATAACAATAATCGTATCCAAACGAAACTAAATAACCAGTCGCCAATAGATTATCGACAACTGATTATTTAAAAAGGTGTTTTACCCTGTCTCAAAAACGGGGGTCACTCCCAAAAGTGACTAGTTTCTTATTATGATATTTTTTTAAATTGTGTTAAAAAACTCTCGAATGTTTATATTTCATATTTTTTTTACTCCAGTATTTAAACATTTAAAGGTTCTTTAACTTTTTCAGAAACCTTAATAACCCCTAGAGTTTTAGACCTTTTCTTAGTATATTCTTCCAAAGTATCATTTAATTTATCTAAAAGAGGTCTAAATTTATTAAAATCAATANAAGATTTTCCGCCAATTAAAGTTGAGAGGGTAGTCTCATTGAATAAATCTTCTATGTCACTTTCAGGTAAACCTGGAATAGAAGGTACTGTTAACAAATATAGATTACTAGTTAATCCAATCTTATACTCAGTTTTTAAAAATTCTATTTTCTCAGCCTTAATACTCGAATGTTTAAGGAAATTACCGATAGGTTTTTTCGCTCCACTTTCAATTTCATTATCAAACATAAAGATAACAGGATTTTTTGGTACATCTTTACTAATCTCTCTAAAATAGCTAAAATAATTAGGTCCTTGTTTCTTATCATCATAGTAATTATAGATATTTTTAAGCGAATCTGCTCCATCTTTATCAATATTTAGGAAGTATCTCAACCGTTTGGTTCTTTTTAAAAATGATACTTTAAACTCAAAATTGCCACCTTTCTTAGTAATTAGATTAGGATAATCTAAATGAAGGTTTTTTAAAGCAGATTTTAAATACGCGATATCTGTCTTACCTTCAGTAACGATAAGCGGTTTTGGATTTGCATAGAAATATTTATAAAATAAAAACTTTTGATATTGAGTTTCTCTCGAGTTTAGATTGTGAAAACTATGCTTCTCTCCATCTATTTTGTTATTATAACGACACAACTGGTTAATAAACGCAAACCTTCCTTCTAATTGATTAAGTGAACCTGGTTTACCTTCTATCTGGAAATTGCCTTCTTTATAAAGTTGAAAAGCCATTGCCCTAGTTTTTTTATAAAAAATTCTATTAACATTTATTTTTTTATTGACAACAAGCCCAGTTACCATTTGTCTAGTATCTTTTATTTGTAATCTAGTTTTATTATCATTTATTTTAAAGCCAGCTCGAATTATCTCACCTTTTATTCTTTCATAGAATTCGGTTTGTTGTTCTAAAAATTTCTTGTTATTAGTTGAGAATGTAAGGTCATCTGCGTAACGCGTATAATCTAATTTGTATTTCTTAGAAATTTTTAACAACCTATGGTCAAGTATTTTACAAATTAAATTTGTAATAATTGGAGAGCTAGGTGCCCCTTGAGGTAACGTACCTTTATAGCAAGTCAATTGAGCTATAATTGTAGCTACTTCCATAGAAAACAAAAAATTCTTATTATTTTTAAAATAACCTCTTACACGACCAAAATGAAAAGATTCAAAGAAATCTTCTAAATCAATATTAAGAACTAGTCTTTTATTTCGGTGAATTTTGGCATTTGTTATAATACTCTTTTTTCTTTCAAATCCGTGAGAGATATTATTCTCCCCTCCTAATAATCCACTTTTATGGGTATACAATATAGTTTCAAGTGCCTTTTGAATACTTTTTAGCTCATCGTTAGGAACATGTATTTTGCGGATACCTCCACTTTTTTTATGCAAATCAAATGAAGTGTACAGATTATCTATACCTTTTCTATATAATAAATAAGTAAATCTTTTTTGGGATATATGTAAAAAATCAACTAAATCTCTTCTTGTCCTAATATCATAAAATTCCATCATTTATCTCCTTAATAATGTACGTGTGGCTACTCATTAAGCAATTAATAGCGGATAATAATAGAATAATAGGAAAGCAAATGTCCCCACCATTGTTGTAAACGCTTGCGATACACAAGCCAAAAAAATCTAGCCACACGCAATTATATTATACACTATTTTCCATACGAATTGTTTTGTATTTATTATTTTCTTACACCTTTCATATTTGATTATTACAATTTACTGATATGTGTATATCTTTAATAAAATAAGACAATATTTCTTATAAACACTACTACACCTCAAAATTTAAAATGAGGTGAGTAATCTTATGAAATGTGCTCTATACGTTCGAGTTTCAACTGACAATGAAGAACAAAAGGCATCTTTAGAAAACCAGCAACGATTCTTTTATCAATTTCTTGCTGAGAAAGACTGGGATTTGTATAAATTTTATATTGATGTCGAATCGGGAACAAAATCAAAGAAGAGAGAAAGCTTTAAACAATTAATACAAGACGCCAAGCACAAGAAGTTTGACATAATCTTAGCTAAAGAATTGCTTAGCTAGAAACGGAAAGCTGTCTTATGAAGTAAGAGAAGTGGTTGAAAAAAATGGTATTGACATCATCACGTTTGATAATGCAATTGATTCCACGACTGGTTCAAGTCACATGTTTGGTTTATATGCTTGGATTTACGAACAAGAAAGCCAAAGAACATCCGAACGAATAAAGATGGCTTTACGTACAAATGCTCAAAGGGGATTCTTCAAATCCTCTAAACCTCCTTATGGTTATAAGATAGTTGATAAGAAATTATGCTTAGGTAAATAAAGTGAACCTGATGTAATTAAACGCATCTTTGAAATGTACCTAAGTGGTATCGGCTTTGATTCCATCGCAAAGACACTTTCTTATGAGAATGTACCGTCTCCTTCAATGGTTGCTGAGAAGAAGAAAACGTCTCCCTATTGGCATGGTTCTACAATAAGATATATCTTGACCAATCCACATTACTTAGGTCATACAGTGCAAGGTAGAGAGACTACAGCAAGTGTTACTATCGATTCTCGTATTTGGTTACCTAAAGAAAAGCACATTGTTGTTAAAGATACTCACGCTGCAATTATCTCTGAACATGTTTTTGAGCTAGTTCAAGATAAAATCTTTAAAGTAAAAAACCATATCCCAAAAGCACAAACACATCTATATACGAATTACTTATTTTGTAAAGATTGTTCAGCATCGATGTGGTATCGCTCTAACCGAACTGTTTATATTTGTGGTCGCTATGCCAAACACGGGAAGAAATACTGTTCAAATCATACTATTAAGGAAGAAATAATAACTAAAGCAGTTATTTCAGATATTATGCAAGCGGTAGAGCTAATTGATAACAAGCATGTGAGGAAAGAACTTCAACGTAACAACGAAGTGACTCTGGAGCATCTCTCAGCCCAAAGACAAAAGCTACTTGATAAGGTTGATAAGTCTAACAGTCTAAAAAGGTCTTTTTTACGCTTACTAGCTGAAGGAACTATCACTTCGGACGATTATCAAGGAGAGACTCAATTAATCGATACACAATTAATTGAATGGAAAAATAAATTGGATAAATTATCTGATGTATTGAACGGACTTGATGTCGAATATGAGTTGAGAAAATTTCAATATGGGTATCGCCAATTCTTTCAAGACCACCAGTTAACAAAGAAAAACCTACCACAATTTATCAACCGAATTGAGGTAGGTGAGGATAAGGTGCCAATAATTACTTATCGGTTTCCTCATTTATTCTCTTTGTTGAATTAATAGTTCTCTTTAGAATCAGAGCCAAAATCAAGCTCCCTTTAGTCCTTCCTAATTAACAGTGAGCAACACTCCACATGCGTACTCTGCGGAAACATATCAACAGGCTGCACTTCTTTCGTTCTATATCCCCCTGCTTCTAGTACTTTCAAGTCGCGGGCGAGTGTGGCTGGGTTGCAGGATACGTAGACGACACGTTCTGGCTTCATTGCGAGGATTGTTTCAAGTAGCTCCGCATCGCAGCCTTTACGTGGTGGGTCAACGACTAAGACATCCGCTCTCACGCCTTGGGCATACCACCATGGGATGACTTTTTCTGCTTCTCCAACCGCAAAATCAACATGATCAAATCCATTAATTCGTGCGTTCTGTTTGGCATCACTTATCGCTTCTGGGACGATTTCAACGCCAAGTACTTTTTTGGCTTTTTGGGCTAAAAATAAAGAGATTGTACCAATTCCGCAATACGCATCAATGACCGTCTCATGGCCACGAAGATCTGCATATTCTAAGGCTTTATCATAAAGAACCTTCGTCTGTTCTGGATTGACTTGATAAAAAGAGCGTGCTGAGATGGCAAAACGAATGTCACCGATATAATCATGGATATATTCTTCTCCCCATAAAACAGAGGTTGTCTCACCAAAAATGACGTTCGTACGCTTTGGATTGACATTTTGCACAATTGAAGTGACTGATGGTAGAGATTCACGAATATCGTCAATGACATTCTTTTTATTCGGTAGCTCCTTGCCTCTTGTCACTAAAACAATCATCATTTCACCCGTCTTTTTGCCTTGACGGACAACGACATGACGTAATGTTCCGCGATGTTTTTCCTCATCATAAGCACGAATTCCATAACGGGCAGCAATGCTCTTCACTTCTTGCACAGCGAGGTCATTTTCCTCTTGCTGAATGATACAACTATCCATATCTATGATGTTATGGCTACGCTTTTGATAAAAACCGGCGATTAATTCACCATCTTTTTCGCCAAATGGGACTTGTGATTTATTCCGATATTGCCACGGCTCTTCCATACCAAGTGTAGGATGAACAGGAACATCATAAATTCCGCCAATACGCTCTAATACGTCTTTGACTTGCTTTTGCTTCATCACAAGCTGAGCCTCGTAGCTCAAATGTTGGATTTGGCAGCCGCCGCATTGACGGAAGATGGGACAGGGTGGCTCTACACGGTTTGGACTTTCCGTAATAACGTTTACTAACTTCGCAAAGCCATAACCTTTATTTGTTTTAATGACTTTTACCTCTACCTCTTCACCTGGTAAAGCTTCAGGGATAAATAAGGCGTAGCCCTCTATTTTTGCGACACCTGCCCCTTCATGGGTTAAATCCTCTATATGAACGTTCAAGACATCATTTTTCTGTACGGGTATTCCTTTTTGTTTCATATTTAAGCCGTCCTTTTCCTTAAGCTACTTGTGATTGTAGCATACTTCCCGACCATTTTGGAAACGGCATTAATGACTGCTGCTAGTAACAGCTGCATTATACATTCGGTTCAGTGCGTTAACACCTGTAATCGCCAAGATTAATTCCTCCGTCGACAGCTCCAATGAACGATTGGTTAGCTCATAAGCAGGGGCAGAGAAAAAGAAACTTACTCTTTTTACCTCGCCAACTACCTGTCCATCACCATCTTGAATTTGATACGCTTCTGAAAACACAGGAGCCTGAAACAAATAGGCCTGATCGTCCTGTGCCTTATTGTAATGATATTTTTTATTCCAAGACCAATAGTTTTGCTTCACATAACCGAGCTCCTGCCCTTGATAATCCTCCATCAACCATTTTGAAGTAAATCCTTTTAATTCTCCACGCATCATTTCACGTTGGTTCTCATCTAAAATAGACGCTCTCGTTCGAAAGCCTGACTTTAATTCTAAATAACCAATTTTATGATTGTCTTTATCAAGAATTTCCGTTATTCCTCTTGAAAAGAACTTCTCTCTAAAATAAACAACATGCTCCATACCAGTCACCTACCTGATGTTTTCTAATGTATACGAATATTTCCACTTAATCGTTTCATTTTTTAGAATCATGAAAGAAGTATTCCGGCTTCTGCTGCTAATGTTTTCACCAACTTTCCTGCTGGCATTGCGCGAATTTGCTTAAAATTACTTCCTGCCCACAACGCCGCTATGTCTGCTCTTCCGATTGAAACAGCTTCTTTTCGTAATGATTGAGTAAGGTAATGAATCTCTGGATATGCGTAAGGTGCATCCTTATTTTGACCGATAAAAGGTTGAGAAAGACCACGTGCGAATCTTCCTGTATACGCACGTGTTAATTCAGTCTTGGTAAAAGCTTTGTTCATTAATGACTCACGATGTAAGCGATTTGTCCCACTCTCTGTGCAGCATAAAAAGGCGGTTCCTAGCTGAATGGCTATTGCTCCTTGATCTAGTAAACTCTTAATTTGTTTCCCATTCATCACGCCACCAGCTGCAATAATAGGTATCGTGATCTTTTCTAGTAATCTCTCCACTAACACGCTCGTCGTTAATGGCTCATCTATTTGTTTTTCATTAATAAAGCTCCCTCTATGCCCTCCTGCTTCAATTCCTTGTGCACATACAAAGTCAGCACCGGCACACTCTGCCTGTTCTGCTTCCTTCACTGTCGTTACCGTGACGATTGTCTGAATATGTAGTGCCTTTAATTGCTCAAATAATTCATTAGAGGGACAACCAAATGTAAAGCTTACATACGGAACTTCCATCTTTTTAATCAAATCAAGCTTTTCTACCCAAGCATCATCAGAGTATTCGAGCTTTCCAGTTTTTATCTGGAATGCTCTTGCAAAATGATTAATCCTATCCTGATAGGCTAATAGTTCTTTTGTAATCACAGTAGGCTCATTAGGTACAAATAGATTCACACCAAAAACCTTCGTACCTAATGATCTGACTCGAATAATCTGTTCTTTCAATTTAGTTACAGGCAGATAACCCGCAGCCAAAAAACCGAGACCTCCATGGCAACAAACTTCGTGGACTAATCCAGGAGTCGTAACACCTCCTGCCATTGGTGCTTGAATAATAGGATTAATCACCAACGATACCTCCTTTTGGTTGAACGAAATGAGCTGTGCTCACAAATCTTACTTTAACTGTAATCCGAACTCATCTATATGTAAATCCTATCCAAAAATAAATACATCATTTTTCCAAAAACGAAAGAAACATTGACACCATTTAGATCGTCCCTTAAACTAGAAATAACTTTAATCGGAGGAGGATTGTTAAAATATGTGTTTTATGAGATTGCGTTTCCCAACTTTGAACTCGTAATTAAATACGTTCAAAGGCTCTGTTTGTGAAACAGAGTAAACGGGAGCAGTCTGACCTTTTTTAATAATCCTACAAACAGCAGTAGTAACTGCTATTGACGGAAAGGCCGACTCGTTCTGCCTTTCTTTTTTATATGTATATTTCATTCTACACAACGTTAATAGGAAAATTTTTGGCTACTCATCACGAGTTTATGTTGTTATCGCTCTTTACAACTGCATTTACTTGAATGGGTTGGTGGTGGTGCATAGAGGCCCAAGATCTGAGATGAAGTTAACTTGTGAAAGCAAGTGACGAGACCTCTTGAGGCATAACTTTTAGTACCAGCACCGTCCTTAATTTCCTAAAAACTAAAAAGACATTGTGTAAAAAAGAAGCCCGGCAACGTGTTTCCCGTTTACTCCTTATCACAGGCAGAGGTCTGTGATTTTTTTGTGCAACAAATAGGAGGAATAAACAATGGAAACATTACAATTAGAACTGGCCCATATTGAAGTAAGTTTTTTAGACCAGACCATTCTGGATATTGAAAAACTGTCTGTTTACCAATTTGACCGCATTGGTATTGTTGGCAAAAACGGGAGTGGAAAAAGTACCTTATTAAAATTGTTGAAGGGGGAGATTTTACCAACAAAAGGTCATGTTCATAGACAAATTGACTTTGGCTATTTTGAACAGACAGCTCCCCCCACAGAGCATGATGCAGACTATAAAATGCTCGGGCTCTTAAATATAAATGGGAAAAGTCACGGGCATTTAAGTGGTGGTGAGCAATCACGCCTTAAGCTAGCCCAGCTTTTTTCTAACTACCATGAGGGTCTATTATTAGATGAACCAACGACGCATCTAGATCAGAACGGTCAACAGTTTTTACTGGATCAGCTTGCTTATTATTATGGTGCCCTACTTATCGTTAGCCATGACCGTTACGTACTCGACCAGCTTGTCAATAAAATTTGGGAAGTGAAGGATGGAAAAGTCACGGAGTATAGTGGCAATTACACGGACTATTTACAGCAAAAGCAATTAGAAAAAGAGCAACAGCAGGAAAAGCATGAAAAGTATATAAAAGAGAAAGAACGATTAATAAAATCGGCTGAGGATAAATTAAAGAAGGCGAAAAAAGTAACACAAGGAAAGAAAAATGCGGCGAAAAATCAATCACCAAGTCGACTATCTGCTTCAAAATCAAAAGATAACGTGCAAAAAGCGATGCAGCAAACAGCCAAATCTCTAGAGCATCGTGCCGAACAGCTTGAAGTAGTGAAAGCACCTGAATGGGAACGAACGATTTCATTCCCACAATCACAGTCTTTGCAGCTGCATAATAAATTTCCAATTATGGCAGAGCGGCTAACCTTATATGCAGGAAATAAACTTTTGCTCAAACAGGCCAGTTTTCAATTCCCTGTAGGTAAAACCATTGCTTTAACAGGCGAGAATGGATCTGGTAAGTCAACTTTACTTCATCATATCCTTGAGAATGGTCATGACCTGACACTCTCTCTTAAAGCCCAAATCGGTTATTATGACCAATTAAGCTATCAATTTGAGAAATCTGAAAGCGTCTATGATTATTTAAAAGAGCGCAGTGACCATGAGGAAACAGTGATTAGAGCTGCCTTGCATTCGATGTGCTTTGGTGGGAGTGACCTCTCCAAAGATATTTGCACCTTAAGCGGTGGAGAACGGATTCGTCTCTTGCTTTGCCAGCTGTTTTTGGGGCGTTATAATATTCTCATCTTAGATGAGCCGACGAACTTTCTCGATATCGATGCGATTTTAGCTTTAGAAAAATTTATTCAAGGTTATGAAGGAACGATCGTACTTGTCTCACACGATCGAACGTTTGTGAAGCGAATTGCTGATGTACAATATACCTTACAAAACAAGCAACTATATTTAAATTAAGGAGTGTTTACTATGAAGAAAAATAACGGAAATACGGGAAATGAAATTATGGAAATTACAAAAAAGAATGGCATTGAATTAGACGCTGCCTCCATTCGTGTTAATCAATCAGGACTAGACTTTCTTGTTGCGATCGCTGAGTCGGTTACAGGTAATAAGTGGTTACTTAGAATGCCTCGACGGACGGAGGTTTTTACAAGGACAGCCGCCGAAAAAGATACGTTAGCTTATATTGCTAAGTTTGTTCCTTTTGAAGTACCTATTTGGGAAGTTTACACACCTGAGTTGATTGCTTATCGACCACTAGCAGGCGTACCCGCTGCCACCATCGATATGGAACAAAAAGCATATGTTTACGAAATTGACGAAAAGAATCTTCCTGAAATTTACCATCAATCTTTGGCGGAATGCCTTGTTCATTTACATCATCTACCCGTTGAAGGTGAAGCCTTACCTGAACTAACGAAAAGACAGACCGCTGAACAAATTCGCCAAACGATGAAAGAAAGAATTGAGAAAGTGAAGCAAGATTATAAGGTGAACCCAGATTTGCTGAATCGTTGGCAGCAGTGGTTAAATACGGATGAGTATTGGCCAAAGGTGACGGGTATGATTCATGGTGATGGTCATGTCGGTCATATGATGATTAACGAAGCCGGAGAAATTACTGGAATGATCGATTGGACCGAGGCGCAGATTGCCGATATTTCCAAGGATTTTATTCCTCACTATCTTGTTTTCGGTGAAGAAGCTTTAGATAAGTTACTTCATTACTATGAAAAAGCTGGTGGTTATACGTGGCCAAAAATGAAGGAGCATATTATTGAACTTTATTCTACCTATCCGATTGATGTGGCAGAGTTTGCCGAAGCTTCTGGTGAAGAAGAATATAGAGAAATGGCCAGACAAGGACTAGAATAAAGTAGTGAGAAACCACTTTACATTTTAAATGGATAGTGCCGTTGACAGTTTGGGAGGTCAACGGTATTTATATGAAAGTTGATGCTGGTACTCACGTGTGGAGCTTTGCCCGTCGCTACCGAAAATCATGCTCCGCGACAATCACGTGGCGCCGAACTAACTAGCTTCGCTTGTGGATTTCGGCTCTGCCACTACTTCCCACGGGAGCTTTTCTCCAGAGAGTCTCCGCATGACTCGCCCGCTGGGTTACTACTAATTCTCAAGATCACAAAACAATTAACTACCCTTTGAGTAACTGGCACGTTCAGACGTTTTCGTGTAGTTACTCACACTTTTCCCTCCAGTAACTAACACGTTCAGGCTTTTTCGTGTAGTTACTCACGCACTTCCCTCCAGTAACTAACACGTTCAGACGTTTTCGTGTAGTTACTCCAAGGTTTGACTTCCGTATCTGCACATTAACCACCTCTTTGTGCAGTTACTACTTGGTTTAGCTTCCGCATCTGCACATTAACCCTCTCTTTTTGCAGTTACTACCTGGTTTGGCTTCCGTATCTGCACATTAACCACCTCTTTGTGTAGTTACTACATGGTTTAGCTTCCTTATCTGCACATTAACCCTCTCTTTGTGCAGATACTACCTGGTTTAGCTTCCTTATCTGCACATTAACCCCCTCTTTGTGCAGTTACTACTTGGTTTAGCTTCCTTATCTGCACATTAACCACCTCTTTGTGTAGATACTACCTGGTTTGGCCTCCGTATCTGCACATTAACCCTCTCTTTGTGCAGATACTACTTGGTTTAGCTTCCGTATCTGCACATTAACCCTCTCTTTGTGCAGATACTACTTGGTTTAGCTTCCGTATCTGCACATTAACCCCCTCTTTGTGCAGTTACTACCTGGTTTAGCTTCCGTATCTGCACATTAACCCCCTCTTTGTGCAGTTACTACCTGGTTTGGCTTCCGTATCTGCACAAGACTTTCATCTTTGTTGATGGTGGATCGGTTTTGCTCCGGTATCGGCGTTTTATATGAAAGTGCGAACATAGAGCGTTAATCGTCGCACCGAAAATGATGCTTCACGTCCTGCGGGCAGTCTCCGCATAACTCGCCGGCATTAATTATTTTTATGAGCACTTTGTAACCTTACGCCCATTTTTGCCGTTCAACATCTATAGATCATCATTACGTATTAAAATAGGAGGATCACATATGAAAAGAACTCTTTGGCTTACTCTTCTTATCCTTTGTTTTTCGGTCGTCAGCTTTCAACCGGGCAAAACCTATGCTTTAAGCTGTGTGGAGCTCCCCGACCGAGTTACAGCTTTTGAAGAGTCTGATTTTGTTTTCAAAGGCACACTAACATCCATTCAATCAATCTTTGCCAATGATCGATTTCTATTTGATGTAGAGCTTGTTTTTAAAGGCGATGTCTCACCAACCTTTACGGCACTTGATTCAGAAGGACAATGGCTCAGACAATCACTTAACGAAAATCAAACGTATTTAGTTTTCGGAAAAATGTCGGGCAATAAAGCTTATATCTCGGCATGTGGCAATACCGAGCCCTGGAGTTGGGCAGAAGATGAGCTTCCTGAACTACCTGTTGAGAGGGAGGTTATCATTGAATATACAGCAGAAGATCGCCTAAATAATCAATATTCATCGTTTACTTGGCTCTTCAGCACAGCCATTATCTTAATTCTAACCGTAGCCATTTTTTATATCATTAAAAGAAGGAAAAAATCTTGATAAAATGCTCCTTATGAAGGGGTGATAAGAAGAACACACAACAGGACAAACCACACCTATTAGAAATATGGTTTGTCCTTTTTAGTTTCATTCTACTCAAATAGTCATACTAAAAGATTGCTCATTTAAGAGCATATAACACTTATTCATACCCCCCTTTAGCCTCAGGTAACTGTTGATATTCTTCCTTCACAAAAATAATCGTTGATTCGAGATTATTGACAAACTTTTCCCACGCTATTTTCGCCGGCGTTTCACAAGCCGTATCCCATTTCAAGCGAAACTCTTCTTCTGCAACGGTCATTTTCAATACATAGGTAGAATGCGGTTCCATACATGTAATGTACTTTCCCGTTGCACGATCATGAGGTAAGTCTTTCACACCTAATTGCCGAAATTGCTCATAAATATATGCTATCTCCTCCTCCGTCAAAAATAGCTCCGTTGTTGCCGTCCCATCTTCAATCAAATCCTTCGTGTACGTATTCTCATATGTATTTAATTCGTTCATATTTAAACCCATCCCATACTTTAATGAGAAATCAAAATCATCTGGTTTTTCAGCAGGCATACCTTGCTCACTCTGCTCATCTTGAGAAACGCAACTTGAACAGAACAAAACAATAAGCAAAATTACGTAAACACGTCTCATCACATTCACTCCATCTCTTAACACTCACTTACTTGAAATAGAACGAACGCTTACCTCATAACGTTTCAGAAACTATCTACGTATTTAAAATTATTCAGAATCTAACTGAAACCCCTCTTCACCAATACGGTCATAAGGATAAAAGGATTCCAACCAATTAAACCGTTCTCCTTCTTCATCCCATCTGAACACATTAACCTCACCATGATTATAAATGACGATCTTATCTTCCCCTACAGGGATTACTTTGTCTTCAGTAACATTAGTTTCAATATAGCTTGGGAAGTTATCATAGTTGTAATGACTATTATTCTGATTGAAGACCAATAAAATTAAACAAACTAAAATAGCGATTAAAATCCCTCTATTTGAGCCTCTTTTCTCATTTGTTTCCATCCCTCTACCTCCCATACATAAACTTACTTCTACGAACATTTCACGACATTGATATGAATCTCGTCCGAATTTCACCTTTCACCTTTGCAAATTTAACAACCGTCACTACCATTAAAAGAAAAAATATCGATAACGCTCCAACCCACTCATTTGGAAAATTGATAAACCCAAACCAAAATAAGCTTAACGGAAGCATGAACAATACCGTGATTATATAAGGCACAAATAAAAGTAAAAACGCTCCTTGACCACTTTTAGATGAAAGGAGAGAGCCCCACTTTTCCTCCGTCATTTTAAACAACTTATTTATCATAAATAAGCTTGAAAAAAGAATGCCTAAAAATACAACCGAAACGAGTACACTCATTAAAAAATAAGAACCGATAAATATTAGCAAATCCACCCTATCCACCACCTATAATTCAAATTCGTTCATATAAAACCATCCTATAACAAATACAGGATATTAATCCCTATCATTGATATACATTAAGATTGGATTTTACTCCACTTTCATTTTTAAAGTGTACTACACTATATTCAATATGTTTTGTTTTTTTCCTACAAAATAGCACGGCTTTTCCTCCACTTATGTTGTTACTTCCTTGCTTTTTCTAGGCCTCTTGCTAACATTCATTTATTTTTTTGTATGAGAAATTCTCTAACAAAATAGCGTGCCCCCATTCCCGGAGCACTTATCAAAGATAAGCATATCGCCTTGAGTCAGCTTTCAAAAAAAAATCAGCTCTACCATCAGAGCTGATCCCATACCTTAATCTTTCTTTTTCCTATCCTTAGGCGTTAGCATCTGAAAATGCTGATAGAGATTCACAAACTCTGCCGGTAGTTGTCCACCATGCTCCCCGTCCAAATTCAGCTTCATATCCTCGCCTTCCACATGCACTTTAATTCGATTTGCTTGCACATAAATGACCTTCGAGTGATTTAAATGCTCACCTCGTAAAGCCATACCAGCTAGTGTTAAAAACTCTGGAAAGCTCGTTTTCTTCACGATAATAAAATCAAACATCCCATCCTGTAACGAGGCATCAGGAGCAAGCTTCTCAAACCCACCAACCGAATTCGTATTAGAGACTAGGAACATCATAATGTCGCCTTCAAATAACTTCCCATCATATTCAATTCGGACAAAAGTAGGCTTTATTTGTGGTAACATCTCAAGCCCCTTAATATAATAGGCTAACTGACCGACTAATGTCTTCATTTTACTCGGAACCTCATACGTGAGTTCCGTTAAAGCACCAGCAGCAGCAATATTAATAAAGTATTTATCATTCACTTTCCCAATATCAATTGGCTCAATATGTTCACCACATAACACATCGCAGGCCTTTTCAATATCCCTTGGAA
The DNA here is from genome assembly GCA_001038565.1 of Alkalihalobacillus pseudalcaliphilus. Classification (GTDB taxonomy): domain Bacteria; phylum Bacillota; class Bacilli; order Bacillales; family Bacillaceae_D; genus Alkalihalobacillus; species Alkalihalobacillus pseudalcaliphilus. The sequence continues at coordinate 519,164 of LFJO01000006.1, forward strand.
TCCCAAGAGCTCGGGCAAAGTCATTCGTAGTACCAGCCGGAATCAAGCCTAGCATTGGTCTATTCGGCAATTGAGCTAGTCCATTAATAACTTCAAAAATCGTACCATCACCGCCTGCTGCAATAACGAGGTCATACCCATTTTCAGCTGCCTTTTTAGCGGCCCTCGTCGCACAGCCTTCCCCCGTTGTTGCATGGGCAGAAGTTTCATAACCGACTTCCTCTAGTCGCTCTAAAACATAGGCTAAATTTTTTCTAATTTGTTCACGGCCTGAACTTGGATTATAAATCAATCGTGCTCGTTTCATAAATATCCCCCTAATAAACGAACGAAGTACAAATATAAAATGTGTTTCATTGTATGAGTTTGTTTACATAATTATGTCTTGTCTCACCCTTATACACAAACGGAAAACCTGACCTAATAGCCAAGTTCCTAGTTCCACATATTGTCATCCATATATTCACTCCTATTTTACATCAAAAAGGTCGTAAACAACAAATTTTACAAAAAGATTCACGAATTGCTTCGATATTCGCTTAGTTCCTAAAAAAATAATTGACAACAAAAACTCAGCCTATCAGTCATGGCTGAGTATAAACAAAAATAGTGCTAGAGCTCACATAGGAGATTCGGTTCTCGCCACTTCCTGTTTGAAAAGAAGTACTCTCCTGTTCACCGTTATTTACCCATATCTGTTCCCCTTGTAAGGTGACATTGCTTTGATTTGATAAGTATGTTTCAATGGCTCCTTCATGTTGAATATACCAATTAGCAGATAGTTCGCTTGGATACAGGGTGATTTTTCCTTCATAATTACGACCTCTGACCTCTAATTCCAACTCAGCAGGAACTAGAATGGTTGGTCTTGTTAAAGGTTGATAAGAAAAGAAACCACTCACTTTAGGTAAGTCTTTTAACGTAATATAGAGCGTATCACCTTTCACTTCTGTCAACATATAGTCATCCTGGCTCTCCACTAACTCATCCTCAATCGACTGATATGTCCCAAACACCTCAACAGCTTCATGTTCAGAAGCCTCTACATTCACGTGCTGATTTCCTACTTCCACCACAACCTTCTCATAACGGTTATTGACTTCCTCAGAATAAGATGGCAGATTATGAGTCGTTTCCGTTTTATGTGTCACAGAATAACGAAACTGTTCCATTAAGCCAGATACAGACAAAAACATAAAACTCAAGGCAATCGTCCCAATAATCCCTACAAAAAAGATACTAAGGAAATCATATTTGATGCGGGCATCCTCATCATCACGTTTTTTCAAATAAATAAGCATTTCCGTGCCGACAATAATCAGTAAAAATGGCCACCAAGACATAAATAATTCATACATACTTACATTGAGCCAATTCGAGGCAACTAAAACGACCCCTAACAACACTAATGTAATGCCCATTGAAAATGAGCCAACTCTCCAAGTCCTCATTTACGACTCCCCTTCCGCGACCTCTTTCTTTTTCTCTTTCTTTTTTGAACCAGACAACAGATGTAGCCCCGCTCCAATTAATAAGGAACAAACCACAAATGTTTGGAAATATTGATAATACATAAAGCGTAAGTCCGTACTAAAATATGTTTCAAACACCGGTGCTAACATATGAAGCAAAACTTGATCAAATAAATAATAAGCCCCTAACAGGATTGCTCCAATTCCGATCCATTTTTGATAATTACGAAAAGCGGTTAAAATCGGTACATCTTCAACACCCTCATCATATTGAGCCACTTTTTGCAGAGCATCAAAGAAACTATAAAACCATACAATCGGTATTAAGAATAGAAACATGGAAAGCCTCAACATATCCATTAAGAAAATACCAATTAAGAACAAAGCCATTAATTGAATACCTCGACTTTGTAACCCTAAGTAGAGATGACCTGCCCCTGGAAAAATCGCAAATAACATCGCAATCGGTTTACTCTTTTTACCTACTCGATTTGCTTCAATATCCTCTAAAATAGAGCGGTCCTTTAGTTCTTCACCTTTTCCTTTTCTATTTAAGAATTGAATGACATCGAACATATTATAAATCCAGATAATCGGCAGCACGCCTAAGAACACGAGGAAAACCGCATGGCCTGTAATCGCTGTGATAAAAATCAGCATCGTTAATAAACCAAAGAACGCAATCATTAACGTTAATCCACGGTTCATTAAACCAAGTTGCATGTGACCTAATCCTGGTAATAACGACATAAATGTAATAAATAGACGTTCTCCATCATCTGTTTTTTCAACAAGACCGTCCTCATTATTTACAGATTGTACTGGATCCTTTAAGATGTTTATTATCGAATGCAGGAATTGGATAAACCAAACACACATCGCCAAAAACATTGTAATAATAGACTCACCAGCAAATAAATAGCCATAATCAGCCATAATAAATAAGCTAACTAAAAAGAATATCATAAACATCAAGCCATAAAAGGAGGCTATGAAGGGTCTTCTTAAATAAAAGAAACTCGCTCCTGGTATAAACGCTAAAAAGAATGCAATTAAATTACTCCGATTCATGCTGCTTACCCCTTTCTGTGTTGATCATCTGATCAAATACTTGTGAAATTTTATCTAAAACTCGTTCTGAAACAGCTGGTTCCTTAGTAGCCATCACAACTTCACGCTCTACTTGTTCCTGGTGGGCCCCCTCGGCAATATCTTCAAAGATACCTGAAGTCATCAGAATAAAGGTTAAGGAGGCTGCCAAAATATAGTGAAGGAAGGTTTGTTTTCGAGATGCTCCTTTTTTCTTTTTCGATTTGAGCTCGTTAGTTTTCATATCCGATTTCATATGAAGCTGTTGATGGGCTTTTGCTATCGGCTCAACCTTAGTCATTATCGATTCGACAAAACTAACCGGTTCCGTTGTTCCAACGTCTACTTGCTCAAGTAAATCCATATATACAGATAAGCAGTCATCACATGTGTATAAATGGTCCTCCATCTTGCTCTCTTGTGTTTCGTCATACTCACCAAGAATATAAAGTTGCCATTCCTGCTTAGAAAAATGCTCCTTCATCGAAAATCCTCCTCCTTCCAACGTTCCTTAACCCATTTCCTTGCTCGGTATAACTTCGTTTCGATCGTCTTCACTTCTACCATCTGCTCCCTCGCAATTTCTTGATAGCTTTTTTCTTCTATGTAAAAAGCAACTAACACATTGCGGTAATTCTCTGGAACCGACTCCAGTTTTTCATGTAATAAACGCTTCGTTTCTTTTTTTAGAAGCTTCTCCTCTAATTCATTGGAAACACTCATGCCCTCCCAATTTTCGAGCGCTTCTTCATTTCGCCTTTTCTGTTTTCTTTTTTCATCTATCGCCATATTAACAGCAATCCTAGTAAGCCATGTTTTAAAACCGCGTGCTTCATACTGGGGGAGAGCATAGTAGACACGGACAAAAACATCTTGAGCTAAGTCCTCGGCATCCTTCACATTTTTAACGATTGGTATTATCGTACGAATAACATGAACACGATACTGTTCAACAATTTCTTGAAAGGCTTTTTCGTCACCTTTTTGGGCTTTCATCACTAGCTCCTCCATGCCATTGCCACTCCCCCTTTCTGCTAGTCTACCTATTAGACGCGTCAACTTTAGAATCCCCTACACTTTTAAGAAAAAAATATGTAACTATATTATAGACTTACCAATCAGCTAACAATCAAATAAAATACCAATAATGATTTGCGGTCACAAATCATCACCAACAAGAATGAGAGTGGTGTCTGGCATTTTAACTGGTGGAACTTCATTCAATTTGATTTTGTTCTTTTTCATTTTAAAAGAATAGTGTTGGATTGTTTTTTTGAACTAAAGAATTACTGTAACCCAGCGGACGAAAATATGCGGAGACTCCCGCGGGAAGTAGTGGCAGAGCTGAAATCCACTAGCGAAGCTAATTAGTTCAGTGCCACCCAGCAGGACGCGGAGCATAATTTTCGGTAGCGACGAGTAACGCTCCATGTTCGCACCAACTTTCATATAAATTTTCAAGATGCCTATTTACAATTCCATTACCACCCGTTATAATTATCAGAGTAATTTAAATTATCTAAGGAGGTCGATGACTATGTTGAAGTTATTTACAACACAATCTGAACAACCAACAATTATATATGCATCGTTACCTGTCTTAGAGAAGGCCTATACCCTTTCATAGGTTTTAATTATCTCTTATATCCAACCACAGGGGCGATCTCTGTGGTTTTTTGTATCCTTTTCCCCAAAGCCACAGATCTGTTCTGTGGCTTTTTTCGTTGAACCCTCAGCTTAACTGCTGAGTTTTCATAAATAAATATTCTTTCCGTTTTAAAACAGGTAAAACAGTCAAAAATGAAAAAGGAGGTCGTATGAAGTGTTTATGTTGGAAGTGATTTTATTAGACTGGTATGCAAAGGTGAAAGGGCACACCTGAAAGAGTAAGACAAAGGAGGTAGATACTCATGACATTTCAATTTCTTATATTCACAATTACTGTTAAGAAGCGAGCTTATTCAGAAGCACAGCTTAAAGAATTTATTCGTCAAGAACAATTTGAACATGAACTCTCGCATCGACGAGCGAACATTCAGCTATATCGCTAAAAACTAAGAATAAAAGAGATAGTTAGTCCGAATTAGACTAACTATCTCTTTTTTCATGGATTCATCACAAGATTAGCCTTTAGAAAATATTCTAAAACCTATTTGCCTCTTGCATATAACGTTACGTTAGGCATTATGATGATTATAAATACGACTATCAGAAGACTGACATTAGGGGGTATAATGTTCATAGAGATTATATTGTTAATCCTCATGATGCTCCTCATTTCATATTGCATCAAGATTATTTTTAATCTTTTAGGCTATGACATACATTACATCGTCATATTTATACTATGTACATGTGTACATGTAATCACCTATTTTCTTGTATAATAGTAATAAACACAAAATAATCATGGCGAAGCCCCATTCACTTCGCCACCAACAAAGATGAAAGTAGTGGCGACTGTTTAAACTGTTGGCACGTTTACAACTCGATCATCATCAGGAGTCGGCCTGAATAAACAGGGAGCACTGTCCAACTAAGGTCATTGATCGCAAGATGGATGACCAGCTAACTTCATGGCACAAACTATCGCCCATAAGTAACTTTCATACAAAAGGAGATTGGTAAATGCTCAACAAATTATGGTTTCAATTAGGAATAGGTATCCTTCTACTCACTTTTATTATTAAGAATTTTATTGACATCCGTTGGTTATTTGATCCGATTTGGATTGTGATTACGACAATTCTAATACCTGTACTCTTAGCAGGACTGTTATTTTACATTACCGTACCACTCCAAAAATGGTTAGCTTTAAAAATGCCTCAATGGGCAAGTGCCTTATTAATCCTATTTTTTGTTATGGCATTGCTTGCAACAGGTCTCGTATTTATGCTTGAACCACTCATCAATGAAGCCAACAAGCTTATTCAAAATGCTCCGGTGATTTTCCAGCAAATAGAAGAGCTTATTACTAGATATATTAACGGCGAGAACTATATACCTGTCCAATTAGAACAAACCGTAAATTCATTATTAGATAATGTAGAAAATATTTTAATTGTAAGCTCGAGTTATGTCATTTCCTTTTTAAGCGGAGCCGTTTCCACAACACTTACTTTGATATTAGTACCTTTTTTCTTTTTCTTTATGTTAAAAGACCATGATAAGTTCGCACCTGCTATCTATAATCTTTTCAAAGGTGACCTTAGAAAATGGGTAAAGAAATTATTAGAGGAAATTGACTTTACACTGAAAAGTTATGTTCAGGGGCAAGTTTTAGCTGCACTCATCTTAGCAATATTGTTATTTATTGGCTACACCGTTATCGGACTTGAATATGCTCTATTGCTTGCTTTATTAGCATTCTTATTAAATATGATTCCATTCCTTGGTCCTTGGTTAGCTTTTTTACCAGCCCTAACCATCGCTTTAATCCAAAGCCCCATCCTGATGATTTGGGTATCCGTTATCACGCTAGCCGTACAACAAGCAGAAAGTAATCTTATCACACCAAATATTATGGGTAAAAAGCTTAGTGTTCACCCATTAACGGTTATTACCCTTGTCTTGGCAGCAGGTAATCTGGCTGGATTTATCGGGATGATTATCGCCATTCCTGGTTATGCCGTACTAAAAGTCATTGTCATTAACATTTACCAAATGCGTAACCCTATTAAAGACGGGCTCTTTAAAAACGTCTAGTTACTAACTAAAAAAGACCGAATAAGTGATACATTCACTTATTCCGGTCTTTTTGTATTTTAACGCTTATTCATTTCCTCTAATAAAAGTTTATTGACCATTGGTGGATTTGCTTTCCCTCTAGAAGCCTTCATAATTTGACCGACTAAAAATCCTAAAGCACGATCTTTTCCGTTCTTAAAGTCTTCAATGGATTGTTGGTTCTGATCGAGAACATCTGTCACCATTTTCAAAAGCTCACCCTCATCAGAAATTTGGACAAGTCCTTTTTCCTTCACAATCTCATCTGGGTCTCCGCCTTTTTCAATTAAATCCTTAAAGACCTTTTTCGCTATCTTAGATGAAATCGTCCCTTTCTGGATAAGGTCAATCATTTTCGCTAAGCCTTCAGGTGTTAAAGCGACATCCTTTAACTCTTTTTGCTCAGCATTTAAGTATGCAGAAACTTCACCCATTAACCAGTTAGAAGATAACTTAGCGTCACCGCCTTTAGCAACTGTTTCCTCAAAGAAATCAGACATTTCTTTTGTTAACGTTAAAACCATTGCATCATAAGGTGGTAATCCCAACTCTTCCACATAACGAGCTTTTCTTGCATCTGGTAGCTCAGGAATAGAAGCACGAACACGCTCTTTCCATTCATCGTCAATATGCAGAGCTACTAAGTCTGGCTCTGGGAAGTAACGGTAATCATCAGAACCTTCTTTAACTCGCATTAAGATCGTTTTACCTGTTGATTCATCAAAACGACGTGTTTCTTGCTCAATAATTCCACCAGATAAAAGCACTTGCTCTTGACGCTTCTCCTCATACTCTAAGCCTTTTCGAACAAAGTTAAAGGAGTTTAGGTTTTTGAGCTCAGCTTTTGTACCAAATTTCTCTTGCCCAACCGGACGTAAAGAAATATTTGCATCACAACGTAAGGAACCTTCCTCCATTTTACAATCAGATACTCCAGCAAATTGAATAATCGCTTTTAACTTCTCAAGATACGCGTAGGCTTCTTCAGGTGTACGAATGTCTGGCTCAGAAACGATTTCTACTAGTGGTGTACCTTGACGGTTAAAGTCCACTAATGAGTAACCATTTCCAGAGTGGGTTAATTTACCGGCATCTTCTTCTAAATGAAGGCGAGTAATTCCTATTTTTTTCTTTTTACCACCAACTTCAATTTCAATCCAACCGTTCTCACCAATCGGTTTATCAAATTGAGAAATTTGGTAGGCTTTCGGGTTATCCGGATAAAAATAGTTTTTACGGTCAAATTTCGTATCCGTAGCAATTTCACAATTTAATGCCATTGCTGCTTTCATTCCAAATTCAACCGCTGCTTTATTTAGCACAGGTAAAACACCAGGATATCCTAAATCAATCACACTCGTATTCGCATTCGGCTCAGCTCCAAAGTGATTTGGGCTCGCTGAAAATATTTTTGATTCTGTTTTTAATTCGACGTGAACCTCAAGTCCAATAATCGTTTCGAAATTCATAGTTAACTCCCCTCCTTACAGTTCCGGCTTTTGTTTATGGTGATCCGTTGCTTTTTCATAAGCGTTGGCAACACGGTAAATCGTTGCTTCATCAAAGTGTTTGCCGATGATTTGTAGACCTAAAGGAAGACCATCCTTAAAGCCACATGGTACAGATATTCCTGGTACACCAGCAAGGTTAACTGGGATGGTCAAAATATCATTGGCATACATCGTCATCGGATCCTTCGTTTTTTCACCGACTTTAAATGAAGTAGTTGGTGTCGTTGGCCCTAAAATAACATCATAATCTTTGAAGATATTCTCAAAGTCTTGCTTAATTAAGGTACGAACCTTTTGAGCTTTTTTATAATAAGCATCATAGTAACCAGAACTTAAAGCAAACGTTCCTAACATAATACGACGCTTGACCTCATCGCCGAATCCTTCTGCGCGTGTCTTCTTATACATATCAAGCAGGTTCTCTGCATCCTCAGAACGATAGCCGTAACGAACACCATCAAATCGAGATAAGTTCGCAGAAGCCTCAGATGAAGAAATTAGATAATACGTTGCCAGAGCGTATTTAGAATGTGGCAAGGAAACCTCTTCCCATGTTGCCCCTTCACGCTCTAAGATTTTAAGCGCCTCTCGTACTGAGTCAGCCACTTCAGGATCAACACCATCACCTAAATACTCTCTAGGTACAGCCACCTTAAGACCTTTTACTCCTTGCTCCAGCTTTTCCGTAAAGTTTGGCACATCTACATGAGCTGATGTAGAATCCATAGGATCAAGACCTGAAATCGCTTGTAATAGATAAGCATTATCAGCAACATTTGTTGTAATAGGGCCGATTTGATCTAAAGATGAGGCAAAAGCAACTAATCCATAACGAGAAACACGACCGTATGTTGGTTTTAAACCAACAACACCACAATAAGCAGCTGGCTGACGAATTGAGCCTCCTGTATCAGAACCAAGCGAGAATGGGACTTCACCAGCGGCTACAGCTGCAGCTGAACCACCACTTGATCCACCTGGAACATAATCTAAATTCCACGGGTTTTTTGTAATATGTATGGCTGAGTTTTCATTTGAAGAACCCATCGCAAATTCATCCATATTAAGTTTACCAATTGTTACCGCTTCTGCTTCTTGCAGTTTTTGTACAACGGTTGCATCATAAATCGGATTAAAGTTCTCAAGGATTTTACTTGAGCACGTTGTCCGCAAATTTTTCGTGACGATATTATCCTTCACTCCGATTGGCATTCCAAAAAGTGTTCCAAATGAACGATCCGTTCCTAATGCTTCATCTAATTCGGCTGCATAGGTACGAGCCTTCTCTTCATCTAAAGTAACAAAAGCCTTGACTCTATCTTCTACCTCAGCAATTCGTTTATATGATTGGTCAATGAGGTCAGAAACCTTCAGCTCTTTTTTCTGAAGCTTACTGTGAAGCTCTGACATCGGTAAATCAAATAATGACATGTGGGCCTACCCTCCTATTAATCTAAAATTGATGGTACTTTAACTTGTCCATCTTCATGATCTGGTGCATTCTTTAAGACATCTTCAACCGGTAAGCCTTCGTTTGGCTTGTCTTCACGTAACACATTGGTCATATTTAATACATGTGTAGTTGGTTCGATATTCTCTGTGTCAAGCTCATTTAACTGTTCCGCAAAAGAGATAATATTACCCAACTGTTCGGCAAACATTTCTGCTTCATCTTCTGTAATCGCAAGGCGTGCTAAATGGGCTACATGCTTAACTTGATCCTTCGAAATTTGAGACATTTTCTCCACTCACCCCTTCATTTTCGTTCATCTTGACAATATTATTAATGATACCAAATTACCGTTCGATAGGCAACAAAACCCCTGAGTGGAGTAGGATTTCAGTTTCGACCACACGGGCGTTTGTTTTGACTCTTTTAGTGCTGCGTATTTTGTTTTGCTCCGCATTGAAGCCAAACTTTCTTCTCCCATTGCGGTGTATTTTGTTTTGCTTCGCATTGAAGCCAAACTTTCTTCTCTCATTGCTGCGTATTTTGTTTTACTCGGCATTGAAGCCAAACTTTCTTCTCTCATTGCTGCGTATTTTGTTTTACTCGGCATCGGGCTCCGTTTTTCTACCTTGTGTTGTATCCCATTATCTATACACCTAATAACAAAGGTACTAACTTTATCCGACTTAATTTCAGCCTAAGCATTGTTTCCTCTTTCTATTGAAAAAAGCCTGTCACATGCTAAGTTCTTTCCAAACAGCATGTAACAGGCATATTAGACATTTTTATCTTAATTCATCTGATAATTTTTTTACAGCATCGTATTCTTCTTGTATTTCTTGAGAAGGCTCTTTCCCTAATAAACTAACAAGAATAGCCGACAGTCCCGCTAAAATGAAGCCTGGGATAATTTCATAAAGTCCAAAAATTGATATCGAAGCAAAGGTCGCTTCCGTCATCCCGAACCACCCAAGAATTACTTCAAGTTCTGCCCAAATGATTACAGTTAAACCACCAACAATCATACCAGTAAGGGCACCATTTCGCGTCATGCCCTTCCAGAATAACGCTAACAACAATACAGGGCCAAATGCAGAACCAAAACCAGCCCAAGCATAACTTACAAGTTCTAGTACCGAACTATCTGGGTTATAAGCGAGTAACACAGCGATAACGGCAATTAACAAGACACCGATACGACCTACCCACATTAATTCCTTTTGTGAAGCATTTTTTCTTATAAATGGCTTATAAAAGTCTTCTGCCAAAGCACTTGACGAAACAAGGAGCTGAGAGTCAATCGTACTCATAATAGCGGAAAGAATTGCTGCGATCAAGAAGCCTGCTACCCATTCATTCATTAATAACTGAGTAAATAAAATAAACACGGTTTCGTGTTGATTTTCAGGTAATGGCTGGCCTGCAGGTCCAAATTCTGAGAAGTAAGCTAAGCCGGTTAAACCAGTAAACACCGCACCAAATAGTGAAAGAATCATCCAAGTCATTCCGATAGCTTGTGCTTTTGGAATTTCTTTCGTCGATTTAACAGCCATAAAACGTGTGATAATGTGCGGTTGTCCAAAGTAACCTAATCCCCACGCAAGTAAAGATATAATAGCAATAAATCCAACTCCTTGGAACGCATCTAAATAGGCAGTGTCTAATGAACCGATCGCTTGAACCGTTTCATTCCAGCCACCAATTTCCGTAATCGCTACAACAGGTACGATAACAAGCGCTAAAAACATTAATGTTCCTTGGAATAAATCAGACCAGCTAACTGCTAAAAACCCGCCGATAAATGTATAGGAAACAATAACGAGTGCCCCAATCCATAATGCCTGTGTATATGACATGCCGAAAGATGATTGGAATAATAACGCACCACCAACTAGCCCTGATGAAGAATAAAACGTAAAAAAGACTAAGATAATAATCGCTGAAATCACTCGTAACGCCTTTGAGTCATCTCGGAAGCGATTCTCAAAAAAGTCAGGTAAAGTAATTGAGTCATTCGCTTTTTCCGTATAAAGTCTTAATCTTTTTGCAAGAAACTGCCAATTTAAATACGCACCAATGGCTAACCCGACAGCGAGCCAAATTTCATTCATCCCGCCAAGGTATATAGCTCCAGGTAATCCTAGTAGTAACCAGCTACTCATGTCAGAAGCCCCAGCACTTAATGCCGCTGTCCCGCCTCCAAGCTTTCTACCACCTAATACATAATCAGATAAGTCCTTCGTTTTAAAATAAGCATATAAACCAAATGCTAATAGCACTATCATGTAAAAAATAAAAGTTATAAATGTTGCTGTACTAATGGTCCCCATGTTATTCTCCCCTCTTCATAATCCATCTAACAATTGATAAAACAATAATGAGTGGCATTGGAATTAATAATAGTAGCCACGTTGCTGTTGTAAATGTGTACTCCATTCAAGCACCTCCTCATACAATCTTTATACAACGTCTATGCATACCCATTTTCTTAGCTATTGAAACTTTTATTTCAAACAGCTAAAAATACAAGAATTATCATAACACACATATATTATTTGAACATTCTTTTTATTTTAAAAATATAACAAGCATGAATAATTATGCATGAAATAAGCCTTATATCATCTCCTGAGTAATATATCGCATATATATTCATTAAAAAAAATGAAAATAAATTATTAGAATAGTGTGTCTTTAAGGTAGTTTTGAATGAAGGTTGATGATGCTGATTAGAGTGGTGCTCTACTTGTCACCCCAGTTCTTTGCTCGGGCTTTCTTCCTCTTTTTCCGATCGCAACCCCGCGATTCCGCGTTTGCTCGGGCTTTCTCCTCTTTTTTTCGCCTGCAACCCCGCGATTCCGCGTTTGCTCGGGCTTTCTTCCTTTTTTTCCGCCCGCAACCCCGCGATTCCTCGTTTACTCGGGCCTTCTCCTCTTTTTTTCGCATGCAACCCCGCGGTTCCGCGTTTGCTCGGGCTTTCTTCCTCTTTTTCCGATCGCAACCCCGCGATTCCACGTTTACTCGGGCTTTCTCCTCTTTTTTTCGCATGCAACCCCGCGATTCCTCGTTTGCTCGGGCTTTCTTCCTTTTTTTCCCCCCGCAACCCCGCGATTCCGCGTTTGCTCGGGCTTTCTCCTCTTTTTCTGCTTTTTCATCATTTCCCATTCCTTTAAGCATCATTCAATAACAAAAAAGCTCTTGCTTTTAGATTTCCTAAAAACAAGAACTCTTATGTTTATCTTGAGCCTTTTATATATGGTTTTCCGTTTGCTTTTGGAGCTGCATTTTTACCAACAAAACCTGTTAAGGCAATAATGGTTAGTACATAAGGAGCTATCAGAAGAAAAACTGGGTGAATCTCTGAGAAAAACGGTAGTTGAGCACCTGTCGTACTTAATGCTTGCGCTAAACCGAAGAATAACCCAGCACCGAGTACTCCTAATGGATTCCAACGACCAAAGATTAGCACAGCTAACGCCATAAAACCTTGTCCTACAATGGTTGCTCCTGAAAAGTTGCCCGATACGGTCACCGCATAAACGGCGCCACCAAGCGCACCGAATGCTCCACTTAACATCACAGCAACATAACGCATTTTATTTACATTAATCCCCATTGTATCTGCAGCCATAGGATGCTCCCCAACTGAACGGAGACGTAATCCGAATGGCGTATAAAATATAATGTAATAAACGATCAGTACTAATGCAAAAGCCAAAAATGATGTTGTATACACATTTGAGAAGAACAATGGACCAATAATCGGTATTTCACTTAGACCTGGTACATTTGTTCTAAAAATACGATTTTGAATATAATCTGTTTGCCCTCTTCCGTATAGGAGTCTCGTAAAGAAAACAGCTAACCCGAGTGCTAAAAAGTTAATCGCCACACCACTCACAATTTGATCAGCTCTGAAAGAAATCGACGCTACCGCGTGAAACAAAGCAAAAACAGCTCCAATAACAGCGGCTATTAGTAATGAAAGCCAAGGAGAGGCTGCACCTAGTCCAGCACCTTCTAGCATTAATGTTGAAACGATACCAATAAAAGCACCGGAAATCATTAGTCCTTCAAGACCAATATTAACAACACCAGCTCGTTCACTAAATAATCCACCTAATGCCGTTAGAATAAGGGGAACACCCGCATAAATTGCAGCTGGAATGACAAGTGCAAGAATTTGCATCAAATCCATATTAATTTCCCCCTTTCTTTCTATCTTTGATACGATTCATAGCCCAACGAATAATATAGCTTGAAGCAACAAAGAAAATAATTAGAGCAATGACAATATCAACTAGTTCACTAGGAACACCAGCTTGTTGCTGCATTCTTAAAGAGCCTACTTGAAGTCCACCGAATAAGAAGGAAGATAAAAACACACCGATACCCGTATTGGCTCCTAATAATGCAACGGCGATCCCATCAAAACCAACTCCCGTAAAACCACTCATAATTGACATATAGCCATAGGTTCCTAGTCCTTCCATCGCACCAGCTACACCTGCAAATCCACCAGAAATAACCATAGATAATACGATGTTTCCTTTAACGTTCATACCTGCATATTGTGAAGCATGTTGGTTAAATCCAACCGCTCTTAATTCATAACCTTTTTTCGTTTTCCATAAAATGAACCACATAATCAAACAAGCTAATATGGCTACAATAAAACCCCAGTGTAATCTCGAATGGTCTGTCAATGCTTGTAGCATAGGTGACTCCAGAGAAGCAGAAGCTTGAATATTCTCCGTACGCTCACCTGGTACTAATAAATAAGATCTTATGATAGCATTTGCTGTATATAAAGCGATATAGTTCATCATAATCGTGACAATTACTTCATGAACTTCAAACCTTGCTTTCAACAAACCTGGTAGGAAACCCCATATACCACCAGCTATGGCACCTGCAATAATAGCTAAAGGAAGATGAATAATCGTAGGAAGACCTACAAATATGATCCCTACCCAAACAGATGCTAACCAGCCAACAATCAATTGACCTTCCACACCAATATTTAGTAAACCGGTACGATAGGCGAAAGCGACAGCCAAACCAGCAAGAATGAGCGGTGTCATAGACCTAATTGTTTCACCGATATAATACGTATCGCTAAAAATACCATTTAATAATGCTGTATAGGCAGCAATCGGGTTATAACCTGTAATTAACATAATGATGGCCCCGATAAACACCCCTAAAAAGATTGAAATGACAGGGATGAGTAATCCGCTAAATTTGTTCATTTTATTTGCCTGCTTCACGGTTCTCCTCACCCTCCTTTTGCCTTTGACCACCAGCCATCAATAAACCTAGCTCTTTTTCGTTAGTTTTGTCCGCGTCAACAATATCTACAATTTCACCATCATAAATAACGGCAATCCGATCACTCACATTTAAAATCTCATCGAGCTCGAGTGACATTAACAAAATGGCACGTCCTTTATCTCGCTCTTTGATTAGCCTTGAGTGAATCGATTCAATCGCCCCTACGTCAAGCCCACGAGTTGGCTGAGCTGCTATAAGGAAATCGGGAGAACGATCAACTTCTCGTGCAATTATCGCCTTTTGCTGATTACCTCCAGATAAGGCCCTTGCTGCTGTATACTCACTCGGCGTTCGAACATCAAAATCATCGATTAACTCTCGTGCTTTTTCATATATTTTTGGAAACTGTAAGATTCCATTTTTAGAATAAGGCTTTTGATAGTAGGTTTGTAAAACCATATTTTCACCTATATTAAAATCTAAAATAAGTCCATGTTTATGGCGGTCCTCAGGGATATGACCAATACCTGCCTCTGTTACTTTTCGCGGAGTGTGGTTCGTAATCTCTTGGTTGTTTAAGAAGATATGTCCTCCATCTACCTTACGCAAACCAGTAATGGCCTCAATTAACTCCGATTGACCATTTCCTTCCACCCCTGCTAGTCCTAAGATTTCCCCTGAACGAATTTCCAAGGATAGCCCTTTTAAAGCCTCCACCTTGCGTGAATTCTTCATTCGAATATTATCTACTTTTAATACTGTATCCTTAGGTGATGAAGGTGTTTTCTCAACGGTGAAGTTCACCTCTCTACCGACCATCATTTCAGCCAATTTCGCTTCACTTGAGGTTTTTACATCAGCTGTGCCAATACCCTTACCACGACGAATGACTGTGCATCTATCACAAATCGCCATAATCTCTTTTAATTTATGTGTAATTAAAATAATCGATTTGCCTTCTGCGACAAGCTTTTTCATAATTCCTGTAAGCTCTTGAATTTCTTGAGGGGTTAACACGGCTGTAGGTTCATCAAAGATTAAAATGTCAGCTCCGCGATAAAGTGTCTTTAAAATTTCAACCCGCTGTTGCATCCCTACAGAAATGTCTTCGATTTTAGCATTAGGATCTACACGGAGACCGTACTGTTCAGAAATCGCAGCGACTTCCTTTGCAGCCTTCTTAAGATTAAGTCGTCCAGCTTTAGTCGGTTCATTCCCTAGTATAATATTTTCTGTGACGGTAAAATTTTCAACAAGCATAAAGTGCTGATGAACCATTCCAATCCCAAGGCGATTTGCGATATTTGGGTCTGTTATTTTCACATCTTGACCACGCACCTTAATATTACCCTGTTCAGGTTGATATAAGCCAAATAGGACATTCATTAACGTTGACTTTCCAGCGCCATTTTCTCCTAAAAGTGCATGTATTTCGCCCTCTTTTAATTGCAAAGTGATGTTATCATTTGCGACAATTCCAGGGAATTCTTTACGGATATTATTCATTTCAATGACATAACTCACCTGGTTCACTCCTAACCCTAGTATCCAGTATTTAGTATTCTTATAGAGCTCCTGATGAATTGGGATGCGATTCAATTCATCATGAGCCCTAGTATAGTTAATACAAAGTCAAAGGCTAGCACAAACACTAGCCTTTGAATCATAAAATTTATTTAACAAAAATTATTAAAGTCCACTTACAAATTCATCATACTCTTCATCTGTTTGTGGAACTTCAATCTCACCTGAAAGAATTTGCTCACGGTAGTTATCCACTTCATCTTCAGTACCATCAGATAGATTTTGAGTAGATTCAGAAATTCCAACACCATTATCATCTAATCCGTACTCTAATACTTGTCCACCAGGGAAGTTTCCATTCATTGTATCTTCAGAAACAAGGGCAACTGCAACATCAACACGTTTAACCATTGATGTTAAAGTAACAGACTCATCACCATAAACACCTTGCTCATATTGGTCGGCATCTACACCGATAACCCATACGTTTTCACCATTACGTGCTCTGTTAATCGCTTCTGTAAATAAACCATTTCCTGAATCTCCAGCAGCATGATAAATGATATCTGCTCCTTGGCTATACATCGTGTTAGCAATTTGTTGAGCAGTCGTTTGGTCATTAAAACTTTCAACATACTGAACAGCAATTTCAGCATCTGGGTTTACAGCTTTAACTCCTGCTTTAAATCCAACTTCAAACTTCTTGATTAAGCCACTCTCTACTCCACCAATAAAGCCAATTTGGTCTGTTTCAGATTCTAATGCAGCAACTACTCCAGCAAGGAAAGAACCTTCATGCTCTTTAAACGTGATGTTAGCAATATTATCATACGGCTCTTTTGTATCTGGATTTAACACAACTGTATCAACAATCGCTAATTGAGCATCTTCATTTTGCTCAGCAATGGTACGAATAGCATCTTCCATCAAGAAACCAATACCCCAAACTAAATCAGTATCTTCACGAACTAAATTACGTAGATTAGGCTCGAATTCATTCTCGTTTGCAGATTGTACATAGGAATAATTCGTATTTTCTACTAAGTTTAGGTCCTCACCAAAGGCTTGTAACCCTTCCCATGCTGATTGGTTAAATGACTTATCGTCAATTCCACCAACATCAGTAACCATACCAACAGTGAAATCACTTGCATCAGTCGTTCCATCACCAGTTGCATTATCACCGTTGTCATCATTACCTGCTCCACAAGCAGATAAAGCTACGACAGCAGCAAAACCTAATGTTGCATTACGTAACCACTTCTTCATCATTAAATCCCCCTTAAAATAATAACTCTCTTACACATGTGCCTACTAAGCAGTTGTAATAAGTACACATTTTTTAGTGTGCAACGATTACTAGAATTTATTCTAGCCGCTTCACCAAAAAACGACTAGAGCTTATGTCATATTTCATAGCATAAGTTCTATTAAACCGCTATCATTATGAGCGATGTATAAGTCCCACCGAGTTCAAAATCAAGAGATCAGACTTCTGATGTCTAGACTCTGAAACGACATAAATATATCATGTTTGCAGTAAATAATAAACTGTTTTCTCGGTATTCATACATTTTTGTCATACTTTATTCTTAAAACGTACATCTTATCGAATAATCTGATTTTACGGTAAATTCTAATAAAACGCGTAGGTCTTTTTCATATACAAAAAGAACCACGAGTTTTCGTGGTGTTTTGTATGAAAGTTTGATGCTGGTACTCATGTGCGGAGCTTTGCTCGCCGCTACCGAAAATCATGCTCCGCGTCCTGCGGGGTGGCGCTGAACTAACTGGCTTCGCCAGTGGATTTCAGCCCGCCACTATGTCCCGCGGGAGTCTCCGTATGTTTTCGTCCGCTAGGTTACTGTTGATTCATAAGTTCAAAAAAGAAATCCAACACTATCCTTTTAAAATGAAAAAGAACAAAGGCAAAGTGAACGGAAATACACCAGTTAAAGAGTCAAACAGCACTTTTACTCTTTATGTTGTTACTTCCCGGCTTTCCCTACAACACTCGGCACCAATTGAATGAAGTTCCACCAGTCAAAAAGCCAAACACCGCTTTCATCTTTGCTGGTGGAGAAGCAACTATGCTCCGCCATCGTTGTGTGATGCTTGTCCTATTGGTTGATGTGTAGTTCTGGTTCTGAGTTAGGACTTCTAATGATCATTGCTTCTTGTTTTCCACTTGCTGATTCTAGATAAACATTCACTTTTAAAGATTCCGGAAAACGTTGGGTAATACGACTGGCAATGAATTGAGATATCGCAATAATTTCTGTTTTTCCTTGATACTGTAATGACACATCAATCGTCAACTCTTGAAGATTTTCATTATTATAAAAGGCCCTTCCAACTACCCCAACGTAGGTTGAGAAGAAATCTTGAATATCTTCCCTTAATAAGTTAAACGCGTCGGCATCGCCACGGACATCTCGGTTTGCTTCTGTGGAAGGGAATAAGTAATACTGTTCATTAATTGTTTGCCAACCCGATAAGCCTCCATTTGGTTCAGCTTTGGCGTGTGCCACAAAATTTCCCGGAATTGCCGATTGTGGTGGCTGCTCTTGGAACAATGCAAAGACTATAGGAATTTGGTTAAAAGCTCCGTCTTCACGTCCGTCAGAACGTAAACGTTGTAGAACCTTTTCAGCCGCTTCTTTCCCTTGCTCTAGCACTTCCTCATGATTAAGTTCGTGACTGAATACATGAAATCGTCCATCTGGAAAAGTAACTCGATATCTAAAGGTATCTTTTAAAGATAAACCAATGACAATACCACCTACCTCGTATTTCCCCTCAGAACTTTCTACAAGATAGTTATGCTCCAACAAATGAGATAAATAGGAAGGATCTTCTTCTTCACGCCCTCTTGATACTTGGACTATCTCATCCTCAGACATTCCTTCCATCTCATTATTAGATAAACGGTCAATCGAAGGGTTCAATCCGTTTGGATTATTTTCCGTTTCTCTACTAATCCAACTTTCCACTTCGGCTTGTCTTAAAAATTGACCCTCACGAAAAAAGTAGCGTTCACTCGGAAAGAACTCTTGAGCAATTCTTGTTAAACCGAGCTCAAATTGATCAAGATCAATACGATTCGCTAATTGGCCTGTTCCAACCCCTCTTGCCTCACCATGTGGATAAGTACCATCGTATAAAATACTACGATAATAATCCTCAGGTGATGATATCGATGGAATAACACCTACATCAACATCCTCCACAGTCGGGTCGTCTTCAATACTATTATTATCATTAGGCGGTTGTAGGATCGGTAAACAACCACTCAGCACTAATAGGATTGTTAACATAAGTAAACCTAGTTTTTTCAACGCCATTCCTCCTCTCCTAATTAGTTATTAATAATCTCCGCGAATGCAGCGATGAGTTGATTCTCATCCCATATTTGTACGCCTAGCTCTTCTGCTTTTGTTCTCTTCGAACCTGCGTCCTCACCAGCAATGACTAAGTCCGTTTTTTTACTAACGCTGCCTGTCACTTTTCCACCTAATTCCTCAATCCTCACCTTGGCTTCGTTTCTCGTTAGCTGTTCAAGTTTTCCTGTTAATACAACCGTTTTATTAAGAAATGGACTACTCTCTAATGTTGAAAGATCCTGACTGCCTGTAGCTCCCTTATAAGCCAAATTAACACCCAACTCACGCAGCTGTCCTATTAATTCTGTGACCTCTGCTTGCTCAAAATAAGAGAAAATAGAGCTAGCCATCTTTTCCCCGATTTCATCTATCGCTATCAGCTCCTCCTCGCTTGCTTCTTGAAGAGCCTCTATTTTTCCAAAGTGAACAGCCAACGTTTTCGCTGCTTTTGCCCCTACAAATCGAATGCCTAACCCAAAAAGCAGGCGCTCCAATGAGTTTTCTTTGGATGCCTCGATAGCCGCCAATAAATTGTCTACTGATTTCTCTCCCATTCGTTCAAGTTTCAACAACTCATCTCGCTCTAAACGATACAGATCCGCAACCGTTTGAATGAATTGATGAGCAAAAAGCTGAGCAATCACCTTCTCACCAAGCCCATCAATATTCATCGCATTTCTCGAAACAAAATGAATGAGACCTTCACGTATTTGAGCAGGGCATAACGGATTCAAACACCTTAAAGCAACTTCCCCTTCTAAACGAACAAGACCACCATCACATTCAGGGCAATGAGTTGGCATTGCGAAGTCTCGTTCAGAACCATCTCGTTTATCTACAAGAACATTCACAACTTCAGGGATGATATCACCGGCTTTTTTAATAACAACGGTATCTCCTAATTTGATATCTTTCTCACGAATCAGATCTTCATTGTGAAGGGAAGCACGCTTAACGGTTGTTCCAGCGACAACTACCGGATCTAAAATCGCTGTGGGTGTAATTACCCCTGTCCGCCCGATACTAAGTTCGATTTCTCTTAATGTCGTCACCACTTCTTCTGCCGGAAATTTATAAGCAATCGCCCATCGAGGACTTTTTGCTGTAAAACCAAGCTGTTCCTGCTGCTCAATGGAGTCCAGCTTAATGACAATTCCATCAATGTCGTAAGGAAGATCCTGTCTCTTTTCAACCCACTTATTTACATACTCAATGACCTCATCAATATGATTACAACGAGCTGTCTCTTGATTCGTTTTGAAGCCTAGCTTCTTAATAAGCTGTAGTGCTTCATAATGTGAATCGAGATCATCATTTTCTAAATATCCAATCGAATAAGAGAACATCGATAAGTTTCGTTTAGCTGCAATTTGTGGATTTAATTGACGGAGAGATCCCGCAGCTGCATTACGAGGGTTGGCAAATTTCTCCTCCCCCGCTACTTCTCTTTGTTCATTTAGTTTTAAAAAGGATTGCTTTGGCATATAAGCCTCACCACGAACTTCAATGGTCACGTCTTGATTTAATTTTAAGGGAATCGCTTGAATTGTCTTAAGATTTTGGGTGATATCTTCACCTGTCGTTCCATCCCCTCTTGTCGCACCACGAACAAACCGCCCGTTTTCATAAGTTAATGCGACAGCAAGCCCATCTATTTTGAGTTCACATGTATAAGCAAGATCATCACCAATTTGATTACGGATTCGCTTGTCAAAATCACGTAAATCTTGATCCGAAAAAGCATTACCAAGACTAAGCATTGGCGTTCGGTGCTCTACTTTTTCAAAATAAGGCAACGGCTCCCCTCCAACACGAACCGTAGGTGAATCGTCGGTAATTAGCTCCGGAAAAGCTGTTTCAAGCTTTATTAATTCTTGCAATTCAAGATCATATTCAGCATCAGATACAACTGGGTTGTCTAATACATAATACTGATGCCCATACTCATTTAATCGCTCTTTAAGTGCGGCAATTTTTAACTCAGCGTCATGTCTATCCATTCACTTCTTCCTTTCTACTGCTTCGAAATCGGAGCAAATTTGGCAAATAAGCGTTTAATTCCCGTTGGCTGTGGAAAGGCTATATCCAATTCTAAGGAATCATCCTCGCCTCTTGTACTGACAACCGTACCTACGCCCCACTTTTTATGATTAGCTTTATCGCCGACTTTCCAACCAAAGGATTCTCCACCTGTTTCAGTCATCTGTGGACGATTCAAAGTCTGTGTGGATTGTGAAGTTGGTTGTTTTCGTTGCATCGGTCGTGATGTTGACATCCAACTTGGTTGTGTTGGTGCCTCCTTTTGAAGAGGTTCTAGACAATTCTCTGGGACTTCTGCAATAAATCGCGACGGCGGATTCGTATTAGTACGGCCAAACATCGTTCGCATTCTTGCATTCGTCATATATAATCGTTTCTCAGCACGAGTAATCCCTACATAGGCTAAGCGACGCTCTTCCTCCATTTCGTCCTCTTCAAATAAAGAGCGACTATGTGGAAATACACCTTCTTCCATACCAATTAAAAAGACAACAGGAAACTCCAAACCTTTAGCTGAGTGTAAGGTCATTAAGGTGATCGCATCTTTTGGCTTTTCTTCTTCTGCTTCATCATCTAATCGGTCAATATCTGCGACCAACGCTAAATCTGTTAAAAAAGCAACCAGCGATTTATCTTCATTATTTTTTTCGAATTCCTGCGTAACCGTAATGAATTCATCAATATTCTCTAGTCGACTTTGAGCCTCAATGGATTGTTCATTTTTCAGCACATCTCGATAACCTGTTTTTCCCAATAAGTCTTCAACAAGCTCTGTTATCGATAAGTAATCCTGCATTTGAATCCAATGACCTAATTGCTCACTAAATTCCCTTAATTTCGTTACCGCTCGTGCTGACAATCCCGTTTGTTCCACTTCTTGTAAAGCAGAGAAAATCGATAAACCATTTTGAATTGCATAAGTAGCGAGCTTATCAACTGTCGTTGCACCAATACCACGCTTAGGGACATTTATAATTCTTCTTAAACTAATATCATCATCTGGGTTAGAAATTAAACGTAAATAAGCTAATACGTCTTTGATTTCTTTCCGATCATAGAACTTCGTCCCGCCAACAATGTTGTAGTCCAGGTTCGATTTCACAAAAAATTCCTCAATTACACGAGATTGAGCATTCGTTCGATATAAAATAGCTACATCCGAGTAGGAATATCCTTCCTCTCGCGTTGCCTCTTGAATCCTTTCAACGACAAATTGAGCTTCTGCTTGCTCAGTATCTGCCGCAAAATACAAGATTTTTTGTCCTTCATCATTTTCAGTCCATAAATTCTTAGGCTTTCTATTACGGTTGTTGGCAATGACTTCATTTGCCGCTTGAAGAATCGTTTTTGTTGAACGATAATTTTGCTCAAGTAAAATGACTGCTGCATTCGCATAATCCTTTTCAAACGATAGAATATTCGCGATATCAGCACCACGCCAACGATAGATTGATTGGTCGGAATCCCCGACGACACATAAATTTTCATATTTATCACTTATCATTTTGACGAGCATATACTGGGCTCGGTTTGTATCCTGATACTCATCAACAAGGATATATTGAAATTTACGTTGATAAAACTCCAGCACTTCAGGTACAAGCTTAAACAAGTCGATCGTTTTCATGATTAAATCATCAAAGTCCATCGCATTGTTACTCTTTAACCGCTTTTGATACTCAGTATATACATCAGCAGCGACTTGCTCATACATTTGCGTTGCACTTGCTTCAAATTCCTTAGGTTTTGTTAATTCATTTTTGGCACTGCTAATTGTTCCAAGAATACTTCTTGCATCAAACTTCTTAGAATCAATATTTTTTTCTTTTAAAATTTGTTTAATTAATGAAAGCTGATCCGTCGAATCTAGAATCGTAAAGTTTCGACTATAACCGATACGATCTACATCTCTTCGTAAAATCCGTACACACATCGAGTGGAACGTTGAAATCCAAATATCTTCCGCGACAGGTCCTACTAATTGTGCGACTCGATCCTTCATTTCTCTTGCTGCCTTATTTGTAAAGGTAATCGCTAAAACATTCCAAGGTGCAATTCCTTTCTCACGTAAAAGGTAGGCCACTCGGTGAGTAAGCACACGAGTCTTTCCACTACCCGCACCCGCCATTAGAAGTAGGGGACCTTCTGTATGTTTTACCGCTTTTCTTTGCTCTGGATTTAAACCCGACAACATTTTCTCAATGATTTTCTCTTGCATATCCGCCACCACCAAACATATGTTCTTATTTATATCATAATGTGTTTACGTATTTATTGCAATGCACCTTTCACAGCTGCAACCGTACTTAAAGCCTTGTCAAAGTCATCGTAAATTAAATTGCCAACAACGATCGTATCTGCATAGGCAGCCATTTGTTTGGCTTGCTCTTCCGATTGAATACCACCACCATAAAATAGCTTCGTCTGATCAAGGACAGCCGACACTTGCTTAACCGTATCAACGTCACCATACATACCACTGTACTCTAAATAAAAGACTGGAAAATGATACAGGTGCTCTGCCATACGTGCATAAGCTAAAACATCATCTTGATCCATTTCAGTATCTGCTTCGGTTAACTCAGCAACTTTCGAATCAGAATTAAGAACACAATATCCTTCCATAACGACTTCTTCCCAATTCATAATCGCTCCATATTCTTTAATGGCCTGATGATGTTGACCTAATATCCATTCACGCTTTTGACTATTCATCACAGACGGAATAAAAAAGTAATCACATCCTGGAGTAATCGCCTCAACGTTAGATACCTCTAATGCACAGGAAATGGCGTACCTTCTAACCTTCGCCATTAATTGTAACGTATTATCTAGTGTTACACCGTCTGTTCCACCGATAATAATTCCATCTGTCCCTGATTCGCAAATTGCTTCTATTTGTTCATCCGTTAACTCTTTATTAGGATCTAACTTAAACACATGACGCCACTCGTGAAATTCTAGCATCTAATCTCCTACTTCCCCTACAATCTTCTTATCCATTCTCACCAATAAAATAAGACTTATTCTGTTCGTCATTATACCAAAGATAGTAGGAAATGTCGTCGCTCTCCTTCAGTTAAATGTTGACCAAATTGTAGAAAACAATGGGATTTTAGTGCCGAATAATTGGACGATGCACATATTCGGTTTTTATTACGTACGGAAGTTAGCACTGATGCTCAATAAAAGTTGACTTCTTGTTTTTGTTAATGCACGTGCAGAGGTAAACAGCCTTGCGCTTCCGCCGTATTGTATTCCTCATACTTATTGCTTCATCGCTGCGTATTTTCGTTTGCATCGCATTAAAATCCCTTTGCTTCATTGCTGTGTATTTTTCTTTTGCCCGCATTGAATATTCTTTTTTCTGCTTCTTTGCTACGTATTATCATTTGCTCCGCATTGAATATTCTTTTCTCTGCTTCATTGCTGAGTATTTTTTTATCAACTGTCCTTTACTTTTTCCCGTTTCATTGAATTCAATCTTTCACTCTATTTAGACATAAAAAAAGCCCTGCCATTTGAGTAGCAGGGGTATCTTATTCTTTTCTTATACTCAGTACTATTTATTAATAACGACCAATTTATCTTCAACCATTGTTCTTTTTTTGGCTTTTGGAACAATATCATAATAGCCAATATGAAGAGTGGCAACAATCTTCTCCCCTGGTTTGACACCTACAGCTTCTCGAAAACTAGGATCTAGATTATATGCATTGGTTTTCCAACAAACGCCCATTCCTTTTTCCCATGCCAATAGTTGAAAGTTTTGTACCATCGCTGAAGTCGCACACATATCTTCTTCCCACTTTTTTTGTCGAGGGTCCTCAGGCATTACGACTAATAAATGAAGAGGAATATCTTGATAATATTTCATCATATTATCGGCTTTTTTCTCTTTTTGCTCAGTGGTATACGTTTGAATAACAGCATCAGCAAACGTCTTCTTTCCCTCACCTTCAAAGATAATAAACCGCCAAGGCTCACGTTTTCCATGATTAGGAGCATAGACTGCATCATTTAAAAGGCTGATAACCTCTTCAGTAGGAATCGGGTCTGATTTAAAATCACGAATACTTCTACGCTCCCTAATTAATGTCGAAAGCGAACTTACTTTATCATTCACTAATACACTCATCTTAAGCACCACCTGTTAGCTTTTAATCAAATTTATCTCATCAATATTGATAATCATTTTCACTACCTCCAGTATAAAGTGTTCAAGAACGAAGAGCAAGTTATCCAATTTTTAATAGGATCGATGGTTTTACATCCAATCATCTTATATTCACTTACTCATACAACATATTCCCTGTACCCACAAAAAAAGAGAATAGTTATTAACCAAAATTAGCACCTAACCGTAGTTGGTTAGGTGCTGTGTGCTCACATCGAAAATCCTGCTATTGAATTGACATATGTTTAAATTCAACGACATTAAACAAGCCAGTATCGGTTAGTTTTATCGCCGGAATTACAGGCAGTGCTAAAAAAGATAATGTAATAAAAGGATTCCACTTTTCTTTAAATCCTATTTCCACTAACGCTTTGTCAATTTCTTTGAGCTGTTGATAGACTTCCTGATGCGATTTCAAGCTCATAAGTCCAGCTAATTCTAGTGATAAATCTGCTAGAATTCTCTCTCCATCAACGACGGCAATTCCACCGTTGATTTTTTTCATATGCGTAATCGCCGTGTATAGGCTTTGATCGTCTACACCACAAGCAACGATATTATGTGAATCATGTGCAACGGTCGAGACGATCGCACCTCGTTGGAGCGGTATCCCTTTTACAACACCAAGTCCTATATGCCCCGTCGCGTGATGACGTTCAACAACGACTTGTTTTAATTGGCCTCGTTGATTAGAGCTTAGAAAATATCCATTATTTGTATCGACTTCTTCTTGTAAATGTTCCGTTATAATGGAACCTGGTTTTGTAGAAATTACATGAACGGGCTTTCCATTTTCTATTGGTAAAGCGAGGTCATTCATGGAAAAGTCGGCAAAACGAATACTATCTGTTAAAGAAGCTGGTGGCTGGATAGGTGACCTTAGCTGCTCTATCAGCTTTCCGTCGCTTGCGACTTTTCGTCCACCAACATAAACATCATCAATGACTAATTGAGTTAAATCACTTATGATCACAAAATTCGCTTCATAACCCGGTGCAATGGCTCCTTTTTCCTTTAAACCAAAACATTCTGCCGCATTCAAACTTGCCATTTGAATCGCCTGGATAGCGTCGACACCGTGTTTAATCGCTAATCGTATATTGGCGTCAATACTGCCAAATTCAATGATGTCATCCAAATGTTTATCGTCAGTCGAGAATACACATCGTCTTGCATTTGCCGGAGTTAATATCGGTAATAATGCTTCTACATCTTTAGCTGCTGTTCCTTCACGCATGAGCAAATACATACCGCGCTGAAGTCTTGCCTTGCCCTCCTCGGCTGTTACAGCTTCATGGTCATTACGTATGCCAGCTGTCATATACGTATTTAATCCTATTTCATCTAAACCTGCCGCATGACCATCTATTCCTGCTCCTTCTTTTTTAGCGATCATAAGCTTCTTAAGCATCTCGTTATCACCTGAAAAAACGGCTGGATAATCCATGACCTCCCCCAATCCATAAACAGCCTGCTCATCAAATAATTGTTCGATTTCATCTGAGCTTAAAGTCGAGCCGCTGTTTTCAAAAGAGGTTGCTGGAACGCAAGATGGTGCCATCATTTTTACATCTAGGGGAAGATTTTTTGAGGCAGCTACCATATATTGAACAGCCTTTAATCCTCCAACATTTGCGATTTCATGTGGGTCAGCCATCACTGTTGTTATACCTTTTGGCACCACTATTTTTGAGAACTCTTCTGGTGTTACCATCGCCGATTCAATATGTACATGCCCATCGATAAAAGAAGGTGAAATATACTTTCCCTTTAGATCAAGCAACGTATCTCCATCTTCATAGGCACCGATTCCGACAATTTGACCATTCTTTATCGCTACATCTGCTTCATATATTTCTAGATTAAAAACATCGATGATTTTTCCATTTTTTAAAATGAGATCCGCTGGCTCTTTTTTTGCTGAAGCGAAAATTTGTTGTTTATAATTCTCTTCAAAATTCATCCAAACACCTACCCGTTTACCTATATTTTTATTATTGTAGTATGATTTCGCAAAAAAAGCAGTAATCACGTGAGAAAATCAATCTAATTTTATTTGAAAGTTGACTAAAGGCGATATGCAGAGGTTTACTCGCCGCTAGGTTACTGCTAGTTCTTAAGTTCAAAAAGCTCAGGCTTTCTCCTGCTTTTTCAGCCCGCAACCCCGAGATTCCGCTTTTGCTCGGGCTTTCTCCCTCTTTTTCAGCTCGCAACCCCGAGATTCCACGTTTGCTCGGGCTTTCTCCTGCTTTTTCAGCCCGCAACCCCGAGATTCCGCTTTTGCTCGGGCTTTCTCCTACTTTTTTCGCCCGCACCCCCGCGATTCCGCTTTTGCTCGGGCTTTCTCCTACTTTTTCAGCCCGCAACCCCGCGATTCCGCTTTTGCTCGGGCTTTCTCCTACTTTTTCAGCCCGCAACCCCGCGATTCCACGTTTGCTCGGGCTTTCTCTCTCTTTTTTCGCCCGCAACCCCGCGATTCCGCTTTTGCTCGGGGTTTCTCCTACTTTTTTCGCCCGCACCCCCGCGATTCCGCTTTTGCTCGGGCTTTCTCCTACTTTTTCAGCCCGCAACCCCGCGATTCCGCTTTTGCTCGGGCTTTCTCCTACTTTTTCAGCCCGCAACCCCGCGATTCCACGTTTGCTCGGGCTTTCTCTCTCTTTTTTCGCCCGCAACCCCGCGATTCCGCTTTTGCTCGGGCTTTCTCCTACTTTTTCAGCCCGCAACCCCGAGATTCCACGTTTGCTCGGGCTTTCTCTCTCTTTTTTCGCCCGCAACCCCGAGATTCCGCTTTTGCTCGGGCTTTCTCTCTCTTTTTCGGCTCGCAACCCCGAGATTCCGCTTTTGCTCGGGCTTTCTCCTGCTATATTCAGAGAAACGGTATGAGAGGACCCTTTGATTATACTTATTTTTTATTTCGGCATATTCGACACTTTTTATGCACATTTGAATCATTTTAAAGAACTTATTTTTTTGCCGATGTCTTTTGTTCTATTACCTTTCAGCTATTTTACAGTTTAGTAATGTTTACCATGAATTCATTGAATCTACTCGCATTATTCTGTGATAAGATGGGAGAGTCAGAGTTTGTTAGAAACAGCTTAGGGGTTTTGAATGATGAGTTTAAAAATGAAATCATACGTACTATTAAGTTTATTTGGTATTTTAACTTTATTAATTGCTATCCATCAATTTTCTCCATCTATAGGTGTCGCAACCAATAGTGTACAAACAGATATTAATTATGAAAGTAGATACGCTGGGTTGGATATAGAATTTGTATCCAAACACAGTGAAGATTACACAACCTCTATAAGTAAACCAGTTACGAGTAGCCAGAAGGTAAATGAAAAGATTGAAGCGTGGTTAACAGAGCAAGAAGAGCAGTTTTTAGAAGACGTACATAAGCTTAAATCGAGTGGTACACTTGATGTTCAAGCCAATCTAAATATCCAATTGGAGACGAATCCATTAGCCGAACAACAGTATCATTTATTATTTCATGTTTATCAATTTATGGGCGGTGCCAATGGACAGGAGTCACTACATAGTTTGACAGTTGATGTTGCTTCTGGGAAATTGATTACAATTGAGCAAATTTTGGACACAAACCATGTACAATTTACCGACATACATACTTTGCTAGTTAATGCTCTCATTGAAGAAGGTATTGACGACATCTACCAAGAGGAGTTGTCTACGACTATGAACAACCCTTCCTTATGGACATGGACAACAAACGAAGAAGGGCTCACTCTTCATTTTGACGAATACGAGATCGCCGCTGGTTCAAATGGACCCATTCACGTAACGCTTCCTTTTGATGAAATCAGTGATTATATTAAAGACGACTGGAAAAGAGTCTGGGAGCTTGTAGAAGAAACTCCGACTGAGAGTGAGGAACAAGCTGAAGACGAACATCATTCAACCGATGTTCATGAGCCTGATCAAATAATTAAAGAAAAGGAAGAACAAGATCCACCTCAAGAAGATATCTTGTTTGAGCCTAACCAACTAGAAAAAGACGGTAAGTATATTGCTCTAACTTTTGATGATGGACCTCACCCTAGAATTACGCCTCAGATACTCGAAACGTTAGAAAGCTTTGATGCAAGAGCGACTTTCTATATGTTAGGCACACAAGTTGATTTCTATCCTGAGCTCGCTATAGAGGTTGCTTTATCAGGGCATGAAATTGGTAATCATACGATGAATCATATGAATATGACCACACTCAATCGGGAGCAATTAGTTAGAGAACTAGCTGATACGACGAGTATGATTGAGGAGGTTATTGGCATCACACCAACGACAATGAGGCCTCCTTATGGCATCTATAATCAACAAGTCGTTGATGTTTCAACCGAATTAAATTTAGCGATAGTGAATTGGTCTGTCGACTCTGAAGATTGGAGAAGTCGTGAAGTTGGGGCCATTAAAGAGATGGTATTTAAAGACGCTGCCAATGGGCGTATTGTCCTTTTTCATGATATTCACCAAGCAACAGCCGATGCATTACCTGCTGTTATGGAGCAATTACAAGCAGAAGGTTATCAATTTGTGACAGTCTCTGAGCTTTTAGAACTAGAGCAGAGTAACCTCGATATCGGACCACACAGCAGAAGAGTAATTGAATAAAAGTGAGATGATTGGTAAAATATTTCCTTAAATTATATTTTTGGCAAGCCATCTAGTTTGATAGGAAACTAGATGGCTTGCCTTTTTCGGTTTCCATTTCTATTCCTCATTCTTGACCGTTTTGAAAATAACTCACTTTTTTCAGTGAATCTCCAGCGAGATGTTGCTTGTTTTTCTCTTAATACCCACTACTTTTTAACACGATCAAAAAAGTCTACTGATTAACCTTTTGAAAGGTGTTCAGTAGACTTACCTATTATTCTTCGATCGTTTGTTGTTCCTTCACACGATCCAACGTCATTTTATAACCGTCATTGCCATAATTTAAACAACGCTTTACTCTTGAAATTGTTGCTGTACTTGCACCTGTTTCTGTTTCAATTTTATGGTATGTATAGCCTTCTTGAAGCATGCGGGCAACCTCTAAGCGCTGAGCTAATGATTGAATCTCATTAATTGTACATAAATCATCAAAAAATTCATAACACTCCTCTAGGTCTTTTAGAGAGAGAATTGCATGAAACAATTGGTCAAGCTCTTTTCCTCTTAATTTATTTATTTGCACTAAAAAGCACCCTTTCTCTTTTTAATCTTTAAAGCAGCCTACACTAATCCCTTAATACGCGACACTCCCTGAAATTCCAGGAGAATGGGGAATGATATTAATCCAAGTTTGACCTTTAGCAAATGGGATGATTTCACCATTTTTAATTGGAAGGATACGCCCACCTTCATTTACCCACTCAAGCTCTTGCATTTTACCTCGATGAATGAGTAAAGCCTTACCACCTGATTCGAGATCAACTGCTCTTCTTCCTGCCTGATCTAAAATTTCGTGCTCTGCTTCAATAATAAATAGATTCGATACCTCTATGGCTTCACCTGTTTCATAATCAACCGTTTGTTGGTTATTATGCCTTGTATAGGAAGCCTGAGATTCATCGTAGCGATAGTGGACATCATATAAATTTAAATAGTTAATCGTTATATCTTGTGCTTCTATGCCCTCTACCGTTTCATTATCCTCTAAAAACGTCAGAGGTTCAACCTCTGCTTCTAAAGAGAGCTGCTCTAACTCCACTCCCTCTAAAAACTGTTGCCAGTTTAAATACGAATTATGAGGGGCTTTCCGTCCGGCATAACGTTCAAATAACGTACCGTCATAAGAGATCCCGTTGAGATATTCAGTCGTACCAGTGGTTAATACCGTCTCAGCTGCTGGGCTCCAACCGTGGATGACCATTAGTGCCTCATAGCCATCAGCCAAATCTACAAAATACGGTCTCGCACTACGAATAGGCCCTATCCTCTCTGGCTGCTGACTTTGATATAAAGCAACAAATCGAGTTACTTCAAATTCAGCTAATACTTCATAAACCATATCCGCTTCTAATAACCCCGATTGAGGTCTAGCAGCAGGAGAATTGTTAATAACTGCTGCTATTACTCGTTGATTGACATCACCTTCTGCTTCTAGACCCGTTAACGGATACGTTTTAGCTTCTTCCACTTTGTCTTTCTCACCTGATTGCTCGTTATCATCAGAAGGTGATTCATGTTCGTCTGGCGCTGTT
The DNA here is from genome assembly GCA_001038565.1 of Alkalihalobacillus pseudalcaliphilus. GTDB lineage: Bacteria > Bacillota > Bacilli > Bacillales > Bacillaceae_D > Alkalihalobacillus > Alkalihalobacillus pseudalcaliphilus. Next base: position 551,019 of record LFJO01000006.1, read on the forward strand.
TGCTCGGATGAATGATTACGATCATTACATCCACCTAATAGGATACATACAATAACAAGGAACCCTAACCATTTCTTCATATCAATCTCCACAACCTTTTGTAAGTTCTTAAAGTAACTTAACGCATAATTGCTGGAAAGAGGACGGCTTTCTTTTTCACATCATAAATACCATTTTGCGTTAAGCGAATATACGGTAAATGTGTGGAAGAAAAGAAGAGTAGACTATAAATCGGATCCTCATGTTGATAGCCACGATCCTTTAATAGCTGAACGAGATGTTTTTCTTCTTCCATGATTCTTTCCATGGGTTTATTAGACATCATCCCTAGTAACGGCAGTTCAATATTACCAATAATCTCGCCTTTCTCCGCTAAGACAATGCCGCCACCCTGCTGCTTCATCTGCCTAAACGCACAAACCATATCAGGAATGCTTTTACCAATTAACATAACATCACCAGCGTTATTATAAGAGCTGGCTAATCCTGAAACTTGATTAGCAAATCCTTTAATCATCGTATTTACTTGCCACTTACCGTTACGATCAATCAGAGCACAGAAGCTTTCGTCATGTTCCGTACTTAAATGCTTGGTCGCAGAATCAATTGAGATATGATACGGTTTCAAAATAACCGCATTAGCCATTTCAATACCCATTGGCATCGAGAAATGAAGCTCATCTTCATGTAAATCCCAATTGTATTTGACCTCGCTTACCCCGTAATTTTCCCACGGGAAATCAAGGTCTGCTTGGATAAGTTGCTCGTCCTTCACAATCCACTGTCCTTTGGCTAATACAGAGGTTGGCGTCGGCTGATCCTCCGCCTTTAAAAAGTTGAGGTTTGCCATTCTTCCTGGAGCAATCAGACCATGCTTATTTTCAAAATTATAGTAACGTGCCACATTATAAGAAGCCATATTATAGGCCTCTATCGGTGGAACTCCATGATCAATAGCAATCTGTATCAGATGATTCATCACGCCAGCTTCATAGAAAGAAGGCGGAGAACCATCGGTTGTCATAAAACAACGATCAAAATTCTCTAATCCAAGGCCTTGAAGCTCTTGAATCATTTTCTCCAAATCAGGTCGAATCGATGAATGGCGCAACGATGTGTAATAACCCATATTAATTCTCATAAGTGCATCCTTACCACTCATCGATTCATGATCAGCTGTTACACCAACTAAAGCCATTTGTGTTAGCGTCTTTTCAGAGGCTCCAGGAAAATGCCCTTCAATCGGCTTTCGTAAACGTTGTGTTTCTTGAATCCAATGCAGAATCGAATCATCGCCATTTAATACTTTTGGCCATGAAGTCAGCTCCCCGCCTTGGACAACAAGGTGATGTTCAAGCCATTCCTTCATTTTTGAATTAGATATAACATCTTCACTGGATAATTCCGTTTGAGCGTCATAACGAGACCACCAGTACATCGAGGTTGGTGCCGTATCTAATTCACTTATCAAAGAAAGCGCTTTCTTTTTTTCGAGACTTAATAAAAAGATTAAGTTATCACTTACTAATGTTGTTGTACCTGTTTGTGATGCATACTTTGCAAAGCTCAGGGGATTATATAATTGATACGGATGAACGTGATGCTCGATATATCCAGGGACAATAAATTGATTTGTACAATCAACAATTTCTGTATCATTTAATAAAGTCGGCATCTTTTCACCAACATAAACAATCGTATCTTCCAAAATCCATATATTTGCTTTAAGCCAAGCTTGACGTGCTTGATTCAAATAAGTTGCATTCTTTAAAACAAGTGATGGAGCTTTCTCACCTTTAACAACAGCAAGCTGATGGCGAAGCTTTTTTTTGGTTGATCGGTTAATTCTCTCAGCCATAGGTTTATCACTCATTTCTCCAATCGGTTTTTTCTATAGTACCATAGAATGGGAAAAAAATTAGCAGTTATGTTATATGTTTTTACACAAAATTTAAAAAGTCAAGACTTTGTCACATTAATTAACGAAAGGTTCTACAGTTACTACCATTTCTCTACTCGATCATACCTAATTTTATGAAGGAGGTACAAGAACATGAGACCAAATATCGGGACTGTTGATGCATTAATACGTATTACAATCGGGTTTGTTTTACTAGCATGGACTGCGTCAAAAAGCCAACAAAGAATGTGTCATCGCTTTCCTTTTTTCACAGGGCTAATGGGAGCATTAAAAGTCGCTGAAGGGATAACGAGGTTTTGCCCCGTTTATTATGTATGTAAGAAGAATCAAAAGCAAAGGCACCAACCATTCTCTCACTAATCCTACGAGCACATGAATAAACAGTATGGGTTCATGTATATGTGCTCCCATACTGTACTATTCGCAAGTGCTCTAGGAATTTCCTTTATTATTTTAAAGATGTTGCTGATTGGATTGCTTTTTCGCCAATATCATTTCGATAAAATAAACCATCAGATTGTATCTGGCTTGCTGCTACGTAAGCCTGCTCTTTCGCCTCTGCAATCGTTGGACCTCTTCCAGCTACTAATAAAACTCGTCCACCATTTGTTAACCATTTGTTATGTTTCAATTCTGTTCCTGCATGAAATAGAAGATGTGGCTCTTTCATTTGTTCAATCCCTTTAATCTCTATCCCTTTTTCATACTGCTTAGGATAGCCTTTACTTGCGAGCACAACCCCTAAGACAGCATCTTCAGACCAAACTAATGGAGGAATCTCACCCGCTAATAAAGTTTGTAAAACCTCAAATAGATCAGACTCAAGCCGCGGTAAAACTACTTGAGTTTCCGGATCGCCAAAGCGCACGTTAAACTCAATCACCTTTGGACCTGTTGCCGTCATCATTAACCCCGCATATAAAATGCCTGTAAAGGCACGTCCTTCACTAATCATGGCCTCAGCCATCGGTTGTAAAATCTCAGCCACAGCCCTTTGTACATCTTCATCTGTAAATTGTGGAACTGGTGAATAGGCACCCATGCCACCTGTGTTTGGACCTTGATCATGATCATAGGCACGCTTATGGTCCTGTGCACCTACCATTGGCACGACTAAATCACCATGGACAAAAGCCATTAATGAGAGCTCTTCACCATCTAGGTACTCCTCAATCACTACCGAAGCACCCGCTGCTCCAAATTGATTATCTAATAACATAGACTTCAGTGCTTCAATGGCTTCTTCTTCTGTTAAAGCAACAACCACACCTTTACCTGCCGCTAATCCATCGGCTTTAATGACAATTGGTGCTCCTCGTTCTTTGACATATGCCGCTGCTTGCTCATAATTTGAAAAGCAGCGGTAGGAACCTGTTGGAATTTGATATTTTTCCATGATTTCTTTGGCAAAGCCTTTACTGCCTTCAAGTAAGGCAGCCTCTTTACTTGGACCAAAGGTAGGGATTCCCTCCAATTGAAACCTATCAACTAGTCCTGCTAATAAAGGGGCTTCCGGTCCAACAAAGACAAGCTCCACTTCATTTTTTAATGCAAAATGAACAAGCTCCTCGTGGTTATCTTCACTGATTGGTACTCTCTTCGCTACATCCGTCATCCCTGAATTGCCAGGAGCAACAAACACGTTAGTCACATGTTCACTTTTTGAAAATTTCCAAGCAATCGTATGCTCACGCCCGCCACTACCAATTACGAGTACATTCATCGTTTTGCCCCCTTTGGTCTTACATTTTTCTCATTAATGTTTAAAATGCCTTACACCGGTAAATACCATCGCCATACCATACTCGTTCGCTTTATCAATCGAAACTTGATCTTTGATGGAGCCACCTGGTTGAATGATTGCTGTCACACCTGCCTTGGCTGCTGCTTCAACCGTATCACCCATTGGGAAAAAGGCATCTGAACCAAGAACGGAACCAACAGACCGCTCGCCAGCTTGCTCAATCGCTATTTTGGCAGCACCGACACGATTCATTTGACCAGCACCAATACCGACTGTCATTTCATCATTGGTTAAGACAATTGCATTGGATTTCACATGTTTGACTACATTCCAAGCTAATTGTAATGCCTTCCATTCAAGGTCCGTTGGCTCTCTTTTTGTCACAACTTCTACCTGTGCATCTGCTAAGCCAAAACGGTCTTCATCTTGAATAAGTAAACCACCATGTATAGAAGTAATCACTCGTTCTTTCTTTATTTCTGCTTGTGTATCAATGGTTAAGAGACGGAGATTTTTCTTTTTTGTTAAAATCGTTAGAGCAGCCTCACTAAACGAAGGAGCAATAATAATCTCTAGGAATATCTCATTTAATTGTATCGCGGTCACCTCATCAACTTCACGGTTTAACGCAATGATGCCTCCAAAAATGGAGACAGAATCTGCTTCATAAGCAGAGGAGAACGCCTCGAGAATCGTCGCCCCGGTTCCAACACCACAAGGGTTCATATGCTTTACAGCAACGGCGGCCGGCACATCGAACTCTTTCACGATCGCCAAAACTGCATCTGCATCTTTTATATTATTATAGGAAAGCTCTTTCCCATGAAGTTGGTTCGCTTTAGCAATTGAATGGTGATCAGCTAATGGCTTCTCGTAAAATACAGCTTTTTGGTGAGGATTTTCACCATATCGAAGGTCTTGTTTTTTCGTATATGTAACGGTTAATGATTCGGGTGATTCCTCTCCTACAACATTGGTTAAATATTCGGCAATTAGCGCATCATAACTGGCTGTATGACGGAAAACTTTCGCAGCTAACCGTTGGCGTGTAGAAAAAGTCATTTCTCCAGTAGAAAGCTCTTCAAGCACAGTGCCATAATCTTTTGGGTCGACTACAACCGTGACAAAGCGGTGGTTTTTAGCAGCTGAACGTAACATACTTGGTCCACCAATATCAATATTTTCAATAGCCATATCTAAGGTTGCCTCTGGCTTTTCAATGGTTTGTTGAAAAGGATATAAATTAACACAGACGAGGTCAATAGGAGCAATCTCATGTTGCTGCAGTGCTTCTACATGTTCTTCTTTATCACGAATGGCTAAAAGCCCTCCATGAATATTCGGGTGAAGTGTTTTTACACGACCATCCATAATCTCTGGAAAACCTGTCACTTCCGAAATACCTGTCACTGATATACCCGCGTTTTGAATCGCTGCTTTTGTTCCACCCGTAGAGACGATTTCAAATCCAAGATCAACAAGACCTTGAACGAATTCAAGCACTCCCTCTTTATTGGACACACTTACTAACGCTCGTTTATTAGCCATGATACTCTCCCTCCATACGCTTCTGCTCACATATCATTTGTAATGTTTGTGGATATAGTTGATGTTCTACAGCTTGTATTTTTCTTGTTAACGATTGTCTCGTTTCTCCATTTTCAATCCTTATAGCCTTTTGAGCGATAATAGGACCCGTGTCCATTCCTTCGTCAACATAATGGATGGTTACACCGGTCACTTTAACACCTGCATCCAAAGCTTGACCTATTGCATCAAGACCTGGGAATGATGGTAGAAGTGATGGGTGAATATTGACGATCTTCCCCTCAAATGCCTTCAATAAGGTCGGTCCTACTAAGCGCATATAACCAGCCAAAACGATAAAATCGATTTCAGCCTCTCTTAAGTGCCTGATGATTTGCTCTTCGTACTGTTGCTTGGAATCAAAGTTACGAGGCACACATTCATAAACAGGTATCTCTTTTTTTAACGCCCGTTCATTCACTTTTGCCCCCGGTTTATCACAAATAATAAAGGAGACTTCAGCCTCTAACAGCCCTGCTTTACTCGCCTCAATAATTGCTTCCGCGTTTGAACCGCGTCCTGAGGCAAAGATCGCCATCTTCATCGGTCCAAGCCTCCAATAGTAATACTCGCTTCTTTATTCACTCGTCCAATTACAGTCGCCTTTTCCCCCTGTGCTTCTAGTACTTCCACCGTACGATCCGCTTCTGAAGCCGATACAACAACAGCCATACCTATGCCCATATTAAATGTTGAGAAAAGCTCTTTGTCAGACAGATTACCTTTTTCTTTTATGAGATCAAAAATCGATGGAATCGTCCATGTTATTTCCGGTATATCAATACCTAAGCCACCCGGCAGCATTCTTGGTAAATTTTCATAAAAGCCACCACCTGTAATATGAGCGATACCCTTTACATCTACTTCATCTAATAACGATAAAATCGGTTTCACATAGATTCTCGTTGGTGTTAACAGCTCTTCGCCTAGACTTTTTGTAAAACCCGCTAAGCTTTCGTATAAAGATAAACCAGCATCCTGAAGTAATACTTTACGAACTAAGGAAAAGCCATTACTATGTAGACCACTGGAAGCTAAGCCAATTACCACATCGCCAACTTCTATTTCCTCACCTGTAATGAGTTTCGACTTTTCAACGGCACCTACAGCAAAACCAGCAATATCATACTCATCAGGACTGTACATCCCTGGCATTTCTGCCGTTTCACCGCCAATTAACGCACACCCAGCCTGCTCTGCTCCATCTGCAACCCCCTGTACGATCGCTTCAATTTTATTAGGATCAGCTTTTCCTAAGGCAAGATAGTCTAATAGATAAAGAGGCTCTGCCCCTTGAACCACGATATCATTCACACACATTGCAACGGCATCAATCCCAATCGTATCATGTTTATCCATCATAAAAGCAAGCAAAAGCTTCGTTCCAACTCCGTCTGTTCCTGAAACGAGCACGGGTTCTTTTAGCTGTAGGGCTGATAGATCAAATAAGCCGCCAAACCCACCTAAGCCTCCCATGACTCCTTGTCTTGTTGTCCGTTCTACGTGTTGCTTCATTCGATTTACGGCTTCATAGCCCGCTTCTATATCAACACCAGCCTGTTTATACGCTTCAGACATAACTAATTGCCTCCTAAAAATCCGTTCTTTCAATCTATGACTTCACCGCGAAGAATAACCTTTATACTTTTGCATGTGGATGTAATGTATCTGAGTAAATCTCTGTTGGATATTGCCCTGTAAAACAAGCTAAACATTGCCCGCAATTCGACTCTTGTTCAGAACGACCAATACCTTTCATCAACCCTTCTGTTGATAAAAAGGCGAGCGTGTCAGCCCCCATCATCTCTCTCATTTCTTCGATTGAATACTGGGAGGCAATTAACTCCTCGGTTGTTGACGTATCGATCCCATAAAAGCAAGGATTTTTAATGGGGGGTGAACTAATGCGAACATGAACCTCTAATGCCCCTGCATCTCTTAACATTTTGACAATTCTTCGGCTCGTTGTACCTCGGACAATTGAATCATCGATCATCACAACACGTTTCCCTTCAACAACACCGCGAACAGCAGAAAGTTTCATTTTCACCCCTTGCTCACGTAATTCCTGTGAGGGCTGAATAAAAGTACGACCAACATAACGATTTTTAATCATTCCGAGCTCATAAGGAATCCCTGTTTGTTCCGCATAACCAATCGCAGCTGAAATACTTGAATCTGGCACACCTGTAACAACGTCAGCTTCAACCGGCGCCTCTAAAGCAAGCTGCTTCCCTAAGCTTTTCCTTGCTGTATGCACATTAATCTCATCAACATTGCTGTCAGGTCTCGCAAAATATACATATTCCATCGAACAAATAGCTCGTGCTGATTTATTAACAAAACGTGTGGAACGTAAGCCAAACTCATCGATAATGACAAGCTCGCCTGGTTCAACCTCACGTTCAAAAGTCGCTCCAATCACATCAAACGCACATGTTTCAGAAGCAACAACATAGGCATCCCCCAAGCGACCAAGTGATAAGGGGCGTAATCCATTTGGATCAAGAGCAACCATCATTTGCCTTTCATTCATCACAACAAAGGCATAAGCTCCTTTTAACATGGCTAACGCATTCCTCATTTGGTCCTCTAAATTGTAAAAGCCACTTCTTTTAATTAAATGCGCTAACACTTCTGTATCGGAGGTTGATTGAAAAATGCTTCCTTGAGCCTCGAGCTGACGTTTCATATAATTGGCATTCACTAGATTACCGTTATGAGCAATCGCCAAGCTTCCCGTTTGTGAACGAAAGAGGAGAGGCTGCACATTAGCCAAGCCTCCACCACCTGCTGTTGCATATCGAACATGTCCGACAGCGTGATTGCCTTGAAGTTTCGTGAACGTGTCGGGATTGAATACATCATTCACAAGCCCAAGCCCTTTGTGAATTTTCAAATGCTCACCATCTGAAACAACGATACCTGCTCCTTCTTGACCACGGTGCTGTAAACTGTGAAGCCCATAATAAGTAATCTGTGCAGCATCTTTATGTCCCCATACACCAAAAACGCCACATTCTTCGTTTAAGCCTTTGATTTCAGCAAACATGGAATAGCTCCTCTCCAAGCCTTCACAATTTCCTCTTGTGTCACATCAATAATGGGACTATTTGTTTCATCTTTTATGACTAGTTGAGCCGTATCCGTAACAAGTCCAATCTGTTTAGCCTCTGGAATGACCGCTTCAAAATCTGCACGATTCTCTGGGTTGATTGTCACAATAAAGCGAGATTGAGACTCTGCGAATAAAGCACTTACTGCTTCACCTTTAATTTGTACTTCTGCCCCCACAGATCCTGATGTCATTTTTTCAGCCAAAGCAACACTTAACCCGCCTTCTGCAACATCATGGGCAGAAGCAACAAGTTCTTGTTGAATGGCCGACAATAATTTGGCCTGCCTTTCTTTTTCGACATTCAAGTCGATAGCTGGGGCTTTCCCACTAATTTTTCCATTTAGCATTTTCTGTAGCTCACTACCACCGAATTCACTCTTTGTATCACCTATTAAATAAATAATGTCGCCGCTATTTTTAAATGATTGAGTCGTAATATGCTTCGTATCCTCAATTAAACCGACCATACCAATGACTGGTGTCGGGTAAACCGCTTCTCCATTTGTCTCGTTATATAAAGAAACATTCCCACCGATCACAGGTGTTTCTAACACACGGCAAGCCTCACTCATACCATCTGTCGATTTTTCTAATTGCCAAAAAATTTCAGGCTTATCAGGACTCCCATAATTCAAGCAATCTGTTAATCCAAGTGGAACTCCTCCAGAACAAACAATATTACGGGCTGCTTCCGCGACAGCAATTTGGCCACCTACTTCAGGATCAAGATATAAATAGCGAGAGTTGCAGTCTGTCGTCATTGCTAACGCTTTTTTCGAATCACGAATCCGTACAACAGCAGCATCCGATCCTGGACTAACCACGGTGTTCGTTTGCACCATATAGTCATATTGCTCATAAACCCATTCCTTGCTTGCAATGGTCGGTTGTGCTAGCAGCATAAGTAAGGTTTCTTGTTTATCTGCAATAACAGGTAGCTCTGGTTCTAACTTTTGAAACTCTTGATAATAGGCTGGTACGCTTGAAGGTTTATGATAGACTGGTGCATCCTCGGCTAGTGCATCTACCGGGATCTCACAAACGACTTCACCCTGATGGACTAAACGCAATGTTTTATCGTCTGTCACATGACCGACTTCTGCCCAAAGTAAACCCCAACGCTCAACAATCTCCTTAATCTCATCCTCTTGCCCCTTCTTGACAACGAGTAGCATTCTTTCTTGTGATTCAGACAGCATCATTTCATAAGGTGTCATCCCTTTTTCACGCTGTGGAATGAAATCAAGATTCATCTCAATCCCGGAACCTGCCTTACTTGCCATTTCAGCGGATGAGGATGTAAGACCTGCTGCCCCCATATCCTGAATCCCTACTAATGCCTCACATTTAACAAGCTCTAAACATGCTTCAAGTAAAAGTTTTTCCATAAATGGATCGCCCACTTGAACTGCTGGTCTTTTTGCCTCTGAGCCTTCACTTAACTCTTCTGATGCAAAGGTGGCACCGTGAATCCCATCACGTCCCGTGCTAGCTCCTACGTACATGACGGTATTACCTACACCTTTGGCCTGACCTTTTTGAATATCCTCATGATTAATTAACCCTACACACATCGCATTCACGAGTGGATTTCCGTCATAGCATGGGTCAAATTGAACTTCACCACCAACCGTTGGTACACCTACACAATTTCCATATCCAGCAATACCCGCAACGACTTCTTCAAATAAATAACGAACCTTTGGTGAGGTTAACTCACCAAAACGTAAAGAGTTTAATAACGAAATTGGACGAGCTCCCATTGAAAAAACATCTCGTAAAATACCACCGACACCTGTTGCGGCACCTTGGTATGGCTCAATTGCTGAAGGGTGGTTATGGCTCTCAATTTTGAATACAACGGCTTGTTCATCACCGATATCAATAATCCCCGCTCCTTCTCCAGGCCCTTGTAATACTTTTTCTCCATCAACGGGGAACTTTTTGAGTAATACCTTCGAGTTTTTATAGCTACAATGCTCGGACCACATTACCGAAAAAATACCTGTTTCTGTATAATTCGGGGCACGACCTAAAATACTCTCGACTAAGCCAAATTCCTCATCTGTTAAGCCCATACCTTGATATAATTTCTGCTCTTTCACTTGCGTTGCTGTTGGCTCAAGCTGTTGTAACATGAGATTCCCTCCAATTTCGTAACATCGATTGAAATAATTTTAAGCCATCATCACTTCCTAGTAATGCTTCTACCGCTCTTTCAGGATGCGGCATCATACCAAGGACATTTCCTTTTTCGTTCGTAATTCCTGCAATATGATTACGAGAACCATTAATAGCATCTACATATCGAAAGACGACTTGATTATTTTTTTCGATAGTTGCTAACGTTTCTTCGTCACATTCATAATTGCCCTCTCCATGAGCAACTGGAATGGTAACTACTTCACCTTTAGCGTAACCAGTCGTAAATAAAGTTTCATTGTTCTCCACTTGTAATTGGACCGGGCGGCAAATAAATTTTAAGCCTTCATTCCTTTTCATAGCACCTGGTAATAGACCCGCCTCTAGCAAAATTTGAAATCCATTACATACACCGAGTACAGGTGTACCTGCTTTGGCTGCTTCAATAACCGCGTTCATGACCTTTGAAAATCTTGCAATCGCACCAGAACGTAGATAATCGCCATATGAGAATCCACCAGGTAATAAAATACCATCAAATCCATCTAAGGAAGCTTCATCATGCCAGACGTATTCAACCTCTGCTCCAAGTCCATCCTGAATAGCATGGAACATATCTGAATCACAATTGGATCCAGGAAAAACGATGACGGCAAACCTCATGACGGCACAACCTCCTCAACTTCAAAACGATAGTCTTCTATAACTGTATTAGCGAGGATTTTTTCACACATTTCTTTCACACGCTCTTCAACATTTGCTGTTTTCTCTACTTGCAATTCTAAGTATTTACCAATACGTACATCTTGAACTTCTTGATAGTTCATCGTGTGAAGAGCTCCTTTAACAGCAACCCCTTGTGGATCTAGTACACTCTCTCTTAATGTAACAAACACTTTTACTTTTAACATGAATGAATCCTCCTAATAGGTTTGTATAAAGTTGCTTGGGTGCGATAGTTTGTGCCTTGAAGTTAGCTGGTCATTTATTTTGCGATAGATGACTTTAACAGAATATTGCTACCCTTTTGTTCACTCGTAACCCCGCGATTCAGCGTTTGCTCGGGCTTTCTCTCTTTTTCTGCTCGCAACCCAGCGATTCCACATTTGCCAGGAATTGCACTTTTTTTCTCCCGTACCCCCGCGATCGCTCATGCTTGCACTCTCTTTTTCCTTCAATAAACCGTGCCCTCGGTTTTAACGAGGCTCTTTACACACTCACATCTCCAAGTATCCCCATACTTATGAGTAATTCTCATCCATTACACGCGATAATAATCGTACATCTCCTGCTACCAAAGGGTTTTAACCCTTCTTCTAGACAAGGTCTCCGATTACGAAAACTGTGTTAAGCGAGTCAGGATTTCTGAATAACCTTCTTGTAAGCTACCTAAATTACGTCTAAATAAGTCTTTATCAAAACGTTGATTCGTTTCTTTGTCCCACAGTCTACACGTGTCAGGTGAAATTTCATCTGCTAGTAAAAGTTCACCTGATTGGGTACGACCAAATTCAAGCTTAAAATCTACTAATCTAATTTGAATATGAGAGAATATCTCGATTAAATGTTCATTAACGGCTAATGCCATGTCCTTTAATTTTTGTACTTCAGCATCCGTAGCAGCTTCCAAAAAGTCAATATGTGCCTCTGTGATAAGAGGGTCCCCCAATGCGTCGTCCTTATAGTAGAACTCAACGATTGGTTTTCGTAAAAAGGTCCCTTCTTTTACTCCAAGACGTTTTGACAGACTTCCTGCTACGATATTTCGTACAACAACTTCGAGCGGAACAATTTCCACTTTTTGAACAAGCTGTTCCACTTCCGACAATCGTTCGATAAAATGGCTCGGAATGCCTCTTGTTTTCAACTGAGTAAAAATGAGTGTAGAAATTTCATTATTTAAACGAGCTTTCCCCTCAAGCGTATCTTTCTTTTCCCCATTAAAAGCTGTTGCATCATCTTTATATTGAACCCAAAGGACATTTTCTTGCTCTGTTCGATAGATTTTCTTTGCTTTTCCTTCATATAAAAGCTCTAGCTTATTCATCATGTCCCTCCGCATTTACGTAAAAGTTTAAGTTATTACGAGCATTCTTTCGACACTGTCAATTCCGAAAATTCAGTATATATTTTTATGATTTGATATCGATTTTAATCGAGCGGGCTGACGATCATTCCGTCTCATCATACCCGCTCTTAACAGCTCTTCTATTTATTTATCCAGGTCTAATCGTGTAAAAATCGTGTCGACATGTTTTAAATGATGCTCATAATTAAAGCAGTCTTCAATTTCTTCAGCTGATAATACGGAAGTGATCTGTTCTTCTGCCTCAATTAATTCGCGGAATTGAACACCACGCTCCCACGCTTCCATCGCCTTCGGTTGAACAAGGTCATATGCTTCTTCACGAGCAAAGCCTTTATCGATTAAAGATAGGAGAACACGTTGTGAATAAATTAAACCATACGTTCTTGTCATGTTTCGCTTCATGTTATCTGGGAATACCGTTAAGTTTTTAACGATGTTACCAAATCGATTCAACATATAATTTAAAGCAATCGTTGCATCGGGTAAGATAATTCTTTCTGCAGATGAGTGTGAAATATCACGCTCATGCCATAACGGTACATTCTCATAAGCAGTAAGCATATGACCACGAATGACGCGGGCTAAACCTGTCATATTCTCTGATCCAATAGGGTTTCGCTTGTGAGGCATAGCGGATGAACCCTTTTGACCTTTGGCAAATGCTTCTTCAACCTCGCGTGTTTCACTTTTTTGTAATCCGCGAATTTCTACTGCAAATTTTTCAATAGATGTCGCAATTAATGCTAAAGTTCCCATGTAGTCAGCGTGACGATCACGCTGTAAAGTTTGTGTTGAGATCGGGGCAGCCTGTAGTCCTAATTTTTCACAAACGATTTGCTCTACGGCTGGATTAATGTTGGCATATGTACCAACTGCCCCAGACAATTTTCCAAAGCGAACACCTTCTGCTGCCGCTTTAAAACGCTCAATATTGCGCTTCATTTCCTCATACCATAAGCCTAACTTCAAACCAAATGTTGTTGGTTCAGCATGGACACCGTGGGTACGCCCCATCATAACCGTGTACTTATGCTCGATAGCTTTATTTTTAATAACGTCGAGGAATTTCTCTAGGTCCTGTAATAAAATTTCATTGGCTTGCTTTAATAAATAAGAAAGAGCTGTATCGACAACATCTGTTGACGTCAATCCGTAATGAACCCACTTTTTCTCTTCGCCTAATGTTTCCGATACTGCACGTGTGAAGGCAACGACATCATGGCGAGTTTCTTGCTCGATTTCTAAAATTCTATTTACATCGAAGCTGGCATTTTCACGGATTTTTTGAACATCCTCTTTAGGAATTTCGCCTAGCTCGGCCCAAGCCTCACATGCTACAATTTCTACTTCTAACCATGCTTGATAACGGTTTTGCTCCGTCCAAATTTTGCCCATTTCTGGTCGTGTATAACGTTCAATCATCTTAATTCCTCCCATTAACTATGTACGTACTTCATCTATTATGAGCGTTCATCCATTTTTTGCAACGCTTCTTCGATCGTTTTACCCATTACGGTTAAATGTCCCATCTTTCTTTTCTCTTTTACTTCCACTTTCCCGTATAAATGAAGTTTGATGTCTTTTAATTTCCAACGTTCTTCTAATAATGGTGCTAGATCCTCACCTAATAGATTCTCCATCACAACAGGCTTGTGTAAAGTTGTTTCACCTAATGGCCAACCACACACTGCTCGAATATGCTGCTCGAATTGCGAAGTTTCGCATGCTTCGATTGTATAATGTCCCGAATTATGAGGTCTTGGCGCTAACTCATTCACATATAATGTGCCATCTTTTCCAACAAAAAATTCGACCGCTAACGTTCCAACAAGTTGAAGCCCCTCTGCTATAGTCAAAGCAATCTCTCTTGCTTGAGTTTGTATTTCTTCTGAAACACGTGCAGGGACAATGGAGCGATATAAAATATTGTGGCGATGGATATTCTCGGCAACCGGGAACGTTTTTACTTCTCCTCGAGTCGAACGCGTGACAATCACCGAAACCTCACATCGAAAATCAATCCATGCTTCTAATACGAGTTCCTGATTTTGCACCCAATCCGATGCTACTTCTCTTAATTGCTCTTCATGCCGAACAATGACTTGGCCCTTTCCATCATAACCACCTGTGCATGTTTTGAGCACAGCCGGAAAGCCGATTTTTTGAGCAGCAGCTTCCATATCTTCATTTGATAAAATAGCTGCATGTGGAACGACAGGCATACCAAGGGCTGCAACTGTTTGCTTTTCCTTTAAGCGATGCTGGGTCACTTTTAACAATTGGTCACCTTGAGGAAAATCACATTTCCGTGCAATCCACGCTGCCGTCTCTTGGTCAATATTTTCAAATTCATATGTCACAAGATCTGACACATCTGCAAGCAATTTTGCTCCTTCTAGATCATCATACGCTTTTTCTATTTGAACATCTGCTACCTGCCCACATGGTGAATCAGGGTTGGGCTCTAACACCGCAATACGATAGCCCATTTGTCTAGCAGATAGTGCCATCATTCTCCCTAGTTGTCCGCCACCAATAATTCCGATTGTTGCTCCTGGCTGTAATGGTTGCTTCATAATGTGTCACTACTTTCTAAAACTTGTTGCTTCGTTTTTTGACGACGTTCTGTTAGTCGTTCAGCTACTCCATCATCAAAAGCACCTAAAATTTCAGCCGCTAATAGTCCTGCGTTTGTCGCACCAGCGTTTCCAATTGCAACGGTCGCTACAGGTACCCCTCCTGGCATTTGCACGATTGAAAATAAAGAATCTAAGCCTTGAAGTGCTTTCGATTGTACAGGAACACCGATAACAGGTAATGTTGTTTTCGCTGCAACCATACCAGGCAAATGCGCTGCACCACCTGCACCAGCGATTATGACTTTAAGACCGTTACCCCTTGCTTCTTCCGCATATTGAAACATGAAATCAGGTGTTCGATGTGCAGATACCACCTTCTTTTCATAAGGAATCTCTAATTCTTCTAAGACATGACACGTGAGCTTCATCGTTTCCCAATCTGACGTACTTCCCATAATGACACCGACAAGTGGCTTCATGAACATCTCTCCCAAAGGTTTATTTCATTCTATAAAGATAGTAGTTTATTAGGCTATTGCTACTTTACTTGGTAGCTTTTTAATTTCATCTATTTTGATTGAAAGTGATACTAATGATTGGGTGCGGATTTCTACTTACCGCTACAGAAAATCATACTCCGAGACAATCACGTGGCGCTGAGCTAATCGGCGAAGCCAGCGGATCTCAGCTCTACCACTACGTCCCACGGGAGTCCCGCATGACTCGCCCGCTGGGGGCTGCTCATTCTCAAGTACAAATTGCCTTCATTAAAAAGAAATAACAACAAAAACAAAGTGAATGAAAAGCCACCAAGCTAAAGTCAATATCCAACTTTCGTGTTTGTTGGTGACAAGTTGCTCAGCAAGTCATCATAGAAGTTTTGTATGAGAAGTGTACGAACCAAGAAGCTTGCTCCAACCCAAGAAATGAATGACCAATTAACCTCAAGGCACAACCCATCTCCCCTAAGTAATACAAAAAAAGCATAGAATTAGACCCTTTATCATCGATAATTTCGAGAGAAAGTAAGCTAATTCTACGCTTTTAGGCAGACGGAAATCATCTAAATGCTTCGTTAAGATGATAGTGTCAAACTTCCCCTCATAGTCTAACGATTTACGGTCATTAGGTAGAAACTTTTGGGCCTTATCCCCAGGATTATATGAGGTAATTTCGTATTTATCTTGTTTTCACCTTCATCTTACAAGTAACACATTAAAATGTCAACGAAAAATCGAACGTTTTGATCAAAACAAATTTTATCGTTCGCCTTCTACTAATATTCCTTCAAACATAATTTGTTGTTTAAATGGTTCGTAGTGGACATTTTGTCCTTGTTTCTCCTCAGAGAATACAGGTTTTTCAATTCGTCTCACTGGTTGATAGCCTTCTTTTGCCATTCTATCGAGACAATCTGAAATGGTTTCCCCATCTTGTACTTCAAATCGCATTTTTTTCTTTTTACTCATGTTATTATCTCTGCCTCACCTTCATGAAATGCCTATTGCTTATCTATCTATTGTAGTTCCCATACTTAGAGCTGACAACACCTACTCGGTCTCAGATGGGCGAGGTATAAAACGATTTCGTTTTTCAAACACATCTTGATAATTGGTATCTGCCTTTAATGCCCTCTCTTCAGACTTGATTCGAATCGAAAGAATGAGCAGATTTAAGCTAGAAAAAATGAGTGCCGTCCAATACGCCTGGAAAATGAGTGGCAAACATAATAGCTCAATGACGACAACAACATAATTGGGGTGCCGCATAAATTGATAAGGACCTTTCGTAATGACTTTAGCTCCTGGTAAAACAATAATACGCGTATTCCAATAACGACCGAGTGACGTAAGTGCCCAAATCCGAATCATTTGAGCAATAATGAATAAACAAAAAGGTACTGCCGCCCAACTAGTAAGCTGGGGTTGCTTCCAGACCATTTCTGCTATTAACGCAAAAAAGAAACCTATATGCATAAGAACCATGAAGGGGTAATGCTCTTTACCAACTTCAAAGGCCCCTTGTGCCTCCATCCACTTCTTATTTCGGTTAGCAATGACTACTTCAAATAATCGTTGCACCATAATACTACCTATAAATAAATAGACCCATACACTCAATGAATTCCACCCCAATTCAACAAGACAAGCTCAGAACAAAAGCCTGGACCAAGTGCCGCCATTAAGCCAACCTCTCCATGGTGTCTTTGTTTTTTCATACATTCCTCTAATACATACAGGACCGTTGGCGATGACATATTTCCGTTATAACGGAGTATTTCTCTTGCTTCTAGAGTTAGTTCTTGGGAAATGCCTAGAGCGGCTTCATACGCATCCAAAACCTTCTTTCCACCAGGATGAGCGACAAAGACATCAACTTGTTCAACCTCTAATCCCTTTTGGTGCAAAAACTCCTCCACATTTGGTTTAAACCAGTTCTGAACAACATGGGGAATATCTCGAGAAAAAACAACATGTAAACCTGAATCCTTCACATCCCACCCCATAATTTCCTCCGAATCTGGCATAAGTGTTGAATAGGAAGCAAGCATTCGTGGCCAGACCGGTATGTTTACTCGTTGCACAAGTGGCGAATGTTCACCGCAAACTAACGCACAAGCAACTCCGTCTGCAAAAAGAGAGGTTCCAATCAAGTTACTTTTTGTCCGATCATTACGCTGAAAGGTTAAGCTACATAATTCCACACAGCATACGAGAACGTTTTGCTCTGGATACGCCAAACAATATTCCATCGCTCTACTCATCCCAATGGCTCCACCAGCACAGCCTAACCCCCATAACGGCATTCTTTTCGTATGTGCTGAAAAAGGTAATTGATTCATGATTCTTGCATCCAGACTTGGTGTTGACATGCCTGAGCTCGATACTAAAATGAGTGCATCAATCTCACTAACCTCTACTTTTTCTTTTAAAAATTCATTACTTTCTAAGCAAGCTAGAATAGCCTTAACACTATAATCGACACCTAACTTAATGTATAAGTTATTTTTTTCTTCAAGACTATGGTCTTTTTCGAACCAATCCATCGGCATTGAGAAATAACGATTCTCAATTTGTCCATTTTGAAAAACAGGTAAAAGCCTCTGAATATCTGTGAAGCTTTCGCTAAAAAGCTCCTCAGCAAATTCCATCGTTAATTTTTGTGTCATCTTATGCGGTGGCTGATATGTGCCAACAGATAATATATGAACCATAACTAGCATCCCCCAAACTTCATTCAAGATAGTTTAGGTTTTCCATTTTTATGTAATTTATTCTTAATTTCTTCATCTATCTCTCATCTTATTATTAATAAAGTCTCTTTGTATAACTTTCTTTTAATCGGTCCCCTACATTCCTTTCGCTTAATCCCTCCATATTGGCATGGTCCTTCACGATTTTTGCTGCTGGTGCTACGTCAATGTCTTTAGACCAACTTTCTGGTTGCCATAAGTGAGAACGAATGATTGACTTTGCACAATGAATATAACACTCCTCAACGTCAACGACGATACCAACTGTCGGTACCTTTTCATTGACACTTGTATTCTTTAGGAGATCGTCATCGGCAATGATTGTTGCAACGCCATTGACTCGTAATGTTTCACCTAATCCAGGAATCAGAAATAAAAGACCAACATGTGGGTTAGCCATTATATTTAACATAGAATCCATTCTTTTGTTGCCTGGTCTGTCTGGAATTAAAAGTTGCTTCTCATTTAAAATGTGGACAAAACCTGGTCCATCTCCTCTTGGCGAAGCATCACACTTCCCCTCTGAATTTGCCGTAGATAATACGAGAAAAGGGGATTCTTGAATAAAATCAGTTACATGCTTATCTACGTAGGAAATTACTTTTCTTTTTACCATTTCACTAGGTTCACCGTTTAATTTGCGTAATTGCGCTTCCGTTGAAATAACACTCTTCCATTCCTCTTTCATTTTTCCTCTCTCCTTCACTTAGTTCTTTCAATTCTTACTATTTTAATAGTATGGATAATCACTCATTTATACAACCGATACGTATGTCTTTCTAAGCATGTCGTTTATATGAAAATCGAATGCAATGAACATTTTTTCGCATATTCCTTCTTTTCCCCCTATATATGTAAGCATTCTTTCCTTTAAGGGGTGAGGTATGATGAAAAAATTTATTTTGAAAGCGTTCACCTTATTTGTTTTACTTCTTTTCCTTTTGCCTAGTATACGTGTAGATGCTGGCTTTTTAGGCATTGGCAAACCCGGTCCAGGTGCTCCTCCCGGCTCTTGGACAGCCGGTGAACATCCTTCTAGTGGGGTGAAGTCACCGATCGTATTTATTCATGGTTTAAATGGCTCCTCTGATACTTGGCTAGAAGACAATGATATGCCTGAAATAGCTTTTCAAAATGGACATCCAACCGCTTATGTAAATTTACACCCTAGCGAATCGATTTGGACAAATGGTGAACTACTTGCAGGCATACTACCTGAAATCTATGATTATTTTGGTGAGAAAGTAACGATTGTCGCTCATAGTAAAGGTGGGGTAGACAGTCAAACTGCTATCGTCTATTTTGGGGCGGACCAGTATGTAAAAAATGTCATCACTCTTGGTTCTCCTCATCACGGTAGCGAACTAGCTAATTTGGCGAATAGCTCATGGGCTTGGTGGCTTGCTGAGATTGTCGGAATGCGTTCGGCAGGAACAGACTCCTTAATGACAGGGACGATGGCACATTTCCGGAGTGAAACCGATCCGTTGTTTAGCCATAGTTCCGTTCCATTTTCGACGATTTCAGGGACATCTTGGGGCTCTTTCGGTTCGGTTCTCTTTTTTGGGGGGCTTTATCTATCAAGCTTCGGAACCAATGACGGTGCGGTCACTCTAAATAGCTCACGTTTACCAGGAGCCAACGAAATTGCTTCATTACGATTAGACCATTTTGAAATCAATCAAGGGCACCACGTTTTTCCTCATTTGCAAAATCGTTTAACAACTAATAGCAAACCCTCCTCCTCACACTCCTATGAAGGAAATCATATCAATACAGGGCATATTGTACGTGGTGGCGAGTTGATTCAACAAGGGCGTCAGGATTTCGTTATTGAAAAGGATGTACAGTCCGTTGAAGTCCACCTGTTAGCAAATAACAAACTCCGTCATGCTCAGTTACAATCTCCAGAAGGTGTCACTTACGATGTTAAACAGATTCAAGCAGAGCCAAGTGACAGTGTTTTTGCTGGAACCTATTTGCATACTTTTTCTGTACCAACCCCAGCAGCTGGTACATGGAAATTAGAGATGCAGCATGATGAGCCCACCGCTTACTTAGCTGTTGCGACCATTGATGGAGGGATAAGTGATAACCTTCAATTGAATACATCACCTTCATTAACTGAACTTCAAGGTAGTGCAATTAATGAAAAGAAAACAACATATACGGTTCATGTGAATGATCAAAAAGTGTCTGATACCTCTCTATCACTTAAGTCAATTCCATTGAAGCAAAGTGAAACATATACCATGACAATTGATGTTCAAGGAGAGACCAAAGATGGTCAGCCATTCGAAAGAACCATCATTACAAATCGGTATGTCGATCAGAAGGGTAAAATTTTCGAGTAGTTTAAATGTAAATAAGAAGTCCGAAAGTAGTTATCATGCTACATTTCGGGCTTTTTAAATTGATTGGATAAACTCTCTTGCCTTTTGTGGGGATTTGATGATGACAATATGTTTATTTGAAGCAAGGTTGTCCAGCTTTGTTATTAAATCTGGTCGCTTGTCTTTTGGAAATCGCCATATCCATTTTAAAAAGGTTGGATCGAATCGCTCATGACAGCCTTCCCTCATATCTGGTCGTGTTTTATTTTTATATTGGAATGTTCGTTTAATTGCACGGTACAGGCAGAGTGTTCTTGGGTAGTCTAAGAAAAGGATGGTATCTGCTGCTTGAAAGCGAATATCCATGGTTCCTCCATAGTTTCCATCGATAATCCATGCTTCGTTTTTGACAAGTTCGTTCTGTATTTGAATTTGTTCCTCTCTAGTGACGAGCTCCCAATTGGGCTTCCACATAAGTTTATCTAGATGGAATACTTTTAGTTGTAATTTCTTACCTAACTCTCTAGCTAAGGTAGATTTCCCTGCTCCGCCAGACCCTATCAAGATGATTTTTTTCATTAGGTTACTCCTTTGTATGAAAGTTAGTGCTGATGCTCATATGCGGCACTCTACTTACCACTACCGAAAATCTCGCGTGGCACTGAACTAACTAGCTTCGTTAATGGATTTCAGCCTACCACTAGGTTCCGCAGGAGTCTCCGCATAACTCGCCCGCTTGGATTATTAAAAATTCTCAAGAAAAAAACATTCTTACAACATTCATTTAAAATGAAAAAGAACAAAATTAAATTGAATGAAGTACCAAGTTAAAGACAAAAGCTACTTTCACCGTTTATGTTGTTACTTCTCGGCTTTTCCTACATACGTTTGAACTCCTATTATTTTCATGAAAATTACGTTTGTTTAGTATACTGCGTTTCAACTCCTAATTAAAGGGAATAAAACATCAAATAACACCCACAACAGAAGTCCTGTCAATTTATTATGAAAAAAGGAGAATTCATCGTGTTTCGTACTCTGTATTATTTCATCCCCCTTTCGCTCCTTATTTTAATCGGTTGTTCAAATGAACAGAATCAGGTACTGAAATTAGCTGAGAAATATCAAATGAATGTGGAATTCCTTGATGACTGGCAAGAAGAGAAGAGCCGTATTTATTCTTTAGATGAACTAGAAATCATTCTCGCCCAAGTCTCTGAATCTATTTATTCTGTGCAATCAAATTTTGCTGATATATCGGCTGTATTAAATGATGAGCAACAAATAAATGCAACCTTGCACTCTTACATTCAAGGAACCCCTTCTATCGAAAGAAATGTCACCCTGTCCTATGAAAATGAGGAAATGAATCAAGTTGAATCATATTCCATTGGTGGAGGTGAATTAGTTTGGGTACAAACGTCTTACCATCAGCGACCTAATTATGTAATTATTGCTGGTTATTGGGTTGGCAACTTCCAAACAGATAAAGGAATGGTCGCCTTTCGTGAAAATGACACTTGGTTCATTGAGAAACCCCAAACAATGATGTCGATGAATGACTAACATGGTGCAGCGTAGCTCTGTTCTATGTTCAATCATGAGCATGTTTTCTAATAAAATTTAACAGAACTGGCCACGAATCTTTAGCTGCACATGCATTTGCTTTTTTGGTTCCCCCACTATCCATAACCATACCTCCACCAACATGTTCATATATATTAGCTGGTAAATGAGGTAAGGCATAAGGAAATGCTATGAAATGACCGCCATGTTCATATTGTAAATGCTCAACCCGGGGTAGCTTCCTCTTTATGATATCTGCAAACATAGAAGCTGGCCAAATTTGATCTTTGTCTCCCGATACGAGTAAGACAGGAGCTTTAATATTTTCTACTTTAATTCGCATCTCCTCTAACTCATCGATTTTCTTGAGACTATCATCCCAAATCCCCAAGAACGAAGCTGGCTTCCTTAAGAACCAGTTTTTCATAAGACCAAACATTTGAGTAGGGCGATGTTGGAATTTCAAATATGGCTTTGCTTGATTTTTAAAAGTCCATGAGGGGATAGGTGCAAAAATGGAATTTCTCAAACCAGATGTGATGTACGCTCCGGGAGCACCCGCAATCACAGCTGAAAACTGATTAAATTCAGAAGCAAGTAACAACGCTAACTCAGCCCCTCTCGAATAGCCGATCAGTGCCACTTTATCTTGATTGTTAGTTTGAGTTTGTAATAATTGAATGGCTTGCTCAAAATACTCTAAAGGTATGCTTTCAAGATTTTTCGGTACACCCTCTTGGTTAAAATACGCAAGATCGAACACACAATAGCCCTGTGATGCTAATAATGAAGCCGCTGATGCAAGCGAACCCCCGTCAGATCCCGCTAATAAAATCACATTCGGGAAATTGCCCTTTTTCTTCGGTTGAAATATTGTGCCAACGATACCTTTTTCATTCACTTTCGTTACCCTAACATCTTCCTGATAAAAGGAACGAACGATTTCAACTTCATCGACGAGCTTGTTTTCTATAAGTAATTGTACAGATATTTTTACATCATTGGTATTTGATTTCATATAATAGTCATCATGCTTTTTCTTTTGATGAACCGCAGACCAAAAGAGGCCATTTTGATCAACACCGGTATACGTCCCTTCAATCGGTGCATTCCTTCCTAAATCTAATTTGCCTTGTTCATCGGCTAAAAATGTTGCTTCTGATATAAATGGCTCATGCCGGTCATCGAATAAAAAAGCTTTTATTGTTACCTTTTCTCGCGACTGACAACCACTTATCTTAATGTCTACGTCCTCATCAATATTCGATTTGAATGGTGTTGCTGTGATATTTGGTTTTAACACCTAATCCCTCCTTTTTTATTTATCTTTTACCTCTACGTATACGACTAACCAAGCGTTTCAAACAAAACACATAAAAAAACTGATCCCCATTGTTTATTAGTATCCAACAAGAGGGGGGCAGTTCAATCATTAAGCGTATTTCTCACAGAAAGATCCTAAGATTGTCGAGCTTTATCGAGTCTTTTTTGAAAATGTTCTCTCCATTCTTGCGAGAGCTGACGAACCTTTACTAATTTAGCCCAATCAGATTCTGTCGCCTCTTTCCAGTAACGAGCCTTATTCACTTCTAAGATAGTAGGGTTGCCGTCCATACGTTCAACGAGTTCAAGCTTGTCACCAACGGTCATATTCCCAGCTTCAAGCACGCGTGCATAATAGCCACTCCAGCCTTTTTCATTGACCCATAAAGCCATTTTCGGCTCCTTGTGCTTGAGTCCAATTTTATAACATGGTGAACGTGGTTGACTAATTTCTATTCGAACATCTCCTACTTTATACACATCGCCAATACGGACGTCTTCCTCTGTAAGCGAAGATACGGTTAAATTTTCACCAAAAGCCGATTCTCCGATGTTACGACCAAGCTTCTCCTCCCAATATGGATAGTGCTCTTGCGCATACAGACATAAGGCCATGTCAATGCCGCCGTGGTGCACTTGGTCAGATTGTGTATCACCAATTACTCCTAATTCATTGACTTGAACGGTTGAAAAGAGCGGTTCCTTAAAGATACTCGTTCTTACTTGCTTGCCGTTCATCATGATTTCTTTTGGTTTACCTAAATAGATTCCCTCAATTTTACCCGCCACGTAAATCCCTCATTTCCTTCAATTGATTACATTTGTTCAGGAGCTTTGATACCTAATAAACGTAGGCCCTCATTTAAAACAATCGTAACAGCTTTGACTAGTGCAATACGTGATTTAAGCTCTTGATCGTCGACTAAAATTTTGACGTGACTGTAATACTTATTAAATTCTTGGGCTAATTCTAACACATACTTAGCGATTTTAGAGGGCTCCCTCCATTCAAAGCTTCTTTGGACGATTATTGGAAATTGTTCAATTTGTTTCACTACCTTCCAACTATAGTCATCAGTTAAATCTTGTCCGACCGTTCCAAACTCCTCTAGGGAGGCTTTTCTTAGAATCGAACACGCCCTTGCATGAGTATATTGGACATAAGGACCTGTAGTTCCTTCAAACCGAAGCATATCTTCTAATGAGAATTCTACATTATTCTGCTTTTCGTTTTTAAGATCATGGAAAATAATCGAGCCGACCCCCACTTCCCGGGCTACTTGCTGCTTATTCGCCAACTCTGGGTTTTTCTCATTAATATTCTTTTCTGCTAATTGAATTGCCTCTTCAATGACTTGTTCGAGAAGAATGACCCGACCTTTTCTAGTCGACATTTTTCTGCCTTTTTGTAAAATAAAACCGAATGGAATATGTTCCATTTGTTCGGACCATGTGTGACCCATTTTGTTCAAGACGAGCTTTAGCTGTTGAAAATGCAGGCTTTGTTCGTGCCCAACAACATACAACGAATGTGAAAAGTTATACGTAGATTTTCTATACAAAGCTGCAGCTAAATCTCTCGTTGCATATAGGGTTGCACCATCTGATTTACGAATGAGGCATGGAGGAAGTTCTGCCTCATGGAGCGAAACGACATCGGCTCCCTCAGATCTTTCTAATAATCCTTTTTTTTCAAGCTCCCTGATAACTGCGTCCATTTTATTATTATAAAAGGCTTCACCGTGATACGAATCAAAGGGCACATCTAAGAGCTTATAAATCTTTTCAAACTCTTTCAGTGATTCATCCTTAAACCAAGTCCATAGCTGAGTAGCCTCTGTATCTTGGTCCTCAAGCTTTTTAAACCAAGCTCTTGCTTCTTCTTCTAACTCCTTGGCCTGTTCCGCTTCCTCGTGGAATTTCACATATAAGGCAAGCAGCTCTCTAATCGGACTTTGCTTAACTTTCTCTTCCTCTCCCCAATTTTTATAAGCAACCATCAATTTCCCAAATTGTGTACCCCAGTCACCTAAGTGATTAATTCTAACCGCTTTAAAACCATTTTTTTCTGACATATTTGCTAAGGCATTGCCAATGACGGTTGAGCGAAGATGCCCCATCGAAAAAGGTTTCGCAATATTGGGTGAGGAATAGTCGATCGTAATCGTTTGATTAACCCCTTGCTGATTAGACCCATATTGGCAACCTTGTTCGAGCACAGATTGGATGACGGATTGACTAACTTTCCCTTTTTGAAGAAATACATTTAAATAAGGTCCAGCCGCTTCAACACGCTCAAACCACTCCGACTCTATCACTTTTGACATTTCAGTCGCTATTAATTGAGGCGACTTTTTCCATTCTTTCGCTAAGGTAAAACACGGAAATGCGAGATCTCCTTGCTCCTCAAATTTTGGTTTTTCAAGTAAGACCTCTATTTCTTCTTTCGACTTTAGTCCTTTTAATGCTTGCTCTAACTGTTCAATAAACACTAATTTTCCACTCATGTCATATCCTCCTAGCTATTTTGCTCAATAAAAAAATCCCGCCTCTAAAAATAGAGACGAGATTTCCCCGCGGTACCACTCTGATTGCTTTCTTTTCTGAAAGCCTACTTCATGCTCATTATCGGTGAGCGACCGGCATTCCCTACTTTTCGATTCAGGATGCGTCTCAGAAGTGCGCTTCATCATGGTTTCGTTATTAGGCTCACACCAACCCTAACTCGCTTTAACCCCACCACCATTACTCTCTTCATCACGGACATTGATATTTCTAGTTATTATACTCAACTTCTTCAACCGTGGCAACTGCAATCTGAAAGTTTGGAGTATAACAATAACTACCCGCTAGGAGTCTATTCGATCAGTTTCTTAACCTAAACACGCGAGTAACTTCACATAACTCTCTAATCGAACAAATCAAATAACGGACAGGTAGCTGTATAACTCGTGGTTTGTATGAGTCGATTACTCTTCTAATTCGATAAAATTCACATAGGGTACATAGTCATTGAGTATATCATCGGTATATTCAATGCCAAAGTAATAAAGGATATTACCTTGAATCTTAAGACCTGTAACTTGAATATTATTTTCATATTCAGTTAATGCTTCTTTAGTTCCTGTCTCCGTATCAACTTTGTAAATGTTGCCGCCTGCCGCTACTGTACCGTAAGCTAATCCGTATGTCATATAAAAATGATCGGTGGTTTTGGGATCCCAAGCTACATATTTTGGTATATCTTGTTCCTCTTGATTTCCGCTAACTACAATCTCTTGTTCCCCCGTTATTAAGTCGACCACATACACATCACCTAGTACTTCAAATTGTAAAGGAGCAATATAAAGTGCCTTTGTCTGGTCACCAGATATTGTAGGTTCTGTTGGCCATTCATCTGCTAGAACCGCAACCTCTCCATTTGGTTGGATTAATTCAATCATTTCCTCGTTCTTGTTTAAGCGAATATCAAAAAGGGAAATTGCCTCCCCCTCTGATTTTGAATTCTCGACCTCCAACATAGGTGGTGCATACTTCGTGACAGTCTCTTCACCTTCGTCCTCATCGCTCGCGGTCGTATTCATACAGCCTGTTACTAACCAGATACTTAAGCCTAAACAAACTAATAATGCTCCTTTTTTTCTTTTCATCATATCCTTTGCCCTTCTCGCGATTATACACTTAACTATTCTTCTTTTTCCCAATTAACCCTCCTTTTTCTATACGTTGTTTCATTTCTTTTCAGTTAGGGAAAAATAATGAAAATGCATTTTAAAAGACGAGGAGATAAACGATGACCACTCAAAAAATATATGACTTAATCGGTGTAGGAATAGGCCCCTTTAATTTAAGTTTAGCTGCACTTATTGAACCACTTGACGAAGTTGATGCTCTCTTTTTCGATCAAACGGATACATTTGAATGGCATCCAGGTATGCTTATTGAAGGCATGGATTTGCAGACACCTTTTATTGCCGATCTTGTCACATTTGCTGACCCGACAAGCCCTTATACGTTTCTTAATTATTTACACCACCACGATCGCATGTACCAGTTTTACTTTTTTAATCGCTTTGATATTCCAAGAAAAGAATATAATAAATATTGCCAATGGGTTGCCAACCAGTTAAAAGATTGTCATTTCGGTCATAAAGTCATTGACGTTAAAGATGCCAACACGACTAAGCCGTGTTATGAAGTAACCGTTCAACATACAGCTACTGAACAAACAGAAACGTATTTCTGTAAGCATCTTGTCCTTGGCACAGGGTCTGTCCCTAACCTTCCTCCTGGTTTTGAGGACTACAAAAATGAAGATGTGATTCATACGAGCCAATATGTCCACTCTGCCCAAAGTATCAAACAAGGGAAAGCCATTACCGTAATGGGCTCAGGTCAAAGTGCTGCTGAAGTTTTTTACGACTTATTACTTGAGCAGAAATATTATGAATATGAACTTACATGGTTCACACGCTCTGGAGGTTTTTTTCAAAAAGAGGATGCAAAACTCGGGAAAGAGGTGTTCTCACCAGAATATGTTCACTACTTCCATGAACTTCCTTTCCAGGAACGATTAGATGCTTTAGAAACCTTAGATCCCCTACGAAATGGTGTAGATCCTAAAACCTTACAGGCGATCTATCATTTATTATATAATCGTTCCATTGATCGTGACTTAGCAGTCACCATTCAGCCAACAACGGAAGCCAATGGGATTAAGGCTAGAGATGGAGGGTATGAGCTTTCTTGTAAGCAATGGCAAGAAGGACATAAGTTTACATATCCTACAGATAAATTAATTCTTGCCACTGGTTATAAACCAAAGCTGCCACAGTGGTTAGAGCATTATCAAGATGAGATTTTTTGGGAAGATGAAAAACGTTTTAAAGTTTCAAAGGATTACCGGCTCGTATTTAAAAATGAACGTCCTAACCACCTCTTCACCTTAACCAACATTGAGCATTCACATGGAGCTAGTGCAACAAACCTTGGGTTATCAGTGTTACGGAATCAGACGATTATTAATACAGTTGTTGGAAAGGACATCTACCCTGAGCCTAGTAAAGCTGTATTTCAACAGTTTTCACAACAGTTTCCCCGTTAAGGCAAAGATGTTTAGTCAAAATAGGACATGGGAATAAGATCCTTAAGATGACGAGGAGGAGATTCTTTTATGAGCAAGCCTTTAAAGACCAACAAGAAAGAATCAGCTAAGTTTAAAAAGAACCTTGAACAACAGAAAAAAGTTGATCAAACGACGATGCCGATTGATGAGTTACCGTTAGAAGAACTAAAAGAAGAAATGAAAGATGAAAAGAATAAAGAAAAAACAAAAAATCGCTCTTCTAGTGAAGAATAACGGTAACCCAATTATTTATGTGAATAAAATCGTCAAATTACATTTGGACCACACGTACTTAGACATGACGTTCTAATCAGTGTGGTTCTTTTAATGTTTAACACGAAAAAATTCTTTATCTATAGAGTGACTTTGCTACCTTTTTTTGAGGACGACTTCATACTTTGTATGCTATGATTTTAACAGCATCTAACCGTTGTGAGGTTTTACTATGAATAACATCGAAAAGTTTCAAACATGTGTCATCCTAATAGCTGTTGTCATTGGTCTTTTATTAGGACAAGTCACTCTTATTTCCGACCTTGCAGCTTCATTGATATTGCCATGTTTACTCCTAATGTTATATGGCTTATTTTTAGCTGTTCCTTTTCCGCACATTAGACAAGCGGTTGAACATAAACGATTTATCGGCGCTAATATTTTGATTAACTTTGTTTGGACACCAATGATTGCATTTGCCATTGGAAGTCTCTTCTTAAGTGATCATCCTGCTTTATGGCTAGGGTTTATCTTATTACTCATTACACCGTGTACGGATTGGTATCTTATATTTACATCGATGGCGAAGGGTAATATCAAGCTCTCAACAGCCGTGCTACCGATTAATCTGCTCTTACAAATGGTTTTACTTCCTATCTACTTGTTATTACTTGGTGGGGTGTTTAAATTAGGCTCATTATATACGATGCTTGAAAGTACAATACTTGTTTTATTAGTACCATTTCTACTCGCCTGGCTAACAAGACGAATCTTTCGGCACAACTCCCTTGTTATAAAATCTATGATTCCATTATTTTCTCAAGCACAAATCCTTTTTTTAGCGTTAGCCATTATGGCAATGTTCGCTTCACAAGGTCATCATCTTCTCGAAAACTTAGAGGTTATTTACTTATTATTACTACCTTTGCTTCTATTTTTTATTATTAATTTTGCGACTGCCCATGTGGTAAGTAAGCTAGCGAATTTTTCAACATCTACAAATGTTAGTTTAAGTTTATTAAGTATTGCTAGAAACTCACCCATTGTTTTAGCAATCGTGATTACCGCATTTCCAGAGCAGCCGCTTATCGCTCTTGCCTTAATCATTGGCCCATTAATCGAATTGCCTATCCTCGCATTGGCAACCCAAATATTAATAAAGACGGAAAAACGGAGGGCACATTAAGTGTCACTCCGCTTTATTGTCTTGGCATCCAATTCACTAACCATATTCCATCTTCATTTTTAGTTAATCCAAAATGGGCACTACGATCCTCATTCGTAATATACGCCGTTTTTTCATCGTATCTTACACTTAGAAGCATGGCATGTTTAAAAGGTTCCCATGTCGACTTATCGGAAAGAGATGCTGCGTCTATATAATCCTCTAATGTTTCAAATATACGAATATATTCAGGGTCATCGATAAACATATGATATTGCCTTTCATAATGTTGGTGTTCACCCGCCCACACATAGAGGGAGAATACTTCCTCTGGCTTTAGATAGCGCAAGTACTCTTTTTCAAAACTGGCTGAAAACGATTCATAGACATTTTGTAAATCAGCTGATAATATCACTTCTTGATCCTCATTAACTAGTAATTCAAACTCTCTTACCTCTTCCTCCTCCACTGTCATTGCATTCATCTTGTTATCTTCCTCTAAGCTCTTAGCATCTAAACCATCACCTGAATAATGGTACGGCTCTACACCATTTGGCTGCTGATTGATGATAACCGATCCCATCCATACAACCATGATCAAAGAAAAACAAACGGTCATGCTAGAAATCAACCAGCTATTATTTCTAGTGCTTTTCTTTTCAATTTTTCTCCACGTATTTCTTTGACTTCGGTTAGAGAAGACAGATGACGGCTGTTCCATATAACTCTCCAAAGTTTCCTTTAATTTTTTTTCATCCAAAGCGATCACCTTTTTCTTTGTTTGACATATGCTCCCTTAATTTCTGCTTCGCTCTAGCTAATCTAGTTTTCACAGTCGCTTGTGGTACGCAAAGAATATCCTTTACTTCCCTTAATGTGAAATCATGATAATAGAAGAGTATAATGACTTCCCTGTACTTAATTGGAAGCTGCAACACCGCTTCTAATAGCTCCGAATATCCCTCACGTGAAAATAACACATCCTCTAGTGAATCTGAAGAGAGGCTTTTTTTATGTGAGACGCTGTCCGTAAAAATAAGCTTCCTATACGCCCAACTTCGTAAATAGTCCCTCGCTTTATTGGTAGCAATTTGAAATAACCAACTTTTGATTAATTCTTTTTCTTTTAACTGATGATATTTCATATAGACAGTTATAAATACATCTTGAGTCAAATCATCGGCCACTGTCCAATTATGCACGTACAAATAAATATGCCTTTTTAATATTGTCCCATAGTTGGTCATTAGGTCATTCAATAGCACTTCTAGCTCTTCTTCTTGACCCCACTTTGTTGAGCACGTCTGTTCATTCAAATCTTCTTCTCCTTCCAACAGCTTCTTTACTAATATGACGAGTAAGACGATAATAACGGATTCACATTTCAAAAATATTTTTCTTGACTAATCTTTAGTCTACGATCCAAGCAATGTTCATGTATATGCATATATAGACACTATGAAAGAAATGAGGTGGTGATCAATTATTTGCTTTAAATTCTGAATACTTGCCTACCAATTAACCAAGTTCAGATTATTTCTGAAGTTGACTTCGCCATTGCTCAGATTAGGTATGCGATGCTCCCGATCCCACCCATCACAAGGTCTGAGAAATATTCGTTTAACCAAATGTGATGTACGAAAACTACGAAAAAAACGACGAGTTCTTCCTTTCTAACCGTAAAGAAAAACCTAGAATAGCGGAGCCCATGCTCACTATGCTAGGTTTTTATCTACCCTTTATTTTTTTCCTGTAGAACCATGACCACCACGGTCTTGATTATCAAGCTTATCGACTTCAACAAACTGTAATTCTGGCATCTTTTTCATAATCCGAAATTGACAGATACGCTCATTTTTCTCAATCTTTGTATCTCTTAGTGCATACGCAGGAAAAAACCATTGATCTCCATCGCCTTTGTAGGATTCATCGATAATACCCATTGAATTTGTTTGGATAATCCCAAAATGTTTAAAAGTGCTTGAACGCGGTACAACATGTCCTTCATAACCAGCTGGTAGCTCCATCGCTACTCCTAGCGGGATTAGTTTAAACTCATCTTTTTTTAATTCAACCGTTTCTGCCGCACGCAAGTCAATCCAATCTCCCTGTACGATTTTATCAGCCTGAATTAATTCATCATCAAAATATTTAATACGAATTTGTTCAATCATCATCAAACTCTCCTTCAACATTAATTTTACTTAAACCATGACTCCACAAACCAAAAGAATATGTAGTTTTGTATGAAAGTTACCCTAAAGGCAAGATGCGGAGCTTTGCTCACCGCTACCGAAAATTATGCTCCGCTAGGTATGTCCTAATTCTTAAGAACATATATCATTTACATAACAACGACTAAAATAATAATAAAACAAAGGGCAAATTGAATAAAAAGACACCAATAAAAGGATAAAACCATACTTACATACTTGTTGTGGGTGAATGGCTTAGACAAATCCTCACTCACGAATGTTATTTAGGATATGAGAATGGCACAACCTATCGCCCCTAGGTACACCCTCATACAAAAGAGGCTATATTCATAGCCTCTCGTTTCTTAATAATCGTAATCCGAATCTTCCATATCTTCAACCACCGATAATAAATACCCATTACCAACCGTCGAGAAGAAATCATGATTTGTCGTGCCTGTTGATAAACCATTAATCACAATCGGGTTCACATCATCGGCAGAATCAGGAAACAGTGGTGATAATCCTAAATTCATCAAAGCCTTATTCGCATTGTAACGTAAGAAAACCTTCACTTCCTCCGTCCAACCAACCTTATCATAAAGCTCAGCCGTATACTTCACTTCATTATCATATAGCTGATAAAGAAGATTATACGTCCAAGCCTTCATAGACTCTTTTTCCTCATCTGAAAGCTTATTAAAACCAACCTTAAACTTATAACCAATATAAGCACCATGTGCAGATTCATCACGAATAATAAGCTTAATAACCTCAGCCACGTTAATTAACTTGGCTCTACCTAAATAATAGAGAGGCGTATAAAACCCTGAGTAAAATAAGAAAGACTCTAAGAATACACTAGCCACCTTCTTCTCTAGTGGCGATCCATTTTGGTAGACCTCATCAATCATTCTAGCTTTTGTCTGCAAAAAGTCATTTTCCTTAGCCCATCTAAAAATCTCTTCAATTTCTTTTTTTGTATTTAGTGTACTAAAAATTGAAGAATAACTTCTCGCATGCTCAGATTCCATAAATTGAATATTATTTAAAACCGCAATTTCATGCTGAGTTTTGGCATCTACCCTTAAGGCATCTATCCCCGACTCAGATTGTAACGTATCAAGCATCGTCAAGCCACCAAAGACTTTTTCAACCAAACGCTTTTCTTCATCTGGAAGCTTTGTCCAATCCGAACGGTCCTTCGATACTGGCATACGTGTAGAAAGCCAAAATTGCTCTGTTAATTTTTCATAGGTGATTTTATCGATCGCATCCTCGATATTATTCCAATTGACTGCTTCATATGCTGCATATTTCGTCACCAATCAAAACCTCCCTAAATACTACAAGACTCGCAATAGTTGGCACCCACTTCATTTCCATCATCCGTATACGTACGAATATAATAAACCGACTTAATGCCTTGTTTCCATGCGTAGTTTCTTAAAATGTTTAAATCTCTTGTCGTTTTTTTCGTTGGAAATTCACTATTTTCTTTCCATTCATAAAGGCCCGTCGGAAGTTCAGAACGTAAAAATAGTGTCATACTCATTCCTTGGTCAACATGCTTTTGTGCCGTAGCATACGTATCGATAATTTTTCTTTGATCAATATCGTATGCCGACTCATAATGTGGAATCGTTTCTGTCGATAGGAATGGAGCTGGATAATAAACCTTCCCTCGTTTACCTTCTGTACGTTCTTCAATCCTTTGCGTAATCGGATGAATCGAGGCTGTAGCTTCATTCACATAAGAAATAGACCCGGTTGGGGCAACAGCTAGACGATAAGCATTATACACGCCATGCTCCATAACAGAAGCTTTCAGACGTGCCCAATCCTCTTTTGATGGGATAAAAATACCTTCAAATAAATTTCTAACATGCTCATACTGAAAAACAAACTCTTCTTCGTCTAAATATTTATCAAAATAGTCACCTGATGCATATTTTGATTTCTCAAATTCAGCAAATGTTTGACCTGTATCGATTGAAATCTGGTTGCTTTCAACAAGTGTCCAATAGTTTAATAGACGGAAATAAACATCTGTGAACTCAAGTGCTTCCTGTGAACCATAATAAATTTGATTTTTTGCTAAGAACCCGTGTAAGTTCATCGCCCCTAGACCAACCGAATGATACATATCATTACCATTCTTTACGGAAGGAACAACATCAATACTCGAGTTATCAGTCACATATGTTAATGCACGAAGCATCGTTCGTACTGATTTACCAAAGTCAGGTGATTCCATAAGATTCGAGACATTTGTTGATCCAAGATTACAACTCACATCATGTCCTAATTCGGCGTAAGTTTGGTCATTATTAATATCCGAGTCTTTATGCACCTGGAATATTTCAGTACATAAATTAGACATAATAATACGACCGTCAATCGGATTTTCACGATTAACCGTATCAATATTTATAATGTATGGATAGCCACTCTCATTTTGCAAATTACTAATTTCTGTTTCTAAATCACGTGCTTTAATTTTTGATTTACGGATATCTGGATTATCAACCATATTGTCATACTCGGCTGTAATATCAACATAAGCAAATGGTTTTCCATAAACCTTTTCTACATCATGTGGGGAAAATAAATACATAAAATCATTCTTTTTTGTCAGTTCATAGAACTTATCAGGTACAACAAGACCTAACGATAATGTCTTGATTCGCACCTTCTCATCAGCGTTTTCCTTACGTACAGAAAGGAAATCAACGACATCAGGATGGAAAATATTTAAGTAGACAACTCCAGCTCCATCTCTCGCCCCACCTTGGTTCGCATAAGAAAAAGCATCTTCAAATAACTTCATAACAGGTACAACCCCATCAGCTAAACCATAAATACCACGAATCGGATCATTATTGGCACGCACATTGGATAAACTGATTCCTACCCCTCCGCCAAGCTTAGATAGCTGTAGCGCTGAGTTAATGCTACGGCCAATTGAATTCATATCGTCAGATACCGTTAAGAGGAAACAAGAAACCATTTCTCCCGCACGTTTTTTTCCGATGTTTAGGAATGTTGGTGTAGCTGGTTGGTAGCGTTGATGAATTAACTCTTCTGCTAAATCCATTGCAAGCTCTTCATCGCCGTCTGCAATCGATAAAGCGTTAAAGGCGAGTCTATCTTCATAACGTTCTAAAAAGCGTTGACCGTCATCTGTTTTCATTGCATATTGTGAATAAAATTTGTATGCTCCCATAAATGAACGGAAACGAAACTTCTTATTATAAATACTTTTGAATAGTTGCTTGACAAACTGACGATCATATTTATTTAAAAATTCTTCTTTGATGTAATCATTTTCAATTAGATAATCTAGCTTCTCCGATAATGAATGGAAAAAGACCGTATTTGGATTTACATACTCCAAAAAGTAAGCTTTGACAGCCTCGCGATCTTTATCTATTTGAATCTTTCCATCCTTAGGAAGGTTTAATAAGTTATTTAACGTAAAATACGTATCCTCTTTGACTTTTTTACTTAGTTCCGGCGCCTGCATAATGGCTCAATTCCTCCTTAAAATGCTGCACATCACTTTCTGTACCGCTAAATTCAAATGTGTACAATAAAGGTTTCTGAAAGAGCGTTGATAAGTCTTTTGCATTAAAGCAATAATCCCCATCAAAATTTAAATTTCCACTCCCGGCAAATCCGATTAAATATTCCTCGTTCCTTCCAAATTGAACAAACGAACGAACCGTTTCTGTAATCATTTCGTCGTAGCTCGGTACAATCACAATAAACGGTTCGTTAACTTCCTCATAGGGGCCATTATAATGGATTTCAATAGAACGAATGCCTGTTTTCTCCACAAAGTCTCTCACGTTACCTGTTAAAGAAAGATAGGCTAGTTTCACTTTAACTCAACACCAATTCTTTTAATCTATCTGGTTGGAAGCCAGTAAAAGGCTCTGTTCCATCCGCTACAACAACAGGCATTTGTCTTAAATTAAGTGTGTTCACCACGTAATCAAACGCCTCTTGGTTTTCTTCTATGTTTAATGCCTCAAATTCTATTCCTTCACCATTTAAAACAACTTTTGTCATTTCACATTGTGGACAACCATTTTTAGTATACACGGTAACTTTCGACATAATATGACCACCATTTCTATAAATATATTTACGTTCATGTTTGAATGAACGATTAAACCACATACGTTAATAAAAGTAAACTACCACACAATGATTGTTAATATTTACTTATGTAATAGAATTGTTTTCTGTCCATATTTCGTTTATAATTCTAAAAGTGTGCAAAAAAAACTCTTGACAAAACTTTCGACTTTCACTATATATGGATAACTGTTAACATCTTAACACAATATATAGACACTAGTAAACAAATTAAATTCGACTTCTCTATGAATTTTTTTTATAAATTGCGATGTTTATACCCTAATAACCTTATCGTCTATTCCCTAACTTTATCGACCAAAAACCTACATTCGCTTATCACTTTTTATACCATTTCCTCTATTACATTAGTTTCTTTCATACAGACTATTCGACATATTTTCCCTAAAAGGAACTAGCCTGCCGACCAAAAGTAATACCTACTATGTCGACGATTCACACTACCAGGAACTTCCAAAATAAGATTCCTCAAAGTAACTTACAGATCTTTTTTTATCAAGATCGCCTTAATCACCCAGCATGACATTTCATAAACTTGTTCTAGAACAATATTTCATATAAAAAAGCTCCCTTAAAAAGGAAGCCATGATTTACCTTTATTATTGTCGGTCAAATTTCACCAACCCAATCGTAAACAATCCAACTACAAAAAATGGAATCGTATATAGATATAACAAATTTAAAATTCCACCATGCCAAAAATGAACAATCGTTGTCAAAACAAGTAAAAGTGTGCTCAACACAGCAATCGTCAACTTTGATAACAGAAACTGCCTCCGAATATATAACGTAGTAGACATTAACAAAAACAACAAGCAAACAACCATAGAAATAACCCACAACATATCATGCCCTATAAATAGTGGACCTTTCGCAACTAAGCTCAACCATAAAACCGTATACACAGTTAGGGTCACAATATTCAAGGCCATTATTTTTCTAAAGCCTAGTGAAAAAAATAAAAAAGGACTAACAAGCATTAAACCAAAAGTCACCATTCATTGACCACCCTTCAAAAAGAAATCCATTCACACTATCCTAATATATTTGTGAAACATACCCCAAAACCCTTTTTATTCTACCAGTAATAATGAAGAACAAGTCTGAAATTTATGGTATGAATAGTCCAAAGATAAAGCGTTATCGGCTTTAACGGGTAACAGGCTTTCAATCATTCCATCCAGAAATTGATCATCTCTATCAAACGCTCTGGTTGTTCATCACTGACACCTTCTGCTAGTCTTGCAGCCGCTAAAACCGGTAACCAGCGATAAACATCTGATAGCTGGTATGGTGTTTTTTCTTGAATGAAACGAATATATAAATCGGCTATCTCCTTAGAAAATTGAATATATAAAAGATATGTTCTGCAAATATCCGCCTCGGGACACCCACTTACAGCATCGACCCAATCAATGATATATACGTCCTCTTTTACATCTTGAATAATATTAAATAAGTGAAAGTCTCCATGACACAATGAATGTCCTTTCGGCAAATTTGATAAATGATTTAACACCCATTCCAACTGAGAAGTATTTAAAAAGGGGGCTTGCTCAACCTTTTCCTGTAATCTACCATGCCAATCTGGTAATTCAGTTGCTTGATACTGATGTATTTTTTGTTGCCAATAAATAGATTTAAGCAAATAATTCTCTAATTCCTTTTTATTAGACAATGCTTTACTACCTAGTGTTTCCCCATTGATAAACTCCATATATAAGGCTTGTCGCCCTCCCATACTTTCTATTTTCAAGACTTTCGGAACAGGCAATCCTAGGGAATGTACATATTTTTGCTTTTCAGCTTCAAAAAGAGCCTCATTATCTGGGGTATTTTCACGGTACAACTTAATTACTTGATTGTTTTCTATAAATATACTAGCCGTATTTCCAACAGCATATGGTTTTCTTGGTTTTTCCATCAAACCCTCCAGTTCTTGTCATTTTGACATATTAATAGATATTATCTTTTTATTTTTACATAATTAGAGGTTTTTCTCAAAATATCTCGAATATAAAAATTAGAAAATTTATATTTCTTATCGTAAGAAAGGGGTTTTTTTATGAACCTTCGCATTTTAGCTAATTTAACTATCGTTAAAAAAATATACGGCAATATAGATATTGAAATTACAGGTATTGAAATGGATTCCCGAAAAGTTCATGAAGGGATATTATTTGTATGTGTACCTGGTATTGAAGGCTTTCTTGCTGATCGTCATGATTTTGCTTTAAATGCTGTACAAAACGGTGCATCTGCCTTAATCACTGAGCGTTTTCTTGATATTGATATACCTCAAATTGTTGTAAAAAATGCTCGACAAGCCATGGCTTTTATCGCCAATCACCTTTATGAATATCCTTCGTCCCAATTATCATTAATTGGGATTACCGGTACAAATGGCAAGACAACCACAGCCCATATGATTGATAAAATATTAAGTGATTACGGACATAAAACTGGTTTGATGGGGAATATTGGCGTAAAAATTAATAAAAAAGTATATCCAACAGAGCTTAATACACATGAGCCACCTTCCTTACAAAAATATTTAAGAAAAATGACTGATGAGTATCTTACACATTGTGTCATGGAGGTCTCATCACAAGGTCTAGATATGAATCGAGTATTAGGCTGTGATTTTAATATAGCTATACTTACGAATATCACTCATGAGCACCTTGATTACCACGGTACATTCGAAAAATATCTTGAAGCAAAAGCTCAATTATTCATAAAATTAGGGCAATACCAGCATCCAAGCAATAAAAAAATAGCTATATTAAATGCTGATGATCCTTCTCTACATTATATAAAAACTCTATGTCCTGTAGAAGTTATTACTTATGGAATTAATCATCCGGCAGATGTTATTGCAACTAATATACAACTTTTACCAGATGGTATTCAATTTAACCTATCTACGTTTAATGGCGACTCTCACATTACGCTAGGTGTTGTTGGTCAATTTAATATATATAATGCATTAGCTGCCATTACTGCAGCCTTAGTGGAAGGTATTCCATTATCAAGTATTAAAGAAAGTTTAGCTACCTTTCAAGGCGTTCCTGGGCGTATGGAACTCATTCATGAGGGTCAGGATTTTCATGTTATCGTTGATTATGCACATACACCAGACGCACTAGAAAAAGCCTTACAAACACTAAATGATTTTGCGATTGGACGAATTATTACCGTCTTTGGTAGTGCTGGTGAACGTGATAAAGAGAAAAGACCATTCATGGGAGCAATCGTTGATACCTATAGTGATTTTTCTTATATTACATCAGACAATCCTTGCCATGAAGAGCCTTTGTCCATCATTGAAGATATTAAAAAAGGCTATCAATCTGATCAATATAAAATAATTCTAGACCGCGAAGAAGCTATTCAACAGGCGATCGCTAACGCCCAAGAAAATGACATCATCTTCCTAGCCGGTAAAGGACACGAAACATACCAAATCATTAATGATAAGAAAGTTGATTATAATGAAAGAGAGCTAGCCCGAAAATACAGTCGAGAAGCAGCTCTTCTCAAGCCTGTTTAACTAACCAGCCTTCTTACTCCAAAAACACGCCCATCATTTTTGATGGACGTGTTTTTATTTATCTAATTACGCTCCTAGACAATTATAACAAAGTTGGAGTGAGCAAAGGCTATTTCTGTAACCCTCATGACTTGTCCTACAACACGCATGGCTATTCACTTAGGTTCAAGTGGATAGCTTTTTAATCTAGTTACCGAATAGAGTTTTTCAGCCCGAACATTCTCTTTATACATAAAAAAACACCCCTATCGGAATGTGCTTAATCACCTGGCAATGTTACGAAAGGGTCTTCTTCCTACAATCAGTACCGGGTGCTTCGCTCCTTAGGGACTGGTTTTTCGAACCAGTCTCTTATGCTGCGAGCTTATTCTTTATGCATATTAAAAAGCACAATCCAAATGGATTGTGCTTTATCGCCTGGCAACGTCCTACTGTCTCTTCGGATTCTCTTCTTCGGGGAAGTGGGGCATGAAGCGATTTCTCTCACGAACGTATTTGATTTTCTTACTTCAATCGCTTTCGGGTGCTTCGCTTCGTAGCTGCTGCTTCTTCAAACCAGCACTCTTTTGCGCCGAGCATTCTCTTTATGCATATTAAAAAGCACAATCCAAATGGATTGTGCTT
>LFJO01000010.1:0-222700 GCA_001038565.1 Alkalihalobacillus pseudalcaliphilus
CCGCCGTATACGGAACCGTACGTACGGTGGTGTGGGGGGTGGAGGTTAGTCGCCTCCTTCTATCCCGATTGCATTTATAGGTGGTCGTACTTACATGTACTGTATTTAAAGATGTTTTATTAACGACTCTACTAAACGGTTTTTGTCTTTTTGCTAATAATGGTTGTAATCACAAATCCTACTACAGCACCAAAAAACGTTGGAATTAACCAACCCATTCCTGTTTCAAAGAGTGGCAATTTCCGTAAAAATGGAAAAGCGTCACTAACGGGAATATTTGCCGCTTCGAGTCCGTCAATAAAACTAAATATGGAAGTTATCAGGATACTTGTAATAAAAACGGGCCTTTTTAATTTGAAATAATCATCAATTAAGGTTAAAACAATTAATACTATCGCGATAGGGTAGAGAAAAATAAGCACCGGTAAAGAAATCGATATTAATTGATTAAGACCTAGGTTGGCCATTAAAAAGCTAGAGAAGGTTAAGATAAAAACAAATATTGAGTATTTTACTTGAGGAAATCTTTTGGCAAAAAATTCACTACAAGCTGATACTAATCCAATCGCAGTCGTTAAACAAGCAACTAAAATAACGACAGCTAATAAGATGAGACCAAAATATTGGTAC
This sequence comes from Alkalihalobacillus pseudalcaliphilus, assembly GCA_001038565.1. Lineage (GTDB taxonomy): Bacteria > Bacillota > Bacilli > Bacillales > Bacillaceae_D > Alkalihalobacillus > Alkalihalobacillus pseudalcaliphilus. The sequence continues at coordinate 631 of LFJO01000010.1, forward strand.
ATATGAAAAGATAGCTCTGATAAAATTTGCCCTCCATTATCAAGCCGACCAATGATAGGAACACTGATAGTCCCAAGAAGTGCCAAACTTATATAAACAAAAGAAAGCCCAGCTCCAGCTATCAATCCTGAATGAATCGTATATTTACGCATAAGCTTTTGGTCATGTATACCCAAATCCTTCAATCGATCCATAATGACGATACCGAATACGAGAGCGGCAATCGTATCCATTGTCAGGTAACCTTCGATGAAACCAGAAGAAAATGGATTTTGAACATATGTACCTAATGCAGGAGTAACCAAATCAAAAGAATAAAGGAAAAAAGTTGAAATCGTCATAAATCCAATTAACCCAAGTAAAATCGGCATCATCCGTTTTCCAATTGAATCAATAAGTTTTAAAGGATTCAAAGCTAACCAAAATGTGAGTCCGAAAAATACAAAGGTTGAAATGAAAAGGGCAATCTCATGATTGAAGTGACTTGGCAAAAATGGTGCGACGGCAATTTCATGTGTAACCGTACTCGTTCTTGGAATACCGAAAAATGGTCCGAGTGCTAAATAAACAGCATAAGCAAAAAAGGTTGAAAAGATAGGATGAACCCGTTTCGCCATTTCAAACATATTACCTTTTGTTAGGGATATGGCCATAATTGCGAGTAAGGGCAGGCCAACAGCCGTTAATAAAAAACCTAAAGTAGCAAGAAGGATTGAACTCCCCGCGTCTTGACCTAACTGAGGAGGGAAAATTAAATTACCAGCTCCTAAAAAAAGTGCCAGCATAAGTAATCCTAATGCGAATTGATTCTTTATAGATAGTTGTTCTTGCATATTAATCCTCCAATTGTATTTTAACGCTTTTCATCTATTGCCAGATTTCCTCAGTAAAGGAAAAAGAAAAAAAGAAATAGTGTGAAAATTGAATAGAAAAGACAAATTTCGACAACGAGATTTATCTTAACATATACTAAATAAGAATGGAAGTAAGACTAGCGAATGAGCTTTTGTAATAAGTTGCAAATAAGAGAGAAAGCCCGAGCGAACGAGAAATCGAAGGGGTACGAGCCTAAAAAAGGGAGAAAGCCTGAGCAAAGTTGGAATCGCAGGGTTATGAGCGAAAAAAGAGGAAGTCACGAGAGTGCGGTCGAAAAAAATCGTTTACAACTTCATCACCAACAAAGGTGAAAGTGGTGATTAGCCTTAACAACTCAGCTTTTCATACAAAAGCCTCATGTCGGAGCCAAAACCGCTCCAACACCAACAAAGATGAAAGTGTGGTTTTGCTCTTTAACTGGTGGCTTTTCATTCATAAACGGTTTTGAGGATTCTCAAACTTTGCCGTAGCCCCGCCACTTTTTAGGAAAGAGCTCGCAAGAGCTTTCCTAAAAAGATTCAGCGCACCGCACAACCAGCCACCACCAACCAAAAATTGTGTAGTATTCTATCAGGATTAGTATCTAAAATCGAAGTGTTTTTGGACCGTTAGCCAAGCTTGCTTGGCTACTTCACGCATTTGCGTGAAGTTTTGAAAATCGAAATGAACCTTTAGACGAATTCATTCGTCTGTGAGGTCATTTCGATTTTCAAAAACGGTCCAAAAACAAAGATCGAAATGTCAATAACATGAGAAATGAGCAACACCCATATAACTTTCATACAAAAAATATTGTTATTCCACATTTTTATGCTAAGATATAGTGATGCAAACTTTTATATCTGGAAAGAGGAGTTAGCCTTTTTATGATTTACTTCGATAACAGTGCTACAACTAAACCATTAGAAGAAGTCGTTCAGACCTATTTAAAAGTATCAACCAATTATTTTGGAAATCCATCGTCACTACATACGTTAGGAATGGATTCTCAAATTTTAATAGAAAAAGCAAGAAAACAAATAGCAGAGCTATTAAAAATTAAGCCAAAAGAAATCATCTTTACTTCTGGGGGAACAGAGGGTAATAATTTGGCCATAAAAGGGACCGCACAGGCAAGAAGAAATCGCGGAAAACACCTGATCACAACCATGGTTGAACATGCCTCAAGTTATGAAGTATTTCAAAGCTTAGAAAAGGAAGGCTTTGAAGTAACGTATTTAAACGTGAATAAAGAAGGTCATATTTCGGTTGATGAATTAATAGAGGCGATTAGGCAGGACACTATTTTAATATCAGTTATTCATGTAAATAATGAAACAGGGGCCATACAGCCGATAGAAGAAATATCTAGGCGCTTAGTTGATTATCCACATGTTCGTTTTCATGTTGACCATGTTCAAGGTGTTCATAAAGTTCCTTTACATTTTAACGATGTACGTATCGACTTTTGTACGATGTCAGCTCATAAATTCCATGGATTGAAGGGGAATGGTCTATTATATGTTCGTGAAGGGAATCGACTTTCTTCCTTATTACACGGTGGTGAACAGGAATTCAAGCTGCGAGCAGGAACTGAAAATGTAGCAGGGATTGTTGCGATGGCTAAGGCGTTTCGGTTAGGAAGTGAGCATAGCCGTCAAGGTAATCAACACCTCGAAACATTAAAAACAACATTTATTGCTGGGATAAAAAAAATAGACAAGGTCGTTATTCATACACCAGTGAAAGGTTCCGCTCCCCATATTGTTAATTTTTCTATTGGCCATATGAAACCGGAAGTTTTAATTCAGTCACTTTCCAAAGTTGGTGTTTATGTATCAACGAAATCGGCATGTTCTTCGAAGCTTAATGAGCCGAGTAGAATATTACTTGCACAAGGTATTGATGATAAAAAGGCAAGTAGTGCAATAAGAGTTAGCTTTTCTTATCTGAATACAGAAGATGAAGTTAAACGAGTATTGAACGATTTAGAAACAATGATTCCTGAATTACTACAAGTACAAGGGTAACGGGAATGAGGAGGTTTTAAGGTTGATGGAATATAATCATATATTAATTCGCTACGGTGAGCTTGCTTTAAAGGGGAAGAATCGTACGTATTTTGAAAAACAGTTACAACAAAATATGAAATATGCATTAAAGGCTCATCCAAGTGCAAAAGTGAGACGAACTTTTGGACGAATGATTGTTGAATTAAATGGAGAAGCATACGAACCAATTATTGAGAAGCTTCAAAATGTATTTGGTATTCACTCAATGAGTTTGGCTGTAAAAGTAGAGAATGATTTAGAGAAAATGAAGGTAGCGGCCCTTCACTTATTTCAAGAAAGCCGCAAGGAAAAAGCGATTCATACGTTTAAAATCTCAGCACGGAGAGCGTATAAACCTTTTCCAATTTCTTCTCAGGAATTAAATCACCACTTAGGTGGGTATGTATTAACAAATACAGAAGATTTAAAAGTGGATGTGCATCATCCAGACTTAGACATTCGTGTTGAAGTTCGCGAAACAGCTACCTATATCACTTCAGGTGTTTTTGAAGGGGCTGGTGGTTTACCGGTTGGAACGAGTGGGAAAGTGCTGTTAATGTTATCGGGTGGGATTGACAGCCCTGTGGCCGGTTATTTAATCCAAAAACGAGGTGCCATGTTAGAAGCTATACATTTTCATAGTCCACCTTATACAAACGAACGTGCAAAGCAAAAAGTCATTGATTTAGCAACAACATTAACCAAATATGGGGCTAGCATTAAACTTCATTTAGTTCCATTTACGGAAATTCAAACTTATTTGCATAAAGAGGCCCCAAGTAATTTCCAAATGACTCTTATGCGAAGAATGATGCTTCGAATTAGTGAGTGCATTGCCAAAGAACGCGGAATACTTGCTTTAGCATCAGGAGAAAGCTTAGGACAGGTAGCAAGTCAAACACTACACAGTATGAATACGATTAATGAGGTAACGAATTTACCTATAATTCGTCCGCTCGTGACAATGGACAAGCTAGAAGTCATTCAAATTGCTCATAAGATTGATACGTATGAAACATCCATTTTACCATATGAGGATTGCTGTACGATTTTTTTACCTTCTGATTCAAAAACAAGACCAAGACGTGACCAAGCACAAAAGTATGAAAGCTACCTAGATATCGAACCTATTTTGGAGAAAGCAATAGCCGATACAGAAATAATTACAATCTCTTCAAAAGAAAAAGTGAATCAGCAAATAGACGATTTATTTTAAAACATAAACTTTTTAAAAACCTTGAGTATTTGAACTCAAGGTTTTTTACTGTCTGACAAGGTTAATCTCGCTCAAAAAAACATAAATATTACCATTTTAAATATTGTATGTTTCGAACTTCTTTCGCACATTCTATAGTTACAGAAGGAGGTGAAAGAGAAATGGCAAACAACAGTTCAAACCAACTTGTCGTACCTGGTGTACAACAAGCTCTTGACCAAATGAAATACGAAATCGCTTCTGAATTTGGAGTTCAATTAGGACCTGATTCAACATCTCGTGCAAACGGTTCTGTAGGTGGCGAGATTACAAAACGCTTAGTTCAAATGGCTGAGCAACAATTAGGTGGATATCAAAAATAATTAATTTAATTAAAATGGCTTGAAGGAGAGAGTAGGAAACTACTCTCTTTATTTAGTTTCACGAAAAAGTTACAATATATTCAAGAATGAAATGAATGGTAACTAGGAGTGAATGCAATGGGAAAATTATGGTTTCATGCTACCTTTTATACAATGAACAAAGAAAATGAATATGTAGAAGCTCTCTATACAGAAGGGGGACTGATTCGAGATACCGGTACGGAAGCAGAGCTCGTTGAAAAATATTCAGAAAAAATAGAAGAAACGATCGATTTAGATGGAGCATTTGCTTATCCTGGATTTGTTGATAGCCACTTACATATGATTGGACATGGTGAACGATTAATGCGCTTAGATTTATCACATGTATCCTCTTCAGTCGAGATGCTTCAACTTTTGCTTGAGCAAAAAGAGAAAGCCGATCAATGGATTATTGGTGAAGGTTGGAATGAAAACAACTTTATTGATAGAAAAATATTTCACAGGATGGAATTAGATGAAATTTCAGATGACAAACCGATGTTTTTGACAAGGATATGTCGTCATGCGGCTTTAGTCAATTCCAAAGCTCTTGAAATGGCAGGAATAACAAAAGATACGATAAACCCAGAAGGTGGGGTTATCGTTAAAGATGCAGAAGGTGAACCCACTGGTTTATTGTTAGATGAAGCAGTAGAGCTCGTAAAAGAGGTTATGCCAGGTGTTTCGGATCGTTATATAAAAAAAGCCTTAATGGTTTCAATTAAAGATTTATACAAAAAGGGTTTAGTCGGTGGACATACGGAGGACTTAGCCTATTATCGCGATCCTCTTGAGACGATTAAAGCTTTTGATGAGTTAGTAGAGGAAGGAGAATTACCACTTCGGGCTCATTTGCTTGTCAATCATAAGGCATTTGAAAAAGTTCCCTATGAACAATTACATCGTTCAGGTGCATTTGTCGAAACTGGAGCAATGAAGATATTTGCTGATGGTGCATTAGGTGGAAGAACAGCTCTTTTATCAGAACCTTATGCGGATGACCCGAGTACAAGTGGAGTCGCTATACACAATCAGATGCAATTAGATCAATTAGTGGTGGATGCGAGAAATAAAGGGATGGATGTGGCGATTCATGTCATTGGCGATAAAGCCTTAGAGATGGCCCTTACAGCAATTGAGAGAGCTCCACGTGCCCCTGGTCGGGATAGACTTATCCATGTGCAGGTAGCTAGAAAGGATCTAAGAGAAAGAATGAAAAAGTTACCGGTGATTTTAGATATTCAGCCACGCTTTGTCGCTTCTGATTTTCCGTGGGTCCAAGAACGATTAGGTCTCTCGAGAATGGAAGAATCATTCGCTTGGAAGACTCTTTTAGATGAAGGCTTAATCTGTGCAGGTGGCTCTGATGCTCCTATTGAACCAGTTGATCCTTTATTAGGAATTCATGCTGCTGTCACAAGAAAAAAGCCGACAGAAAACCATCAAGGCTATCAACCTGAACAAAAATTAAGTATGTATGAGGCTATTCAATTGTTTACGACAGCTAGTGCTTATGCCATTCAAAAAGAACATGTCGCAGGAAAGCTCAGTAAAGGTTTTTATGCCGATATGACTATTCTTTCCAATGACCTATTTAAAATGGAACCTGATCAAATATTAGATACGGAGATATTAGGGGTTGTTATAGCGGAGCAAAGGAAGTAACCTACATGATTAGGAAAGCCAATGACTTAATAAACCATTGGCTTTTTCTTTATAAAAATTTTCTTTGAACTCGATTCCAAAAAGAGTTGTTTTTAAGCTTTAATACTTGAATTTGTCGATTGGCTAATTGTAATTGTACTTGTTTTACTTGAGGGAAGGATAACGCTTCATTATCTACGGCAATAACCGGAAATTCATTACCGGTTTGAACAATTTTTAAGGTTAATTGTCGGTCTGACCCTAAGACAAATGATGTTCCTAATGTTCGATATTCACTATTATTTAATGAAGATATTTCATTAACTTGCATGGACGGAAGCTTTGGATCAATGACCGCACCGCCTGCTGATTTATTATAAGCTGTACTTCCAGTAGGTGTGGCAATAATCATACCGTCTCCACGAAACGTTTCAAAATAGTGCGAGTCAATGCAGACGTCCATCACAAATGTTTTAATCGTGCTTGAGCGGATCGTGCATTCATTTAAACAATAGAATGGAGCCTTTTGATCAATTCTCGCTTCAATTATTGGATATTTCCGAACTTCTAATGTGGATTCTTGCATGGATTGAATCAATAAATCTAATTGATCAACAGTGAAATCCGTATAAAATCCAATATCATCCGTATTAATCCCGATATAAATACAGTCAGAACGAAATCCCGTTTTACGAACGGTTTGCAGAAAACTGTTATCGCCTCCGAGGCTAATAATAAAAGTCGCTTCGTTAAACGTTGGTGCTTGTTTAAATGCAGCTTGTTCTAATTTTTTGATCAAAGGTAAGGATGTTTGCTTCATTTTTTCAGTTTGTTTAAAGAATAAATAATACTGATTCTGTGAGGTCATAAAGATCAACTCATCCCTTCTATATGTGACTAGCTATGGCTTAATCATATCATAACCCAAAGTGTGGAAATAGAAACCCGCAGTAATTGCCTTTAAACGTTCAAGAACATCGATAACAAATCATCATATAGAAAAAATTGGATAAAAATTAGTAGTTAGGATAATCTATAAAATGAAATTTCATGAAAAAGGAGATAACTATGATCTGGTGGATATTACTATCGTTATTTGGCATCATCATGTTTTTTACGATCATCTACCTAGCTAAAGTGACAATCGATTGTCATTATCAACATAAAATTGATGATGATTTGTTAACGGTCCAATTTTTTCTTTGGCATATTCATATCTATACATTTACTTCACCGTTGCTAAAGTTCGATCCCGCTTCGATGAGTTTTACAATGGAAGAAAAGAAACAATCACCATTAGGTCAGAAAAAAGAAACAGCATCGTTTGGATTAAGTTGGTTAAAGACAAAGCTTCGAGAATCAGAAAAGTTTCTTGCTCATGTAACGGGATTTTATAAAATTCTGCGTGTGTTTTTGAAAAAAATTCAAGTGAAAAAGTTGGAGTGGCATTCACAGTTAGGTGTTAGTGATGCGGTGTTAACAGCTTATTTAGTCGGTGCCTGTTGGAGCTTAAAGGGAATGGTTGTTGGTATCCTTTCAAATTTCTTCCGATTAAAAGCCTACCCAAAAATTCAAATAGATCCTATTTATCAAGGGACGATAACAAAAACCAATTTTTCATGCATGATCTCTTTTCGGATCGGGCATGCTATCAGTGCAGGAATAATGATTTTGCTTCATTGGCAAAAAATAAAAAGAACGAATCAAAACCAATCAAATGTTATGAATTCATCCATGTAAAGAAAGAGGAGGGATATACATGTCTGACCATCCAATTCAAGGGCTTATGAAAACAGCGATGGAAAATATTAAAGAAATGGTTGATGTGAATACAATAATAGGAGACCCTGTTGAAACACCCGATGGCAGTGTCATTATGCCTGTATCTAAAGTAGGTTTCGGTTTCGCGGCAGGTGGTAGTGAATTTGCCGTTGATGGACATCACGATGATACCCAAAGTCATCCTTTTGGTGGAGGAAGTGGTGGGGGAGTCTCCATTACTCCTATGGCCTTTCTCATCGTAAATAGTCATGGTGTAAAAATGGTACATCTTGATAATAGTACACATCTGTATGAACGATTATTAGATTTTGCTCCTCAAGTAATTGAGAAGATACAAGAAATGTTACATCTAGATAAAAGAGAGCACCATCGCGATGAGCACGACCGCCATGATCATCACTCTTATCGCCAGCAACCCCCTATTTAATAATCAGAAATACGAGAGGCAACTTGTAGAGTTGTCTCTTTTTGGTATAAAAGTTGCTTGGGCGCTATAAGTATCTTTCATACAAAACACGACTACTTGCCATGCACCATCATTCGGTGCTACGATTAAGAACAGTGTTTTAATATAAAAAAAGCTGTCTAGACCTACATATAAATGCACATCATAAACAGAATTTTATTGGAGGAGAACCTATGCAAGACAAACAATTAGAGCAATTATTTCATTTATTAGACCGAAGTGCAGAGCTCATCAGTGAAGAACAAGAACTTCCTTATTTAGATGCACTTGCACTAGCTGGTGATAAGCTTTCTGCTGGGGAATTCATTGAAACCAAAAATGAGATAGAAAAGAAAAAGCTCAAGCAAATCGTAGAAGACATCTATTTAGATGAACTTCCAAAAGAAGTGATACGAAAATCCTTTCAACTAACTGTACTCAAAGGTATGAAAGGAGCTACTCAACCACATCACTCATTAACACCGGATGCAGTAAGTCTATTTATAAGCTATTTAGTTAATAAAATCTCCTCTGACTTAAAAAGTGAATATTTAGTTGCTGATTTTGCATTAGGAAGTGGAAATTTATTATCAGCTGTATTAAATCAATCGACTAAACCGGCACGAGCTGTTGGTTTTGAAGCTGATGAGACATTATTGCATATTGCTTTTGTCAGCTCGAATCTACAACGAAATGAAGTAGAATTATTTCATCAAGACAGTATTCAAAACCTACCCTTACTTAAGGCAGACGTCGTTGTAACGGACCTACCGGTTGGATATTATCCGAATGATATCATTGCTAATGATTATGAACTAAAAGCAGAGTCTGGCCACTCCTATGTACATCATTTAATGATTGAACAAGCTATTCAGCAAACGCGTGAAGGTGGCTATTTATATTTCTTAATTCCTAACTTCCTCTTTGAAAGTGATCAATCAGAGAAGTTACATCGTTATTTAAAAGAAAAAACGCATATATTGGCTTTGTTGCAGCTCCCTAAATCAATGTTTCATTCTGAACAACAAGCAAAAAGTATTTTAATGCTACAGAAAAAAGGGACAGAGGTGCAACCTATTCAACAAGCACTTATGGCAGAATTACCTTCTTTCTCTAAACCGACAGCTTTGGCCGATATGATCAAACAAATTGATGGTTGGTTCAAGCAAGAATTAGGAAAGTAAAATGAATGTAGGCAAACCCATTTCACTAAGGTGATGGGTTTGTTTTTGTTATAAAGAGCTAGTTTTAAAGAGGAACATCTCAGAATTATAAAGCGTTTTCAGTAAGCGTTATCAAATCAGAAAATAAAGAATTCATGAGTTTGATGGAGATATAAGTCGATTTCCCTTGATAAATGAAAGAACGAGTGCTTAAATGGTAATGGACATATTGTTATGTATTTAAGTAAAAACTCTAATGTAGAGTCTAACTCTTATTGTATAAAAGCTATAAAGGAGCTGTTTTAATATGGCAAAAATCATTGCGATTAATGCTGGTAGTTCATCTTTGAAGTTTCAACTTTTAAATATGCCGGAGGAAACGGTAGTAACAAAAGGTCTTGTTGAAAGAATCGGTATGAAAGATTCTATTTTTACGATCGAAGTGAACGGAGAAAAAGATAAGGAAATTACAGATATTCCTGATCATGATGTTGCTGTTAAGATTTTATTAGACAAGTTAACTGGAACAGGTATAATCTCTTCGTTAGATGAAATTGAAGGAATCGGTCACCGCGTTGTTCATGGCGGAGAGAAATTCAATGATTCTGTTTTAATTAGTGACGAGGTGTTAGCGGGAATTGAAGAGGTTTCTGAGCTTGCCCCATTACACAATCCAGCAAACATTGTTGGTATTAAAGCATTTAGAAGTGTATTACCAAATGTACCAGCAGTTGCTGTATTCGATACGGCTTTCCACCAATCGATGCCTGAAAGCTCTTACCTATATAGCTTGCCATATGATTATTATGAAAAATATGGTATTCGTAAATATGGTTTCCACGGAACTTCTCATAAATATGTATCGGAGAGAGCGGCCGAATTATTAGATCGTCCTCTAAAAGATTTACGTTTAATCTCTTGTCACCTAGGAAATGGTGCAAGTATTGCTGCTATTGAAGGAGGAGAATCGATTGATACATCAATGGGATTCACTCCTTTAGCTGGTGTTACAATGGGAACTCGTTCTGGTGATATCGATCCTGCCTTAATTCCGTATATTATGGAGAAGACAGGTAAAGATGCCAATGAGGTTATCAACGTATTAAATAAAGAGAGTGGTATGTTAGGTGTTACAGGTTTTTCTAGTGACCTTCGTGATATCGAAACAGAAGCAGAAGCTGGTAATGAACGTGCTGAATTAGCTTTAGAAGTTTTTACATCTCGTATTCATAAGTATATTGGTTCTTATGCTGCAAGTATGAAAGGCGTAGATGCCATTATCTTTACAGCTGGTATTGGTGAAAACAGTGATGTTATTCGCGAACGTGTATTAGAAGGTTTAGAATACATGGGTGTTTATTGGGACCCATCTCTAAATAAAGTCCGTGGAAAAGAAGCGTTCTTAAACTATCCACATTCTCCAGTTAAAGTAATTATCATTCCTACAAATGAAGAAGTGATGATTGCACGCGATACGATCCGATTAGGTCAATAATTTTCTAACGATAAAAACGTGGTGAGTAGCTTTTACTCATCGCGTTTTTTGTATGAAAGTGGACTTGGGTTGTGCTCATTTCTCGAAATAACTTGACCTTTCGGTCTTTGTTTTTGGACCGTTTTTGAAAATCGAAAACACCTTATCAGATGAATGAATTCATCTGAATGGTGTTTCGATTTTCAAAACTTCACGCGAATGCGTGAAGTAGCAAAGCAAGCTTTGCTAACGGTCCAAAAACACTTGGATTTTAGTTGCTAATCCTGATGGGTTATTACTCTCTCTTTTTTTATTGTTGGTGGCTGGTTGTGCGGTGCACTGAATCTTTTTAGGAAAGCTCTTGCGAGATCCTTCCTAAAAAGTGGCGGGGCTACGGCAAAGTGTGAGAATGCTCAAAACCGTTATTGAATGAAAAGCCACCAGTTAAAGATCAAAACCACACTTTCATCTTTGTTGGTGGCGGTCTCTTGGCTTTAATATGTCGATTTTGTATGTTGATGAATGAAAAGTACGCACATTTCCGTTATGATGAACTTAGATACCTTTGCATATAATAGAGCAAGTTTAGCTATAGGGAGTCGATGAAACATGAGTACATGGCAAGAGTTAAAAGAAGGCGAAAAAATAACAGGTTTCTTTTTTGTGAGAGAGAAAGAGATGAAGCAGGCGATTAATGGCAGTGATTATGGTTCTTTTTTGTTAGAGCGCCATTTAGAAAGAATACCAGCAAAAATGTGGGATATCGGTGAAGAGTTACAAAAAAATGTACAAAAAAAAACGCTTGTTAAAGTCGAAGGCGTTATTTCAAGCTATCGAAACAAAAAAGAATTGACGATACAAAAGATGCGTTTGGCAAAAGATGATGATAAAGTTAATGTCACAGAGTTACTAACAAAAAAAGGACTTTCGCGAGAAGTTTTGTGGCTAGAACTACGTACATGTATGGATGATATTCAAAATGAATCATTAAAAAAGCTTGTTATGACTGTATATGGACAACGTTATATACGAGAGAAAATAACTACTTTACCAGCGTCTAAGCAACGGCATCATGCATATTATGCAGGGGAACTCGAACATATTGTAGAATTATGCCAAACGGCTACGCAATTATTCCCTCTGTATCAACACGTAAACCGTGATATCGTGTTAGCTGCATGCACCTTGCATAATATTGGAATTGTACGAGTCTTAGATGATCCCTTTGCCCCAAGCTATACAAATGAAGGGAAGCTATTAGGTCAGATCCTTTTAACTTTTGAGATCATTCACGAGGCCATATTTGAAGCAGGAATCGACAAGTCTAACCAAGAACTATTACATATGAAGCATTGTATCGCAAGTCAGTATGGCCCAATAGATAATGCTTGGGGAAGTGCAGTCAATCCATCTACACCAGAGGCGATATTTTTCCATCATATTAAAGAGTTAAATGCCAAAGTTCACACAAACTCCACTGAATCTAATGAATAAGCCATAAACCTAAAGAGAAGTAAGAGAAATAAAACGACTAGCAACAAAAAAGGCGGACATCGTGAGAGCCTAAAAGTGCGGTTTGGAACTTTGTTTAATGAAGGTCTGGTTATATGAGTAGAGTTGCAATTGCCTGATGACTTCATGTAATTGGTTCTTGTAATGAATGTTGTAAGAATTTGAATAAAAGATACTTTGATAGCTAGCGGTAATTAGAACTTCGCACGTGAGCATGAGCCTTAACTTTCAAAACCCGCATGGCAAAGTTGAATTCACTTTACCACCAACAAAGATGAAAGTGGTTTTTGGCACTTTGCCTGTTGGCACTTTATTTAATTTGATTTTATTCTTTTTCATTTTAAATGTATGGTGTTAGATTGTGTTGTGAACTAGAGAATTAGCAGAAACCTAGCGGACGAAAACATGGACGTAGTGGCAGAGCTGAGATCGAGCGGCGAAGTCGATTAGCTCAGCGACACGTGATTGTCTCGGAGCATAATTTTCGGTAGCGGGTGAGCAAAAATCCGCACATGAGCATCAACTTTATACAAAAGAATTCAAAATATATCATTTAAAGAGTAGGTGAATAGGAAGATGGAACAATTTAAAAGAGAGCAAAGTCGCTTAAATGAAATTTTACAATGGGAACAAGATTATTTGCAATTTCATCACGAACAATTCCTTAAACGGGCAGATAAAGTCGCTCCTGCCCTCAAAGAATGGAAGCTACCAATCGATCAAAAAGTAGTGAATCAGTTAGATTCAATCTTTATACAATTACAATCCTTCATCCAAAATAACAAAAATGACCAAGAACTAAAAGAAAAGGTATTTCGATACGCAAGGCTGTTTAATCCTCAAATAGAAAATGTAGAAGACATGAAAACATTATCAATTGACCAGTTACATTACTTATCCGAACAATTTATGGCCAAACAGCGCCTGCTAGCCGTAGGACAAGGAAGTGTAACAGGATTAGGTGGTTTTTTATTACTAGCCATTGACCTACCCGTTCTCGCTTCCATTCATCTAAGAACGATTCAACAACTAGCAATGGTATATGGTTATGATACAAAAAAACCACTTGAACAAGTCATAGCCTTAAAGCTATATTATTTAGCGACATTGCCAAAAGCGAATCAATATGAAGCGTGGGATGATTTATTTGATGAGATTTCATACTATGAGCAAGAGCATATTTTTTATGAAGGTGAAGACCAAGTCTTTGATTCTGCTTGGTTTGGTCAGCTGGTTAAACAAATAGGAAAAAATATGCTTATATCCGTATTGCGGAGAAAGTCCATTCAAGGTGTCCCTTTATTAGGAATTGCTATTGGTGCAGGCATGAACTATCAACTAACAAAGCAAGTAACAAATGTAGTTGAACATTTTTATCAAAAACGATTGCTGCTAGAACGTTTAGGAGAAGTATAAAAAAGAGAACAATAATTTTATAAAACTTTATAAATACCTATTGCCAAAATTCATGTTCATTGTTAAAGTAATGTATATTAATAAGATTGAATTTAGGTTTTATACAATCAGTTGAAGAGCTTAAAAGGCTCTTTTCTTTCGAATATTAATGTATAAAAATAATTATACAAGTATGATTATTCAGTGGAGGGAACAAATCATGACAAAAAAGAAAGTAGTATTAGCGTATTCTGGGGGATTAGATACATCAGTAGCCATTAAGTGGCTTTCTGATCAAGGTTATGATGTTATTGCAGTAGGATTAGATGTTGGTGAAGGGAAAGATCTAGATTTTGTAAAACAAAAAGCATTGGACGTAGGTGCTATTGAATCATACTCAATCGATGCAAAAAAAGAGTTTGCTGAGGATTTTGTTTTACCTGCTCTACAAGCACATACGATGTATGAAGATAAATACCCATTGGTTTCAGCTTTATCTCGTCCGTTAATTTCTAAAAAGTTAGTTGAAATTGCGGAGCAGACGGGTGCATCAGCCGTTGCTCATGGATGTACAGGTAAAGGGAATGACCAAGTACGTTTTGAAGTATCCATTCAAGCACTAAATCCAAATTTAGAAGTGCTGGCACCGGTTCGTGAGTGGGCATGGTCTCGTGATGAAGAAATTGCTTATGCAAAAAAGAATCATATTCCGATTCCAATTGACCTTGATAACCCTTATTCAGTTGACCAAAACCTTTGGGGGCGTGCCAATGAATGTGGGATTTTAGAAGACCCTTGGGCTACACCTCCAGAAGGGGCTTATGAGTTAACAACAGCCTTAGAGCATACACCGGATACGGCAGATATCATTGAGATTGAATTTGAACAAGGTGTACCAGTAGCTATTAATGGGGTCAAATATCAATTAGATCAGTTAATTCTTTATTTGAATGATCTTGCAGGCAAACATGGGGTTGGACGTATTGACCATGTAGAAAACCGCTTAGTTGGAATTAAATCACGTGAAGTTTACGAGTGCCCTGGTGCGATGACATTGATTAAGGCACATAAAGAGTTAGAGGATATTACATTATCTAAAGAAGTAGCACATTTCAAACCAGTTATCTCAAAGAAACTTACAGAGCTTATTTATGATGGCTTATGGTTCTCGCCATTACAACCTGCTTTGTTAGCTTTCTTAAAAGAAACACAAAAGTCCGTAACTGGAGTTGTACGTGTAAAATTATTTAAAGGTCATGCGATTGTGGAAGGTCGTAAATCTCCTTATTCTTTATATGATGAAAAATTAGCTACGTACTCGACAGATGATGAGTTTGACCACAGTGCAGCCGTTGGTTTTATTTCTCTTTGGGGCTTAACTACAAAAGTACACAGCATGGTGAACAAGGAGAAAAAGGAGGTTACACTGTGACAAAGCTTTGGGGAGGACGCTTCACAAAAACAGCAGAGGAGTGGGTTGACGCGTTTGGAGCGTCAATCGGCTTCGACCAGAAGTTAGTGGATGAAGATATTGAAGGCAGTCTTGCTCATGTCACGATGCTTGGTAAGTGCGAAATCTTATCGAGCGAAGAGGTTGAGCTAATTAAAGGTGGATTAAATATCCTTCGTGAAAAAGCGAAAAAAGGTGAGTTAGAGTTTTCCGTTCACAATGAAGATATTCATTTAAATTTGGAGAAGTTTTTGATCGATGAAATCGGTCCCGTAGGTGGTAAACTTCATACAGGAAGAAGTAGAAATGACCAAGTGGCGACCGATATGCATTTATATCTACGTAATCAAACAGAAGAAATTATGAGTGCGGTTAAGAAACTCCAAGAGGCTATTGTATGTCAAGCCAATGATCATATTGAAACGTTAATTCCAGGTTATACGCATTTGCAGAGAGCACAGCCTGTTTCGTTTTCACATCATTTATTAGCTTATTTTTGGATGCTTGAGCGCGATTATAGCAGACTTTCAGATAGTCTTAAACGTGTAAATATCTCACCTTTAGGTGCTGGAGCCTTGGCAGGGACGACTTTTCCAATTGACCGAGAATATTCTGCTCAATTATTAGAGTTTGAAGGCATTTATGAAAATAGTCTTGATGCGGTTAGTGATCGAGATTTTATTGTCGAGTTTCTTGCAGCTTCTTCAACGTTAATGATGCATTTATCTCGTTTTGCAGAGGAGCTCATTTTATGGTCTTCCCAAGAGTTTCAATTCATAGAAATGGATGATACCTTTGCTACTGGTAGTAGTATTATGCCTCAGAAAAAGAACCCAGATATGGCTGAATTGATTCGTGGTAAAACAGGAAGAGTATACGGCAATCTGTTTTCCCTTTTAACAACCTTAAAAGGGTTGCCTCTGGCCTACAATAAGGACATGCAAGAGGATAAAGAGGGGATGTTTGATACCGTTGAGACTGTAAAAGGATCCTTACTTATCTTTGCAGGTATGATTGAGACGATGAAAGTCAAAGCTGAAGTGATGAATGAGGCGGTTCACCAAGACTTTTCAAACGCAACCGAATTGGCTGATTACCTTGCAACAAAAGGAATGCCATTCCGCGAAGCACATGAGGTTGTTGGTAAACTGGTTCTTACTGCCATCAATAAAGGTGTATTTTTATTAGAACTTCCATTTAGTGACTATAAAGATGCAAGTGACTTATTTGAAGAAGATATTTATGAGGTATTGCAGCCTAAGACAGTCGTTGCTAGAAGGAATAGTGCAGGTGGGACAGGGTTTGAACAAGTGAAAAAGGCATTAGCTAAAGCCCAATCGCTTTTATAAAATGTATAGGTAAATCAAGATATATTTGTACCGTTGACATTCTAGTGAGAAATGTCGACGGTTTTGTTTTGTGTATAAGTTACTTGGGTGATGTGCGAACATCGTACATTGCTACTGATACTCATACGACAAATGTGGCAGAGTTATATAAATAAGATTAATGACAACAACTCACCAAATATGATGCATCCAAGTTGTAGATAATCGTGATTCATGACAATTATAAGTGTTGTTTTGCGGTTACCAGACACTCCCTCTTATGTTTAAGCACATATGCCACATACTAAAAACTAAATTCTTTAAACAACCGTTTAAAAACGAATAAGAATGTATATGTCATTTTGAATTAAACTGTCTAGCCTTGTTCCATTTGATTTCTTTACATCTGAGAATGGTTTTGCGGCTAGTAGGCAATAAGTTCGTTCGTACGGCATTTAAGTATAAAATGGAGGAATTGACAATGAAAGAACACAAAACAACTCATTTTACTTATGTAGAAGAAGGAGAAAAAGAGGTTCATGAGCAGGTGATGGATATTTACCGTCAATGTGAAGGTGAACAAATGCCAAGTAAATCAGAATCTGGGGATGAGAATTCATTTCTATAAGTAAAGACGCAGAAGCCTTCTAAACATTAGCCATATATTTTTACAATTCCCAAAGTAAATAGTATGCTCATAATAAAGACAATAAATGGTTTGGGAGGCTCAATTTATGCGGCGTCATGCTTTTATTACAGCAGGAACAAAAGGACTTGGATTTCAAGTTTCTCGTGCTCTCTTATATAGAGGCTATTCTTTAACAATTACATATCATAAAGATATGGAAGCTGTTGAAAAGTTTAAGCAAGGTTGGCCAAATGATTTAGAGAGAATTCAATTTGTTCAAGCGGATGTCACGAAAAAACAAGATTTACACAATGCCATCAAAGAAGCATATGATCAGTTTGGAAGAATTGATATTCTAATCAATAATGCCGGACCATATATTTTTGAGCGGAAAAAGCTTGTTGATTACGAGGAAGAAGAATGGTATAGCATGATGGAAGGTAATTTAAGTGCTGTTTTTCACCTACTTCGTTCTGTAATTCCTATCATGAGAGAGCAAAAATTTGGTCGTATTGTTACGTATGGTTTTCAAGAGGCTAATTATGCACCAGGTTGGAAATATCGTTCTGCTTATGCAGCTGCAAAAGTAGGTGTGGTCTCATTAATGAAAACCGTCTCGATTGAGGAAGCTGAAAATGGCATTACCATCAACATGGTGAACCCAGGGAATATATTAGGCGAAATGAAAGAAGCCTCCATTGAACAAGCAAGAGAAAAACAAATGGAAGGTAATACCCCGATAGGACGTTCAGCGACAGGAGAAGATATCGCAAGAACCATATTATTTCTATGTGAAGACAATTCGGATATGATTACCGGTAGCGTTGTGGATGTAACGGGTGCAGTTGATGTTATTAATCGTGAACGTAAATGAATAGTTTAGAGATCTTTGTGTCACTTTAATCATTAGAGGTGGTACGAATGATTCAAGGACTAGTATTTCATCTTATTGTCACCATGACCTTATGTGGCGTATGTATTCATCCAGGGACCACGCTTGCAGCGACTCAACCATCGAAA
This sequence comes from Alkalihalobacillus pseudalcaliphilus, assembly GCA_001038565.1. Classification (GTDB taxonomy): domain Bacteria; phylum Bacillota; class Bacilli; order Bacillales; family Bacillaceae_D; genus Alkalihalobacillus; species Alkalihalobacillus pseudalcaliphilus. Next base: position 18,977 of record LFJO01000010.1, read on the forward strand.
CCGACGAAAGTAGAAATTGAAATTAAAGCTGATGGTCAACATAAAGAATGGATATATGAGAACCCAATGAGGTATGTATTTGTTCATCGAACAGATCGAACGGAAGGCAAGAAGGCGAAAAAAGAAGTAGATGCTATGGTTCGATTTCTTCACCTTCATGAAAAGGCAAAGATGGAAGAAATGATTCCTTTATTAAGTAAAAAATATGCTCATTTAGAAAAGGTATCCATTCGTCTTATTTCTGAGAAGAATCAATTATATACGTGGACATGGGATTCTCAATTGAAAAAGGAGCTGAACAAAAATGAAAATCGGTATACCGAAGGAAATTAAAAATAATGAAAACCGAGTGGCTATGACTCCAGCAGGTGTTTTTGCCTTAAAACAAGCCGGCCATGAAGTATATGTAGAAAGGACAGCTGGGGAAGGTAGCGGTTTTTTGGATGCCGAATATGCTCAAGCGGGTGCGACCATCGTTCATACAGCTAAAGAAGCGTGGTCTTTTGAAATGGTCATGAAAGTAAAAGAGCCGATTGCTGAGGAATACCCATATTTTCGTGAGGGGTTAATTTTGTTTACGTATTTGCATTTAGCACCAGAGGTTGAGTTAACCAAAGCCCTTGTTGAAAAGAAAGTAATTGGTATTGCATATGAAACGGTTCAATTGCCTAATGGCAGTCTGCCGCTCTTAACACCAATGAGTGAAGTTGCAGGACGTATGGCTTCACAGATTGGGGCACAATTTTTAGAAAAATCTAAAGGTGGTAAAGGTGTTTTATTATCTGGAATACCTGGAGTTGAGCGTGCAAAGGTGACGGTTGTTGGTGGCGGGGTAGTTGGTACAAATGCAGCAAAGATTGCGATGGGATTAGGTGCAGATGTTACTTTGTTAGATCTTAATCCAGAGAGGTTACGACAGCTTGATGATTTATTTGGCAATCAATTGCACACGCTTATGTCAAATCCTTTTAATATTGACGAAGCGATCCGACGTTCTGATTTAGTGATTGGGGCCGTATTAATTCCAGGTGCTAAAGCTCCACGGTTAGTAAAAGAAGAAACAGTTAGAAATATGGAGCCGGGTTCAGTAATAGTTGATGTCGCCATTGACCAAGGTGGTATTTTTGAAACGGTTGATCGCGTAACAACTCATGATAACCCAACTTATGAAAAGCATGGAGTCGTTCATTATGCAGTTGCAAATATGCCAGGTGCTGTTCCTAGAACCTCTACAATGGGCTTAACGAATGTTACAATTCCATACGCTTTGCAACTCGCAAATAAAGGGTACCAAAAAGCTTGCTTGGACAATCCAGCGTTGCTTAAAGGTGTTAATACGCTTAATGGATATGTGACTTACGAAGCCGTCGCAGAAGCTCAAAACCTCGAATATAAAGATGCAAAAACGTTATTAAGTTAAAAAAGGTCAAAAAGCTATTCCACCGATGAGTATGTCACGGTGAGATAGCTTTTTTGTCTTATTTAATTATTTGCAGTTCCTTTGGAAATTGAGTTAAGCAAGTTGGTCCAGTTTGATCAATAAACATATCATCCTCAATTCGTACACCGCCTATGTTTGGTACATAAATACCTGGCTCAATGGTATAACACATTCCCGGCTTTAGAAGCATGGAATTTGTCGCATTAAGTGATGGCCATTCGTGAACATCTGTACCAAGTCCATGTCCGATACGATGAGGAAAATAAGAGCCATAGCCCTTTTCTTCAATCGTGGTTCGTGCTGCCTGATCGATACTTCCTAGCGTATTTCCGATCTTAGATGCCTCGATGGCAGCTAATTGTGCTGATAAAACCGTTTCGTAAATCTCGTGCTGTTTTTCTGAGACAGATTGAAAGGCAACGGTTCGAGTAATATCGGAACAATAACCTTCATATACAACACCGAGATCAAAAAGAACAAAGTCACCTGGTTGAACAGCATTTAATCCAGGCTTGCCATGTGGGTTAGCAGAATTGGCACCTGTTAATACGAGTGTATCAAAAGACATTTCTCTGATTCCTTTTTGTTTAAGCTCATATTCAATAGTTGCAATTAGCGCTAATTCTGTAGCACCTTTTTTAATGGCTTGAACCCCGACTTCTACCCCAAAATCAGCAAGCTTGGCTGCTTCTTGTAAGATGGCTCTTTCTTCTTGTGATTTTATTAATCTTGTTTGCAATAACACTTCCTCAAAATCTATGAGTTCATTATTTTGCTCTTCTAGCTCTTGGAGCGCTAAAGCTCTTTGGTAGGTAAGAATGCTAGCTTCTATTCCAATCCGTTCAGTACCAATTTGATTTGATTTTAAGTATGTATGAATCAATGACCATGGGTTATCGGTATCACTGTAACCTATTATTTCAGATTGCCAACCTACTTCTTTAATTAAATTTAGTTCCATGTTTGGAGCAATAACGACGGGAGCTCCATCTGCAGGGATGATCAATGCGACGAGGCGTTCATGAGGTTCGCAACGAAATCCCGTTAAATAAAATAGATTAGACTTTCCTTGGATAAATCCAAAATCGAGGTTTTGACTTTTTAAGGCTGTTTGGATATGTTGAATGCGTGATACGTTCATGTAGGTCATCCTTTCTATTGTGTTCCAAAAATTCTTTATCTTTAATCTATCATGAATTAGAAATGACTTAAAGTTTAGATTCGTTTAAAATGGGAATGTAGGGGAAAATAACGATTTCTATTTTAAGGAGCTGAAATGGTATGAAAGTTAGTTATCACGGACATTCAGTTGTCTTGATTGAAACGAAGGGTAAAAAAATTATCATTGATCCTTTTATTACAGGTAATGGCAATACAGATTTAAAAGCAGACGAAGTAGAAGTAGATGTCATCTTACTATCGCACGGGCATAATGATCATGTCGGTGATACGGTTGAATTGGCTAAGAAGCATGATGCGTTAGTAGTAGCTCCATTTGAACTAGCGACTTACTTAGAATGGCAAGGAGTCAAAACACATCCGTTGCATATTGGTGGTGCTTATCAGTTTGATTTTGGAAAAGTAAAATTAACTCAAGCTTTCCACGGCTCGTCTTACGAGATATCTGAAACGAAAGAAATTATATATACAGGTATGCCTGCAGGAATTTTATTTTCGGCTGAAGATAAAACCATTTATCACGCAGGCGATACCGGGTTATTTAGTGACATGAAGCTAATCGGTGAAAGAAATACGATAGATATTGCCTTTTTACCAATTGGTGATAACTTTACAATGGGGCCGGAAGATGCAGCGACAGCGGCAGACTGGGTACGTGCTAAAAAGGTTGTTCCGATGCATTACAATACATTTCCAGTCATCGAACAAGACGGACAAGCCTTTGCAGAATCACTATCAGGTGGACAGGGTCTATATTTAGAAGTCGGAGCAAGTGTTGAACTCTAAACGTTACTAAAGCGTTTCTTGAGCAATTAGATTTTTTTCTTGACTTAGGGTGTTTGATTAATTTTATTATACTTTGAATTCATTCTCGTGAATGTTAAAAGTATGGTATTAAGTGTTCGTTCATACCCAAGAGGACGAGTCATGCGGAGACTACGACACATATTGTCGTAAAGGGAGAGCAAGGACATTTTCGCCCTATTCAATTCAAAAAAGCTTTTCCAGAATGGTTTCATAAATATGAAGAAATCAAAAGAAAATAAGGATATTCACTCTCATAAATAGACCTGAGTAAAAAGCTTGGTCTATTTTTTTTGATCGTTCATAAGTTGGATAAAAAGGGGGAATGACGATGAAACAAAGATATTTTATATCTATATTGTTAGCCTCAATCCTACTCATTTATAGCTTTGACTATTTTTCTCTACAAGCAACAGGTCTTGAATTTTACTTTTTTTGTGCATGGATTGTTTTTGCAAGCCTTGTGATTGTTGGCAATGCTATTGGTCTGTTATATAAGAAAAATCTAACTGTACCTACTAGGGAAGTAGCTAAAGAACATTATCGTAGTAAGAGTTTACGAGAATATGGAAGATAGGGTTGATACACCACTCTAACAGAAGTATAATGTCATTAATACAGTTAAGTGAAGATGACGAAGAAGAAAGAGTGGTGGCTCTTTTTGCCAACAAAACATGAACAAATACTGACATTTATTTCAGAATTACCTGTAGGTTCGAAAATTTCCGTTCGTTTGATTGCGAAAGAGTTACAAGTTAGTGAAGGAACAGCTTATCGTGCCATTAAAGAAGCTGAAAACCGGGGACTCGTTAGTACAATTGAGCGGGTTGGAACGATTCGAATAGAAAAAAAGAAAAAAGAAAATATCGAGAAGTTGACTTATGCAGAAATTGTTAAAATCGTTGATGGACAAGTCTTAGGTGGTCGAGAGGGTTTACATAAGACATTAAATCGGTTTGTCATAGGGGCAATGAAATTAGATGCTATGATGCGTTATGTGGATGCGGGTAACTTACTAATAGTTGGTAACCGTTATAATGGTCATCAATTAGCATTAGAAGCAGGGGCAGCAGTACTCATTACAGGAGGATTTGATACAAGTGATGAGGTGATTGCTTTAGCAGATGAGCTTCAATTGCCAATTATCTCAACGAGTTATGATACGTTTACGGTTGCCGCTATGATCAATCGAGCGATCTATGATCAATTGATTAAGAAAGATATCGTTTTAGTGGATGATATACTCATTCAATTGCATGAGACATTTTATCTTTCAATTTCCGATCCCATTGAGAAATGGCGGGAATTTAATGTGAAAACGGGGCATTCTCGTTACCCGGTTATCGACGATCGAATGCGTGTTCAAGGAATGGTAACAGCTAAGGATGTCGTCGGTGTTGATAAGGATACCTTAGTTGGCAAAGTGATGACACCTCATCCAATTACCGTTGGCGAAGGGACATCAGTAGCGTCAGTTGCTCATATTATGGTGTGGGAAGGCATTGAACTACTTCCTGTCATAGATGCAGAGAAACGCTTTATCGGGATTGTAAGTAGACAGGACGTCTTAAAGGCTTTACAAATGGCACAAAGACAACCGCATGTTGGAGAAACGATTGAGGATATCGTAACAAGTCGTTTTAGTGAAATTAAGGGCGAAGAGATTTATTCATGTGAAGTTACTCCACAAATGACCAATCAACTTGGGACGATTTCACATGGGGTGATGACGACATTAGTGACAGAAGCGGGTCGTCGTGTTTTAAGGAAATATAAACGAGGAAACCTAGTTTTAGAAAATCTAACCTTATACTTCCTAAAGCCTGTTCAAATTGATAGTGTCATCAAAATTAAACCTAAAATTTTAGAAATCGGACGCAAGCATGGGAAAATAGATGTTGAAATGTATGACGGTGATGACTTAGTGAGTAAAGCCTTACTCATGGCACAAATTATTGATTAAAAGAGCTTCGATTTCATCGAACATTTTTTATACATAAGATAAGCCATGGCTATAAAAGCCACGGCTTTACTTAATTTTGTTCAAGTTGTGGGATATAATGTAGATAGGCTTTATATCCATGGTAAGCGTTATAGGCACCAATAATCGTGAAAATAATACCAATAAATAGTTCAAGAATACTTCTATATCCAACGATAAAGTTCAAACCAAAAGCGGCCATAAACATTCCTAAAGAAAGGCTTGCTTTCGATTGATAAATTCGATTCACTAATGGTTCCTTTGCCCGTAATTGTTTTACTTTGTTAAATAAAAAGAAAACGAAGGCAATGACGATAATGATCATAAAAATTTTAGTTAATGAGTCAGCCATAGAAAACGGCTCCTTCCTAATTCAAGCTTTCATAATTACACTTCATATTGTAACGGTTTCACTAACAAAATGCTAGCATCGCCTCATGTCAATATCGTGAACCATCTTAACATAGACAATAGGCAAAGTCTGAATGAAAAGAAACGAGGAATGAAAAATGTTAAATCAGATTATCGAGAAAATAGAAGTGGCAGAAACGATTATTATTCACAGGCATGTCAGGCCAGATCCGGATGCATTAGGTTCGCAAATCGGACTAAAGAAACTTTTAACCAATGTATATCCAGCTAAAAAAGTATATGCAGTAGGTGAAGTGGAGGAGTCTTTGCTATTTATTGGCGAGATGGATCAAGTTGAAGACGAGGTTTATCAAAATGCTTTAGTGCTTATTTTAGATACCGCCAATCAAGAGCGTATCAGTGATGAACGTTACAAATTAGCCAAATCGGTCATCAAGATTGATCACCATCCAGCAGAAGACCAGTACGGGGATATTAATTGGGTCGATACGTATGCAAGTTCAACGAGTGAGATGATTGTGTCTTTAATTGAAAGCAGTGAGAAGTATGATTCCAAATTGGATTCAGAGGTTGCTTTTCCTCTTTACGCAGGGATAGTTGGAGATACGGGGCGTTTTATGTATAATAATACAACTCAAACCACACATGAACGTGCTGGTAAACTGATTGCAGCGGGGGTAGACCAGCCAAGCTTTTATTCACAGCTCCACAAGAAATCATTGACGACATCAAGACTCGAAGGTTATGTTCTTCAACATTTTATCTTCCATGAGAATGAGGGGGTTGGAGAAATGAGAATTACAGCGGATACTTTACAATCATTTGGAGTAACTGCCAATGAATCTTCACAATTGGTTAATGTTTTTTCACAGGTTGAAGGGATGAAGGCCTGGGTGTTTTTTGTAGAGGATGAGGACAAGATTAGAGTTCGTCTACGTTCAAAGGGGCCAGTAATTAATACGTTAGCCCAAAAGTTTAATGGTGGTGGTCACCCGATGGCTTCTGGTGCAACGGTTTATAGCTTTGAAGAAGCAGATGCATTAATCAAGCAATTAAAGGAATTATGCGGGCAAAACTAAAAAGATAAAGAGCCTACCTTTAGCTATTAGAGGTGGGCTCTATATGGATTTCTATCGTGAAATGGAGCGTTGTTGAAAATGAGTCACCGATTATCCTGAAGCGGTAATTCCGTTCATTAACTACATAGGTCTTATTTTCGATCGTTCGATAAATAAGTTCTCTTGCTTGGAAGACAGATTCAATGCTATTGCCTTTGACGTCACTAATTTGGTCAAGGGCTTGATGCCGTAAATCATGAATCGTTAGTTGACTAAGTTTTAATGCTTTATCATTAGAAAAGTTAATTTCAATTTCTTGTACGGTTAGTTTATTTTTATTGTCTTCATTCTGTTTAACCTGGTCGTTTTTCAATTGTTCTATATCTTCTTGTAAGTGGATAATTTCATCTTCCTGTGTTTTAATTTTGACAATCATGTGATCATATACTTTTCCGTAATGATTAAGAAAAAAAGCCCAACCAATTAATACACCGATGGTAATTCCTGCAAAAAAGCGTTGCCAGCCAGGTCGTAAATAATATGGCGGAACCCGCATTAGTGCTCACCGCCAACAATCCATAAGATAATAACCGTACCTGCTTGAGCACCACCAAAGGCAGTGAATAACATCATAAATGTTCTGAATATATCTTCATGTAATCCTGCAAAGAGACCGCGTTCAATGCTTGTAATGGCATCAAATGAACCACCAATTGCTGCAACGATCGCCCATATTTTTAAAGAACTAGCCAGGTTTTTCATCTCATCTAATGGCGCCTTTCCTACTAAAAAAGCTCCAAGACTGCCAATGATAGCACCACCAATAATGACTCCAAAAGCGACAAAGAAAACATCAACAAGGGTTGAAAGTAATTCACGAGTCATAATTCTCATCCTTCCAAAACATCTAAATAGCTTGTTTCTATCAATATATGGTCAGGGAGTGGACAAATATGCAAAGACTTTTTCATTACCCGAAAAAAGGATTATAATAGACCTGCGAAATAAACGTATTTGAATAAGACCATCCGTAGTAATGAATCGCCCATAACTAACTTTCATAATAAAAGAGAGGAGGATTTACATGCAGCTACTTCATACAAATGTTTATAGCGAATACAGTTTAATGCAGTCAACGAACCGAATGAACGAATTAGTAAAACGTGCTAAGCAATTAGGTTATGAAGCAATTGCATTAACTGACCATCATCACATGTATGGTGTAATCCCATTCTATCAAGCTTGTCTCAAGCAAAATATACAACCAATTATCGGTCTGGAAATTACCGTAAAATCTAATGACCAAGCGATTCCTTTTCTTTTAAGACTATTGGCCAAATCGTTTAAAGGTTACCAATCATTAGTCAAGCTCGCGACAATCTTAGGATTAAAAGATAAAAAAGACAGTTACATAATGATGCCTGACCTGTACCGCTATGTGGAGGAATGTTTTGTGATTATCCCGTATTATGATGGGCCTCTTGGTTCATTGCATGAAAACGAAGACCGTCATGTAGCTGTGCAATGGCTCAAGACGAATTTACCTTCATCTTTTATACAAGAAGAAAACATTTTATTAGAGATCAGTGGGCAGACCGAACAAGATCGGCTTCTGCACGAGCGAATCATCTCGTTGGAGCAACTAGGGAAGTGGCGAGCTATAGTGGGATGGCCTGTACGATTTTTACACCAAGATGACGTATCAGGAGCGATTGTACTAAAAGGGATTGATGCGGGCACACCTTTCCAGCGCATTGAAACTCCTCGTTATTTCAAGCACGCCTACTTACCGGAGCTTGATCAGTTTCATCAACAAGTCCCATACTTAGCAGCTTATGAAGTAATGGCGGAAGTTATTTCACAATGCCAGATTCATTTGCCATTAGAAGAAACGAAAATGCCTAAATATCCATTAAAGGAAGACGAAGCTCCACACACCTTTTTAACTCAGCTTTGTGAAGAAGGCTTGAAAAAGAGGTATATAAACCCTTCAGTTGAAGCAAATGAGAGATTAGCTTATGAATTATCTGTCATCCATAAGATGGGCTTTACTGATTATTTTCTAGTTGTTTGGGATTTTATTCGTTATGCGAAAGAGCAAGGCATTATGGTCGGTCCGGGTCGAGGATCAGCAGCAAGTTCGATTGTTGCTTATACGCTCTCTATTACAGAGATAGACCCGTTAAAGTATGAGTTATTATTTGAACGGTTTTTAAATCCGCAAAGACAATCATTTCCCGATATTGATGTCGACTTTCCTGATCACCGCCGGGATGAAGTGATTGAATATGTACAAAAAAAATACGGCAAAAACCATGTAGCTCAAATTTTGACATTTGGTACGTTTGCAGCTAGGGCAGCTCTACGTGATGTTGGAAAAGTGTTAGGTATTCATGCTTTTGAAATCGATCGAGCAGCCAAAATGGTTCCTTCCCGACCAGGTATTACAATAACGAAGGCACTTGAACAATCAACGGATTTACACGATTTGTTCCAGCAATCCGACAAACATAAACAGTGGTTATATTTAGTTGAGAAGATTGAAGGCTTGCCAAGACATACTTCAACCCACGCTGCAGGAGTTATTATTAGCCAACAAAGATTAACCGAACTGATTCCCTTACAAGCGGGGCAACAAGATATCTATTTAGCTCAAGCAACCATGAATGTGTTAGAAGAGAGTGGTTTTGTTAAATTCGACTTTTTAGGGTTACGTAATTTAACGATGTTAGAACGAATTGTGAAGGCTATTAAAGTTTTTGAAGGTAAGAACATTGATTTATTACAATTACCATTAGATGATACAGACGTTTTTAAAGGGCTAGCAGCAGGGAAGACGACAGGTGTTTTCCAATTAGAATCAGATGGAATGAGACAAGTTCTTACACAGCTTCAGCCAAATCGCTTCGAGGATATCGTTGCAGTTAATGCCTTATATCGGCCTGGTCCGATGGATTTTATTCCAACTTATATTAAGGGAAAGCATCACCCCAATGAAAAAATCGACTATCTTCATCCTGACTTAGAACCGATATTAGCTCCAACATATGGGGTTATTGTTTATCAGGAGCAGATTATTCAAATTGCCGTACAGCTGGCCGGTTACAGCTACGCAGAGGCCGATATTTTAAGAAGGGCCATTAGCAAAAAGAAAAAAGAGACGATGCTTGCTGAAAAGCAACACTTTATTGAAGGTGCGTTGGAGTCGGGCTATGAGGTTCAGGTGGCCAAAGCAATCTTTGATTTAATTGAACGCTTTGCCAATTACGGATTTCCAAAAAGTCACGCAGTCGCCTATAGTATGATAAGTTACCAGCTTAGTTATTTAAAAGTTCACTATCGATCTGCTTTTTATGCTGCTTTATTTTCCGGTTCTACCCATCATAAGGAGAAATTAGCCGAATATATTCAAGAGGCCAAAAGAGAGGGTGTTGAGATTTACCCACCTTCTTTAAAAAAGGGCTCTGTTCTCTTTTCGCTTGAGAAAGCAGGAATTCGAATTGGCTTACTATCGATTGAACATGTTGGTTATCAAGCGGCCAAGTATCTGGTTGAGCTTGATGACAAATCAAATATTCGAGATTTATTTGATTTAGTCGTAAAAGTTGACCATAAAATAATCAATAAAAAAGTTGTCGAGGGTCTCATAAAAACGGGAGCTCTAGATGAGTTTCAAAAAGATCGTGCCATCTTATTAGCGAATGTGGATCATGCTTTTGATTATGGAAGTAAGGTGCAAGATTTTGAAGCGGAAATGGAAGGTTTATTTACCTTATCACTTGAAAAACCAGACTACTTCATGCAGGAACCACTTACACCTATAGAGAAATTAGAATATGAGCAAGAGGCATTAGGATTTTATTTATCTGGACACCCTGTTCTCCAATATGAAGAGCATTTTCACCATTATCGCCGTCTCACCATTGAAGAGATGAAAAAGGCTAGTAATTCGGTATGTAGGCTTGCCGTACTCATCATGAGTGTTAAGCAAATAAAAACAAAAAAAGGAGAACCTATGGCATTTGTAGAGGTAAGTGATGAATCTAACCAAATTTCTGCTGTTGTTTTTCCTTCTATTTGGAAGCAACATTATGAATTGATTCAACCAGGTAATTTAATATTTGTTGAGGGTAAGCGTGATCAATCAAGGCAAAATGAGCAGTTCATTATGAACAAGGTAATGATGCTTGAAAGTTTACAGAAATCTTGAATGGAATAAAAAAATTGATCCTCGATGAGGAAGTCTTATAATTGCGTCATGAAAGGATTTCTTTTATTGAGAAACCATTTTTGTTCATTAAAAAACCACCTGCTTTAAGAAGAAGGGGTTGGCTAATTACTATACAATCATTTATAATGATTATGTTTTAGTGGTCAGACCAGTGCGGAAGTTCCATCAAATGGTACAAAATGCAGGAGAAAATAAGGAGAGTGACCGTTGTGTCCACATTAAAAGAAGAAGCATTACACATACACCGTATTAATCAGGGGAAACTCGAATCGAAATCCAAAGTTCCAGTTAAGAATGCCAATGATTTAAGCTTAGCGTATTCTCCTGGGGTGGCTGAGCCATGTAAAGAAATATTTGAAGACGTTGAATCTGTTTATGAATATACAATGAAAGGTAATATGGTTGCCGTTGTAAGTAATGGTACGGCCGTATTAGGTTTGGGTAATATTGGACCAGAAGCATCTTTACCTGTTATGGAAGGGAAGGCTGTGTTATTTAAGTCTTTTGCTGGGGTTGATGCATTTCCGATTTGCTTACGTTCAACGGATGTTGATCAGATCGTTGAAACCGTCAAATTATTAGAACCAACTTTTGGTGGTGTTAACCTTGAGGATATCGCTGCACCAAGTTGTTTTATTATTGAAGAACGTTTAAAGAAAGAAGCGAATATTCCTGTGTTTCATGATGACCAACACGGAACAGCGATTGTGACACTTGCCGGATTAATCAATGCTTTAAAGATTACAGGTAAGAAAATGTCGGAAATTAAGGTTGTTGCTAATGGCGCGGGTGCTGCAGGTATTGCTATTATAAAATTATTACGTAATATGGGCGTCCGAGATATTATTATGTGTGATTCAAAAGGTGCTATTTTTGAAAATCGACCTTATGGTATGAACGATGTTAAAGCAGAAGTTGCCAAATATACGAACATGAATCAAAAAGAAGGCTCTTTGGGTGATGTAATAGAAGGTGCTGATGTATTCATTGGTGTTTCAGTTGCTGGTGCATTAACAAAAGAAATGATTGAAACGATGAATGCTGATCCGATTATATTTGCGATGGCTAATCCAGACCCTGAGATTATGCCAGCTGACGCAAAAGCAGCAGGTGCAAGCGTGATTGGCACAGGGCGTTCCGATTTTCCTAATCAGGTAAACAATGTCCTTGCTTTCCCTGGAATTTTCCGTGGTGCCTTAGATGTTCGTGCCACACATATTAATGAAGAGATGAAGGTAGCGGCTGTTCATGCGATTGCTGAACTAGTTACTGACGCTGAATTATCGACTGATTATGTTATCCCGGCACCATTTGATCCACGAGTGGCACCAGCTGTGGCAGCGGCAGTTGCGAAGGCTGCAATGGAAACAGGTGTTGCGAGGAAAAAGTTGGACCCAGCTGCAGTGGCTGAAAAAACAAGAAAATTAGCGATCATTGGGAATGACGATCAATAAATGCAACGGAGACGTGAGTGGAAATGACGAACCAACCATCTAAACGCTTTATTGATGTGATCGAGCAGCTTCATCAGTTCATTTTAGATGAAGGTATAAGTAGTGGCGATAAGCTGCCATCTGAACGAGTGCTCAGTGAACGTTTAGGTGTTGGTCGTTCTTCTGTTCGTGAAGCCTTAAGAGCACTTGAACTTCTTGATTTAATTGAAACGAAACGAGGTGAGGGGACTTTCCTGAGTGCATCTGGAAGTCACCGCCTCGTTGATATTATATTGCTATATATGTTAAAAGATGACCAAGCTAGACAGGATTTGGGTGAGACGCGATTATTAATTGAATTAGATGCGGTTCGCTTAGCGGTGGATCGAATCTCTGAAGCTGATTTTTTCAAGTTAGAAGACATTTATCAACAGCAGTTCAAGAACCCCCATGAGACTGATTTGGATCATCATTTTCATAAGATTTTAGTTACAGCCTCTAATAATAAACTATTAATTAATATATGGAATTCTTTAGTGGATTTTCATCAAGCGTCTTTTTTTACAGGAAATTTAGTAGCAGATCCTAAAAAAAAGCTCGAAGATCATCGAATGATATTGACTTTATTACGTGAAAAGAACAAAAGTAATCTCCTTTCCTTACTAGAAGAACACTTAAAAAAAGACCATTTCTAAGAGTTAGTCACATCATATTTATTAAATAAAGCATGTTTTATATAGCTTGACCATATGATAGATTAAGAATTTCTGAAAGAGTTGGCGATATAAAAATGGTTAACGAATGAGGTGCAGCCATGAATATTAAAGGACTATTTACCAAAAAGAAACGCTATGCCACAATTCCATCTGAGCGAGCGAAACAAGAAGTTCCAGAAGGCTTAATGACAAAATGTCCTTCGTGTCGAACAATTATGTATACAAAGGAATTAAAAAAGAACTTACTTGTTTGTGCCTCTTGTGGACATCACCACCGCATGAGTGGTTATGAGCGATTGGAAAGTATATTCGATGAAGGTATATTTAAAGAGTTTGATCGTGGAATTACAAGTGTGAATCCACTGCAATTCCCTGATTATGAGAAGAAACTTGAAGCGGTTCAGAAAAAGACAGGCTTACAAGAAGGGGTTGTATCTGCTGAGGGATTAATCTGCGGATATCCAGCTATTGTAGCCGTAATGGATGCTAGATTTATTATGGGAAGTATGGGTTCAGCTGCCGGTGAGAAGCTAACAAGGGCAATTGAAGCAGCAATCGAACAAAAGAAACCAATCATTATCTTTTCTGCATCTGGTGGTGCGAGAATGCAAGAAGGTGTTTTGAGTTTAATGCAAATGGCTAAGACAAGTGCCGCTCTCGAGAAGTTAAACCGAGCCGGTGGTTTGTTTGTTTCAGTCATTACGCACCCGACAACAGGTGGGGTTTCTGCTAGCTTTGCATCATTAGGTGACTATAATTTTGCTGAACCTAAAGCTTTAATCGGCTTTGCTGGTCGTCGCATTATTGAACAAACCATTCGAGAAGAGCTTCCAGAAGACTTCCAAACGGCAGAATTTCTTTTAGAGCATGGTCAATTAGATCAAGTTATTCCTCGTCATAAGCTAAAAGAGACGTTAGGCACATTATTAGATATACATCAACCACAAGTATAATGAGGAGGTGCAATGGATGGCGGCAGAATTAAAGTTTGAGAAACCTATTATTGAACTTAAAAATAAAATTAATGAGTTACGTACGTTTACAGAAGAAAAGGAAATTGACCTTTCTGATGAAATTATGAAGCTCGAAAAAAGATTACATGAATTAGAGAAAGAGATTTATGGTAATTTACAGCCATGGGAACGGGTACAAATAGCTCGTCATACCGATCGTCCAACAACGCTCGATTATATCTCAAATATTTTTACTGACTTTCTTGAGATGCATGGTGATCGACTGTATGGAGACGACCCTGCTATTGTTGGTGGGATTGCGAAGTTTAAAGGAAAGGCTGTTACCGTTATCGGCCAGCAGCGTGGGAAAGATACGAAAGATAATATTTATCGTAATTTTAGCATGCCTCACCCGGAGGGTTATCGTAAGGCTTTACGTTTAATGAAGCAAGCGGATAAATTTAGGCGTCCTATCATTTGTTTTATTGATACGAAAGGTGCTTACCCTGGGAAAGAAGCAGAGGAACGTGGGCAAAGTGAAGCAATTGCTAGGAATTTATTAGAGATGGCCGGTTTACGCGTACCTGTCATTTGTATTGTAATCGGTGAAGGTGGTAGTGGTGGTGCTCTAGCATTAGGGGTAGGAAACCACATCCACATGTTGGAGAATTCAACGTATTCCGTCATTTCACCTGAGGGTGCGGCTGCCCTTCTTTGGAAGGATGCGAGTCTAGCTCAAAAAGCGGCAGCAACGATGAAGATTACGGCTCCTGATTTAAAAGAACTAGGAATTATCGATGAGATTATTAGAGAAGTTAAAGGTGGAGCACACCGAAATGTGGAAGAACAGGCGAAGTTAATCGGTGGAGTTATTGAAAAATCACTACATGAATTATCACTGTTTACCGAGGAACAATTACTTGAAAAACGGTACGAAAAGTTCAAAAACATCGGTGAATTTAATGATAATACCGAAGGAAATAACGTGCATTAATTGGGTACTTTCTATTCTTAGAGAGTACTTTTTATTTGTTAAAGGTACACTATATTTGGTGGCAAAAACCCGATTATATCAATATTTTAAGAAAATACGGCTTTTGTCATATTTTCTTGCCGATCCTTATTGTATTTATGATCAGGTAGTGGTATTTTTAGGGGGAAATTGAGGTATTTCTATTTAATATACTACACTAATAAAATGCTCTCAGAATGTTAAGAAACACTAGAAAAAAGTAACAGGTTTTGAGTGTTACTAGAGACGGGAAATATAAAAATGAGTTATTTATGTAGTAGGAGGTTATCGCTATGAAAAGAATAGGGGTATTAACAAGTGGAGGAGATTCTCCAGGTATGAACGCAGCCATTCGTGCAGTAGTCAGAAAGGCTATCTTTCATGGATTGGAAGTATACGGGGTTAAGTATGGCTATGCGGGATTAATCGCAGGAGATATTCATAAAATGGAGTTAGGCTCTGTTGGTGATATCATTCATCGAGGTGGGACGATGTTATATACCGCTCGATGTGAGGAGTTTAAAACACTTGAGGGTCAGCTAAAAGGAATAGAACAATTAAAGAAACACGGTATTGATGGTCTTGTCGTTATTGGAGGAGATGGTTCTTTCCAAGGTGCTAAAAAGTTAACAGAGCATGGTTTTCCAACGATTGGAGTGCCAGGAACCATTGATAATGATATACCAGGAACTGACTATACGATTGGCTTTGATACGGCTTTAAATACTATTATTGAAGCGATTGATAAAATTCGTGATACAGCGACTTCACATGAGCGCACGTATGTCATTGAAGTGATGGGAAGACATGCTGGAGACCTTGCTTTATGGGCTGGTTTAGCTGATGGTGCTGAAACTATTTTAATCCCAGAAGCAGATTATGACATGGATCAAATCGTCAATCGTTTAAAGCGAGGACAAGAGCGAGGTAAAAAACACAGTATTATTATCGTTGCTGAAGGTGTTGGCAATGGCTTTAGTTTCGGAAAGAAAATTAGTGATGCGATTAACATGGAAACACGTGTAACTGTATTAGGTCATATTCAACGAGGTGGTTCGCCAACAGCTTCTGACCGTGTATTAGCCAGTCGATTAGGTGCGATGGCGGTTGATTTATTATTAAAAGGCGAAGCTGGTGTAGCTGTAGGTATTCAAAAAAACCAACTTGTATATCATAGTATAGAGGAAATCTTAGCACAGAAACATGAAATTGACTTAGATATGTACAAGCTATCACAGGAACTATCTATTTAAAAGTAAAGAAAGAGCATCTACCGAAGGGTGTTAATTACTAGCTACATCGAATAAAAGTGTAGTTTTGCTCTTTAACGGGTGGCTTTTCATGCATAAACGGTTTTGAGGATTCTCACACTTTGCCGTAGCCCCGCCACTTTTTAGGAAAGAGCTTGCAAGAGCTTTCCTAAAAAGATTCAGTGCACCGCACAACCAGCCACCACCAACCAAAAAAATGAGTACTACCCATGTAACTTTTATATAAAAGAGGTTTAAAATTTTTAGGAGGCTATATTATGCGTAAGACAAAGATCGTATGTACTATAGGACCAGCAAGTGAAACGGTTGAACAACTTGTGTCATTAATGGAAGCAGGAATGAATGTCGCGAGACTTAATTTTTCACATGGAGACTTTGCTGAGCACGGTGCAAGGATTGAAAATATTCGTGAAGCAAGTAAAAGAACAGGTAAAAATGTGGCGATTTTATTAGACACAAAAGGTCCTGAAATTCGTACACAAACCTTAGAAAATGGTGTAGCTGAATTAAGAGCTGGACAAAAGCTCATTGTTTCTATGAATGAAATAGTCGGAAATAGCGAAAGGATTTCGATTACGTATCCAGAGCTTGTAAATGATGTACACATAGGTTCTACTATTTTACTCGATGATGGATTAATTGAGCTAGAAGTGGTAGAAGTTCGAGCAGATGAGTTAGTAACCGAAGTGAAAAACAGTGGAATTCTTAAAAATAAAAAAGGTGTAAACGTTCCTAATGTAAGTGTGAATTTACCTGGAATTACAGATAAAGACGCAGCTGATATTTTATTTGGAGTTGAGCAAGGCGTTGACTTTGTAGCGGCATCTTTTGTTCGTCGAGCTTCTGATGTATTAGAAATTCGTGAACTTCTTGAAAACAACGGAGGAGAGACGATCAAGATCATTCCTAAGATTGAAAACCAAGAGGGAGTGGATAACATTGACGAAATCCTTCAAGTTTCTGATGGGCTGATGGTAGCACGCGGTGACTTAGGAGTGGAAATCCCTGTTGAAGAAGTTCCCCTTGTACAAAAGCAATTAATTAAAAAATGTAATGCGGAAGCTAAACCGGTAATTACAGCAACACAAATGCTAGATTCTATGCAACGCAACCCACGTCCAACAAGAGCAGAAGCAAGTGATGTCGCAAATGCAATTTTTGATGGAACAGATGCCATCATGCTTTCTGGTGAAACAGCTGCAGGAGATTACCCTGTCGAGGCTGTAAAGACGATGAATAAAATTGCAGCTCGAGCGGAACAAGGTCTAAACTATAAAGCATTGCTTAATAAAATTGCAAAAGCAGAGGATGCAATGACAACGACAAGTGCGATTGGACAATCTGTTGTTCATACGTCATTTAACCTCAAGACACCATATATTCTATCGGCGACAGAAAGTGGATATACAGCACAAATTGTTTCGAGATATCGTCCTAAGTCTGACATCATTGCTGTGACAAGTAATCCTAGTGTTTATCGTCAGTTAAGCTTAGTATGGGGTGTATTCCCTGTATTGGGTGAGAAAGCAAAGTCAACAGACCATATGCTAGAAATTACGGTGGATGCGGCTGTGAAATCAGGGATGATTAAGCAAGGTGAACGTGTAGTAATTACGGCAGGTGTTCCAGTTGGTGAATCAGGGACAACTAACTTAATTAAAGTTCATGTCATTGGAGAGGTCGTTGCAAAAGGCCAAGGTATTGGTAAAAGCTCTGTAACGGGTCAAGTCGTCGTTGCCACCAATGCACAAGAAGCGATTGAAAAGGTAAAAGCTAATTCGATTTTAGTAATGCAAAGCACAGATAAGGACATGATTCCTGCCTTTGAGAAAGCAGCAGCTGTCATTACAGAAGAAGGTGGGCTTACTTCTCATGCAGCCGTGGTTGGAATCAGCCTTAATACGCCAGTTATTGTAGGCGTTGAAGGTGCATTACGTTTATTTAATGAAGGTGAAGAAATAACTGTAGACAGTACCCGTGGAGACATTTACAGAGGACATGCAAGTGTTCTATAATGTAATGGAATAAAGGGCTGTCTTAGTAGTCTTAACAGATGAAAGGAATGAGAAGGAATATCCCCTTTTCATTCCTTTATTTATTGGAGGTAGAAGGATGCGTAAGTACCTGCTTTTCCTTATTTTTTTGTTACCCTTATTAGAAGTGATTGGTTTTATTATAGTGAGCCAATGGATTGGTGTCTGGCCAACAATATCGCTAATTATATTATCTAGTATATTAGGTGCTTGGTTAGCAAGACGGGAAGGCTTACAGACAATTCGCTTAGCGCAAATGCAAATGAACCAAGGACAGATGCCAAGTCAAGTGATGATAGATGGCCTTTGTATCCTATTAGGAGGTTTTCTCTTACTAATACCTGGATTTTTAACAGATATTTTTGGCTTACTTTTATTAATTCCAAAAACGAGAGCGATGTTCAAAGCACTACTAACGAAATGGCTTTCTAAGCTTATTCAGAACGGTCAAGTCATCGTCATGAATAGACGTCCTTTTTAATATTCTATTTACGTAAGCTAGTTGATATGTAGCAGAGAGAGGGACGATTACATGTCTCATGCAACCATTTTTATGTTGGTTTTATTAGTAATTGCGGTTATTGCTAAAAATCAATCTTTACTTATTGCGGTAATTTTTTTATTAATTGTTAAATGGACGGGGTTGGGAGAGAAGCTGTTTCCGTTAATCCAGTCTAAAGGAATTAATTGGGGTGTAACGATTATAACCATAGCCGTTTTAACCCCAATTGTAACAGGGGCGATTGGGTTTAAGGAGTTGCATGAAGCGGTTCGGTCGCCTTATGCATGGGTCGCTTTATTTTCTGGGATTTTAGTTGCAATAATCGCAGCAAATGGCCTTGATTTATTAAAAAATGATCCTCATATTACAGCTGCTTTAGTAATAGGAACAATACTCGCTGTCGCCCTTTTTAAAGGTGTTGCCGTTGGTCCATTAATTGGAGCGGGTATTGCTTATTTGACGATGCAGGTTATTCAATTCTTTAGCAGATTAGGTGGAGGCCCTTAAATGAGTGGAGAAAACTGTTCGATAGAAAATCGAGCAGTTTTTTACGTTTTCTATACGGTGTACAAGGGTAAGTGATTGATAAGGATCGTAATAGATATACATGGTAGCAACAATCCGTGGTTTACGTTTAAAGGCAAAACGAAGTCCAAGAGCAGAGGTGATAAAAAAGGGTTTAACGACAACAGGGAGGCAGATCATAGCTTGAGTAAAGTCACGAAAAGGCCTGAATATGACAGTTACTCAAGGGGACCAAGAGGTAACTAACTTCAAGGCACAAACTCTCGCACCTAAGTAACTTTCATACAGCGACGAGTAACGCTCTATGTTTGCACCAACTTTCATATAAACCCGCATGGTGAAGCCAAAACCACTCCACCACCAACAAACATGAAAGCGGTGTTGGGCTTTTTGACTGGTGGAACTTCATTCAATTGGTGCCAAGTGTTGTAGGGAAATTCATACAAAAGTTACTAATAGGTATAAGAGGTTTATATAACGGTTTTAAGGGGATTCATATTCATATGTAGACTAGGGCCATGGTTGAATGGCAGCTGGTGTTCCAAGTTAGTTTCACTTAGTTGGTGTTGAGTGTTACCGACAATTATCTCTGTTAAGAGGTAATCCATTTCGCATTAATAAAATGTAATTTTTGGTATATTAGAATTTGTTAAGGCGAAAACATTCACAAAAATAAAAAAAATGTTTATAATGGGATTTGGAGTTCCTTTCTACATATTGCATTTCTGGAATTAGATTTGGAAATGTAAGCATTTACTATATGCTTTGAGGGAAGATTTTATGGGAAAAAGGAGAGGTTATTGTGAGTGCAACTCGTGGATTAGAAGGTATCGTGGCAACAACTTCAAGTGTTAGTTCAATTATTGATAGCACGTTAACGTATCAAGGTTATGAAATTGATGACCTGGCAGAACATGCAAGTTTTGAAGAAGTTATCTTTTTACTTTGGAATGGTCGTTTGCCTAAAGAAAACGAACTGAACGAACTAAAAAGTCAATTAGCCGAGCACGCTGACATTCCAAAAGAGGTCATTGAGCAAATGAAAAGCTATCCATTAAAGGACATTCATCCTATGGCGGCTTTAAGAACAGCAATCTCAAGCTTAGGCCTTTATGATGAAGATGCAGATGTCATGGAAGAAGATAAAAACCGTCTTAAAGCTTTGAAAATTCAAGCAAAAATCCCAACAATCGTGACAGCGTTTTCGCGTTTACGTGAAGGAAAAGAACCTGTTGCACCAAAGAAAGATTTGAGTGTGGCTGCGAACTTTTTATATATGCTAAAGGGAGAAGACCCGGATGAAATCTCAGTAAATGCATTTAATAAGGCGCTTGTTCTTCACGCAGACCACGAACTAAATGCTTCAACATTTACTGCACGAGTGTGTGTAGCGACATTATCTGATGTTTATTCAGGTATTACTGCTGCTATAGGGGCGTTAAAAGGTCCATTACATGGCGGAGCAAATGAAGCAGTAATGAAAATGCTCAGCGAAATTGGTTCAGTGGAAAATGTAGAACCATACGTACGTAAAGCGATTGAAAATAAGGAAAAAGTCATGGGATTTGGACACCGTGTCTACAAAAATGGTGACCCGCGTGCGAAACATTTAAAAGAAATGTCTAAACGCTTAACGGAAATTACTGGTGAAACAAAGTGGTATGAAATGTCGATTAAAATTGACGAAATCTTCACTTCTGAAAAAGGAATTTTACCAAACGTTGATTTCTATTCAGCTAGTGTCTACCATAGCTTAGGTATTGATCATGACTTATTCACACCTATTTTTGCTGTAAGCCGTACATCTGGTTGGTTAGCTCATATTTTAGAGCAGTATAGCAACAATCGCCTTATTCGTCCGCGTGCAGAATATAACGGTCCGGATAAGCAGGTTTATGTTCCGTTAGAGAAACGATAAGTATTAGATACGGGTAGGTCGTTAATTCGACCTATTCCATAACATTGTTCGATCATTATAGATATTTAGTGACAATTTTCATGTATATTTGTTAAGCTAAGAATGTGAAGATTTTATATTGCGTAATTATTTCGAGGAGGTTTATGTAACATGTCAAACGGTGAAGTAATTAAGGTAAATAATGGAGTATTAGATGTACCAAATAACCCGATCATTCCTTTTATTGAAGGAGATGGAACAGGTCCAGATATTTGGGCAGCAGCTTCTAGAGTATTAGATGCAGCAGTTGAAAAAGCTTATAACGGTGAGAAGAAAATTGTTTGGAAAGAAATTTTAGCGGGTGAAAAGGCTTTTAATGAAACAGGAAGTTGGTTACCTGAAGAAACATTAGAAGCTATTGATAAATATATGATTGCTATTAAAGGACCATTAACGACACCAGTTGGAGGCGGAATTCGTTCATTAAACGTGGCACTTCGCCAAGAGCTTGATTTATACGTTTGTTTACGTCCAGTACGTTATTTCCAAGGAGTACCTTCTCCTGTTAAACGTCCAGAAGATACGGACATGGTTATCTTCCGTGAAAACTCTGAAGATATTTACGCTGGTATTGAGTATCAAGAGGGTTCTGAAGAAGTACAAAAATTAGTGAAGTTTTTACAAGAAGAATTAGGTGCTAAGAAAATTCGTTTCCCTGAAACTTCTGGTATCGGTGTAAAACCTGTATCTAAAGAAGGTACAGAGCGCTTAGTCCGTGCAACGATTCAATATGCACTTGACGAAGGCCGCAAGAGTGTAACGTTAGTTCACAAAGGAAACATCATGAAATTTACTGAAGGTGCTTTCAAGAACTGGGGTTATGAGCTTGCTGAGAAAGAATTTGGTGATCAAGTATTCACTTGGGCCCAGTACGATAATATTGTAGAAGCTGACGGTGTAGAGGCTGCCAATAAAGCACAAGATGAAGCTTTAGCTGCTGGTAAAATTCTAGTTAAAGACTCTATTGCTGATATCTTCTTACAACAAATTTTAACTCGTCCAAAAGAGTTTGATGTTGTAGCAACAATGAACTTAAATGGAGATTACATTTCTGATGCACTTGCTGCTCAAGTAGGTGGAATTGGTATTGCTCCAGGTGCTAATATTAACTATGTAACGGGACATGCTATTTTTGAAGCAACTCACGGTACAGCACCTAAATATGCGGGACAAGATAAAGTAAACCCTTCTTCTGTTCTACTCTCAGGTGAATTAATGCTTCGTCACCTTGGTTGGAATGAAGCAGCAGATTTAATTATGGGTTCTATGGATAAAACGATTGCTAGCAAAGTAGTAACATATGACTTCGCCCGCTTAATGGATGGTGCAACAGAAGTGAAATGTTCTGGATTTGCTGATGAGTTAATTAAAAACCTTTAATATTGATGACATGAGCGTATGTGAGTAAAATCCATACGCTTTCTTTCTAGGAATGATAGATTCACGTTTGAAATCAACAATCAGGAGTGATGGAAAATGGCAATTAAACGTAGAAAGATATCAGTCATTGGGGCGGGCTTTACTGGAGCAACAACGGCTCTAATGGTTGCACAAAAAGAGTTAGGGGATGTTGTGTTAGTTGATATTCCACAATTAGATGGACCGACTAAAGGTAAAGCACTAGATATGCTAGAATCAACACCTGTACAAGGCGTAGATGCTCATATTGTAGGTAGTTCTAATTACGAAGATACAAAGGATTCTGATATTGTTGTCATTACAGCTGGTATTGCTAGAAAGCCTGGAATGAGTCGTGACGATCTTGTTAGCACTAATGCAAATATTATGAAGGCAGTTACGCGTGAAGTGGTAAACTATTCACCAAATTGTTATATCATCGTGCTGACGAATCCAGCCGATGCAATGACTTATACGGTTTATAAAGAATCTGGATTTCCTAAAAATCGTGTAATCGGTCAATCAGGTGTTTTAGATACAGCTAGATTCCGTACCTTTATTGCTCAAGAATTAAACCTTTCTGTTGAAGATATCACAGGTTTTGTATTAGGTGGACATGGCGATGATATGGTTCCGCTTATTCGTTATTCTTTTGCAGGAGGCGTTCCTTTATCAAAACTTATTTCAGATGAGCGGTTAGAAGAAATTGTTGAACGTACTCGTAAAGGTGGAGGAGAAATCGTTGGACTTTTAGGGAATGGTAGTGCCTATTACGCTCCGGCAGCTTCACTAACTCAAATGGTTGAGGCAATTATTAAAGATAAGAAAAGAGTACTGCCAACCATTGCTTATTTAGAAGGAGAGTATGGCTATGAGGATTTATACTTAGGTGTACCCACGATTCTAGGTGGCGATGGTATTGAAAAAATTATTGAACTAGATCTACTAGAAGACGAAAAGGCTGCATTAGATCGTTCTGTTCAATCGGTCCGACATGTCATGGAAGCTCTACCAAGTAAATAATAAGTGAAACGGTGTAAGGATGATAAACATCTTTGCATCGTTTTTTATAAGCATTCAAAAAAAGAAGTCATTCAAAATACTTGATCAAAATGATATAACTATGTTAATAATCGAGCATTATTTGGTATACTAATGGTGAAAAATATAAAATCTATTGGGGAACCGTGAAAGATCTCATACATTGAGAAGAGCGGAGGAGACTTATATGTCACAAAGATTATTAGTAGTAGATGATGAGGAATCAATTGCAACATTACTTCAATTTAACTTACAGCAATCAGGTTATGAAGTAGATACTGTTCATGATGGTGGAGCTGCCTTTAGGAAAGCAGAAAGTGAAAAATATGACTTAATTGTTTTAGACTTGATGCTACCGGAGATGGATGGTTTAGAGGTTTGTAAACAATTACGACAAAATAAAGTCTTTACACCTATCTTGATGTTAACAGCCAAAGATGATGAATTTGATAAAGTTTTGGGTCTGGAGCTCGGAGCAGATGACTACATGACGAAGCCTTTTAGTCCACGTGAGGTGGTTGCAAGGGTTCGGGCAATTTTAAGAAGAGTTGCTCAACAAGCACCTGTAGAAACCGTAGAGGAAAAAGGAAATAATGGGAAAATGACGGTCGGGGAAGTCGTTATATATCCTGAAAACTATGAAGTATACTATCAAAACAAAGCCTTAGACGTTACGCCTAAGGAATTTGAACTTCTCCTCTATCTAATGAATCATAAAGGACGAGTATTAACGAGGGATCAGCTTTTAAATGCTGTTTGGAACTATGAGTTTGTTGGGGATACGAGGATTGTGGATGTACATATTAGTCATTTACGAGAGAAAATTGAACCCAATACGAAAAAACCTATTTATATTAAAACAATTAGGGGACTAGGCTATAAATTGGAGGAGCCCCAGTTATAATGTTTAAATTAAGATTTCGTTTGATTAGTATTGTTATGCTAACAATCTTATCCGTTTTAGCAGGCTTAGGAATCGCAATCGGTCAGTTATTTAAAGAGTTTCATTTAGATTATACAACAGAGAGGCTGCAGAACGATGCGGATCTAGTTTCGTATTTAATAGAAGAAGACCGCTTAATTGATCGTGATATCCAAAGCTTCACGAATGATGTAAGTCAGGAGTTAGACGTTAGAATTACGATCATTCTGATGGATGGAGAGGTAATTGGCGAATCAAGCACCGATCCTTCCTTAATGGAAAACCATCTAAAGCGTCCAGAAATTGCAGAGTTATTAGAAGGAAATACAAGTCGTGAAATCCGATATAGTGAAACGGTTGATAATGAACTGCTTTACTTAGCGGTACCAATTATGGATGGAGAAGAAATGGTCGGTATCGTAAGACTAGGGTTGCCTACTTCTGATATTCAAGAAATGAATAAGCAAATTTGGATGGTCTTGATTATTAGCTTCTCATTGGCAGCTGCTGTTATTTTCTTGGTTATTTATCGGGTAACCTCACAAATGATACGACCAATCGAAAGCGTGACTGATGTTGCAAACGAATTAGCAAAAGGTAATTTTAAAGCTAGAACGGTTGAAGGTGAGCAAGATGAAATTGGTCAGTTAACTAAATCAGTGAACGTTTTAGCAAGTAATCTTGAGCATATTACGAAGCGTCATCAGCTTCAAAAAGAACGGATGGAAACGTTAATTGAGAATATGGGTAGCGGTTTAATTTTAATTAACATGCGTGGAGACATTTCACTTATTAATAAAACATGCCGTGATATCTTCAATGAAAATACAGATAAATGGGATCATCAGCTGTACCATGATGTGATTGAAAATAAAGAAATTACGCAATTAATTCAATCGGTATTTATGTCAGAAGAAAAGGTTCAAAAGCAGCTTACATTTGAGGAGCATTTTGAATTGAAATACTACGATGTACATGGAGCCCCTGTTATTAGTCATAATGGAAGTTTTAAGGGTGTGGCCATCGTCATGCATGATATTACCGAATTGAAAAAGCTAGAGCAGGTTCGTAAGGATTTTGTTGCCAATGTATCACATGAATTAAAAACACCTGTAACTTCAATTAAGGGCTTTAGCGAAACGTTGTTAGACGGAGCGATGTATGATGAACAGTTTCGTGAGAAGTTCCTTCGTATCATTTTAAAAGAAAGTGAAAGATTACAGGGATTAATCCATGACCTGTTAGAGCTTTCAAAAATTGAACAGCAATTTTTCCGCTTAAATTTGTCTAGAATAAAGTTAGCAGAAGCAGTTGAAGAAGCTATGACGCTTTTGAAGGATAAAAGTGAAGAAAAATCGATAGAACTCCATTTACGTGTAACGGGAGATACAGTTGTTGATGGTGATTTCCAAAGAATAAAACAAATTGCGATCAATTTAATTAACAACGCCATTACCTACACGCCTGAACATGGAAGAATTGATGTGCTGGTAAAAGAAGAGCGAGATCAAGTCGTCTGGTCTGTCTCTGATACAGGAATTGGGATTACCGAACAAGAGCTTCACCGTATTTTTGAACGTTTTTACCGAGTGGATAGAGCAAGAAGTCGCAATTCGGGAGGGACTGGTTTAGGTTTAGCGATTGTGAAACACCTTGTTGAGGCACATCATGCAAAGATTGATGTGAAAAGTAAGGTGGGTGAAGGTACTACATTTACTCTAATTTTTGCGAAGAAGCAAAAAGAGGAATGGCAGCGTATTTTAGAAGAATAGAGGGAGAAAAGCTATCTTTCGGCAATGGAAGATAGTTTTTCTTCTTTTACAAATGTTTTACATTGGCTTTATGTTTAGTTAACTTACGGGAGCTATACTGATATAGAACGGTTCCCCTCAATGTTCGAATGATGGAAATGATTTCTTTCATCGCATTGAATTCCCTTTTTGACTATCCGCAGGTTAGTAATACTGATCTGTGGATGGTCTTTTTTGTGTGGAAGTTAGTTAGGGGCGATAGTTTGTGCCGTGAAGTTAGCTCGTCATCCATCTCGCGATAAATGAACTTAGCAGGAAAGTGCTCCCTGTTTGTTCAGGTCGACTCCTGTTGGTGATCGAGTTGTAAACGTGCCAACAGTTTGAACAGTTGCCACTACTTTCACCATCTTAACCATTCATAAAAGTTTGTGCAGATACTGACATCAAACCTTGGAGTAACTACACGAAAAAGGCTGAGTGTGACTGTTACTTGAAGGGAGAAGGTGAGTAACTACACGAAAAAGGCCGAACGAGACAGTTACTCGAATGAAGAAGGTGAGTAACTACAAGAAGAGGCGGTTAATGTGCAGTTACGGAGGCCAAACCTTGGAGTATCTGCACAAAGGCCACTCTTCATGGATAGTGACGACTTCTTAACCTGTGGATATGTTTATAACTAGTCCTCTCCGAATATATAAGTAGGGTTTCAATCTTTAACTGATGGCTCTTCATTCATAAAACGGTTTTGAGGATTCTCATACTTTGCCGTAGCCCCGCCACTTTTTAGGAATGAGCTCGCAAGAGCTTTCCTAAAAAGATTCAGTGCACCACACAATCAGCCACCACCAACCAAAAAAATGTGTAGTATTCCATCAGAATTAGTATCCAAAACAAAGACCGAAAGGTCAAGTTATCTCGAGAAATGAGCGCCGCCCAAGTAACTTTCATAAAAAATTTATCGGAAAATCCAATGAAAAAAATGAGGGAATCCCGCTTTTATATGTGATACGATAAGAAGTAGTGAAATTTTATGTAAATGGATTGAAACCTTTTGCATAATTATCTCGTATATAGAAAGTGAGAAATAGAGGGAGGGGAATTAAGAATGACAGTGAAACAATTAGTAATTGGCTTCTTTTCACTGATTGTTGTAGCGGTGCTTGGTCTATTTTTAGTCACAGGTTGGTACATAGTAGACGAATCAGAACAAGCAGCTGTAATAACATTTGGTAAAGTGGAAGAAACCGTCGTAGAGCCGGGATTAAAATTTAAGTTGCCATGGCCGATTCAACGTGTAGAAATATTATCGCGTGGTACGTATAACCTTCAAGTAGGGTACCAAGAAGAAGGTGGAGAAGTAGTAGAATTTACAAATGAAGCAAAGATGATAACGGGGGATGAATTTATCGTTTTTGCCGATTTAGCTGTTCAATGGAGAATTAGTGATCCTGAGCAATTCCTTTTTAGTACGAAAGAACCTGAAACCGTTCTATATAACGCGGCATCTGCTTCTTTAAGAGGGGTTATTGGTAGCTCGAATATCGATGATGCATTAACCGATCAAAGACCAGAAATTGAAGCAAGAGTTTTTGATACACTTGTGGAGTTAGTTGATATTTATCAAATAGGAATAAGTATTCAAGATGTAAAGCTTCAAGATGTTGAACTCCCTACACAGGAAGTACGTCGTGCATTTACAGAAGTAACCGATGCTCGTGAGGAGCGATTAACAAAAATTAATGAAGCTAGAAAATATGAGAATCAAAAAATGAATGAAGCAGAAGGGGAAAAGGATGCGATTATTTCCCGTGCAGAAGGTCAAAAAACTGAGCGAGTTCAACGTGCTCGAGGTGATGTTGCACAATTTGATGCTTTATATACAGAATATCAGGTTAATCCAAATGTAACGAGACAACGTCTATTGTTAGAAACACTAGAGCAAGTATTACCAAATACAGATATTTATATTATGGACAGTAATAATGATACGATTAACTATTTACCAATTCGTCCTCTTGATGGTGGAAATAGCTCGAGTTCATCAAACCCACCTCCATTAAATAATGATAACAACCAAGG
Organism: Alkalihalobacillus pseudalcaliphilus; assembly: GCA_001038565.1. GTDB lineage: Bacteria > Bacillota > Bacilli > Bacillales > Bacillaceae_D > Alkalihalobacillus > Alkalihalobacillus pseudalcaliphilus. The sequence goes on from LFJO01000010.1 coordinate 47,636, forward strand.
AGAAGGAGGGGAAAATAGCGATGAGTGATGACCGTATCATTGATATTAATGAAAAAAGAACACCTGAGACATATCGTAAATATGTAAAGCTTGGGGCTACGGCAGTTATATTGATTGTTTTGTTATCTGTCGTGATTAGTAATCTATTTATTGTCGAGCAAGGTGAATATAAAGTTGTAAGGCAATTTGGGGAAGTTGTAAAAATAGAAGATGAACCAGGATTAAGTTATAAAATTCCATTTATCCAAACGGTGAGCACTCTTCCAAAGTATCAAATGGTCTATGATATTCCAACAGCGGAAATTAATACGAGTGATAAAAAACGAATGCTTGCTGATTATTACGCTGTCTGGAAAATTGAAAGCCCACAGCAAATGATTGCTAATGCAAGATCAATTGAAAATGCAGAAGCCATTATGGGAGAAATCATTTTCTCAGCTATACGTGCTGAACTAGGTCAATTAAATTTTGATTCGATTATTAACTCTGGTGAAGGTGAAGCTCGTGATGACATCGGAGAGCTCGTCCGTATCCGAGTTAATACATCTTTAGAGAACGGAAATTACGGGATCTCTTTAACGGATATTCGTATGAAGCGTGCCGACCTTCCAGAAGAAAATGAAGAAGCGGTATATCGTCGCATGATTTCTGAGCGTCAAACGACGGCACAGGATTATTTGTCTGAAGGGGATGCTGAAGCGAATAGAATTCGTGCCAATACAGATCGTGAAGTTCAAGAAATGATAGCAACCGCCAATGCCGATGCAGATGAGGTTATTTCAGAGGGTGAAGCAGAAGCCGCTCGAATTTATAATGACGCATTTGGCCAAGATGAAGAATTCTACCAACTTTACCGCACATTAGAATCTTATAAGAAAACCATTGATGGAGAAACCGTTCTTGTACTCCCAGCAAACTCTCCATATACACGTTTATTAATGGGTGATCTCGAATAATAATTAAATCATGAAAAGGTACTATCTTCATTCAAGAAATGAGGAGGTACCTTTTTTGTTTCGAACGTATGTGTGCTACAATGATAATAATAAAAAGCCGATAGAAGAATCTTTATGGTAATGATGAAAACAATCTATCTTCACAACATCCCAAAATAAATTTACATACAAAACGCACATGACGACCGATTCATTTCGCCACCAACAAATATAAAAGTAGGTTTAGTTTTTAACTGGTGGCTTTTCATTCGATTTGTTCTATTCTTATTCATTTTAATATTTGTTGTAAGAATGATTTTAAATTTGACAATGAGCAGTAACCCAGACTCCCGTGGGAAATAGTGGAAGAGCTGAGATCCAGCGGTGTAGCCGATTAGCTCAGCGCCACCCCACAGGATGCGGAGCATGATTTTGGGTAGCGGTAAGTAGAGTGCCGTATATGAGTATCAGCACTAACTTTCATATAAAAGGAGAAAAAAACCATGAAAAAACTAGTATTAATCGATGGAAATAGTATTGCCTATCGAGCTTTCTTCGCCTTACCTTTACTAAATAATGATAAAGGCGTTTATACCAACGCCGTTTTCGGTTTCACTACGATGTTGCTAAAAATTTTAGAGGAAGACCAACCGACTCATATGTTAGTTGCCTTTGATGCAGGTAAAACAACATTTAGACATAAAACTTACAGCGAATATAAAGGTGGTAGACAAAAGACACCACCAGAATTATCCGAGCAGTTCCCACTTGTTCGAGAGCTATTAGATGCTTTTCAAATTAAACGATTTGAAGCAGAGAACTATGAAGCGGATGATATCATTGGGACATTTGCTAAGGAAGCAGCAGATGAAGAATGGCAAGTTAAAGTTTATACCGGGGATAAGGATTTACTGCAGCTAGTAACCGATAATGTCACAGTCGTTTTAACGAAAAAAGGAATTACACAGGTTGACCCGTATACGCCTGCTGCTTTAGATGAAAAGTATGGACTAACAGCAAACCAAATCATTGATATGAAAGGTCTGATGGGTGATAGTTCCGATAATATCCCTGGGGTACCTGGAATTGGTGAGAAAACAGCGATCAAGCTATTAAAAGAATATGGTACTGTTGAAAAAGTATTAGAGTCCATTGAGCAAATATCAGGTAAAAAAATGAAGGAACGTCTTGAAGAAAATAAACAACAAGCACTCATGAGTAAAGAATTAGCAACGATTTTTAATGAAGTACCATTGGATTTGTCATTACAAGATTTACAGTTTGGTGCCTATGATACAACAAAGGTAGTCAAGCTATTTAAAGAATTAGAGTTTAAATCATTGTTAGAGAAATTTGATTCAGAGGCTGTAGAAGATGAAATAGAGACAAAAGATGAAATATCTTTTGAAATTGTGGATGAAATTAAGGAAGAACACTTACACACACCGGCAGCCTTGATTGTTGAGATATTAGATGATCATTATCATCAATCAGACATCGTAGGTATATCGGTCGTCCATGAAAAGGGAAAGTACTTTTTTGAGACAGAAAAAGCCCTACAGTCAAAAGTGTTTGTAAATTGGTTAGCAGATCAAAATCAAAAGAAGTGGCTTTTTGATGCAAAAAGAGCTACGGTACTCCTTGGATGGCAAGGAGTAGAGTTAAAAGGCGTAGAGTTTGATTTGTTGATGGCTTCCTATTTATTAGATCCTTCCCATTCTGCTCATGATATTGTCGATATCGCCCAGCGTAAGCAAGGTGGTTACGTACAAGCTGATGATACGGTTTATGGGAAAGGGGCAAAGAGGAAAACACCTGATGATATTCATGTGTTAGCGGAGCATTTAGTTCGTAAAGCACTTGTTACTTTTTCGTTAAAAGAGAAATTGGAGCAAGAATTAAAAAATAATCAACAGTTTGAGCTTTATTTCGATTTAGAAATGCCACTCTCTATTATCTTAGGAAAAATGGAGTTAACAGGTGTAAAGGTCGACATAAGTCAATTGGAGAAGATGGGCGAAGACCTAGAGGTTCGTTTAAAGAAATATGAAGAAGAAATTCATTCATTAGCAGGTCAAACTTTTAATATTAATTCACCGAAGCAGCTGGGAGAAATATTGTTTGAGAAGTTAGAGCTCCCACCGATTAAGAAAACCAAAACAGGGTACTCTACTTCAGCTGATGTGTTAGAGAAGCTTGCTGGTAAGCATGAAATTATTGAACATATCTTAAACTATCGTCAATTAGGGAAGCTTAATTCAACGTATATTGAAGGTTTATTAAAAGTCATTAAAAAAGATACGAGCAAGGTTCATACTAGATTCAATCAAGCTTTAACGCAAACAGGTCGCCTTAGCTCAACCGATCCTAACTTGCAAAATATCCCGATTCGATTAGAAGAAGGTAGGAAAATTAGAAAAGCATTTATTCCCTCTGAAAAGGGTTGGAAAATCATGGCTGCCGACTACTCCCAAATTGAGCTTCGTGTATTAGCTCATATATCAGAAGATAAAGGATTGATCGAGGCTTTTCAAAAGGATATGGATGTCCATACGAAAACAGCCATGGATGTTTTCCATGTGAAGGAAGAGGAAGTAACAAGCTTAATGAGAAGAAGTGCAAAGGCTGTTAACTTTGGAATTGTATATGGAATTAGTGACTATGGCTTGTCTCAGAATTTAGATATTACACGTAAAGAAGCGGCAGAGTTTATTGAACGGTATTTTGCTAGCTACCCAAAAGTCAAACAATACATGGATGAAATTGTCGAGCAAGCAAGAGAAGACGGGTATGTAGAAACGCTTTTACATCGCCGTCGTTATTTACCTGAGCTGACGAGCCGTAATTTTAACCTTAGAAGCTTTGCGGAGCGAACGGCTATGAATACACCGATACAAGGAACGGCTGCTGATATTATTAAGCAAGCTATGGTTAATATGGGTGAAGAGATTGAGAAGAATGGTTGGAAAACCCGAATGCTTTTACAAGTGCATGATGAATTAATTTTTGAAGTACCTGAGGATGAGGTGGAAACTTTTAAAGAAGTTATTTCAAAGGTGATGGAGAATGCAATTCAATTAAATGTACCGTTAAAAGTAGATGCTGAGGTCGGAGACAGTTGGTATGATGCGAAGTAAGGAGAGAGTGAAATGCCGGAGTTACCAGAGGTAGAAACAGTAAGAAGGACGTTAACTGAATTAGTTGTAGGGAAAACACTAAAAGAAATTGACATATTTTGGTCTAAAATTATAAAGCTACCTGATGATAGTCACGAGTTTAAAATGATGCTAGTTGGTCAAACGATTCAATCAATCGACAGGAGAGGGAAGTTCCTCCTTTTTCAATTAACGGATTATACGCTTGTTTCTCATCTAAGAATGGAAGGGCGATATGGTTTACATCAAAAAGGTGAAGAAAGAACCAAACATACGCATGTTATATTTCGTTTTGAAGACGATACAGAATTATGGTATCAAGACGTTCGTAAATTTGGAACGATGCACCTTTTCTTAAAAGGAGCAGAGGAACATAGTGAGCCTTTACTCGGGTTAGGTGTTGAGCCTTTCTCTGAATTATTTCAAATCGAAACACTTAAAATCGCCTTCTCTAGAACAGCACGAAAAGTCAAGGTCGTTCTTCTTGACCAAAAAGCGGTGGTAGGTTTAGGAAACATTTATGTGGATGAAGCGTTATTCCGTGCAGGTATTCATCCAGAGCGCTTAGCCAATACCATAGATGACCAAGAATTGATGGTCCTACACCTTAAGATTAAAGAAACATTACAAGAAGCCGTGGACCTAGGGGGAAGCTCGGTGAAGTCCTATGTGAACGGACAAGGGGATATGGGCATGTTTCAGCAGCACTTAGACGTTTATGGTCGTAAAGCTTTGCCGTGTAATCATTGTGGAACAGAAATTGAAAAAATAGTGGTAGGTGGCAGGGGCACACACTTCTGTCCTTCTTGCCAAAAATAATGTACGTCGGAATAGCTCCTTCCATATACTATCCTATTAGTAATGTAAGGAAGGAGTTAAAATTGTGGCATTATGGACATTATTAGCTTTAGCGTTTGCTGTAAGTTTGGATAGTTTTGGTGTAGGGTTAACATACGGCATGAGGAAGATGAAGTTACCTTTCAAATCACTAATATTTATTGCATCTTGTTCAGCACTTGTTATTCTAATAGCTATGGCCGTAGGCACGGTCATCTCACAATGGCTTTCGCCTGATATAGCAGGGATGGTAGGAGGATGTATCCTCATTTTAATTGGGATTTATGCATTAATCCAAGTATTTCGGACAGATTCAAGCCCTTCAAAAGTAAAAGAACCTGTTATATTAAATTTTGAAATTAAAATGTTAGGAGTCGTGGTGCGAATTCTAAGACAGCCGATGTCAGCAGACTTAGATGATTCAGGAACGATAAGCGGCAGAGAGGCCGTACTGTTAGGCTTAGCTCTTTCACTGGATGCATTTGGAGCGGGCCTTGGTGCTGCTTTGTTAGGGATATCTCCCCTTTTCCTAGCTCTTTCAGTCACGTTTATGAGCGGCTTCTTTTTAACGGTGGGCATGGGGATTGGACGTAAATTCTCTGCTTCTGCCTTTATGCAACGATTTTCCTTTATACCGGGATTACTTTTAATTATTCTAGGTGCTTCAAGTCTGTTCGGGTAAAAGTAAGAGGTGGAAATGTGGCTATCATAATAGGTTTAACTGGTGGAATTGCCAGCGGGAAATCGACGGTTTCAAATTTTTTACGTGAAAAAGGTATACCTATCGTGGATGCAGATAAGATTGCCAGAATGGTCGTAGAGCCTGGTGAGTATGCACTAGAAGAAATTGTTCGTACATTTGGCAAAGAGGTGCTGACGGCCGCAGGAGGGCTGAATCGAAAAAAACTTGGTCAGATTGTGTTTCAGGATCCAAATGCTAGGGAAAAGCTAAATAAGATTGTCCATCCAGCGGTTAGGCAGAGAATGGTCCACGAAAAAAATATATGGCTTCAAGAAGGTAATAAGATTATTGTTTTAGATATACCTTTATTGTATGAAAATGATTTATTTCATTTAATAAATAAGGTACTTTTAGTTTATGTTGATAAACAGACGCAATTACAACGATTAATGGCCAGAGATGGATCAACGGAAAAAGAAGCACAGCAACGAATTCAAGCACAATGGCCCCTAAAGGACAAACTTGATAGAGCCGATGCCGTTATTAATAATGGTGGTTCATTAAAAGAAACCGAAAAACAGCTTCAGCATATTTTAGAGCGATGGGATATTCAGACACCTTCTTAACACAGAGAGGGTGTCTTTGTTTGATACGGGGGATTGTTAAATAATGTGAAAGAAAATCACTTATAATCTTGTGTGATTAGGTTAGTCTAATCATTAAGAGCGATTAGACGAATAGAAGTGACAACTCTTTGTCGAAATCAGTAAAAAATGCAGCTTGAAATAAAAATTACCTGTTGCATTCATGTACTAAACCAAGTATACTGATTTTCGTGAACTTCAATTACAGCAAAATTGATATGTCTAGCTACAGAAAGGGTTAGGACCTCTCTGGACTAACTTTCCCCCGTGTAGTTGTACATATCTACATGCTTGAGAAGGCATGATAATTTATTTGAAAAGGGGGATTCAACTTATGGACACAATGGGTCGTCACGTTATCGCAGAATTATGGGGTTGTAATGTGGAGAAGTTGAATAATATGAAACTGATTGAGCAGGTATTTGTAGATGCAGCCTTAAAAGCTGGAGCGGAGGTAAGAGAAGTTGCCTTTCATAAGTTTGCTCCGCATGGTGTAAGTGGTGTGGTTATTATTTCAGAATCACATTTAACAATTCACAGTTTTCCTGAGCATGGCTATGCAAGTATCGACGTATATACATGTGGTGATCGCATCGATCCGAATGTAGCTTCAGACTTCATTGCAGAATCTTTGGATGCAAAAACATCAGAGGTAATCGAAGTACCTCGTGGAATGGGTCCTGTTAAAATTGAAAAGACAAAGGTACAAGCGCTATAATAAATTTTAAAGGGTTACCTACAGCTGTCTCTTTTACGACAGTTTGTGGTGGCCCTTTATTCGTCTTAATTTTGAGAAGAAGTTGCAAGGTAAGTTCACCCAAAATGGATGAGTATATGCTATAATAATGTTTATACATAATTTAGAGATGGGTGGTATTATGGGCTTTCGTGATGTGATTGAATTTATTGCAAGTAATCGAACGGAAACAAGAGAAGCACATCGTAATGAACAGTTAAAAACAAGGTATTATAAATCTCAAAAAGATAAGGTCATGGAAAACGTTGAAACGGTTCTGAAGAAGAATGGATTTCGCGTAAAACGTTCCGAATCTGAGCGAGGGGAAATTATTGCTCAAGAGAGCAAAGGTACCAAACAGCTAGTGATTGCGACGGTCATTACGGTTAAACCCTTTAAAACAGCGGTTGACTTCTCCATTTCCACAGAGTCATTATTACCTGGCGATTTTGGGAAAAGTAAAAAGCAAGTTTTAAAGTTATATGCAGATCTTGATAAAGAGTTAACTTTTATTGGAACAGGATTAGGCGATCAACTGTTGTAAGCTTGTCACATCGATATTAATTTTATAGAATAGAAAAAAGAATAATGACTATGATGAGATTAAGACATCCATTTGTCTATCTGATCGAAATAAAACAATACTGAATGATTCCGATGAAGGTGATGGTTATATGCGATGTCCAACTTGTCATCATAATGGAACAAGAGTGCTAGACTCTAGGCCAAGCCATGAAGGTCGTTCGATCAGAAGGCGAAGAGAGTGTGAAGTCTGCAATCAACGTTTTACTACTTTTGAAATGATTGAAGAGGTTCCATTAATTGTTGTAAAAAAAGATGGGACAAGACAGGAATTTAATCGAGATAAGATTTTGCGTGGACTAATAAGGGCCTGTGAAAAGCGCTCGGTCTCTTTAGAAACATTAGAGAATATTGTCAACTACGTTGAACGAGAACTAAGAAGTAAAGGAACCAATGAAGTACATAGTCGGGATGTTGGTGAGTTTGTCATGGAACAGCTGGCGACGATTGATGATGTTGCTTACGTTCGCTTTGCTTCAGTCTATAGACAGTTCAAAGACATTAACGTCTTTATTAAGGAATTAACAGATTTAATGAAAAAAAATCGATAAATACGAGTTTGAGAATATAATTCGTACACCCTTAAGAAGCTTAAGGCGCCTGTGTCGCTAAAGGCTTTTTTTTTGAAAAGGGAGACAGATTTCGTTTAGAATAAAGGACAAGATGAGAAGAGAGGGGATTATATGAGCTGGCATTGGAAGGAGCTAATACCTGTTGATCGATTTACAGTTAGATTAATGACACCATTAAGTGATACCGATCTTAATGTGATTACGTTACTTTATCAGCCGCTTATTGGGTCCCTCGCTAGCAGCTTATATATAACACTGTATCGGTTGTTGGAAAAGGATCAATATTGGTGTGAAGAATTAACGCACAGACAATTAATGGCACAGGTTGGACTGGATTTACAAACGATTTATGAAGAAAGGAAAAAGCTTGAAGGGACTGGGCTTTTAAAGACTTTTAAAAAAAGTGACCAGGGTTCCTCCTCCTATCTTTATCAACTAAAAGCACCGATGTCACCTGCTGACTTTTTTCAAAATGATGTCTATAGTGTTTTCTTATATAACCGTCTTGGTAAAAGCTCCTACTTGAAATTACGTGAGCGCTTTTCAGTGGAGAAGGTGGATTCTAGTGCGTATCAGGAATTAACGTACTCCTTCGGTGATGTTTTTACTTCTTTAAAGCATTCGGAGCTCTTTCAAACGTCAGAGACAAGGATAGATGTTAAGAAGCAATCAAATATGGAGTTTATTCAAACAGATCAGGGTGAACAACAGGATATCCTTCACCCAAGCTTTGACATGGAATTAATGAAGCGAGATTTGTCGTCGTTTATTGTTCCAGAAAATGCGATTACAGCTAGTATGGAAAAGCTTATCCTTCGATTAGCGTTTGTTTATCAAATTCAGCCTTTAGAAATGAGTCGAATCATTTCCCAAGCAATGGTGCATGATGAGGAAATTCATCCACAAGAATTAAGAAAACGAGCTCAAGAGTGGTACAAGATGGAAAATGGCAATGAGCCACCAGCTTTAGGGCTAAAAACACAACCTATACATGAACGCGTGATGACCAATAAAACACCCGTGACAGAGGAAGAGAAGGTTATTCACTTTTTTGAGACAACCGCACCGATGCAAGTGTTAGAAATGCTATCGGACGGGGCGAAACCAGCACCAGCTGATATGAAAATTGTTGAGGCTTTATTATTGGATCACGAGCTAAACCCTGGCGTTGTTAATGTTCTGATTGATTATGTGATGCGTCAAAATGATATGAAGCTTCCAAAAGCCCTTATTGAAAAAATAGCGGCTAATTGGAAGAGGCTCAAAATTTATACCGTTCCTGGTGCGATGAGTGCAGCTAAAAAAAGTGTCGCTGATTATAAGAATAAGGCAAGTCAAAGTATGAAAAGAACGGTAAAAAAAGGACAAAGACAAGAAAAATTACCGGATTGGTTGATTAAAGAGCGGAAATTAGAAGCGGAATCGGACCAAACAGAAAAGTCAAAGTCTGAAGACAAAAAAGAGAGTACGGATAATTCAGATGCGAAAAGACGTTTTGAAGCCGTGCTAAAGAAGTTACATGATGAATAGAAGGAGGTGTAGGTAATGCGTAAGATGCAAACACAGTTTGGGCAGTGGGGGAGTCAAGATCAGCTATTTGAGAAATTAGAAAATCAAAAACAAGTATTATTAAAAGACCCACTTATTCAAAAGGCTTTAAACAATCATGAACGAGTAACGACTGAGATGGTGGAGCAGGGGCTCATTCAACTTTTTGAGTATCAAAAAGAGCAGCATAACTGTGAAAAATGTCCTGGATTAGCAGCCTGTCCAAATATGATGCAAGGTTATCAGCCAGAGCTTACTACTAGACATGGTTATTTTGATTTGTCTTATCACCCGTGTCATTTGAAAGTCAAGGAAGTGGAAAGAGCGAAGCAACGTGAGCGAATGAAATCGTTATATATGCCAAGAGAGATTTTTGAGGCCTCGTTTGAATCGATAGAGTTTGATGAAAGCCGTGAAAATGGGATTGCTGCAGCAGCTGAGTTTGCAGCTTCCGTGAAACCTGGCCAAGATCCTATGGGGCTTTACTTATATGGTCCTTTTGGAGTCGGTAAGACGTATATTGTTGGAGCTATGGCTAACCTTTTGATGAAAAGAGAGATTGAAACCTATACCGTTTATGCTCCAGACTTTTTTACTGAAATGAAAAATTCAATTGGAAATGGTACGTTTCAAGAGAAATTAAATGATGTGAAAAATGCTAAAGTATTAATCTTAGATGATATTGGAGCAGAGACGATGTCACCTTGGATTCGTGATGAAGTATTAGGGTCGATTTTACAGCATCGAATGTTCGAGAAGCTACCTACCGTATTTACATCTAATTATCATTATGATGATTTAGAAAAGCATTTAATGTATTCCGATAAGAGCGGGATAGAGGAATTAAAGGCATTAAGAATTATGGAGCGGATTCGGTATTATACGAAACTCATTACCGTTGAAGGACGAAATCGCCGGAAAAACTCATAGAATCAAATGCTTAAGAAGGTTGGAATAGATTCCAACCTTCTTCGCTTTGCGAAAGAGTTATTTTGTGATACCATGAACATATTCCAGATTGATAGATGGGGGTAAATAAATCATGAGCATCGATGCTATTCTAAATCGTGCATTGGACGGTCAACGTATTTCAATGGATGATGCCGTGAAACTTTATGAAAGTGATGAAGTAGAAAAAATTGGTGACGTCGCCAATCAAATAATGAAAAAGTGGCACCCTGATCCAGTTACAACATTTGTAATTGGTAGAAATGTTAACTATACAAACTTTTGTGATACGTATTGTAGTTTTTGTGCCTTTTATCGTCCGCCAAATTCAAAAGAAGGTTATGTATTGGATAATGAAGTTATTTTTCAAAAAATCCAAGAAACTTTAGATGTTGGTGGTACTGAGATCTTAATGCAAGGTGGAACAAATCCCAATTTAAAGCTTGATTATTATACAAATTTGTTAAAAGAGATTAAAAAGCGTTTTCCGGACATATGGATGCATTCTTTTTCTCCTGCAGAAATTTGGAAGATTGCTGAAGTTTCAGAGTTGTCGATTGAAGAGGTACTTAGTGAACTTCATAAAGCTGGATTAGATAGTATGCCTGGTGGTGGAGCAGAGATTTTAACAGAAGAAACGAGATTAAGAGTAAGTCGTCTCAAGGTAACTTGGGAACAGTGGATCGATGCAATGAAAACCTCAAAAAAGGTTGGAATGCATGGAACGGCGACTATGGTTATCGGTTTTGGTGAATCGTTCGAAGAGCGTGCATTACATATGCAACGTGTACGAGATGCCCAAGATGAGACAGGATGTTTTACTGCTTATATTTCTTGGTTGCTGCAGCCGGATAATACGGCTTTGAGGAAATACAAAAAGTTAACACCTGAAGATTACTTAAAGAATGTAGCTATTTCTCGTATTTTCTTAGACAACATTAAAAACTTCCAGTCATCATGGGTGACAATGGGGCCAGAGGTTGGTAAGTTGTCTTTACAATATGGTTGTAATGATTTTGGTAGTACGATGATGGAAGAGAACGTAGTTTCTGCTGCGAATACAACGCATAAAGTAAATACGAATCAGACGCTTCAGTTGATTCGTGAGGCTGGTAAAATTCCGGCTCAACGTGATACGCGTTATAATATTTTGCGTGTATTTGAAGGTGATGAATCTGCAGAAAAGGATTTTATTATGCAGAACTGATGTAAATAATTGATTTGAATGCTATGGAAGGGATGTCATCCTTTCTGTAGCTTTTTTTGTATGAAAGTGTACTAAAGCTCATGTGCTCTTCTTCGAAGATCGCTGCGGGAATGGGGGGCACGCTTTCCGCAGGCGGGCGCTGAGCTAACTTGCTATCGCAAGTGGATCTCAGCCTGCCCACCCGCCTGCAGGAGTCGGCCTCCCCATTCCCTCCGCTCGGGTTAGTGCAGGCTTCATGGTTAGTGAGCTTCTCATACAAAAATAAATGAATGAAAAGTAACAAAAGCCACCAAGTAAAAATATTAAAAGCTAATTGAATAAGTTCCACCAGTCAAAGAACCAACACCACTTTCATTTTTGTTGGTGGCGAAGTGAATACTGGGCTTCGGCATGTACGTTTTGTATGAAAATTGAGGCTGATACTCATATGCGGAGTTCTAATTGCCGCTCCATTTCACACTAAGTTACATAAAAAACTGCCATGATGACTTGCCTTAGCAACTCATCACCAACAAGCATGAAAGTAGGATTTTGTCTTTTAATTGTAGGTTCTTCTTTCACTGGTGATATTATTATTTTCATTTTTAAAGAAGATTGTTTTTTGACCTTGAGATTTTAGAATAACCCAGCGGAGCATAATTTTCGGTAGTGACGAGTAGAACTCCGCATTCCAGCGTTAGCGAACTTTCATACAAAAATAAATGTAATGCCAATCGTTAATGCATTCGCATACTTTTATGTTTTATTATTGTGTGGTGGTGCGTCTATATATCACGTTTGCTAATGTCGATATACGTTTGGTTGGGTGCTTTACTTCAGCCTGTAACTCCGTGATTTCGGTTTTGTGCGGCTGTGAACTCACTTCCTATCTCACTCCCCCTCGTACCTCATTCGCCAAACTCATTTCAAGCTGTTTCTAGTCATCAGCTTCTTTTCTACTATTGTTAGTTACATTTCTTTTTATCTCTATCGCTTCCTAAAAATATTTAGGAACCTGTCATGTTTTATTTTGGACAACATAGGATGGAAGTAGGTGCATAGGAAATTGCAGGAAAGAAGAAATGAGAGTTCCTTTGGTTTAAACGAATAAGCAAGGCTATCTGCGGTTGGTGAGGCATGATTGCTCGATTCAGTTTAACCGATAGGGGAAGGAGGAATAGGGATTGATAGCTATTCACTTTGAGGAAGAGCAGCACTGCCGGCATTTATTTCAGCAATTAAAATCGTACATTCAAAAATTCTCTAATATCGGGTTGGAGGCAAAAGTGAGTTTAGAGGGAAGCGAAACGATTCATTTACATTATCATAATAAATATGTGAACTTTTATGATTCCTTTCATCCCTTTGTTACTTCGGTTTTAACAGATTATGTTATTCATTCAAAGGAAGAGGAATGGATACTTGATATTATTGAATCCGTGTTTTACTTTCATGATGAGGAAGAGCAACAGCAAATCTTAACGATTGCAAAATCGATACTAGAAGGAGATCGGGATGATTTGCCTGCCTTATTATCTTTCTTTGATCGACATGAGCATATTTATCAAGCCTTTGCTAAAAATTTATCTGAGGATACGGTTTTTTATTATGAACCGTTTTTGACCTTTCGATTAAAAAGCTATGGTGAAATGTTGATTGACTGTGTGGAAATGGCCATTGATGAATATATGCTTGAGCAGGAATATCAAAATATGATTGAAAGCTTCAGACAACATATTAAACAGCATAAGCCGAAATATGAAGAAATTTATGTCGTGCATGAGCAAGGGACCTTCACTTTTTACGATTCAACGTTCCGCAAAGTAACACAAGAAGAAATTATGTTTTATTTAGAGGTTGATTTGATTTTTGAGCAGGGGCTTCGGGTTGAGGAAATGGTTCTTAGTCCATTGGTGAGCTTAGTACCTAATGAGGTTAAGTTATTTACGAATCAACCATATGACGGCGTGATATTATCTTTGCAGGCTATTTTTCAAGAAAAGATGAAAGTATTTCGACTTTCTGATTTCACTCGAAAAAAGAAATAGAAATGATTTCATTAACTTCCCCTTGCATTTCGTCTTTGTAATCCCTATAATACTACATAACATCAAATACACAGTAGAGAAGTATTGATGAGGACATGAGTATTACGAAACGGGATTAAAGAGAGGAAGGCAAAAGGTGAAAGCCTCCATTTACGACGTAATTCTTACCACCTCTGAACTGCTCTTGCGAACCAAAATGATTTTTGTTGTAGCTTGAGCCGGATCACAACCGTTAACCTGTATGAGGAGTCAAAGGTTTGTTCATGGTGAATAAGCGTTTGAAAACAAGGGTGGAAACACGACGATTACTCGTCCCTTTTTTAGGGTCGAGTTTTTTTGCGTGAAAAAAGGGATTCATCAAGGTATCTCTACAAAATATATGTTGAATTGGAGTGAAAGTAAGTGGCAGATTTTATTGAAATTATTTTTCCAGATGGTTCGAAAAAGGAGTTTCATTCAGGTGTTACAACAGAAGATATCGCACAATCGATTAGTCCTGGGTTAAAGAAAAAAGCGTATGCTGGGAAATTAAACGGTGAGCTCATTGATTTACGTACACCTTTACATGAAGGTGGTGCTATTGAGATCATCACAGCAGGTAGTGAAGAGGCTTTAGAAACTATGCGCCATAGTTCCGCACACTTGATGGCACAAGCAATTAAACGTCTTTATCCGAATACTAAGTTTGGTGTAGGCCCTGTAATCGAAAATGGTTTTTATTACGATATAGATGCTGAGGTTAATTTAACACCAGAGGATTTACCGAAAATTGAAAAAGAAATGAAGAAAATCATCGGTGAAAACTTAGATATTGTTCGAATCGAAGTAAGTCGCGATGAGGCGATTGAACGTTTTAAGGAGATTGAGGATCCTTATAAATTGGAGTTAATTGAGGCGATACCAGCAGGTGAACAAGTAACGATTTATGAGCAAGGTGAGTTTTTTGATTTATGTAGAGGTGTTCATGTTCCTTCTACTAACAAAATTAAGGAATTTAAGCTTTTAAGTTTAGCTGGTGCTTATTGGCGTGGCGATAGCAAAAATAAAATGCTTCAGCGTGTGTATGGTACAGCTTTCTTTAGTAAAGAAGATTTAAAGAAGCATTTGCAGTTTTTAGCAGAAGCGAAAGAGCGTGATCATCGTAAGTTAGGGAAAGAGCTTGGCATTTTTGCCCTTTCACAAAAGGTTGGCCAAGGTTTGCCTTTATGGTTACCCAAAGGTGCAACAGTTCGACGTATTATTGAACGTTATATCGTCGATAAAGAAGAACGTCTAGGTTACCAACATGTGTATACACCGATCCTTGGTAGTTCTGAGCTATATAAAACGTCAGGGCATTGGGACCATTATCAAGATGATATGTTCCCAGTCATGGAGCGTGATAATGAGGAATTTGTTTTACGCCCGATGAACTGTCCACATCATATGATGGTCTATAAACAAGAGATGCGTAGTTATCGGCAGTTGCCATTAAGAATTGCCGAGCTAGGAATGATGCATCGTTACGAAATGTCTGGAGCCGTTTCAGGCTTACAACGAGTGCGTGGTATGACGCTGAATGATGCTCATATTTTCTGTCGCCCAGACCAAATTAAAGAAGAATTTCTACGTGTCGTTCATCTTGTTACAGAGGTTTATAAAGACTTCGGTATTGAGGACTATCAATTCCGTTTATCTTACCGTGATCCTGAAGATAAAGAAAAATACTTTGATGACGATGAAATGTGGAACAAAGCTCAAAGTATGTTAAAAGAAGCCATGGACGACTTTGGTGTTGAGTATTATGAAGCAGAAGGTGAAGCGGCATTTTATGGTCCTAAGTTAGATGTTCAGGTTCGGACAGCTTTAGGTAAGGATGAAACATTATCAACTGTTCAACTAGACTTTTTACTTCCTGAGCGATTCGATTTAACGTATGTAGGTGAAGATGGAGCCCAACATCGTCCAGTTGTTGTCCACCGCGGAGTGGTTTCAACAATGGAAAGATTTGTTGCTTTCTTACTAGAGGAGTATAAAGGTGCTTTCCCTACTTGGCTTGCACCGGTACAAGCACAAATCATTCCTGTTTCACCAGACGTTCATTTAGAATATGCGAAAAAAGTTCAGGAACAGCTACAAGCGATCGGAGCTCGTGTTGAAATTGATGAACGAGATGAGAAGTTAGGCTATAAAATACGTGAAGCTCAAATGCAGAAAACACCGTATATGCTCGTTCTAGGTGATAAAGAAGTAGAAGCAGACGCTGTGAATATTCGTAAATACGGTGAACAGAAATCAGATTCACTTTCTTTAGAATCATTTAAACAGCAATTAGAAGCAGAGATTAAAAAGTAAAGCGATGTTCTTGTGGATGGGTTGGTATTTCCAGCCCACATCATTTCTTTATTATAGTGTAAAATGAACTATTTTTTCCAATTTGCCCCTTTTTAAACATATAAATGAGGTTTTTTTAAGAAAATATTTATTTCCCATTGCATTTATGTGTAATATTCGTTAAAATAACTAAGTCGGTCATTTTCAGTTGACACTCTTCAATTGATTGTGATATAGTTAACTTCGAATTGAATGAGGAAACAAAGCAAGCAGAAGCGCCCGCTTCTCACCTGATTGACGCTGCTGTCAGTAGTTGCCAGGTATGATGGGATTCATGATTAGTGAATGTACAAGTGTGGGCGTATATCGTCTACACTTTTTTATTGCGTTCAGCAATAAAATGGTTAATTCCCTAACACATGGGAGTGCAATGCTTTGATCCGCTAAAATCTTTTGGAGGTGGCTGATTATTAGTAAAGACATGTTGGTCAATGAAGGAATTCGTGCTCGTGAAGTACGTTTAATTGGAGCTAATGGTGACCAAATCGGTGTGAAGTCTAAACATGAAGCACTTGAGATGGCCCAAAATGTTAATCTTGATTTAGTGTGTGTCGCTCCAAATGCGAAACCACCTGTATGTCGAATTATGGATTACGGAAAGTTCCGTTATGAGCAACAAAAGAAAGATAAAGAAGCGCGTAAAAAGCAAAAGGTTATCAATGTGAAAGAGGTTCGTTTGAGCCCAACCATTGAGGATCATGACTTTAATACAAAGCTTCGTAACGCACGCAAGTTTTTAGAAAAAGGAGATAAAGTAAAAGCGGCTATCCGTTTCCGCGGACGTGCTATTACTCACTCTCAAATTGGTAAAGATGTTTTAGAGCGTCTTGCCAAAGAATGTGAAGACATTGCGGTCGTTGAATCAAAGCCTAAGATGGAAGGTCGTAGTATGTTCCTAATCTTAGCACCAAAAACAGAGAAGTAACAGTTTAACTTGATAAAAGGAGGACTTCAGTTATGCCAAAAATGAAAACTCACAGAGGCGCTGCGAAGCGTTTCAAAAAGACTGGATCTGGAAAACTTAAGCGTGCTCACGCTTTTACAAGCCATATGTTTGGTAACAAGTCACAAAAGCAGAAGCGTAAATTAAGAAAATCTGCGATTGTGCATTCAGGGGATTTCAAACGTATTCGTCAGATGTTAACGTACAAAAAATAATAGATTCGTTCGAATTATAAAAGGAGGTAACTTCAATGCCAAGAGTAAAAGGTGGTTACGTCGCACGTCGTCGTCGTAAAAAGGTATTAAAGTTAGCAAAAGGTTACTACGGTTCTAAACATACATTATTTAAATCAGCACAAGGACAAGTAATGAAGTCCTTATTATATGCTTACCGTGATCGTCGTCAGAAAAAACGTGATTTCCGTAAATTATGGATCACACGTATTAACGCGGCAGCACGCATCAATGGTTTATCTTACAGCCGTTTAATGCACGGTTTAAAACTAGCTGAAATCAATGTTAACCGTAAAATCTTAGCTGACTTAGCGATTAATGATGAGAAAGCTTTTGCTGAATTAGCAGAAAAAGCAAAATCAAGCTTAAACGCTTAATAATAGGTATTCAAAAAGACGACAAGGTGATATCCTTAGTCGTCTTTTTTTAGAAAGAAAGGAGAAGATTCTATGTTACCAATTATATTCGCTTACCTTGTCATCATTAACTTCATTGGTTATACGATAATGGGTCAGGATAAAAGACGTGCCCAACGTAAAGAACGAAGGATTCCTGAGAAAGCATTGTTTTTCCTTGCATTTATAGGAGGAAGCTTCGGTATTTTTAATGCGATGAAGGTCTATCGCCATAAAACAAAACATAAAAGCTTCTCAGTTGGAATTCCACTAATATTAGTCGGGCAATTTATCTTGCTTCTTTTCATCTTCTTGTAGACAACTACATAGAATGAGTGAGAGGAGGCGATCAAGAATGAATGAGAAATTAGAGGCGGCTAGACAATTAATAGAAGCGAGTGGGTGGTTAGCACCACTCCTATATTTACTTCTTCACCTTGTACGTCCATTCTTATTTATTCCGGTGTTGTTAACATGCCTAGCAGGAGGATATATATTTGGTACTATTTATGGTTCCATCTATTCCATTATCGGTCTAACACTAACTAGTGTTTCCTTTTATGTGCTTATTCATTATTTTCCAAGCTTTGGTCGTCAATTATCACAACTCAAACGCAAAGTGATAAAAAGTAATCACGGAATGAGTACACCACAACTAATGGTCATTCGTCTCATGCCATTTGTACATTTTCATTTTGTTTCATTGTATCTTTTAGAGACAACGAAGAACTTTCGTGAATATACCATTCGTTCGATTTGGTTTGGGATTCCGCCTGCCATTATTTATACAGCATTTGGCGACATTATTCACGCATTACCTTTGACAGGTACGATTGTATTAATGAGCCTATTAATTGTATGTATCATGATTCTTCCGAAAAAAGAAGAAGTTATTACTTGGAGGGAGTTTTTTCGTCCGTCATCATCATGAAGAAATCGAAGAAAGCCAAGGTAAGGATTTGTCCTTTATCTTGGCTTTTGATTATTCTTCTTTCATTTCAGCTTCGTGTTGTTTCTTTGCTTGTTGTAAAAATTCTTTAATGGGGCTTTTCCAATTTAATTTGGCGTTAGGATATCGAAGCTTGATATCTTCCTCAATGAAGATAAAGTCATTATAGGAAAGGCCATGTAATCGATCTGTTTGCTTGGCCCATAAATATATAGCGACTATTTCAAATGATTTATCCGTCGTACCTAAATATTTTTCACCCTCAAACATAACACCTTTGTAGGTTACATGAAAGTTTTTGCGTACATTCTTCTCTTCATCTAAGAAGAAGAATTGTCTTTTTTCATGGGCTGCTTCAAGCTTGCGTCTTGGGTGGAATAGATATTTTAGAGCACTATAAGCAATGATAATGACTGATATTAATAGCAATAAACGGAATAGAATAACCATTATATTTCCCCCTCTTCTACTGGGTCCAACCTTAAAAATACCTTATTTATTATATTCTATACGAAGCAAAATGAAAATGGTTTCACTTTTTTTGAAAAAGATTTTGATTTTCTTCTTTCTAAAATTTGGTGCTGATTCGTAAATGAGTTCATATCATTAATTGTTATTCCATGTTAGAGCTTGATATATATACATGATTCCTTTTTGGGGTGGAAATTAAACGAGAAATTAGTTGGGTTTTGATAGCGAAAAAGGCATGTCTAAGAGAAAATCATTAGACATGCCTTTATTTTATTCGCGATGCTGTTCATAATAATATTCGCTAAAAACTTCCGCGAAAACAGCTGCGGAACGATTTAATTCGTCCATATGATTGTCGACGCCACCAAACTCAACAAGTAAAGCTCGTTCTGTTAAGTCTTGATTATAAATACCATTACCTTGATTATAGTTTTTACCAATGACGCCGCGACTAATTCCCTTTTGTTTGGACTCTAGACGGTTGTGCAAATCCTTGGCTAACTGCTCGTTCTCTGGGAATCCTGGATGTGATTCCCCCACAACAAAAAGAAGCCTGGCAAAGTCCTCGTCATTATAACTGTGTAAGGTAGTTTCAATCCTAGCTGCATCGCGGTGCAAGTCGATAATATAATCAATACTCTCATGTTCATTGATATAGTCTTGGACGATTTCTCGGGATAATTGATAGGCGTGTGCATGATTTTGACCACGGTCATATAAAGCGTTTGCCATGTTGGTCGTATCAATTAAAGCGTTTATTCCACGTTTTTCAAGCTCTTTTTGCAGGGTTTCACCAACATTAATAATATTTACTTCATTGTTATTAGCAAGATTTGGATCTGTGATGTCAGGTAAATGTGGTAAGAATGATTCATAACTATGAGTATGGTAAATTAATACCGTTGGCTTTTCCTGTAATGGTCGACCATTGTTCGGGCCATCTTCTTTGTCGTCCTCCATCCAATCTTTTACAACTCTACGCTCTTCTAATAACGTCTCAAGAGGTGGAGCTGATTCAGTCGGTAAAGAAGTAATATCCATCCCTTCACCTGCAACGATAATTCGATATTCATTAAATCGTAACCCTGGGATTTCCTGTCCCAGTAAGGAGTACGTTTCTCCTAATTCGATATTAGTTGCTAGTTGAAAAGTCATTTTAGCTAGAGATGGTGCGATATAGCTCTCAGGTAAACTTTGGCCAAAATAATGGTTCTCCTGCTTCATCATCGTTAGTAAAAATTCTGTGTCCATTTCTTTCATGGTTTCATACAAATGAGAGGAATAAAAATTTTTGTAAGAAACAAAGCTGATAGAAACAAACGCAATGGAGAAAGTAAAGATGACAAGGAAAATCATTGTGTGAAAGAGCGATAATTTTTTGAAATTCAAGGAATTCCTCCTTTCCTCTCCACATTTACTATATCCTTATGCAAAACTAGCGAAATTATTAATCGTTTTACTAGATTCTTAGATTTTTTCATAAAATAGGACGATATGGCTCAAACTAAAGAAAAAAGGAGAAATTTTATGAGAAAAATCATCATTTCTTTTTTATGTATAATGGGTAGTCTCATTTTTGTAAGTCCTGCTACTTTTCAAGCTGAGAGCGACTCAAGGTGTGACATGGAGGTAGCACAAGGGAAAGAGGAACTTTTAGTCACCTTAAAAGCCCACAAATTAATTAAACCATTTCATTATCGATTTGAAATTATAGATGCTGTGACAAAAGAGGTCGTGGAATCTGGAAAGACCTTGACGGCATTTCAAGAGTCTAAGCTAATGAGAGGATTTGAATTAAAGAAAGGAAGGTATATCTTGAAAGGTGAAATTGTTGATCAGAGTGGACAAACCTATACGTGTGAGGAAAAGAAATGGGACATAGAAAGCTAAGGAAGAATCTCAAAAAGAACTCTTCCTGTTAGCAGTCAATGCTTGTGCCCAATCTATAAGTGGTTGGGTAGCTATTTTCCAAAAGTTTGGGTTAGGGTCTGAACTATAGTAGAGGCTGGGTGCTTCTGGGTAATGTTTTTCCACATATAACTTCACGCAAAGTGTTATTTCTATTTCTGGTTCTAGTAATAAAGATATCCACCTATGTAGTTCCCCTTTAGTGGAAGAAAAAAGGAGTTGATAAAGCCAAGAAATCCTTTCTCCAGAACCTTTTGGACTGGTTTCGAAGCGGTTCCAATAGGTCTCTCTCTCATAGGGTGATTGTGGTGTTTTTAGCCCATAGGAGATAATAACCTTCTTTAACATTTCTGAATCATGCGACAGAAGCGACAAAAGTTCAGGCCTTGAAATGGATTGCTTGTCAATTTTGTTGGTTATTGAAATGGCCAGAAGTCGCTCTCGATTTTGAGTGATAGGAGCATCCTGTGAAGATACGGGATTGTTTCCTTGCTGTTTAAGCGACCGAATGGCATGTTCAACATGAATGAGCGGAACCTCAATGAAGGCTTCTAACTTTAACTGGTAACAAGAATTTGCTAAGTACGCTCGTATATCCAAGGGCGACAGTTTAGGATAAGTAGACAACAAGTTGGCAACTGCACCGGTAACGACAGTGGCTGCTCCACAGCTACCACCAAAGTAGGAAAATATGCGAGTCAAGGAATAATGTTCGCTTTCACAAAACGGCACAGGTAAATAGCTAAATGGTGCTAATAAATCTGGTCTGATATCGCCATCACCATTCTGCCCATAAACAGAGGCAGGGTGTGGCTTGTAGTTATCATAATTGGCACGCCCCTCGTCATTATAACCACCAATCGTGAAAAATTCCTTTGGGTGTAATTGATTATGGGTTTTAGAATTTCCATTGGCAGAAATGATAAGGATATGATGTTTGTATAAAGGTTGAAATGTTTTATAATAGATATCTTGATCGGTAGGCTCAGGTTGTTATGCATAGGTTTCTCCTTTTATAAGTGAAGGGTTAGTTAGAGGTTATCAAGGTAGAACAAGTGTAAATGTCTTCTTTTTGCACATAATAGTATAGATCTTTCAAAGACAGATACTTTGTAAAAAAAGAATTCATTTGAGTTCGGGATATTATTTGATTATACTAAAAAATGTGAACGATTAAATAGGAGGAGGGAATTTTGTGACAAAATTAGATGAAACATTAACAATGCTGAAAGATTTAACCGATGCCAATGGAATTCCTGGTCATGAAAAAGAAGCACGTGAGGTCATGACAAAATACATAGAGCCATTTGCAGACTCCATTGAAACAGATAATCTTGGCTCACTTATTGCTAAAAAAGTGGGTGATGAGCAAGGCCCCAAAATTATGATTGCTGGACATTTGGATGAGATTGGGTTTATGGTTACAAGTATTGATGAAAAAGGTTACTTGAGCTTCCAGCCTGTTGGTGGCTGGTGGGAGCAAGTGATGCTAGCCCAACGAGTAACGATAATGACAAAGGATGGATATGTACCGGGGGTTATCGGGTCCAAGCCTCCACATATTTTACCAGCAGAAGCTCGTAAGAAACCAGTAGAGAAAAAAGATATGTTTATCGATATTGGTGCTACAAGTAAAGAGGAAGCCATGGAATTTGGGGTACGTCCTGGTGATTCTGTTGTACCAGTCTGTGAATTTACTGTTATGAAAAATGAGAAACTTCTAATGGCAAAAGCATGGGATAACCGTATAGGGTGTGCGATTGCTATTGATGTGTTAAAGAATCTTCAAGGTGTAGATCATCCAAACACAGTCTATGGTGTTGGGACGATACAAGAAGAGGTAGGTTTACGCGGAGCAAGAACATCTGCTAATCAAATTCAACCTGATATTGGCTTTGGTGTAGACGTTGGGATCGCCGGCGATACACCTGGAGTGACAAAGAAGGATGCACTAGCTAAATTGGGTGATGGCCCACAAATTGTATTATATGATGCCTCAATGATTGGACATAAAGGTGTTCGAGATTTTGTTGTCAAAGTGGCAGAGGAGAATGAAATTCCATTCCAATATGATTTAATGCCTGGTGGAGGAACGGATTCTGGTGCGATACATTTAACCGCCAATGGAGTCCCTGCATTATCAATTACGATCCCTACACGTTATATTCATACACATGCAGGCATCTTGCACCGTGATGATTATGAGAATACAGTCAAACTCATTACAGAAGTCATCAAGAAATTAGATAAGGATGCTGTTCAAGCTATTACATTTGATTAATCGTGCAAAGCCCCTGTAACTTCAGGGGCTTTTTATGATGGCGCGATATCTGTACAACCTTCTTCTCATAAATGACCGAACCTATTGAAGCGTTTACTAACTTAGACGACGCTCTAAAACATATTAAAAAGAACTATATTTTTTCTCGGAATTATAAAGAAATAGTCTAAATTATATGTTAAATTAGTAGTAGGAATCATGGATTAGGGAGGGTTTTCTGTGAAGAAGGTCTTGCTTGTGACAAGTGCAATCATCTTTTTTATATTAATTAGTGTCATTTTTGTAGAGAAAAGCAACCATATTACATTAGACTCCGTGGTTGAATCTCAAGCTACTTTATTAGATAAAAGTGGCCATGTATCAAGTGTTGAAGTTTATAAGACAAGTGATGATGGAATTTCTTATATTTCCATTCTTGAACAAAAAGATGAAGTAGAAGAATTTTTGTCTTTATTTGACCAAACTAATCTTAGAAAAATATCTCCAATAGAAAATCCTGTGTCTGACAGTATGTTTACGTTTGTCCTTAATTATGAGATGGCAACCTCTCAAATGACCTCTGATGTTTCCTTTTTTTTCATCAATGAAGATTATATGTTTGCTGCACATAATCAAGATTATAAAGTGGTAAATAATAATTTATTATATGACTACCTTTCTGACCATCCCTTCAAGTGGGAGAGTGTGATTGAACATACCAGTAGTCAATTAATCAATGACTAATTTGTAATAATTCGTTAAAAATCTAAAAAAGTTGTAAAAAGATTGAAATATGATTAAAAAACAATCGTAAACTTCTTCATGTACGATAATAGAGAGTTAATTGGATTGTGTTATGTCGTGAAGGAGGGTGGCGTATGGTTACATTGGAATGGAGTATTGTAATCTTGTTCCTACTTCTTGTGGTTCTTAGTATTTTTTCTTATGCGAAAGTGTTAAGAAAAATTGATAAGGTTGAGGAGAAGAGTACCATTTTATCTAGTTCTTATAAATATGCGTATTTTACAATTGTGCTGATTTTGTTGCTGGTAATAGTTTATCAATTGATTTTTAATCAACAAGATATTTCCTATTTGTTTATTTGTATCATGACTGGCTTTATGGTAATACTGGTTCATATTTGGACAGTCATTGTAAAAGGTAATAAGATTAACTCGGGGTGTAAGGAACAAAATATATAAAGGAGGTTGCCGACGATTCGTTGGTGGCTTTTTTATATGGTTCAGTATAATGAAGGGAGGATGAAGATTAGCTGAAGGGCACCGTCAACACTGAGTCTCGGGGTTGCGAGCTGAAAAGTGTTTAGCACATGGTACAAACAGTTGCAAAACAAAAAGCGACGGCTTTTCGTCTCGTCGCTTAGCATGTTTATTGTAATCCTGCACTAATTTGTTGGCAGAGTTCGTCTTTTTGATGTTCGTTTGCTTGCTGCCAATACACTTCAAAAAGTACTCCTAAACCTGGTAGCATTTTTTCTTCCCCTTTTTGGATCGCATCTTGAATCGTTGCCTCGACATCAGCTTCTGAGCTTCCTTTAATATTTGCCATAATTGCACCACGTAAATTAAAACTCATCGTTTATCTCCTTTCCAAATCGTTTAATGAAACTGCATACATAGTTTAACCAAAGAAAGCTGGATTATGTCTTTAAAAATCGGTATGATGTGTAAAGAGAAACTAAAGGAGTTAAGTAAAATGAAACGAATTGAATCGGCAAAAAATCCACAAATTAAACAGTGGAAAAAGCTACAAACAAAGAAAGGTCGCGAACAAACAGGATTATTTATTATAGAAGGTGCTCATTTAGTCGAAGAAGCGGCTAAAGCACAAATGAAATTTGAAGCCCTTTTAATCACGGATGAGTCCCAGTTAGATAAGCGTTGGAATATGGATAAACGTCATGTATATATCGTAAACGGGACAGTTATAAAAGAATTAAGTGAGACAGATAGCCCTCAAGGTTTAGTGGCAATTGTACAAATGAGAGCTCTGTCTCAGAATATTGCTGCTAGGGGTCAGTGGCTTCTTATCGACCGTGTTCAAGATCCTGGAAATATCGGGACGATGATTAGGACGGCAGAAGCTTGTGGATTAACGGGGGTTATTTTAGGGCAAGGTAGTGTCGATTTATATAATGGAAAAGTGATTCGAGCAACGCAAGGAGCAGCTTTTCATATTCCTGTCATCAAAGCAGACTTACTACAAGTGATTGATGAATTCCAAGCTAATAATATACCTGTTTTCGGTACAGCCTTTGAAGACGCCACCTCTTTTCGTGACATTGAGGAACAAGCACAATTTGCTTTAGTTGTTGGTAATGAAGGACAAGGGGTAGCAAAGGATATTTTATCAAAATGTAAGCAAAACCTTTATATCCCGATTATTGGACAAGCCGAGTCCTTAAATGTAGCAGTGGCTTCTGGAATATTAATGTATGCTTTAAAACCAACTCGTCAATAATGATCGAGAAAGGCTTAAATTAGTCTTGCCAGGTATAAAAAGTTTCACTATAATAGAAATCAATTGAAAATAGCAAAATGTGTTGAAGGAGAGTAGTATGTAAACCACTGCCTTTAAGGGAAGGGATGTCATAGACTGAGAGCATGCCTAAGGTAAGAGATACTGAATTCACTCTGGAGCAGACACTGGAAGATAAGCTTAAGCTTATTAAGGTGTTTCGGATAAGTAATTCGTTAACGAAATGAAGTGTATAAGCGTATTAGAGGTGCTTATAAATAAGGGTGGTACCGCGAGCCATCGTCCCTTTCTTTTTGGGGGATGATGGCTTTTTTGTGTTGAAAAGTAACAAGCGGGTTCGAAAAAAACGAATATGTGCTATGAAGAGGTGTCGCGAATTTAGCGTCGAACAATAGTATTCGCTTTTGAACAAACGGACTACGCTTTATAACTAATCTAGCTACGTCCGTTAAAAGCTCGAGAAAAATCGAACAGCTTTCAGAAGATAAAAAGAATCTTCTGAAGCTGTCCTGTATTTTTTCTCGCTTTTGAACAAACGGACTACGCTTTATAACTAAAGGAGTGTTGAAAACATGCGTGAGCGTTTAGAAGAGCTACGTGAGGAAGCTTTGGCAAAAGTGGCTGAAGCGACAGACAAAAAGGCTTTACAAGATGTAAGAGTATCATATTTAGGGAAAAAAGGACCTATCACAGAAGTACTTAGGGGAATGGGGAAATTATCAGCAGAAGAAAGACCTGTTATCGGTCAAGTTGCGAATGAAGTACGTGATGCAATTAAAGAAGCGGTCAACCAAAAAGAAGAGTCATTCGATTTAGCTGAAGTAGAACAAAAGCTGGCAGCAGAAACTATAGATGTGACGTTACCAGGTCGTCCTATTTTAAAAGGGACTATGCATCCTCTGACTGCTGTTGTAGAAGAAGTTGAAGACGCATTTATTGGGTTAGGATTCTCTGTAGCAGAAGGACCAGAAGTTGAAGTAGACTATTACAATTTTGAGGCATTGAACTTACCGAAAAACCATCCAGCCCGAGACATGCAGGATTCTTTTTATTTTACAGATGAATTATTACTAAGAACTCACACGTCACCTGTTCAAGCAAGAACGATGGAAAAGCATGAGGGTAAAGGTCCAGTCAAAGTAATTTGCCCAGGTAAAGTATTCCGACGCGATGACGATGATGCAACGCACTCCCATCAATTTATGCAAATTGAAGGCCTTTATGTCGATGAAAATGTACGCATGAGTGACTTAAAAGGTGTCTTAGATTCGTTTGTTAAATCATTTTTTGGAAGTGACCGTGAAATTCGTTTAAGACCAAGCTACTTCCCATTTACAGAGCCATCAGTCGAGGTAGATGTATCTTGTGGTATGTGTAACGGTAAAGGCTGTCGTATATGTAAACATACTGGTTGGATCGAAGTACTCGGTGCTGGAATGGTGCATCCGCGTGTCCTTGAAATGAGTGGTTTTGATTCGAAAAAATATAGTGGCTTTGCCTTTGGTATGGGGGTTGAACGATTAGCGATGCTTAAGTATGACATCGATGATATCCGTCATTTTTACACAAATGACATGAGATTTTTAGCCCAATTCAAAGGTATATAAGGAGGAGAACAATGCTAGTATCATATAAATGGTTACAGGAATATGTGGATCTCTCCGAGCTAAAAGCTTCGGAAATTGCAGAAAAGATGACACGTGGTGGTATCGAAATTGATTTTATCCATGAATTAAATAAAGGTGTAAGTGGAATTGTTGTTGGGTATGTTCAAGAATGCAAACAACACCCCAATGCCGATAAATTAAATGTTTGTAAAGTAGATATAGGTGAAGAGATCGTACAAATTGTTTGTGGAGCACCAAATGTTGCGGCGGGTCAACATGTTATTGTCGCCAAGGTAGGGGCTGTATTACCTGGTAATTTTAAAATTAAAAAGGCAAAATTACGTGGTGAAGTCTCCATGGGCATGATTTGTTCCTTACAAGAGCTGGGTATCGATAGCAAACTTGTACAAAAGGAATACGCAGAAGGAATTTATACGTTTAGTGATGAGGTGCCGGTTGGATCAGATGCACTACCTCACTTGAATCTAGATGATCATGTTTTAGAGCTAGATTTAACACCGAATCGCTCCGATTGTTTAAATATGCTGGGAGTAGCTTATGAAGTCTCTTCTTTATACAGTTTGCCAATTCAACTACCACAAGTACAACTAGATGTAAAAGAGGTTCAAAATAAGTCAGAACATGTTTCCGTTCAAATTGAAGATGAAGTGGCCAACCCTTACTATGGAGCCATTGTGATTAAGGATGTTCAAGTAGCTCCTTCACCATTATGGTTACAAAATCGTTTGATGGCAGCGGGAATCCGTCCTATAAGTAATGTTGTTGATGTTACCAATTATGTATTACTTGAATACGGCCAGCCATTACATGCGTTTGATTATGAGCGTTTTGGATCAACATCAGTTGTAACACGTAAAGCCAAAAAAGGAGAAACGATGCTTTCATTAGATGGTGTTGAGAGAACATTAACTGAAGATCATCTTGTGATTACGAATGGTGAAGAACCGATGGCGATTGCTGGAGTCATGGGTGGGGAAAAATCTGAGGTTCAAGAAGATACGAAAAATATCTTATTAGAAGCAGCTTATTTTGACCCTAGCAATATTAGAAAAACATCTCGTGAATTAGGATTACGAAGTGATTCAAGTGCTCGTTTTGAAAAAGGAGTAGATGTAAAAAGAACCCGTGCAGCAGCGAAACGAGCGGCGGAACTTATTCAACAACTTGCTGGTGGAGAAATAGCGAACGAATTAGTTGAGGTCGATCATTTAATTATTGAAGAGCCGTCAATTCAATTAGAGCTAAATGAATTAAATAAGCGTTTAGGGTTAATGGTTACACAAGCAGAAGTTGTGAATATCTTCAAACAACTTCGATTTGAATTTGAATTACATGGTGATACCTTTATTGTTACTGGTCCGACGAGACGTCAAGATATCCAAATTGCGGAGGATTTGTATGAAGAGGTTGCTCGTATTTATGGATATGATAATATCCCTACGACTTTGCCAGAGGGAGCGACTATTCAAGGTCATTTAACGGATTATCAAATCAAACGCCGTAAAGTCCGTCGCTATTTACAAGGGGCGGGTTTAAATGAAGTTTTAACCTACTCCTTGACAAGCCCGGAAAAAGCCAAAGGTTTTGCTATGGATGTACCAATGCATCAAGTGCGACTCGCAATGCCTATGAGTGAAGAGCGTAGTACGATGAGAACAAGCTTAATCCCTCATTTATTTGATGTCATTCGTTATAATTTAAATCGAAAAAATGATCAGGTCGCTGTTTTTGAAATTGGTTCTGTATTCAATACCGATGAACAAGTATTATCGAAACAACCAACCGAGCAAGAGATGATCGCTTTTGCTATAACAGGCCTATGGGAAGAGCATAGCTGGCAAGGTGAGAAAAAAGCCGTTGATTTTTACGTGTTAAAAGGGATTGTTGAAGGTCTTTTGACAGAGTTGGGGTTAGCTGGTAGCTTAACTTTCAGCCAAGGAACAAAACCAGGAATGCATCCAGGCCGTACAGCTATTTTAGCTTTAAATGGTCAAGAAATAGGTTATGTTGGCCAAGTTCATCCTCAAACTGAAAAGGATGAGGATCTAAAAGCTACTTATTTAGGGCAATTGGATTTACTTCATTTATTATCAATAGCCGTTGAAAGTGTCACATATGAGCAGTTGCCAAGGTTCCCAGCCATGGTTCGTGATATTGCCTTAGTTGTGAATAAGGAAGTACCAGCGGGTCAATTAGAGCAAACGATCATTTCTACAGGTGGCGAGTTACTAAAGTCAGTCAGACTCTTTGATTTGTATGAAGGAGAGCATTTAGAGGAAGGGAAAAAATCATTAGCTTTCTCACTCACATATCTTGATCCGGAACGCACGTTAACCGATGAAGAAGTTACAAATCAACATGAACAAGTTCTAGCAGCACTTGCCGAACAAGGAGCAACTTTACGTTCGTAAAAGCTAACTATTAGTGCAGATGCAGTCGAAAACCGAGAGTAACGCCAAGGTGCGTTACTCTTTTTTTTGGAACCAATATACTAGTAGTAACGTAGTAATAAGGGGGAGTGGAGAAAGAATGAAAATATTTACATACTTATTTAAGCTACCACGAATTGTTCATATATTATTTATCATGTTGATATTCTGGTTTATAAGTAATGCTTTATATGCCATGGGGGAGTCAGGGCAAATGCTCTCATTCATATTTTATAATTTAATCCTCTTCCATTTTTTCTTTTTTCTTTTTTTATTGATGAGCGTTTCCCTTCTGTTAATAAATATCTATTACCTCATAACGAAAAAAGCCAACAAACCGGTTAAAATGATGTTAACTTCGATTCCTTTACTCCTTTTATTTAGTTTATTTACGATAGGTTTCTGGGGAGACGGCGTTGATGAAATAAAGGATGTTTTTCATTATGTCAAGGGAAATATGACGGAAGAACAGGCGACGGTTACTGATATTCAGCAATCTTCATCAAAGCTCAGGGGGAAATTTGATGAATATACATTAACGGATGGAACCATACTCTCTGCTTACAAAAGAGGTGTATATCAGGAGCAGGTCCAGATTGGCGAGGTGTTTATATTTCGATATTTACCAGAAACCAAAACTATTTTAAGTATGAAAAAAGTTGAATAATTGATTGAATGGTATAGAGAGCCACCCGTCATTCCTCATAAAACTTACGAAGAAAGTCATAAGAAATTGTAATCAACAACTTGATATTTTCTTTACGGTAGCTTCATGATATGATAGAAGTTAGTTTTGAAGAATTTATTTATTTTGACTAGAGTCGTTGAGACAGGAGGCATTGTGGTGGCAGATGAAAAAAAGAAACAACGGACAACGGTATCGATCTATGGTCAACCTTATACCGTTGTTGGTAACGAGCCGCCATCTCATGTAAAAGAAGTGGCTCAGCATGTCGATCAAAAGATGCGAGAAATTAAAAAGAGAAACCCTTATTTAGATACAACGAGACTAGCTGTATTAACTGCAGTGAATGTCGTTGATGAATATAAGAAATTGGAAAAAGAGCACAAAGCTTTACTGGAAAAGCAAAGTAATCAACACAGTGCTTTAGGAGAGGACTCAGATGCTTAGTTTTATTATCTTATTAATATTCTTAATGAGCTTTTTCATTGGACAGCGAAGAGGTTTTATTCTTCAGCTCATACATTTAGTCGGTTTTTTTGTTTCATTATTTGTAGCTTATACGTATTACGGAGAGCTTGCTAATTATATTCGATTATGGATTCCGTATCCACAAATTTCGACAGATAGCACGTTTGGATTAATCATATCTTCCTTTGATGCGGAAAGTGTCTATTATTCAGGTATTGCTTTTGCGATTTTATTCTTCGGTACAAAAATTGCCTTGCATATTATTGGATCGATGTTGGATTTTGTAGCACACCTACCTATATTAAGAATGCTTAATCGCTGGTTAGGAAGTGTACTTTGTATGGTTGAAGCGTATTTAATAATCTTTATCCTATTAAATGTGGGTGCGTTGTTACCGGTAGAGATTGTACAGGAGCAATTGCATACTTCTGCCGTTGCACAATACATGATTCACCATACACCATTCCTATCTGAGTGGCTGCGCGACTTATGGGTAAATAATCCACTTTAAATGATGAGTAGAACTACAATGGGGTTGTCCAAGACTATATGCTCTTAGGATAACCCCTTTTTTGTCATATCCGATAATGAAATTACCTTCACTTCAAACATGTAGATTCTCCTACTAGTTTGGTTAACCAAACTATTTATGTGAAACGCTAGTTTAAAAGTAACCCGATAGAAATGGGAACATGCGGACATGCTCTCAGGAAATTGCAATGAAATTCACTGGTCATCGAATCTGTTCATGAATTTAAGTACCGGCAAATAGTATTCCACACATGAGTTAGTATTAACTTTTATACAAAACCTCTATGGCCAGAACTACTTCGCCACCAACAAATATGAAAGTGGTGTTTTGCTCTTCAACTGTTGGCTTTTCGTTAATAAACGGTTTTGAGGATTCTCACGTTCGGCCGTAGCCCCGCCACTTTTTGAAAGATAGCTCGTAAGAGCTTTCCAAAAAGATTCAGCGCACCGCACAAACAGCCACAACCAACAAAAAAGAGAGAGTAGTAACCCATCAGGATAGCTTCTAATATCCAAGTGTTTTTGGACCGTTAGCCAAGCTCGCTTGGCTACTTCACGCTCGCGTGAAGTTTTGAAAATCGAAACCGCCATTCAGATGAATTCATTCATCTGATAAGGCGATTTCGATTTTCAAAAAACGGACCAAAAACAAAGACCGAAAGGTCAACATACTTGAGCATAAGCACTAACTTCCATACAAAACGCTGCAAACACAGCAGTTTCCTTGATTTTTATAGCCTGAAATCGGTATGATGAGAATGATGAAAGGGACGATAGTCATGAACAAAAAAGATGTCATAAAAATATTAGAAAAAATAGCAATCTATATGGAGATTAAAGGAGAGAACCCCTTTAAAACTTCGGCTTATCGTAAAGCCGCACAAGCATTAGAAACAGATGAACGCTCCTTAGATGAAATAGAAAAACCAGAAGAACTTAAAGGAATAGGTAAAGGCACAGCCGAAGTAATTAAGGAACTAAAAGAAAAAGGCAGCTCTGATTTACTTAACACATTAATGGAAGAAGTACCAAACGGATTAATACCCTTATTAAAAATTCAAGGTCTAGGCGGCAAAAAAATTGGAAAGCTTTATCAAGAACTACAAGTCGTCGATATCGAAACATTAAAGCAAGCCTGCGAAAATAAACAAGTACAAACACTAGCAGGCTTTGCAGCAAAGACGGAAGAAAAAATTCTTCAAGCCATAGAAGAAGTCTCAACCAGACCAGAACGTTTAGCATTACCTTTCGTTTTGCCTATAGCTGAGCAGATCCTGAATCACTTAGATACATTTGACGATGTAGAGCGTTTTTCGCAAGCAGGAAGTTTGCGAAGAATGAGAGAAGATGTGAAAGACCTTGACTTTATTATTGCGACAAACGAGCCAACAAAAGTAGGAGAGCAATTAGTTCAATTACCGAATGTGACGAAAGTGATTGCACAGGGAGAAACAAAAGTTTCGATTGAAATGACAGGTGAATATCCTATTTCTGTTGATTTCCGTTTAGTGACCAATGAGGAATTTCCAACTACTTTACACCACTTTACAGGCTCAAAGGATCATAATGTTGCTTTAAGACAGTTAGCGAAGTCGAGAAATGAGAAAATAAGTGAGTACGGTGTTGAAAATGTTGAGACAGGTGAAGTCACTACATTTGCGACAGAGAATGATTTCTTTGCTCATTTTGATTTACCTTTTATCCCACCACAGGCCAGAGAAAACCAAGGTGAGATAGAACATTTTATCAAACATCCTCAATTTTTACAGTTACAGGATATAAAAGCAGACTTGCACATGCACACAACAGCTAGTGATGGTGCACATACGTTAGTGGAGATGATCGAAGCCGCGAGAAAAAAGGGTTATCAATATATGGCGATTACCGATCACTCTAAGTTCTTAAGGGTTGCGAATGGTTTATCAGTAGAGCGCTTATTAAAGCAACATGAAGAAATAAGAATGCTCAATGAAAAATATGACGATATTGAAATTTTCACCGGTATAGAAATGGATATTTTACCAGATGGAACGCTCGATTATGATGATGATATTTTGAAAGATATTGATTTTGTCATAGCATCTATCCATTCTTCCTTCCAACAAACAGAAGATGTGATCTTAGAACGATTAAAGACAGCTTTATACAATCCACATGTTGACTTAATTGCCCATCCAACTGGAAGGGTGTTAGGTAGAAGAGACGGATATCGAGTCGATGTCGACCAATTGATTGAGCTAGCCAAAGAAACAGGAACAGCTTTAGAGTTAAACGCCAACCCACAACGGCTGGACTTAGCTGCCCATTGGGTTAAAAAAGCTCATCAGCTTGAAGTACCAATTGCTATTAATACGGATGCACATCGAATAGATATGCTAGAACATATGAAATACGGTGTTGGTATCGCTGTAAAAGGTTTAGCAAATCCCGATTTGATCGTCAATACGTGGACATTAGATCAATTTAAAACATTTATAAGACGCAATAAGTAGACTAGAATATGTAGAAAAAAGGGGTACGAATATGGAACGTGTACTACGTGTGCTTGAATATGAAAAAATGAAGCAGCAGCTTAGTGAGCATGTTTCCTCATCCTTAGGCAGAAAAAAAGTATCGGAGCTTAAGCCTTCTATTGAGAAAGAACAAATTCTCATTTGGCAAAAAGAAACAAGTGAAGGTGCAAACGTTTTGAGGTTTAAAGGTAGAATACCTTTTGGTGGCATCTATGATGTGAACGCCCATACAAAACGTGCCAAGATTGGTGGGGTATTAGCTGCAAACGAATTAATGGAAATAGCGAGTACTATTTATGGAGGTCGACAGTTAAAGAAATTTATCGTTGAGCTTGTTGAGGAGGAGGAAAGAGAACTACCTTACCTTTATGAACATGCAAAAACAATAGAACCTCTGACACATATTGAGAAGGCCATTAAGCAATGTATTGATGATAACGGCCATGTCTTAGATTCAGCAAGCCAAGCATTAAGAACGATTCGACATCAAGTGCGAAGCTATGAGGCGTCCGTTCGCTCCAAGCTGGAACAAATGACACGCTCATCTAGCAAAATGTTATCAGATTCGATTATTACGATTCGTAATGAACGCTTTGTTATTCCCGTCAAGCAAGAATACCGAGCCTCATTTGGTGGTATTGTTCACGATCAGTCTTCGTCTGGGCAAACATTATTTATTGAGCCTCAAGCTGTTGTGACGTTGAATAACCAATTAAGAGAAGCGAAAGTAAAAGAACAGCGAGAAATTGAGCGAATTTTAATGGATTTGTCTCAACAAGTGAGCGAAATAACGGATGAATTACTTGATAACTTACAGACATTAGCAGAGCTAGATTTAATTATTGCAAAGGCTCATTATGCAAAGGTATTAAAAGCAACCGCACCTATTGTGAATGAGCATGGCCATATTCAGCTTAAGCAAGCAAGACATCCCTTAATATCTGCAGATGAAATTGTACCGATTGATGTGGAGTTGGGAGGGGAGTTCCGTTCTCTTATTATTACGGGCCCTAATACAGGTGGTAAAACGGTCACCCTAAAAACAGTCGGTTTATTAACATTAATGATGCAATCTGGGTTACATGTTCCTGTCCAAGAAGAATCGACCATGTCTGTCTACCAGCAAATATTCGCTGATATTGGGGATGAACAATCGATTGAACAAAGCTTAAGTACGTTCTCCTCACATATGACTAATATTGTTCAAATTTTGGATAAAGTTGATTTCCAAAGCCTCGTCTTATTTGATGAGTTAGGAGCTGGAACAGACCCGACAGAAGGTGCAGCATTAGCTATTTCTATTTTGGACTATGTGTATGAGCGTGGAGCATCAGTTGTTGCGACTACCCACTATAGTGAACTGAAAGGTTATGCATATAACCGTGAAGGTGTTATGAATGCAAGTGTTGAATTCGATGTACAGTCATTAAGACCAACCTATCGCTTACTTGTTGGCGTGCCTGGGCGGAGTAATGCTTTTGCGATATCTCGCCGTTTAGGATTAAGTGAAGACATTATTAAAAAAGCTAATGAGCAAATTGATAGTGACTCCAATCAAGTTGAAAACATGATTGTGTCTTTAGAAGAGAGTAAAAAAACAGCTGACAAAGAACAGGAAGAAGCGCAACGAATCCGTAAAGATGCCCAAAGACTACATCGAGATTTAACGAAGCAAATGGAAGAGCTTCAAATAGAAAAAGAAAAAATCTTGCAGCAAGCAGAGCTTGAAGCAGAAAAAGCGGTTGCCAAAGCTCGAGAAGAAGCTGAATTGATTATTGATGAGCTAAGGGATATGCAAAAGAAAGGTTTAGCAGTTAAAGAGCATGAAATCATTGATGCGAAAAAACATTTAGAACAAGCAGCTCCTAAACTAACACCTAAGCAAAAGAAAATAAAGAAGCAAGCTCAGAAACAGAAGGAATTACGACTAGGAGACGAAGTGAAAGTATTAAGCTTTGGACAAAAAGGGTCGATTGTGGAGAAGGTTTCTGAACAAGAATATATTGTACAAATGGGTATTATGAAAATGAAAGTCGCTTTAGACGATTTACAGTACATTGAAAACAGCAAGCCGGTTGAAACGAAACCTTTGGCAACTGTGAGAGGAATGGAAAGTCACGTCAAGCACGAACTAGACCTAAGAGGAGAACGTTATGAGAGTGCGATGCTAAAGGTCGAAAAGTACATTGATGATGCATTGCTTGCAGGCTATCATTCAGTTTCAATCATTCATGGTAAAGGGACTGGTGCACTTCGTAAAGGCGTGAAAGAGCTTTTAAAAAGGCACCCACATGTGAAAACAGCTAGAGATGCGGCCATGAACGAGGGTGGCTTAGGAAATACGGTTGTTGAATTAAAATAATGAGGAGGTAACAGGATTTGGAAACACTTTTACAAAATGAGATTTTTATGACAGCAGCTTATTACAGTATAGCTATGTTAGCACTTCTCTTGTTTTTATCGATCTTTGAACTTGTTACCTCGTATAATAATTGGGAAGAGCTAAAAAAGGGCAATGTCGCTGTCGCTCTTTCTACAGCAGGAAAAATATTGGGTGTTGCTAATATCTTTAGACATTCTATTGAACAATCAGACTCGATGTTAATTATGTTAGGCTGGAGCGCCTTAGGATTTGTTTTAATGCTCTTAAGCTATTTTATCTTTGAATTTTTGAGTCCAAGCTTTAAAGTGGATGAAGAGCTAGCTAAAAATAATAAAGCAGTAGGTACCATTTCGTTTATTTTATCAGTAGGTATCTCTTACGTAGTAGGTGCTTGTATCGTTGCTCTATAAGATCATCAAAAGTGTTTAAGATTCTCACCCATTTAAGGAGCTAGAGTTTTGGAGAATTTAATTAAGATTTTAATTGGTTGTTGTGTACTATTCTTTATAGCAGGTTTTATTTATTTACTATTTATTGTGTAGCTTTGGATTTGAAACGACTTGTGCTAAAGAAAGCATAGGTCGTTTTTTGAAAAGGAGAACAGAGGAATTTGTTGATAATTGTCGAATTATGATATAGAACAGAATAGTCTGTCTATAATTGTCGAACGAAAATTCGGAAAATTTCTATAAAAATGTTCATTTTTGAAAGCGTTTGCAATAAAATGGAGTAGAAGAAACCTGTTTCAAGTTTTGAAAGGAGGACGAAATGCTTACGACTGATAAACGTTGGCTTGCTCATTATCCAAAAGAAGTACCCGCAACACTTGAGTATGATGATATTCCTTTACACGAGTGTTTGAAACGAACAGCAACGAAATACCCACATGTCGAAGCGATTCACTTTCTCGGCAAAAAACTTACTTTTGAAGAACTTTATGTACAAGCAAAAAAGTTCGCCAATCAATTAATGGGACTAGGAATTAAGAAAGGTGACAGGGTTGCAATTATGCTTGCAAATTGTCCTCAATCCATGATTAGTTACTACGGGGCATTAATGACGGGTGCGATCGTTGTTCAAACGAACCCTTTGTACGTTGAGAGGGAGCTTGAACACCAGATGAAAGATTCTGGCGCAAAAGTGATGATTTGTTTAGATTTAGTGTATCCAAGAGTTCAAAAGGTAAGACCAAGAACCTCCTTAGAATATGTCATCGTGACGAGTATCAAAGATTTTTTACCATTTCCGAAAAATGTATTGTATCCATTTGTTCAAAAGAAACAAAATCCGACATTAACAAGTGTTGAGTATGATCAAGAAACGATTGAGTTTTTACCATGGTTAAAGGCAGGAAGTACGGAGGAACCAGAAGTTCCATTTAATCCAAGTGAGGATTTGGCTTTACTTCAATATACGGGAGGTACAACAGGACTATCCAAAGGGGTCATGCTAACCCATCGTAATTTGTATGTAAATACTTATCAGTGTAAGAGTTGGATTTATAATATTGAAGAAGGGAAAGAAAAAATGCTAGCGGTATTACCATTTTTCCATGTATATGGTATGACGGTTGTCATGAATTTGGCTGTCATGAATGGGTTCACTAGTATCCTCTTACCAAAATTTGATGTGAAGGACGCTTTAAAGACTATTCATAAACAAAAGCCAACCCTGTTTCCGGGTGCACCAACTATGTATCGAGCCATGTTACATGAGCCTTCGAGAGAAAATTACGACTTATCGACAATTAAGGCTTGTATTAGCGGAGCGGCAGCTCTACCTTTGGATACGCAAGAAACGTTTGAAAATGTAACTGGCGGAAAATTAGTAGAAGGATACGGGTTAACAGAATCGGCACCTGTAGCAACGGCTAATTTAATTTGGGGTAAAAGAATACATGGAAGTATTGGCTTACCATGGCCAGATACGGAAGTGGCTATTGTGAAACCTGAAGGTGAGCAAGCTGAAGTGAAAGAGATAGGAGAAGTAGCTATCCGTGGACCGCAAGTAATGAAAGGCTATTGGAATCGTCCAGAGGAAACGGAAAAGACCTTCCTAGGTGATTGGCTTTTGACGGGTGACATGGGTTATATGGATGAAGATGGCTTCTTTTATATTGTTGACCGGAAGAAAGATATGATTATTGCAGGTGGTTTTAATATTTACCCAAGAGAGATTGAAGAAGTATTATTTGAACATGAAGCAGTGGCAGATGTAGCCATCATTGGGGTCGCAGATGAATACCGTGGTGAGACAGTGAAAGCATTCATTGTCAAAAAAGAAGGTAAAGAGGTGACGGAGAAGGAATTAGATGAATTTTGCCGTAAGCATTTAGCCGCCTATAAGGTTCCTCGTATTTATGAATTTAGAAAAGAGTTACCGAAGACGCTGATTGGAAAAGTATTAAGACGAGTTCTTGTGGAAGAAGAACAACAAAAATCAGCGAAGGCTAGTGAAACAGCTGATAAAGAAGCATAAAATCAAGGCAAACAAAACAGACAGGCAGGTTTGTCCGTGCTTGTCTGTTTTTTTATGGCTTGGACGATAAGTTAGAGAGCAGGGCCAAGAAAGAGTAACTGGTCGTGACTTTATTAGGAGGCTAAGGGTTGGGGGGGCTCGGAAGTCGTCATCACGCTTTGATGACAACATTAACGCCTCTCCACGCCATTTCCTTGTCCTCACCCCGCTTTGATGGCAACATAAAAGTCCCTTCACTCGATTTCGTTGTCGTCACTTTTTCTTTCCGACTTATTGTTACTTCCCGTCCTCGCTTTTCCTACAACATAGCTTCTCTTTTTGTCAGCTTCAAAGTGTACATGGTTATTTTATCGTTTTTGGGTATTCCTAGATTAGCCTTTATAGAGTACAAACGGGGAGCAGGGATACGAGCAAACGTGGAATCGCGGGGTTGCGAGCGGAAAAACTTAAAGAAACCCCGAGTAAAAGCGGAATCGCGGGGTTACGAGCGGAAAAACTAAGAGAAACCCCGAGTAAACGGAGAATCGCGGGGTTGCGAGCGGAAAAAGCGGGAGAAACCCCGAGTAAACGGAGAATCGCGGGGTTGCGAGCGGAAAACTAAGAGAAACCCCGAGTAAAAGCGGAATCGCGGGGTTGCGAGCGGAAAAAGCGGGAGAAACCCCGAGTAAAAGCGGAATCGCGGGGTTGCGAGCGGAAAAAGCGGGAGAAACCCCGAGCAAACGTGGAATCGCGGGGTTACGGGCGGAAAAAGCGGGAGAAAGCCCGAGCAAACGTTGAATCACGGGGTTACGGGCGGAAAAAGCGGGAGAAAGCCCGAGTAAAAGCAGAATCGCGGGGGTGCGGGAAGAAAAAGAGGAAGAAACCCGAGCAAACGCTGAATCTCAGGGTTACGGGTGAAAAAAGAGGGAGAATGCCCGTGCAAATGAAGAATCACGAGATTATGAACGGAAAAAGAGCTCGTAACCCCAAGGAAGTAAAGTGTATGGAGATACGAGGAAAAAAGCATATAAACGCAATCAAAATGGATATAATAAAACCCGAGCAATACATTCGCACACATTTTACGATAATGTTATAATAATGAATGTAAGAAGAAATTGTCTTTGATGAAGGAGGCTATTATCCAATGGCTATTGTTAATGTAACAGACCAAACATTTTCACAAGAAACAAGTGATGGTGTCGTTTTAGTTGACTTCTGGGCACCTTGGTGTGGTCCATGTAAAATGATTGCTCCAGTACTTGAAGAATTAGATGCTGACATGGGTGATAAAGCAAAGATTGTTAAAGTAAACGTTGATGAGAATCAAGGAACAGCTGGAAAGTTCAGTGTGATGAGTATTCCAACACTACTTGTACTTAAAGACGGTGAAGTTGTTGACCAAACAGTTGGTTTTCAACCGAAAGAAGCTTTAGCAGAACTCATTAATAAGCACCTTTAAGAGTATGAGAAAAAGCGAGTAGCCATGTAGCTACTCGCTTTTCTTTGACCCTGCTCTAGATACGTGCATCGTGTAATCCTTGAAAAGGCACTTCTGTCACTTTCATGGTAAAATAATAGTAATGGATAAAAAGGTGGGAGACATATGAGCCGTTTAAAAGAGAAGCTAGCGGTTTTACCAGATAAGCCAGGCTGCTATTTAATGAAGGATGAGCAGGGAACGATTATTTATGTGGGTAAAGCAAAAGTGTTAAAAAACCGTGTGCGTTCCTACTTTACAGGTTCTCATGATGGTAAAACACAAAGGTTAGTAAGTGAGATTGTAGACTTTGAATATATTGTAACCTCTTCTAATATAGAAGCACTTATATTAGAGCTCAATCTAATAAAAAAGCAT
This sequence comes from Alkalihalobacillus pseudalcaliphilus, assembly GCA_001038565.1. Taxonomy (GTDB): domain Bacteria; phylum Bacillota; class Bacilli; order Bacillales; family Bacillaceae_D; genus Alkalihalobacillus; species Alkalihalobacillus pseudalcaliphilus. Next base: position 88,492 of record LFJO01000010.1, read on the forward strand.
GAACCTAAATATAATGTGATGCTCAGGGATGATAAATCATACCCTTATTTAAAAGTAACCAATGAAGAGCATCCACGTCTAATTACAACGAGGCAAGTAAAAAAAGATGGTGGGAAATATTTTGGACCTTATCCTAATGCAGGAGCGGCTAATGAAACCAAAAAATTATTGGATCGACTTTACCCGTTAAGAAAGTGTCGAACCTTACCTGATAAGGTCTGCTTGTATTATCATATCGGACAATGTTTGGCACCTTGTGTCAATGAAATTTCTAAAGAGACAAATCAAGAATTAGTAAGGGAAATCACAAAATTTCTACGTTCAGGACATGACGAAGTTAAACAACAGATTACAGATAAAATGATGCAAGCATCTGAAGAGTTAAATTTTGAGAGAGCCAAAGAGTTAAGAGATACGTTAACTTATATGGATACCGTTATGGAAAAACAAAAAATGTCGATTAATGACCGAATTGATCGGGATGTTTTTGGCTTTTCTTATGATAAAGGTTGGATGTGTGTACAAGTCTTTTTTGTTCGTCAAGGGAAATTAATTGAAAGAGATGTCTCGATTTTTCCTTTTTATAAAGAGGCCCAGGAGGATATTCTTACATTTATCGCCCAATTTTATAGTCAAAAAGAGCATATCAAACCAAAAGAAATTTTGATTCCAGAGATTGTCGATCAAGAATTGCTTGAATCTTTTCTTGAAGTAAGCGTGACAGTTCCAAAAAAGGGGAAAAAGAAAGAACTATTAGAACTCGCTAATGAAAATGCGAAAACGTCATTAATAGAAAAGTTCGCCTTAATTGAACGTGATGAAGAACGTACAGTCAAGGCTGTGGAACGATTAGGGGAAGCCTTACAAATCAAAGCCCCGTATCGAATTGAGGCTTTTGATAATTCCAATATTCAAGGTACGGACCCAGTATCGGCAATGGTTACTTTTATTGATGGAAAACCGAATCGCAAAGAGTATCGAAAATATAAAATTAAAACGGTAGAAGGTCCGGATGATTATGCCTCAATGCGAGAAGTAGTTAGAAGGCGTTATTTACGGATTTTGCGTGAGAAGCTACCGATGCCTGATTTGATTGTCATTGATGGTGGTAGAGGGCATATTGCAGCTGCTCAGGAGGTTTTAGAGGATGAATTAAACGTAACGATACCGATATGTGGATTAGCGAAGGACGAGAGGCATAAGACTTCTCAGTTACTGAAGGGAGAACCGCCTATTGTAATTCCTTTAAAAAGAGATAGCCATGAATTCTATCTATTACAACGAATTCAGGATGAGGTGCATCGTTTTGCGTTAAGTTTTCACAGGCAAACTCGCTCGAAATCATTTCTACAATCAGCCTTGGATCATGTTGCAGGTGTCGGAGAAAAAAGAAAAACAAAATTACTAAAGCACTTTGGTTCATTAAAGAAAATGAAAGAAGCAACAATTGATGAGTTAGCCTTAGATGGCATTCCATTACATGTAGCAAAAAGCATTTATGAAGCTTTACATGAGGAACAAGGTGAATAAAGTTTCAAGCAAATAAATCGAAAATTTTGCTTGCATAGGGGATAAGGTTTTGTTAAACTCTTAACTAATTGAATAAGCCATACTTCTTTTTTAGGGAGTGATGGTAGAGGAGCAAAAACGATTAGTAAGGCTTTGGAGGGGAATGAGCCCCATTGAAGATGCCTAAAAGGCGAATTTGCCGAAGTTTAGAAGGAACTCAGATCCTTTTATGCTGGACTTATGTTAAATAGGCATAAGGCTGTCACATAATCAACCCAGGGTTATGTGGAGAACTATCTCACGTGGATAAAGGGAGCTATGGAGCGGCTTAGTATGACAAGCAACGTGAAGGGATCTCCTTTTTCGTTGCTTTTTATTTTTGCCTTAACCATCGAGCTTTTCTTGTGGGATGAAAGTGGGAGCAAAAAGAGAGGATGAAGGAATTGGCTAGAATCGTACAAAAATATGGTGGAACCTCGGTTGGTACAGTAGAGAGAATTAAGCATGTAGCAAATCGAATTGCAGAATCCTTTACTCAAGGGAATGACCTAGTTATAGTCGTCTCTGCGATGGGAAAATCAACGGATACTTTAGTAGAAATGGCTCAAGCACTCACTGAAAACCCGAACAAAAGAGAAATGGATATGCTTTTAACAACGGGCGAACAAGTAACGATTGCTTTATTAACAATGGCTTTGCTGGAACGTGGCATAGATGCCATTTCATATACTGGCTGGCAGGCTGGAATTGAGACAGATACACAGCATGGAAATGCACAAATTCAAGATATAAATACAACTAAAATTGAGGCGGCTTTACATCAAAATCAAGTAGTTATTGTTGCTGGTTTTCAAGGAATTTCACAAGATAGTCAAATTACAACATTAGGTCGTGGTGGTTCCGATACAACGGCGGTTGCCTTAGCTGCTGCATTACAGGCAAAGCGATGTGAGATTTATACCGATGTTACAGGTGTATTCACAACGGACCCACGTTTTGTGAAGGCGGCTCGAAAGCTTCATTCGATTTCGTATGATGAAATGTTAGAGATGGCTCATTTAGGGGCGGGGGTTTTACATCCAAGAGCCGTCGAGTTTGCCAAAAATTATGATGTCCCACTTGTCGTAGCGTCAAGTATGGTTGAAGAAGAAGGAACGATCATTGAGGAGGTAGTCTCTGTGGAAAAAGGCTTAGTAGTAAGAGGAATTGCATTTGAAAATGATGTAACCAAGGTGTCAGTGGTAGGATTACCTAATGAAATGAATACGTTGGCAAGACTCTTTAGTACGCTTTCACGACATTTTATTAACGTTGATATCATCGTCCAAAATGAAACAGACTCAGAGCATGTAACCATTTCATTTACCGTTACACAATCGACTCTTACAGATACGATATCAGCTTTAGAGAAAGCACAGATGGAATTAAATTATGAAAACATCGAATACGAATCAGGGTTAGCCAAAGTGTCCATTGTTGGGTCGGGTATGGTATCTAATCCGGGTGTTGCTGCTCAAATGTTTGATGTCCTTGCAAATGAAGCCATTAGTATTAAGATGGTCAGTACTTCAGAAATTAAAGTGTCTACGGTCATTTCAGAGGATGATATGGTCATTGCTGTGGAAGCATTACATGAAGCTTTCCAGCTAGCAGAAGAAGTCGCCCACGAGGTGCTTTAAAAGAATAAGAGAATAGCCAGGGCTGAAACCTGTGGCTATTCTCATTCATCAATCCGTTATGAAACGGAATCATGTTTATCAGACTTAATATGAAAAACGACATATTTTCGTTTTATATCGTAAGTAGCTTCAGTCATTTGGTTTTGCATCTGTTCAATTTGTTGAGCCAAAAAGCCAGCTTCAAGTTGGTAGCAACGGGAGTCGTTTTTTCCCATCCAGTCACCACTGAGCTCTAATGTTTTTGAGGTTGCTTTATTTTTTTCTATTTCTAATGTACCCCATCCAGCATGTGCAAAAAAAGTAATGATTTCATCGAATGTATGTAAAGCATATTTGCGAGCTAGTGATTTTCCGCCCCAATATAAAATGTTTTCATGCTCTGTGCCTAATAATTCTTGTAACAAGTCATTACGAATTAAGTCATAATGAAATAAAGGAGGAGCCTGCTGCTCAACTTGTTCTTGCTCGATTTCTTCATTTTTTGTCTCTTGTTCCATAAAAACCACCCTCTCCGTCTTTTATTATACATAGATTCAAAGGAATTATCTCTATGATAACGAACACAAATTATGTAAAATTTAATAGCTTTCAGCAGAATATCAAAGACATGAGATGCTGTCGTACTTCTTGAGAGCGGTGGTCGACATGATCAGGGCGAAAAATAGCCTGGAACCTGTCGATGAAGGGCAGTGGTCGACATGATCAGGAGGAAAAAAAGCAAAGAACCTGTCGACGAGGAGCGGTGGTCGACATGCTCAGGAGGAAAAAAGGCTAAGAACCTGTCGATGAAGGGCAGTGGTCGACATGCTCAGGAGGAAAAATGGGCGAGAACCTGTCGATGAGGAGCGGTGGTCGACATGATCAGGATGAAAAAAGGCTGAGAACCTGTCGATGAAGGGCAGTGGTCGACATGATCAGGGCGAAAAAAAGCAGAGAACCTGTCGATGAGGAGCGGTGGTCGACATGATCAGGGCGAAAAATAGCCTGGACCCTGTCGATGAAGGGCAGTGGTCGACATGATCAGGATGAAAAAAGGCAGAGAACCTGTCGATGAAGGGCAGTGGTCGACATGATCAGGNATGATCAGGAGGAAAAATGGGCGAGAACCTGTCGATGAGGAGCGGTGGTCGACATGATCAGGGCGAAAAATAGCCTGGACCCTGTCGATGAAGGGCAGTGGTCGACATGATCAGGATGAAAAAAGGCAGAGAACCTGTCGATGAAGGGCAGTGGTCGACATGATCAGGATGAAAAATGGGCGAGAACCTGTCGATGAGGAGCGGTGGTCGACATGATCAGGGCGAAAAATAGCCTGGACCCTTACCAATAAACATAAAATTGTACCTCTCCCCTTCACTTACTGGCACTTCATTCAATTTTATTTGTACTTTTTAACTGGTGGCATTTCGTTCAACTAGAATTTCTTCTTCACTTGCTTGGTGGATTTTCGTTTAATTAGATTTTGTTCTTATCAATTTAAATGAGTGTTGTAAGAATGATATTGAACTTGAGAATGAGCAGTACCCAGCGGATGAAAAATTATGTAGAATCCTGCGGCACGCGGTTGTCTCGGAGCATAATTTTCGGTAGCGACGAGCAACGCTCCATGTTCGCACTAACTTTCATACAAAACGTCCATGGCGAAGCGGGGATCATTTCGCCACCAACAAAGATGAAAGTGTGGTTTAGCTCTTTAGCTCTTTAACTGGTGGCTTTTCATTCAATAACGGTATTGAGGATTCTCATATTATGCGTAGCCACGCCACTTTTTGGGTGTTACCCGCAAGGGTTTTCCCAAAAAGATTCAGCGCACCGCACAACCAGCCACCACCAACAAAAAGAGAGAGTAGTAACCCATCAGGATTAGTATCAAAAATCTAAGTGTTTTTGGAGCGTTAGCCAAGCTTGCTTGGCAACTTCACGCCACTGCGTGAAGTTTTGAAAATCGAAAGCATCTTATCAGATGAATTTATTCATCTGATAAGATGCTTTCGATTTTCAAAACGGACCAAAAACAAAAACCGAATGGTCAAGTTATCTCGAAAAGTGAGCATGACTCATTGAACTTTCATACAAAAGCCTATTATATTTAAATACCATAAAAATATATTCGTAATTTTAAGTTTATTTATAGAATTGGAATAACTGTTATTATTAATAAGTGTTTCTTTATAAAAAAGTAATTTAACGCTTTCAAACAACAGAATTATTTGATAAGTTAGTAATGGAGATTTCCTATAAAATAACATAAAAAGTATGTATCCGTTTTCTTGACGACAAGATCTGATGGGAGTACAATAAATTTGTCGGATTTTTTTCACATAATCTTACCAAAAGATTCAAAAGTGGAACTGGTACAAAGTATGTTATGTCTCGGGGGAGGTACATATTTATACGAAAGAAAAATGTAGTTGAAACCATTTGGACAAACAGGATAGGAAACATTAATTTATGTGGGGGGAAAAGGCATGGCTGGTAATCAAGAGTATTTTAATCGTCGGTTACATTCCTTATTAGGGATTATTCCGATCGGTATCTTCTTAGTAATGCATTTAAGCATTAACTATTTTGCAACACGAGGAGCAGAGTCATTTAACCAAGCGGCACATTTTATGGAAAATTTACCATTCCGTTATGCAATGGAAATATTCATTATTTTCTTACCGATTTTATATCATGGCATTTATGGAATTTATATTGCTTTTACGGCAAAAAATAACATTCAACGTTATGGTACATTCAGAAACTGGATGTTTGCACTGCAACGTTTTACAGGTGTATTCTTATTAATTTTTATTACATGGCATGTATACGAAACTCGCTTTCAAGCGGCTTTAGGTAATGCTGAAGTAAATTATAATATGATGGCTGATATTTTAAGCTCGCCATTTATGTTAGTTTTTTATATTGTTGGTGTTATTTCTGCAACATTCCACTTAGCTAATGGACTTTGGTCTTTCTTAGTTTCTTGGGGAATTACCGTAACACCTCGTTCACAACGTATTGCTACATACGCGACCATTGCACTTTTCCTCGCATTAACATACGTTGGGCTTTCAGCAACATTTGCATTTATTAATCCAGAATTAGCAAACATGTAAGGAGAGGGTATAGATGAGTAAAGGCAAAATTATCGTTGTCGGTGGTGGACTAGCCGGTTTAATGGCAGCCATTAAAGCAGCAGAAAAAGGTGTACCTGTCGATCTATTTTCCCTTGTACCTGTTAAAAGATCGCACTCAGTCTGTGCACAGGGCGGTATCAATGGTGCGGTTAATACAAAGGGTGAAGGGGATTCACCATATGAGCATTTTGATGATACGGTGTATGGTGGTGACTTCTTAGCGAACCAACCTCCAGTAAAAGCAATGGCAGAAGCAGCTCCAGGGATTATCCATTTAATGGACCGTATGGGTGTTATGTTTAACCGTACACCAGAAGGTTTATTAGATTTCCGTCGTTTTGGTGGCACGCAACATCACAGAACGGCATTTGCTGGTGCAACTACAGGGCAACAATTATTATACGCTTTAGATGAGCAAGTGCGTCGCTATGAAGCGAGTGGTATTGTGACCAAATATGAAGGTTGGGAATTTACATCTGCGATTATTGATGATGAAGGTACCTGTCGTGGGATTACAGCGCAGAACCTACATTCCTCAGAAATCCGTCAATTTGTAGGTGACGCTGTCATTATGGCTACAGGTGGTCCAGGGATTATTTTTGGTAAATCAACGAACTCTGTTATCAATACGGGCTATGCAGCAGCCAAACTTTATGAGCAAGGTGTTGCTTACGCCAACGGCGAATTTATTCAAATCCATCCAACGGCGATTCCTGGTGATGACAAACTTCGTCTAATGAGTGAATCTGCTCGTGGTGAGGGTGGACGTGTTTGGACATATAAAGATGGTAAGCCGTGGTATTTCTTAGAAGAAAGATATCCAGCATACGGAAACTTAGTACCGCGTGATATTGCAACGCGTGAGATTTTCTCTGTCTGTGTGGATGACAAGCTTGGAATTAATGGTGAGAACATGGTTTATCTTGACCTTTCGCATAAAGACCCGAAAGAACTTGATATCAAACTTGGTGGAATTATTGAAATCTATGAAAAGTTCATGGGTGATGATCCACGTAAAGTGCCAATGAAGATCTTCCCAGCGGTTCACTATTCAATGGGTGGCATGTGGATTGATTATAACCAAATGACGAATATTCCGGGATTATTTGCAGCGGGGGAATGTGATTACTCTCAGCATGGAGCAAACCGTTTAGGAGCTAACTCATTATTATCAGCGATTTATGGCGGAATGGTGGCAGGCCCTAACGCTGTGGAATATATCAATGGTTTAGAAAAGTCGGCTGATTCTGTTGCTTCTTCTGTATTCGAGCGTGAGCTGAAGAAAGAACAAGATAAATTCGATAGTATTCTTTCGATGGATGGTACTGAAAATGCGTACAGCCTTCACAAGGAATTAGGTGAGTGGATGACTGATAACGTAACCGTTGTACGTTATAACGATAAGTTACAAAGTACAGACGAGAAAATTCAAGAGTTAATGGAACGTTACCAAAATATTAACATTAATGATACAGCAAGATGGAGTAACCAAGGTGCTTCATTCACGCGCCAATTAGAAGGAATGTTAAATCTTGCCCGAGTTATCACAATTGGTGCATTAAATCGTAATGAAAGCCGTGGAGCTCACTTTAAGCCAGACTTCCCAGAACGTAATGATGAGGAGTTCTTAAAAACAACAAAAGCGACGTATAACCCAACTACGAAGGCACCTGAATTTGAATATGAAGAAGTAGACACTTCATTAATTAAACCTCGTAAACGTGACTACTCGCAAAAGAAACAAGGAGCTGGTAAATCATGAGTGAAAAACAAGTTGTAATCAAAGTTCTTCGTCAAGATGATCAAACAAGTGAGCCTTATGAAGAAGAGTTTAAACTCGATTATCGTCCAAATATGAACATCATTTCAGCTTTAATGGAAATTCGTCGTAATCCTGTTAACTCTAAAGGAGAGAAGACAACGCCTATAGCATGGGATATGAACTGTTTGGAAGAGGTCTGTGGAGCTTGTTCAATGGTGATTAACGGAAAACCTCAACAATCTTGTACAGCACTTGTTGATAAGTTAACACAACCAATCCGTTTAGAACCTATGAAAACATTTCCGGTTGTACGTGACTTAGTCGTTGACCGTTCAAGAATGTTTGACTCGTTGAAGAAAGTGAAAGCTTGGATCCCGATCGATGGTACGTATGATTTAGGTCCTGGACCACGTATGGCTGAATCAAAACGCCAGTGGGCTTACGAACTTTCAAAATGTATGACATGTGGTGTTTGTTTAGAGGCTTGTCCGAATGTAAACAGTAAATCAGATTTTATCGGACCGGCGCCACTTTCACAAGTACGTCTCTTTAACGCACACCCAACAGGGGAAATGAACGCAGCTGAGCGTTTAGAGACAATTATGGGTGAAGGTGGATTAGCTAACTGTGGTAACTCACAAAACTGTGTGCAAGCATGTCCAAAAGGAATTCCTTTAACGACTTCAATTGCTGCACTTAACCGTTCAACTGCTTTACAATCATTCAAAAATTTCTTTGGATGAATCTAAAAATACGAGATAGAGAGAAACGATGGCGCATGATACCATTTGTTCTCAATCTCAATTATTTTTATCATAGAAGAGCCGACATGTGCATAAGCATATGTCGGCTCTTTTCATTTCTAGGTTCGTAAAAAAACATTCCCACAAAAAATAAGTGAGTGCTTTTAAATTTGTAATTCACCTAGTCTTATTAGTTCAATTACAGCTTGGGAGCGCCCCTTTACTCCCAACTTTTGCATTGTATTAGAAATATGGTTTCTTACGGTTTTCTCACTGATGAAGAGTTGTTGTGCAATTTCCTTCGTCGTTTTGTCCTGGACGAGTAGCTCAAATACTTCCCGCTCCCTTTTTGTAAGTAAAGGTTTAGGTCCGAATTCTGCTCCTTTCATGAGTTCACTCCTTCTTGCTCGGGCTAAGAGCGAATGTGGGTTACTCAAACTCCCATGGTGAAGGGTTTTAGTCATCATAGTATATGTGAAAAAGAAAAAACGTGTGCTATCAATTTGTAAAAGTTTTAAAAAAGGGAAATAACCTAATTTTGGATGTGGACTCAGTAAACAAAATTCTTGACGGAAAATCATGCTTTAGATAAGATTATGCAGAGATTAAAAAATCTTGTATATACATATTGGAGTTCGTGATTAACCGTGATATACTGAGGTTGAATTGGTAGGTTTTATAACTTAATATTTGGTCATTATTTGTAAATAGACTAATAAAATGAAGAGTATACCGTTAAGTTATGGGTGAATAGTAGACAAAATTGGTGTAATTCTTTGTTTGAAAGGGTAATGTAAGGATGTATATGTTATACAACCCTTTTGAAAAACTACTTATTCATGATCTTCACTATGGAAGGCAATAATCATCGATGCTATCATCGAGCTACTTATAATGAAATTTAATTAAAGAGAGGTTGATACAAATGGCAGAAAAAACATTTAAAATCACAGCTGAAACAGGAATTCATGCACGTCCAGCTACACAATTAGTGAACAAAGCAGGTCAATATTCTTCGGACATTACTTTAGAGTATAAAGGGAAATCAGTGAACTTAAAATCAATCATGGGTGTTATGTCTTTAGGTGTGGCTAAAGGAGCAGAAGTTACAATTAAAGCAGAAGGATCGGATGCAGAAGATGCATTAGCGGGGCTTGAAGCAATTATCAAGGAGGGTCTTGGAGAATAATGAGTACCGTCTTAACAGGGGTGGCAGCAGCTCCAGGAATTGCGATTGCTAAAGCCTTCTTGCATGAAGAACCCTCCTTTGATCTTCATGATACAAAGGTGGAGAATGTAGAAGATGAGTTACAACGATTCGATGAAGCTCTTGCCGTTTCAAAGCAAGAGCTTTCAGCAATTAAAGATGAAACTGAAAAAAAACTTGGGCCAGATAAAGCCGAAATTTTTGCCGCGCATTTATTAGTACTGTCAGATCCGGAGCTCGTTGATGCGGTAAAAGATCAAATTCGTACCGAGCAATTTAACGCTGCCTATGCACTAAATCAGGTAGCAACGATGTTTATTAATATGTTCGAAAATATGGATAACGAGTATATGAAAGAACGAGCTTCAGACATCTATGATGTAAAAACCAGAGTGCTCAGCCATTTATTCGGCTATGAAGCTACCTCACTCGCAACGATTACTGAGGAGACTATTGTTGTTGCACATGATTTAACACCATCTGATACGGCTCAAATGAATCCTGAATTTATAAAAGGTTTCGCAACCAATATTGGTGGTAGAACTTCACATTCAGCCATTATGTCTCGCTCATTAGAAATTCCTGCTGTCGTTGGAACAAAAGATATTACCGCTCAAATTGAAAATGGTATGATGATGATTGTGGACGGTATGGATGGAACAGTCATTCTTAATCCAACAGAAGCAGAAATTTCTAAGTATGAGGAAAAGAGATCTGAATACTTAAAGGAAAAAGAAATTTGGCAAAAACTTGTTTCTGAAAGGACGCTTACCGCAGATGGGACACATGTTGAGCTAGCTGCAAATATTGGAACGACAAAGGACTTGGAAGGTGTCATAAAAAATGGTGCTGAGGGCATCGGTCTGTTCCGTACAGAGTTTTTATATATGGGTCGTGACCAACTACCTTCTGAAGAAGAACAGTTTGAAGCGTATAAAACCGTCTTAGAAAAAATGGACGGTAAGCCTGTTGTTATTCGTACGCTAGACATTGGTGGCGATAAAGAACTTCCATATTTAGATTTACCAGAAGAAATGAACCCATTTTTAGGCTTAAGAGCTATTCGCTTATGTTTGGAAATGCCTGATATCTTTAGAGTTCAGCTCCGTGCGTTATTAAGAGCCAGCTCGTACGGTAATTTAAAAGTGATGTTCCCAATGATTGCTACGTTAGAAGAGTTAAGACAAGCAAAAGCTTTATTAGCAGAAGAAAAAGACAAGCTTATTGAAGAAGGCATTTCTGTATCTGACTCGATTGAAGTTGGGATAATGGTCGAGATCCCTTCTACAGCTGTGGCTGCCGATCGTTTTGTGAAGGAAGTTGATTTCTTTAGTATCGGTACAAATGACCTTATCCAATATACGCTTGCAGCCGACCGGATGAATGAACGCATCTCGTATTTATACCAACCGTATCACCCAGCCATTCTTCGACTCATTAAAAATGTAATCGAGGTAGCCCACAAGGGTGGAAAATGGGTCGGTATGTGTGGAGAGATGGCAGGAGATGAAGTTGCTATTCCTATTTTATTAGGGCTAGGCTTGGACGAGTTTAGTATGAGTGCAACGTCTATACTACCGGCAAGAAGCCAAATATTAAATCTCTCAAAAGAAGAACTCGGCACATGGGTCGAGCAATTATTTGCTTTAGACACATCTGAAGAGATTGAAGAACAAGTACGAAAACATTTATTATAAGCCAAATGGAAAAAAGCAGCCTGCTAGTGTAGGTTGCTTTTTTCATTTGAGTGAAATGAGGAGGAGAAGCCCGAGGAAAAGCGGAATCTAGGGGTTGGTGGCGGAAAAAGAGGGAGTAACCCCGAGCAAACGGTGAATCGCGGGGTTGTGAGCGGAAAAAGGGAGAGAAACCCCGAGCAAACGGTGAATCGCGGGGTTGCGGGCGTAAAAAGAAGGAGTAACCCCGGGCAAACGGTGAATCGCGGGTTGTGAGCGGAAAAAGGGAGAGAAACCCCGAGCAAACGGCGAATCGAGGGGTTGCGGGCGTAAAAAGAAGGAGTAACCCCGAGCAAACGGTGAATCGCGGGGTTACGGGCGTAAAAAGAAGGAGTAACCCCGAGCAAACGTCGAATCGCGGGGTTGTGAGCGGAAAAAGCGGGAGAAAGCCCGAGCAACTGATTTATAAAAGGGGAGTCGATGAAAGGATAGGTGTTAAAGGGCTCAAAGGCTTATGTCACTATTTTTACTCTTGATCTTTTATCGGAAAACAGGGAAAATGAAAGGAGATATCATCAATGAACTAATACATAGTACAAGCAAATAATCGACGCATATACAAAGTATTCGACAACAAACTAGGGAGGTGCGGTATTTGGAGGAGCAAAAGGTTTATGAAATCGAGCGTTCTTTACGAATGATTGCACAAATGATAAAACAAAAAGGGCGCGAGATTTTAAATCAATTTCCAATTACACCACCACAATTTATTGCTTTACAATGGTTAAGTGAAAAAGGCGATATGACAATTGGAGATTTATCTGGCAGAATGTATTTAGCATTTAGTACGACGACTGATTTAATCGATCGGATGGAGAAGAATGACCTCGTAGAGCGAGTCAGGGATCAGAATGATCGTCGGGTTGTCCGTATTCACCTGTTAGATAAAGGGAAAAAAATCATTGAAGAAGTGATTATTCAAAGACAAGAATACTTAAAAGACATTCTTTATATTTTCTCAGATGAAGATGTGGATTTTCTAGAAAAAAACCTTCACCACCTTTATGAAGAGATGAAGCGTAAGCGTGGTAAATAATAGACGTGGTAAGTCATCATAGAAATTGAGGGAAAGATATTGGTTAAACCAATTGGTGTCATTGATTCTGGTTTAGGTGGACTCACGGTTGCTAAAGAGTTACTTAGGCAATTACCAAAGGAAGAAATTATTTATATAGGTGATTCTGCAAGATGCCCGTATGGGCCAAGGTCTGTGGAAGAGGTTCGAACATATACATGGCAAATGATTAATCGCTTATTGGATGAGGGCATTAAAATGCTTGTTATTGCTTGTAATACAGCAGCGGCTGTTGTATTAGATGAAGTGAATGAAAAGCTCAGTATCCCGACAATTGGCGTTGTCCATCCAGGTGCAGTAAGTGCGTTAAAGGCAACAAAGAACGACCATATCGCTGTGATCGGAACAGAAGGTACGATCAGGAGTGAGGCCTATCTGAAAGAGCTTTTTGCGATTAATTCTGAAATAAAAGTAGAGAGCTTAGCGTGTCCACCATTTGTGCCACTTGTTGAAAGCGGAATTTTTCGCGGTCCTGAAGCATCCGCTGTTGTTCATGATACATTACAAACTTTAAAAAATAGGGATTTTGATACTTTAATTTTAGGGTGTACGCATTATCCACTACTGAGGGAACCAATCCAAGAAGCGTTAGGGGAACAGGTTGAACTGATCTCATCTGGTGATGAAACTGCTCGTGAGGTTAGTAGTCTTTTATATTATCAATCCATCCTGTACACTGGTGAAAGAACACCGCGGCATCGCTTCTACACGACTGGAGATGCCAAGCAATTTAAGCGCTTAGCTGATCAGTGGTTAGAAATGAACGTTGAGTGTGTTCAATCGATAAAATTATAGTTTTTGATGTAACCTTCAGCATCGTCTGAAGGTTTTTTGTATTTCGAATTAGTTGGATAAAAGCAAAGCGGCGACAGGTCGTTCAATCCAAACTGCCCCCGGATTTAAGGAGCCTATATAAGTCCTTTCTATTTTTTATGAAAAAGATTCATCGTAACTTGGTCTATTCTTTTTAGATAGCTCGTATACATAGTAGTACAAACTATCGAAGGAGGCATGACTGTTATGCGTAAAATTTTACGTAGAGGAGTACCCGTGCTTTTGTTTGTTGCCCTAACAGCAACAGCATGTTCAACTGGATCCGATGAAACTTCCAAACAAATGGATGCACCACCGGTTCAGTATGTAGATGATGAAGGAGAATTAGAGCTAGATGAAGACGGTAAGGAATCGTCTGAAGATGGGGAAGCAGCGGATGAAGAGGGAACTGATGAAGCTGTCGCAGAGTTAATTGAGCGTGAAGTATACTTATTTGACCAAAATGGCTTAGTCGTTCCACAAAAAATCATGGTTCCTAAGCAAGTAGGGGTATTACAGCAATCACTCGAGTTCCTAGTAGAAGGTGGTCCTGTTACAGACCAACTTCCAAGTGGATTTAAAGCGGTTTTACCAGCTGGTACAGAAATGAATGTAAATCTTAAAGACGGTGTAGCAACAGCCAATTTCACCGAGGAATTTAATGAGTATAACCCTGAAATGGAACGTGGTATTGTTGAGGCAATCACATGGACATTAACACAATTTGATACCGTCGAAAAAGTAAAAATCCAAATAAATGGTTTTGATCAAGAGGTTATGCCAAAAAATCAAACGCCGATTGGTGAAGGTATGAGTCGAAGTGACGGTATTAACCTTGAGACAGGCGGCCTGGTGAATCTAGTTGGTACAGAAAGTGTGACCTTATATTTCTTAGGGACTAATGGTGAATCGAATTATTATGTACCAGTTACAAGAAATGTGAAAAGTGGTTTAGATAATCCTTATCAAGTTGCATTAGAGCAGTTATTAATGGGGCCTCTTCCTGGCAAGAGTGGGTCGTTAGTTTCCGATATTCGTCATGGTGTGTCTGTCTTAGATGAGCCATTATTTGAGGATGGTCTTTTAACTGTAAACTTAAGTGAGGAAATCTTAAGTGAATTAGAGTCAACGGCCATTTCTTATGAGGCATTAAATATGATTGCCTTAACGTTAACAGAGCAAGAAGGAGTAAAAGAAATTGCGATTCATGTAGATGGCGAAAAAGAATTAATTTCTGAAGAGGGAGAAGCGATCGAAACCGTTTCTAGACCGACAGATATTAATACAGGGAAATACTAATCGCTAAAACGAATTGCCGACTTCCTGAAATTTCTTTATAATAAGTAAGAAACAAAAAGAGGTGCAACTGCATCCTCTTTTTCGTGTTTACTGATATGAGAATACGTATTTGTGTAAGATATAGGTTGTATAAACCTGATTTTGAGGAGGATATAATGAGAATTGATGGAAGACAAGCGGATCAAATTCGCCCAGTAAAGGTAGAACTAGATTACACCATGCATGCAGAAGGTTCGGTTCTTATTTCGATGGGGCAAACGAAGGTAATTTGCACAGCGAGTATTGAAGAACGTGTACCACCTTTTTTGAGAGGGCAAGGGAAAGGCTGGATTACAGCTGAATATTCCATGCTACCAAGAGCGACGGAGCAAAGGAATATGCGCGAGTCAACCAAAGGAAAAGTAACGGGAAGAACGATGGAAATTCAACGTCTCATTGGACGTGCTCTACGTTCTATCATTGATTTAGATAAATTAGGTGAACGAACGATCTGGATTGATTGCGATGTCATTCAAGCTGATGGAGGAACAAGAACAACATCCATAACAGGTGCATTTATTGCGTTAGCTATTGCTGTATCTAAGTTGAAAAATGCAGGGAAAATATCGATGTGGCCAATCCAAGACTATTTAGCAGCCATTTCTGTTGGGGTGGACACAGAATCTAGTCCTTTACTTGATCTATGTTATGTAGAAGACGCTAGTGCACAAGTTGATATGAATGTGATAATGACAGGTGCTCATCAATTTGTTGAGATTCAAGGAACAGGTGAAGAAGCAACTTTTTCTCGCGACGAAATGAATACGCTATTAGACTACGCTGAAAAAGGAATCGAAGAGCTTTTTGACATTCAAAAACAAGCGTTAGGTGAAGAAATTGATACGTGGATTGCTGGAGCCAAACCGAAAAAAAATGAGGCGAAATGATGGAAAATACATTGTTAATTGCTACGAAAAATCAAGGTAAAGCTAAGGAACTTATTTCAATTTTTGCTGAAGAAGGAATTTCAGTAAAAACCTTGTTGGATTATCCGGATATTCCAGATATCAAGGAGGACGGTCAGACATTTGCAGAGAATGCTTTTAAGAAAGCTCAGGAAATGGCTAACCACTTTCAAGTACCTGTGTTGGCCGATGACTCAGGATTAATGGTTGATGCCCTAGATGGCAAGCCAGGTGTCTACTCTGCGCGATATGCAGGCGAAGATAAAGATGATGAAGCAAATATTGATAAGGTGTTACGAGAGCTAAAAGATGTTCCAACTTCAGAAAGAACGGCAAGATTTCATTGTACATTGGCCTTTGTTTTTCCAAATGGTACAAGGCATCTCTTTACAGGTGAATGTGAAGGCATCATCACAGAGACTCGACAAGGTAATGAGGGCTTTGGCTATGACCCCATTTTTTATGTGGTTGATCTGAAAAAAACGATGGCGGAATTACAACCTGAACAAAAGAATAAAATCAGTCATCGTGCCCGTGCACTGGAACAATTAAAACAAAACAAGCATTTATTAAGTTGGTAAAGAGATAAAAAATAGGAGAGGAGGCGTTTGATGTGAAGAAAATATTGATTATGAGTGATAGTCACAGTTGGCAGGAAGAGCTAATGCCTGTGATTGAGCGACATCGTGAAGAAGTGGACTATATGCTCCATTGTGGTGATTCCGAACTTGCTAAGCACGACCAAGTACTTCAAGATTTCCTTGTCGTTCGTGGTAACTGTGATTACGGAGAGGATTTTCCTGAAGAGTTAACAAAGGAAATTGGTTCTGCCAAGCTATATGCGACCCATGGTCATTTATATAATGTAAAGCTAACATTGACGAACTTGTGCTATCGA
Source organism: Alkalihalobacillus pseudalcaliphilus (assembly GCA_001038565.1). GTDB lineage: Bacteria > Bacillota > Bacilli > Bacillales > Bacillaceae_D > Alkalihalobacillus > Alkalihalobacillus pseudalcaliphilus. The sequence continues at coordinate 105,276 of LFJO01000010.1, forward strand.
GCGGAAGAGGTAGGTGCAGATATTGTCTGTTTTGGACATTCACATATTGCCTCAGCGTATGAAGAGAATGGCACGATATTTATTAACCCCGGAAGTATTCGATTACCATTCCGTCCAGCAAGAACGCAAACCTATGTCATTTGTGAAGTAGATGACCGCCGTATAAAAGTAATCTTCTATACGATTGATGGATCCGAATACCCCGAGTTATCGAAGGAATTTAATTGCAACTAATTAATTTTATAAATGGTAGGGGTGGTCGCGATTTGGATAAGGATGGCCACTTCTACCGACTAATAGTTTTAAGAAATAAAGAGACACCTATAGAATCCCGCATTGCCTTCGTGCGAGCAAACTTGTATAATACTTAATAAGCAATTAAAAAACAATAAAAATCAGATCACTATTTCAGACAAATAATTTATGAAAATGTGTTGACTAAAACTCGATTCTGATGTATATTTATATACGTCGCTAGTGATTGTTATCATATGCGGGTGTAGTTTAGTGGTAAAACCTCAGCCACGAGCGAAACATCTATGAAAAAGCAACGAGTTGTCTCGACGCATAAACCTTCGAAGCATTGCTGGAAGAGGAAGAGACATGACAGCAAGTGAAAAAGCAACAATCTAATATGCGGGTGTAGTTTAGTGGTAAAACCTCAGCCTTCCAAGCTGATGTCGTGAGTTCGATTCTCATCACCCGCTTATCCAATTTATTTATCCTTGTTTGTCCCAGTAGCTCAGCAGGATAGAGCAACGGCCTTCTAAGCCGTCGGTCGGGAGTTCGAATCTCTCCTGGGACGCCATTTGAATCTTACATATACATATACAAACTCTCGCCTTTGGTGGGAGTTTTTTGGTTTTTAAAGGAATAAGGGATAATTTGTCGAATGTATTTCCTACAAGTATTTAACTAGGGTGAGGAATTAAAATGATTTAAGAAGAGAGCTAAAACTTTAGTGCGAATGGTAGGTGAACATAAAATCCCTAGGGGATTCGCACCATATTTTTGCATTTCGAGTCCGAAAATTGTGTGTGTTTAACAGGATTTGTCTTCAAAAAGAGGTGGTATTGGTTAGAAATTAGAAAAAATAGTACTTTTTTGTTTAATAATTGAGAAATTCCGCTGTCGCACCTTACATAGGTGCGTGGATTGAAATGCCTTAGCCCGCGAATTTTCCGTCTGCTGTTCGTGTCGCACCTTACATAGGTGCGTGGATTGAAATTATTTGCACTAGTAATGGAAACATGACTATTTGTTGTCGCACCTAATTTGTGTGTCATGGATCTATGCTCTAAGTCGTTGGTTAGCAAAAGGCGAGTCTGCCTTTCAAGATCCATCACTAAACAAAATCTCAGGATTGTCAATGATTGTATTAGGCACTTGGTCGGTAACGGAAAAATCCGCTAAATAGAGGAATGAAATAAAAGGACATGAGAAGAGAGGACATAAAAAAGAGGTTTGGAATTGGAATACAACCTCTTTTTTATTATTCGCTACAACCATTTCTGACTACTGATAGACCAACATGAATGTGTAAGTGTAAGCTTTTATTCTCCTCTGAAGCAATCATTTCCGGTCAGGATACGGCTCGAATGATCCGAATCATGGCTTTCACAGCCGCGCTATGTCCAAACCCACTGCTCTGATTGACCGTTCCTGTGAAGAATAAGTCCCGTTCCACATTATAAAAGGCGAAAGCACCTGTCTGCCCCCAAAAACCAATGATTTCATTAATAGGCTTGAATGGTGAGTAGATGCGAGGCATCCATAACTTTTCTAAACCAATACCATAATAAAAAGCCCCTGGAAAAAAGATCAACTGCCATTGCTTTAATTCTTCTAGTTGTTCTTCCGGGAAAAAATAACCGCTTGAGAACGCTCGTAAAAACTGCATCGTTTCTTGCGCTGTCGAGACAATACCGCCTTCTGCACTGATTGATGACATGTAGTGGGGTAGACGGATGGTCCTCGACTTGTAGTGTAATGCGGCAGGCTTTTGGTCGTTCACGTCATCATAGACATACGTCTTTGTTAAGCCTAACTCATCAAAAATATAACGCTTGAACACTTCGTTGATACTCATGTTAGTTATGTTCTCAATGATCCTTCCTAATAGTTGATAGTTAGTATCAGAATAGTTGACTTTCCCTTTTTGCCCAGGTTTAAAAGTCGGTTTCATTTCTTTTGTTAACGTCAGCACTTTTTCTAAAGGCCAGCTTTTGTCTTCACCTTTAAAAAGCAGGTCGGCCACTGTCGTTCCATCATCTTGTTTGTAGGCAAAATAATCGGGAATTCCCGACGTATTGGAGATTAGGTGTTGAATGGTAATCTTTTCTGAATAATCGATGCCATCCAGAACATGAAGCCCAGAAATCACCTCTTCAGGTAGATACGTACTGATTGGTTCATCGAGTTGAAGTCTGCCTTCTCCTCTTAACATGAGTACAACGGCTGTTACATAAAGCTTCGTGACACTGGCAATAAAGTATTGATCATCAGCTTGCAAGTTCCCAGCTGCACCAACCCATTTCAAATCGCCATCGCCTTGTTCCACAGATAGAATCGCACCGAAGTTATGCCTCTTGTTTGTCATTTGTTGCACGGTTTTTTGAAGAAAAGTTTCATTAATTGTTTTACCCATCATATCCCTCTTTCTCCTTTTCGTAGTCGAGCAGCACTTACCACATCTTCAGCGGTGCTGTCCATGATTCGTATCATTTTTTCCATATCAAATGATGCCTCGGTCAATTCGTTTGCAACCATTATGGAGAAGCCAATCTGAAAGGTTCTCATTTTAAATAAAATGTCTTGAAGTTCTTCGTTCGAAAATCCTTGAAGGTCAGGGTCGGTTTTCATTTGTTCAATGAGAAGATCTCCCATTCCCTCATCATAATCGTGTAAATAATCGTTTTGATTCATCACGAAATCTTTAAAAAGGATTGGATACGTTTTCGCAAAGTGTAGACTCGCTACCCCAATATTAGCGAACGGAGAGCGGCTCGTTTCTTCAGCTAATAGTCGCTGACTTATCTCAACGATCTTTTGAATAACGGCTTGTTTTAACGCTTCAACATCAGTGAAATTCACGTATATTGGGGCAATGGAACTTCCTAACTGCTCCGCGACTTTACGGATAGTCACCCGATCAATTCCTTCGGTTTCAGCAATCGCAAAAGCTGCTTCAACAATCTGGTCTCTTGAAAATTTGTTTTTCGGTGGCATAGGATCCCCTCTTTTTTGAAAATGTTGATTATATATCATATGTTATATAACATATGATATTCGTTGTAAAGGTTTATTTTTATCCACCTTCATTTGATTATGCAGCTGAGAAAGAGGCAACTGAGTTTATTATGGATGTTACAGGAAAAGGAGTCGAGCATGCATTTGAAGCGGCTGGTAAACAGCCTACTTTTTCAAGTGCATTAGAAAGTGTTAGTCGAGGTGGAAGACTTAGAGTAGAAGCAGGTTTGGCCTCATTAGATTTAGAGTTAAATCTAGTGAGCCAAAAGTAGAATCACAGGGTTGCAAGCTTAAAAAGGAGAAGAAAGCCCGAGCAAACGCTGAATCTCGGGAGCGCGAACAAAAAACGAGCACTCGCGAAGTGCTCGTTCTCTGTCCCTATTAACAACTTCCATCCGTACAAGCATCGCCTTGCTTGATGACGTTTAAAGGCTGTTCTTTTTTCTCTTCTTCATGCACTTGATTGAGTACTTGTAAGAATGCTTCGGGTGGTTGAGCACCTGAGACCGCGTATTTACGGTTAAATACATAGAAAGGTACGCCTTGGACTTGGATTTGAGCAGCTTCAGCAATATCTTTTTGGACAGCCAGTTGATATTGATCACTATTTAGAACGTCCTTTACTTTCGCTTCCTCAAGTCCAATTTCACTTGCAAGTGTTGCTAATGTGTCGACATCCCCAACATGATTGCCATCGATAAAATAGGCCTGGAGTAATTTTTCTTTCATTTCGCCCATTTTTCCGTGTTCCTTCGCAAAATGTAGGAGGCGATGAGCTGTGGTTGTGTTAGTCATAATGGCTTGATCTAACTTATAGTCTAAATCTAATTCATTCGCTTGAGCGGTTACTTGCTTTTGCATTTGCTCCACTTGTGCCAAAGCCATTCCTTTTTTCTCAACAAGCATTTCATTCATTGATTGCTTAGAATCTTTTGGCGCTGTTGGGTCTAAAATGAAGCTCTTATAAATGATCTCTACATCTTCTTTACCTTCAAATTGTTCTAGCGCATTCTCAAATCTTCTTTTACCAATATAACAAAATGGACACGCGATATCAGACCAAATTTCTACTTTCATTTTTATTCATCTCCCTTTGGTATTTGTAATAATTGTTCAATGGCTTGAACGGTTTCATGTAAACGATTTGGATTGGTTTGTGAGCGTGTTAACACATTGACTCCCTGTAAGGCGGCTGTTAGAAAGCGAACAACGAGCTGGGTATCTAATGGGTTAGATATTGAGCCATCTTTTTTACCACGTTCAACTGCCGTAAGAAGCTGCTTCTCAACGTTTAAGAATTCGTCTTCAAGCAATTGTTGAAACTGCTTATCATTTGGGGCAAGCTCTATGGCCTCATTACAGGTCATACAGCCTTTTGCTTTTTCGTCACCCGTTGCTGATGTAATCAAGGTGAAAAAATCAATAATAGCATCAAGACCTTGTTTATCGGCATGTAAGATTGATTGTAATGTCTCCATTTGCTGGTTACAATACAGATGATAAGCCGTTAGGAAGAGTTCATGTTTATTACCAAAAGCTTGGTATAAGCTACTCTTGCTTAATCCTGTCACTGATAAAAGATCTTCTAAAGACGTATCGTTATATCCCTTTTCCCAAAAAACAAGCATGACTTTTTCTAACACTTCATCACGATTAAATTTTGTAGGACGAGCCATGTGACCACTCCTTCTAAGTAAAATGATAGCAGTTTTGGACTGGATAGTCCATAATATAGATTTTGGAAATTTCTAATGGGTTTGTTTATAAATTTCTTCAGCGACTTGAACAGAACATATACCAGCACCAATCACCATATACCGAATTTCGATAGAGTTTAAGTGGTTCTTTGGGTTTCAATCCCCATTGTACCGCTTTTATAAATTAATCTTTTTAAAGACAAAGTAGATACCCCATTTCGGATATCACGTTATCGGTTTCTATAATGACGTATTTTCGAATAAAATATGGTAAAGTTAATGTATAGTGTTTAGCAAATTGAATGAGGAGCGATGAAAATGAAACAATTAACTTCTATAGAAGAAATGAATGAATTTGTAAAGCAATCAGGTACTCATTTCCTTTTTAAACATAGTACAACATGTCCGATTAGTGCAAAGGCTTATGATGAGTTTCAAGCGTTTGTTTCTGATTCTGACACATCAGCATCTGTTGTTTATGTGATCGAGCATCGTATCGTATCAAATCAAATTGCCGATGACTTTGACATTAAGCATGAATCACCTCAAGTATTTTTACTCGAGGATGGACATGTAAAATGGCATACCTCTCATTGGAAAATCACCAAAAATGCTTTAGGGGAGGCTTTTTCTTCATGATTGAGAAAATGATTGTCTACTCAACAGTTGGCTGTGTAGAGTGTGGTTATGTCAAGAATTTGCTTGAGCAAGAAGAAGTAGCTTATGAAGTTCGTGATGTGATGGAAAGTGAGCAATACCAACAAGAAGTTGAAAAGTTTGGATTTATGGGTGTACCTGTGACTGTCTTTCGAGAGCAAGCGGTTAAAGGTTTTAATCCTGATTTAAGAGAACTGATTGAAGCGGCAAAAAAATAAAGGAAACAAACACCTCGGACAAATGAGGTGTTTTTTCTTATAAAACTTCTATGGCGAAGCCCAATTCACTTCGCCACCAACAAACATGAATGTGAATTTTGGGTCTTTGACTGATGGAACTTCAATTAATTTGAATTTGTTCTTTTTCATTTTGAAAGAATTGTGTTGAATTACTTTTTTGAATTAGTGAATTTACAGTAATCCAGCGCAGCATGATTTTCGGTAGCGGTAAGCAAAGCTCCGCACATGGGCATCAGCAATAACTTTCATATAAAAGCTGAGCTTCTTTGGAGTAAGAATTAGATGAATTTTGTTATAATAAGTAAACATTAGATAGGAGTGGAGGAGGAGATAGAATGTCCAATACAGGATTAGTACTTGAAGGTGGCGGCAGTCGTGGTGTCTTTACGGCAGGTGTTCTAAAAGAGTTAATGGAGCGTAACATGTATTTTCCTTATGTGATTGGTGTCTCGGCAGGGGCTTGTAATGGTTCCTCATATATTTCTAAACAAAAAGATAGGAATCGTTCGGTACATATGGATTTCCTTGATAATCCTGAATACTTATCATTTAGAAACTATGTAAAAAAACGAGAACTTTTTGGTATGGATTTTTTATTTGATAAGCTACCTAATGAGCTAATGCCCTATGATTTTGATACGTATAGAAAAGCAGAAGAAAATTTAGTAATCGGAACAACCGATTGTATGACAGGCGAAGCGATTTATTACGATCGTGTGGAAAGGCCGAGTGATTTATATACGGTGCTTAGGGCTTCTAGTTCATTACCATTTGTCGCACCAGTCGTCCCTTATCAACAGCGGATTTTGATGGATGGAGGGATTGCCGATCCGATTCCTATTAAGAAGTCGATAGAAGACGGGCATACAAAAAATATCGTGATTCTTACGCAAAATCGGGATTACGTGAAGAAGCCACAATCGCATGGATGGCTGTTAAGGCGTAAATATCGCCAATATCCAGGACTTATTCGAGCGGTGGAGCAAAGGCACCGGATTTATAATGAAACGTTACAATTTATACGAGATGAAGAAAAAAAGGGCCATCTATTTGTGATTAGTCCAAGCGAAAAGTTGGATGTTGGGCGTGTGGAGAGAAGCAAAGCAAAACTAGAAGCCCTGTATGAAAAAGGCCAAGCAGAGATGCAAAAGCAGATGGAAGCATTAGAAGAGTTTGTGCAATCGAATTAAATGATGGATGACCATTACAGAGCCGTACAAGTTCCAGAACTTGCACGGCTCATCTTTACAAGTTCAAAAGAATCGTGATAAGTGTTCCTGTTGCTGTAGCGATTGCCATAATAAACTGTGCAGGCAATTCGATATGTGTTTCGCGTTTACGACCTTTACCATCCTCCTTGTTAATATAAAATTTCATCGTTTATTCCTCCTTTCACATTAGAATCAACGGTGTCTTATTTGTAGTATTGCCAAACATAAGGTTGTCCTATGAAAAGTTTTGGCTCAAATATATCGACATAAATCTACACAAATGTTTAAAAAAGAGTGACAAGGGTGCTTCCTTATTGGTGGACTGTGCTTGGGCAACAAGCGGATATCCGGATTTAAGCAAGCTGTAACATGATGTGAAAACAAAGATGTGCAAAAAGATCGATTCATTTTGCACATCTTTTTTCTAGGAAATGAACATTATTTTTTGTAAGTAGAGTAGAATTGAGAGAGGAGTCGATTACGTAGGTATTATAGGAGGGATTTAGATTGGAAATGGGTCGAGTTACAGCAGTTAGTAAAAATGCTGAGCATTCTTTTAGCAAGCATATTCAAGAAGGTATTCAATTATTAAAAGGACTTGGTGTCAAAGGCGATGCTCATTGTGGTGAAACAGTCAAACATCGTTCGCGAATTGCCAAAAATCCTAATCAACCGAATTTACGACAAGTTCACCTTATTCATGAAGAGTTATTTCATGAGCTTAACAATCGTTTTCATATCAATCCAGGTGAACTAGGCGAGAATATCACAACAAAAGGAATCGAGTTATTAATGTTACCAGTGGATACGGTTTTGGAAATCGGTGAAAACGCAAAAGTACAGTTAACGGGTTTAAGGAATCCATGTAAACAAATTGATCATTATCAAGATGGACTAATGGAAGCCGTGTTAGATAAAGATGAATCTGGACATGTGATAAGAAAAGCTGGAGTGATGGGTATTGTTTTAGAAGGAGGCATGGTAAGTCCGGGTGATTCTATCAAAGTGGTTTTACCAGATGAACCTCATCTCAAATTAGATAAAATATAAAACAGCGAAAAGTGCTTCTTGTTTGCAAGCATTTTTCGCTGTTTGTTTACATTTCGGTTATTTGGAGCTGTGGTTGGAGTCTTGCTTCATTCATTAAATACTCCTCGCATTTCTTTGAGTCCACTATTTTGGTAGGGTCATAAAATTGGACATGCCACTTCTTTTTCTTGAGTTGCTTTATAATTCGTTTTTCTTTATCTTTCGTCGTCACCTCAATAAAAGCGATCCGATAAGGGACTAAAGCCATGTTAACCTGAACTCCACCAATATAAATTCGTGGAGATGGATAATAAAGTTGTGAATATAGCTTTTCGTACAATGTTTTCTCAGATTCGGTCCGACATTCTTTAAAGCGGTCCTTCACCAAGATGAGAGAAGCTCTATTTGCCGATCTCCTTTTAATGAATGGAAACTTCTTTATAAAATAAAATCTCCGTCTAGTTCTTTTTACGCTCATGACATCACCCAACCATAGTTTGTCCAATTCATGCCATTTTACTCATCATAGTTATGTAAAATGATCAAAAAATTGCAACGGAATGTGTAGGTATGTTGTGTGATGTTTTTTAGGAGAATGATAGCAAGGTGGAAAAAGTGACGCGAGCATTAAAGTAGGATGAGGGCAACGAAATGGTAGAGGAAAGAAGTTATGTATTCGTCAAAGGAGGATGAGGACAACAAAAAGGAGAGAGAAGGAAGTAAGTTGTCTTCATACAGTGTAATGATATACATTAGGGCTTAAACCATGAAAATGAAAGTTTTGATGAGTCAAATCTTTCTCTCATCACCATGTAAACGCATTCAAGTGTTACCGGTTATCTAAATTATCAAATTATTTTAATAAAAGTGGTTGACCATCAACAAGAATCAGCGTATCATTAATTTCAATAATAAAAAATGCAATCGGAAAAGACGATTGTCCTCTCAACAAGGATATTTTCTCGCTAATCTAAACAGAATTTTCTAAATAGTGAGTTTTAATCGTTGGTGAAATTCTAATTATTTCAATATAGAGAATGAGATAATTTTGAATTGAATAATATGAGAAAATGCAACAGATTGGGAGAGATAGTAATGAGAAGTAATATGATTAAAAAAGGTATTGACCGTGCTCCGCATCGAAGTTTACTTCGTGCAGCTGGGGTAGCTGAAGAAGATATGGATAAACCCTTTATCGGGGTTTGTAACTCTTATATCGACATTATTCCAGGACATATGCATTTAAATAAGTTTGCTGAAGTAGCTAAGGAAGCGATCCGAGAGGCTGGAGGTATTCCTTTTGAATTTAATACGATTGGTGTCGATGATGGTATCGCAATGGGTCATATTGGTATGCGCTATTCATTACCAAGTCGTGAAATTATTTGTGATGCTGCTGAAACAGTCATTAATGCTCACTGGTTTGATGGAGTTTTTTATATTCCGAACTGTGACAAGATTACACCGGGTATGCTCATGGCGGCTGTTCGAACGAATGTACCGGCCGTATTTGTTTCAGGTGGACCGATGGAAGCAGGTAAAACGAAAGATGGTAAGAGTCTGTCCTTAGTATCAGTCTTCGAGGGCGTAGGAGCTTTCTCGTCTGGAAAAATGACAAGAGAAGAGTTGCTTGAGATTGAACAGAGTGCCTGTCCTACTTGTGGATCCTGTTCAGGAATGTTTACGGCGAATTCAATGAACTCATTAATGGAAATGCTCGGTTTAGCTTTACCAGGTAATGGAACGATTGTTGCTACATCCAACGAGCGCCATAAATTAATTAAAGATGCCGCTAAACATTTAATGAATTTAATAGAGAAAGATATTCGACCTCGTGATATCGTCACTCAAGAAACAATCGATGATGCTTTTGCTTTAGATATGGCTATGGGAGGTTCGACCAATACAGTTCTCCACACTTTAGCGATAGCTCATGAAGCTGAAGTTGAATATGATTTAAATAGAATTAATGAAGTAGCTGAAAGAGTTCCATACCTTTCTAAAATTAGTCCGGCTTCAGATTATTCAATGGATGATGTCGAAAAAGCTGGTGGAGTAAGTGCTATTATTAAGGAGCTTTGCAGTATTGATGGAGCTGTACATCCTGAGCGAATTACAATTACAGGAAAAAGTTTATATGAAAATGTGAAACACGCAGAAATTACGAACGACGATGTTATTCGACGCAAGGATAATCCATACAGCCCTGTTGGTGGGTTATCAATTTTATATGGTAATCTTGCGCCAGATGGTGCTGTTATTAAAGTAGGTGCCGTTGACCCTTCTATTAAAGTTTTTGAAGGGGAGGCTATCGTTTATAATTCTCAAGAAGAAGCTCAAGAAGGTATTGATAATGGCGAAGTACGAGAAGGGCATGTAGTAGTTATCCGCTATGAAGGTCCTAAAGGTGGTCCTGGAATGCCAGAGATGCTTGCCCCAACTTCTAAAATTGCAGGAAAGGGCCTAAGCACAAAGGTAGCACTCATTACTGACGGACGTTTCTCAGGTGCTTCAAGAGGAATTTCGATTGGCCATATCTCACCTGAAGCAGCAGAAGGTGGACCTATTGCCTTTATCGAAAATGGTGATAGGATTCGAATAGATTTACCTAATCGAACGATTGAATGGCTAGTTACAACTGAAGAACATGCTAATCGTAAAGAGGGTTTTGTTGAACCAGAGCCAAAGGTCAAAAAAGGTTATTTAGCAAGGTATGCTAAATTAGTAACTTCTGCGAATACTGGTGGGGTTATGAAAATATAAATAGGAAACAAACGTTGAAGAGGTAAAGTAATTCTATGTCTGGACTTCTACAGAGAGCCGTGATTGCTGGAAAGCGGTGTTGTCACATAGAATGAAAGTCCCCTCTGAGTGTTGGTCTGAACGTAAACATTTATGTGTCTACTAGGATTGACCGGGTGTTCAAAGCACTCGTTACTAAAATGAGGTGAGCTATTTGCTCATCCCTGAGGTCAAGGAAACTTGATGAAAAAGGGTGGTACCGTGGAAAGTAAATCTTTTCACCCCTTCGTTACGTTGCGATTGCAATGTTCGTTGGAGTGGAAGGATTTTTTTTATCGAAAAAATCATGTACGAAAATCTAACAAAAATCACAACTTCATTCAATTTGGTTTTGAGGATGCTCATTTTTTTCCGTAGCCCCGCTACTTTTTGAAAGATAGCTACGCACGAGCTTTGCAAAAAGATTCAGCGCACCGCACAAACAGCCACAACCAACAAAAAAGAGAGAGTAATAACACATCAGGATAGCTTCTAATATCCAAGTGTTTTTGGACCGTTAGCCAAGCTCGCTTGGCTACTTCACGCTCGCGTGAAGTTTTGAAAATCGAAACCGCCATTCAGATGAATTCATTCATCTGATAAGGCGATTTCGATTTTCAAAAACGGACCAAAAACAAAGACCGAAAGGTCAACATACATGAGCATAAGCACTAACTTTCATATAAAGCAAAAATGATTAACTAAATAGATAGATTAAAAAGAGGAGGAAAATGAATGAAAACACAAGTGAAAAAAGAGGAGCAGCAAGAAAAAGTAGAAACAAATAAGATGTCAGGGTCTAGCATGCTCATTAAAGCTCTTGCACTTGAAGGAGTGGATATCATTTTTGGTTACCCTGGCGGTGCGATTCTACCAACATACGATGAGATTTACAAAACAGGAATCAGACATATTTTAGCAAGGCATGAGCAAGGGGCTGTTCACGCAGCAGAGGGTTATGCAAGAGTTTCTGGTAAGCCGGGTGTCTGTATTGTGACTTCTGGACCTGGTGCAACCAATGTGGTGACAGGAATTGCCGATGCGATGATGGATTCACTACCGTTAGTTGTGATTACTGGGCAAGTAGGTACGTCTGTTATCGGTACAGATGCCTTCCAAGAAGCAGATGTTATCGGAATTACGATGCCTATTACAAAACATAACTTCCAAGTTAGAAGTGTGGAGGAATTACCTGAAATTATCAAAAAAGCCTTTCACATTGCGAAGACAGGTCGTCCAGGACCAGTATTAATCGATTTGCCCAAGGATATTTCATTAACGGAAGGTGAATTCCGTTATGACAAACCGATTGAATTACCGGGTTATCAACCAACGGTTATCCCAAATAAATTACAAATTAAAAAAGTCGTAGAAGCTGTTACTGAAGCAAAAAAACCATTAATTTTAGCGGGTGCTGGCGTTCTTCATGCCCAAGCTGCAAATGATTTATTAACGTATGTAGAGCAACAACAAATTCCAGTTACTAATACACTTTTAGGCTTAGGTTCGTTTCCGGGAGAGCATGATTTATTTCTTGGAATGGCAGGTATGCACGGAACCTATACCGCCAATATATCCATTTATGAAACAGATCTCTTAATTAATATTGGTGCTAGGTTTGATGACCGTTTGACAGGTAACCTTGCCCACTTTGCTCCACATGCCAAAGTGGTTCATATTGATATTGACCCTGCCGAAATAGGTAAAAATGTTCATGTTGATATTCCGGTAGTTGGAGATGCCAAGCAAGCTCTCCAATTATTAATTGATGCGAATGGCGAGAAGAGTAAAAGTGCGATTTGGCGCTCTGATTTAGAACAGCTAAAAGAGGATTACCCACTTTGGTATAAAGAAGATGGCGAAGTGATAAAGCCGCAAAAGTTGATTCAGTTGATTCATGAGGTGACAGAGGGAGAAGCGGTAGTAACAACGGATGTTGGTCAGCATCAAATGTGGTCGGCACAATATTATAAATTTAATCAACCTAATCGTTGGGTAACCTCTGGAGGATTAGGAACGATGGGTTTTGGTTTCCCAGCAGCTATTGGGGCCCAATTTGCGGAACCGAACTTGCCAGTTGTAGCGGTTATTGGCGATGCTGGATTTCAAATGACTGCCCAAGAGCTGTCAATTTTACAGGAACTAAATCTTCCGGTAAAAATTATTATCGTCAACAATGCCGAACTGGGCATGGTTAGACAATGGCAACAACTTTTCCATGGGGAGCGATATTCCAATTCATTATTCCCTATTCAGCCCGATTTTGTGAAGCTGGCAGATGCTTATGATATTAAAGCGATGAAAGTAGAAAAGCTTTCTGAACTGAAAGCGGCATTAAAGGAGATGATGGATTATCCTGGTCCAGTTTTAGCAGATATTCGAGTGGCTCAAAGAGAAAATGTATACCCGATGATTTCACCAGGAAAAGGTATTCATCAAATGGAAGGAGTAAAGCCATGAAACGGACAATTACCGCACTAGTCAATAATAGCTCAGGCGTTCTCAATCGTATTACAGGCTTATTTGCAAGAAGGCATTACAATATTGAAAGTATTACAGTCGGCGTTACAGAAAATCCAACCGTATCGAGAATGACCTTTGTTGTTCAGGTTGATAGCATGGATAATATTGAACAAGTAACCAAACAACTGAATAAGCAAGTCGATGTTTTGAAAGTAAAAGATATTACAGATGAGGCTATTATTGCTAGAGAGCTAGCTTTAATTAAAATCCTCGTTTCACCACAGCAACGAGCTGAAGTGGCTGCTTTAGTTAATCCATTTAGGGCATCAATCCTAGATGTTGGTCGCGAATCAATGACGGTTCAAATTACCGGTGATTATCAGAAAGTTGAGACATTTATAGATTTACTAAGACCATATGGCATTCGAGATTTAGCAAGAACAGGTATAACCGCCTTTAACCGAGGAAGTAAAAAGCTACAAAATGAAGCCAACCGGTTAACACTCATCTATTAAATACAAAAAGTCTCTAATTCTTTACTGGTGGCTTTTCATTCACATTGTTCTTTTTCTTATTCTTTTTAATATTTGTTCTAAGTATGTCTAAACTCCATCACCATCAGGAGTCGCATGACCAAAAAGAGAGCAGTGAGCTGTTAAGGTCGTCTATCGCGCAAGATGGATGACCAGCTAACTTCAAGGCACGAACTATCACCCTTAAGTACACTTTCATATAAAACCCACATGGCGAAGCTGATTCACTTCGCCACCAACAAAGATGAAAGTAGTGTTTGGCTCTTTGACAGTTGGCACTTCATTCAATTAGTTTTTTTTCATTTTCATTTTAAATGAATGGTGTTTGATGGTTTTGTGAACTTGAGAATTATCAGTAACCCAGCGGACGAAAATATGCCCGCGGGAAGTAGTGACAGAGCTGAGATCCGCTGGCTGCGCCGATTAGCTTAGTGCCACCCCGCAGGATGCGTAGCATAATTTTCGGTAGCGACGAGTAACGCTCTATGTTCGCACTAACTTCCATATAAAACAATCGCGGTTAATTTCACAATGACCTTAAATGAACAAGGTCACGTGGATTTTTCTATAAATTCAATAAAAAGATTCCAAAGGAGAGATAAATAATGGCAAAAGTATATTACAATGGGGATATCAACGAATCAGTATTACAAAGTAAAAAAGTAGCGGTAATCGGATACGGTTCACAAGGACATGCACATGCACAAAATATGCGAGAAAGCGGCGTAGATGTCATCGTCGGTTTACGACCAGGGAAGTCTTGGGATAAAGCAGTAGAAGATGGTTTTAAAGTCGTAAGTGTGAGTGAAGCTGCTGAGCAAGCGGAATTAATCATGATTTTACTACCAGATGAATTACAACCAGTTGTCTATAAAAAAGAAATCGAACCGGCCTTAACAGCAGGGAAAGCACTAGCCTTTGCACACGGCTTTAATGTTCATTTTAATCAAATTGTGCCACCTTCTGATGTGGATGTTTTCTTAGCGGCACCAAAAGGCCCTGGTCATTTAGTGCGTAGAGTATTTGAAGAGGGAGCAGGTGTCCCTGGCCTAATCGCTGTTTATCAAGATGCTTCTGGTCAAGCAAAAGAAATGGCATTAGCGTATGCAAAAGTAATTGGTTCTGCGAGAGCAGGTGTATTGGAAACGACATTCCAAGAAGAAACCGAAACCGATTTATTTGGAGAGCAAGCCGTACTTTGTGGAGGAACTTCGGCACTTGTTAAAGCCGGATTTGAAACATTAGTAGAAGCTGGTTACCAGCCAGAAGTCGCTTATTTTGAATGCTTACATGAATTAAAACTAATTGTTGACCTGATGTATGAGGGTGGACTTGAGACGATGCGTTATTCTATTTCTGATACGGCACAGTGGGGCGATTATGTAGCTGGACCACAAATCGTGACAGATGAAACAAAGAAAGCAATGAAAAAGGTTTTGTCTGATATTCAAACAGGCAAATTTGCTAAAGGCTGGATTTTAGAAAACCAAGCAAATCGTCCTGAATTCACAGCCATTACGAAATCAGAAAGTCAGCATCCTATTGAAGTTGTTGGACGTGAGTTACGAGAAATGATGCCTTTTGTTAAAAATAAAACAAAAAGTCCAGTCAATAGCTAAGTAAAAAATGAAGTATAAAGGAGGCGTCTTGGAGTTGATTTATTGGAGCTGTTTTCTCCAAATCTCTTAGGCGCTTTTTTTACTTTTTATTAATGGGAGGGTTTTGATATGAATAAAAGGATTGCGGTTTTAGCAGGGGATGGCATTGGACCGGAAGTAGTACGAGCAGGTTTACGAGTGCTTGATGAAATCGCTCAAAAATATGGGCATCAATTTGAGACGAAGCAAGCGTTAATCGGAGGGTGTGCCATTGATGCAACGGGTTTGCCACTACCTCAAGAAACGGTAGATATTTGTAAACAGAGCGATGCCATACTTTTAGGCGCCGTTGGGGGACCTAAATGGGACACTTTACCAGGAGAAAAGCGACCTGAAAAAGGGTTATTAGACATACGCAAAGAGTTGCAGCTATTTGCGAATTTACGACCGGTTTCCGTTTTTTCAAGTTTATCCGATGCGTCGACATTAAAAAAAGAAATTGTAAAAGATGTTGATTTGATGATCGTTCGCGAGTTAACAGGAGGTATTTATTTTGGTGAACCGAGAGAGCGGAAGGAAGTTGATGGTGAGGAAGTGGCCATTGATACCCTTAAATACACTCGAAGTGAGATAGAACGAATTATTCGTAAAGGATTTGAGCTTGCGAAAGTGAGAAATAAAAAGGTAACTTCAGTTGACAAAGCGAATGTATTAGAATCAAGCCGTCTTTGGAGAGAAGTAGCAGAGGACGTAGCGAAGGATTATCCAGAAATAGAGCTCGAGCATATGCTTGTTGATAATGCAGCCATGCAATTAATTCGCTCACCAAAGTCATTGGATGTCGTGGTAACAGAAAATATGTTTGGAGATATTCTGAGTGATGAAGCTTCTATGTTAACGGGATCTCTTGGAATGCTCCCGTCTGCGAGTCTTTCTGCAATTGGACCGAGTCTTTATGAGCCGATTCATGGTTCGGCACCCGATATAGCAGGTAAAGGTATTGCTAATCCATTGGCAACGATTGCATCAGTAGCCATGATGTTGAAATATGAATTTAGTCTTGAAAAAGAAGCAGAAGCGATAGAAAAGGCCATTGATGCAGTCTTAGATGCAGGTCATCGAACAGTCGATTTAGCACAGGGTGAAGCTGCACGATCGACCGACGAAATGACGGAACTTGTTATTCAGCAAATAAAGGCCGAGGCATTTGTTTAAACACAATAGACAAATGGGGTATGGAGGACAAATATGGTAGGAAAAACAATTATCGAGAAAATATGGGAAAAGCACGAAGTGGTAGCTGAAAAAGGCAAACCTAGCCTTCTGTATATTGATTTGCATATGGTGCATGAAGTAACATCACCACAAGCGTTTGAAGGACTAAGGTTAGCTGGACGAAAAGTAAGAAGACCAGAGTTAACTTTTGCGACAATGGATCACAATGTTCCAACGGTAAATCGATACGATATTTCTGATATCATTGCTCGTACGCAAATGGAGACATTACAAAAAAACTGTGAAGAGTTTGAAATTGAAATTGCTGATTTAGATAGTCCTGATAACGGAATTGTTCACGTTATTGGTCCTGAATTAGGATTGACACAACCTGGAAAAACGATTGTATGTGGGGATAGTCATACGTCTACACATGGAGCATTTGGAGCATTGGCTTTTGGAATAGGTACTAGTGAGGTGGAGCATGTGTTAGCTTCACAAACGCTTTGGCAGTCCAAACCTAAAACATTAGAAGTTCGAATTAATGGGCAGCTCCAAGCTGGTATTACGGCTAAAGATGTTGTATTAGCGATCATTTCAAAATTTGGAGTCGATGTAGGAACGGGTTCCATTATTGAATTTACTGGAGAAGCTATTCGGGGTATGACCATGGAAGAGAGAATGACGATTTGTAACATGTCGATTGAAGCTGGTGCGAAGGCGGGCTTAATTAGTCCCGATCAAGTTACCTTCGATTATTTACGCGACCGAGCTTTTGTGGCAAAGGGAGAAGGCTTTGAAGAAAAAATGAAGCAATGGCAGGAGCTCGCAACAGATAAGGATGCAAAATATGATCGTACAGTTGAGATTGAAGCGGCTGAAATTGAACCGATGGTGACATGGGGGACAAATCCATCACAGGGTGTTGGTATAAGTCAATTAGTTCCAGCTCCAGAGGATGGCAGAGATCAGGTTGAAAAACGATCGATCCAACAAGCTTTAGAGTATATGGACTTAACACCACATACACAGATAAATGAAATTAAGATCCAACATGTTTTTATCGGCTCCTGTACGAACTCGAGATTAAGTGATATTCGAGCTGCTGCCAATGTAGTTAAAGGGCATAAGGTGGCAGACGGTGTGAGGGCGCTTGTCGTTCCAGGCTCACAAAGTATTAAGAAAAGAGCTGAAAAGGAAGGCTTGGATATTTTATTTAAAGAAGCTGGTTTTGAATGGAGAGATTCTGGCTGTAGTATGTGTTTAAGTATGAACCCTGATGTTGTACCAGAAGGGGAGCGATGTGCGTCTACATCGAACCGTAACTTTGAAGGGAGACAAGGGAAAGGGGCAAGGACACACTTAGTAAGCCCAGAGATGGCGGCAGCGGCGGCGATAGCGGGCCACTTTATCGATGTACGTCAATTAAAGAGCAAAAAGCAAACAAATGGATAAGGAGGAGAAGCATGGAACCATTAGTTAAACATCAAGGGAAAATCGCAACGTTAAACCGAGTAAACGTAGATACCGATCAAATTATTCCAAAACAGTTTTTAAAGCGTGTTGAGCGCACGGGGTTCGGGCAATTTTTGTTTTTTGATTGGCGCTTCGAAAATGATGGAACGCCCAATCCAAAATTTGAGTTAAATCAACCACATATGCAAGGTGCTTCAATTCTTGTAGCGGCTCATAACTTTGGTTGCGGGTCTTCTCGTGAACATGCTCCGTGGGCATTACATGATTATGGCTTTAAAGTAATTATCGCACCAAGTTTCGCTGATATTTTTTATAATAATTGTGTGAAAAATGGCATGCTGCCTATTCGTTTAAATGGAGACCAAACGAATGAATTATTAGAACGAGGCGAAAAACATGAATTTGAATTAAACGTAGATTTACAAAATCAAACAATTTCTGGAGCCGATTTCCAAGCTTCATTTGATATCGATCCTTATTGGAAAGAAATGCTTTTAAATGGATGGGATGAGATCGGTTTAACGTTGCGTTATGAGCAACAAATTAATAAGTTTGAGGAATCTCATTTAGCTTAGTTTGATTAGCTATTGCCCTTTGTCTATCTGGTTTGTCTTTAATAGAGATAAAGGGCTTAGCTTCTTAAATCTTGGTCAAGTGGTGGATTGTTTCATTAAATTTGTAATCGTTATCGTAACAGTAAAAATAAAATCATTTGTTTTTAAAGTCGGTACTTGTTAAACTATAAAAATCAAATGACGATTTGATGAACATTTTATAATGAAGCTATTGCGTTGGAGATACGTAGAAGGAAGTGCGTATGTGTAAATCAAACATAGTAGCTTTTTTATTCATCATTGAATCAACAATGGAGCGAGCCGATGGACGAAAATCAAGAGAAGAAAAAAACCAATATTATACCTTATCCTAACCTCGTCAAGCGCTTGATCGAAAAGGCGATGGATGCATTAAAGGATAAAAGGTCAAAGGAAGCATATGAGCTCTTCCAAGAAGCTGCCCAATATGAGCCGGATCATCCACAAGTTCGATTTGGTGAGGTTCTTTGTTTAGTGGAGCTTGGTCGGTTAGAGGAAGCTGTCGAGCAGACAACCTCCCTATTAAAAGAAGGAATTGGGGACTATTACGATAATCTACAAGTGCATATCTCTTTACTTGTGCAATTAGGGAGATACGAAGAGGTAGTAGAGCTACTAGATGTTGTTTTAGCAGAAAATCGCTTACCGAAAGAGCATGCTGAATCATTGTATCAACTTCTTCACTTTAGTAGACAGATGATAAATGATGATGCTTTGACGTTTACAGGCAGAGATGTAACAGATTTAGTCGATGACAAAACCTTGCTGATGCTGAAATCTGAGCATGTGCGCATTCAATGGCAAGCAATACATGTATTAAAGGAAATCGATGACCCGGGTGTCATCAATGCTTTTGTCGAGTATGTTGAAAATGACAGTCACGATTTATTGTTACGATCAATTGTATTAGAATCCTTACATAAGTTAGGTGTCTCAAAGCAAGTCCTTATCAAAAAATTAGGTATGGAAATGCCTATCGTTCCCAAAGACCTGACACCGGTATTTGATCAAGCCTATGCGAATGAAATACTTACATACATAAGTGATTTTCTTGAACAGGATAATCCAAACCTATTGGAAATGACGACACAACTCTGTTGGTCCCATATTTATGCCATTTATCCGTTCAGACCTGAGCCATTTGACCCGAAACTTTGGGCAACGGTTTTTTATATAGCTGTTTCAAATCGAATGGGAATGGAAATAAGTGAAGAATGGGTAGCCGTAATGACCGGATTAGAGCTAGAAGACTTGGACGAATTCGTACACATCGTCGAAGAAGTCGAGCACCTTACTTTTCAAAGTATAGATTCATTTGAAAATAGCTAACATGCATGAAAATTACATGGGTGATGCTCATTTTCAAGGGATTTGACCTTTCGTATTTGTGTTTGGTCCGTTTTTGAAAGCTCTTCTTGGCTAACGGTCCAAAAACACTTGGATTTTAGATACTAATCCTGATGGGTTACTACTCTCTCTTTTTTTGTTGTTGGCTGTTTGTGCGGTGCTACGGCAAAATGTGAGAATTCTTAAAACCGTTAGTGAATGTAAAGACCACCAACAAAGATGAAAGTGGTGTTGGTTCTTTCACTGGTGGAACTTATTCAATTAGCTTTTAATCTTTTTACTTGGTGACTTTTGTTACTTTTCATTCATTTATTTTTGTATGAGAAGTGTACAAACCAAGAAGCCTGCACCAACCTTAGCGGAGGGAATGGGGGCCGACTCCTGCAGGAGGAAAGGGCAGGCTGAGATCCACTTGCGTAAGCAAGTTAGCTTAGCGCCCGCCTGCGGAAAGCGTGCCCCCATTCCCGTAGCGATGTCCGAAGGGTCAAACTATCGCCTATGGTACACTTTCATACAAAAGGGTAATTTCTAGCAATCCATGCTAGTTCTAGTAAATTGATTTGAAAAGAATAGGCTTTATGTTATAATGATGTGGTTGTCAACGTTGAAAAGAATAAGTAAATGTTCGGAAACGAAGATGTATATAGTTGGAGGGAATTTGTAATGACTGCAAAATGGGAAAAGCAAGAAGGAAACCAAGGCGTATTAACTTTTGAAGTAGATGCAAAAGAATTTGCTCAAGCTTTAGATGTAGCCTTCAAAAAAGTCGTTAAGAAAATCAATGAGCCAGGATTCCGTAAAGGAAAAATGCCTCGTCCATTATTTGAAAAAAAATATGGCGTAGAATCTTTATATCAAGATGCATTAGATGTTGTATTACCAACAGCGTATCCTAAAGCAATTGATGAAGCTGGAATTGAACCAGTAGCACAACCTTCTATTGATGTAGAAACGATTGGTAAAGATACGGGCGTTGTTTTCAAAGCGACTGTTATCGTAAAACCAGAAGTAACTTTAGGCGACTACAAAGGCCTTGAAGTAGAAGAACAAGATACGGCTGTAGCTGACGAAGACGTAGAGCAAGAGCTTAAAAAGCTTCAAGAAAGCAAAGCTGATTTAGTTGTTATTGAAGATGGAACAGTTGAAAATGGTGATACAGCTATTCTTGATTTCGAAGGTTTCGTAGATGGCGAAGCATTTGATGGTGGAAAAGCAGAGAACCATTCTTTAGAAATTGGTTCGGGTCAATTCATCCCAGGATTTGAAGAACAATTAGTTGGTCTTAAATCGGGTGAAGAGAAGGATGTTGAAGTAACATTCCCGCAAGAGTACCATTCTGAAGATTTAGCAGGAAAAGCAGCAACATTTAAAGTGAAACTTCACGATATCAAACGTAAAGAATTACCTGAATTAGATGATGAGTTTGCTAAAGATGCTAATGAAAAAGTTGAAACTCTTGATGAGCTTAAAAAGGAATTAAGAGAGAAGCTTGAGCATGATAAAAAGCATCAAGCTGAGCATGTAGTACGTGATACAGTTGTAGAAAAAGCAGCTGAGAATGCTACAATCGATGTTCCAGAAGAAATGGTTAGCACAGAAGTTGACCGTATGGTTCAAGAATTCGAGCAACGCTTACAAGCGCAAGGTCTTAACCTTGAAATGTATGCACAATTCTCAGGACAAGATGAGTCAGCACTACGTGAGCAGTTCCAAGTAGATGCAGGTAAACGTGTACGTGTTAACTTAACATTAGAAGCGATTGCCAATGCTGAGAACATTGAAGTCAGTGATGAAGATGTTCAAAAAGAATACGAAAAAATGGCTGAAATGTACCAACGTGATGTTCAAGAAATTAAAGCAATTCTTACAGCACAAGGTGGAGATGAAGCTATTAAAGGTGACTTGAAAATCCAAAAAGCAGTTGAGTTATTAGTTGGGGAAAGTAAAACTGTAGCTTCAGCTGAGTAATGGTTGAAAATGAGTGATACTGAAGTATGCTCATCATAGTAAAACAAGGTGCGGGCATTGTTCGTACCTTGTTTTTAATCCTACATATTTTGGTGTTTGAATAAATGGATGATGATTTCTCTATTAGAAAATGTATGAGTAAGGCCAGATTTGAACAAGCTGAAAACATACCATTTCATGCCTAAAGTGTATGAAGAAGGCGAGAATTGGAGTTGCATGGGGCCCGTAAACTATATTCAGTTAAACACCGAAGATGATTACAAAAAATAGAGGAATTTCCTCATCGGATCTTGAATGTATTATAAATCCACACATACATATAAATTAAGATAACAGCCAGTGGTGGATGTACATAAGTGTGTTTTGTTTTTCTTTTTATAGTTCTGTGTTACAATAGCTGAAAATCTCGACAAATCTAGAAAATCTAGAAATGCTGTGCAATTTTCAACCGTGTTATACAGCCTAAAAGAAGAAAAAAATGGTTTGAAATGGTACAATATTTCTGAGGGGTGATCGAATGTTTAAATTTAATGATGAAAAGGGACAGTTAAAATGTTCTTTTTGTGGAAAAACACAAGACCAAGTTCGTAAGCTCGTTGCTGGACCTGGTGTGTATATATGTGATGAATGTATTGAATTATGTACAGAGATCGTGGAAGAAGAATTAGGAACAGAGGAAGAAGTTGAGTTTCAAGAAATTCCGAAGCCATCTGAAATCCGTTCTATTCTAGATGATTATGTCATCGGTCAAGATCGTGCCAAAAAATCGTTATCCGTAGCGGTTTATAATCATTATAAACGAATCAATGCACTTAATCGATCTGAAGAGGTTGAGTTGTCTAAGAGTAATATTTGTATGATTGGGCCAACAGGTAGTGGTAAAACATTATTAGCTCAAACATTAGCACGTATCCTGAATGTACCTTTTGCTATCGCTGATGCTACATCATTAACAGAAGCAGGCTATGTAGGTGAAGATGTAGAGAATATTTTATTAAAACTTATCCAAGCTGCGGATTATGATGTTGAAAAAGCAGAAAAAGGTATCATTTACATTGATGAAATTGATAAGGTAGCTCGTAAGTCAGAAAACCCATCGATTACACGTGATGTTTCGGGCGAAGGTGTTCAACAAGCTTTACTAAAAATTCTTGAAGGTACGACAGCAAGTGTTCCTCCTCAAGGTGGAAGAAAGCACCCACACCAAGAATTCATTCAAATTGATACAACGAATGTCTTGTTCATTTGTGGCGGAGCCTTTGATGGGATTGAGCAAATCATTAAGCGTCGCTTAGGTAAAAAGGTCATTGGTTTTGGTTCTGAAACTTTACAAGAAGACTTAAAGCCGGGTGAATACTTAGGTAAAGTGCTTCCAGAAGATTTATTACGTTTTGGATTAATTCCTGAGTTCATTGGACGTTTGCCGATAATCTCAAGCTTAGAGCCATTAGATGTTCATGCTTTAGTTGAGATCTTAACGAAACCAAAAAATGCTCTAGTGAAGCAATACCAAAAATTATTAGAGCTTGATGAAGTAGAATTAGAATTTACAGAGGATGCTTTAAAGGCTATTTCTAATAAAGCGATTGAAAGAAAAACAGGAGCACGTGGATTACGTTCCATTATTGAAGGTATTATGTTAGATGTGATGTTTGATCTACCTTCACGAGATGATGTCGTAACATGTATCATACATGATAAGTGTGTGACCGATAACGTGGCCCCGATCTTAAAAACAAAAGATGGTTCAGAAATTACATTATCAAAAACTGAACCAAAGGAAAGTGCTTAATCATTCCTTTAAATATTCTTTTCAAAACCACGGTAGCTTCTGGCTTCACCGTGGTTTTGCTTTATTATTTCTAGAAGCCCTGTCTTAATTTTCCTGTAGTTACAGCGTTTTCTTCATAAGTTGATCGGTTAGTGACTTCGGTTGCGGTCATACTATAAAAAACGATTAAGGATGTAGGAGGAAGCGACATGAATTGGACAGGGATTGCTTTGTTAATTCAATTGTTTTTTGGTATCGTCATTGGATTGTATTTCTTTAATTTGTTAAAAAGTCAACGTAGTACGAGAGTATCAATAGATAAGGAATCAAAGAAAGAGATGGAGCAATTACGTAAGTTGCGCTCGATTTCACTTAGCGAACCATTAGCAGAGAAGGTTCGTCCGTCGAGTTTTGCCGACATTGTCGGTCAAGAAGAAGGGATTCGAACATTACGAGCGGCACTTTGTGGCCCTAACCCACAGCATGTGCTCATTTATGGACCGCCAGGAGTAGGTAAAACGGCAGCGGCTCGAATTGTCTTAGAGGAAGCTAAACGAAATTGTGAATCTCCATTTCGTCAAAATGCGGTGTTTGTAGAACTTGATGGAGCGACGGCTCGTTTTGATGAAAGAGGCATTGCTGATCCGTTAATCGGTTCGGTTCATGATCCGATTTATCAAGGGGCTGGTTCAATGGGACAAGCTGGAATTCCACAACCGAAGCATGGAGCTGTTACAAAGGCTCATGGTGGTGTTTTATTTATTGATGAGATTGGTGAATTACACTCGATTCAATTAAATAAATTATTAAAAGTATTAGAAGACCGTAAAGTATTTTTAGAAAGTGCTTATTATAACGTGGACAATCAATCGATACCACGCCATATCCATGATATTTTCCAAAATGGTTTGCCTGCGGATTTTCGTTTAGTTGGAGCGACCACAAGAAGACCGGAGGAAATACCTCCGGCAATTCGTTCAAGATGTTTAGAGGTTTATTTTCATGCGTTAAAACCGAGTGAAATCGTTCAAATTGCAGAAAAAGCGGTGCGTAAAATCAATTACACGGCAGAAGCAGGTGTGCTTGAAAAAATCGCCAAATATGCAACGAATGGACGTGAGGTTGTTAATATTGTTCAAATAGCAGGTGGAGTAGCCTTGTCCTGTGGCAGAAAAGAATTAACAATGGACGATATTGAATGGGTCTTACATGCAAGTCAACTAAGCCCAAGACCTGAAAAGCTCATTCATCATGAATCAGCAGTAGGGATCGTAAATGGATTAGCTGTATTTGGTCCAAACATGGGGGCTGTACTTGAGCTAGAGGTTAATGTTATCCCGAATGTGGGTAAAGGACAAATCAATATTACCGGTATCGCGGAGGAAGAACAAACGGGTGACCAAATGCGCTCGATTCGGAGGAAAAGTATGGCAAAAGGTTCTGTGGAAAATGTCGTAACCGTTTTACGTCGTATGGGCATACCAACTTCTGATTACGATATTCATGTGAACTTTCCAGGAGGAGCACCAGTGGATGGACCTTCTGCTGGGATCGCTATTGCAACTGGTATATATTCAGCTATTGAGGGAGTAAAAGTCAAACATACTGTCGCGATGACTGGTGAACTTGGCATACATGGAACAGTTAAGCCAATTGGAGGAGTCGTGGCCAAGGTCGAGGCAGCCAAACTTGCCGGAGCAAAAACGGTTATTATCCCGGAAGAAAATATGCAAGCTTTATTAAAACAAATTGAGGGTGTTGACATTATTGCCGTCAAACATCTGGATCAAGTTTTAGATTTAGCTTTAGAACAAAAAGAAGAGGAAGAAGAGATAATACCAGCTCTAAATCCATTAGAGAGTGCTTCCACGCTTATTTAGATTAGACAAAGGGTAATGGTTAAGATAAAATTGAGAATATTAGAGCCTAGGGGAAAAGCTGAAAACTAGGAGAAATTTGGAACAGGAAGATGGAGGTGTTTAGCGGATGGTCGAAGCCAATAAGAAACGACAAATTCCGCTTCTGCCTTTACGCGGGTTGCTCGTATTTCCAACGATGGTATTACATTTAGATGTAGGAAGAGCAAAATCAGTTCAGGCATTAGAGTATGCAATGGATCATGATGAGGAGATTGTTTTAGCTACACAAAAAGAAATCTCTATCGATGAGCCAAAGGAAGATGACATTTATTTAATTGGTACATTAGTTAAAATAAGTCAGCTTCTTCGTCTGCCAAATGGAACGGTGCGCGTACATGTAGAAGGTTTAAAAAGAGTAAGGATCGAAAGGTTCTTGGATAACGAGGAATTTTTAAATATTGAAGTGGAACAATTAGAGGATGAAGATTTTTACAAATCACCTGAATTACAAGCGATAATGCGTAATATGCTAAAAATGTTTGAGCAATATTCAAAAGTCTCGAAAAAAGTATCACATGAGACATTACAAACGATTAAAGAAATTACAGAGCCAGGACGATTGGCAGATGTTGTTTCAGCCAATTTACCACTTAAGCTTCATGAAAAACAAGAACTATTAGAAATTAGTTCTGTTCGAGATAGACTCCTTCACTTAATCCAAATTTTAAATAATGAGCAAGAAGTACTTGGCTTAGAGAAGAAAATTGGGCAACGTGTCAAGAAGTCGATGGAAAAGACACAAAAGGAATACTATCTGCGCGAACAAATGAAGGCTATTCAAAAAGAACTAGGCGATAAAGAAGGTCGAAGTGGCGAGATTGCGTCTTTAAGAGAACAAATTGAACGATCTGATATGCCTGAACATGTCTTAAATAAAGCATTAAAGGAATTAGACCGTTATGAAAAAATGCCTTCCAATGCAGCAGAGAGCTCGGTGCTGCGTAATTACTTAGACTGGTTAATTCAATTACCGTGGACAAATGAAACAACGGATGATTTAGATGTCAATCGTGCTGAAACGATTTTAGATGAGGACCATTATGGCCTAGAAAAAGTCAAAGAACGTGTCTTAGAATATATCGCTGTTCAACAGTTAACTCGTGAGTTGAAGGGTCCAATACTCTGTTTGGCAGGACCACCAGGGGTCGGGAAAACATCTTTAGCTCGATCTATTGCGAGGTCGTTAAATCGCCAATTTGTTCGAATTTCTTTAGGTGGTGTGAGGGATGAAGCCGAAATCCGCGGCCATCGTCGTACATATGTGGGGGCTATGCCCGGTCGTATTATTCAAGGGATGAAGAAAGCAAAAACGATTAATCCGGTCTTTTTATTAGATGAGATTGATAAAATGGCTAATGATTTCCGTGGCGATCCTTCATCCGCTTTATTAGAGGTATTAGATCCAGAGCAAAATAACAGCTTCAGTGATCATTTTGTTGAAGAGCCTTATGATTTATCCAAAGTCATGTTTGTGACTACGGCGAATAATATTGGGACGATTCCAGGTCCGTTATTAGATCGTATGGAAATTATTAATATTCCGGGTTACACGGAATTAGAAAAACTCCATATTGCAAAGGATTATTTAGCAAAAAAGCAAAGAGCTGATCACGGTCTAACCGGCAATATGTTACGTTTTCAGGATGAGGCTTTAATTAAAGTTATTCGAGAATATACACGCGAAGCAGGAGTTCGTACATTAGAACGACAACTTGCGGCGATTTCACGTAAGGCTGCAAAGGTAATTGTAGCTGGAAATAAAAAACGAGTAACAGTAAATGAAAAGATGATTGAAGAAATGTTAGGTAAGCCACGATACCGCTTTGGTCTTGCTGAAGAAGAGGATCAAATTGGGGCAGCGACAGGACTAGCTTATACGACTGCGGGTGGTGATACCTTATCAATTGAGGTTTCTTTAGCGCCTGGTAAAGGAAAATTAACTCTGACAGGAAAACTTGGCGATGTGATGAAGGAATCCGCACAAGCGGCCTTTAGTTATATTCGTTCTCGTTCAGAAGAATTAGAGATTAATTCGAATTTCCATGAGGAAAATGATATTCATATACACGTACCAGAAGGGGCAACACCTAAGGATGGCCCTTCGGCTGGGATTACAATGGCGACAGCTCTCGTATCTGCCTTAACAGAAAGGCCGGTTAAGCGTGAAGTAGGTATGACAGGGGAAATGACACTACGTGGCCGTGTATTACCGATTGGTGGTTTAAAGGAAAAATCGATGAGTGCTCACCGAGCGGGTCTGAAAACGATTATTATTCCTAAAGATAATGAGAAAGACCTTGAGGACATTCCCGAAAGCGTCCGTAAGGATTTACAGTTTATATTAGTGTCACATTTAGATGACGTATTAAAACATGCATTGGGAGAGAAAAAATGAAAGTAACACAAGTAGAATTAGCGACGGTTGCCGTAAAACCTGAGCAATACCCAACCACATTGCTACCGGAAGTAGCTTTAGCAGGACGCTCAAATGTTGGGAAATCATCTTTTATTAATAAAATGATTAACCGAAAAGCTTTAGCACGTACATCTGGACGACCAGGTAAAACACAGACGTTGAATTTTTATATGGTGAATGAGCTTTTATATTTTGTTGATGTTCCTGGATACGGGTTTGCGAAAGTATCCAAGAAAGAACGTGAAGCATGGGGAAAAATGATTGAGACGTATTTACAATCGCGTGAACCGTTAAAAGCCGTTATTCAATTAATTGATCTTCGTCATAAACCATCTGAAGATGATAAGCTCATGTACAATTGGTTAAAACATTTTGGGATTCCTGTTATTATCGTGGCAACAAAAAGTGACAAGATTCCTAAAGGAAAATGGCAAAAACACCAAAAAGTAATTGAAAAAGAATTAGAGAAGGATCCGAGCGATCCAGTCGTCCTTTTTTCTTCCGAAACTGGGCAAGGCAAAGAAGAGGCATGGAAAAAGGTTCAATATTATGTAAGTCAGTAGAAGGAAGCAGGGAGCATTGGTGTTCCCTGCTATTATTTGTGTTCATTAAGTCGTTTGGAATGTGAGAAGTATTTAATTAGAATTATTATAAAGAATATGTTAGAATGTATGTGGTTATCAAGATACAGTCTAATGAAATCGGATATAAACGTTATAATGTGGTAAAACTAGTTTGTAATCGAGTATAAAGGATGAGTAGTGGGAACGTTTACTCTTTAGTTGTGTTCTTATCGTTACAGGATTCGTGTCGTAGCGGATCCGTCTAACAGGCTTCATCTTTTCTTCACATTTAAAAAAGTTCTTTGCATTTTTACATGTTATAATTATTATAAATAAGACTGTTTGCAATGCTTCTGATAGGGAAAGAAGCTTATATATATCGAGAAATGCTAAATCGTGTTGTTGGATGGTGAGTGTTCACTCCGTTTAAGACGATTCAGACATTTTAGTGCTAAAAAGGATTAGGGGGTGACCGGCAGGATGTATACGTTATTAGTAGGTTTGAATTATAAAACGGCACCTGTCGAAATGCGTGAACGCTTTACTTTTACTGAGGATGAATTACCGCAAGCTTTGAATCAGCTACGAAATATGAAGAGTATTTTGGAATGTGTCATTATTTCTACCTGTAATCGAACGGAAATTTATGTTGTGGCCGATCAACTGCATACAGGCAGACATTTTACGAAAACATTTTTATCAGAATGGTTTCATATGCCTAAAGATGATTTCACGATGTATTTAGACATTCGTGAAGAAGAGCATGCAGTTGAGCATTTATTAAAAGTATCTTCTGGCTTAGATTCAATGATTTTAGGGGAAACCCAAATTCTTGGACAAGTCCGGTCAAGCTTTTTACTGGCACAAGAGCAACAGGTAACAGGGACGATTTTTAACCATTTGTTTAAGCAGGCGATTACATTTGCTAAGCGTGCTCATTCACAAACGGATATTGGAAAACAGGCTGTATCCGTTAGTTATGCGGCGGTTGAGCTTGGTAAAAAGATATTTGGACAATTTGACCATAAGCATGTACTCGTTTTAGGTGCAGGAAAAATGAGTGAGCTGACAGCCAAGCATTTACATGGTAATGGAGCAAAAGAAATTACTGTCATTAATCGGACATATGAGAAAGCAGAAGAACTTGCTGTTAAGTTTGCTGGTCAAGCAAGGGCTTATGCCCAGTTAGAACATTCGTTAACAGAAGTAGATATATTAATTACTTCTACAGGAGCACGAGATTTTGTTATCTCTAAAGCAATGGTAGAAAAAGCAATGAAAAAACGTAATGGTAAACCGTTATTTATGGTCGACATTGCCGTTCCACGTGACCTTGACCCTGAAATTGCGAGTTTTGATAATGTCTTTTTATATGACATTGATGATTTGCAAAATATAGTGGAAGCTAATCTTGCAGAAAGAAAAAGAGAAGCTGAAAAAATTGAGCTCATGATGGAAGAAGAAATTGTCGCGTTTAAATCTTGGCTTAATATGTTAGGAGTCGTACCGATTATTACAGCTCTTCGTTCAAAAGCTTTAACGGTACAAGCAGATACGATGGAAAGTATCGAACGAAAAATGCCTGATTTAACAGAACGCGAACGCAAAGTTTTAAGTAAACATACGAAAAGTATTGTGAATCAGCTTTTACGTGATCCCATTACACGTGTAAAGGAATTAGCTGGTGATGAAAAGGCAGAAGAGGCCCTGCAAATGTTTACGAAAATCTTTGCTTTAGAAGATGAGCTTGAGGTTCAAAAACAGAAAGAAAGAATTAAAAAGGCTGAAGAGGAATGGGAGAATGCCAAAAAATTAGATGTCGTAGCAGCAAATATACAACAAAAGGCTGCTGTACGCTCTTAATAGATAAGGGATGACGACTTGTGAATTGGATTTATCCTCTGACGATTGTCTTATACAGTATTAGTGTCAGTTGTTATTTTGTCGATTTTTTACTAAACAACCGGAGGGTCAATCGAGTGGCTTTCTGGTTGCTTTCGGTTGTGTGGCTTTTACAAACCGGTTATTTTTTAATTCGTGCCTATACACTAGAGTATATTCCGATCATTAGTCAGACTGATGGGCTCTTTTTTTATGCATGGACGCTTGTGACAGTCTCGTTAATGATTAATTGGTTTTTTCGAGTCGATTTCCTTGTGTTCTTTACGAATTTAGTTGGCTTTGCAATGCTAGCTTTTAGTTTATTTGCGACAAATCCGAATCATCCTGTTGAGCTTCAGCATTTGCTAAGCCTTGAGCTGATGGTGATTCATATCAGTTTTATTTTCTTATCCTATGCCGCTTTTACTCTCGCTTTTGCCTTTTCCATTATGTATGTTTTATCGTATCAAATGTTAAAGCGGAAAAATTGGAGTAAGCGACTGCAAAGGTTTGGTTCTTTAACTAGCTTGGATAAAATGGCTTTTCGCTCGACATTAATTGGAGCACCGTTACTGCTCATCGGGATCATTCAAGGCGTTATTTGGGCGACAGTAGAGCTCGATCAATTTATATGGTATGACACTAAGGTGTTAACGTCCTTTCTAACATTAGGGATTTATCTTGTTTATCTGTATAATAGAGTGGTGAAGCATAAGCAAGGTTATGAATTTGCCCTACTTAATATTGCAGGCTTTTTAGTCCTATGTATTAATTATTTTCTATCAAGTCAATATACGAGCTTTCATTTATGGTAGTGTGAGTAGCAGAACGGAGGATTTTTATGAGGAAGATTGTAATCGGTTCAAGAAAAAGTAATTTAGCATTAACACAAACTAATTGGGTCATTGACCAGTTGCAAAAGCTTAACGTCCCTTTTGAATTTGAAGTAAAAAAAATTGTTACAAAAGGTGATCGTATTTTAGATGTGACGTTATCTAAAGTAGGTGGAAAAGGACTATTTGTTAAAGAAATTGAACGTGCCTTAGCAGATGGAGATATTGATATGGCGGTTCATAGTATGAAGGATGTTCCGTCTGAGCTACAACCAGGCTTTACGATTGGAGCTGTACCAGAGCGTGAGGATCCACGTGATGCTTTTATTTCAAATGATCATATCAAATTAGCAGACTTACCGAGTGGCTCTATAATCGGGACTAGTAGCTTACGTCGCTCTGCCCAAATTTTATCATTACGACCTGATTTACAAGTACAATGGATTCGCGGTAACGTTGAAACGAGATTAAAGAAGCTTGAAGAAGAGAATTTCGATGCGATTATTCTTGCAGCGGCAGGATTGAAAAGACTAGGTTACTCTGAAAAACTTGTAACCGAATATATTGATAGTACCGATTGTATTCCAGCTGTCGGACAAGGGGCTCTTGGCATCGAATGTCGTACAGACGATCAAGAGGTCAGAGATCTTCTTGCTCAAATTAATGATGCCGTAACAGAAAGAATTGTCTCAGCAGAGCGTGCTTTTCTCCATAAAATTGAAGGTGGTTGTCAGGTGCCGATCGCTGCTTATGGCACACTTTTAGATGACGGCTCTATTTCATTAACGGCTTTAGTCGGGTCGCCTAATGGAAAAACGATTTTAAAAGAAACACAAGTAGGAGAACATCCAGTTGATTTAGGTGTATCCGTGGCGAATGTGTTATTAGAACAAGGAGCCCGTGCGATTTTAGAACAAGTAAAAAATGAAAATGGCGAATAAGATGCCAAAGGGTGAAGCGTTACAAGGCAAACATGTGGTTGTCACGAGAGCGGCTCATCAAGGCACGGAATTTGAAACGCAACTAAAGGCTGCTGGTGCTTTTGTCACACAGATGCCATTACTCACATTTGAACGCACCGAGTTAACAGAAATGGAAAAGGAAGCTGTTTCTCACTTTCAGACGTTTGACTGGCTCGTTTTTACGAGTAGTAATGGTGTTCGTTTTTTTATGGACGCTTTATCCTCTTTTGGGATAGAATCTGAACCTACATCTTGGCCTCAAATCGCTGTAGTTGGTGAGAAAACAGCGGCTACACTTAGAGAATATCAACTTCAGGAGAAGCTCGTTCCTAAGGAATATGTCGCTGAGCGTTTTTTAGAGGAGCTACAAGAACTGGTAAATAGTGAGGATTCTGTGTTGTTGATTAGAGGTAAGCTCGGGCGTAGGCTCATAGCGGAACAGCTTTCACAACTTGTTCAAAAGCTGACTGAAGTGACTGTCTATGATACGGTGTTTCCAGCTGAAGCGCAGGAACAGTTTAAACATTTGTGTGATCAGCATATTGACCTTTTTACATTTACAAGTTCCTCGACGGTCCACCATTTTGTTCAACTTTTACAGGAATTCAAACTAGACTGGCAGGAATATCCATGGAACTTTGCTTGTATTGGTCCAATCGCAGCCAAGACATGTAGACATTATGGACTACCTGTTGTCATTATGCCTGATACATATACGATTGAGGCTTTATCGAATGCGATTATCGCGTATTATGAGGAGGAGAAAAGTAATGAGTGAGATTCAATTTAACCGTCACCGTAGGCTGAGACAAAGTAAAAGCATGCGGAATATGGTTCGTGAAACGAGTGTTAGTGTGCATGACTTTATTCACCCTATTTTTGTCATTGAGGGGGAACAAATAAAAAATGAGATTGCCTCGATGCCAAATGTGTTTCAATGGTCTCTTGATCTTTTGGATGAAGAAATAGATGAAGTGGTCAAACTTGGTATTCAATCCGTCATTATTTTTGGTGTGCCTGCCCATAAGGATGAAAAAGGAAGTTTGGCTTATGATGATCAAGGTATT
Organism: Alkalihalobacillus pseudalcaliphilus; assembly: GCA_001038565.1. Lineage (GTDB taxonomy): Bacteria > Bacillota > Bacilli > Bacillales > Bacillaceae_D > Alkalihalobacillus > Alkalihalobacillus pseudalcaliphilus. The sequence continues at coordinate 138,744 of LFJO01000010.1, forward strand.
GTGCAAAAGGCAATTCGCCAAATTAAAGCAAGACATCCAGAGCTAACCGTTATCGCTGATACATGCTTATGTCAATACACTGACCACGGACATTGTGGAATTGTAAAAGACGGACAGGTTTTAAATGACCCGACCTTGGATTTATTAGCTCAAACAGCGGTTTCCCAAGCAAAGGCAGGAGCAGATGTGATTGCTCCTTCTAATATGATGGATGGATTTGTTGCGGCGATTCGCCATGGTTTAGATGGTGCAGGTTTTGAAGAGGTACCGATTATGTCCTATGCGGTAAAATATGCTTCGGCTTTTTATGGCCCGTTTCGAGATGCGGCTCACAGTACGCCCCAATTTGGTGACAGAAAAACCTATCAAATGGATCCTGCCAATCGTTTAGAAGCCTTGCGCGAGGCCCAATCTGATATGGAAGAAGGAGCCGATTTCTTAATTGTTAAGCCTGCTCTTTCCTATTTAGATGTGATTCGTGAGGTAAAGGATTATTCAGGCATGCCAGTTGTCGCTTATAATGTAAGTGGTGAATATTCCATGATCAAAGCAGCTAGTCAAAACGGTTGGGTTGATGAGAAAGCGATTGTTTTGGAAAAGCTCATGAGTATGAAGCGAGCGGGTGCGGATATTATTCTAACTTACCATGCCAAAGATGCGGCAAAGTGGTTAAAGGAACAATAATTGAAGGAGGAACAACACATGCGATCATTTAATAAATCAGAAGAGGCTTTTCAAAAAGCATTACCATTAATGCCAGGTGGGGTTAATAGCCCTGTTCGTGCATTTAAGTCTGTTGATATGAACCCTGTATATATGGAGAGTGGGAAAGGCTCGAAAATATATGATATTGATGGAAATGAATATATCGACTATGTGCTTTCATGGGGGCCTTTAATTTTAGGGCATGCCGATGAACAAGTCGTGGAGAAGTTAAAAGCAGCAACAGAAAAAGGAACAAGCTTTGGTGCTCCTAATGAGATGGAAACAAAGCTAGCAGAGCTAGTTATTGACCGTGTTCCTTCTGTGGAAGTTGTCCGTATGGTTAATTCAGGAACGGAAGCGACCATGAGTGCTCTTCGTTTAGCTCGCGGATATACAGGTAAAAATAAAATCCTAAAGTTCGTAGGCTGCTACCATGGACATGGCGATTCTTTATTAATTAAAGCAGGATCTGGTGTGGCAACATTAGGTTTGCCTGATAGCCCTGGTGTTCCAGAGTCAGTTGCTCAAAATACATTAACCGTTAACTATAATGATTTAGAGAGTGTTCAATATGCATTTGATACGTTTGGTGATGATATTGCGGCTGTCATTGTAGAACCTGTTGCAGGTAATATGGGGGTTGTTCCTCCAATTGCAGGTTTTCTAGAAGGTTTACGAGAGATTACAAAAAAGCATGGTTCTCTATTAATTTTTGATGAGGTTATGACCGGCTTCCGTGTTGGCTATCATTGTGCACAAGGCACTTTAGGAGTAACACCTGATTTAACATGTTTAGGAAAAGTTATTGGTGGCGGACTTCCAGTTGGTGCCTTCGGTGGTAAGCGTGAAATTATGGAACAAATTGCTCCAAGCGGTCCAATTTATCAAGCGGGCACACTTTCTGGTAATCCACTCGCGATGACAGCGGGTTACGAGACGTTGTCACAATTGAGACCAGCTGATTATGATCGTTTTGAACAATTAGCGGAGCGTTTAGAAAATGGCTTAGTTGCTGCCGCAAAAAAGCATCGTATCCCACATACGGTTAATCGAATCGGTTCGATGGTTGGCTTTTTCTTTACAGATGAGCATGTCATCAATTTTGATGTTGCAAAAACATCTAATGTTGAGTACTTTGCTCAATATTTCAGGGAAATGCTACAGCAAGGTGTATCATTACCACCATCGCAATTCGAAGGAATGTTTTTATCAACGAAACATACGGAAGATGATATTGACCGAACGATTGCAGCAGCAGAAGTTGCTTTTTCAAAAATAAACTAGAGTAAAGGTACTCTCCATACCCCTTTCTTAGACGTATTGTCTAGTAGGGGTATTTTTTATTGGGAATGTATGGGCATGTAAGTAGATCATGGGTATTGGAGTTGCTGGAATTAGGTCAACTGAATGAAGTGATGCGGATACGTGTCTATGTTTGCATCTGTTAGCTGGAACAAACCTGGAGTCTTCATGGCTAGTCACGCTATCATTTAACTAAGTATCTCCAATGGATTGGGGTTCTTTTTCCTTGCTCCTTATCATATTCTTTAATGACTTGTCATAGAGTTTAATTGTGTACGTAACATCATTCGAACAGAGCTATGAGTAAGTTAGATAGTAGAATTAAGGGAGGTAATCAGAAATGACACAGGAACACCCTTCAAAATTATCTTTTTCTATTGAAGAGTCAGTTTGGCTGAATAAAGGTCAAGAAGTGAAAGAAGTTCTTTCTATGTCTTTAGAGCCAGAAATTACAATCGAAGAAAATAACCAAAATGTGTGTATTAAAGGTGGGCTACGATTATTAGGGGAGTATATTGCGGTCAGTCGTGAAGAAGCAGAGCTTCAACCTGATCAACCTTTAGAGGATCAAATCACATATCGGTCTGTGGAAGAGTTTCATATAACGGATGAGGGTAAAGGTGAGATCAAACACTTTTTCCCGATTGATGTGACGATTCCAACGAGTCGTATTCATAACTTAGCAGATGTATATGTAAAAGTAGAATCGTTTGATTACGATTTACCAGAGAAAAGCTGCATACAGCTCACAGCCGATGTGACGATCAGCGGGATGTCAACGCAGCAAGAGGTAGATAGAGAAGATGAGGACTATGTAGAAGACGTTGACTATGAAGAAGAAGGGGCGGAGCTTGAGGAAGGTACCTTCAGTTTTGAAGCGAAAAAAGCGGATGAATTAGAAGTGACACATCGTGAGTCACCACCGACGTATGAAGAATCTGCTGGTGAAATCGAAGAGCAAGAGATTGAAGAAGAACTTAGCATGGAGACCGAACGAGAAGAGGAACCAGAAGTGGCATCACGTCCGATTCCGGCTCCTAAGCTTGAAGTTGCAGCCAAAAATGAAAAGCAGCCATTAGAATATTTGTATAAGAAAAAAGACAAACAAGAAGGGCCAAAAGCCGCGTTAGAGAACGAAGAGACTGTACCTGATTCCAAAGAGGAGCCAGCGCTTGCTATGATGCGTTCTAGTGCGACTGCTTTTGAGGAAGAAGTGGAAGAGGAACGAGAAGAGGTTATAGAACATGTAGGTGTACAGGAAGAAGATGATGAACCTGTTGAGAGTGAAGAAGTAGAGAGACCACGTAAAGAAGAAAATGCACTCTATTTAACAAAAATGCTCACAAAGGGTGAGGAAAAGTTCTCGAGGTGGAAAATGTGCATTATTCAAGAGAATGAATCTTTAGATGCAATTGCAGAGCGTTATGATATACCTGCAAGCACATTAATTCGTTTTAACCGACTAAAAGAAGACCAAGTGGAGGAAGGCCAAATCCTATATATTCCTGTGACTAATCAATCGTAATGAGCGTCACTAGTAAGAGGGATAAATCAGTGGAATTAGTGGATTGTCTAAAAGAGCATTACCAATGGCAGGATGCACAATTTATCAATCAAGCTATTCTTAAAACCGACCAAGGTAGAAAAAGGATTCAATATTGGCAGGATCAAGATATTTTAGAATGGCAGATAGAATGGCGTGACCAATGCAGTGTCACGCCACATGTACTCATTGATCGGATGATTCGCACAAAGGAAGAAGAGGCGTTTATTGAGTGGAAAACAGGTTGGGTCACCGTTCATGATGACCTAGAGGATTATTTTACGGAGAAAGGAAAGGAGGAGCAATGGGGGACATTATTAGGTGCAATGATTGAGCACGGTCAACAGACTAAGTCAACCGTTTCTCCGAGAGTAATCGCTAAGCAAAAATATGAAGATCTAGAATTATTACTTCCAATCTTAAAAAGTGAGCAACGTGAATTATTAACAAGCTGTTTAAAGGAAGTTCGCTTTCGTCTAAACAAAGCCGATCAATTAAAACGTTTAGTTGAAGGAATACAACCACCACTCATGGACCAAGTCTATTCTGTTCGTCAAGCGAAGAAGGTATATCAAGTTCTTTTTTGGAATGGCACGATAGAAGCCCCGATTCGTTCCTATCAAGGGATCAGGCATTTACTCAACTATTGGTTACATGAACATGGCGAACAGTCATTAGGCCAAGTATTAGATAAAATGAGATCGCATGAGGCGTTTAATGAGCATCAAACGATGCTTTTGTTAGCGGAGTGCTTACTGCCCTATGAACTAAATCGTATCACAGAGGAAATTCATAGAACGGATGTTACTGATCATGATATTGAACAAGCTATTCATTTCTCTTTAGTAGAATGGGAACGCTCGAAAAAACTTGTCAGCTTTTTAAGTCGCTGGTTTGATCAGCAAAAGAAGGTGATTCCGTCTTGAAACATGAGCAAGAAAACTTGTATGCTTCAATCCTTTTTTATTATGATATTTACCCACAGTCGATTGAGGATCTGGGAAAAGTAAAACGTGTTCAAACCGGACGAGGACATTATGCTTTGAAAGAGACATCCATGACATCGCTCCAAGCAGATGAATTTGTGCAGGCGATGCGCATGCTGACTAAGCATAATTATCGTCAGGTCGTGCCGATTATGCCAACAAAATATGGGGAATACACCATTTCGACCGATGATAAAACATATTATTTGATGCCGTGGGTCGAGCCCGTAGAATATTTGGGACGGGAAACGTTAGAGGAAAAAATCATCGCACAAATGGCAGTTGTTCATCGTTTAACGGTTCAAACACAGAAATTTTCTAAAGAGGCGATCGAACAATCTTATCAACGCCTGCTCGATCATTGGGAATTGAGAAGATTAGAATTAAACCGATTCGCTGATGTAGTCGAAGTGAAAACGTATATGTCACCATTTGAGCTTTCTTTTATCACACATGCCCATATGCTTGATACGATGTCGGAACGTGCTAAATATCATTTAGAGAAATGGTATGAGGCGTGTTTAGAAAAAGAAAAATATCGTACGGTTTTGTGTCACGGCCGCTTATCTCGCTCACATTCAATTGTAAATATGGAAAACGAGCCAATTTTAATAAATTTTGAGAAGGCAAGTCTAGATACACCTGCACGTGATATCGCTGGGTTTTGCAGGTACAGTTTTCCGAGGGCGATGTGGTCAGAGGATGAGGTATTGAAATGGTTTTTTCGTTATGAGCGTCATCTGCCTCTACTTGATGAAGAAAAGCATCTAATCTGTGCCTATCTTAACTTCCCTGAACCCGTAGTATTTGCCGTTGAGGCTTATGTGAACAAACGCCGTTCTAAAAGTGAAATTGAGCATGTACAAAGATTAGAGAAACGATTACTTTCAATGAGGAAGGTGCAAAGGCTAACGCAGAAGCTCATTGTCGAACAGGAGCAAGAACAGCAATAGGAGAAGGATGATGGTTATGATGAAATAAGGGGAGTTGCTTCACTAGGTTCAACTAGGATGGAGCGACTCTTTTTTATGGAAAGAAAATCAAGCTTGTGTGAAGCAGGCCAAAAACGGCGGGTGTTTGGTGTAATCTTGATGGACAAGTATGCTGAACCCGCTGTAATAACTCAAGAGTTGGCCCCCCGTTCATGGAACTCGTATTTGTTTTTACAAGATAGTTTGTTCATGCATTATCAATTACCAAAGCTTAAACCAGATAGACGCATACATAACCACCATGATAGTTAATAGTAAGACATCAAAAACACTAGGTAATAAGAGGGTCCGAATAAATTGGAAGCAAATAAGTGGTAATAAAAATTGACCACAAAGATCGCGAAATTTTCCGAGCCAGTTATGTCTTTTCGGCTTCGTGTAATAACGCATTCGATTCGCCATGTTTTTCGCTCCTTTCACAAAACTTGATAGTATAGGCTATGCAAAATTGTTAGGGATGGAAACTGATTCTTTACATGGTTTTAGCTATTATGAATGAAAATCAAAAAAATGGGCGAAGCTGTTATTGACAAGGGCTATGAAGTTTGATTACAATTACGTATACATAACGTTTATAGAAGTAAAATGCTTTGAGTAGGAAGAGTACGTACAGAGCCTTTAAGAGAGAAGAATCCTTGGCTGAAAGATTCTTTAAGGGGTATGTAGGGAAGGTCGCCTAGGAGCTATTTAGCTGAAGTTTGAGTAAGCTAAGTCGGGATAACCCGTTATCTAATTGAGTGTACATGATTGAATGTTGGATCATGTAAACAAAGGTGGTACCGCGAATAAACTCTCTTCGTCCTTTGGATGGGGGGAGTTTTTGATATGCTCAATTAATGGAAAAAATGTTAAAATGAAGAATGGAGTGAAGGACATGGATCATCAAACAAATGAAATGCCAACTAAATATGACCCGAAGGAAACCGAGAAGAAATGGTATTCCAAATGGGTTGAAGGTAAATATTTTGAAGCGACAGGGGATGAATCGAAAAAGCCTTATTCGATTGTTATTCCACCACCAAACGTAACAGGAAAGCTACATCTTGGGCATGCTTGGGATTTAACTCTTCAGGATATTATCGCGAGAACAAAAAGAATGCAAGGCTATGACATGCTCTGGTTACCAGGAATGGACCATGCTGGGATTGCAACGCAGGCTAAGGTTGAGGCAAAGCTAAAAGAAGAAGGTACGAATCGTTATGAGCTTGGTCGTGAGAAGTTCCTTGAAAAGTCTTGGGAGTGGAAGGAAGAATATGCAGGATTTATCCGTGACCAATGGTCAAAAGTCGGAATTTCTGTTGATTATTCTCGTGAACGTTTCACCCTAGACGAGGGTCTCTCAAAAGCGGTTCGTGAAGTATTTGTTGCCTTATATGAAAAAGGTCTCATTTATCGTGGCGAATACATCATTAACTGGGACCCGGATACGAAAACAGCATTATCGGATATTGAGGTTATTTATAAGGATGTTCAAGGTGCCTTTTACCATATGAATTATCCGTTAACAGATGGAAGTGGTTCGATTGCGGTTGCAACAACGCGTCCTGAGACGATGCTTGGTGACACAGCGGTTGCGGTACACCCAGAGGATGAGCGTTATCAGCATTTAATTGGAAAAACAGTTACATTACCGATTATGAATCGTGAAATACCGATTGTAGCCGATGATTATGTCGATATGGAATTTGGTTCTGGAGCTGTAAAGATAACGCCTGCTCATGATCCTAATGACTTTGAAATTGGCAATCGCCATCATTTAGAGCGCATTCTTGTGATGAATGAAGATGGAACGATGAATGAAAATGCAGGCAAATATCAAGGTTTAGATCGTTTTGCTTGCCGTAAACAAATTGTTAAAGACCTTCAAGAAGCTAGCATTCTTTTTGAAATTGAGGAGCATATGCATTCCGTTGGCCATTCAGAGCGGAGTGGAGCAGTGGTAGAGCCATACTTGTCCACGCAATGGTTTGTGAAGATGCAACCACTTGCTGATGAAGCGATTCAATTACAGCAAACAGAAGGTAAGGTTAACTTCGTGCCAGAACGTTTTGAAGGAACGTATTTACGTTGGATGGAAAATATTCGCGATTGGTGTATTTCTCGTCAGCTTTGGTGGGGACACCGTATTCCAGCTTGGTACCATAAAGAAACAGGTGAGCTTTACGTAGGACGTGAAGAGCCGACAGATATAGAGAACTGGAATCAAGATGAAGATGTTTTAGATACGTGGTTTAGTTCAGCACTATGGCCGTTTTCGACAATGGGTTGGCCAGATGAGGAAGCAGCTGACTTCAAGCGTTATTACCCAACGAGTGCTTTAGTAACAGGTTATGATATTATCTTCTTCTGGGTATCAAGAATGATTTTCCAAGGAATCGAATTTACAGAAGAGCGACCATTTAAGGATGTCCTTATTCACGGTCTGATTCGTGACTCTGAAGGACGCAAAATGAGTAAGTCACTTGGCAATGGTGTTGATCCTATTGAAGTGATTGATAAGTATGGTGCTGATGCCCTACGTTATTTCTTAGCAACTGGTAGCTCACCAGGCAATGATCTTCGTTTTTACTGGGAAAAGGTAGAATCAACTTGGAATTTTGGTAATAAAATTTGGAACGCCTCTCGTTTTGCCTTAATGAATATGGAAGGCTTACGTTATGATGAAATTGATGTAAGTGGCGAAAAATCGATTGCGGATAGGTGGATTTTAACCCGATTACAAGAAACGATAACGGACGTAACGAGACTTACAGAAGCGTATGAGTTTGGTGAAGTTGGTCGGATTTTATATAACTTCATTTGGGATGATTTCTGTGATTGGTATATTGAAATGGCGAAGCTTCCATTATACGGGGAGGATGAAGCGGCAAAGAAAACAACTCGTTCTGTTTTAGCTTATGTCCTTGATCAGACGATGCGTTTATTACACCCGCTTATGCCGTTTATTACCGAGGAAATATGGCAGCACTTACCGCATGAAGGGGAATCAATTACGGTAGCAGCATGGCCAATTCGTCAAGAAGAGTTGATTTTCCCAGAAGCCAATAAGGATATGCAGCTTCTAAAAGAAATCATTCGTTCGATTCGTAATACGCGTTCGGAATTAAATGTGCCAATGAGTAAACAAATTGAAATGATGATTCAAGCGAAAGACGACACGGTTCTTGAGCAATTAAAACGTGGTCAAACGTATTTGGAAAAGTTCTGTAACCCAAGTAAGCTAGAATTAGGAATTGGTTTAACGGCTCCTGAGAAATCAATGTCTAATGTATTAACGGGCGTGGAAGTTTATTTACCACTTGCTGGTCTTCTTGATATTGATGCTGAAGTTAAACGTCTTGAAAAAGAAGTAGAGAAGTTAAACAAAGAAGTAGAACGCGTAGAGAAAAAGCTCTCGAATCAAGGTTTTCTCGCAAAAGCACCAGATCAAGTGATTGAAGAGGAAAAAGCGAAACAAGCCGATTATACAGAAAAACGTGATGCAGTGAAAGCTCGTATTGCAGAGTTACAAGCATAAGAGATGAACACAAAAAGAACTGAGCAAATAGCCTCAGTTCTTTTTGCATAATGATAGTTAATTACTTTCCGCTTCAGTTTGAACCTCTTCTGGAAGTGTAATTTCCCCGACATTATTAATTTGGTTAAATTGAACATCGATATCAAAGAGAGCATCCATATCATCTTCAGATGCGACAATATCCAAGGCAAATGAGGTCATATAATAACTTTCTTTATCTACTAAAATATGCAATGAAATATCTAACTGATTCATGTCAATTTCTGGCAGGCTTAAGTCAAAAGGTGCCTGAAATGCATAATATAATGCAGAGTCGTTGCCACTATATAAGATTACATACTGATCACCGGATTCTGACTCCTCTATTTCCAAAAGAGGTGCAACCTCAAACAGCCCATTTGCTATATTAGTATAGTTAGTATCTGAATCTGTTATTTCGGAATTATCTGGCATCATAACCCAGCCAGTTTGGTCCTCATTTAAATAAAAATATCCATCCAGTTGATAATATTCAAGGTGTTGATTTTCACCGTTTTGCTCAATGGAAAGTTCAATATGCGAAGCACTTAAATCTTCATAGAGTGGACCGCTTAATGATAGAATAGCATCCATTACTTCATCACCAAGCCGTGCGAACAGGTTTAATGATACATCAATTTCATAATTTTCAATCTGTTGATAGGTTTGGTAAAATTCTTGAAAAAAATCAGCATTCTCGTTCTCATTCTCACTTTGAATTTCACTTTCAGCTATGTCTTGCTCTTCTTCATTATTGTTTGATGTGGCTTCTAAAATTTCATTAGGAAGTTCTATTTCGCTAATCTGATTAATGTTAGTAAATAGACTTCTAATATCAAAGTTCATGTTACCTTGCTCATGTTCAACATCTATTATTAAACTAAAGTCCTCCATCAGATATGTTTCCTGATCAATTACGATTGAAAGAGTCATTGTTAGGTCAGTTTCTTTATCAACACCTGTGAGTGATAAATCATAAGGATTTTGGAACGCATCAAAAACGGAAGCGTCTGTACCTTCGTATGTTAATTCATACGTATCGTCATGCTCGGTAACAGACAGAAGGTCAGCAATCTCGAGAATACCATTAGCGACATTGGAATAACTCGTATCTGTTTCAGTGGGACCTAAGTTATTCTCCAGCCTCCAACCTGTGTTATTATCGTTAATGTAAGCAAATTCATCCTTAAAATAGGCTTCTTGTTCATGTTCAATGCCATTTTCAGTAATGGAAAAGTATAAGTGAGCATTGGTTAAGTCTTCGTAAAGGATGCCTTCCATTGTAATCAAGGCATTAGATGTTTCCCCATTGGACTCAATGGTTAATTCTAACATCGTGTCGATTTCGTAGTTTTCGACAGTTGAAATCGTTTCTTCAAAGTTGGGTATAAAATCTTCTGTTGATACACTTGCTGTTTCTAAGTCTCCTCCGCAAGCAACAAGGGTGAGCATTAAAAACACTGTCATACAAAATAGTTTAAAATTCAATAAAATGCACCTCCAAATGACATGGTATACGTTGTTACATGAAAAATGAACAAAAGTTTTCATGAAAAAGTAGAAAATAAATCTATTTTCATAGTGGTTATTTGTCCATATTAAATAATTTATTGGAAATATGACACCATATTCCTGGTTATTACATACCACTTCTGATTTACTGTTAAACCATTTTATTGAATTTAATGGTTATTTTTGTATGGGAGTTAGTGCTGATGATCATAAGCGGAGTTATTTACTGCTACAGAAAATCATGCTGCGAGATAATCACGTGGCGCCCAACTAACTAGCTTTGCTAGTGGATTTCGGATCTGCCACTACGTCTCAAGGGAGCTTTTCTCGAAAGTCTCCGCATGACTCGACCGCTGGGTATGTCTAACTCTTCGTACAAAGATTATTCGTACAACATTCACTAAGACGAAAATGAAGTAAGAATCAAATTGAATAAAAAGCCACCATGGTAGATTGGTTATTTTCATTTTCCTAAAGGTTTTATATGTGCTTATGTCGAAATAAGTATGCTTACTTAAAGAGGGGGAGAGCATCCATGGAAAAATTACAGCTAATCAAACCATCCATTAGATATCAGGAATCCTATCTTGATTTTTATCAAGAGTGGAAAGAGACAGGTGAGCCGATGGTACCTTTTGTTATTAGTAAAGACCCAACTCACTTTGGTGAAATGATAGATGAGTTAGAAAAAGCAGAGAGTGGAGAAAATATTTATGAGGGCTGGGTGCGGAATTCAACTTTTTGGCTTGTGAATCCTAATGGAAAAGTCATTGGAGCCGTGAATATTCGTCATCAATTAACGGAAAAATTATTTAATGAGGGCGGTCATATTGGCTATGGTATTCGGCCAACGGAAAGAAAAAAAGGATACGCACATATCATGCTGCAGTTAGCCTTAGTGGAAGCAGGTAAACTAGGTATTGATAAAGCCTTAGTTGTTTGCGATGAAACAAATGTAGCATCTGAAAGAACGATTATTCTAAATGGTGGCGTAGCAGATAGTGATTTTATGAAGGAGAAAGACCATATTATTAAACGATATTGGATTACAATCGAGTAATCATTGACATATCGCTGATACAGCTCAGTAAGATTGACCAATAAAAAAGAGTTCACAAGGAGTGGAATTATCATTTTTCCATGGCTCGTGAACTCTTTTCATTTCAGTTTGAAGGTAGCTTAGCTTGCTTCTGCTTCCTGGAGTGGCTGATATGGTGATTGCTTAGAAACACATAAACTCTGTATAATGAGAAGCAGAGAGAATGGAAAGAGGTTGAGTATGTTGGATAGTGGTGAAAAAGTAATTGAGTGGATACACAGTTTACTTCCATTTGGGATTAAACCAGGCTTAAAAAGGATGGAATGGATGTTAGAAAGGTTAGAGCATCCAGAAAATCAATCAACTTTTATACATATAGCGGGGACAAATGGTAAAGGGTCAACAGTTAGTTATTTACGTCATGTTTTAAATGAATCTGGCTATTCGGTGGGTACATTTACATCACCGTATATTGAGCGTTTTGAAGAACGAATTTCGTTGAATGGTCAGCCTATTCCTGAATACGCTCTCGTTAAGATCGCCAATAAAATTCGCCCATTAGTTGAAGAGTTAGCGCAAACAGAATTAGGATCTCCAACTGAATTCGAGGTGATTACAACGATCGCGTTTGAGTATTTTGCTGAAGTGTCAAATCTAGACTTTGTTTTACTAGAAGTAGGACTTGGTGGCAGATGGGATTCAACAAATGTCATAACACCGATTATGTCAGTGATTACATCGATTGGCCATGATCATATGCATATACTAGGGGATACAATCGAAGAGATTACTTCTGAAAAAGCAGGGATTATTAAAAAGAATATTCCGGTCGTATCAGGGGTTCTAATAGCGGAAGCGCAACAAGTTTTACGAAACGTAGCACGAGAAAATAACGCCGCTTTTTACCAACTACAGGAGCATTTTTGCTATGAAAAAGTCAAGGTAAATGAAGAACAGCAAATTTTTCATTACAAAGGTTTAAGTGAACGGAGCGAAGTGACAATTAGGATGAAGGGTGAACATCAGCTTCAAAATGTGAGTGTAGCCATTCAAGTGATCGAGCTATTAGTGGCACAACGCTTGGTGCAGGTTGATGAGCATCAGCTTCGGAGTGGTCTTGTCCAAACAAGTTGGGTTGGGCGGTTTGAAATTTTAAGTAAGGAACCTCTTATAGTTATTGATGGTGCTCATAATGAGGAGGGGCTACTTGCTTTAGCGGAAACATTAAATAGCCAATATCCAACAAGAAACTATTCGTTTGTCATTTCAGCCACGAAGGAAAAAGATATGGGTGTGCTTTTAAAGCCTTTTGAGAAGATGAACAGTCCTTTTATATTTACAGAGTTTGAGTTTTTTAAAGCAGCCAAAGCAGAAAAATTATATCAAGCGGCACCAGTAAACGTAAAGAGATGCCAACCAAATTGGCATAAGGCTGTATTAGAGGCACTCTCTCAAGTGAAAGAGAATGATATGATAGTCATAACAGGATCGCTTTATTTTATATCTGAAATTCGTCAAGCTTATTATGCAGGAGCTTGGGACTCGGTTATTAGTGAATAGGAAGTCAAAGACAGCAAAGCGTATTGATGGAATGTGCTTGCTGTTTTTTTATTACTTGAAAAAATGACTTAGTCCGTCTTGAGGCTGTGTTAAACTTTGTTATAAGTATGTATAATAAGTTTATTCTGAAAGTTAAATAGGATGGTGATAAGTCGTAAACGTTCAGCAGAATGTCCATAGAATTAATGAATTAGATATCATTAGGGGTATTGCTTTATTTGGAATTTTATTGGTGAACTTGCCTTTATTTATGACACCAAAATTAATCGCAGAATTACATTTCTTTCGTTTTCCTTTAACCGAAGTCGATCAATGGCTACGTATCGTTTTAGATATTTTCATAGAAACGAAATTCTTCTCGATTTTTTCAATACTATTTGGAGTTGGATTTTATATTTTTATAGAAAGAGCTAAAGAGAAAGGACTGAACCATTATACTCTTTATATAAGAAGATTGCTTTTCCTGGCATTAATAGGTTTTTTACATATCGTATTTTTATGGTATGGAGATATTTTATTAACGTATGCAGTGGGAGGCTTTTTGCTGCTTTTGTTTTCAAGGCTAGGTAAAAAAAGTTTACAGGTCATCATTTCGATTTTAACGCTTCTACTTGTTTTACTTTTAAGTATTCCATTTTTTTCTTCGCCTGAGCATATTCTAAAAGAAATGGAAACGATAAACTCGAATCAAGAAATTGTTCAGACAGCTATTTATACTTATCAGGAAGCTGATTATTTAGAGTTAGTTGAATTCAGAATCGAAAATGAGTTAATACCTATCATGCAAAATCTACCTTTTTCAGCACTTCCAGCTTTATATATGTTCTTATTAGGCTTCTATATAGCTAAAAAGAATATCTTCACATCCTTTAAGCAAAATAAAAAATTAATAAAAAAAGCTTGGCTCATATCGTTATGTATTAGTTTAATGCTTTCAGCTTTTATTATATTGTTGCATGTAGATGCATTTAATTTTGGAATGACAGTTAATCATGTTTATTTACAAAATGTCATTACGTTAAGTGGGTTGAGTGGCTCTATTTTTTATATGAGCACATTCATGATAATCTTAAAAAACAAGAAGTTTTATCGTATGTTTTCTCCTTTTAAATATGTGGGTAGAATGGCTCTTACTAATTATATCTGTCAGACGATATTGGCTCTGTTCATTATTCAATCCTTTCAAATATATGGGGATATTCATTTAAGATTAGGTATGATAATAAGCATCTTCATATTTATAGCACAAGTAGTTGTTTCATTTTACTGGTTACGATTGTTCCGTTACGGACCCTTAGAATGGATATGGAGAAATGTCACATATGGAAAATTTCAGCCAATGAAGAAAAACTGATATTGAATGTATAATGTGTCTGCTAAAAAGGACTAGAATTTTTTTCTCTAGTCCTTTTTGTTCGTAGAATACTAGTACAACTCTTATAATTTTGTCAGTTCAAACCGATATATCCCCATTTGTCCATCTTTTTAAAAAGACCTTCAAATTGGGGGCAATCCAACTTCGGCTGTCGTCTTCGTGATTCCAAACGTAAATTTCCTCTCTTTCAATAACGTTATTTCCTGAGATGGCAAAAGCAAATAAATCGCCATTGCCAGCATCAGAGAAAAAGAGTAGATGATCAAATGGCATAAAGAGTTCTCTATACGTCAAGTTTGTTCGAAAAAATTGATTCTCGTCACGTAGCTTTTCAATCGGCCAAATCAAGTGAAATCCAAATGGTTCTTCGACGCCATTAGATTCTTGATAAAATTGAATTAATGCTTCAGGTAATGAAATATTAAATTCATTTTGAACAGCTTCAATTCGACTCCGATTAGCGGGAGGGTGAAAGATATGTTCGGGTGCAATTGATTGAATATAGTTTTTCCACATATAAAATCAGTCCTTACGATATGATTATGAGAAAAATTCGACAGAATGAGCTCATTTCCTTTTATAAATTGAATTTTTTGATAGATAAGAAGGGTAAAAATGGTATCCTATTAGTTGGAGGTGATGGCGATGGGAACATGGACATGGATGGCTATCTTCATCGCGGTAACGGGTGTCATACTAGCTGTGATTTTCGCGACTCAAAGTAAAAACGAACATAAGCATAAAGAGGAAGAACGCCTGAAGTAGCCATTGGATAGATGGTCGGAAAGAAAGAGTAAAAGTGAGAACATAAAAAAACGAATGGTTGCTGTGATTTTATGAAGAGTTTTATTGAGAGGAATGTTATGTGTTGAAAAAAATGAACGTGAAAGTGGTACGTAATGCTATTATAACTTTAATTTTTTTATTCTATTATCTATTAGGTTATGTATTGAATATTGAAATGCTTAAGCCAATCACAACGCAAGAAAATGGTTTTACAATTAATTTCCTTGGTTTCATTTTGTTATTTGTGACAACGGGATTTGCATTTTATTTATTTAATATATTGAAAGTGAATAAAAAGACGGCGACTTCAGATTAATGAATGTGTTGGATGAGATGTGGAGCGTCTTTTTTATCTGCTAAGGAGGGGTTTTGTGGTTCATCACCAGATAGTCGATATCACTTTTGAGTTAAAAGAGGAACATGATTTCTCTTGGCTTTCTACTTATGGAGAGGTTTTTGCTGTATTTGACCAACAGGATTCTGGGAATATTTCGTTTGGAATTCAAAAAGGTGAGAGAAAGCTATTTATCAAATATGCTGGGGCAAAAACGATTCATTTTAAGGGAAATCCTGAAGAGGCAGTGGCAAGGTTAAAGGATTGTGTACCGGTTTATGAGGATTTAGCTCATCCAATAGTAGTGAATATGGTGGAGTCGTTTTCTGTAGGCGAGGGCTTTGCCGTCGTATTTGAATGGGTAGAGGGTGAAGGTCTTCATCCGCATTGGTCATTTCCACCACCGCATAAATTTACCGATCCATGCTCACCATTTTACCAGTTTCGAATGCTTTCAGTGGAAAAAAGAGTGAGCGTGATGACTAAAATTATCGAATTTCATACATATGTCGAATCAAAAAGCTATGTGGCGGTTGATTTCTATGATGGTAGTTTACTCTATGATTTTGCAAGAGATGAAGTGAGGATTTGTGATATCGACTATTATCAAAAGAGACCATTTACGAACCAGATGGGAAGACTGTACGGTTCCTCGCGTTTTATGTCACCAGAGGAATTTATGTTACATGCTCCGATTGATGAGGTTACCAATGTCTTCAATATGGGAGCTACGGCTTTTGTTTTATTAGGACGAGGACGAGATTTCTCCAATAAAAAATGGGAAGCAGGCTCTGCGTTATATGAAGTAGCTAAAAAAGCGGTAGCCATGGAGAGGGGGCTTCGTTATCAAAGTGTTGCTTTGCTTTTTGAGGCGTGGAGAAGAGCGGAAGAGCTGCCAAAGTAGGCAGCTCTTCTTAGATGTGTTATTGGTTTAGAAACCATTGCTCCACATGTGAAAAGTAGTCTTGCTCACGCCAATAGATGATCGCTTCCTGCTCACCATTAGTGAATACGAGATCTTCGAAAAAGAATAAAGCAATCACATAGCCGAAACGTGCATACCCAAAACGAGTGCCCCCATTAATAGAAAACCATTCTTTGAACATTTCGAGTGGAGTAAGCCTTTGATAATCCTCGTAAAAGGCATGGATAAGCGCCTTCTTATGGTCAAGAGCAAACTGATACCAATGCTCATCCTCTTGATTTACTGCTAGATACATATAGTCAGCATGGTGAGGCTCGATTTTTTTGGATAAATACGTAGCAACTCCTTCTTGATTAAGCGTTGTAAACGGATGGAACCAATCCTTCTGATACCAGTCAATCCCAGATAAATCAGTAAGCTTCATATGGGTGTGATGACCAAATTCATGAGCAATCAAAATCCGAAGCTCATCCTGAGTAGTTGGTAGACGCTCAAGACAAAAGGTAATATCAGGGATGATTTGTTTATGAGTGTAAGCATTAGAACCAAAGCCACCAACGATCAGGTTAATGTTAATAGGGAAATCGAATTCATATTCCTTTTGGTAGCTAGTCGCCACCTCCTCTATGAGTGGTGGCAATATACGTGAAAGCTTGTCAATGTCAGTAAAATGCTCCTCATAACGCTCAATTGCCTGTAAAAAACGCTCATCCGTGTTCGCACAATGACCTGTGAAATACTCCTTGAAGATGTCTGGATATTCTTCGTGATACTGGCGGATGAAGGTCAAGGACGGTTGGTAGTTATTTTGGAAGTATGGAATGGTGTTGGTGATGATCATAGAAATCCCCTCCGATTAAGTGAGTTTTATTGTGCCCATTCTTTCCCATTAACGATAATTCTTGATGTGCCAGTTAAAGTAACCTTATTTGCTTTAAATTCTTGGTTTATAATAGCTCTGCTACTACCCGTTAACTTAATTGTATCTGTAGACAGGATTTTTGTGTTTAGAAAAGCTCCACCATTAATCTCTATCTTATTTTCTATATCGACTAGATTTGCAATTTCGCTACTATTAACCCCGCTACTCCCATTGATTAACAAATTTTGACCTGATAAGTTATGAGTGTTAAGTTTAGCATTACCGGTAATTGAAATTCCATTATTTAATGATGTGTTACCTATGATGTTTACAATGCTCCCATTTGTAAGTGTTAAATAGTCCCCAGTAATATTTTCAGCAGATAAACTGACATTGCCTTTAACATGAATTTCATAATTAATCTTAATATCATTCTTAATATCTAATATTGGATCACTAGATAGAAATAAGTTATCAGCAATAATTTCATTTGTTTTAAAACGGTTAGTCCCACCTGTAGAATCAAAGTCACCCAATAAATAAATACCTCCGTTGTTGATTTCAACATTGCGACTAGTTCTTGTAATAAGAGATCCTGTAGTAATAAGGGAACCTTTGGAAATTCTAAGATTATGAGATACATTGAAGTTCTCCGTATCTATCTTGTATGTGCCATCTGAAAAATGGAATTGCTCGTGCCACTTAGTTGAAAGTGTAGAGTTCTCCTTATCACAATCCATCTGATTTTTGAATTTAGCAAAGTCACTCTCCTCTGGGTAGGTAAAAGGCTGTCCCTTTCGGCAAATAATTAAGAAATCATGTTTAGGAATACTAGGCTCGTTGGTTTCTTCCTCCCCCCTAGCCATCACAACGACCATCTTTCTCTGGCTCATCTGTATCGGCTTTTCTTCACCTTGTAATTTCAAGTCTACTATACTACCATTCGTTTCTAATAACTCTGCGTTATGGAGTAACTCTCTCTTCCCATCTAATTCTCTATTTTCTATTAAAGTCCCATCTGTAATTTCGTAGGTGATTATATCTCCTTCTGCGGTTGTGAGTTCGATTTTGTTGTTGCCTTTTTCTTTTAGTTCCTTGGCATTTTCTATATGGCGTTTCATTTCTGCCACGGTAGCTTGTAGGATTGTGCGGTCTATGGATGCTTGTTGGAATGTTTGCTGGGCTTGATTTTGTTGAATGGCGACGTAAGTAATGCCGCCAAACACGAGTGAAATCAATGTGAGAGCAGCAAGTAATTCAATTAACGTCACGCCTCGCTGATTGTTGATTAATCGTTTCATTACAGACCTCCGTCGCTAGGCATGGATTCCCAGTTAATTAGTGTTAATTCTTTGATTTGATTTCCTTCAGGTACGATTAAAAAGGTAGCCGTCGTTTGCATTGTGTTTTTGCCAGAATCATTTCTATCTGTTGCTTGACTGGTTAACTTCAAGTGATCGCCTGTTATCGTACAAGCATAGGTTAAATCAAACCCATTTAACACTTGAGTTAAGTCATCTGGTAGCTGACATGTATGCGCACTTAGATTTAGAATGATGGTCGATTCCTTTTGTTGTAATAAGCTGACCATTTCTTCAATCCCACCTTCACTTGCTGCGGTGGCAATGATTTGTTCCGTTCGAATTGAATTCCCTTTATACTCACTCGTTAGAAACTGCATCACTACAAGCAATCCGAGCATGGCAACCACTGTAAAAATTAACGCGAGCGGTAATGCCAAGCCCTGTTGGCTTTTCAGAATGGTCATCCCTCGCTCTCCTCCTCTCCAATATATAACTGCGAAGTGAGCACGACCGGCTTTAATGGACTTGATGACTGAAGAGGTGCAACAGTAATTGTTACTTCTATTAATGTAGGAGACTTTTCTTTTTTATCAACGTGAATGGAGAAGTGTGGAAGTTGCTCTCCTAACGTTCCTAATTGATACTGTTTATTGTCACTTAAAGCTAAATCACGCTCGGCTCGAATTGCTTCTAGTTGACTTTGGGCTAGTAATGTTGCCTCTACTTTCTCTGCATTGAAGTCATTCGTTTTAAGACTGTTTCCTAAAATAAATAAAAAAGAAAATCCGAAAATGATAATCAGAGTAAAGGAAACGAGAACCTCTATTAACGTAAAACCAAAGGAGTAGGTGGTATGGCTAGGTACATTTTTTCGTAGGAAATCTTTCAAAGCGTTCATCTCCTAATCATAAAAACTTTTTAGAGTTAATACTTTCCAATAAATTGACTTTATTATACAATAAATAAAAAGAACTAGATATAAAGTATTGGTAATTAGATAAAATTTTACTTTTAATAGGATGATTTTGATGGTGTTGATCGTGGTGGTTAGTTATTTAGATTTAGTTTTTGGTGGAGGAGAAGTAGATGGCTCTTAAGCAACGTAAAAGATTAGGAGATTTATTAGTAGATGCAAAGCTTATTTCCGAAAAGCAGCTCCAAAAAGCATTAGTAGCTAAAAAGACGAATGAGAAGCTCGGACATTATTTAGTTGAGCAGCAATTAATTACAGAAGAGCAGCTTGCTGATACCTTAGAAATCCAACTCGGTATACAGCGTGTGCAGCTCAATCGGTACCCGATTGAAGCTCATCTGATTCGGTTTGTCCCGAAAGATTTTGCGACAAAAAATGAACTAATGCCGTTAAAACAAGAGGCGAATAAGCTCGTTGTAGCAATGGCCGACCCGATGGACTTTTTTGCAATTGAAGATTTACGGATGATGACTTCCTTTCAAATTGAGCCGGTCCTAGCTTTGCGTGACGAAATCACCCGTGCGATTGAGCGGACCTATCAGTTAGATAGTTCGGTCGTGAAAGAAATCTCGATGCAGGCTGAGTCAGCACCTAAAGAGGTTGATGACGGTATGAATGAAGAGATGGCACCGATGATTCAGCTCGTGAATCAAGTGCTCTTTTCTGCCTTAAAACAAAGGGCGAGTGATATTCATATTGAACCGTTTGAAAATCGCGTCTTTATTCGTTATCGAATTGATGGACTTTTAAAAACAGTACGGACTTTTCCAAAAGGGATACATTCAGCCTTAATTGCTCGTGTGAAAATTATGGCACAGTTGAATATAACCGAACACCGACTCCCACAAGATGGACGAACGAAGTTTTCGTTAGAAGGTGATGTACTAGATTTGCGGATTTCAACGTTACCGACCATTTTTGGGGAAAAGATTGTTATTCGTCTTTTGAATGCAAAGCAACTTGTCTTAGATTTAGAGAAGCTTGATTTTAATGCTTATAACTTACAAAATTTTCGGAAGTTAATTGAGCAGCCTTCAGGACTTATTTTGTTGACGGGACCAACAGGGTCAGGGAAAACTTCCACCTTGTATACCGCTTTAATGCATCTTAATAAAGAAGAAAGTAATATTGTCACGATTGAAGACCCAGTGGAGTACCAGCTTGAAGGTGTTAACCAAGTTCAAGTTCATAACCAATCTGGCTTGAGCTTTGCGACGGGTTTACGTTCGATTTTGAGACAAGATCCAAACATTGTCATGATCGGTGAAATTCGTGATAAAGAAACGGCAGAAATTGCGGTGCGTGCATCTTTAACGGGTCATCTCGTATTTAGTACGCTTCATACTAATGATGCGATTGCCTCAATCCCAAGATTAATTGATATGGGCATTGAACCATACTTAGTAATTTCGGCTTTATCTGGTGTTGTCACACAACGTCTTGTTCGGAAAATATGTAAGGAATGCAAGGAAGCTTATGAGCCGACAAAAATGGAAATGGAGCTTTTTGAA
The DNA here is from genome assembly GCA_001038565.1 of Alkalihalobacillus pseudalcaliphilus. GTDB lineage: Bacteria > Bacillota > Bacilli > Bacillales > Bacillaceae_D > Alkalihalobacillus > Alkalihalobacillus pseudalcaliphilus. Next base: position 159,988 of record LFJO01000010.1, read on the forward strand.
AAGTACAACATGAACGTCGAAAAGCTATATAAAGGTAATGGCTGTCCGGCTTGTGATGAGCGGGGATATCAAGGACGCATGTCGATTCACGAACTTTTTCGCTTAGACCAGCCTTTAAAAGAGATGCTGATGAATCAAACTTCCTTACATTTGGTTAGAACGAAGGCGTCTCAAAATGGAATGATCCAATTAGTAGAGGATGGATTAGAAAAAGCGGCTCTTAGTTTAACGACTGTGGAAGAAGTGCTTAAGGTTGCGTTTGACCATTAAGAAGTAAGAAGGAGGTGTGAGGATGAAAAGAAAGGTAGATAAGTTGTTAACAGAAGCTTTTCAAAGCGGAGCATCTGATATTCATATAACGGTTGGGATTCCCGTGATGTTTCGTGTAAATGGAGAGTTACAAAAAGCAAATGAAGTGATCATAAAGCCGGATGATACGAAGGAGATCGCCAAGGTACTTGTGCCGCCTAATTTATGGGATGTACTAAAAAAAACAAGAGATTTAGATTTTTCTTACGGTATTCCAAATGTATCGCGTTATCGAGTCAATGCTTACTATCAACGAGGTTGTATTTGCCTAGCAATTCGGGTCATCCCAACCTCGATTCCTAGCTTAGAGGAATTAAATATGCCCGAGGTTCTAAAGGGATTAGCTCAAAAACCTCACGGGCTTGTGTTAGTAACGGGACCAACAGGAAGTGGGAAATCAACAACATTAGCGGCAATGATTGACTATGTGAATCGTCATTTTAATCGTCATATTATTACGCTGGAAGACCCGATTGAATATTTACATAAACATCAGAAATGTGTCATAAATCAGCGGGAGGTTGGCTCAGATACGAATAATTTTGCCAATGGTTTGAAGAGCTGCTTACGCCAAGATCCCGATGTGATTTTGGTTGGAGAGCTACGTGATAACGAAACGATCGCCACAGCGTTAACGGCCGCAGAAACGGGACATTTAGTTTTAGGTACCTTGCATACAACCGATGCGGCATCAACGATTGACCGAATTATTGATGTTTTCCCCCATACACAGCAAGCCCAAATTCGGATCCAGCTTGCTTCTGTGTTGAGTGGTGTTATTACACAAAGGCTTTTTAAGCAAAAAAACTTTCCGGGTAGAATCGCAGCCACCGAGGTTTTAATTAACAACGGAGCGATCAGGAATCTAATCCGTAATGAAAAGATATATCAGATTCATAGTGTCATGCAAACGAATCGTGCACTGGGTATGCACACGTTAGAGATGTCTATCAACCAATTAATTCAACAAAACCAAGTGAACAAAGAAGATGTCCTCTCTTATTTAACGGAAGGTGCTGTCTAAATGGGGATGTTTGCGTACCAAGGTCAAAGGCTGAGTGGTGAGAAGGTGATCGGGAAGCTTGAAGCTACATCTGTGCAAGAAGTGAGAGTTCAACTGAAAGAACAGGGGATTGTCGCTTTTCAAGTAGAACCAATCAACGCGTTATTAAATAAAGAGCTTGATCTTGGCTTTCAGAAAGTAAAAACACAGGATTTTGTTTTATTCCTGCGTCAATATTCAACCTTATTAAAAGCTGGAATTCCTATTGTTCAGGCAACAACGATTTCAGCTGAACAGACAACAAGTAAACCATTAAGAGTAGCGTTAAAAGAAGTCGCTGAGCAGGTTAATAGTGGTATTGCTTTATCGGGGGCAGCGAAAGGACATCCGGCTATTTTCCCTGAGCTTTTTACGAATATGGTGTATGCAGGTGAAATGGGCGGTAATTTGGATGAAATTTTAGAAAGGCTTGCTGATGACTATGAAAAACAACATCGAACGAAACAAAAAATAACCGCAGCGATGACATATCCGCTCGTTGTTAGTGTATTTGCTTTCGGTGTCGTTGTCTTTTTATTAATGGTTGTTGTGCCGATGTTTGCGAATATGTTTGCCAATATGGATCAAGACTTACCAATCATAACGGTAATTGTTATGGAGGCAGGTCAATTAATCGGCCGTTTTTGGTGGTTACTATTAGGAATGTTTGTGATTTTATTTGCGATGTTTGCGATCGTCAAAAATGACCCGAAAGTTCGCTTTTATAGTGATCGTTTCCTTTTAAAAATCCCTGTTATCGGAAAGCTCGTACAAAAAGCGTTATTAGCTCGGATGACTCGAATTTTAAGCTCTCTGTTCTCCAGCTCTGTGCCTGTCCTTCAGGCATTAGAAATTGTGGAACGAATCGTCAAAAATGAAGTCGTAAATCAAGTGCTAAAAGATTCACGGCTGTATCTAGAAAAAGGGGAATCGTTAACGGCACCAATGAAGGGGCATTGGGTTTTCCCGCCGCTTGTCACGCAATTAATGACGGTAGGGGAGAAAACAGGGACTTTAGATGTGATGTTAGGTAAAATTGCTGATTATTATGAGGCAGAAGTTGAGACAGGCACCGATCAGTTAAAAGCTTTTATAGAACCAGTGATGATTGTTGCCCTTGCCGTTATTGTCGGGACAATCGTAATGGCGATTATGGTGCCGATGTTTTCACTTTTTCAAAACTTTAATTAAAAAGAACTAGACAAAAAGACTTATTTCGATTATGATTTTTGTAGTGATAATTTTCAATATATTGTAATTTTTGTTTATCGTATGAAAAGAATTCCTGCTTATCTATAAAATTGGACGTGAAGACGGATTATCTGTATGTGGGCACTTGGGTAATCAAGAGCGAGTAGTGCAACCGGCCAAGTTTGTAAATAAATATTGTCCTTACTTAAAAGGACAAGAAAAACTTTGCTTAACCAATTCAAAGGAGGAGAAACAAATGAGAATTATGTTAAAAAGATTAAAAAATGAACGAGGCCTCACGCTTATCGAATTACTAGCAGTCGTAGTTATCTTAGGAATTATCGCCGCGATTGCGATTCCGAGTATAGGCGGAATTATGGAAAACAGTAAAAAGGACGCCGCGGTAGCGAATGCCCAGCAGATATTGAGTGCAGCAACGCTTTATAAGGCTGGTGGTGGTGAGTTTAGTGGAGATTATAAAGATAGATTAGTAGAGTTTATTGATGGTGAAGAAATTATTGATCCATGGACGAATGAACCAACAACAAATGATTGGTCAGTAAAAGATGATGGTGTACTTTCTATAAGTATTAAATTTGATAATTGTGATTTAACTGGAAATTATACTTCAAATGAACTATCCAAGGATGGAAGATCTTTATGTAAATAATTGATAAAAGGATTGCCCCACACCGGGACAATCCTTTTCCACCATTATACGTGATGAGTAGGTGAAAGGAGGAATGGGATGGAGGTTTTGCTTTATCTGTATATTGGGCTAATTGGTCTTTGTTTAGGCTCTTTTTTTAATGTGGTTGGGTTACGACTTCCAAAAGGGAATTTGTGGACACGGTCGCGTTCTTATTGTCCAAGCTGTGAGCGGACGCTTAAAGCTCGAGACTTGTATCCTGTTTTCTCCTACATATTTTTAAGAGGAGCTTGTCGAACTTGTCGTGCTCCAATATCTCCACTTTATCCAAGTGTTGAACTGATGACAGCGACTTTGTTTGTGTTCGCGTATTGGCAATTTGGTTTGACTGGTGAATGGGTGGTCAGTCTTATTCTCATCTCCTTATTGATGATTGTGGTCGTGACAGACCTTCGATATATGCTCATTCCTGATAAGCTACTGCTCTTTTTCGCCCCATTTTTACTCGTTTTTCGCTTGTTTATTGCTCCTTTTGAGTTTTGGTGGCAGCCGTTACTTGGGTCAGCAGTTGGATTTTCATTGCTTCTATTGATCGCCATCATCAGTAAAGGAGGTATGGGGGGCGGCGATATTAAACTATTTGCAGTATTAGGGCTGACGCTTGGATGGGAAAAGGTGCTTCTCACGTTTATGTTTGCTTGTTTGATCGGAGCTCTCATGGGAGGAATTTTATTGCTGCTCAAAAAAGTGAAGCGTAAGCAGCCAATTCCATTTGGTCCATTTATTGTCGCCGGAGCTTTAATTAGTTATTTTTACGGAATGGATTTGATTCATTGGTATCGAGCCATCAGTGGCTTTTAATAGAAAAATGGAGTGAGCAAAATGAAAGTAAGTTCATTATGGAATCAAAAGAGGCACGCCCTTATTTTAAAAGATGAGGTTATTCGGTTTGTTACAAGTAAGAAGCCGGATTTAAGAACGATTACATACAAGGAAGAGCTAACGGTTCCGGTAGGTTATATTGAAAATGGGGTTATTCGTAAAGAAGAGGAGCTTATTGAATTTATTACACCATATATAGAGAAGTGGGGATTAAAAAAAACAAAGATTCAATTATGCTTACCTGATAGCCAGCTTGTGATTCGTAGGCATTTTGTGCCGAGAAGTACATCAAACACAGAAGTAAAAGCTAAGCTTTATTTTGAGCTCGGAGAAAGTCTCATCCTTCCATGGGATGATCCGTTGCTAGATATTGCTTTTATCAATAAGGGTGAGAAAGAGGATGAGGTTCTCATTTTTGCTTGTCAACAAACGATTATTCAGCAGCTACAGCAGTTTTTTGAAAAATTAAGTGTGGAAATAAATGCAATTGATGTGAGCCCACTAATGAATTACCGCTTACTTCACTCCATGGCTCCACAGACAAATGGCCAAGAAGTGATTATCGCTCAAGTCGATAAGAGCTCGATCTGTTTTACGATTTTTGAAGAAGAAAAACCACTCTTTTTCCGTCATCTTTACCAGGAAGGCGAAGAAATGCTCATACAAGAGGTGGCCGCAGCAACAGAAGCAAAAGAAAGTAGTTTGGTTAGCTTTGACCTATTATCACAAGAGCTAGAGCGAATCATTCATTTTTATCGCTACAATGTTAGAGCTGGAAAAGGACAATACGAACGGCTTTTGTTATGTGGTGACCATCCAGCATTACCTGGAATAGAAGCATTTTTAGCGGAGCAATTTGAATTTCCGGTGTCCAGATATCAAGTAGATAGTCATTCCGACCGGTTTTATGATGCTTATGGGTTGCTCTTGAAAAAAGAGGTGCAAGTATGATTGAAATTAATCTATTGCCTGAAAAATATAAAAGAGATATGACGATCGTATTTATCTTATTTTTACTGGCGGTTTATGTGTTATTTATTTTCTGGTTTACTTCGTTTCAACAGAAATTAGTAGAAGCGAAAGTAACGGATTTTGAAATACAGATTCAGCAAACAAAGATAGAGGTTGAGATGCTCTCCGCTGAACTTAGCTCAAGTCATGTGTCGGCTGAGGAAAAATGGGCGACTGCAGTTGGGAGGTTAGAACAGGAAATTCCATATATTCCATCAGCATTGCAAGAGATCGTTAAGCAGCTTCCAAGAGATGTCACATTGACGAATTTAACATGGAATACGGCAGACTCGGTTATCCTGACTATTGAGGTGGCAACAATGGAAGAGGCAGCGAGTTTTTTACATCATTTGCTTGAAGTATCGTTTGTTGAGAGCGCGTGGTTAACACAGATGGATGAGCAGGAAGAGGTTCTTTCGGCCCAGCTTTTTATTGAATTACAGTCTTCTAGTCTAGAAAAAATAGGTGAGGGCTCATGAGGTTATTTTGGTCTAAAAAAAGGATCATGTTAGCATTACTAGGATTAGCATTACTTATGTTTGTGCATCTATATGTATATTTTTCAATGGTAAGACCTTCATCAGCCAATATGAACGTCTTAGAAAAACAGCTTCAGACTGAACAAGAGGTCTTACAGCTTTTACAAGAAAAGCAAGATGTCTCAGTAGAGCATTCAAGTTCAGAGCAATTTGCTGGGTTAGCTGAGAAGATACCTACCTCTGCTTGGCAAGATTATTTATTTGCTGAATTAGAAACAATATTACTAGGCAATGAGGCCATCATTCATTCGGTTTCAGCGGAGGATGATACGAGCTTTGTCTTTTCCGAACAAGTAACAGAGGATTTAATAGTAGATGAAAATGAAGGCGAAGTGCAAGGTACTGACAGTGAAATGGGACAGAGTATGGATGTGGAAGGGTTAAAAACTTTTCGTTTATTCTTTCATTTTACGGTTTCGAGTTATGAAGATTTTATTGAGAGTGTACGGCAAATTCAAGAAATGAACCGAATCATTCAAATAGAGCAGGTGCAAGTTCAAGAGTTAGTTGAAGGTGGTCTTCAAATTAATTTGGGCTTAAATGCGTTTTATTTACCGGAGTTATTTGAGGAGTTCCCTGAGTTTGTACAATCTGATTATCCGTTTCTTCCAGCAGCTGAAAAATCAAATCCATTTCAATAAAAACGATGGGATGCCATCGTTTTTTGTTTTGGTTTGAAAGTAAACTTAGGGAGAGGAGTTTTTTGCCTTGAAGTTAGCTGGGCATTCATCTTGTGATTAATGACTTAATGGGACGCTGCTCGTCCTGCTCCACATGGTGACGCAGTTGTAAACGGGCCAGCAGGTTACTAGTAGTAATAACCCGGTTTAAAGAGAACAATAGTATGTCTCTCAATTATCATATTTGGCCATAGCCGAACCCGTTCTTCAATAATGAGCAAAAAACAAATACAGGGCAACATATCGGAAGCAACCACTTGATTCTGAAACTATTAGAACTCACTTTTCTCGAAAATAAGAAGATTATTAAAAAAATTCTTAAATCTAGTTCTATCAAATGAATAAGTTTAATAGAATAGAGTAAGAAGATGAAGTGAAAGGGGTTCTGTTCCATGGGTAGCGGACAGGAAAAGCGGACGATATCAATTAAACTGAATCAAATTAATTCGAAACCAACAGCTTCGGTCGAGAAAGATAGTCAAAATCGTATGGAAGATAGACAAGAAGTTCAACCGGTCCATGTTGATAAACGAAAAGGAAAAAGCTCACAACCAAAGAATGTATCAAAAAATTCGAATGAACGAGCGAAAAAGGAAAGTCACAATCCAATAAAGGTATCAAAGAGTGAAGGATCCGGATCTACAAAATCTACAAAAAAAGTCGAGCCACTTCATCCCTTTTCAAACGATAAACAAACGAAAAGAATGCAGCCCGATTCACATAAACAAAGTGCCAAAATAGGTAATCAAGAAAACAACAGCCCAATGAATCAAACAACAGTTAAAAATAATGTACACCCATTTCCCCATATTTTTCCTGACCCACCTAAGACAAAGCCATCTACTGAAGCAGGAGTGGGGAAGTCCGATTACTCAATTGAAATCAACGACCCTTGGCAACAAATAAATGATACTTCTGAAGAGTCAACAGACACTAGTGAAAAAGAAATCATTCCTGAAATCCCGATTCCAAAGAAGGTGATTTCCTTTGAAGAAGTGCAAGAAGAAAGGAAACGTTTATCTCAGCCGTTTTGGGATGATGGTAATCGACAACAAAGTCCGAGTTTGCCTTATAAGAGAAAGAAGAAAAAGAAAGGGCAATTTTCATTTCGAGATTTTCCAACGATTACAGTGATGGCGATACTTTCGGCGATTATTATTGGATTGAGTTTCGGGTTTGTCATTAAAACGATTTTTACAGGTGATGAAGCGGGTGTAGTTCAAGGTGATTCGGTACCAGCAAATTCACAGCCAACGGGGGTTGAAGCAGGAGCAGCGAATAATCAAATGCAGTGGCCTCAATTAACAACTGAAATTGTCCAAGCTGGTGCCTACTCTAGCGTGGAGAAGGGTGGAGAAGTTCAATCAGAAATGACATCAGCGGGTCATCCGACGAGCTTAATCCCGAGTAATGATAAGTTCTTTTTATTTATTGGCTTAGGCCCAGATCGTGCGACTGCTCAAAGTGTCGGTGAATATTATAAAGAAGCCGGTGTCGAAACTTATGTAAAAACGTATCAAGTAACAGGGACGACCGTACCACCTACTGCCGAGACGAAAGCATGGTTTGAGGAAGCAATTCCACTTTATCAACAGCTGACTTCTTTATCTGTTGCGGCTCTTTCATTTGAAGAAGCGCTACCAGCAAGTCAATTACAAGGAACAGAGCAAGCTTTGAATCAATTATATGAACAAAGGGATGCCGCCTTTTCAGAGTTACCTGAAGAAGCGAGGACATCAGCCCTACATGTAGCAGATGGATTAAAGGGTGCCTTGGCAGCGTTAAATACATTTAATGAATCGAAGGAGCCAGAGGCAGCTAAAGCAGCACAGCAGGCTTTGTTAACAACGCTGGAACACTATACAAATTTAATTCGATGAAGAATGAAAATTCAGTTAATAATTATTGTTCATAACATGTCAATTTGGTATTATGAAGATAACCTTGTACAATAGAGAAAAACTATTGGTGAGGTGCCCTTCATGATACCTTTCATTTTGGCCTCAAGTTCCCCGAGGCGTCAGGATTTATTACAACAAGTAGATTTCTCATTCGAAGTAATTAGTAAAGATACAACTGAAGAAGTAACCGAAAACCTACAACCAAGTGAACTCGTCATTCATTTAGCGGAGCGCAAAGCTAAGGCTGTTTTTGCTGAGCATCAGCACCGTGTTGTATTAGGTGCGGATACGATTGTGGCCTTAGATAATACAATTCTTGGCAAACCAAAAAGTCGAGCCGATGCCTTTAAAATGCTGCGTATGTTATCAGGGCAAAGTCATTTTGTATATACAGGTGTGGCGATTTTGTCAGCTGAACGTACAGCTATTTTTTATGAAAAAACAGAGGTACAGATGTATGCATTAAGTGAAGCCGATATAGAGACCTATTTGGAAAGCGGTGAGTCGATCGGTAAGGCTGGGGCTTATGCGATTCAAGGTTATGGTGCTTATTTGGTCAAAGGAATTCATGGTGATTATCAAAATGTTGTAGGTTTACCTGTAGCTGCTGTTACACGATCCTTAGAATCATTCGCTATTTATCCACAGTGGAAAAAAATAAATCATTGGAAGGAGTAAGCACTTGAAAGAACAGCCTCTTCTCATTCGAGATGTCCCCGTTTCAGAACGCCCCCGAGAACGTATGTTAAAAGATGGAATACATGTCCTATCAAACCAAGAGCTATTAGCAATATTATTAAGGACTGGAACAAAAAACGAATCCGTCTTACAAGTTGCTCAACATGTATTACAAGCATTTGATGGAATTACGATGTTAAAAGATGCAACGATAGAAGAGATGTGCAAATTAAAAGGGATCGGTGTCGCTAAAGCGATAGAACTTAGTGCAGCAATAGAGCTTGGAAGGCGTATCCATAATTATATGCCGGAAGAACGTTATGTCATCCGTTCACCTGAAGATGTATCTAATTATGTGATGGAGGATTTACGCTTTCTCAAGCAAGAACATTTTATTGCCTTATATTTAAATACAAAAAATCAAGTTCTTCATCGGCAAACTCTTTTTATTGGAAGTCTTAATGCCTCGATTGTCCATCCACGCGAGGTATTTAAAGAAGCTTTAAAACGATCGGCCGCTTCCTTAATCTGCTTGCATAATCATCCTTCTGGAGATCCGACGCCAAGTAAAGAAGATATTGAGGTGACAAGGCGTTTGCAGCAAGCGGGTCAAGTATTAGGTATTGAGATGCTTGATCATGTCATAATTGGAGATAGAAAATACATGAGCTTAAAAGAACAAGGGTATGTTAAATAAGGGAGTTTTATTACTAAGATTTTGTTAAAATCATGTTACAACTGATGCAAATCATGTAAAATTACAAATGGGGAACTTAAGGCTATTTTTTTAAACAATTATTAGATATAATAAAGGGTATGATTTCGGATCATCTGAAGGGAGATACATATAGATGTTTGGTGGTTTTTCAAAAGATATTGGTATTGATTTAGGAACGGCGAATACGCTCGTTTATGTTAAAGGAAAAGGAATTGTTGTGCGTGAGCCTTCGGTTGTCGCACTTCGTACAGATACAGGCTCAATTGAAGCAGTTGGAAATGATGCGAAAAATATGATCGGGCGTACGCCGGGAAATATTGTGGCTGTCCGTCCAATGAAAGATGGGGTCATAGCTGATTTTGATACAACGGCTACGATGTTAAAATATTTTATTCGTCAGGCTGCGAAAAATCGCTCCTTCTTTACACGTCGTCCTAATGTGATGGTTTGTGTACCGTCAGGGATTACAGCTGTTGAAAAAAGAGCAGTTGAGGATGCGACCAAACAAGCTGGTGCAAAAGAAGCTTACACATTAGAAGAACCTTTTGCTGCTGCAATCGGTGCAGATTTACCTGTTTGGGAGCCAACTGGAAGTATGGTTGTTGATATTGGTGGCGGAACAACAGAAGTTGCGATCATCTCACTAGGAGGAATTGTAACGAGTCAATCGATTCGTGTAGCTGGTGATGAAATGGATGAAGCGATCATTCAATATGTGAAACGAAAATATAACTTAATGATTGGTGAAAGAACTTCTGAAACATTAAAGTTGGAAATCGGCTCCGCTGGTGCTCCTGAAGGTGTCGATGACATGGACATTCGTGGTCGAGATTTATTAACAGGACTTCCGAAGACCATTTCAGTTACGGCTGATGAAATCGCAGGTGCTTTAGCGGATACTGTTACAACGATTATTGAAGCGGTTAAGAATACGTTAGAGCAATCGCCTCCAGAGCTTGCTGCCGATATTATGGATCGAGGAATTGTCTTAACTGGCGGTGGAGCCTATTTACGTAATCTAGACCAAGTATTAAGTGATGAGACCAATATGCCGGTCATTGTCGCTGAGAATCCATTAGACTGTGTAGCCATTGGTACAGGTCGAGCGTTAGAAAATTTACACCTCTTCCGTTCCAAGGCTGGAATTACATCACGATCTGATAGAAAATCATAAGTAGGTGTCTTAGGTTATGCCATCTTTTTTTTCAAACAAAAAATTAATCGTTCTCTTAGTAAGTATTATCATTCTGGTGGCTTTAATAGGATTTTCATTAGGTGACAGAGAACGAATCACCGGACCTGAAAAGGTTATGCGTGATACTGTTGGATGGGTCCAATCGATTTTCTCAAAACCCGCTCATGCTGTAGCGGGTTTCTTTGAAAATGTCGGGGACATTAAAAACACCTATGATGAAAATAAAGTATTAAAAGCTAGGTTAGAAGAATACGCTAAAATTACGGTTGAACGTAACCTTTTAGAAAATGAAAACAAAACGTTACGGGAAATGCTCGAATTAGAAGAATCTTTACATGATTATTTATTAAGACCAGCAGTAGTCATACATCGTTATCCTGATAGATGGCAGGAGCATATTGGTTTAAATCGCGGTGAACAGCATGGTGTTGAGCGTAACATGGCGGTCATAGATTCAAAAGGTGGCTTAATTGGAAAGGTTCAAAGTGTTAGTGAATTTAGTTCTTATATACAGTTATTAACGGATCAAGACCGTACAAATCGTGTTTCTGCTCAAATTCAATCTGAGGAACCTCAAATTGGTTTTGTCGAGGATTATGATGAAGAACAAGGATTTTTGATTATGCGTAAAATTGATATTGATGCGGAGATAGAACTCGAAACGATGGTGGCGACATCAGGGTTAGGAGATGTCTACCCTGCCGGTCTTGAAATTGGACAAGTTGTCCATGTTGAACCAGATGAATATGGATTAAGTCAAAATGTCTATATTCAACCGACGGCAGACTTTTCTGCTCTTGACTATGTCTACATCGTAGAGCGTACATCCGTTACTCTCGATCCTTCCTTACTTGAGGGGGAGGAGTAATGAGCCGATATTACTTAAGTATCCTTCTCTTTTTTGTTTTTATTTTTGAAGGAACTATTTTTCAATATGTAACTTATTCAGCAGAAGGGCTTTACATCGTAGTTGGCCGTTTTGTTTTAGTTACACTTGTTTTGTTAGGGATTTATTTAGGGCGCTCATCGAGTATGTTTTATGCGTTGATTTTTGGATTGCTGTATGATGTCATTTATACAAATATGCTTGGTGTTTATTTATTTGGATTTGGTTTAACTTGTTACTTATTTTCACTAGCTTATAAACGTATTCAAGACAGTGTAGTCATACCATTAATGTTGGTTGCAAGTGCAGTCCTATTTTTTGAGTTTTATCAATTTGGACTGTTTAAATTATTGGATGTCACGCAAATGTCACTTGGTGAGTTTTTAGAGGTTAGATTATGGGCAACAGTTGTCGCTAACCTTTGCTTTGCGATCTTGTTATATTATCCACTAAAAAAATTAATCGCCTATATCGTAGCACAATCCAAACTGCGCGAAAGGTAATCAAACAAGCACCGCAGTAAAAGGGTAACTTCAATAGTTGATGGGTAGCATTTAATTTAAATTACTCTTCTTTCTTTATTTGGTAGGTCTTTATTCATTTTCATATAGGACCCCATGGCGAAGCCCCAGTCACTTCGCTACCAATAAAGATGAAAGTAGTGGCGACTTTTTAAACATTTGGCCCGTTTACAACTCGATCACGATTAGGGGTCGGCTGAACAAAAAGGGTGCACTGTCCTGCTAAGGTCATTTATCGTAAGATGGATGACGAGCTAACTTCAAGGAACAACCCATCGCCCTAAGGTTACTTTCATATAAAATATAAGTATTATTTGCTAAATAGCAGGTTTTTTGTAAGTGAGTGTTGAATTAAGGTAAGTAATGTAGACAAACATGGCTATTCGCAGAAGTGATGGCAGGTGGAAGGGACGTGTGGGTCTGAGGTGAACGTTATGACGCAAAAAAAACAGCATGTCACAATCAAAGGAACAAAAGACGGACTCATGTTCCTGCTTGATGACCATTGTGGATTTTATCAATTAATTGAGGAATTAGCCGAAAAGCTTTCATCCAAGCACTATCAAAATGAGGATGGACATGAAGTTAAAGTCAAGGTTCATGTAGGCTATCGATATGTAACAGACGAACAAATGCATGAGTTACGCAAAGTGATTACAAAAGATTCTCATTTTGCCATAGAAGAGATTAAATCAAATGTACTATCGATCGAAGAAGCAGACGAAATGAAAAAGCAGTCAGAAATCATGACGTTAACGAGAGTCATTCGATCCGGTCAAGTTCTTAAAGTAACGGGAGATATTTTATTACTTGGTGATGTGAATCCTGGCGGAATGCTTATGGCCACGGGCAACATTTACATAATGGGTGCGCTTAAGGGCATAGCACATGCAGGGTTTGAGGGTAATACAAAAGCAGTCATTAGTGCTGCACATATGGCACCATCCCAATTACGAATTGCTGACCAAATCTATCAATATGAAAAAGAAGAGCAAATAGATTCAGAGATGGATGTAGCTTTTATTGATGAGAACGAAGAAAGTATTGTGTTAGATAAAGTTCAAAAGCTTTTCCGTTTTCGACCTCAATTACAAAGAAATGAGCACCAAATTATAGAATAGGTCACCTTGTAAAAATAGGTAACTTAAGTTCCGTTAAATCTTAGATGATTCTTGGATAGAAAGGGGTAATGAGCGTGGGAGAGGCAATAGTTGTAACTAGCGGAAAAGGTGGGGTAGGTAAGACGACTACTTCTGCTAACATCGGTACGGCTCTTTCGCTTGCTGGTAAAAAGGTTTGTTTAATTGATACTGATATTGGCTTAAGAAATCTTGACGTGGTTATGGGTCTTGAAAATCGAATTATTTATGATTTAGTCGATGTTGTTGAGGGCATTTGTAAAGTGAATCAAGCCTTGATAAAAGACAAGCGTTTTGATCATTTGTTTCTTTTGCCAGCAGCACAAACGAAAGATAAATCGGCGGTAGAACCTGAGCAAATGAAAGTATTAATTGAAGAATTAAAACAAGATTTTGATTATATCGTAATCGATTGTCCTGCCGGAATTGAGCAAGGTTTTAAAAATGCGATTGCCGGTGCTGATCAAGCAATTGTTGTCACAACACCGGAAGTATCTGCTGTGCGTGATGCCGATCGAATTATCGGGTTATTAGAGAAGCAGGAGCATATTTCGCCACCTCGATTAATTGTTAACCGAATTCGTGGTCATATGATGAAGAATGGTGAAATGTTAGATGTTGATGAAATTGTTTCGATTTTAGGCATTGATTTATTAGGAATTGTTGTTGATGATGATGAGGTTATCAAATGTGCAAATGTTGGTGAACCAATTGCCTTACATAGTACGAGTAAAGCATCGATTGCTTACCGGAATATTTCTAGAAGAATTTTAGGTGAAAGTGTACCGCTTATGTCTCTAAATGAAAAAGCAGGTATGTTCACAAAAATTAAAGAGTTTTTTAAGGTGCGATAATAATAGATAAAAGACAGGCAATCACATGAGGTGATGTCTGTCTTTTTTTTGTATATGTTAAAAAATGCTTCTTTTCCTGGTTTTTATGTTTAATCGTAAAAATGTAAGGGAAGAGTACAAATAAGTTCAGTTAAAGGAGTGTTTTGAAATGGCAAAAGTAGCAGTCGTTGTAACCAATTTATTTGAGGACTCAGAATATACGGAGCCTGTCAATGCTTTTAAAGAGGCTGGGCATGAGATTGTGAATATAGAAAAAGAAGCAGGTACAGTTGTTGAAGGAAAAAGTGAAGGAGAAAAGGTGACTATTGATAAAGGAATTGATGAAATTGCGTCAAAAGACTTTGATGCTTTACTCATTCCGGGAGGATTTTCACCAGATATCTTGCGAGGAGACGAGCGGTTTGTCGCATTTACGAAAGAATTTATGGATGATAAAAAACCAGTGATGGCGATTTGTCACGGACCACAGCTATTAATTACAGCAGAAGTATTAAAGGATCGTGATGTTACGGGTTATAAATCGATTCATGTTGATATCAAAAACGCAGGTGCTAAATTGCATGATAAAGAAGTAGTTGTTTGCGGTGGACAACTTGTAACGAGTAGAACACCAGATGACATTCCAGCGTTCATTCGCGAGTCATTACAATTATTGAAATAAAGATAGAAAGCGGTCGAGGTTGGAATTTCCATCTTGACCGCTTTTTTAATTCGAGCGATATTTACGCTTTTAATACAGTTAAAAACTTTTTGAAGCTAATTAAATCTTTAAAAACACCGGCATCCTCAAGAATTCTAACAAATCGACTGCCTAGCTCGGTTTGAAGGATCATACTTACTTGCTCTTTACTTGAAATCTCTCCGTATTTTGTCTTTAACTCATGGGCCCATTCGACATGGTGTGGATCTATGCTTGTCGTTTCGTCTAATAAATATAATCGAATTTTTTCTAATTCATCTTTTAAACGAGGGGGAAGAACGGCTAATCCCATAACTTCAATAAGCCCGATATTCTCTTTTTTTATATGATGGACGTCTTCATGCGGATGAAAAATCCCGTATGGAAATTCATCCGTTGTCCGGTTATTCCTTAAGACAAGGTCTAACTCATACTTGCCATCTCGGTATCGGCTAATCGGTGTAATCGTATTGTGAGGGATACCATTTGTTTTTGCGTAAATATGAATCGCCGGATCGCTATATGTTTTCCACTCGTTCAAAATAAACTCAGCGCAAGCGACTAGTTCGTCGATGTTCTCCGCTTTCATTCGAATGACAGATAATGGCCAATGCAAGATAGCCGCATCAACATTTGGATAACTCGTGATGTTAAATGTATAGGTTGATTTTGCATCTGTCATCGCAAATTGATAATTACCTGCTTGATAATGATCGTGACTTAAAATCGAACCACCTACAATCGGTAAATCGGCATTAGAACCGATAAAGTAATGTGGAAACTGTTCTACGAAACGAAGCAACCGTAAAAAGGTATTTCGATCAATCTTCATGTCACGATGTTCTCCTGAAAGGAGGATGCTGTGTTCTTGATAATAAAGATACGGTGAATATTGGAAAAACCACTGCTCATCCTTTAATGAAATCGGGATGATGCGATGATTCGAGCGGGCCGGGTGTCCGATTCGTCCTGCATACCCTTCATTTTCTTTACATAATAAGCATTTTGGATAACCATTCTTGGTTTGTAATAATCGTTCACGCTTAATTTGCTCTGGGTCTTTTTCAGGTTTTGATAAATTAATGGTGATATCCATTTCACCATAAGGAGTGGCTGCTTTAAATTCAATATTTTGTTTGAGTCTTTGAGTCTGAATATAATTGCTATTTTTACTAAATTGATAAAAATAGTCCGTAGCTTGACGTGGCGATTGGGCATATTTTTGGACAAATGCTGCTCGGACGACAGAAGGTTTATCGGTAAATATATCCATCAATCGACCTGCAAAAACCTCTTTTTCATCCAGTACTTGTTCAATGACGCCACGATTCACTGCTTCTTCTGTAATAGACTCAACTAAATGAGGAATTGAATGATCGCTAGGTTGAATGTGCTCATCTGGAAGCCTATCTAACTGAAGTAGAAATAAAGTTTGATTTAACGCATAAATACGGTCTGCCTCAGTTATTAATTGGAGCTGAATCGCTTTTTGAACTAACCCTAAAATATCGTTATAAATCATAAGTGGCTACAACCTTTCATTACTTGTTTGAGGAGTAACGTCATTGATTTCTTTAGCACCATCACCGATTGTAGGCGTATAAAAGGTAGGTTCATAGCCTATTTTTTCTGTATATGTGTGATGGATCTTTTGCTTAAAGTTGTTAACTTGCTCGTTTGCCACAAGAGCAAGAGCACAGCCTCCAAAACCAGCACCAGTCATTCTGGCACCAATTACACCTTGGATGTTCCATGCCTCTTCTACAATCGTATCAAGCTCTAGGCAACTGACCTCATAATCATCTCGTAAAGATTGATGAGATTCGTTCATTAATTGACCAAAACCAATTAAATCATACTGTTGTAGCTTTTCTAAAGCTATTTGTGTACGAGCGTTCTCATAGATAACGTGCTTGGCCCGTTTCTTATTAATTGAGTTCGTAATTAAGTGCTCGTATTTCTCAAAGAGCTGAGGTGATAATTCACATAAAAATTGAATGGACATATCTTTTTGTAAATCTACAAGGGCTGACTCACATTCGTGTCGTCTTTCATTATATTTCGAACCAGCTAATGTTCTTTGTTTATTCGTATCAATAATGATTAATGTATAATCCTGCAATTGGAAAGGGCTATAACTGAATTCAAGTGTTTCACAGTTTAGTAAGATTGCGTGGTTTTCCTTACCCATACCGACTGCAAATTGGTCCATAATTCCACTGTTAACACCTATAAAATCATTCTCTACTTTTTGACCGATTTTGACTAATTCGAGCTTTTCAATGTCTAAATCGTATAGAGCTTTGGCCATGACACCTGTAACGATTTCAATGGAGGCAGAAGAAGATAGTCCCGCTCCGTTAGGAATATTTCCATAGAATAAAAGGTCAATCCCATGATTGATTGAATAGCCAGCTTTTTGTAAGAAGAGCAGGACACCTTTTGGATAATCCGTCCAATCGTGTGAGCGTTGACTAAGATCGCGGATATCAAATTCAATAAAAGCGTCTGTAGGAAAATTAACTGAATAGAGTCGTAGCTTTTTGTCTTCTCGCTTCCCTGCTAGAGCATAGGTTCCATAAGAGATCGAGGCGGGAAATACATGGCCGCCGTTATAGTCGGTGTGTTCACCGATCAGATTAATTCTACCTGGTGCAAAAAACAATTGCGGGTATGTATTCGTTTCGAAAACTGACTGAAATTGACTAACTAAATGTTCAAAGTTATTCATAGGTATGCTCCAATCATTATTTTTATATGGAAGTTGGTGCGAACATAGTGCTCTACTCGTCGCTACCGAAAATTATGCTCCGCGTCCTGCGGGTGGCGCTGAGCTAATCGGCTACGCCGCTGGATCTCAGCCTGCCACTATGCCCCGCGGGAGTCTCCGCATATTTTCGTCCGCTGGGAACTGCTAATTCTCAGGTTCAAAAAACATTCTTACAACATTCTAAAAAACAAAACTAAATTGAATGAAAAGTAGCAAGATAAAAGTAAACTCTACTTTCATCTTTGTTGGTGGCGAAGTGAATTGAATGGGGCTTCGCGTATGTGTTTTGTGTATAAGTTACTTAAGAGCGAATTAGCTGGTCATTGCTTCTATGTGTGCGACTGTTCGTGGTGATTTTGAGCTAGCAAGCCCGCGAATTAGTGTTTGCCCGGGGAACCTGCCTCTTTTCCAGCTCGTAACCGCGTGATTCCGTTTTTGATTTGATAATGTTTATGACGCCTCGTTGTAGGTTTGAACTGTGGTGAATTTAAATCTGGACCCACTATGGGTTAAACATAGATTCATAGCGAACTAGACTGACTTTATTAATTAATTAAATTAAGTTTAATCGAAGTGTACACCGGATACTTGATAAATGCAAGTATTAGGGAGAAAACTCCTTGAACTGCTATCTTGTTGTTATAGCAGGAATCATTAAAGTGAATAATAAATTTGTATACATTTCGAATCATTTATATTTATGGTATTCTTAGTTTGGATAGTTAACTATACATATGTTGGTAGAGAATTAATCAGTACGGTATTTGTAAAGCTTATATCCGTCAGGGAATATCAAGCTCATGAAGACTCGGAATGTTAATAACATGAATAATGGAGTGAATGAGAAAGATTCTAGATGTTATTATCGACGCTATCCATGGAGCGAAGTGGGAGGTGAATGGCGCAAATGGCAAAGATTAAAGACATTGCCGAACAGTCGGGGTTTTCAATTTCGACAATATCACGTGTTCTTAATAATGATGCAAGCTTATCGGTCTCTGATGAAACACGTGAGACTATTTATGAGATTGCCGACAAGTTAAATTATCGAAAGAAGATGGTAAGACCACGTGTTAAAAATATTGCCTTGTTGTATTGGTTATCGGATATTGAAGAATTAGAAGATGTCTATTTTAAAACGATGCGACTTGAAGTGGAAGAGTTGGCCAAACAGTTTAATGTGGAATTAAGTATTTATAAAAAAACAGGCGGTATCGAGCAAATTCCTTCAACGATTGAAGGGTTTATTGCCATTGGAACATTCTCTAATGATGAAGTTGAGGTTTTAAGAAGTATAACGTTAAAAGGCGTTTTTATTGACGCGATTGAAGAAGTGCGGGGATATGACTTTGTAAGAGCAGACCTTGAACAAATTACGATACAAGCCGTTGATTATTTTTTAGAACAAGGTCATCGCTCTATTGGATTTATAGGGGGTACCTACTATAATCCGAATAATAAGAGGGATGAAATGGACATTCGTGAAAAGGCCTTTAGACGGTATTTGAAGGAAAAAGAGATTCTTGATGAGAACATGATTTACCAAAATCGTGGCTTCTCCGTCTCGAATGGCTATCAGCTAATGCTAAATGCGATTGAGCAATTAGGGGAGCAATTACCAAGTGCCTTTTTTATTGCAGCTGACCCGATTGCGGTTGGATGTTTACAAGCCCTTAATGAAAAAGGCGTGCAAATTCCAAATAGAGTGAGCATTATCAGTGTCAATAATATCAGTGTTTCAAAATATGTATCGCCACCATTATCGACATTTCATATTGACTTAAAAGAAATTTGTAGAAATGCATTAGAGATGCTTTTAGAGCAATTGCTAAACAAGCGTCAAATCACCAAAAAAGTATATATCGGTTCAGAATTAATTAAAAGAAGAAGTACTACGTAATTAAATCGGGAAAAAGACTTGGAAAGCGTCGCTTTTCAAGTCTTTTTTAGTTTAATGAAGGTAAAAAAATAATATAATAAAGGAAAAAAATTTACTCTTTTAAGTAAAATTGTTGTTTACAATTGAAATTATCATGCGCTATATTGGTTTTATTAAAACGCTTTCAGGTTTTGGAGGCATTTAAATAAAAGGGGGAGAGCAATATAATGGAAAAATCAATCAAGTGGTTAAGTTTCGCTAGTAGTGCCATTTTAGCCTTTACACTGGTAGCTTGTGGACCTCAGGAAAGTAGTAATGATGGAACGGAAGGTTCAAACAGTGATAGTTCTAGAGAATTATTAATATGGGAGGACCAAGACAAGGCTGAAGGTATAGCAGCTGCCGTTTCTGAATTTGAAGAACTTCATGATGTAACGATTACGGTCGTCGAAAAAACATACGCACAGCAAATTGAAGACCTACGTCTCGATGGGCCTGCTGGTACTGGCCCTGACGTTTTTACGATGCCAGCTGATCAAATAGGAACGGCTGTAACCGAAGGATTGTTAAAAGATTTGGACGTTGCTGAAGATTTGCAAGCACAATACACAGATGCAGCCATGCTGTCTCAAATCGTTGATGGTAAAGTGTATGGTTTACCTAAAGCTGTTGAAACGACATTACTTTATTACAATAAAGATTTAATAAATGAAGAAGAGTTGCCGCAAACATTAGATGAGTGGTATGAGTATTCAAAAGAAGTGACGGGTGACGGTAACTTTGGGTTTTTAGCTCTATTTGATCAAATTTATTATGCTCAGAGCGTATTAGGTGGTCATGGTGCTTACGTATTTGGGCAAGACGAAAATGGAAACTATGACGCGAGTGATATCGGCTTAGCGACAGATGAGGCATTTGAAGGTGCCAAGCAAATACAACGTTTTTATGAAGAAGGCTTATTTCCGTCAGGGATTATTGGAGAGCAAGGAATTAGTGTATTAGATTCTCTGTTTTCTGAAGGGAAAGCGGCAGCGGTTATCTCTGGGCCTTGGAATCTAGAGCCATTCTCAAGAGCAGGAATAGATTATGGTGTTAAGAAATTACCTGAACTCAATGATGGGGAAAATATGAGTGCTTTTATGGGGGTAAAAAGCTATAACGTCAGTTCTTATTCTAAAAATACAGAATTGGCTGAGGAGTTAGTGAAGTTCCTGGCGAATGAAGAAAATTCAAGGACAAGATATGAAGAAACACTTGAAGTTCCTGCTGTTCAGAGCTTAGCCTCAGACCCAGTAGTGACAGAAAGCGAAGCGGCAAAAGCAGTTGCAGAACAATCTCAATTTTCGGAATTAACACCTAATATTCCAGAAATGAATGAAGTATGGGAACCTATTGATGCAGCTCTTCAAACAATTGCAACGGGAAGAGCTAGCCCAGAGGATGCATTAACACAAGCGGTTGAGACGATTCAAAGACAAATCGAAGCAAATCATAGTCGCTAATAAAACATGATGGTGTTGAATGAACGTGTTCAGCACCATTCCTGTTTATTTTGAATATGGTTGTTTGGGAACTAAAGAGGTGAAAAGTGTGCAACATCGTAAAGTCGCATTATTGCTGTCTATCATTCCAGGAGTAGGTCAATTTTATAATCAACAATGGGTAAAGGGTATCATTTACCTCGCTTTAGGGATTTCCTTTTTCTTCGTCTTTGGAGATTTATTAAATATGGGCTTTTGGGGCATTTTTACTTTAGGAACAGAAGTTCCAAGGGATCATTCTATCTTTTTGCTTGCAGAAGGTATTCTCGCCATCATTGTCACTTTTTTTGGGTTCATTATATATTACCTAAATTTAAAAGATGCATATAAAACGGGACAATTACGTGATGAGAGTAAGAGAATGTACTCATTAAGGGACCAATATCGAAATTTAATAGAGCAGGGTTATCCATATGTAGTGGCTGGGCCATCTTTATTTATCTTAATTTTTGCTGTGATTTTTCCGATTTTATTCAGTTTTGCGTTAGCTTTTACTAATTATAATTTATATACTTCACCACCTGCTAATCTAGTAGATTGGGTGGGGTTAGATACTTTTAAATCTATTTTTACTGTAGATATATGGCGTTCAACGTTTTTTGATGTATTATCATGGACGATAATTTGGACATTGTTGGCGTCCACTTTACAGGTTAGCTTAGGGATTTTTATGGCTGTACTAGTCAACCAGAAGGAAATTAAGTTTAAGCGGTTTTTTAGAACAATTTTAATATTACCATGGGCAGTACCAGGCTTTGTAACGATTTTAATTTTTGCCGGTTTGTTTAATGATAGCTTTGGGGCGATAAATAATGATATTTTGGCATTCTTTGGTATTGATGCAGTTCCTTGGATGACAGACCCGACTTATACGAGAGTGGCGTTAATACTCATTCAAGGCTGGTTAGGTTTTCCTTATATTTTCCTAGTAACAACAGGAATTTTGCAGTCAATTCCAAATGATCTGTATGAAGCAGCTACCGTTGATGGGGCCTCGATTTTTGCTAAATTCAGACATATTACATTGCCAATGATATTAATTGCAATGGCTCCTATTATTATTACTCAATTTACATTTAACTTTAATAACTTTAATATTATCTATTTATTTAATGGTGGAGGTCCTGCTGTTCCTGGTTCGAATGCAGGTGGTACGGATATTTTAGTTTCTTGGATTTATAAACTAACGATGCAATCAAGTCAATATGCTTTAGCTGCTGCATTAACAATTCTACTATCTGTTTTTGTTATAGGCATTGCATTATGGCAATTTAGAAGAACGAAATCGTTTAAGGAGGAGTGATCAAGATGCAATCAAATATAAAGCAGGAAAAATGGATACGTTTGTTTGTATCTTATCTGATATTGGTGTCGATGGTCATTATAATCGTTTATCCTCTTCTTTGGACAATTGGTGCTAGTTTTAATCCGGGTAATAGTTTAATAAGTACTTCGATTATTCCGCAAAACCCTACTTTGGATCATTATCGGAATCTATTTGCTGGAAGTTCAAGTTTGCATTACACGCAATGGTATGCGAATTCGATAAAAATTAGTATTTTAACGATGATCGGTACAGTTGTTTCGGTATCTTTTACCGCGTATGCTTTTTCTAGATTTCGTTTTAAAGGTAGGAAGCGTGGTTTAACTTTGTTTTTGCTATTGCAAATGATCCCACAATTCTCCGCGTTAATCGCCCTTTTTGTCTTAGCTCAAATGTTAGGAATGATGAATAGCCATGGTCTTTTAATCCTTCTTTATATTGGTGGATTAATTCCAATGAATACCTATTTAATGAAAGGTTATATGGATTCTATTCCGAGAGAGCTCGATGAGAGTGCAAAGATTGATGGAGCGAGCAATACGCGTATATTTATACAAATTATTATGCCGCTGTCCAAGCCGATGTTAGCTGTCGTAGCCATTAATGGCTTTGTGGGTCCTCTTGGCGATTTTATTTTAGCGTCGATGATTTTACGTAGCCCTGATGCCTATACGCTTCCAATCGGTTTATATAATCTTGTGAATGATGTGATGGGGGCTAGTTATACAACGTTTGCAGCTGGTGCGATTTTAATTAGTATTCCGGTTGCCCTTATATTTGTATTTTTACAGAAGAATTTTGTTTCGGGTTTAACAGCTGGAGGAACAAAAGGATAAGTTTGAGTGAGCCTATAATAAGTAGGCTGAATCGATAACTCACAAAGGTTTAAAAGAGGAGAATGATTAGAGTAATGAATAAAAAAACGCAAGTAACAAGTGCTAATTTTATGCTTCATGGTGGTGATTATAACCCTGATCAATGGTTAGATTATCCGGAGATTTTAGCTGATGATATCCGCTTAATGAAGGTAGCGAACACCAATACATTTTCAATTGGAATCTTTGCTTGGAGTGCTTTAGAACCGACAGAAGGTCATTATCAGTTCGAATGGTTGGATCAAATCTTTGAAAATATAACAAGTATTGGTGGCAGAGTTATTTTAGCAACCCCAAGTGGGGCACGACCTGCTTGGATGTCAGAGAAATACCCGGAAGTGTTAAGGGTCGATGCTTATAGACGCAAGCAATTACATGGTGGACGACATAATCATTGTTTCAGTTCAGCCATCTACCGTGAAAAAACACAACAAATGAACCGACTGTTAGTAGAGCGTTATGGGAATCATCCGTCGCTATTGATGTGGCATATTTCCAATGAATATGGAGGGGAATGTCATTGTGACCATTGTCAAGAGGCATTTCGTGAATGGCTAAGAGTCAAATATCTAGATAATTTGAAAGCTTTAAATCATGCTTGGTGGGGCCCCTTTTGGAGTCATACGATTAGTGATTGGTCACAAATTGAATCTCCTTCACCAATTGGAGAAAGTATGGTGCATGGTCTTAACTTAGATTGGCGTCGTTTTGTGACGGATCAGACGATAGGTTTCTATGAAAATGAGATTGTTCCACTGAGGGAATTAACGCCAGATATTCCGATAACTACGAACTTTATGGCAGATACCTTTGATTTAATTCCATTTCAAAGCTTAGACTATAGTAAATTTTCTAAACATCTAGATGTCATTAGCTGGGATGCTTATCCTGCCTGGCATAATGATTGGGAAAGTACAGCAAATCTTGCAATGAAAGTCGGTTTTATCAACGACTTATACCGTAGTTTGAAGCAACAACCGTTTTTATTAATGGAATCGACACCAAGTGGTGTGAATTGGCATCCTGTTAACAAAGCAAAACGTCCTGGTATGCATCTACTTTCTGCGATGCAAATGGTTGCACATGGTTCAGATAGTATTTTATATTTCCAGTGGAGAAAATCACGTGGTTCTTCGGAAAAGTTTCATGGTGCTGTTGTTGATCATGATAATAACTCTAATAATCGTGTATTCCAAGATGTGGCACGGGTTGGAGATACATTAGAAAATCTCTCAGAGGTTGTAGGGACAAACCGTCAAGCAGATGTTGCGATTTTATATGATTGGGAAAGTAACTGGGCGCTAAATGATGCACAAGGGTTTGGCATGGAGACAAAGCAGTATCCGCAAACGCTTCAAGAGCATTATCGTTATTTTTGGGAGCAGGATATTCCTGTCGATGTGATTACAAAGGAAGAAAAATTTGATTCATATCGATTGTTGATTGTGCCGATGCTTTATTTAATGAGTGAAGAAACGATAGAGCGCTTGAAGTCATATGTAGCAAATGGCGGTCATTTGGTTATGAGTTATTTGAGTGGAATTGTTAATGAACATGATTTAACGTATTTAGGTGGTTGGCATCAATCATTACAAGATATTTTCGGATTAGAGCCAAAGGAAACCGATACATACTATCCGACTGACGAAAATGTCGTGATATTTCAAGGACATGCTTATACAGTAAAAGACTATGCAACGGTTATTTCTGCAAAAGGCGCCAAGGTGGAAGCGATTTATCAAAAGGATTTTTATGCAGAAACAGCCGCAGTAACAAGTCACTCTTATCAAGAAGGAAAAGCTTATTACATTGGTGCTAGGATAGAGGCGTCGTTTCAACGTGACTTTTATAGCCAACTGGTGAGTGACCTTCAATTAGAGCCTGTATGGAAAGTGAAACATGAAGAAGGGGTCTCTGTTCAAGCGAGAGAAGATTTAACGAATTATTATATGTTTGTGATGAATTTCACCGAACAAAAGCAATCAATTGAGTTTGAAAGCACGGTCTATGATATGAAGTCAAATGAAGAACTGAATCGTCAACAAGAATTGACACCATATGAAGTATTGATTGTCAGGCGGCCTAAATAAAATAAGCGAATGAGAAGACACCCTAGAATGAAGAAGGAACCGAGGTGTCTTCTCTTTTAAATGATAAGGGGTATGAAAATGAATCAAAGGAAATTTAATAAATGTGTCATGTTTCTCTTTCCAATGTTAACTCTTTTTATCGGTGGTTTTTATTTTAGTCAAGTTATATCGGCCGCAGAAGAAACGAATGATGAGGAAGATACGTTACCTGATCCTATTCAATCAGATATATTCGTCGAGAGAGTGGACGGTTTGTCGGAAGATTTTATTCGTGGTGTAGATATTTCAAGTATCGTTGCTTTGGAGAATAGTGGTGTTACTTTCTATAATGAAGCGGGTGAAGAACAAGATATTTTTCAAACCTTAAGTGAAGCGGGTGTCAATTATATCCGTGCCCGTATTTGGAATGATCCCTTTGATTTGGATGGAAATGGATATGGTGGCGGTAACAATGATTTAGAGACGGCCATTGAGATTGGCCAAAGAGCGACTGAACATGGTATGTCATTGTTGGTGAACTTTCATTATTCAGATTTTTGGGCAGATCCAGCTAAGCAAGATCCACCGAAAGCATGGGAGCAGCTCGATTTTAATGAAAAGAAAACGGCTGTCTATCATTTTACAAAAGATAGCTTAGTAGCCTTACGTGACGAAGGAATTCACGTTGGTATGGTACAAGTAGGAAATGAAACGACAGGTGCATTTATTGGTGAACATGATTGGGGAAGGATGAGTACATTATTTAATGAAGGCAGTCAGGCTGTGCGTGACGTGGACCCTAGTATATTAGTGGCCCTTCATTTTACAAACCCAGAAACAGCTGGTAGGTATGAAACGATCGCTCGTACATTAGCTGAACATCATGTAGACTATGATGTGTTTGCGAGTTCTTATTATCCATTTTGGCATGGGACGTTAGAAAATTTAACTCATGTATTATCAGAGGTAGCGACTACTTATGATAAAGAAGTACTCGTTGTAGAGACCTCATATACATACACGGAGGCAGATGGTGATGGGCATGCCAATACAGCCCCACAAGAAACGGGACAAGTCTTAAACTATCCAATCACCGTTCAAGGTCAAGCAAATGCTATTCGAGATGTGATTGAGGCTATAGCAAATATTGGAGAAAAGGGGATAGGTATATTTTATTGGGAGCCTGCATGGTTACCGGTAGGACCACCTGAGCAACTTGAACAAAATAAGCAATTATGGGAGCGCTTTGGCTCAGGCTGGGCATCGAGTTATGCAAGTAGTTATGATCCGGAGGATGCTGGTGCTTGGTATGGTGGGAGTGCTGTTGATAATCAAGCCTTATTTGATTTTAATGGTTACCCTTTATCGTCCTTACAAGTATTCAACTATGTATATACAGGTGCAGTGGCAGTAAAAAAAATAGATGAAGTGGAACGGATCAACGTAATTGTCAATGTCGGAATGGATATTAGCCTGCCGATGGATGTGTTAGTTACGTATAATGATGGAAGTTCGGAAAGAGTTCCTGTTTCTTGGAAAGAAGATATGATAACTGAAGCATTAGAAGGTGGACTAGGACGTTATGTCATTGATGGTCATCTTGAAGCGGGCCAAATGATTCAAGCATCTGTTAATATTGTCCCAGAGAATCTCATTCTAAATCCGAGCTTTGAGTATGATGAGCGCTCTATGTGGGCGGTGAGGTATCCTCAAAATGTACGTGCACATACGCAGTTTTTGTATAACCGTGCCGATGCAAGGACTGGTGACTATTCTTTGCATTTTTATTCGGAAAATTTAATTGATTTTGAAGTGTACCAAACACTAACGGGGATCGAACCAGGCTATTATCATTACTCGGCATTTTTTCAGGGGGGAGATGCGAAAAATAGCGACATGACTCTATTTTTGGAAACGGGTGGTGAAAGGTTTTCTGAAGAAATGGAGGTTCACGGATGGAATAATTGGCAAAATCCAACGCTTGAGCGAATTCTTATCTTAGATGGAACAGTAACAGTAGGAGCAAAAGTTCAAGCAGAAGGTGGAGCTTGGGGAACGCTAGACGATTTCCAACTTTATTTAATTGAAAGTGTGGAAGTGGATGATGAAACGGAAGAGCTACCTCCAACCAAGGAAGAAGAAGAAGAATTTTCGGGTCCGGACGTGAGCGAAGATAACGAAGAAGAATTACCAAAAGAGGAATCTATAGAATCGGATCATACGGATTCTTCCTCAGGGCATGATGACGACAAATCTAGTAAAAGTGATAAGACTCAGCAGCTTCCAAACACAGCAACGAATGCCTATAACTTTTTATTATTAGCCTTGCTATTTATCGGAATAGCAGCTGTGCTGTATCGAATAAAACAACTACGATGAAAGATAAAACTATAGTTTTCCGCCTCCACATAAACATATAATAAACTTGGTTATACGGTGGCTTTTCATTCAATTCGCTTTGCTCTTTGAATTGTGATATTTGTTTTTAATTGGATTTAGCTTGTTTATTAGACTGCTCTTGATTACTTTTTATTTATTTTATATGAAAGTTAGTGTGAACATAGAGCGTTCTCGTTGCTACAGAAATGCTCGCTCCGCGTCTTGCGGGGTGGCTCCGAACTAACCGGCTTCGCCGGTGGATTTCGGCTCTGCCACTATTTCCCGCGAGAGTCTCCGCGGCATTTCTTCCGCTGGGTATTGGTGCGTCTTATACACTTTCATTCTTGTTTGTCGGAGCTAAAATCAGCTCCGACACTAACAAAAATGAAAGTCATCTATCGCCACCATAAGATATCAAGGATTTGTGCAGATACTGAGGCAAAACCTTGGAGTATAAATGAAAGTGAGGATTAGTCCTTTCCAACTCAGCTCTTGATTCAATTTGGTTTTGCTTCTTTATCTATTGGTAGTACATTATTGTTTAAATCATTTTTTTGTATGAGAAGATCACTAACCAAGAAGCCTGCATCAACCGGAGCGATCTTCGAAGAAGAGCACATCGCTTCTAGGGTAACTTTCATACAAAACGCCCATGTCGGAGCAAAAATGACTCCGACACCAACAAAGATGAAAGTGGTGTCTGGCTCTTTAACTGGTGGAACTTCATTTAATTTGATTTTGTCTTTTTCATTTAAAAGAATGGTGTTAGATTTTTTTATTTGAGATTTAGCAGTAAACCAGCGGGCGAGTCATGCGGAGACTCCCGTGAGACGTAGTGGCAGAGCTGAGATCCAGCGGAGTAGCCGATTAGCTCCGCACCACTTGATTGTTCTCGGAGCATGATTTTCGGTAGCGATGAGCAACGCTTCGTGTTCGCACTAACTTCCATACAAAACCCACATGGCGAAGCCCCAGTCACTTCGCCACCAACAAAGATGAAAGTAGTGGCGACTTTTTAAACATTTGGCACGTTTACAACTCGATCACCATCAGGAGTTAGCCGCACAAACAGGGAGCACTGTCCTGCTAAGGTCATCTATCGCGAGATGGATGACGAGCTAACTTCACGGCACAAACTATCGTCCCTAAGTGCACTTTCATACAAAAAGCTGCCCCATCTATAAATGAGGCAGCTTTTCCAATAAAAACTCAGAAGTCTAATGTGCTGAGCTTAGAAGTAAACCCGATTCAAAAATCGGTTCCAAACAATCCCGAAATTCCTGAATCGTAAATGGCTTATGAATAAAAATAAGCTGATGAACATCCGAATGATAAGCAGGCTGATGTTCTGTCGTCATGATGACAATCACTTTTCTCTCGTCTATTTTATCTATCTCTGTTAAGACGTCTGTGATAGGGATATCATCTAATTGGTCACTTATCATGTAAACATCACTTTCCAAAGAAGAAACTGTATGTAGAAAAGAATGACCACCGTCAAATGCATGAACATGAATCCCCATCTTATGTAAGTGGTACTCAATCAATGTTGCATGAGCTGGTTCACTTTCAAGTAAAGCTATAACATGATGACTCATGAAGCTCCTCCACCCCTAATAATGATTTCTATACTTCTATCTTAAAAGCTATACTCGTACAATTCAATGATTAATTTTATCCTTTAATTGGCTAAATATAATAGGACTTTTTACCGTTTATATTCCCCGCTTTTGCCCCCCGTTTTTCTGGATAAAAAGGTTTGTCCAATGATCATCCCTTTATCGATTGCTTTACACATATCATAAATCGTTAAGGCTGTTGCACTAGCTGCGGTTAAAGCTTCCATCTCTACACCTGTTTTGCCT
The DNA here is from genome assembly GCA_001038565.1 of Alkalihalobacillus pseudalcaliphilus. Classification (GTDB taxonomy): domain Bacteria; phylum Bacillota; class Bacilli; order Bacillales; family Bacillaceae_D; genus Alkalihalobacillus; species Alkalihalobacillus pseudalcaliphilus. The sequence continues at coordinate 189,564 of LFJO01000010.1, forward strand.
TCGGTTTTAACCTCAACCGTTATATGAAGGATGGATTCTGATTGATGATTTTCCCATTCGAATTCAATATTAACCCCATTAAGCGAGAGGGGATGACACATTGGTATCCACTGTGATGTATTTTTGGCGGCCATCACACCAGCAATTTGCGCTACCGCCAATACATCGCCTTTACCAATCTTTCCTTGTTCCATTTTTTCATAAATCTCGTTCGAAACTTGAATGCTTGATTTTGCAATGGCTGTTCGTACGGTTACATCTTTGCTCGAAATATCGACCATTTTTGCTCTACCTTGTTCATTAAAATGTGTAAGTTTATCCATCATTTTTCCTCCAGATCTTATCGTCTTGGTTTAGTATAAGCTAAATGCTTAGATTTTGAAAATAAGAATGGAAGTTTCGAGCCCGCTCCGTGACAGGGTGAAATATCTGAATAATACTACTCTTTTTAAGAAAGTCTGAACTTGTGCTAAAATAAGCATACAATGAATCGTGAAGAAAGGGGTTTTGGCTATGTCAGTTTCTGAGCATAAAGCAGCCGCAAAGCAAGCTATTCGCTGTACGGTCATAACCGTTTCAGATACAAGAACAGAAGAAACAGACTCAGGCGGTGCTCTATTAATGCAAATGTTAAAAGACGCTGGTCATATCGTTGAACATTATTTCATTATTCAAGATGAAACGTTGATGATTCAAGAAAAGATAAAAACCATTGCGTCATTAAAGAGTTCAGATGCCATTTTATTAACGGGTGGTACAGGTATAGCAAAAAGAGACCATACATATGAAGCGGTACAAGTATTGTTAAATAAAGAAATGACGGGGTTTGGTGAGTTATTTCGTTATTTAAGTTTTGTGGAGGACATCGGTTCCGCCGCCATATTAAGCCGAGCTGTTGCCGGTGTTTATCAAGATACGGCAGTGTTTTCTATGCCTGGGTCTAGGGGAGCTATTAGGCTTGCGATGCAGCGTTTAATTTTACCAGAACTCGGACATGTCGTTCGTGAAATAAAAAAAGATTTATAATGGATGTAGGGAAGGTGATTGTATGGTGGAAAAAAGAAAACCAATTCAAGTTGCAGAGGCTGTCTCAGCTGTTTTAGAATTTGCCAAAACGAGTGAAACAGAACTTGTCTCTATTGATGATTGCGATGGACGTTATTTAGCATCTGATTTGGTAGCTGATCATGATGTACCGCCTTTTGACCGTTCACCACTTGATGGTTTTGCGATTAGAGCTACAGATACAGAAGGGGTATCAGAATCAGAACCGAAAAAGTTTAAAGTCATTGAGGAAATTGGAGCAGGGAGTGTGGCAACACAGATTCCGGGTGCAGGTGAAGCCATTCGTATTATGACAGGTGCTCAAATCCCTCAAGGAACAGATACGATTGTGATGTTTGAATTAGTTTCTGAATATAAAGAAGATGAACAAGCTTTCTTTACTCTAAAACAGAGCTTTCAACCGGGTGATAACATTTCTTTTCAAGGTGAGGATGTAAAAAAGGGGCAAAGCCTGACACCGAGAGGTACAAAAATAACACCGGGTATTAAAGCGTTACTTGCGACATTTGGTTATGCAAAGGTGGTTGTTTTTAAAAAGCCTCGAATAGGTATTATTGCAACAGGCAGTGAGCTGCTTGGTGTCGATGAACAGCTTCAGCCTGGGAAAATTCGAAATAGTAATGCCTACATGGTCGCTTCTCAAATTAAGAAGGCAGGAGCTGTGCCGGTTTATCTTGGACAACTTGTTGATGATCTCGAAGAAAGCTTTTGTAAAATAGATACAGAACTACAAAATGTTGATATGCTTATTACAACTGGTGGCGTATCAGTCGGGGATTTTGATTTATTACCAGCCATATATCAGCGTTTAGGTGCGAACGTATTATTTAATAAAATTGCGATGAGACCAGGAAGTGTAACGACGGTGGCAGAAGTAGAGGGTAAGCTATTATTCGGGCTATCAGGAAATCCGTCCGCTTGTTTTGTCGGGTTTGAATTACTTGTCCGTCCGATTATCTTAACAAGTTTTCTTTCTACAAAACCGCATTTACAAAAAGTAAAAGCGACATTAACGGTCGGGCAATCAAAAGCAAATCCCTTCACTCGTTTTATACGAAGCTCTGCCGAGTTTAAAGAAGGTCAGTTAGAGGTAAAGCCTACAGGACTAGATAAATCAGGAGTAGTTGGCTCGTTAGCCAATGCCAATGCTTTGACAATGCTACCTGGAGGAACCGATCCTTTTCCACAGCACTCAACGGTGGATGTTTTATTATTAGAAGGAGAAGGAAGCGAATGGCCATGGTAGTTGAGCCAATCATTTGGCAAATAAGTGGTTATAGTAATCGAGGTAAAACAACTCTCGTAGAAGCACTTATAAAAAAAATAACAGCTCATTCATTAAAAGTAGCGACCATTAAACATCACGGACACGGGAAAAAATTGGCTGCTTTAGATACGGGTAAGGATTCGTGGAAGCACAGACAGGCTGGAGCAATGGGCAGCGCAGTTTTTGCAGCCGAAACTTTGCAAATTCAATTAATGAATGACGTTGAGTGGGAGCTTGAGGATTTACTACCTTTATACAAAAAAGCTCGATTAGATATTATCCTGATTGAAGGATTCAAAAATAAACATTATCCCAAGTTAGTGATTATTAAAGAGGAATCGGATTGGGTGTTATTGCAGGAATTACATAACATTGAAGCCGTGCTTGTTTGGGATAAGCAGCTCATAAAAAATAGACAAGAAACGATACCATATTTTTTGATTGATGATATTGACCAAATCAGCAAATGGTTATTTGGAAAATGGGGAGTGTAAGATGGAAACTAAACAGTTCTTACTAACAGATAGCGAGATTCATATCCAAGATGTTGTAGCGAAGGTCGAGGATCGCAATGCGGGTGCCATTAATTGTTTCATTGGTACGGTGCGTGAATTAACACACGGGAAGAAAACGTTGTATTTAGCTTATGAGGCGTATATCCCAATGGCCGAGAAAAAGCTTGCTCAGATTGGTTCTGAAATTCAGGAGCGTTGGCAGAATACGAAGGTAGCGATTACTCATCGGATTGGTGAATTACAAATTAGTGATGTTGCCGTTGTTATCGCAGTTTCGACTCCTCACCGGAACGATTCATATGAAGCAAGTCGATATGCGATTGAACGAATTAAAGAGATTGTACCTATTTGGAAAAAAGAGCACTGGGAAGATGGTCAAAAGTGGATTGGTGACCAATTAGAGAAAAAGGCATACCCGGAAGGGGCCCCAGGAACGGAGGATTTAAATGATTAAAGTATTATTATTTGCAGAACTTAGTGAGCAAGCAAATGCATCTGAGCTAGAGTTAGATGTTGTAGGTCAAACCATTGCTCAGCTCAAGGAGATTTTAGCTCATGATTTTCCAAACATGTCTATTTCAAATGGAACGATGATAGCTGTAAATGAAGAGTATGCTTTAGATGAGCAGGTAATTAATAAAGGTGATGTCATCGCATTAATTCCCCCTGTAAGTGGTGGTTAACGGTTGAACACACGTTGTATGTATTCTGAATAAGCTATCTATATAAGAAGTTATGGTGGTGAGGACATGGAGGGCAAATACGGTGATTAGCAGGAGCGTGGGTTCAAGCATTAGGAAACTTATATGCAGCACTGGGTTCATCTTTGCCTGAAAGTCAGGAAGTACGATCACATCAATTGAATGTTTATGGAAATGAACTTCAAGCTTTTGGTGGAGGGGTTCAATATGTTAGTGCCTTACAAGTTCAGAGAGAAGATGAGATAAGTGGTAAGACAGAAGACGAGCAGCAGGGCCATCGCTCAGCTGCTTTAACTTTGTTTTTTGGCCCTTTTGGATTTCCTGATGTCGGGCGGGTGGATGGATGGGAAGATGCTGGAGGTATCATTGGTGTTTCAGGGAATATATTCTCGTTATTTGGTTTAACGGATATTGTCACATCGGTTAAAGCAGAGCAAGAGATATTGGGGGTTGGTGGTAATTTCCTACAATCTTTAGGAGCGTTTATTTCTACCCTCGCTTCAAGTGACGAGCCTTATACTTTAGCTTATCTTGGTGGAGTGTGGCAGTTTGTAGGAGCTGGCTTACAAGGAATTGCCGGATTAATAAAAGGGGTAGATTGGTTGAATATATTTGGGTCATGGGTCCAGTTTCTTGGTGCTCTTTTTGTCGCTATTGCTATCATGGTAGAATTAGAAATAGAAGTCACTCAAAGTAGGGGAGCTTATGAAGGATTTTTTAATCAAATATGTTGATAATGGTGGTTTTATACTAGCGTTGTGGGTAGCTACTGGTATCGGGGCATCGGTTATACGTTGGAACACTTTAGGTTTAGATGGCTTTCATTTAGCTGTAATCGATCGGTTCCATGATAATCAAATTCTTTTCTCACCGATTATTATGGCTTTGTTTATTTTAATGGGTGCTTTTTTTATTCATATTGCTAGTGAAGGTTTACATGCATTGAGGAACTATCGGGGGAGATGGAAGATACCTCTAGTTATTGTCACTTTTGTCACCTTGCTGATTGTTGTTTATTTACTCGTTTCTTCAATGGTGGGACAAGCAATGGCAGGCTTTTACTTATCTGCTGGTCAAACCGTCATTTTACTTGTATATATAGGCTTTCAATATGGATTCCATCATCATAAAGTAGTTGCCAAATCAATTCGTCCTTATGTATCTAGATTTTTAGAGAATAAGGAGAACTAATCGATAAAATGGCTTTAAAAAGACATGGTCCTTTGGGTTGTGTTTTTTTGTTGTTTTGTTAGTTTTCGCTAGTTGTGCAGTGAATTGAACCATTCCGTTTCATGATGAATAAGCTACTGTATGATTGATTCGTACGGTGGTGAAGAGTATGTTCGATGCAATAATGGCGGAGCGAATTGGAGCTTGGGTTCAGACTATTGGTGCTTTTTTTACTTCATTAGCAGTCAGTTTACCTGAGGATGGAAGCAAAGAAGCTATAAGGAACACCAGTATGTATGGGAATCTTTTACAAGCTTTCGGTGTAGGTCTAGAAGCACTTGGTGTGGAAGAAGAGGAATTAGAGGCTAATGGTCAATCACCATTGTTCCCCAATCAATTGTGGAACAATTCAACTATTAATAATGAGGTGGCTGAGGAGTTTATTGATGGCGGAATCATTGAGATGGCGGGGCTTGTATTCATTGCATTTAGTCTAGATGAGACTTTGTCTGATGATGAGGACTTTAATAACTCTTTAGCTGTTGGAGGAGGTGTCCTTCAAGCGATTGGAGCCTATTTAACCTTGATTGCGGCAGAAGAAGAGCCATATGAAATGATTATGATTGGACGATTTCTTCTTTTTATAGGAGCCTCAGCATCGGCTGTAGGCGGTTTATTGGGTGACGTGAGGGCTTTAGACATATGGGGAGAATATCTTCAATTTATAGGAGCTTTACTTGTCGCAATTGCCCTCTCACCTCCATTTGATGAGAGGTTCGTGTAAAGGTACAGGAGTGAGTTAAAGGCTGAGGTATTATTGGTGAATATTGATGTAAGGAAAGACTTATCTAAATCGTAGGTTATTTATTATAGCGTTAATAGATATATTTATGGTTCTTTAATACGATTTCATTCATTTTGGAAGAGTATAGGTTTATGGATATATCAAAAATATAAGCGAGGAAATAACAACACAACAGCACTATAATCTCTGTTGTGTTGTGAGTCCCCCTCCAAAATGTAGACCGCTAGACTAGAGTAAACTTGTAAGTGGCTCCATTCCAAGGCGTCTCATTATAAAAAATCATTCAGTTATGAGACAGGGTAGAACTCTAAGTAGTCTAATAAAAAGACAATGCCACAAACGAATAAGGCGGCAAGGATGAACGTAAAGATAGTCGTTTTAAAGCTACGAGAACTTACCGCCACAAATGCTGTACATATTAGAACGAAGATGAGACCAAAAAATAATGAAGCTTCTGGACTAGTAGGTGTAATAAAGTCATGCCAACTTAAAAAATCCATGTGCTTTTCTCCTCTCATGGTTATCAAATCAAAGTGCCTTGCTGCTTAAATGTCATTGAATTATTTGAAACGAAATGATTCTTTCACTCGGTCGTGCCGCCATTCTTTTAAACTCGCAGATAAGGTCTTCTCTTCCTGTAACACTCGTATACGCCAATAAAGAGGTGGGTGTGGCATAAATTGAAATTCTAAAAATCGCCAGAGCCAGCCGGGGCGCTCTAAGGAAGGATAGGGAGTTGTCTCGGCTTCTTTTTTTCTTTTTTCATCAGCTTCCTCTAAATAGTCTAATGACTGCTCGATTGCTTCATCTTGAGCTTTACCTAAAGTTTCTAAACTAAGAGCCATTTGTATATGTTGATTTGGCATAATGTTACTAGCTAGTCGATCAGCTCGTACTTCCATCCATTGAGAGTAAAACGACTGGTAGATAGGGAAGAGCCAAATAATCATGAAAATTCCAATGGTAATGGGGATTGGGTACTCCTTTGCCCAATTTGTCCATTCAACGACGGGGTAAACAATGGCGATAATTAATAAAATATAAGGAATTCGTAACAATTGCCCCCAGAGCACATCTCTTTTTTTGACATGTATCGCTTCATGAGCGAGGATGCCTATGATCACATCATAAGGAAGCTTAAGTGTTTCAGATGTCAACGTAATCATGGAACGACCAATGCCCATACCAGAAGCAAAGCCATTATACGTTTTGGTGTCTGTGACATATAATTTTATAGAAGGTAAGTTCAATCGTTGGAATAATACATCAGCTTGGTCTAGAAGCTTTTGATCGTCCATTTCCTCAGCATCTGTCGCTACTTTTAAAATCAGGTCAGAGAAATATAGATTAAACACCCAAACGAGTAGAATAACAGCAACGATGATAGCTGAATGAATCTCAAGGAAAAATAATCCTACAAATATAGCCATATAAACAGATATCCCTTTTATTGCACCAGCAAAATAGAGCTTACCAATAAGTCGTTTCAGGTTACGAGGATGATAGAAAGGGAGAACTTCACTCTCGCTGATTCCATTTCCTTGTTCGAAAGGTGGGATATAAGCTCTCATTTTTTCAAGGGTAAACCTGTTGATATAAAGTGATTCCCCAGGGAAGTCTAAGCGAGCGACAGGCCCGCTAGCGGTGATAAAATCAGTTCCTTTCGTAAATAAAGTGAATAAAGGGTGGAGCTTTAATAAATCAACACCACTAAACGTCGAGATCGTTTCTATTTTGGAAAGTGGGTACTTACGTGCATCAAATGTAGCAATCATATAAAGCTCCTGCTCATCAGTGATATAAAAACGAGAACTCATTGTGACACTTAGAGCTTTAATGGTTTCAACGATACTATGAATAATGAGTAGTAGTGCTAAGAAAGAAAGTGTTCCGATTTCTGGACCAAACCAATATAAGATAATCGCTCCACTCATGACAATGATCGTGAGAATCGTTTCATATGCGAATTTTCGGTAATTACGTTCGATGCTACATTCTTGATAGTTTTTACTTCTAAGCTCCTTGGTCCATTTGCGTGCTTTCCTTTGACCTTCAAAAATGGTTGAAAGGCTCGAATAAGAGACGGCGGCAACAGCAAAAGGAATAAAAACATCAGGGAAACCTAAGTCGATATACAAAACGACAATCAAAGCAAGGGCCGCCATTCCAAGAAAGATATTGGCCCCCTTGTTACTTTTTTCACGAATTAAAGCCTCTATTAAAGCGATAAGAATCGTTAGGCCAAGGTAAGTCAGAATAGTAGTAGTTGTAGGTAACATGTTGGGATCACTCTTTCTGTAAATTGTTTAGAATAAAATCGTTTTCTAACTTGATTAAATCGTCCGTGCTAACGTAGGGGTTCATCGAAACTAAGGAATAACGTAAATCATTCTCATCCCAGGTTATACTTTGAAACTGCTCTGAGGAAAAATGAGCGGCCACTGTATGACGGAATTCAATCGTTTCTTCATGGAAAAATGAGCCTTCTAAGCTACTATCATCTGGTACTTCAAAAATAGTAAGAGTTACATATTCAATATCATCTCGTGTATAAATGAATGAAATTTCATTATGATACACACTATCAAAGACCTCAATGTCAGCGATGGAGATTCCTTCTTTATCTAAAATAAGAAAGTCAGTGCCTAGTAAATGCTGGGCTTCTTCTAAAGAAATACTTCTTTGTGGTAGTAATTCTTCCATATCTTTTAATTCGATGTGTTCAGGGATGGATAAGATAAAATCCTGATCTTGGAATTGGACATTAAAATCAAGTTCCTCATAAGAAGAGGTAATCGTTGAGTCGCTTGTTTTTCCTTCATATTTCAAAATGAATTTCGATTCTTGGTCAATCCAGACGGTAATTTCCTCAAATAAATTTTGTGAGGATAAGTTTTTCGCTTGTAATTGGTCGGTCGTTCGATTGATCAACGTTTCCTCTCCCATTTTTGTGAAAAAGACTTCATCAGTTTGAAGAGAGTTAAGTAATTGTTGGAGCATGTCTAGCTGTGTTTGGACGTCCTGAATCGGTAAATCGGCTTCTAAAGGGATTTGGAAAGCAAATTCAGAAATCTCATCATAAAAGGTCGTTAAGGAATCGATGTGAGATACATAACTTTTCTGACCTGTCTCTAAATCGGTTGATTCAATGTATGTTCGATTTCCTTCTCTTTTTTCCTCGACGATGATATTAGTGGTTTCATCATCGATGGTTTCGGTATATCGAACTTTGGCGTAGTAGTCTTGTTTCGTTTCAGCACTCACTAAATCATGTAAAATCTCTTCGGGTGTTATCGCTGCTTGTGCTTGGCAACCTAGTAATGTCATCACAAATATAAGGAGTGGGAATAGTGTTTTTTTCAAATTAATCTTTCCTTTCTGGGATGCGGCAGGCGATAAGCGTGCCAAAATTGTGCTCGGACCAAATCTTTAATTGACCTGCTTGTTTTTCAATTAGTAGTTTGGCAATACTTAAGCCAAGCCCTGAACTGCCTTTTGTTCTGGCTTGTTCGACCTGGTAGAAAGGTTTTTGAATAAGCTCTAAATGCTCAGAAGGGATATAGGAACCCTCGTTTTGAACGAGCAAGAGTGTATCAGCACCTCTAAATGCTTGTATGTCTGATTGAAAGGGTGGAAATACCGCTTTAGGTAATGGGCATGATGAGTCAATAAGTGTAAGATGAATCGTTTGTCCTCGTACGGTATGTCTGACGGCATTATCTACAAGGTTATCGACTATGCGACTCATTTGTTTTGGATCTAAATCATAATGTTGCTCCGTGTTGATTAACGTTTTAATATGTAGTTGTTTTTCAAGTCCTAATTCCTCATAACTTGTTAACAACATCTCGAAAAATTCTTCACCATCAACCTCAACTAAATTCGTTTGATAATGGCTTGATTGAATCGTTGAGTATGTAGACAAATCATTAATGAGTTGTTCTGTGTAATCAAGCTTATTAAGGACGATCTCTTTATACTCACTTGTTTCCCTTTTAGTTAAATATTGTTGTTTCCACAAAGCTTCCGAGTAAGTTCGAATGACGGTTAATGGTGTTTTTAGGTCATGCGAAAGCGAACGGACGATCCACTCTTTTTCCTTCTGCTCCTGCTGTAATTGCTTCTTTTGTTCGGTTAATGTCTTTTTCATCTCTTCAAAGTGTTGGTGCAACTGTTTTATCTCTTTAACGGCATTGCGAGGCGGTTGATTGCTTGATTCACCGTTTGCGAACTTTGTCATTTGTGCTTCAAGTTGCTTAATGGGATGGTTCAGTTTTTTATGTAAGAAATAAAGAATCGTGAAATAAATGATTAAAAAGACGATTGAAAACAAACTGAAGTAGAGAAAGCTATATTTCTCGTAAGCTACACGCCATTCTGAGTGATTGGAGCTAATCTCATAAATACCAACAGGCTCGCCTTGACTTAGAACAATATTTTTATAAATAAAGCCGTGAGGTCGAGTTTGTATAGCACCTAATTGTTCATAAATGTCCGTTGTTTGTTTAAAGGTGTAGTAGTTCCTTCCGTGATTTTCATGTGATTGGAATAAAATTAAGCCGTCATATCGATAAAGTTGAACCTGTAATGCCTCATTTGTTTTTTCTTGGAGGGGCTGATAATAATCAAGCTCATGAATTTGATACAACGTTGGGTCTTGTAACAAGGTTTCTAAATCATTAAAAGAAGCACGGGCACTGGCTTCTACCTGCTGACTCTCTTGGTGCCAATATTGTTGTAAGCCGGTATAGATGAGATAGAGCGCCAATAATGGCAAAATCATTACAACTAAATAACTCAGCATTAAATAAGAACGCAATTTCATTCCACTTCTACTCCTATAAATTGATAACCTATTCCCCAAACGGTTTGAATAAACAAGGGAGAACGTGATGACTCTTTTAGCTTAGCTCGCAAACTTTTCATATGGACAGTGACGGTTTTGCCATCATCGAGTTCTTCTTCAAACCAAACCTGCTCATAGATTTTACTTTTTGAGAAGGTGCTGAGCGGGTTTTTAGCGAGAAGAAAAAAGATCCCTTTTTCCTTGGCGGTTAAAACGACTTTTCCTCCATGTAATAAAATATTCTCATGTTCGAAATCGACTTGTAAGCCACCTTCATAGTTAATGATAGTAGGTGTGTGGCTAGATTGCTGATAACGATTATATCTACGTAAATGTGAATAAATACGTGCGGTCAACTCATCTAAACTAAAGGGCTTTGTTATATAATCGTCTGCACCGATATGAAAACCTTGTATTTTCTGATGATCCTCTGAATGAGCACTGATCATAAGTAAAGGTATATCTGAATGATTTCGAATCGACTGGATGAGTGTATAACCGTCTAATCCGGGTAACATTAAATCAATTAAAGCTAAGTTGAATTCGTGTTTATGAAAGTCCTCAAGACCTTCATGTCCAGTTGTCGACCAAGTAACATCAAAGCCATTTTTCCTTAAATGATCGCAAATGATTCGAGCAATTTCCTGGTCATCTTCTACTAATAGAATCGCATTGTTCTGCATCCAAATTCCCTCCTAAAACTAACACCATTATACTAGTTTTCGACAAAAGCGTTTTTAATTTTATAATTTCTTTAGAATTAAGGATGCATGGGGCTACGTGAAGTAGAAGAGGGTGCAACTTTGAGGGAATTAGAATCGCGGTATTGGTCGGGCTGTAGAAGTGGAAAGCCCGAGCAAACGCCGAATCGTGGGGTTGCGAGCTGGAAAAGCGGGAGTAACCCCGAGCAAACGCGGAATCGCGGGGTTGGGGGAGGGAAAAGGTGGAGTAACCCCGAGCAAACGCGGAATCGCGTGGTTGCGAGCTGGAAAAGCGGGAGTAACCCCGAGCAAACGCGGAATCGCGGGGTTGCGAGCTGGAGAAGCGGGAGTAACCCCGAGCAAACGCAGAATCGCGTGGTTTCAAGCCATACTTAGATTAACGATGTGAGGTGTATACATCTCTTCGTGTGAGATCAATCAGTTCTTTAAAGAAAGATTCAGGTAGCAACTTTTGCGATGCCTCGATGTTATCAATTAGTTGTTGCATCGTGCTTGCTCCTGCAACAACAGAGGCAACAACGGGATGGAACAAACAATATGTTAAAGCTAATTCATTTAACGTATGCTGTTCTTTTAGATTGTTTAGAGCAATGACTGTCTCTCTTAATTCTCGAGCAGGGTAGGAGAGGTAGCCTTCTTGTTTTACTTTTGTAGGCAGCTTATCAAAAGGTTTTTCTGTGAGTATGCCTTTTGCAACAGGACCTCTAGCTAACACACTAACTTGGTGTTCTTCTAGATAAGGAAATAACTCTTCAGGTCGACGGTCGAGTAAACTATATTGCATCATCACACTGACAATAGAAGACCGTTCAACAAACTGTTTAATGACATTCGGACGTATAGATGAGATGCCATATTCACGAATGAGCCCCTCTTTTTTAAGTTCATCAAAGGCTTCAATGGTTTCATCAATGGGATCGTCCGTTGTTCCGCCATGTAATTGATAAAGGTCAATATAATCCGTTTGAAGTCGATGAAGACTGTCTTTCACTGCCTCTTTTATATAGGCTTTAGATGGGTCCCAATGCCAGCCGTCTTCACCACGAGTAAAACGATTGCCGACTTTGGATGCGAGGATGACCTCTTCACGTCTCCCTTTGAGAGCTTTACCAACAAATTCTTCATTAAGACCTTGGTCGTAAAGGTCTGCTGTATCTAAATAATTTATACCGCGGTCAAGAGCTGCATCTAAAATCGCAATCGCCTCTTGCTCATTCGTACCAAGTGACATACAACCTAATCCAATTGTACTCACTTCAAGACTAGAATGACCGAGTTTCCTTTTTTGAATGTTCATGTCACATTAACTCCTTTTTATTAACGTTTGCCTATAAAAATTATACCTTTTTTCGAGTAGAACTAAACTAATTTATATGAAAGTGTATTTAGGGGCGATAGGTTGTGCCTTGAAGTTAGCTGGTCATCCATCTTGCGATGGACGACCTTAGCAGGACAGTGCACCCTGTTTGTTCAGCTGACTCCTAATGAATATCGAGTTGTAAACGTGCCAACTGTTTAAAAGGTCGCCACTACTTTATCATTGTTAAAGGCGAAGTGAATCAGGCTTCGCCACGAGCGTTTTATATGAAAGAAGGAAGTAGAACGAAAGTAAGTCGATGTGAATAAGCTTACTCTTTAGAGGTGACTGTAGTTCGAAAAAACGACCGCATGTAATGGGACCGTTCTTTCAATGGTCTAATTAATATAATCCGCAATACCATCCGCTATTGATTTAGCGACTTGATCTTGGTATTGTTCGGTAACGATGATTTGGGCATCGTGTTGGTTGCTTACAAAACCTAATTCTAATAGGATAGCAGGCGCCATACTCTCTCTGATTACTTTAAAAGGCACTTGTTTAATACCTCGATCGTGTAGTGGAAGTCCTGAGCGATTGGATGCATGAATCGATTCTGCTAATGGTAATGAAGGAGTGGAGTAATAATAAGTAGTAAACCCATTAGCTGCAGGCTCTAATGAAGAGTCATAATGGATACTGATGACAGCATCGGATTGCTGTTTATTTGCAATGGCAACTCTCTCATCTAATGTAACGGTCACATCACTGTTTCTTGTTGCGACAACATGGGCTCCACGTTGTTCAAGTTCAGCTACCACTTTATTCGCTGTTTGTAACACGATGGTTTTCTCGAAAATATGTTTGAATCCTATTGCTCCGGGGTCTCGACCGCCATGTCCAGGGTCAATCACGATCGTATAACCATTCAAGTTATTTGAATGACCTGTTTGTGTTCGATTTGGTTCCTGTGATGCTGGTTTTTCTGTTAACCAAGAGGCAATCCAGCCAGTTTCAGCATCATTTACTCGAATTTGTAGCCAATCATTTTCTTTATGTAACACTTGAAATTCGTTACCTATATTTGCTGAACCTATTACTTGGCTGTTAATGGAAGGCGCAGAACGAATGATGCTATTTTCACGCTGTATGGTCACAACGTCTTTATGAGTGTTATCGTTTAAGTCTAAACTTCCTTGTACGGGTGCTAAATAATAACTTGCAACCCAGGCAACCTCTCCCTGGTAATAGGTTTGTATCCAACCGAACTGTTCGTTAAAAGAAACTAGTTGATCCCCCTTTTTTAATTGTCCAACTATGTCACTTGTCCCAGAAGGTTCACTGCGCAGATTGAGAGTTTGAGAGATTACTTCATATTTTTCTGAGGCGTTGGCTACTACCGATTCGTTTAAAGAAAAGACAAAGAATAAGAAAAGGGCTCCCGCACAAATCAAAAAATGAGACATAATGTGTCTATTAAACATGATCAATCCTCCTAGTCTATGATTTATTAGGAGCTTACCCGTTCCAAACCTTCGTGTAACAGTTTAAGTAGAATAACCCCTTCATTACCTAGAAAGTTAAGTCTCACTCTAGGTCTTAAACATGTAAAAGTGATAGAGTGAAAAAGTCATTCCTTTTGCCTAGTAAAAAGTCGATGTGCATACCCGAAGCTAAATTTGACACAATTTTTATATTGAAAATTGGGCATTTACTAGGTATATTTAATGTATGCGGTTACAAGTAACTCTTTGTCTATTAATTTAAACGTTTCAATTATAAGGAGGCGATTTCAAAACAAATGATGGAGGGTGTCCGTTGAATAAAAAGCTAGTTGTTGTTTTAGTCGGTATGATCGGGATCGTAGGATTTTTGTTTTATTGGTTGTATCAGCAAGAGCAAAAAGAAGAGGCTAATCAAGTAGATTCTAGTATAAGTGGCTATGATGAGCTTATGGAGTTGGCTCGAGATACGTATGCTTTTTTTGTGGAATTTACAGATGAGCGGACTGGATTAACAGCAGATCGTGTTGATTTATTTGATGGGGAAGATGTATATGAACAAACATCCCCGACGAATATAGCGATGTATGCTTTAAGTCTGGTTGGCGCTGTTGAGTTAGGTTTTGAAACGAAGGGCCAAGCAAGTGAGAAGATAGCGATTCTGCTGAACACATTGGATGAAATGAAAACGTGGAACGGCTTATATTATAATTGGTACTATACACATAATGGAGAATTGATGAATGATTGGGGTCAGTTCATTTCAACGGTGGATAACGGGTGGTTAACGGCAGCCTTAATGGTGGTAAGTGAGTATTTTCCTGAGCATGATGGGCAAGCGGAACAGCTCGTCTCCAATATGGATTACTCGAAACTTTACAGCAAGTCAGTTGGACAATTTCATGGTGGTTATGATGTCGCTGAAGGCAAACTAACCGATCACCATTACGGCCTTCTTTATTCAGAAACGAGAATTACGAGCTATGTAGCGATAGGGAAAGAGGATGTACCACAGGAACATTGGTGGAAGTTATATCGTACATTCTTACCTGAGGATACGTGGCAAGCACAAGTTCCTACAGGTGACTATGTGAAATACGATGGCCATTCTATTTATCAAGGTCATTACGAGTATGAAGGGATTCAGTATGTACCAAGTTGGGGAGGAAGTATGTTTGAGGCCTTAATGCCAGCCTTACTTATTGATGAAAAATCACTTGCTCCTCAAGGGTTAGGGTACAATAATGAACAGCATGTAAAAGCTCAAATTAAATATGCTGAGCTTAATGACTGGGACATTTGGGGGTTTTCACCCGCAGCTATTGAAGGAAATTACTTAGAATTTGGTGTACCCGTTCTAGGTGCAGGTGAAGGTTATCCTGACAACGGAACCGTTACTTCACACGCATCCTTGCTTGCGTTAGAATATGCATTCGAAGAAGTTTTAAGCAATGTAGCGACATTGAAAGAGTACGGTGCATATGGTGAATTTGGTTTATACGATACGGTAAGTATCCAATCAGGCAAGGTTCACCAAACATACTTAGCACTTGATCAAGGGATGATCCTAGCATCAATTGTCAATTATTTAACGGATGGTAGGTTACGTCACTACTTTCATCAACATGATGCTGGCGAAAAACCGATGCATTTATTAAAGGAAGAACAATTTATCCTCGAATAAAAGTAATTTTTGAAAACGCTATTGTATTCGTTTTCACCATCGTATATAATTTAATTGAAACGTTTCAATAGATTGAAATGGTTTAGATTATGACAAAGAGGTTAGAGCATTGCCAACATTAAAAGATGTCGCAAAAAAAGCCAGTGTAAGTATCGCAACAGCTTCATATGCGATCAATGGAAGCAAGCTAATTACAGAAGAGACTAGAAAAAAAGTGTTACAAGCTGCAAAGGAGATCGGTTATCGGCCTAATGGTGTTGCCAAAAATCTTAAGAAAAACCGCAGTGAGATAATTGGCCTCTTTCTTAGTGGCTTTACCGGACCGTTCTTTAATGAGCTTCTAGAAGGAATTCAAGATGTTGTGATACAACGAGGATATGAAATGGTCGTTTGTGCAACAGTTGACAAACATCGCTTACTGATTGAAAAGCATGTCGATGGTGCGATTATCTTAAACTATCATATTTCCGACCAATTGGTAGAGGATATTGCCCAAACGGGACTCCCTATGATCTTATTAGATAGGGAAATTTCTTCTGAGAATACGCAAAATGTAATTTTACCGAATGAAGAAGGGATTACGTATTCAGTAGAACATCTTGTTCAAAAAGGGCATAAACGCATTGGTTTTATCGCGGGTGCGGATGATTCTTATGATGGTGAAACGCGTCTAAAAGGTTTTAGGAAAGCGATGAAAACCCATGGCCTCATATTTCATGAAGAGGATTTAATTCGTGCAGATTTTACCGAAATAAGTGGCTTATTAAGTATGAAGCACTATTTACACAGTTATCAAGATTATCCAACTGCTTTTATTTCAGCCAATGATGAAATGGCGATGGGAGCCATCAAGGCGGCCAAGGAACATGGCATGAGTATCCCTGATGATATGGCTTTTATTGGCTTTGATGATATTGCTTTGGCTTCATACTTTCAACCGCCTTTAACGACTGTTCGAGTGCAAAAGAAGCAGTGGGGTATGGAAGCAGCTAATCGCTTATTTGACATGTTGGAAGGTAAAAAGGCAAGTGTTAGCCATTCTGTTCCAATCGAGTTTATTGAGCGTCAAACTACTTAGTTCATAAAGAACAACTCATACAGAAAGATAAAATATCTTCTGTATTGCCTTTAATTGAAACGTTTCAATTATTTGAACTTTTTTACATTTTTATGTTAAATTTTCTGACATTAAACGCAAACAATAGAATGAAATGTCATTCAAACGACCATAACACAAACGTATGACTGTAAAGCATCATATATGGTAGGAGCGAGATTGATTGTATGTTCGCATCTCATCGCAGCAATTTCAATTAAAACGATATGAAAAGGAGCAAAAACAATGAAGAAAAAAGCACTTGCTTTATTAACAGCAACAGCAATGCTAGCATTAGCTGCTTGTGGTAACGACGATAGTAATGATACAAACAATGACAGCACGTCCCCTGATGGAGGAGATGAGCAAGTAACACTTTCTGTTGCAAGCTGGACGTTCGGTACAGAACAAGATTACAACCTTGAAAGAGCGATGATTGACGCTTTTGAAGAAGAATATCCACATATCACGGTTGAAATTGATGAATCTATTGATGGTGCAGATTGGAATGGTTCATTATCAACTGCGGCAAGTGCAGGGAATATGCCAGATTTATTCATGCTTGCACAAGTACCAACAGGATTATCGAACGATTGGTTATTACCATTAAATGAAGTGACTGAAGGCGACGCGGATTTTGATAATATTCCAGAAGCGGTTAGACAAGCGGTAACGTATGATGAGCAAGCTTACGCAATTCCAGCAGCTCAACATTTCTTAGGATATTTTGTAAACAAAGATTTATTTGAAGAAGCGAATTTAGACGCACCAAGTTTAGGTATGAGTCTTGATGATTTTACTGATGCCGTTCGTTCTATTACAAACATTAACAGTGGAACGGTAGGACTGAATCATCCACATACGATTTTAGACTGGTATCCAGCTGCGGCAAATGAAGATTTAAGTTGGTACACATACAGTGATGAATCAGGATTTAATATCAGTTCAAATGAGTTTATTGCGGGTGTGAATTTAGCCAATTCGTTTATGTCAAATGATTATAATTATGAGACTTTATCAGAAGATCAGAAAGCAAGCTTTAATGGTGAAGATGAAAATGAAGTTTGGTTTAACGGTGGAATCGCCTTCAAATGGGATGGTTCTTATGCAGCAGGAATCTTTGGTGAAACAGCAACGTTTGATTGGGACTTCGTTGGTATTCCTGGTGACCGTGTCGTAATGACAAATGACTTCTTTGGTATCGCACAAAGCACTGATCACCCAGAAGAAGCTTATCTTTTAGCAAAATGGTTATCATTTGGTGAAGATGGATTCATGAAGCGTATGGAATTAGTAGATGGTGAAGAAGGTTATAGCTTAAGTTCATTACCGATGACAACGAATCAAACGGTTTTAGATTCTTACTTTGAAAGAGTTCCTGTAGAAGGAATTAAACAAGCTTATGAAAATATAGACCAAGCTGTAGTGGAACCTGTTAAAACTGTGCCTGGTTATGTACAAGCTCGTTGGGAAGCACCAACTGGTATTTCAGTAGGTGAAGAAGCGAATGCAAGTATTGCAGCTTTATTAGATGCAGCTGTTCGTGGAGAAATCAATATTGAAGATTACGCAAGTCAAATTAATGAATTAGCAAATCAAAAGTATGAAGAAGGACTTCAAGCTATTAGTGAATAGGTTATACGATACCCAGGGGCTAGAGCCCCTGAGTTTTATATATCTATTTAGGCCATAACGAGCATTCAAACGGTTGATGTTCGCTCGGAAAAATCTGAATACTCCTATAACCAACTAGGAGTAGCTTTTAGAAATTAGGAGGTATAACGATGAAATCTAAGATATTGTTGTGGTCGTTCATCTTATTATTCTTTTCACCACATTTTGTGGCTGTTGCAGATGAGGCAGATGGGGCCGTTGAAACGACTGCACAAGTCATAGAACAAAACTACCACCTAACCCTTGAAGAATGGAAGAATCAAGGGATTGATAGCACAGAACCATTTTTTCAGGCTATCAACCCTTCTTCTTTTATAATGGAAGATCGTCAGCAGTTAGTTGAGTCTTCGGATAGTGAAGGCTATGGAGATCGTGTTTTCTATTGGCATAATCAAGAGTCCGTGGTTGTTGAAGTAGAAGTTGAGGAAGAAGGTTTATACGAGTTAAGTTTTGATTATTATCCTTTAGGAGATTTAATTGTGCCGATAGAAGGTGCGATCGAAGTGAACGGAGAGTACCCGTTTTTTGAGAGTAGGAGAATTGTCTTTCCGGTTAACTGGCAAAATGAAAGTAATGACTTTGATATAGACCGTTTTGGTAATGAAATTATCCCGAAACAAGTTCCACAGGAAGAATGGCATCACATTAAAGCATTAGATTCTAGCCATATGCAAAGCCGTCCTTTGAAGTTTCATTTAGAAGCAGGCAGCAATGAAATTCAACTTGAAAATTTACGTGGGGAACTATTGTTAGGGGATGTTTTTGTTACATCAGTAACAGATACTCCTACATATGAACAATATTTACAAGATGGAAAAGGATTAGCTTTTGAAGGCGATTATCTTACTTTTGAAGCAGAATATCCTTTTTATAAGAATAGCTCTTATGTTCGTCCAACATCTGTCCAAGATCCTTCTGTTGTCCCGTACGAAAGTGATCGTCAGTTATTAAATACGTTTGGTGGCGATTCGTGGATGAAGCCGGGGCAAAAAGCAACGTGGGAAGTGGAAGTACCTGAAGCCGGCTATTATCAATTAACATTGAAGGTGAAACAGAACATCGGAACGAGTGCGATTAGCTATCGTACATTATCAATCAATGGGGACATTCCATTTTTAGAGGTTGAGCAATACCCTTTTAGTAATCGAAGTGAGTGGTATAACGAAACATTTAGTCATGAAAACGGAGAACCATTTTATTTCTTTTTTGAAGAAGGAAAAAATGAAATTACGTTAGAGGCAGATGCAACTCCTAACGCCCGAGTATTACGAACGATAGACGAAGTAATGGCTGGTATTGAAGAATTATCACTCGATATACGTAAGCTAACGGGGAATCAGCAAGACCGTTCAAGAGATTGGGTTATCAGTGATTATATCCCTGGAATCGATGTAAGATTAACAGAATGGGCCAAAATGTTAGAGGTAGAAGTGAGCTATTTAGAAGAGATGAATGATGGAAATGAGACAACATCGATTACGTCGATGCGTATGGCGATTGATAAGCTCTTAACGTTAGCAAAAGAGCCGGATCGTATTCCTAGTCAAATGTCTCAACTTTCAGAAGGATCAAATTCATCGGCCCAGCTTTTAGGAAATATTATTCAAACGCTGCAAGCCCAGCCGTTAACAATTGACCGCTTTTACCTCCATACGAGTGATGACTTACCAAAAGCGGAAGCAGGTTGGTGGACAAAATCGAAGGAGTCAGTTGTTCGTTTCATTAACTCATTTAGGCAGGATAATTTAGCGATGGGTAATGTTTCGGATCAGACTGTTGAGATTTGGGTGAATCGACCTCGACAATATGTTGAGCTTTTACAAAATATGGCCGACCAAAACTTCACACCTGAAACAGGAATTGAAGTGAAATTTTCACTTATGCCAGATGAAGGAAAGTTAATCTTGGCTAGTGCTGCAGATACTCAACCTGACTTAGCAATCGGAATAAGTAATTGGTTACCGTATGAATTGGCTATTCGTGGGGCGGCGGTTGATTTAAGGCAATTTGAAGAGTTCAAAGAGCTTGGTCAGGAGTTTTCCCCTGGAGCATTCTTGCCCTATATCGTAGAAGATGGCTTATACGCATTACCAGAAACACAAGATTTTAATGTTCAATTCTATCGTCGCGATATTATGGAAGCTCTCGATATTCCTATACCCGATACATGGGATGATGTAACCTCTATTTTGCCTGAATTACAGAGGTATGGGTTTAATTATTACACACCTATTGCTGGTGCTGTTGCTTTTAAGCCATTCCAAACGACCGCTCCGTTTATTTATCAGCATGGTGGCGACTTATACGAGTCGGACGGAATCGGAACAACGATTGATAGTGAAGAATCGTTACAAGGTATTCAATTTATGTCGGAATTAAATACGTTATATAGTACACCATTACAAGTTCCTAACTTTTATAACCATTTCCGTTATTCAACTTTGCCAATTGGTATCGCTAACTTTGAAACGTATGTGCAACTTACTGCAGCTGCACCTGAAATTTCAGGATGGTGGGAGCTATCACCTCATCCGGGTGTGGAGCAAGAAGATGGCAATGTCGCGAGATGGGCGATGGGTTCTGGACAGTCAGCGATGATTTTTGAAGGTAGTGATTTGCAGGACGAAGCTTGGCAAGTTTTAAAATGGTGGATGTCAAGTGAAGTTCAAACAGAGTTTGCAACTAGTTTACAGACATTATATGGCCCTGAATATATGTGGAATACAGCCAATATCGTTTCTTTTGGACAATTACCATTACCACAGGAGCATAAAGATGTTGTGTTGGAACAATGGGAGTATTTAAAAGAGGTGCCAAAAACTCCTTATGCTTATATGGTTGAGCGTGAAATTAGTAATGTGTGGAATACGATCGTTTTTGATGGTGAAACGACACGTTCAGCTGTTGATGATGCCGTCGTTAATATTGATAGAGAAATGCGTAGAAAGTTAGAGGAATTTGGATATATCGAAAATGGGCGTGTTGTAAAGCCATATCCAATCCCAACAATTGAACTGGTAGAAGGGTGGTTAGAAATAGATGAAGACAATTAGAAATCATAGTAGTACAGCGATATTTCTAGCCCCTTACTTATTACTATTTCTTATTTTTATCGTTTTGCCGGTTGTAGCGGCGATTGGATTATCGTTCACGTATTTTAATGCTATCGAGACGCCTAGCTGGGTAGGTTTGAGTAACTATGTCAACCTGATGACTCAAGATGGGGTGTTTATGGAATACATCATTCCTAATACCCTCATCTTTGCTTTAATTGTTGGGCCTGGTGGATACGTGCTTTCCTTTATCTTAGCGTGGATGCTCGCACAAATTTCCAAAATACCTAGAATGATATTAGCACTGATAATTTACTCTCCATCGATGACTGCCGGTGTTGCGATGGGTGTTGTGTGGAGAATTATCTTTAGTGGTGATGAGACGGGTTATTTAAATAGTATGTTAATATCCATCGGGGCTGTCTTAGAGCCTGTTCAGTGGCTTCAATCACCTGAGCATTTGATGATGATTATGATTATTGTCACGATTTGGGGCAGTATGGGTGTCGGGTTCTTAGCGATGTTATCAGGAGTTTTAAATATTAATAAAGAAATCTATGAAGCAGCTTATATTGATGGAATAAAAAATAGATTCCAAGAAATCATTTATATTACGATTCCTTCTATGAAACCACAAATGTTGTTCGGTGCTGTAATGGCCGTAGTTGGTACATTTTCTGCAGGGGCGATTGGTGTTGAGTTATCTGGTGCTAATCCGACACCACAATATGCCGGGCAATTAATGGTTAACCACCTAGAGGATTATGGATTTATCCGTTATGAGATGGGATATGCCGCAGCCATTTCTGTTTGTTTACTTATCTTTATCTACTTATTTTCCAAAGTGGCATGGCGTTTATTTGGAGAAAAGGATTAGAGTAGTGGAATTTACGTATTAGGGGTGTATACAATGTCATCTTTTCAAGGTACAAAAATCAATCCTAGTAAGTTTCACCGTAGCCAAATTAAGTTCTATCTATTTTTATTACCATTAGCTGTGTTTATGGCGCTGCCAATCATTTATATCTTTATGCACGCATTTAAACCACTTGATGAGTTATTTGCTTATCCACCCAGGTTTTTTGTTGAAAAACCAACGATGCAAAATTTTGTGGATTTGTTTAGCATAACAAGCGCTACAGGTGTTCCTGTTTCTAGGTATTTATTTAACAGTTTAATTATCACAACAGCCGTCGTTATATTAACGGTCTTAATTAGTACAATGGCTGGTTATGCGTTATCAAAAAAACGTTTTAAACTCAAGAAAACCATTTTTGAAATTAATACGTTAGCGTTAATGTTTGTACCAGCTGCTGTAACGATTCCAAGATATTTATTAATGGATGAGATTGGTCTATTAGATAATTTCTTTGCTCATATTTTTCCTCTTTTAGCGATGCCGGTCGGGCTGTTTTTGGTAAAACAATTTATTGACCAAATTCCAAATGAGCTCATTGAGGCGGCACAAATGGATGGAGCAACGGATTATCGGATTTTTTGGCAAATCGTTATGCCACTTGTAAAACCAGCAGTAGCCACTATTGCTATTCTTTCCTTCCAACTTGTTTGGAATAGTGTAGAGACTTCCGTTTTATATGTGAATGATGAAAATTTAAAAACGTTCAGTTTCTTTATGACAACACTTGCTTCCGATACAGGTAATACGGTTGCGGGACAAGGAATGGCGGCAGCGGCGTCACTAGTGATGTTTGTTCCAAACTTAGTCATCTTTATTATTTTACAGAGTCAAGTCATGAATACGATGGCTCACTCAGGTATCAAATAACCAATAGGAGGTAGGGGACATGAAACAGTTAATTGCATCCATTTTTAGCCTACTGCTTGTCTTATTGTTACCCATACAAACCTTTGCCTCTGATTCTGTTGCTTATAAAACAGAAACCTTATCAGGTGAAGGTGAAGTGATTGAGACACAGACGGCCTATATTCCTATTGGATTATTTGGACAAGGAATGGATTTAATGAATCCTGAGGATCTTTATATTACATCTAATAATGAGGTTTATATTGCTGATTCAGGGAATCAGGTCGTCTTTCGATTAGCAGATAATGGGGACCTTCTCCAATCGTATGGAGAAGGTATCCTACAGCAACCTTTAGGGGTATTTGTAGATAGTGAAAATCATGTGTATGTCGCCGATTATGGACATGAGACGGTGTTTAAATTTAGTGAGACGGGAGAGCTGTTGTTTGAATATACTCACCCGGAATCCCCGTTATTTGGGACTAACTCTCCTTATAAGCCACAGAAGCTTTCGGTCGATAATCGAGGCAATCTCTACATTATTGGAGAAGGGTCAACAAATGGAATCATTCAATTAAATCAAGACGGTGAGTTCCTTGGGTTTTTTGGTGTTAATACAACAAGGCCAACGATTGGAACATTCCTGACCGATTTGTTAACGACTGAAAGACAAAGAGCTAGTATGTTTATGCGTGTGCCACCTGCTCCCAATAACATTACGATAGATGAACGTGGTTTATTATACACAATAACTTCAGGCACAGAGTGGGAAGCGATTCGTCAGCTCAATATAGCTGGATTAAATATGCTGCCAACGGATATCACTGACGCGACCAATTTACGTGATATTGCGATTGGACCAATTGGGAATATTTATACCGTTGCAAATAATGGTGTCATTTATGAATATGATCGAGCTGGAGATTTGTTATTTCAATTTGGAGGCCGAGAAGATGGCAGTAATCGCTTAGGATTATCGATGGATCCTTCAAGTTTAGAAGTAGATGAGGTAGGTCGCCTTTATTTAGCAGATAAAGAGCAAGGGATTATTCAAGTCTTTGAACCTACCAATTTCACAACAGTCCTTCATCAAGGGCTAGCCCTCTATGCAGAAGGGCATTATATTGAGAGTGAAGAGTATTGGCATGAAATCTTACGCTTGAATTCATCGTTTGGTCTTGCTCATAAGGCATTAGGTCAAGCTTTATACAAACAACAAGAATATGATGAGGCAGCTGCAGAATTTCAATTAGCACATGATAGAGAGAATTACTCCGATGCTTTTTGGGAAATTCGCTATGTATGGCTACAAGAAAATCTCAGCAAAGTCTTTACAGTCCTCTTCATTTATTTAGGACTACGGACTGTTATAAGAGTGGTAGATAAACGCTCAAATAAATTAGAACCACTTAAAAAGAGAAAAGAAGCTTTTAAAGCAAAGAAATTAATTAGTGAGTTATTGTTTTTGTTTAGGTTCTTAAAGAAACCGATTGATAGCTTATATTATTTAAGAGTGAATGAACAGGCATCGATACTATCGGCTACGATTTTATATTTTGTATTAATCGTTGAATATATTTTAACGTTATATTGGACAGGTTTTTTATTTAGTACAAAGTCATCAGAGAATATTCATCTGTTTTTTGAACTAGGGACTATTCTAATTCCACTTACTTTATTTATCGTAACGAATTATTTGGTAAGTACGATAACGAGTGGAGAGGCAAGCTTCAAGCAAGTATATATCGGGACGATCTATGCGCTTGCACCGATTGTGATTTTTATTATCCCGATAACGTTAGTATCCAATGTATTAACGTATAATGAAGCATTTATATATTATTTCCCTTTACAAATCGTCATGGTTTGGTCACTCATTAATCTATTCTTAATGCTAAAAGAACTACATGATTTCTCAGGGATGGGAACAGTCAAAAATTTATTACTCACGATATTTGGAATGCTCATTCTCGTATTGATTTTCTTTGTTTTATATGTATTAATCGACCAACTCGTTCAATTTATTTGGTCACTTGTTTCGGAGGTGATTCTTCGTGTTTAGAAAGTATAAATGGAGTGCTATCTTACTTGTTGTCTTGCTATTACCATTTCCTATTTTGGCAGCAATCTCTGATGTGGATCCGGATACTGAGGTTTCAGAACTTCAAGAGGAGCTTCAAGATGAGGCATTACGTTACGCATCGAATCAGTTTACATTACCTGAGGATGACGTAGAGTGGGAGCAAGAGGAAGTTCAATTGGATGGTTACGAACAAATAGCAGAAAATGGAAACCTGATTTTATATGTGGAAGAAGAATCACTAGCAATGGTTGTAGAGGACAAGAGAAACGGTTACTACTGGACCTCTGGCGTTGCTGCTGAACATGATTATCAGTTAAATACAACGTGGACGAATTTAGCCCGGTCGGCTGCGACGATTCAATATTTAGATGCAGGTGGTAGCACCCAATCTGAAAGTATTTTAACCAATGAAATTGATGTGCAACTTACTGCAAATGAGCATGGTTTCCTGGCCCGTATTCCTTTTGATGCTGGAATTACGATTACATTAGAAGTGATGTTAACACCTGAGGGTTTAGACATAACGGTCCCTCATAGTGAAATCGTAGAAGATGAGACAAACCAGTTAATTTCATTAAGGCTATATCCATTTTTAGGAGCTGTTCATAAAGATGAAGTTGCTGGCTATATGTTCATTCCTGATGGAAGCGGAGCATTAATTCGTTTTGAAGATGGCAATGTGGGGGCCTTAAGTACTTATCAAGGGTTTGTGTATGGAAAAGACTTGGCATTTACACGTACAACACAAAATAATGATGCACGTACGAATCCAGAACATACGATTACTATGCCTGTTTACGGAATGGTTCATGGAGCCAACGAGCAGGGCTTTGTAACCGTATTAAAGGATGGACGTGAGTTTAGTGAAATTATCGCGTACCCATCTGGGGTCTCGACTGACTTTAATTGGGTGACTTCACAATATCATTATCGCTATGAATATTATCAACCAACTAGTCAAAGTATGAGTGGATTTAACACGTATCAAATAGAAATGAATGAGTTTGATATCGTCCAATCAATTACGCTACTTGACAATGAGCAAGCCAATTATGTGGGAATGGCCCACGTATATCAACAAGATTTACTTGAGTCTGGCACTTTAGAAGAAAAACAGGATGTTGTTGATATTCGCTTAGATGTTCTTGGTGGAGAAGTAAAGACGGGTTTATTATGGGACTCTATTCATCCTATGACTGAAATTAATCAACTAGCAAACTATGTTGAACGCCTGCAGCAACAAGGTATTGAAGATATGCATCTTGTTTATCATGGAT
This sequence comes from Alkalihalobacillus pseudalcaliphilus, assembly GCA_001038565.1. Taxonomy (GTDB): domain Bacteria; phylum Bacillota; class Bacilli; order Bacillales; family Bacillaceae_D; genus Alkalihalobacillus; species Alkalihalobacillus pseudalcaliphilus. The sequence goes on from LFJO01000010.1 coordinate 216,086, forward strand.
GGACAAAGGGTGGTTTAACAGGAACGTTACCTAATAGATTCCCTGTAGATAATCGTTTAGGTGGGAAGTCAGAGATGCAAGATGTAACGTCCACTATGGCAGAAAAGGAAGTTCCCTTTTACTTAGGAACAGATTTTTCAACAGCACATGCCGACGGTAAAGGATATTCAGGTAGAACAGATGTGGCAAGAAGGTTTAACGCGGAGACAATGGTTGTCCAACAAGGAGAACAACAGTCCTTTTTATTAAACCCTAGCAAGTCATATGAACTAGCCATAGCAGACATCGAACCATTTCAAGAGCATGGAGTAGAGCGGTTAGCGATTAATAACAGTGGCCATCTTTTGTTTTCTAATTTTGCGGGACACACGCCGATGACAAGGATGGATACGAAATCAGTCTATGAGCAAATGTTTGTTGAACTCAGTGAGAATATCGGCCCATTAGCCTTATCTGAACCATTTGATTATTTATGGAAATATGCGGATAAGTATTTAGATATTCCGATGTATTCTTCTGGATATCGCTATGCATCTGATACAGTACCGTTTTTGCAAATTGTGCTGAAGGGCTATATTCCTTATTACGCTCCACATTCCAATTTCCACTTTAATGCGAATGAAGAGCTACTGAGAATGATTGAATTTGGGGCTTATCCGTCTTTCTATTTAACCGAGCAGCCTTCACACTTACTGATGAATACACCATCAAGTTCTCTTTATACATCTCAGTTTGATGACTGGGAGGCAGATATTGTTCATCAATACGAACGAGTAAAGGATAGTCTTGGTGAAGTCGAAGGTGCTTCCATTACCTCTAGAATTGTTCATGATGTCGGTGTGGTTGAGATTGGGTATTCAAACGAAAAATCAATTTTTGTTAATTATACGAATAAGCCTTTTCCTCTTGATGGTGGACAAGTAGAAGCTGGAGATTTTGTTGTCGTGGATCGGGGGGATGCATCATGAAGCAACTATCATTAAAAACGAAAAAAAGCTTAATCGGGTATGCATTTATCCTACCTTGGATTATTGGCTTTCTCGTTTTTACATCGATTCCTTTATTCTATTCGTTGTTTTTAAGCTTTCAAGATGTCACGATTACGACGGCAGGAATTCAAACGAAATTTGTTCAATTTGAGAACTATGAATATGCTTTTGCGGTTGACGCTCAATTTACACAGATATTTTTAGTTTTCTTACGTGAATTAGCTTTATCTGTACCAATCATTATCGTATTTTCATTAATTATTGCTTTGTTATTAAATCAACAAATTCGTTTTAAAAACTTCTTTAGAACGGTGTTCTTTTTGCCTGTTATTATCTCTAGTGGACCTGTAATTAGCAAGTTAACGGAGCAAGGAGTTACTTCAATCCCCTCTATTGAAGACTATGCGATTTTTGCAACCTTAATGGCAGGAACGGATGGTTTTATCAATACGGTAATCATCTATTTAATGGACAATTTAATTATGATTTTATGGTATTCAGGAGTTCAGATTCTTATTTTCCTTGCTGCTTTGCAGAAGTTAGACAAGCAAATCTATGAGTCAGCTAAAATTGACGGTGCTTCGAATTGGGAAAGCTTTTGGTTAGTTACACTACCTAGTATTTTTCCGATGATTATTGTTAATACGATCTTTACCATCGTGATGTATTCAATTTTTGCTGTTAATCCAGTCATTACCCACATTCAAAGTAATATGTTCAGAATCGACACAGGATTTGGTTATGCATCGGCTTTATCATGGATATATTTTCTCGTGATTACAGTTGTCATAGCAGTAAGTGTAGGAATTCTGTCAATTCGAACAAGAAAAAAGTACACATAAAGGGTGGATTCAAATGATTAAAAATGGAACCTCTCAAACAGACAAAAAGAATACAAATAAATATGACTGGCTGAAGGTGAAACGCTTTTTTCTTGGTATGCAAGGAAAGGATGGATTCCTTTTAAAGTTTATTGTATATGGTTTATTAATTACGATCGGTTTTGTCTATTTATACCCACTTATCTACATGGGCTCTTATAGCTTAAAATCACTGGATGATTTGTTAAACCCACTTGTTAATTGGGTACCAACCGGATGGTATATTGAAAACTATACTCGTGCCATGCAAGTGCTCGATTTTTGGCCAACGCTGTTACAAACCTTGTATGTGACGGTTTTACCTGCACTTGTTCAAACAGCCGTTGCTGGAGTAATCGGTTATGGTTTTGCAAGATTCCAATTCCCATTAAAGAAGACATTATTTGTTTTAGTACTCGCGACCTTTATTATACCGCCTCAAGTGCTGATGATTCCTCGTTATGTATTTTTTAATGAATTAGGAATCCTAGGGAATATTCAATCATTCCTGTTACCAGCTTTATTTGGGCAAGGGTTAAATAGTGCGATTTTTATCTTGATTTTCTATCAATTCTTTAAGATGATACCTCAATCATTAGAGGAGGCCGCACAACTTGATGGTGCTGGATACTTAAGAATTTTCGCTACGATTGCGATTCCTATGGCTGGTCCGGCCATCATCATTTCATTTCTCTTTTCATTTGTATGGTATTGGAATGAAACGTCACTTGCGGCCATTTATTTCGGTAACTCATTAACAACATTACCGTTAGAGCTCAATCGTTTCGTCGCCACATACGAGCAAATGTATGCTGGAAATTTAGGTACGTCTGAATCAACGATTAACGAAGGAATTAATATGGCAGGAACGATGCTATCTATCATTCCATTACTCATTGTCTATTTCTTAACACAAAGATGGTTCGTAGAAGGCGTCGACCGTTCCGGAATTACCGGGGAATAACCAGAGACTACTGAGGGACAAAGTGGCAGAGCTGAATGCCGCAGGACGCGCAACATGATTTTCGGGAGCGACGGGTAACACTTTATGTTCGCACTTTCCTACAAAACGTATATGCCGGTGCCAAAATCAGAGCCGTTAACTTCACGGCACAAACTATCGCACATAAGTAACTTTCATATAAAAGGAGTGGAGTCATATGACAACATTTAATTTATTAGACGAAGAAGCAAGAAGAAGTTTTGATTTCTTTTGGAAGGAAGCAAACACAGATAAAAACAGCCCCGGCTATGGCTTGATTTTAGACAAAACGGGTAGCGACAGCACAGAGGTTGCGAGCATTGCATCAGTAGGCTTTGGTTTATCAGCTATCGTAATTGGAGTAGAACGTGGTTGGATTACATTTGATGAAGGCTTCGAGCGAACGAAGGGTACGTTGGAGACATTTTTAAATAATGTTGAGCATGTAGGAGGATTCTTCTATCATTTTCTTAACATGAAAACAGCAAAACGCTTTGAAGAATATCATGATTGTGCATCGATCATTGATACATCGCTATTTTTAAATGGTGCAGTAACTTCGGCTGAATATTTCGGTGGAGAGGTTAAAGAACTTTTTGAAAAGATTTATCAAAGAGTAGATTGGTCCCTTTATTATGATGAGAGCCGTAACCTTTTCTTTATGGGGTATCATGAAGAGACAGGCGGATTTGGCCAATGGGATATGTATGCAGAGCAATTAATGCAGTATATTTTAGGAGTAGGTTCGCCTACACATCCAGTTCCTGCTGAAATTTATAATGGGTTTGAACGTCGCTTGGCAGAATATGATGGTTATGAGTACTATAATTCACCAGGTGGAGCCCTATTTACACACCAGTTTTCTCATGCATGGTTTAACTTTAAAGATATGGAAGACAAAGATGGTATTAACTGGTTTGATAATTCAATTAAAGCAACATTAGCTAGTCGAAAGTTCAGTATTAACAATCCAGAGAATAAAAAAACGTATCATAAAAATGCTTGGGGCTTAACGGCGTGTGAAGGTCCTACAGGTTATATCGTACCAGGTACACCACCATTTTATGAGGAAGTAAAGGTCCAGTTTGATGGTACAGTTCCACCGTGTGGCCCGGCAGGATCCATTGTTTTTACACCAAAAGAATCGATTGAGGCATTAGAATATATGTATGAGAATCACCCGAAGCTTTGGGGCGAGTATGGTTTCTTAGATTCATATAATGAAGATATTGAGCCAACTTGGTATGCGGAGCGTGTAATCGGGATTGATAAAGGAATTACTTTATTAATGCTAGAAAATTATCGCTCAGGCCTTATTTGGGACTTATACATGAGAAACGAATATGTTCAAAAGGCTCAAAAGCTAATTGGTTGGAAAAAAGTAAAATAAAGCGTGTAGAAAACAATAAGGCTATCCCCATATATGGTGGGGAAGCCTACTATTTAAATGTTCAATTGAAACGTTTCAATTAAGAGAAATGTATGAAATTTTCGGAGGTGCCTTGTGGATATTCAAGCATTATTAAAAGAAATGACATTAGATGAGAAAGTAGACCAGCTCCTTCAGCTTGCGACTTTTTTCTATGAGGGTTCATATATAGATGGAGAAATAACTGGACCGATGGAAGACCTAGGTATAAATCAACAAACGATTCATAACAGTGGCTCGGTATTAGGTGGTTCAGGTGCAAGTGAAGTCAAATCCATTCAAGATGCTCACTTAAAAACGAATCGATTAAACATTCCCTTACTCATTATGGCCGACATTGTTCACGGATTTAAAACAATTTTTCCAGTTCCGTTAGCCATTGGCTCATCCTTTGATTTGGATTTAGCAAAAAAGAGTGCTGAGATAGCTGCTTTAGAAGCGTCCGTTTCGGGTGTCCATGTTACATTTGCACCGATGGTTGATTTGGTACGTGACCCACGTTGGGGAAGAGTAATGGAATCAACGGGAGAAGATCCGTTTTTAAATGCTGAGTTTGCAAAAGTATTTGTACAAGGATTTCAAGGAGACGATTTAACCGCTGATAAGCATCGAGTTGCGGCATGTGTCAAACATTTTGCGGCCTACGGAGCTCCAGAGGGTGGACGAGATTATAATACGGTTGACATGTCCGAAAGGCAATTACGTGAAATGTATCTACCTGCATATAAAGCTGCATTAGAAGTTGGGTGTGAAATGGTCATGACCGCTTTTAATACTGTAGACGGTGTGCCTGCAACAGGTAATAAAAAATTGATGCGTGATTTGCTTCGTGATGAGTGGGGATTTAATGGCGTTATCATTTCTGACTGGGGAGCAGTGAAAGAGCTAATTCCTCATGGTATCGCTAAGGACAAAAAGGAAGCGGCTAAAAAAGCGTTAGAAGCAGGTGTTGACATTGAAATGATGACATCTTGTTATAGTGGTCATTTAGTTGAACTTGTTGAAGAAGGACAAGTGGATGTGGCTTTAATTGACGAAGCTGTATTGCGTATTTTGGAATTAAAGCAAAAGCTAGGCCTGTTTGAAAATCCGTATCGTGGTGCAAATGAACAGTTGGAAAAAGACGTCATTTATAGTGAAGAGCATTTACAAGTAGCCTATGAGCTTGCGACAAAATCGACTGTTTTATTAAAAAATGAGCAAGTATTGCCATTGCAAAAAGACCAGAAAGTAGCCCTTGTAGGTCCGTTTGCCAATAACACCGATATTCTTGGACCTTGGTCGTGGCAGGGAAGTCGTGAGAAGGCAATTAACTTGCAGCAAGGATTAGAAACGAAGCTAGCAGCTTCTGAGTTGAGCGTAGCACCTATCGCTGAAATTGAAAAAGTAACAGCGGAAGAGTTAGCTCAAGCCATTGAAATCAGTAAAGAAGCAGATGTCATTATTGTGGCCCTTGGTGAGGCATCAGAGATGAGTGGAGAAGCTGGAAGTCTCGCCAATATTCAATTACCTCAAGCACAACTTGAATTAGTAAGTTTTTTAAAGAAATTAAATAAACCAATGGTTACTGTGTTATTTAACGGTCGTCCGCTTGATTTACATGGTGTCATTGATGAGGCAGATGCCGTTCTTGAAGCATGGTTCCCAGGTTCACAAGGTGGGTTAGCTATTGCAGATTTACTGTATGGTGTGAAAAACCCTTCTGGAAAGCTGTCGATGTCATTCCCTTATCATGTCGGTCAAGTGCCTGTTTATTATAACCATTTTAATACAGGTAGGCCACAAGGTGCTCCAGATGCACAAGTAAGGTATGTGTCACAATACCTTGATATTCCAAATGAGCCACTTTTCCCATTTGGATATGGCTTAAGCTATACAAATTTTGATTATAGTAACGTAAAGCTTTCTTCTCCAGAGTTAGATGTAAATGGTCATTTAACGGTTAACGTGACTGTTACAAATAGTGGACAAGTCGAAGGTGAAGAAGTCGTGCAATTATATATTCGTGACCTTGTTGGTGAAACGGTACGCCCAATGAAGGAATTAAAAGCTTTTGAAAGAATCAACCTTATGCCTAATGAGTCCAAAACCGTTTCGTTTAAAATCGATGAAAAGATGCTCCGCTATCACCATACAGACTTATCGTTCACAAGTGATGCAGGAGAGTTTGAAGTATTCGTCGGAACGAATAGCCAGCAAGTGGTAAGCCACATTTTTACATTGAAGAAGTGATGGGAGAAATAGAGTAAAAACGAGTAAGGTGGTATTTGTCGAGTGGGGAAACCCCGAGCAAACGTGGAATCACGGGGTTGCGAGTGAAAAAAGGGAGAGAAAGCCCGAGCAAACGCTGAATCG
>LFJO01000010.1:223004-340748 GCA_001038565.1 Alkalihalobacillus pseudalcaliphilus
CGAGCGGAAAAAGGGAGAGAAAGCCCGAGCAAAAGCCGAATCGCGGGGTTACGAGCTGAAAAAACAGGAGAAACCCCGAGCAAAGACTGAATCGCGGGGTTGCGAGTGGATATAAAAACGCCCATGGCGGAGCCAAAACCACCTCCGCCACCAACAAACATGAAAGTATGTCTTTGCTCTTTGATTGGTGGCTTTTCGTTCAATCTGGTTTTGTTCTTATTCATTTTAAAAGAATGGTGTTAGATTGTATTTTAACTTGAGAATTAGCAGTACCCCAGCGGGCGAGTCATGCGGAGACTCCCATGGGACGTAGTGGCAGAGCCGATATCCACTAGCGAAGCTAGTTAGTTCGGCGCCACCCCATAGGACGCGCAGCATGATTTTCGGTAGCGAAGAGCAACGCACCATGTTCGCACTAACTTTCATATAAAATAAAGGAGTTTATCAATATGCAAACAGCACAGTCACAATATCAAGTAAGTGCAGGAAATTTACAATTCCAATTTTTAAACAGTGGTGATTTATTTTCAATTAGTCACCAACATGTCATGATTAATCAATGGTTAGGGAACCCAATCGATGGTTCGATGAACAATATCTTCCTACGTATACATAAGGCCACTGGTATTGACGCTTACCCATTACTTGGCATTCATTCAAACAGCCAAGTGAAGTTCGGTGAGCAAGAAGTCGTTTGGTCTGGACAAATTGAGGAGATCGACTTTGAAGTCAAATTCCTGCTATCGAACCAAAACATATGGTTCTGGGACATTCAACTGAAAGGAAATGGTCATAAAATCGATGTCATTTATGGACAAGATGTTGGCTTAGCAGATCGCGGTGCGGTTCGAAATAACGAAGCTTATCTATCACAGTATGTCGACCATCGAGTTTTTGAAGAGGGACGAAAAGGGTATGTACTGTGCTCAAGACAAAACCAAAGGCAATCTTCTGGACACCCATACTTACAACAAGGTGGTATGCAAAAATCGATTGGTTATTCAACGGATGGCTTTCAATTTTACGGCTTATCTTATAAGGAAACGAACGAAATTGAAGCATTAGGTAAAGAAACGTTAAATAATGAAGTTTATCAATATGAATTTGCCTATAGTGCTCTACAAACAGAAAAAGTTGAGTTAACGGATAACGTTCAATTCACTTTTTACGGTTTATTTAAAGAGAATTTAACAACAGCTATTGAAAGTCTTGATTATACAGACCAAGTAGAAGCAGCTTATCATGAAGTGATGCAACAAACTTCGAATCAATTAGTAGAGGTTGATAAGGTAACAAAATCAGCAGAGATTGGTGAGTCGTTGGCAACTATTTCTTTCTCGAAAGCTGAATTAGAGGCGATGTATCCTAATCGTCATCAACTTGAAACAGAAGGTGGCGAATGGTTGTCATTTTTTACAGATACACATGAGCACATTGTCTTAAAGGAGAAGGAGCTTCTAGTAGAGCGTCCACACGGTCATATTTTAATGAGTGGTCATAATGATAAATTGAATGATTCAGTCATGACGACGACTTCTTATATGTATGGTTTATTTAATGCACAGCTACTAATAGGGAATACGAATTTCCATAAGCTTATGTCCAATGCACGTAATGCTTTAAATGTAAGTAAAACATCTGGACAAAGAATTTATGTGCAAATTGATGGTACGTATCAACTTTTAACAATGCCTTCTCTTTTTGAAATAGGCTTTAATTATGTGCGTTGGTATTATAAAACAGCTACAGAAACCTTTGTTATTACGAACTTCACGGCCGTGGATTCAGCAAAAGTTCAGTTAGAGTTAAAAACTGAATCAGGTAAATCGTATAAATATTTAGTGACGAATCAAATGACAATGAATACGAATGAGTATGATCAGCCCTATGATGTGACGGAAGAGAATGGTGTACTTACGTTCAAAGCGACTGAATACGCTGATAGTGCTTCTATTCACCCGAATCTGCGTTATCAAATGAAGCTAGAAGGTACGGATTATCGTATAACTGATGAAACAAAACTTGTATCCAATGTTCAAAAGGGCAGTGCATCCCTGTTTGTCATGGAATTAGAAGCAGCAGATGCTTGGACTTTAACCGTGAGAGGTTCGATTGATGGACAATTTGTTACGGATGAAACACATGTTTTTGAGCAAGAAAAGGAAACATATCGTGCTTATTTCCAACAAGTTATGAACGGTTTTACGTTAAAGAAAGAAAATGAGCAAACAGAAGAATTACAAAAGGTAAACGCACTAGCTTGGTGGTATACGCATAATATGCTCGTCCATTACTCCGTTCCACATGGTCTTGAGCAGTATGGTGGTGCAGCATGGGGGACACGTGATGTCTGTCAAGGACCAACAGAATACTTCATGGCAACACAAAACTATCATTCTGTGAAAGAAATTATTAAAACCGTTTATACACACCAATATGATAATGATGGTAACTGGCCACAATGGTTTATGTTTGACCAATATAGCCATATTAAAGCAGGCGAAAGTCATGGTGATATTATCGTTTGGCCATTAAAGGTGGTTAGTGATTATTTAATGACAACGGGTGATTATTCGATTCTGGCTGAAGAAGTTCCTTTCACGAAGCGTTCTGACTTTAAGAAAACGGATGAAACATATACGATTTTAGAGCATATTCAAAAGCAATTAACGTATATCAAAGAGCACTTTGTCTATGATACATGTCTTTCTTCATATGGTGATGGTGACTGGGATGATACATTACAGCCAGCGAACACACAGCTTCGTGAGTTTATGGTAAGTAGTTGGACAGTGGCGTTAACGTATCAAGTTTTACGTAACTTCTCAACAGTCTTAGAAAATGAGCACTCAGAGGTAGCTAAAGAGCTTGCGGAAATCGTAGCTGGTATTGAGAAGGATTATAACCAATATATGCTCTCCAATGATGTGATTCCAGGTTTTGTTTATTTTGAAGAACAAGGTCAAGCGGAATTAATGCTTCATCCGACAGATACGAAAACAGGTATCAATTATCGACTATTACCGATGACTCGTTCTATGATTGCCGAACTATTAACGCCAGAACAAGCAGAAGCACATTATCAAGTCATTAAAGAGAAATTAGCTTGTACAGATGGTGTTCGTTTAATGAATCGTCCTGCCGAATATAAAGGCGGTGTCAGTACAAACTTCCAAAGAGCAGAGCAAGCATCTAATTTTGGTAGAGAAATAGGTTTACAATATGTACATGCTCATATTCGCTTTGTTGAAGCTATGGCAAAAATCGGTAAAGTGGATGAAGTGTGGAAAGGTTTACAGACGATTAATCCAATTAACATCCAAGATGTCGTACCTAATGCCGAGCGTAGACAAAGTAATGCGTACTTCAGTAGCTCGGATGGTCAATTTATGGATCGTTATGAGGCACAAGAGAACTTTGGTAAGCTAAGAGATGGCTCTGTGAAGGTTAAGGGCGGCTGGAGAATTTATTCGAGTGGTCCTGGAATCTATATGAATCAGTTAATCTCAAATTGCTTAGGTATCAGACATGAGGCTCATCATGTTGTGATCGATCCAATGATTCCTATTGATTTAGATGGGATGATTTTTGATTATCAAGTCGATGGGAAGCCAGTTTCTTTCCGTTATCATTTGAATCAAGATAAAAAGCGTGTGACCTTAAATGGGCAAACACTTGAGGCTTCGGTGTTAACGAATCGTTATCGTGAAGGTGGCTGGAAGCTTGAAAAATCAGTACTAGCTGACATGCTTCAAGATGGCGAGAATCAAATGGATATTTATTTATAAGAGGTCAAAATAGACACCACCTTGCGGGTAACCATGTTACTTGTTGGGTGGTGTTTTTTAATGGAATTTTACTGGATGATGACCATTTCTCATGGGTAGTTAACCTTTGCTACTAAACGATGATATGTAAATTCTGTTAAACTGAGTACAAAGTAGATTCATATTTTTAAGTGGGGTGATGATTTGCGTATACAAGGCTTGAATCATTTATTGTTTTCTGTTTCGGATTTGGATGCTTCGATTGAGTTTTATCAACAGGTTTTTGGTGCGGAGCTGCTTGTGAAGGGGAATTCAACGGCTTATTTTGACTTAAATGGAATGTGGCTTGCTTTAAATGAAGAAAAGGAGATTCCAAGAGAAGAAATCACGCTTTCTTATACACATTTGGCTTTTTCTATAGCTGAAGAGGAATTTAATGATATTTACGAGCAATTAGTCGATTTAAAAGTGAATATCTTACAAGGGAGAGAAAGGGATGTACGTGATAAAAAGTCGATATATTTTACAGATTTAGACGGCCATATGTTCGAGTTTCATACAGGGACACTTGAGGATCGAATGAACTATTATAAGCAAGAGAAAACACATATGACATTTTATCGTTAAGCTTTTAAAAAGAATGTCGGGTGTTACTTATCCATGTAAAACGCTCATGGCCAATCCTGATTCATTCACCACCAACAAGGATGAAAGTAGTGTCTGGCTTTTTGACTGGTGGAACTTCATTTAATTGGTGCCAAGTGTTGTAGGAAAAGCCGAGAAGTAACAACATAGAGAGTAAAGGTAGTGTTTGACTCTTTAACTGGTGGCTTTTCGTTCACTATGCCTTTTTTCTTTTTCATTTTAAAAGAATAGTGTTGGATTGTTTTTTTTTGAACTTAAGAATTAGTGGTAACCCAGCGGACGAAAACATGCGGAGACTCCCATGGGACGTAGTGGCAGAGCCGAAATCCACTAGCGAAGCTAGTTAGTTCGGCGCCACCCCATAGGACGCGCAGCATGATTTTCGGTAGCGGCGAGCAAAACTCGGCACATGAGTACCAGCACTAACTTTCATACAAAAATGCCGATGATTCTACGTGGACTAACACCTGTTACCAAACAGGCACCAATCTCACTATCATCTGCTCTTCTTATTGAACCCTCTTTAACGGAACTGCCTGTTATTCAGAAGGCGTAACTTGCAGTTTTTCAATCTTCACTTTGGAAATCTTACGTCGATCTGCCTCAGTGACTTCAAATCGTAAGGCTTCGTCAATAAAGAATTCCCCTTTCTTGGGAAGATAGCCAAAATGTTGGAGCATAAAGTTTGCTAAGTTATCGTGGTCTTCTGGAATATCGGTTTTAAAAATTAAATTCAACTGATGCAGGGTGATTTTGCTATCACAAACGATGACCTGTTCGGTTTGTTCAAATACTAAAGGCGGCTGTTTGTCACTCTCGTCATTAATATCTTGTCCGATCATTGTCTCAATTAAATCTTCATGAGAAATAATTCCTTCTGTACCACCATGTTCATCAAGAACGATGGCAAGGTGCGTATGTTCCTTAAGCATTAATCGAAAAACATCTCTTGCTGATTGAAATTGATATACATATAAAGGAGTATGCACAAATTCAGTAATCGCTTTCTCCGGTTCGTTGGACCATTGTAAAAAGGTCTTTGCATGAAAGACACCCGTAATATGGTCAAGATGCTCGCGGTAAACCGGATAGCGAGTATAGCTATTATGTGATAAAAAGTGTTTGGCATCCTCGAAGCTAATATCCTCAGGCATACCGTACACATCTACTCTTGGTGTTTTTAACACGTCTGAAACCGTTAAATGCTGAAAGTCTAACATGGCTTTAAGTCCAAATACTTCATCATTTTTGAATGTACCCTCTGTGTATCCAATATCCACCATAGCCCGCATTTCTTCTTTAGAAATACTTTTTTGATCACCATCTTGTTTAAGTAACTTAATAACAAAATCGGTTAAAACATTAAGCAAAAATGTAAAGGGCTTTAAAAGAAATAAAATCCCTTTTGTTGGGTAATAGACCATATAAGAAAAGCGTTCTGGGAAAGCAGCTGCGACAGATTTCGGTAAAACCTCTGCAAAAATGATGATTAACACAGTTAAAATACCGGTTGCAAGTCCAACATGCCAAGTATATTCTAATGCCACGATCGTTACTAAGGATGGCAAGATAATATTAGGAACATTATTGGCAATTAAAATACCTGGAATGAATTCGCGAGTATTACTTGCTAACTTTAACAAACGCTCTGCTTTTGTGTCTCCAGCTGCTGCCTTTAATTGAAGTTTCATTTTATTCGTTGCTGTCAGAGCGGTTTCACTTGATGAAAAATAAGCAGAAGCAATAAATAGTAGAATTATGGCTAAAATCATTTTGTATGTCCCTCTTTCTCCTTACCAATTAAGAATCTATGCGATCGCTGACATAGTTAATATTCGTAAAGCTTGTTGAAAATGTTTGCAGCCGTTCATCCTTTACATACTTAACCCGTGTGCGTTGCAACAAAGCACCTACCTTGAGAATATCATCGTCTAATAAGCGTTTGAGCGTTCCAGAAATTCTGGAGTGGTAAAGCCCAATTAAAGGCTGCTGCCGTTCCGCGACAACAGGAATAATCACATCGTAATCCTCACTGATATATTCTAATAAGATCTCGTATACCTCGCTCTTTAAATAAGGGGTGTCACAAGGAGCGACAAGAAACCATGTATCAGCACTTTTCTCCTTTTCCATCGCTGTATAAATACCTGCAAGTGGTCCTTTACCGACGTATGCTTCATGATCTTGGATGATATTAGTATGCCCGTCTTTTTGGAATCTAGAAATAAATGTCGACTGGCTAATGATCACTTGCTTGTATGTAAGAGGTGAGAGTGCTTTTAAGCTATATGTATAAAAAAACTGCCCATCTAATTGTGCGAAGGCTTTAGGTGAACCGTATCTTCTGGATGCACCGCCCGCGAGTAATATGCCAATCATAAAAAAACTCCTTTCCCTTCACTGTGTTCCTCTATTATGTCATAAGTAAACAGGACAAGTCATAGATTATACAAACGAATGATGATTTTATGGCGTAAGGGGGAGGCCAATGTCCAATAGATTACACGATTTAAAAAAGAATGCCGCACATAAACGAAGAGAAAGGGATTTAAGGAAGAGTAAAACCGAGGCAAAAAGAATGACCCATGAACAACGAGTGCATGATAAGGATTTCTACAATGCCCCACTTTACTCGAAAGAGAATAAGCCAAAACAAGATGGTGTTATCCATGATAAGAGTTTCTTATTATTAAGAATTATGATTTCTGCCTGTCTTTTCCTACTTGTAGCGATTACGTATCATGGTTCTTTTCAAGCTTTAGATAAGGCAAAGCCATGGGTGACGTATGCTTATGAAGAAGAACTTCAGTTTGCCTCGATTGCGAATTGGTACGAGAATCAATTCGGAAGACCGCTTGCCCTATTACCGACAAAGGAGAATGAACCTGATGAGGGGGAGCTTTCATTAGAAGGGTTAGATTATGCGATTCCGGCATCAGGTGGTGTCATTGCGGAAGACTTTTCAGAGAATGGACACGGTGTTTTAGTTGAGACAGGTTTAGAAGCAGAGGTCAAGGCTGTAAAAGGTGGTTTTGTTGAGTCTGTAGGAGAGGATGAGCAGTATGGCAAGCGTGTTATCGTTCAGCATTATGATCAAACTAAAACGATTTATGGCATGCTCGATTCTATAGAAGTCAATGTGTATGACCATATTCAAGTAGGTCACCCAATCGGAATGGTTTCAAAAACAGTGGATGAAAAAGGCCAATTCTACTTCGCTATCCAAAAAGGGGATTATTACATTGACCCAAGTGATGTCATTTCATTCGACTAATTGGAGTTGGTTTGCTTTTGTAAGAAAGGTAAAAGTTCATCCGCTCTTTTGGTTTATTTTAGGAATTGGTATGATGACTGGTTATTTTCGTGAAGTGATTATGGTTTTCTCCATTGTGATGGTCCATGAACTAGGTCATGCGTTAACCGCCACTTTTTTTAAATGGAAATTGAATAAAATCGAGCTTCTTCCATTTGGTGGTGTAGCAGAGGTTGAAAACAATGGGAATCAACCTTTTTATCAAGAATTTTTCATTGTGATTGCCGGTCCTATTCAGCATATCTGGATGATCGGTTTATCTTTTTTACTAGCGGGTTCAACTATTTGGTCTATGCAAGCTCACGAACTATTTGTGACACATAATTTAATTATTCTTTTGTTTAACTTGTTGCCGATATTACCTTTGGACGGTGGAAGGTTATTGCAGCTTTTCCTTTTGTTTAATAATCCTTATAAACAAGCGATGCTCCTCTCATTAAGGCTCTCTTTCTTCTTTTTGTTAATTGGAATGACGGTCGTTATTTTTCTATTCCCTTTTCATTTGAATATTTGGGTTGTGATCAGTTTTTTACTGATTTCTCATTATCTAGATTGGAAACAGCGTCATTTTCGGTTCATGCGTTTTTTAATGGGGAGGATGGAGATGCGGAATCATCGATCTATCAAAAGCCTATCCATTGATGGTACAATAACAGTAAAAGAAGTTGTACATCTATTTGAGAGAAATGTAACACACCGGATTACATATGTAGATTCAAGACGGGGGACAATGGTGATTTCAGAAGAGGAACTTCTTGATTATTTTCTACATTATGGTGGACGAATAAGGATGTATGACTGGGTGAGGCGTCATGTTCCATTTGATAGGGATAATCGTACAAGTGAAATAGTTAAATAAAAGGGGCTTCTGCCGTGAGAGATATTTATTTCAATATGAATACGAAGGAAAGACGAGCAGCTATCGTTGAACATGATGAAGTGGTTGAATTTCTCATTGAACGACCTGTAGAAAAAAGAATAGTTGGTAATATTTTTGTAGGGAAAGTCGTGAATGTTTTACCCGGCATGCAGGCTGCATTTGTAGATATAGGTAGTGAGAAAAACGGCTTTATTTATCGTGACGACTTAATGTCATTTCATTTACTAGAAGAAGATGATGATACGAAGAAAAAGCGAAATATTTCCGAATTTGTCACACAAGGTGAGGTAGTGATTGTTCAGGTAACGAAGGAAGGCGTGGGTACAAAGGGACCTCGATTAACGAGTTTAATTTCTTTACCTGGTCGATTTCTCGTGTACTTACCTGAAGGTGGTTATGTCGGTGTATCTAGACGTTTCTCTAAGGAGGAAGAACGAGAACGGCTCAAGAAAATTGGTGGGGAGCTTTTGACCGGTCAAGAAGGTATGATTATACGTACCGTTTCCGAAGGCCTCTCTAAAGAGGATATTAGGCAAGAGCTGCAATATTTACGTGCTTTTTGGAGAGAGCTTTGTCAACGTATCGAAAATGGAAAGCCACCAAGCTTAATTCATCAAGACTCAGGTCTTTTTGAGAGGATTGTCCGAGATTTTGCTCATGAATCAATTGGTGAGATTTGGATCGATCATTTACCAGATTATCAACAGCTGAAGCGTTTGTATAAAGCCTATCCAAAGCTAGACCAAGCTTTACGTTTATACCGTGATAGGGAAAATATATTTAGTGCCTTTGGCATTGAAAAGGAATTAGAAAAAGCATTAAAGAGACAGGTTTGGTTAAATAATGGCAGTTATTTAATGATTGACCAAACAGAGGCCTTAACGGTTATTGATGTAAACACTGGAAAATTTACTGGGAAAAGTAATTTGGAAGACACAATTGTTAAAGCCAACCTTGAGGCTACGAAAGAAATTGCCAAGCAGCTTAGGTTAAGAGATATAGCAGGAATTATCGTGATTGATTTCATTGATATGAAAAATGAGGAAAATCGAGAGCTTGTTTTAAAAGCATTTAAAAAGGCGTTAACAGGTGACCGTACGCGAACAAATGTGGTTGGTATGACGGGGCTTGGGTTAATCGAGCTAACGCGTAAACGTGTGAGAAATAACTTGCAAACTAGTCTTTCAAAGGTTTGTCCGACTTGCCATGGTAAGGGTGTCGTTCTATCTGATGAAGCGCAAGCCTTTAAAATTGAGCGCCAACTATGGGAGTATAAGGGTGGTGATCAGGAGGCGGTTGTCATTGAAATTCCTTCAAAGGTGCAGGCGGTGTTAGTGGGCGAGAAAGGTGAGCATTTAAAGCGTTTGGAAGCAGCTTTAGGGTTTCGGATTCTTATTTATCCAAATAAGGCCTTAAAGGAAGAAGCCTTTTCAATTCGATATGCTGGATCGCTTGAGGAAGCGGTGTTACGCTTGGAGCAGTTGAAATAATACCGTTCCTGTTAAGAAAGAGGAATGGAATAAAGAGAATGAAAGACTGTGCATACTGATAGTGGTGCAGTCTTTTTGTTTTGCAAAAAAGAGCAGTCATGCGGAGTAATCAAAATACGTAGCAATGGAGAAGAAAAAAAGTGGTCAATGCGGAGTAAATCAAAATACGCAGCAATGAAGCAGGAAAAAGAGCAGTCAAAGCGAAGCAAATGAAAATTTGAACCAATTTTGGTAGCGGCAAGTAGAACAACGCATTCCAGAGTTAGCAAATAATGAAGTTCCCTTCAGTTTAAGAGAAGAATCCAATTAAATAAAATGCACTAAGCTAAGGGCTAAGTAGATTCTCAAGTTTGACTTGAAACATCCTTATTAACAATAAATACTATTTTNTTTTATTGATAATAATTATAATTAAGGTTATAATTAAATCAATCACGATTAAAAGGAGATGTTTGAAATGAAATACGACCAATTAATTGAAAAAATGAATAAGCAGTTGGCAAACTGGTCCGTTTTATTTACGAAGCTTCATAATTACCATTGGTATGTTAAAGGCGATCAATTCTTTACCTTACATGATAAATTTGAGGAATTATATGGACTAGCTGGCACGCAAATTGATGAATTAGCAGAGCGGATTTTAGCGATAAAAGGTAAGCCGGTTGCTACTATGAAAGAGTATTTAGACATTTCTTCTGTTAAAGAAGCAGAAAAAAATGAAGGTGCATTTAATATGGTTGCTAATATCGAGGGCGACTTTGAGAGAATGGTTGTAGAATTCGACGAAATCATTGATTTAGCCGAAAAAGCACATGATGAACCAACCGCGGATATGTTTATTTCATTAAAAGCAACACTTGAAAAGCACGCTTGGATGCTACGTTCATTTAATGGAAAATAAAGGGGAAGTAGGGTGATGAAACGTTGCTGAAAAGAAGTAGGAAAATCTCGCACTAGGTTTGTTCATATTCATCGAAAAAAATGATGGATCCTACTTGTTTCAAGCATTGACAGCCTCTAATCCTATGTGGTAAGATAGCAAATGTTAGTTATTTGGTCGCACCCAAACGACTACAACCGCACGGACTAGGTTTTTAAAAGAAATCTTGATGATTTCTACCTAATGATGGCGAGTCTGAGTATATGAGGAGGTGCAGAAATGTACGCAATTATTGAAACTGGTGGTAAGCAAATCCGTGTTGAGGAAGGTCAAGAGATCTTCGTTGAGAAGTTAGACGTAGAAGCTGGTGAAACAGTTAGCTTCGATAAAGTTCTAATGATCGGTGGCGGTGATGTAAAAGTAGGAGCTCCTTTAGTAGAAGGTGCATCTGTAACGGCTAAGGTTGAAAAGCATGGTCGTCAAAAGAAAATCATCGTTTGGAAAATGAAAGCTAAGAAAAACTACCGTCGTAAGCAAGGTCATCGTCAACCTTATACAAAAGTCGTTATTGATAAAATTAACGCATAATTGACATGATTACGGTAGAAGTGATTCGTAATATTAACCAGCAGATTGATTCATTTACGATGAGTGGTCATGCTGAAAGTGGTCCGTATGGTTATGACCTTGTCTGTGCAGGAGCCTCAGCTGTTTCGCTCGGGGCTGTAAATGCAATTTATTCATTACTTGATGTTGAATTAAATGTCGAGATGAAAGATGATGGTGGATTCCTCTCTTGTTCGATTCCAAGTAATTTGGAGGAAGTGACTTTAGAGAAGGTGCAGCTTCTTCTTGAAGGAATGATTGCTTCTTTACAATCGATTGCCGATGAGTATCATGAACATATAACCGTTATAGCAAGGAAAAAATGAGGAGGTGGATATGATGTTAAGAATGGACCTTCAGTTTTTCGCTTCGAAAAAAGGAGTAGGTAGTACTAAAAACGGACGTGACTCACGCTCAAAGCGCTTAGGTGCTAAGCGTGCAGATGGTCAGCTTGTATCAGGCGGATCAATCTTAGTTCGTCAACGTGGTACTCGCGTATATCCTGGAACGAACGTAGGAAAAGGTGGGGACGATACTTTATTTGCTAAAGTTGACGGCGTTGTTAAGTACGAGCGCGTTGGTCGTGACCGTAAGCAAGTAAGCGTATATCCTGCATAATGCAAAAACCTTGGGCTTATAAAGCTCAAGGTTTTTTTATGATCATTTTTTCTCGATGAAGATACTCGTGTATGTCGGTTAATTTGTGAAGAATAGAAAGAGTTTGAATCGATAAGTGGCTTGATTGAAGAAATATGAAGGATTGGAATGGAGAAAATATCCATAAATACGGCGGCAATATGAATTACGCAGCAATGAAGCAGAAAAAAGAGTCACCAATGCGGAGCAAATCAAAACACATATATATACGTGTCAACATACATTAAAAAACTCGCCAAGCATAAAGGAGCTTAGCGAGTTTTGGTCATTTTAATTATACTTTCTGGCTAGAGCCAATGGTTTCTCTTGCATGCTCTGCTGCTTGAACCATATGCTTAAGTGCCGCTACTGTTTCTTCTTCTCCACGGGTTTTTAAGCCGCAATCAGGATTGACCCAGAATAATTCTTTTGGTAACACTTCTAAGGCGCGATTAATTACTTTTTCCATTTCTTCAACACTTGGGACACGCGGGCTATGGATATCATAGACACCAAGGCCAATGCCTTTATCATAGGCTTTTGTTTCAAATGTAGAAATAATGTCACCTGCACTTCTCGATGTTTCAATAGAAATGACATCTGCATCTAATGCAGAGATAGAATTGATAATTGTGCGGAAATCACTATAGCACATATGTGTATGGATTTGTGTAGTCTCTTTTACTTGAGCAGTACTAATTCTGAACGCCTCAACCGCCCAGTTTAAATACGTATCCCAATCTTTCTCTTTGAGAGGGAGCCCTTCGCGAATGGCTGGCTCATCGACTTGAATCATTTCAATACCTGCCGCTTCTAATGCCTGTACTTCATGTATGAGAGCTTCCGCAATTTGTAAGGCTACGTCTTTACGAGGGATATCATCACGAACAAATGACCAATTTAGTATGGTAACAGGTCCAGTAAGCATTCCTTTTACAGGCTTTGCCGTCAAAGATTGAGCATATTTGGTTTCTTTTACAGTCATTTCTCCTACAAACTTTACATCGCCAAAAATAACGGGCGGCTTCACACATCTTGAGCCATAGGATTGTACCCAACCGCCTTTAGTGAAAACAAAGCCAGCTAGTTTTTCACCGAAATATTCAACCATGTCATTACGTTCAAATTCACCGTGAACAAGTACATCAATCCCAAGATCTTCTTGGATGTGTACCCATTTTTCAATCTGTTCATTGACAAAGGTTTCATAAGCTTCGTTCGTTAGTTCGCCTTTACGCCATAAGTTTCGGTTTCGTCGGACTTCTTTCGTTTGTGGGAAGCTACCGATCGTGGTTGTTGGTAAAGGTGGTAATTGAAACTTTTTGGCTTGAAGTTGCTGTCTGACAGAAAAGGCCGTTTGTCTTTCTTGGTAATAAGTATGTGTAACTTGTTCATCTTGTTTACGCCAGGTTGAATTTTGGATAATTGTTGAGATTTGGTCATTTTCAGCTTGTTGGCTACTTTTGATCGTTTCATTTCCGGTAAAAAAGTCACGAAGGTTCACTAACTCTTGAAGCTTCTCATCAGCAAAAGCTAATGCAATTTGTACAAGCTCATCAAGATTATGTTCAGCTTTTTTTGTTACCGGAACATGTAAGAGGCTTGAAGAAGGCTGGAGCCAAATATTCGCGGTAGGAGAAACAGAAAGGATTTCTGAAAAGCTGCTTTCTACCACGGATAAGTTCGCTCTCCAAATATTTCTACCATCAATAATTCCAGCACCCAACACTTTATTGGATGGGAAGCCGTGCTTTTGGAGGGAGGATAGGTTTTCGTCCTTACCGTGAACAAAATCAAGCCCAATTCCTGCTACAGGAAGTTGAATGACCTTTTCATAATGACTGACAGCATCAAAGTATGTTTGTACCATGACATTGATGGATGTTCGTTCATTTAAGTAATGATACGTAGATGAAACTAAATCTATTTCTTGTTCACTAATACTTGTAACGAGGGAAGGTTCATCGATTTGAACCCACTCACAACCAGCCTGTTCAAGTTGTTGTAAAACCTCTACATAGAGCGGTAATAAGGATTCAAGGTGTTTAGAAAAATCAGTTTGCTCATAACCTTTTGAAAGTTTAAGGAATGTAAAAGGACCAATTAATACAGGCTTACCTGTGATCCCTAATTCATTCTGAGCTTCTTGATAGGCTTCGAGTGGTTTGTTGTATTGTAATTTCGGCGTTTGTCCTTCCCATTCAGGAACGATATAGTGATAATTCGTATTAAACCATTTTGTCATTTCACTAGCTGGAGCAGCATCATTCCCACGAGCGATATCAAAATAGCCAGTTAATGTATGGTTTTGATAGCTTTCCTGGAAACGTTTTGGGATTAGACCAAACATGACAGCATGATCGAGAACATGGTCGTAAAAAGTGAAATCACCAACCGGTATATAGTCAATGCCTGCTTCTTTTTGTTTTTTGAGGCCAATTAGTCGTTGTTCCTTTAAGTTGGCAAGCAGTTGTGGTTCGTCTATTTTTTTTGACCAAAATGCTTCCAACGCTTTCTTCCATTCACGTTTCTCTCCGATTCTTGGATAACCAAGATTACTTGTGCGTATATCTCCCATTCAAATACCTCCAGATTCATTTTAAAATAATAAAAAAGGATATTTTTACCAATAATAGTGGGTAAAAATATCCTGTCATACTGTTGATATTTTTAACACCTCCCTATCTCCCGTAGGTTGAGCAGTGTTGTTAGACTAGGCAGGTCTCCTGGCTATGGCGTCTTTGCTTTTTCTCTCTTCCCAGTTCATAACCAGTGATTACAAGAAAAGCTCTTCCATTACAGTGGCGGGACCGCTTCGGTTTTTCACCGAATTCCCTTTTAAACGTAAACTAAAAATGCTTACGTACCTAATCCCCACTTTTCAAATTTGTATTTACTTTAACGAAGTAAGGAAAGATTGTCAATATCCAGTTTTGACTTAATTAATAGAATAGTCAGCTAATATAAGGCTTTTTGTGTGAAAAATAAAGATTTAAAACAACGTTAAAGTCAAAGCGGGACTAACTCACTTCACAGGTTTCCACTCAAATAAGTAAAATTCTTCTAATATTTTTGCTAAATGAAATCCATGCTTTTCGTAAAAAGGGCGTAAAAATGGACTGAATCGTGCACAATCCAAACGTAAAATTTTATTGGTTGCTTGGGCTTGTTCTTTGGCATAAGTAACTAGTTGGGAACCGATATGTTGCCCTTTTTTAGTAATAGGTACGATGACACGATGAAGATAATAAGCGTCTACATCAGTATGGTCGGGCCATAAATCAAAGTCCCACTGATCCCCCTCCATTAGTACGAGAGCTCCTTGTAATTCCTGCTGTTGATCTAAAAAAACATATAAATGTCCTTGTTCAAAATCATGATTAAGAATCGCTGTGTTTTCTTTATTTAAATAAAAGGCCCATTGGGATAGCTCCTTCTTTTTTAAATCAACAGCTCGTTCGTAAATCCATTCTTTTATAATCGGTAAATCACTTTTAATAGCTTGACGGAACATGTTATGACCTCCTTTATGATCATTACTAGTATAGAGGTCGGAGAAGAAAATGGATAGACTTGAATTTTTTTAGAATGTTCGAGATAATAATGGAAGAAAGTAGGTGGAGCAGATGGCAAAATCATCAGCCAAAAAAAAACGAGAAAAACAAATACGTGAAGGTAAGAGAAACCCTTTGAATGGGCGGAGCCCTTTTGTTCAACTTGATTTAAGAACACGTAAAACAAAGACAAAGAAAGAGCAACTATATAAGTGCAAGCATAAGAATCACTTTTCAGAGAGGGAAGATGATTCTTTTTATTTGGAGAAGAAAAAGGCTGGTTAACATGAAGTACATAGAAATTGCTAACATGACACATAGTGGGGGCAGAAGCGTGAACATTAAAAATATCATAGCCGTTGCGATTGGCGGAATGGTTGGAACGTGGTTACGGTATGCTATGTATATCTGGTTTAATATGGACTGGTTTCCTCTCAGCACATTGCTAGTTAATTTGTTGGGTAGTCTCCTTTTAGGATTATTAACTGGTGCTGCTTCCCAAATTTTGATTAAAGAGTGGTTAAAGGTTGGATTAGGGGTAGGTTTATGTGGAGGGTTTACAACGATGTCAGCCTTTTCTGAGGATGCGTGGAGACTTCTAATGAACGGACAGATGTTGATTTTGGTTACATATGTCGTGACTTCGGTAGGACTAGGAATAGCCTTAGCAGCTACAGGATATTTGATTGCCAAGAAGATGCTACGGTCAAACCGGAAGGCAGAAAGGCAGGTCGGTAGACGATGAATATGTTTTTTCTTTCTGTTGGTGCATTGGTCGGTGCTCCTTTAAGATATGTGTTAGGGGAGTGGTTTAAGGCTAAATTTACGGAACGTATTTGGCCGTTGGCGATGGTTATCGTTAATATGCTGGGCTCGTTTGGGTTAGGCGTTTTTGCTACATTTATCTTTTTTCATGAAGTGTCGAGTTCTACTCAATTGTTGATAGCGACTGGCTTTTTTGGGTCCTTTACGACATTTTCGACTTTTTCTGTTGAGGCATTTTTGTTTTTAAAAGAACGGAGATACCGCTTCATGGCTGTTTATTTGTTTTTATCAATTGTTGGCTCTGTTTTTTCTTTTGCTGTTGGTTATTGGCTTTTTATATGAAAGTTATCTAAATCTCATGTGCGGAGCGTTAATCACCGCTACCGAAAAGCATGCTCCGCGCGTCCTATGGGGTGGCGCCGAACTAGCTGCGCTAGTGGATTAGGCTCTGTAAGTTAGCTCAGTCTGCCCTTTCCTCCTGCAGGAGTCGTCCTCTCCATTCCCTCCGCTTAGGTTAGTGCAGGCTTCTTGGTTGATGAGTTTTTCATACAAAACAAATGAATGAAAAGCTAACAAATAAAAAAGCAAATACTAATTGTATGAAGTTTTACCAGTTAAAGAGTGAAACCATACTTACATGTTTGAAGGGACTAGTTGTAAACGTACCCACAGGTAAAGAAGTCGTCACTACATATGAATGACTACTTTGTGCAGATACTCCAAGGTTTGGCCTCAGGATCTGCACGATTCCTTATGAACCTTAAGGTGGCGATAGATGACTTTCATCTTTGATGGTGGTTGTAGAAGGTGTATTTGGCTGTGCTTGTTTTTTATTGGAAGATTTAATAGGGAGGCCCTTTTTTAAAGGTTTTTGACTTCAAAACCACTTGGCTCTCAGAAGCCAAACTTGGATGGATCATTACTGTCATGGTTAAAGCCTGTAGACTATTCTACAGGCTTTTTGGTGGGTTAATTATTCTCTTTGTAGGAGGCAGTGAATTCGTCGATGATATCTTGACCGCCTCTGTTTAACCAGTTTTCGATGGCGGCTTGGAAGCCTTCTTTGTCAATGTCTCCGATGATGTATTGGTAGGTAGCATCTTCGATAATTCTTTGCAAGACGGCACTTTGTGATAGAAAAGTTTCTGATTCAAGACCTATGGTAGGATCATCGATGAGATAATTTTCATTGTCAGCATATAATTCTTCAGCTTTTGCTCGAGCTTCAAAAGTAAAGTGGGCTTCATAACGTCCGCTAGACTCTTCTTCAGCAATTTCTAAAGTTTGAATCGGAAATACTTCTTTGTTGTATAAATCAGAATCAATCACTTCAGCTTTGTTGTCGTCTATTACCTCATAATGTTCACCTTCTATACCCCAATACACTAAATTTGCTCCCTCAGGTGTCATCAGG
This sequence comes from Alkalihalobacillus pseudalcaliphilus, assembly GCA_001038565.1. Lineage (GTDB taxonomy): Bacteria > Bacillota > Bacilli > Bacillales > Bacillaceae_D > Alkalihalobacillus > Alkalihalobacillus pseudalcaliphilus. The sequence continues at coordinate 240,955 of LFJO01000010.1, forward strand.
AAATCGTAAAAGCTCAGTACTTTTCGTAATTCCTCTTCGTTTTCAATGGATGATTTAGGAAACAAAATAACGTTTCCGTATCCTGGCAATGACCATGTAGTAAACTCTCCTGAAGGTCCTTCCACCTGATTATGAACATCTAAAACAGCATTGGAATCATTCGCTACCGTGTTTGGATGAAAGGATTGTACATCACCCATTGAACCTACATATACGCCGGCACGACCACTTGTAAATAAAGAGCGTTGGTCGTTTTTACTAGTTACTGGAAAATCTTGGTTCATATATCCTTTTTCATGAATATCTCGAAAAAAGTCTAATGTATCCATATATTCAGGAAACATAAAATCAGGTAATATTTGTCCGTCTTGAATGCCAAAATTGTTAGGAGTATGGAACCAGGAGGCTACGGTTTTAAATGCACCGAACGTTAGCTCATTTCGGTCACTTAATCCAAATGTATCGTCAAGACCATTTCCATCTGGGTCATCTTCTGTAAACGCTCTCAACATTTCGTAAAATTCATCGATGTTTGTAGGTGCTTCTAAGCCTAAGTTATCAGCCCAGTCTTGACGATAGATAATACCTTGTCGTGAAAGGGGTTTACCCTCGTATAACATATAAACTTTTCCATCTACCATCGTATTTTCTAATATATCTTCTCGCATTTTGCTAAGGTTCTCAAATTCATCGAGGTAAGGACCAATTTCCCAAAACTGTCCATCCTTAATATATTGCTTGTATTGTGTAAGTAAGTCTAAGTCTAAAACAATCGAATGAGGAAATGTTCCAGAGGCAAAAGCAGTGTTTACTTTTTCAACGTAGGTCGTTGCAGGAACAAACTCAATGTCTAGATTGACACCTGATTTTTCTTCAAGTATGTCTAAGATACGTTTATCTGGAACCTCTGGTGTATGCAATTTCACCATGGCTGATAATGTGAAGTCATCATCGTTACTAGTTGAGCTATTACCACTATTACAGGCAATAAGTGTGCTTGAACCAATTGTAACCGCTAACAAAAACGAAAAAAGTTTCAAATTCTTCTTCATTCTGATGCCCCCCGTAAATTGATATATGATATTTGATATATCACAATGATAAATGAATAAGATTACGTTGTAAATATATTTNTTTAAAATAATTAGTGAATTAATTGATTTAGGAGTTTGTGAAAGATTGACAATATGTATTTCTTCGTTTTTAATGATGAAATATAAAAGCTCTTAAACGCTTTTTTAGCTTAATAAGGAGGAGATAGCAGTGGCTTATGAACTTGTGCAACGTATGCAACAGGAATATAAAAAGCAGGAGGGAAAATGGTTTTCGAACCGTTGGCACTACATTGAAGCTTGTATACTTAAAGCCTATTTAGACCATTTTGATTTGAAGGGAAGAAAAGAAGATTATCAGTTTGTCAAAGATTATGTGGAGAGGTTATTTGATGAAAATGGAGAAATAACAAGTATTAAGATAAATGACTACAACATTGATCAAATAAGAATGGCTACGATTTTATTAAGGCTTTATCGAGTAGAAAAGGATCCGAAGTATAAAAAAGTGTTAGATGATTTGTACCAACAACGCTCAAGTTATCCGCGAACAAAACAAGGTAGCTTTTGGCACAAATCGAATTATCCTAATCAAGTGTGGCTAGATGGACTTTATATGGGACAGCCATTTTATTTGGAGTATATGAAAGAATTTATGAATAAAAAAGACTATCAAGATTTAATCAAGCAGTTCCGCCATGTTCGAACGTATATTTACAACGAAGAGAAAAATCTCTACGTTCATGCTTATGATGATAGTAAGAAGGTCTTTTGGGCAAATAAAGTGACGGGACAGTCGCCACATGTATGGTCTCGGGCTATAGGTTGGTATAGTATGGCTTTAGTGGATAGTATCGAGCTATTAGAAGGTGAAGAAGCTTTGCAACAAGAGCTTGGTAAGCTTTTAGAGGAGCTCGTTTTGGATGTTATTCCACATCAAGATCAAAGCGGAATGTGGTATCAAGTGATGGACTACCCCGAGCGAGAAGGAAATTTCTTGGAGACAAGTGGCACATTAATGCTCGCCTATAGTCTATTAAAAGGCGTGAGGATTGGTTTTTTACAAAAAAGTTTTCAACAATTTGGTCTAGCTGCTTATGAGGGAACCGTAAAAGAGTACTTGAGAGAAGAAAATGGAGAGATTTTACTTGGAGGAATTTGTAGAAGTGCGGGACTCGGAAAACATCCTGATACCGGAGTCATGAGGGATGGGAGTTTTAATTATTACGTGTTTAGAGAAAGGATAGTGGACAATAATGGACATGGAGTCGCTCCTTTATTGATGGTTTACAATGAAGTTTTACAGCTTGAAAAGTCAGATATTTTAGAATAAACATTATTTACAGAAAGAGATTCCTGCGCTAACATTTGATATATCAGATATCAAATTGAATAGGGTGAGTACAATGAAAGAAGTAATTAACCATGATCTCTTTGCAATAAAAACAGAACAAGTAAAGTCGTTACGCGATATTGTGGCGGAATCCTTAAGAGAAGCGATTGTAACAGGCAAGCTTCAACCAGGTGAGCATTTAAAAGAACGTGAGCTATCGTCATTAATGGGCGTGAGTACAACTCCTATTAAAGAAGCTTTTCGTATGCTGGGCCGAGAGGGACTTGTTGAAACGATTCCAAGAAAAGGGACGTATGTCTCAAATGTGGCAGAGTCTACGATTCAAGAAGTTCAAATGTTAAGAGCTGTATTAGAAGGGTTATGTGCAAAGCTTGCCGCTCAAAAAATAACCGAACAACAAAAGGTGAAAATGAAAGAGCAAATCACAAAGATGGAGCAATTACTTGAAGCAAAAGAAATTGACCGTCTAATTGAAGCGAATACTCGTTTTCACCAAATAATTAAAGAGGCTGCGGCAAGCACGATGATTAATCAAGTGTTAGAAAACACAGCCAGTCTTGATAAAGCTTTTAGAAAGCGTGCTTTAATGAATGATAGTGAATTAAAATATGGTTTTGTTGAGCATAAAAAGGTTTATGAAGCGATTATTCATCACCATGATGAGTTAGCCGAACATTTAATGAAGGATCATATTTTAAGAACATTACACGATGTTCTTAAGACAAAAGAGTAAGGGCAAGTACATGTAATGTAAATTATAGAAAGTGAGGGATTTAGATGAACAATGACTCTTTTTCAAAAAAGTTTCACTCTATATCAGGCATCACCATAACACCTTTTAAGCCTAACACTAAAGAAGTGGATTGGGCGGCCGTTCGTGAAAATGTAAACTTCCTGATTGAGAGTGGTGTGGATGTAATTGTCCCTTGTGGAAATACGAGCGAGTTTTATGCTTTAACGATTGAAGAGGCAAAAGAAGAAATCAAACAAGTCGTTCATTGTGCGGCGGGCAGGGCTACCGTTGTTGCAGGAATCGGTTATTCGGTTGAAACGGCTATTGAAATGGGCAGATATGCAAAAGAGGTCGGTGCTGACAGCATCATGATTCATATGCCAGTTCACCCATATATCACAGACGAGGGTGCGTTAGCTTATTTCAAAAAAATAATTCAATCTGTTGATTTACCTGCTGTCATTTATTTTAAAGACCCGCATATAAGCGATCAAGTATTGATTGAATTAGCTCAATTAGAAAGACTTGTAGCGGTTAAATATGCGATTAATGATTTAGCTCGTTTTGCATTAACTATTCAATCCGTACCAAACGATAAGAAGGTGGCTTGGATATGCGGAACCGCAGAAAAGTGGGCTCCTTTTTTCTTCAGTGCTGGGGCAGTTGGATTTACTTCAGGGCTTGTTAATGTTTTTCCCCAAAAATCATTAGAACTAATGGAAGCTTTACAGGAACAAAACCAAGAACAAATCTGGTCATTATGGAAGGATATTATCCCATTTGAAGATTTGCGCGCTAAATATAATAACGGTAATAATGTGGTGGTGATAAAAGAAGCAATGGAATATATCGGTTTACAAGGAGGGGTTACAAGAGAGCCTGTTTCTAAACTTAACGATAGGGACCGACAAGAACTTGAGTTGTTACTACATGAATGGGGATTAAGCCCTCAAGTCACAAATGGATGAAAAAGGGGATGGTAATTATGAGTAAGCATTTTCAAAATTTTATAGATGGAAAATGGTGTGATAGTTCTAGTGGCGAAACGTTAAGCAGTATCAACCCTGCTAATAATGAAGAAGTCGTGGGTCAATTCCCTCATTCAACCAATGAAGATGTAGACGCTGCTGTCTATGCAGCCAAAGAGGCTTTCACCACATGGAAACGTGTTTCTTCGTTAAAAAGAGGAGATTATCTACATCAAGTTGCAAATAATCTTGAAAAAAAAATTGATGACATTGCTTGGACAGCAACCATGGAAATGGGTAAAACCTTAGTAGAAACAAGAGGAGAAGTGATGAGGGCTGTCCAAATTCTCCGATATTACGCACAAGAGGGTTATCGAAAAGAGGGAGATGTTATTCCTTCTGGAGGAGATAATAATTTTTTATTTACAAAAAGAGTCCCATTAGGTGTGATTGGCATCATTTCACCATGGAATTTCCCAATTGCGATCCCTGTTTGGAAAATAGCACCTGCATTAGTGTATGGCAATACAGTTGTCCTGAAACCGGCTTCTGAAACAGCTCTTACAGCGATCAAAATTATGGAGGCGTTTGCAGAGGCTGAATTACCGAATGGCGTCATTAATCTAGTTACAGGCCAGGGCTCTGTCGTTGGTGAAGCGGTTATTCATCATGAACATGTAAATGCTATCAGTTTCACAGGCTCCAATGATATCGGTAAAAAAATTGCACTAGCTTGTATTGAAAGAGGCGCTAAATATCAATTGGAAATGGGCGGGAAAAATCCTGCGATTATTTTAGAAGATGCTGATTTAGAGCAAGCTGCTGAATTAACAGTAAGTGGAGCAATGAAACATACAGGTCAAAAATGTACGGCGACAAGCCGAGCATTTATACATGAAGAAGTCTATGAGGAATTTAAGGAAAAGATATTATCCAAAGTTAAGAAGATTCGACTGGGAGCTGGTGTTGAAGAAAGTACTTATATGGGACCATTATCCTCAAGTAATCAACAAAAAAATGTGTTGAGGTTTATAGAAAATGGAATAGCAGCAGGGGCATCATTATTATTCGGTGGGAAGGTACCAGAAGGCGATGCCTATAAACATGGATACTATGTAGAACCAACCATTTTTGAAAATGTTGACCCAAGAAGTGAGCTAGCCCAAGAAGAAATATTCGGTCCTGTTTTATGTTTATTTAAAATTAATGGAATAGATCAAGCTTTAGAGCAAGCAAATGACAGTCGTTTTGGTTTGTCGGCATCACTTTTTACAAATGATATCTCTCGCTCACTAACGTATATGAATGAAATAGAAGCGGGACTGATCAAAGTAAATGGTGAGAGTGCAGGCGTTGAGCTCCAAGCACCATTTGGAGGTATGAAGCAATCAAGTTCCCACTCTCGAGAACAAGGAGAGGCAGCGAAAGAATTTTTCACAGCCATTAAAACGATTACGATCACACCCGTTAATTAATTGAATTTAGTTTACGTATCGGGAGCGGTAAGTAAACCTCCGCACATGAGCATTAGCACTAACTTTCATATAGAACCCACATGGCGAAGCCCAGTTCACTTTGCCACCAACAAAGATGAAAGTAGTGGCGACTGTTCAAACTGTTGGCACGTTTACAACTCGATCAGGAGTCTGCCTGAATAAACAGGGTGCACTGTCCTGCTAAGGTCATTTATCGCGAGATGGATGACGAGCTAACTTCAAGGCACAAACTATCGGCCATAACTAACTTTCATATAAAATAAAAAAAGGATGGTGTCTCATGAAGATATCCGACCTCACATTAACAGTAGTCGGCATTCCTAGACATACAGGTTTTATTAATAAACATATCATCGTTCAAATTTATTCAGACGAAGGAGTAATTGGCATTGGTGAAATGTCTGATTTCTCCCATTTACCTCGCTATGCACCTGACATAAAAGATCTTACAAACGTCATAAAATCAATAATAGTTGGCCAAAATCCGTTCGATATAATCAAAATCAACCAAGAACTTACTAGTAATTTTCCAGAAGCCATGTACTATTACGAAAAAGGCAGTTTCATACGTAATGGTATCGATACAGCTCTATACGATTTATGTGCTAAAACATTAGGTGTATCAGTCAGTGAACTTTTAGGTGGGCGAGTGAGAGACAAGTTGAAGGTGTGCTATCCTATTTTTAGGATGAGAAGTATAGACGAAGTTCAAGAGAATATTGATGTTGTTCAGAAAAGATTTGAACAAGGTTTTGATACATTTCGTCTATATGTAGGGAAAAATGTAGACGCAGATGAAATGTTTTTAGAACGTGTTAAGAAGGAATTCGGAAACAAAGTCAAAATCAAATCATTCGATTTTAGTCATTTATTAAGTTGGAAATCGACGTTACAAGCAGTTAAAAGATTAAGTCAGTATGATGTAGGGTTGGAAATGATCGAGAGTCCAGCATTGGCAAATGATTTTGAAGGCTTGTATCATTTTAGAATGAGAACGGATTACCCTGTTAGTGAACATGTTTGGAGTATGAGACAGCAATATGAAATGTTAAAACAAGATTCCGTTGATATCTTTAATATATCGCCCATTTTTATAGGGGGATTGACGGCGGCCAAAAGAGCGGCAGCAGTCGCAGAAGTATCAAGTAAAAGTGTGATACTTGGGACAACACAAGAACTTTCAATTGGTACAGCATCGATGGCACACTTAGGTGGAAGCTTTGCACATCTTGACTACACTTCCGATCCAACTGGCCCCGAATTATATGTCGGTGATGTTGTTAAAAATCGAATTCAATATAAAAACGGCTATTTGCATCTACCAGACGCATCGATTCCAGGACTTGGTATCGAACTAGATCAGCAACTAATTGAAAAATATCGTGTTGAGGATTTAAGCTGGGGAGACGTTACTGTCCATCAACTCCAAGATCGCACAGCCGAGACGATAAAAAGTTAAGAGCCCATATAGGGCTTTTTTTTTTTGGAGAAACCCCGAGCAAACGCATCGCATGGTCTTTCTTTTAAGAGGTTACTCCAAACACAAATTTACACCTTCACAATTCGTTTACATTCTCCACAAAACGTTTACGTCGGTTTATAAAAGCTTAACAGATTATGCATACTCCCTTAATAATGAATCCCTATACTGAAGTTGTAACAAAGAGAGCTTGCCTCTAACAAAAAAACGAATGAAAAAGAAAAGGGGAGAAACAATTCGTGAATATTAAAAAGTATTTGGTTTTATTTGTAGCTTCATTTCTAGCAGTCGTATTAGTCGCATGTGGTGGAGGTTCTGACTCAGACGAAACAGAAGGCACAAATACAGGTGCAGACAGCAATGATGATAATCAAGCTGCCGAAACAGAAGAATTAGAAGGTAGTGTCGTCATCGATGGTTCGGGGACTGTTTACCCTTTAATGGCAATCTTAGCTGAGGAATACATGATTAATGAGCAAGAAGGAGTTTCAGTTGAAGTTAGTCGTGCTGGTACAGGTGCTGGTTTCCAACGCTTCTTAGCAGAAGGTGGTACAGACTTTAACGACGCATCTCGTGAAATTAAAGAAGAAGAACAAACTTTAGCAGATGAATTAGGAATAGAAGTAAAAGAATTAAAAGTAGCTTTAGATGGTTTAACGTTTGTAGTAAACCCAGAAAATGATTGGGCGACTGAATTAACACAAGACGAGTTAATTCAAATTTTCTCAGATGATAGCATTCAGAACTGGTCTGATGTGAATCCTGATTTCCCAGATACAGAAGTTAATCGCTACGGTCCAAATGAAAACCATGGTACGTATGAGTTTTTCTTTGATGAAGTATTAGGCGGACAAGATTTAGTAAGTAACGTTAACTTGCAACAAGACTATTCAACACTTGTTAACTTAATTGCTGAAGACGCGAACGGAATTGCCTTCTTTGGATTTGGATATTTTGTAAGTAACCAAGATAAATTACAAGCAGTAAGTGTAGATTTCGGAAATGGACCTGTAACACCGTCTCTTGACACCATTGGTGAAGGTGATGCAGATTATGCACCATTCACACGTCCAGTATTCACTTATTTAAATGTGAATCATGCTAAAGAAAAACCGGAAGTATTAGATTTTGCTAACTATGTAATGAACAACATGAACAACTTTGCTGGTGAAACTGGATTTGCTCCAATTCCAGAAGAAGAAGTACAAGAGTTCATTGACTTTTTAGAAGGACTTTAAATAAAAAAAGATAGAGTGAGTTGAGGAAACTCAGCCACTCTATTTGGTTCAAAAGGGAATGAACCGGAAGAAAGGGGAGCCGTATCAATGAGTAAGACTGTTACGGAGAAAAAAACCGTTCAACAGATGATTGAACAAAACAAAAATAAAAAGAACTTCACTTCCATTATGGAAAAGTTAATGCCAAAACTGCTTTTTGCGATTGCGGCCATTTCTATTTTTACGACGGTAGGAATTATTTTTACCCTATTAAGTGAAACGGTTGAATTTTTTAGACGCGTACCGTTTTTAGATTTCTTTACAGGGACTATATTAAAACCTTTAAGTGCCAATCCGGAATTTGGTATTCTTCCTTTGGTTACGGGAACGATATTGTCATCACTTATTGCCATGCTCGTTGCTATACCGATTGGATTAATGACAGCTATTTACTTAAGTGAATATGCATCAGATAAGGTTCGAAGAGTATTAAAGCCAGTTTTAGAACTTTTAGCTGGTATTCCAACTATTGTATATGGATTCTTCGCCTTTACGTTTGTAACACCGATTTTAAGAGAGATTATTCCAGGACTTGAAGCAACGAATATTTTGAGCCCAGGTATTGTGATGGGAATTATGATTATTCCGATGGTTGCCTCACTTTCAGAAGATGCGATGAGCTCTGTTCCAAACGCGATGCGTGAAGGGGCGTTAGCTTTAGGTGCTACCAAATTAGAGGTAACAGGAAAAGTTGTTATACCTGCTGCGATTTCAGGTATTATTGCTTCCTTTGTATTAGGAATTTCTCGTGCTATTGGTGAAACAATGATTGTAACGATTGCAAGTGGTAGCTCCAAAAACTTTACATTTGATATTACTCAATCGATGCAAACAATGACTGCATATATCGTTGAAATCACAAGTGGAGAAGCTGCAGCTGGAACAACCATTTATTATAGCTTGTACGCTGTTGCGATGACATTATTTGTTTTCACATTATTAATGAATGTCATTGCACAATATATTTCCCGTAAATTTAGGGAGGAATACTAATATGCGTTATATGGATATGGAAAAGGTTCAAACTAGAATAGATAAACGATTAATTAAAAATAAAGTAGCGAAATCAGTCTTTCTTTTCGCTTCTAGTATCGGATTAATCTTTTTAGCGATATTAATTTACCGTGTTTTTGCCGATAGTATCGGTTGGATTGACTTTGATTTTCTTTCTGGGAAGTTATCTACACGTGCTGAAAATGCAGGGATTATGGGTGCCATTTTAGGAACACTTTGGTTAATGGCCATTGTAGCTCCTGTGACGATGTTACTCGGTGTAGGTACAGCCATTTATCTTGAGTGCTACGCTAAAAAAGGAAAAATACAATCATTTATTCAAACGAATATATCCAATTTAGCTGGTGTACCATCGATTGTATTTGGAATTTTAGGTTTAACGGTATTTGTACGAGGATTCGATTTAGGAAATGTTGTTTTAGCAGGTGGATTGACCATGTCGTTACTTGTACTTCCGATTGTTGTAGTTGCCTCACAAGAAGCCATTCGAGCTGTTCCAAATCACTTAAGTGAAGCGTCCTACGGAATGGGAGCTACTAAATGGCAAACGATTAAAAATATCATTTTACCATCTGCCCTACCAGGTATTTTAACAGGTGCAATTCTTTCATTATCAAGAGCAATTGGGGAGACAGCACCGCTTGTTGTTATTGGGATACCAGCGTTATTAATACCGTTCCCTGAATCAATTTTTGACCGATTTACCGTTTTACCAATGCAAATTTATTACTGGACATTAGATTCAGCGTTAGTTGCGGAATACGCAAACTTAGCAGCAGCAACAATTGTCGTACTATTAGTCGTACTATTTATCATGAACTCAGTTGCTATCCTAATCAGAAATAAGTTTTCAAATAGATATTAAAACACGTATTAGAGGAGTTTGACCACATGAGTTTGTAGAAGCCTAGTGGTGAGCAGCGCTAAATGTTTGCACGATTTATCAACCTATAGTTCAGTGCCACTCAATAGGACGCGGAATATGATTTTCGGTAGCGGCGAGTAAAACTCCGTATACCAGCAATAGTCAACTTTTATACAAAAGGGAAATTCATGTGAGATTTCATCAAAAGAAAATGAGGAGAGATCATAATGACTGTTATGACAGAACCGAAAAAGAAACAAGTAAAAGTAGAGCTTAATCAACAAGCAAAAAGTAAAAATGAAATATCATCAAAACCAATCGTTTACAACACAAAAGGATTAAACCTTTGGTATGGTCAAGACCACGCTTTAAAAGATATTCATCTACCAATCTATGAAAAAGAAGTAACAGCCATCATTGGACCGTCTGGTTGTGGTAAATCAACATACTTGAAGACTTTGAACCGTATGGTTGAGCTTGTTCCGATTGTTAAAATTTCTGGTGACATTGAGTTAAGAGGAAATAATATCTTCCACAAATCATATAAAGTAGAAGAGTTAAGAACGCGTGTAGGTATGGTGTTCCAAAAACCAAATCCGTTCCCAAAATCTATTTATGATAATATCGCATACGGACCAAGAATTCATGGAATCCGTAATAAGAAAATCCTTGATGAAATTGTTGAAAAGAGCTTACGAGGCGCTTATATTTGGGATGAAGTCAAAGATCGTTTAAACGAAAATGCATATGGACTTTCAGGAGGACAGCAACAACGTCTTTGTATCGCGAGATGTTTAGCAATTGAGCCAGATGTTATTTTAATGGATGAACCAACATCTGCCTTAGATCCGATTTCTACACTAAAAGTGGAAGAGTTAGTACAGCAATTAAAAGAGGATTACAGTATTGTGATTGTTACACACAATATGCAACAAGCTGCAAGAATTTCGGATCGTACAGCGTTTTTCTTAAATGGAGAAGTAGTTGAATATGATAAAACGGATACTATTTTCTCTAATCCAACGGATCGTCGTACGGAAGATTATATTTCTGGTAGATTTGGTTAATTTGAGGAGGAGACAGGATGGCTGTTCGTGAAAATTTTACTCATCAATTACAAGTTGTAAAAGAGCAATTATTGGATATGGGTGCAAGGGTTTCTGAAGTTTTACATGAATCACATCGGGCATTTCAAGAAGCAGATATCGAGACGATGGACCGAATTATTAAGGATGACCATTTAATCAATGAACTAGAACACAAATTAAATGATTCTGTTACTTTACTCATCACGAAACAACAGCCAGTTGCAACAGACCTTAGGAAATTAATTGTTACGTTAAAAGTTTCAAGTGACTTAGAGCGTGTCGCTGATTTAGCTGTTGATATGGCGAAAGCGGCTCGTCGCTTAGACGCACAAATGCTAACAGATATACGTGAAAAAATGATGAAGATGTTCCAACTTGCAGAGCAAATGATTGAAGAGTCGTTAAAAGCTTATGCTCAATCTGATGTAATCCTTGCTCAGCGTGTCGCATCCATTGATGACCATGTTGACCGCATGTATGGAGAAATCATCCGTGAATTATTTGAATTGAACTCAAATGAGGTTGAGGTCAATCAAATAACGCAATTTGCCTTCATTGGTAGATATATAGAACGTATGGCAGACTATGCAACCAACATTACAGAATGGGTTATTTATGAAATGAACGGAAAGCATTTTGACTTAAATTAATAATATCCCCCTTTCAATTTAAGTCTCATCCCCTTAGAAAAGAATAAAAGTCCAAAAACTGTCTTAGTAGTATCAAAAACTAAGTCAGTTTTTTTATTTCATACGATCACCGCTCGAGCCTATTCGTGTACTTGCTCCAGCACAACCCATGAGTAAGTGATATGTTTATTCTTGCATTTTCATACAAAAACCACAGTCGGAGCTAAATGCCCCTCCGCCACCAACAAACACGAAAGTGTGATTTTGCTATTAGCATGGTGGTTCTTTATTCACTTTGTTTTGTTGTTATTTCTTTTAAGGAATGTTATTTGTACTTGAGAATGAGCAGTACCCGGCGGGCGAGTCATGCAAATGCTCCCGCAGGACGTGCAGCATGATTCTCGGGAGCGACGAGTAGAGCTCCGCACATGGGTATCAGCACTAACTTTCATATAAAACCCGTATGGTGGAGCCAAAACCGCTCCACCACCAACAAAGATGAAAGTCATCTATCGCCACCTTAAGGTTCATAAGGAATTGTGAAGATACGGAGGCAAAACCTTAGAGTATCTGCACAAAGAGAGGGTTAATGTGAAGATACGGAGGCAAAACCTTAGAGTATCTGCACAAAGAGGAGGTTAATGTGAAGATACGGAGGCAAAACCTCGGAGTATCTGAACAAAGAGAGGGTTAATGTGAAGATACGGAGGCAAAACCTCGGAGTATCTGAACAAAGAGAGGGTTAATGTGAAGATACGGAGGCAAAACCTCGGAGTATCTGAACAAAGAGAGGGTTAATGTGAAGATACGGAGGCAAAACCTCGGAGTATCTGAACAAAGAGAGGGTTAATGTGAAGATACGGAGGCAAAACCTCGGAGTATCTGAACAAAGAGAGGGTTAATGTGAAGATACGGAGGCAAAACCTCGGAGTATCTGAACAAAGAGAGGGTTAATGTGAAGATACGGAGGCAAAACCTCGGAGTATCTGAACAAAGAGAGGGTTAATGTGAAGATACGGAGGCAAAACCTCGGAGTATCTGAACAAAGAGAGGGTTAATGTGAAGATACGGAGGCAAAACCTCGGAGTATCTGAACAAAGAGAGGGTTAATGTGAAGATACGGAGGCAAAACCTCGGAGTATCTGCACAAAGAGAGGGTTAATGTGAAGATACGGAGGCAAAACCTCGGAGTATCTGCACAAAGAGAGGGTTTAATGTGAAGATACGGAGGCAAAACCTCGGAGTATCTGCACAAAGAGAGGGTTAATGTGAAGATACGGAGCAAAACCTTAGAGAATCTGCACAAAAAGGAGGTTAATGTGAAGATACGGAGGCAAAACCTTAGAGTAACTGTACAAAGAGGAGGTTAATGTGAAGATGCTGACGCCAAACCTTGGAGTAACTACCCGAAAACGGCTGAACGTGACAGTTACTCAAGGGGCATGATGTCACAATGAGCTCTTGAGCTTAATGATTAGTCGTAACCTGTCATACTGGAAGTGAACTTGACGAGATTCAGTTCATCACCCATTAAACTTTTATACAAAACCCGCATGGTGGAGTCAAAAGCGCTCCACCACCACTAAAGATGAAAGTGATGTTTGGCACTTTAACTGTTGGAACTTCATTCAATTAGTTTTTGCTTGTTGACTTTTCATTCATTTATTTTGTGTGAGAAGTTCACTAACCATGAAGCCTGCCCAACCCATTCCCGGAGCGATCATCGAAGATGTGTATATCATCTTTCGTACATTTTCATACAAAAAGGTATTTCACAATATTATGTAGAATATAGTTTGTGAGATTATTTCACGAGGTGGTGGCTAAATGAATAGAACAAAAGTAAGTATCATAGGAGTACCCCTTGATTTAGGGCAAACTCGTCGAGGCGTCGACATGGGGCCAAGTGCGATACGTTATGCTGGCCTAGAGAATAACTTACAGGATTTGGCGGATGAAGTGTTGGACCACGGAGACATCCAAATAATTAAAGGAAAAGAAGAAAAACAGAAATTAAGATATTTAAAGGAAATTGTAGCGGCAAGTCAAGCATTAACAAAACAAATAAAAAAGGCAGAAGAAGCTGGCTATTTTCCATTAGTATTAGGTGGCGATCATAGTACAGCTATTGGCACGATAGCAGGTGTAGCTGAGACGAAAGAGAATTTAGGTCTAATCTGGTTTGATGCTCACGGTGATCTAAATACAATGGACACCTCTCCATCAGGTAATATTCATGGTATGCCTTTAGCGGTGAGCTTAGGTTATGGAGAGCCAGAACTACTCGGCGTTGGTTCAACAACTATCAAAGTAAAGCCTGAGAATATTGTCTTAATAGGCATTCGTTCATTAGATGATGGTGAAAAGGAGAGAATTAAACAGCTGAAAATCAAAACATATACGATGCACGAGATTGACCGATTAGGAATGACACGAGTCATGGAAGAAGCAATTGCCCACGTTTCTAAAGATACGGATGGTGTGCACTTAAGTTTTGATTTAGATGCCCTAGATCCTTTAGAAGCACCGGGAGTTGGAACTCCTGTAAAAGGTGGAATTACTTATCGTGAGAGCCATTTAGCCATGGAGATGCTTGCTGAAGCTGATATCATAACATCAGCTGAGTTTGTAGAAGTCAATCCAATCCTTGATCAAAAAAATCAAACAGCAGAAGCCGCCGTAGCCCTCATCGGCTCACTCTTCGGACAAAAATTATTATAAAAGTTTTTGAACCGTTCAAAATTTCTCTAATTCCGTTAGGTTCATTATTTGGTGGCTTTTCATTCACTTTGTACTTTTTCTTATTCATTTTAATAATTTTTGTAAGAATGATTTTGAACTTGAGAATTAGCAGTAACCCAGCGGATGAAAATATGCGGAGACTCTCGTGGGACGAAGTGGTAGAGCTGAGATCTTCTGTTTGCACCAATTAGCTCAGCTCCATGCGATTGTCTCGAAGCATACAAAAATGATTATTCTATGGCGATGGAAGCACAATCATTTATTATTAGAACAAGTTCGATTATAATAAGAAAGTAGTTATATTGAAGAGGATTTTCGAAATTAGGAGGATTTATCATGGAAACGATGTTTAGTCACCTGCATTCAAGTGCATGGGCAATTACTATTTTATTATTTCTAATCGCGTTTTTCTTACTAAAAGGTGGAAAAGCTAAAGGCGGCAAAATTGTACACATGATTTTACGATTATTCTATGTCATCATGATCGTGTCAGGTGTTTATCTATTAAGTGCATTATGGGGATTTGCAACCATTTATATCGTAAAAGGTCTATTAGCCATAGTGTTAATTGGTTTAATGGAAATGTTATTAGGAAAAGCGAAAAGAGGACAGTTAGCCAATACAGTCGTCCTTTGGATTATCTTTATCATCATCCTCGTTGTTGTCCCATTAATGGGCTTTGGAGTTATAAGCTTCTAAAGAAGAAAGGGTTTAGCTTTGCTAGTCGAAGCTAGGCTTTTTTTTATGGTAAACTATGAATAAAATTTAAGAAGTGAATAGGTGGGAATAAGATGGAGTGGCAATTAAAATCTTTTCATGAATTAAGCACGGATGAACTTTATGAAATCATCCGCTTAAGAGTTAATGTTTTTGTTGTTGAACAAAATTGTCCATATGAAGAAGTGGATGGAGCTGATAAAGTCGCCAAACATATTTTTATAAAAGAACAGGATGGTTCCATTAAAGCCTACAGTCGTTTATTTGAAGCTGGTGCTTATGGAAAAGAAGCCTCGATTGGGCGTGTGATCGTGGCTAAACCATATCGGCGGGATGGTTTTGGCAGAGAATTATTAAACCATGCGATTGCGTATTTAGAAAAGGATTGTTTGCAAGAATCCATCGTGATTCAAGCCCAAACCTATTTACTTTCATTTTACCAATCTTTCGGTTTTGAACCATTTTCAGATCCTTATTTACACGATGGTATTTTACATACTGATATGAGAAAAATGAACAAGCTTTCTTAAAGGGGTGAAAACATGCACCGCATCTACGGCACATCGTTTTTAGAATTTGCTGCTCCACATCGGCTAAAGGCGGCGGCACAGGAACAGAACAAGGAGGAAATGAAGGTATATTATGTCTTGCCTTCAAGTACCTGGCTAAAAGAAGCTTCAGAAAGACAAAAAGGGCCTCATTATTTAAATTTTGATGAATTAGCAAAAAAAATCATTGAACAATTACAGGAAAAGATGGTATCCATTTCTGAGCAGGAACGTACCTTATTTTTTCAACAATTTGCGGAGCGACATCATACTCAATTTGATTTGTATGATTCTAAGGGACGTGCAAAAGGATTCGCAGATACTTATGGACAAATTAAACGGTTAGGCTTGTCACTCGAAGATTTACCTACGCCTTTATTAGCATTAAAAGGGTTATTTCAAGAATATGAAAAAGAGATTTTAGAAGCGAATGGTCTTTATGATCCAGAGAATCAGCTTTTGTATGCCATTGAGCTAATTGAAAAATTCCCTATTCAGCGTTTTAAATTGGTGATTGATGGGTTTTATAGTTTTAATCCACTACAATACCTAGTGATCCGCTCTTTGGGGGGGGCAGGGATGCCGATCGATATTTACTTGCCGAATAATCAATCGTTTTCTATTGTAGAACAAACAAAAATGGAATTGGAACAGATGGGTTTTGCTGATCATTACCATTACGAGGAAGATTCAAAGAGGGATGGACATTATCGTTTGGCTGAAGCAACAACAAATGAAGAAGAAATGAGGACGGTTCTTGATGAGATTGCACGTTCTTCTTTACCTTTTTCGGAACATGCTATCCTTCTTGCAGACGAACGTGAAAAAAATACTGAGCTAGCCTGGTATGCTGAACAAATGGGCATTCCATTACAAATTCCGAAAAAGAAGTTTCTTTACGAATCAAGCCTGTATCATTTAATTGAAGTCGCCTTTCAAAAAAAGCCTGGTTCCTATTCGAAGTGGGAACATGTGCAAGTGTTTGAGCAACTTTTAGCTCTTTCATTTATCAAACCAGATCAGTATGTAGTAGAGAAACAAGCTTTTATTGAACAAGGACAAGCTAATCATCCTGAAATTAACGAACGGTATCAAAAGTTAATTCAATGGGCTTGGCCGAAAAAGGCCTCTTTCATAGATTACTTAAAAATTTTACAACAATTTTTAGATGAGCTGAATTGGAAAAATCAATGGAAACACATCTTAGAAGAAGAAGAGGATATCAAGCTTCTGCAAGCACTATCAATAGAGTGGAAAGCATTGGAGCATTTTGAAAATAAACTGGCTACCCATATCATGACCTTAAAAGAAAGGGGGTTAGGGGCATTATTAATGGACCAGGAATTGTTCAAAGAATGGCTAAGAGAAATCGGACAAACAACGGAAATTTTTATAGAAAGAGCGCCTTCTGATGGGGTTGTCATTCATAATTGGCGGGATGTCGGCTTATTTAAAGGAAAGAAACTATTCGTATTAAGAATGAATGAAGGGATCTTCCCAGCTCACCGCCAGCTATCTGGTTATTTGCATGAAAAAGACTTGCAAAAATTACCTATTTTGAATGGAGTACCGACACAGCAGCTTGCAAGAAAAAGCCAAGAAGCTTTTTTTCAGCAATTATTTTTTGTAGCTGATGATATTACGTTCTCTTATATAAAAGGCCTTGACCAAGAGAACCCACTTTTACCATCACCATTATTAGTAACACTGAATCTGGAAAAAGTTACTTGGGATTTTGAAGTCCGAAGTCGTCATAAAGAGGTGCTAACTGAAGATGAGCGTTATGAGCTGATCGCCTACTATATGGGAAAAGCTTACGTGATTCCAGAAAATGAGATTCCAAAAGAGTTACATCAGTACCGTAACCGAATTCAACATGTAGAGAGTTTTGAAGAATCCATTATGCCAAGACATCAACAGCGTCTAAGAAAAAATGAAGTAGCAGTGACGGCATTAGAAGCTTATGCACGTTGTCCTTTTAAGTATGCAATGGAAAGAGAGTTGCAAATTGAAGAGCCGTTAGAGCAAAGCAAACAAGTGTCGCCGCTCGATATGGGCTCAATGGTACATGATCTCATTGAGGAAATTTATGTGGAGTTAGGTATTGTTGGTATTCCCTTTGCAAAAATATCAGAAGAAATAAAAGCCCAAGTACCCATTTTAGTTGAGGATAAATTTGAAAAACGTTGGGAAGAGATCTCTAGACAATATGCAGAGCTCTCACAATTGGATTTACTATTACTGAAGAAACAATGGTTAAAACGATTACGTAAATGGTGGCAAGCAGAAAAGAAACATTTCTTTAATAATGACCGTATTCCCACAATGAAAATTGAACATCTTGAGCAGAAGGTTCATTTTGACTTGCCGCTAGCTAATCATAAGACATTGACCTTACAAGGCAAGGTTGACAGAGTCGACAGTGATGAAAACGGCTTTGTCATTTATGATTATAAGACGGGGAATGCTTCAATCAAAAAAGAGGATATCGTATCGGGGTTAAAGTTACAACTGCCTCTTTACGCCTATGCCATTTCGTTACAGTTAAGCTATTTACACAATAAAGAGATGAAGGGATATGGTGCTTCTTATATTTCATTAAAGGAACCAGAAAAACGAGCAGGTAATGGGGTATGGAGGCCGGAACTTGTTACGAAGGATTCTCCCTTTTATATTTCAACAAGAACGACAAATAAAGAAGAGAATTGGGCAACTGAGGCATATTTAGATGAAAATCAATTAAAGGGAAAAGTAGAGGAGCTGTGGCGAGGTTCTTATACGGAATATCCAGTTAAGCCATTAGATTGTTCAGATTTTTGCCCATTTAAACCGATATGCCGTGTAAGCGATGAGCAAAAGGAAAGGGGTGACTCCCATGAAGTTTAACCCTTCACAAGAACAGGCAATTTTTAGTGAGAGTCCATTTGTCGTTGTATCTGCTGGTGCTGGCTCAGGGAAAACGCGGGTGTTAACCGAGCGGATTATTTACTTATGTGAATTAAAACGAAGAAATCCGAGCCATCCAATGGGCGTCTTGCTTGATGAAATAGTCGCGATAACTTTTACGGAAAAAGCTGCAAGGGAAATGAAGGAAAGAATTAGGATCCGCGTATTTGAGAAAATATACGAAGCGCGAGATGACGGCGAGAAGGACTATTGGCAAAAGCAAAAGGAGGCATTAGAAAGAACGATTATCGCAACCTTTCATAGTTTCTGTCAGCAGCTATTATCTCAAAATGCGATTACAGCCCATTTACCACCACGAATTAAAATTCTTGATGAGATACATGCAAGTGAGATAAAAGCTGATATTATGGAAGGACTTTTTCAAAGACCAGCCTTTATTAGCCTAGCGGAGCCTTTCTTTCAATACTTATCGAAAGATTCATTAACCGATTATATTCTCAGTACTTATGAACAAATGCGTGAATGGTATATTGGTTCGTCTAGTATTCAAGAGTTGACTCCTCAAGCTATGTTGGAAGCTCAATTGCAAGCTGTTAAGAATGATAGGCAGAAAAAAATAGAAGAGTTCCATATGAAGGCCCTATCTTTAGTTGGACAGTTCGTCCACTACTCAGAATTAACGGCTGCTCAAAAAAAGCACGTTGCCAATATCGAACGTGATTTTGCAACGCTTCATCCACAATTAACAGCCGATCAGTATATGTCAATTTGTTCAGGGTGTATGCCATCAAGAGTCGATAAGAAATGGATGGAGCAAATTCCTCCTTTATATGAATTGTTTGAGCATGAGTGGAAGCCTTTGAAGAGCTGGTGGGGCAAGGGGCAAAAGGAAATAGGCTTCACTGAATTAGAGAAAAAGACTTTATTTGATTTTCTTGAGCTCATTCAACAATTTGATGCTAAATATCAGGAACAGAAAAATTATTTGGGCTTCGTTGACTTTTCTGATTTACAGCAAAAAGCAATTGGTCTTTTAAACCATCCAGATATTGCCGAAGCATGTAGACGGCAATACCGGCATATGATGATTGATGAATTTCAAGATACGAACCAGCTTCAACTTAAAATGCTTCACCGGATTAATCCTGAGTACCGTTTTATTGTCGGTGATACGAAGCAGTCTATCTATCGTTTCCGTGGTGCGAATGTTTCATTAATGAATCAATTGGAGTTAGAGGCTGAAGAAGCTTTAGACGGCGAAACCATCTTGATGAATATGAATTACCGAACAACCGAACCGATTATTGAGACAGTCAATCAATTATTTTCTTCTGTCATGGCTGAAAAGGCTGGGTATGCTTTTGAAACGAAATATACCGCTCTACAAGCAGCTAGGACTTCACAGGATACCGAGAAAAAAAGCGTCGAGTTGATTCAGACAACAGAGGATGAAAATCAATATGATTCGTTGGCACAAAGGTTGGTAGCAATCGTAAATGAGGGTCAACCTCTTGTCCATAGGGGTGATCAATGGAGGAGGCCAAGCTGGAAGGATATCGCGGTCTTAATACCAACGAGGACACAACTCATGCAATTAGAGCAATCTTTAAATAACTATCAGATTCCTTATACCGTTTACGGAGGAGTCGCTTTTTTCCAAAGACAAGAAATCATTGATTTTATCAACTTTTTACAATGGCTCAATCGACCTTATGAAGATTTATATGTAACGGCATTACTTAGAAGTCCGTTAGTTGGTTTAACGCTTAATGAGCTACTTACAATGAAAGAATTGTGCCAGGAGGGACAATCTCTTGCACAATTCACGTATACCTTAAAAAATTCTTTTAGTACGGGTGAGCGTATTTATGATGCAGCAAGGACGTTACAAAGGTGGTTACGCCATTATGTGCCTTGTTTGATTCAGACAACGACGGCGATTTATTTAAAAGAAATGATTCGGGATATTGGATTAAGAGATAGCTTATTAATTCAAACAAATGGACGGCAAAAGGTTAAAAACCTCGAAAAGCTGATTGGTCTTTTAGATGAAGAGAATTGTAGGCTTTATGAAGAAATGGTAGAAGTCATTGTAAAGCGGAAGCAGTTAAATGAAAAAGAAGGTGAGGCCGAGGTTGAGCGTCTTGGTGGTGATGCCCTCTCCATCATGACTGTTCATGCTTCTAAAGGACTCGAATTTCCAATTGTATGCTTACCGCAGCTAGATCGTCGTCCTCGTACGGATACGGGTGTCATTCGTTTTCACTCCGATGTAGGTATTGTCTTTAAATTAGAGTCAGACGAAGAGGTAGAAGATACGGAGGAGGCAAGTATAGAGTCACTTGGATATTCCTATGTGAAGGAGTTCTCGCAGCTCGAGGCAATGGAAGAGGAAAAGCGCTTATTTTATGTAGCGGCGACACGGGCTCGTGATCATTTACTATTAATCGGTTCAGAAAAATATAGCAAACAATCATGGCTAGAAATGATTGAATCAGTTAATTATCAGCCAGACAGTGCTATCAAATCATTGGTTGAGGAAACGAAACAAAGTAGGAGTGAAATGCCTTTCAAACCCGATATTCACTCCTTTGATCCCATTGATATTTTGCACAAAAAACCGATGCTGATGAATATATCTGTAACAGAGGTCGTTGATTTTATTTATGATAAATCAAAATACTTTTATAAGCATGTTTTAGGTATGGAAGACGGTTCATTCCCACAGAGTCAACGTTTTCGCCCTTCAATAGACAGCGAGGAAAACCTATCTATTCCTGCGAAAGAATTTGGTAACCTCATGCACAAGGCTTGTGAATGGTTGGATCAAGGCGTGACAGAAGAGAAAGCGGTGGAACAAGTATTATATGAAGTCGCTTCTGAATCTAGGAGTGATATCGAGCGATTACTTCTCTCTCTACTTCAAACATACAATGTAGAACGTCGTCAGCAGCTAGGAGTAGTCGTTGCTAGTGAATGGGAGTTCGAGCTTACTCTGAACGATCTAGGGGTTATATTGATTGGTAAAATTGATAAAGTTGTCGCAAAAAATGAAGAGATTCATTTAATTGACTTTAAGACAAATAAGTTTGATAAAACGGGGGCAGAGCTGTTAGAAGAATATGGACCACAACTTTTACTTTATCAGCTTGCCTATGAACAATTAAATGAGCAAAAGGTTAATCAAGCTTCGTTATTTGTATTTAGAGATCGAGGAGAGCCAATTCATTCGATTGACTACCCAGCAGAAAAATGGAGCGAACTAAAGACCCATATTAAAGAGCTCAAACGCCGCAAGAAAGAAGCCCAATCAAAGTCAGATTGGCTACGAAACTAAAGTCATTTGAGTAACAACATAAACAGCGGAAAAGGGCTGGAGTGTTGTAGGAAAAGCCTGAAAGTTTCGCACCTCCACACAAAAAAACTCATGGCGAAGCCCCATTCACTTCGCCACCAACAAAGATGAAAGTAGTGGCGACTGTTCAAACTGTTGGCACGTTTACAACTCGATTACCATCAGGAGTCGGATGAACAAACAGGGAGCACTTTACTGCTAAGGTCATTTATCGCAAGATGGATGACCAGCTAACTTCACGGCACGAACTATCGACCCTAAGTACACCTCCACACAAAAAACGGAAAGCCACAGCCATCCATTAGGCTGTAAACTTTCCGTTTTTTTTTACACTAAACGCTTTCGGATTTGAGCACTGACAATATCAATCGTTGTAACCACGACAATAATAACAACTAAAATCAACCCAACCTCAGGCCAATTTCGGTTCGTAGTCGCAATGGTAATCAACGTACCGATACCACCTGCTCCGATAATCCCCAAAATCGTCGAAGCACGCACATCGATTTCAAATCGATAAAGTGCATATGACAGGAATTCAGGAATAATCTGTGGAATAATACCGTAAAAAAGTACCTGTAATTTGTTGGCGCCATTTGCTTCTAACGCCTCAACGACATTCATATCAATTGATTCAATAACTTCGCTATAAAGCTTACCTAGCATACCAATCGAACCAATCGCAATTGCAATAACCCCGGCAAAAGGTCTTGGGCCAACAGCTGCTACGAACATAAGCGCAAGCACGAGCTCAGGAAAGGCACGAATGGCATTTAATGCCCACTTAGAAGCTGTATTTAAGAACTTACTTTTGACCATGTTACTAGCAGCAAAAAAGCCAAATGGAATCGCTAGAATCGCAGCCATTAATGTACCTGTATAGGCCATTAATAGTGTTTCCCACATTAGATTCATGACTTTTCCAAAAGAACTCCAATCGGGAGAGAAAAGCTGTGGAATAACCCGAAACATACTATCAATGGTATGTTGGCTAAAAACACGTTCCCAGCGTATATCTATACTAGTGAAAGTCCAAACATAAATGACAATAAGAATGGCACCGATTATAAAAGGTCTAATCTTCTGCCATAAATTTTTCTTTGGTTTAGGAGGTAACGTAAGTTCTGTCATATTAGTCTCTCCCTTATTTTATTACTGATATAATCAATCACAACAACAGTTGCAAAGATGATGACAATAATCGTCATGACATTTGGATAGTTCGCCCAACTAACTTGTTGGTTTAAGAGAAGACCGATACCGCCTGCTCCAACAAAACCTAATACTAGAGATGCTCGGACGTTGACTTCAAATACATATAAACCAAATGAAACAAATTGAGGCAACACTTGTGGAACAACAGCATAAGTAATAACTTGTAGTGTATTACCTCCTGAAGCTCGAATTGCCTCGATTGGATTCATATCAATTGACTCAATCGTTTCATACATTAATTTGGCAAGTAACCCTAATGAAAAGATGATTAACGCCATAATCCCTGGGAATACACCAACGCCGAAAATTCCAACAAAAATAAGGGCAAGGAGAATATCAGGAATGGTACGCAGGATATTCATGATAAAACGTACCGGCTGATGAATAAAAGGGCTATGGAATAAGTTAGCTGCTGATAATAAACTAATAGGTATACTTAGCAGTGCAGCAATGGTTGTTGCTATAATTGCCATATGTATCGTTTCTACTAATTGATTCCACACTGTTGAGGCATAATTCCAATTCGGCGGAAAAAGCTCAGAGCCAATTCTAATAAAACCGTTTCTCCCATCCCATAAATGTAAAAGTGATGAATTGGTTTGTGTGGATGTGAAAATATAAAATCCAACAATGATTACAAAGATCGTCGTAATTTTGAATTTGGCTTTATTTGAAGTAATACCTTGTAATGCTAAGTTCTTTTGTTTACTCATCATCAGAACCTCCTACAAGGTCATCCTCCCGAATCTTTCTTCCATAAATCTCCTCAAACGTAGCTTCATTGACATCACTTACTGGACCGTCATAGACAACTTCACCTGCACGCATACCGATAATACGGTCCGCATATTCCATGGCCATATCGATAAAGTGTAGATTAACAATGGTCGTAATTTTATCTTCTTTGTTGACTTTACGTAAGTAGGTCATAACTTGATGAGACGTTGGTGGATCAAGAGAAGCTACTGGCTCATCGGCTAATATAATATTAGGTTGTTGTGTTAAAACACGGGCAATCGCAACACGCTGTTGTTGACCACCACTTAATTGGTCAGCACGTTGATAGACCTTTTCCGAAATATTGACACGCTCTAAACTACGATAAGCTAATGCTACATCCTGTTTTGGATAGAGGTTAAGTAAACTACGTAACGTGCCCGTGTGACCGAGGCGACCTGAAATAACATTTTTCATTACAGTAGAACGTTTGACAAGATTATAATTTTGGAATATCATTCCTACTTTTGTGCGTAATTTACGTAATTGGCTTTGTCGATATTTTAGAATATCTTCTCCATCAATCAGTAGCTCTCCATCTGTTGGTGTGACTAAGCGGTTCATACTGCGAATTAAAGTTGATTTTCCTGCCCCAGATAAACCAACGACCACAACAAATTCACCCGGATTTATTGTTATATTGACATTTTTTAAACCTTGGGTTCCATTTGGGTAAACAAGGGAAACGTCTTTGAATTCAATCATCCTTATTACTCCTTTACGATAGATTCGAGATTAATATATTAAGAGGTTACTACTAGTATTTAAGACCCTCTTATCATGGTAAGGAGATGAGTTAACATGATAAGAGGGGAGAGAAATAGGTTCTCTCCCCTTTAGACTGTTGAGAAGTACTGCCTATCTAAACAAAATAGGTGCTCAAGCAGTCTAATTTAAGCTATCTAATCTAAGTTAGCTTGCACTTATTGATTAACAGTATTAATCAAATTGCTCTTGGAATTTTTTATAAACAGAACGAACGATTTCATACTCATCATGAGAAGCTTCATCTAGTCCTGTCCAGTTATAAACTTCATCCATAACCGCAATCATTTCTTCATCTTCATTAAAGCTTAAGAAAATACTTTTAATCTCTTCAATTTCTTCTTCACTTAAAAGGTTTGTATTGGCACTGATTGTGTCATTTGGAATCGCGTCAGTAAAATCTAATTGAACAAGCTCATCCATCGCTTCTGGATAGTCTTCGACAATGTTTGTACGTGCATCCTCAAATGTTGTTGCGAAGTCAGCATCGCCTTCTAAAACTGTGATAAGGGAAGCATCATGTGAACCGGCTTGAATTTGACCACCAAAGTATGAGTCAAGATCTGTTACACCGTAATCATCCATAAATTGTGCTGCAGGGAATAAGTATCCGCTTGTAGAGCCTTGATCAGCAAAAGCCCAAATCTTTCCTTCTAAATCTTCTAAACTCTCAATTCCTGAATCGGCACGAACTGTGTATTGAGCACGATAAGTCGATTCTCCGTGACGGATAGATTTTGCAAAAACTTCAACTTGATCGTAACGCTCTGTAACTTGGACATAACCAAATGCAGGAATGAAGCCGATATGTACTTGGTCATTGCCCATTGCTTCTACTAGACCACTAAAGTTAGTCATAACACGTCCTTCGACATCACGACCTAACTCTTCTTCTAAACGTTCAACTAATGGCTCGATGCTATCTGCGATTCTGTCGGAATCAGTAGAAGGTACAAAACCTAAAACGATTGGACCGTCACCATCGCCTGACGAAGTACCACAGGCTACTAAAACAGTTGCCATCAGTAAAGTGAAGAGTGTTAATAGTACTTTCTTAGACATGAAAAAATTACCCCCAAATAAAATTTTTTGAAAACTAACATTTTTATTATACTTGTCTAAATAGTTAAAATCCACTAAATTGGGATAATTTTTGACAAAGTTTATATTCTTTATAATCCCTTAAAAATGATGGGAGAATATCAATCTTACGTAAATTTTTTGTAAAATAAGAGTTTTTAGTATTATACTTAAAAAACATAGTAGAAGGAGGGAAAAGTAAATGTTAATAAATGCAAGATTAGTTATTTTTGATCTGGACGGAACATTATATGAAGGAACTGACCATTTTGACTACTACGCAAATCATCTTAAGAATAAAGTGGCTGTTGAAAAGCAAGAAGACTTTATGACTGAATATGAAAAGATGAAAGCTGGGAATCATCTCGTTTCTATCGGCAAAGTCTATGATGTGAATCGAGATTTAATCTTAACGATTAATCCATTAGACTTATTTGTAACAGCGGCTTATAAATGGAATGGTGAAAAATTAGGGGTAGAGGAATTGCGGCAGTTATATCCAGGGGCACAGCAGTTTGATTTTGAACATTTGGTAGCGATTGGGGATGGCTGGTGGTTACCATTTGCTTGTGCTAAGCATTATGGCGTTAAAGATTGCTATAGCAGTTATCTAGCTACAAAAGAATATATGGTTTCTGACCAATTTACAATTGAGAAATTAACAGGTTTACGTGATTATTTACTTGAATTAAGAGAAAAAACGAATATCGTGTTAATGACTAATAGTGACCGAGAAGATGTAGGTCGTTTATTAAAGGAACTTGATTTAGATGGAGTGTTCGAGCACGTGATTACCTCTGCCAAAAAACCTACATATACAAAAGGATTAATTGAGCATCTCATTCAACAATACGAAGTAAAACCTCATGAAGTTCTATCGATTGGTGATAATTTTATTAATGAAATTGCACCAGCCCTTTCTTTAGGTACGAAAGCAATGTATATCCAACCACATGGACATAATGAAGAAGTACCAAACCTACAAGTCATTCCTTCAATTACAGCTTGTTACCAGAATTAAAAAAATCAACCCTCGAAAACAAAACGAGGGTTGATTTTTTTTTTTTTTCGTCACCTGAGTAAGGAATATTGGAAAAAAGAGTGAAGAAACCTGAGCGGTAAGTAAGATGAAAAAAAGAGAGAGGAAGCCCGAGCAAACGCGGAATCACGGGGTTGCGAGCGGAAAAAGAGAGAGAAAGCCCGAGCAAAACGCCCATGGCGAAGCAGATTCACTTTGCCACCACCAAAGATGAAAGTAGTGGCAACATCTTAAACAGTTGGCCCTTCATACAACTTCATCACCATCAGGAGTTCGCACGACTAAACTGGGAGCGGTGACCTGTTAAGTCATCTATCGCAAGATGGATAACCAGCTAACTTTAAGGCACAAACCATCGCCCCTAAGTCCACTTTCATACAAAACCAAAAGAACCTCAATTTTTACTATTGATCCTTACGGGATTGTTATATAGTATAAAAGTATTAGTTGTTTTGTTGTGTTTTGGGGCAGTTTATATAAATTGTCGTAAATCGATATGAGGATTTAAAAAATATTGACGATATAATTAAGAGGTTCATAGGAAAATGGAGGTTGTTTCCTTGATTAATGCAGAGTATTTAGATGTATTTTTAGATGAAAGCCAGGAACACTTACAAGCATTAAATGATAACTTATTAGAATTAGAAAAAACACCGAATCAAATATCTGTTGTTAATGAGATATTTCGTTCAGCTCATACGCTAAAAGGTATGGCGGCAACAATGGGTTTTGAAGACTTAGCCCATTTAACACATAACATGGAAAATGTCTTAGATTTAGTTCGTCAGCAAAAGAAAGAAGCGGATGGACAAGTGTTAGATGTTTTATTTTCAGCAATCGATGATCTAGAAAGTATGGTTCAGGACATTGCAGCAGGTGGAGATGGTAAAAGAGATGTACGCTCCATTAATCAGTTACTTGAACAAGTAGTCGAAGGAAAAGCTACCGATAGTCGTGTAGAAGTAACAGAAAGTGATGCAAATCAGGAAATCACTCGTTCGTTGAATGAAAGTTTTGATGAATTCGAGCGAACTGTACTGCTTCAATCACTAGAGCAACAATATTCTGTCCTTTTAATTCAAGTTGTATTAGATGAGCAAACAATGTTAAAAGCGGCACGGGTTTATATGGTTTTTGAAACACTAGAAAGATATGGAGAAGTGGTGAAGGCAAATCCTTCAACAGAGCAATTGGAAGAAGAGAAATTTGATTTAACTTTCCAAGTCACTTTTGTGACGAAAGAAACAGAAGAGGAAATTAGAAGGAATTTGTTAAATATCTCCGAGGTAACAGAGGTTAATATCATTTCCTTAACAGAAAATAAATTAAAGGCAGTAGAAGAGAATGTAGGGATTGAGAATCGAATTGAAGAACCGAAGGCTGATGGCCAACAAATCAATAAAAAAAAGGAACAACAACCAGAACCAGGTAATACAAAAAAAGTGGATTCTCAAAAAACGATTCGAGTGAGTATAGAACGTCTAGATAAACTGATGAACTTATTTGAGGAGCTTGTGATCGACCGAGGTCGTTTAGAACAAATTTCTACCGAATTAAAAGATACCGAGTTAAGTGATACGGTAGAGCATATGTCTAGAATATCAATTGACCTTCAAGAAATTATCTTAACGATGCGGATGACACCAGTAGAGCAGGTGTTTAACCGGTTCCCAAGGATGCTTAGAAATCTTTCTAAAGAATTAAATAAAGAGGTAAACCTTGAGATTATTGGGGCTGAAACGGAGCTTGATCGAACCATTATTGATGAGATTGGTGATCCGCTCGTACATTTATTAAGGAACTCTATTGATCATGGTATTGAAACAGTTGAAGAAAGAAAGACGCTTGGAAAGCCTGAGGTTGGTACAATTACGCTAAGAGCTTATCATAGTGGCAATCATGTCTTTATTGAGATTGAAGATGATGGAAGAGGTATCAACCGAGAGAACGTTATAAAGAAGGCGTTACAAAATGGCGTAATCTCTGAATCTGAAATCGACCATTTAAGTGATCAAGAAGTGTATGGTCTTTTATTCTCTTCTGGTTTTAGTACGGCAGAGAAGATTACCGATATTTCTGGGCGTGGAGTAGGTCTCGATGTGGTAAGAACTACTTTTGAATCTCTAGGTGGAAGTGTGTCTGTTCAATCGACATTAGGGCAAGGTTCTATGTTTTCTATTCAATTGCCTCTGACATTATCTATTATTGATGTCATGCTTATTGAATTAGGAATGGAGAAGTATGCTGTACCACTTACTTCTATTGTAGAAACAGCGATTATTGCTAAAGAAGATGTTTATACGGTTCACAATAAGCAGGTTATTGATTTTAGAGGGAAAGTGATTCCTTTAGTTTTCCTAAACGAAGTATTTGATGTGAATTCACAGGACGAAAACGCTGAGCATCTATCATTAATTATCATTCAAAAAGGGAATAAAATGGCCGGTCTTGTCGTCGATCGCTTGATTGGTCAGCATGATATTGTCTTGAAATCATTAGGTAAATATTTAACCAACATATTTGCAATTTCTGGAGCAACAATTTTAGGTGATGGTCAAGTCGCTTTAATTATTGATTCCAACGCTTTAATTAAATAGAGGAAGGGTTGTTCTTATGACTCAAACTTTGGTGGAGTATGAACAAACAAAAATTATTGCATTCCGAATTGAGCAAGAGGATTATGCAATACCTGTAGAATATATCCAATCTATAGAACGGATGCTACCTATTACTAGAATCCCAAACGCAGATAGCTTTATGAAAGGAGTCATGAACCTGCGTGGCGTTATTATTCCAGTCATTGACTTACGTTTAAGATTTGGGATCGCTGAAAAAAATAATGATGATGCTACTCGGATACTAGTCATTCAAAAAGATGAAATCGACTTTGGCTTAATCGTTGATGAGGCAAAAGATGTCTTTGATATTGAAAACAGTGATATCGAACCGACGCCAGAGGTGGTTGGTAGCAATCAAGTCTCATATTTGAATGGTGTCGTTAAGATTGGTGATAAGATGTATACCATTTTAAATTTAGAAAAATTAATTGATAAAGAATAAGCTTGCGAGCGAAAGGTGGAACTAAAATGGCTTCAATTTTAATCGTAGATGATGCTGCTTTTATGAGAATGATGATTAAGGATATATTAACGAAAAATGGCTATGATATTGCTGGTGAGGCCGCTAATGGACAAGAAGCTATTGCTAAATATAAGGAAGTTAAGCCTGATTTAGTGACAATGGACATTACAATGCCTGAAATGGATGGTATTGAGGCACTAAAAAAAATTAGGGAAGAGGACGCTAGTGCAAAAGTCATTATGTGTTCAGCAATGGGACAGCAATCAATGGTAATTGATGCCATACAAAATGGAGCGAAAGACTTTATTGTCAAGCCATTCCAAGCGGACAGAGTGGTTGAAGCTATTCAAAAAGTATTAGTCTAAATACGCTCTAAAGAGTAAGGTTATAGAAATGAGATAAAGCTGTGTTGACTGTTAGGGAAAGCTGCTCAACACAGCTTTTGATCAGCTCAAAAGAAATAAAAACCCTTGTATCTCACGAACGTAATGCCCCTCATTATAACCACCTATCAATAAATTCCATACATGTTCAGTAAACCGTAGAGACCAAGCCCCTACATTAGGCATCCTTCATACAAAAAGACACATGGCAAAGCCAATTCACTTCGCCACCAACAAAGATAAAAGTCAGCTATCGCCTTAACGATTAATAAAGGTTTGTTCAGATACAAACGCTAAACCATGGAGCGGTGGTTAACGTGAAGATACTGAGGCCAAACCATGGAGTAGCTGCACAAAGAGGCAGTTAATGTGAAGATACAGAGGCTAAACCATGGAGCATCTGCACAAAAAGGTGGTTAGCGTGAAGATGCAGAGGCCAAACCATGGAGCATCTGCAAGAAAAGGTGCGAAGGGAATCATGAACCAGCTAACTTCAAGGCACAACCGATTGCCCATAAGTCACTTTCATACAAAACTACTTCGTATAAAACGTTTTAATATAGTCAAAAGCCTGGTTACGTAAGTGGACATTCAAAATCTTGTTCGTTTGTTCGTAACCATTTATATGAAATTGGTACTCACTAAATAGACCAACGACTCGTAAAGGTCCAATTTTAATATGTTTTTTTTGCATGGATTTCTTTATAGGCATTAAATCCTTACTTACCTGATCTAAGATTAACGTTTGTTGGGCGAGGTAAAAAGGCTTGAATTTAGTTGCTAGCTGTTCAATTTTTGTATAATCCATTTCAAGAGCTTTGCGAACGGTATTTAATATAATATATCGTTGAATAAGCGTATAATCTTCATTTGAAACCATTTTTAAACCTCCTCATACATAAGAACGTACGTTCTTATTATACGATATCTTTTTAAAATTGCAAGAAGATTTATTTATAGGACGTTTGTATCTAGTCCTTTATAGAAAACTATGTTTTAGTAGATAAGAGTGTTAAGGATGGTGAGTAAGATGGAAAGGTATCGTATGTTATTAAACCAATGGCTAGAACAAAATAAATTAGTAAAGGTAGAAACGACATCTCCTGTTCATGGGCGTAGTCAATTTATTGGAAGATTGATCAAAATTGATGATATAACAAATTCAATGATTTTTTATGAAGATGATTTAAAAGAAGTATTCCACTTTACATTAGAAGAAATTGATACGATGCGTGTAATCGATTAATTGGTACATCCATTAATAAGCTTGTGATTTGCGAAAAATTGGCAAATCACAAGCTATTTTTAAAACTAAATGTAAAGTAGATAATGTTTGAAAATTCAACAAAATAGTGTTAATATAATAATAAAAGGAAACGCTTTCATTAAAGGGCTGGTTTAAATCTTAGGAAATATGGGAATATTTTTGAAAAGGTTATAATGGAGGGATACGAGATGAATCACCAATTCGCTATGGATAAGAATGTTTTAAAGCAATTACATGTGATAAAAAATTTGCAAAACCGTTCTGAAACAACTGTTCAATCTTTATATGCCCAGGCCATTTTAGAATATTCGTTGTACCATTATAAAAAAAATAAGATTAATCAGTTGATTGAGCAAGCATTAATCAATTATGACAAAGAGCAATTTATGAATGCTACCAATGATTATTTAGTCCACCTTCATGAACATAAAAACGGGAAGATTATATCTGAAAATGGGTATGAGTTGTTATTAACGTTTGAAGAATAAAAAGAGTCGCCATATAGGCGATTCTTTTTTAGTTTTATAATTTAAATGAAAATGAGACAAAATAAGATAAATGAATTTAACATGTTTCAAAAACCCCTCAGGGTGGAATGATTGATTTAAAGCAATAAAAAAATTGGGAAGGTGGGAGAACAGTATGTGGACTATTATCGTAATCTTAATTATTTTATGGATACTTGGATTTAGTTTCGAAATTGCAGGTGGCTTAATCAATATATTATTGGTCATTGCTTTAATTCTGTTAATTATACGTTTAATTCCACGCCGTTAACTAGGATGAGTTAAATGAAGGTAAGCATTTTGGAATATAGGCTCTTTTATCACATATTGCTCAAAGAGAAAACGTAATGCCTGTTCTTCATTGTTAATATAGGCAAAAATTTCATGATAAGTACTACGTAGAATTGGGTCGTGATGAAGTAACTGTTGCATACGGTATGTTTGGAAAATCACAGATATACCTCCTAGGAAACGATTTCATTTTACTATATGTACGTACTTTCCATTTTGTTCAATATTCCACTACTTTTATACATCATACTAACTCTTCATATTAAGAAAGGATTTGGAAGATGATTCAAATACAATGTCTGACGGAATATGAACAACTACAAAAAGTTGTACTTTGTCAACCAACCTATATGTCTATAGAAGAGGCTATTAATGAGATACAAGCACATTATAAAAAAGCTAATATCAATCGAGGAATTGCTCAATCCGAGCATCAAATGCTTGTTGAAACATTGAGGAAGCATGGTGTAGATGTCATGCTAATATCAGCTAATGAAGAATGTCCGGAACAGGTATTCACTAGAGATATTGGTTTTGTTATTGAAGATACTTTATATGTAGGTCATTTGAAAAGAGATATTAGGAAAAAAGAAAGAGAACAACTTTTACAATTTTTACAGCAAGAGAAGATACCGTATCATGAAATAGAAGCAGGTACTATTGAAGGTGGAGATGTTGTTCTTGCGCAATCAGATGTTTTTATTGGAAACAGTGGTCGAACAGCTAAAGTAACCTTAGAACTTCTTCAAATGCGTCATCCAAACCACTCGTTTCATCTTATTGATTTTGATGAGAAGTATTTACATCTTGATTGTGTATTTAATCCCATTTCTGAATCAGAGGCACTCATATATCCGCCTGCTATCAACGAGGAATCTTTGAAGATCATACAACGTAAATATGATTGTATTGAAGTAGACGACGAAGAGCAATTTTCTTTAGCGGTCAATATCTTATCATTAGGGCACCGAAAGATAGTTGCTTTACCTAAAAATGAACAAACGAACCGAAAGTTAATAGAGCGTGGGTTTGAGGTTATTGAAATCGATTTTTCAGAGATTATAAAATCAGGTGGTTCATTTAGGTGTGTGACATTACCATTAAGGCGGAATAACTAAAAAAAGAAAAAGCGATTATTTCCGAGGAAATTGTCGCTTTTTCTTTTATGTAGCGAAATGACTTAACTTTATCTTTATCATTTAGAAATCATAAATATTATGATAAACTATTAGAAGTTTCCTAAATTGGATCAAGGATAAAGTGAGTGTGGATAAATTGACATTTTTAATAAGTGAAATTACATATTGGACAATTATTGCTATTGTATTTATTGGTTTGATATTTATTTCGAGTTTAACGTTACAAAAATGGCTTAAGAAAAAAGACAAGTTAATTACAAAAAGAATGGAAATGGTGACTTCAGTAGTATTGACGGTTTTATTTATCGGTATTTACTTTGCTTTTCAAGAGCAATTTACTTTGAAAGTTTTTGAAGGAGATCTAGTTGTCACCGACGAGCGTACAGAGCAGGTCGAGGTCGAACAAGCACGAGTAATTTCAACTGAGAATCCAATGGTTATTTACCATTTATATACATTAGGGTTTTACGACCGATTTAAGATTGCTGAGGGTACTGAGTTTGAATTACAAGTATCTATACAGATGATTGATTTTGTTGGGCTGTATGATCAATTTGAGGAAGGTGATTACCAACTCCAAGATGGTGCCTTTCATTTTGCCGCTTATTATAGTGAAGAGATCCTCCCCTACATAGAAGAAATGTATGTGTATTTATTGGAACAAGGGTATGAACAGACAACTTTATTAACTACGTTAGAACAAAATTTAGTAGAGCAATTTCCCAAACAGGAAATTACTTTATCCTATATAGAATAAAGATCAAAAAAAGACGAGTTCAGTTATTATCGAACTTGTCTTTTTTATTCAGTTAAAATCGGTAATGTAAATGTCCATGTTGGTTCAATGAGCTGATTCCTTTTAAAGTGTAAATGAAAGGAGGAGGGCAAGTCATGCATGAATTCGTAAGTAGCCGATAACCTATGACCATCCTCCTCATAATCGGTCATTGAAAAAGCTGGGTATATGAGTTCATTTTCTATTTCAATAGCTATATCTAAGCCTTTAATCGGATGGATATCTATAGCGTTTAATGTCAACGTATTTTGTTCGATTGCAATTTCATCAACAAAAAAATCATTGTCGAATAATGTAAATGTCTCATGCGTTACATCAGTAAATGCAATATGGTGAGAATAATAAGTAGGTTTTACGATAACAATGGTAGCCAAATTCTCCATCGGTTCATCCTTAAATTCTTCAAAATAGGCAGTTAGTTGCAGCCCATCATTTGTTACGGTAGCTTCACTATCTATAGGTGTAAAGGATGTGTCCTTAGTGTGTAATTCAACTGAATAATGATAATCATCATTTATATCGTAGTGACTGTTAATAGGTGTTACGTTTAAAGTCACTTTTTCACTTGTATGACCTTGATAAGAAGTAGAAGAGATTTCTTTTAATTCAATCTGCAAGTGATTATTTGAGACTATGACAGGTTCAGATAAAGAGTCAACCGAGTTTGTTTCATTACACCCAGTTAATAAAAATAAGAAACTCAGTAAAAAAAATAAACGCACAAAAGTCACCCCTGATTTAGAAAAATCTACATTAAGCTTAGCATTTATAGGACAAAAATACCATTAGGTCTTTTTAATAAATTGAAAGAATAAGTCAAATTACACAATCTAAACGAATCCATCAGAAATAGTACAAATAAAAAGAGAGTAAATGCTGTAATCGCAAGGTGAAGAACCAGCTAACTTCAAGCCATAACTTAGCACACTGAGTCGCACTATTATACAAAAACTACATCGCGAAACCCGATTCACTTCGCCACCAACAAACATGAAAGCAGGTTTTGCTTTTAACTGTAGGCATTACGTTCGATTGATTTTGTACTTTTTATATAATGAATGTTGTATGAGTGTACTTTTGAATAAAGATTTTCAGGTAACCTAGCGGGCGAGTCATAGAGAGGTTCCCGTGGGATCTAATGGCAGAGTTGAGCTCTGCTGGCTGTGTTGATTCGCTCAGCACCATCCCGCAGGAGGCGGTGCATAATTTTCGGTAGCGCTCCATGTTCACACTAACTTTAAATAAAACTAATCAATTATAACGTAAAAATTGAAGTTTCAAACAAATTTGTGCAAACGTTTGTTACTTATTGGTGAATAATAATAAATATTATGATTTAGTTATTGAAATATAGCGTGAGTAAATGTATACTATGGTTGAAATGATATTTGAAATCGTTTTCTTGAGTTACGCAGAAGTGTGCAAACGATTTCCGCATTATGCATATCATTACTTAAAAAGTTTTTGAGTTATTAATCTTGTTTATGTATGTAAAGGGTTTCATTATTTAAGGGGGTGAGGTCTGGAACTAATCGTTAGATGGTTTTAGGGTAAACTACTATTCATAATGATATTTTAGGGGGAATGAAAATGAAAAAAGTACTTGGAACGGTTGTTACATTATTACTAGTTCTGTTACTAGCTGCATGTGGACCTGATAGAGAAGAGACAGGAGATACTGATACAGGCGGTACGGACACAGATAATGGCGGTACAGAAGTAGAAGCTGAGAAGCCAGAAGAATTAACAATGTGGGTAAATGATGAAGAGGACCAATTAGATGCATATGAAATGATTGCAGAAAAATTTGAAGAAGAACATGGAATTCCAGTGAAAATTACAGAATTCTCCATGTTAGACCAAATGGATGCGATCTCTTTAGATGGTCCTGCAGGTCGTGGTCCAGACTTATTCTTCCAACCAAATGATCGATTAGGTCAAGCGGTCCTAGAAGGTTTAGCACGTGAAATTGAATTGACTGAAGAGCAATTAGAAGGTTACACGGAAGGAGCCATTCAAGCATTCTCGTACGAAGGTGTTCAATATGGTATCCCAGCTGTTACAGAAACATATGCTCTTTATTACAATAAAGATTTAGTGGATGAAGCACCACAAACATTTGAAGATATCGAAACAATTGCAGCAGACTTAACAAATGCTTCAAATGATGAGTATGGTTTCTTAATGGAAGCAACGAATTTCTATTATTTATATCCTTTCTTAGATGCTTATGGTGGTTATGTATTTAATCAAGATGCTGATGGTGCATACGATTCAAAAGATGTTGGTTTAGCAAATGCTGGTTCAATTGAAGCGGCTGAGCGTATCCAAGGTTGGTTTAATGATGGATTTATTCCAACCGGTATTAATGGTGACATTATGAATGGATTGTTTGAAGATGGCAAAGTAGGTGCTGTTATTTCAGGTCCATGGAATATTCCAAATTACCAAGCAGCTCTTGGTGATAGCTTAGCGGTAGTTCCACTTCCAATGATTAACGACGAGCCATTGGCATCATTCTCTGGAGTTAAAGGTTGGTTAATTAATGAATATACGGAGAACTATGAGTGGGCATTAGAATTAGCCTTATATATCACAAATGCTGAAAGTTCATTAACTTATTTCGAAACAGCTGCAGAGTTACCTGCACGTACAGATGTGACCATTGATGATGAATTTATGGCATCATTCTCTGAACAAGCAGAATTTGCAGTTCCAATGCCGAATATACCTGCTATGTCTCAAATTTGGGGCCCAATGGAAGATGCGTTCATTCATATTACTCAAGGTTCTGACGTAACAGAAGCACTGGAAGATGCGGTTCAACAGATTGAAGCAGATATTGAATTGCAAGAAAGCTAAATAAAATTTTTCTTTAGAAGAATGAGAAGTTCATTAATGGACTTCCATTCTTCTAAATAGTTAGAAAGATTTCGAAAAAGGAAATTGATTTCCTCATGAGGACGGATTTCGAAGTCAAGCAATATGAGGAGGAATGGAAATGAGCGAGGAAATAAAACAGCAGTCTAATAAGCACTCTGTGGGACTTGCTACTGCTTTATCGGTAATCCCTGGACTGGGCCAATTATATAATCGGAGATTCATAAAGGGAAGCGCATTTTTGGTTCTTTTTGCATCCTTTATTACTGTATTTTATAGCTTTTTAAACATAGGTTTTTGGGGACTATTTACTCTAGGTACGATTCCCCGTACAGATGATTCACGTGTATTACTAGCTCAAGGGATTATATCACTTATCGTAATTGCGATAGCTCTTTTATTTTATTCGCTTAACATAATTGATGCTAGAAAGGATGCAAAGAGAATCCAACAAGGGTTTAAAGCCTTAAGTGTAAGAGAGGGCTTTAAGCATGCCTATGATAAAAGTTTTCCATACTTACTAACAGGACCAGGTCTACTACTATTAATTTTCACTGTTGTGTTTCCTTTAATGTATATGGTTGGCTTAGCTTTTACAAATTACAGTCTTTATAACGCACCGCCAAGAAATCTACTTGATTGGGTGGGCTTTCAAAACTTTGTAAATTTATTAACGGTTGATATTTGGAGAACTACATTTTTTAATGTATTATCTTGGACACTGATATGGACGTTTGTTGCCACGACCTTACAAATTATATTGGCACTCTTTTTAGCCGTTCTAATTAATGATAAACGTGTGAAATTTAAAAAGTTTTTCAGAACGATTATGATTTTACCTTGGGCTGTCCCGGGTTTTGTAACAATTTTAATATTTTCAGCCATGTTTAATGATAATTTTGGAGCAATAAACCGAGACATTATTATGCCTTTATTTGGTGGGACAGGGATTAATTGGTTATCTGATCCGTTCTGGACGAAAACAGCACTTATTATGATTCAGGTTTGGCTAGGATTTCCATTTGTTTTTGCCTTATTCTCAGGTATATTAACAAGTATTTCAAGTGATTGGTATGAAGCTGCTGATATGGACGGTGCGTCAAAAACTCAAAAATTCCGTTTCATTACATTACCACATGTTCTGTTTGCAACAGCACCATTATTAATCATGCAGTATTCATTTAATTTTAATAACTTCAATATTATTTACTTATTTAATCAAGGTGGGCCTCCTGTGATGGGACAAAATGCTGGGGGAACGGACATTTTAATCTCGTGGGTATATAGTTTAACCTTCGAAAGTTCTCAGTACAGTATGGCTGCTGCCATTTCCATTATTATTGGATTGTTAGTTGCTAGCTTTGCACTCTTCCAATTCCGTCGAAGTCGTTCGTTTAAAGAGGAGGAAAGTGTCTGATGAGTCCAAAAACAAAATCTAAATTAGAAGTAATTGGTATATATGGTTTCTTATTTATTATGATTGCGATTGTTTTATATCCATTACTGTGGACAATTGGTTTATCATTAAAGCCAGGAACAAGTCTTTACAGTACGGCTATCTTTTCTGACGGCTGGTCATTTACCCATTATGAGTGGTTATTTACGGATCCAAGAAGTAATTATTTAACTTGGTATAAGAATACGTTAATTGTTGCAACGATAACATCTGTTTGTGCGACAACGATGATTGCTTTGGTTGCTTATGCGTTTTCGAGATACCGCTTCACTGGCCGAACATATGGTTTGTATGCCTTCTTATTATTACAAATGTTCCCAGTGTTAATGGCCATGGTAGCTCTTTATATTTTATTAAACACAGTTAATTTACTTGATTCATTAGCTGGTTTAATCATTATTTATGTGGGAACATCAATACCTATGAATGCCTTCTTAGTAAAAGGGTATTTTGATACAATTCCAAAGGATCTGGATGAATCTGCTAAGTTAGATGGGGCAGGACATTTTCGAATCTTTTTTACCATCATGCTTCCATTAGCAAAACCAATTTTAGCGGTTGTTGCCTTGTTTAATTTTATGTCACCATTTATGGACTTCATTTTGCCACGAATCTTATTAAGAAGTCCTGAGAACTTTACTTTAGCTCTTGGATTATTTAATTTTGTAAATGATCAGTTTGCCAATAACTTTACCCGATTTGCGGCAGGTGCGATTTTAATTGCGATTCCAATTGCTACAGTATTCTTGTTACTACAGCGTTACTTGTTAACAGGGTTAACATCAGGAGCAACAAAAGGATAAAGGGAATCGAAGGCGCTTTAGATCATTCTAAGAGAAGATCTAACGCCTTCTTCTTGATTAGTGGAAAATTATATTGTCCGATTGAATAGAGAATATTACAATTAAAAAGATGTGGTTATGTATGAATGAGGAAAAGGGGGATGCCGGATGTCAATCACGATAAAAGATGTAGCCAAAAAAGCTAAAGTTGCTCCTTCAACGGTATCACGTGTTATAGCAGATAGTCCAAGAATTAGTCAGCAAACAAAGGAAAGAGTAAGGGAAGCAATGGAAGAGCTAGGATATCATCCTAATTACAATGCTCGAAGTCTTGTTAATCAATCTACAAAGACGTTAGGTGTTATTATACCAAGCTCAGCTAAGGTTGCTTTTCAGAATCCATTTTTCCCTGAAGTTTTAAGAGGAATTACAGCAAAAGCATATTTGGATAAGTATGGTTTGTATTTATCAACTGGCCAAACCGACCAAGAAATTTTAGAAGAAGTTAAACAAATGGTATATAGTCGTAGAGTTGATGGAATCATTTTACTCTATTCAAAAGCAAATGATGGCGTACTTTCTTTTCTATTAGAGCAGACTTTTCCTTTTGTTCTCGTTGGAAGACCACAGGGCGTAGAGGAAGATGAGATTTTCTATGTGAATAATGATAATATACGTGCATCAAAAACGGTTACGGAATATTTACTTTTATTAGGTCATGAAAGAATTGGTTTTATTGGTGGTAATTTAGATTATGTCGTCACTAAAGATCATAAAATGGGGTACGAGAGGGCACTCAATAATGCCAATATACCTGTGCGTGAAGAGTATATTGTTTATAATGATGAGGTATTAGAAGGTGGCCAAGAAGCTGTTATAGAATTTATGACACTTGAAGAACGTCCGACTGCCCTTGTAGTGGCCGATGATTTAATGGCATTAGGAGTTCTACGTATGTTAGATGAAATGGGAATTTCGGTACCTGAGGAAATGTCAATTGTAAGCTTTAATAACGTTATGTTATCAGAGCTATCGTCACCACCATTAACAACAGTTGATATTAATATTTATGAATTAGGTTTTCAAGGTACAGATAAGCTCATTCATCGCATTGCTGACCCGAGTTATGATGTAAAAAAGACGATTATTCCTTATCGTTTTATAAAGCGACAAACCTGTCTAAAGAGAACTGTAAATGAGAGCTAACAACGAAGTGATATGAACCATTGTACAAAAGAGCACAAGGTCTGACTTGTATGCTCTTTTTGTCAAAGAAAGATACAAACAAAAAAGCAGAACATCGTGCAGGTTGAACAAGAGCTGATTTGTTAAGGGATAATCACCACTTGCATCACCAACAAATATTAATTTTGATATAGCTCAGCGCCCGCCTGTGGAAAGCGTGCTCCCCATTCTTTGAGCTATATCTGAAGAGACAGATTATTGTCTTATAGCGACTTTCATACAAAACGCCCATGGCGGAGCCAAAACCGCTCCACCACCAACAAATATGAAAGTAGAATTTGGCTCTTTAACTGGTGGCACTTCATTTAATTTTGATTTTGTCTTTTTTATTTAAAAGAATGGTGTTAGATTTTTTTATTTGACATTTAGCAGTAACCCAGTGGACGAAAACATGCGGAGACTCTCGTGGGACGTAGTGGCAGAGCTGAGATCCAGCGGCGTAGCCGATTAGCTCCGCACCACGTGATTGTCGCGGAGCATGATTTTCGGTAGCGACGGGCAAGGCTCTGCACATGAGTATCAGCAGTAACTTTCATACAAAAGCTTCTGTATGGCTTTTAGTAGGAAAAGTAATTCACTAGTGCTATAATTCTAATAAAATGTAATGGAAGGAATATGCAGATGCCGGATAGTAAGTATTTTCGTTTTGGAATTTGGTTAGTACTCATTTTTGTTGTCATTTACTTAGGTTCACTCATAAGTTGGGTTTTTCAACCTATCATTATTTTAGTGCAAACATTATTTGCCCCTATTTTATTAGGCGGGGTTCTTTATTATTTACTAAGACCTCTCGTTAATTTTCTTTCAAGGTGGATTCCAAGAACTTTATCAATTTTAATTATCTTCTTAACCGCTATAGCTTTAATTGTTCTGATGATTTTCTTGATTGGTCCAGAGATTCAAAACCAATTTAATCAATTAGTAGAGAATTGGCCAACGATTGTAAATGGAATAAGAGAATGGATTGTTTCTATTCAAACGAGTGAGTGGTTTGCAAGGTTCCAAGAAGGAGAGATCGTCTCTTTTGAAGATATCGTAACGGCTTTGGAAACCTATATGGTT
Organism: Alkalihalobacillus pseudalcaliphilus; assembly: GCA_001038565.1. Classification (GTDB taxonomy): domain Bacteria; phylum Bacillota; class Bacilli; order Bacillales; family Bacillaceae_D; genus Alkalihalobacillus; species Alkalihalobacillus pseudalcaliphilus. Next base: position 282,944 of record LFJO01000010.1, read on the forward strand.
GACATAATGAGTTCAGTCGGCTCAAATATTACAAATGTAATTGGTGTCATTGCCAATGTCCTTGTTGTGATGGCGATTATTCCATTTGTCCTGTTCTTTATGCTTAAGGATGGGAAAAAAGCACCTGAAAATACATTAAAGCTGTTACCGAAAAAGCAACAAGCGGAAGGTCGTCGTATACTTTCTGATATGGATGATGCACTAAGCTCCTATATCCAAGGTCAGATCATCGTTAGTTTTTGCGTAGGTGTTATGATGTATATTGGGTATTTAATCGTCGGGATAGACTATCCATTGGTGTTGGCTCTCATTGCGATGTTTACAAATGTCATACCATTTATCGGTCCATGGATTGGTGCATTTCCTGGTGTCATCGTTGCCTTATTTGATTCATTACCTACCGCTTTATTTGTTGCAGGGATAATTGTCATTGTTCAGCAAATAGAAAGTAACTTAATATCACCAATTGTTATGGGTAAAAAGCTTGCGATCCACCCTCTAACGATTATATTATTATTGTTAGTTGCCAGTAAGTTCGCAGGGTTACTAGGTCTTCTTTTAGCGGTACCGACGTACGCAGTGGGTAAAGTGATTGTTTATCATTTGTATCGACTATGGCGTTTAAAGAAGCCTAAAATGACATAAAAATGATGAATGAGGTGAAAAAGATGAGTCATATACAAGATGGGATTAAACAGATTAAAGAGAACGAACTAAAAGAATTATTAAATGAGAATAAAAGTGAACGTATTTTTATTGATGTGCGTGAGTTAGAGGAGTATGATGAATTTCACATCCCAGGCGTGCCGTTAATGCCGATGAATACGATTCCGAATTATGTTAGTGAGTTAGAGCAGGATAAAGAGTATGTGTTTATTTGTAGAAGTGGTGGTCGTAGCCAAAATGTCGCTTTATATTTGAAAGAACAAGGTTTCGACAAGGTTATTAATTTTAATGGTGGAATGTTGTCTTGGACTGGTGAAATCAACCAAGGTCCAGAGTGGGTTGTAAAAAGTCCGGGAGAATTATTTGGTACAAAATAATAAGGATTAAGTGATACCTCTGAAGGAGTAACTTCAGGGGTATTGTTTTTGGCAGAGCATAGGTGCTCCGCCAAAGTGGTTTTAATATAGGCTATTAAAGGTGATCGGTTTTTTTAGAATTATTATGCTTTCCTGCACGAGCATTTTTCTTTTCTTGCTCATTTTTAAGTTGATTGTATGCGTTATGGTCTTTAGGTTTTTTGTTATTATCACGTGTTTGAGACATCCCGCCACCCCCTTTTTAATTAGTATGCATAGAAAGAAAATGATTATGCCGATCTGTTTGAGGACGGCCATAAAAGAAGGTCTATGATTATTTTTTAATTTTCCATGTTTAAGTTTTATTAAATGGAGGGAAAAGAATAGAAAGCAGACGAAAGGTGGTTATATTGATGGCTTATAAGAAAACGATATGTGCAACTTTAATTGCTAGTGCTAGTGCCGCAACAACGGTCTACTTACTAAACGATAAGCGTAGAAATGAACTTAAAACAAAGTCAAAGGATATTTATCAGAAAGTCTGTTCACTTGTTGGAAAAGAAAAAAAGAACTCAAGGCAATTAAGAATGGGGCACCCAGACCCGTATGATATAGAAGATCAAAAGATGGTCGATGAAGGGGCACTTTATAGCGTTAAGCACTATAATCAGACGAAATAACAAGGAGCCATATGAAGTTTTCTTACTTCGTATGGCTTCTTTTATTTGGATAACATCTAATTGACAGTAGAATAAATAAAGTCATATCTTACATACAATTCTTTGATTGGTGCTTGTCCTATTGGGGAATGTTATAATAAGGAAATAAAATAGGATGGAGGGGGTTGGCGCATGATTATTGTAGAAAAAGAAACAATGGTCGAAATTCCAACGTTACATGTTGTAGAGGCAGATTTAAAGGATCTGTCTGACATACCAACCGTATTCTTTTTACACGGATTTACAAGTGCAAAGGAGCATAATTTACATGTTGCTTATTTGTTGGCAGAACAAGGTATTCGAGTGATTTTACCAGATGCTCTTCACCATGGTGAAAGAGAAGATGACGTATCAAATAATGAAAAGAAACTAGCCTTATCGTTTTGGGAGATTGTCTTGACTTCAATCGGAGAACTATCTGCTTTAAAAGAACTACTTGTTGAATCAGGTAGAGCAGATAGAAACAGAATTGGCGTGATAGGGACATCAATGGGGGCGATAACCACATTAGGTGCATTAAGCCAATATCCTTGGATACAGTCAGCTGTATCTTTAATGGGGACCGCTTATTATCAGCAATTCGCAAAAGCGCAAGTTGATATGATGGAAAAACAAGGTGTTCCTATTGATGAGGGTATGAAAGAATTGGTTTTAAGCAAGCTACAACCATTTGATTTATCTAGTCAATTAGAGAAACTAGCTAGTAAGCCGCTTTTAATTTGGCATGGGAAACAGGACCAAGTCGTACCTTCTTATTTTTCAGAGCAGTTATATCAGTCAGTACAACAACAATATCAGCATACACCAGAACATTTAAAATTAATTGTAGAAGAGAAGACAGGTCATAAGGTTTCAAGGCATGCTGTTTTGCAAGCCGTTCAATGGTTTAATCAACATCTAATAAAAGAAAAGCAGTCAGCAATGAGCTAATTGATCCTATGAAACGAACATTAGTGAGCGAAATCAAAAAGACTTTTGTTGTGATTTTAGGGGCTATGTTTATTGCAATGTCTTTAAATTTCTTCTTAATACCAGCGAATGTTTTTGCAAGTGGCTTCACAGGGATTTCTCAGTTACTTGCCACGGTTATTCCATTATCAACAGGCATTACCCTATTTCTATTAAATATTCCTGTGGCGATTATTGGTTGGTTTAAAGTAGGGAAAAGCTTCACTGTTTATAGTTTCTTAAGTGTTGTTAGTACAACCATCTTCCTTGAGGTAATACCTATCATTCAATTTTCACCAGATATTATATTAAATGCTGTGTTTGGTGGTGTCATCACGGCGATAGGGGCAGGAATCACGTTAAAGGTAGGGGCTTCTTCTGGTGGCCTAGATATCATCGCCCTATTATTAGCTAGATATAACGATCGTCCGATTGGTATCTACTTCTTCATCTTAAATGGACTCATTGTTGTAGCGTCTGGTATTATGTTTGATCCTGAAAAAGCTCTGTATACACTTGTAACGTTGTATGTCACTTCTAGAGTCATAGATACCATTCATACGCGCCATGTTAAGTTAACAGCTTTTGTTGTAACTAAACAGCCAGAGCAAGTGAAAGAACGAGTTTATAATCATTTTGAAAGAGGGATAACTAGAGTAGAAGCAAAAGGAGGTTATACTTCTGAAAAAAGCGAAGTGCTTATGATTGTGTTAACGAGATATGAATTGTATGACTTAAAAGAAGTATTAAAGCAGACTGATCCAATGGCCTTTACAAATATTATTGAAACAACAGAAGTGTTCGGGTTGTTTCGAAAAGACTAAAGGAGAGAGGCTTATGAAAAAGTATATCTTTTCATTATGTATAGCGATGTTATGTATTGGTTTAGTTGCGTGTGGAACGGGTGACCAGCAAACAGGAAGTAATCCAAATGAGCCAGAAGATATAGAGACGCCAGAAGAGCAACCGTCTGATGAAGAAGAGCAAGCTATTGATGAAGGAGAGTGGGAATCGTTGAAATTCAAACTTGAGACAACGGAACAAGGGGGAAAGTTAGATGTGCAGATGACACTTACTAACGAAGGTTCTGAAGATATGACGTTAACTTTTTCGTCAGGCCAACGTTTTGAAATTATCCTACTTGACCAAAATCAAGCGGAAGTTTATAGATACTCTGCAGATAAGATGTTTACGATGGCTTTAGAGCAAGAAGAATTAAAAGCGGGGCAGGACATTTCGTTTACAGAAGCGATTGATGTGAGCGGATTTGATTCAGGCTCTTATGAAGTAGTCGCTACACTCGTCTTATATGAAATTAACGGGCAAGAAGTAGCGGATAGCCATGGATTAATTGAAAGCACTGAAACCGTGGAAATTGGCCAATAAAAAAGAGCACTCAGAAAAACGTTAAAAGAGCAGTACTCTTATGAAGAGTATCTGCTCTTTTTCCATAACATATTAGGTTCGGTGCGAACTTAGAGCATGATTGGTCATTCTTGTTGGAAATCATGTGTTGCCGTGACTCCTTAGAGGGACTTAATGTTGAAATGCTCAGAGAATATACTTCAATAACTGCACAACCAGCAGGCGTGCACCAGCACTTAGGCAGAAAAATTATATAAAAAGCTCTCCAAAAGCATGTGCTAACAGGGAGAGCTTTTTACGATTATGAATCTTTCCACTTAAGTTCAGCTTGCTTTTTGATGGCTGCTTTCACTTGATGCCAAGAGGAATGTTCATATGTTTCATTAGCACTGGAAGGGTGCTCAGTGTTTGGTTTTTGGTAGTGGGGCATCCAAAAATCAGCAAATTTTTCTGGTAAATCTGTCGCTTTCTTAGCCATACAGAGAGCCTCCCTTTAGGTTGTTTGTAAATGGATTAACTCGACAATTTCATCATTCGATAATTCTGTAACTCGGTTTTCAGATACTGTTAATACCTCATTAGCTAAGCCTTGCTTGCGCTGAAGCATTTGATCGATTCGCTCTTCTAGAGTTCCAATTGTTATAAATTTATGGACGGTCACATCCGATTTTTGACCAATTCTAAAGGCACGATCGGTTGCTTGATTTTCAACAGCAGGGTTCCACCAACGATCATAGTGGATAACATGCGTAGCTGCTGTTAAATTTAAACCGACGCCTCCCGCCTTTAGTGAGAGTATAAAAGCGGGAATGTCTGGGTTTTCCTGAAAGCTCTTGACTGCTTCTTCTCGTTTAGAACGGGTAAGACTCCCGTGCAAAAAAGGGATTTCTTGTTGGAAGCGATCATGAAGTGCATCGGAAATAATCGTACCCATTTCTTTATATTGCGTAAAAATTAACACCTTTTCTCGTCTATTTATCGTTATCTCTTGAATGAGGTTCATAAACGCATTCCACTTTTCAGAATCATGTTTTTCATAATCACGATCTTTTAAGAAGTGAGCAGGATGATTACATATTTGTTTTAATCTCGTCAAGCTTTTTAGAATAATCGCCCTTCTTTCAAATGAGTTAAGATCATCCAGTTTATTTAAGAGCTCATCAACAATCATTTGATATAACATAGCTTGTTCCACTGAAAGAGGGACACGGTGTGTCGTTTCGGTTTTAAGAGGTAAGCCGAGCTGTAAATATTCATCTGACTTTTTCCTCCTTAAAATAAATGGGAAAATAAGGTGCTGTAACTGTTTAAGCTTTTCTTCGTTTTGATTTCTTTCAATAGGCTGGATGAAGTCGCGTTGAAATTGATAATGTCTACCTAAGAGTCCTGGAATCAATACGTCAATTAATGACCATAATTCTCTTAATTTATTCTCGATAGGTGTACCGGTTAAAGCGATTCGGTGTTTAGCATGGATCGCTTTGATCGTCCTTCTTTGCTTCGTCTCAATATTTTTAATATGTTGTGCTTCATCTAAAATTAAACCATTCCAGCTATAATCACTTAGCAGCTCTTGATCACGAACCGCCATTTGATAGGAGGTGAGTATTAAATCATATTCGTCCCAATGTGAATCATCTATCGGTAAACGAGAAGCGCCATGATGAATAAAGACCTTTAAGTCAGGTGCAAAGTTATCACATTCTATTTGCCAGTTAAAGAGTAGGGAAGTCGGGCAAATGAGTAAAAATGGTTGTCTCGAATGCTCTTCTTGTTGTTTGAGAACATGTAAGATATAAGCAATCGTCTGAATGGATTTCCCTAAGCCCATATCATCAGCTAAGCAAGCGCCGAAGCCAGCACGCCTTAAATGGTATAACCACGAAGCACCTTCAAGTTGATAAGGTCTTAATGATCCACGGAGAGCATCTGGAATCGGAATATTTTCAGCTTTGTTTTGATAGAGACTGACTAATTGATCGGTCATTGAACGGTCCCACTGGATCTCAAAGTCAATTTCCTCTAAGCTCGCCGGAATCACTTCTTTTTGTTCATTAATCAACCAAGTATCTAAATAAGAAGCCTTTTTGCTCATCTGTTCCAAATGTTGCTTGAGTCGATTTGCTAAGGTTCTGTCCCATGCTAACCACTCGCCGTTCATATGGAGGAAAGGTTCATCACGGTTCACATACTCCCTAAACTCTTGCTCTGTTAGAACTTGGTCACCAATCGCAATCTGAAACGAAAATTGAGCTAAACTATGCCAGTCAACGATGGGATCCCCATTTGATTGATTTTCAGGGGTAGCCATTTGTAATTCGACCTTCATCTTCTTTTGCTCTAATAGTGATTTTGGAACAATTAATTTAAAACCTGCTTCTGAAGCCATCTCATCGTACTCGGTGTAAAGTTGATAGGCGAGCTGCGGAGCAAGGGCTATTTTCGGTTGAGTCATGCCGATTTCAGTCAAAAATGGTATCGCATTTTTGATGGCTTGCAAGTCATTTTTTAACAAAGGAATTGGATTTTGGAGCCATGGGTGGTTACCCTCGTATAAGTCGTCCATTCCTACGATTAAATTCGAGTTGGCCCGATCACTTACCGCTACCTGTACATACCAATCTTCATGAGCCTGTGCTGGCTCCAGCAATAATAATGCAGATTGAAAAGGCTTTGTTTGCTTGGTCCTAAGTTGTTCCTGTAATTTGTTAGCTGGTACAGTTGCTAGAACTTGTTCGTCTTTTAATAAGGTGGAAACAAGGGTTTCCCATTTCTTTGGTAATTCCTTTTTCCAATCATTGATGGCATGAATGACGTCATCTTCCTCACTTAATTTACGCATGGCTGAATTAGTTAAGAGTGAGATTATTTCTTGTATCTTTTCATGAGCAGTCTTCGATTCGGCGGTTTGTTGCTTCATACTGGAAGGTTGTCTCATGTTAAGAGTAGATGGTGGTGCAGCTTGAGCCCATTTTTCGATAGGGAAATCCTCTAATACCCAATTACCTTGAGGATTAGGTAGAAAAGAGCCAGCCTTAATAAACGTTCTAATTTCAGCAAATAGGTCAAGCCAATAGCATAAGTCAGGAGCTATCTCCATCTGTTTCTCAGTAGACCAGTTAGTGAAAGTCATCCAATGTTGAACGACCTCATCAACGGATAAGGCAATACCTTCAACTGGGAAGGAATAAGATGTCATCTGGTCCTCTGATTGATAAATGATCGATGAACCGGCGAGCGAATAGAACTGACGATCAACTAACGGGACATCCATAATCGCTTGACTAGAATCAATAAAGGTACCATAAAAAGAAAGCTTGTCGTGACGAAATAATAAAAGCTTTAATTCAAATGGGTCATATAAAAATGGGTATTGAAAGTTGACTATTTGTTCATAACGAGCCTTCGGTTTGGCTTCTCCCCATATAAAAAAGCGGGCTTGTAACCAACCGCCATGGACAATAATTGATTCACTCAACGGTTTTCAACTCCTCAATAAAGGCTCGATAAGTTCGATACTTTTTCTTTAACTGTTCGATATAATCTAAAAATTCCTCGGTATTTTCTGTGTGCATATACAGCTTCTTTAATTGTTTAATATATTGGGCTGCTTGTTCGTAATGTACTCTACTTTTTTTCTCAATGAGACGTAAAGCATATTGATGAAAAATGGCTTTTGCCAGCTCGGGTTGCTTAAGGGCTAGCTGTTGAAGTAGTTCAAATTTATCTTGTTTAATTTTAAGAGGGTCCTTCTCCATCGTTAAAAAGAATGTCGCCACATCTGTATAATGACCAAAATCCATTAAGATTCGTGTATAAGTTAACGCAGCATCAGGTTTATGGAGTCTCTTTTTTAATTCGGGTAAAAGCGTTTCAACCGCTTGTTGCTTTTGCTCGGCTGACAAATGCTCTAATAATGATTGCAATCGTTGATAGTGTGGGGCCAAGAGCCATCTTTCCCAAATCTTTTGATGCTGATTCGGATCGTGATTTAGTTTGATTTTCACTTCATCATACAGAGCCTGAAGTGAACCGTAATAGCTAGGGCTATGATGTCCAGTCCACAGTTTCTCAAACCAATTGGCTAATGTTTCGTAGGCTTTATCTTTTTTTAATAACTGAAAATGTGGGCTAACCTCAATTTCTTGCAAATCTTTAATTGTCATTAGTAGGTCCAAGGCAACCTCTTTATCCCCTTGATCAAGCAAAATATAACTGTAGACAATGCCAACTTTTCGGTGTAATGGGCCGTCTAGCTGTTTGGAAGAGGAGATGAGATGATAAATAAATGCCCTCTTCGTTTGGTCAACTTGCACATAAAGTTCATATAAAAAAGGAGCCCATGGTTTTTTTAATTGATTTTGGTTTTCTAATAAAGTTAGTGTTGTTTCCGCCATAAACGTAAAATGCTCAGGCTTCTGATTTAAATAATTCAGGAGGTAGTCCGTACATACTTGATAAAAATGTAAAAAGCGTCGTTCGTGCTCGACGTAGGACGCTTTGTCCGGTATTAAGTTAATCACTTCTTCTATATAATAAAAAATAAGAGCGGTAATTTGATCTTTGTATTGATGACTTAGTCTTTTGAGTAAGTCTTGTGTTACCCATTCAAGCTGGCCTTTTGTAAAATAACGTGAAGAGATAAGCTTACGATACGTAGCACGAATGTCTGTATGTAAATGTTGATCTTGCCTGATGTCATTTGCTATGTATGAAGCCATGTTATCCCTCCTTAAATTCGTCCATTCCTCTATTGTACCTTTTCTGATTGATAAAAGAAAGGGAAGGCATGAAGGGCAACATGGAGAATGACAGGAATAAAAATGATAATGAATGTAAAAAAAGAACCGCCATTCATTTGAGATGAGCTTTTACGCCTATATAACTTGCACGTTTATGATGAGGGAAATAGCAGTTGAGTATTCTGAGGTTTAACGGAACAGGATAAAATTATTTGAAAAAGAAGTGTATGGTAAGCAATGCTAACGTGCTCATTAACCAAATGATCATTTGGTATTTCGTTCTTTTGCCAGCAATTAATGAAGCGATTGAACCGACTACAAATAGAGTAATGAGAATGACCCAATCAGTCATATGTTTTTATCTCCTTTAAGTGTTTTTTTACTTTTATACCAAATAAATGTTAATTATAGTAGGAGAATAGAATGAACCGGACGATTTCAAATCAAGGTGAGCAGTAAAACAGTTACAATACTTGCGATGACAACAATGAGTAAAGAAGAACCAAAGTAGGCAAAAACACCGGCAACGATGCCAGCTGTTATTGCCATCCACATCTGGTCTGTGGCAACAAGAATGCCAGGGAAAATGAGAGCACCTAATGCGGCATACGGCACATTTTTTAATGTTGCTTGAACAGGTTGAGGTAACTTTTTAGGATCAAAGAAAACAAGTGGTACCATTCTTGGTATGTATGTAACAATCGCCATGCCGATAATAATAACCCATAAATTCAAGTGAATGACTCCTTTCTCCTAAAGATGATTTCAACTCCAATGGAAGCGAGTAGTGTGGCAGAAACAATGGCCCATCCATCTGCTAAAAATTGTGATAACAGTCCATTTAGTAGTGCGGCACTAACAGCGAGAGAGATGACTTTGCCATTCCTTTTCATGTTTGGGACAAGCAGAGCGATAAAAAGGGCGTAGAGAGCAATTCCCATGCTTTCTTGAAGCAGGACAGGTAAACCTTGTCCGATGACAAAACCAAACAAAGACATGCTGACCCAACTAAGGTAGCCGATCAGACCGACTCCGAGTATAAAGGAAGAGCTAGGTGTACCTTTTTTGGTCGTTATGACCGCAAAAGCTTCATCGGTAATAAAGAATGAATAGATGGCTTTAATGAAACGGTTGTCCTTTGCTGCTTTTTCACTTAAAGAGGCACTTAATAATAAGTGCCGGATATTCACAATAAATGTTGTAAAGATAATTTCAAATCCTCCAGTTCCAAGAGCAATTAGATTAAGTGACATATATTGAGCAGCTCCAGCAAACACAAACATACTCATCATAAGAGTCTCAAGCCAGGTAATACCTGTTGCTTTTGCTAATAATCCGAATGCAAGAGCGGCTGGAATGTAGCCAAAGGCGATGGTCGTTCCATATTGTACGCCGTAAAGAAAATCAGAGGCGAGGCTTTCCTTTTTCATCATGACACCCCCAAAAGTAATTCATTCCATGTATAATGTAATAAAAAGATGATTCAGAATATTATGTGATACAATATATACTATAGTATACAAGTGATGGAGGCAAGTCATGAATGAAAATAATGAGATGAACCATTTAATTGGAACTCGTTTAAAAAAGATACGACATATGAAAGACTTGTCCTTAGAGGAGCTAGCTACTCAAACAGGGGTAAGTAAGCCAATGTTAGGGAAAATAGAACGAGGTATATCCAACCCAACTGTTTCGACCTTATGGAAGATTGCGAAAGGGTTAGGCTTGCCATTTAGCTTTTTTATTGAGGAAGAACAAGAAGAGGTACAAATTGTTAAACGGGCCGATGTAAAAAGCTTAACGAATCATGATGGCGGTTATGAGGTATTTCCATTGTTTGCTAAACAAGTCTTTAAACCATTTGAAATCTATTCTGCTCGATTGAAGGTAGGATATGGTTACCGGGCAGAAGCTCATTCGATTGGTGTGGAAGAATTCATCATGGTAGAACACGGGCAACTTCAGGTTGATGTTAATGAAGAAAGCTATTGGGTTAGACAAGGGGAAGCGATTCATTTTAAGGCTGATCGCGAACATGTATACCGGGCAATAGGAGAGGTAGATTGTGAAATGACGATGGTCATTTATTATCCGAGTGTATAAGAGTGGGATACTGATGGATAAAACGGTGTCCCCGAAAAAATGCAAGCACGATTGCTCGATGCTTGCTCATAAGCTTTTATGAACGATAAGTCTTACTTAGCTAAAAGGTGTTCGACTTGCTCACGACGAGATAATAATTTTTTTAGCTTCTTTTTATGAGACTCTATAGACAGATCATCGGCATCGGTAATGGCTTCAAACAGCTCCATTAGCACGTAATCGATTTCTAATGTCATCATATTATAAAGAGTTTGTGGTTCTACTGATTTGCCGTCATCACGGTATTGGATCATTGATCCGTTTCGGTTCATCATCACTTTTTCACTCCCATCGATTTCTATCATTGATTCAATGTCACCAGCCCGATACGAAGTTATATAATGAGGGCCTTCCGTTACCCTTTTAACGATACCGTTTCCTTTTTCTGCTTGTAATAATTTTTCAAGAGAAGTAGCGAGGACTTCATCATATACATGGAGGTTCGTCACAGATAGTGTTAAAAAATTCGGATTTCGAACGAAAGGTAATTCATGAACAGACTCATCTAACTCGACCATTAAATATATTGTCTTCGCATCATAACGCCAATAGAGAGAGTAATTCTGACTCATCATTCTTTTAATAAATTGATGGAGTGCTGTTTTCGTTAATTCTATATAGAGTTCAGAAAATTCTACTTCTAAATATGCATCATTCATGTAGGGCACACCCCTTTAATCGTTGGCTAAGGTAAGAGAATGTATCTCTGAAAATTCAATTGAGAAGTTTATTGAGTTTGCTACATCATATGTTGAATATTCAGAAAAAAGAAGCAAAAAGCCCATAACGAGTAAGAAATGGGCGTAGAAAATTTAACGATATAAAGGTTATGCGTATAAAGGGGAATGAGAGCGGTTTGAAAATGAGGGTGTCTGTCCACTTAAAAAAAAATCTAAAATCCAAAGCCGTATCGTTTTGAAATAATATCATAAAAGCCTAAAGAATTATATAAGGCTTTTGTGGCTTCATTATTAATACCTGTTTCGAGTTCAATACCTTTTATATTTTTTGTTTCTGCCCAATAGATGACTTTGAGAAGAATTTTTTTGGCAATCCCTTGATTGCGGTGTTCTTTGTGGACAAATAAATCATTTAGCCAGATGTAATGACCACCTTTATCAATACTAATAGCTACATTTAGAAAAGCGGCTCCAACAAATGCTTGTTCTTTTTCTGCAATAAAAATATGAGCGTGAGAGTGTTCCTCTTGGGCTAACTTAATCGTTGCTAATATTTGGGCATGCATATCCGTAGCAAAGGGCTCGTTTTTGGCCAAGGGACCTTGTTGTTCTAATAATAGATGGGCCAGTTTAATCAGTGTTTCTTCAGAAGCATCTTTTTGTAGTTGAAATATATGTACCATTGTAATCCTCCTAAAAACTAAAAACTACGAATCTTCCTAATTAATGCTAGCTTATCATAAAAAGCGGAAGGTGAGTAGGATGAGTTACTCGAACTTGAAAGCTAACATTTCTGCTTATGATTGTGAAACGGTGTAGTAGATTCATCAATTAAATGAAAGCCTGTCACATTTTACTTCATGTAAAATGTGACAGGCCTGTTTGTTATAATGACAAGTTTTCTTCTAGATATACGGCGATACCATCTTTTTCGTTGGAGAGAGTAATGTCGTTAGCCAAGGATTTGAGTTCTGGAATTGCATTATGCATAGCAATTCCTTTGCCTGCGTATTCAATCATTTCAAAATCATTATCTTCGTCTCCAAAAGCGATAATTCTTTCAGCAGGGATTTGGTAATAATCAGCAACCTTCTTTAATCCTACTGCTTTGTTAACTCCCGTCTTGACGAGCTCTAAAACATTCCAGGGTGCTCCCCATGAGCGTTGGTCAATCACTTGTGCATGAGCATCCTTTAATAATTGTTTTAAATCTTGGACATGGTGATCATGGGGGTGAATTAAAATACACGTCGGATCCTCAGTTAGTAGTTTTTTTAAGTCACCATATTCCACGGGGCTATTTCCTGCTACAAACGTATCAATTAAAAGTTGATCGAAGTGACGTAAATAGAAGTCATCAACAACTTCGACCATAATATTACTTACTTGAAAGGCTTCACATGTTTCAATGACTGTTTGTGCAGTTTTTAAATCTAATGGTGAATGCATCGTTTGAAAGCTTTTATCGAATGGATGGTGCACAAAGGCCCCATTAAAATTAACAATGGCTGTTTGAAGATTTAATTGTTGATAATACTGAAGACTAGCACGGTATGGTCTTCCGGTTGAAATGACCACTTTATGGCCTGCTTGTTGGGCTTTGGTGATGGCTTGTAAATTACGTTCAGAGATCGTTTTATCGTCCTTTAGTAAAGTACCGTCTAAATCTAGGGCAATTAAATGTTGTTGTGTCATCATATCTTCCTTTCGATTTCATAAATAGGTAACAAAATTGCCGTATTCGGCTCCGTCACCAATCTTTGAATATGTTATAGTTATGGATGACCAGCTAACTTCAAGGCACAAACTATCGCCCTAAGTAACTTTCATACAAATTCAAATAGAATGTAATACTAGTGGCAAAGAGTCGGTTTCAAGTTTGATGGGTGCCGTAGGGTTGCTTTGGCTTGCATCGGCATCTTTTATTCATATAATTCTCTTTTAGAGATAAGTCATTTTTTCATATATAGGAGGTTCACCCTATGGATTCATTATTTACGACTTTTACGTGGCGTGCTCTATGGACACCTGAATTAATCGTTGGTTTACTTATCGTTGCATTTTTGTATGGTATGCTTATTACAAAATGGCGATCCCGTTTTAAAGGTGCCGAGCCTGTCCCTTTTAGAAAGAAAATATATTTTGCCCTTTTTATGATTGCTTTATATCTTGGTTGGGGTAGTCCGTTATATATCGCCGGTCATTTAATGATAACGATACATATGGCTCAAATGATCTTTGCGTATATTATTTCGGTCCCATTATTATTACTTGCCTTACCCAAGTGGTTCCTAGAAGCGATTGTCAATAAAATAAAGCAATGGAAAGTGACAAAACCATTGGTTTTTATTTGGAACCCTATTATGGCATTATTTTTATTTAATGGATTATTTTCATTTTATCATGTACCGTTTATGTTTGACAGTCTTATGCAAAATCCGGTCTTACATAGCTTCTATCAATATGGCTTGTTTTTTGCAGCGTTTCTAATGTGGTGGTTTATGATTCAGCCATTGCCGAACTATAGTTATTTATCTGATTTAAAACGAATTCTTTATATTTTCTTGAATGGTCTATTAATTACACCTGCTTGTGCACTGATTATTTTTGCACCAAATGCGATGTATGAGACGTATACAAATCCAGCAGTGTGGGCTAATGCAATGGCTTACTGTTTACCAGCAGGAGCAACAATACCATATGATATGTTTAGTGGCCCTCAATCATTTTCGTTTCTTGAAACTAGAATGGACCAACAGCTTGCAGGTGTTTTGATGAAGATTATGCAAGAAATTATTTACGGGATTACGATCGCTTATGTTTTTAAAGAGTGGTTAAGAAAAGAGAAACAGCAAGACGGAGAATTGACAATTAGTGATATTCCATCTCAAATGAGAACGGAATAAAAGGGGAATTCAGTATGAAACATGCATGGATTGTTTTACTAGGCGTCCTTCTACTTTCGGGTTGTGGTTGGATATATGAGCTAGGTGGCTCGGAGCTTAATGATGAATATGATTATGCGAAATATGACGCACATATACCTAGTTTCACCTTTACCAATCAAGAAGGAGAATCGTTTGGTAGTGAGGATTTAGCAGACAACTATTATTTAGCCAATATGGTTTTTACGTTTTGTACGACTGTCTGCCCGGTGATGACACCGAATATGTTACATTTGCAAAAAGCACTTGAAGAAGAAGGTGTGGACATACAGTTTGTAACTTTTACGGTTGATCCTGAAAGAGATACGCCTGAACACCTAAAAAATTATGGCACAAATGTTGGAGCCAATTTGGAGACATGGCATTTCTTATCGGGTTATGATCAGAAAGAAATCATGGAATTCTCAGTAGAAGGATTTAAGCAACCTGTACAGCCTTACCCAGATGGTTCAGACATTGGTCATTCAACAAGATTTTTCTTAATCAACAAGGAAGGTCAGGTCATTCGGAGTTACAACGGCATGCAACCACAGCAGGAGCCTATTATTGAAGATATTATCAAAGTAATTGAGCAAGAGTTATAATGTAGGTTGGTAGTAAATACCAAATGACTTGTTCACGTCTGTCATGATAATGGTATACATATTGCATATTTATGTATATTTGATGTGTGAGGTATCCACTGTTCATGAATGAATAAAAAAACTGTCTTAAGAGTCTAAAATGACTTTTGAGGCAGTTTTTTATTTTTTGGTAAATATAAACAAAAAATAGTCTTTTCTAATTTATTTGAAATAAAATAAAAATACAGTTGAATTTATTTTTATTCATATTTATAATGTTACCAAGATCAAAAAAAGAGTTGTGAATGAATGGGAGAGAAAAAAATGAGAATTGGAATTGTTGGAGCAACAGGATACGGTGGTTCAGATTTGCTAAGGTTGCTTCATCAGCATCCAGAAATAAATGAAATCGTCGTATATTCATCTTCGCAGGAAGGTATGAATATTCATGAATCCTATCCACATTTATCAGGAATTTATGAACAAAGATTAGAAGATATTCATACAGAGAAAATGGCAGAACAGGTAGATGCGGTCTTTTTTGCCACACCACCAGGAGTTTCAGCAAACCTCTCTTTAGAGCTTGCAAACTTAGGTTTACAGATTATTGATTTATCAGGTGATTTACGTCTGAAGAACCGCGAACTCTATCAGTCTTGGTATAAAAGAGAGGCTGCTAGTCAAGCTATAATCGATCGTGCTGTTTATGGGTTGCCAGAATGGAACAAAGAGCAAATCAAAGAAGCAACTGTTATTTCCAATCCAGGCTGCTACCCTACAGCTACTTTGCTTGGGTTAGCCCCATTAATAAAGCATAATCTGATTCAACTGGATTCTATAATTATTGATGCAAAATCGGGAACTTCTGGGGCAGGACGTAGTCCGAGTGCGATGACACATTTTAGTGAAATGAATGAGAACTTTAAGGCTTATCAAATCAATAAGCATAAACATATACCAGAAATTGAACAAGTACTAAAGGGCTGGGATGAACAAGTTGCACCGATTACCTTTCAACCACACCTAGTACCGATGGTAAGAGGGATTATGGCCACGATTTATGTACAGGCGAACGAAGGGTTGACAGAACAAGACCTGCGTACTCTATATAACGAAAGTTATCAGTCGGCACCTTTTGTCAGAGTGCGACCAGAGGGAGTATTTCCAGCGACTAAAGAGGTGTACGGCAGTAATTATTGTGATATTGGTATCGGTTTTGATGAACGAACGCAAAGAATAACCGTCATTTCCGTTATTGATAATGTTGTTAAAGGGGCAGCGGGTCAATCGATTCAAAACTTAAATATTATGAACGGCTGGGATGAGCAGGCAGGTTTGAAGATTGTTCCGGTTTATCCATAAAGGAGTGCATGTAGTGAAAACTTTAAGTAAAGAAAAACAAATCATAGAAAAAGTAGATGGCGGAATCTTAACACCAATTGGCTTTCAAGCAGCAGCGATTCATTCTGGTGTTAAACGAAAAAGATTGGACTTAGGAGCGATCGTCTGTGAGGTTCCGGCAAGCACAGCCGCTGTTTATACATTAAATAAAATACAAGCGGCTCCATTACAAGTTACGAAGGAGAGCATTGCTAAAGAAGGTAAAATTCAAGCACTCGTAGTTAATAGTGGAAATGCAAATGCTTGTACAGGAAAGCAAGGCTTAGAAGATGCTTATGAAATGAGAGCATTGAGTGCAAAAAAGTTTGCTTGCGAAGAACATTTGGTAGCCGTGACATCTACGGGAGTCATTGGTGAATATATGCAAATGGACAAAATCAGAGCAGGTATTGAGCAGCTTGAGTTAGGTGGTAGCTACGATGATGGTGTTTTGTTTAATGAAGCAATCTTGACGACGGATACGATGAATAAACAAGCTTGTTATCAAATACAAGTAGAGGGAGAGAGCGTCTCCATCGGAGGAGTTGCGAAAGGTTCGGGTATGATTCATCCAAATATGGCAACAATGCTTTCTTTTATCACAACAGATGCCAAAATTGAACCAGAAATTTTGCAACAAGCTCTTTTACAAATTACGAATGAAACCTTTAATCGAATTACTGTTGATGGTGATACTTCTACAAATGATATGGCGATGGTGATGGCTTCAGGCTTAGCTAATCACGAGACATTAACGCCGGCACATCCAGATTGGGAGATTTTCTATCAGGCATTAAAATTGACGTGTGAATCGTTAGCGAAGCAAATTGCCCGAGATGGTGAAGGGGCGACGAAACTTATTGAAGTTCAAGTACATGGTGCCATTTCAGATGAGGAAGCGGGAAAGGTAGCGAAACAAATCGTCGGTTCTGACCTTGTGAAAACCGCGGTGTATGGGACGGATGCAAACTGGGGAAGAATCATTTGTGCGATTGGTTATAGTGGCTGTGAAATTAATCCAGAAACGATTGATATTAAATTAGGTGAAATCGATACCTTAGTGAACAGTCAACCTGTTCCTTTTTTGGAAGAAGAAGCTACACATTATTTAGAAAATGAACAAATTTTGATTACCGTCAATTTACACAATGGTCAAGGGTTTGGGAAGGCTTGGGGCTGTGACTTAACCTATGACTACGTACGAATTAATGCAGGTTACAGAACATAACTATTTATCCATATAATACGCTGATGTCGGGGCCAAAACCGCTCCACCACCAACAAAGATGAAAGTCTGCTATCGCCACCTTAAGGTTCATAAGGAATCGTGAAGATACTGAGCCCAAACCTCGGAGTATCTGCACAAAGTGGTCATTATGTAGCGACGATTAACGCTTTATGTTCGCACTAACTTTCATACAAAAGGAGGAGAGATTTGATGAATTCAATCGTTGTTGTGAAATGTGGAGGTAGTACAATTACAGAGCTAACAGATTCCTTTTTTGAGAGTATTAAGCAACTTCAGATGTCGGGTAAACACCCGATTATTGTCCATGGTGGCGGGCCAGCCATTAACGAAATGCTTACCAAACTTGAAATTCCTTCAACTTTTATAGACGGTTTACGAAAAACAACAGAAGAGGTATTAGATACGGCAGAAATGGTGCTTTGCGGAAAGATGAATAAGCAATTGACGCGTAAGTTACAAAGCGTTGGAGCAAAATCGATTGGTTTATCAGGTAGTGACGGTCAACTAATTGTTGCGGAAGCAGTAGATGAAGAGAAGTTCGGCTTTGTAGGAGAGCCGATACAAATTAACACAGATTTATTGGTTCATTTGCTGCATCAAGGTTATATACCTGTAATTGCACCGATTGGGATCGGTGTATCGGGACAACGATATAATATTAACGCAGATAGTGCCGCGGCTAGTATCGCTTCAAAGCTAGGGGCAGAAGAGCTTGTTTTTGTGACAGATGTTGATGGAATTTTAAAGGATGAGCAGTTAGTGCCGACGATTACTTCTGAAGAAATTGAAGCTTTTATGAGTGATGGTACAATTTATGGCGGCATGATCCCAAAGGTGAAGGCTGCCGTACAAAGCTTAACAGGTTCCTTGCAATCGGTGTGGATTATGAATGGGAAAGGCTCAAGCCTCATTTCAAATGGAACTTTATACGGTACAAAAATTATAAAAAAACAAGTCGCCACAACAGCGTCTTAAAGGGTGGTCGTAGATGAGTTCATTGTTTTCAACTTATAACAAATGGGAAGTAGAGGTTGCCAAAGGGCAAGGAAGTTATTTAATCGATACAGAAGGAAAAGAGTATTTAGATTTTGTGCAAGGTATAGCGGTTAACAATTTCGGACATTGTCATCCGACGATTACAAAGGCTGTCAAAGACCAGCTTGATCTTTTATGGCATAGTTCAAACTTATTTCAGATTAAGCAACAAGAGGAAGTCGCCAAAATCCTAACGGAACACAGTGTATGTGACCATGTCTTTTTCTGTAATAGTGGAGCAGAGGCAAATGAAGCCGCGATTAAATTAGCTCGTAAGGCAACAGGGAAACATAAAATTATCTCGATGAAAGATTCTTTTCACGGACGAACGTTTGCGACGATGTCTGCAACAGGTCAAGAGAAAATTCACGGTGGATTTGGCCCGCTCTTATCGAGTTTTGATTATAGCCCTTTTAATGATACGGAGACTTTATTAAAAAAGGTGAATGATGACGTAGCGGCGATTATGATTGAAGTTGTTCAAGGTGAAGGTGGCGTAAGGGTATTAGAACCCAGCTTTGCAAAAGCTTTAATTGAGTTGACAAAAGAAAAAGAAATCTTGCTGATCATCGATGAGGTTCAAACTGGAATTGGTCGCACAGGTTCATTTTTTGCTTATGAGCAATTTGGTTTATCCCCAGATATTGTGACATTAGCAAAAGGGTTAGGAAACGGTTTTCCAGTAGGAGCTATGTTAGGCAAAGCCCATTTAAATGATGCTTTTCAAGCAGGTTCACATGGTTCGACGTTTGGAGGTAATCCACTCGCAATGACGGCAGCTAAAGCCGTATTAGAAGAATTACTAGCACAAGATTTTCAGGAAATTAAAGAAAAAGCGACGAAATGGAAACATGTTTTACGTGAAGAATTAATGGACCATTCATTTGTAAATGAGGTTCGGGGCTTAGGTTTTCTAATTGGGATAGCGTGTAGCGGACCTGTCAATGAAGTGATTACGAAAATACGCCGACACGGTTTACTCGTTTTGCCAGCTGGTCTGAATGTCATTCGCTTACTACCACCTATCAATGTAAGTGAACAAGACTTAAATAAAGCCGTGCAAATTATAAAACAATCAATGAATGAATCGAAAAAGGAGATATCGGTTTCTTAATATCTATACATGTTGACCAAAAAAAAGCTGAGGAAAGCTTATTATTTTGGTTCTGAATGAATAAACATACTTGTAAAAGAATAAAGATTCGTTTTGGTGGAGGAGAAGTCATGAAAGGATATATTGTATTAGAAACTGGAGATATTTTTAAAGGAGATATTATTGGAGAGGTAGACGGTGATATTCATGCAGAAATCGTATTCTTTACAGGGATGACTGGATATCAAGAGGTATTAAGTGATCCATCATTTAAAGGGCAAATGGTTGTTTTCACTTATCCGTTAATTGGTAATTACGGCTTGAATGAAGGTGATTTTGAAAGTATAAAACCTCAGGCGGAAGCGTTAATTGTAAGTGAGTTATCACAAGCAGCTTTCCATTATGAAGCCAACCATTCATTAGAATCAGGTTGCCGTTTTGCGAATATGCCATTAATAACCAATGTAGATACGAGAGCGATTGTGAAACGGATTCGCGAACATGGTGATATGAGAGCGATTATGACGACAAATCTAGATAGCGTTGATTTCACTCAAACTAAGCCTCTAGAAGAGAAAGATGTTGTTTCGCAAGTCGTTACCAAAGAGGTGTTAACATTTGGTGAAGGTAAAGAGCATATTGTCTTAATCGATTTCGGGTACAAAAAGTCAATGGTCGATATGTTAGTAAAATTGAATTGTCAAGTAACCGTGATTCCTTACACAAAAATGGAATCGGAAATCGCACAGATTAAGCCAGATGGAATATTGTTATCCAATGGCCCGGGTAACCCTAAGCTATTGACACCTTACTTGGAGACGATTAAAACGCTCGCAGAGACGTACCCAACTTTAGGTATTTGTTTAGGACATCAGTTGCTAGCCCTTGCTTTTGGAGCTGATACAGAGAAGTTGCGCTTTGGTCATAGAGGAGCCAACCAACCTGTTTTGGACGAAGTGACGAATAAGGTGTATATGACTTCACAAAATCACAGTTATGTTGTGAATGAAGAAAGTCTTACTCAAACAGCTCTTAAAGCAAGGTTCTACAATATTAATGATGGTTCCATTGAAGGGTTGGAGCATAAGACATTACCGATTTTATCGATGCAGTTTCATCCGGAGGCTCATCCTGGACCGAGCGATAGTGAGAAAATGTTTGAAACGTTTGTGAGTATGGTGAAGTTAAAAGGGAGAGAGAAGTTGTATGCCTAAACAGATAGAGATAAAAAAAGTGCTTGTGATTGGCTCAGGGCCAATTGTCATTGGGCAGGCTGCTGAATTTGATTATGCAGGGACACAAGCATGCTTGGCGTTAAGAGAAGAAGGAGTCGAGGTTGTATTAATCAATAATAATCCAGCTACGGTGATGACGGATGAAGCTTGTGCGGATGTCGTTTATTTTGAACCACTTACGGTTGAAACGGTTGAAAAAATCATGACAAAAGAAAAACCAGATGGAATCTTAGCAACGTTAGGAGGTCAAACTGGTTTAAATTTAGCTCTTGCCTTACATGATCAAGGAATTCTAGCTAAGCATCAAATTGAATTGCTAGGAACACCGATTGATTCGATCAAAAAAGGGGAAGATCGTGAATTGTTTCGGGCATTAATGAATGAGTTAAATGAACCAGTCCCAGAAAGTGAAATTGTCACGACGGTTGAAGAGGCTTTAGCTTTTGCTGAATTGGTTGGTTACCCTATTATCGTCAGACCTGCTTATACATTAGGTGGTGCAGGTGGTGGAATTGCGGATGATCAAACAGAATTAAGGCAAATTATTAAAGGTGGCTTAGCATTAAGTCCAATACAGCAATGCTTAATTGAAAAAAGTATCGCAGGCTTCAAAGAAATTGAATATGAGGTTATGCGAGATAGTAATGATACATGTATCACTGTATGTAACATGGAAAATATTGATCCAGTAGGTGTACATACGGGTGATTCAATCGTCGTGGCACCTTCACAAACATTAACAGATGTTGAATATCAAATGCTTCGTTCCGTTTCATTAAAAATCATTCGTGCTTTAGGTATCGTTGGCGGATGTAATATTCAATTTGCTTTAGATCCACACAGTAAGCAGTATTATTTAATTGAAGTGAATCCACGTGTTAGTCGGTCTTCGGCATTAGCATCGAAAGCAACAGGTTATCCGATTGCACGAATGGCAGCGAAATTAAGCTTAGGTTATCACTTACATGAACTTTTAAATCCCGTAACTGGCCATACGTATGCGAGCTTTGAGCCTGCCTTAGATTATGTGATTGTTAAGTTCCCACGATGGCCATTTGATAAGTTCATTCATGCTGATCGCAAGCTAGGGACACAGATGAAAGCAACGGGAGAAGTAATGGCGATTGAGCGTAATTTAGAAGCAGGGTTGCAAAAAGCGGTGCGTTCATTAGGAATGAAAACAAAGGGATTAACATTAACAAGTTTAAATGGCTGGAACAATCAAGAGTTATGGCAAGTTGTTCAACAGGCCGATGACCGCCGTTTTTTTGCGATGTTGGAACTTTTACGTCGAGGGATAACGAAAAAAGAACTTCACGAAAAAACAGGTATTAACCATTACTATTTAGCGGCTTATGAACGTCTTGTTGGGATGGAGAAGGAAATAGAAAAGGATTCATTTGATCTTGTTACTGGAGATGCTTTAAAAAGGTATAAAAAATACGGATTCTCAGATGAACAATTAGCAGTTGCTTGGACGGTAGATGAAAGCGATGTTCGCAAAAAGCGTAAAGAGCTGGGGATCATCCCTTCTTACAAGATGGTTGATACGTGTGCAGGAGAGTTTTTAGCTTCAACGGCTTATTTCTACTCCAGTTGGTCAGGTGAAAATGATGCAATTCCAAGTCAACATAAAAAAATATTAATTATAGGTTCTGGACCGATAAAAATAGGTCAAGGTATAGAATTTGATTATAGCTCTGTTCATGGTGCAATTAGTTTGCGAAAGCTTGGTTATGAAGCGATTATTATGAATAATAACCCGGAGACGGTGAGTACCGATTATGCAACAGCCGACCGTTTATATTTTGAACCTTTAACGGTTGAAGATGTTCTATCCGTTGTTGAATTGGAGCAAGTGGAGGGTGTAATTGTTCAATTAGGAGGACAAACGGCCATCTCTCTTGTAGAAGGGTTGGAAAAAGCAGGAGTGAAATTATTTGGAACGAACCAGTTAACGATTGATCGACTTGAGGATCGAGGTTTATTTTATGATTTTATGCAACAAGTGAAAGTCCCTCATATTCCTGGTGAAACCGCTTATGACCATCAAGATGCTTTACAGAAGGCAGAACAGGTTGGTTTTCCAGTTTTAATAAGGCCTTCCTATGTAATTGGCGGTCAAGGAATGATGATTTTTACAGGCGAACATGACATGAATCGATTTTTACAAAATCCGCAAAATGAAGTGGCTTTCCCTCTTTTGATTGATGCGTATTATCCTGGTATTGAATTTGAAGTTGATGCCCTTTCAGATGGAACAGATATTTATATCGCAGGTGTATTTGAACATATTGAGAAAGCTGGTGTCCACTCTGGAGATAGTATCGCCGTGACACCACCTCCTACTTTAACAACCAGTGTGTTAGAACAAGTACAAGATTATACGAGAAAAATTGCTCAAGGCATTGATTTTAAAGGTATTTTTAACATTCAATTTGTTATGTTTGACGGTCAAATTTATGTGATTGAAATTAATCCTCGGGCTTCAAGGACGGTTCCTATTCTGAGTAAGGTATATAATGAGCCTTTCATTCACGATACAGTCCAACTTTTATTAGGAAAATCATTAAAAGAAATTGGAAAAGAGCGTTCCATCGTTGAACCGACAAGTTTTTATACGGTAAAAGCACCGATCTTTTCATACCAAAAGCTTGCAGGGGTTGATCCGATTTTAGAAGCAGAAATGAAATCAACGGGAGAATTGATTAGTATCAGTGATCATCTGAATGAGGCTTTTTATAAGGCGTTTACTTGGACACAAGCACAGGTCCCTGCACTGTATAAGCAAAGTGGTATCATTTATTTGGATATTGATTCTATTTATTCAGAGGAAATGAACAAGTATAAAGAGACCCTATTAAAACATGGATTTAGTTTTGTTGAAGATGATTTTGAGACATGGTTACAAAATGATGAAGCTGTCGCCTTAATATCTTTACCGAAGCCTGGTTTCAAAACAGGAAGTGAAAACCGGAAAGAAGCATTAAAACAACGATTGACGGTCATTACAGAATTGACAACATTGGATGCGATGATAAAAGGGCGAAAGAATGACCGGGAGACATTACGCTCTTTACAGGAATGGTTACAAACCAATAAACAAGTTACCGTATAAAAATAAGAACAAGGAGTGGGAAATTTATGGAGCAGACGATTGAGAAAAGTGAAATTGATTTAAAGGGTTTGGACTTTTTAACGTTATTGGATTATTCACCACAACAAATAAAGCACTTATTAGAAGTTGCGATTGACCTTAAAGCGAAACAAAAGCAAGGTGAACAAACTCCAATGTTGCAAGGGAAATCATTAGGGATGATTTTTGAGAATGCCTCAACTAGAACGCGCGTATCTTTTGAAGTCGGAATGACTCAGCTTGGCGGACATGCCTTATTTTTAAGTCCACGTGACTTACAAATAGGTCGTGGAGAACCTATTAAAGATACGGCCAATGTTTTAGCGAGATATGTGGATGCAATTATGATTCGTACCAATTCTCATGAAACCGTTGAGGAATTTGCCCAATATTCGTCTGTACCGGTCATTAATGCTTTAACAGACCTTTATCATCCTTGTCAAGCGATGGCTGATTTATTAACGGTACTCGAACATAAAGGGAAGTTAGCTGGTTTAAAGCTTGTTTACGTTGGTGATGGTAATAATGTCGCACACTCTTTACTAGCAGCAGGTGCTAAGGTTGGGATGGACGTTGTTGTTAGTACACCAAAAGGATATGAGGTTGATCCGGTTATTTTCGCTAAAGTACAAGACGCAGCAAATGAAACCGGTGCGACAATCTCATTGTGTACAGATCCAAAAGAGGCAGTAAAAGATGCGGATGTCATTTATACCGATGTTTGGGCTAGTATGGGATTTGAAGCTGAACAACACGAAAGGGAGCAAGCTTTAAAAGCTTATCAAGTTAATGAAGAGTTAGTACAGCACGCTAAACAAGACTTTCTTTTCTTACATTGCTTACCAGCACATCGTGGAGAAGAGGTATCTGATACCATTATAGATGGGGGGCATTCTGTCATTTATGATCAGGCTGAAAATCGCCTTCATGCTCAAAAAGCGATCCTAGCTTCACTTATTCGTTAAAAGACTCATGATTTTCTTTTCTTAGGAAAAGCTAAGCAAAAGGAGGGGAAATCATGGGACAAAACCGTCAGTTTGAACCGGGGCAAAAAGCTCCAAACAATGGGATTTATGTAGAGATAGGTGAGACTGGTAGTCCAGTAACAAAGCCTCGCTCAGTCAGATTACACGCAGGTGATAAGTTTCCAGATACAACCAATCACAATCGAAAATGGACACCAAAAAGAAAACCATAACAAGCGATAAAAGCTGTAATGATACGTTGAGAACAACGGATCGTTGCAGCTTTTTTTGGGTATATAAAGAGAAAATCGGGTTCGCGGAGGTGGGGGCGGAAAAAGTCGGAGGAAGCCCCGAAAACGAAGATACGCAACAAAGCGGAAGAAAATGTTGGCGCAATGCGGAGAAAAAATCGAATCTCGGGGTTGCAGGCGAGAAAAGAGGGAGAAAGCCCGAGCAAACGTCGAATCACGGGCTTGCGAGCGGAAAAGCGAGTAGAAAGCCCGAGCAAAAGCGGAATCACGGGGTTGGGGGCGAGAAAAGAGGGAGAAAGCCCGAGCAAACGTCGAATCACGGGCTTGCGAGCGGAAAAGCGAGTAGAAAGCCCGAGCAAAAGCGGAATCACGGGGTTGGGGGCGAGAAAAGAGGGAGAAAGCCCGAGCAAAAATCGAATCTCGGGGTTGCAGGCGAGAAAAGAGGAAGAAAGCCCGAGCAAAAGCGGAATCACGGGGTTGCGAGCAGAAAAAAGAGGAGAAAGCCCGAGCAAAAGCGGATCACGGGGTTGCGGGCGGAATAGCGAGTAGAAAGCCCGAGCAAAAGCGGAATCACGGGGTTGCGGGCGAGAAAAGAGGGAGAAACCCCGAGCAAAAATCGAATCTTGGGGTTGCGAGCCAAAAAAGCGGGAGAAAGCCCGAGTAAAAGCGGAATCACGGGGTTGCGAGCCAAAAAAGCGGAAGGAAGCCCGAGCAAAAGCCGAATCACGGGGTTGCGAGCCAAAAAAGCGTAGAAAGCCCGAGCAAACGTCGAATCACAGGGTTGCAGGCGAGAAAAGAGGAAGAAAGCCCGAGCAAANGCCCGAGCAAACGTCGAATCACAGGGTTGCAGGCGAGAAAAGAGGAAGAAAGCCCGAGCAAACGTCGAATCACGGGGTTGCGGGCGGAAAAGCGAGTAGAAAGCCCGAGCAAAAGCGGAATCACGGGGTTGCGGGCGGAAAAAGCGTGAGAAAGCCCGAGCAAACGTCGAATCACGGGGTTGCGGGCGGAAAAGCGAGCAAAAGCGGAATCACGGGGTTGCGCGCGAAAAAAGCGTGAGAAAGCCCGAGCAAACGTCGAATTTCAGGGTTGCGGGCAGAAAAAGCCTGTGGAGAGCGTGTCCCCATTCCCGGAGCGATTTTCGAAGATGAGCATACCGCCTCTAAGTACACTTTCACACAAAAATCACCTAACATCTTTTCTAATTGCGTACATATACATGAAACACTACAAAATCAATGGAAATCTCAAGATACGGTTTCCACTTTTCGACTTGCTGCATACGGTAATATAAGGATGAAAAAAAGAAGGGCTAAAATTAAAAAAAGAGGCGAGAGTATGACAGTCTACACGCACTATTTTCATATGGAAGAACAAGCGAATGTGGTTTATTTGCCTCAGCGTCCAAATGGCTTTGCAATCATCCTTTTATCGGATAATGATCGGACAGTTGAAAAAAACTCAAGCATTTGGGAGCGGCATCCAGAACGACATTCGTTCCTATTAAGTTTATTAGAAGAAGGCTATACAGTGATTGCTTCACAATTGTTTGGAAAGCATTGGGGAAGTGAGCGTGCTTGTGAATATATGGAACAGCTTCATCATTACTTAGTAAAGAAACAAATCTTAAACGAAAAGTTTCATTTCTTTGCAGAAGGTGCTGGGGCTTTGGTTGTCCTAAAGTTACTGGAAAAGCGACCTCAGCTAATCAGGTCTGCATTCCTTTTGAATCCATGCATTTATTTGGAACGGATTTTTCAAGAAGAAAAACAAAGTAAGCTATTTTTTAAACGGTTTATTCAAGAGCTTTCAGCGGCACATGGAGTCGAGGAAAATGATGTGACGAAAGAGTATTGTCAGGCATTTATTCAATTTGAACATTGGGTTGACTGTGCCCCCATTCATATTTATCACATGATGGCAGACAAGAGATTTAAAGTTGCTTCTCATAGCCGCCCTTTCGAGCAAGAATTTGTGAAAAAGAACTTACCAGTATCATTAAGTTTGTACGGGTTGGGCAAAAGTTTTTCCTCTTTTAAACAACCAGTACGGTCGTTTTTTAAGAAAAATGAAAAAAAGCTCTGAGACCCTCTCTGTGAAATGGTGGCGGAGAGGGTTTGAGTTCTTTTTATTGCTAGTATAGGAGGAGCTTGATGAAAAAAGTTGTCATTACTGGAGGATTAGGGTTTATTGGTTTTCACCTAAGCCAAAGACTTTTGGAAAATGGATACGAGGTGATTGCGATTGATGAGAGACAAGTTGATCGTCAAAAAGAACGGGAAGAAATGCAGATGCGGTTAGGTAGGAATGCTTTATATAAACTTATTGAAGAGAAAATAGAAGAGGTTGATTTGAAGGAAGTAATAAATGATGCAGATGTTGTTTTCCATTTTGCGGCCTTAACCAAACATGATAATAAGTGGCCGAGGCTTCAGGAAGTCATCAGTCGCAATGTTTTATTAACGAAAGAGGTCATCAAAAATATGTCTAAATCGTCACGATTCATTTTTCCTTCTACTGTGCAGGTATATGGGGAAAGACCTGGACTTATTACTGAAAAAACCCCCACTAATCCCACGACCGCATACGGAATAACGAAATTAGCCAGTGAAACATTAATTATGAAATTGGCAAATGAGCTTGATCTTTCCTATCTCATTTTTCGATTGCCAACTATATATGGTCCGTTTCAGCGAACAGATATGACTTATCAGCAATTTTTAAATGGGGTTGAACAACCGAATATGGATCGCTCACAAATGGATGTTGTATATATTGATGATGTTATTGATGCATTCATGTTAAGTGTGACTACATCACATACAAATGAAATTTTCCACATTGCGACGGGAAAATTAGGAGAGTGGCAGCGTGGGGTTGAGTTGTTAGGGCATAAATGGACGGCAAAGAGTGGATTCAAAACAACACTATCCACTGAAAAGGCGAAGCAATTACTAGGGTTTGAAGTTCAAACAAGCTTAGAAGAAGGAATACAAAAACAAGTAGAGCATGAAAAGCAGATGAATCAAAATAACTGGTCAAGTGATTCTGATTAAATAGAGGGTGTGATAAGCTACTGTGAAAGCTTATTACACCCTATTGTTTAACCACTTTCCTACTCAACTATCAGGTGGTGAAAAACATATCCTATCCTTTTTTTTGGACAGGTTTTTTCTTTTGAGCCAAAAGTAATCTCATTATATAGAGATAATCGATGTTTGTATGAGAAACCAAGCCCCTAATCGCAAATTGATTGGGGACTTGTTCGTTCTCATTACTTCTTCTTCACAAACGAATTCTCAAAGAAATCAAGCTCTGGATATTTGTCCATGGCTGTACGCATTTGGAAATCATTTTCAAATAAAACGACGATGCGTCCATCGCGGTCGGTGACGAGGTTTCGTTGCGTATTTTTAAATTTCTCCATCGCTTTTTCTTCGCCGTTTACCCATCGTGCAAAAGAGAACGGTAATCTTTCAAGTTGGATGTCAACATGGTATTCGTTTTTTAGGCGGTGCTCTAATACTTCAAATTGCAGGACACCGACAACTCCAACAATTTGCTTTTCAACATAGCTGTTGTACGTTTTGAAGAGCTGAATGGCACCTTCTTCTGTCAACTGATGTAGACCTTTTTCATAGGATTTATGCTTTAATGCTTCCTTCACCGTTATTGCATTAAAATGTTCAGGAGAGAAATGTGGCATTTCATCAAATTCAAAAGCTGAACCTGTGACAAGTGTATCGCCAATACGTAAATTACCTGGATCAAATAACCCGATAATATCACCTGCATAAGCTTCATCGACTAAACTACGGCTTTGAGCTAAAAATTGTGTAGGTTGAGCTAATTTTAAATTTTTCCCGATGCGGACATGCTTAACTGTCATACCACGTTCGAACTTACCAGACGTGATGCGTAAAAACGCAATACGGTCACGGTGGGCAGGGTTCATATTCGCTTGGATTTTAAAGATAAAGCCAGAAAATCCGTCATGCTCAAATGGATTCACTTCGCCATTTGTACTCATTCTTGGAGTCGGAGCAGGTGCCAACTTTAACATGTGCTCGAGGTAAGTTTGGACACCAAAGCTTGAAATCGCACTGCCGAAAAAGATTGGCGTAAGCTCACCATTCTTCACTTTTTCTAGATCAAACTCATCACCTGCAACATCTAACAGTTCTAGTTCTTCACGGAACTGAGCCACTAAACCCTCATCATTAATCGCTTCATCTAGCTTAGGATCATCGGGACCGCTTAAAGAAATCACATCAATTTCTTTAGGGTTATCAGGGTTATAAAGCTCGAGTTTTTTTTCAACACGATCGTATACTCCTGAGAATGATTGCCCCATTCCAATAGGCCATCCCATTGGATAAGAACGGATGCCAAGTAAATTCTCGAGCTCTTCCATTAATTCAAATGGGTCGCGTCCTTGTCGATCTAATTTGTTCATAAAAGTGAAAATGGGAATACCTCTCATCCGACAAACTTTAAATAACTTTTTCGTTTGAGCTTCGACCCCTTTGGCAGCATCTATTAACATCGTTGCTGAATCAGCAGCGGTTAATGTTCGATAGGTGTCTTCACTGAAATCTTGGTGACCAGGTGTATCTAGAATATTGACATGGTAGCCATCATATGAAAATTCGAGCACGGAGCTAGTAACGGAAATTCCACGCTGCTTTTCAATTTCCATCCAATCACTCATCGCATGTTTACTATTTTTTCTTCCTTTTACCGTACCCGCTTCACGAATCGCTCCACCAAATAAAAGTAATTTTTCCGTTAATGTCGTTTTACCGGCATCTGGGTGGGAGATAATCGCAAAGGTTCTACGTGATTCTATTTCCTTTTTTAATGTCATAATGATCCTCATTTCTTGAAATGCTACGATACATTATACCAATCTTTTGAACAGGAAGCACGAAAAGCTTTTGTTTACATTTCCGTTACAAATGTCGAAAAATTGCAAGATAGAAAGGAAAAAAGCATAAATTGAACGAAAAGTAGACGGAGTAATTGTTTATGGCTGTATAAGAGAGGATGGGTTTGATATGTTACATAAGTTGTATCGTAAAAAAGGCATTCTTTTGATTATATTAATATTGATGATCTTGTACTTATTTTTATCAACAATCACGTCTATTAGTACGGCAGATAGCCAAAATATTGGATTATTATTAGAAGATACGATTGACGACCATGGTTGGAATCGACAAGGTTACGAAGGGTTGCTTTCGGTTCATAATCAGTTTAATGTTGATGTTTTCTATAAAGAGGAAATAAAAACAAAAGCTGAGATTCATCAAGCGGTTAAGCAATTAGTAGACGAGCACGTTTCATTAATTTTTGGACATGGGAAAAGCTTTAGTGAGGTTTTTTCTGAGTTGCCAAATGATTATCCACAAGTACACTTTGTGGTGATTAATGGGGATGTAACGGGTGAGCGTGTATCAAGCTATGCGTTTGATGGGTATGCAATGGGTTATTTTGCAGGTGTTTTATCAGCGATTATGAGTAAAAATGAACAAGTAGGAATTATAGCAGCATTTCCTTGGCAACCGGAGGTCAATGGATTTATTGCTGGTGTCGCGTCTCAAAATGAACAGATAGACGTTTCGGTGGAATATGTAATGAGTTGGCATGATCTTGAGACCGCAAAAGAATTTTATGAAGCTATGAAAAAAGAATCGGTCGATATTCTTTATCCGATCGGTGATGGATTCCATGTTGAATTAATTGAATTAAGCAAAAGAGATGGTCTCTATGTCATAGGCTATGTTTCAGACCAAACGGATTTAGGTGAAAGCTCTGTACTTTCAAGCACCGTTCAACATGTTGATCAAGTTTATGTTGATGTCGTTGATGCTTTCTTAAAAGGGAAGTTAGTGTCAGGGCGTTTTTCATTAGATTTTCAAGATGGTGTGATTAGTATGGGTGATTATAGTTCTCAGGTTCCTGAGGAGGTTGTATTATTTATCGAGGAAATGGTTCAATACTATATTCAGACAGGTGAGTTTAAACAGGTGTCTTACTTGCCTTGATTAATAAAACATAGTAGTTTAGAGGTGGAAATCGATTAATTTTGTTTTAAAGGATGATGGAATTGGAACAGAAAAAAGAACATTTACTTGCGTTTGCCAAGAGAATGACAGAGGGCATTGAGTACATTAAGAATAAAGATGATCATAAGGGACTTGAAATGTTACAACCTTTTATAGATTTAATGAAGGAAAGTGATACGGCTCAGGTTCGAATGTTTGCTTATTATGCGATTGCTCAATTTAGGACAGGCCATATCGAAGGGTTTATGGAGACTTTCTCTTACTTAAAAGAGATGCCAGTGAAAAACGAAGAAGAGCAAAAAATTAAGGATCAAGTGGAGCAGATGTTCCATTTGATCATGAATGAATTAAAAAAGGAAGAAAGCGAATAAGGACTAGACAAGCGCAAAAAAGGGCTAAGGGACATAACATAACAAGAGACACATAACGAAGGAGAGTTTTTGATGTCCAATTACCCTTATCAGTACTATCATTATCCACATGCCCGCGGGCAGCGTCACCCACACAATCGAGATGAACGATTCTTTCCTCTACTTCCGTTTGTCGCGGGTTTAGCGGTTGGCCCTTTACTTTTTAATAGTTTTGGTAACAATACGTTTTATCCGGCTCCGAATTATGGTCCTCAATTTGGTCCCAATTACGGCCCTAATTACGGCCCGGGATTTGGTCCTCAATTTGGTCCGCAATTCGGACCGCAGATGGGTCCAGGATATCCATTTCCTATGTATAGATAAGTGAATAACTAAAGAAAAGTCGCCGTGTTTTACACGGCGACTTTTCTTTAAGTGTTAAAGTGGGTACTTAGAAACCTTGTCAAACATAGCTTTTTACATATCTTTTTTACTCTCTATCTCTTTCTTTTTGTTTGAATCATCTGTTCCTTTGTCACTAATTAAAGCTTGGGCTATGATTAATAGTGGTGCTAGCTTTTCAATGGCAGGGCTAATTTTATCAATTAAATGAATACATTGTTCGATGGAGTCAGTAAATGAGCTTTTTTTCGGTTGCGGTTCGGGTGGACGCCCAAACATTAAATCTGTAAAAATATCTCTTTGCACTGGATCATTTGATTTTCTAGACATTTTATCCCTCCTCTTTAAAATGCCTATAAGGTAGATTACTCCTATAGTCTATGGGCAAATTACCATGTCTGTGAGCAAGAAAACGCCCAATTGCAAATGGTGATCATCTTAATTACAGCCTAGACAGGTTTTGAATTTTGATGTAGTATTAGTATCAGGTACTAATATTGTGAAGAAAGAACGTTTTATTGGGGAAGGGGAACATGTAAATGCCAAAAGCTGGAGTTTGGGGCATCGGAAGCTATGTGCCAGAGCAAGTTGTGACAAATACCGATTTTGAAAAAACATTAGATACAACAGATGAATGGATTCGTACTAGAACAGGTATCGAGGAGCGGAGATTTGCAGGTGATGATGTGAAAACATCGGATATGGCTTTTTCAGCAGCGAAGGAAGCTCTTACAATGGCGGAAGTAGCGGCGGAAGATATTGATATGATTATCGTTGCGACCGTTACTCCAGACATGCCTTTTCCATCTACATCTACATTAATTCAGGAAAGACTCGGGGCAACAAATGCAGCGGCAATGGATGTCAGTGCTGCCTGTGCCGGTTTTATGTACGGAATGATTACAGGTCAACAGTTTATTGAAACAGGTGCTTATCAACATATTTTAGTAGTCGGGGTCGAGAAACTTTCTACCGTTACAAACATGAATGATCGAAATACGGCTGTGTTATTTGGTGATGGGGCAGGTGCGGTTGTTTTAGGTCCCGTTTCAGAAGATAAAGGTATTTTAGCCTTTGAATTAGGTGCAGATGGACGTGGAGCCATGCATATTAAATTAGAGGAAGACTATTTAGAAATGAATGGACGTGAAGTCTTTAAGTTTGCTGTGAGACAAATGGGTGAATCGTGCTTACATGTCATTGAAAAAGCGGGTCTTACGAAAGAGGATGTTGATTTCCTTGTTCCCCATCAAGCAAATATAAGAATTATGGAAGCTTCGAGAGAGAGATTAGGCTTACCGGTTGAAAAAATGGCCAAATCTGTTCAGAAGTACGGGAATACCTCTTCAGCATCTATCCCTATGGCTTTAGTTGATGAGCTGAAAAATGGTAAAGTAAAAGATGGCGATGTTATTGTTTTAGTTGGATTTGGTAGTGGTTTAGTATGGGGTGCAGTAGCCTTAGTTTGGGGTAAATAAAGTTAAGAACGAAGAACGAAGTAAAGGAGCGAGTTTTGTGGAGAAAAGGCGTGTAGTGGTTACAGGTTTAGGTGCTGTAACACCATTAGGGAATGATGTAGAGACAACATGGAGCCAAGCGGTTGCGGGTGTATCTGGAATCGGTGCTCTTACGAGGGTTCCTGCTGAGAACTTTCCTATAAGTGTTTCAGGTGAAGTAAAGGATTTTGAGCCAACGGATTTTGTTGATCGCAAAGATGCGAGGAAAATGGATCGCTTTACACAATTTGCGGTAGCTTCTTCATTAATGGCCGTCAAAGATGCTGATTTAAAGATTACGGAAGAAAATGCTGAGCGTGTTGGAGTTTGGATTGGCTCTGGAATTGGTGGAATGGAAACATATGAACAGCAATTTCATAATTTTATTGAAAAAGGATACCGCCGAGTGAGCCCGTTTTTTGTTCCGATGATGATTCCGGATATGGCATCTGGCCAAGTATCGATTACTTTGGGTGCAAAAGGAGTGAACTCTTGTTCAGTTACCGCCTGTGCATCTGGAACAAATTCAATTGGTGATGCCTTTAAGGTCATTCAACGGGGCGATGCGGACGTGATGATTACAGGAGGTACTGAGGCGCCGATTACTAATATGGCTGTAGCTGGTTTCTGTGCAGCTAAAGCAGTCTCAACGAATTCGGATCCGAAAACAGCCTCACGTCCTTTCGATAAAAATCGAGATGGGTTTGTGATGGGTGAAGGTGCGGGAATCCTTGTTCTAGAAAGCTTAGAAAGTGCCGAAAAACGAGGTGCTAAAATCTATGCAGAAATTATCGGTTATGGTTCTACCGGTGATGCTTACCATTTAACGCAACCAGCAGCAGAAGGAGAAGGCGCAGCAAGGGCGATGAAAATGGCGATAGATGATGCTGGACTAAACCCGAGTGATGTTGATTATTTAAACGCACATGGTACTAGCACATTTTACAATGATCGTTATGAAACGCTTGCGGCCAAATCGGTATTCGGTGAACATGCATACAAATTAGCGATAAGTTCAACGAAATCGATGACAGGTCATTTATTAGGTGCCGCTGGTGGTGTCGAGGCAATCTTTACTATAAAAGCCATCAAAGAAGGATTAATCCCTCCTACGATTAACTATGAAACACCTGATGAAGACTGTGACCTTGATTATGTACCAAATGAAGCAAGAAAATCGAATGTAAAAGTGGCCATGAGTAATAGCTTAGGTTTTGGTGGACACAACGCAACGATAGTATTCAAAGCTTTCGACTAATGAAATGAGTGCCGTCTGTTAGGCAAGCCTGCATAAATCATAGAGCTAAATGCTAATACCCTGAAAGTTAGCTTCTCAACTAACACTCAGGGTGTTTTTTTGTAGAGGAGAGGGTGTTTGATGAAAAGAGATGGAAAGTAACAACACTCTGAAGTAAAAAGGAACAGGAGTGTTGTAGGAAGAGGTAAGAAATAACAATGCAAGCTGAGATAAGTAGCCAAAACAAAACCACTCCTTCACTAACATAGGTAAACGAGTGGTTTGCACTTTATTTGGTGGGTTTTCATTAATCAGTGGTTTAGGGGAATCTCTCAGTTTTCCATAAGACCCCCGCTTTTTTGAATAACTAATGAGGCTCATTCATTTAATTTGATAATGCTTTTGCAGCCATTTAATCGCTTCTGCTTTTGTCGTAACAGTTTGAGCAAGTTGCTGTAATTCCAATTCAAGCAACATTTCGCTAAAGAGGGGACTAGGATTAAACCCGAGCTC
Source organism: Alkalihalobacillus pseudalcaliphilus (assembly GCA_001038565.1). GTDB lineage: Bacteria > Bacillota > Bacilli > Bacillales > Bacillaceae_D > Alkalihalobacillus > Alkalihalobacillus pseudalcaliphilus. The sequence continues at coordinate 318,480 of LFJO01000010.1, forward strand.
AAGTAAATCAGCACCTTTTAGTAAAACAGATAAATGACTTCGTTTTTGGATGTACTCTTTAAATAATGGCTTTTGACTGGCCATGGCAAAAAATTGCATCGTCTTTATTGGAATAAAGCGAGCAAATAAGTGAAGATTAACAACGGAGTCCACGTCTGTTTCACTTTCTTTTAATACCTTTAAATCTTGAATGAACTTTTTTTCCTCTTGACTAAATGCAAATTGTTCTAATTGAGAGAATACATCTTCATTGAAAAAGTAGAGGGCGGTTAGTAAAAGTAAAACATCTCTTTCCTCTTTATGCTCAAGGTGCTTTAATAAGGACCAGCCCTCTTGAGTTGGATTTACTCCGAAGATATTGAACCACACATTCATTTCTTCTAGATGAGTAAGCATAGATAACCAATTTTGCTCTTTTGTCATTAAAGTAAGTTCATTTTTTATCCTTGACTTGCTTAATTTCGTTAATGAAAATTGTGCATTTTGAGCAAGCTCTAATGTTTGTTTGGCGAGCTTATACTGAAAACGATGAGCAAAGCGAACAGCTCTGAAAATGCGTGTAGGATCTTCGATAAAACTTAAGGTGTGTAAAACACGTACTTTGCCTTTAGCTAAATCTTGACGTCCTTGAAAGAAATCAAGGACTTTACCGAAGTCATACTCGTTCAGTTTTATTGCCATCGCATTAATCGTAAAGTCTCGTCTAGCTAAATCCTCACGTATATGTGAGTACGTAACGGTAGGTAGGGAAGCTGGTTCATGATAATATTCTGTTCGACTTGAGACAAAGTCAATCTTATGCCCGTTTGTTAATGTTAAAGTGGCTGTTCCAAAAGATGGATAGCTTTGGATTTCACCATTCATGAGCGTAGCAATATGTTCGCTAAATGTGATAGCATCGCCTTCAATAACAATATCAATATCTTCATTAGCTCTCTCTAACAGTAAGTCTCGAACAATACCACCTATTAAGTAAGCATGAATGTGACGATGATCCGCTTCTTTAGCAATAATCTGTAAAAAATCGTAGACTTCATCTGGTAAAGCCTTCTGAAGGTAACTGGTCATATTATCGATATGTTCAATTTCCGCCTTTTTCTGTAACTGTTCACGGTACGTATGGTTATAAAGGACCTCAATCACATCTGAACGTGAAACAATACCAACTAGCTTTCCGTTTGAAACAACAGGTAATCGGCCAATATTATTTTGCATCATTAAATCTTGGATTATTGTTAAAGGATAGTCTTCTTCAATCGTGACTAATGATGTTGTCATATAAGCTTTGACAGGAGCATGGCCTAACTGGTGACGCAGTGCTTTATCAGCATCCCGTCTTGAAATTACCCCTACTAATTTTTCTTGGTCATTTAAAACGGGTAAGCCACTGTGACCAAATTTTTGCATTTCTTGTCCTGCAAAGTCAATGGTTTTCGTTTCTAAGATAGATTTGACAGGAGAAGACATCATTTGTTTTGCCGTAATAGAAGGTTTCAACATAGCGGATAATTCATTCTCCAATATGGTGGTAGCTTGTTGGAGGTCCGTATTTTTCAAGGTGGCAGAAGCCGCTTTTTCATGCCCATTTCCACCTAAAGGAATCATCACGGAACGGATATCCACTTGTTCGCTATCTGAGCGACCGACTACATAAACGTGTTTGCCCATTTTGACAACGGAGAATACTGCGTCCACCTCAATCGTATCAAGAATTTTACGCGTTAAAAAAGAAAGGTTATTCGTATAATCTTGTTGTTCGTGTGTAGCAATAAAATAACTAATCCCATCTATTTCTTCTTTATGACTACTATGTAAAAGGGTTTCAAACAATTCTTGCTCCATATCAGTAAACGATTGTGAGACGAATTGATTGATAATGGATAAGTCAAGACCATGATGAAATAAATAAGCGGCCGCCTCAAGGTCACGTCCAGTCGTTAAATCATATGTAAAGGCACCTGTATCAGAATATAAACCAAGACCAAATATCGTCGCTTCAAATGCAGAGATCGGGATGTTTTGTTCAATTATTTTTTCGAGCAAAATGGTAACGGTAGCTCCAATTTGAGTAATCGTATCCTGCTGGACAGGATACGGAAATGGCGTTGGTGGATGGTGATCATACAAGATAAAGGATACGTTATCACTAAGTTTTTTTGTTGGTATTTCTGTTCGTTTGATATTTGTTGTGTCCACTAAAATAATGGTTGTAACAAGGGACCAGTCGAATTCCCTTGGCGAATATAGTTGAAAAGAATCTCGGTGTAGGCCTAAGAATTGTTTGAGCTCTGGCTTTTGCTTTTCTGGTAAGACCATATTAGCTGATGGATAAAGCTTTTGGACGGCTAGCATAGAAGCGAAGCCGTCAAAGTCTAGCTGTGTATGTGAATGAATAATAATCAAGGTTATTCCCCCAAGTACAAGCATAGGGTTCTATACTTTTTCTACTATTGTATTATATAGATGGAAATTTAACAAAATCATTGTAGGCCGTTCTTACATGGTTGCTTCAAAATAAAGACCTTTACATTCATGAGCAGAAATGGATGATACATAGCTTTCATAAGGTTCAATGTCATTTTGAATGAGGTTTTGGAGTAGAGAGGAGCTTTCATGAATAAAAGATTGACTGACAGACTTGCCTTCTTTTTGTTGTTCTTGTTGGAATAATTGAAGAAACCTTGGATAGAATTGAGTACCTTTAATATGATCATAGTGTTGAAGATGTTGAGTAATTTGCTTATACTTTTCTTTAACGTGGGGAACTAGTTTGAGTGAATGCTGTGTATTTGAATAGCGATAATAATGGTCGTAAGCGATGAGTTTATTCTCAGATTGGGGTTTTGCATCATTTCTAGTTCTTTGTATTTGACTTAAGCCTTGTACAGCTTGAACGGATGAATCTTTATCGTATAATTGTACATACATTTCATGGATTCGATTTGCTTTTAATGAGCGGTCAATTCGTGACATGGCTATCACCTCATATTAGTAGTATATTTTTTATATTCCTTTTTTTAAAAATATGAAACAAGTTTGTGATGTAGCATCAAGAATGACAAAAGGAAGGGTTTTTATTTGTGAATATCAGACAAGTATTAAAAAGCGACCAAGTTACTTATCAACAAATTCGTTTAGAAGCATTGGAGAAAGAGCCCTATTTGTTTGCTGATTCCTTTGAGCAATTACGTGATCGGGACCTTTCTTTTTATGAACAAGAATTAGAAAATAGATCTCAACCTGTGTTTGGTGCATTTGTAGATGAACAATTAGTAGGAATCATCTCACTACGTTTTTATCCGATTGAAAAGATGGCGCACAAAGCCATGATCGGAAGGTTTTATGTGAAAGAAAAGGTTAGAGGGCAATCAATTGGAAAGGCTCTATTTGAAGTAGTGATGGAGAAGGCTAAAGGTGAAGGGATAGAACAAATCCAGCTTGTGGTAGCAGCCACAAATGAACAGGCCATTAAAGTTTATGAAAAGCAAGGATTTCAAAGGTACGCCTATGAAGTAAATGCTTTAAAAGTCGGCGACGTCTACGTAGATGAAATGTATTATGTGAAAAAAATCTAAAATTCTAGTCGAGTGATTTAGTAGCAATAGATGAATGGACACGATACGGCAAGAAAATAGCGAGCTAAGTCCTAACCGGAATTGCGATTAGATCAGCGCCACCAAGTAGTGGCGCCTTCTTAAACATCTGGCCCGTTTACAACTCCATCACCATGAGGAGTCGCACGCACAAAAAGGGAGCCGTGTCCTGTTAAGTCATATATCGCAAGATAGATGACCAGCTAACTTCAAGGCACAAACTATCGCTCCTAAGTACACTTTCATACAAAAAGCCGCTGATATGAAAATATCAGCGGCTTTTACATGTGTAGAATATCATTTATTTAGAAAACACGTGGTTACCAATTGTAACCGTTTCTGTACGTGTTGCATTCCAATGATTTGTAGCGATAGCTGGGTTATAGAAGAAGATAGAGCCTTGTCCTTGACCGTTAAAGGCTAAAGCCTCGCGTACAGCACGGATTGATTCTTCATCTGCTGCTTGATTAATCTCACCATTCATGTATGGCGTAAACGCATAATGCCCACTTGGTGTTACTTCTTGAATAACTTCAGTAATCGTATTAGGAAAATCTTTATGGTCTACTCTATTTAAAACAACTGTAGCAACCGCTACTTTTCCTGCATAAGGTTCACCAACGGCTTCAGCTCGAACAAGTCTTGCAAGAAGATCCATTTCTTCGACAGAGATAGATTCTGGAATCGAAAGCGTCTCACCAACCATAATCATGTTCCCAGATTTAGTATTTGCTTCTTTTAAAGCATGTACAGAAACGCCATATTCCTGTCCAATCAAATATAAACTGTCTCCTCGTTTAACCTCATGTGTTGTTGCAGCCTTGGCATCATTTGTAAATAAGAAAGCAAATGAAAAAGCGGCTGTTAATGTAATAAGCATTTTTTTCATGCTATGATTCCTCCTTTTAATAATAGAAAGGTTATTGATTGCCTCAAAAAAACAATCAAAATTAAATCTATCATAAAGAAAAGTGAATTAGGGCAAGAAATTGTTACCATTTCGATGGGAGATTGGTGGCATTCCTGTAATAGCACGTGTTAAGAGCAAAATTTACAGTTCTGTATGAACTATTACGTTTTTGTAACATAACGATAACGAAGCGAATTTTCTATAGTTAGCTTATTAGGCTCGAACGTTAGTAATGGCTTTAAATATGCTTAAAGTCTAACATAATGAAATGAAATAATTCTAAAATATGGATCGATAATATGAATCTTTTTCCATAGTCAGCTATGATTTCGTTATGCTAGTATTCAAAACAGGCAAGACATAAAATTAAATTTCTCAGGAGGTAAGTTTATATGAAAAAGATGATCGCAACATCATTTTTAGCAGCAACAATCGCTGTTACTGGTTTTTCTGCACAAGCAGATGCCCATCATACATTGACACCAATTAAAAAGGAGTTCTCTTACCAAACGGTTCAATTGAATCAAGCAGACATGGAGAATCTTTCAGCTTGGGCAGAAGGAAAGTTAGCTGAAATTTTAAATGGTAATGAAATGAAAGCACATGTTTGGAAAGTAGTTGTTCCATTTATTTTCGGTGACTATTTTGATAAAGATAGTGATGAGAAGAAACCTATCGAACAAAAACCGGAAGATACAGTGAAGGAAGAGCCGAAAGAAGAACAAGTAAACAATGAACCTAAGGAAGAAATTCAATCAAAACCAGAGGAAAAGCCAGTACCTAAGCCTGAACCACAACCAGAAGTAGAGCAACCTAAAGAGGAAGTGGAACAGCCTGCACCCGCTCCAGAAGAAGAGCAACCGGTTGTTGAAGAGCCTAGTGTAGAAGAGCAACCACAAGAGCAGGAGCAACAAGCTTCTGTATCTGCAGAAGAGCAACAAATGGTAGATGCAGTTAACCAAGAGCGTCAACAAAGAGGTTTAGCACCATTAAAAATTAATCAAGAATTAACACATGTTGCAAGAGTTAAAGCTCAAGATATGATTGATAACAATTATTTTGCTCATAATTCACCAACATATGGCTCTCCATTTGATATGTTAAATCAATTTGGTATTTCTTATCGTACCGCTGGTGAGAACTTAGCGGGGAACCAAAATGTCAACGCGGCACACCAAGCATTAATGAATTCACAAGGACACCGTGAAAACATTTTAAATGGTAATTATACAGAGGTTGGAATCGGCGTTGTTGATGGTGGACCATATGGAAAAATGTTTGTTCAACTTTTTAAAGGCTAAGCAATCATAGTCAATTTATACCTCAGTCTCTGAAGGCTGGGGTATTTTTATACATAATTAGGAAATAGATCAAAAATAACGTAAGTATACCATTAGGATTAGGTCTTTTTAACTGATTTGTTATCGAATTGTAATCTTTGTGTTATCTAACTGTAATTAGATTCTTTTAGTCTAATTTTTGAGAGAATTTTTTGTGAGGAGGACTTCTGTTGTTTAGGCAAAAAATCATATATGTGTTTCTTGGTATTGTTGTGCTTAGCCTTAGTCTGACTGATAAAAATGTAGAAGCCACATCGAATCCAAACTTTCAATTTCATAGTGAGGTCGCTTTGTTAATTGATCAAAAAAGTGGCGAAATTCTTTATGATCAATTAGCGGAACAGCGTATGTATCCTGCTAGTATCACCAAGATAATAACAGGGATTATTGCAATTGAACAAGGAAATTTAGAAGATATCGTTAAAGTTAGTAAAGAAGCGACAGAAGTCATTGGGACACGTGTTTATTTATTAGAAGATGAAGAGGTAACACTAGAAAAATTAGTACAAGGATTACTTATTAATTCAGGTAATGATGCTGGTACGGCTATTGCCGAACATATGGATGGAAGTGAAGAAGCCTTTGCCAAAAGGATGAATGATTTCGTTCAAGAAGAGATTGGTGTTGAGAATACCAATTTTACAAATCCACATGGTTTGTTTGATGAGGATCATTATACAACGGCACTTGATATGGCTCGAATCACTCAATATGCGATGAAAAATGAGACATTTCAAGAAATCGTCAGTACAAAAGATATGGAATGGATTGGAGAAGGGTGGGAGACAACGCTTTATAATCACCATCGGCTTCTTTGGGATTATGAAGGAACGACTGGTGTGAAGAACGGGTTCGTTTCACAGTCAGGCTATACGTTAGTAACTTCTGCCGAACGTGATGATCAAGAATTTATTGCGGTAACATTAAAATCAGCCAATGCCCGTACCGCTTATCAAGATACGATTCAATTGTTGAATTATGGATTTGAGCATTTTGAAACGGGCAAAGTACCTGAAAATAAGCAGTTTTTCTCTGATGATGGAGAAGAGTATATCGTTCAAGAGGATGTTTATTTTACGCAAATGTTAGATGAGCAAATCGAGTATGAACTTACTCCTGCCAATAAATTAGCTATTGTTGGTGATAATGACCGAACGATTAAGAAAGTGGCTTTAGAGCAAATTGAAGTGGAGCCAATCCTAACAAAAGCTGAGCTTGAGGAAAAAGAAGCAGAGCAAGGCTTGTTTACACGATTTTGGGACTGGGTAAGCCAGCTGTTTTCCAAATAAAAAGTTGAAGACCTAATCATTAAAATGATTAGGTCTTTTTGATCTTAATATCGGTTACACGGTGTCCAGTCCCTTTTTTTAATATGAGGTCGGCACGGTATTTGGTTGGTTTGATATTTTTTTCTAAGTTAACTTTGTTGACTGTATTCCAAACATCTGTTGCAAAAGCGATGGCTTCATCAGTAGAAAGGTTGCGATGTTGGTGGAAATAAGAACTCGGGTCTTGAAAAGCTGTATTTTGTAAAAGTTTAAACCTTTCAATATACCATTGCTTAATGTTTGATTCATCGGCATCGACATAAATCGAATAATCAAAGAAGTCGGATACAAAAATCATCGGGATGTTTGTTTTCTTTTTATTAACTTGCAAAACATTAATACCTTCAACGATGACGACATCTGGTTGATTGATAATTTGTTTCTCATGATGAAGACGGTCATAGGTGAGGTGCGAATACATGGGCACCTCCATATATGGGGCGCCTGATTTTAAATCCGTTAAGAATTCGATTAAACTTTCAATATCATAACTTTCAGGAAAGCCCTTACGTTTCATTAATTGACGTTCTGTTAGAGTGGCATTTGGTAGTAAAAAACCGTCGGTTGTGACGAGGTCCACTTTAGGTTTGGATGGCCATTGCGAAATTAGTGCTTGGATAAGCCGTGCGGTTGTACTTTTTCCTACGGATACACTTCCGGCAATGCCAATTACAAAGGGTACTTTTTTTGTTTTTCTTTCTAAAAATAGGTTCATTTCTTGGTGTAATTTCATTGAGTGCGTCATTTGAACATAAAGCATATGAGAAAGTGGTAAATAAATATCACTTACTTCATCTGTTGATATAATTTGATCAATTCCTTGTAATAATCCAATTTCCTGGGTTGATAAATTAGCATGTTTCGGTTTCGTTAACGATGACCATTCAGTACGGGTGAAATGGCTATAAGCTTCTGTAGATTTCATAGTTAGATTCACTGTCATCAGACTAAGGCTCCTTTAATAAAAGACATCAGACCTGTCGTCTTTCACTCCATTTATTACGACATGATAATACCGACATCATACCAAAGGATGTGCAATTGAACAACAAATTATTATCAATTTTAATTTTGTTATTATTTTCTATGTTTTGTATGCATGTTACCTTGGGCGACGGGTTGTGCCTTGAAGTTAGCTCGTCATCCATCTTACGATAAATGACCTTAGCAGGACAATGCGAAGAGTTTTAAATGGATATAAATAATTTTATAAAATGTTGAAATTAGGATTCCTTTTCTGGACAAATCTCTATATAATTAAGCTTGGATATGGATTGAGGAGGAGTGTATGGTGGCTCAAGGTAAGCTTGTGAAGACATTGTCCATCTTATTTATCGTTGGAACATTGAGTCTCATTATTTTTGCAGGAATATAAGAAATTTTGTTAAAATTATATATGACATGTTTAGAAAGCTATCAGGTGAATTGAAGGCTTTCTTTTTTTGATTGTTAGAAATAGAATGTGATGACAAGAGGTGATACTGTTTGAAATGTATTATTACTGAAAAACCATCTGTTGCCAAAAATATAGCTGATGCTTTAAAGATAAAGACCAAAAAAGAAGGTTTCTTTGAAGGAAAAGGTTTTGTTATTACGTGGGCATTTGGCCATTTGTTGCAACTCTATGATGCGGTAGATTATCAAGCTGATATGAAAAGATGGAAAATGGAGAACTTCCCATTTGTACCACCGAAATTTCAATATAAAGTAAAAAGTAGTCGGACGAATCGTACGAAGACCGATTATAAAGCATTGCAACAATTTAAATTGATTCAAAGTTTGATGAGAAGACCTGATGTTACTGAGATTATATCTGCGTGTGATTATGATCGGGAAGGACAATTAATTGGTGATAGTATTATTTATCATCGACCCATTCATAAACCAGTAAAACGACTTTTATTAAATGAGTGGACAGAACAAGAGGTATTGCAAGGCTTACAGCATGTCAAGTCTAATGAAGACCTTAGAGCTTTGCTCAATGCCGGGATGAGCCGACAATGGACAGATTGGTTATTAGGTATTAATTTGACGTCAGTAGCAACATTAAAGTACGGTCAAGGTTCCAAACAAGTATTCAATATTGGTCGAGTGCTGATGCCTACGCTTAAGATTATTTATGACCGAGACCAGGAAATTGCTCAATTTACAAGTGAAGATTATTTTAAGCTTCAAGTTGACTTTTTAACTGAGAATGGCACCGTTTTTCAAGCTTCCTATCGTGAAAAGGAGAAAGAGCAATTCCCAGAAAAGAAAAAGTTAGAAGAAATCAAACAGCAGCTTGTATCAAAATTCGGCGAAATAAAAAAGGTAGAAAGGAAAAATAAGAAAGAATATCCTCCTTATTTATTTAACTTAACCAATTTACAAGGTTATATGACGAATCGGTATGCCGGATGGTCAGCAGATAAAGTTTTAAAAGTTGCCCAAGCATTATATGAAAAAAAGTTTATCACTTATCCAAGAACCTCGAGTCAAGCATTAGATGAAAGCCTCAAAGGAAAAACGAAATCGGTCCTCGAAAAAATGAAGGTTGATTACCCCTTTCAAAATGAGATTCAATTCCATCAATCCAAGAGGATATTTAATAATCAAAAGGTTGAAAGTCATAGTGCTATTATTCCAACATATATGAAACCAACAAGGTTAACTCCTGATGAGGAAAAGGTTTATACGGCAATTAAAAATCGTTTTATCATGCAGTTTATGCCTTTATTTGAATATGAAGAAACCGTTGTAAATACAGAGATTATCGATGCGAATATTGAGGGTTATTTTTATTCTAAAGGGAAACGAGTTTTGCGTTTAGGGTGGAAGCAAGTCGAACAAATGAATACCAATGAAGTCATCTTACCAGCTTTACAAAAAGGTGAGCGTGTTCAAGTGCAAGGAGTTGAAGTAACGGATCATCAAACACAGCCTCCTAAGCCGCATTCTGAAAAGACGTTACTGCGTATGATGGAAACTTGCGGAAAACAAATAAAGGATGAAGTTGAAGTAACAGAAGTTTTATCTGGTTTTAGTATTGGAACTCCAGCAACAAGGGCAGATACGATCAAAAAACTGAAAGATATTGGTTATATCACAACAAATAAAAAATCATTGATATGTACGCCTTTGGGCAAAGCACTCGTAGAGACATTTCCGATTCAGCAGTTATTGAACTTAAGCTTTACAGGGAAACTAGAAAAAGCTTTATTTGACATGGAAAAAGATAAAGTATCGAAAGAGCAATTTATGTCATTTATTTATCAGTTTACAAATAAAGCGGTAGAGCAGTTAAAAAATGATGAAAGGCTATTACCTGTTAAACTGGCAAAAAGATCTTCACGTGCATCTAGTCCAATATCTAAAGAAGTATTAGGTACATGTCCACTCTGTCAGCACAATGTAGTTGAAGGGAGAAAAGGATTTGGTTGTAACAATTGGAAAAGTGGCTGCAAATTTGTTGTCTGGAAAAATGATTTTTATTTGAAGGCCATGAAGAAAAAAACTACAAAAACAATGGTCAAAACGCTACTTAAAGATGGAATCGTTGAAGTGAAGGGCTTAACAAGTAAAAATGGCAACAAATTTAACGCAAAGCTGACCTATGAATATCAAAAAGAAAAGCAAACATTCCAATGGAAAATGAAATTTTAAGACTAAAGGAGACATCACCCATAAATATAGCCTGAGTGGTGTAGGAAAAGCCGGAAAGTTTTTCGGTAGCATCGCCCATAAGTAACTTTCATATAAAACTCACATCACGAAGCCAATTCACTTCGCCACGAACAAAGATGAAAGTAGTGGCGACTGTTCAAACTGTTGGCCCGTTTACAACTCGATCTCCATCAGGAGTCGGCCTGAATAAACAGGGAGCACTGTCCTACTAAGGTCATTTATCGAGAGATGGATGACGAGCTAACTTCATGGCACTAACCATTGTCCCTAGATACACTTTCATACAAAAGAGCTGTTCAATCCATAAATTAATGGTTGAGCAGCTCTTTTTACTTTTGATTCATTAAGGAAGAAATAAAATCGCCAATAGGTACATCACGAATCTCATCAATAATACGGTCAAGCTCTGAGCGTTTTTTTAATGAACCCTCCAAAAGAATTTGAATATTTTGCTCCCTATCGATCAAAATGGATTGGACCGTTAAAGCTTTAGTAATTAATGCGGCAATAACAGCCAATTCATTAGGAGAAAGCTGGTTATCTTTATGGCGACCTTGTTGTTTATTTGCCTGTTTGGTCTGATTAGATTGATTAAAGAAAGGGTTCGAGCCGGATGGACCATACCCATACATGAATATTCCCCTCCCTTTCTAAACATTAAAGGAAAAAATAGGGTTGGGTGGGGATGTGTCTCCACCTTCATTCCAAATTCCTAATGCGAAGCTAAAAAAAATAAGGGCACCTACCGCAATAAGAAGCAAATACTGCCAATCCTCATTCATTGTCCCACCTACTTATACGTCTGACTATATCGTAGTGTATTCGTTTTTGCTAGTCCCTGTGCATTTGTCTAGGAACCATGTCTCCATTGACCTTCACTTCATCTATCAATAGCCTATCCTCTAACAATTGATGCATTTGCACCTGATAGATTTGTCTATACATCAAGAAGAATCCTGCATAAGATGTACTATACTTTGAAAGGAGGTTAGTGCATTATGGGATGTTCAAGTTGCGGGAACTACGGCAATTATGGAGATAACAGACGAAGAGGAAGAAATAATGACTGTGATTGTGATACGTTTTTTAGACATGTATCAAGAAACCAATTTGTTAAAGTCTTTTTAAAAGCTTCTAAACCTGTCGAAGGATTTTTTATTGAGGCGAATGGAAAAGAAGCGACATTGTTTGATTTTGATAGAAAATGTCATTCGGTCATTACAATTTGCTGTGATGATATTGTGGCAGTTGCAGTCAATCATGTAAATGAAAAAAGATGTAATGACAAAGACGACTATTAATTTATCTAATTCTTTCAAGTATTAAATGTAACGTAATCATTGATTTATTTTAGGTCAATCTTGATAAATATATCAAGAGCAATGACCAAGCTAAAACGATAGTTTTGAATCAGATATATTAAATTATTTTGAGGAGGAAAACAATTTATGGGATATAACAATTATGGTGGATATAACAATAATTATGGTGGTTATAACAACAATTATGATAATAGAAGAAATGATTGTGACTGTGATACGTTTTTTAGACATGTATCGAGAAATCAATTTGTCAAAGTATTTTTAAAAGCTTCTAAACCGGTGGAAGGATTTTTCATTGAGGCGAATGGAAAGGAAGCAACATTGTTTGATTTTGATAGAAAATGTCATTCGGTCATTACGATTTGTTGTGATGATATTGTAGCTGTAAAAGTTAGTCATAGTAATGATGATAAACAATGTGATGATGATAAAAAATGCAAGGATCATGACCAATATTAAGAAAGATAGTATTTCTTTGAACCCATGATAACATCATGGGTTTTTATTTAATAAATTCAGGAGGTAGGAGGAGGGAAATGGACTGGGATGAATTAATGTGTGGAGAGTCTACATCCACTATCCAACAAATCAAAAAAAAAGAAGAGAATAGAAATGAGCGTCATGGTCACGCACTATTTAAAAGAATTGAAAAAAACTCATTTGTCATCGTGTATGTAAAATGCTCAAAATCGATTAAGGGGTATTTTGTTGAGGCTATTGGTGATGAAGTTTTTTTATATAATTTCAATCAACACGACCGTTCTGTTATTACGATTTGTCGTGAAGCAATTGTGGCAGTAGAAGTAATAAATAAAAATCATGGTAATCGTCAAAAAGAACCTACTAAAAAGACGAAACCATCCATTCCTTTGTTAAAAATTTAGTTATTAACAATGGTTAAAGGGTCTAATTTTGAAACCAAAGGTGAAAAATGCTTTTGGTTTTATTTAATTTGTATCAATGGAAAAATACAAACTGTGGCTGATTAAGGATGAAGTAAATAGGATCATGTCTTTTTCGAGGTTAGTACAAAATTGATTTAAAACATCATTTATGGATAAATGATCAATTGTCGAATTCAAAGATTTTTTGGCATGTTCATTGATAAAGCTGTGAATTCCTTAAAATCAGTTGCATAAACATTTAAGTAAGGTGAGGGAGGCGTTTGGATTGGGAGTGGTTAGGACCGATAAATGGCTTTTATATTACATGAAATTCTGGAATGAGAAAAAAACGGAGCGTGAGCGTTTTTTATGGCAGCAAAAATTGTTCATAAAACCGATTAGTGATTATTTCCGTGAACATAAGGTTAATGAACTTCATCATTACTTCTTAGCACTAGGATTAGTTCATCCAAATGTGAATGTAAAAAGTCTAGACAATCAGCCATTTAGAGAGAATTTGTGGAAAGTTGCTCAGCAAAAATTCCTTCATCTTAGAAAAAAGTGGGAGGGTCCAGATATTCCTATTTTTATCTTACCAATTGAACGTGAACGTGAAGATTTAATCAGGGATGTAGGTGGAAAAACAGGAGTTTCAACGGAGTCAATGATTTGTTTATTTATAGATCCATTTATAAAAAAAGAACAACTATTTTCGTTAATCGTTCATGAATATCATCATATATGCCGCTTGGAACGAACAAAAAACTTAGAAGAAACGATCACTTTATTAGAATCAATAATAATGGAAGGGTTAGCAGAGGTTGCTGTCAAGGAGGAGGTTGGACAAAAGGCTTTAGCTCCATGGGTAAATAATTATAATTTAGAAGAGTGTTTAGTTTTATTTGACTATTACTATCGGGATCACCTTCTATTAAAGGGGAGAAAAAATTACCGCCATTTATTAAACGGAGACAGGAAAGCAGGGATCCCAAGGATGTTAGGTTACTCGATTGGATATATGATCGTAGACAATGTAATAGAAAAGAATCATTATTCTACAAAAGAACTTTTATCTATGTCTGCACTGACAATATACAAGAAGTCTAGCTTCTCGAAATGAATCTCTTATATTTTCTTTTTGAATTGTAATATTAAATCGTGGAATAAATTGGGTAGTGCTTGACCATACTGAGGGTACAAATCTTTTCAGAGTAGGAGGAGTATCAATGGTCCAGATGAGAGATGTATGGGTGAACTGGTTTGAAGGGGAAGAAAATGGCTATAACGTATGTCATTTCTTTGAGTGGAGGAGTGAAGATCGTGTTGAAGTACTCGATCAAGTTATCGTTATTCGGGTATCAGACGTATTGTTTCATTTCATCGAGAATGATTTGGCGGACTTACCAGATTATTTATTAAAAACGGTTCATAATCAAAGTTATTTAAGAAAAAATATGACACGCGTGCAGCTAGATTATTGTTTTATTGCAACAGATGGTCAAAGAGTGATAGCAGTCGATACGATGGGGTATAAAACACCGATTCGAAAAAGTCGATTATCACCGCGACAGGAGCAGTTGGTTTTTGAGTTATTGGAGCAAAACGAATTAGAATATTTTGAATTAGAAATGGATCTAGAGCAAAAGGAATATCATCTGTTATCTCCCGATCCGTTGGATATGCAAGGCTTAACGAGAAAAGAGCGACAGTTAAAACAAATACTTTACATGGCATTAGACCAATTATTTACATCTGGTGAAGATGCGGAGATGAAATATTGGTATACAGAATGGGCACCAGATCAATATTCTTCCATTCAAATGATGAGTAAAGAAGAAGTGACCGACAAATTATATGATGAGATTAAATGGGGTTGGACAGAAAAGCATCATCAGCTGTGCCAGTCGCTCGTAAAAGGACAAGCGTTTTTTGAGAAGTTGTGGGATTTAGAGCATGGTGAAGGGGTAAAATAACGGGAGTGATAAGAGGCGAAATTGTGAACTGTTATCTTCCGACTATTTGTATCGTTTACATCATGGATGAACTCTCCTATAATAGATAAGAATAAGTGTAAGGAGGGGGAGTCTTTATTATGGAAACATGGGATAATTTTGCTTACTTAATTATGCAAATCCTTGCCGTTGTTTTATTAGTAGGAACTTTAGGACTTTCATTTTTTGTTGGGAAAGTTTGGAGAAAAACAAACGGATATTAAAATGAAGAAACGTTTTCTGTAGGTTAGATGCAGGAAGCGTTTTTTTTGTATGGAAGTGTAGTTAGGTGCGTTGGATTGTGCCTTTAAGTTAGCTGGTTCGATAGATAACTTATCAGGACACTGCTCCCTTTTTGTTCGTACGACTCCTAATAGTTATGGAGCTGTAAACGAGCCAACTGTTTAAAAAGTCGCCACTACTTTCACCTTTGTTGGTGGAGAAGTGAACTTGAGCTTCGTCATGAGCGTTTTATATAGAATTAATGCTTGCTCGATTAAAGATGAATCCTTGCTTTTTGGTCCGTTTTTGAAAATTGAAATCGAGTTATCTGGTGAATAGAAAAAACACCTTCCACAAGGCATGAATGTGGAAGGTGTTTTTGTGTTTGGGTTGTTATGGTTAGCGACGTTTTCGGCCAAGGCCGATCGCTCTTTCTGCTTTGCTGATCATTTTTGAAGCCGTTCGATTTGCTTTTTCTGCTCCGATGTCTAGAATTTGATCAAGCTCCTCTGAATTGATTAATTCGTGATAGCGGTTTTGAATCGGTTCAAGTTCCGCAACGATGACTTCTGCTAAATCTGTTTTAAAGTCCCCGTACCCTACCCCTGCATACTTCGCTACAATGTCATCAATAGATAAGCCTGTGCATAAGGAATAAATAGAAAGAAGGTTAGAGACTGCCGGTTTATTTTCACGGTCAAAGCGAATTTCACCATCTGTATCCGTGACAGCACTTTTTACTTTTTTTCTAATGGTAGCTGGCTCATCAAGCATCGAGATGAAGCTTTTTGGATTAGGGTTAGATTTACTCATTTTTTTGCTCGGGTCATTTAATGACATAATCCTGGCCCCAACCTTTGGAATTTTCACCTCTGGGATTGTAAATATATCATTATATTTTTTATTGAAGCGCTCTGCTAAATCACGTGTTAACTCTAAGTGCTGTTTCTGATCTTCTCCCACTGGAACGATATCTGTTTGATATAAGAGAATATCAGCAGCCATGAGAGGGGGGTATGTAAGCAAGGCAACAGAAACCGCATCTTTACCATCTGATTTATCTTTAAATTGAGTCATTCGTTCAAGCTCGCCGATATATCCGACACATTGCATGATCCAGCCTAACTGGGCATGGGCAGGTACTTCAGATTGGATAAATAAAGTCGATTTTTTCGGGTCAATCCCGACAGCTAAATATAAAGCGGCAAGACTACGAATATTTTCTTTGAGCTTTAAACGGTCTTGTGGAACGGTGATCGCGTGTTGATCAACAATACAGAAATAACAATTTGCATCTTCCTGCATATCGACAAAATTCTTCATTGCTCCTAAATAATTTCCGAGCGTAAGTGTACCACTCGGTTGAATACCAGAAAAAACTGTTTTCAAGTTATTCATCCTTTCCTTGTTTCATCCATATTATCTTAACCGAAAATAGAGCAAAAGGTAAACTTATTGCTTAAAACTGGCTACATTTAAGAATAATTTCCTCTAATTTCTGTATATTAAAAAGTATAAGCGTAAAATGACCTTATTTAAGAGAGTTGGGCGTGTATGAAGTCAGAGCCAATTATATTATTTGCGTCGTTTGGACATGGCCATGAACAGGCAGCTTTGTCATTGCAAAAAGAAATCATCAGTTCAAGTTCATTTGAGCCTGAATTAATTGATATATTATCGTGGATGCCATCGCTTTTGCAAGTAGGATTACGCTCTTCTTATATGATGATGATTCGTCATAAACCGCAATTATGGAGGCAGATTTTCAAGCAATATACAAAAGATAAAGTGAAAGATTATAAACATGTAAAGTGGATAAGCCTAGCATTAGGGAAAGCATTATCGTCAAATCAGGTGCCGTTTGTTATATCGACCCATCCATTAGCTACTTGGATAGCGAGCCATATTAAGCAACAGTATGATTTACGTTTTCCGATTTTTAGTGTGATTACAGATTATCGTTTTCACCCTAGTTATATTACGAATGAAGTAGATGTTCTTTTTACAATTGATGAAACCGCAAAAGAACAGCTACAACTTTCAGAAGCAACCCATCAAACGGTTTATCAAACGGGTATTCCGATTAGTAAAAAATCCATACATGCTGACGTTGATTTCCTAAAAAATAAATTACAAGTTAAAAAAGAACAAGCAACGGTCATGATTGCTAGTGGAGGAACTGGCTTAATTGATTTTCCGAAAATATTGGCTGCTTTGGAATTATTAGCTGAGCCAATAACTGTCTTATGTATGGTTGGTCATAATAGTCACATGGAGAAGAAAATTAAACAAATGACAAGTAAGCATCAAATTATTGTACAACCATTTACGTCTCTTTTTATTGCTTATATGAAAGTTAGTGATGTATTAATTACAAAACCTGGTGGATTAACCATTAGTGAGGCGATGGCCAATGAAACACCTTTGATTATATATGAACCAGTTGCGGGTCATGAAGAAGAAAATGCTCATATTTTAGAAAGGTGGGGAGTGGCACTGTTCTCTAAATCTACAACTGAACTTCTTCATGACATACAACTTGTTTTAACAAACCGTGTAATGAGGGAACATCTTATAACTCGTGCGAATCATTATAAGAAACCGGATGCGTCTAAGGAAATTACCAAATATATCTTCAAGTATTTGGTGGAGCATCCTTTGCCGTTTTACGACGCTCCGCTTGGCGTGCAATCCAGAGGGCAAGGTTGATTAGAGCTAAAATAGTAAAGATAATGAGGTTGTTTTCCCCACTGAAATACGTATAAAAAATAAAAGCAAGTAATGGTAATAAAAAGATCAGTTGAAAAATTTGTATTTTGGTCATGGATACATTCCTTTCTTTTTACATGTATAAAAGTCTATTATAACGGATTTGTACCTGAATATAAAAACAGAAGTATGTTCCTTTTGGAGGTTGTCAGATGAATAGGTTTAAAATAATGAAAAGAATTGGATTAATCACAGCAGTGGTATGTGTTGGATTTTTCTATCAACAATTTGATTCGATTTTTCATCATGTTGATGAAGTTATGGCAAATGAGGTAAAAGAAGGAGTTAATATCGGTAATTTATCCGTTAATATTTCTGGTCAAACATTAAGTGGCGCACATTTTGACCTAGAAGATTTACGCGGTAAACAAGTAGTCGTGAATTTTTTTGCGACTTGGTGTCATCCTTGCCAAGAAGAGATGCCATTAATCGCTGAGTTAGAGAAAAAGTTAACGGCCAATGATGTCACATTTGTGGCAGTCAATTTAACCAATCAAGAAAGAAGTCTTTTAGAAATCCCGCCTTTCCTTAGGCATTATGGAGTGGAGTTTGATCCTGTTTTAGATAGTGATGGAAAAATTATGAATGATTATCATATCATAGGTATCCCGACAACGCTTGTTATTAATGAAGAGGGAATGATCACACAAAGAATTGATGGAATGTTAACGGAACAAATTATAGAAGATTTGATACCGTTCAGATGATGAAGCAGTTTTGTTTTAGGACGAACAAATATGTAGAGGATGTAGACTCTTGTTGGAAAATGACCTAACAAGAGTTACATGTGATGCTTATGAATTCTTTTCGAATGGTAAAGGGGTGAGTGCCTCATCGACGAGGCGATCGAGCTGTTCTAACATACGTTGAGCTCGTTTATCCGATATCGTTCGGTAGTGATGATTACCTTTTGGTTCTTCATCTTTTTCATCTGCTAGGGCAACAACCTTTTGTAAAGAAGTTAACTGCAATTGACCGTCGGGTAAATAGGAATCTGTGTGCAAAAGAACAGCCAAAGCGATCTCTTTAGCATGCTGTGGATGTTCACCTAAGCGAATAAGAAGCTTATGCGCTCTTTCCGCCCCTTTAATTGCGTGTATATCGTTCCGCTTGTATAACTCATAATCCCATTTTCCGTCTCGATACCACATATAATGACCAATATCGTGTAAAAATGCCGCTTTGGTGGCCAAATCAGGATTAACATCATATTGTTTAGCAAGACGAAAGGCATGGTAAGCTGTTGAGATCGCATGAGCCATACCTGAACGATTCACATATTTTTGTGTGATTCTGTGGGTATATAAATCCAATAACGTAACATATCTCATCGCTTTCCTCCTTGTCTATTTTTTCATAAGTCCAGCCGCTTATTTGACTTAGTAAATGAGAATATTTTTTCTATTATATAGAGATGGCGGCTTGGATGCAACGGATATTTTAACCAAATTTTATATCTTCTTTCACCATTGTATACCCGATTTTCTGATATACTAAAAGTGATAGATAAAAAGAGGTGATTTGTATGTTATCACAGACGCATACTTTTTCAAAAGTGGAAGAAATAGCTAATGCTATAACACATGGAATTGGGGCCATTCTAAGTATAGCGGCTTTAGTTTTATTGATTGTGTTTTCGAGTTTATATGGTACAGCATGGCATATTGTTAGTTTTACGATATACGGCGTCTCAATGGTCTTACTTTATATGTCATCAACTTTATTACATAGCTTGCCAAAAGGTAAGGGCAAGGATGTTTTTGAAATTTTGGACCATTCATCGATTTACTTATTTATTGCGGGAACGTATACACCGCTCATGTTTGTCGTTGTGCAAGGTGCTTTGGGTTGGACAATCTTTGGAATTGTTTGGGGACTCGCCATAGCGGGTATAGTCTTTAAGGCTTTCTTTGTCAAAAAATATATGTTTGTATCCACGCTCTTTTATATTGTTATGGGTTGGTTAGTCGTCATTGCCGTGGAGCCATTGGTTAATACACTACCTACAGCTGGGTTAATGTTACTTGTTGGTGGAGGTATTGCCTATACGGCTGGTACGATTTTTTATGTGTGGCGTGGCTTTAAATTTCATCACGCCGTTTGGCATATGTTCGTTTTATTAGGAAGTATTTTACACTTTCTTTTAATATTCTTCTATGTCTTACCGATCCAATGATAAGGGGGATTAGAAGATGTACATAACGTTACAAGAGCTTGCTGATTATTTAGGGGTTAGCGAGAAATACTTGTTTGAAAAAATTCAAAATGGACAAGTCCAAGCCGTCTTTGATGGTAAGCAATATCTGTTAAATAAGAAGCAATTTATTTGGCACAAAGAGCAGTTGGATTTAAAAAGAAAGCAAGTGTTAGCGGAGCTAGAGGAGATCCCTGAAGATTGGGATGCGAAGGATGAGGATTGAGCAAAACATACAAAAAAGGCGTGATAAAATGGGGAAGAAGTTTTTTCTAAGTCTTGTCATTATGTTAGGAATGCTAGCTATACCAGCATTTGTTATGGCTGAAGGTGAAGAGGAAAGTGAAAGTGAACCCGCTCAGTCAGAAGAGGAGAATGAAGAGGTTCAACAAGATGCGACAGATAATAGCTTCGCATTGAATCATTCGTTTGCGACACAAGCAAGAGCGTTACTACAGGTACCTGAAGTACTTGCGCGATTTACAAATCAACCGAGTTATCAATTTGAATATCCAGAGGACGGTGTACGGGGCATTTATGTAACCGCACATTCTGCAGGAGGAGCAAGGTTTGATTCACTAGTAGATTTAATTAATACCACTGATTTAAACTCGATGGTTATCGATATTAAAGAAGATCATGGCTATTTGACTTACCACCCTGAAGCAGATTCCGATTATACAGATATTGCGAAAAACTATATTAGTGATATTGAAGGGTTGATGGAACGTCTCGAAGAAGAAGAGATTTATCCAATTGCTCGTATTGTTGTTTTCAAAGATTCTGTCCTAGCAGAGAATAAGCCAGAATGGTCATTTATGGATGGAAATAAAGTATGGAAGAATAATCGAAATGAAGCATTTGTGAACCCATTCTTAGAAGAGGTATGGGAATACAATGTAGATATTGCAGAAAAAGCAGCTAAACTAGGTTTTAAAGAGATTCAATTTGATTATGTTCGTTTCCCTGAAGGGTTTGAACGGATGTTTGACCAGCTAGATTATGACGGTGGCGATTATTGGAGTGGTGAAGGAGATGACACCGAAAAAAGAGTAGCAGCCGTAACGGACTTTGTGGCTTATGCAAGGGACAGGCTAGCTTCATATGATGTCGATGTTTCGGTTGATATTTTTGGTTATGCTGCAACGATTTCAGAGGCACCAGGTATCGGACAGAACTTTTCTAAGATCTCAGAAAATGTCGATGTCATTTCTTCGATGATTTATCCAAGTCATTGGACCCCATATTTTGGCATTGATAAGCCAGATACGCAGCCATATGAATTAACAAAAGCCTACGCAGAAGTCGAAAATGAAGTACTAGGAGCTTTAGATGAGCCTCCTGTCTCTAGACCTTGGATTCAAGACTTCACAGCAAGCTGGTTAGGGGCAGGGAATTATATCCCTTATGGTGTCGAGGAAGTAGAGGCGCAAATTAGAGCTTTAAATGAAGCGGGTATAGAAGAATTCTTGCTCTGGAATGCAGGGAATACCTACACAAAAGGTGTCGATTATAAGCCTTAATGAATAACGATTTATATCGATAAACCACCCGGATGACGGGTGGTTTTTTGGCTGATGAGGATGAGTGTTTAAGGCAAGTACAAAAATAGCCACATAAAGAGTTCGCTCGCGGAAAGTAGAATTCCGCATACTACGATAAAGTAACTTTTATATAAAACGCCCATGGCCGGCTGTCGCTCCGCCACCAACAAAGATGAAAGTCAGTTATCGCCAACTTAAGGTATATAAAGGTTTGTGCAGATACGGAGGGGAAACCTTGGAGTAACTGCACAAAGAGAGGGTTAATGTGCAGATACGGAGGCCAAACCTTGAAGTATCTGCACAAAGAGGCGATTAATGTGCAGATACAGAGGTCAAACCTTGAAGTATCTGCACAAAGAAGGGGTTAATGTACAGATACAGAGCTCAAACCTTGAAGTATCTGCACAAAGAGGCGGTTAATGTGCAGATACGGAGGCGAAACCTTGAAGTATCTGCACAAAGAGGCGGTTAATGTGCAGATACAGAGGTCAAACCTTGAAGTATCTGCA
>LFJO01000010.1:340791-348891 GCA_001038565.1 Alkalihalobacillus pseudalcaliphilus
CAAACCTTGAAGTATCTGTACAAAAAAGGGGTTAATGTGAAGATACGGAGGCCAAACCTTGAAGTATCTGTACAAAAAAGGGGTTAATGTACAGATACGGAGGGGAAACCTTGAAGTATCTGTACAAAGGCCATTCTTCGTGGATAGTGACTACTTTTTAAACAGTGGGTAAGATTACATTCAGCGCCACGTGATTGTCTCGGAGCATGAATTTCGGGAGCGATAAGTAAACCTCCGCACAAGAGTATCAGCACTAACTTTCATATAAAAAACATGTTTATAATTCTCAGTTTGAGGAATATAAATAATATGAAGTTTAATGGAGGCTAAAAATAAATGGATTGGTATGAAAAATTAAATCAGTATTTTCCGATTGAAGAAATGAAATCAAAACAGCATTTAGACATCCTACTAAAGGAAAAATCAGAAATTTATCACAAAGACGAAGGACCTCACCATGTACTTATGTATGTGGAAACAAATGATTTTGTTTTTGTCGATTATTTGTTTGTATCAAAAGAAGCAAGAGGTCAAGGACTAGGTAAAAAACTTTTGAACAAGCTAAAAGATAAAGACAAACCAATTATCCTAGAAGTTGAGCCAGTTGATTATGAAGATACAGATACTCAAAAAAGACAAAAATTTTATAATCGCGAAGGATTTCAACACGCGAAATCGATAGGCTATAAGCGCAGATCATTAGCAACAAATGAAATTAACGAATTAGAAATTTTATATTGGGCTCCTAATGATGAAACAGAAGAGACAATTTTTGAACAAATGAAACATACGTATGAACATGTCCATACGTATAAAGATGTCGAAATTTATGGAACAGCTTATCAACCTACCGATGAAGTTTTATCGTATAATGAGGAAGAAGCAGCTAAAAGCGATCCGCTACAGCCTTCTTAACTTCTCAAGAAAACAGGTACAATTTTCTTGTTAGCTGCTACTTTCAAGTGATGGAAGGGTGGTATAAATGAGAAGGAAAGACAAAGAAAAAAGAAGAAAACAAAAGAATAAATTACTCAAAGAATTATGGAAAAAGAACCTCAACGATTTAAAAGGCAAAGTAAAAGGAAATTCACCAGTAACACAATCTAGAAAGAACATTAAAATTATTGCATAAAGTATGAGCATTCGTAGATGTTTTTAACTACGGGTGCTTTTTTCATATGGTCCAAGATAACCACATGAATACAAAAATTGCATGGCGAAGCCCCCATTCAGTTCGCCACCAACAAACATGAAAGTGTGGTTTTGCTCTTTAACTGGTGGCTTTTCATTCATAAACGGTTTTGATTCAGCACACCGCACAACCAGCCACCACCAACTAAAAAAATGTATAGTATTCCATCAGGATTAGTATCCAAAAACAAAGACGGAAAGGTCAAGTTAACTAGAGAAATGAGCACCACCCATTTAACTTTCACATAAAATGAAACCTAATTAAACTTAACTACGTATATATAAATAGAACATTAATGAGGCTGTAATTATGAAAAAGTTGTGGATAAAATAAGTAAATCCTCACATAAAGAAAAAAACTTTCTAAACATATATGTATGGAAAGCGATTTTTTTGTATAATAGGTTTATAAAGAAAAAACATTGGGTACATCTATTATAGGCTTATCAGTAAAAGTATAGGTAAATTAAAACTATACATAGATTGATTAAATATGATATGAAGCCCAAATAAAAAGATAGGGTTCGTTTATTATAGATCTCATATTTGGAAGGAGAGGTCCACCAGATGGTTACTTTATTAACATCCCCTAGTTGTACTTCTTGTAGAAAAGCAAAAGCTTGGTTAGAGGACAATAACATTCCGTTTGAAGAAAGAAATATCTTCTCAGCACCTTTATCGGTAGAAGAAGTGAAACAAGTTGTAAGAATGACGGAGGACGGAACGGACGAGATTATTTCCGCACGTTCCAAAGTTTTTCAAGATTTAAATGTTGAAGTGGAAGCATTACCACTACAAACATTATTTAAAATTATTAGTGAGAACCCTGGCTTGTTAAGACGCCCAATCATTTTTGATGAAAAACGTTTACAAGTTGGATATAACGAAGCTGAGATTCGTCGTTTTCTCCCTAGAAAAGTTCGTACCTTTCACTTACAAGAAGCGCAGAAGCTTGTTAATTAATTTATAAATATAGCTAAAAAGAATGGAACTTTGACTCTTCCATTCTTTTTACTGTTTTAAGAGAGCGGCGGATATCTTTTTACAGTATAGATACTTTTATTTTTAATTTGATAACCAATATAGAGAATGCCGACTATTAAAGCTATTTGGAAGAGCGCTTTAAAGATGGGCCAATTGATGAACAGTGGTGCAAGCATTGGTTCGTGAATAATCATTTTAGAGGCTGTAAACGCCAAAATGCCAGCCCCGATATAAATCACTTGCGGGAAGCGATCGAATATATATAAAATAACTTTGCTTCCGAAAATAATGATAGGGACAGAAATGATTAATCCAAGTATAACTAACAGCTGGTTTCCGTGAGCTGCACCGGCAACGGCAATAACATTGTCAAACCCCATGATAAAGTCAGCGATTAATATTGCTTTGATGGCCGAAAAAAGCGTCGTAGATTGCCGATTGATCGCATGTTGGTGATCGTCATTTGTTAACAGTTGTAAAGCAATATAGGTTAATAAGCCACCGCCTAAGGCTAGAAGGAATGGAACGCTAAGTAAGTGAACGGCAATGAGTGTTAGACCCATTCTCATTATTATGGCAAGCGTTATTCCAAGTACCATTGCTTTATTACGTAGTTCTACAGGTAAATTTCGGCAGGCGAGTGCCACGACTATGGCATTGTCGCCACCTAAAATAATATCGATTCCGATTATGGTGAGTAAAGCAATGAAAATTTCCATATCCATAAAGTATCCACCTTTACTTACAAGTTAATTGAATTGAACGTATTCCGAAGTTAACTATTTTTGAATGGCTGTCAACTATTCCTTTAGAGAATAATTCTCTCAAATGCTTGTCTTTTATTAACTTATATTGAAAGATTAATGGAATTATGATAACAATACAGATAATAACTTTTTTAAAATTCATTATCATTTGCTTTTCTTTTCTTCTCGTTTTATCATAATATAAAGAGATCGCCTCTACCCTTTATTTGATGAAACAATCGTGAGGTTATAGATGGCTTTTATAGGGTATAGGTTTAAAGGTTATGTAGATAGTTAGTTTTACTTTTTGATAGGAGGGGGAGCGAACATGGAGATTGAGCGCGTAAATGAATCAACAATCAAGTTTTTTATTACGTATAACGATATTGAAGATCGGGGATTTGACCGTGACGAAATATGGTATAATCGCGAACGTGGTGAAGAGCTCTTCTTTGAGATGATGAATGAAGTCAATGAACGAGATGAATTCATGCTAGAAGGTCCGTTATGGATCCAAGTTCATGCTTTAGATAAAGGATTAGAAATTGTTGTAACTCGTGGCCAGGTTAGTGATGGGCATGTTAAATTAGAAATACCTGTCACCCAAGAGGAAAAGGATTCTGAAGAAGATTTGGTTAAGGACCAAGACTTAGATGAGTTAGAAGAGCCCGAACTGATGGAAGTTGTCATTGGTTTTTCAGACCTTGAGGATGTAATTTCGTTAAGTAAAAGCTTCTCAGATGACGAAGTGGAGAATGACTTATATTACTTCGAGGGAACGTATTATTTACATGTGATCTTCCGATATGAGCATTATACCGAAGACGAGCAGGATGACCGTTTGAGTCAAATGCTTGAATATGGTTATGAATCAGATATATCTATACACCGTGTCAAAGAATACGGTAAAGAAATTATGTTACAGCATGCTTTGAAACAATTTCGACAAACTTTCTCATCTTAAGAAAGAATGATGCCTCCAAGTTATGTATGTTAGAGTTAATGACTTGGAGGTTATTTTTTTAAATAAAAAAACTGAATATTTGATTAATGGAGGTGTTCATACTGCTAACGGCAAAAATCAAATCGGATATTACGATTTCACTGATCGAACCATGGAGTAAAAAGGAATTACTGACACTAAGGGAAAAAACCAACTTTTTTTGTCCTGCATGCCAAGGGGAATTGGTGATGAAATTAGGTGATAAGAAAATATGGCATTTTGCTCATAAGTCTAATCAATCCTGTTTCGTTGAAATGGAACGAGAAACCAAGTATCATTTACAAGGCAAAAAGTTGCTGTACCAATGGTTTAAGCATCAAAATATCCAAGTTGCCTTAGAGGTTTATTTGCCGTTTATTAGGCAAAGACCCGATTTGTTAGTGAAGGTCAATCAAAAGGTATACGCCATTGAATTCCAATGCTCCTCGCTCTCACTGGCGTCAATTAGAAAAAGAAATGCCGGTTATCGCCAAATTGGCATTACACCGATATGGATTTTAGGTGGTCACCAGTTACGAAGAAAAAATGCTACGACATTTAACATTCAAGCTCCTTTTTGGGAGATGATGCTCCCACAGGAAGAAAACAAACGTCTAAAACTCCTTTATTATTGCCCCGAAAATCAAAAGTTTAGCTTCTTAAATCATATTCAACCAATCAGTGCCACACAAGCCCACGCTCATTTACAAGAAGTCGGAGAATTATATTCCACGTATTATACACTTATAACAGAAAATCAAATTCCTTCTAATGCCTATACAAATTGGAATCGTCTCAGAAAAAAATGGCGTACACAGCCACCACCTGAATTTCCTGCTAAAAAGGACTATACTTTGCTTCAAATTTTGTATCGAAACCATTTGTCGTTATCCACATTTCCGCTAGAGGCAGGTTGGCCAACCGCTTATTATTTTCAAATAGAAAGTTCCCCACTCATTTGGCAAACATCCCTATTATTAGAATGCCTTATGCATCAACCAAAGCGTAAACCGATTCATTTTCAAGTACTCTCCACCTGGTTGTTATCTTTTCTCCATACAAATAAGATCGCTTGTCGATACGATTCCGATACTTTAACTGAAAAGGCGTTAGAATTTTATTTAAATTGGCTTTGTGAGTTGAATGTCTTGAGGCGTGCAGAGAATTCTGTTAATATTTTTCTAAGACTTCGAAATTATACGCAAATAGAAAGTGTTGAGCAAGCATTAAAATCAGATGAAGAAATGACGGAATCTTTTATCAATTATGAACGCAAAAATAGTAAGAAAGTTCTGTTTTAAAAAGGTTTTAGCATATTCTGAGCGAAATAAAAGGTGAGAAGTCTAATAGCGTGTTTGATTATGGTTAATACTATTACTATGGAGGTGCCACTATATGGCCAAAGCACTAGCAAAAAGAAGTGAAATTCCTGCAGAAAAAACATGGGATCTAGAAGCGATATTCTCTACAGATGAACAGTGGGAAAAGGAGTACAAATCTGTATTGGAAGCTATTCCTTCCTTACAAAAATATCAAGGAAAACTCGCAGACTCCGAAGAAACTTTATACAATGCCATTAAAGAACAGCATGAACTTTCTGAAAGGTTAGGAAAGATTTATACATATTCCCATATGAGATATGACCAAGATACAACAAATTCCTTTTATCAAGGTCTAAATGACCGTGCAAAGAGTTTAGCTTCACAATTTGGTCAAGCAGCTTCTTATTTTGTTCCAGAAATTCTCTCTGTAGACCAAGAGATTATTGAAACATATATAAGCAATCATGAAGGTCTTCAGCAGTTCCGCCAAATGTTTAATGAATTAAATGAAGAGCGTGAGCATGTATTATCAGAAGCTGAAGAGGCTATCTTGGCTAAAGCAAGTGAAGCTCTAGGAACAGCAAGTAATACATTCGGAATGTTAAATAATGCTGATTTGAAATTTCCAAGTGTTAAGGATGAGAATGGTGAAGAAGTAGAAATCACACACGGTCGTTATATTCGCTTTTTAGAAAGTAGTGATCGTCGTGTTCGTGAAGAGGCATTTAAAGCTGTTTACCAAACATATGGTTCTTATAAAAATACCTTTGCATCTACTTTAAGTGGACAAGTAAAGAAGAATCAATTTTATGCAAAAGTAAGGAAGTATGAATCGGCTCGTCAAGCGGCACTAAGTAACAACCATATTCCAGAAGTTGTCTATGACCAGTTAATTGATACGGTCAATAAGCATTTACACTTATTACATCGTTATATCAAGCTACGTAAAAAAGTTCTAGGCGTCGATGAGCTTCATATGTATGATTTGTACACACCATTAGTCGCAGATGTCAAAATGGAAATCCCTTATGAAGAAGCGAAAGAGCTTGTACTAAAAGGTGTAGCTCCTCTTGGTGAAGAATATGTAGCCACTTTAAGAGATGGCTTTGACAAACGCTGGGTTGATGTAGAGGAAAACGTAGGGAAAAGAAGTGGTGCTTACTCTTCAGGAGCATATGGGACAATGCCTTATATTTTAATGAATTGGCAAGATAATGTTTCTAATCTATTTACGTTAGCTCATGAATTTGGTCACAGCTTGCATAGTTATTACACGCGCAAACACCAGCCGTATGTATATGGCAATTACACGATTTTTGTCGCTGAAGTTGCTTCCACTTTAAATGAAGCTCTTCTAAATGATTATCTTGTAAAAAATACTGAAGATGCGAAAAAGAAATTATACTTATTAAATCATTTCTTAGAAGGTTTTAGAGGAACGGTTTTCCGTCAAACGATGTTTGCAGAGTTTGAATATGCGATCCACGAAAAAGCTGCTGCTGGGGAAGCACTAACACCCGATCTACTTACACAGACCTATTATGATTTAAATAAAAAATACTTCGGTGAGGATTTAGTGATAGATGAGGAAATTGGTTTAGAGTGGTCAAGAATTCCACACTTCTACTATAATTTCTATGTATATCAATATGCGACTGGTTATAGTGCAGCGGCTGCCTTATCTAAGCAGATTTTAGAAGAGGGAGAACCTGCGGTTGAGAGATATTTAAGCTTCTTGAAGGCTGGAAGCTCAGATTATCCAATTGAAGTATTAAAACAAGCTGGCGTTGATATGACATCTTCTGAGCCAATTGAACAAGCATTAGCTGTTTTTGAAGAAACATTAACAGAAATGGAAAAGCTCATCGATGAAATCAAGTAAAACACAAAAAAAATGCTCCTAATTTGGAGCGTTTTTTTGGTTAAAAGCCACGAAACTTCTTTCTGGTCGGAAAACTCGGTGTCAACGTAAATAAAATAGATAGAAATAATAAAGGCATTGCAATCCACTTAGGAAAAATATTTATAAACGATAGCAAGATTAAGTAAAATGAAAAGAGTATCGCACCAAGGCCAATCATTGGTTTCAACCACTTCCAATGCATATCACCACTCCTTACACAAGCTTTCTAACATTCCTATGCCATGTCTATAAGGAATAGACATAAGTCTGATTAGAACATAATCAAGTCGGAGTGTTGTAGGGAGAGGCGGGAAGTAACAACAGAAGCGGAGGAGCAGTGACGATGACGATCATATTGTGCTCAAAGCGAAATGATGACAACGAAATGGCTTGGAGAGGCGTTAATGTTGTCCTCAAAGCGGAGTGACAACAACGAAAAGGTGTGGAGGGACTATCAAGTAACAACAAGTCGAAGAGGAAAGAGCCCGAGTTTTGTAGGAAAAGCCAAGAAGTAACAAACATGTCGGAGAAAAAAAGGTATAGTGTAAGAAAAGTTAGGTATAGCCCCCAAGTATCGCTTATAACCTTTTTTTAATAGCAACAAGCAGAGCACCTATATTAGTATCAACTTCTTACTAAACACCCATAACGAAGTAAGGTATTTTACCATCAACATGCATAATTTCCGGTAGCGAAGAGTAACGCTCCATGTCCGCATTTAATTTCATATACAACCCACATGGTGGAGCCAAAACCGCTCCACTACCAAACAAGATGAAAGTCATCTTTCGCCACCTTAAGGTTCATAAGGAATCGTGAAGATACCGAGACAAAACCTCGGAGTATCTGCACAAAGAGGCGGTTAATGTGAAGATACTAAGGCCAAACCTTGGAGTAACTACACAAAGAGAGGGTTAATGTGAAGATACCGAGACAAAACCTCGGAGTAACTGCACAAAGAGAGGGTTAATG
>LFJO01000012.1:0-34250 GCA_001038565.1 Alkalihalobacillus pseudalcaliphilus
TGCATAAAGAGAATGCTCGGCGCAAAAGAGTGCTGGTTCGAAGAAGCAGCCCCTACGAAGCGAAGCACCCGGAAGGCGATCGAAGGAAAAAGGCCGAAGATCGTCCGCGAGACGAATCGGTTCTCTTCGTGCGACTTCGTGAGAGGCATCGGGGAAATCGCTACATGCCATACTTCCCCGAAGAAGAGAATCCGAGGAGACAGTAGGACGTTGCCAGGTGATCAAATACATGCCTAATAGGGAGCGCTTTATTAAGTATAAAGAACAAGCGGCTACGAAGCGAAACACGCGAAGCCTGATTTATATTTGAGCGATATCATCATTATGTTGAGACGATTAGAAAAGCCGAGGTTTGTTTTAAGGTGCAAACTGTCCAATTATTAATCTCGGGACACGGTACAAGTACAAGAGCAGAAATGAAAAAACGTCTAGATGAATCGAAGGAATATCTTGAAGGCATAGAACAAGAAAATACGAGACAATTAGAGGACGTATGACAACAGAGATACCCTTTTATGATGGGATGAAAAGCATCCATATTGAAAATAAGAAAAAGGCTTAGAGTATCGGTTACGGTACTCATAAGCCTTCTCTATGATTATTGCGGTAGTGTAAAGGTTACACGATGACCTTTTGAAATGTCAGTGCCTTCATGGTCTCTCATTGGGCCAATCTCAATTTCAAACGTTTTATCGCTCCAAATCTTTTCATATTGTTCTTGATCCAACGTGTAAACTTGAAGAAGCTCCCCTGTTGTTCCTGCTTCAATTACATCTTCGTAATTGTAGTCAAGAAGCATGCCTTCGTTAATGGTAAATTGCATACCGTCATTCAAGTGTAA
The DNA here is from genome assembly GCA_001038565.1 of Alkalihalobacillus pseudalcaliphilus. GTDB lineage: Bacteria > Bacillota > Bacilli > Bacillales > Bacillaceae_D > Alkalihalobacillus > Alkalihalobacillus pseudalcaliphilus. The sequence continues at coordinate 842 of LFJO01000012.1, forward strand.
TGTAGATGTGATGGATCTTTGGGAAAGATCATCTTCACTTTGGTTATCAATTTCAAATCGAACTGTTAGTAAAACAACACCATTCACAAAATTTTCAAATCGAGGTGCTTCATACTCATTGGGAGTAAATTCTGTGAATTGATAACCTTCTAGCATTAGACTAACATCGCCTAATGTATCAACCTGGTCGATATTATCGTCAGCTTTGATTAATTCCTTATCACCCATATCCGCTGCAGTAATTAAATCTGTGTAGAAGCCAGAATTATGCTCTTCTCTTTCGGCACCTTCTTCATTTACACTTAATGTGAATGAACCGGATTGTCCTATCGTGGAATTAACATCACCTTGAGTCTCAAATGGAGCTGGTACATCTATCATAACGCTCCCTGCAGATAATGCTTGTTCAAAGGCAGTTTCACCGAATGGATAGGCTATGTAACCTGAAATGGTTTCACCAGCTTCGATCAAATAGTCAGAACTATGACTAAGCTTATTAGGTATTTGCTCTTCTTCAGGAAGTAGATATTGGTGGTTATTAAAAGCTTTTGTAGCTCCGGTATAAGATAAATTTAAAGAAGGCATATAAAAAAGATCTTCATCGGATTCATTGGTCATGGTGTATTCGGCAATTAGGACACCACCGTCAGTCTCATCATCAAAAGGGATAGCAAAATTAGTGTGAAAATCAATTAATTCGACAACTGTATATTGCTCTAAGGTGACGGAAAATTGGTCCACTTCATGCGTTTGTGATTGAGTGTTTTCATATAGAATGGTTGCATTCCCCTCTGAAGTTTCTTCCATATATTGAATTAATTCATCAAAATTAGCACTTGCTTGATTATTTTCACTTGTATTATCTTCGGTTTCTTCATCTAGTTCCGATTCTATTTCTTCTTCCTCATCTTCATCTGTTTCATCTGCTAAATTTTTATTTACTTCCTCATCTTCCGGGTTATTTACTTCTTCTCCTTGAACTTCTTCATCGTTATTGCAACCAATTAATGCAATAGCAATTAGTAAAGTCCATGCGATACTCCAAAACTTCTTCGACATTTAAAAACCTCCATTTGTTAAATCAGTATGATATTACCATATACAAACAAAAGAAAGAATATGAAAAAAGGTTTAGTTCCATTACCTGTTTTTCATATCAATTATTGATTATTTCCCCTAATATTTAGGTATTAAACCATCTAAACAACTCATTTATTTTTATTATTGTTAATATTAGGGATGTAAGTAAAGCTTATTAACTAGAAAATGTAAGATTTAATAGCAGAAAATTGATAATTATTTAGTTTATTACATGCTTTTTCAATTTATTATGATTGGGCAAAAATGATGAAGATGGACGTATTTTTTTACTAAGCTTATTCTTTTTGCAAGGGATAGGCACTTATTTGCGCTTCAATGAATAAGGTTAAAGAAGAGTGGTCAGTGAGTATGGTGTGAGTTTATGAAGTAAAAGTATGAAATTTATGAAATTTGCCGACAATGAGGCTGGGGGTGCTTTATCATGAAAAAAACCGGAATCATTCAATTGCGGCTAGCTGAAAAATGTATGGTGTGTGAGGAAAGACAGTTAAAAGGTATGCATGTGATTGATGCATTTTTATGTGAGAGCTGTGAGCGTAAAATTATTGAGTCAGATACAGATGATAGTAATTATGTTTATTACTTGAAGCAACTAAGAAAAATTCAATCACATAGTGGTATGAAGTAAGATGGATTAATTCGACCTACAGTAGACTTTCGGAAGAAGGAGGTATGCTGTAGGTTTTTTGTATGAAAGTTCAATGGGTGATGCTCATTTCTCAGGATAATTTGACCTTCTGGCCTTTGTTTTTGGTCCGTTTTTACGGTCAATAACACTTGGATTTTAGATGTTAATCTTGCTGGGTTACTACTCTTTCTTTTTTTATTGGTGGCTGGTTGTGCGGTGCGCTGAATCTTTTTGGGCGCACTCTTCGAGCTAACTCCAAAAAGCGGCGGGGTTACGGCAAAATGTGAGAATCCTCAAAAATTGATAATGAACAACTTTGTTTTTGTTGTTATTTTTTTATGGATGGTTATTTGAACTTGAGAATTAGCGGTTTTATCGCGAGATGGATGACGAGCTAATTTCACGGCACAAACTATCGCCAATAAGTAACTTTCATATAAAACCCAAGTAAATATAAAAGAAAGATTTTCCTTTTCCTTGACCATGATTGTTTGTTTAATTTCATATATAATGGTAGGGAATAAGGTGAAGAGGTCGGTATATATGAGTACACCAATTATTGATTATTTGAAGAGATTTCATTATAGAAAACCTGTTTCGTTTCATGTGCCAGGCCATAAGAATGGGGCTTGTTATCCGGAGGGGTTAATCGAATTTAAGTCTGTGCTCAGCTTCGATGTAACAGAGTTAGATGGTTTAGATGATTTGCATGATCCAACAGGAATTATTTTAGAGAGCCAGCAATTATTGGCGGATTATTACAAGGCTAAGAAGTCATATTATCTTGTAAATGGCTCTACTGTTGGAAATCTGGCAATGATATATGCTTCCTTTCAGAAGGGGGATTATGTTTTCGTTCAACGTAATTGTCATAAATCGGTTCTAAATGGTTTATCGCTTAGGGAGGCAATCCCTGTTTTTTTAGAGCCATGTTATGATGAACAAACAGGACAAGCGATTGGTCTTGAGCCAAATATTGTGAAAGAAGCTTATCAAAAATATCCACATGCTAAAGGGATTTTAATTACGTATCCTAATTATTATGGGGTTAGTTTACCGGTAAAAGAAGTTATTGCCGAAGCAAAGAGGTGCAATCTTAAGGTGTTGGTTGATGAGGCACATGGGGTTCATTTTCAAGTGGGTGAACCATTCCCACCACCCGCTTTGAGTTTAGGGGCTGATATCGTTGTTCAATCTGCTCATAAGATGTTGCCAGCGCTAACAATGTCGGCTTACTTACATATTTCTGAATCCATAAATGATGATGAGGTAGAAGTTCTGGAGCAAGCTCTTGCTATGTTACAGTCTAGTAGTCCTTCATATTTATTACTGGCGTCTTTAGAAGGAGCGAGGGACTTTATGGAGAATATAAATGAGGAAGTTCTCCAAAGTATTGTACATTCGGTTGAGCAATTTAAGCTTGAGTTACAATTAATTCCTCAAATTGAAGTGGTTGAATATGATGATACACTGTTACAAATTGACCCTTTAAAGGTTACAATAAAGACAAGGACAGCTTTATCTGGATATGAGTTACAACGTATCTTTTCAAAGTTTGATTTAGAAACAGAGCTTGCCGATGAGTTTCATGTACTATTTGTATGTGGGTTTGTTCAAATGCCAGAAAAGGTAAGTCGGCAGCTTCAGTTAATACGTGATTATTTACATACTTATACCATTCAAGAACGAGTCGTACCACGTGTAAATAAACAGCAAGAAAATATATCTGTTTTAACTATTCATCAAGTATCGAGGTTTACTCAGATTGAAAGATCGAGAGCAGAGGCAGTAGGGGAAATAGCGGCAGAGGCTGTGATCCCTTATCCACCAGGTGTACCTTTGGTATATCCAGGTGAAAGGATTCGTGCAGAAGTGATCAATCAAATTGAGCGATTGAGTCAAGCTGGAGCGAGGTTTCAAGGTTATCAAGCTAAGAAGGGTAAGATTTTGACGATAGATGTGGAGGAAGATCAATGTTAAATGGCTGGTTTATTACAGTCGAAGGAGGAGAAGGTGCCGGTAAAACAACGATTGTTGATAAGGTTGAGCACTTTTTCAAAGATCATGGATTCGATGTAATGAGAACGAGAGAACCAGGCGGTATTAAGATCGCTGAGAAAATAAGAGAAGTCATTTTAGATGTGACACATACAGAGATGGATGAACGGACGGAAGCACTTCTATACGCAGCCGCTAGAAGGCAACACCTTATTGAAAAGGTGTTACCAGCGTTAAAAGAGGGTAAGATTGTTATATGTGATCGTTTTATAGACAGTAGTTTAGCGTATCAAGGTATTGCAAGAGGAATAGGGTTGGAGGAAGTACTAGCGATTAATGAATTTGCGATCGAAGGGTGCTATCCCGGATTAACATTATACTTTGATGTCGACCCTAAAGTTGGTTTGGCTCGAATATCAAGTGATAGTGAGAGAGAAGTGAATCGTTTAGACAAGGAGAAGCTTGACTTTCACGAAAAAGTAAAAGATGGATATGATAAAGTAAACCATATGTATCCTGAGCGGATACAAGTGATTAATGCGAATCATTCAATTGAAGATGTTTTTCAACAAGTTATGCATGCTATTACGATGCATGATCAATATAAGAGATTAAAGGAGATGAACGAACAATGAAATTAGTGATGGCTGTTGTCCAGGATAAAGATAGCAATCGTTTATCAGATGCTTTAATTGATGCCGATTTCCGAGCGACGAAATTAGCAAGTACCGGTGGATTCTTAAAAGCAGGGAATACAACTTTTTTGATTGGAACAGAGGATGAAAAGATAGAGACATTGATGGAAATCATTAAAGAGAATTGTAAAAGCCGTGAACAGTTAGTAGCTCCAATATCACCGATGGGTGGTAATGCTGATTCGTATGTTCCTTATCCTGTCGAGGTTCAAGTTGGAGGAGCCACTGTTTTTGTTCTTCCGGTTGAGCAGTTTGAACAGTTTTAATAGGTGATGACATGAACCACACATGGGCAAATATAGAAACCTTACAACCTAGAGTTGCAAAAATGTTAATTCGAAGCATAGAAAAGAATCGGCTCGCCCACGCTTATTTACTTGAAGGAAGTAAAGGAACGGGAAAAACAAAAGTAGCTCTTCTGCTAGCGAAGAGCTACTTTTGTCAGAATCGCGATGACGGTCGGGCTGAACCCTGTTTAATTTGTATGGACTGTAAAAGAATAGACAATGGTAATCATCCTGATTTACATATGATTGAACCTGATGGATTGTCGATTAAAAAGCAGCAAGTTGAGCATCTACAGAAAGAATTTACGTATAGAGGGATGGAATCAAAGCAAAAAGTATATATCGTTCATCATGCTGATAAGATGACGGCAAGTGCTGCCAATAGTCTATTGAAATTTTTAGAAGAACCAGAAGCCCCTACATTAGCTTTGTTATTAACAGAAAGAGCAAATGCCATCTTACCGACTATTCAATCGAGAAGTCAGCCATTAAGTTTTCAACCACTACCTAGAGAAGGTTTTTTACAAAGTTTAAGAGAAAAAGAGATCCCGAATGTAACAGCACATTTATTAGCAAGTCTCACAACAAGTTTTGAAGAAGCAATCGTATTATCTGAGGGAGATTGGATTGCACAAGCACGGACCGTAGTGATACAATTAATGAGTGAGTTATATGAAAGACCTGAGCAATCATTTTTCACCGTTCAGGAAAAGTGGGTCCCGCTCTTTAAAGAGAAACATGAGCAGGAGCTAGGTCTAGAAATGATCCTTTTATGGTTAAGAGACCTTTTTTATACACAAGTTGGTAAGGACGTAGAAACATTTGTTGACCAAACCAACGTATTACAGCAACAGGCACTCTCTAGTTCGCAAGAGAAAATAAATAAAAGCATGGGGGCTGTTGTGAAAGCCAAGCAGTACTTACATGCACATGTTGCGCACCAGCTTCTAATGGAGAAGCTTTTGCTAGACATACAGGAGGGATAACGGTTTGCATCAGGTTGTCGGTGTCCGCTTTAAAAAGGCTGGCAAAATCTATTATTTCTCCCCAGGGGAATTGGAGCTTGAAAAAGGGGAGGCAGTTATAGTCGAGACCGCTCGTGGGATTGAATATGGGCGGATTGTCATCGGTATGAAAACCGTTGGCGAGGAAGATGTTGTTTTACCGCTGAAGCAAGTCATTCGAGTTGCGACAGTCAGAGATAAATTAATTGTACAAGAGAATCGTGAAGCGGCTCGAAATGCTTTAGGCGTTTGTACCGAAAAGATACAAGAGCACAATTTAGATATGAAGCTTGTTGATGTAGAGTATACGTTCGATCGGAATAAGGTGTTATTTTATTTCACGGCGGAAGGAAGAATAGACTTTCGTGAGCTAGTTAAAGATTTAGCAGCTATTTTCCGTACGAGGATTGAGCTAAGACAAATTGGCGTTCGTGATGAAGCAAAAATGCTAGGTGGCATTGGACCCTGTGGTCGAGTACTCTGCTGTTCGTCTTTCTTAGGGGATTTTGAACCAGTGTCTATTAAAATGGCCAAGGATCAAAACTTATCATTAAATCCAGCCAAAATCTCTGGTTTATGTGGAAGGCTTATGTGTTGCCTGAAATATGAGAATGATCACTATGAAGAGGCGAAAAAGGAGTTACCCGATATAGGCAAAAAGATTAAGACGCCTGAAGGTGATGGAAAAGTGTTAGGTCTGAATATCCTTGAAAAACTTGTGCAAGTGGAGTTATTTGAAGGTGAGAGGACTGTAGAATTTACTTTGGATGAATTAATGAATCAAAAGGCCGCCCAAGAAGCCACAGAATAATGAGGTGGAAGAGAAGTGGACAAAAAAGCAATTTTTAATCAAGTGAGCGAAATAGAGGAGCGCATTGGTGATCTTCATCATGAGATGCGTAGTTTAAAAGAGCAGCTCGCTCAGCTATTGGAAGAGAATCAGGGCTTAAAGATGGAGAATGAGAAGTTGCGTGAAAGGCTTGAAACTCCATCGGAAATAGATAATAAGGAAGAAAAGAAAGAAGAAAAGAAGAAAGCTCGTGTAGGTGAAGGCTATGATAATTTAGCTAGACTTTACCAAGAAGGCTTCCATATTTGTAATACGCATTATGGAAGTATTCGCCAAGCTGGCGATGATTGCTTATTTTGTCTTTCTTTTTTACACCAAAAGTAAGGCCAACCTTTTGATCCCCTCCGTTATACGGAGGGTTTTTTGTATAGAATGGTCTCTTGGTCAGAGCGTTGATTCGTAAGACGCTTTTCTCGCCTTTCTATTTTAGGGATTTGTGTTTTTTCTATGGTACACTTAAAGAAACGAACGAGATAGATGTGTAGGAGTGGCAGGAGACATGGTGAAGCAGTTTAAGGATGAACGTATTGATTTTATAAGTGGAACAGACTTAAAGATGATTCAGAGTCCGTCTGTGTTTGCTTTTTCTATCGATGCGATTTTATTAGGACAGTTTGTGAGGGTGCCCATTCAAAAGGGACATATCTTAGATTTGTGTACCGGTAATGGTGTTATCCCTCTTTTTTTAAGTACGAGAACAAAAGCGCTTATTACGGGTGTGGATATTCAAAAAGAGCTTATTGAATTTGCAAATAGAAACCGAGACTTAAATGGAAGAGAGAATCAAGTGACTTTTATTGAAAGTGATTTGAATGAATTACCACTATCAATTAAGAATAGGAAGTATGATGTTGTTGTCTGCAATCCTCCTTATTTTGAAGCAAACCAAGCAGCAGAAAAAAATTTGAACAAGCACTTAGCGTTAGCACGACATGAGATAACTTGCACATTAGAGGACGTAATACGTGTGTGTAGTGGACAAGTTAAGTATAAAGGGAAGGTTGCGATTGTTCATCGTCCGGAGCGGATGGCGGATATTTTTACTGAGATGAGGAAATACCAGCTCGAGCCAAAGCGGATGCAACTTATTCATCCTAAAAAAGATAAAGCGGCGAATATGGTATTAATCGAAGCGGTTAAAGGTGGGCAACCAGCACTTGAAGTCATTCCTCCATTGGTGATTTTAGATGAGGTAGGTAATTATACAGATGAATTCAAAGAGGTGTATATCGGTTGAAGCATATTGTCTATGTGCTAGCCTGTAACGACGGGACCTGGTATACGGGATACACGAATGATTTTAATAAGAGACTAAGGTTACATCAGGCAGGAAAAGGGGCAAAATATACAAGAGGTCGTGGACCATTTGAGCTTGTGCATATGTTTGAATATGAGACAAGATCAGAGGCATTAAAAGCAGAGTACGCCTTTAAAAAACTTTCTAGAAAACAGAAAGAAAAAGTGGTGGCAAAAGAGAAAGGTGAGGCTACATGAAAGAGCAAAAAAGCTTTAAAGAAAATGAAGTAGGGACTTTATATCTTGTTCCAACACCAATTGGTAATTTAGAGGATATGACATATCGAGCGATTCGAACTTTGAAGGAAGTTGATTATATTGCTTGTGAGGATACGAGACAAACAAAGAAGCTTTGTCATTACTTTGAGATCGAAACGAAATTAATTAGTTATCATGAGCACAATAAACGGTCAGCCGGTCAGCAACTCATTGAGAAATTGCGAGCAGGACAAAATATAGCTATTGTTAGTGATGCTGGGATGCCAGCGATTTCAGATCCTGGGTATGATTTGGTTGGACTTGTATTAGAGGAAGAGAATATGAGTGTGGTTGCCTTACCAGGAGCGAATGCGGCTCTAACGAGTCTGATTGCTTCAGGGTTACCAACCGAACAATTTTATTTTGTTGGATTTTTACCGAGACAGAAAAAACAACGTGAGGAATCGTTAAAAAAGGTAAAAAGTGTAGGGGCAACTCTCATATTTTATGAAGCTCCACACCGTTTGAAGGAAACGCTCCATGCTTTAAACCTACAGTTAGGTGATCGGAAAATTGTGATTGCTCGCGAGTTAACGAAAAAATTTGAGGAATATCAAAGGGGTACTCTAGCCGAAGCCATTAACTGGGTGGAACACGGTACAGTAAAGGGGGAGTTCTGCTTAATTGTCGAAGGAGTTACTGACGAAGAATGCTCTGATGAGAAACAGTGGTGGCAAGAAATCACGATCCCTTCCCATGTTGAACATTATATTCAGTTAGGTCTTAATCAAAAAGACGCAGTCAAACAAGCGGCAAAAGATCGAGGCGTCCCAAAAAGAGAGGTCTACCAAATCTATCACCAACAAGATTAAACGTAAGGAGCACTGTCCTGCTAAGGTCATAATCACCAGATGGATGACGTGCTCAAGGCACAACCAATCGATCCCTAGGTAACTTTTATATAAAAAGACTCCCGATTGAATCGAGAGTCTTTCAACATCTTGTCCATGTTGCTTATGCTTGTGTTTTTGTTACGTAGTCTTCTAAACTCTTAAGTACTTCTTTAGCACCTTCTGGGCTAAGAATAATCTTGCCACCAGCGATAGATAAGTTATCATCAGATACTTCACCAGTAACTTGGCAAGTCATATTAGGCTTATATTTCTTTAAGATAATACGATCGTTATCAACATAAATTTCTAAAGCGTCCTTCTCCGCGATATCAAGTGTGCGACGAAGTTCGATTGGAATTACAACACGTCCTAATTCATCAACCTTACGAACGATACCTGTAGATTTCATAATAATTGTCTCCTCTCAGACTATTAATATATGATAATGTGTGTCATTATTCGACATTTTTCTATCTGAACTAAGAATACCAATGTTTCCAAAACAAGTCAAATAATATTTCTTGAATTCCGTATATTTTTTTGTGGTGATATCGTGTGAAAAATTCAAAGAACCTTATTAAATTAGGATTTTCAAAAAAGGGGTATGGATAAAATTGTTAACAATTAACCAGGACTTTTTAAAGAAGATTAATAAAGTAAACCAGGGCTTTCGACAAAAATATAAGTCTACTAATACGGATTATACAGATATTCGACATAAATTGACAATATCGCAGGCTATTATTCGACAAATATCTCCCATTACCACAGAAGACCTAATTAATTGGTTAGAGGGTGGCCTTGTTGCAGGTGTTGACGGATCAGTTAATCAAACAAAGGGAGAACCTCCTCATGTGATTTACTTTTTTCAAGCACTAGCAAAAGCAACGAGTGGAGAGTCTTATCAAAATTCAGATGTTTTCTTTCCTTTATTAGAGGAAGAAGGAAATGAAAAGGTAGAAGAAGAAAGTCACACGAAAAAGAAGCGCTCACATCTATTAGCCAAATTAGAGCTTGAGGCTGCCTACGAATTAATCGATAAGCATAAAGTCAAGTTATTGATGATGGATGGTGCTTTATACCATTATCGTATTGATGCTAAAGATGCATGGGAGCGCCTAAAGAAAAAAGCCTTGGAAGATGATGTGATTTTAGTCGGAGTATCTGAAGAGATCACGACGGAGAATTTAATTAAAACAGAAAGCTTTAAAGGGTTAGAAAAGGCCTATACGTATGATCGTGATATATTATTTGGTGTATTAAATCAAGGTGAAGCTATTTATATAGAAGAAATACAACATAAGGCTGGATTACAATCTGTTTGGGTGAGATTTGGTCTCGATCCACAAATGACAGGATATGATATGTTAGAGGAACAAGCCGAACAAAAGTGGGAAATTGCACGTATCTTAGCGGCACTAACACCTAAGGATGGCCGAGGCATTCCGCTGTGGTTAGATCATATTGATCGTGAAATTAGGCTAACAGATCAGTTGGTAGAAGCGTTAGTAGAGCAGTATATGGATACAGAGCTACAGCAGCGATTATTAAAGAAGAAAAGACAGTGGAGACCTTATTAATAGGAGGAGTTAGATTATGCAAATAGTAGGGATTACAACACAACATGAGGTGTATGTTGCTTCAAAAGAGCATAAATTCAAAATGAATGAACTGTTAATTATTGAGGACGACATTTTAAGTAAGCCTAAAGGAGAGGTTGTTGAAACATTTTCTTATAATCGTTATATTCCTATGGGGTTTGATAAAGGACTTGTTGATGATGGAGTGCTTAAAACATTAGAGCATATTGGCTATGATATTGGTGCAGATGATATTCACCTTGCCAAAGTACGTTTATTTGAAGAAGCCATTCATCCGATTCAAACAGGTGCACATGTGCGGCACCCTCATTTTAAGGAAATTGAATCTCTTTTAGTGCAGACAACGGCTGAAAAAGGAATGATCCTTGGGGAAATTAAGTCAACAGAATATGTAAGTGATACACTTCCAGCTGAGTTACAAGGTTTAGTACAAATCCAAGAGGACGAAAAGGCGCGTGTGCAAAAAGGAGTCCCATTTATTTTTGATATTCGATCGATGCAACAATACCCTCATATAGGTGTATTTGGCGGTTCTGGATCGGGGAAGTCTTTCGGATTAAGAGTCATGCTCGAGGAGTTAATGAAACTCAAAATCCCTACGGTTGTTTTTGATCCTCATTTTGAAATGAGCTTTTCCGTTCAAGAAAATGAGGAAGGGCCTCACTTTAAAGAACAGTATATCGTTACGCAAATTGGGCGTGATGTAGGCGTCGATTTTTCCGCTTTATCAACACGTGATGTAGAGAGGCTATTAGGAGCGTCTGGTACATTAACAGAATCAATGGTGAATGTCATTCAATCCGTTCATAAAAGGAAGGATAGTTATCAATCATTTAGTGATCGCGTCGCGAACCTTGCTGAGGCATTGGAAATTGGCAAACAAAAATTAGATGGAATATTACATGATGGAGGGATGTCGAAAGAGGAAATCCAACGGTATCAAACGTTTAAGAAATTATTAGACCAATTTGGTAGTTTGCCACTATCATCAGTAAAAGGCATTCAGTGGCGCTTGAATAGGCTTTATCAAGCTGGGCTTTTTCAGCATCATATACGTATGATTGAACAAGGCTTACAAGCAGGTAAGCTCGTCGTTATACAGGGAGCAGTTTGGTTATTACAAGTGTTCTCAAGCTATGTCATTGGCTCGCTCTATGGGAAACGACGTTCATTTAAAGATGCCCGACTGCAACAAAAACAAGCGGAATTTTTCCCGCCGTTTGTCATTGTAACAGATGAGGCTCACAATTTTGCACCAAAGGGATATGAAGCACCTTCAAAATCAGTTTTAAAAGAAATTGCCCAAGAAGGTAGAAAGTATGGTGTGTTTCTTATTTTTGCCACTCAAAGGCCAACCCTTTTAGATGAAACGATAACCGCACAGCTTAATTCAAAATTTGTATTTCGAACGGTAAGGGGAACGGATATTCAAACGATTAAGGAAGAAACGGATTTAACAGCAGAAGAAGGGAAAAGGCTTCCTTATTTACGATCGGGGGATGTTTTTGTATCTTCTGCGATTATGGGAAGAACCATCGCTGTTAGAATCCGGCTAGCCCATTCGTCAAGCCCTCACACAACGAACCCTTTTGATGAATTAGAACAAAGAACTGAACTAGATGCTAAAGAATTAATGGATGCTTTAGATGAGTTTCTTCCATTAACAGAAGTTCAAATCATGAACCAGCTTAATGAACTAAATAAAAAAGCATCAAAGTCTTGGGACATCAAACAATGGAAGGCACAGTTGAAAAACTTAAGCAAAGAAGGTTATTTACAGGAAAAGCAAACACCATTTGCTTATATATATGATCGTTCTTGACAGTTTTATTGATTGTTCGGTATATTTTGGTTACAATATTGGAAAGAATGAAAGAAATATCAATGTCCGATGAAGAGATGAGTATAACTGCCTGAGATTTATTAGCAAGTAAATCATTACTTGTGTAGAGAGCTGGGGAAGCTGAAAACCAGTATAAATCCACGTTAGAAGATGGTCTCGGAGGAATTTATATGCGAGTGTCGCTTCAAATGGCATAAGCGTGTAACGTAGCTGGCGTTAACAGGAGTCCTATGACTTTTGAGCTCTTCTATATAATAGAAGGGAAAATTGGGTGGTACCACGTGAGTATGCTCTCGTCCCATGTTGGATGAGGGCTTTTTTATATGCTTTAAATGAAAAGGCCAGAGGAGGCACTATTAATGACACAAGAAAAGAAAAGCTTCTATATTACAACCCCGATTTATTATCCAAGTGATAAGCTTCATATTGGACATGCGTATACGACAGTCGCTGGTGATGCGATGGCTCGTTATAAGCGTATTCGAGGATATGATGTTCGGTATTTAACAGGCACAGATGAACATGGTCAGAAAATTGAACAAAAAGCACAGGCAAAAGGTCAAACGCCAAAAGAATTTGTGGATGAGATCGTTACAGGTATTAAGCAGCTTTGGAATAAACTTGATATTTCGTATGATGATTTTATTCGTACAACAGATGAGCGCCACAAGGAAATGGTTGCAGAAATCTTTGAACGCTTTTTAGAGCAAGGGGACATCTATTTAGATGAATATGAAGGCTGGTATTCAGTTCCGGATGAAACCTTTTATACAGAGCTCCAGCTTGTTGATCTTATGAAGGATGAGAATGGTGAAATAATTGGCGGAAAGAGCCCGGATAGTGGTCATCCCGTAGAGAAGGTAAGAGAAGAGTCTTATTTCTTTAGAATGAGTAAATATGCCGATCGGTTATTGAAGTATTATGAGGAGAATCCATCCTTTATCCAACCAGAATCGCGTAAGAAAGAAATGATTAATAATTTTATTAAGCCAGGCTTAGAGGATCTAGCGGTATCAAGAACTTCATATTCTTGGGGGGTACAAGTACCAAGTAATCCAAAGCATGTCATTTATGTATGGATTGATGCCCTTTGTAACTATATTACTGCCCTAAATTACGGGAAGGATGATGACGCTCTTTACCAAAAATACTGGCCAGCTGACGTTCATTTAGTCGGAAAAGAAATTGTCCGATTCCATACGATTTATTGGCCCATTATGTTAATGGCACTTGATCAACCTCTACCAAATAAAGTGTTCGGACATGGTTGGTTATTGATGAAAGATGGTAAGATGTCTAAATCAAAAGGTAATGTCGTTGATCCTGTACCATTAATCGACCGTTATGGATTAGATGCTCTTCGTTATTATTTATTACGAGAAGTACCATTTGGTTCAGATGGGACATTTACGCCGGAAGGATTTGTTGACCGTGTAAACTTTGATTTAGCGAATGATTTAGGTAATCTACTTAATCGAACGGTTGCGATGGTTAATAAGTATTTTGACGGTGAAATTCCGGCCTATGTCAAAGATGCAACACCGTTTGACGCACCGTTACTTGAGCTTATTGAAGCGACAGTTGTAAAAGTAGAGGATGCGATGGAAGAAATGGAGTTTTCAGTTGCCTTAACAGCGATTTGGCAAATGGTCAGCAGAACGAATAAATATATTGATGAAACAAGCCCATGGATGCTAGCTAAGGATGAAGCAAGAAGAGAAGAGTTAGGTTCAGTTATGTATCATTTAGCGGAAGCACTTCGTTACGTTTCAGTTCTAATTCAGCCATTTATGACGGAGACACCGACCAAAATGTGGAAGCAGTTAGGTATCTCCGAAAACGAAAAAACATGGGATTCGTTAGCGAACTTTGGACAAATTCCTACCGGTACTAAAGTCACTAAAGGGGAGCCAATCTTCCCTCGTTTGGATGTGAAAGAGGAAGTAGCCCATATCGTTCATATGATGGGTGGCATACTTGTAACCGAAGATGAGAAGAAGGAAGAGATTGAGCCGGTTGTAAAGGATAATGAAATTACGATTGAAGACTTTTCGAAGGTGGAGCTTCATGTTGCAGAGGTGATTCAAGCAGAACCGGTTGAAGGTGCGGATCGCTTATTAAAAATTCAGCTAGATGTCGGCTTCGAAAAACGCCAAGTTGTTTCTGGTATAGCGAAATATTATGAGCCACAAGAGCTTGTAGGCAAAAAAGTCATTTGTGTTACAAATCTGAAGCCTGTAAAGTTACGTGGAGAATTATCACAAGGAATGATTTTGGCAGGAACAAAAGGGAAAAAGCTGCAACTTGCTACGATTGATGGAACGTTACCGAATGGTGCGAGAGTGAAATAGGGTTTACCAATTCCTGTAATCGTTGACTGTGATATGTAAATGTCATGAAAATGTTATATAGAGAGAAGATAATTCTTCTCTCTATTGTTATATAAAGATAATAATTTCTGTGGTAAAGAACTTGTTACGTTTAGAGACAGATAGTATGAAGGAGTGTAAACATCGTGTTATTTGATACTCATGTTCATTTAAATGCCGATCAATTTGATGAAGATCTGGAGGAAGTGTTAGCTCGTGCTAAGCAAGCTGGTGTATCGGAAATGGTTGTGGTTGGATTTGACGAAAAAACGATTCGTCGTGCACTTGAGCTCGTAGAAAGATATGATTATTTATATGCAGCTGTTGGCTGGCACCCTGTTGATGCTATCGATATGACGGAGCAGCATTTGCAGTGGTTAGAAGAGTTGGCCTCCCATCCTAAGATTGTTGCTCTTGGGGAAATGGGCTTAGATTACCATTGGGATAAGTCACCAAAGGATGTGCAAAAAGAGGTTTTCCGCCAACAAATTGCATTAGCGAAGAAGGTTCAACTACCGATCGTTATTCATAATAGGGATGCCGATCAGGATGTCGTTGATATTTTGAGAGAAGAGGGAGCAAGTGAAGTAGGTGGGATTATGCATTGTTTCGGTGGTAGTGTCGAGATTGCTAAACAATGTTTGGACATGAATTTTCATATTTCACTCGGAGGCCCAGTTACATTCAAAAATGCAAGAAAACCAAAAATGGTCGCAAAAGAAGTGCCTTTGGACAAATTATTAATTGAAACGGATTGCCCTTATCTAGCTCCACATCCAAATCGTGGGAAAAGGAATGAGCCTGCCTATGTCGAATTAGTAGCTAAGGAAATTGCCGCTCTGAGAGAACTCACTTATGAAGAAGTGGCGTCGCAAACGAGAGTGAATGCAAAAAAATTATTTAAGATAAAAAATGAAGAAAAATAAATGTTCAAACTTGTCCATTTTCGGTCTAATTTTCCAGTCGTTCACCTTGTAATATAGATTACATCTTGATGACATTTTGCAAAATGATGTAGAGAAAGGGAGACGGGCAAACACTCAATATGACAATGTTTTTGTCGTTTTTTGTTCCTGCTTGTCTTCTTTACAACGATTTCGCTTTTGTTCTACAATTTGGGCGATTTGCATAGAGTGGACTTGTCGATATTTATTTATTTTCTTTGTGTGATTTTTATTGGATAATGAACAACATGCAAGGAGAGTAGTTAAATATAAAGTTGACAAAAGAGGAGGTCAGTGTTTATAATTCGGAGCGTTGAGAGAGAGGAGTTTATGACATGGAAGCAAACATACGTAATCTTCTTCCAGCGAAATTTTCTGGAAAAGGATTATTCATCTCCGTCATTAGTCTCATTCTCTTCGTGGGCGTAATTATTTACGCTGTATACGAGGTGACAAAGGCCACTGTTGAGATTAGTATTGATGGTGAAGTATTGGTATATGATACCCATGCTAACACGCTTGCTGATTTCATGATGGAGCATAATTGGGATGTCCAAGAGCATGATCTCATTGAACCGGCATTAGAGACAGAAATCACAGATAGTATGGAGGTTGTTTGGAAACAGGCGAAGGAAGTACTTGTGACAATTGATGGAAAACAAGAGACCGTGTGGACGATCGAAGACACAGTCGAGGCTCTTTTTGCAGAGTTAAATATCACATATACAGAACATGACCATATATTTCCGGCAGTTACGACTGACATAACAGAGAGCTTGGAGGTTCTATTTGAATCTGCCTTCCAAGTCGTAATATCAAGTGACGGTGAACAACAGGAGTTTTGGACAACTTCGACGACTGTCGCTGACTTTTTAGAAAAAGAAGATGTATCTTTAGGTGAGCTTGATCGTGTAGAGCCTGCACTCGAAGAAAAACTAGATAAAGACGCACAGATCCAGATAGTGCGTGTAGAAAAAGTCACCGATGTAGTGGAGGAAGCGGTATCTTTTGGGACAGTGACTCAAAAGGACGATTCGCTTGAGTCAGGAACTGAAAAAGTTGTCAATGCTGGCTCTGAAGGAAAAGTGAAGAAGCATTACGAAGTGATCCTAGAGGATGGCGAAGAAGTTTCGCGGGAATTGGTTAAGGAAGAGACGGTTTCAGAAAGCCAGGATCGAGTAGTGGCAGTGGGAACAAAACCGAAGCCTGTCCAGGTTGCTAGAAGTACAACACCTTCTCAATCTGCAGCCAATTCAAGTGCAAGTGAATCTTCAAACAATAAGTCTGATGGTAAAACCTTTACGGTTACAGCGACGGCTTATACAGCTGGTTGTAATGGTTGTAGTGGTATTACCGCAACAGGCATTAATTTAAAAAATAATCCGAATATGAAAGTCATTGCTGTTGATCCGAATGTCATTCCACTCGGAAGTCGAGTTGAAGTAGAAGGATATGGTATTGCCATTGCAGGTGATACAGGTGGGTCGATTAATGGCAATAAAATTGATGTACACGTACCTACCAAAGCGGAAGCACAGCGTTGGGGACGTAAGCAAGTGAAGATTACGGTTCTAGATTAGATCCAGAATATTTGGTCATTCGTCTGAATGAGTGTACATGAACGCGATGTGGGAGAGAGATCTCTTATGTCGCGTTTTTTTGGATGAATCGCTTATTTTAGACTAGGTAGGATCTTTTCATAAAAAGTGATAAAATAAAGAAACTATTGAGAAGGGCTTTACATCAATACATGTAAGTTATTCGCCATTGTGGGATTGAAGGTGCAAAGAGAATGAAAGTAAAAGAAGTGATTGTCGTAGAAGGTCGTGATGATACCGTTGCAATCAAACGAGCAGTAGATGCGGATACGATTGAGACAAACGGCTCTGCAATAAATGAATCAACGCTACGTCAAATTGAGTTAGCTCAGCAAAGGCGTGGTGTAATTATATTAACGGACCCGGATTATCCAGGGGAACGGATTCGAAAAATTATCGAAAATCGAGTCAATGGTTGCAAGCATGCTTTTTTGACTAAAAAAGAAGCTCTGTCTAAGCGAGGCGGAAATCTCGGTGTCGAAAATGCTTCGCCAGATTCAATTAGACAAGCTCTACAAGATATTCGTGAGCAGTATGATGCACCAGAGGAAATGATTACGAGGCAGGATTTATTACAAGCAGGATTAATCGCTGGACCACTAGCTAGACAGCGACGAGAGAAGTTAGGTGAAAAACTAAAGATTGGTTATGCGAATGGCAAGCAGCTTCATCGTCGGCTGCAAACCTTCCATATACAAGCTCAGGAGTTTGCCGAAGCGCTCTCAGAGGTTTTTAAAGAGGAGGAAGGTCAGTGACCAAAGATATTGCAACACCAGCACGGACGAAAGAAATTTTAAATAAGTATGGTTTTCAATTTAAAAAAAGCTTAGGGCAAAACTTTTTAATTGATACGAATATTTTACATAATATCGTGGACGCAGCCAAATTAACATCGGAGTCAGGCGTTATTGAGGTAGGTCCGGGAATTGGTGCATTAACGGAGCAAGTGGCCAAGAGAGCTAAAAAAGTGGTCTCGTTTGAAATTGATCAGCGTTTATTACCTGTATTAAAGGAAACGCTTCAACCTTATCCACACATAGAGATTGTTCACTCGGATATTTTAAAAGCAGATATTCAAGCAACGATTGCCGAAAAATTTGAAGAAGGCCAAGATCTCATGGTTGTCGCAAACTTGCCTTATTATGTCACCACACCGATTTTGATGAAGCTACTAGAAGAAAAGCTACCATTACGCGGAATTGTTGTCATGATTCAGGCTGAGGTTGCTGAGCGTATTTCAGCTAAGCCAGGAACAAAGGAGTATGGTTCTTTATCATTGGCGGCTCAATATTATGCCGTTGCTGAGAAAGTTATGACCGTTCCTGCTTCTGTATTTGTGCCGAGACCGAAAGTCGATTCAGCCGTTTTACGTCTAACAATTCGAAAAGAGACACCGGTAAATGTGACCGACGAAGACTTCTTTTTTAAAGTGATTCAATCAAGCTTTGCTAATCGTAGGAAGACGATTTTAAATAATCTAATCCATAATTTTGCATCTAAGGAGAAAAAACCGGAAATCGAGCAATCCTTAGCCGAAGCTAATATCGATCCAAAGCGCCGAGGGGAGACGTTATCAATGGAGGAGTTTGCTGCATTAAGTGAAGCATTATGGACGAGGTTTCAGTCATCTTAATAAAGCGATAGTAACAAAAGTGAACCATGCAGTGATTGCATGGTTTTTTGCGGTGCCTATCTCGTCAATCTCTTTCACAGAAGTGGCCTAAGCATCATAGGTTAAGAGTGAGGGAGGCTAACGTATGAAAATAAAAAATGGCGACATTGTAGCTCGTCACTCTTATAAATACGACATGATTTTTCGAGTCGTTCATATACAAGGTCAACAAGCAGAGTTAGCTGGTGAAGACATGCGTTTATTGGCCGATGCACCGATATCGGATTTGAAGCTTGTCACGGATGAAGAGAGAGAGAGAAGACGTGAGGAAAGTAAACAAGTAGAAGAGAAGTCATATCGTTTGTTCCGACAAGATGCGAAGTTAATGAAGCAGAGAAGTGAGTACGAAGGAACCGATCATTTTAAAACAGAGCCTTCCTATTTTGAAATGCGTGGTCGTGTATTGCATATTGATGGTGATAGCTATTACTTACGAAAATGTACCGAGCTTTATCATAAAATTGGGATTCCTGTATACGGTGTACACCTTCAGGAAAAAGAGATGCCGGAGCAATTAGCTTCTTTGTTAGAGATGGTTCAGCCAGATATTCTTGTTATTACCGGGCATGATGCTTATGTGAAAACAAAAGGGGAAGAAGATGAGATTCGTGCTTATCGTCATACTAAATATTTTGCAGAATGTGTAAGGATTGCACGTAAATTTTGTCCGCATCGGGATCAGCTTGTTATTTTTGCAGGAGCGTGCCAATCTCATTTCGAAACATTGATACGAGCAGGGGCTAATTTTGCCAGTTCACCTGAGCGAATTAATATTCATGCTTTAGATCCTGTGTATATTGTAGCAAAAGTCAGCATGACATCCTTCATGGAACGTGTAGGTTTATGGGATGTGATCCGAAATACGATAACGGGAGATAAAGGATTAGGTGGAATTGAAACGAAAGGAGTTATGCGTGTTGGTCTTCCTTTTGTTGATAACGGGAAAGAGGAGTAATGACTAGATATCCAACAACAAGCAACAAATAGATGTTAAAGGATTCGTTAATGAAGCAAACTAGATGGCTCGACATAACGGTATTATGACTAGAACGGAAATGAAACGCATGGAAGGGTTAAAAGCTTTGATATGGCTAGAGGAAGTCTCGTAAGGAGCAAGGAGGGTAGAATAAGGCAAAGTAGTGAACCACCTTGCTCTAACAATTATCGTGCAAATAGCAAACCGGGGCTAATGATATCAAATGAGGTACGGTGGACATGCTCTCTTTAATGATGATGAGGGTTTTATGTTTTAGATGGGTATAAATGCATCGATAAGGCTGTAGTGAATCATGAATTATGGCCACTTTCTAATAGATGGTCGGCTTTCTTTTTTTACGCTCATTAGGTTAAGATGACGATCGTATTCAGTTCAAATGGGCAAGATGAAATGGTAAACGATGTCCACACTCACTAAACATAGAAAACCCAACAAATGGAAGCGATTTCATACATATTTTTGAAAAAAATAGCCAAAATATTGAAAGGAACAAAAAAACAGGTATTTTTATTCGATATTTGGAGAAAAGTTGTTGACAAGATTCTTGTTCAATTGATATAATTTAAAATTTATTTGACTTTTTTTGTAGGATGGTGTAAAATATATATTGAGTGAGGTGGGGTGTACAAATGGGTAAAACATTAATAGATATCAAAAGGGCTTTAGATGCTAATGTAGGAAAAAGAATTACTATAAAAGCAAATGGTGGACGTCGTAAAACGATGGAAAGGTCTGGTCTTCTTGAGGAAACATATCCATCTGTGTTTATCGTGAAATTAGATGAACAGAACGCGTTTGAGCGTGTATCCTACAGCTATGCAGATGTATTAACTGAATCTGTAGAGCTGATGTTTTGTGAAGAAGGCGGAAATGGGGCTATTAAAGCATAAGTGCATCACACAAACTTCCTGAAGGAATTGTTTCCAGGGAGTTTATTTTTTTGTTTTTGAATCATACTAACGTTGTCGTCGATTCTTTTATTATTAAGGAGTTGGTATCCTTGAGTCGAAGAAGAGGAATTATGTCTGATGCTTTTAAGGAAGAGTTAGCGAAAGAGCTTGGGTTCTACGATACCGTTCAAAAAGAAGGTTGGGGCGGTATTCGGGCAAAGGATGCAGGGAATATGGTCAAGCGAGCCATTGAAATAGCAGAAGGCCAATTAGCTAGCCAACAGCAACAAAAAAAATAAGATCGACGACAAAGTTCCAAAAAAAGGCCGCCCGAATAGAGGGTGGTCTTTTTTAGGTTAAATGTTGAAGGGGAAGTGGGAAACTAGCAACATAAGCTGTGTGACAGGGCTCTAGTGTTATAGGGAAAGCGGTGAAGTAGCTTGTTGTAGGGAAAGGCGAGAAGTAGCAACATATCGAGTGAAAAGGGCAGAGTTGTTGTAGGGAAAGGCGAGAAGTAGCAACATATCGAGTGAAAAGGGCAGAGTTGTTGTAGGAAAAGTCGGGAAGTAGCAACATATCGAGTGAAAAGGGTAGAGTTGTTGTAGGAAAAGTCGGGAAGTAGCAACATAAGCCCGAGTAAAAGCAGAATCACGGGGTTACGAGCTGAAAAAAGAGGAGAAAGCCCGAGCAAACGCAGAATCACGGGGGTGAGAGCTGAAAAAAGAGGAGAAAGCCCGAGCAAACGCAGAATCACGGGGTTACGAGCTGGAAAAGGAGGAGAAAGCCTGAGCAAACGCGGAATCGCGGGGTTACGAGCTGAAAAAAGAGGAGAAAGCCCGAGCAAACGCNGAGGAGAAAGCCCGAGCAAACGAGGAATCGCGGGGCTACGAGCTGAAAAAAGAGGAGGAAGCCCGAGCAACCGCGGAATCACGGGGTTACGAGCTGAAAAAGGAGGACAAAGCCTGAGCAAACGAGGAATCACGGGGTTACGAGCTGGAAAAGGAGGAGAAAGCCCGAGAAAAAAACAATTACAACTAACTAAGAGGTATTCACATCTTCACACTGACTTTCATACAAAAGAAAATATTTCATGTTTATCATCTAGTAAATTTGGAAATAATAAGAGTAATAGATTCAAAGAATAAGAGGAGATGATGACAATGAGTTTGAGTGAATATATTGAAAAAATTAATGATATGTTAGAAGAGGCGAAAGAAGAAACGAATGAAAATTTAGGTGTATAATTTATGAATCTCTTAATAGCAAGCATAATACCGTAATTCTCCCTGTGACTGTCCAACTCAGACCAGGGGGAATTTTTTATGTTTGCCGCTGTTTAATAACGACGTTACTGATTGAAGGTGGTATGTTACGAGAACAAGTGATAAAATAACCTAAGCAAATGGAAACAGTAGAAGGTGACGATATTGAAGTATTCGATTAAAGCCCCGGCGAAAATAAACTTAACACTCGATACAATAAAAAAGCGCCCCGATGGTTATCATGAAGTAGAAATGATTATGACAACAGTCGATTTAGCTGATCGACTAGACCTTATGGATCGAAGCGATGATAAAATAGTTATTGATGTATCAGAAGGTTTTGTTCCAAATGATCACCGCAATCTAGCTTATCAAGCCGCTGATTTATTAAGGAAGCATTGTCAGATTAACAAAGGGGTCTCCATCTATATAACGAAAAGGATCCCGGTCTCTGCAGGTCTTGCTGGTGGTAGTAGTGATGCCGCAGCAACACTGAAAGGGCTAAATGAGCTATGGTCATTAGGTTTAAGCCTAGATGAATTAGCTGAACTAGGAGGTCAGATTGGTTCAGATATTCCATTCTGTATCTATGGAGGAACGGCTTTGGCTACAGGTCGTGGCGAAAAGATAAAACAAATTGCTTCACCACCACCTTGTTGGGTTATATTAGCAAAGCCGCCGATTGGTGTATCAACGGCTGATATTTATAATCGTTTGAAATTGGATGATGTAGAACACCCAGATACTGAAAAAATGATCCGAGCTATTGAAGAACAGGATTTCCAACAAATTTGTGCGGGACTTCATAACACATTAGAAAACGTCACGCTTCAGCTCTATCCTGAGGTGAGGAAGATTAAGGAGCAGATGTTGAAGTTTGGATGTGACGGAGTATTAATGAGTGGTAGTGGTCCAACGGTTTTTGGACTCGTTCAGAAAGAATCTAGATTAAACCGAGTGTATAATGGGTTAAAAGGGTTTTGTAGTGATGTATATGCAGTGCGACTACTTGGCTAAAGAACTTGATAAAATCCGTACATTAATGATATATTTATTTTAAATATTCGGATTTGGTGGAGGTATTATGAAAAAACTGAAAAGAAGTGGCCGTTTAGTCGACATGACTCATTTTTTACTACAGCACCCACATGAAGTTATTTCTCTTACTCACTTTGCAGAGCGCTATCAATCAGCTAAATCATCTATTAGTGAAGATTTAGTTATTGTGAAAGATATCTTTGAAGATGAAGGCTACGGCTCTTTAATGACGATACCTGGTGCAAGCGGAGGAGTGAAGTATATTCCTAAAGTAGGACAAGATGAAGCAAAAGAATTGGTGCAGTCGATTACTGATCAACTTGCTTTGCCTGAACGTATTCTTCCTGGTGGTTATTTGTATATGATGGATGTGTTAGGTAGTCCACGTTTTAATAAAGCTGCTGGCCGCCTTTTTGCAGGTGCACTAGCGAACAAAAAAATTGATGCTGTCTTGACGGTAGCGACAAAGGGAATCCCACTCGCCTATGCAGTGGCTGATTACTTGAATGTACCGGTTAGTATTATTAGAAGAGATCATCGTGTGACAGAAGGTTCGATGGTAAGTATTAACTATGTTTCTGGATCATCTAATCGAATTCAAACGATGACATTAGCACGAAGAAGTATTGAACCAGGAGCACGAGTATTTATCGTTGATGATTTTATGAAAGCTGGTGGTACGATACGCGGCATGATTGATTTGCTAGCTGAATTCGAAGCGGAGCTTGTCGGTATCGGCGTACTTGTTGAATCGGTGGAAGTAGAAGAGAAGCTAGTAGATGAGTATATTTCTTTAACTAGAATAACGGAAATTAATATGCAAGAAAAAATCATTAAAGTGGAAGCTGGTAATGTCTTAGAACAGCTTGCCCCGATTACAAAGGAGGATTTTTCGTCATGAAAGTTGTACACACACAAGAAGCACCAGCTGCTATCGGCCCATATTCACAAGGTATTATCGTGAACAATTTGTTTTATAGCTCAGGACAAATCCCTTTAAAAGCGAATGGAGAATTACTTGAAGGTGATGTACAAGCACAAACGCATCAAGTATTCCACAACCTACAAGCGGTATTAAAAGAAGCTGGATCAGCTCTTGATCAAGTTGTAAAAGCAACAGTTTTTATTAAAGATATGGAGCAATTCCCATTAATTAATGATGTTTATGGTCACTATTTCAATGAGCATAAGCCCGCTCGCTCTTGTGTAGAAGTTGCACGTCTACCAAAAGATGTTTTAGTGGAGATTGAAGTCATTGCTCTAGTAAAATCTTAATAGTTGACGAATGAAAGAGCTCCTTTCTTTGAGAGGAGCTCTTTTTATATGGAATCAATTAACGGGAAATGAGTCGTTATTAACATAATTTAGTACAATCGTTTGAGAAAAAAGATAAAAAAATTAATAAAAAGCCAGAATTTTTCTTATTTTTAAGAAGGAATTCCTAATTTTTTCGCGAAATGTAGTTACAATCAAATGAATAGGTGGTGGCTGAAAATGCAAGTGACAGACGTGAGATTACGACGAGTCAACACAGAAGGCAGAATGAGAGCAATTGCCTCAATCACAATTGATCATGAGTTTGTTGTACACGACATTCGTGTAATTGATGGAAATAATGGTCTATTCGTTGCAATGCCAAGTAAGCGAACTCCTGATGGTGAGTTTCGTGATATTGCACACCCGATTTCTTCACAGACACGTGAGAAAATTCAAACAGCCGTATTAGAAGAATACGAACGTGCGGGTGAATATGATGGAATAGAATATGAAGAAGCCGGTGCTTCCTAAAAAGCTTAGTCTCACTACTATTAAGTGAGGCTATTTTTTATGGCGTAATCACGTTATAATTGAAGAAGAAATTAGTATGCTTTAATAAGATATAAAGTTTGCTAAATTTTAGTAATAATGCTTAATTTCACCCTTTTTTTGACTATTATTTGAATATCTTTTTATTCTCAATAAACAAACCGTATTCAACCTTGAAATAGAATCCGTTTTAGGATATATTCGTAATGGAAAAAAAGGATCGTTTGGGAGGATGCCATGAGTAATCGTTTTGCTATTATTTTAGCAGCAGGACAAGGTACACGAATGAAGTCGAAGTTATATAAAGTTCTTCACCCTGTTTGTGGGAAACCGATGGTACAGCATGTAGTCGACCGAGTTAATCGCGTTGGCTTCGATAAAAAAGTAACAATTGTAGGGCATGGGGCAGATGTCGTTCAAGAAGTGCTTGGTGATCAGGTGTCATATGTTGTTCAAGAAGAACAATTAGGTACTGGGCATGCCGTAATGCAGGCGGAATCCTTATTATCAGATAAAGAAGGAACCACGATTGTCTTGTGTGGCGATACCCCTTTAATCACGGAGGAGACCATAAGTCAGCTTCTACAAGCACATGAGAAGAAGCAAGCACAAATAACTGTTTTAACAGCAGTCACAGAAAATCCGACTGGTTACGGACGAATAATCCGCAATCAACAAGGGCTTGTTGAACGAATTGTTGAACACAAAGACGCAACGGAAGAAGAAAGAAGCGTCAAAGAAATTAATACAGGCACGTATTGTTTTGATAACCAAACTTTATTTAATGCTCTCAAGAAGGTCGGAAATGAAAATGCACAAGGTGAGTATTACTTACCTGATGTCATTGAAATTGTTCAGTCAGAAGGTGGCATGGTAGGTGCTTATCAAGCTTCTTCTATGGATGAAACATTAGGGATTAACGACCGTGTGGCCTTAAGTCAGGCAGAGTCGATTATGAAGGCACGCATCAATGAAGCTTGGATGAGAGCAGGTGTGACGATTATTAATCCGGCACAAACCTATATCTCCTCTGATGCAGAAATTGGTCAAGATACAGTGATTTATCCCGGCACAGTGATCCAAGGTCATACAATCATAGGTGAGGATTGTATCATTGGTCCAAATAGTGAGTTGACTGACTGTAAAGTTGGAAATAAAACAACGATCAAACAATCTGTAGTATCTGATAGTGAAGTGGGTAATGAGGTCAATGTTGGCCCATTTGCACATATCCGCCCACAATCTGTACTAAATGATCAAGTGAAGATTGGCAATTTTGTTGAAGTGAAGAAAACGACAATGGGACAAAATAGTAAGGCTTCTCATTTAAGTTACTTAGGTGATGCGGAAATCGGCAAAGATGTTAACGTCGGTTGTGGGTCCATTACGGTTAATTATGATGGGGAAAATAAATTCTTAACAAAAATTGAAGATCGAGCATTCATCGGTTGTAATTCAAATTTAATTGCACCTGTAACGATTGGTGAAGATACATTTGTAGCTGCCGGTTCTACGATTACAGATGATGTTCCAAGTAAAGCCCTATCGATTGCAAGGGCAAGGCAAGTAAATAAGGAAAATTATCAAAAAAAATAGAGTGTTGAACAAACGTGTGGAGGGAACGACAAAATGTCAAAATATAGCGATCCGAGCTTAAAGGTATTTACTTTGAATTCTAATAAAGGGCTTGCCCATGAAATTACGGAGCATATCGGTGTATCCATGGGTAAAAGCTCTGTTATGCGTTTTAGTGATGGCGAAGTACAAATAAACATTGAGGAAAGTATTCGTGGCTGTGATGTTTACTTAATTCAATCAACGTCTGCTCCTGCCAATGAGCATATTATGGAATTATTAATTATGATTGATGCAATGAAGCGTGCTTCAGCTAAAACGATTAACGTTGTTATGCCGTATTATGGCTATGCTCGTCAAGATCGTAAAGCACGTGCTCGTGAACCAATTACCGCGAAGCTAGTGGCTAACTTACTTGAAACAGCTGGTGCTACTCGTGTCTTAACATTGGATTTACACGCGACACAAATTCAAGGATTCTTTGACATCCCTGTTGATCAGTTAATGGGTGTTCCTATTCTATCTGATTACTTTAAAGAGAAGCAACTTGATGATGTTGTAATCGTATCACCTGACCATGGTGGAGTTGTGCGTGCTCGTAAGATGGCTGATCGCCTAAAAGCACCGATTGCTATTATTGATAAACGTCGTCCAAAACCAAACGTTTCTGAAGTTATGAATATCGTTGGTAATATTGAAGGAAAAACAGCGATTATCATCGATGATATTATTGATACGGCTGGAACGATTACACTTGCTGCTAACGCTCTAATTGAGCACGGTGCTAAAGAAGTATATGCATGCTGTACACATCCAGTTTTATCAGGACCAGCTATTGAGCGTATTAAGAATTCAAAAATTAAAGAATTAGTCGTAACGAACTCGATTGTACTACCTGAAGAGAGACAAATTGATAAGATTAAAATGTTATCTGTTGGACCACTAATGGCTGAGGCCATTATCCGCGTTCATGAGCATGCTTCAGTAAGTACTTTATTTGATTGATCACTGAAATTCCCTAGTAAATTTGAAATAGAGGGTTTGAAGCTCAAGGTTTTAGGGAACACATATCTATAGAGAAAAAGATTGTGAAAACTAACTTGAGGTGATAAAGATGGCTACAGTATTGAAAGCAAATCGTCGCGAAAATTTACAAGGCTCAACAACGAGAAAGTTACGAAAAGACGGCTTTTTACCAGGCGTTTTATATGGTAGTAAAATCGATAGTCAACCCGTATCAGTCGAATCGGTCGAATTTCTAAAAACAGTTCGTGCAGTTGGGAAAAACGGTATTTTTTCTTTAGATGTCAAAGGTGGAAAGACACACCAAGTCATGTTATATGAGTTACAAACAGATCCACTCAAAGATGAATTCGTTCATGCTGACTTTTTCGAAGTCGATATGACATCTGAAATTGAAGCAGAAGTATCGGTTCATTTAGTAGGTGATTCACCTGGTGCTAACGAAGGTGGAGTTGTTGCACATATGATGTATACCGTTGTTGTTAATTGTTTACCTTCAGATATCCCTGAAAGTATAGAAGTCGATATTTCGGAACTTCACATTGGGGACTCTATTCAAATAGCTGATATCAGAAAGCAAGTGTCAGTGGATATTTCGAATGAGGATGAAGAAACGATTGTTACTGTCCAAGCTCCTGCTGCTGAGGTTGAACCAAATGAACCAGTAGAAGTAGACGAAGATGCGGAACCAGAAGTGATTAATGAGAAGTCTGAAGAAGAATAATATAGGATCGAACATGTCCAAAGCATGTTAAAATAAAATAAGTATGAGGCTACGTATAGCCCTATAAAAGGTATAGTCTGTAGACTATACCTTTTATTCTAATGAAAAAAGTTAGGAGCGTTTCAGATGAAATTAATCGTTGGACTAGGAAATCCAGGCGAAAAGTATGCAGGTACTAGGCACAATATTGGCTTTGACATTGTTGATGCATGTGCAAAAGAATTTAGTATTGAATTAAATCAAGCGAAATTTAAAGGTGTTTATGGGACAGGTTTGGTAAATGGGGAAAAAGTATATCTCTTAAAACCGCTTACATATATGAATTTATCTGGAGAATCAGTCCGTCCACTTATGGATTATTTTCAAATTCCATTGGAGGATTTGGTTGTTATATACGACGACCTAGATTTACCGGTAGGGAAAATACGCTTAAGGCAAAAAGGAAGTGCCGGTGGGCATAATGGAATGAAATCATTGATTCAACATTTAGGTACCCAAGAGTTTAATCGGATACGTGTAGGTGTAGACCGCCCTAAGAATGGTGAACCAATTGTTAATTACGTATTAGGTCGATACCATCCGGAGGAACGTGCAGATGTGATAAGTTCTATTGACCAATCGGTAAATGCTATGAAAAGCTGGACCGATCAGCATACATTCCTCGAGGTGATGAACAAGTTTAACTAAGTTTCGAATAGCCTGCTTTGATTTCGTTTATACTAAAATAACAACGTTTTAATCAAATATGAAACAAGTTTGGTATAAACGAAGACGACCCTTTATTTGTCAATAAAAACTCGTTATAATCAAAGGAGGTTCTTTCATGGCCATCGTTTATCAGTGTAGCCATTGCTGCCTAGTGGTCGGGAGAATTGAGCAACAGTCGATTAACAGTAGCGAATTAGGATTCGATCGATTAAACACAGAAGAGCGTGAAGCTGCGATCTCTTATCAAAATAATGGTGATATCCATGTACAAGCGATATGCGATGACTGTTATGATGCGTTAGCACTTAATCCCTCATTTCATGAAATCGATACATTTATTCAATAAAAATAGAAGATAAAGACTGATTTTGAGTGTAAATGTTCCCCATTACACGGGGGCATAAGCTTTGGCTACCATATGCCAAAGCGTTTTTCTGTTCAATCCTTTCTTTATAGTAATTAAAATCTTAGCACATGTACGAAAAGAGCCGCACATGAGGTTTAGACTTTCATACAAAACAAGGTATGAACAAGATAAATTGGCATATATCGTATTCTTATCGAGTACGTTTTAAAGTATTAGAAGGATAAACACTGGTTTGAGCAGTGTTTAAGATAAGTCGCATAGACTTTGATCAATTGTTTGGAGAGCAGGGGGAAAAGCATGTTAGGATTGCAAAATTATATACGTAATAACGAGGAGTTACGCTTAATAGCCGACGGTATTGAATCAAACCTCAAAGAGCAATTGCTCTCTGGTTTATCAGGCTCAGCTCGTACGGTAGTTATGGCTACGCTCTACCGTGAAACTAAAAGAACGCAGCTGGTTGTTACCCATAACTTATATCAAGCACAAAAACTATATGAGGATTTCGTGGAGCTCTTATCAGAAGAAGAGGTCCTGCTTTATCCTGTCAATGAATTAATTTCCGCAGAAATCGCGATTGCTAGCCCAGAGATGAGAGCCCAAAGAATTGATGTATTAAATAAATTAATTAACCAATTTAATGGCGTTGTGATTGTTCCGTTAGCGGGAATGCGGAGATTATTACCACCTGCCTCTTATTGGAGAATGAGTCAATTAACGGTTAGTCGTGGTCAAGATATTGGCGAACTCCAATCTTTATTAGAAAAGCTTGTAGCAATGGGCTTTGAGCGAGTTGATATGGTCAGCTCTCCTGGGGAAGTGAGTGTTCGTGGTGGCATCATTGATATCTATCCTTTAACGGAAAGTGACCCTCTTCGAATCGAATTATTCGATACAGAAATAGATTCTATTCGAACATTTTCCATTGATGATCAACGTTCAAAGGAAGAAATCAAAGAAGTAACGATTGGCCCAGCTGAAGAGATTATTTTATTTAAAGATGATTATGAGCGAGCCAGTCAAACCTTACATGAACTATTACAGAAGAGTCTTAAAAAAGTAAGAAAGACAGAAACGAAGGATAAATTATCAAGACATATCTCGTTTGAGATTAGTCAGTTAAGACAGCTTGGCCAATTTCAAGGTATGTATAAATACATGTCGATTTATTATGATGCCCCACATTCTCTTTTAACGTATATGCCTGAAAATACAGTGGTTTTTATTGATGAGATGAGCCGTGTGAAAGAGATGGCAGAATCACTACATAAAGAGGAGGCACAATGGTTAACGGCACTTGTTGAACAAGGTGAAATCGTACATGATGCTATCTTATCTTTAGATGCAATCGAAGAGTTGCGTAAGGCATCGTATCCGATCAATTATTTATCGTTGTTTATTAAGCATGTTCCGTCAACAAACCCACAGAATATCGTCAACTTTAATTGTAAATCGATGCAGAATTTCCATGGTCAAATGCAACTTTTGCAATCAGAGCTTACGAGATGGCAGGGAACTGAATATGCAATCGTATTTTCGGCAGGAACAAAAGATCGGGCAAACCGACTTGCTTTGAATTTAGAAGAAGAAGGCATTGACGTACGAGTCGTTGAACAAAAAACCGAGTTAACCAATGGTATGGTCCATGTTATGGAAGGGAATCTCCATAGTGGTTTTGAATTGCCGTTACAAAAGCTTATTGTCATTACAGAAGAAGAGGTCTTTACGAAACAAACAAAACGCGCTCCAAGAAAACAAAAAATTTCAAATGCGGAAAGAATTAAAAGCTACTCTGAGCTGAAGGTCGGGGATTTAATTGTCCATACAAACCATGGTATTGGTAAGTATTTAGGTGTTGAAACATTAGAGTTTAATGGTATTCATAAGGATTATTTGCATTTGAGATATGCAGGAAATGACAAGCTTTATGTACCGGTTGAACAAATTGACCAAGTGCAGAAGTATGTTGGTTCCGAGGAAAAAGAGCCGAAGATTTATGCGTTAGGTGGAAGTGATTGGAAGAAAGTTAAGAAAAAAGTACAATCATCTGTTGAGGATATTGCCGATGATTTAATAAAATTATATGCCGAACGGGAAGCTAGCAAAGGTTATGCATTTAATGCTGATGGCCCTGAGCAATCAGAATTTGAGTCTTCCTTCCAATATCAAGAAACAGAAGATCAGTTAAGAGCGATTGAAGAAATAAAAGAAGATATGGAAAAAGAGCGACCGATGGATCGGCTGCTATGTGGTGATGTTGGTTATGGAAAGACAGAAGTGGCTATTCGAGCGGCTTTCAAGGCGATTAATGATGGCAAGCAAGTAGCTATTCTGGTCCCAACTACAATATTAGCTCAACAGCACTACGAAACCATTAAAGAACGATTCTCGGAATATCCAATTAATATTGGAGTTCTAAGTCGATTCCGTTCAAGAAAAGAGCAAACAGCAACGCTGAAAGGATTAAAAGCAGGGTCGATTGATTTAGTGGTTGGTACACATCGACTGTTATCTAAGGATGTTGTTTTCAAAGATTTAGGTTTGCTCATTGTAGATGAAGAGCAACGATTTGGTGTAACACATAAAGAAAAGATTAAAACGATAAAAGCAAATATTGATGTTTTGACGTTAACGGCGACTCCGATTCCACGTACGCTTCATATGTCGATGCTAGGAGTTCGTGATTTATCGATTATTGAAACGCCGCCAGAGAACCGTTTTCCTGTGCAAACTTATGTGGTTGAAAATAATGCTGCTCTTACGCGTGAGGCGATCGAAAGAGAGTTAACAAGAGGCGGACAAGTGTACTTTTTATATAATCGCGTCGAGGATATTGAGCGTATGACAGAGGAAATCTCGAACCTAGTCCCAGATGCTCGTGTTAGCTATGCACACGGTCAAATGAATGAACGTGAGTTAGAAGGGATTATTCTTGATTTCTTAGAAGGTACAAGTGATGTTTTGGTGACGACCACCATTATTGAAACAGGAGTAGACATTCCGAATGTCAATACGCTAATTATTCATGATGCAGATAAAATGGGATTATCTCAACTTTACCAAATTCGTGGCCGAGTAGGTCGATCAAATCGTGTGGCATACGCCTATTTTACGTATCAGCGAGATAAGGTTTTATCAGAGGTAGCAGAAAAGCGCCTTCAAGCAATTAAAGAATTCACGGAGCTAGGATCAGGCTTTAAAATTGCCATGCGTGATTTAACTATTCGTGGGGCAGGAAATTTACTAGGAGCTCAACAGCATGGCTTTATTGAATCTGTCGGTTTTGACCTTTATTCACAAATGCTTAAAGAAGCTATTGAAGAGCGTAAAGGTGATAAACCTAAAGAAAAGCCGTTCCAGGTCGAGCTAGATATTAAAGTCGATGCTTATATCCCTGAAGCATATATTAAAGATGCCAAACAAAAGATTGAAATGTATAAACGTGTTAAAGGGATAGAAGAAACAAAAGAGCTTAGGGATTTACAGGATGAAATGATTGACCGTTTTGGTACGTATCCTAAAAACGTCGATTACCTGCTTCGCTTAACAGAAATTAAGCTCTTATCTAACCTTTATAAAGTAGAACAAATAACAGAGGTTAAAGATACGGTCCAAATTCTTTTATCTGAGGAAGGATCACAAGCAATTGATGGAGCAAATCTTTTCAAAAAGGTAAGTTCCTTAGGAAGAGAAGTTTCACTAGGAGCAAACGGGCAAAAGGTGAAGTTTGGTATTAAAACAAAAAGCATAAGTGATGACAGTCTCTTAGAATACTTAGAGAAAATACTAGCAGCCCTGAAGCAATCACAAAAAGTTCCTGTAACCAAGTAGATGTAAGAAAGCATCCCACCACGACTACTTAGCTGGCTAAGGGACCATTATCTGCTAAGGTCATTGAGCACAAGATGGATGACTAGCTCAATTCAAGTCACAAACTATCGCCAGAAGTACACTTTCATATAAAACCCGTATGGTAGAGCCAAAACCTTGAAGTATCTGCACAAAGAAGGGGTTAATGTGCAGATACGGAGGCCAAACCTTG
>LFJO01000012.1:34504-63372 GCA_001038565.1 Alkalihalobacillus pseudalcaliphilus
GGCGGTTAATGTGCAGATACGGAGGCCAAACCTTGAAGTATCTGCACAAAGAGGCGGTTAATGTGCAGATAAGGAAGCCAAGCCTTGGAGTATCTGCACAAAGAAGGGGTTAATGTACAGATACGGAGGCCAAACCTTGGAGTATAAATGGAAGTGAGGATTAGTCCTTTCCAACTCAGCTCTTGATTCAATTTGGTTTTGCTTCTTTATCTATTGGTCGTTCATTATTGTTTAAATCATTTTTTTGTATGAGAAGATCACTAACCGAGAAGCCTGCATCAACCGTAGCGGAGGGAATGAGGGCCGACTCCTGCAAGAGGAAAGGACAGGCTATAGATACACTTGCATAAGCAAGGTAGCTCAGCGCCCGCCGGAGGGTGCGTGCCCCCATTCCCGGAGCGATTTTAGAAGAAGAGTACATCACTTTTAGGGCAACTTTCATATAAAACCCACATGGCAAAGCCCGATGCACTTCGCCACCAACAAAGATGAAAGTAGTGGCGACTTTTTAAACAGTTGGCCCGTTTACAACTCGAACACCATCAGGAGTCAGCCGCACAAACAGAGAGCACTGTCCTGCTAAGGTCATTTATCGCGAGATGGATGACCAGCTAACTTCAAGGCACAAACTATCGCCCATAAGTAACTTTCATATAAAAGATCAAATGGAATTAAAATGTGAAAAACCCAAAAATCATGATCTATTTACGCAAATCGTGTATAGTTCTTCCAGTCTAGAAAGATAATAAAGGCAAGAACTGAAATGATTTACAGGGTTGTTACATCTAGGACATTACATCTTTAGAAAGTGAGGCATTACTGCATGAAAGCAACAGGAATTGTTCGCCGTATTGATGACTTAGGTCGAGTAGTTATCCCAAAGGAGATTCGCCGTACATTACGAATTAGAGAGGGCGACCCATTAGAAATTTTTGTCGACCGTGATGGTGAGGTCATTTTAAAAAAATACTCTCCTATATCTGAATTAGGTGATTTTGCGAAAGAATATGCAGAAGCACTTTATGATAGCTTAAAACACTATGTACTCATTGCAGATCGTGATACGTTTATTGCTGTCGCAGGTGCATCTAAGAAAGAGTACGCTAATAAGAGTGTCGGACAAATGATTGAGAAAGTTTTAGATGAGCGTCAAACAAAAGTCGAAACAAATGGTGGGGACTATCAACTTGTAGGTGAATATACAGAGGAACTAAAAGGAGTTGTGATTGCCCCGATTATTGCTAGTGGAGATCCGATTGGTGCTGTTGTCATCTTTAGTAAAGAACAATCCTTTTCAGGATCAGTGGAACAAAAGCTAGCAGAAACAGCCGCTAGTTTTCTCGCACGACAAATGGAACAATAAAAGTAGCTGCTTTAAGGTGAAAACTTTAAAGCAGCTTTTTTATTGTACTTAATCGCAAGGCGTTTCCAAACACGTTATAATAGAAATAAGTACTAAATGGAGGGAGATCTCTTTATTGAAGGTAGAAGATGCTCAAAGCCAAGAGGAATCGTTCTTAAAGGGTGCTATCCTCTTGTCTATGGCAGCGATTATCGCTAAATTACTAAGTGCTGCCTACCGAATTCCTTATCAGAATTTGGCGGGTGATTTAGGTTTTTATGTATACCAACAAATTTATCCTTTCTATGGATTAGTGGTTACTCTAGCTATGTATGGATTTCCAGTCGTTATTTCAAGACAAATGACTGAATATCGCTCGCGTGGACAAGAAGAAAAAGGAAAGCAGTTTCTAGCAATTTCTTTATTCAGCTTATCTCTTTTCTCTGTGTGTACGACGCTTTTTATGTTCTTTGGAGCACCGTGGCTCGCACAGTTAATGGGCGATAGTCATTTAACTGAGCCAATTCGTGCCATTAGTTTTGTGTTTTTATTGTTACCTCTTATTAGTGTCGGACGAGGTATTACCCAAAGTGAGCAAAATATGGTACCGACCGCTTTGTCGCAAGTAAGTGAACAATTTATCCGTGTTATCGGAATTTTATTATTTGCTTTCCTCCTTATACAGCTAGGCTATGGACCGTATGGTGCAGGAATAGGAGCTGCGTTCGGTTCATTAGCAGGTTCATTTGTGGCAGGGATCATCCTGTTACTTTCTATACGGAAAGTGAAGGTTAGAACGTATTTCACGGCGAAAAGAATGACTAGTTATCAATTTTTCTCCTATACGTTCCGTTTTTTTAAACAAAGTTTATTTATATGTATGGGGGCGTTGACGTTCATCTGGTTTCAGTTTGTCGATGTTTTTTCAATGATTCCGCTACTAAACCAATATGGACTTTCTTCCAATGAAGCCTTTTACATAAAAGCTTTATATGATCGTGGACAACCTATTTTGCAAATGGGGACGATTATAACAACGACGTTTGCATTAGCTTTAGTTCCGTTATTAACCAATGCACGAATGTTGAAGGAACATAGTCGGGTTCGTTTTTATCAAGGCTTGACCTGGCGTTTAACGATTTTAATTGCGGGTGCAGCTACGATAGGTTTATGGGTAATTATTGAGCCATTGAATGCTATGTTATTTATGGATCGGGCAGGTAGTGAGGTGATTAAGATTTATATGCTATCTGTTTTTGTTGGCGCCATTTATATGACAGGGGCAGCCATCTTACAAGGACACGGTTATGTACATATACCCGCTATAGCGGTTTTCGTCGGGGTAGGAGCGAAGCTTAGCTTTAATTTATTGTTAATCCCAATTTATGGTTCAAGCGGCGCAGCTTGGTCAACGGTACTTGCTTTAGTGGTTATGGCTTGCAGTGTCCTGTATGGTATATATAAATTAAACAATGGGTTTCTAGGAAGGCTTAGACCTTATCGTTGGCTGTTCTTATCTCTGGTAACGATGTTGGTGGCTACAAGCGTCTGGCAATCTTTTTTAAGCACGAAGCTTGAGCCCACTCGAATACATGATACAATATTAACACTAACAACTGTTACCATTGGAATTATCACGATGGTGCTTATGATCTGGATACTCCCTATTTTTAATGCCAAGGAATGGAGTGCCATACCGGTTTTAAATAAATGGAATGTTAAGAATAAGAAATAAGGTGAATAAGATGAAAAAAATGGCAGTTCTAGGGTTAGGTGCTGGTGATTTAGAGCAAATGCCACTCGGGCTATATCGTAAAATACAAACAGCTAAAAAGCTCTATGTCCGTACAGCCGACCACCCTGCAGTCCAAGCGTTAATAAAGGAAGGCATTGAGATTGAGTCGTTTGATTCTATCTATGAAGGTCACGAGCAATTCGAGGATGTTTATGAAGCCATCGTCCGCGAGCTTTTGTTGAATGCGAAAGAGGAAGAGGTTATATATGCGGTACCTGGACATCCATTTGTTGCTGAGCGGACGGTGCAGTTGCTTGTTGAGGCAGAACGTAACGGTGACATTGAAATAGACTTCTTAGGTGGACAGAGTTTTTTAGATGATATGTATACGGCCTTTAAAATCGATCCGATTGATGGCTTACAAATACTTGATGGCACTTCATTAAAAAAAGAGGAGGTGCAAATTCGTCATCATCTCATTATTGTCCAAGTCTATGATGCATTTATAGCTTCAGAAGTTAAGTTAACGTTAATGGAGCGGTTAGCTGACGATTACCCCGTGTATATTGCGACAGCGGTAGGTTCAAAGAATGAGGTTATTGAAAAGGTACCTTTGTATGAGTTGGATCGTGTAACGACTTTAAATAATTTAACAGCTGTATATGTGCCACCTGTAGAAAAGGAAGAGCATTTATATCGCGATTTCCATTATTTCAGAGAAGTCATTGCTACTTTACGAGGGCCAAACGGCTGTCCTTGGGATCAAAAACAAACCCATCAATCATTAAAGCGATATTTGATCGAAGAAGCCTATGAGTTGCTTGATGCGATTGATCAAGATGATGATGAGCATATCGTTGAGGAACTAGGGGACGTGCTTTTACAAGTCATGCTGCACGCTCAAATTGGTGAGGATGACGGTTTATTTACCGTTGATGATGTGATTGCAGCGATAACAGAAAAGATGATTCGCAGACACCCTCATGTGTTTAGCTCAGTTGACGTGGATAATGAAGAAGAAGTCATACAAAATTGGGAAGCGATTAAACAAGAGGAGAAAGGGAATAGAGAAAAGCAAACATCTTATTTTTCCGACATTCCCTTATCACTTCCAGGTTTGTTGTATGCTTTTGATATTCAGAAAAAAGCGGCCAAAGTTGGCTTCGACTGGTCTGAACCTGCACCGATTTGGATGAAGCTGCAAGAAGAGATTGGCGAATTTTTAATAGAAGCAAAAGCTGGTTCGAAAGAGCGGATGCAAGCAGAATTTGGTGATATATTATTTGTGCTTGTTAATTTAGCGCGTCATTATGATATTCTTCCAGAAATGGCTCTGCGCAGTACGAGCGAAAAATTCATCAACCGATTTAATGAAGTATATAGTCAAGTAACAGAAATGGGTAAACAGATGGAAGATGTATCACTTGAAGAAATGGATGTTATTTGGGAGCAAAGTAAAAGAAAATATGAATAGAGGGTGAACGTGATGAGGTTAGATAAATTTTTAAAAGTATCCCGCCTAATCAAAAGACGAACGTTAGCAAAAGAGATTTGTGATAAAGGGCGCATACTTGTGAATGGTCAAGTCGCAAAGGCCGGTACCAATGTTAAGCCGAGCGACGAATTGGAAGTGAAGTTTGGACAGAAGACCGTCGTTGTCCGTGTCGACGAGATTAAAGAAATGGTGAGAAAAGAAGAGGCTGCGATGATGTACACGATTATCAAAGAAGAGGCCGTAACACCTTCAGAGCCATTTTAATGACTAATAACATAATGTATCATTAAAGGAATACCTTTCAGTATAAGATCATTTCCATTTTCGAATTTAGCGAGGATTGGGGGTATTCGATGACTGTAAGGATTCCTTTTTTCTATCACCTCCCTGAGATTGATACACCTCGGATGACTTTAAGACAATTTGAACGACGTGATGCGAGGAAAATAGTGGAGTTAACGAATGGACGTAGTAACCATTTCCATAAAGATAAGTGGCGTCAGCTTACTTATTTGTCAGAACAGTATATTGCCCATATGCTCAGATGTTATAAAATTGGGCAACCGGCCCCATGGGCTATGGTTGATAAGCAAACGAGCTATGTAATAGGTGTGTGTGGATATGTTGATTGGGACCGCGACTTGGCTCGTGCTGAAATTGGCTTTGAATTAGATCCGAGTTTTTGGAGAAAAGGCTGGATGACGGAGGCGTTACAGGCTATTATTCCTTATGGCTTTCAACATTGCCAGCTTCAGGAGCTCTACGCTAAATGTCTTGAAGTGAATATCCCTTCCAAAAAACTATTAAAAAAAGTAGGAATGGTAAGAATAGAGAGACAGAAAAGTTATCTTTGGAAAGAACAGAGGTATGAATGGGTGGAGTATTATCGAATGAGTCGCAAAGAGTACGAAGAGCGCAGGGCGGGTTTGTAGTGGAAAAGTAGAAGTAGCACTAGAATCGTGTACTAAAAGTTGTGTAGCTTTGTAGGAAGAGCGAGGGAGCAACAACTGTACTGCGCAGGAAGCGGTTGTAATGTTGTAGGATAAGTGGAGAATTAACAACATGACAGGCTAAAAACAGTAACGTAGAGTTGTAGGGAAAACAAGAAGTAACCATAAAATCACTGGAAAAGCCGTCTAGGATTGTAGGAGGAGATAGAGATGTGGAGTGAGTTTAAGGAGTTTGCTATTAAAGGTAATGTTGTCGATTTAGCGGTAGCTGTTGTAATTGCTGGGGCTTTTGGAGCTATTACAACGGCACTTGTTGACAATATTATTATGCCATTCGCTGGCGTACTTATTGGTGGGGTGGACTTTACCAGTTTAAGCTATTTTGTAGGTGATGCAGAAATTCAATACGGGTTGTTTATTCAAGCCATTGTTGATTTCTTTATTATTGCTTTAGCGTTATTTGTTTTTGTCAAAGTCATTACTCGACTACAACGTAAACAAGAAGTGGAAGAAGAGATAGAGGAGGAAGTAGACCCTCAATTAGAGCTCCTTACTGAAATTCGTGACTTATTAAAAAAATAATAACTGCAAATAGAACAAGCTTATTCTATGAATTAGGATAGCTTGTTCTATTTCTTTTCTCGTATTCATAAATTGTAACAAAGGAAGTACGAGGAGGAGATAAGATGGACCAATATCAATTTGGGGCACCAATGGGCCATGAGCGACAATCTAATGATCATGATGTTATTTTAAAAAGCCGAAAGCAATTAGATATTACCGGAGTTAAACAAGTGGAAAGCTTTGATAATGAAGAATTTTTGTTAGAGACGGTTATGGGATTTTTATCGGTACGTGGTCAAAATTTGCATATGAAAAATTTAAATGTGGAGCAGGGGATCGTATCGATTGAAGGGAAGATTTTTGATTTTGTTTACCTTGATCAGAGTGGTCAAGATAAATCTAAAGGCTTTTTTGGGAAGTTATTTAAGTGAGTCTAACGGTACAACTTTACACGATGCTATCAATGACGGCGTTTGGCCTTTGGGTGGGAGCGTCGATTGATACGTATCGTCGATTTACGAGGGAACGGTCCTCCTTCCATTGGTTAACCGCATTAAATGATGTTGTTTTTTGGCTGCTGCAGGGCTGCTTACTCTTTTTTGTCTTGCTGCAAGTGAACTTTGGAGAAATTCGATTTTATGTTTTTGTAGCAATACTTTGCGGTTATGCAGCTTATCAAGCATTGTGCCAAAAGTTATATGTAAAACTATTAAATAAGACGATTCAAGCTGTTATTTCGATCTATCATTTTGTCGTCAAGCTTTTGACAATCTTATTCATCAACCCAATAAAATTCGTATTGAAACTCCTTTATTCGTTATGTATGATGTTAGTAACTACTTGTCTGTCTGTTACCCTTTATGTTCTAAATTTGGTTTGGAAGCTTCTAAAAGGGGTATTAAATATTATCTTAAAAGTGACGATGTTATATAAGATAACGGACAAACTCTCAATTTGGATACAACCATACGTAAAAAAAATACAGGAATTCTTAACGAAGATGTGGAATAAGTGGAGGATTCGCAAAAAGAAAGACTAGAGGTGATGAAATTGGTTTCAAAGCGTCATTCGGCAGTTCGAGATATGGATACAGCGTATAAGCAGCAAAGGGAAATGGAGTTAGATGTAGCAAGAAAGAAAAGAAGGGGCTTGGTTAAGCGTTTATCGGCTCTTGGTGCCATTAGTGTGGTTTTAGCACTAATAGGAGGTGTGATGCTCTTTAATCAATTGACTCTCGCCTCTGAAAAACAGGAACAGAAAGTAGCATTAGAACAAAAGCTAGAAAGCTTATTAGCTGAAGAACAGTTTCTAGAGCAAGAAATTATTAACTATAACGATCCCGATTATATTGCTGAAATTGCGAGGCGAGATTTATTTTATACAAAAGAAGGCGAAATACTTTTTACACTACCTAAAACATCGACAGATTGACACATTTTTTTATCTTCGGGTATAATATATCAAAATGAACATTTCTAGATTTCTAAGGAGGATCTATTTTTTCATGTCAATCGAAGTAGGCAGCAAATTACAGGGTAAGGTTACAGGAATCACTCATTTTGGAGCGTTTGTCGAGCTGCCGGGTGGTTCAACAGGCCTTGTTCATATCAGTGAAGTGGCTGATAATTATGTTAAGGATATTAACGAGTTTCTTAAGGTTGGTGACGAAGTACAAGTTAAGGTTGTAAACGTCGAAAAGGATGGCAAGATTGGTTTATCAATTCGTAAGGCGGTTGACAGACCAGAGGGTTCAGAACGCCCAGAGCGACCTGAACGACCAAGTCGTCCGCAACGACCAGCTCGTCCAAGTCGTCCTTATCAATCTCAGCAACGATCTCAAGGTCAAGGAGCACGTAATCATCGTCCGGGACCATCTTTTGAAGATAAGGTGAGTCGATTCTTAAAGGATAGCGAAGAACGCTTAACGACATTAAAGCGTCAAACGGACTCAAAGCGTGGTGGCCG
The DNA here is from genome assembly GCA_001038565.1 of Alkalihalobacillus pseudalcaliphilus. Taxonomy (GTDB): domain Bacteria; phylum Bacillota; class Bacilli; order Bacillales; family Bacillaceae_D; genus Alkalihalobacillus; species Alkalihalobacillus pseudalcaliphilus. The sequence goes on from LFJO01000012.1 coordinate 42,556, forward strand.
AGGAGCTCGTAGGGGCTAATTTGTTGCCAGATCCTATTTTTTTTATAAATGAGAGAGGGGTCAATGTGTTGACTTCTCTTTTTTATATGAAAAGTTTATAATTAATTAAAAATAGGATTGACTCAGTGTAACTAATGGTGTATATTAATATTTGTCGCTAACGACATGATGCATATGGCGGTGTAGCTCAGCTGGCTAGAGCGTACGGTTCATACCCGTGAGGTCGGGGGTTCGATCCCCTCCGCCGCTACCATATTCTAAACATTACCTTCATCGAGGATAGATGAAGTTTTTTTGTGTTTTTTATGATAACCACGTACGCGGCGATGAAGCGAGAAAACGAGTGATTGATGCGGTGCAAATGGAGATACGCGGCGATGAAGCGAGAAAACCAAGGAGTCAATGCGGTGCAAATCAAATCTGAAGCAATAAAAATAGAAACCGAGCACTCAATACCGAGTAAATGCTCCGAGCAAATTGCAAAATGCTGGGTCAAGCCTATCAAAAATAAATATTCCAACTTTCTCTCCTCAGTTTTCATCAGTAAACGTACAAATTCCCTAATATATTTTCTGATTTTTTTGTTTATTGTGCGTGCTGCTGTGTTTTCAAGTGAAAAAGAGCCGAATGACGTCGAACATTTTTTTGTTTCGACGTTGTTTTTTTGACAAAATCTAAAAGTTTTATCTGTTTATAATGTAACCACATTTCAAAAAAGGATGGTGGTTGTTAATGATGAAAAGAATGACTAAGGAATTGTTTAATTTTAATAGAGGTGCGCTTGTTTATGAAAAAGCGACGAATGGTTTTGAGGTCATGGCGATGAGAACGGAAGCCTTTATAAATAAATTATTGTATCAGTGGGGATTATTAGTTGTGATTGTTGGTTTTTTATTAGGACGAGCTATGATATTAACAGAGCTGACTCCGTTTGTGCTCCCTTTTTTAGCAGCGGTTTTTATGATCAAACGAGAACGAACGGGGGTGGCAGCAATCTCGTTACTAGCAGGGGCCCTCCTCAGTTATCATGGTGAAGTCGTTTTTGTTTTGTGTGCTATACTATCGTATTTCCTAATACAAAAGATAGTCATGAAGTTTTTCGATGACCCTATCAAGGTTTTACCGTATACCGTATTTGTAACAAGTATAGCGACAAGGCTTGCACTTGTCTTTATTATAGATGGTACTATTACGAATTATGCACTTATGATGGCGACTGTAGAAGCTGGACTAAGCTTTATATTGACGATGATTTTTATGCAAAGCGTTCCATTAGTTACTTCTAAAAAGCTTCAACACCCACTACGTAATGAAGAGATTATTTGTTTAATCATATTACTAGCCTCCGTGATGACCGGAACGGTAGGGTGGGTATTTTATGATATGACGATTGAACATGTTCTCGCACGTTATTTAGTGTTAGTCTTTGCTTTTATAGGAGGGGCTGCGATCGGTTCAACTGTTGGTGTTGTAACAGGGCTAATTTTGAGTTTAGCTAGTGTGGCAAGCTTGTATCAAATGAGTCTCCTTGCTTTTGCTGGTCTACTTGGGGGTCTATTAAAAGAAGGTAAAAAGGTAGGTGTGGCGATAGGTTTATTAGTAGGAACTTTATTAATTGGAATGTATGGTGATGGGGCGGCTAATTTGTCAGCAACCCTCTTAGAGTCTTTAGTGGCTATATTAATCTTTATGATGACGCCAAAAGAAATGATCTCTAAGCTCGCCAGGTATATTCCAGGTACAACTGAATACACCAAAGAACAACAACAGTATTTGAAGAAAATTAGAGATGTTACGGCAGGGCGTGTGGAACAATTTTCAACGCTATTCCAGACGCTGTCACAAAGTTTCCAAACAGGGGGGCAGGTTGTTGATACATTTGATGAGGAGGAACGCCAGCTAGACCAATTTTTAAGTCAAGTCACAGAAAAAACGTGCCAAACTTGCTTTAAAAAAGAAAGGTGCTGGGTTCAAAATTTCTCAAAAACATATGATTCCATGCAAAAGTTAATGGATGAAACAGAGAGAAACGGGACTATTAAAGATAAGATGTTACAGTCAGAGTGGAAGAAATATTGTATCCGTCCTGATCGAGTGATTGATACGATCAAACAAGAGCATAGTTTGTTTATCGTCAATCAAAAATTAAGGAAGCAGGTGATGGAAAGTCAGAAACTAGTAGCTGATCAACTGTTAGGTGTATCGAGGGTAATGGGTGACTTTGCTAAGGAGATACAAAAAGAAAAACAATCGTATCCTCGCCAGGAGGAGGGTATTTTAGATGCATTAAGAAGTGTAGGTCTTGAGGTCGGACATGTAGATGTCATTAGTTTAGACAAGGGTAATGTTCAAATTGATATGAGTATAGCCTTTGATGATGGACATGGTCAATATGAAAAAGTAATTGCACCGATGCTGTCAGATTTATTAAATGAAACCGTTATGGTGAATGAGGAGGAGCGTTCGGTCTATGCGAATGGATATAGCCATGTTAGTTTTGTCTCAGCGAAGAAATTCGTCGTAGAAACGGGGGTTGCACATGTTGCTAAAGGAGGAGCATGGATATCAGGTGATAGTTATTCGACGATTGATCTTGGTGCTGGGAAGCATGCTATAGCGATAAGTGATGGGATGGGTAATGGAGAGAAGGCACATTTTGAAAGCAATGAAACACTGCAGCTACTACAGAAAATCTTGCAATCAGGCATTGAGGAAACCGTGGCAATTAAATCTGTCAATTCGGTTCTATCAATACGTAATAATGATGAGATGTTCTCTACGCTTGATTTAGCAATGATTGATTTACATGATGCTCATGCGAAATTTTTGAAAATCGGGTCGATACCAAGCTTCATTAAGCGAGGGCAGCAAGTCATTAAAGTGGAGGCTAGTAATCTACCGATGGGTATTATACAGGAATTTGATGTGGAGGTTGTCTCAGAGCAACTTAAGCCAGGTGATACCCTAATTATGATGAGTGATGGGATTTTGGAAGCTCCTAGACATGTCGAAAATAAAGATGCTTGGATTAAGCGTCTGATTCAAGAATTGACGACGTCGGATCCACAGGAAGTAGCAGATGTCATTTTAGAAAAAGTCATTCGCTCTGGAAAAGGTGCGATAGAGGACGATATGACGATTGTTGTTTCTCAAGTTAGGAGTAATACGCCAAAGTGGGCATCGATTCCTATCTATAAACAAAAGCCTACAAGAGCATTAAAAAGAAAAGCACAATAAAGCAGCTAACTAGAGATTGTGGTCGTTTGTTTCATTGCTTTAAAAACTTGTAAAATCAACATGAGAAGGTATATTTCCCTTTCTAGTGGTTAAGGATGTTAACAATGATGGACTAGGAGGGGAAAAGAATGTCTGAAGGAACATTAAGGCAAATTTTATTGATCACGGATGGTCACTCTAATGAAGGAGAAGATCCCGTTGCGGTAGCGGCACTCGCTCATGAGCAGAGTATTATCGTTAATGTCATTGGTATTGTTGATGAAAACCATTTACATGAGCAAGGCATGCAAGAGATTGAGAATATTTCTAGTGCGGGTGGTGGTGTTAGTCAGATTGTTTATGCGAAGCAATTGGCTAAAACGGTTCAAATGGTCACGCGAAAAGCAATGACTCAAACGATCCATGGTGTTATTAACAAAGAGCTAAGTCAAATATTAGGAAAGTCACAGGAGCTTGAGGATTTACCACCTGATAAACGTGGTGAAGTGATGGAGGTTGTTGATGACTATAGTGAAAAAGTGAAACTTGAGGTTCTAATTCTAGTAGATACGAGTGCCAGTATGAGAGATAAGCTTCCGATGGTGCAAGAAGCATTAACGGATTTATCGGTAAGTCTAACTTCGCGTATCGGTGAGAATCAATTTGCTCTTTATTCATTTCCTGGGAAAAGAAAAGCGGTGGAGCGGTTAATGGATTGGACACCAAGACTAGGTGCTTTAACTGGTATTTTTCATAAGCTGTCATCTGGTGGGGTCACACCAACAGGACCTGCTTTAAAAGAAGTAATGAATTATTTTAAGAGAGGTCGCACGAGAAGGAGTTTGATGGAAAGTGATAGGGAACAACAGCTTTTTGAAGGATCAGGAAACTAACTTACCATCAGGCTTTCGTATTGAAGGAAAATGGCATGGACATACGTATATCATTAGGAAAAAATTAGGCGCTGGTGCGACAGGTACGGTTTATTTGGCGGAAAACAATCTGTCGCAAATTGTTGCCGTAAAAATCGCAACGGATAGTATGAATATTACCTCGGAGGTTAATGTCTTAAAGCGCTTTTCAAAAATAAAAGACAAAAAATTAGGTCCGACTTTGATGGATGTTGATGATTTTGTAACGGCTAAGGGCAATCTACCATTTTATGTGATGGAATATGTGAAAGGTCAGCCTATCATTGATTATATGAAAGGGAAGGGTGCTGAATGGCTTGGGTTGCTAGTTATTCAGCTTTTAGGTGATCTTGAGCATTTACATCGAGAGGGATGGGCATTTGGAGATCTTAAACCAGATAATTTATTAGTCGTGGATGCACCTGTCAGAGCTAGGTGGATTGATGTAGGAGGTATCACATTACTCGGTCGTGCGATCAAAGAGTTTACGGAATTTTATGATCGTGGCTATTGGGGCCTCGGTACGAGAAAAGCCGAACCAAGCTATGATTTGTTTGCTGTTGCAATGGTTATGATCCATTGTGAGTATGGAGACCGTTTTGAGAAGACGAAGGAACCACCATTATCCTTATTTGAAAAGAAAATCAATCAAAGAGATCATTTGAAGATATTCAAGCCTGTTTTGTTAAAGGCATTAACGGGTAAATATGGGCGTGCCATTGATATGAAAGAGGATTTGGTGAAGATCGTAGCAAGACCAAATAAGGACAAGCGAACGAAAATGAAGAAAGTAAAAGTATCCGCTGGAGCAAAATCAAGCAATCAACAGCGAAAAAAGCGAAAACCTTCTTTTCTTGTGGAAATATTTCTTGTGATTACTTTAATTATCTTTGGATATATCCTATACTTATTTGGACAAATGATGTGAACAATACGATTGGAGGGATTTTATCCATGAAAGCTGATCGTATGATGGATATATGCTTATTAGCTGGCGAAATCATGCTAACGTATGGAGCAGAGACTTACAGAGTGGAAGAAACATTAGAACGAATGGCAAAGGCTTGTCATTTTAAAAATGTTCATTGCTTTGTTATGACAACAGGTATCTTTTTGTCTTTTGAAGAAAAAGGAAAAGGCGATGTCATGCAGATGGTTCGTGTCGATGATAGGCTACAGGATTTGAATAAGATTGCTTTAGTGAACCAAGTATCCCGTGAGCTTGTATCTGGTCAAATAAATGGTGACAAAGCTTGGAAAAAGCTAAAGGATATTGCTAAGAGGAAAGTTTATTATCCACCTTATTTGATTCATATTGCTTCGGGAGTAGCGGGAGGTACTTTTTCCTATTTATTTGGCGGTAATGCTTACGATGCTATACCAGCGTTTTTTGCGGGTTTTTCAGCCAGCTGGATTTTGTTATTTTTTCAAGAGTACTTCCAAGTTCGATTTTTTGCTGAATTTATGGCTGCTTTTTTAGGGGGAGCTGTCGCTATTGTATTAGTCATTATAGGGATCGGAGAAAATGTCGATCAGGTAATTATTGGTACGTTGATGCCTTTAGTTCCCGGTATTCCTTTAACAAATGCGGTTAGGGATTTAATGTCGGGTGATTTAATTGCTGGTTTATCACGAGGGGCGGAGACTTTTATAACGGCATTGTCGATTGCCACAGGAATTGCTCTGGCCATTGCCTTATTGTTATAGACCATACGAGAGGTGATCGATATGCTTATTGAATTCATTGTTTGTTATTTTGCTGTTGTTGCTTTTGGAATTATTTTTAATGGGCCGATTCGTATGATCTGGATTGGTGGTGTGATTGGAGCTATTTCGTGGTTAATATATTCGACATTACCTACCTTTGATATTTCTTTTGTATTTGCAACAGCGGTAGCGTCATTAACGGCGGCAACCTGCTCCCATCTACTAGCGAAATGGCTACGTGTACCGGTTACGATGTTTAGTATACAAGGGATTATCCCTCTTGTCCCAGGAAGCAAAGCGTATTATACGATGTTGGCGTTTTTGGACGGTGAATACATAGAGGGCATTCAAATAGGCATTGATACGATGCTACAAGCTGGAGCGATTGCAGCAGGTCTCGTTTTTGCCTTAGCGATTTTTTCATTCGGTAAAGGAGGAATAGGTCAACGCTATGAGGCAAAGCGTCCATAATTTTATAGAGAAAAACCGATTTTTTACATATATTGATCGTGTGTTTGTCGCCATTTCAGGTGGGCCAGACTCGATGGCATTATTGCACTACTTATGGACGCACCGTGACCAATGGAATATATCGGTTGAGGCTGTTCATATTAATCATCAACTGCGAGCCGATGAAGCGGATGCAGATGAAGCATTCGTACGGGAAGAATGTCAAGAGTATGGCATACCTCTCACGGTTCAGAAAGTAGATGTCACAAGTTATGCTAATATGAACGGCATGGCAACGCAGTTAGCTGCACGTGAATTGCGGTATAAATGTTTCACAGCTTTATGTGAGAATGAAAGAACGGCAATTGTAACAGCACATCATGGTGATGATCAAATTGAAACCGTAATGATGAAAATCGTCCGAGGCTATTTACCCTTACAGGGGATAGGAATAAAAGCTGTCCGTTCTTTAGGAAATGGTTATCTTATCCGCCCTTTTTTAGGAATAACAAAGGAAAAAATAGAGAATTATTGTAAAGAAGAGCATGTGCACTACCGTATTGATTCTAGCAATCATTCCGATAAATATACGAGGAACCGTTATCGAAAAGAATTATTACCTTTTATAAAAAAAGAGAACGCTCAAGCACATGTACAAATACAGAGGCAAGTAGAGTGGAATCAAGATGATCAAGCATTCTTAGAACGACTTGCAGAGGATGCGCAGGCGAAAGTGACAGAAAGTCAAACAGAAACGTCTGTGACAATTTCTCAAGTGTTATTTCTCCAATTAAGCATCCCTTTACAAAGAAGAGTGATTCATCTAATATTAAATTATCTTTACAATTATAACTCACCATTTATTTCCTCTATACATATTGAGCAAATCATCGATTTATTAAACGATACGCATCCATCCAAAAAGTTGGATGTTCGTAACGGTCTAATTGTGAGTCGTGATTATCAAGTGTGTCATTTTTCAAAAACCGATTCATATCATAAGGAGACAGGCTTTCAAACGGCATTATTATATAAAGGTTCTGTACAAACAGCTTTAGGAGAAATTTCGGCTTATCCGTTTAAGGATCAAAACGAAACGGACAGGGTAGGTTCGAAATTAATTATTTTATCTAAAGATGTAACTTTTCCGCTAATGGTGCGGTCACGTTTGCCAGGAGATCGTATTGAAGCGAAGGGAATGGCGGGCTCGAAAAAGTTAACGAGACTCTTTATTGACCGTAAGATTAGCCAATCTTTACGTGATGAATGGCCGGTTGTAGTGGATGCGGATGGTTCTATTATTTGGGTTCCGCTTTTAATGGTATCAAGAAAAGTGGAACATCAAACACAAACGGAAGCAAATAGGATTGTATTAAGGTTCAAGCCCGCTGATTCGGCCATACCATTAATCAATCGTCATTTAACAGGAGGGTCACAAGAAATTGATGAGAGATGAGATTAAAGAAATACTTATTACAGAAGAAGAAATCCAAGAGAAAGTAAAGGAACTTGGAAAAGCGATTACTGACGAATACCAAGATAAATTTCCTTTAATGATTGGTGTACTAAAAGGTGCTATGCCATTTATGGCTGATCTATCAAAACGTATTGATACACATATAGAAATGGACTTTATGGATGTTTCTAGCTATGGTAAAGGAATCGTATCTTCAGGAGAAGTTAAAATTATTAAGGATCTCGATGCCTCTGTAGAAGGACGAGACATTCTTATTGTAGAAGATATTATTGACAGTGGATTAACTTTAAGTTATTTGATTAAACTATTCCATTATAGGAAAGCTAAGTCTGTCAAGGTTGTTACTTTGTTAGACAAGCCAGATGGAAGAAAGGTGGATTTAGTCCCTGATATTACTGGTTTTACCGTACCCGATGCTTTTGTAGTCGGCTATGGCTTAGATTACGCAGAACGTTACCGTAACCTCCCTTATATAGGTGTTTTAAAACCAGAAATTTATGAGTCTTAATATTTGTGAACGATATAACAATTGTGGTACGATTAACGAAGCTTTATGGCACGCGGGAGGAGGTCAATCATGAATCGGATTTTTCGTAATACGATTTTCTACTTACTTATTTTCCTGGTTATTATTGCGATAGTAGGATTATTTAGTGGTGATCAAAACAATACGAAACCAATTACATTTGATGAATTTGTTACACATTTAGAAAATAATAATATTAATAATTTGACGGTGAAGCCGGAAAGATCTGTTTATTTAGTTACTGGTGAATTAAGACAAGCAGCAGAAGGTGATGAGAACTTCCAAACGCATGTTTTGCCAACTGAACAAAACGCAGAACTATTAACTGCGGCTCCCTCATATACGGTGGAACCGGCTGATGAAACAAGTGGCTGGGTAACATTTTTCACGGGAATCATTCCGTTCATTATCATCTTTATCCTGTTCTTCTTCTTACTTAGCCAAGCTCAAGGTGGCGGAAGCCGAGTGATGAACTTTGGTAAGAGTAAGGCGAAAATGGTTAACGATGACAAAAAGAAAGCGAAATTTAAAGACGTTGCGGGTGCAGATGAAGAAAAAGCTGAACTAGTTGAGGTTGTTGAATTCCTTAAAGACCCACGAAAATTCTCAGCTATTGGTGCTCGTATTCCTAAAGGTGTCCTTTTAGTAGGACCTCCAGGTACTGGTAAGACATTATTAGCAAGAGCGGTCGCTGGAGAAGCTGGTGTTCCATTCTTCTCAATTAGTGGTTCTGACTTTGTTGAAATGTTTGTCGGTGTCGGTGCATCACGTGTTCGTGATTTATTTGAGAATGCGAAAAAGAATGCACCATGTATCATCTTTATTGATGAAATTGATGCAGTTGGTAGACAGCGTGGTGCTGGTCTTGGCGGAGGCCATGATGAGCGCGAGCAAACGTTGAACCAACTCTTAGTAGAAATGGACGGTTTTAGTGCAAATGAAGGTATTATTATCATTGCAGCAACAAACCGTGCTGATATTTTAGACCCTGCTTTATTACGTCCTGGTCGTTTTGACAGACAGATCCAAGTAAATCGTCCAGATGTACGTGGACGTGAAGATGTTCTAAAGGTGCATGCTCGTAATAAGCCTTTAAATGACGATGTTAATTTAAATGCAATTGCAAGCCGTACGCCAGGGTTCTCAGGTGCTGATTTAGAGAATCTTCTTAACGAAGCTGCTCTTGTCGCGGCTCGTGATAATCAGAAGAAAATTAGTATGATTCATATTGAAGAAGCCATTGACCGTGTCATTGCTGGTCCTGCTAAGAAAAGCCGTGTTATCTCGAAGAAAGAGAAAAACATCGTCGCTTGGCATGAGGCGGGACACACTGTTGTGGGTGTTAAGTTAGAAAATGCGGACATGGTTCATAAAGTAACAATTGTTCCGCGTGGTATGGCTGGCGGTTATGCGGTCATGTTACCAAAAGAAGACCGTTATTTCATGACTCAGCCTGAGTTATTAGACAAAATTGTTGGATTGCTTGGAGGCCGTGTTGCTGAAGAGATTCAATTTGGCGAAGTGAGTACAGGTGCTCATAACGACTTCCAGCGCGCAACGGGAATTGCTCGTAAAATGGTTACTGAATATGGGATGAGCGAAAAACTCGGACCGTTACAATTTGTATCTGGTTCAGGCGGCCAAGTATTCTTAGGTCGTGACATCCAAAATGAACAGAGCTATAGTGATAAAATTGCTTATGAAATTGACCTTGAGGTTCAACGTATCATCAAAGAATCTTACGCGCGTTGTAAGCAAATTTTATTAGAAAATAAAGCAAGTCTAGACTTGGTAGCTGAAACTTTATTGGATCTTGAGACTTTAGATGCTGAGCAAATTCAGTCACTAATTAACGAAGGAAAGCTTCCAGAAAACCACCATACGAATCGGGTTCTTGACACAAGCGATGATGAGGGTACGGATGAGAAGCAAGATTCTGAGTCTGACGTTAAAGTGAACATTCATTCTAAAAAAGAAGAGAATGACTCTGCAGATACGCAAGCAGAAAAAGAAACACCATCAGAAGAAAACGACAAGAAAAAAGAAGAGTAAGCCAAAGAATGTAAGGAGGGTGTGTCAAATTCGACATTCCCTCCTTTTTCCATCAAACCACACGGGTAAAGTATCAATAAGAGTAATCACTCACCACGATGAGTATTCAAAACCAAAGAGGTTCTTAAAACAAAGCGAACATGGCGAAGCAGAAGCATCTCCGCTATCAACAAACATAAAGTTGGATATTGTCTTTAGCTTGGTGGCCTTCATTCACTTTGTTTTATTTATTTTAATGGATGATTTAAGAATGCTATTTGTACTTTGTAATAAGCAGTACCCAGCGGATGAAAACATGCGGAGACTCCCATGGGTCATCTTGGCAGAGCCGAAATCCACTAGCGAAGCTAGTTAGTTCGGCGCCACCCCACAGGACGCGGAGCATGATTTTGGGAGCGATGAGTATAGCTCCGTATATCAGTTTTAAGCAACTTTCATATAAAATTCAAGTCAGTAACTAGGGGGGTATATATGATATTAGCTATGGATATAGGCAATTCTAATATAGGAATAGGCTTATATAAGCATGAGCGATTACATGAGCATTGGCGTATAGCTACTAACCGGCAAAAAACAGAAGACGAATACTCAGTTACACTAGGTAGCTTATTTCAACAAGTAGGAATCACATTTAATCAAATCGAAGGTATTATTATTTCCTCTGTTGTACCCCCCATCATGTATACCATGCAACAAATGTGCAAAAAGTACTTTAAGTTAGACCCTCTAATTATCGGACCCGGAATAAAGACAGGGCTTAACATTAAATACGATAACCCTAAAGAGGTTGGTGCTGATCGTATTGTCAATGCCGTGGCGACGATCGAAAAGTATGGAGCGCCAGCAATTATCGTTGATATTGGTACAGCAACGACATTTTGTTATATCAATGAGTTCAAACAATATATTGGTGGTTTAATTGCCCCGGGAATATCCATTTCAACGGAAGCATTATACAGTAAAGCGGCTAAATTGCCGCGAATTGAAATTTCCAAGCCACCGCAATTATTAGGTAGCAATACGGTTCATGCGATGCAATCAGGCATTTATTATGGCTATATTAGTCAAGTTGATGGGATAGTTGAACGAATAAAAAGTGAATCAAAACAAAAACCTATTGTAATCGCGACAGGTGGACTCGCGGAGTTAATAGCTGATCAGTCAGAAACCATCGAACATGTGGATCGATTTTTAACATTAAACGGTTTATTTCACATCTATATGAAAAATCAAAAATAAGGAGTATAAGGTATGAATGATTATTTAGTAAAAGCAACCGCATTTGAAGGAAAGGTAAGAGCTTATAGCTTAGTGGCTACCGATATGGTAAATACAGCTGTTAAGAAACAAGATACTTGGCCAACGGCATCTGCTGCTTTAGGCCGAGCGATGATGGCAAGTACGATGATGGGCACTATGTTAAAAGGAGAGGCAAAGCTAACGGTTAAAATCGAAGGTGGCGGGCCTATCGGAGCCATTATTGTCGATAGTAATGCCAAAGGTCAATCGCGCGGTTATGTCACGAATCCGCATGTGCATTTTGACTTAAATGACCATGGAAAACTTGACGTTGCCCGAGCTGTTGGAAAGGAAGGTTCATTATCTATTGTTAAAGATATTGGAATGAAGGAGGCATTTACCGGAAGTGTACCTTTAATTTCTGGCGAGTTAGGTGAAGATTTCACTTATTACTTTGTCACATCGGAGCAAACGCCTTCTTCAGTTGGTGTAGGTGTACTTGTCAATCCGGATTATAGTGTTTTAGCAGCTGGCGGTTTTGTCATTCAGTTAATGCCAGGAGCTGATGATGCTGTCATTACTGAAATTGAGAAGCGTTTAAGCAATATTCCTCCAGTTTCAAAGCTGGTTGAGTTAGGCATGCCTCCTGAAGAGATTTTATACTCGCTTCTAGGAGAACAAAATGTAAAAATTTTAGAAACGATGCCGATTGAGTTTGCTTGTACGTGCTCGCGTGAACGAATTGCCAATGCGATTATAAGCTTAGGTAAAGAGGAAATTAGAGCAATGATTAAAGAAGATGGTGGAGCTGAAACGTCGTGTCATTTCTGTAATGACCAATATCAGTTCTCCACAGAGGATTTAGAAGAACTTTATCAAGAAGCGAATAAGTGATGTTTAAATATAAAGCAAAAGGGCTAACCATCATTAAGGGAAGCTCTTTTCGCTTATTTATAAGCTAACAAAAATTGGGCTTATGATTTGGATTTATTAATTGACTTATCAGAATAGATTTGCTATTATCAAGTTAATAAAACCAATAAATTTACTTGGAATTAGGAGGCGCATTTATGAAAGTTGTTAATTCAGTAACAGAACTAATCGGACAAACGCCATTAGTAAAATTAAATCGTCTTGTGTCAGACAAACATGCCGATGTTTATTTAAAGCTTGAATTTATGAATCCGGGCAGTAGTGTTAAAGATAGGATCGGGCTTGCAATGATTGAAACGGCGATTGAAAAAGGTGACCTTAAAGAAGGTGACACGATTGTTGAGCCTACGAGTGGTAATACGGGTATTGGTTTAGCGATGGTTGCCGCGGCGAAAGGGTTAAAAGCTAAATTGGTGATGCCTGAAACAATGAGTTTAGAGCGCCGTAATTTGCTTCGTGCATATGGAGCTGAACTTGTCTTAACGCCAGGACCAGAGGGAATGGGTGGAGCGATCCGTAAAGCGACTGAGCTTGCGAAAGAAGAAGGCTATTTTATGCCACAGCAATTTGAAAATGAAGCAAATCCAGCGATTCATCGTGAGACGACGGGTAAAGAGCTACTTGAACAAGTAGATGGCCAAATTGATGGTTTTGTTTCTGGAATTGGAACAGGTGGAACTATTACGGGTGCAGGAGGCTACTTGAAAGAGCATTTCCCTGAATTGCAGGTAGTAGCAGTAGAACCTAAAGATTCTCCTGTTTTATCTGGAGGGAAGCCTGGCCCACATAAAATTCAAGGGATTGGGGCAGGTTTTGTTCCGAAAATTTTAGATACAGACATTTATGATGAGGTTGTACAAATTTCAACAGAGGAAGCATTTGATTATGCTCGCCGTGCAGCAAAAGAGGAAGGGATACTAGGTGGTATTTCTTCAGGTGCAGCCATTGCAGCTGCATTGAAATTGGCTGAAAAGCTAGGGCCTGGCAAGAAGGTTGTCGCGATTATTCCATCAAACGGTGAGCGTTATTTAAGTACTGCCTTATACAATTTCGAAGATTAATCGATATAACGAGAGCTACCTTATGGTTCTGAACCAATAAGGTAGCTTTTTTTCGTGGAGTCGACTTTTCTTATTAGCTTATGTCGGGTAAAATAAAGCAAAAGGTAAGGTCGGGGGTTGGATTGGTGAGCAAACAAAAACAATGGAGAACAATATCAGCTTCTTTTCACCTAAATAAGAAGGACTGGTTTGAAAAGTATAAACAATTAAGTGAAAATGAATCCCATCATGTCCTTTTAGAAAGTGGTCGTGGTGGTACATATAGTATTATTGGATTAAACCCTTTTAAGATCTTATGTGGGAAGGGTCGTGAGTTAACGATTATCGAAGGGGATTCCGAAGTGAAAAAGCATGGACCCCTTCTTGATTTAATGGAAGTAGAGATGGATCCTTATCAAGTGGCGTATCAAGAGGGACTACCCCCTTTTCAAGGAGGAGCTATCGGCTATTTAAGCTATGATATCGTCAGAGAGTTTGAGTACATCCCTTCAGAGGCAGAAGATGATCTAAAGCTACCTGAGTTGTATTTTATGTTATTCCATGACGTTTTTGTCTATGAGCACAGTGAGGAAAAAATGTGGATGATCTTTACTGGGGAAGAGCATGATGAGGCTGCACTTGAAATGAAGAAGTCTTTCTACAAACAGGAATGGCAAAGACAGGATAAGGGCTTTAGAGATTGGCATTCAAGGGGGCTTCACAGCGAGACGAGGCCTGTCCATCCTTCTATGACAGAAGAAAAGTTTGCTGAAGCTGTGAATACGATTAAAGACTATATTTCAGCGGGTGATGTTTTTCAAGTGAACCTGTCTGTTAGACATCAACAGGAGATGGTCGCAGAGCCTTTGCACGTATACCATACACTTAGAGAGATTAATCCATCTCCGTATATGTCTTATTTTCATACACCAGATTTCCAATTTGTGAGTGCTTCTCCTGAATTATTAGTGAAAAAGCACCAGCAGGAAATAAGCACACGGCCGATTGCCGGCACACGCTCTAGGGGTAATAATGAAGCTGAGGATCAGCGACTGGCTGACGAGCTTTTATCGAATGAAAAAGAGCGTGCTGAACACGTGATGCTAGTTGATTTAGAGAGAAATGACCTAGGGAGAGTTGCTGAATACGGATCGGTTGAGGTGAACGAATTACTTGTGATTGAAAAATATTCTCATGTTATGCACCTTGTTTCAAATGTACGTGCTAAACTAAAGGAAGACTATAATGTATATGATGTAATTCGAGCTACTTTTCCAGGTGGTACCATTACAGGTGCCCCAAAAATTAGGACAATGGAAATTATCGAGGAGTTAGAACCCGTTCGTAGAGGGTTATATACAGGCTCAATTGGATGGATTGGTTTTAATCAAGAGATGGAGTTAAATATTACGATTAGAACGATTGTTTGCCAAAATAATCAAGCGTATATCCAAGCTGGAGCAGGGGTCGTCATTGACTCCAATCCGGACTTTGAATATAAAGAGTCTTTAAAGAAAGCCAAGGCGTTATGGCGAGCATTAGAGTTGAGTGAAGAAGAGTTAAGAAAAAAAGTTGAGATGAGCTGAGGGGGAAGAAATATGATATTAATGATTGATAACTATGATTCTTTTACTTACAACCTTGTACAATACTTAGGTGAGATGGGGGAAGAACTTATAGTGAAGAGAAATGACCAAATCACACTTGCAGAAATAGAGTTATTAGCCCCTGATTATTTAATGATTTCTCCGGGACCATGCAGTCCAAATGAAGCGGGAATAAGTATGGAAGCAATTAAATATTTCGCAGGAAAGATACCGATTTTTGGTGTTTGTTTAGGTCATCAATCCATTGCTCAGATCTTTGGTGGTGATGTGATTCGTGCCGAGCGGTTAATGCATGGTAAAACCTCTGAAGTGAACCATGACGGTGATACGATTTTTAAAGGGATTCCTAGTCCTTTTGTTGCGACTCGTTATCATTCGCTCATTGTTAAAAGAGAAACGCTACCAGATTGTTTTGAGATAACAGCCGAGACGATAGAAGGGGAGATTATGGCAATCCGTCATAAGGAGTTGGCGATTGAAGGCGTACAGTTTCACCCTGAATCGATTATGACTAGCGAAGGTAAGCAGCTGCTAAGGAACTTCTTAAAGGCTTACCCTAAAAAGGAGTCTCGTTCATGTACATCTATCTAAAGGATCAAATAATTCCAGGAGAAGAAGCGAACATATCTATTTTTGATCATGGCTATCTTTATGGTGTGGGATTATTTGAAACCTTTGCTATATATGATGGTCATCCATTTTTATTGGATGACCATTTTCGTCGTTTAGAAGCTGGTCTGAAGGAAGTAGGAATAGAATGGGCGATGAAAAAAGAAAAAGCTGTCGCTATTTTGCATCAGCTTTTAGAAGTGAATGGTTTAAAGGATGCGTATGTACGGTGGAACGTTTCGGCGGGACCAAATGAAATCGGTTTATTTTCAGGGGTTTATGAAGAGCCTACTCTGGCTGTTTTTATGAAGCCGTTGCCTCCGAAAAGAGACAAGCCGAAAATCATAAAAATTTCCCCTTTACGCCGAAATACGCCTGAGGGACTTGAACGATTAAAATCGCATCATTACCTGAATAATTTGTTGGCGAAAAGGAGTCTAGGTGTACATGACCCAGATGTTGAAGGTGTTTTTTTAACCGCAGATGGTTATGTAGCTGAAGGTCTTGTATCGAACATTTTTTGGGTGAAGAACGGAAAAGTCTTCACGCCTTCGATTGAAGCAGGCATATTAAACGGGATTACAAGACAATTTGTGATAACATTATTAAAAAAAGATAATAGGGAGGTAGAAGAAGGTTTATATTCGCTGGACGCACTTCAGCGAGCGGATGAGATCTTTATGACAAACTCGATTCAAGAGTTAGTCCCTCTATGTTTTGAATATGGCTACACCGAAAGGCCAGTCTTTAATCAACTGGCACTATTATATGAACAATCTAAAAGAAAACGCTACTCAAGTCGAACGGAATTTTAGTGGTAAGGAGTGTGGAGCGTGGAAGCGAGCACAAATAGAAACGCACAATTATTAGTAGAAGATCGCACATATGTAATGGGGATTTTGAACATCACACCGGACTCTTTTTCAGATGGTGGACAATATAATCAGGTCGAACAAGCTGTGAACCGGGCTCGAGAGCTCGTAGCTGAAGGGGCTGATATTCTTGATATTGGTGGTGAGTCGACTAGACCTGGTTATGAGTATGTGGAGATTGAAGAAGAAATGAATCGAGTAGTACCAGTCATTGAAGCGATAGCTGAGGAACTGAATGTACCGATTTCAATTGACACGTATAAAGCGGATGTCGCTGAGGCTGCTTTAAAGGCAGGTGCTTCGATTATTAATGATATATGGGGGGCAAAAAAAGATAAGCGGATGGCTCAGGTAGCTGCTGAATATCAGGTTCCTATTATTCTAATGCATAATCGTGAGAAAGTTCCGTATGAAGATTTAATTACAGATATGGTTTCAGACATACAAGAAAGTATAGATATTTGCTTACAAGCAGGTGTACCGAGAAAACATATTATTCTTGACCCGGGTATTGGTTTTGCTAAGACTTATGAAGAGAACTTAAAAACGATGCGACACCTCAATGATTTTGTTGAATTGGGATATCCTGTATTGTTGGGGACATCAAGAAAATCGCTGATTGCTAAGACATTAAATCTACCTGTAGATGAAAGGGTAGAGGGGACAGGAGCAACGGTTTGTTATGGAGTTGCCCAAGGTTGCCAAATTGTTCGTGTTCATGATGTTAAAGAGATGACAAGAATGACGAAGATGATGGATGCGATGATAGGAAAAGGTGGTGCTAGAATTGGATAAAATTTATTTAAATGAGTTGTCTTTCTATGGTTACCATGGTGTCTTTAAAGAAGAGCAGGTGCTCGGACAAAGGTTTCAGGTTGATTTAGTTTTAGAACTTGATTTACATGAGGCAGGGCAAAATGATGACTTAACGAGATCCATTGATTACGGGGAAGTTTATCAATGTGTAAAAGAAATTGTTGAGGGCGAACCTTTTCAACTTGTAGAGGCGGTAGCAGAGAAGGTAGCAGCAGTCCTGTTGGATAAGTTTCCTCTCCTCTTTTCTTGTACAATAAAAGTAATTAAGCCAGATCCACCGATTGCTGGACATTATCGCTCTGTCGCTGTCGAAATAAAGAGGGGAAGATAAGTTGGTGAATAAATTGGGTAATCAAGCTTTTATTGCATTAGGCTCAAATATGGGGATTCGTGAAGAGTACTTGAGAAAAGCTATTCAACTACTTAAAGAACATCCACATATTGAAGTTTGCCGTGAATCGAATATATATGAGACGGTGCCTGTTGGTTATGTTGAGCAGGCTGCTTTTCTGAATATGGTGATAGAAGTCAAGACCGCATTAAGCCCCGTGCCATTATTGGCAGTGACTCAGTCCATAGAGTTAGAATGCGGCCGTACACGTGAAGTACGTTTTGGACCAAGGACATTGGATCTTGACATTCTTCTTTACGCTGAAGAGGAAATGAAGAAGGAAGGCCTCATTATTCCTCATCCTAGGATGCATGAGCGTGCCTTTGTGATGGTGCCTTTGTCTGAATTAGTGCCAGAGCGTTTATTATTGAATGTGCATCAAACAGTAAAAGAGATTGCTCAATCATTACCAGATAGAGAGGATGTTAAGCTTTGGATCCCGAATTAATAGGAAGAAAGATAAGGGCTTATAGAAAGTTAAAAGGGTATACCCAAAAGAGTTTTGCGAAAGAATTAGGCATATCTGTTTCTGTTCTTGGTGAAATAGAAAGAGGTAACCGGATGCCCGATGACTATATCGTAAATCAAGTTGTAGAATTATTAAATATAACAAAAGAAGAAATAATGAAGGAATCTTAATAGGTACTTTAATTTTTATTAAAAAATGGTTGATATCGAAACGGTTGAAGGTGTTCGATTTGCTCTTTTGCCACTAGAAAAACGGTCATAGCATTTATGAGGCATTTCAATATATAGAAAAAGTGAATTTGTGCCTAAACCTAGCATGGGAGAAAGATGCGTATATGAGTGTGACTTCAGATGTTCGATCGGTTTGAGAGGTGGAGCCTGGATTCATTTGCGGGTGGAGGAAGATATCGTTGGTTATTGAGAGAGGTGGCGAAAGGTTTGGTGGCTCATTGCTCAATTGAAAACTTCTCATCAAATCTTGAGAGCTTTTAATGCTTTTGTTCAAGAAACAAACGGGATTGAAAGTGGTAAGAAATGAACGCTGTTTGACTTTTTCTATAGATTTTTCTATAATCCGTTTGAGACATTAGACTGCTGGTCATGAACTAGCAGTCTTTCTACATAGCATTCCGTTTATTTTTGTTATAGGATTATAAATAGGTATAACTTTTTTAATTTTAAGCCATAGTGATTTTTAATAGAGTATTCATGGTTAGTTTTTAAGAGGAGATGAATAGTGTGAGTCAAGAACTTGAATTAAACGATCAGTTGCAAGTGCGTAGGGACAAGTTAAGACAGCTTGAGCAGCAAGGTATTAATGCTTTTGGTGGTAAATTTGAGCGTACCCATTCCGCAACAGAGTTAACAGAGCAATTTGGTGAAAAATCGAAGGAACAATTAGAGGAGGAAAGTCATTCAGTAGTTTTTGCTGGACGTGTGATGACAAAGCGCGGTAAAGGTAAGGCTGGCTTTGCTCATATTCAAGATTTAACAGGACAAGTACAAATTTATGTTCGTATGGACTCTGTGGGTGAAGAACAATATGCTATTTTTAATACAATTGATATTGGCGATATTGTTGGAATAAAGGGTGTAGCTTTTAAAACAAAGGTAGGAGAACTATCGATTAAAGCAACAAACTTTGAATTGCTTTCAAAGTCTTTACGTCCACTACCTGATAAGTTTCATGGTTTGAAAGATGTAGAACAGCGTTACCGTCAACGTTATGTGGATTTAATTGTGAATCCTGACGTTCGTGAAACATTCATATTAAGAAGTAAAATCCTTCAATCCATGCGCCGTTACTTAGATGGTCAAGGTTTCTTAGAAGTAGAAACACCAACTATGCACTCCATTGCAGGTGGAGCTTCTGCCAGGCCGTTTATTACACACCATAATGCGTTAGATATGCAGTTGTTTATGCGTATTGCCATTGAGTTGCATCTTAAGCGTTTGATTGTTGGTGGAATGGAAAAGGTATATGAGATCGGGCGAGTCTTCAGAAATGAAGGCGTGTCTACACGTCATAACCCTGAATTTACAATGATTGAATTGTATGAGGCATACGCAGACTATAATGATATTATGAGTCTAACGGAAAACCTAATTGCCCATATCGCTGAAGAGGTTTTAGGAACTACTTCTATTACTTATGGGGAGTACAAGCTTGATTTAAAGCCAGAATGGAAGAGATTGCATATGGTTGATGCTGTTAAAGAAGCTTCTGGTGTGGATTTCTGGAAGGAAATGACGGATGAGCAAGCTAGAGCCCTAGCGAAAGAGCACGGTGTACCTGTCAAGGATACGATGACTTATGGTCATGTAGTGAATGAATTCTTTGAGTACTTTGTTGAAGAGAAACTTATAGAGCCGACGTTTATCTACGGACACCCTGTTGCGATCTCTCCTTTGGCTAAAAAGAACCCTGAGGATCCTCGTTTCACAGATCGTTTTGAGTTATTTATCGTTGGACGTGAGCATGCAAATGCATTTTCTGAGTTAAACGACCCAATCGATCAGAGACAACGCTTCGAGCAACAGTTAGTAGAGCGTGAGCAAGGGGATGATGAGGCTCATATGATGGACGAGGATTTTGTGGAGGCACTTGAGTATGGGATGCCGCCAACTGGTGGATTAGGAATTGGTATCGACCGATTGGTCATGTTATTAACTAACGCACCGTCCATTCGAGATGTATTGTTATTCCCGCAAATGCGTAAACATCATGTAAGTGAATAAGATTTCAGGGGCTATCGCTAATGGAGCGGTAGTCTTTTTATATGTTTATTAAAATGTTCTACGTGGTAACGAAATAAATATAGGGTATTTATAAAAAAGAAAAATTGGTACCAATTTCGCTAGCTATATTAAGTGAAAAGCGTTATGATAATTAGTACAAGTTTTACAAGCACTCTTACTTTTTAAGAAGAACCGTTATATTAATAAAGTGTTTTAGAGGTGGTTATCCTACATCTTTAAAGGTATTTTTTCAATTTATTATATT
>LFJO01000013.1 GCA_001038565.1 Alkalihalobacillus pseudalcaliphilus
CAGTTTTCAAAGAACTTTTTATCGCTCATTGGCGACTTATCTAATATATCATTTTCAGCATTCTGAGTCAACCACTTTTTTTAAAAAGTTTTTAACCGTTAGCTTCTTAATTAAGAAGGCTTCAAAGGCTGATGTCTTAGCGACGTTTAATAATATATCATAATAAAACATTTTAATGCAATACTTTTTTATAAAAAAGTTGAAATTAATTTAAAAAGACGAGACAAATGCTTCTTCGAGTTAATTTTATGGTCGACTTCTTCTTTCACTCGCTTTATTATTCTTCTACATATCTATATAAGTTGAGCACATGAATGCAAGTTAGTATTTAAAAGCTGCTATAAAAAACTCACATAATCCTCTCCCCAAAACACGAAGTAAGTCTACCTTTTTGCCCAAAAAGATTCAGTGCACCACACAACCAGCCACCAACAAAAAAAAGAGAGTAATTACTCATCAGGGTTAGTATCCAACATCCAAGTGTTTTTGGACCTTTAGCTAAGTTCGCTTGGCTACTTCACGCATTTGCTTAAAGTTTTGAAAACCGAAATGTCAAACTATCTTGAAATGAGCACAACACATAGAGCTTTCATACCAAAAAACCCAGTATATAACTGGGGTCTAGGAAAAACAAGTAGATCTACAAAATAAATTGCTTCACAAGTACCAACATCACAACACCTGGGACACCTAATATTCCAGAAACAGACGCCGTCACACCATTTATCGGGATGTGAAAATTAAAAGAAGAACCTACCACATTAATAAGAAACAATAATAATGCTCCGACAATAAAACGAACCGATAATTGCCCAATAAACCGTAATGGTTTAACAGGTGCCCCTACCAAAAGCAACAATAAAACCAAACCTAAAATAATTCCAATAATCCACCCCGGACTCATAATCTCACCTCAACATTAAGCTCGTCTACTTTTTACTAACATATGATAGAAATAAGAAAAAAAGAACAAACATTAAAGTCTGTTCTTCCTCACATTTCGTATACGAGCTTCTCGAAGTAAAAATGAATACAGTGACTCAACCAACCTCATCTGTTTAACCGCATCCTCTGAAGGATCAAAGCTATGTTCTAAATAATGACGATGATTATCATATTTTTGCTTCATACGGTCAATCGTCTGTAGTAGACGTTCATCCTCACCTTGACGAAGTTTCCCTTTTTTTCGAAACAACATCACTTATCGACCACCTTACAGCTCTCTTCTACCTTCCATCGCCTTAGATAGCGTCACTTCATCTGCATATTCCAAATCGCCACCTACTGGTAACCCATGTGCAATACGTGTAACTTTAATACCAGTTGGTTTCACTAATCTCGAAATATACATAGCCGTCGCCTCTCCTTCAATCGTTGGATTGGTAGCAATGATAATCTCTTGAATCTCATCATTCTGTAATCTTTTTAATAACTCAGGTACTTTAATATCTTCTGGACCAATTCCATCCATTGGTGAAATGGCTCCGTGCAGGACATGGTATAAGCCGTGATAGTCTTTCATTTTTTCCATAGCAATAACATCCTTAGATTCTTGTACCACACAAATAACTGAACGATCCCTTGCCTTATCTTCACAAATTCTGCACGGGTCAATATCTGTAATATGGTGACATTCACTACAATAAGTTAATTGTCTTTTCGCATTCACAAGAGCTTTCGCAAAATCTAAGACATCATCTTCCTTCATATCTAACACAAAAAAAGCTAAACGACTTGCTGTTTTCGGTCCAATACCTGGCAACTTCATAAAACCTTCTATTAATTTCGCTATCGGTTCAGGATATTGCAATGTTTATCCTCCTAGAACATTCCAGGAATATTCATCCCTTTAGTGAATTTACCCATATCTTGCTCTACTAACTCATCCACTTGCTTTAACGCTTCATTAGTAGCCGCTAAAATTAAATCTTGTAACATATCAACATCGTCAGGGTCTACAACATCTTCGTTAATTTTTACATCAATAATTCTTTTATCACCACTTGCGATGACCGTCACCATACCGCCACCTGCTGTAGCTTCAACTGTCTTTTCTTTTAACTCTTCCTGTGCCTTCATCATTTGCTTTTGCATTTTCTGCATTTGTTTCATCATATTACCCATGTTTTTCATCGTGTTCATCTCCTTTTATTTAATCAATTACCTCAACGATTTCATCGCCAAACATTTTTAACGCTTCATCAACGAGTGGATCTGACTGAGCAACCCCTTCATCAGAAGTTTTCTGTCCCTTTAAATAATCCTGCTTCACTTTTTCCCATTGATTGCTTAATAATGTGACATAACTATATGAAGTACCAAACTGCTCACTCAGTACACCTTCTAAAAAATCACGGAACTTCGTATCCATCATATCACGGTGCATCTCATTTTGGAATGCTAACAACAACATCGATTCTGATGCAGCAACAGGCTGACCATCACTTAACCAAGCACCCGCTGGCATGTTCTGTGCTTTGACACGCTCCATCACTGTGCCCCATTTACCAACAATTGTTTGTAGACTATTCTTATTCGCTGACTTCAACAATTCCGTTGCCTTTGATATAGACGCACGTGTTTGAGGTGGTGGCTTACGAACCTTCCTTTGCTTGTTTGGCGCAGCCTCTGCTACTGGTGTTACCACTCCACTTTGTAATTTTTTCAAAGCTTGTTCAAGCTCTTTAACCTTTGCATTTAATGGAGAAGACTGTGATTCAGCTGAAGTCTCTAGTTGAACACGAGCAGCTGCTTCATTCAAGTTAATCAACTTAATGAGCGACATTTCTAGAAATACTTTTGAATGAATAGACCATTTCATTTCTTGTTGACTTGAATTCAAAACTTCTATCGCTTCATACAAGTAGTTTAGGGATAACTGTTCGACCATCTGCTTGAAACGGTCATCAACCTTCGCTCTTTCTAATAAATGCTCAACCTTTGGAGCTGTTTTAAATAATAATAGATCACGGAAAAAGTAGATCAGATCCTCCATTAGCCTATGCGGATCTTTTCCATCCTGCAGAAGTTGTTGCAGAAGATTTAATGCCTGCGCCGTTTCTTTTTCTTTAATAGCTGCAACTAGATCAGCTAAAACTCTTTCAGATACAGCACCCGTTATTAGTAAAACATCATCGACCTCAAGTTTCTCTTCTGCAAAAGAAATCGCCTGGTCTAACAAACTTAATGCATCTCTCATCCCACCATCAGCCGCTCTAGCAATTAACATTAAAGCATCCTGTTCAGCCTCAACATGATCATGGTCTAAAATTTCTTCCATACGACCAACGATCGCTTCATGCGTGATCCTCTTAAAATCAAAGCGTTGACATCTTGATAAAATCGTCAACGGGATTTTATGAGGTTCCGTTGTCGCTAAAATAAAAATTACATGCGCAGGAGGTTCTTCCAGTGTTTTCAATAAAGCATTAAAGGCTCCCGTAGAAAGCATATGAACCTCATCAATTATATACACTTTATAACGCACTTCATTAGGTGCGAATTTTACTTTATCACGAATATCGCGAATCTCATCGACCCCATTATTGGATGCCGCATCAATCTCAATTACATCAACAATTGAACCATCCGTAATTCCTTTACAGGCACGACATTCATTACACGGCTCTGCCACCGGTGCTTGCTCACAATTAATTGCTTTAGATATAATTTTTGCTGCACTTGTTTTCCCAGTTCCTCTTGGCCCTGAAAATAAATAGGCATGAGCAAACCGATTATGTACAAGGGCGTTTTGTAATGTTTTCGTGATATGGGTCTGTCCAACAACATCCTTCAATAGCTGCGGTCGCCAGACTCGATATAAAGCTTGATAGCTCATACATTCCCCTCCTTCCCACACTCATTTCTCTACTATTATTATATCCTTGAAAGCACCACAATTCAAAAACAAATAAAAGACTTCTGTCAATGAGCTGGACTTCATAAGTGGCGTAAACGATTGACCCTCTCAGCCCTTCTATTCAATTCGTTTCTTTATGCGAAAAAAGAACACAGCTTATCACTGCGTTCTTTTCTCTTATATAAAATTTGATACCGTGCACCTTTTCTCGATAGTACCACCCTAAGCGTTACCTAAGTAGTTAGCTCAGCCCAGGCGACTCTGCGGCACACGGAAGGATTCACTTACTGCTGCTTCCTTCCGGACCTGACAGGGTTCATGAGTTTCCGTTGCGCAGAACCCAAACGTCAACACCACTTGCTTAGGTCAGACCAAACGATGGTAAAACCTCAAAAAGGAATTCAACCTCGCTATAGCGGATTGCGAGTACAGGGCACCGCTACCTCCCCGTCTAGCACGGCAAATTGAATAACATATTCATAGCGTCTTAAAGCGACGCATAATTTAGTATAGTGGTTTTTATAAAAAAATGCAAGGGGTACGAGTTTCTTCTATATTAATAGATGCCTACCTTACTCATTTTTGCTTAATCCCTTTAACGCTTTTTTCTTTTTCCTTAATTCCTGAAAGAAATGGGATAAGCGACTTCCACACTCCTCCTGCAAACAACCAGCTACGACGTCTGTTTGATGGTTAAAACGTTGATCCTGTAACAAATTCATTAAACTACCGGCACAGCCTGCCTTTTGATCAGCAGCACCGTAAACAACTTTATCCAATCGAGCTTGAATTATAGCACCCGCACACATTGGGCAAGGCTCTAACGTCACATACAACGTGCAGCCGGTTAAGCGCCATGCGCTCAATTGCTTACAAGCCTCTTCAATAGCTATCAATTCAGCATGTGCGGTTGCCTGCGCATCGACTTCACGACGATTATAACCAGTCGAAATAAGCTCGTTATTTTTGACAATCACAGCTCCAATTGGTACCTCTCCTAATTGCTCTGCTTTCGCCGCCTCTTCTAATGCTAATTTCATCCATTTTACATCATCACCCATAACTAACACCTTACTTTTCATTCTATTATACCTTCATTGTACAAAAACCAATAAAAAAACACCACCTACTAGGCAGTGTTGAATGTCATATTATGGCGGAGGAAGAGGGATTCGAACCCCCGCGCGGTTTAACCCGCCTGTCGGTTTTCAAGACCGATCCCTTCAGCCGGACTTGGGTATTCCTCCGTAATTTGTTGACAAGGAATATAGTATCATGATTGAAAAAGTAATGCAAGATTTTTCTAGTATTTTTTTATTAAGGGACTAAATCCAAATAAAAGCTCCAGAGGTATATCCCTCTGAAGCCACTTTTTCAAACTAGTTAATCGTTACTTCATTTAATAATAAAATATCTGTTGGTGTTTGCAGCAACCCTTGTACTTCACTACGATGAGATAATAAATACTCTTGGTGATGTACATAAATCATCGGTGCTTCTTCTACAAGAATTTCCTGCGCACGCTCATATAATTCGATACGCTCTTGCTCATCGGAGCTACGACGCGCTTGTTCTAATAATTCATCTAATTCATCGTTAGCAATGAATGTACGGTTACCAGGTGCCCCGTGTTGACTTGAATGGAATAAAGCATACATGCTATAATCCGCATCACCTGTAACGGTTGACCAACCTAATACAAACATATCATGCTCGCCGTTTGTTGTTTGAGATAAATAAGCGCCCCACTCACGTTGAACAATTTCAACGTCAATACCAATTTCTTTTAATTGTGCTTGTACATTAATAGCCGCATCGTAACGCTCAGGGCTATCATTTGTCCAAATTGTAGTCGAGAAACCATTTTCGTAACCAGCTTCTGCTAATAATTCCTTAGCACGGTCCACGTTATACTCAAGACCTTCTACGTTATCACTATAACCAAAGACAGAAGGTGGAACCGGACTAATCGCAGGGATCCCCGCACCTTCATAAATACCATAAATAATATCATCTTTATTAATAGCCATCGAGATCGCTTGACGGACTCTCACATCATCAAATGGCTCTTTATCCATATTAAACCCAAAATAAGATAATGATACGGATGGTGTACGAATAAGTTCTAATTCCGGAGTTGCTTCCACTTCTCCAATATTAGACGGGCTAATTGGATGCGAAATATGTGAGCTTCCTGTACGTAAATTCGCTACACGAGTGGCAGCCTCTGAAATAACACGGAATTTGACACCGTCTAATTTCGCTTTTTCACCCCAGTAATCTTCATTACGAGTTAAATTAAGTTCCTCACCAGGTGTCCAGTTTTCAAACTTAAAATAACCTGTACCGATTGGGCCTTCGTTAATCACTGCACCATAATCTCTTCCATTATTTTCAACAGCATCATAATCAGCTTGGATTAACTCTGCTGACATCATGCTACCACCATTATGTGCTAAGTTTGCTGCTAGTGGTGCATAAGGATATTCCGTAATAAATTCAACGGTATATTCATCAAGAATATTGATTTCAGTAATCATATTATACAAGAAAGCACGAGGTGACCCAATATCAGAATCTAAAACACGATCTAAATTCGCTTTTACAACATCCGCATTAAAGTCTGAGCCATCGTGGAATTTAACACCTTCACGTAAAGAGAACTCCCAACGAGTTGGATCTTCTTCATCTTGAAACCACTCAGTTGCTAATCCTGGTTGAAGATTCATCTCCATATCCTGAACAACTAATGTTTCATAGATATTATAGTATACATTCGCTGAAGTCGCGTCGTTAGAACCGTGTGGGTCCATCGATACAGCATCAGACATTTCATCAATAATAAGTATTCCTCCCTCAGCACCTGTTCCAGTACTAGAATCAGAATCATTGTTTCCTGATCCACAAGCTACTAAAGCAATACTAAGAAATGAAATAAGTATAAAGAATATAATAGAATTTTTTGACATTTTCACTTCTACTTTCCCTCCAATGTTCTTTTGCAATTTTCTTTAAAATTACAATATCAATATAACTTATTAATGACCTTTTTACAAGTTTTTATGAATAAAATAATTNATTAATTGAATAATCAATAAAAACTAATTGTAAATACTGTTAAATTAAGGATATATCGATATATTTATAATTTGATTATTCAAATGAATAGATATTTTCCCAAGATTTTTTTATTTTTTTAATATTATTTATCATGCTATAATCATTCGGTATATACGCAAAAAGATATTGTTGAAAAAGTTTCAATTTTTAATAAGAAAGGATGAATAACATATGAGTCAAGAAGTGAATAACCCTTCTACCTCGAATCCACCTTCTATTAATCCTAGAATAGAGAGCTGGAAGATATTCTATAAGAAGCTTCGGAAAAACAGAGCTGCCATGTTTGGTGGAATTTTAGTTCTTTTGTTCATAATTGTCGCAATCATCGGACCTTACTTTACCCCTTATGATCCTGGTCAAACGAATTACCAAGTAAAACTAGCACCACCATCTGCTGACCATTGGTTTGGCACCGATCATCACGGACGTGATATCTTTAGTCGAATTATTCACGGTATGGGTATTACATTAATGATTGGTTTCGCCTCCGTATTTGCCAGTGCCATTATCGGTACTACCATTGGTATTGTTTCCGGATACTATGGTGGCAGACTTGATAACTTCATTATGAGAATCATGGATGTACTACTGGCGTTCCCTGGTATTTTACTAGCTTTAGCAATCGTCTCAGTACTCGGACCTTCTATTGAAAATGTAATCATTGCCGTTGCGATTTTCTCGGTACCTGTCTTTGCAAGAATTGCCCGGGGTTCAACGTTATCTGTTCGTAAATTAGAATATATTGATGCGGTAAAAGCATTAGGTGCAAGTGATTCAAGAATTATCTTTAAACATATTTTACCGAATGTTACATCGCCTCTTATTGTTCAAACAACTCTAAGTATTGCCACAGCGATTTTATCTGCAAGTGGTTTATCCTTTATCGGACTTGGTGCACAACCACCATCACCAGAGTGGGGAGCGATGTTAAGTGATGGACGAGCTTATTTATATCAAGCAGGTCATGTTGCTTTTTTCCCTGGTATGATGATTGTTATTGTTGTACTAGCCTTTAATATTTTCGGTGATGGATTAAGAGATGCCCTTGATCCAAAAATGAAAGCCTAGAAAGGAGGACCTACTTTGTTTAAATTTATTATTCGCCGACTTATTCAAACGATACCAGTACTGATCGGTGTATCTATCGTTGTATTTAGTTTAATGTTTTTAATCCCAGGTGATCCCGCACAAATTATTGCTGGAGAAAGTGCTACAACTGAACAAATTGAACAAATGAGAGAACGCTTAGGCTTAAATGATCCAATTGTTGTTCAATACTGGAACTTCATTAGTGGTGCTGTTCAAGGTGACTTAGGAGACTCCCTTCGAAGTGGACGTTCTGTAACAGATGAAATTTCCTTACGTTTTTGGACAACGGTTGAATTAGCCATATATAGTACGATATTAAGTGTATTTTTAGGACTTATTGCAGGAGTTATTTCTGCGACAAGACATAATACATTTGTTGATTCTGGTATTATGTTAATTGCTTTATTTGGACTATCCATGCCT
The DNA here is from genome assembly GCA_001038565.1 of Alkalihalobacillus pseudalcaliphilus. GTDB lineage: Bacteria > Bacillota > Bacilli > Bacillales > Bacillaceae_D > Alkalihalobacillus > Alkalihalobacillus pseudalcaliphilus. The sequence goes on from LFJO01000013.1 coordinate 8,492, forward strand.
AACTTCTGGCTCGGATTAATGTTAATCAAATATTTAGCTGTAGACTTTATGTGGTTTTCTCCTTCTGGTTGGGGTGACTTCCAATCAATGGTTCTGCCAGTAATTACACTCGGTACATCTGGTGCAGCCATTATCGCCCGGATGACACGCTCAAGTATGCTAGAAGTTATTGGCCAAGATTATATTAGAACTGCTCGTGCCAAAGGAGTTAAAGAACAAGTTGTTGTTTATAGACACGCTTTAAAAAATGCGATGATTCCTGTTGTTACTGTTGTTGGTTTATCCTTTGGATCCCTCCTTGGAGGAACAGTTATCACAGAGCAAATTTTCGCCATTAACGGAATGGGACGTTTAATGATTGATGCGATCCTAGCTCGTGACTTCCCAATTGTTCAAGGAACGGTATTAGTCGTATCACTACTATTTGTATTAGTTAATCTAGTAGTCGATGTTCTTTATAGAGTTCTAAATAAACGTATTGATTTAGATTAGGCCTTTTTAGGAAAGGGAGTGAAATAATGAGTAAAAATGAAACGATTTTAGATGTTCGCCAATTACAAACATCTTTTTATATGAGTGATTTAGAAGTAAAAGCAGTAGATGGCGTATCCTTTAAAGTACCTAAAGGTAAAACCCTAGGCATTGTAGGGGAATCCGGTTCAGGAAAAAGTATTACTTCTCTATCGATTCTACGCTTATTACAAAACCCAGGGAAAGTTAAGGGCGGCGAGATTATCTTTAATGGAGAAAATCTTTTAGATAAATCCGAAGCACAAATGAGAAAAATTCGTGGAAATGAAATTTCAATGATTTTCCAGGAACCGATGACATCTCTAAATCCTGTTTACACAGTAGGTCAACAAATCGGTGAGTCTTTTCAAATCCATGAAAAATTAAACAAAAAAGAAGCCAAAAAACGCTCGATTGACATGCTTAAGCTCGTAGGTATCCCATCACCAGAGAAACGTGTCGATCAATATCCATTTGAATTATCTGGTGGTATGCGTCAACGTGTCATGATTGCTATGGCTTTAGCCTGTAATCCGCAGCTACTAATTGCTGATGAACCAACGACTGCCCTTGATGTAACCATTCAAGCACAGATTCTTGAATTAATGAAGGACTTACAAGAACGTTTAGGTATGTCGATCATCATGATTACACATGACTTAGGTGTTGTAGCCGAAACCTGTGATTATGTAGCTGTTATGTATTGTGGTAAAGTCGTCGAGTATGCATCTGTCAAAGATCTATTTAACAACCCACGTCACCCATATACAGTTGGTTTATTGAATTCTCTTCCTAAACACGATGAGGATGTGGAAGGCGATTTAGAAATTATCCCTGGCTCTGTCCCAAGTCCAGCTGAAATGCCGACAGGATGCCGCTTCGCTCCGCGTTGTGCATTTGCAAGTGATATATGTAAAGAGCTTCCTGACTTAGAAGAAGATGAAAATGGCAATCAAATTCGCTGTTGGATCTATTCAGATAAGTGGGATGGCAACCCGGAGGTGAACGTTCATGAAAAAAGAACTGCTCAAAGTTGAGAATTTAAAACAATATTTCCCGATTAAAGGCGGTCTTTTAGGCCGAACAGTTAATCACGTTAAAGCCGTCGATGATGTATCTTTTACCATTTATGAAGGTGAAACCGTATCGATTGTTGGTGAATCTGGTTGTGGTAAATCAACGACAGGTAGGGCCATCCTTCGCCTAGACGAACCTACAGCTGGTAAAATTGAATTTGATGGTGAGGATTTACTTACTATTAGTAAACGTAATATGCGTAAGAAGAGAAAAGATTTACAAATCATTTTCCAAGATCCTTATGCTTCGATTAACCCTCGCCAAACGGTTCGTCAAATTTTAGAAGAAGCGATGATTATTCAAGATGTTCTACCAAAAGAAAAAAGAGAAGCACGTATTCGTGAGCTTATGCAAACGGTTGGTCTAGGTTCACATCAAATTGATCGTTTCCCACATGAATTCAGTGGTGGACAACGTCAGCGTGTCGGAATCGCTCGTGCCTTAACGGTCGATCCTAAGCTCATTATTTGTGATGAAGCTGTATCGGCACTTGATGTATCGATTCAAGCACAAGTCATTAATCTTTTAAAGAAGCTACAAAAAGACTTTAAACTCACGTACTTATTCATTTCTCATGATTTAGGTGTCGTACGTCATATTTCTGATCGTGTTATTGTTATGTATTTAGGACGTATTGTGGAGATCGCTGATAAAAAATCTTTATTTACGAACCCTCAACATCCTTATACAAAGGCGTTATTATCCGCCATTCCTTCAACCGACCCTGAAGGAAAGAAGGACCGAATCATTCTTAAAGGTGATGTTCCTTCCCCAATCGATCCACCAAAGGGCTGCCGCTTCCATACACGCTGTCCTTTCGCGACAGATAAATGTAAAGAAGAAACACCAGAATTACGCACAACAGACTTCATGAAAGAAGGACATCAAGCCGCATGTCACTACATGGAGGAAATTAAAGCAGGTACTAAAGAACCTAATTACGTATAAACAACCGCCCTACTTTGAGAAAAGTGGGGCTTTTTGTATGGAAGTGTACTAAAGATGATAGTTTATCCCTTCGAAGATCGCTACGGGAATGGGGGCACGCTTTCCGCAGGCGGGCGCTGAGCTAATCGGCTACGCCGCTGGATCTCAGCCTGCCCTCTCCTCCTGCAGGAGTCGGCCCCCATTCCCTCCGCTCGGGTTGGTGCAGGCTTCTTGTTTTGTACACTTCTCATACAAAAATAAATGAATGAAAAGTAACAAAAGCCAGTAAGATAAAAGCAAACCCCCTACTTTCATCTTTGTTGGTGCAAAGTGAATTTGCTCGCCATGAGTGTTTTGTATGGAAGTTGTTGATGCTGGAATGCGGAGTTACTCGCCGCTACCGGAAATTATGCCTGCGTCCTGCGGGTACTGCTCATAAAAACTCTTACAACATTCATTAAGATGAAAAAAATAAAACCAAAATGAATAAGTAGCCGCCAAATATCATGCAGCTGAAAATCATCTTATAAAGCCAGAGCCATCTACAAAAGGCTTCTATGCTTCATTGGTTTTCTTAAATATCCGTCATTTATATCCAAGGAATAAAAATGAGAACTTCTACTTAGAGAGGCTTTCTCCAAGGAGTGGAGACTCTATTTATTTTAAATCCTGCATTTATATTTATAAAATTCAGAATATGTGTTACGTTTTATTTGAATTGTTAGATCTTTTTATTCTTATTAGGGGGTGCTATTTTGGAAAAAGAAGTGAAGAAAAGCATGCTTAAATTAATTTTTATTTTTACAATTGGTATTATCTTGGTTTTGTTAGTACCATTTCTTTTTTCTTATTTATGATCATTAACCCTATTAAATTCGTAACAAACTAGAACTGCTCCAATATTAGCCCTGCAAGTCCAAAAGTTCCAGCAGTACATGTTTCATACAAAATGAAGCTACAATTTTGTTCTTTGATTGTTGTTGGCTTTTCATTTATTTTGTATGGAAGTTAGTGCGAACATGGTGCGTTGCTCGCCGCTACCGAAAATTATGCTCCGCGTCCTGCGGGGTGGCGCTGAGCTAACTGGCACAGCTAGCGGATTTCAGCTCTGCCATTACGTCCCAACGGAGTCTCCGCATATTTTCGTCCGCTGGCTACTGCTGAATCTCAATTTATGAAAACATTCTCACAACATTTATTAAAATAAAAAGAAGATAACAAAAGTGAAAGAAGAACCACCAATCACAGGTAAACGTCACTTCATGTTTGTTGATACTCATATGAGGCTCTATACTTACCGCTACCAAAAATCATGCTCCGCAACAATCACGTGGCGCGGAGCTAATTGGCGTAGCCAGCGGATTTCAGCTCTGCCATTACGTCCCAACGGAGTCTCCGCATATTTTCGTCCGCTGAGTACCGCTCATTCTCAAATTTAAAATCATTCTTACAACAAATATAAAAAAACAAGACCAAAGTGAATGAAGAGCCGAAATGCTAAAGGCAATCACCAACTTTCATAATGAAACAGATTCACATCGCCACCAGCAAATATGAAAGTATGGTTTCGCTCATTAACTGGTGGCTTTCCATTCATAAACGGTTTTGAGGATTCTCATATTATGCCGTAGCCCCGCCACTTTTTGGAAGTTGCCCGTAAGGGCTTTCCAAAAAAATTCAGCGCACCGCACAAACAGCCACAAACAACAAAAAAAGAGAGAGTAGTAACCCATCAGGATAGCTTCTAATATCCAAGTGTTTTTGGACCGTTAGCCAAGATCGCTTGGCTACTTCACGCTCGCGTGAAGTTTTGAAAATCGAAACCGCCATTCAGAAGAATTCATTCATCTGATAAGGCGATTTCGATTTTCAAAAACGGACCAAAAACAAAGACCGAAAGGTCAACATACATGAGCATTAGCACTAACTTTCATATAAAGAACTGCTTTTATTTCCCAAAAAATAATAAAAGACCTGCCCCCAATCAGGCAGATCCATCATTATTATTTATTTGTTATATATTCTTTATTACCCATATAAGGTCTTAACACTTCTGGAATTAAAACGGTACCGTCTGCTTGCTGATAATTTTCAAGAATTGCTGCAACAGTCCGACCAACCGCTAATCCAGAACCATTCAACGTATGAACAAACTCCGGCTTCCCTTTTGCCTCGCGTCTAAATTTAATATTCGCTCTTCTAGCTTGGAAATCTTCAAAGTTACTGCATGAAGAAATCTCCTTATACTCCCCATAACTCGGTAGCCACACTTCTAAGTCATATTTCTTTGCTGCAGTAAAACCTAAATCCGCACTGCACATGCTTAAAACACGATATGGTAACCCTAAAAGCTGTAAAACCTTCTCGGCATGAGAAGTCAATAATTCAAGTTGCTCATAAGAATCTTCCGGCTTTACAAAACGGACTAGCTCTACTTTATTAAATTGATGCTGACGAATTAATCCTCTCGTATCACGTCCTGCAGAGCCTGCCTCAGAACGGAAATTGGCACTGTATGCTGTATAAGCAATCGGTAATTGCTCAGCTTTAACAATTTCATCACGGTGATAATTAGTTACAGGAACCTCCGCAGTTGGAATTAAGAAATAATCCTCTTCACGGATTTTAAAAGCATCTTCTTCAAATTTAGGTAATTGCCCTGTCCCTGTCATACTTGCACGATTAACCATATATGGTGGTAGTAACTCGACATATCCATGCTCGTCCTCATGTAAGTCCATCATAAAGTTAATTAAAGCACGTTCTAAGCGTGCTCCCTGACCTTTATAGAAAGTAAATCGACTTCCCGTCACCTTAGCTCCTCGCTCAAAATCGGCAAGTTCCAAGTCTACGGCAATATCCCAATGTGCCTTCGCTTCAAAATCAAATGCAGGGGTTTCCTTCCACTTTCTTATTTCAACATTATCATCCTCGGTTTCCCCAATTGGTACACTTTCATGTGGTACATTGGGAATCGTTAATAATAAATGATCTAAATCAGCTTCAACTTTCCGTAACTCCTCATCCAAACCTTTAACACGTTCAGATACTTCCTTCATTTCAGTAATCAAATGATCCGCGTCCTCTTTCGCTCGCTTTAACTGGGCAACTTCTTGAGAAACCTCATTACGTCGACTTTTTAACTGTTCCACCTCTACAATAAGAGACCTTCTTTTTTCATCAAATGACTCAAATTGATCAAGCCCCGAGATGTCTTCTCCTCTTGTTTGCAACTTTTCTTTTATTTGACTAAAATCATTACGTAATCGTTTAATATCAAGCATATGACTACCTCCTAATTAATCTATTTAAAAAGGTTAAACCTTTTTAATAACAAAAAAAGTCCCTTTTCCCCCTATGAAAAGGGAAAAGGGACGAGTTATTTTATACCCGCGTTGCCACCCAAATTGCATTGTTCACGAAGACAATGCCAGCTTAAAAGAGATAACGGCCTCTTACCGAACTAGTTTCCATATCTACTCAATACGTTCTACTAGCTAGCTCCAGGATGGATTCTAAGACAGCTTTGACTGGTTTTCAGCAACCACCAGCTCTCTAAAAACAAAGCAAATCTTATACTAGTTCCTATCAACACTAAATCAGCTTATTTAAAACTCTTACAAAGATAATAATGGACTTTCCATTGCTTGTCAATTATTCTTTCTAAGAATTTCCTTCTTTCGTTTACTTTATACACTCAATAAGAAATTAGCTCAACCAACCTTGTACAGTTTCCACAGCAGAGTTCCATATTCCTGAGAAAAATCCGCCAATGCCACGCATCATCATTGAAAACCATCCTGCTTTTTCAACAGCTTGATCAGTTGCTACAGGAACAGAGGCACTATCAGACGAGAATAAGTATTCCTCTTCACCTTCACCTGTAAACTGGATACCTAATGTTCCTACTTCTGTACCTGCCTCAAATGGAGCAACCACTTTTCCATCTTCATTTAATTGTTCACTGTCTAAAGATAAGACAGCTTCATATGAATCCTCTTGTCCTCTACGGACAACCGTTTCTAATGGCTCTGTGCTTGAAATCGCAACTTCTTTTTCTTTCCCTGAAGCCACATTAAGCATTCCCTCACCTTCTGGAATATAACCAGCAGGCGTTACTTCTACATAGTCAAAATTATTAAAACCAAAATCTAATAATTTGGCCGTTTCATTAAATCGATCATCACGTGTATCAGTTCTCATAACAACTGAAATTAATCGCATATCACCACGAATAGCAGTACCTGTAAATGAGTTCCCTGCTGCTGTAGTAAATCCAGTCTTTAATCCATCAATTCCTTCATAATCATGCTGCGGTACAATACCTGGCAGCATCCAGTTCCAGTTCTGCATCGTAATGCTCTCATTTTCACCGGCATCAAACTCTTTTACTGGAATACTAGCGGTTTCCAATACTTCTGGATAATCACGTAAAAGAGCAAATGCTAGCTGCGCAGTCGCACGGGCTGACATCATATTCTCAGCGTCTTCTCCCGTTCCCTCTGGATGATTACCTCTTAAATCACTATTATTTAAACCAGATGAATTAACAAATTCATAGTCCTCTAATCCTAACTCAGCTGCTTTATCATTCATCATATTCACAAATGCAGTCTCTGAACCAGCAATTAGTTCTGCTAATGCAATCGTTGAAGCATTGGCTGAATAAATAGCAACAGATTCATACAGCTCTTGAACCGTATATGTATAATCTTGACGTAAAGGTACATTTGATAAACTGGTTTCTAATGATAATACCCTGACATGGTCAGAAATAGGTACAGTCTGATCGCTCGTTATCGTACCTTCTGCTAATGCTTCTAAGATGAGATATTCACTCATCATTTTAGTCATACTTGCAATTGGTAGTATTTTATCTATATCTTTCTGGTATAAAATCTTTCCAGTTTTTGCATCTACTAAAATGGCTGTTTCTGCTTCTAAATCAAAAGCAGCCTCGGCCGACTTTGCTTGTCCAAATATGGGTAGGACAAGAACAATAGCCATCATCATGATAATCCACTTTCTTGTTGAGCTTTTGCTCACGACTACACCCCCAAAAAACATTTCACATAAGTTTAATCTTATCATAATCATACATAAAAAAATAGATAGAGAACACTCTATCTATTTTACAATTTCATAACGATTTTATGTGATTTTTTTACAAAGAATAGTTAGGTGCTTCTTTTGTAATTTGTACATCATGTGGATGGCTTTCACGAAGACCAGCACCTGTTATACGAATAAACTGAGCTTGATCTCTTAGATCATCTAACGTTGCCGTACCACAGTACCCCATTCCTGCACGTAAGCCACCAATTAATTGGTGAAGGGTATCTCCTAGCGGCCCTTTATAAGGAATACGACCTTCAATTCCTTCTGGGACTAACTTCTGTGCATCCTCTTGGAAATAACGGTCCTTACTGCCCTTTTCCATGGCACCTAATGAACCCATACCACGATATACTTTAAATTGACGACCTTGATAGATTTCTCTTTCTCCGGGGCTTTCAGATACTCCTGCTAATAAACTTCCAAGCATGACAGCATGTCCGCCTGCAGCAAGTGCTTTTGTAATATCACCAGAGTATTTTATACCACCATCAGCAATAATCGGTACACCATGTTTACGAGCTTCTGTTGCACAATCATAAACAGCTGTTACTTGTGGAACACCAATTCCTGCCACAATACGTGTTGTACAAATCGATCCCGGTCCAATACCGACTTTTACAACACTAGCGCCCGCTTCAATTAAATCTTTTGTTGCCTCAGCAGTTGCTACATTCCCCGCAATAATGGTTAACTCAGGATATTGCTCTCTAACTGCTCTTACTTTATCAAGAACCCCTTTAGAGTGACCATGAGCTGTATCGATTACGATAGCATCAACACCAGCCTCTACTAGAGCAGCAATACGTATATCTGCATCAGCACTTACACCAATAGCAGCCCCTACTACTAAACGCCCTTGTTTATCTTTGGCAGAGTTAGGAAACTCAATAACTTTCTCTATATCTTTAATCGTAATTAAACCTTTTAGAGTACCTTCATCATCTACAAGAGGTAGTTTTTCTATTTTATGCTTTTGTAGAATTTTTTCAGCTTCTTGAAGAGTCGTTCCTACTGGAGCTGTCACTAGATTCTCTTTTGTCATGACTTCATCAATACGAATCGAATAGTCTTCGATAAAACGTAAATCACGATTGGTTAAAATACCTACTAATTTTTGATTCTCATTGACAATAGGTACACCGGAAATTCTGTATTTACCCATTAAGTGCTCAGCATCAAATACTTGACGATCAGGTGTTAAGAAGAATGGATTTGTAATAACCCCACTCTCAGAACGCTTTACACGGTCTACATTCTCCGCTTGTTCCTCAATCGACATATTCTTATGAATAATTCCTAAGCCACCTTCGCGTGCCATGGCAATCGCCATTTTGGCTTCAGTCACTGTATCCATTCCTGCACTAATTATAGGAATATTTAATTGTAGATGTTCAGATAACTTCGTCTTAACCGATACATCTCGCGGTAAAATTTCTGATTTTGCTGGCGTTAACAATACATCATCAAACGTTAAGCCTTCTTTATTAAATTTATTTTCCCACATACAAATTCCCCTTCCCAATCAGGTTTTTTGCGTAAAATATTATTAGTAGCTTATCAATTGGGCAAACTACTGTCAAGACAACGAAATTAAAACAATATTTCTGAATATTTAATTATAGAGAGGGATAATGCATGAATCCAAATGTAGACAACCAGTTTTTACCTTATTTATCAACAGATTATTCTAGAAAACAGCTTACTAAGCATTATGAGCAAGCTGGGGTACCTTCTCCAGAAAAAATGAGCTATGCAACATGTAACTCCTTTATCTCTTATTTAAAACAAGGAAATATATATTATTCTCAAGCAGAAATAGCTCCTTTAGAAATTAAGCCATTATTATTGTTTTATGGTTTTATTCAATATCTAAAAGCAGCCATTTTAACAAAGGATCCGACCTATCCAGCAACGACTCAAGTACTAGCTCATGGCGTTACTACACGTAAACGTAAAAAAACAACATACCGATTTCTTGAAGATGAAGTAAAGCTTCAAAGAAATGGCTTATTTCCACACTTTTTAGCAAAATTGTTTCACATGAAACATGTCGAGGGAGATAAATATTTGATGAAAGAACTCGTCAGCCAAATCGCTGACCTCCACACTCTTTACCAGCAATTACATGATACCCCTTTATCAATCCAATTAAAGTTGGAAAAGCACTCATTACTTATTCCAAACCTTATTTTGGATCAGTATCATATGACTGCAAATCGTTTTAGCCAATATGTAGAAAACCATTTAAACTTAAAAAAACCCCTCTCCTTGACTGAGACAAAGGATGGCTTGTCGTTTTCAGCACAACCTCTCAAAACCAAAAGTAGAACACCTTTTTTAAAAGATCAACATGAAAAAATGTACATCCACCTTAATAAAGACCATTATATTCATTTACCAGAGATTGCTTGCCATTATTTACTGCTATACAATTTAAGTATGATTTGTCGTTATGAAACAGAATGGTGGACAGACTTAATCACAAATAATGACGGAACCGATTTCCCTATCATTCTTAAGTTTCTACAAATCCTACCTATAAAAACTAGCCAACTCATTTCGGAGTTATTGCTAGTTTAAAATCTGATATTATATTTTGGTAAGATAATTCATGGAATTACAAGGAAACTCCTCACCTTGTTTTTCATAATTCCATGCGATTCTTCTAATCGGGTATACTCAACGCAACCCTTCCACTCGTAGAAGTCTACGCATTGTTTTATTCCTTAATTAAATTAGCTATTACAACGGCTCTCTTACTTTCAGGACAATATCGGCATAAAATTCACCATCGACTTCAATAATATAACGCCACATACCAGCGTATGGAATATTAATTTGAACAATATGCCTCTCAAGCCCTTCATACCCCCATGAGGGGTAGGTAATTACTTTAGGATTGGCAACTTCGATTCTCTCATGTGTGTCTTGATGTTCAGCAAAAATAGCCAGCTCTTTCCCCTCGAATGTATGAAATGGTGCTTTGAAATGAAAAAGATAAGCAAATGACTTCCCCGCAACAAAACCAGGATCTGGACTAACAGAAAGCAATAACTCACCATTTTACTTCATAGCTACTTCTCTCCTCAAAACTCACCTCATTTGCTACTACCTCTTCGCTATTGTTCTGACTTATACAACCTACAAGTAAAAACAATACGATACAACTCACAAATCCTCGCACCCTGTTAATCATGATAAGCCTCCCATAAACTCATACTATTTTTAAAGACGAATTACAGCAAGTAAGGTTACACCTTTTATAGTTTTTTTCAGTATTTATCTTTAATCGTCTTAGGCTATGAACAAAAGTAACAAAGTATTTTCCTATCCTATAAGACATACTCCTCGGATTCTCTTCTTCGGGGAAGTGGGGCATGAAGCTATTTCTCCGATGTTTCTCACGAGGTCGCACGAAGAGAACCGATTCGTCTCGCGGACGCACTTGGTTTTCTTCCTTCGATCAGTTT
>LFJO01000002.1:0-53618 GCA_001038565.1 Alkalihalobacillus pseudalcaliphilus
TATATTAAGATATTTATATTAGTAGCTTTGATGGGTGCCTCTATAACCGTTGTTTTCCCTGAAACAATTGAGAGTTTAATGCAAAGGTTAGATGGTGGAGTTAATTTAGATAATGAGATGAGAGTTATAATATGGAAAGCATACCTTAGTAACTGGTATGATTACATTTTATTTGGGGAGCTACATGGGGATTATAGAAAATATATGTCCACAGGTCATGGCCCTCACAATGTATTAATTAATTGGACGTTACATTTTGGTATTTTAGCGTTAATTGGTTTCATTACAATAATTGTCGGAATTATAATTACAGCATTGAAAGCTAAATTTATAATTTCAAAATCAGCAGGTGCAGCAATATTTACTTGGTTAATGGCTTATTTATCTGTGGCACTAATAAATGAGACAGGCTTCGATCACCTAAGTTTATTTGCGGCTATAGGAATAATTTTATCTCTAGAGAAAATATTAACCAAAGCAAACTTAGAGAATTAATGTAATTTATAATATATTCTCCGTTTATTAAGTAATAGATGGGAAATCAAGGGGAAAACACAATTATTTGAATTGATATGATATATAGTTAACAGTCTGTTATGGTGTATTTTTTCCATAAATTCAGCTTTAAATGATGAGGAGTATTTCAATACTCTAATTCAGTGGTAATTCATGTGCATATTGCATCCTGATTGGTCCAACTGTGCACCAAATGCAAGGAAGGAATTTAAAGATAAATAAAGCCTCCTGTGTATGGCATGTGGTTAAGCATGACACATACAGGAGGTTTTTATGGAGAATTATCATAATATTTTTGAAATTAACTTTACGGAATAAATATTAGGAGCGTTAGTTTGAGCACTGATCATTCAAGGAAGACCACTTCTGATGTAATCAAGTGTGTCAAGAAATTAGGCATGGACCAACTAGATAAGTTATGAATAATATAGGGCTTGAGCCCACACCCCTCCCTGAGAAACTGTATTTGGCAAGTGGAAATGTATGAGACGGTATTTGAAAATGCACCACTTGTCATCAAGTAAACGTTAAACTAGAATCAACAGTTTTCAACAATTAAGACTCAGGAGAATTCAACAAATCAGGTTGGACAGTTTACCTTATGTGCGTAAAGGTTTGGCTAGTGAAGAAAATTAATTGAAGTTTTAGAGGTAGTATACCCTTACCCCCAAATTTTTCTTACTCTAACGAAGAACTCTAGAATTAAACCAAGCTTGTTATTACTTTAATTAAGAAGTAAAATCTTCAGATATACGCGGTTATGCATACTAGCCTTTCGCAAATATTTCAACTTTAAATGATAGGATGACTCGGTCAACATTTTTTCTATGTAGTAATTACTGAGGTGATTATGAAACTGACATTTTAGATTTAGATATAGTTGCCTCATGATATCCCTCCTCACCTTAAATGTATATAACTTTTATTAAACTGCTATTTTTCCAATGTAAAATTTATATAAAATAAGGTAAAGGTGGGGGTTTTAACATATTATAATGATTTTGTAACATCTTACTATACAGTTTAAGTGTGTATGTGGTGAACTATTAGTGTAATAACATTAACGCGAAGGTTTTTTTATTTAACTACTTATGAACTTTCTCCCAATCAACTAGAAATGTATGGGGAGCACTGGGTTATAATTCCCTTTTTAAATTCTGATTGAGGAAGTGGAACGTAAACGTCTCACTTGAATATAGAGTTTAACGTTAAGTATTTAATTAGCTTGTTCAAATTTTTCTAAAATCCTATTTGGATGGGAACTTTCTTTTTTCATATGTAATAGTTGATAAAAATAAGAAAGGCAAGCCCTAGCGAAGGGCTCGCCTATTAATATGATTGAACTGGTGGAGAGGAGCATAAGTTCATCATTTCTGAGGGAGTGAAGGGGTCAAATTAGAGGAAGTTGACCTTATCATAGGGGACGTTCACTCTATAATAGATATTTAGCATTTGAATCTGTATTGTTTTTTTATGATGGAAAGAAAGTAATAGATGATAGTAACTTTATTTCATAATGCCTATTTATAACCCAAAGATCGATACTGCCTATCTAGTGGGACAAAATGACCGTATCTTTTAGTACGTATTATTTTTTATGGTAAAGCATTTAATTATAGAGATTGTTTGATTAAGTCTTATTAAATTGAGAAACTCTATGGGAGGATGGTGAGTTACTTCCTATCAGGATAGGCCACCATGAACAAATGGTGATCAGTCATTATGTTCATAGCTAGCCTAATACCTACTTCATTATAGGTTAGTGACCATCTCTTCCGAAGCGAGAAACACAATAAGCGGTATTATGAACCTGATTTTTAATTGATGAGTAAGACACATCGAGGACTAATTGTTCACGATTCTTAAATATAATAATAGATTTTGTCTTGTCTGTAGGATGCTTGATATAACGATCCACGTTATGATAGACAATCCAAATATTAGCATCAGACTCAGGTGAGTGAGTAGGGAAGATATAAAGATTCCTTAACGGGTCGACTGGTATTGGGACTTTGCTTTGTATCCCAGTGTTATGAATAACCGCCCGTTTTCTTCCTTCATAAGTGGCACCACCCTTCAGGCATGCATAGTCAAGAATCTGTTTATCCGTCTGCTTGACTTTGTATACGTGATGATACTCTTTTACCTCGGTTTCATAATCAAACTCAAAAGCAGTGCGAAAATACAGTGTATCGTTAGTAGGCTCATAAATACTTAATATTTTCCCATTTCCCATTAGTCGCGCCCCTCTCAAATAATAGTTGAAGCTAGATGAAAAGGAATAATGGAAAGGATGTCTAGATTTAATCTTATGTAAGCATGAAGATTGTCTAGCAGTGAATAATGACTACAGAAAAAAATTGAATACTAGTCTATTAGACAGATGGTATCCAGCAGCTTAAAGAGATATTGTATGTATAGGTCCATCTGGATAAGGTCTCTTTTTGCATTAGTATGGTTCAAATAGATATGTAGTTCATATTATAAACTTCTAAACGTATAAGGCAATGATGGACTAGTTGTGTAACGCTGTTTTAAATCAATTATCCTTTCTTTTGAATCCTTCCCATACCATAACTTCACAACCAATACCCTACAATAAAAAAAGGCTAAACCACTTCACCTCCTATAACTCAATTACTAATATAGTAACATGAAAAAAGAACTAATTTAGTAAAAAAATTACAGTTTAATGAAATTTTTAATAGTTATTTTTGTTTAATGTAAGAAAATTAACTACCAGGTGGTAAAGTAGTTAAATGATATCGACATTTGGATGGTGAATGTAAGCATCCGTGAAAAATCTAACAGTTAGCTCAACCCCTGCCCCATAAAAGGCAGGGGTTGAGCGATGATTAGTTTTAAAATCCAAACAATTAATTTAGTGTGTTTAGATTACTTTTAAACATGTAAGAATTAGTATCTGATTCATACAGCTGTCTACTGTTACATTTCATAAAGAAGATAAGTTAATTTTTCTACTACCTTTAACTCAACAGCCAAATCCGTTAACAAACACACTATACTATCATTCCACAAGTTGATAACCATGACCTTCCATTAGCTTCACGACAGATTCCAATGAATATGTTTGATCATACATATTGTAGTACTCATTAATTTGAGCTATATTTGCTTTATTTTCTTCATCCAAAATAATATCTGTAAACCCATAAATAGTGGTAAATTGTTCAGTTAATGCTCCATCCGAATCTATCTTTTTTATCGTATAGACATTTACTAAAGTGCCATTACTTGGCCCACTAGTCCAGAAATTGACTTCTTCATCATCACGTTTATACTGACGATATAAAGTATGCTCCTTTTTAATTTCATATTTATAGAAATCCCATGGTGAATCTTGATACTCTCGATTAATTCCCTCACTTATTAAACGTTCAATATCTTCTACGTTCACAATTTGGGATACATCTGTTGCCACAACGTCTAAGTTTGCTGCAGTAAATTCTGCCTTCCCTTCCCCTGATAGGACGTAACCATATGAGGATAAAGAACTTCTTGATTCATCTGTTAACATAACCGTAACCGTGTCATCATTATGAATATCTCCATCTTGTACCGCTTCAAATCTTAAATGACTTAAAGGCTCTGCAAAGGTAGTATCAATGATGACATTCCCCTTGCCACTTACACCTGTAAAATTGACTACAATATTTTTTTCAAGTTCCTCATCACTCAGTTCACTAGGTTCCTCTAGTCCAGCAACTGTAAATTTCACTTCATCTTTACCTTTTATTTTACTGGACTTGTTTTCATCAACAGTGATAGAGGCAATGACCTCATCACCATTAGACAAATCCAATTCTCGATCTAGAGTAACCTGATAAGAACTTAGCATGTCCTCTATTTCTATTATGGTATCGTAATCAAGATTAAAAAACTCCTCGCCAGAAACCTCAAACACATGCTGTATTAGTCTCTCTTCATCAACAAAAAATGAAGCACTTCCCATAGAATCATAGCCACTAAAATTCACTTCAACAAACTCCGATAAATCTGCTTTCGAATTACACCCCATTAACAACACACTTATCATTAAAACACCTAACAATTTCAATATTTCTTTATTCACTACAATATTCCCCCATTCAATACAAATGATGTTTTTATTACTATCTATATATATTTCGGCTGTGATTCCAAATAATTTAGGTATTTTATCCTATTTCTCTTGAACTGGATTTAGTTGAATATTGTAGACAGATTGATTCATCTGTGCCTACTTTTGATCCATCGAAAGCAATCATTGACGATTGAGCCAACGCGTACTCTTCACAAACCTCTCCAATCAAATCACTTCCAAAACCGCCACAAACAAAAAGAAGTCCCATGCAATTGCCTTTCAAGTGATGGATAGGAGATGTCTAGGATCAGATCTTTTCGGTTAACAAATTGCACAATTGATTTGAGCCGGTCTGTTGGGTGTTTACAATCACTGTGGACATTGTGGAAGAATAGCCAGGTATTTTCGGGTGCTTGAGGTGAGTGGGTTAGAAAGGCGTAGAGCTTTTGTTTCGGATTTAGTGGCATTGGGACATTGGTTAGTATGCCGGTGTTGTGGATGACGGCGGTTTTACGGACGTCCTATGTGGAGCCACCGTCGAGGCAGGATTGGTTGATGATTGGCTGTGTCGTTTGTTCGACGTAGTAGCGAGCGACCACTTCTTCTACATAGGTTTCGTAGCCGATTTTATAGCCATGCCGGATATACAAAGTGTCCATGGTTGGTTCGTAAATAGAGAGGGAAGTTGGTGGCATTTGATTATTCTCCTTTTTTTCGTGGATTCGGTCTGACGAGGGAAATGTAGTTATTTTCGTGACGATGTAGGAATTTCATGGTTAGCTCATCGAGTTTTTCCTAGTGTTTATTGAATTTCTCTTGTCCTATGTAGTTACGTAAGAGGAAGTAAATATGGAAGGTCATCGTGGTGTGACCTGACTCGATTTTAATTATCATCAAATATTGATAAGAAGATTTGAACGAACTATAGTGCGTAATTGTTAATAGGTGAAAATAAAGACTCACATAAGACTCGTTTCATAAGTTTTAAGTGGTATAATGGGCCACTTTATTGTTTAGATCCAAATAATCCGATCCTTTAAGAAGGTCGGATTATTTGAGGGATACTCAGAAGCAAACAGTTATATTACATGGGATTATTGATCTAAAAGCATGGCATATGAATCATGTTTCTGAATTGAATAATTTCATAGTGAGAGAGCGGTTCATTTACCTTTTTTAATGGCACAGTGGCGTGATTAAAGACTGTTGATTTCCATTTCTCTTTATGAAAGAAGGATATATAGAAGTTTAATAGAATATAGTAAAAAGGGCTTAGTTAATATAGCCTGTTATTTGTTGTTTGATTAAATGGAGGAGGTAATTATATTAATAAAATCACATTTACAGTCTTAGCTGTGACCAAAACGTATTCTGGATACTGTATTGCAGGGATGGACCAAAATGGGGAATGGGTTAGACCGTTACCCCCTGATAGAGAGTCTAAATTTTTTTCTTCACTTGCTTATGAGAATGGCGAGTTGGTTAAAGTTGGTGATGTCTGGTCTATTACTAACTATCAAACAGAAACAGATAAACTATCTGTTGCACATACTGAAGATATCAGGATAAAAAGATTTAATTCGTTTCAACTAGTCAATCAGCTTACAAATAAGGCACTAATCAATTTTGTATCTAGTCACCAAGAATCTTACCATGAGTTATTAGATACTTTGGATGCACGTGGTCGTTCGTTATGTATGATTAAGATTGATGAATTTAGGCAGGTAGAGGAAAAGGTTCGTATCACTTTTATATATAAAGGTAAGAAATATAGAAATACGACATTCACAAAAGGCTTTCCAGTTACTGATTTGAAATGGAGAGCGTATTTAAAGGGAATTCAAATTCCAAACAGTTATCGTTCCATCTATGCCATTATCGGCTTGGCAAGAAAAGAGCCAAAAAAAGATATTTATAAAGAGTATCCGATGATCATTAGTCTGATCACGGACCCTGATGTCCCGATATTAGACTCTTATCCTCATTAGTGCTAAGATAATGACAAAATAGTTAAAAGGGGTGTCGTTTGATGAAGAAGTTCGACAAACCTCGTGGACAGTTATTCACTTCAAACCCAGCGGGTCTAAAATATTTAGAAGAACAAGCAGAGTTATGGCAAATTACGAGAGCCGGGGTAGAAATTCCGAATACTTTGTTAGTCAAGCAGTTATCACCCTCAAAAGAACTGTTTTTACGATTTGTGAAGCATTGGAAAGGTAGCAGTTCTAAAGAGTGGTGGCCCAAGTATGAGGAATTATTTCTACAAGAACTAGAAAATGAAGAATCCATACAATGTCTTCGTGAAATTTACAAGCGTCTTTTAATCGGCAAAAATATCGTCCTCATTTGTTTCTGTGATGATCATCGTTATTGTCACAGAAGGTTAGTGGCAGACTTTTTTAGGCAATTTCATATTGAACCGATTGAACTTAATCCAATAAAAAGTGAACAGTTACCATTATTTAAATAAAGTAGGGGAGTGCTTATGGGACGAATGATTAGTACGATTGGTTTTTCGAAAAAATCATTAAGGCATTTTATAAGTCTCTTGAAAGAATCGGGCGTAACTAGACTTGTTGATACAAGGCTCCATAATACTTCCCAATTATCGGGTTTTGCAAAAAAACAAGACTTAGAATACATTTTGGAGCTTGTTCATATTGATTATGTTCATTGTCCAACATTGGCTCCCACTGATGACATTCTAAAGCATTACAAAAAGAAGGAAATCAGTTGGGAACAGTACGAGCAAGATTATTTAAAATTAATAAAAAAGCGTGAGATTCTGCCATTAGTTAAGCGTTTGATGGATGGTGAACATATTTGTTTGTTATGTAGTGAGCATGAATCTGAGCATTGCCATCGTCGATTGTTAGCTGAATATGTTCAAGAATCCATTGATGATACGACGATTCATCATTTGTAAAAACTTCCGTGTATAAGACACATTCATTATTTATATAAAAGCGAGCTAGATTAGATTATTTTGCCATACTCTAATCTAGCTTGCTTATTTACGTCCTTAAGCAACTAGTTTTCTTCGTTTCACAATTAATACTGCCGCACTGCACCATCAGGTGACAATAACCTACCTACTAATAGATCTTTATACATATTCGTTGCAGTATATGGTAAGAGTGTCTAGTTTTTTATTCTACTATATTGGAATTTATGGAAATGGACAGGAAGAAATATAAAAATTTAAAAACTTTAAAAAGTTTTTCTGAACTTGCAAGGCGTATGTAAAGTGGCCCTCGTTTACGACACTTTCAGCAAAAAAAGCACTATATGTCAAGTTATTTAAAGGTAATCTAGTTAAACAAATTGTTAGCGTAAGTTCCCTCACTTAGTTTACTTGCTGATATTATGAATGATATGATTAAATGGAAATAAAAGTAAATTAAAGGGTGGTGAGATCAAAATGTTAGATCCAAATAATCAAAAAAAACATTATATGACTTTTCCTTAATTTGTGCAGTAATTTTGATTGGAGTTGCTGCATTTATTTTCAGGGATATACTCTTCACCATGGGGGATTCTGTTTTTGAAACATTGATGGATAGCGTCGTATCCAGTAAAGTATTTGAAATGGTCGTAATTATCGACAACGACTCCGGTTTATAGGGCTAATAAGCCTTATAAAATACAGAGCGGATAAAAATAAGCCCCAATTGTGGGCTTATTTTTTTATGGGATATTAATTCATTTGAATGAATGGAGTTTGGTGAATATTTAATTGAAAAGATACTTAATTGTCATGTGTTGAAGAGGGGTAGTTTGTTTTCCGTAGTAGCGGAATTCAGGTAGTTTTAGTAGCCATTTCACTTTTTGTCAATATGTCAAATATTATCGAGAGGCTGACTTTTTTGCGATGGTAGTGTGTCGGTATAATTCATTTTTAGTCACGCTTTAAACGGTCCACTTCTCTAGGTGTTAACCTTTAAACATTTAAAGTGCTGGGAACTCATCCTATTCTTAAACATATCTCCATTCCATCATTCTCTAACCCGACGCAGTAGTTCAGACTATACATTTTTTGAAGACTATTCAAATCTTGAGATTTCAATAATTGAATAGAAAATTAAAATGTGAGCGTTTACATGATGAGTACTCAAGAGCATAATGGGGGCAATACAAGTATGATTGTCACATGGAAAAAAGCTGAATAAGGGAGGGTGTGGCTACGATTGGTTATAGTGTTTTTTGAATTGGAGGGAAGTAATAGATGTTATCTCGACCCTTAGAGCCAAAAGAGAAATTAAGTATTCAAAGGAAAAGCAGAAAAGAACAGTTGCTCGGGCATATTCGTTTGTATTATCAGCTTTACTTAATGGTATTACCTGCTTTTATTATCATTTTACTTTTTAATTATGTACCGATGTATGGCTTGCAACTTGCTTTTAGGGAATTTGATCCGACACGTGGTATTACAGGTGGTGAATTTGTTGGATTGGATTATTTTAGACGTTTTATGGAATCTCACCAATTCTGGACTTTAATGCGTAACACTTTTCTAATTAGTTTTTACTCGCTTATTGTCGGTTTCCCCATTCCCATTTTTATTGCATTAATGTTTAACCAGATTAGACACGCACGTAGAAAAAGAATGATTCAGACTGTTGCCTATATGCCACACTTCATTTCTGTTATTGTGGTGGTTGGTATGATACTCATTTTCTTATCGCCTTCTACTGGTATTATCGGTCATCTATTTTCCTGGGTTGGTTTGGAACCCGTTAATTTCTTAGGGAAACCTGAATACTTTCGTTCTATTTATGTACTATCCGATGTTTGGCAGCACGCTGGTTGGAATAGTATTATCTTTGTGGCTGCATTAGCAGGCGTGAACCCACAACTTTATGAAGCAGCAAAGGTGGATGGAGCAAGTCGGTTACAGCAGATTATTCATATCGATATACCTCATTTAGTTCCGACGATCATCATTTTGCTTATTTTGAATGCTGGATCTTTACTTGGTGTTGGTTTTGAAAAGATATTTCTAATGCAAAACTCTATGAACCTTCCAGTATCTGAAGTGTTAGAAACGTATGTATATAAAATTGGAATATTATCTAATCAGATTAGTTATTCGACAGCAATTGGCTTATTTAATACCATGATTAATTTCATTATTTTAATTGTAGTCAATCGAATTGCCAAAAAAACAAGTGAAACAAGTCTGTGGTAGAAGGGAGGATAAATGAAAGTGAATCAGACTATGAAGGATTCTCCCTCAGAGCTTTTCTTTAAATTCATGATCGCTCTTTTTTGTACGACTTTGGTCATTGTCACGTTATATCCTGTGTATTTTGTCGTGATTGCTTCTATTAGTAACCCGGCGTCTGTTGCGAATGGAGATATTTGGTTATTTCCAAATAACATTACCTTCGCTGGCTATATTGAAATTTTTAACGATGATCGGATATGGAGGGGCTTAAAGAATACGTTCATTTATACGATTGGTGGAACGGTTGTCAGCTTGCTGTTTACGATACCTGCTGGTTATGCATTGTCTAGGGTGGATTTTACAGCTAGAAAATTCCTAATGTTTTTCTTTGTATTTACGATGTTTTTTAGTGGGGGATTAATTCCAACCTATTTAACGGTCCAACAATTTGGTTTGACTAACACCATTTGGGTAATGCTTATTCCTTTTTCGGTAAATGTATTTAATTTGATCATTACCCGTGTATTCTTTCAAACGACATTACCAAAAGAATTACTAGAATCAGCTAAACTCGATGGCAGCACGGACTTTCAATTTTTCCTACGGATTGCATTACCATTATCAAAAGCTTTGATTGCTGTAATGATGCTTTATTATGCGGTTGGTTATTGGAATGAGTATATGAAGGCATTGATTTATTTAAATGATTCAAAATTATACCCATTGCAGCTAGTACTCAGGGAAATTCTTGTTATGAATCAAGCGTTTAGTAGTGGAGCTGGTAGTCAAATGCTTAGTACAGGGGACGTAACGGCACAGCAAAAGGGTGATTTAATAAAATACGGTGTCATTGTCGTTTCATCGGTTCCGATATTACTAGTATTTCCATTTGTACAAAAATATTTTGAAAAAGGTGTCATGATCGGTTCTTTGAAGGATTAGTTGTTATTCATATTGAAAAATGAAAGCAGAGAGAGGGGAATGGTAGATGAAGAATGTGAAGTTGATTTTTCCGTATTTGGTTGTATTAGTAATGTTGGTGATGGTGTTAAATGGTTGTAATCCATCTTCCAATGAGGAAGGAGGAACTACGCCAGATGGAAAAGTAAAGCTAGAAGTATTAGCTGTTTTAAATGCCTTAACAAAAGATATGGATGAAATCCCTTATGTACAAGATGTTGCTGATGCAGCAGGGGTAGAGATTGAATGGACAGAGGTCAGAAGTGGGTGGGATGAACAAAAAAATCCGATCTTAGCTAGCGGCAATTTACCGGATGTGTTTATTAGTGCAATCGGTTATGATGATATTGCGACATTTAATTCTTTGTTTCTACCTTTGGATGAATTAATTGAAGAACATGCACCTAATATTAGTAAAATGTTTGAAGAGATGCCCGAGGTAAGAGATTTGGCTACAACAATTGATGGTGAGATTTATGGGCTGCCAGCCGTATTACCTCATCGTCCTTCTAGTAGTGTAATTCCGATGATTAACCAACAATGGTTAGATGACCTCGGTTTAGAGACACCAACAACTTTTGATGAATTATATGAAGTATTGAAAGCGTTTAAAGAGGGTGATCCTAACGGAAATGGAAAAGCAGATGAGATTCCATTTGACTGGGCACCTGATCATGGCCCTTACAGTGCATTAGCATTAATAGGTGCTTATGGTAATTATGTTGCACATACGGACTGGTATAATACTGTGAAAGATGGGGAGCATATTTTTCTGCCAGCCACAGAAGATTATAAGGAACTCGTATCATTTTTACACAAATTATATGCTGAAGGATTAGTTAACCAGGAAGTATTTACACAGGATTGGTCGCAATTTTTCTCGCGTTCACAAGCTACTGATGCGGCAACGGTTGGATTTACAATTGGGTGGTCATTTGAACAACGAGTTGGAGCATGGAGTACCCAATATGAAGTTATTGAGCCATTTCGTGCAACGGAGGGCGTTCAGGCTTTGTGGCCAGCTGATCCACTTGGTATGAAAACACAAACGAATAAAGCGGTTATTTCTGCAAGTGTAGAGGATCCAATCGCTGCGATTCAATGGTTAGACGGATTCTATTCGGAAGAGGCTTCAGCACAGGGTTATTATGGTTCTTTTGATATTGGTATTGAACAAGATGGGAATCAATATAAGGTTATGACTCCACCCGATAATATAAGTGAGGATGAGTGGAAGTGGACAAATGCTTTGGTAGATCACGGTCTTATGTATGTTCCAGATGAATTAGATTCTCGAATTGCTGCCCCACCAACTGTACTTGAAAGAATGGAGCAAGATACGTTATTAGCTGATTATTATCCAGACTCCAATCGGATATTACCACCTGTCAAATTTACAAAAGAAGAGGATAATGAATTAAGTATTATTCGTACAGATTTAACTAATTTAATTACGAGTAAGTGGGCGGAATGGATTAGTAATGGAGGAATTGAGACAGATTGGGATAATTATATTGAAAATTTAGAAAATATGGGATTGCCGCGTTATCAAGAGATATATCAAGGAGCGTTAGATAACCAGTATTAAAACAAGATCGCAAGTCATATGCTAAAAAAACTCAGTGAGAGCTGGGTTTTTTGCACATGAATAATAAAGATTAGCTAGGTCTATGAAGAAGCAAACTAAATAGCTGCTAGTAGTTGAATGGACAATCAAATTATGAATGAATGCTCATAGAGTCACTCAAGATAATATCCGTACAACCTAATTAGTGACGGAAGGGGGCATGTTTGAACCGTATACAAAACCCACATGGAGGAGCTAAAATCACTTCGCCACCAACAAAGATGAAATTGGTGTTTGGCACTTTAACTGGTGGAACTTCATTCAATTTGGTTTTGAGGATTCTCACGTTTGGCTGTAGTCCCGCCACTTTTTGGGATAGCTCGTAAGAGCAATCCCAAAAAGATTCAGCGCACCGCACAAACAGCCACAAATAACAAAAAAGAGAGGAGTAACTCATCAGGATTAGTATTCAATATCCAAGTGTTTTTGGACCGTTAGCCAAGCTTGCTTGGCTACTTCACGCCTTTGCGTGAAGTTTTGAAAATCGAAACCGCCATTCAGATGATTTCATTCATCTGATAAGGCGATTTCGATTTTCAAAAACGGACCAAAAACAAAGACCGAAAGGTCAACTTACATGAGCAGAAGCACTAACTTTCATATAAAAGTAGAAAAAACGTTGTAGACAAACATTCAAATAATCGAAAGGAGGAGAAAAATGAAGATATGGAAGAAATATCGTCATCAAAAGGCATTATTAAAATTTCTATTATCCTATATTACCGTATTCTTATTACCCGTCCTCTTTTTACTTTTTTACTTCTATCCACAGACAACAGCGATTATGAAGGAAGCGGCAATTGACAGTTCTAATGCATTATTAATACAGACTGTGAACAATATTGATATGCAAATGGAGAATTTTTGGAATTATCCGGATGCTATTCACCGAAATAATCAATTAAATCGTCCGGTTTTTAGAGCGGACCACGGCTATAATACCTATCATATTATGCAAGAAATGGAGAAGATGTTTGGCTACAATTCCTTTGTTGAGAAAGTGATCTTTTATAATAAGGAATCTAGTTATTTTTATTCTTTCCCTGGAAGTTATCCACTAGATGAATTTAATGAAATTGATAGTACTTTTTATTATCCAAACTGGGATAAACGGATGATGTTACAGGATCTGAATCAGCTAACAGATATCTCAATTAGATCCGCAGAGCCACTTGAATTATATGGAAGATTTAATAGCTCATATGACGCTGTAACCGTATTAATGCCAGTCCCATATCGGAATCTATATTCGTATGGCGTACTAATGTTAGTAATTCCAGAACATAAGTTCTTTTTAAATCAGCCATATGATGATGATGAAATTCAACATAACTTTTTCGTTTTTGACAAAGAGGGTGAGCTGTTAGCAGCGTCTGATCATGAAAGTGAATATGAGTATCATGAGCTTGTAGCTCTGCTAGAAGACAGGGGGGAGAATTTAGATGAACTCATAACACTCTCAGGCAAGAGATACTTAATCAGTTTACAAGCATCAAAAATTTATGGTTTAACTTTTATGAGTGTGACACCACTAGAAGATGTGTTACATAAAATCACCCGCTTGAAAGCGGTTACTTTTTTGTTGATTATGATCATTATCAGTGTTGAAGTCTTACTGATCTATTTGTTTATGCGAACAAATTACGAGCCCATTAGAAAGTTAAGGAAAAAAGCCCTAGTGTCAGTAAAGTCGCTACCAACCCAAAATTTGAATGAGTATGAGGTCGTTTCCTATGCCTTTGATAGTCTTCATAATGAAAACCGTGAACTATTTAGTAAAGTAATGCTGAACAAGAATATATCAAAGGAATACTTTTTTATACAATATTTGAATGGAACACTACCTAAGGATGATGTTTCGAAACAAGCAATTGAACACCAAATACAATTGAAGGAATATGTTTGTTCTCTTACTTTTTTTGCAAAGGATCGTAATATTATCACATTGCTCCCTGGACTTAAAGGTTATATTGACTTAATAGGCACAGAGTTTGACCAACTTGGGAGTTATTTGGTTAAAGGTTTGAGGCATGAAGATTTTATTCTAATCTTAACGATGGACCAACAAGAACTAGCTAAATTGGTAGAGGAAAAGCTTCGGACCTTTAGTTCAAATGTAAGGATTGGAGTAGGTACCGTTGAAAAAGTAGAAAGGTTAAATAATAGCTATATTCATAGCTTAGCCGCTTTAGAGGTCTCAATTTTGAATGAACAAAGTCAAGTTGTAGATTATGATCAAATTGATGTAGAAAGTGCTAATGTTCTCAGTCAATTATTTGACACAATAAAAGTGATCGAAATGAGTCTTACACGTCGTGATTCGATGCTAAGTCAAAAACAGCTAAACAAACTGATTAACTTAATGAAAACAAAAGTTAGTAGTATTTTTGTTTTAAAGATGATATTTATTAATACTTATAATGTGTTAGCAAAGGAATTAAATCAATTAGGACATAATGAAGATTATTATTATGCCATTTCAGAGAAGAAAATTGATGTACTTCAACTTGAAAAGATATTACGAAGTATGAGTGAAAAGTTAGTTACTGAGTGGGAGAGTCATGAATCGGTGAAAGGTTCTGTTAATATCCAAGAGGTATTGAACTATTTAGACCAACACTATATGGATGCGAATATGTCGATGCAACAAGTAGCCGATCAGTTTGGGCTATCTTATACAAATTTCAGTCATTACTTTAAGAAAAAGATAGGGGAAAATTTTGCCCCTTATTTAGAAAAGCGTCGGATTAATGAGGCCAAAATTCTATTGAGTGAAAGTAAGTATCCTATAAAATTCATTGCTGAGCAAGTTGGTTATTTGAATGCTAACAGCTTTACGAGATCGTTCAAAAAAGTAGAAGGCATATCGCCTGGTGAATATCGTAAGCTTAATTAAATACTCATCAAGATCGAGGAAAAGGGCTACTTCGAATCGAAGCTAGCCCTTTTTCTTAAAGATCCTCACTAGCTCTTTGTGCACTCGTGAGCGTTGTTTTTCTTCATAAAGTAATGTCCAGTAAAGTGCCCATTTGCCTGTGTCCCATATATCATCTCTTGGGAAAAGCTCAGCAAAGCTTTCGATGCTCACATCCGCTCGGTGGTAACGGTCAATCTCATTGGAACCATGTACCCCTGCGGAATTGACTTGGATCACTTCTTGAAAGGTTTCTTCTACTTTTATTGTCGCGAATAAGTTCCATTGGTAGTACTTCATATCGAGTGCAAGACCAAGAATATGCACTTGATCAGGGTCGATTTGTAAACCAACCTCTTGCTCCACACCACGAATCACACTTTGCACGATGTCTGGACCCGATTGTGTGGAGGAACGATCGGCTACGGGATCGATCGCTTCGACAACACTCACATCCCATTCACCAGGACGTACACCTGTATGGCTATTCCGTTTCGTTAAGATGACTTGATGGTCGGAGGTAATCACTGTGCCTATAACGCCAACACCGTTCGCTAGAAAAGGAATTGGCTTTCTCCAATCGTCTACACCCTGTAAAAAACCGCTTCTAATGGAAGGATAAGTATTGTTTGGGAATGGCTTATCTAATTGGGCATTGGTGGCTTGATAGGTATAATAATCGGACATGACAAATTGTAATGTCAGGTGTTGCTGCTCATCGTAATCCGTTTTCGAATCTTTGAATGAGTGAAGAGCGACTTGTTTGGTATTATACATGGCCCGACTTTGTTCAATCTGTTCGCGACGCTGTGTGAGCTGTTCAGGTAAGGTAATCGCTTCATGTCTGAGTAAAGACGTTATATGTTTACTGCGAATTCGCTCTGTCCCTGTTCCCACACAGCTAATGATACTTGTTTTTTGATTGCCAATATACGCAAAGGGTATGTCACCCTCATTATGGGGATGCTCCTTTTTCGTCTCTTTTCTTTTAAGGTGAATCGCTCTTTTTTTCTTTATAGCATCGCCTTTGTATAGGAAGAATAAGGAACAAATAATGGTAATGATAACCGGAATTAAGATGATCGTTATAAAGTTTGAAAAAATGGCACTCAAATAAAACACCTTCTGACTAGTTAATCTATTAGTACTTTTGGTCCGATAGATATATCCTAACACCAGAAGCGAATTTCGTCATTAATAAATGTGAAGTTCTAATTGAACGTTACTCAAAGGGTTATAGAGATAAGAAATGGCCAATATCACAAAGTTATGTGAGTGTCTGAAGAATCTCTACTTCCTACTGTCCAATAAATTGTTTAGGAGACATACCGACAAATTTTTTGAAGACACTACTAAAGTATTTATACTCACTGTATCCGACTTCTTCTGCGATTTCATAGACTAACTTGGAATCATCCTGGAGCAGTTCAAGGGCCTTGATAATTCGATAACGATTGAGGAACTCATTAAAGTGAAACTGTGTGTACTCTTTAAATTTAAGGTTCAAGGTAACACTTGAAACGTTTAGTGTTTCGCTTACTTGTTTTAAGGTGAGCTTCTGTTGGTATTGTAACTTGATATATTGAATCGCTTCATTAATGAGACTAGATTGAATTTGATAAAGCAAGTCGACATTTAAGATTTGTTGAAATAGTAGTTGGTTTGCCTCTAAGTGGTGATGAATTTTCTGCTCATTTAAACGTTGGACTAAGGAAGCCAAGCTTTGCTCAAACTCTTGCATGTCAATCGGTTTGAGCATATAACTATGAACACCCATCGTTATCGCTTGCTGGGCATATTCAAACTCACTAAACCCCGAAATAATCATCGCCTGATAGTCAACCTTCTTATACGTCTCCCGTAACATCTCGAGGCCGTCTTTAAAGGGCATTCTCACATCAGTAATAATAATATCTGGTTTGAGTGCTAAGATTTTCTCTTCTCCTTCTTCGCCATTATCGGCACAACCGATGACCATACAGTGATTTTTTAACCAATTTACTTTAAATTGTAGCCCTCTTTGAATGATTTGTTCATCTTCAACGATTAGAACGCGATACATGGACATCACCTAATCTCTTTTGGAATTTTAATTAATACACTTGTCCCATTTCCTTCCTTTGACTGTAACGACAATCCATAATTTTCTCCATAAAGAATTTGAATTAATTGGTGCGTATTCTTCAGACCAATATGTGAACCAATTTCATTTGTTCCTTCTAATAGCGAATGAATTTCTGACATGCGCGTTGATGATATGCCTAACCCGTCATCTTTGATTGTAATGATGAAGTCTTGTCCATGGACTTCGGAATAGACATGGATTGTAAGTGAATGAACTCGTTCGATATTATGCTTAATGGCATTTTCAATTAGTGGCTGAACGATTAATTTAGGCACATGCAGTTGATTGTGTTCTTCAGGAATATTAATATGAGCATCTAACCTCTGACCAAAGCGCATTTTCTGTAATTCAATATAATCAAGTACATACACGAGGTCCTCATTTAAGGGCACAGTCATCTCACCTAGATTCGTATTATAACGCATTAATCGAGCAATTTTGACAATGATTTCTGAGGCATTATCAGGGTTTAATGTTATTTCATATTTTAACATTTCTAAGACATTGTATAGAAAATGTGGATTAAATTTCGCCTCAAGATTTTTGATTTCTATCTTTTTCTTATGCTCGACTATTTCTTGATTGGTTTCAATTAAGCTTCGGATTTGCTCGATTTTATTTGTATACTCTTCATAAATGAGCTGGAACTCACTAAATTCCTGAGTTTGATGCTGAACGTCTGGCTTATGATTGGTAATCGTAGCCAATAGCGAGTCAAATGCTAACAATGATTTATTTAATATCTTAGGTGCAATCAAATAGGCGATAAGGAAAATTATAAAAAGCATGACAAACATCGAAGTAAGTCCATAGATAATCAGTAAAATAAAGATATTCACAGGTGTTAAGGTATAGATCATCATTAGGCTATCATGTAACACACTTCGACTTACATAATAATAAGAATTCTCGATCATTTGAAAAGATTTATCGGCATCTAAATGAAGCTTGCCTAATGGAACGCTATGAAAGTGGTGTGACTGACCGATTATATTGTTGTATGAATCAACCACATACGTCATTTCATGTTGACTTTGAATCTGATTAATAGGTCTAACAAAGAAAAAGAGGTAACCAATCGTCTGTCCAGCCTCTTCAATGGTTGTTGATAAAAAATAAGACGAACTAGGAGTAGAACTAATTAAAGCGTTTCCAATTGATTGTTCTAAAATATGTTCGTTATTTAATCGTTCAATCAGAGTAGAGAAATAGTAATCTTCAAGTAATCGGTTTTTTTGCTCGTCTAAGAGACTACTAGCTAATATTTCTCTATTAGAATTCAAGACTAGAAAGTGCGTGGAGATATTTAATTGATTTTGTAAGTCATAAAGTTGTTGGCTTACTTTCCTATGACCTACCTCTAATTTGATAAATTGTTTAATCTCTTTTTTGAGAGAAAGTGTGTGTAACTCTTCACGTATTGTATGAAAATCTTGCTCAAGTTTGGTCGTTAATTGCTGATGGGTGTTAAGGTTTGGACGAACGATTGTATATTGAAACAGAACAAAAAGAGATAGAAGATAAATACTAAGGATAATAATTAAAATAATCATAGTGTATCGCATCAAAGTCTTCTCGATATAATCTTTAATCTTCATTGTTCTCATCTTCTCAGCTCCATATAGAAAGATGCCCCTTTTAAAGGGACAACCTTCTACGGTGTTTATAAACTTAGCTCTTTTTTACCAGTTAATTTAAAAAAGAGCAATAGTGAAACAATGGAAGTTAAAGTAAGGATGGCAGAATAGGCAGATGCATTTCCGAAATTACCACGGATAACTTCCGTATAGATAGATACAGATAGAGTTTGCGTGCCAGCTGAGTAAAGGATAATCGAGGAACTTAGCTCGCCAAGGATGGTTATCCAACTCATAATGGCCCCGGCAAGAACACCTGGCATCATCATCGGAACCACGACCTTATAAAAAGCTTTCGTTTCTGATGCACCTAAGCTGATCGCAGCTTCTTCAATACTCGGACTAATCTGGCTAATAATCGCCGTACTTGAACGAATCGTATAAGGAATTCTTCTGACTATAAATGAAATAATCATAATCGTTACCGTACCAGTTAAAAATAATGGCTGGTCACTAAAAGCAAAAACGAGGGCAATCCCCAATACAGAGCCTGGTATGACAAACGGTAACATGGAAACCGTATCTAATATTGAATTTATCATATTCCTTTTACGAATAGTTAGGTAAGAGATAAAAATTCCGATGATAATAATGATAATGATAGAAATAAAACCCATTTTATAAGTGTTAATAATCATCGATACATCACGATTGAATAAAATAGTATAATAATTATCTAACGAAAAATTACCCGTATATACTTGCCCTCCGACTGTTTCTAGAAATGACGTGTATAGAACCACTAATTGAGGAAGAATTGCTAAAAATGTAACAGCATATACGAGTGTATGACTTAGAATATTTTTGATACCTTTACTAGGTTGAACAGACATTGGTTTTAATGCTGACATGGAATAGGAGAACTGACGTGAGATTATACGTTGAAAAAGAAATAAAGCAATCGTTACTAAAATAAAGATCGAAGCAAGTGCAGCGGCAAATCCAGCATCGCCACCAACTTCACTCATAAATTGCTGATAGATGAGTACAGGCATCGTACGATAACCTTCTCCAATCAACATCGGTGTTCCAAAATCGGCAATTACTCTCATAAACACGAGTAAAGAACTAGCAAGAATCGTTGGTATAATAAGCGGTACAACAACTTTTAATACACGTTGAATGTTGGAATAGCCTAGGCTCTCTGCCGCTTCGATTAATGAATTATCTAAGTTCTTTAAGGCACCTGAAATATAAATAAAGATAAGTGGAAAGGACTGTAGAGTTAACACAAGGACAATCCCCGAAAAGCCATAAATCCCATCAAAGTTAATTTGAAAGGTATTATTAATAAACTTTGTAACAACGCCACTTCTACCTAACAACTGAATCCAAGCATAGGCTCCGATAAAAGGTGGAGATATATAAGATACAATAATTAAAATTTGAATAAATTTACTTCCGAATATTTTGACTCGTCTCAGCAAGTAAGCGAGTGGTAAACCAATGATGACAGATAACATGGTTGCGACTATCGTTACTTTAAAACTATTAAGTAACGTGACCCAAAAGTATTTACGCTCAAAAAATCGGGTGAAATTTTCCAACGTAAAACCATCCTGGTTAAAAACACTTTTACTGAGGACGAGAAATAAAGGATATAAGACAAATAAGAGAGCAAGTAACAAAATGACGATTGAAATAACATTCCATGACGATAATTTGCGGTTGTTTTTCATATTACACACCCGCTTTAATGATCGATTCTTCTGTTAACGAATGAAAAACATTTATTTGAGCTGACTTCACCTGTAAGTGAACAATTGAACCTTCTTTTAACAACTGATTAAATGCCGCATCTTCCACAACTTCGATCCGTACTCCATCCTCTAAGCGAATGAAATAATGTGTATGAATTCCAAGAAACATCGTACTTTCAATGAGTCCTTTTAATCCATCTGTAGAGTCAGTTAATGTAAAATCTTGTGGTCTGATTGACATAAGCACTTCTTGATTGTCGATCACATCATCAGCCAATGTATGAATAGGAAAAGAATACGTATTGTTATTGATATGAATCTTTTGGCTAGAACCATCCATAGTGACGGAGCCTTTTAAGTTGTTTGAAGTACCAATAAATTGAGAGACAAATAGATTAGCAGGGCGTCTATAGATGTCCTCCGGCTTACCAATTTGTTGGATGACACCATTATTCATAACGGCAATGCGATCGGAAATGGCTAGTGCTTCTTCTTGATCATGGGTGACATAGACTGTGGTGATACCTATTTCTTGTTGAATTTGCCTAATTGCATTCCTCATTTCAACGCGCAATTTCGCATCTAAATTAGATAAGGGTTCATCCATCAAGAGGACGCGTGGGTGAATAACGAGGGCACGGGCTAATGCAACTCGTTGTTGCTGACCTCCTGAGAGATTTTCTGGTTTCTTATGGCGGTGCTGCTCAATTTGAACGGTTTTCATAATCGCATCTAGCTTCTGATTGATTGATTCTTTTGACATATTGTTGTTTCTTAGACCGAAAGCAATATTATCCTCAACGGTCAAATGCGGGAAAATTGCATAGTTTTGAAAAACCATGCCCATCTTTCTTTTATTAACTGGCGTATGATTGATGACTTGTCCATCAATTTCTATTTGACCTTCTTCAATGGAGTTAAAGCCAATGATCATTCTTAAAAGTGTTGTTTTTCCACAACCGGATGGACCAAGTAATGTAAATAGTTCACCAGGCTTAATGTCTAAAGATAAGCCTTTTACTACAGTATCTGTCCCATAACGTTTGACGACTTTATCAATATGAATGGAAACGGCCATGCTGTATACCTCCTTTATATGAGCACAGAGTAACGGGAGTGTTACTCTGTGCATAAACATCTTAGTCTAATGAGCGTTCAATGATATCGACATACCTTGATGTAATTTCTTCTGTATGTTCGATGACCCACATTTCGTCATACTCTTCAAAGAGCTTAATGTCTGATTGTGGTGTCATATAATCAGCAAGCTCTACGCCATCTCGTAATGGACGAACTGTTAACTCCTGACCGGCTTTACTTTGTACCTGCTCGGAGAGAACATAATCAACAAATTTTTTGGCATTTTCTAAGTTAGCTCCACCTTTTATAATTTGAACGGCCTGCCCGGGGAATATAGCCCCTTCTTCAGGGAAGACAACCTCAACAGGTGCTCCACTTTGGATGTAGTGGATAACAGGATCTTCCCACGTCAATCCTACTGCATACTCTCCATCAGCTACGCCACGATGTACTTGACCTGAGCTCCCTTGAATTTTCCCATCTAGGCTGGCAATAAAAGACTCAACAAAGGTCCAAGCTTCCTCAGAGAGGGGATCGCCATGGCCTGTTGCGTAAAGCATCGCAATTAATGATTGAAAGGCAGAGCTTGAATTGACTGGGTCACCAAAGGCAATACGGCCCTTTAAATCTGGGTCTAGTAAGTCATAAAAGCTAGTGATAACACCTTCACCTGCTAATTCAGTATTAACAATAAAAACGGTAGGGTCAGCAAAAGCAGGCGAGAAGTAACCTGTTGTATTTTGAAATTCAACCATCATATGTTCATCTTCTGTGGAGACATATTCTTCAAATAATTCTGTTTTATCGTGAAGCATCGTTACATCTGCCGCCCATAAAATATCTCCTTGTGGGTTATTGCGTTCCGTTTCAACACGAGTAACAAGTTCCCCAGTTCCAGCCGTAATCGTCTGTACCTTAATGCCTGTATCTCGTTCAAAATTTGGGATAACAGCTTCATTTAAACTTTCACTTCGAGCCGTATAAATAATTAATTCATCGTCTGAGCTAGATGAGTTGCCACTAGAGCATGCGACACTAATTAGAGCAAATAAACTAATAAAACAAAATTTATAAAGCGTTTTCATATTAAATCCCCCTTTTAATAAATAATAATTACTCTTTTAGCGTACACATTTTTTATTAATTCGATAATCCTAAAAAAAGAAAAAAATATCAGATTTCATTCAGAATGATGAACGCATTGTCTGATTATAATGGTCATGAGGGGTTTCAAATAATCTTTTCATTACTTAGGGATAAAGTTTTTATTAATAAGTGACCGGTGAAAGATATTAGCAGAAAGAAAAAGGGTAGGGAATTCAGAGGTACGTTATTCATGTAGGTTTGGTATGACTTGGTAAATTTATTGAATCAATTTGGTGGAGTTCTTTATGAGAAGGGGTGAAAATAAGGCGTTTCCTACTTAGAGATCTACACCTATAAATGTGGGTGAAAACCAATCGAATATCCTTAGGAGAATCGAGAAAAAAGCAGCCACAATTTTTTCCAATGGCTGCTTTTTCATCTTAGTTTAAACTTATATTAGTAGTCTTCAAAGGAAGTTATTGACTAGTGTAATGGATTTACACCTTTAAAACGCAACTGTTATGCTTATTTTTCTATGAATATGGGTTGTCGCACATTATCTGTATACCTGACTTACCTATTTCCCTTCAATGGTAACATTGGCTTTATCGGTATCTGGACTGTCTAATCTAAACCCAATAAACGAATCGTCTACACGAGTTATGAAACTTCTATGCTCGTTTTTTATCCCGGAAAAGGTTGTCTCAAATATTTTCTGATTAAAACTAGTTCCATTTATTGAAGTCTCTTTGTCTTCTTCTTTCCAAACAAATGGATGAGGATTAAAATTTTGTGGATGGTATAAATCGAATCCATCTTCTTCTTTAAACTCCCCATAGTTTTCGAGGACTCGAATGTAATTTTCATATACCATTTTTGATTTCTGTTCCGCATCCATCTCAGAAAAAACGGTATCAGGTTCATAATATAAGTAGTTGAGATACTCCTGAAAAACATGGCTACCATTGCTTCCTTCTAATTTAGAACGTGCATTTGGTATCATAAAAGTGAGGCTTTCCGTATATTGTCCAAGGTCATCTATGATTAGATCAAGGGTATATGGGCTTTCATTCGTCGTTCTTGTCCCTTCAATCTGAATGTCAATATCTGCAACCATTGGTTGTACTTCTTGAATGTATGCTTCGTATACCTCTGTATAGTCCTCAGAATAGTAATCGCTGAATACATCATACATGAAATCGCTCATCTCTTGATAGTCAGCGATTTCAAATACCTTTCTATCTAAGGCTGCATACTCTTCATAGAGTTTGTGATGAGTCTCACTAGCAAATTGTATAAGTTCATTATCAGACATATGTAGAATATCTTCTATGACAACGCCACTTTCACCTAAAGCATGGTCATTAATACTATACATCGTTACCTTACTGTTATTAAAGACGTATATATAATGAATTTTCGAATCCCGAATAGGGTCACTATCCGTTTCAATCCAAATTGGGTAGTTTTCAAAACCTTCGCTTAACGGGATAAAATCTTCTGCTGTATGATTTCTAGGGTTATCACTAACTAGCTCATCCGCTGTTTGTTTCACTTCATTACTTCCACAACTTGCTAAAATAAATAGAGCGATCATGGTGACTAACATCACAAAGTCGATCTTAAGTAAAAACATGTGGCCAATACCTACCGAATATAAAAAAATATAGGAAAAAATACTATCAATATAGTATAGTTTATTATGTTGATTTTTCCAACTATTTATCTGAGGTTAATAGGACGTGATTTTAGAGTATTATTATATAGATTTTCATATCAGGTTAATTTATTACATGTTTTTCGGTATGAATGAAAGAAAAAATATAATGTTGGTAGATTCCTAGCAAGTTAAGTTACGCACAAAATAATATAATGAAAGTTTATAGGTCTATAAACCTATGTATTATACTATAATCTCCTCTGACATAATTTCAAAAGGAGACTTCATGAAAAAGACAGCAAGAATGGCAGCAGCATCTTTACTAGTGTTTACCGCTTTATTGAGTCCGCTCACAGCATTGGCAAGTAACCAAAAAGAGAAGCATAGTAACTTGAGTGAATGAAGATTTGAGGGGGAACTTGACCTCAGAAGAGTCGAATAACCCAGAACTAAAAATCATTGAAAGTAAAGATGGCTTTATGTACGACAGTCAAAAAGTGGAAGGATCTGCTTCGTCTAAGTGTATAGAAAATGAGTGAGTCCAAATAAGGAGGTAGGAAGAAAATAGGTCTTATTAACCATCTCCTTCAATAAACTTGTCTTTCACATCTATCAACGCTATACTAGAAGCAAATTCAAACGATGGCTGGAGACCTAGGAGAGCCCTACTTGATTGTGGACATTTAGTTATTTCTAAATGGCACGAACAGTAGGGCTTTTTTGTTTGGCTAGACATCGATTGAGAGTGAGGGGGGAGTTATCAATAATAATTTCTGAATTTTCTGTAAAGTTTATGAAGCTTTTGTTAAGAGAGGGTTAGAAGATTGTAAAGAAGTAGTGCTTAAGTGAAGATAAGTAACGGAAAGCGACGAACAGGTAATAAGTTGTTACTAGAATAAGTGGGTATGTCAAGTATCGAGGAATGTTGAGTGATAAAAAAATCAGTATCGAGACGGACGGCACAGCTTGTTTGAATAGCAAAGGCCGTTTGATGGGGAGGAAAAGATGAGTAGAACAACCGTATTAAAGAAGATGCGACATGGGATTATCTATTTGCTTATTTTTGTTATGACGGTCGGTCATTATGTAACGTGGGTAGAGAGTAGTGCTCATGCCGAAAATCAAATTAAGATAGCTAATGATAATCAGGAAGAACAAGGCTTTAGTGTTGAGAAAGGTAAGGCAGATGAGGTCGGTATTCCTATTTCTGAACAGGTGAACGATGACCAAGAACATGAGGAGAAGGAACATACCGAGGGTTCAATAGATCGAAAAGAAGAGAGCAAAGACAAAAATAAGGACATTACTGATTCGAGGAATGAGACGGAAGTAGAGGAGGGTGAAGCTTTTGAAACGGTGATTGAAGAAGAAAAGGGTACAGGTGAAGAAGAGAAAGAGTTGAATGATGGGAGTGAGGTGATCGAAAAAGAGACGGTCGGTGATGTTGATTCAGATGAACGTGTTGATGGTGAAAGGGGGGCAAATGAAGGCGACGGTGAGGAAACGGTTGAGGTAGGCACTGGAAGTGAACAAGCTTTCGTGGAAACGCCTGATTTGATGATTACGGAAATTGTCGCTCGTTCTGCTGGTGCGGGTCAGCCGTATGAATTTATCGAAATTTATAATAATACATCGAGCGATATGAATTTAGACGGGTATGAGCTTCACTATTTTACGAACAATTTTAATAATCCTGCCAATCGTTGGCCTATTCAAGGAACAACGGTTAAAGCGAAAAGTGTTCATGTAATTTGGCTTAAGAAATTCAATGATCCGACTGTACCGCTTTGGGATTTTAACAGTAATTATGAGACGCTCTTGAAAGCTGAGCAAGTCTTTCAATTGCCATTAACGACTGCGGCACAGGGTCTAGCAGATACGGCGACAAGGAAGGTTGCGATCGCTAATGAAAATGGTGAGCTAGTAAGTTCGGCGGTTTATAACGATGGTGTACTGGATGGGATTTTGAATCGTAGTGTCATTTACACTTCAACCAGTGCCGATATTGAAATGGAATGGCTTACCAATGATCAAGTACCGACACCTGGAACCCTTGTTTCGGAGCAAATACCAGGTCCGACGTCTCCAGGAAATGTGCGCGGTGTGGCTGGGGATGCTCAGATAAACTTAAGCTGGGATGAGTCTGGATCAGCGGCTGTTGGTTATCATTTGTATGATGGAGAAGGCAGTGAACCTATTTTTATAGAAGGGACGGAAGCGGTGATTGAAAGTCTGACAAATGGTTCTTCCTATGAATATCGAGTGACGGCAATAGATGCTGTTGGGAATGAATCACCAAGCTCTGAGGTGGTGACGGTTGTTCCTCATACACCACTAGACCTTGAAAGTCCGGCTGCTCCAACCAATGTAAGGGCCAAGCCAGGGGTTGGGATCGTTCGATTGCAATGGGAGGAGAATAAAGAAGAAGATTTGGCCGCTTATCGCATTTATGTAGATGGTACATTGTATGAAGAGGTGTCAAAGGAGACGCTCCAATCTACCGTTACACCTTTAGTTCTCGGTCGACAGTATACCTTTTCCATTTCCGCCGTTGATCGCGTAGGCAATGAATCGGCACTCACTGAGATCACGGCAGGTCCGTATGAAGAGCTTCCCGTGCCAGAGCTTTTAATTACGGAACTAGTACCGCAAACGCATAATTATTTAGGCTACAACGCATTTGAATACATTGAAATCTATAATAATAGTGCTGAGCCCATTGATTTAAAAGGCTATCGTGTCCGTTCCTTCAATTGGGATTATGAGATTACGGAATCTTTTATCATTCAACCTTGGGACACGATGCTGTTTTGGCCACGACGGGGCGAGGTTCAACCGATTACTATAGAGGCGTTTAATCATTATTATCTTTTATCAGATGAAAGTAAGTATTTGGATGATAACCGCATGTTAATTATTGATAATGTCGGTGGATTAGTGAATACGAATGAACAAACTGTATCGATTATTGATCCTTATGGAATAGAACAGACCGTTGCCCATTATTCCGGGCAGGATGTTTCGCGATTAAGATCGATTAAATATCAGTATCCAGATGATGGTACGAACGAAATGGAAAAGGTAGAGGCACATGCTAGACCGACACCAGGCTGGCTGGATCCGGGACAGGTTCCCGAGCGACCGCAGTATCATACGAATCAACCGGCTGCTCCAACAGGCATTCAAGTACAGGAGCTTGGAGGGAAAGCACAAATAAGTTGGCAAGCAAATAGCGAGGAGGATATGTTCCGTTATCATATTTATCAAGATGGCGAGTGGCAGTATTCTGTTCCTGCCGCACAGCTTGACTATACATTAGCGGCTTTAACAGGACATGTTGAGTATGTCGTGGAATTAGTGGCTGAGGATGAATCGGGCAATATCTCGGAAAAGTCGACACCGCTAATCGTTCAGGTCAATCATCAAACGATCGTCCAAAAAGAAAGAGAAAAACATTCACGTAATCCTGAATTTGATTATCTTTGGGACATTAGTGAGGACGGTCCGGTTATTCCTGGACTTGGTGAGGAATTAATTCCGCAGGGGCTAAGTTATGCAAAGGATCAGGACTGGCTTTTATCGGTCTACTACTTAGATGATAAAAGACCAAGTACATTAACCGTTGTTGATGCTAGCACGGAAAAGCTGGTAAAGTCTGTTCTTTTGTATCATGAGGATGGACTTCCTTACAACGGACATGCTGGTGGGATTGCTGTTAGTGGAGAACATGTTTGGATTGCTTCAGAGATGAGCCTTTACCAATTGAAATTAGAAGATTTAGTTCAGGCCAATGATAATGATCATGTCTATTTTATCAATCAAATACCTTTACCTGTACAGGCAGCGTATAATGTTGTTCATGATGGCGTGATGTGGGTCGGTGAATTTTATGAGGCTAACGATTATCCGACCAATCCGGAGCATCATTTGGAAAATCGTGATGGAGAGATGTATTACGCTTGGATGGTCGGTTTTCCTTTAGACCCAGAAACCGATGGCATAGATGAAGCGTATTGGGAAGGACCGGGCCACGAAGCTGACCCTGCTTATATTGTTTCTACACGTGAAAAGGTGCAAGGTGTTACTTTTGTCGATGGCGAATTAATAGTAAGTACGTCTTATGGTCGGGCAAATGCTAGTTACTTGTATCGCTATCATACCCCTCTTGAGGACGAACCACATACAACGGTTGAAATGAATGAACGTGAAATACCGGTGTGGTTTTTAGATAGTAAGCAAGAGCCTGAAGAAAATAGTCATTTACGCATTATTCCGATGTCAGAGGGATTGATTCATGTTGATAACCAACTCTATGTGACCTTTGAATCGGGAGCTAATAAATATCGCTTTACGACCACTTATGTGATTGACCGTATGTTAAAAATTGATTTAGCGGCTTGGGCAGGTCTACCGCCACATGTTGAAATGCTACTCGAAGAGGATGAAGCAGCACCAGCAGAGCGCGAAGGACCACTTGGTGAGATGGTGGAGCCAGCAAGGGAAACGGGTGATCCTTTAGAACACCTAAGTCGAGATGAAGTGGAGTAAGACGGAAGGTGATGAAGCCGGCTGTGGTGCCGGCTTTTACCTATGGATATAAGTATATTACTGGTGCTTAATAGGAGATCATCTTAGTCGCTTTTCATGGAGAAATAAGCTCTTTTATTCGGTCAGAGATATTTGAAAGGCCGGAGTACAACAACTTGAGGATGAAACTATTTATTTAGGGGTTTAAATGGGGCAGATAGATGGATTATATGGCGGCCATTTACTAGTCGCCATATTCTTGAGCTGGTAAGAAAAGGATAAACGAAGTAAAAGGGAGGGCATTTTTATGAAAATAAAAGATGTCTTAACCAACATAGAGTGGCAGTAGATTAGAGAGTTAGAGGACAAACTTGACCAGGCAAGAACAAAAAAGAAGTAAGGTATGATGATGTGGACAAAATTGAGGGAATTCTTTTTAATGCTAAAATAAGAATTGAAAAGTAGTTGAGTAATGATAAGTTAAATACGTTTTAAGAATATAAATTTTTTGAAAATTTTAAATTAGATATTGAAATCACATTTTATATGTAATAGAATGAGATAAAATAACATTTACTTTTTTGGGTAGAGAATGGGAGATCATCCATACAAAGTAAATTCTGAGGGGCTTATTTTGTGGTGCCTGTGCAGAATTTATTTTGAGACGGGCGATCTCCTATTTTTTTATGCAGAAAAGGGGTGAGAAAGGTGGTCGATGAGGTTAAAAACCTTGTTATAAGACCGTTTCTAGTGAAAACCAACAGAATAATGACAAGTGGTTGAACATCTCCCATGATTTGATTTTGTAATTATTGTAAGCGTTTTATTTTAAATGTTAATGTTATGTAAATGTTTCCCTTTATTAGACAGAATTGTTAGGGTTTTATGAATGAGTATTAAATCTAGTGTAAATATTTTGAA
Organism: Alkalihalobacillus pseudalcaliphilus; assembly: GCA_001038565.1. Lineage (GTDB taxonomy): Bacteria > Bacillota > Bacilli > Bacillales > Bacillaceae_D > Alkalihalobacillus > Alkalihalobacillus pseudalcaliphilus. The sequence goes on from LFJO01000002.1 coordinate 30,005, forward strand.
AATTAGTTGATTTTGAATACTGATAGTAGGTAATCTATAGGCGTGGTATTCAAGCCTTTCGAAATTTACATGAATCTGTGAGTGATTATGGGTGTTTGTTTCGAGAGGACAAATATGGAGTTTATTAAAGGGGGAAGAGGTAGTGAAGAAATTAACCTTTGCTTTAGTTGCTTTTTTGTTTATTGTGGCAGGGTGTAATTCAACAGCAGGAACAAGTGAAGAAGTAGATATTGAGTTTTATTTCCCAGTTGCTGTTGGTGGACCTATTGCGAATATTATTGATGAATATGTCGCTGAATTTGAAGAGGAGAATGAAAACATTAATGTCACGGCGATTTTTGGAGGAAGTTATCAAGATACGATGACGCAGGTATTAGCGGCTGTACAAGCTGGTAACTCACCTGATTTGGCTGTGCTTCTATCGGTTGAGCTTTTTACTTTACTTGAAATGGGTGCAATTGAAGAGGTAACACCTTATTTTGAACAAGAGTACTTAGATGATTTTTATGAAGGGTTCTTAGCGAATTCGGCGATTGGTGATGAGGTTTGGAGTGTTCCTTTCCAAAGAAGTACGATCGTTCTTTATTACAACAAAGACATGTTTGAAGAGGCTGGCCTTGATCCAGAACAACCACCTACGACATGGGAAGAGCTAGCGGAGTATGCGGATCAGTTGACGGTTCGTGACGGTGGCAATGTCTCACAGTGGGGGTTACAACTACCGAGTACAGGTTTCCAATACTGGATTACACAAGCTTTAGCCCTACAAACAGGTGAAAACATCATGTCTGAAGATGGAAAAGAAGTGTATTTTAATAACCCTGAGGTCGTAGAGGCTGTTCAGTTCTGGTATGACTTAGCGAATGTTCATGAAGTTATGCCAAAAGGAATCATTGAGTGGGGCACCGTGCCTTCGAACTTCTTAAGTGGGCAAACGGCGATGATGTACCACACGACGGGTAACCTAACCAATGTTCGTGATAGTGCTGATTTTGAATTTGGTGTCGCTATGCTTCCAGCTAATCATTCATTCGGTTCACCTACAGGTGGCGGAAATCTTTACTTATTTGAAGATATTCCAGAAGAAAATAAAGAAGCAGCGATTAAATTTATTGAGTTCCTAACTTCTCCAGAAAAAGTGGCGGAGTGGTCAATGGATACAGGTTATGTTGCAACTCGTGAATCGGCTTATGAGACAGATGCGTTAATTCAATATGTAGAGGATTTCCCAGCCGCTCAAGTTGCTCGCGATCAATTGGAGCATTCCGCAAGTGAGCTAGCAACCTATCAAAACGGTGAGGTTCAGCAAATTTTTAATGATGCTCTTCAGTCTATTTTAACAGGGGAAAGAAGTGTTGAGGAAGGCTTAGACCGTGCTCAAAATAGTGCTAGTAGTGTACTAGAACGTTTTCAAGATTAGGCGTGTACAAAAATGAAAGGGAAGAGCCTAGTTGCTTGGGCTCTTCACCCATTTTGGAGGGAAAAAGGTGAAAACATCTGTTGAAAAACAGCCAATCAGTCCAAGACTCCCTAAAAGAAAAGGGAAATTCAGAAGGTCATTAAAGACCAATTTATTTGCCTATGCTTTGCTTTTGCCCTCATTAATTTTCTTAGCGATCTTTACATATTATCCATCGTTACGGTCCTTTTTCTTAAGCTTTCATAGTGCTTCAGTGAATCGGATGGATTTTGATGGTCTCGGGCAGTATCAGGCAGTTTTTGGTGATGAAATCTTTAGACAAGTGTTAATGAACAACCTTATTTTTATGATTGGAACCGTGCCAACGAGTATTTTCTTGGCGATGTATTTAGCGATTTGGTTGAATAAAAAAATGCGGGGGAGCTCATTGCTTCGTACGTCCTTCTTTTACCCAACGGTAATGCCCTTAATCGCAATTGCCAACATCTGGCTCTTTATTTATACACCTACTTACGGTCTTTTAGATAAATTTTTGAGCTTGTTCGGGCTAGGTGGAATCAATTATTTAGGGGACCCGTCAACGGTCATGACGGCAATGATCGTCATGATGATTTGGAAGGAAGCAGGCTTTTTTATGATATTTTACTTAGCTGGCTTGCAAAACCTACCGAGCGATGTATATGAGGCAGCGAAAATGGAAGGGGCAAAGCCTTTTTATACATTCCGAAGAATTACGTTTCCGTTGCTGATGCCGACGACATTGTTTGTCATGATTATTGCGATTACAAATTCCTTTAAAAATGTCGATCATCTCTACATTATGACAAAGGGTGGACCTGATAATGCCAGTAATCTATTACTCTACTATATTTATCAAACTGCCTTTTCTTATTGGGATTTAGGGAAGGCCGCGGTTATAACTGTCGTGCTTGTCGTTATTTTACTGTCAGTATCGGCGTTTAATTACTTATATCTTGATAAGAAAATTCATTATTAGGGGAGGGTTGACGTATGACCAATTTCATTAATAAAGCAGTCATCATTATATTAGGATTATTTTTTGCGATTCCTCTCGTCTGGACTGTTGTTACGTCGATCTCCCCGACATCAGAAATTATTGGGGGTTCGAACCCTTTTTGGGTGTCGAGTCCGACGTTTGAGCATTATAAGGACGCTTGGGAAGCAGCTCCATTTCTACGATATTACTTTAATACGTTTATCATTGTATTTGGGATTTTGACGGTTCAATTTTTTACGATTACGTTGGCAGCGTATGCTTTTGCTCGTTTGAACTTCTGGGGTAAAAATATCTTGTTTATTGCATTCCTTGTGCAGCTAATGATTCAACCGGAAATTTTAATTTTCCCGAACTATACCGTGATGCAGCAGCTTGGACTTGTCGATAGTAAGCTCGCGGTGATGCTGCCATATTGGGCTTCGGCCTTCGGTGTGTTTTTATTAAGACAAACGTTTAAACAAGTGCCACAGGATTTAGATGAGGCTTCAGTTATGGATGGATCTCGTTGGTATCAAACGATTTGGCATGTTTATTTACCTTTAGCGAAACCGACCTATATTGCGTTTGCGTTAATTTCAGTCAGTCATCATTGGAGCAATTTCATGTGGCCGTTAATCATTACTAATACGGTGGATAGCCGTCCACTAACAGTCGGGATGGCATTATTTGCTCAATCCTTTGAAACGGGTGCACAGTGGGGCATGATTACCGCCGGTACGGTCATGGTCATTTTCCCACTGTTGATAGCTTTCTTTATCTTCCAAAAGCAATTCGTTTCGAGCTTTATGAACTCTGGGATTAAGTAACTGATTGCTTGTAAAGGGGAGACGGACTTTTTTGGGGAGAAGGTCATTCTGGTGAAGGGAAAGAGAGGTTAGTTGGAAAAGACCCATTTTGCGGAGGAAAAGAGTGGTGATGTGGCCACATCGAAGGGGAAAAGTGTCGTGAAGTGGTCGTAAAGGTGGAGAAGCGGCCACATCGAGGGATAAAAAGTTGATGAAGGTGTCATAAAGCGGAAGAAAAGACACCTTCGTCAGAGGAAAAAGCCCTCTGAAGTGTCATAAAACGAAAATAAAGGCATCTTCGCCAGGAAAAAAGCCATCGAAGTGACATGAAACGAGATAAAAAGACCCCACCCCGAGGATTAAGCCCTCGAAGGTGTCAAAAGCCCCATCCAAAACCTGCTAAAGGAGTTTTGCGTTGTGATAGAGATGATCTGTTTAGGAACTGGGTATGCGGCGGCTGCGGCGAACCGGGATAATACGTATTTACTTCTGCGGGAGCAGGTGAATCGTGATGCTGGTACGGTTCTTATTGATGTAGGGGGCAGCCCTCTTACTAAATTGAAAAAAGAGCAGGTCGATTTAAAGGCAATTCGTGCGGTTATTTTCACTCATTTCCACATTGATCATATATATGGTATGCCTTCGCTGTTATGGGGGATGTGGTTAGCTGGGCGTGAGGAAGAACTGACGATTTGTTGTGGCTCAGGTGATGAGAAGAAGCTTCGTCATTGGCTAGAGCTTTTGGAAATGGACAGTTGGCCCGCTAAATTTCAAATAAAAATTCATGTATACAAGGCGGAGGAAAAAGCTGAACTGCTGACATTAGGGGAAGCCAAAGTGTCGACTTTTCCAGCTAAGCATGCGGTTCCAACGGTTGGCATAGAAGTAAGAGAAGGCAATCGGACACTCGTCTATTCAAGTGATACAGAACCAAATGAATGGATTCGTCAGTATGATTATATTGATGAGTTATACCATGAGTGTACGCTGGCTCGAGGGGCTCTTGTACACCATACAAGCCTACAGCAATTTAGTCAGTTTTATAATCTTCATGTTTTTGGAAAAATCGTGTTTGTTCATTTATCTGATCAAGAGGATTACGTTTCTGCGATGAATGAATTTATGTCAGAAGAGGAGAAAGCTCGAATTCATTTTGCCGAAGAGAAAGCTTGACGGAGATTGATTTTACAGGAGATGTTAAGTTGAGGAAACGGGGGCTTCAAAAATGAAAGTAAAAGAAAAGAATCTATCAATCGTTGATATGGTCGAGACGCAAGTGATTGCTTCAATTTTAGAGCAGGAACATATTGAGGCGGCGATTCAAAGCGAAGTGAACATAGCCTTTCTTGTAACAGGGAGTCTATTAACGCTTGAGGATGATGTGAATCGTTTAAAAGATGCGGGGATGTATGTGTTTGTTCATTTAGATTTTATTGGTGGACTTGCGAGTAATAAGGACGGCATTCAATACTTAGCTCGAAAAATTAAACCTCATGGTATTATCACGACAAAAAATCAACTCATAAAAATGGCCAGAGCAGAAGGGCTTTTATCCATACAACGTACGTTTTTAATTGATAGTAGTGCCATTAATAAGTCGATGTCGATGATCGCTTCGAGTAAACCAGATGCGATTGAGGTATTGCCGGGTGTCATTCCTAAAGTGATTGAGGATTTATGTGGACGAACCGATTTGCCGATCATTGCGGGTGGTTTAATTTCCCAAAAAGAAGAGGTCATGCAAGCCTTAGAAGCTGGTTCATTGGCCGTTTCAGGAGGAAATATCGATTTGTGGAATATGAAAATATAAATCTGGCATAACGTGTCAAAGAGGAAGAAACAATTAAATCATTGAGGCAGAGAATAGGAGAAGCCGACAACAAATCATTTTAACGGGATTGTTGTGGGCTTTTTTATGATTGATACGCCTAAAAGGAGTAAAACGGAGTACTCGAAGTAAGGATGAAATAAGTAATTGTTATAGAAATATAGGGGTACTCGCTTAACTAAAGGGTGTGTGGAATATACATCAAATAGAAGGTGTAGAGGGAGAGGTAACTCCATAAGGTAGTTTGAAAAGGGGAGGTTTAGTTGTGCAGAACAATTTACGGACGTTTACAAAAGCGATTGATGATATTGAACGTAAAATTATTGAAATGGCGGATATCACAGGTCAAGAGCTACAATTGGCTGTTCATTCACTTACCGACCGTGAAAAGAACAACCATTGCCAGCAGGTTTTGCAACTGGACCGTCAAGTTGATGATTATGATTATCAAATTTATTCATCGATTATCGAATTGATTTTAATTCAACCACCTTTACCCGTCGAGCTCAAAACATTAACAATAATGAATCGAATATCGCGTGAGTATGAGCGGATTGGTGATCAAGCAGTCAATATTGCTGACCTGGCAGCAGTCACGAAGCTATCGGGCGGCTCGCGACTTTATCAAGAATTGAAGGAAATGTGTGATTTAACTACGTCTATGTTGGCTTCAAGTATTTATGGAATTCAAGAGAAAGACCCATCAATTGCAGAAAAAATGGAAAAGCAAGAAGACGAGGTTGACCAGTATTTCCATCGCCTTCATCAGTACATCGTTGATGAGATGAGGCATGAGCCTGAACAAATTGGCTCACTTGCGAATCTATTACTCGTTAGTAGATATCTGGAACGAAGTGCTGACCACGTCGTGAACGTGACAAGGCAAGTTACACAAATGGTCCATATGTTGGCATAAAGCTTTTTTATAAAAAAAACAATTGTGGTGTGGAGGGAATCGAGTGGAAAAAGGATTTATTTTTGACTTGGACGGTACCGTTTATTTGGGTGAAAAAGAAATTGATGGTGCCGCTGATGCGATTAATCAGTTACGTGCACGTGGAGACCGAGTTCTTTTTTTATCAAATAAACCAATTGCAACAAGACAGTCATATGTAGAAAAATTAAATAAAATGGGGATCACCACTAATTTAGATGAGGTCTTGAACTCCAATTTGATTATGGCTCAATATCTACGAGATGTTTTGAATCAGGATGAAAAAGCCCTCGTTATCGGGGAGCCACCATTAATAGAAGAGCTTGCCCTCTGTGGTGTTTCAACGACCAAACAGGTAGACGAAGCACAATATGTCGTTCTTTCATGGGACCGTCAATTTTCCTATGAGAAGTTGAATGATGCTTATCAAGCCTGGAAGCATGGAGCTAAAATTATTGCGACAAACCCGGATCGAACTTGCCCAATTGAAGGTGGCGATATTCCCGATTGTGGGGCGATGATTGGGGCGTTGGAGGGAGCAACAGGTAAGCCAATCGACCTTGTCGTCGGAAAACCGTCGGCACTTATGGCAGAAGCGGCGATTCACGCGATTGGACTACCGAAGGAACACTGCTATATGGTCGGCGACCGGCTTGAAACCGATATTAAAATGGCGAATGACGTGGGGATGCACAGCGTCTTAGTGATGACTGGCGTAACAACTGCAGACATGCTCGCGGAATCGGAGCATCAACCAACCTACACCCTGAGCAGTATTAGTGAGATTTTGAAGGTTTTGTAAAAAATCGATGGTGAGGTATTAGTTTGAGAGTAGGCAATTGGAGGGAGCAGAGAAGTAGCAAAACCCCGTGGAAAGATAGCCGAGGTGTCGAAGGGCAAGGTAGGAAGTAACAATACTTAAGGGGAAAAAGAGTCGAGCTGTTGTAGGAAATAGCGGGAAGTAACAACACTCGTGGGAAAAAGAGTCCGAGTGTTGTAGGGAAGGGAGAGAAGTAAGAACCCTCCGAAAAGAACTCTTTAACTGTTGGCTTTTATTCTATTTAATTTCTAGTTCGAGTGAGTGCCATGAGGAACCTATAGATGAAGTAAAAGCCATATGTATCTCGGTAAAAAGGGCGTCAAGTAATAAAATTGATAGGTTTAATGGGTACTTCGCAGATGAGAATTAGAGGCGTTGATTAAAGGGTCGACATGATCAGAGGGGGAAAAAGGTAAAGAAGGTGTCGACCAAGGAGCCCGGTCGACATGATCAGAGGGAAAAAAGGTAAAGAAGGTGTCGACCGAGGAGCCCGGTCGACATGATCAGAGGTGGAAAAAGAGAAAGAAGGTGTCGACCAAGGAGCCCGGTCGAAATGATCAGAGGGAAAAAAGGTAAAGAAGGTGTCGACCAAGGAGCCCGGTCGACATGATCAGAGGGAAAAAAGGTAAAGAAGGTGTCGACCAAGGAGCCTGGTCGACATGATCAGAGGGGAAAAAGGTAAAGAAGGTGTCGACTAAGAAGCTCAGTCGACATGATNGTCGACATGATCAGAGGGGGAAAAAGGTAAAGAAGGTGTCGACCAAGGAGCCCGGTCGACATGATCAGAGGAAAAAAAGGGAAAGAAGGTGCCGACCAAGGAGCCTGGTCGACATGATCAGAGGGAAAAAAGGTAAAGAAGGTGTCGACCGAGGAGCTCGGTCGACATGATCAGAGGAAAAAAAGGTAAAGAAGGTGTCGACCAAGAAGCCTGGTCGACATGATCAGAGGGGGAAAAAGAGAAAGAAGGTGTCGACCAAGGAGCCCGGTCGACATGATCAGAGGGAAAAAAGGTAAAGAAGGTGTCGACCAAGGTGTAATATCGGTACGAATAAAGGACCGAAGAGAGGAACGCATAATCTAAAAAATGCAGAATAATTAGGTGAACAAAGAGGAAAATCACCATACTCAAGTGTGAAGCCTGATTTTCACAAAAAAGGAGGGATGTTGATATGGTTTGGCCGATGGTGATAGGAATCGTTGGTGGGATTGCGATTTTTTTATATGGGATGTATATTGCCAGTGAAGGATTGAAGAAATCGGCTTCAAATCATTTGAAAAAGTTTTTAACAAAGGTGACGAAGAACCAGTTTTATGGGGCTGTTGTTGGTATATTATTGGCGGCAGTTTTGCAGTCGTCCAGTGCCGCAACGGTGATGGTTGTTGGGTTTGTGAATGCCCGTTTATTAACACTCCGGCAAGCGATGGGCATTATGTTGGGATCGGCTGTTGGTACAACCTTAACGGTGCAATTAATTGCCTTCAGGTTAACAGATTATGCCTTGCTTTTTGTTGCCCTTGGAGTCGGTGTTTTTTTATTAGGAAAGGAAAAGGTTCGAGCTCTTGGTAGTGTTTTATTAGGGTTTGGGTTTGTTTTTTATGGAATGGGTATGATTACAGCGGCGATGGAGCCCGTTCAAAATAATCCAGAGTTAACAAGTACCTTTGTTTATTTAACGGATAATTTATATGTAACCGTATTCATAGCGCTTATTTTTACGGCGATTATTCAAAACAGTGCCGCGACGATTGCGATTGCGATGACGCTTTCAGCAAGTGGTTCACTTAGTATGGAAGCCGCTGTGGCTATTGTTTATGGGGCTAATATCGGAACCGTAGTAACCGCGCTTATTTCGAGTATTAGTGCTTCCAAGGATGCGCAACGAACCGCGGTGGCACATGCTCTTTTTAAAGTAATTGGTGTTCTCTTATTTTTGCCATTTACCCATTATTTTGTTGTTTGGCTGGAGCTTTTTAGTGGTGGAATTGAAAGGCAAGTGGCGAATGCCCATACGATTTTTAACATTATTAATTTGGTTGTGTTGTTACCGTTTTGCTCGAAGTTCGCTGATTGGATGCTAGTGATTTTACCTGCGAAAGAGAAGGCAGAAAATCATGTGCAGTTTTTGGATAAGGAAAGTTTGGAAGTGCCAACCATTGCGTTAGTTCAGGCGAAAAAGGAACTTGGTCATATGGCGGAAAGTATACGAGTAAATATGCTTTCAGACTTCGACAAATTACTATACCAAGAGAACTTAAGCCATCGACAAGCGGTCATTCGTCATGAAGACCGGATTGATGCTACGTACAAGAGTATCTATCATTATTTACAAAAAATCACTCAGAAGGACTTGAGTGACGAAGAGTCTGAGGAAAGCTTGAAGTATTTATATATCAATAACCACCTAGAAGGGATTTCGGATGCTATTTACCATATCGCGTTAACGACGGGGAAACTTGAGGTTGCTCAAGTGCAATTACAGGATTGGGAGCGTCAGGGGATTTCACAGCTTTTTGAAGAAGTGTTAACGAGTTATGAAAAAGCAATCCAGGCTTTTGAATTTGTAGACAAACAACAAGCGATAGCTGTCATTAACCGCAATCCTATTATACTAAGAAAGGAAAAAGAGCTTCGCTTTCAACATTTTCATAGCGGTACCAATCAAAGCAGTCGCCTGAGTTCTGTTTACGTAGATATTATGAATGAACTGATTATGGTCAATCATCATGTCGTGAATATTTCTTATACGGTGAATAATATGGTGTAACTTCACTTCATTCAGGGTACATGCAAAAAGCCTCCAAGTTTGGGAGGCTTTTTCTTCATTATTCGGATTGATGTTGAATAAGCCCTGCCATCGCGTATAAGATAATCGTGGACGCAAAGTGGGCAGAGAATTGACTAGGGTCCTGCTGTGGATAGACTTCGACAAAATCCATACCGACAATTCCGCGTTTGGAGATCTCATGAACTAGTGTGAGCAGCTCATACGAGGTTAGGCCATTTCCGTCAACGGGGCCACCAGGATTAAAGGCGTAATCGAGAACATCGCTACAAATACTAAGGTAGACAACATCGACATCTTGACTTGCCATATCATACATGTGGTGAGCGAGTTTCCTCAGATCCTGTGATTCACGGATATCATTAATTGTTAGTGTGACAGCTCCAGCTTCTTTGGCATTACGCCCACTTTCAGGCTTATTACGTGGTCCATGAATACCCGTGTGGATAATACTTTCGTTACGCACGCCTTCTAGTTCGTATAACCGTTTGAAAGGGCTGCAACGTGCATATTGGTCACCATTATGGGAAGGAAGGTTATCATAATGGGCATCAAGGTGGATAATGCCAACCTTTTTACCAGATTGCTCAGCTAAAGATTTGACAATAGGATAAGTAATTCCATGGTCCCCACCAAGGCCAATTAGGAATTTGCCGCTTTCCCATAATGGTCTTGTGAAATCTTGAATCTTGGTCATTGTTTCATCAACATCGGCAGGGGTAACATCAACATCACCGACATCACCAAGCTTTAAATGCTCAAATACATCAATGTGGTCAAGCTCTGGTAGATAACCGCTGTAACGGGCAGAGCTAAGCCTCATCACTTTCGGGCCGAGCTCACAGCCCGTATAATCGCCCCAAGTGACCGCACCTTCCCATGGAACTCCATAAATAATTGCATCGACATCTTGATAGTTTTTATTCTTTGTTAAGTTTTGCGAATCTAAAAAGCACGGTGTATTTCCGTAAATATAGTCTGTCATTTTTAACAACCTTTCATGGGGTTTTGTATAGGAGTTAGCTTAAAGTGCTCTACTCGTTTTCAAAAATGCTGAGGGAAATGGGGGCACGCCTTATGCAAGTGGGTCCTGAGCTAACCGGCGAAGCCACTGGAACTCATTGCTCTTTTTTCTTACAGGAATCTACTCTACTCTCTCTTTGATCGTGCAAGCTCACTGCTTTTTGGGCTTCTCATTCAAATCAAAGTGAACGAAAAACCACCAGTCGAAGAGCAAAATACAACTTCCAATTTTCTTGCGAGTGAGCTGGCTTGTAAGTCATCAGCGAGGTTTTATATAAAGAATTAATCTTTGTGAAAGCGAATAAGTTCTTCGTTAAATTTTTCTTGTTCGTCATAAAATAAACTGTGGCCGCTGTTGGCGAATGGAATTAAGGTTGAGTTCTGAATCGACTTTTCCATCTCTTTGGCGAGGTCAAACGGACATATTTTATCTTTTTCACCGTGGAAAATCGCCGTTGGTACGCTGATGTTATCAATACACGGTCGCAAATCTTCCTCCCTTAACGCTTCTGCTGACTGAATAGTTGCATGTCCGCCTGCTTCAAGTGTTAAAGTTTTGAACCAATCAGCGAAGTGTTCACACACACCTTGACTAAAAAATTGCCCACCAAAATCATGTAACATAGCTGGTCTGTTTGTGGAAGAGGCTTGAATGAGCTCATCGACGTTCTCTTTTGGGATACCTGCAGAAAAATTCTCTCTATTCGTAAAAGCTGGGGCGGCTGCTCCTGCTAAAATGAGCTTAGATACTCCATGTTCTAAGTGCCTTGCCATATAACGAATACTGATCGCTCCACCCATCGAAAAGCCTAATAACGTAGCATCCGTGATCTCAAGCTGGTCAATCACCTCTCTAAGGTCGTCCGCCATACGATTGTAGTCGTACCCTCTATGCGGTTTATCCGACTTTCCGTAACCCCGCATATCGATACCGATAAAACGATAACCCTCTTTTATAAGAGCGTTCGCTTGATACTCAAACATTCGCTGATTAGCCGGCCAACCATGTAAGAAAATCACCGGTTTCCCTTCACCAATATCTTCAACAAAAAGTTTAATACCTTTTTCAACTTCTATATAATGTCCCACTAATATCAGCTCCTTTTTCATATCTTTTCCTTCTTGCTTGAAAAGTTAAACGTAGGTTTGCATAGAGAACTTCAATTTTGGGGTGGAAAATATGGTGGTAAGACATTGACTATAAATGCTAATCTATGAAGGTTCAAAAACGATTAAATAACAATGTATACTTTTGAATGGTAATAAAGGCGACTATGTGGTAGGAAAAGTGAAAAAGCGCCCATATAACCCCGAGCAAACGTGGAATCGCGGGGTTACGAGCGGAAAAAGGGCTCGCAACCCCGAGCAAAAGCGGAATCGCGGGGTTACGAGCGGAAAAAGGAGGAGAAACCCCGAGCAAACGAGGAATCGCGGGGTTACGAGCTGAAAAAGAGAGAGAAACCCCGAGCAAAAGCGGAATCGCGGGGTTACGAGCGGAAAAAGGAGGAGAAAGCCCGAGCAAAAGCGGAATCGCGGGGTTGCGAGCGGAAAAAGCAGGAGAAAGCCCGAGCAAACGAGGAATCGCGGGGTTACGAGCGGAAAAAGGGCTCGCAACCCCGAGCAAAAGCGGAATCTCGGGGTTGCGAGCGGAAAAAGCAGGAAAAAGCCCGAGCGAAGGTGGAATCGCGGGGTTACGAGCGGAAAAAGCAGGAGAAAGCCCGAGCAAACGCATAGCAAATGGAAATACGCAGCAATGAAACACGAAAATTAAGCTCAATCAGAGCCAACAGAAAAAAACAGCCACCCAAAACAAAAACCGCCTCCCTAAAAAAGAAGCGGTTTGCCGAGTTTCTACTCCACTTGATAACTTATTGTTTGAAATAGGCTTCCATGATCATTTGTACAGTTTCGTTTGACATGTTCAGATGATCGAATTCTGAATCAGCTAGTAGTGCTTGGGTATTGTCATCTTTAAATGTTAGGGCACCGGCCAGGTAGACGTTAAATACAGCAATTAATTCGTTAAGGCGTGTTTCTGATGGTGATAATTGATAGTCTTTGCCTGCCTCGATGACATCGAGTTGGCTAAACTGTAATGCATCACGTAGCATGACGAGTAAATCATAATTATGTGGTGGTTGTGGGTTCGTAATATGATAAATGATGTTAGGCTCTGCTTTGGTTGTGGCGAGACTTAACACATTAGCGACATAATCGACCGGTACTAAATTAGAATTTCCATTTGAGTTTGCAACGAGTCGATAGCGCTGGTTACGACCTTCCTCTGTCCGAGTGACACGACGCTTGAATAAATCAACCGCACGCATAAATCCATATAATGTAAATTGCGAATCAGCTTCACCTGTTTTTGAATCACCGACAATAATTGATGGTCTTAGAATAGAAACATCCATTTGATCGGCATAAGAGAAAACTAAATGCTCCGACTTCACTTTACTTTCTTCATAAGGATTATTGTACGTAGCATCAACCTCGTAAAGCCTTTCCTCACCAACCGCACGTTGACCGACCGTATAAGCTGTACTTACATATAAAAATTTCGCGGCACCTACTTTTGCTGCGAGCTCTAGACAATTTTTCGTACCATCATAATTGACTGCAAATAATTCATCACGTAAATCAAGGTCGAATTTGACGAGAGCGGCAAGATGGTAAAAGATATCAACACTAGATAAGGTAGCAATCGCCTCTTCGGAGAGACCTAAATCGGCTGAGGTGATATCGCCTTGTAACAGGTGAAGTCGCGTTTGTTGTTCGTCCGTTAGCTTTGAACGAATTAGTTCACCTTTTTGAACGTTTCGAACAAGAACGTATAATGTATGATCAGGTTTTGCTATTAGTGATTGAATCAATTTTCCGCCAAGAAAGCCAGTAGCTCCAGTTAAGAAAATTTTCATGGGGACACTCCTTTGAGCTATGAACTTTTCTTCATAGTTTTGATTTGATTTAATAAAAATGAAATCGAAGCATGGTTAAATTCATGTGGCTTTTCAATATTACAAACATGTCCACATTGTTCAATAACAAAAGATTTTGCATGGTGGTCGCTCTTAATATCGGCAAGCAAAGGCTTAATAAATAAGTGATCCTCACGGCCGGAAACATAGAGCTTAGCAATTTTATTCGGTAGTTTTCTCGAATTTTGATACACGCATTCTACTTTTGCTACGATATTATACCAACCTAAAAAATCGGCACGTTCCATTTTAGTAGCTTCTCTAATAAAAATATCTCGAGAGCGTTTATGATTTTTTTTAGGTAACATAATGCGTGCGAAAAGCTTATAAATCCACAGATGGGGGGTGAATGTTTTAGCGACATTACCCATTTTTAATAAGACTTTACTGAACAGGTTAAATCTAGTTACGGCACCTGCCATAACTACGCTTTTAATTCGTGATGGGGCAAGCTCTAATAGTTGGTGGATAACAATCGTTCCGAGTGAAACACCGACAAAGTGAGCTTCCTTAATTTTGATATGATCAAGCGTTTTTAAAACTTCTTCGGCAACGGTTTTAAATGTAAAAGGTTCTTTATATGAATAGACATTGGGTGATTGTCCATGTCCTGGTAGTTCTATCGTGATGACGTTAAAATGCTGCTTAAAAGAATCCATCTGATTTTTGAAAATGGAAGAATTTCCACCTAAACCATGAATGAAAATAATATCTGAAAAATGAGGTTTCCGTTGATGAATTGTGTATTCTAACATAAAGCACCTACCTTAAATAAAGCATCCTTTCTATTATAGGCATTAGATGTTTGACGGATCACCCACTTTTATGTCGAAAAATATGTAGATATTGTGAAAGATGACTCTTTCAGTGGATTTTAAGGGCATCTGTATATTGAAAAAAACTGAAAGTTAGACTTTATAGACTAACTTTCAGGAATCGTATGCCATGGCTTTTTTCCATTCAATATCCACATCCCAATTATCAAATGAGCCACTTAAATGAAGCGTCATTTCGTTATGTTCTTCGTGGTAAATGTAAGGAAAGTTTAAGATGCCTTCTGACTTTACTTGTGGTAATAATTCTGATTGGAGTTCGGGATTATCGGCATCAAAGTTGTATTCAGTCTCATATTGGCTGTTTCCTACTAGTAAATTTGCACGGTGTGATCAGAAATTGCTGGTATTTTCTGAGTTATTTCTGATTGTTACATAAACATGTAAATCTTTTTCTCCAAATTCAATTTTAATTTGAGAAGCACCTTCAGATGTTTGTTAGTCAACACTATCATGAAGGAGATGACAAGCGTAGGGGAAGCTGGGGAAAGTTTCATTGCTAATCTTTGAAGAAGAGTAGTAAAATAGAAGGAAAAGGTCATGGAAAAGGAGAGGTTTTTGTGCACATTTTAGTTACAGGTGGAGCAGGGTACATAGGTTCACATACGGTTGTCTCTTTAATAGAAGAAGGACATTCAGTTGTCGTTGTCGATAACTTAAGTAATAGCCAATTATCTGCACTTGATAGTGTGAAAAAAATTACAGGTAAGGATATTCCTTTTTATCATGTTGATGTAACGGTTGAGTCCGAGTTAGAAAAAGTTTTTCAAGCTCATTCATTTGATGGTCTGATTCACTTTGCCGGTTTAAAAGCAGTAGGTGAGTCGGTAGAAAAACCGCTTGCTTATTACTACAATAACCTTGTAAGTACAATGGTATTAGCGAAGTTAGCTCAAGCATATGGTGTGAATCGTTTTGTTTTCAGTTCTTCAGCTACGGTTTATGGTGATAATCAAGTCCCATTCCATGAAGGCTTGGACTTATTACCAACGACGAACCCTTATGGTGAAACGAAGGCGATGAGTGAAAGGATTTTGAGCGATGCTGCTAAAGCAAATCCTAATTTTGCGGTATCTATTTTGCGTTACTTCAATCCGGTAGGAGCTCATGAGAGTGGATTAATTGGTGAATCTCCAAATGGTATTCCTAATAACCTAATGCCTTTTGTTACACAGGTTGCAAAAGGAAAGTTAAAGCAGCTTCGCGTTTTCGGTAATGATTATGATACGGTTGATGGCACGGGTGTCCGCGATTATATTCATGTGGTTGATTTAGCAGAAGGCCATGTTGCTGCTTTAAATCATTTAACGGAAGGTGCTCATATTTTTAACCTTGGGACGGGTAAAGGGACGAGTGTCTTAGAACTAGTAGAAGCTTTTGAGAAAGCAAATGAGATTGAGGTTCCATATGAGATTGTTGACCGTCGTCCTGGGGACATAGCTTCATGTTATGCAGAAGCATCAAAGGCTAAGAAAGAATTAGGTTGGACAGCGAAAAAAGGAATTGTTGAAATGTGCCGAGACTCTTGGAAGTTCGAGAAGAACTTTCAAGGCTAAGCATTAAGACACTTTAACCCCAAAACAACCTATTGTTTTGGGGTTTTCTGCTGGTAATTGTTTGAGAATGGTGCCTTAATGTGGCGATTGCACAAGGGAAGAGGGATGGAAAGTGAGTCAAAAGGAAAGGGCAGGAGTAAGTGCACGAAAAGGGACGAACGTGACAGTTACTCAAAGGAAGCAGGTGAGTAAGTGAACGAAAAGGGACGAACGTGACAGTAACTCGAAGGAAGCAGGTGAGGAACTACACGAAAAAGGCTGAACGTGACAGTAACTCGAAGGAAGCAGGTGAGTAAGTGCACGAAAAGGGACGAACGTGACAGTTACTCAAATGAAATGAGGTAGTAACTATTTCTAACGGTGCTTATACAAATATTGGTTGCGCTTATTTATCATCATTTAGCTCTTTGATAAACAAGAAAGATTTGGCTCTTTGCTTCTGGATTTTTATTCAATTAGATTTTGTTCTAATCAATCGCCACCAACAAGCATGAAAGTGGGTTTTAATCTTTACTGGTGGCTCTTCAGTCACTTTGGTTTTTGTTGTTATTTTTTAATGGATGTTATTTGTGCTTGAGAATATGAAGTACCCAGCGAAGCATGATTTTCGGTAGCGACGAGAAGATCTCCGCATATCGCTTTGAATTAACCTACATACAAAACAATCTACAAAGAAAGGGGAAATGAAATGAAGCAATGGATATCTTGGGGAGCTGTTGTTGGATGGATGGGGCTTATCTTTTTCCTATCACACCAGCCAGGCGACCAATCAGGGCAACTGAGCTCAGGTATGACAAAGCAACTCATACATATCATTCAAACACTTTTACCATTTATCAATTTAGAGATGGAGACGCTGCATTTTTTTATTCGAAAAGGGGCCCACTTTTTCAGTTACTTTGTTCTGGCCATCCTCATTTATAACGCCATTTTACAGAGTGGATGGAATAAACGTCTAGCTCCTGTTTATGCTTGGAGCATCGCCACGGTTTATGCGATGACTGATGAGTTTCATCAACTTTTTATACCTGGTCGATCGGGTGAGGTGCGTGATGTTGTGATTGATAGTGCAGGTTCACTGTTAGGTGTAGCTTTAGTTGTAAGTATTTTGTGGATGAGAAAAAGGTTGAAATAGAGGTGTCCTGCCAATTTTTTTACCTCAATATTTGTAAGACTTCTGCGTGTATGGACCTTATTTGTGAGGTCTGTACGCGGATTGATAATAGAAAAATGTTCGAATAGGATGGAATCGAATCTTATTTTGCATGACAACAAGCATAGCAGAGAACATGTCCTCGAAATAGAAGTCTTTATTAAACCTCACTTTTTAAAAGTCAGCCCCAATAAAAATTCATGTTTGCACCATAATTGATGATGTAGCTTCAATGTAAAAAGTCCCGTCAAAAAAGTTATAGTTTTGGCAAAAGTGACCGGAAAACTTAGTGATAAACCATGACTTTATGACTGATTACTTGGACTGTTTTATTAAAGTTGAAAAGAATATTAAAAGTATGAGTTTATTATCATAAATTTTCCTAACTAGCCATTTATCCATATATGTTTACATTTTAGATAAAGTCTTACTAGTACTATTTAAATGGGATAAAGAGCTTAAAAAACCACTCTTTCGCCGTTGTATTAACATAATATTACGAATTATTTAGTTGCTGTTATTTCCATTATTTTTTATTTACATACTTCATAAAAAACGGTGACGATGTTGTTGAACGGATTTCCTGGCGAATTATTAATTTTTGAAATCCTACAATACCAAACAGTTGCAGCTTACCTTTATAATCTTTTTCCGAAGTATTAATATCCTCACTGCTGCACTTTGCCTCTGTAATCTTTTTCCGTTTCATTTAATCTCCCAATGTCTCAATGCTTCCCCTAATATCTATAATTTCTTCTTTCATTATCGAAATGACGCCAAATGATTATTAAGATTGTAATCTTCCCGCTCAACAATACGTAGTTAACTTTACATGTCATTCATAACGAATTCATAGTTACTTGTTATTCTGAACATAAGACGTATAGGGATGGATTTTCTAAAAAGTAAGGGGGTATGAAGTAGTTGGCTAATTACTTATTCTTACGTGGTAATAGAAATCGATATTTCTTTCATGATATTGCAACGGGTCTTATGCAATACGGACACCAATGTTATCAATTCCGGTTTGAGTTAGGAGAACGATTTTTGCAAACATCAATGAAGACTCGGTTTGCCCCAACTTATGTGAGTAAAAAAGAATATCCGATTTCAGATGAGGAGCTTTCCCGATTGGATATTTATCAAATACGTTATCAACAAATAAAAAATAAACATGTTAAAAATACAAAATCATTGTGTTTGTATAAACGATACATGTGGATGTTGGACCAATTTATTGAGAAAAACCAAATTGATATCATTTGTTTCTTTAATGGTCATCATTGGTTAGACCAAATTGCTATGTATATTGCGAAAAAGCGCCAAATTGAGATACGTGTTTTTGAAGAGGGACATTTCAGACCTTATACGATTACATACGATCGACAAGGTGTTAATGCTTATGCCTCAATCCCGAGAGAGCGTGCATTTTATCAACATGTGAAAGTCGACCGAGAGCGGTATCCTGAGTATGTGTTTAAGCCGGAAAGTTGTTTGGTACAACAAGGAAAAAAGGATTCATTAAGTAAGCTTGCGTTGATCAAAACAGTTAATCATATAGGTAGTCTATTAGGAATTCACCCGAAGCTTTACGAACATAGTAGCTTCCTAGAATCGGTTCGATATTTTTGGAATAAGAGACGATTTGCGAAGAGGGGCGAGGATGATATTGATTGGCCCAAAGAGTATATTTTACTTCCGTTTCAAGTTGAGCACGATACGCAAATCCTCTTCCATTCACCCCATATTTCAACGATGGAGGAGTTACTCGAGAGAACACTCATGGCTGTTCGTGAAGTTATCGAACGAGAAAATCGTCATATTCATGTGATGGTCAAAGAACATCCTGAGGAGCATGCTAGAAATGCTTATTTAGATTTAAAGCAAAAGTATAAGCAAGACGAACAAGTGATTTTTGTTACCAAACATGAAGTGGAACCTTTAATAGAAAAAGCACTTGCTATCATTACGATCAATTCAACCGTTGGAATCGAAGCTCTTAGCCAATATAAGCACGTCATAACATTAGGAGAAGCCCTTTATAATATTGAGGGTATTGCTCACCACTGTCCGCATCCTTCACACTTGGCGGAAACATTAGCCACCGTTTTAAAACAAGAAATCAATCAGGAGTTAATAGACCAGTTTCTCTATTATTTACGTTTTATCTATCAAATTGAAGGCTCGATTCATCTTCGTAACCGTGAGACGACTCATCATATTGTTAGTCGTATGGTTAGTGAACAGAGGAGGATACAAAATGAAAGCTATCGCCATTATCCCAGCCCGATACGGGTCCACTAGATTTCCAGGAAAACCACTGGTCCTTATTAAAGGAAAACCGATGATTCAAAGGGTATATGAGCAAGTGGTAAAAAGTAAGGAGCTAACCGATGTTATTGTTGCGACAGACGATCAAGAGATTGCACAGGTCGTGAAGAACTTTGGTGGGCAAGTCGTTATAACCGAACAAAAACATGAAACGGGTTCCGATCGAATTGCTGAGGTCGCCCAATCATGTGAAGCGGATTTTATTGTCAATGTGCAAGGAGATGAACCGTTAATTCAACCGCAGTTAATAGACGATTTAGTGAAGGCTGCTCGTCAAGCACCTGACGCAGTTATTACGGCCAAAGTTGCCATCAAGAATAAAAACAGCATTAGCGATCAAAATGTGGTCAAGGTTGTGACAGCTCATGATGGTCACGCATTATACTTTTCGCGCTCGCCGCTTCCTTTTAATCGAATGGATGCAGATATCGTCTATGACAAGCATGTTGGCATTTACTGCTATCCCAAGGCTATTTTACAAGCGTTTGTTGGGCTCGCTCCTTCTTATTTAGAGCAAGCAGAAGGACTTGAGCAGTTGCGTTTACTAGAGAATGGTTATCCAATCAAAGTCGTCAAGACGAATTATGAGGCAGTTGGTGTGGATACAGAAGCAGATATTCAAAAAGTTGAGAGATTACTAGGAGGACCACTTTATGCCTAATCTTGTTCGTTTAAATGATGAAATGATATTCGGTGAAAAAAACCCATTTGTTTTAATGGCTGGACCATGTGTGATTGAAAGTCGTGAACTCGTATTCGAAACAGCGGAAAAGTTAAAAGAAATAACAGATAGATTACAAATTCCTTTTATCTTCAAAGCATCCTTTGACAAAGCTAACCGTTCTTCGATTCATTCTAGTCGAGGACCTGGAATCGAACAAGGACTTGAGATTTTAAGTGAAGTGAAAGAGCAATTCCAAGTGCCCGTCACTTCCGATGTCCATGAACCTTATCAGGTAGAAATGGCGGCAGATGTTCTAGACATTATCCAAATCCCTGCGTTTCTTTGCCGACAAACCGATTTACTCGTTGCGGCGGCTCGAACGGGGAAAATTGTCAATGTCAAGAAGGGCCAATTTTTAGCCCCTTGGGATATGACCAATGTAGTGAACAAGTTAAGAGAATCAGGTGGCGATCGTATTTTATTAACCGAACGTGGAACAACGTTTGGATATAATAATTTAGTTGTAGATATGCGTTCTTTGATCACGATGAATGAACTTGGTGTACCGGTTGTGTTTGATGCGACTCATAGTGTGCAAATACCTGGTGGCAATGGGACAACTACAGGAGGAAAAAGAGAGTTTGTTCCTTATTTATCAAGAGCAGCAGCAGCTGTAGGGGTTAGCTCTCTTTTTATTGAAACACATCCAAATCCTGATCTAGCCGAGTCTGATGGACCTAATATGGTGAAGTTAAATGAGTTAGAAGAAGTTTTGAAGCCAATTCTAGACATTGATCGTCTCGTTAAACAAATCTAATTTTGAAAAATGGGAGGCTAAAAAATGGATATCCTAGCTAGCGTTTATAAAAGAGAGAACCATATCGAAGTGATGAAGGGTGTATTAGAGAGAGAGGCTCACGCCATCTCGGAGTTAATTTCATCCCTTGATTCTAACATGGAAGAGGCTTTAGAGCTAATGTTACATTGTCATGGAAGAGTCGTCATTACAGGTATTGGCAAGTCAGGGATTATCGGGAGAAAAATAAATGCGACCCTTGCAAGTACAGGAACGCCTTCCCTATTTTTGCATCCATCTGAAGGGTTACATGGTGATTTGGGCATGGTCAGAAAAGGAGATATTGTGATGGCTATATCAAACTCAGGTGAATCAGATGAGGTCATCCGTTTAATTCCTTCTATTAAAAGAATTGGGGCAAAAATGATTGCGATTGTCAAAAATTCGAATTCAACATTAGCGAGGCATTCAGATGTCGTTTTAAATATTGGTAATGTCGTAGAAGCTTGTCCATTAGGCCTTGCCCCGACTACAAGTACGACGGTAACTTTAGCCCTTGGGGATGCGTTAGCGGTTGCTTTATTAACTGCGAGAAAATTCCAACCTGAGGATTTTGCCCTTTATCACCCTGCTGGTTCCTTAGGCAGGAAGCTTTTATTAACTGTGAATGATGTCATTGGAAAAACAAAAAAGAACCCGATCGTGTATCGTGATGATAGTGTCAAAGAAGCTCTTTTTCAAATGACAGCACATGGTATGGGAGCCATTTCGGTCGTCGATCAAGCCGGACGATTAGTTGGCATTTTAACGGACGGTGATATTAGACGGGCATTTGCTTTTTCAGAAGAAGTGTTAGAAAAGCAAGTAGACGAATTATGTAATAAAACACCACTTGTAATCGAGCGTGTAGCATTAGCAACAGAGGCATTAGAGCTAATGGAGGCGAAAAAAATCAACGTACTTCCGGTCATTGATAATAAAAATCAACCCGTTGCGATGATTCATCTCTATGACTTAATGAATCTAGGATTATAGGTGCGAGGGAAGATGGAAGTTCGATTAATGGTTTTAGATGTTGATGGAGTGTTAACCGATGGGAAGTTATACAAAAGTGAAGATGGACGCGAGATCAAAACCTTCCATACACAGGACGGCCTCGGTATTCGCTTTGCTCAAGCAAATGGTCTAGATGTTACGATTATTAGTGGGAGAGTCTCCGTGGCGGTGGAAAACCGTGCTAAAGAATTAAAAATTGAATATGTCTATCAAGGAATTAAAAATAAAGTAGCGGTGCTAAATCGTCTCTTGTCTGAATTATCGCTAGGTTTAGAGCAAGTATGTTATATCGGTGATGACTGGAATGATCTGCCTGTGATGAATAAAGTCGGTTATCCATGTGCTCCGGCAAATGCAGTGGAGCTTGTTAAACAGCAGGCTGTATTTGTTACAGGGAGGAAAGGTGGAGAGGGTGCGGTCAGGGAAGTGATTGAGCATCTATTAGAGGGGAAAATTAATGAGTTGTCGGTTCTTCGTTATTTGGAAGAAGAAGCTGCAATCGTTCAGTAGAGGGTGAGGTTGATCGTATGAATTCATGTTTAATTTGCCAGAAGCATGATGAATTAAATGTAGGATTAATTGAAACAGAACATTGGCTCCTCACTCATGGTCCATTTGAATCGCAAATACTTGGCTATGTTTACTTAGAGCCTCGTCGCCATCTTGAGAATTGGTCGGAGATGACACAGCAAGAGGTAAGTGAAATGGGCATCCAAATTCAAAGAGTAGAAAAGGCTTTGAATAATCTCTTACCATTGCAACGATTATACAGTCTCACGATTAGTGAGGCTGTTTCCCATATTCATGTTCACCTCATTCCACGACTAGACGGACAGGATAAAAAAGGCTTACCACTCATTGAAAAAGCCACACAGCAAAAGACTGATAAACGCAACATCAATGAGCAGGAGTTTAACCAGTTTTTGCAGAGGTTGAAGGAAGAGCTGAGGGCGGTAGTGATGGAGTGAAAGTGAGGGCGGGCGCTGTGTGCCGTTGGAGTACGTGGTAAAAGCACGGATTTTGCTAGCTGAAAAAAGCAGAAGTAGTGTAAGTGAATGAAAAGGGCCTAATCGTGTAGTTAGTCGAGGGGAGGCAGTGGTAAGTGAACGGAGTTAATATCTTACATACACTTTCAAACAAAACATCTATGTCGGAGCTAAAAACTGCTCCGACACCAACAAAAATGAATGTGTGGTTACGTCCTTTACTGGTGGCTTTTCATTCAATTTGATTTTGCTCTTTTTCGTTTTAAAAGAAAGGAGTTAGATTGTTTTATTACTTGAGAATAAGTACTAACCTAGTGGGCGAGTCATGCGGAGACTCTCACGAGAAAAGCTCCCGTGGGACATAGTGGCAGTGCTGAAATCCACTAGCGAAGCTAGTTAGAGTTCAGCGTCACGTGATTGTCGTGGAGCATGATTTTCGATAGCGGCGATTAGAGCTTTATGTTCGCACTAACGTTTATATAAAACTTCCATGATGACTTGCCGCAGCAACGCATCATCAACAAAGATGAAGGTCAGTTATCGCCTAACGATTAATCAAGGTTTGTGAAAATATGGAAGTCAAACCATGTAGTATCTGCACAAAGAGAGGGTTAATGTGCAGATACGGAAGCTAAACCATGTAGTATCTG
>LFJO01000002.1:54177-93434 GCA_001038565.1 Alkalihalobacillus pseudalcaliphilus
AATGTGCAGATACGGAAGCTAAACCATGTAGTATCTGCACAAAGAGGGGGTTAATGTGCAGATACGGAAGCTAAACCATGTAGTATCTGCACAAAGCCTATTCTTCGTGGATAAAGGTGATTGTTCAAACTGTTGGCACGTTTACAACTCGATCACTATCAGGAGTCGGCCTGAACAAACAGGGAGCACTGTCCTACTAAGGTCATTGATCGCGAGATGGATGACGAGCTAACTTCATGGCACAAACTATCGCCCATAACTAACTTTCATATAAAAGAAAGGAGCCAACAGAATGAAGCATCAACTAAAAAAGCTACTAAACAAAGTAAGGAAAACTACTCACTCCTATCCATCACATCGTCCACCAAAATCCCTACATTCCCCCAAAAAACCATCAAAGCAACCGTTTATTGAAATTGGAGAAAACTGGTACCAAACAGAGAAGCCGATTGCCTTCATGTTTGGTTTTAATCCATGGAAGCGAGCATTTATTAGCAAGTGTTTTCCTGAATATCGAACCGCTTTTGTATTTGGAAGTGCCAGCATTGACCGCCTGTTGTATTATTTTCAATCAAATCCGAGCCACCTTTTTGTCGTTTGGGGATACAAAGAAAGTGAGGAAGTTCATCACTATGCCAAGCAACAACAAATTCCTTTAATAAGGGTAGAAGATGGTTTTATCCGTTCTTTAGACTTAGGGGCCAAGCATAGCTTTCCACTTTCTATCGTGAAAGACAGCCGCGGTTTGTATTTTAACCCGCAGCAGCCTTCGGATCTAGAACATATTTTACTCAATACAAATTTTGACCAAGTTCTTCTATCGCAAGCCCAAAAGAACATTCAGCTAATCCATACACACGGCATTAGTAAATATAACCATGCAGAAAAAGTAGATGTTACGAAGATCTATGGTCCAAAAACCGCCAAAAGAATCTTAGTCATGGGGCAAGTCGAGGATGATGCCTCTATTAAATTTGGTTTAGATAAAAACATGACAAATAATGAACTCGTTTGGGCCGCTTACCAAGAAAATCCGAATGCCGAGATTATTTATAAACCGCATCCTGATGTATTAGAAGGGTTACGAGAAAAAAGGTCAGATCCTAAAGAAGTGGAGCATATTGCAAAAGTCATCACATCGCCATTAAGTGTACCAGATGCCCTAACAACGATTGATCACGTTTATACGTTTACATCATTATCTGGTTTTGAAGCTTTAATAAGAGGAATTAATGTGACATGTTTTGGCATGCCTTTTTATTCGGGATGGGGTTTAACAGATGACAGGCAAACGTGTGAGCGAAGAACGAGGACGTTAACGATTGAACAGCTATTCGCGGGTGCTTATATGCTTTACCCCGAATATATGGATGAGCATGGGAAGAGGTCGGATTGTGAAGCGACAATACATTATCTATCTCAGTTAAAAGTAGAACGTGCGAATCAGCACGAGATGGAACACGCCGATCGACTGAAAACTCAGGACTATTCCAATCAACAGCAGCAAGAAAAACCAGAAGAATCACTCGAATCTATAGAGAGTACTCCAAAAATGGAAGACCTTCAGAATGATAGTGAGGAGGAGAAGCTAAAGGAAACAGCCAAAAAAGAAACGATTTCATCCAAGTCTGAGTCCTATTTGCTAAAAATCAAAGAGCTACAAGGTAGAAATCAATTAAGAGAAGTCGAGGCGTTATATGTTGAAGCATTAGAAGTAGTGGGGGAGCCCAAGGAAAAGGCCGCCTTATTAAAAGAATTTGCGACATTCCTTATCTATAAAGGTGAATATAGTAAGCGTGTAGGGATGTTTCTCTATCAGTCACTGGAACTAAATCCGACTATGTCAACACTTTCAACGATGATTGATTATTTTTATAAAATCAAAGGGGCAACGGAAGAAGTATTAGCTTTAGTGAAAAGAGTCATGAAAAAAGAAGAGCCTAATGCGAAAAAGTTAATGAAATATGCAGCGATTTTTAATGATGCAGGACATTATACAAAAGCTATTCAATTATATCAGCAAGCTGTTGAATTAAATGCAAAGGTCAATGAAGAGCATCTATATTTGGGGTTACATGCTATGGTAAGTGAACGAAAACCACATATAGTGGGAGCTTCCAACGACGCTTATGAACTGTTCAAGCAAATAAAAGAGGGTGAACAAACATTTGAGCAGTTAGTCTTACAATCTAAAGGTGATATTTGTGTGGTAGGGAATTCGCCATGTGAACTTGGTCGAAGGAACGGGGCTGCCATTGATGAGCATGCACTCGTGATTCGCTTTAATAATTATGCCGTTCATCATCCTTTCCATCTTGATTACGGTAGAAAAACCGATATTTGGGTGAAGTCAGGCTTTTATACGAATGTGAAAAAAAGACCGCTTGAGCACTATCAGCACATCGTTGTAAGTGGTACGAATTTACTTCATTCTAACCGTTACGGCTATGACCTGTTTATTGACTCGGTCTCTGCTCGGATTCCTACCTCGATTATTCCGGATGCGGTCATGAAGGAACTGATGGATATTTTAGAAGCCCCACCAAGTGCTGGATTAGCGATATTATATTGGCTTTACCAGTTGAACGGACCATTGAAAAAGGACCATATATTTGGCTTTTCATTCACGGATCAACCAGAAAACCAAAATGCCCATTATTTTATTGATCCATCTAATCGTAAAATTCAGCATCATCATTGGCGTGCAGAACGAGAATTATATGAGCGATTATTTGAGGAAAACGATGTGTGGAGTGAGGAACAGCGAGTATGGAAAAGGGCAGTAATTAAGTAATGCAACTATCATTATTTTTTATGCTTGGGGGCTAGCTAACATGGGGGATCCTTTAAAAAAGCTTAAAATGTCGGTTCGCTCTATATTAAAGGTTATCTATTATTTCTTTTATCGTTTGTATTGGTTCTTGAAGCCCGTGCAAAAAACAGGGAAACCAGTTGCGTTTGTGTTGATTAATTCAAAGTGGAAGCAAAGCTTTATGCCTTTTTTTCTATCTGAGTATCAGGTCGAGTGTTTACCACATCATATAAATATCAAACGTATACATCGGAAATTAACGAAGTACGAAAATAAAGTTTTTGTTGTATGGGGGTATCAGTCCTCACCAACTCTTGAACCGTATGCAGAGAAATATCAAATACCATTATACCGTTTAGAGGATGGCTTTATTCGTTCTGTAGGGTTAGGTTCTTTGCGGAATCCACCATTTTCCTTGTGTTTGGATAAAACCGGTATGTATTTTGATGCGAGAAGGCCAAGTGATTTAGAGGTCATCTTAAATGAGTATGACTTTCAAGCGAATCCGACGATTATTAAACGTGCAAACGCGTGTCTAAAACTCATCAATGAACATCAGATTAGTAAATACAATCATGTCCAGACTCAAGATATTCATAACGTTTATGGTAAAAAAACGAAAAAACGTGTACTCGTCGTTGGTCAAGTAGAGGATGATCAGTCTATTCAAAAAGGCTGTGCGAAGCCGATTACCAATAATGACCTTGTACGAATGGCTTTTCAAGAAAATCAAGATGCGGAAATCATTTATAAACCACATCCCGATGTGCTAGTAGGGAAACGGGAAAAGTATTCCGACCCTAATGATGTAAAAGACATAGCTAAAGTCATAGAAGTACCATTGAGCTTAAATGATGCATGTAAGACGATTGACCATGTTTATACGATTACCTCTCTGTCTGGCTTTGAAGCATTACTAAAAGGAATTAAAGTTACGACGGTTGGGGCCCCTTTTTATTCGGGATGGGGTTTAACGGACGATCGCCAGCCGGTTCCGCGAAGGATGAGGTCATTATCGTTGCTTGAGCTTTTGGCTGGAGCGTACCTTTTATACCCTCGCTATGCCAACCCAGAAACAGGTGAACCATTAGATCTAGAGGATGTTTTGCAGCTTATTATCGATCAAAAAGATGACGATTCAATTTCCGTTTGAATCGTCATCTCATTCTAGACGTTTATTTGGTTACGGCTTCTAAAGCCACTTCCATCATTTCATTAAATGTGGTTTGGCGTTCTTCAGAAGTTGTTTCTTCACCTGTCAAAATATGATCACTAACTGTTAACACTGAAAGAGCATTACGTTTGAATTTAGCTGCTAATGTATAAAGGGCAGCGGTTTCCATTTCGATTGCCAGAATACCATGATCAGCCCATTTTTTATGTTCAGCATTTTCGTTGTAAAAAATATCAGCTGTGAAGACATTTCCTACTTTTAAATTTAAACCTTTAGCTACACCTTCATCATAGGCTTTCTTTAACAAATCGAAATTAGCCGTAGGAGCATAATCAACAACACCGAATGTATTACGGTTCATTTGTGAATCGGTGGAGGCGCTCATCGCTAAAATTACATCACGAACCTTCACATCTTCTTGGATCGCCCCACACGTGCCGACACGAATCAGATTTTTGACGCCGTATTCTTGCATTAGCTCAGTCGCGTAAATCGAGATGGAAGGTACGCCCATACCCGTCCCTTGCACGGAGATTCGTTGACCTTTATAGGTTCCTGTATAGCCTAGCATCCCTCGAACTTCATTGTAACAAACAGGGTTTTCTAAGTAGGTTTCCGCGATATACTTGGCACGTAAAGGATCACCTGGTAGTAAAATTGTTTCTGCAATATCGCCTTGTTTTGCTCCAATATGAACACTCATTGTTAATTGCCTCCTTTTAATTAGATGTCACATCATCTTTTGAAGAGGTATGTACATCTTATCTCTCTCATAAGTATAGACGAAATAAAGTGTGAATGCGAATCGTAGCTTATGCAAAGTTGGAGAATTTTATACGAACTTGTCTATAGCCAAAAAGTATGAGGGTAAAATGTTTATAAGGATTTAGTGTAGGGAACAGATAAGATAGAGGGAATGTTGGATTTTGACGGAATGACAGTGCGAATGTAGATAAATGATGTACATTGTCACCGAATCTTCAACAAGCATTAATAATTTCCTAAATGACGAGGAAGATGTCACATATTCAGAACAAAAGTAGAAAAATATTAGGGAAAAAATCTAACAAATAGCTTCACAAAAACTAATTTTCAGATTATTATAATAATTATAGAGGCGGACTATTCATTAGCTTGTTCTAGTTCTGAGTCACCGCTCATAGACTAGAAAATAGCTTACTCATATATGATGAAATCAATTAAAGAAGGAAGTGATGATGATGCCAAAGCATTTTATCTTAAGAAAGTATTACTTAGCAGAGATCGACCGCAAGGATTTCGGGTCTGAAATAAGCTCACCAGAACGATGGAGCTGGGATATTTATATTGCAGCCGATCACGACAAAGTATTACACGGTAAGGCAAGTGCACCAGGAAAAGGAGTAGAACTACCATGGACGCCACTCCTTCAAACCGATGCCTTGCAGGAAATGATGGATAAGTGTGAAGCACAGATGAGGTTATATTAAAAACACCCGGTAGTGGGTGTTTTTTTACATGGAATCCTTTATAATCTTTTTTAAGGTTTAGTAAATAGAAAGGTTCTACTATTATGAAAACGAAACAAGTTAAAATATCTTCAATGAGCAGTATTTTACTTTTGTGCCTACTATTAATATGTGGAGTTGTCATTTATTATTTAAGCTCGCAACCATATGAAGCTCAAAACATCCGCCCATTCCTCAGTAATTTTAATTTAACCTGGTTTGAAGTGCTTTTTGCTAGTGTTTCATTTACCTATGCTGGAACTGTTATTAGTATCGAAGCATATGGAGGAGCGGAAGGTTTTATTGAATTTTTTGTTCGTAAAGGAGCACATGTTATCGTATTTGCCGTATTAGGTTTTTTGACTTATTCGCTAGCCCATGTTCTATCGAAAAAAAGAAGTATAGCATTTATAATGACCTTACTAGTCGTGTCAGGATATGCGGCGTTTGATGAATGGAGGCAGTTTCACCATCCAGACCGACGAGGGATATATCAGGATGTAATCCTTGATATATTTGGCGGTATTATTGGCTTATCAATCTCCTATTTTTATTGGCGGAGAAAAGAAGTAAAGAAGGAGAAAGTTGCAAAAAACATAGTAAAACAAAGAAACTCTGCTTAGCCATTGTTTAATTCTTTCGCCATTTGTTAACACTGTCTCTATGGGGGCTGGTGTGATGAAGGAAAATCAACTATTTACAGGACTTATTTGGGGTACCCTATTTAGCTTGCCGATGTGGGCGGTAATAATCTATGGAATTAAAGCGATGATACATGTATTTTGAAATTATAATAAGCAACCACTACATCGTATGTAGGTTGGTTGCTTATTTGAGTTATTCAGTTAAGAAGGTAAACATATAATCAGCCCATACTTGGTGTCCGTTTTCATTTGTATATTTTCCTTCATAATAGTTTTGTATATCTTCTGAAAGAATATCAGGCCAAGCTTGCCAGTGGTCAGCATACAAATAACGGTTTGTATCTGCATAGGATTTGAGCTCCGTAATTTGTGTTAAATATAATTGAGGGTTATAAATGGGGTTAGATGGCATGAGTACAACGGTTATCTCGGGAAGTTCACTTTCGATTTGCTCGAGATATAAGGTTAAATACTCTAAGCTGTCTTCAATGGCGACAATACCATTGTCACTTCGCATAAAAGGTTCAAACAATAATAAGTCAGGCTTTGAATCAATGACCTCTGTCATGTAATTTTCATTGGTAATTTCAAGGTTAGAGCGATCACCGGTACTAATAATGGTCGCATCAATATAACTTTCATCAACTTCTTCTACGAGCTTAGCAATTAAAATTTCTGGCCAGTTATTTCCTTCATACTCAGGTGAGTAAATAGATTCTGAACCAAAGAATGTAATCTGTAAGGGGGCGTTTGTATCATTGATCATATCCCCTAATAATCCTCCTAAATCATGTTTGTTAGTATCATTTTTTTCAGTAGTACTCGCATTTTGCTCTCTTTCATAATCGGAAGAGGGCTTAATAACTTCGTTTTGAGATTGAGTGGCGATTTTTTCTAATTTAGCATGATAGCTTAGATGGCTAAGGGTAAGGATGGCTAAACAGCCAATTACTAATAATGCATATAATAAATTTTTCAACATTTAAACTCCTTCCAGTTAAAAAAGGTATATTCTTAATGGTATAAATTAGTAAAAGTGCAGTTATATAAAATAGAGTTAATGCTAATATGCATATGCAGTGCAACAACTCTTAACTGTGACAGCTATTAGTATTTTAAAAATTTCATGTATAAATGGTGCTAAATATGACTTGGTTTTTTAGATATTTTTAAATAAAGAGTTTTTCAACTTTTTAATTATACTATAAATGTCAATATTGGAAAGGTTAATAAAAAATAGACGATGAAATTAATTTCATCGCCTATTATAATAAAATATAAAAATTCGAAGGGAGTCTGGTGGATTTACCCTTCATTCTCCATATCACTGTTATCTGAATGATCATGGCTATGATCGCTTCTTTCAAAAACAGCTTGTATGGTCCTATTACCGTTCATTGTGATTGTCGTTTGAGCGTTTGTACTTGTTAAATCACCCTGCCATCGTACAAACCGCCATCCTGAAGCTGGCTGTGCCTGCACTTGAATGGTCGAGCCTTCCTCATATTGTCCGGGTAATGGACTTACCGTACCTTCTCCAACTTGTGAAGTTTTAAGCTGATATTTTATCTTAGCTGGTGGTTCAGGTTCCTCCTCGGGCTCTGTTTCAACCTTGTTAAAATTAGCTTTTACTGAAAAATTTTGATTCATTGTTAGATAAATCGTCGCATTTTTTGAGCGTGAGTCACCACTCCAGCCAGCAAACGTCCACCCGTCATTAGCCTCTGCCGTTAATGCCACTTGAGTACCTTCTGTAAACTGGTTTCCTGGAGACCCACGTAATACTTTACCACCTTCTGCTGCATTGACAGAAAGGGTATAGGTTTTCCGCGTATCAGTTGGTGGATTATTCTGATCGCCGCTATTATTATTACCTGATGAGTTTGATCCATTACTTGTGCCTGTGTTAGAACCATCTTGATCGTTAGAGTTGTTATTTGGTGTTGAGTGTTCTGGTTGTGTATCAGTTATTTCATCCGTATCTGGCTCTTCTTCAGCACCTACTTGTGTAAATTCGGCAGTAATATGATACATTTGGTCGACGTTTAACTGTAAAGTACTTTCATCTGAAGCTTCTCCAATGAAGTTTCCAGTCCAACGAACAAATTCCCAACCACTATCAGGAGTTGCTGTTAAGGTAACGAGGTCATTTAGTTGAATATTAGTAAAGTGAATGGAAGAATATACTGTACCATTTCCAATTTTACTAATAATAATTCCCGCCTCATCAGTAGTAAATACAGCGGTCACGTTATGGTGATCGGTGACTGTTAACAATTCTACTGGATTACTGCCTTCCAGGTCACCTTGCCAACCAACAAAGGTCCATCCAGGTTTTGCAATGGCTTCAATTGTGACTTCGGTTCCTACTTCATAGGATGGTAAGTGTGGTGTAATCTTTACTTCACCTTCACCTTCAACAGAAGTTCGAACTGTTTTATTCTCCCCATCAATAACGATTTCTTCCTCATATACATAGTCCTGCACAGTAATTCTTAAAGTTTCTAATCCTTCATGATCTGTCTTGAACAAAGTGCTTCTTTCATTGGGAGCAGAAAAGGTACCAAGACCGTTAACAGTAGACCATAACGGCGTAAAATCCATTACTTCACCATTGAAGTCTCTTGCGTTAACTTCTAGTTCGAGCGTTTCCCCTATTGCTAAAGCTGGTAACTCGAGCAAGTCCAGATTTAACGACAATTCTTGTACTACTTGTTTTTCAGATTGGAGAGTGATGGCTTTTTCTAAATCTTGAAAGTGAGCAGAAAGTTCAAACTCTCCAACATCGGTCGCGAATACATGAATCATAAGGTCGTCTTCATCTTCAATTTTTGCTATTGCCTCATCACTTAGTTTCCAACTCGCCTGTAGGGGATAAATCTCATCGTATTCATCAATCCAGGCAAGTTGATAGCTTTGTAAATGGTCGACTTGGATGAATGTACGCTCTGCGACAATATCAATACGGTTGACAAATTGTTTTAATTCATATTCTAGTGCCTCACTATTTGCATGTGATAAGCCTGTTTGGAGCGTAACATACGCCTCTTCTATTTTCCTTTGGGTTAAATAAACATCAAATAATTCCAAATAAAAGGCAGACTCATCTTGTAATCTTTCAATACCTTCTGTTAATGTCTGCTCAGCGTTATCAAATTGACTTAAGGCTACATACGATTTTGCCAAATATATTCTTGCATTCACATGATCAGGTTCTTGTTTAAGAATCTTTGAGAAAAGCTCAATACTTTTTTCGTAATCAGCTTGTTCGTAAGAGTGCTTAGCCTCAGCTTCCATCGCACTAATTTCTTCTGGATTAATGAAAGAAAAAGTAATGGTCGCAACTAAGGTAATAACAAGGACCAATCCAACTAAGATAAACCATTTTTTATTCCGCATCATTCTTAACTCCTATTCAAAAGTTAGATAATTTTTCCTATTATTCTATTATTTATTATAGTNTAATTTTAAATAGAAATTAAAGAGATAAGTGCTTATTTGCGATAAATTACCTAACCGTAAATGAGTGTATATATAAGGGTGTATGAGTCTAAAGGAGGAGGTAATTTTTAGGATGAACTATGTATCTTAGAGTTTTAAAACAATGAAGTAAAAAGAGTGTGAGTTACAATTAGTATTTATAAAAATTATTGTCGATATTTTGTATTACTATGTATAAGCTTCGACTCTATTTACATCACCTATATAATAAGGTACTATTAATTAAGCTTTATGTATTGATAATAAAGGAAAAGGTTACTATAATGGTGGGGCTTTATGGATATAAGAAGTGAGCAATTAAAACAGGTATTTTTTTCGGTATTACTTGTCACGAGAAATGAAGAGAAGTATATAGCACGTTTACTTGATACTCTATTAGAACAGGATTTTTCACAGAGAGCTTATGAAATTATAATAATAGATGGTTTATCCAATGACAACACACGTGAGTTAATAAAAAATTATCAACAGAAATCACCTAACATGATTAGGATGTTTGATAACCCTCAACAAACACTTCCACCAGGATGGAATATTGGGATTAAACAAGCTTATGGAGATTATGTTTTAAGGATTGACGGACATACTGAAGTAAAAGCAAATTTCCTTTCCTCTTATAAAGAAGCTATTGAACAAGAACCTGAAGCTTCATGTGTTGGTGGAATCATTCTTTCAAAGGGAAAAGGATTTCAAGGTGAAGTTAATCAATTTGTGTTCTCGCACCCTTTTGGTGTTGGACGTTCGAAATTTCGAACATTAAATAAAGAATGGCATGGATATACTGAAACAGTTCCATATGGAGCCTATAAAAAAGAAGTTTTTCTTGAAGTTGGCTATTTTAACGAAGATTTAAAAAGAAATGAAGATATTGAATTTCATAGGCGTATGAAAGAGAAAGGACATACATTTTATTTAACAACCGATATACAATCGGTTTATTATGTGCGTGATACATTAAAGGGCTTGTTTTTGAAGTCGTTTGGCGATGGGATGTGGTCAGTCATTGCTAATAGACTAACCCCTGGGGCATTAAGTTTTTTCAAACGATTGCCTCTTCTAGCTTTCATTATAGGACTATCTTTAGTGTGCTTAACGATTTATAATACTAATTTTGTCTATCTGCTAGTCGGTTGTGTTGGTGCATATTTAGCTTTAGCAGCTTTTTTTAGTATTCGCTTAATGAAAGAAAAAGGGTGTTCACACTTTTTCTTTTCGATAGTATCTTTTTTTTGTTTGCATTTTGCAAGAGGTCTCGGATCATTTCTGGCATACTTTAAAAAAGAGTACTGGATGATTCGAAATAACATAAAGGGATAAGGTTGAGATTAATGTTAGAACTATTTAAATATAGACAGCTTCTGGCTTTTTTAGTCAAAAAGGAGCTGAAAATAAAATATAGAGATACAATTTTTGGTTTTTTCTGGTCTTTACTAGAACCATTAGGCTTGATGGTAATATATTCTGTTGTCTTTTCAATTATATTAAAATGGGAAATAGATAACTATGCCTTATTTTTACTTGCTGGATTGATTCCGTGGATGTTTTTTAATAACTCTATTAATAGGGGAGCAAAAGCTTTAACAAGTAATTCATCATTAATTAAGAAAGTATACTTCCCAAGACAAATGTTCCCGTTAACAGTTGTGACAACAAATTTAGTTAATCTTGGAATATCCTTATTCTTAGTAGCTATTTTGTCATTTTCATTAGGTGTTGGAATTAAATTAGCTGCTTTACCATGGTTAATTGTTATTATTGTTATTCAATTTATTTTAGTGTTTGCTATTACATTATTGCTCTCAAGTGTGAATGTCTATTACAGAGATATTGAGTTTATTAGCTCCTTATTTTTACGTGGCTGGATGTATTTATCACCAATTATTTATCCAATTGGGATGGTACCCGACGAATATTTGAGCTTATATATGTTAAACCCAATGACACCAATTATAGGAATGTATAAATATGTTTTTTATGGTAGTGAAATGATGCCACTTGCTTATGTTGCTTATTCGGCTATTTTTGCTGTCGTATTATTGATTATCTCCTGGAAACTATTCGAAAAATTAAGTAGACGTATGGGGGAAGTTATTTAATGAATGCAGTAGAAGTGAAAAATGTATCAAAGGTTTTTAAGAAACCTTATGACAAAACATTAAAAGGTAGATTTTTGTCCATTCTAAGAAGAGAATCGCTAGATGAAAAGTTTCAAGCGTTAAACGATGTTTCTTTTACTGTTCCAAAAGGTGAAGGTTTTGCTATTATTGGAAAGAATGGTGCCGGAAAAAGTACCCTTTTTAAAGTGATTTCTAAGGTAGTATTTCCCGATCAAGGAAACATACAATTGAATGGGACATTAATGCCATTAATTGAATTAAGTGCAGGTTTAAGCCGTGATTTATCTGGATACGAGAATATTAAATTAAATTGTGCAATATACGGGCTTAAGAAAGACAAGATTGAAGAGCTTTTGCCTGAGATTGTAAAGTTTGCTGAGCTAGAAGAGTTTATCGATACTCCAGTTAAATTTTATTCATCCGGAATGAAGGCAAGACTAGGTTTTTCGATCGCTGTACACATTGAAACGGATATCATTCTAATTGATGAAGTATTAGCTGTCGGAGATAAGGATTTTAGAGAAAAGTGTTATGAAAAGTTAATTGATTTAAAGAAACAAGGAAAAACAATTATTATCGTTTCACATAGTTTAACCCCATTAAAGAAAATTTGTGAAAGAGCCATGGTTCTTAAACGTGGAGAAGTTCAGGCAATTGGTGAAATTAATGAGATGATTGACTATTACAATAAAATGTAATGAGGTTAATAATGAAAAGTATTGTTGCTAAAATCAAACAAAGTCATATAATACGCACTTTATCACAGGTCATATTTAAAGTCATAGCTTTGTTTCCTGTAAAGAAGGGTTTTATATTGTTTGAGAGTTTTTCTGGAAAACAATATAGCTGTAACCCTCGTGCTATATATGAGTACATGAATGAAAATGACTATCCATACAAATATGTTTGGAGTGTAAACGGAAATCTCATAAATGATTTTTCGACCAAGGGTATTCCTGTTGTAAAAAGGCATTCTTTTAAGTGGTTTCTAATTGCTGCAAGAGCAGAGTTTTGGATAACGAATAGTCGAATGCCTTCTTGGTTACCTAAACCAACACACACAACTTATATTCAGACATGGCATGGCACACCTCTTAAGAAGTTAGTGGCTGATATGAAAGAGGTTCATTTAGCCGGTAATGATCGGGAGTCATATATTCGCGATTTTCATAAAGAATCTATGCATTGGGATTACCTTATTTCAGCTAATAAGTTTTCAACTGAGATTTTTAAGCGTGCTTTTAATTTTAATCGTCAAGTATTAGAGGTAGGTTATCCAAGGAATGATGTTTTAGTAAATGGTAATGACAAAAATGCTTCGAGAGACATTAAAAAAAGACTGCAAATTCCTGCTGATAAAAAAGTAATATTGTATGCACCAACATGGCGTGATCATGAATTTCATGCGGGCAGCTATACATTTTCACTTAATTTAGATATAGAGGCTTTAAAAAATCGATTTGAAGATGACTGTGTGATTATTTTACGTTTACATTATTTTGTTTCTGAACAACTTGATACTACAGAGCACCCAGGCTTTATATATGATTTTTCTAAATATGTAGATATTAATGACCTTTATCTCATTTCTGATCTTTTAATAACTGATTATTCCTCTGTGATTTTTGATTATGCAAATTTAAAAAGGCCGATGATATTTTATACGTATGATTTGGAATTATATAGGGAGAAACTACGGGGTTTTTATTTTGATCTTGAATCAAATGCTCCTGGTCCTATCGCTAGAACAAATGAGGATTTAATAAAAAATATAGATGAATTTATACAATTTGGCTCCTATGGTCAATTTGCTCAGAAATATAATGAGTTTTTTAACCGTTTTTGTTATTTAGATGATGGGAAAGCAAGTAAAAGAACAGTCGAGTATCTATTTAATAAAAATAGCTAATATGATATTTATTTGAGGTGTGAAAATGAAGTCGCAAATAGGGAAATTGCCAACCACAATATTTGACACTAAAAAGGTAATTGAATACCGAAAACAGTCGCAAGAATTTAGTGCTAAAGAAGATATGTGGTCATGGTTTGTACTTAGACGTTTGTCTATTTATTTCACTCTTCTATTTATTCAATTAAGGTTAACACCTAATATTGTTAGCTGGATGAGTTTCTTTGGGATCATTGCATCTGGTTGGATGATGATGATTGCTACACCTTATGCATTTATGTTAGCCTTTTTATTTTATAATTTAGGTTACTTATTTGATTGCGTTGATGGGGAAATTGCAAGAATTACGAAACAAACATCGATAAAAGGCTTTTTTATTGACATGTTAATTCAAGCGGCTACACTACCTGTATTCATCTCGTTTATTTTCTCTTTATTAGTAAGGTTTGGATATTTGGAGTTGACCATATTAGAGAGTTTTGGTTTATACGTATTAATTGTATTCTCTTTACTTTCATTACTAATACCATTGTCCTATCAAATCACCGTTAATAAAGGGGTGGAACAGGATCCAGTTAATAAAATTCGTGAAAGGTCTTTCTTTTTTACGGTTATTGGCTTTTTGCTGGGTTTACCTGGTTTTTATGCTTCATTATTTATGATTGTATTGGTTGAATTATTATTTTCGATAACATTTTCTCAATGGTATGTATTGTTATTTTTACTCATTATGGTTCTAAAAGTCTTAGCGAGATTATTTATCACATTAAAATCTATATAAATTTGGGATATTGATGGAAATATTGAGGGTTTCTGTTATTCCTTAATCACGTATGTTATAATTTAATANATATATATAGCGTGTGTTTAATGTGAATAGGAGGAGAACAATGAAAAAAGTAATAACATACGGGACTTTTGATTTATTACATTGGGGTCATATTAATCTATTAAGAAGAGCTAGTGAGTTAGGAGATTACTTGATTGTTGCTATATCAAGTGATGAGTTTAATGCAATCAAGAATAAGACTTCTTTTCATAGCTTTGAAAATCGTAAAATGATTTTAGAAGCGATCCGATATGTAGATGAAGTTATTTCTGAAGATAATTGGGAGCAGAAGGTTGAAGATGTTAAACATCATAACATTGATGTTTTTGTAATGGGTGATGATTGGGAAGGTAAATTTGATTTTTTAAAAGAGCATTGTGAAGTAGTTTATTTACCTCGTACAACTGGAATCTCAACAACTAAGATAAAAGAAGGTTTGAAAGCTATTAACTAACAATAAGAAAAGGCTGCCCAGTAGGGTGGCCTTTTCTTATTGTTTGGTTTTACTTAACATGAAGATTAAGTTTTAGTTTTATCGAAAAAGCTATTAATTACATTATAAATTCTTTCTCCAGCTTTCTTGTCGCTATAACTATATAGATTATCCTTGATAAAGCTTTCATAAGAAGCGTCGATTTTATTTGAACGTACCTTTTTCCTTAGATATTTAAGAAGTTGGTTTTTTTCATTAAAAATCGGTCCAGGTAAAAAACCACGTGAGTTAGCAATTTCAACATCTGCGGTAGCATCCATTTGATAATATAAAACTGGGCGTCGAAGTAGTGCAAAGTCAAGCCCTACACTAGAATAATCAGTTATTAATATACCATGTCTTTGTAAAAGCTCTTGAACAGTATATTGACCTTCGAATATAACATTCACAAAATTCGAATGAAATAAGGGGCTAAATTTTTGGAAGTTAGAATGTAAATAGAAATTTACTTCTAACTTTTTTTGCTTAGCTAGTCTGAGAAAACTAGAGTCATTTATTAATGCTTGATACTCTTTATAATATGTTGTTTCCATAAATTTTTCATTTGATAGATCTCTTAATTGTTCTCTCCATGTAGGCATAATTAAGACTCTTTTTCTAGCTGAAAAGCGTTTGAATTTACTTTTACTTTGCAATAACTGATCAAACCGTGCTAATCCTGTAATGTGAATTTCTTCAAGATCATACTCTAATATTTCATGTACATGCTGTTTTTCCCTTTCTGAACTAACAATAAATTTGTTAGTAAAAGTTGGGTTATATTTCTTTCCATAGAGTTTGCTTAGGTTCCGTACGCCAATAATTCCATGCTGAATAAAGACCTTATTAATATGATTGTAATGTGATTGAAGATAGTCTGTAACGAGCGGATAAGCATAGTTTGTTGAGTGTGTGTGTGCTATTACATCTACATCTAACATTAACTTTAAGTGTTCCATACTTTTGAATAAGATAATATTGTCTTTATATGGCATTAGATTTGCTATATCTTTAGAATCTTCACTTATCACATAGTATGTCTTAAATGTGTCACTATGGTTTTTAATCATATATTTAAAGAACTGAAGTCCATTTTCTTGAGCTTTTAGATCGTTTTCTGTAATTAATAAGATTTTTTTAGGATTACTTTTTTTGTGTTTTGCAAAGTGATTTTCTTGTTTGATGGTCTGATAGTGCTTATATACATCATTTTTTAAATAAATGATTCTGATAGATAAATTATTAAGCCCAAGCGTTGGGTAGGTTTTTAATAACATCATATAATCATTGTCATATTTAAGCCAATTCTCATCTGTTTTTTGAGGGATAAGTGGTAATCTAAAACGATAAGATGATACCGGCCCGATTTCGAAATTGAACTGAAACCATATGTCCATAACACTGGTTTCATATTTATTTAAACTGATTTCATCCGTTAAAGAGATGAAGTTATCAGTTGAAAATACAAAATCTACATTATTAATGTATTCATTTCCGTTACCCTTACTAACTTTATTAATTGTAACTGTATTAATAAATTCTTTTTTATTTTTTCTATTCTTTAGAATAGCGTTTATTGATTGTAAAGGAACATACTCAGTAATTATATCCGTATTAATAATAAATTCATTATCAGCGGTTTTAGTAATAAGAGTTGCAACCTCTTTAAAGTAGCATTTAGCTGAAGGAGGATTGTCTATGATGAAACGTAGTGCTTTATCTAAGCTAATATAAATAGTAACTCTATAACCGTTTATATCCACAAATGCATGGTTTGAAAATTCCACTTGTAATTCCTCGTGAATGAAAAATTCACTTTCATCTTCTTCATTTGTGTTGTTAGAATAAATATGTAGTTTCTCTGAATTTAATTGTTGTGCCAGATTAATTAATTCAATTGCAGCTATTTTATATTTGTTTGAGCCTACTTGTTCAAAGGTTAATTGTCTGCCTTTTTCTTTATCGTGAATGAAAAAATTCGTCAATTTAATATCCTGAAAATGTAAAATAAAATCATTATTATCTGTATATATGGTGACTTTGCTCATACTTACCTCCGTTATTTGTACGTGAATTACTTATTTGTATATAATCTGCTCATAACATTTGTAAATACACTTAATTGAAATTATAGTATGTTTTTTTATCATAAGGTAGTAAAAATTTAAATCTGCATAATTTTCTATGTGATATTTAAAACTAAGTGAAAAATAATATAGATAAAGTATTTTCATACTTTTGTCTAAGCTATTTTAGCCTAATTATCTTGTTAATGGTGAACAATACGTGTTATTCCCATAAAATTTCATTTTTTTTATCAATGTTATATAAGCATTTACGATGAAAATTTGTTTAATAAGTGTAATAATTGTACAGTAATTAATTTAGTTCAATA
The DNA here is from genome assembly GCA_001038565.1 of Alkalihalobacillus pseudalcaliphilus. Taxonomy (GTDB): domain Bacteria; phylum Bacillota; class Bacilli; order Bacillales; family Bacillaceae_D; genus Alkalihalobacillus; species Alkalihalobacillus pseudalcaliphilus. Next base: position 71,518 of record LFJO01000002.1, read on the forward strand.
TCTTATAGTCATTTATTAAAGTTATTGTAACACTATATATATGAGTGGTTTTAATGAGATTATGGTAAACTAAAGTGATGATTATTTTTTTGAATATGTAAATCAAAATAAGGCTAAATGTTCAACTATAAACATAAAGACAATGGAGGTTTTTTTGTGAAGAGAGTGAAGAAAGCGGTTATACCAGCTGCAGGATTAGGGACAAGATTTTTACCTGTTACGAAAGCAATGCCTAAAGAAATGTTACCAATTGTTGATAAACCAACGATTCAATATATAGTAGAGGAAGCCATTAAATCAGGTATTGAGGATATTATTATTGTAACGGGTAAAGGAAAACGTGCTATTGAAGATCATTTTGATAACGCATTTGAGTTGGAGCAAAATTTATTATCTAAGCAAAAATTAGATCTTTTAGATAAAGTACAAGCACCAACAAAAATGGCAGATATTCATTATATTCGTCAAAAAGAGCCTAAAGGACTCGGACATGCTATATGGTGTGCTAGGAAATTTATTGGTGATGAGCCTTTTGCTGTTTTATTGGGTGATGATATAGTTGAATCTAATGATCCTTGTATTGAGCAATTGATTAGACAGTACGAGAAAACGGGTTCATCTGTTATAGGTGTTCAAACTGTTCCAGAACTTGAAACAGACCGTTATGGCATAATTGATCCAAGTTCAAATGAGGGTAGACTTTATGAAGTGAAGAATTTTGTTGAAAAACCATCCGTTACTGAAGCTCCTTCCAATTTAGCGATAATGGGGAGGTATGTATTGACACCAGATATTTTTCCATATTTAGAAAATCAAGAGGTTGGTGCGGGCGGAGAAATTCAACTTACAGACGCCATTCAAAGGTTAAATCAGAGTAAGGGTGTCTTTGCTTATGATTTTGAGGGAACGCGCTATGATGTTGGTGAGAAATTAGGTTTTGTATTAACTACACTAGAATTTGCTTTAAAAAATAGTGAATTAAAGACACCACTTGTTGAACGTATGAAAGAGATTGTTGAAGAGCATACACAAATAAATTAAAAGTATTAATGTTAGTAACGGAGGTTTAATGAATGGGGTTATGGGAATCGTTATGGGACGTGCAAGAGAAAACCAAATGTACGGCTTATGCACTTGAAATTAATAATAAAATGACTTTTACCTTGTCAGTGGTTATGGGAAGTGAATTAAAAGATGCTATTCATAAAAACAATGGTATACAAGGTAAATTAATTCTCGTATCACGTGAAAACAAGGAAGAAAAAGAATTACCTGCATTTGCTTTAAAAAATCCTGACGAAAAGTTTTCTATTGACATAGAAATAACATTAAAAGAAGTTTTTGATGATTTATATCAAGGGATATGGGATTTATCCCTTGATATTTTTACTGTGGAGTTGAAGGAAAGAATAAGGATTCGACATGCCTTTAATGAAAGTAAAGAACTATTTAATGTATCTAGTTTTCTCTTTTATTCATATGCAACCGTGCATCAGAATTGGTCGTTCCAAATCAAACAAAATGATGTACTCGGTTATATTGAGGAATTGTACTTAGATAACAAAGGCTCCCTGAACATTAATGGTTTTGCTTTTAGCCCTGGGAAGAATTTACCAGTTGGTAAGGGAATTACTAAAAAGGTTATATTCAGTAATAATGAAAATGAACAGTTAGAATTTGTTTGCGATAATATTATAAGGCATGATGTTACTGAGCAATTTGGTATTGACCGTATATACGATAATTCTGGTTTTACTGTTAAAATACCTATGGATTTAAATGAAGAGAAGTTTAATTATCCATATGAACTTTATATGAGTTTAGAATACGACGGGTCAGATGAAGAAGTGTATACAGCGGCTTTGTTAATGGACGATACTAAATTAAAATCGTTTAAAGAGCTTGAATTAATGGAAACAGAAGCTGGAACTAGAAAACTTTCTGTTACAAAAAAGCGTGATGGTTTAGAGTTAAATATATTTAATTATGATTTACATGTTGAAGCTTCAAGTGTTTATGTACGGGATGAGTCAATTATTGTGAATGGAGAAATATTATATAATTTAAGTAAATATGAAAGCTTCGATGGACCACAGAAGATTTTACTTCAGAAGCGACAAGTAGATACAATGGTGACTCTTCCAATAACAGTCGCTGAATCCAAATTTTCTCTAGATATGAAGATGCCAAAATTGTTTAGAGATTACGGCCTTAAAGAAGGCATATGGGATTTATATTTTCTATATGAAGGTGAACGTTATAGAATTAAAACCCATTTAGATGGAATTGAACAAAAGCAGAATAAAATTCAATTTCCTCAATTAATCACGAATGATTTAGAAAATAAGCAGGTTGTATATAAACCCTATTATACAGTGACTGATGATTTATCAATACTAATCAGAAACTATATTTTCAAGAAGCAAGTAGAGCATGTGGTACTGGCTTCTAATAAGCTAGAAATTTATAGTTTTATTAATATCATGGAGCCAAATAATAATGTACCTAGAGTAAGTACTGGTAAAATCACGTTAAAAGGGATTAATGGTCAAAGTTTGGTTATACCAGTATCAATCCACCTTAATAAAACGAAATCGTCAACAACTGAACATAATGCTATTTTTAAAGCAGACTCTTTAGAACTAGATGAAAAAACAGTCAGATCAATGCTTAGATTTGATTCATTAAAGATCGAAATTGAGTTTTCTCCCAATAAAAAAGCTCAATTTATTATGGATATACCACCTGATATAGAAATAAAGAGAAATTTCAAAAGAAAATCTAGGTGGGTAAAAAAATTGACAGGAAGAGGAGCCTATGAAAGGCTGTACAAATTATTATATAAGTTAATTCCTGTTAATAATAATCGAGTCATTTTCCAAAGTTTCTATGGCAATAGTTATGCTTGTAACCCTCGTGCTATTTATGAAGAAATGGTCAAGCAAAGAAGTGATTTGGATGCTATCTGGGTAATTAAAGATAAACACACAGAAATTCTAGGGACTGCTAAAAAAGTAAAACCATTTTCACTCATGTATTTTTATTATATGGCTTCAAGTAAATTCTTGGTTAATAACGGTAATTTCCCTGACTTTTTTGAGAAAAAAGATGGAATGGTTTATCTACAAACATGGCATGGGACACCACTAAAAAAATTGGGGTATGATATTAGTCCATCATCAGCATCTTATGGTGAAAATACGTCACCTCAATTGATGAAAAGAGTTAAAAAGTGGGATTATCTCATCGGTCCAAATGAATATACGTCAGAGATATTAAGTAGAGCATATGACTTTAATAAAGAAGTTTTAAATGTAGGATATCCAAGAAATGATATTTTTTATCAAAATAATATTGAAACTAAAGCTGGGGAAATAAAACGGATTTTAAATATCCCTCCAGATAAAAAGGTTATTTTATATGCACCAACATGGCGTGATAATGAAAAGAAACATGAGCCTTATGAATTTAAATTTGATATTGAGAACTTTTATAAAAAATTCGGAGATGAATACGTTCTGCTTCTAAGGTTACATTATTTTGATGCAGCAAGGTTTCATGTATCTGGATATGAAGATTTTATATATAATGTGACATATTATAATGATATTAAGGAATTATACTTAATATCAGATATATTAATTACTGATTACTCATCCGTCATGTTTGACTATGCTAATTTAAATAGACCTATAATCTTCTTTGCGTTTGATTTAATGAGATATGGCTCTCAAATAAGAGGCTTTTATTTTGATTTCTTAAATGAGGCACCAGGACCTATTGTACAGACGGAAGCAGAGCTTCTTGATGTCATTCAAAATATTGATGGAGTTCATAATGATTATCAGCAACTTTATCAAGATTTTAGAAAGCGATTCTGTCATTTAGAAGACGGAAATGCATCTCAAAGGGTAATAGAACAAGTTTTTAAGTAAATCTTCTAAGGTAGGCGGTTTTTAAATGAAGATACATTTTTTAGTTTATAATATATTTGGAATGGGTGGTACAGGAAGAACTGTTCTAAATGTTGCTAACTATTTGGCGGAAAAAAACTATGATGTAGAAATTATTAGTGTTTTTAAAAGGCAGGCTCAAGGTTTTTTTGAAATCGATCCTCGGATTAAAGTGACTGTACTTCACGATACGGTTACAAGAAATAGTAAAGGGAAAGATGTAAAAACCAAAGTAGCGAATCAATTTTTAAAACTACCGAGCCTTGCTATTCATTATCAAGATGAGGCTTATCGAACTTTTAGACTCTTAACGGATATAAAAATAATTTCATATATAAAGAAAATAAATAGTGGAATTTTAATAACTACCAGACCGAGCTTTAACTTATTAGCTGTAAAATATGCTAATAAAGGGGTGACGCTCGTTGGACAAGAGCACCTAAATATTGATATATATCCAAAACGATTAAAGAAATCAATGTTGAAAAATTATGCGAAGCTGGATTACTTATTAACTTTAACGGACGATGATACCGTTGAATATACAAGAAGCTTCGAAGGGAAAAGCGTAGAAGTTCGAAAGATAACAAATTCGATTCCTAAACTTGAATCAATGGTTTCTAATCTTGAAGAGAAAACAATTATGGCAGCTGGGAGACTTGTAGAACAAAAGGGGTTTGATTTATTAATTGAGTCATTTAATTATATAAAAGACGAATTCCCGGACTGGAGAGTAAAGATTTTTGGTTTTGGTAGGGACAAGAAAATGCTAGAAGCTTTAATTCAACAATATCATTTGTATAATAATGTTATTCTTATGGGGCCAACAAAGAATATTGAAAAGGAATTAGCGAAATCGTCCATCTATGCTTTGAGTTCTCGCTTTGAAGGCTTTGGGATGGTTATTGTAGAGGCCATGCAATGTGGTGTACCGGTAGTAAGCTATGATTGCCCTAAAGGTCCTAGTGAAATTATAAATAATAATGTGGATGGTATTTTAGTTGATAATGGGAATGTCAAAGAGTTCGCTGAAAAATTAGCGTTATTAATGCGAGATAAGAACTTACGTGAGCAAATAGCAAAAGAAGGCTTGATTAGCGTAAAGAGATTTGAAATTGATCAAATTGGTTTAGAGTGGGAAAAATTGTTTGAAGATATCCAAGCTCATACTTAACCTTATTTGAATGGATAGTTATGGTTACCTTGTAAAAGTAACGAAATAATTTAGAAAAACACTTTTTATATAGAAAATGTGTTAAAATACTCCTAGACTATTTATCTTATAAATGCTAGGAGTTTTTTTATGTCCAATATATTTCCTGAAAAAACTTCACGATTTTCGATTGTACTTGTTGATATATTAATAATTCTATTTTCATATACGATTTCATTTGTCATTGCTTCAAATTATCGCGTTATTCAGGAGCGTAATATTGATGCTTTTATTAGTTTATTCCCTTGGGTTATGTTAATTGGGGTATTTTTAATATACACCTTTGAATTAGATCGGCTTGTGTTACGTGATAAATATGATATCGTACGTAAATTAATTGTGACGGTAGGCTTTATGTTTATTTTTACGACGGCGGCTTCGTTCTTTTTTCGTGAATTCGCTTTACCACGTTCAGTTATATTGATGGCTCATTTTATGTCATTTGCATTAATGCTTGCGTGGAAATTGATTTATATTCGTGTAACTAGTGAGAAGTTTAAAGACCGTGCTGTTTTTATTGGTGATGAGGAAGAACATGAATTGATGGCTGATAATTTAGTTGCCTCGAATATTATTACTAGCTCTACAGGTTTAGCCCGAATCTCTAATGTAGTTGGCATGAAGGATTTGGCTCAACAGCTTACACATTACAGCTATATCTTTATCGGTTCTGGTGTTAATGAAAAGCGAAAAAATGAAATTTTGTACTATGCAATGAAGCAAATGAAGCTTGCATATGTGATTCCGAATATGAATGACTTATTTGTCATGAAATCCTCTGTTACTACATTAGGAGATTCAATGGTGATACAAGTAAAGCCATTTAATTTAACGAAGGGTCAAGAAATTATAAAGAGGTTAATTGATATCGTTGTATCTGCACTTTTATTAATTGTAACGTTACCCATTATGCTCATAGCTGCTTTATTTGTAAAGCTTGAAGATCGTGGTCCAGTCTTTTTCAAGCAAGAACGTATGGGAAAAAATTTAAAGCCATTTTATGTTTTGAAATTCCGTTCCATGATTGTGAATGCTGAAGCTAAGACTGGTCCTGTATTAGCGAAGAGTAAGGATAATCGGATTACCAGATCGGGTGCATTTTTACGAAAGACAAGAATTGACGAGTTACCTCAATTAATGAATGTATTACGTGGAGATATGTCATTAGTAGGGCCAAGACCAGAGCGTGAGTTTTTTACGAAGCAATTTGAAAAAGAAAACAGATGGTTTACGTATAGAAATAGCGTAAAACCAGGAATTACAGGTTACGCTCAAGTACTTGGTAATTATACAACAAGTCCTGAGAGAAAAATGAAGTTTGATCTTTATTACATTAGGCATTATTCAGTATGGCTCGATATAACGATTTTATTTAAAACATTAATTGTAGTTTTAAATAAATCGCAAGCTGAAGGCGGAAATGAAGAAAAGAGTAATGATTTGTCAAAAACAAAGGCTAGTTTATAAAATAAAAGAAGAGGAGCAAAGGTAAAACCTTTACTCCTCTTTTTTATCTAAAGAGATTAATAAGTTGATTGTACGTATTGTTATTAATGGCTAAATCTCCTCCAAGAATCGTGACTGACTTTGGATTGATTCCATTAATATATGAACTTGTCCTATTATGAACTCCATTATCTACAATGATAACACCTGCATTTTGTTTAGCAGCTAAAGCAGCGGCTGATAGTCCGTCAGGAAAGTCGTTTGATGTCACAACATATAGATTGTCTTGGCTAGGCTTTGAGTACTCAAGGGCCATTACATTTGTATCGAATCTAGTAAGGCCATCTAATCGTGTAACATTTGGTAAGGTATTTACAGCTTGATTAGAAATAACTAGAGGTCCACCTAACACAAGAGTTTCATTGACATTTAAACTATTTAAAGCATCTCTAGTTGCTTTAGGAATACCTTGAGTATTTGCTAATAAAATCGGAACTTGATTTTTCCCAGCATACGATGCGATAGATAAGGCATCGTGAAAACGTTCGTTACTTACAATGATAGCTTTATTTGAACCATTAGGGGAAACCTCTTTTGCGATTAATGCAGCAGTATCATTTAGAGTAAGGCCAGCGATTCTTTCTGTTTGAATACCCATACTCTTAATTGAATTTTCAACAGGCTCACTAATTGCAATTGGTCCACCTAAGATTATTACTTTTTTAGCTTTTAAACGCTCAAGTTCTTTTTTTGTGGCGTTGTCTAATCGTTCGCTTCGAGAAATTAGGAGTGGTGCGTCATGTTTTTTAGCTAAAGGAACGCCTGCTAACGCATCGGAAAAGCGGTCTCCACGAGCTAAAATGACTACATCAGAAGAGTTCCATCCTTGTTGACTTAACATAGCAGAAGTGTCGTAGCGTGTTAAACCATTTAAACGAGTGACATGGCTTGGGTCACTAGGCATTGCTTTAGATCCAAGTTGCGAAACAAAGTCACGACTTACCCAAGCTGAACCATTTCCGTGACGGATTTGCATCCAGGTGCCACTTGTGACAGGGTTGTCTGAATTATTAACTCGAGCAACGATTAATTGATTGTTAGATACATTTCCAACGACTGCACCACCGGCACTGTTTCGGACATTAAGGTTAGCGCCAGACGTTTTAACTTGGAATAAGTTTTTCACGTTTACATACTCTGCAGATAACCATCCTTCCTGGTTACCAACCTTGACACGGTACCAGTCATTTTGGTTAACACCGTGTACTTCAACCTTTGTACCACTATTAAGAGTACGGATGAGAGTGTTGCCTGATGTGTTAGGTGATGAACGGAAATTAACATTAGCCGTTGTTTCACCGATAACTCCAGTTGGATACGTAGTTAAATTACCTTCTGCAATAACGGAATAATCAGGAGCTGTTCCTGGTTGAGATTGATATCTAGGGATATCGTAACTTTTGGAAGAAGAGCTCAGTTGATTATAAAGGTTAGCCATACGACTTGTTTGCTTTACAGCCCAACCTATGTCTGTTGCATATTTCCTTCCGTTTGGATTAGCTGGGTTCCAACGCATTTTGTACAATGTCTCTTGTCCATTGTTAACATAGTTGTTACCGACTAACCATGCACCACCAATAATGGCTTGTTCTGGTGAAAACCATCCTTGCGAATAAGCGTATTCAGCTCCACAGCTTTTCGCACAGCTATCAAATGCTCCATACCCAAACATGTTATAAACCATTTTGATATCTTTTAGGCTGCTGCGGTTGCTTGAAGTAGCTAATTGCGGTTTTCCATTCGAGTCAAGACCGACTTCCATACCTCTTGCTAACTGTGAATTACCATTACCTGTTTCGAGTAAAGCATGTGAAATTAAATAAATCTCATTCACACTATGTTGCTTACTTGCGTCAATAAATGCTTGTCCCTTACCAGCTAAAATTCCTCGACCTGCTAAGACAGAGTCATTTAGTGCTTTTGCATTTAATCCAACACTAGAGCTTAGGTCAAGGAATTGATAAAAATGGTTATGTGTAGGGGAAACATTGTTTGGATTCAGAACTTGATCGATATCTGCTTTACTTGCATTTACCCAATTTTGATTAAACTGGATTTTATACCAAGTAAAGTTTGTTCCATCTTTAGCCTTCTCTGAACCTAAAACCGTCAGTTTTGACCCAGCATTGACCTGACCGACAACCCAGAAGTTTGTTCCTGGCCCACCACGAACATTCCAACGACCTGTCCCGGTTACCTCGCCGGTTGAACCGCTCACTCTTAATGAATCAGAACGAATATAGACATCATAGTTTTTATCCGTTTGAGCCTTATTGTTAAAGTGTAGGTCTAAAGCGTTTTGGTAATTCGTGTTGTAGTTGGTTATTTGATATGAGGATGAGGCCTCAGCCTTTTCAACCGGAAATAAGAAGAAAAGTAAAGCAAGCATACTCAAAATGAACCACTTTTCAGTTTTTAAAGACTTGATTTGAAATCCCTCCAATCTGGTCCTTAAGACCTATGTAAAATAATAGTAGTTTCATAGTCTATTATCGTTTATTTTCTTGGAAAAGTTAAGAGGTTTTTCTAAGAAATTCGTTAATTTTATATAAAAAGGGACAAAGTACTAGGACGGAATTTGTCGAAATGTTGATTCAATACGCAAAATAAAAGCCTAACATGAAGTTAGGCTTTTAACAAAGTTTCATAAATGACTATATTAATATGTTCCCGTATCCGTACTTTCTGATTGTTCAACCTCATCATCTGCGAATGGATTAGGGTCATTGGTACTATGTCCGTCAATCTCTAAGTGTTGCTTTAGTCTAGTTTGTAGGTCTGTTACATATAGTTGGTTAGGCTCAATATAAAAGACGCCATTAATCCGTATGTCATCACCTTTTACTTGATGTTTTTCAATATCATTTAATGAACCAGCATATCGGTGAAGTGCAACTAAATTAGCAAATGAAAGGTTCGTACCTAAGTTGTCACCTAAAGTATCAATTAAATCATCAAAACGTGTAAGGGTAGAAAAGCTAGCCGCTTGTTTGATAATTCCTTCAATTACTTGCTGCTGACGTTCTCCTCGACCGAAATCACCGCGAGGGTCTTCTTTTCTCATTCGTGCAAAAGCTAATGCTTCTTTACCATTTAATACTTGTGGTCCTTCAAAGAATTGTAGATTGTAACTATCTGTGCTTACTTCATTAAAAGTAAAATCAAATGGAACATCCACTTCAATGCCACCTAATGCATCGACCACTTGTACAAGACCATCAAATCGAACATATCCATAATAATCAATAGGAATATCTAAAAAGTTCTCAACCGTATTAATCGTCATGTTAAGACCGCCACGAGCATGTGCGTGATTAATTTTATCTTGGTAACCAAGGCCAACCATTTCAACTCGAGTATCTCTTGGAATACTTGTTAATATGATACTTTTATCATCCTTATTAAAGGTAGCCACAATCATGGCATCGGTTCTTGCTCTTGATTCACCTGGGCGAGAATCATCTCCTAATAGTAAGACAGAGAAATTGTCTTTACTTGGATTTACGGCTTCTGTACGCATTTCTGATTTGTCACCACGGTCGAGTTCAGGTTCCGCTGCACCAGTAATTGCTGAGTTAAGTTTGACCGCTGAGTAAAAAATCGCCCCACCAATAACAAGGAAACAAAGAGTTATAAATATAAAAATCGTTCGGAACACTTTACGACGACTTCGTTTTTTTCTATTTTTAATTCGGGTGTTATCCACGTTCATACCTCACTTCCTCTAATTAAAAGGTATTCAATTTTATTCATAAAAGTACATATAATATAAGACGTAAATGAAATAAAAAAGGATTTAATCATTATCTTAAATGAAACTCCATGTAGATAGATGGTTTCCTATAAAAGAATGTAAGGGGCTTACCATCATGGTTCGCATAAACTACGAATCTTCTATATATTTATGTTACATTAAGACGATATCTCTACAATTTTATCGAAAAATCTCCTCTACGTAAAGTGGAAAGATAAATTTAAGCAATGTAAAGTATTGGGAGGATTTTGTAAAAATAAGTAGAATAATAATGTTGAATATAGAAAAAGCATTTACAAAGCATTAGAAGTCATGTATTTTTATTAAGTGGATGTTTCAATAATGTTACATAATAATGTCATAATATTTCGATTATTCATAGACAAAAAGTGACTTTATTATATCCTAGTAAAGCTTAAAAGGATAAAAGCATAAAAGTTTATGAAGTTAATAAGATATAAAATTCGTAAAATATAAGATTCATTTTTGAATAAANAATAGTTGTATTTGTCAGAAATATCATTAAGTCAGAAAATTTTACAAAGAAAATATTATTTTAATATTGAAAAAGTCTGTCGAATATTTTACAATATGTTTATTCGTTCTTTGAGAAAAAAACATATTTCGTAACAATTTAGTAAAATTTACAGAATTTTTGATATTTCGAGTATGTGAGTTACGTTTTTTTTTAAAGGGAATATAAGTGAGTTCATATTGAGCGATTCCTACCATAACAACTCATTCAAATATCATGAATAAACAGTAGGGATGAAATGAGTGAGTGCAATGTCGAAGCTCGATGCATTAGATGTATCCATATTAAAGCTATTACAGCAAAATGGGAAACGTCCTTATTCAGAAGTGGCCAAGCTATTAGAAGTTAGCGAAGGGACCATTCGCTCAAGGATTAACCGAATGTTAAACGAAAAGGTATTTGAATTCATCATTCATATGGACCCAAATAAGATTGGTCTTCAAGTGCAGGCAATCATAGGTATTGCCACTAAGCTTGGTTATCAGGAACAAGTGGCCATGAAACTTAATCAGTGTAGGGAAGTAAGATTTGTGGGTGTATTTTCTGGTAGGCATGACTTGATTTTGCAGGCCTATTTTAAGAACAATGAAGCACTAGTTGACTTCGTAAATGGAGAGCTTGCTCAATTAGAAGGTATTGATACCGTTGATGTCAGTATTGAGCTAAAGCAGTATAAGGATTCTTTTTCTTATATCGTGAATGGAGAAGGGCACCTAGAAGAAAATAGTAATGGAGTGAGAAAATGACGAATCAACTACTCAAAATTCAGAATTTACAAACATCCTTTCGGATAAAAGATGAGTATCATGCAGCAGTTGATGGAGTATCTTTGGAAGTAAATAAGAACGAAATTGTAGCGATCGTAGGTGAGTCTGGTTGCGGGAAAAGTGCTCTTGCCTTTTCAATTATGGGATTCCATAACCCGAAAAACTCAAAAATTGATGGGCATATCTTTTATAAAGACTATGACTTAGCCCATATCTCAGCTGCGAAATTAAATAAGCTACGTGGTGCTGAAATGGGGATGATTTTCCAAGATCCATTAACAGCCCTGAATCCATTAATGGTCGTAGGAGCTCAGATTGACGAGACATTACTTCTCCATACCAAAATGAATAAAGAGCAACGAAAAGCTAGAGTACTAGAGTTACTAGACAATGTTGGAATTCCGAACCCTAGTCGTGTTTATAATCAATATCCACACGAATTATCCGGTGGAATGAGACAGCGTGTTGTTATTGCGATTGCGATTGCTAATAATCCAGCATTTTTAGTAGCGGATGAACCAACAACCGCTTTAGATGTAACAATTCAAGCACAGATTCTTGATTTAATGAAGGAACTCAAAGAAAAAATGGATGCTGGTGTTATATTGATCACACATGACCTTGGTGTAGTAGCAGAAATGGCTGACCGAGTCGCTGTTATGTATGCAGGTCAAATCGTTGAGATGGCACCAGTGGAAGAACTATTTGAAAATCCTAAGCACCCGTATACACGCTCCCTTTTAGAATCTGTACCATCCACAGATAAAAAGAATGAGCGATTACACGTGATTCAAGGTATTGTTCCGCCGTTACCTAGTCTTCCAAGACAAGGGTGTCGCTTTAAAGCACGGATTCCTTGGATTCCAGAGGAAGCACATGAGGAAAATCCTGAGCTACACGAGGTTAAACCAGGACATTTTGTTCGCTGTAGTTGTTATAAGAGCTTTCACTTCGAAGACGATCAGAAAGGGGATGTGAACAATGCAAGACCTATTAAAAGTTGATAATTTACACGTTCACTTTCCTATTCGTGGAGGCGTATTAAGAAGAGTTGTAGACCATGTCAAGGCCGTAAATGGTGTCTCTCTTCGGTTGCCTAAAGGACAAACTTACGGATTAGTAGGGGAGTCTGGTTCTGGTAAAACAACAACAGGACGGGCGATTATTGGACTGAACGAGATTACTGCTGGTGATGTAATGTTTGAAGAAGCGAATTTAGCTGGTAAGCGTTCAGGAGCGAACAAAAGGGATATTCAAATGATTTTCCAAGATCCGTATTCTTCATTAAATCCAAAGAAACGCATCATTGATGTTATTTCAGAACCTTTAAAGAATTATGAGGACCTAGACCGAGCAGGACGTAGAGCTCGAGTGGAAGAATTAATGGAGCAAGTAGGGTTAAGCAAAGAAGCGATTTTTAAATATCCACATGAATTCTCAGGTGGTCAAAGGCAACGAATTGGGATTGCACGAGCGATTGCTTTAAATCCTAAATTAATTATTGCGGATGAGCCTGTATCAGCACTCGATGTATCTGTACAAGCACAAGTTTTGAATTTTATGAAAGACATCCAAGCTGATTTGGGATTAACGTATTTATTAATTAGCCATGATTTGGGGATTATTCGTCATATGTGTGACCGAATCGGCATTATGTATAAAGGAAGGCTTGTTGAGGAAGGGACGGCTGAGGATATTTACACAAACCCGCAGCATATTTACACGAAGCGTTTGATTTCAGCGATTCCTGATATTAATCCAAAAAATCGTCAGAGGCAAACGTTATTACGAGAAGAAGTCAAAAGAGAATACGAAGAATCCAAAGACTATTATTTTGATAAAGATGGCTTAGCCTATGACTTAAGACCAATTTCTGAGACGCACTATGTGGCTTTACCGAAGGAGGGACAATAGAATATGTGGACTTTTATTATCAGACGAATCTTAATTATGATTCCACAAATATTCGTATTAAGTGTTGTCATCTTCTTCTTAGCACAATTAATGCCAGGGGATGCTTTAACGGGCTTGATTGACCCCAATGCAGGTCCAGAAGTGCAAGCACAGCAACGTGAACGCTTAGGCTTAAATGATCCTTGGTATATTCAATACTTTAATTGGATTACGAATGCAGTGCAAGGGGATTTTGGTCAATCCTTCCGATATAAAATGGATGTTACGGCACTAATTTCGGATAGAATTTGGAATACAGTGTGGCTATCAGTTATGACTTTATTTTTCACGTATTTACTTGCGATTCCTTTAGGTATTATAAGTGGTCGATATAATGATACGATGTTAGACCGTGCTATTACGGGATATACGTATCTTGGTTTTGCGGCACCGCTATTTATTTTTGCACTATTAATGGTGTTTGTATTTGGATTTAATTTAGGTTGGTTCCCAACGAGTGGTAGTGTTCAGCCTGGGTTAACACCAGGAACCTTTGATTATTTTATTAGTAAGGTGTATCACTTAATTTTACCGTCTTTATCAATGGCGTTAATTACCACAGTATCAACGGTTCAATATTTGCGCAGTGAAATTATTGATACGAAGCATAAAGAGTTTATTTTAACGGCTCGCTCTAAAGGTGCCTCTGAATCTCGTGTCTATAACCGTCACATTTTCAGAAACTCATTATTACCTATCGCTGCCTTCTTTGGTTATGAGATTACGGGTTTAATTGGTGGAACGATATTTATTGAAAATATCTTTAGTTACCCTGGAATGGGACAGCTCTTCTTATCCTCTATCACACAAAGGGACACAACAGTTGTTGCAACACTCGTCCTCTTGTATGGAATGGCTGCGATTTTAGGTGCGTTAATGTCAGATATTATTCTAAGTATTGTTGATCCAAGAATTCGAATCAAATAATCCGGAGGTGAGCTATAGTGGCACAACAACAAAATATTGTAAATGAAGAACCGATCAAAACGCCTTCAGGTCTAAATGTAATCTGGCGTGAGATTGTTCGAGATAAATTAGCTCTAGTTTCATTGATTTTTTTCATTTTATTAATGCTTTTTGTATATGGTATATCGCTTATTCTCGATCAGAAAGAGATCGTTCGAGTCGATTTATTTTCGCGTAATGAGCCACCTTCCGCTGATTATTGGTTAGGGACTGATTATGGTGGACGTGACGTCTTTGGACAGCTCATTATTGGGACGCGTAACTCCATTTCAATTGGCCTTCTTGTAACATTACTCAGCGGTTTTGTTGGAATTGTCTTTGGTTTAGTTGCTGGCTACTTTGGTGGCAAAATTGATAATGTGTTAATGCGTATTTTGGATTTCTTTATGATTTTACCAACATTAATGATTATTATCGTATTCGTTGCGATTGTACCAAGTTATTCGATTACATCTTTCTCACTTATTATGGCTACTTTCCTTTGGATGGGGATTGCGAGGTTAATTCGCTCGAAAGCCCTGCAGGAGAAGGAGTTAGATTATGTCAATGCTTCAAAAACGTTAGGAAGCTCACATATGAGTATTATTTTCAAACAAGTGCTACCGAATATTACGTCGCTAATTATTGTCACGATGACATTAAATTTAGCATCTAATATCGGCATTGAATCAGGATTATCGTTTTTAGGTTTCGGTTTTCCTGAGAGTACACCAAGTCTCGGGACATTAGTTAGTTATGCAACAAACCCTGGGACACTCGAACATCGTTGGTGGATTTGGTTACCTGCATCATTATTGATTTTAGTAATGATGTTGAGTATAAATAATGTTGGTCAAGCGCTCAAACGTGCGACTGACGCAAAACAAAGAAGAGGATAAAAAGGGAGGAATAATCATGTCTCAAAGCAAGTTTCGTTTCTTGTTCCTTGCATTATTAGCCGGTTTTGTTTTATTCATGGCTGCGTGTAGTGATAATGGAACAGATAGTGAGCCTGGCAATGCAAATGAGGATCCAGATACAGAAGATCCCGGTTCAGAAGAGGAAGAAGATAATACCGATGGATTGTATTCCATCGACGATTTTGACCAAACTAAAACAGGGGGGGACATCATTGATGGTGGTTCGTTAACTTATGGACTTTCGTCAAGTGACCCATTCGAAGGTACTCTTAACTGGGTATTCTACTCTGGTACGTATGATGCAGAAATTTTAAATTGGTTTAGTGAAAGTATGTTTACATGGGATGAAACATTTGTTTACACGAATGATGGTGCCGCAACGTATGAAATCGATCCAGATGACAATCGTGTCATTACACTTACTATTAAGGATAATGTAAACTGGCATGACGGTGAGCCTGTGACAGCAGAAGATTGGGCGTTTGCTTATGAAGTTATTGCACACCCAGATTATGATGCTGAGCGCTTTAATGCAACCGTTCGTAATGTAGAAGGTATTATGGATTACCATAATGGTGAAGCTGACTCTATTTCAGGCCTTGAAATTATCGATGAAAAGACTTTACGCGTTACTTTTGTCAATGCAACACCTTCATTAGTAACTGGTGGGATTTGGTCTTATCCACTTGCGAAGCATATTTATGGGGATATCGAAGTAGCAGACATGTCAGCACATGATGCAACTCGTGTCAATCCAATTGGTTACGGTCCATATGTAGTAGACTCAATTGTACCAGGTGAATCTGTCACCTTAACTAAAAATGAAGATTACTGGAGAGGCGAGCCAGCTTTAGATAACGTAACACTTAGAGTAGTAAACCCTAACGTTGCGATGGAGGCTTTACGCTCTGGTGAGATTGATATGATTAACTCATTCCCAGCTGACCAGTATGCAGACAATGTTGATGCAACAAACATTGATTGGTTAGGAACTACTGATCGTGCTTATACGTATATCGGTTTTAAACTAGGTAAATGGGATACTGAGAACAATGTAGTTGCCTATGACCCTGAAAATTCAAAAATGGGTAGTAAGGAATTACGTCAAGCGATGTGGCATGCTGTAGATAATAACGCTGTCGGTGAGCAATTCTATGATGGTTTAAGATGGGCTGGTACGACATTAATTCCACCATCTCACTCTGAATATCATGATGCTACTAATCCTGGTCGTGAGTACAATCCTGATTTAGCGAACCAGTTATTAGATGATGCTGGTTTTGTGGATGTTGATGGAGATGGATTTAGAGAAGATCAAGATGGCAATGAATTAACGATCAACTTTGCTTCCATGGAAGGTGGAGACATTGCTGAGCCGTTATCCTACTACTATATCCAAGCGTGGGAAGAAGTAGGTTTACGCGTTCAATTAACGGACGGACGTCTACAAGAATTTAATACATTCTATGAGCGCGTTCAAAATGATGATGAGGCTATTGATATTTATCAAGGTGCTTGGGGTGTAGGTATCGATGTTAACCCTCTAAATCTTTACGGTCCAGAAGCAGCACAGAACTATAGCCGTTATGCGACAGATGAAAACACAGAATTATTATTAAGAGGTATTTCTGACGAAGCATTTGATGTAGATTATCGTATTGATGTATATAATGAGTGGCAAGAATTAATGGTTGAGGAAGTTCCTGTATTCCCAACTGTATATCGTGCGATTTTATATCCTGTTAATAAGCGTGTAACTAATGCTTATATCGGTGATGGTACAGGAATGTACAGATATCAAATTGGTGTAACAGAAGATTCGCCAGTTGTTGATGGGCAATAATGATAAAGAAAAAAGAAGGATGAGATAAATCTTATCTCAAAATGAAAAGCCAGTGAATTTTCCTAAGCGAATTTTCACTGGCTTTTTCTATTATTAGTAGCGTAGAAAACTCTGGCTCTTTCGGTGAGGAAAGAGCTTCAAACGTAGTATTACTTAAAACCTCAGTTCTGGTAAGTAGTATACGGCTTAACAAACTATGAAGGATGTATACCCACTAAGTGACATAAATAGTTAATTGCACTCTACTTGAAAATGAAAAGAAGGTGACAGTGAGAGAAGGAATTTCTTTAGAATGAGAGAGTGTGATAGAGTGGGAATACAGTTCATTCATTTTGCGATTAAGGTCAAGGCGAGTCTTTTAGATGCAAATCAAAACCACCAGGAGTTGGTGGCATTGATTAGAATCACTAATTAAATAACACTCTATGGAATAGGACACACTGATGTACAAGAAACTGTACCTCTAAATTCGGCGACATAATGATCTCCAGTATAACGATAGCTAACTCTAGTTAGAGTCCCTCTCCAACCAAGTTCACTGTAAGTAATTGTTTGAGGGGAGAATGAGTCGAAAGCCCTGTGGACAGTTACAGTTCTAGTTTGTGAATTGACTCCAAAGAGTACTTAATCAGACTTATTGGTTATTGATGCATTCATGGTTGCTGGTTCGCTAATAAAGAGAATACTTAGAATAAAACATGTGCTAAGAAAACCTAATTTTTTTAACATATTAATCACCTCCTTTTATCGATTAATGTAATATTCTACATATTAATGTAAATCCTTATATTTTTGATTTTTTTACAATTACTAGTTATGTGTTATAAAAAAACAAAAAACACAAGCAAATCGCCTGTGTTTCGCGTAAAGTAATACCTTTATAAATCAGATTCTCTCTATATTATTAGATAGATTGTGCAAAAAGGTGTAGGTTAAATTATCTTTTCTAAGTAGATCTCATCATGAATTTGAATGGTGACTTGCCCGTTCGTTAATTCATTCATCCACTCTGTAAACGGATGATACTCATCTTCTTTTACATATACTTTCACGGTCACGTCTTCTAAATAAGAAATTTCTTTGAGTGGATAATGTGACTGTCTTAATTCGTTTTCCACTTTACCTAGCCAGTGATAATCAATGGAACAGTGTACGACTTTCATAAGTGTTCGTTCAACAACGCCAACATGGTTAAGCCCCTCACTAACGGAGCTACCGTAAGCTCGAATTAAGCCTCCTGCTCCGAGTTTGATTCCTCCAAAATATCGAGTTACAACGACAGCGGTATTTTTTAGTTGTCTTTTCTTCAACACTTCTAACATCGGAACTCCGGCTGTTCCGCTTGGCTCCCCGTCATCATTGGCTTTTTGAATGTTGTCATGCTCACCAAGAATATAGGCAGAGCAATTATGAGTCGCGTTTGAATGCTTTTTTTTGATCGTGTCTATAAATTGCTGAGCTTCTTGTTCAGAATTAATTCTAGCAAAATGGGAAATAAATCGAGATTTTTGTATAACTAGTTCATGCTCACCATAACCTTTGACGGTCTTATAAGCCTCCAGCATAAAAATGATCACCTGCTTTTTTCATAGTTTTACAAGAATCCGAAATCAATATGTAACAAAGGTTTGTTAGGATAGGCTTGTCGGATAACTTGTTTGATGGATCGTAGTAAAAATAGGCCATGTTTAATAGAAGAGAATGTTTTTTTGTTTTGGTGGACTTTTATGTGTGGTATTAGAACCTTACTCCTAATCATAAGGTAAAAGTTATGTAGGAACAAATTTAAAGGTAGGAATTGGTTTAATTGTCGCATCATTATGCATGGAAGAGTTAAATATTCAATTCTACGTAATTATATCCGCTTTATTCGTCATGAACATATTCGTATTAGCATATTTATATCGAATTATGTTTGAAACTAGATAGGATTTTAGTTTTTTTTGGTGTAATATAAGGATAGCGGAAAGTCTTTCATGTAGCAATGAGGGACAGGGACATAATGTTCATTTGTGACCTTTGACTGATTTCTGGTAAAAAAAGTAGGTGAAAAGGCTTGAGTGGACAAACAGTACTTGAAGATATAATTGAAAAGACGATACATACTGTAGGGCAAAGTCGTGAGCAGATTTTCGAGATTAGCGAAAAGTCGAGACAGGAGTATGTATCTTTACAAAAAGAATTACTTGAAATTCGTTTAAAGGTGACGCGTATCATTGAGAATACGGACAAAACAGAGCTTTACGCAAGATATGCTCGAAATCGTCTGGCTGAGGTAAGTAAGAATTTTGACCAATACAGCACAAAGGAAGTACAAGCTGTATATGAGCAAGCTAATAATTACCAGGTCGAACTAGCCGTATTACGACAAGAAGAGCTTCAATTACGTGAAAGACGTGATACAATTGAGCGACGAATTGTTGATTTAGGTGACACCGTGGAACGCGCCGAGCAGTTAGCAGGACAAATGTCAGTCGTTTATAACTTTTTATCTCAGGATCTAAAACACGTTGGTGAAGTGATCCAAAGTGCCAAGGAAAAACAGGCGTTTGGTCTGAAGATAATCGAAGCTCAAGAAAGTGAACGTAAGAGACTTTCGAGGGAAATTCATGATGGTCCTGCACAAATGATGGCAAATGTTATGCTTCGTTCTGAGTTAATTGAACGGATTCATAAAGAAGAAGGTATCGACGAGGCTTTAAAGGAAATTCGTTCACTGAAGGAAATGGTACGCTCTTCATTAGCAGAAGTCAGGCGTATTATTTATGATTTACGTCCAATGGCACTTGATGATTTAGGGTTAATGCCAACTTTATCAAAGTATTTAAAGAATTTCGAGGAGCACCATCAAGTAATCGTTTCTTTTAAGGCACTTGGTAAGGAGCAGAGATTGCCGCAGGAATTTGAAGTAGCGATGTTCCGCTTGGTTCAAGAAGGTATCCAAAATGCAGTGAAGCATGCAGAACCAGACGAAATACAAGTGAAGATTGAATTCCAGAAAACGAAAGTGATATTGGTTATTAAGGATAATGGTAAAGGCTTCGACCCCTCCTCCGTAAAAGAAGGTTCATTTGGATTAATGGGAATGAAAGAACGAGTGAATATGTTAAAAGGTGATTTGAATATCCAATCACATTTAAATGTAGGCACTACTTTATTAGTGCAAATTCCGCTTATATCTGAGGAAGGTTGATATAGAAGTAGTATTGCTCATTTTAGAGAATGATGTAGTAAAGCGACTACAAAAACAAGTAGATTCAGCCATAATTCTAACAAAGATTAAGACAATAATTAAGATGTAGCCATTTTTATAAGGAAAACTAACTACATACTCAAAGAGGTGACTGAAATGAATGAAACCGAAAAAAAGAGCATTCGAATCGTATTAATTGATGACCATCAATTATTCCGTGAAGGTGTAAAAAGAATATTAGCGATGGAAAATGATTTTGAAATTGTAGCTGATGGTGAAGATGGTTCACAAGCTGTTCAGTTAGTAGAAGAATATCAACCAGATGTTATTTTAATGGATATTAATATGCCAAATGTTAATGGTGTCGAAGCAACAAAGTCATTAATTGAGCGTTATCCACATATTAAGGTCCTTATTTTATCCATTCATGATGATGAATCGTATGTAACTCACGTGCTAAAAACAGGTGCTGCTGGTTACTTGCTAAAAGAGATGGATGCAGATGCTTTAATTGAAGCGGTTAAAGTTGTTGCTTCAGGTGGTGCTTATATTCACCCTAAAGTTACGCATAACTTAATCAAAGAGTACCGTCGTCTAGCGACAGAGGATGATGAGCATGAAGAATCAATCGGTTATCGTGAAGTCGAATATCGTAAGCCTCTTCATATCTTAACTCGTCGTGAGTGCGAAGTTCTTCAATTAATGACGGATGGCCAAAGTAACCGTGCTATTGGTGAAACACTTTTCATTAGTGAGAAAACGGTCAAAAATCATGTGAGTAACATTTTACAAAAAATGGGTGTTAACGACCGTACTCAAGCAGTGGTTGAAGCAATCAAGAGTGGTTATGTGGTTGTGAGGTAAGGAATGAGCGGATGTGGGACAGGCACAGAGGGTGAAGTGAGAAGGCTGAAGTGCTGAGGTCGGAGTTACTGAGGTTGAAGTGTGAAGGCTGAAGTGCTGAGGCTTGAAGGCTAAATTAGAGGTTCGACGGCCAAGGTACTGAGGTTAATGCTAAAGCAGAGGATGGAATACACTGGACATGGTATTGTTGCCACGCAAATGGTTCCTTGCTTAAGACATGCTGTTCATTTTATCTTATACAATTGCTTACCGTATGACTTTTTGAGCTATGTTATATATGAATAATAAGATAAAACCCAATTCAAAGCTGATTTTTCGGCTTTGAATTGGGTTTTTTAATGACTTTATATATTGTGAGTGATAGATTCAGAAATAAAAGGTTAATGTGCAGATACTGAGGAGAAGAGGGTTAGTATCTGCACAAAGAGGAGGCTAATGTGCAGATACTGAGGAGAAGAGGGTTAGTATCTG
>LFJO01000002.1:93492-130365 GCA_001038565.1 Alkalihalobacillus pseudalcaliphilus
TAATGTGCAGATACTGAGGAGAAGAGGGTTAGTATCTGCACAAAGAGGAGGATAATGTGCAGATACTGAGGAAGAGGATGGTAGTATCTGCACAAAGAGAGGGTTAATGTGCAGATACTGAGGAGAAGAGGGTTAGTATCTGCACAAAGAGGAGGCTAATGTGCAGATACTGAGGAAAAGAGGGTTAGTATCTGTACAAAGAGGAGGCTAATGTGCAGATACTGAGGAAAAGAGGGTTAGTATCTGCACAAAGAGAGGGTTAATGTGCAGATACTGAGGAGAAGAGGGTTAGTATCTGCACAAAGAGGAGGCTAATGTGCAGATACTGAGGAAGAGGATGGTAGTATCTGCACAAAGAGAGGGTTAATGTGCAGATACCAGTGTATAGGAAGGTAGTATCTATACAAAGAGGGGGCGATGTATAGATGCTGGTGGTAGGTGATGTTAATTGTATCTATGTATATCTACACAGTTAACATCTTTATGGGGGGGTTTGCCTAAAGAGAGTCCATTAGGCAAAACCCGTGTAAATTATTGATCACGGTGAGCAAAATTATTAGTTGAGGGTTTATATACACTAGCTCTGTACTTACCTTCTTTAATCATGGTAGAACTTAAAATCCTTCTAATGGTTGCTTTTGAAACTTGTTGATTGCACCAAAAATAAATGTCAGTAGTTGTAAATTCTCCTTTAAATAATATCTGATATTCATCAATTGTTCTTAAAAGACAGGATTTAATCGGTTCTTTTTCTTTACAGTCCTCACAATACAAATAATACCTTGAAAGCGTTACTTCAAATGAGTAGCATTCCTTGCAATAGAATCCTTTTTTATAGTCTTCGGGTGGGTGGTCTGGTGTTTTATCGTAAGGTGATTCGTGTAAGTGATTAAGAATTAGCTGGTTGGCGAGCTCTAGATGGGAATTGGTGATGTGACGATTCATTTTCTCTAATTTGCGGGCAAATGCGTGAAGTTGATTACTAAAGATAAAGTTCGCTGCTTCTTTTCTGGTGGTGTAAAGGTAAAAATGTGGGTTGATGAAAATGACATATGGTTGAATAGGAGGGTGTGGGATATTTCTTTTGGTTAACCATTGTCTTAACAAGGATGCGGTTCTTTCTAGTTGCGTGTTGGGGTTGTTAATTTCTTTTTGTTTTTCTGTGTACAATTTATGATCCTGGAATTCAAAGGTTCCTTGATAATTTTTGATTTCGAAAAGAAACAAGTTCTCAGGTGTTATGATGATTGAATCGATTTGGAGGGTTGAACCGTTTTGTGTAAAGCGGATATCTTGAACATGCGGGAATTGCTCAGGTATGTGCGTGGCGACCCATTGGTCAAAGGCTTTTTCTCCATCAATACCAGACTGGATGTTTCTTAAATGAAATTCTTGCTCGTTACTTTTGACTTTAAGTCGGATAGATAGGCTCCGTTGTATAACTAAGTCCCTAGGGGTATTTCTCTTTTTTAAAATCAACGCAGTGCCTCCTCGCATAAGCATGATAATATAAAGGTACTAGTTCTATAGTAACTTTAGTTTTCCTTCTTTTTTCTACAAATTTTATAAAAATCCTTGTAAAATATGAAAAAAAATTCAAAAAATCAGCTTGTGATATGTAGTAATTTGACGAATCTGCTCCTAATAAAGCAAGCATTATCCACCAAACTCTCTGTTTCTCTGCTCATGTTTTCCCTATGAACAGAAGTTTAATCTACCAGTCAAGGTGTGCTAAGCCGTGATTTCGCAAAAAAGTAAAAGAACTATTCAATAAGTCTTGAAACTATGAATGATTCAAGGTACATTTAAATGAGATAGATTTTACAGCATACGGAAATAACATTGTAGGTAAAGAAAAAATTGAGAGATAAGTGAGGACTAAACATGAGAAAAGTAGCGGTTGTGACAGATAGTACGGCATATCTGCCAAAAGAGCTTCGTAAAAAGTTAGATGTATATATGGTGCCTCTAAATGTCGTTTTTGGACAAGAGTCATTACTAGAGGAGGTCGACATTACGGCAGCTGAGTTTTATGAGAGAATGAAAGGTGAAAAGAATTTACCTACCACTTCTCAGCCTGCAATTGGTCAATTTGCAGAGCTTTTTGAAGATTTGGCGAAAAAAGGTTATGAGCAAGTTGTCTCGATTCACTTATCCAGTAAAATAAGTGGGACGTTTCAATCTGCCATGGCAGCAGCGGATATGGTTGAATCGATTGAAGTATTTGGCTATGACTCGGCGATTAGTTGCTCACCACAAGCACAGCTCGTTTTTGAGGCTGTTCGTTTGGCGGAAGATGGAAAAAAAGCTGAAGAAATTGTAGTACATCTAGATAAGGTGAAAGAAACGCTTCGTGCCTACTTTGTTGTAGATGACCTTAATCATTTACATCGTGGGGGCAGGCTTAATGCGGCTCAATTATTTGTCGGCAATCTATTGAAAATAAAGCCAATTCTTCATTTAGTTGAAGGGAAAATCGTGCCTTATGAAAAAGTGAGAACGGAGAAAAAGGCATTTGCAAAAATCAAAACGTTGCTTGAGCAGGAAGTTTCAAAAAGCGGAGAATTCCAAGTAACGATCATCCATGCGAATTGCGAGGATGAAGCGACAAAGTTAATGGAGGACTTCAAAGCGAGTTTCCCAGAAGCGACTTTTAATTTAAGTTATTTTGGACCAGTAATCGGTACGCACTTAGGGCAAGGTTCGATCGGTATAACATGGTCAAAAAAAGTGGACTAATTCATTTTTACGCATACACAACAAAGACTGCAACTTACGTGGATAAGTGAGCAGTCTTTTTATATGAATTCGATTAACCTTCGTATCCTCTCCTGAAGTAAGAACTTCAGATTTTTCCCCGTAGACATCAGGTAAAGTCTATCCTTTTAGAGTAAACAAGCCATTTCTGATGTCATTAAGACAATCCATAAGCTCTGTTCTAGAATGCTAATCCTTTATATCAGATCACGAACTACAACTCCAAGTATGTCCCTGAAGCCCCCTTATATTTCTAGCTGTCATCGATAACATCATTCTTTTGTTTAATCTGTTTTATTTGTATAGTAAAAAACTAATGATACGGAGGTGTGACAGTTGCTAATAGAGTCATTAGAGCCGAATCATGATACTGCTTTTTTGATCGGAAAGCTATTGTTGAAAAGTGAACTGAACTTATCAGAACGGGAAATCGAGCAATGGCTGAAGGAGAAAAAGCTGGAAAAGAGTCCAGCAATTTTGTTTAGAGGTCGACAGGGACGGCCCGTTTGTGTGCGTTGTCATAATCAAGATTTTTTTCAGTTTGGTCAACATCCTTGTGCGAAGTGTGGTTCGCCTTCTTGTTATTATTGTCGGCATTGCTTAAGTTTAGGTAAAGTTCAGGCATGCCAAGGGTTATATCGTTGGATAGGCGACCAACCGAAGTTGACAAAAGTGGTGAAATCTTTGGCGTGGGAAGGAGAGCTCTCAGTAGGGCAAATTCGTGCATCTGAGCAAATTGTTTCGTGGCTTGAGCAGAAGAAGACCGGATTAGTTTGGGCGGTGTGCGGAGCAGGGAAAACCGAGATCATTTTTAGAGGCTTAGAAAAAGCTTTTGCCAAGGGGTGGCGTGTACTTCTTGCAACACCTCGTACAGATGTGGTGAAGGAGCTTGAGCCGCGGTTTCAGCAGGCTTTTCCTTCGATTAGAATGGCGGCTTTATATGGTGGCAGTGAGCACAAGGATCGTTGTCATATGTTTATTTTAGCAACGACGCATCAGGTGTTGAGATATGAGAACGCATTTGATTGTATCATTGTTGATGAAGTGGATGCATTTCCGTTCTCTTTTGATAAAAGCTTACAGTTTGCGGTGGAGAGAGCTCGGAAGCAAGCAGCTCCGATTATCTATTTAAGTGCGACGCCTAATCAGTCATTACTGAGACAGTCAGAATTACAAATGGTGAAAATTCCAAAGCGTTTTCATGGCTACCCACTACCTGTCCCAAGATTAAAGTGGGTCGGAGATTGGACGAAAAAAATAAAGAAAAGAAAGTTGCCCTCGCCTCTAATCCAATGGCTAACTGAACACCTCACACAGCCGATCTTGTTATTTGTTCCAACGATCGCTGTAGTCGAGCAGTTATCTGATGCGCTTTCTTTGAAAGGATTTAGTCATGGTAAAGTGTATGCTGATGCACGAGATAGACATCAAACAGTCAATGCTTTTCGTGAGGGGAGCATTTCATTACTAGTTACGACGACGATTTTAGAACGCGGTGTTACGATTTCAAATGTTGCGGTTGCTGTTTTAGGGGCAGAAAATCCTGTATTTGATGAGGCGGCACTTGTGCAAATATCGGGTAGGGTTGGCCGTGATCGAAAGTTTCCAGAGGGTGAAATTTGTTTCTTTCATTTTGGGAGAACGCTCGCGATGAATCGGGCCATTCGTCAAGTTAAAATGATGAATCGAGAAGGGACATTATTATCATGACACGGTGTTTATTTTGCTTTTCTTCCTATGTAAAGAAGCCAAGTTGGTCACAGTTACTCTTAATTGAAACGGATTCAGATTTATGTTTGAGGTGCTTAAGGCAGTTAAAGAAGCTAGAAGGGGACCGTTGTCGAATTTGTTCGAGAGAGTTGCTTGTAAGAAATTGGAGTCAAGATGGATGCTGCTTTGATTGTATGCGTTGGCAACGTGATCAAAGGACTCATTTTTTATTGGATAAAAATATCTCGGTCTATCAGTATAATTTATTTATGAAGGAAACGCTGGCTAGCTATAAGTACCGTGGGGATGCGGTCATCGCAGAGTTTTTTGCTCCGAAATTGTATGATTTATATATGAAGCATTTCAGAGGTTATGTGGTAATACCTATTCCCTTAAGCCCGCAACGGTTAATAGAGAGAGGCTTTAACCAAAGTGAGCTGCTACTTACGGGATGGAAAAATGCTACGATTCACCCTGTTTTACAGAGGAAAGAGCGAGAGAAACAAAGTAAAAAATCACGTCGGTTACGACTCGCTTCCTTCGATGATAATCCCTTTTCAATTAAGAAAGAACTGAACAATATTTCACAAAAACTAAACAAAGCGATCCTTATAGACGATATTTATACTACAGGGACAACTTTAAGACAAGCAGCTTATGTTTTAAAGCAAATAGGGGTAGAAGAGGTTGTTTCCCTTACAATCGCACGCTAAAAAGAAAAAAGTGTATCGCTTTGTTGTTTGGGAGGAGAGAATGTTGAGTAATTTAACGAATTGTCCGATATGTGGTCGTTTGTTTATGAAAGGCTTACGAAAAGTCTGTAATACTTGTTTTAAAAAGCAAGAGGAGCAGTTTGAAGTTGTTCGTAGTTACATGAATAAAAAAGAAAATCGGATGGCCACGGTACAAGAAGTTCACGCCTATACAGAAGTACCATATGAAAGAATATATCAATTTATTAGAGAAGGTCGATTATTAACGACCAATTTCCCTAATTTAGGCTATCCTTGTGAATCATGTGGTGACTCGATCCATCAAGGTCGATTATGTGAAAGCTGTAAGGATAGAGTTATAAAGGGTGTTCATCAACATGAACGACAAAAGCAGTTTGAAGAGAATGTGCGTCAAGATCTTACAAGTAAGAATCAGACCTATCGTTCTATTAATATAAATCGTTATAAAGACTGATTAATCATTATTCATTTCGGTCGATACTTTAAGAGAGAAAATAAGAAGACGTGTTAATTGATGAGTATGAATAGATGAAGAATGACACGAATGCAATACATCGAGTCCATTTCTAAAAGGAAGGTGTATCTAGTGAAAGTTAATCCTTATCAAAGCATTAGCAGCCAAATGTATCAAAAGCCAATAGGCAAAGTAGAGGCAACACAAAAAGCAAATTGGAAAAAAGACCAGCTACAAATTTCAGATGAAGCTTTAAAGCTTCAGCAGAAAAACCCTCTTGTGTTAGATAGGCAAGAGCGTGTAGATGAATTGAAAAAGCAAGTTCAAAATGGTGAGTATAAGGTGCAGCCAGAAAAGGTAGCAAAGGCATTTTATGACTATTGGAATGAAAACTTTTAATAAAGGAGTTTACCATGTCATTAACGAAAGTGAAAAATGTTTTACATGAATTGGTAGAAATTCATCAAAAGCTTTTAAAACTAGCAATCAAAAAGACCGATTATATAAAAAAGAATGAAATGAAGAGTCTCGAGCAGCTTGTACGAGAAGAAACGAAATGGGCACAACGCTTAAAAGTGGCCGAGATGGTGCGGATGAGAGAGGTGCAGGCTTTTCTTGAGGGAGTCAATAAGCCGCTATTAAACCCGACGATGAAAGATGTATTAGGAACGGTTGGAAAAGAGGAAGCAGCAGAGCTCATGCAGCTGCAGGAACAGCTTCTTCCGTTAATCATTGAAATGAAACGAGTAAATGATCATAACAAGGAATTGTTAGAGGAATCAATGTCCTACATCCAGTTGTCGATGGACTTACTCTCCCCGCAGTTGACGGATATGCAGTATCAACGAAACCAAGAAGCAATCCCAACCTATGATAATCACACCCGCTCGATATTTGATTCAAAGGCTTAAATAAGAGGCATAGTCCGATAGTGCGGGAAATGCTGGGCAGTTACTCAAAGGAAGAGAGTGAGTAAGAGTGCGAAAAGTGCCGAACGTGACAGTTACTCGAAGGAAGAGAGTGAGTAAATACACGAAAAAGGCTAAACGTGTTAGTTACTCAAGTGCCATGATGTCACAATGAGCTCTTGAGCTTAATGATTTGTCGTAACCTGTCATACTGGATGTGAACTTGACGAGATTCCGTGCATCACCCATTGAACTTTTATACAAAACCCACATGGCGAAGCCCCATTCACTTCGCCACCAACAAAGATGAAAGTAGTGGCGACTTTTTAAACAGTTGGCCCGTTTACAACTCGATCACCATTAGGAGTTGCACGCACAAAAAGGGAGCAGTGTCCTGTTAAGTCAACTATCTCGAGATGGATGACGAGCTAACTTCACGGCACAAACTATCGCCCATAAGTAACTTTCATATAAAAGGAGGATTCCAATGCTATCAACTTTTTCAGGATTAGAAACAGCAAGGCGTGCCTTGATGACACAGCAGCAAGCTTTATATACAGTAGGGCATAATGTCGCTAACGCCAATACAGCAGGATATACAAGACAGCGTGTTAATTTTCAAACGACGGAGGCATATCCGTCAGCAGGGATGAACAGTCCACAAATACCAGGCTCGATGGGGACGGGTGTAAAGGCAGGATCGATTCAACGGATCCGCGATCAATTTTTAGACGTACAATTTCGGAATGAGCATACGAAAACCGGTTATTGGAATGCGAGATATCTTTCATTAGAAAAAATGGAATCACAAATGAATGAGCTTTCTATGGATGGTTTGACGAAGCAGTTGAATGAGTTATGGTCGAAATTTCAGGACCTTGTCCAAAATCCAGCCGAATCGGGTGAACGTTCTGTCGTAAGAGAAACGGCAAAGGCATTAACGGATTCCTTCAATTACATATCGAATTCACTCACACAAATTCAAGATGATTATAAAAATGAGTTAGATGTGCAAACAACTCATCTGAATTCATTGTTAAATCAATTAAATCAGGTTAATAAGCAAATTCGTGACGTTGAGCCACACGGCTATGTGACAAATGATTTATATGATGAACAGGATCGTTTAATTGATGAGATCTCTGGATATATGAAGGTTTCAGTTAGTCGAGAGGAAAGTAGTGGAAAGCCTAACTCAGCTGCAGAGGGTGCAGTTAATTTATTTTTTGTTGATGCTAATGGGACGAGACATGCCATGGTTGATGGTAGCAATCCTGATAATCTTCAACAGATTACGATGACCAAAGATGAGGATGGACATTTTGTTTCAATGAATATAGGAGATGTTAATTTATCCTTTTCTGATATGCCAAACGGTGCTTTAAAAGGGATTGTCGAAGCCTTAGGTTATACAAATGAACAAGGTGAAGTTGTTGGTACATACACAAAGATGCTTGCTCAATTAGATGAGATGGCTTTTGTTTTTGCTAAACAAATTAATGATATTCATAAAAGTGGCTTTACTTTACCAGATGTAAATGGTGAAGTTCATCAAGGGCAAGATTTCTTTACGATTGGTTCTTTAGATTTTAATGACCCGACAAATAAAAAAGGGGCTGCTGCTCTTTTAGCTGTATCGGATCATATTAATCAAAGCTTAAATCATATTGCCGCATCGGGTGTTAATAAGGAAGCTTTAGAAAATGTTGAGCAATATGAAGCAGTTTTAAGAGAAGCTAAGGATACGAATAACTTTGCACTTGTGGCTGATTTTTTAGAAAATGAAGCGGTGTTTAAGCCTGGTGTGCCTAAAGCCTTTCCAGGTGATGCGTCGAATGCTGCATTACTAGCTGATGCAAAAGATATGCAGCTTCAATTCGGAACGTCTACGGCAACAGTTGGTGGTTTCTATCAAAGCGTCATTGGACAAATGGCTGTTGATACGAAGGAAGCTGAACGCCTATTAAATAATTCAGGAAATTTATTGGCAAGTGTTGAATTCAATCGACAATCGGTTAGTAATGTGTCCGTTGATGAAGAATTAACCTTGATGATTCAATATCAGCATGCTTATAATGCGGCTGCACGAAATATAACGATGGTTGATGAGCTTATTGATACGATCATTAATCGAATGGGCTTAGTTGGTCGATAAGGGGGAATAAGAGATGCGAGTTACACCGACAATGATTTCGCAAAATACATTACGTCATATTAATCTAAGCTACCAGAAGTTAGGTCAGCTCTCTGATCAAATGTCGACACAGAAAAAAATTACACGTCCTTCACAAGACCCGGTTGTTGCGATGAAGGGGATGATGTACCGTACACAAGTAGCTGAAGTTACTCAGTTTAAAAGGAATTTAAGTGAAGTTTATAACTGGATGGATACGGCTGATTCTGCCTTAGGTGAGGCGACCGATGCGTTAAAGAGAATACGTGATTTAGCCACTCAAGCATCGAATGACTCCTATGATGCGAGCGAAAGGGCAAATATTGCCAAAGAAGTAAAGCAGTTACGTCTCCATTTGGAATCGATTGCGAATACGAAATCAGGGAATAAGTATATTTTTAATGGGACTGATACGTTGTCGCCGCCTGTTATTAATTCCAATGACTTGAATCAGCCATTATCGACGTTATTTACTGCCGATGCCAATTTAGAACAGTTTCAACTGATTCATGGTGGGCGTACCTTTGAATATGTAGGAGAAAATGCCAATGGTGAATTTGTCTTTCAAGATGTAAATCAAATCGGTAACCCTGAATTTGATGACCCAGCATTTGCTGACACAGCTTTTCAATTAACTGTGTCAGAGGAAAATGATATCCGTTTTCTGCAACCGAATCGTGATACAGGGGAAGTGGACTCAACGACGGTACGTACAAATGATCTCGTTATCGCTGATAAACAGGCTGTTTCAGCTAACTCTCAGGCGGTTGAAGTTGAATTAATGAAGGGTGTAAAAGTACAGGTTAATATTAATCCGAATGATGTATTTAGCAACCAATTATTTGGCGATATTATCCGATTTGAACAAGCCTTAGAAGACCCATCTTTAACCGGTGAACAGCTAACTGGGTACATTGACCAATTTTTAGGACATATTGATCAAGTTGTATCTCAAAGAGCCGAGTTAGGGGCAAGAACCAATCGCGTTGAAATGATGGAGAATCGTATTCTTGATCAAGAAATTAGTGCGAAGAAAATGATGTCTGATAATGAAGATGCGGATATGGAAGAAGTGATTATGAATTTAATTATTCAAGAGAATATCCATAATGCAGCTCTAGGGACGGGTGCAAGAATTATGCAGCCGACGTTATTAGACTTTCTAAGATAAAAAGGAAAATCATTTATACATCTAAATGATAAATCCTCCAGAAAGTAAAATAAGGAATTCGGTATGGAGGGGAGGCTTTACCAGTGCGAGTACCAGAACTTCATATTAACCAGATTTGGGCTCAAATCGGTATTCACAAAAATGAGCCTCCTGTCCAAATTAGGCAGAAGCAAGCTCAATTGTTTATTGATCAAAAGATTGATGAAGTGATTCAAATCCGAACAAGTCAATCGAGCTTACATATCGATCAAAGTGAAGCATTTGCCGACGCTCATTTGAAAAGTCCATTAAGGTATGCAAAAGAGTTTTATCAGAAAATGATACCTGCTGTTCACACCTATATTTCAAAAAAGGTCAACCAGGGGAAACAGTTGCAGGCAATTCACTTATACACGAATCCGATTGCCAATATAGCCAGACATGAAACTGTAAAAGCAACACCAAGCAGTCAAATTGCTTATATGCCAAAAAGTCTTGACCGCGTCAAATTTCATTATCAGCCTAGTGAAGTGCACATTCAGGCTCCAGATGGATATGTGGATATTCATGTCCAAAAGCATGACCCGCAAATCCACATTCAAAAGTGGCAAGCCGATGTCTATGTCCGCCAGAAAAATGCGATCTCCTTTCATGTACAAGACCAAGCCGTCAATCGTGCTCTTTAGGTCTTGTACCTCTCCTTTTTCCCCGCTTTTACTTTCCGTAACTATTACAAACAAAAAAAGATTGCCCCATTTTGCCTATGTTTATCTCAAGAAAAAAACAATTAAAAGTCATTCTAATAAATAGAGAGTGATCATGACGCTCACTTATTTTATACATATTGAATTTAATTTACGTGGAAAGATTATGCTACAATGAACCTATAAAAAGTCATTTAAGAGAGGTGTTACCATGAAGATTCAAACAAAATATCATGGGCAAATTGAGCTGAAAAATGAACAGCTTTTCCACTTTGCAAAAGGACTTCCTGCTTTTGAGAGTGAAAAGCAATTTGTTCTTTTATCCTTAGAGGAAGAAAGTCCTTTTTATGTACTGCAATCCACTGAAACAGCCGATGTTGCTTTTATTTGTGTCGAGCCTTTTTCTTATATACAAGATTATCAAGTTCAATTAAGTAAACAAGTGATTGAAGAACTTAACATTACCTCAAACGAACAGGTCGCTATCTTTGTTTTACTAACGGTTAAGGAACCATTTATGGAAACAACCGCTAATTTGCAGGGGCCGATTGTATTGAATATGAAAAAGCAAAAAGGTAGACAGTTTATGATGAATGACTCACTTTACCAGACGAAAGAACGAATCTTTAAACAGTCTGTTGTTAAGGGGGAAAAGTAATGCTTGTATTGACGAGAAAAAGCAATGAATCAATTAAAATTGGCGACGATATCGAAGTAACAATCGTAAGTGTCGAGGGTGAACAAGTAAAACTAGGTATTCAAGCCCCCAAGCATATTGAGATTCATAGAAAAGAAATTTATTTAGCGATTCAATCTGAAAATCATGAAGCGGCGAAAACCGTATCATTAGAGAGTTTAAAGTCATTTTTGAAGGGATAATGTATCAAAAGTCCTGGTATTTTCGTTGTAGTATGTTTTATATAAAGCAAAGGTAACAGATAGATAAAATATATAGTGTATTTATATGAAATATCGGTAATTGTACCAATTTACATAGCCTTTAATCTCCTTTACTATTAGATTATAACCAAAACGGAATATGAACGAAGCAAATAACTTATATCTGTTTATATTTTTTGGTCATTTTTAACATTTCGTTTTGCGGATATTTCGAATTGCGTAAATTGTAGGAATTTGTTAAAGAACCTTTTCGCCTCATTTTTGACACATAATAAAAAGACAAAAAGAAACATTTTTCGAGTAATTTTGTTCTTTGTAAAGAATTATTAGGACTTAAGTACCCAGTAAAAAGGAGTGTGTTATCTAGGTCGTTTCCATGTAAATTCCATTAATTCGCTAATGCTTTTCTAGGAAAATATTAGAAGATTTATAAAAAGGAAAAAAACAGACTGATAACCTACAAATTTTGGTGAAAACAGTTAAGAGGTGTATGATAAAGTTCATTATATAGAATTTTTTGGGTCTATCCGTCTATAAAAAAGACCTATTCACACCTAATACAGTAAGTAGTACATTCATTATATTGTTACTCTTTCTATTACCGTGACTTTCGAATCAATTAATAGAAAGGGATTAATGGTTTCAACAGCTTTTTTAAGTTTATATATTAGGATAACGAGGAGGAGAGGGCTAATGGATTCAGCGCATTCACTGAGGGAACAACAGGTCAGCCTAATTTGCAGCGACAATCATTTAAAAGCCAAGCTATACACAGAATTTATGAATGAATCCATCGAGTCAGTCCAGGTCATTTGCCATCAGGATTTGAATGCTATTATTGAAAACATGAATGCCAAAAGTACCGAACACTTATATGTGATTTTGTATGAAAATCAAGATTATTTAGTTCAAAAGCTACTTTTAAAATTTCCTAAGGTCCATATTTTTCAATATTCGGATTGCGTTAACTCTTTAATTAATAAAATGCATGCAGCCAAATCATGTCAGCAATACATTGATCAGGCATATCAGCAAGAAGTGTTAAAGATTGTTCAACAGCATTCCATTCACGAAGAGCCAGAGCAAGAGTTGTTTTCACTAACACCTAAGGCGAGAGAGGTTTTTACAGAAACAGAAAGTACGGTCATTACTTTAATGATCGAAGGTCTATCTATTAAAGAAATTGCCGAGAAAATATACCTATCGCCCTATACGGTGACAGGTTATGTGGAAGCAATTAAGCGTAAACTAAAGGTTTCAAGTAAGCTTCAGCTCATTAACCGTATGTTTAAAAACGGCTACGTGAATAGAGGGTAATTTTTACAAAATTAAACCATAAAAGTAAATATTCTTGAAACGTTTAAAAGCATGAAGGGGTTGGGCTCTTGGTGCTTTTTGTTTTGTAAGTTAGCTAATGGAGGTATTCTTCTCTGCAATAATAGCGCTGAGACGGGACAAGGCATGCAACTTTTTTTATTATGCTGTTGGTAAACCGTTGCAATCTGAAACTTTCGAACTAAAAATCTTATAAGGAAAAAATCATAAATAAATTCAAAAAAAGTCTAAACTTCATAAAAGTCATGTCGATAATAGAGTTGTAGAGTTAATCAACAAGAAATGTGGCCGGCATTTCAAACTGAAGCAGCTCTAAAAAAACTAATATCCAACCACAAGGATGTGGGCGGAGCAAACTCAAGGAGGAAATTAGAAATGATTATTAATCACAATTTACCAGCAATGAATGCACATCGTGCGATGGGGATTAACCTTAACCAAGGTCAACAAGCGATGGAGAAGCTATCTTCTGGATTACGTATTAACCGTGCTGGCGACGATGCAGCTGGTTTATCGATTTCTGAAAAAATGCGTGGACAAATCCGAGGATTGGATCAAGCATCTCGTAATGCACAAGATGGTATTTCAATGATTCAAACAGCTGAAGGTGCTTTAAATGAAGTACATGAAATCTTACAGCGTCAACGTGAATTAGCTGTTCAAGCTTCTAATGACACTAATATTGATGTTGATAGAGAGGCACTACAAGCTGAGTTTGAAGAACTATCAAATGAAATTGAAAGAATCATGGAAAATACTCAGTTTAACCAACAGAACTTACTTGATGGTACTACTGGTACTACTGGATCTGTGGTATTCCAGGTTGGTGCAAATTCAAACGAAACAATGACGTTAGATTTCACAACTGAAGGTATCGATCTTACATCAGTACATGCCGCAGTAGATGCACTTGATATTTCTGGCAGTCAAGGTGATGCAACAGCAGCAATTGATTTAATTAATGCGGAGATTGAAAAAGTTTCAAGTGGTCGCTCATTGTTAGGTGCTTACCAAAACCGCCTTGAGCACACAATCAAAAACTTAGACAATGCGTCTGAGAACTTACAAGCTGCTGAGTCTCGTATCCGTGACGTAGATATGGCTAAAGAAATGATGGAGTTCACTAGAACGAACATTCTTAACCAAGCTTCACAAGCGATGCTTGCTCAAGCTAACCAACAGCCACAAGCTGTACTTCAATTATTACGTTAATTTTACTTCGAAAAGATCTAGGTCCTCCTGGGTCTTTTTCTTTTGGAAAAAAGAAGCATTCTTAGCAAAAGTCATTAACTTCCTAAGCAATAGACCGATATAAGAGGTAAGAAAAAATTTGATAAGGAGTGAAAGAGATGGAGGTCCAATCAGCTTCTAGTTACTATACAAATGTAAAAGGATATCAAGCCAATCAATCGAAACAGTCCGCTCAAGCAGAATTATCAAGGGGAGCTGTGGAACCTACAAAACAGGTCGTTCAACAGCATGTACATGAGTTGAACAAAATAACAGATTCCATGAATGCGAGTGTGCGATTTGCCCTACACGAGGATTTGGATGAATATTATGTTGAAATTGTTGATCGAGTAACAAATGAAGTGATTAAGGAGGTTCCTCCAAAAAAACTCCTTGATATATATGCTGCTTTTCGAGATACAATTAGTTTATTTTTTGATAAGAAAATTTAGAGGGTGGTGAGCTTGTGAGAATTGGTGGATTAGCAAGTGGTATTGATACAGAAAGTATGATTAAACAACTGATGCAGGCGGAAAGAATTCCTCTTGACCGTCATTTTCAGCGGAAGCAAACATTAGAGTGGCAAAGAGATAAATATCGGGATGTGAATTTGTTATTAAAAAAGCTCGATGATGCAGCCTATAATATTCGTTTACGTTCATCTTTAAATACAAAAGTGGCAAATTCAGATAGTAAGGCATTTATAGCAGAGCCTAATGCGGAGGTAAGGAATGGAGCCTTTCAGCTTAAAGTAAATCAGGTTGCCACACAGACAAGAAATATTAGTGAAAACACTATCTCAAATGGAGATATGAAAATTCGTACTAATTCCGCTTTGAATAGCCAGGAATTTTATGCAGGTGACATTGATTCTTACGATGGTGAGGAGTTTTCCATTACCACTTATAATAGCAAGGGTGAAGAAGTAACGAAAAGCTTTACTATTGATACAAGTAAATCTTTAGATAGTCTTTTTAGGGAAGTAAATGCAGCTGGTCTCGGTATCAAAATGTCCTATAACTCTAGTTATGATAAAGTAATAATTGAACGTACGGAAACAGGTGTTTTTGATGCGGCGGACGGAAGTAATACCAACCAGATTTCTTTTGGAGGGGATTTAGGGTTTCTAAATAATGTCCTACATATCCAACAAGAAAATGAAGTAGCAGGTACGAATGCTGAAATTGAATTTATTGATTCCTTTATGTCTACAGAACCTATTGTAATGGACTCTCGTAGTAATCGTGTCTCAGTTGGAGGTATTGCTTTTACGTTATCGGAAGTAACGGCTGACTTTGAAACGTTCCGAGTAGATACAAATACCGATGATGCGTTTGAAAAGGTCAAGTCATTTGTAGATACATACAATGAGACGATTACTGAGATTCGAGCAATGTTAACTGAGCCGAACTTTCGTGATTTTCCACCTTTAACGGATGAGCAAAGAAGGGAATTATCTGAGCGTGAAGCGGAGCTTTGGGATGAAAAAGCAACAAGTGGATTATTACGAAATGACCCACTGCTCAATTCTTTGTTATCCACGATGCGTGCGAGCTTGTATGCTCCTGTGCAGACAGGTGGTCAATTTAATCAAATTACTCAATTGGGAATTAGTACGAGTAATGATTATACAATGGGTGGTTTCTTGGAGCTTGATGAAGATAAGCTTCGGGCTGCTTTAGCGGAGGATCCGGATTCGGTTCATCAGATTTTAAACGGAACAGCTGATCCTAGTTTAACGAGTATCAAACAAGCTGACCGAACTCAGCAACAAAAAAATGAGATTTATAACCAAACTGGTCTAATAGGACGAGTCAGAGCAGATATCTCAAATACAATGAATTCGATTGTCGATCGAGCAGGTAATGAGAATAGAACGGAGCATCAGTATATAATTGGTACTCAGCTTCTTGATGTTAATAAGCGAATTGAGGCGTTTGAAACGAGATTAGCTCGAATCGAGAGTCGTTACTGGGCACAGTTTTCGAGAATGGAAGCTATGATGAATCAAGCGAATTCACAAGCAGCGTCCTTAATGCAGTTCTTTGCTCAATAACGATTAACATAGAAAGGATGTACACAACGTGGCAATGAGAAATCCATATCAAACGTATCAAAATAACAAGGTTGAAACTTCTTCGCCAGCCGAGCTGACCTTGATGCTTTATAATGGAGCATTAAAATTTAGTGGTCTAGCAAAAAAAGCAATGAATGACGGTCATATCGCAGAATCTAATACAAATATTCTTAAGGTCCAGAATATCGTTCGTGAGCTTATGGTTACTTTAAAGGTTGATACGGAGTTAGGGAAGAATATGTTAGCTTTATATGATTACACATTAAACTTGCTTATCGAGGCTAATATGGAAAAGGATATAACCAAACTCGATTCGGCGACAGATATGATTACACAATTCCGAGATACATGGAAAGAAGCATTACAAATTGATAGAAAGCAAAGGTTTGGTAATGAAGGAAAGTAAGCTTGGAACTTTCCTGGAACTCATACAAGTTACGGAATTACTCGTACACAAGGTTCGCAATCCATTAAGTGATGATGTTGATGCGAGAGAGTCCCAAATCGCTGAAATGGAAAAGCTTCTTAAAGAGAGAGAGTTGTTAATTGCAAACTTAGATCATGATGTGAAAGATCAAGTTTCT
The DNA here is from genome assembly GCA_001038565.1 of Alkalihalobacillus pseudalcaliphilus. Classification (GTDB taxonomy): domain Bacteria; phylum Bacillota; class Bacilli; order Bacillales; family Bacillaceae_D; genus Alkalihalobacillus; species Alkalihalobacillus pseudalcaliphilus. Next base: position 110,209 of record LFJO01000002.1, read on the forward strand.
ATTGAACGGAAACAACAATTAATGCAACTGAGTCAAGAAATGGAGCTAGGGTTAGAACGGAATCGTGATCAAATTAAAAGAAATATTAATCAAATGAAACAAAAAAAGAAGCTTAATCGCAAGTATGATAACCCTTATACGGCACCTACACAAGAAGGTATCTTTTTTGATAAGCGTGAGTAACGCATGAATGTAGGGGTGAATTTCTTGAATTATTGTCTGTATAATTATAAAAAACCACTCTAATATTAGAGTGGTTTTGTTCGTTATTATTCTTCGCTGTCTTCTTCCTCAACGATTTCGTCTTCTTCCATACCTTCTAGGCCACCAAGCATTTCCTCGTCGATTTCTACAGCGGAGTCAATGACTTCGTCTGGTACAACGATTGTGTCAACTTGGTCGTAATTGGTGAATGTACCTGACGTTGTTTGTGTCATGGTCATTGTTACGCCTTCTTCTTCCATATTAAGTTCCATTGTCATCGTCATATCGATCGCTTCTTGAAGGAACGTTTCTTTATTAATATATAATGAATACGATAGGTCAGAAATCGTCATCATATTTAAAAGGAATTCCATTTCTTCTCCAGCTGCTCCGGTCATTGACATAACCTCATCGGCTAATGCTTCAAGGTTTTGGTCAGAACCACTTACAGTAAGAACATAAGAATCACCTTCTTCGGTTACTTCAATCTCATCACCGAAGCTACGTAATAATTCAATTTGCTCTTCAGGTGTTGCTTCTACAGAACCTAATGCCAAAATTTCATCGTGCATTTCGTCTGGATATTTGAGCCATTCATCAAGGGAAGGTTCATATTGGAACATGCCGTCCTCTGTTAAATACGTTTCAGATGTAAAAGAGTCACCAAGTTCATCGATGGCCATTTCAATCGTTTGGTACATAGAAAATGGCTCCATCATAGCATCCATATTCATTGTAATGCCAGTTGTCATTGAACTTGAGCCGAGCTCTGGATCAACTTCACCAAAATCAATCACTTGGTCAACTTTCATTTCTGAAGAGAAGCTATTGATGGCATTCATGGCTTCCATACTTTGTGTAAGAATATCTTCTGCTGATAACCCCTCTGTACCCTCGTTCTCTTCGTTATCTTGATCTGCTACCTCTTCTGTATCATTGTCTACATGTTCATCTGCTGGTGCATCAGCATCATCATTGCTACATGCTCCTAAAATTAAAGCACCAGAAAGGAATAGACTTAACCAAAGTTTTTTCATATAGGAATCTCCTTCTTTATCAAAATAGTGAACGGTTGTTATTTTACTAGATATTAGGTGACTTGAACAGGAAAAACCATTGGAAAATAAAAGTAAAGCAATGAGACTCATATTGAAAATGGGGAAAAAGGATGAAAAACTAAAAATGAAAGGAAGAAGTATGAGAAACTTTGAAAGGGTTATTTTTTATTTAAATATAATAAAAGATAAAGTGTGATAAGAGTGAAAGAGGAGTGCGATAAGAGAAACTATGTGAATTAACAGTATTTTCGCTTATTTGAAGACAGGGAAGGTTGGAGTAATCATTATTTTGAATGGAATAAAATATGTAAAAGTGTCGGTGAATAAATGAAATTAACAAATGAAAGGACTTTTGACTTATTTTCTCAGGAAAAAGAAAGCGATATCATTTATTCTTGTAAATTCGATAAAATCCAACATACGGTGACAAAAAAGGCGATACAAAAGCGTTTGACAATATTTAAGGAGGTTGTTATAGTAAAACTGTGGTAATTATCCACAGCAATTTTAGTAACGAAGGGAATGTGAAAATATGCAAGGAAAAGTAAAATGGTTTAACGCAGAAAAAGGTTTTGGTTTCATCGAGCGCGAAGACGGAGATGACGTATTCGTACACTTCTCAGCTATCAATTCTGAGGGTTTCAAATCTCTAGATGAAGGTCAAGACGTAGAATTTGAAATCGTAGAAGGTGCTCGTGGTCCACAAGCTGCGAACGTAGTTAAGCTTTAATTCACATTCCTGGGTAGGAAATGAATCATAGCTAATAACCATTCAACCCATCTCTTAGGAGGTGGGTTTTTTTCTATCTTATGTTTGAATTTTTGCGCGAAAAAAAGCAAGAATAGCTTAATATTGATATTTGATTGCTAAGATGGCTTAAAGACTTGTTTCGTTTGTTTTTCTTATAAAATTCACACGGAGAAGCCTATTTCACTTCGCGACAAGTAAAGATAGAAAGTAGTGTCTGGCTAAGAGGCAGTTAATGCGGAGCAAACGAAAATACGCAGCAATGAGGTCGAAAAGAGAGCCAACAATACGGCGTAAGTGAATAAGAGAGTCAATTTGATATCAAAAAAAGCGTATTTACAGCCATTAACACGGATATTTATCCAACCTGATTTTAGCATTTGACCTCAATAATGTTCATTTAGTGTATTCTTTAACTGGTGGCTTTTCATTCACTTTGCTCTTTTTCTTTATTTTGTTGTAAGAATGGTTTTGAACTTGAGAATTATAAGTAATCTAGCGGGCGAGTCATACGGAGACACCCGGGGACCTAGTGGCAGAGCGGAGATCCGCTGGCTGTGCCGATTAGTTCAGCGTCATCCAGCAGGACGCGGAGCATGATTTTTCGGCAGCAACGAGTTACGCTCTATGTTCGCACTAACTATCATATAAAACGCCCATGTCGGAGCCAAAATCAGCTCCGACACCAGCAAAAATGAAAGTCATCTTTCACCACCTTAAGGTATATAAGGGTTTGTGCAGATACGGAAGCCAAACCACGGAGTATCTGCACAAAGAGAGGGCTAATGTGCAGATACTGAGGCAAAACCACGGAGTATCTGCACAAAGGTGGGATTAATGTGCAGATACTGAGGCAAAACCACGGAGTATCTGCACAAAGAGAGGGTTAATGTGCAGATACTGAGNGGAGTATCTGCACAAAGAGAGGGTTAATGTGCAGATACGGAGGCAAAACCTTGGAGTATCTGCACAAAGAGGGGGTTAATGTGCAGATACGGAAGCCAAACCACGGAGTATCTGCACAAAGAGAGGGTTAATGTGCAGATACTGAGGCCAAACCACGGAGTATCTGCACAAAGAGGGGGTTAATGTGCAGATACTGAGGCCAAACCACGGAGAATAAATGAAAGTGAGGATTAGTCCTTTCCAACTCAGCTCCTGATTCAATTTGGTTTTGCTTCTTTATCTATTGGTAGTGCATTATTGTTTAAATCATTTTTTTGTATGAGAAAATCACTAACCAAGAAGCCTGCACCAACCATAGCGGAGGGAATGGGGGGGCCGACTCCTGTAAGAGGAAAGGGCAGGCTTTAGGTCAAAAGAGTACGAAAGTAGAAAGGGTAGAAGCGAAGAAGGTCGAGGTAGTTGATACAACGGGTGCAGGTGATACTTTTAATGGAGCTTTAGCTGTAGCACTAAGTGAAGGGTGTGAACTGGTCGAAGCCGTTCGCTTTGCCAATGATGCCGCCGCGTTAAGTGTAGGAAAAGTCGGAGCCCAGTCAGGTATGCCTATGAAAGCTGAGCTCGAGCAGTTTCGTAGTGAACGTAGGTAGGTGATGTAAAAAAGTGTGAGCGAATGGATTGGTGTAAGGGGAATGAGTGCCTTATTGGACCTACATGTTGGATGGGTGTTTTGATAATTCGAAGGAAAAGTCTCATTGAATCCGTGTGCTGCTTTATATACAATTTGTGTACATGTTGATTAATGAAAGGAGTGGAGGGATTGACAACGTTTGAAATACAACCATTAGGTGACCGGGCTGTACGGATTAGCTTTGGAGATGAGATTTCATTAGACACTCAAGAAAAGTTGATTGCCGCTCAACGAGTGCTTGATGCGGCAAACATTAAAAGTGTTGAGCATTGGTTACCAAGTTATACCGCGTTAACCGTCTTATATGATCCACTGATCCATTCTTTTCAAGAATTAAAGCAAGAACTAACAAGTTGCTTAAAGGATATTCCCCATGCAAAATTAGAGCATAGTAAGATTTTTCATATACCTGTTTGTTATGGTGGTCAATTTGGTCCTGATTTAGAATATGTCGCGGACTTTCACCAAATGAGTACAAAAGAGGTGATTGATTATCATACAGAACCGACGTACCCGATTTATATGATTGGTTTTGCTCCGGGTTTTCCGTACTTAGGTGGGTTAAATGAGAAGCTTTTTACACCGAGATTATCGGTGCCACGTGAGAAGGTTTATGCGGGATCCGTAGGGATTGGGGGCAAGCAAACAGGGATTTACCCGATTTCTTCCCCTGGTGGATGGCAAATCATTGGGCGAACACCTCTCCAACTTTTTCAAAAGTACCAATCATATCCAACGATGATTGAGGCTGGCAGCTTTTTACGATTTATATCGATTGGTGAAGATGAATACCATAAAATAGAATTGTTAGTTGAGGAAAATAAATATCAATGGCAGATTGAAGAAGTGGTCAAAGTGGAAGGAGGACAGGTTCGTGCATATTGACTTAAATTGTGACTTGGGTGAAAGCTATGGTGCTTTTTCTATTGGACAAGACGAGGAAATCATCCCCTATGTCACTTCCGTAAATATAGCATGCGGTTTTCATGCTGGCGATCCTTCTGTGATGGCTAAGACTATTCAAAGAGCACAAAAGTATGGTACGGCCATTGGTGCCCACCCTGGCTATCAAGACTTACAAGGTTTTGGTCGCCGTTTTATACCAATGGAAAAGGATGAACTTTTTCATATGCTTGTCTATCAAATTGGTGCCTTACAGGGGCTCTGTTTGGCATATGGGGCGACGCTTCGACATGTAAAACCTCATGGGGCTCTATATAATGTAGCGGCTGTTCAACCTGATATCGCTGAAACGATTGCTCAAGCTGTAAGAGTCGTTAATCCCGCACTGATCTTGTATGGCTTGTCTGGTAGTGAGCTTGTCCGAGCTGGTGAGCGAGCTGGTTTAAAGGTTGCTCATGAAGTATTTGCTGACCGCAGTTATCAACGTAATGGTACGTTAACTCCTAGAACAGAAGCTGACGCCATCATTACTGATAAGCATCTAGCCATAGAGAGAGTCTTGCAGTTTATTAATGAAGGAACAACGATGAGTCTGACTGGTGAAAGTATCCCAATGAAAGCAGATACGGTTTGTATTCACGGTGATCATCCTCAGGCCTTACCGTTTGTGATGGATTTACATGAACGGTTAAAGAGGGAAGGGATTATGACCAGAAGCTTAGAGAGTCAACATGGGTAGAGATTTATTTGTTGTCAAAAAGTCAGGGCTATTAACGACCATTCAAGATCGTGGGCGTTATCAATTTTTACAGAGTGGACTAACCCCGTCTGGTGCCGCTGATTTTTATGCGTTTCAAGTAGCTAACCTCTTACTTGGCAATCATAAAAATGAACCCGCCTTGGAACTTACTTTAGTGGGACCAACATTACGTGCTTTGTCCACGGTTCAGTGTTGTTTAACGGGAGCAGACTTTGAAGCTCATATTGAAGGAAATCGAGTATCGCCGTGGTCAGTGTTCACCGTGAAAAAGGGAGAAACGATACAGTTTTCTTATGCGAAAAAAGGTATGCGTGCTTATTTAGCAGTGACAGGTGGTTTTGCTGCTGAGCAGGCTTTCGGTAGTGCCTCTACTTTTATAAAAGCCGAGATTGGTGGAATAGGTGGTCGTTCGCTCGCTTATGAGGATGTGTTGAGAGGTAGGGAGCAGAATCATCATTCCCATAAAGCTCGCCTTTCCTTACAGAGAAAGTGGATTCCTTCCTATCATAAAAGTAAATATATTCGAGTGATGCCCGGGCCGGAAGAGAACTTTTTCACCGAAGAGTCCTATCAACAGTTTTGGCAGGAACCGTTGCGTGTTTCGAATCAGTCCGATCGAATGGGTTTGCGACTAGAAAATTGTGGACTCGTACATAAAGATGGGAAAACAGATATTTTATCGGATGCTGTGACATTTGGCACGATTCAAGTACCTGCTTCTGGAGAGCCAATTATTTTGTTAGCAGACAGGCAAACGACAGGTGGTTACCCTCGAATTGGGCAAATTATTTCGGTTGATTTACCACAAGTTGCCCAAACGAGGCCAGGTGAAGAACTTCATTTTGTGCCTGTTACGGTAGAAGAAGCCCAGGAAGAGTGGCGGGCGTACAAGCGACTTTTAAGGGAGCTCGAGCGTGAGGTGAGGGATCTTTCTTGTTTCAGTTAAATTAAAAAAGCCTGTGTGAATTTCTTATAAGATCACATAGGCTTTAGAATGTTAAAGCTAGGGCGTTTGGCAGAAGTGAGCTATGTAACCAGTCAAAACGTTTCAAAGTAAGTCATATATCTGATAGGTTGGACCAACTTTCTATTTAGTGTTAGTCGGAGGAATTTTTATTTCTGACGTGGTGATTGAATCATGAATTGATTTGACGTACTCGTAAGTCTCATCCACGGCTTTATTCGCTCTTTCTGTTTCTGCTTTTTGTTGCTCATACATATGTTGATAGTCATTCGATTTTTCAATTTGTGCTAGCAGATTTGCTTTTTCTGCTTGTAATTCAGTGATTTGTTGGTCTTTCATCATTAATTCGTGATTTTTTTGTTCGATTTCCTGTTGCTTCATTTCGACTTCATATTGCTTAAGCTCAATTTCCCTTTGCTTCACTAACAGTTCATTGTAATGTTGCTGTTGTATGTGTGTAAGTTGGTTATGTAGCTGCTGTTTTTCTTGAACAATTTTTTCATATTGTCCTTTTTGTCTGGTAATCTCTTCTTCTAAAAGTTTTTTGTTATGTTCAGCTTCTTGGAGTTTGGTTGTTAAAGAAAGGCTATAAGTTTCCCATTCTTTGTTTGCTTGCTGTGAAGCTTCAAATTGGCCTTTGATGGTAGTGAACATGTTAACTATTTCGGTTAATTTATTTTCACCAGTAAACGGGATGATGAGTGCAACCGTTAATATACTACCACTAGCAAATAAGGCAATTGTTTTTAATGCGTTCATTTTTTTAATTCCTTCCAAATCGTTCTAATCTCGACCAGCCTGCAGATCTGCCATGCAAAAATATATCATTATCTTTAATGTTTTAAAACGGTAATATATGACATTGAATTGAAACGCAAAAATTGGCGAATTAACAAAAAAGTCTATTTTTTATGTCTTTTTGTGTACTTTTCAATTTTTCGTTTGGATATGTGGATGATTGTCTATTATAATAAAGGTAGAGACGAACACCCTATTGATTTCAACATCTTAAGTGAAATTGATTTGGGGGAATCGTTTTAGACGAAACTGGATGGTTGTTTCGTTGGATGTTTAGGAAATAGCAAAGCAAGGTATGAAGAGGTATGAAGGAAGTAAGGTATTTTGAAAAGGAGGAGTTCTTAATATGCAATACAATATTCGTGGTGAAAACATTGAAGTAACTCCAGCTTTACGAGAATATGTTGAGAAGAAGGTTGGAAAGCTAGAACGTTATTTTGATACGACTCCGGTAGCGGATGTCAATGTGAAGATGGCTGTACTAAATAATCAACATATTATCGAGATTACGATTCCACTGCCGCAATTATTATTAAGAGCGGAAGAAACTCATACTGATATGTATGCAGCGATTGATCTAGTGATTGAAAAGCTAGAACGTCAAATTCGCAAACATAAAACAAAGGTAAATCGTAAGTTCCGCCAAGAGGGCAGCTTAAAATATATGTTTAAGAATGATTTGGAGCCACTTGAGCAAGAGGAAATCGTCGATGAAGATGAACTTGAGGTTGTTAGAACGAAACGTTTCAACTTAAAACCGATGGATGCTGAAGAAGCGATTCTACAAATGGATATGTTAGGTCATAGCTTTTTCGTTTTCTCCAATGCGGAGAATGGCGATACAAATGTAGTCTATAAACGCCGAGATGGAAAATATGGCTTGATTGAGCCAGAGGCATAAAATCAAATAATAGATGGGATGAGAAGGGATTTCTTCTCATCCTTTTTTGATGCAAAAACAATAAACGGAGAGGATCTATCATGGCAACCATCGAATTTCATGGTTTCACTCGTTTGTCCGCTTGTAAGCACCGAACGAAACTGTTAAAATTAATCAAATAGAAGATGAATTAAAAATGATAGAAAGAGTCAATGGGTCATGCATGAGTCCTTTTATTGGTGGCTTTTCGTTCACTTTGTTTTGTTGAATTAATTGTAACGTTATAAGAATGTTATTGTTGAACTTGATTAACTTCAAGGCAGAATGCATCGCTCCTAAGTAACTTTATACAAAAAGTCCATGGTGAAGCCCGATTCACTTTGCCACCACAAAAAAAAGAGATAGTAGTAACCCACAGGATTAGTATCTGAAATCCAAGTGTTTTTGGACCGTTAGCCAAGCTTGGTTGGCTACTTCACGCACGCGTGGAGTTTTGAAAACCAAGACCGAAAGGCCATCTCACCTTAAGAAATGATTATTACCCATGTAACTTCCATACAAATATAGCTCTAAGATACTACCCCAGTAGTAATTAGCATATAGGAACCTTAGTCTAGGAAAAGAAAGGGCGAATTAAATGTTAGGTTTGTTAAAAAAGGTTGGAAACTATCAAATTAATCGTCAATTAAAAAAGAACGAAAAAGTTACAGATGAAATAGAAGCTTTAGCTGACCAAATGAAACAATTGTCAGACGAACAGTTAAAGGAAAAAACGGCCCAATTTAAAGACCGTTATCAAAAAGGGGAAACGCTTGATCAATTATTACCGGAGGCACTTGCCGTTGCTAGGGAAGCAGCTGGCCGTGTTGTGAATGAGTTTCCATATCGCGTTCAATTATTAGGTGCGATTGCTCTCCATCAAGGTAACATTGCTGAGATGAAAACAGGGGAAGGTAAAACACTTGTAGGTACATTGGCTGTTTACTTAAATGCTCTTGCTGGTAAAGGTGTTCACATCGTTACCGTGAACAGCTATTTAGCTAAACGTGACTCTGAAAATTATGGGCGAATTTTTCAATTTTTAGGTTTAACGGTTGGCCTTAATGAGACAGGCCTACCAAAAGAAGAAAAACAAGTGGCTTATAACGCTGATGTTACGTATAGCACAAATAACGAACTAGGTTTTGATTACTTACGTGATAACATGGTTCTTTATAAAGAGCAAAAGGTACAACGTCCGCTCAATTTTGCTTTAGTCGATGAGGTTGACTCGATTTTAATTGATGAGGCTCGTACACCACTTATCATTTCTGGTTCCGTGGAACGCTCAACCCAGCTTTATCAACAAACGAACTCATTTGTACGTGTGTTGAAAAAAGAAGAGGACTTTGTTTTAGATGAAAAAACAAAAAATGTCCAGTTAACAGAAGAAGGGGTTAATAAAGCCGAGAAGGCCTTTGGCATTGAGAATCTATATGACCAACGACATGTACAATTAAATCATCACTTGAATCAAGCACTAAAAGCCCATGTCGTTATGCTTCGTGACGGCGATTATGTCGTTGATGAAGGTGAAGTTGTTATCGTTGACCAATTTACAGGACGTCTCATGAAAGGGCGTCGATATAGTGATGGTCTACACCAAGCCATTGAGGCGAAAGAGGGCTTACAGATTCAGCGTGAAAGCATGACGCTTGCCTCGACCACTTTCCAGAACTATTTCCGTATGTACCAAAAGCTAGCAGGTATGACAGGTACAGCGAAAACAGAAGAAGAAGAATTCCGTAATATTTATGGCATGGATGTCATGGAGATTGATACAAATAAACCAATTGCCCGTGATGATAAGCCTGATTTAATTTATAAAACGATGGAATCTAAATTCAAGGCAGTCATCGATGAAATCATTCGTCTCCATCAGTCGAAGCAGCCTGTGCTAGTCGGTACAGTTAGCGTAGAGACTTCTGAGTTAATTTCAAAAATGTTAACGAAAAAGAAAGTGCCGCATCATGTGTTAAATGCAAAAAACCATGAGCGCGAGGCTGAGATTATTGAATCAGCAGGGCAGCAGGGCTCGGTAACAATTGCCACAAATATGGCTGGACGTGGTACAGATATTAAGTTAGGTGAAGGTGTTCGTGAGCTTGGTGGACTTTTCGTATTAGGTACGGAACGCCATGAGAGTAGACGTATTGATAATCAGTTACGTGGTCGTGCTGGACGTCAAGGAGACCCAGGTACGTCTCAATTTTACTTATCATTAGATGATGAATTGTTACGTCGTTTCGGTGGCGATAACATGAAGAATTTACTCGATAAAATTGGTATGAGTGAAGATGACCGTCTAGAAAGTAAAATGTTATCTAAACGAGTAGAAGGTGCACAAAAACGAGTGGAAGGTAATAACTACGATTCTCGTAAGCAAATTCTTCAGTATGACGATGTGATGAGAGAACAGCGTGAAATTATTTATAAACAACGTGACGAGGTCCTCGAATCAGAAAACCTTCGTAAAATTGTGGAAGGTATGATGAAATCCGTTGTCGAGACGAATGTGAAGCTGCATACACCTGATAGTGAGGTTCCAGAGGATTGGGACTTACAAGCGATTGCCAATTACATTAATAATCAACTTTTATCCGAAGATGATCTAACGGAAAAAGAGCTGAAAGGTCTTGATCCAGAAGAGATCATTGAATTAATCAATGATAAGGTGATTGCTGCCTATAATGAAAAGGAAGAGCAGTTTACATCCGAACATATGCGTGAGTTTGAGAAGGTCATTATGCTACGCACGGTTGACCGCAAATGGATGAATCATATCGACCAGATGGATCAATTGCGTCAAGGTATCCACCTACGTGCCTATGGTCAAAATGATCCATTACGTGAGTATCGTTTTGAAGGGTACGAAATGTTTGAGCAAATGATTGCTTCTATTGAAGAAGAGGTTTCGATGTATGTTATGAAAGCTCAAGTTCAACAAAACCTTGAACGTCAAAAGGTAGCAGAAGGTAAAGCCGTTCAACAAACGGACGGTAAAGAAAAAGCGAAACGTAAGCCGATTCGTAAAAGTGAGACGACAGGTCGTAATGAGCCTTGTCCTTGTGGTAGCGGTAAAAAGTATAAAAATTGCCACGGTACAAATAATTAAGTTTAGTGATCGAGATCCCCTCACACAGATGTGGAGGGGATTATCAATGAATGAGGTGGACTACATGGATTTAGTAGAAGTAAAGCAAGAACTTAGTTTAATTTCGAAACGATTAAATGACTTTAGGGGGTCTCTTTGACTTAGATGAGAAGCAAGAGCGAATCGCTGAGTTAGACGAGATTATGACAGACCCTGATTTTTGGAACAATCAAGAGAAAGCCCAAACTGTTATTAATGAATCGAATGCACTAAAAGAGCAAGTGAACACTTTTTTAAAGTTAGAAGGAGAGTTTGAGGATCTAGAGGTTTCTTATGAACTCGTCAAAGAAGAGGACGATGAGGACTTAGCGGAGGAACTTTTTTCAGGTGTAAAAGCATTAATAACTCAAATGAATGATTTTGAATTACAACTTTTATTAAGTGCACCTTATGATAAAAATAATGCTATTTTAGAATTGCATCCTGGAGCAGGTGGTACTGAATCACAAGACTGGGCGTCGATGCTTTTACGTATGTATCAACGTTGGGCTGACTCGAAAGGCTTTAAAGTTGAGACGATGGACTATTTACCTGGTGATGAAGCTGGTGTGAAAAGTGTGACGCTTTTAATTAAAGGCCATAATGCTTACGGCTACTTGAAGGCAGAAAAAGGCGTTCACCGTCTTGTGCGTATTTCTCCATTTGACTCCTCAGGTCGCCGCCATACATCTTTTGTATCGTGTGAAATTATGCCGGAACTTGATGACAATGTTGAGATTGAGATTAACACAGAGGATTTAAAAGTTGATACGTACCGTGCAAGTGGTGCGGGTGGACAGCATATTAATACGACGGATTCAGCGGTTCGTATTACTCATCTACCAACTAATACGGTTGTAACCTGTCAAAGCGAACGCTCGCAGATTAAAAACCGTGAACAGGCTATGAAAATGATGAAAGCTAAGCTTTATCAACTTAAAATTGAAGAGCAGCAACGTGAATTAGACGAAATCCGTGGTGAGCAAAAGGAAATTGGCTGGGGTAGTCAGATTCGGTCTTATGTTTTCCACCCATATAGTATGGTTAAAGATCACCGTACAAACTTCGAAGTTGGTAACACAAACGGTGTAATGGACGGAGATATTGATGGTTTTATTGACTCTTATTTACGCTCGTCTTTAAGTAAATAGTATCGGCAGAATAAGCTCCTGATTGCGGGGCTTTTTTTGTTGTATAGAAGCAAGGGAGATGTGAAAGATGGCACTAAGTCGAGGTATGGGAATGATGGTGCGAAAGCGCGGTGGAATAGGCGGGACACGACTATTATGAAACGCGAGCAATTAGAGGATTGTATTTCTAGTAAACGGGGTTATCTACAACAACACAAGCCTGAAGAGATCTTCCAGTCGTTTCCCTCAGCAACAAAATATGAAAGGATATCTTTGCATTTTTTAACAAGTGGCTTTTCATTCATTTGGTTTTTGAATGAGAAGTACAAAAAACGAAGAGTCTGCATGAAAAGGCTAATAATATGTCAGTTACTCGAGGGAAGTAGGTGAGTAAAGTAACGAAAAGGTGCGAACGAGTCAGTTACTCATGGGAAGTGAGCGAGTAAAGTAACGAAAAGAGGCGAACGAGTCAGTTACTCATGGGAAGTGTGCGAGTAAAGTAACGAAAAGAGACGAACGTGCCAGTTACTCGAGGGAAGTAGGTGAGTAAAGTAACGAAAAGAGGCGAACGAGTCAGTTACTCGAGGGAAGAAGATGAGTAAAGTAACGAAAAGAGCCGAACGAGACAGTTACTCGAGGGAAGAAGATGAGTAAAGTAACGAAAAGAGGCGAACGAGACAGTTACTCGAGGGAAGAAGATAAGTAAAGTCACAAAAAGAGGCGAACGTGCCAATTACTCATGGGAAGTGAGTCAGTAAAGTAACGAAAAGAGCTGAACGTATCAGTTACTCAAGGGAAGAAGATGAGTAAAGTAACGAAAAGAGGCGAACGAGACAGTTACTCGAGGGAAGTGAGCGAGTAAAGTAACGAAAAGAGGCGAACGAGTCAGTTATTCGAGGGAAGAAGATGAGTAAAGTAACGAAAAGAGGCGAACGAGACAGTTACTCGAGGAAGAAGATAAGTAAAGTCACAAAAAGAGGCGAACGAGACAGTTACTCGAGGGAAATGAGAGAGTAAAGTAACGAAAAGAGGCGAACGAGACAGTTACTCAAGGAAAGTGAGCGAGTAAAGAAACGAAAAGGGCTGAACGAGACAGTTACTCGAGGGAAGAAGATGAGTAAAGGCATCCCTAAGAACACTATACAAAACCCACATGGCGAAGCCCCATTCACTCCGCCACCAACAAATATGAAAGTAGTGGCGACTTTTCAAACAGTTGGCCCTTTTTACAACTCCATCACCATGAGGAGTCCGCACGACCAAAAGGGAGCAGTGCCCTGTAAAGGTCATCTATCGCAAGATGGATGACCAGCTAACTTCAAGGCACAACCCATCGCCCCTAAGCAACTTTCATACAAAAGGTAGAAGCCTAAACATGTGCGGCGTTCTAAGCGTCTCTGCAAAGCACTCCTTTAATGCGTTAACTGACTCTTATTTACAAGTTGATTTCTGTAGTGCTATACTACGCAAGGATTCGTAGAAAATAGACATACTACTAATAGGAGAATACGCTTTAAGGGAGGCATTTTAGGGATGGGAAGTAGGAGAGGCTTGCCACAAAGAGGAAAGGTTTGGCAATTTTTCTTTATTTATGGACATATACTTTTAGGTTCTGCCATTGTGGCGATGTCGTTTAATTTATTTTTATTACCGAATAAAATCGCATCGGGCGGCGTGAGTGGTTTTAGTACGATTATGAATCATGTTTTTGGACTTGAGCCAGCCTTCGTACAGTGGGCTTTGAATATACCTTTATTTATTTTAGGGATTATTTTGTTAGGTGGATTTAAATATGGTTTAAAAACATTAGTCGGTACTGCCTTTTTACCATTTATCGTTCTTTTGACAAGAGATTGGTCTGTTGGGTTTGAAGACCCGTTATTAGGTGCACTTTTTGGTGGTATTGGTGTCGGTTTAGGTTTAGGAATTGTCTTTCGTGCAAATGCTAGTACTGGAGGAACCGATTTAGCAGCACAAATTATTCAAAAGTATACCGGAATCAGCATTGGAGCAGCCGTTTTTATTATGGATGGTTTAATTGTTATTGCCTCAGCTGTAGCATTTGGTCTTGAATTAGCCCTGTATGCTTTAATTTCTTTATTTGTTACCGGAAAAACGATTGATATTGTGCAAATGGGGGTAGGATATGCAAAGATAGCTTTAATTATCTCCGAGAGTCAAGAAGCCGTAAAAGATGGAATTTTGCAAGAGGTGGATCGTGGAGTGACGAAGTTAAAAGGGTTTGGTGGATATACAAATCAAGAGAAAGATATATTGATGTGTGTGGTCAACCAAAGCGAGGTCACAAAATTGAAACAAATTGTCAAAACCATTGACCCAAAAGCATTTGTTATCGTTACGAATGCGACGGAGGTACTTGGCGAAGGGTTTAATCGCACGAATCCTTGATAATTTAAGCTATACTTAAAACATCTAAGAGCAAAGGAGGTAAGAAGAGATGAAGAAATTTTTAATTGCTTTAGGTCTAGTGGTTGCCTTAACAGCCTGTGGTGGTGGTGACGACAACACAGCTCCTGAAGAGGATACTGGAACTGAAACACCTGCAGGTGATGAAGAGGCTAACGATGTAGATGGTGGCACAGTTGATGTTGCGCAAGCGGAAGAAGTGTATAACCAGAGCTGTATTGGCTGTCACGGTGGTGACTTATCAGGTGGAGGCGGTCCTGCGTTAACAGGTAAAGGATTTACCGCGGATGATATTTATACCGTAATTCGTAATGGACAAGGCACGATGCCAAGTTTCTCGGAATCACAAATCTCAGATGAAGAAGCTGAGAATTTAGCTCTTTGGATTGAAGAACAACAATAATTTTTTAAACCATTCTACCTTTTTGGGATATGAGTATTCTAAAAAGGATAGGATGGTTTTTTGCTGTTTAGAAATATTGAATAAATTGACGAAATAGTCTAAAAAAGACCTATAAATATGGATGTGTCGGTTTGTGACCTTTATAGGAAAATAGGTTTATAGTCCTTGTTTGTTAGGTGCTAAATAACTGTCATTTTTTATCAAAATCTATTCATTAAGACCTGATTGAAATGAATGGAAAGTGTGAAATTTGGCGGGTTTCCGTTGTCCTTTTAAATTTACATAATTGACCTTAGATGTTGAGGTAAAGATATTTAGAAGATTTATTAGTTGACTTTGAAATGAAAATGTAATAAAAATGCTAGGTCATGACTTTTTAAATAGTGTTATAATGAATAGGCAGTATGACAAAACTGTTCAAAAAGGGTGTGATTTTTACATAATTCAACATATGAAATACGCGTTAAATTAATGAATTTCGCGCAATTAATGTCGAGTTCGTGACGTTAAGTTAAAAAAGAGCGCAAGGAAGTGATAACATGGAAATGATTCAAATGAATGACGTTTGGAAAACTTATCCAAATAATGTGAAAGCCATTAATGGCATTAACATTTCTATAGATAAAGGTGAATTTGTATATGTGGTTGGTCCAAGTGGAGCAGGTAAATCAACTTTTATAAAGTTAATGTACCGTGAAGTGAAGCCAACAAAAGGCGAGATCATTATTACGGGCACAAATATCGGTAAGATGAAAGAGAAAGAAGTCCCGTATTTAAGAAGACGAATTGGGGTTGTATTCCAGGACTTTAGACTCCTGCAACAGCTTACGGTATATGAAAACATTGCCTATGCACTAGAAGTAATAGAAGAGAAAGGTGATGTCATTAAGCGTAAGGTGATGGATGTCCTAGAGGTTGTGCAATTGAAAAATAAAGCACGTTCTTATCCATCGGAATTATCAGGTGGTGAACAACAAAGGGTAGCCATTGCAAGAGCTATTGTTAATTCTCCAGAGTTATTGATTGCGGACGAGCCTACAGGTAACCTTGATCCAGACACGTCGTGGGGAATTATGGATGTCTTAGATGAAATCAATCACCGTGGTACGACGATTTTAATGGCCACACATAATAAAGATATTGTTAATACAATCAAAAAGCGTGTTATTGCGATAGAATCTGGTCGAATTGTACGTGACGAGGTAAGGGGGAACTACGGTTATGAAGCTTAGTACCCTCGGACGACATATAAAAGAAGGAACCAAAAACCTAGCACGTAATGGGTGGATGACGTTTGCCTCTGTTAGTGCTGTGACGATTATGCTTTTTGTCGTTGGTGTTTTTTTTCTATTAATATTTAATGTTAATCATTTAACGGCTTCAGTTGAAGATAATGTTGAAATTCGAGTTCATATTGATTTGACAGCTTCGGAAGAAAATCAGGATGAGTTAAGAGAAGAAATATTAGCACTAAGTGACGTCGAATCAGTTGATTTTGTTGGTCGGGAAGAAGGATTAAATCAATTAATTGATAGTATGGATAGTGTTGTATTTGAATCGTTTCGTGGCGATGAGAATCCATTAAATGATGTGTTTGTTGTGCGTGCCGGAACACCACAGCTAACAGAACCTTTAGCTCTAGAAATCACTGAATTTACTTATGTTGAGAGTGTTTATTATGGTGAAGATATTATTGAGAATCTATTTACAGTGACCAACTTCATTCGTGTGATTGGTGCTGTGTTAGTTGTCGGTATGCTCTTTACTGCTATATTCCTCATTGCTAACACAATTAAACTTACAATTGTTGCTAGACAACGAGAAATTAAGATTATGAAGTTAGTAGGGGCTACCAATGGTTTTATTCGTTGGCCGTTCTTTATTGAAGGGTTTTTACTTGGAATCATTGGCTCAATCATACCAGTGCTTATTATTGCTTTTGGATATAATTATTTGTTCCAAAACTTTGATACGGCCTTTCAGGCAATGAATTTTTCATTACTTTCACCTTCTGCGTTTATTTGGCAAATATCCTTTGTCATCGTTGGAATTGGAGCCATTGTAGGGGTTTGGGGAAGTTTAATGTCGGTACGTAAATTCTTAAAAGTATAAAGCTAGATCGCTCAAACAAAACGCCTCATATAAATAGAAAACAGAAATAATAGGAGGAACGGTTGAATGAAAAGAAAGCTTATTAATTTGACGGTTGCAGCTGCTGTAGCCGTCTCTGTTTTTGCAGGACAAGCTATTTTAGCACCAGCAGCATCAGCAAATGAAGAGATTAAAAATCAGATTTCTGATGTGGAACAAGAAAGAGAGCAAATTCAAGAGGAAGCGGATGAAAAAGCTTCTGAGCTTCAAGAAGTAGAATCTGAGATTAATAGTTTAAATAACGAGCTTGAAACAGTTGACCAAGAATTGGTTGATACGAATAATCAGATTAGCTCAAAACAAAATGAAATCTTTGAAGTTGAAGCGGAGATTGCGGCGTTAAAAGAAGAAATTAAAATCTTGGAAGAACGGATAGCAGAGCGTGATGAGCTATTAAAAGACAGAGCAAAAACGATGTATCAACGAGGCGAAGTGAATATCCTTGAGGTTATCCTTGGGGCAAATAGTTTTAGTGATTTAATCGATCGTATGGCAGCTCTAACACTTATCGCTCAGCAGGATCGGAATATTTTAGAAGCTCATATTGCCGACCAAGAAGCATTAGAAGCGAATAAAGAAGCCGTTGAAAATAATTTAGAGAAATTAGAAGGGCATTTAAATGAATTAGAGGTTCTAAAAGAAGAACTGAATGATCAGAAATTAGAAAAAGAAAAGCTACTTGAGCAGATGGAAGAAAAACAAAGCGACATACATAATCATATTATGGACATTGAAGAACAAGAATCAATTTTAAAATCTCAAGAAGCAGCATTAAAGCAACAATTGAAGGAATGGGAAGAGGAACAAGCTCGTTTAGCGGAAGAAGTTAGAAAAGCTGAGGAAGCTCGTAAGGCAGAAGAAGCTAGAAAAGCAGAAGAAGAGCGAAAGCAACGTGAAGCCGAGCAAACGGCGGCAAAACAAGCGTCTAGTAATAATAATCCATCAAGTGGCTCAGGCTCAGGTGGTGGAGGTTCAAATAATAGCAATTCGGGTGGTGGAAGTCCGAGTGTAAGCCAGCCTGCAGAGTCAGGAACAATCTTTATGAGACCTGCGACTGGTACTTTAACATCAACGTACGGTTATCGTGGTTCTTTCGGTCCAAATGGTAGTTTCGGTGGTAGCATGCATTACGGAATTGATATTGGTAAAAATGGTCGTACTGGAGATGTGCCAATTTGGGCGGCTGAAGCTGGACAAGTTATCACATCACAATTTTCAAGCAGCTATGGTCATTATGTGATGATTAGTCATATCGTAGATGGAAGACAAGTCACGACATTATATGCTCATTTAGAGCGTCGAGATGTTAGTGTTGGTGACAGAGTTTCACGTGGTCAGCAAATTGGTTTAATGGGTAATACGGGTCATTCAACGGGTCCACATCTTCACTTTGAAGTACATGAGGGCGGTTGGAATCAAGCAAAATCTAATGCGGTAGATCCTTTACGATATATTCCTAGAAACTAATTTAAACTGAATAGGTATCTAAATAGATTCAATATATTGAACACAACTTGTATTATTAGCGAGTTGTGTTTTTTTTGTTCAAAATAAAAGGTCCTAATTTTCCTATTTTAATAGACTCAAATTTAATAAGGTATCCTGATTTTTTGATTCATTATAGTTATGTGTTTAAGCAGTAAGTAATTGATATGAATAGGATGAGGGAGAGGAGGTACCGTAGAATGAAATTTCATAATAAAAGAGAGTGTTGCCAAAGAAATCGGAATCTATTGAACAATAGTTTGACGTTAAATGATCCATTTTCTAGAAATGCGATTGGGCCTAGGGGACCAAGAGGACCAGCTGGCCCACAAGGAGCGACGGGGATTCCGGGAGCAACCGGAGCGACAGGAGTGCCAGGAGTAACCGGAGCGACAGGAGTGCCAGGAGTAACCGGAGCGACAGGAGTGCCAGGAGTAACCGGAGCGACAGGAATGCCAGGAGTAACCGGGGCGACAGGAATACCGGGAGTAACCGGAGCGACAGGGATTCCGGGAGCAACAGGAGCTGGACTAGACGGTGTAACGACGTTTGACCCTGGGGATGCTGCTAGTTATAGGTTAGGTCAAGTAGTTACTTTTGATGGAAATGCATACATTGTTAACAATACGCCTCCTACAGGGATACCAGGTTTTTCGCCAGACTATACACTTTTAGTGGCGAGTGGTATAACTGGACCAACAGGCGATCAAGGGATCCAAGGACCAACAGGCGATCAAGGAATCCAAGGAATAACAGGAGCACAAGGAATCCAGGGACCAACAGGCGATCAAGGGATCCAAGGAATTACAGGCGATCAAGGAATCCAGGGACCAACAGGAGCACAAGGAATCCAGGGAATTACAGGAGCACAAGGGATCCAAGGACCAACAGGAGAGCAGGGGATCCAGGGACCAACAGGCGATCAAGGAATCCAGGGACCAACAGGCGATCAAGGAATCCAGGGACCAACAGGGGAGCAAGGGATCCAAGGACCAACAGGCGATCAAGGAATCCAAGGAATAACAGGAGCACAAGGGATCCAGGGAATAACAGGAGCACAAGGGATCCAGGGAATAACAGGAGCACAAGGAATCCAGGGACCAACAGGGGAGCAAGGGATCCAAGGACCAACAGGGGAGCAAGGGATCCAAGGACCAACAGGGGAGCAAGGGATCCAAGGACCAACAGGCGATCAAGGAATCCAAGGAATAACAGGCGATCAAGGAATCCAAGGAATAACAGGAGCACAAGGAATCCAGGGACCAACAGGGGAGCAAGGGATCCAAGGACCAACAGGAGCGCAAGGGATCCAAGGACCAACAGGAGCACAAGGAATCCAGGGACCAACAGGCGATCAAGGGCTCCAAGGATCAACAGGGGAGCAAGGAATCCAGGGACCAACAGGCGATCAAGGGATCCAAGGATCAACAGGGGAGCAAGGAATCCAAGGACCAACAGGAGAGCAAGGAATCCAGGGAAT
>LFJO01000002.1:131734-157451 GCA_001038565.1 Alkalihalobacillus pseudalcaliphilus
ATTCAGGGAATCCAAGGAGTTCGAGGAATAACCGGAGCACAAGGAATTCAGGGAATCCAAGGAGTTCGAGGAATAACCGGAGCACAAGGGATTCAGGGGATTCAAGGAGTTCGAGGTGCAACGGGTCCTACAGGAGTTTCCGTTCAACCATTTTTTAATAGTAATATGCAACCACAGACAGTGGCTATTAATGGGGTTGTTACAGCCTTAACACCGAGACAATTCACTGGAATTACTTATAATGATGCTACTGGTACTTTTACAATTGTAACGCCTGGTCTTTACTATATTGCTGTGACGTTAAATACTGCAGCAAACACTACGGCTAGCGGCGCTGTTTTTGCACTGACAGTTAATGCCGGTACAACACCTGCTGCACCAGCTTCTAATGCAGATAATGGTGGTCAAATTTCATTAATCAGA
Source organism: Alkalihalobacillus pseudalcaliphilus (assembly GCA_001038565.1). Classification (GTDB taxonomy): domain Bacteria; phylum Bacillota; class Bacilli; order Bacillales; family Bacillaceae_D; genus Alkalihalobacillus; species Alkalihalobacillus pseudalcaliphilus. The sequence goes on from LFJO01000002.1 coordinate 132,158, forward strand.
GTGCAAAATTATGCAGCTGGAGATGTGATTACTATTAATAATCGATCTTCATTTTCTGTCAGTTTAGTGAATGGAACCAATCAATTAAATAGTGCGGGTCACGTCAGTATTTTCAGGTTTGGAACAGGGCCATCAGGTACAATTATTACTGGATAAAACTAAAGTTCTCTGGACAAAGCAATGACAATCATAATCAAAAATCAGTTCAAAGATAAAATAAGCACGTCTCACCATCATAACAAAAAAGGTAGTTAATAAATCTGTAAGCCAATGCTGAATTTACAAGAAGGCATTGGCTGCTTATGTTCCTAAATTACTAGGTTTGATATTCTGATCCTTTCTATATTTATTATTAAAAATTATTCATGATCGTAGGGTAAACATATGGTTCATTTGGTTCTTCAATCGTAATAAGTGATTCTATCTGCAAGGTCGGAACGGCATTCCCCTCGATGATTTTTTTGTCGATGGAGCCTTTTACTTGGACCCACCCACTAGATGGAATTGTAAGTTCGTCGGAACCGCTAACAATTAAGCCATAACCGATAGCGTCAGCGACACAACAAGTAAATGAAAAGCGTGCAATCGCCCATTCGTTGTCAGCTAGGGCAGGGTCGTGGTGAACAAATCCAGTCCATTCCATTTGTACACCAAGGTAATCCTCTAGTTTGAAATGCACTAAACCTAATATATCCAAAAAGCTCCCATCGTGTACACGAATGACATCATCGTCAGCTTTGAGCTTCGATTCAACAAAATCATAATGGCTTTTAAGTAAATCATAATTTCGTTCGAATGAATCACTTGTTGTATGGAAGGTATAGGAGATGCCTCTTAAATCAGCCATTTTATTGGAAAGAGCATAATCGGGCAAAACAAAACCTAGTATAATGATTAATAATAATAGAAGTAATGATGAATTTCTTTTAGGGTTTGGTATTATTCCATGGCAATCACAGCTTTTATGCGATGTGTGTAGGCTACGCCAAATTTGACTAACACCTAATATAAATAATCCTCCCATTAACATCATAGCGAACTTTTGCATGGTCGGAGATAGATAATAGTTAATAGATCCATGTAAGATAACAGCTAAAAGAAGTAAGGCAAACCCTATAAAAAGTAGACCACTAATATAATATTGGAATTCTTGAAAACCTTTCATGACGTTAACCTCCAATTCCTATGAGTGAACAAATGATCAATGTTACAAACACGACTGTAAAAACCGTTACGTGAAAAAACACAGTAAAACGAAACTTAAAAACAGACAACATCATGAGCGTGTTTTTTAAATCTAACATGGGTCCCAAAATAAGAAATGCTAAAGTCGCAGGAAAGGAAAAGCTTGTCCCAAATGATGCAGCAATAAAGGCATCTGCTTCTGAACATAAAGAAAGTAGATAAGCAAGAATCATCATAAAAAGAATACCTAAAGCAGAACTCTCATTTACAGCTAATAACCAATCTCTTGCGATAAATGTTTGAAAAATGCTGGCAAGAAAAGCACCAATTATAAAAAATTTAGACATAAATAAGAAATCATCTGCAGTATGGTTCAAAATCGTTAGTACCCCTTTATGATGATGATTGCTATGAACGGGCATATTTACTTCATTTTTTAGTACAGACTCTTGTTGTTTTTTAAAGGCCCTGTATGTAATTAAAGAAATAATGAACGTACAAATCATAGCGAGGCCCATTCTCCAAATGACAAAAGAAACATTCATATTAAATGCATAATAAGTGGAAGCGGCTACAACGGGATTTAATATAGGAGCGGCTGTCATAAATGTAACGGCAACATGAAGTGGTACCCCTTTTCTAATAAAATGACGTATAACAGGGACTATGGCACATTCACAAATCGGTAAAATAAAGGCGAAAAGTAAAGCAGGTAACAGACTGAGTATGGGGTGTCGCGGAAGCCATTTCGTTATAAATTCTGGCTTCACCCAAATGCCAATTAATGCAGAGAAAAAGGCACCAATTAATAGAAAAGGCAAGGCCTCTAATAGAATGCTAAAGAAGACCGTTAATAATGACAGGATGGATTCAGGTATGGTGGTGAGCAATTGACCTTGTTTAAAAAAGGGAAACGCAAATAATAGCACAACAATCAAGGCCAAGAGGCCAACACCAATCATTTCATAGATTATCTTTCGCAAAGTTATCACTCCTCTCTAGCATATATAGTCTAGTAAAACTAGAATTAGAACCTAATTTGCTAGATAGAGGTGGTTGGTGAGAATGATTTTTTAAGTTTAGAAATGAGGAAGCGGATGATTTTAATCCTCTGATTTTGACTTGTAATTTTCTATTGTTTAAAATGGTGGGAAAGGAAAACTACATATTATAATCATAGGTTACATATGATAAACTAGTCATAATGGGACAAAGATAAGATACGGATTAGCTCGCTTTAAGAGCTTTTGATTATAAAATAGGAGTGGTCATGTGAGCAGCAAGCGTTGGTTTATTTTACTCATCGGAGTCGTGTTAGCAGTAGGTGCATTTAGCCTCTATTCGGCTGAAACACCCCAATTAAATAATTCAAATGAAGTAGCAAGTACAACAGATAGTAGTGGTGGTGTATTAGACACCACGGATTTGTCGGAACAGGATTATTTGGAAAAGATCGCTTTAGCTCTTCAAATCATTGAAAATCAATATGTGGATGAGGTGGACCAAACCCAATTAGTAGAAGGTGCCATTAACGGTATGTTAGAAACATTAGATGACCCTTATTCTGACTATATGGACCAAGAAACAGCCAAGCAATTTGAAGAATCCTTAGACTCACACTTTGAAGGAATTGGTGCCGAAGTTAGTATGGTCGATGGTAAAGTAACGATTGTTGCTCCCATTCGGGATTCTCCAGCAGAGAGAGCAGGATTGCAGCCCAATGACCAAATTATAAAAATTGAAGGCGAAACAATCGAAGGGTTATCGTTAAATGAAGCCGTACTGCAAATTCGTGGTGAAAAAGGAACAACGGTGAACTTAACTATTGAAAGACCAGGTGCCACTGAGCCGATTGAATTTGCCATTGTTCGAGATGAAATTCCTATCGAAACCATTGTAAGCGAGATGATCGAACAGGACGGCAAAAATATTGGTTATATCATTATTTCTTCTTTCTCTATTGATACAGCGGAACGGTTTGAGGAAGCATTAACGGATTTAGAATCTCAAGGACTTGACGGTCTAGTTTTAGACGTTCGCGGAAATCCTGGTGGTTATTTAAATGCCGTAGAAAAAATTGGTCATCTAATTGTTCCTGGTGGGGAACCGATTGTCCAGATCGAAAATAGAAGCGGTGAAAAAGAAAGACATATTTCTTCATTAAATGAAACAAAACCTTATCCAATCGTTGGAATAACAGACGGAGCTAGTGCATCAGCTTCAGAAATTCTATCGGCTGCTTTAATTGAAGCAGGGAATTATGATGTGGTTGGTGATACAACGTTTGGTAAGGGAACGGTGCAACAAACAATTCCTATGGGTGATGGTAGTCAAATTAAGCTATCCTTGTTTAGATGGTTAACTTCTGGTGGTAATGATATCCATAATGAAGGTGTTGAGCCTACGGAAAAAGTGATGCAACCTGATTATTTTTATGTGCCACCTATTACCATTCAAGATGAACCGTTAAAGGCTGAGATGTTGAATGAGCAAATAAAAAGTGCACAGGCCATGTTAAATGGTTTAGGCTTTGACATTGATCGTGATGATGGATTTTTCGATGAACAGACAGTGAGTGCAGTAGAAAGTTTCCAAAAAGCGAATGGCTTAGAGGTATCGGGTGAAATTGACGAAGAGACAGCAGCAGAGATGCAAAATCAAATCATTGAAGAAGTTCGAGATCGCGCGAATGACCAACAATTACAAAGAGCTATTGAACTTGCTATTGAAGGAAGTAACGAATAAATCATGAAAGGCACGAGCTGAGGGTTATTAACTCTACTCGTGTTTTTTGTTGAAAAAGGCTAAAGATGCTCTTACGTCATAATGCCAAATAGATACTTCCTAGATATGCAGAGAATGAAGTAGACACTGTTCTAAATCATGGGGAAGTTCATAACATGATTGGTTTACAGCCAATCTAATAGAGGAGCATCGACACGAACAATAAAATCAGACATGAATAGTAAAAAAGCACCAGTATTTTCTGAAATCTTTTCGGTTATTTCCCGAAAAATAATGAAGGCTGGCGAGTTTCGTCGTCAACAGGTCGTGTTTTTATTTTTCACTATGTTTCTGCTGTTTTCATCTCCTAGTTTGTGGTATGTTTAAAAAGAGAGATGAGAGGTGGAGGCGTGGAATGATGGTAATGGATATACTAAAAACGGTTGGAATCGCTTTTGGGTACTTTTTTGCAAACCCACTTTTATACGTAGGATTAATTATTATTCTTGTAGTGGCGAATTATAGAATAAAAATAGAAAGACAGTCATTCCATACAAGAGTCTATAGTAGAAAAGCAGATTTTTTACTACCATTTTGGCCAAGCCTACTAGCAGGTATTTGTATATCGATCGTGGCTTTTGGTTTAGGTGTGGTTGTCAATATTCCTATTCTCATTTTAATGGTTGGTCTATACGCTCTGGCAATTTTGACGACAAATTTTCGCTGGGTTAGTCCTGTAACGATTCTTGGATTTACGACCGTAATCTTAATGGTTGGACCGCTTATACAGGGGCAAAACAGTTTTTCAGACTTATTTCAATCGATCGCTGATACATCGATTTCAGCTTTATTTACATTACTGCTTGTATTTTTAATAGCAGAGGCTTTTCTGATCATAAAGAATGGCAGCAAACATACATCGCCAAGATTAGTTAAAAGTAAACGGGGAAAATGGATTGGTGTACATAAACAAAAAAGACTTTGGATTGTCCCAGTCGTATTATTTATACCAGAAGGTTTACTACCAACATTTGAATTTTGGCCTGTCTTTACAACGGGTGAACTTTCCTTACAACCCGTGTTTGTCCCATTCCTTGTCGGCTTTCAGCATATCGTTAAATCAGCATTACCTGAATGGGCGATTAAACGAATCGGTAAGAAATTATTGATTCTTGCTCTCTTAGCAATCCCATTTGCTGTAGTCGGATATTTTTATCCTATTGTTGCTGTGGTGGCAGCGGTCATCATCTTTGCCCTTCGAGAATGGATGATGTTAAGTGAAAAGAATAACGAGGAAAAGTTAAGTAAATACTTTACGGAATTAAAAGAAGGATGCAAAATATTGGGTGTATTACCAAATAGTCCAGCTGATAAAATGGAATTAAAGGTTGGTGAGACCATTGCAAAAGTAAATGGTCGAATGGTACAAAATCAGGATGAGTTTTATCATGCCCTACAAGTTAATTCTGCCTTTTGTAAGTTAGAGGTTTTAGATTACGCTGGAGAAGTACGGTTTGCTCAAGGTGCCATCTATGTCGGTGAACACCATCAATTAGGCGTTTTATTAGTGAAAACAGAACAAGCTTTACAAAACTCAGTCATTTAAAAAGTGACTGAGCTTTTTTTTGCCGTAAAAGTGTGTGAATGGAGCCATCATTGTTTGAGGAATGGGAAATAGGGAAAAAATAAGTAAAGGAAAAAATAACAACATACGTTCGTTAAAACTAGTAGATGAATGGTAATTTATGATATACTATGAGTAAGATCGTTTGTTCGTAGAGGAGGGAATCATTTGAGTCGTACATTTGAATTAGTCAGTCAATACAAGCCTAGTGGAGATCAGCCTGAGGCAATAAAAGAAATTGTTGCGGGTATTCATAGAGGTGATAAGCATCAAACGTTACTCGGGGCGACAGGAACGGGAAAAACGTTCACGATGTCGAATGTAATCAAAGAAGTAAACAAACCCACATTAGTGATGGCTCATAATAAAACATTAGCAGGTCAACTATATAGTGAGTTTAAGGAATTTTTTCCTAATAATGCGGTTGAATATTTTGTTAGTTATTATGATTATTATCAACCTGAAGCCTATGTTCCTTCCTCAGACACATATATAGAAAAGGATGCTAGTATTAATGATGAAATCGATAAGCTTCGGCATGCTGCCACTAGTGCATTGCTCGAACGTGAGGATGTTATCATTATTGCCAGTGTGTCTTGTATATATGGTTTAGGGTCGCCAGAGGAATATCGTGAAATGGTCGTATCGTTGCGAGCAGGACAAGAAATTGAACGGAATCAGTTGTTGAGAGATTTGGTTGATATTCAATATAATCGTAATGATTTAAACTTTGTTCGTGGAACTTTTCGTGTACGAGGAGATGTTGTCGAGATTTTTCCAGCATCACGGGATGAACAATGTATTCGTGTTGAGTTTTTTGGTGATGAAATCGATCGAATTACAGAAGTGGATGCTTTAACAGGCGAAATAAAAGGTGAACGAGACCATGTAGCCATTTTTCCAGCTTCCCACTTCGTCACACGTGAAGAAAAAATGAAAAAAGCGATTGTTAATATAGAGAAAGAGCTGGAAGAACGTTTAAAAGAGATGCATGAGCAAGGCAAGCTTTTAGAAGCTCAAAGGTTGGAACAGCGAACCCGTTATGATATTGAAATGATGGCAGAAATGGGTTTTTGTTCGGGCATTGAGAATTATTCGAGACATTTAACACTGAGAGAAGCTGGGGTTACCCCTTATACATTGTTAGACTTCTTCCCTGAGGACTTTTTATTAATTATGGATGAGTCACATGTATCGGTTCCACAAGTGCGAGGTATGTATAACGGTGATAGGGCTCGTAAAGAGGTACTTGTTAATCATGGTTTCCGATTACCGTCGGCATTAGATAATCGTCCGCTCAGGTTTGAAGAGTTTGAAAAGAAAATGAACCAGGTTGTCTATGTATCCGCTACGCCGGGGCCCTATGAGCTTGAGCATACGCCCAAAATGGTCGAGCAAATTATTCGCCCAACTGGGTTACTCGATCCAATCATTGATGTGAGACCAATTAAAGGTCAGATTGATGATTTAATTGAAGAAATTAGGGAACGAACGGAACGGAATGAACGTGTCCTTGTTACGACATTAACGAAAAAGATGTCTGAGGATTTAACCGATTATCTTAAAGAAATCGGTATTAAAGTGAACTATTTACATTCCGAGGTAAAAACATTAGAACGAATTGAAATCATCAGGCAACTACGTTTGGGGACTTATGATGTCTTAATTGGTATCAACCTGTTAAGGGAAGGTCTTGATATACCAGAGGTTTCCCTTGTAGCTATTTTAGATGCGGATAAGGAAGGTTTCCTCCGTTCAGAACGTTCATTAATTCAAACGACAGGTCGTGCTGCTCGTAATGCTGATGGTTATGTCATTATGTATGCAGACAAGATTACTGCATCGATGCAAGTAGCTATCGATGAAACTAAACGTCGTCGTGCGATCCAGGAAGAATTTAATGTTCAACATGGTATTACACCGCAAACGATTAATAAGAAGATCCCTGATGTTATTCAAGCAACAATGGTAGCAGAAGATGAAGAAGATTATAAAAATCATGCACCAAAAACAAAGATGAGTCCAAAAGAGAAAGAAAAGATGATTGCCAATTTAGAAAAAGAGATGAAAGATGCTGCGAAATCTTTACAATTTGAGCGTGCAGCAGAATTAAGAGATTTATTATTAGAATTGAAAGCGGAAGGGTGACATTTTCGATGCCATTAGAAAATATAGTCGTTAAAGGAGCACGTTCTCACAACTTAAAAAATATCGATGTGACAATTCCGCGAGATAAATTAGTTGTTTTAACGGGACTTTCAGGTTCAGGGAAATCATCATTAGCCTTTGATACGATTTATGCAGAAGGACAAAGACGGTATGTTGAATCGTTATCAGCATACGCGCGACAATTTTTAGGACAAATGGATAAACCAGATGTAGATACGATTGAAGGTTTGTCCCCAGCTATTTCTATTGATCAAAAAACAACATCAAGAAATCCTCGTTCGACGGTTGGAACGGTTACGGAGATTTTTGATTACTTACGTCTATTATTTGCTCGTATCGGTCATCCGATTTGTCCTAAGCATGGGATCGAGATCTCCTCACAGACGATTCAACAAATGGTCGATCGGATTAAGGAATTTCCAGAGCGGACTAAAATGCAAATTTTAGCTCCACTTGTATCAGGGCGTAAGGGCACTCATGCCAAAGTATTTGAGGATATTAAAAAGCAAGGATTTGTACGTGTTCGTGTTAATGGTGAGATGCGAGAAGTTGCCGATGAAATAGAATTAGAAAAAAATAAAAAGCATACAATTGAAGTAGTCATCGATCGAATTGTTATAAAAGAAGGAATCGATTCTCGTTTAGCTGACTCTTTGGAGACCGCATTAGAATTAGCAGATGGTCGGGTCTTAGTTGATGTCATTGATGGCGAAGAGCTTCTGTTTAGCCAGCATCACGCTTGCCCTGAATGTGGGTTTTCAATTCCGGAACTTGAGCCAAGAATGTTTTCATTTAATAGTCCATTTGGTGCTTGCCCTAAATGTGACGGGCTTGGTGTTAAATTAGAAGTTGATATCGAGCTTGTAATTCCAGATCGTTCGAGAACGTTAAATGAATCTGCAATAGCTCCTTGGGAATCAAGTACTTCACAATACTATCCACAGCTCTTGAAAGCTGTGTGTGAGCATTTTGATATTGATATGGATACACCTCTAGAAGATTTACCGGAACATAAACTCGATAAGGTTTTGAATGGAAGTGGAAAAGAGAAAGTTTATTTCCGCTATGAAAACGAATTTGGTCATATACGGGAAAATCACATCTATTTTGAAGGTGTTTTAAACAATATCTCTCGCCGCTATCATGAAACAAGTTCCGATTACATTCGTGAGCAAATGGAAGGTTATATGGCTGAGAAAGCTTGTCCTACGTGTAAAGGGTATCGTTTAAAAAAAGAAATGCTGGCTGTATTTATTGGAGAACGACATATTGGTCAAGTAACGTCATTATCTGTAAAGGATGCTTTGACGTTCTTTAAGCAATTGAAACTAAGTGAGAAAGATGTCTCGATTGCTAAGTTGATTTTAAAAGAAATCGAGGATCGGTTAGGATTTTTAAACAATGTCGGTCTTGATTATTTATCTTTAAGTCGTTCAGCTGGTTCATTATCAGGTGGAGAAGCACAAAGAATTCGCTTAGCCACTCAAATTGGCTCTTCGCTAATGGGTGTCTTATATATTTTAGATGAACCATCAATTGGCTTACATCAAAGAGATAATGATCGGTTAATTGAAACACTGGAGTACATGCGTGATTTAGGGAATACGTTAATTGTGGTAGAACATGATGAGGATACGATGCTCGCTGCTGATTATATTATTGATATTGGACCGGGTGCGGGTGTGCACGGTGGATATATTACGGCTGAAGGGACACCGCAAGAAATTATGGTTAATGAGAAGTCACTGACTGGTCAATATTTATCAGGGAAAAAATTCATTGAGATACCAATGGAGAGGCGTTCACACGATGGTCGTTTATTATCAGTTAAGCAGGCTAGTGAAAATAACCTAAAAGATGTCTCTGTGGATATACCACTTGGACAGTTTGTTGCTGTAACGGGGGTATCAGGTTCTGGGAAAAGTACATTAATTAATGAAATTGTATATAAAGCTTTAGCGAAAACATTAAATAGAGCTAAAACAAAACCAGGTGAGCATAAAGAAATCAGTGGCTTATCACAAATTGATAAAGTGATTGATATTGATCAATCTCCAATCGGGCGTACTCCTCGCTCAAATCCAGCTACGTATACAGGTGTTTTTGATGATATTCGTGATGTGTTTGCGATTACGAATGAAGCGAAAGTGCGTGGATATAAAAAAGGGCGCTTTAGTTTTAATGTTAAAGGTGGACGTTGTGAGGCGTGTCGTGGCGACGGAATTATTAAAATTGAAATGCATTTTCTACCGGATGTTTACGTTCCGTGTGAAGTTTGTCATGGGAAAAGATATAATCGTGAGACGTTAGAAATAACTTATAAAGGTAAAAGTATTGCTGATGTTTTAGAAATGACCGTTGAAGAAGCATTAGGCTTTTTTGCCAATATCCCTAAAATCAATCGAAAAATTCAAACGTTAGTTGATGTAGGTTTAGGGTATGTTAGGTTAGGACAGCCAGCCACGACACTGTCAGGTGGAGAGGCACAGCGTGTTAAGTTGGCTTCACAGTTGCATAAGCGGTCGACCGGTAAAACCATTTATATACTGGATGAACCCACAACAGGTTTACATGTAGACGATATTGCACGACTGTTGCAAGTTCTACACCGACTAGTAGATAATGGAGATACGGTGGTGGTTATTGAACATAATTTAGATGTGATCAAAACCGTAGACCATATCATTGATTTGGGGCCAGAAGGTGGCGATAAAGGTGGAATGATCGTCGCACAAGGAACACCTGAGGATGTTGCTGAAGTAAAGGGCTCATACACAGGGAAATATTTAAAGCCAATCTTAGTACGTGACAAGGCAAGAATGGGTGAACAAGAAAAAGAATGGCAAAATGCATAAAAAATGAAACATTTTTTGCTCTAACTTCGTAACTCATACTAACAAAAAAATATCATGTGTCTGAACGAAAAGGAGTGTCAAAAATGGAAGAAAGAAAAATGATCTTAAAGATGATTGAAGACGGTAAAATTACTGCAGAAGAAGGTATTCGTTTATTGGAGGCAATGGATAAGAAAGAGGCTTTCTCAGAAGAAGAGTTAGTTCGACCAAGTAAACAGACGGATTTTCACCTTTCAAAAGAAGTAAAATGGGATGAAGGAGAAGAGTATCGTTCCAAACATCGTCAAGCTAAATCGCAACAAAGTGCGGGTACTAAGTTAGCTGACTTCTTTGATACAGCGATACAAAAAATTAAAGATATTGATTTAGACTTTAATTTTGGCTCGTCCGTTGAAGTAAATCATGTTTTTCAACATCGTGACGTTTCTCCGCACTCCATTGATATTTCTTTAGAGAATGGAACGGTTGATATTCGTCCTTGGGATGAGCCAGACGTTCGCATTGAGTGTGAGGCAAAACTCTATCGGGTGCGTGATACGGAAGAGGCCAGAAAAGTTTTACTTAAGGAAACAACTTTTTTAGTAGATTCTAATAAGTTATTGTTCCAAACGAAAGTGAAAACGATGAAAGTACATGCGGTTGTTTATGTACCGAAGACGTTATTTGAGAAAGTAAAACTGTATTCATTTAATGGTCAGATTGGCGGCGAGAGTATTTCAACCAATTCATTTGAAGCCAATACTCTAAATGGACCAATTACCTTTAAAGACCTTAAAGCAAAAAAAGTAACGGCTGAAACGGTAAACGGAGCAATCGAATTAAAACGTTCAACGACGGATCTTCTCGACGCTAAGACAGTTAACGGTACGATTACACTTGATGGAAAGTTTAATGATGCTGATCTTGAAACGGTTAATGGTACCATCCGTTATACTTTAGATCCATTAAGTGATCCAAGTTATTTAGATGTCAAAGCTGCTACAGGTAGTATTCATTTAAATTTCCCGGATAATATTCGTGTTGAGGCCAAGTTAAAGACTAATGTAGGTGGCTATTCCGTTCATTTACCAGAATATGAAGTCATTGATGAAAAGAAAGAATTTGCCCAAAAGCATATTTCGTTTGTGGCTAACCAAAGTGCTAATCCACGCTTGAAAGTTTATGCGGTAACCAATACGGGCTCTATTAATGTAAAAGAAGTTGAATAGTAATTAGTTGCCAGAAATACCCTCAGACGTTTGACCTAAAATGAATGAGGGTATTTCTAAAGTGAGGTGAATATTGATGAAACGTTTATATCGATCACAAGATAATCGGATGATTTCAGGTATTTGTGGAGGGTTAGGAGAGTATTTTAATGTCGATCCTACGATCATTCGACTAGTATTAGTTGTATTATCTTTCATGACACTTGGAACCGTACTCCTAGCTTACTTAGTGGGTACAATAGTTATTCCAAATGAGGAGACGTATTAATATGATTAGATGGATTATTGGTCTTCTATTAAATGCAGGATTGTTATTATTGTTAGCTGAGATTTTTGAAGGGTTTCAGATTGAGGGATTTGTAGCTGCTATTATTGCTAGTATCGTTTTATCTATAATTAATCTTATTGTGAAACCCATTCTTGTCTTTTTCACGTTACCGATTACGATTATTACGTTGGGGTTATTTTTACTTGTCATTAATGCTTTGACATTATTGTTAACGGCTTATTTGATGGGAAGTGCATTTACGATTGATAGCTTTGGTCTAGCGATTTTAACGGCATTGATTATTTCTATCGTTCAGACGTTTGTAATTAAGCCAGTTAAAAATGGCTAATAAAGGATGATTGGGAAAAGCTTGTATGCTTTGTTCTCTTAGGGGAATGGGTGTACAGGCTTTTTTTATAGAAGTACAATAGGTAATGCTCATTTCTTGGGGAATCTTGACCTTTTGTTTTTTATTGCAGCGTGAATTAGCCAAGCTCGCTTGGCTAATGGTCCAAAAACACTTCGATTTTAGATGCTAATCCTGATGGGATACTACTCACTCTGTTGTTGTTGTTGGTAGTGGCTGTTTGTGCGGTGTGCTGAATCTTTTTGGAATGGCTCTTTACGAGGGCTTCCAAAAAGTGGCGGGATTTCGGCAAAGAGTAGAATTCTCAAAACCTTTATTGGATGAAAAGCTATTAGTAAAGAGGGAAACTACACTTTCATCTTTGTTGGTGGTAATTGGTTAAAAACGATTAAATAACATTGTACACTTTTGGTAAGCAAAAGCGTTGTTATGCTGTAGGGAAAGCGAAGGAGTAACAATATAAGTGGAGGGGTTACGGCGAAAAGTATCATTCGAGTTTGGCGGTGTGAGTGTTTTTTGTCAAAACGTGTTAAAATGGAAGGCATAGTTGATTAATAGGCAAGTGCAGTATGTTATAGAATTTTATAAGTAAGGTGGGGGCATTTTGTGCGCAAAGTGAATGCAAATCATTTAATTGAAAGGTTTCAATTTGAGTTGCTTGCGGGTGAGGAAGGTATTTATCGACCGATCACGACGAGTGATATTTCGAGGCCTGGTATTGAAATGGCAGGTTTTTTCACCTATTATCCTGCAAAACGAATCCAATTAATTGGAATTACTGAGCTTTCCTTTTTTGAACGTTTAGCGACTGAAGAGAAAAAAGAGCGTATGCTCAATTTATGTACATATGATACACCTGCAATTATTTTATCGCGTGGGTTGGAGGCACCACCTGAGCTGGTTGAAGCAGCTGAAGAAAACGGGGTGCCATTATTACGATCACCGATGACGACGACACGTTTAAGTAGCCGGATTACCGACTATCTAGAGAGTGAGCTTGCACCGATGACTGCTGTACACGGTGTACTCGTTGATATTTATGGTATCGGTGTATTAATTACTGGTAGTAGCGGTGTTGGTAAAAGTGAGACAGCATTAGATTTAATTCGTCGTGGTCACCGATTAGTCGCCGATGATTCTGTAGAAATTCGTCAGGAACATGGTTCGACTCTAATTGGAAAACCACCTGAATTACTTCAACATCTACTTGAAATTCGTGGGTTAGGTATTATTAATGCCATGACTCTATTCGGAGCAGGTGCCGTTCGTCCTCATAAACGTATTGTCTTATGTATTCACCTTGAATTATGGGACCAGAAGAAGGCTTATGACCGTCTAGGTTTAGAAGAAGAGCTTATGAAAATTATGGACACAGAAATTCCGAAGCTAACAATTCCGGTTCGTCCAGGCCGAAATTTAGCGGTACTTATTGAGGTCGCAGCGATGAATCATCGTCTAAAAAAATTAGGCTTTAACGCCGCTCAAGACTTCTCAGCAAGGCTAACTGAATTAATCGAAGAAAGCGATAATGAAGAATATTAATTAGTTGAGCCGTCACGAATAGCCAGATGTAGTAAACAGCTATTATAACAATGGGGTGTAAAGTTATGTAAAGCACTCTAACTCGTAGCAGTAGAGATAAAACAGATTAGCTAGTTGAGAACTGAGAACTAAAGAACGAGCAGCATCAACGCTCTAAGTTCGCACTAACTTTCATACAAAACTTCCATGGCGAAGTCCGATTCACTTCGCCACAAGCAAAGAAAAAGTGGCGATTTGTCCTCAACAACTTAGCTTTTCATGCAATTTGAAGTTTGTCTCCTTAATTGGAACTATATGGACAATTTCTTCGCTTCTTTATTCCATTCCTTTCTATATTAATTTATGTGTGATAAGAGCACAGTGCCATTAGGGTAACTTTTATATTAAAAACAAATAAAATCGAGGTGTAAAAATGATTGAACCATTAGATCCTATATTCTTTAGATTGGGTCCTATCACGATTTATTGGTATGGACTCATCATCATGCTAGGTGTTGTTTTAGGTTATTTTATTGCGGCGAAGGAATCAACACGTACTGGTTTGCCAAAAGATACATTTGCTGATTTGTTACTTTTTGCCGTTCCGATTGCGATTATTTCAGCAAGAATATATTATGTCATTTTTAGATGGGATCAATTTGCCGATGACCCGATTCGGGTGTTTTATATTTGGGAAGGTGGTATCGCCATTCACGGTGCCCTCATCGGAAGTGTCCTTACCGCTTACTTCTTTGCTAAAAGAAAAGAACTCTCTTTTTGGCAGCTTGCTGATATTGCAGCGCCAAGTATCCTTTTAGGTCAAGCAATTGGTCGTTGGGGTAACTTTATGAACCAAGAAGTATATGGTGGTGAAGTTTCAAGGGAGTTTTTAGAAGGTTTATTTTTACCAGAGTTTATTATTAATCAAATGTTTATTAAAGGCGCGTATTATCACCCAACTTTTTTATATGAATCGGTTTGGAGCTTAATTGGTGTTGCCATTCTCTTGTACTTAAGACGCTTAAACTTACGACAAGGTGAAGTGTTCCTTGCTTATGTTGTTTGGTATTCTGTTGGAAGATTTTTTATCGAAGGAATTCGACTTGACTATTTATTAATTGGAAACCTCTTGAAAACAGCTCAGGTCATCTCGATCATTCTAGTCATCGGAGCGATTATTATCTTTATCTATAGAAGAAAACAATCAAACGTTCCGAGATATGAAGATTTACCAGCAAGTTTGCAAAAAAGCAAAAAGGCTTCGACGAAAAAGAAAAAGAAGAAATAAAAACCAACAGGACGCGGAGCAAGATTTTCGGTAGTGGTAAATAGAGAGAGCCGCATATGAGTATCAGCACTAAAAGACGGTTATAGGAAAGGATAGGAATTTTTAGACAGAAAGTTCATTCCTATTCGGTCCTGTTACTAATAGGAACGGTAGTTGTGCTCGAACATGGTTATTTTATTTTTGGTAGAGAGTAGCTATCTGTTTCAAAACAAATAGAAAAAGCACATCATTTCTGGGGAGAGAAAATGTGGTGAGGAGTGGTTGAAATGGGAATGCTTAAAAGAGGATTGATCGTTGGTCTACAGCTTACGTGGTCTTTAGCAAAAATTATATTTCCAATTACTTTATTAGTAACGATTTTAGGCCATACCCCCGTTTTAGATTGGGTTGCAGGCATACTAGCGCCTTTTTTGGGGGTCATTGGATTACCAGGGGAAGCAGCTATTCCACTAGTTGTAGGAAATGCACTGAACCTATATGCAGGTATCGGAGCGATTTTATCGTTAGAATTAACGGTTAAGGAAGTATTTATATTAGCCGTGATGTTATCTTTTTCTCACAATTTAATCGTTGAATCGGCCGTTGCTACAAAGGTCGGTTTACGTGTTTCGGTTGTGCTTGCGGTGCGTGTTGGTTTAGCGTTAATCGCTGCGTTTCTGATCAACCTATTTTGGCAAGGTGGGCAGGAGACAGCTCAATATGGCTTTGTCGGTAGCGGCGAGGCAACGACGACTGCTGAGCCTGTCACTGGTTGGTTACCAATTATTTGGTCAGGGCTTGAAAGTGCTTTTTTAGGTACGCTTCAGTTGGCACTCATTGTTATTCCTTTAATGATTATTATTCAAATTATGCGTGAAAAGAATTGGTTAGGTCTCATTGCCAAAGCGATGACACCTTTAACGAAATTACTCGGTATTCGAGAAAATACTTCAACAACTTTGGCATCTGGTTTGACGATTGGTTTAGCTTATGGGGCAGGGGTTATGATTCAAGCTGTAAAGGAAGATGGCGTTAAGAAAAAGGATTTATATTTAGCTTTTATCTTCCTTGTAGCTTGTCACGCCGTTGTTGAGGATACGGTCGTATTTATTCCATTAGGCATACCCGTTTTACCGCTATTACTGATTCGATTAGTGACAGCTGTTGTGTTAACGATGTTAATTGCTTATGTTTGGAAGCGACTCGAACAGAAAAAAATACAGCAAGGAAAGGAAGCTTCGTATGAAAATTAATACTTTACTTTTTGACTTAGATGGGACACTGATCAATACAAATGAATTAATTATTGCTTCGTTTTTACACACGATTGAACAATATCAGCCTGGAGAATATGGGCGAGAGGATGTTATTAAATTTATCGGACCACCTCTTGTTGATAGTTTTATACAAGTAAATCCAGATAAGGTAGATGAAATGATTACTGTATATCGTGCGTTTAATCATAAAAATCATGATGAGCTCGTAACGGAATATGTAGGGGTTTATGAAGCGATCAAAGCTTTGCATGAACAAGGTTTCAAACTTGCTGTGGTAACGTCTAAAATTAATGAGACAGCACTGATGGGCTTAAGATTAACAGGACTTGATCAGTTCTTTGATGTCGTAGTTGCCCTTGACCATGTTGAAAAGCATAAACCTGACCCAGAACCAATTGACCTTGCCTTATCCAAGCTTGGCTCAACTAGACAGGAAGCGATTATGGTAGGGGACAGTGACTTTGATATTTTAGCTGGTAAAAATGCTCAAGTAAAGACGGCAGCTGTTGCATGGTCCATTAAAGGGAGAGAAGCATTGGCTTCTTTACAACCGGATTATATGCTAGAGGATATGCGAGATTTACTAGAAATTGTTGGAGTTATGCAAAAATGAGCCGAAAAACGGAACGATATCCTGTAACGGAGTCGAATTCTCTTTGGCAAATTTACAAAACCGTTCCATTTTGGAAGGTCATGAAAAACTTCATTTTTATTCAATTGGCTCGTTATATGCCATTTTTGAAAGTGAAAAATTGGATATATCGTACGTTTTTAAAGATGAAGGTCGGTGATGATACAGCTGTTGCTTTGATGGTAATGATGGATATTATGTTTCCAGAGCGTATATCGATTGGGAGAAATACAATCATTGGTTATAATACAACGATTTTAGCTCATGAGTATTTGATTAAAGAATATCGACTTGGTGATGTGAATATTGGTGATGAAGTAATGATTGGTGCAAATACGACGATTTTACCTGGTGTGACGATTGGCGATGGGGCGATTGTTTCTGCGAGTACATTGGTATATCGCGATGTACCAGCAGGTGCTTTTGTTGGAGGAAACCCAATGGTTGTGATTAAAGAGCCAATAAAAAATGAAGAGCGATAGGGCTAAGAATATGTGGCTTGTGCAGAAGTTAGAAGAGGAGCTTCTGTGCAAGTTTTTTTTGTATGAATTACATGTGGTGTGCTCATTTCTCCATGTTAGATGACCTTTCGATCTTCAAAACTTCACGCAGTCGCGTGAAGTAGCCAAGCGAGCTTGGCTAACGGTCCGGAGCGTATAATTCTTTTGGGGTTTTATATGTCTGATTATTTTTAATTGATTGTTTATGGCTTGACGTTGTGGGTGATGGTGAGTAAAATACATATAATACTTTATTTTGTTAGTATATTAGAGAGTTAAAGTATTTAGGCAATGAATGGCCTTTTATTAGGTTTCACTTAGATTGTGGTTAATAGGGTATATGTTTATAGATGACGTTTTTCGTAAAGGTAGCGGCTTTATTGTGCATAGGTTGCGGATAATAATGGGCTTGTTAAATGGGCTTTGATAGATGGGCGTTGAGCATATAAAAAGAGAACCTTGTATGGAGGTAAGTGGGATGAGTAAGCCATTTATGTTTGAAAAGCCGTTAGGGATGAGAGATACATTACCGAGGTTATATGAAATGAAGGTTGCGGCTCGAGAGGAAATTTCTAGTGAATTAAAGAAATGGGGATACCAAATGATTGAGACACCAACATTGGAGTACTATGACACAGTTGGTGTTGCCTCGGCGATTTTAGATCAACAGTTATTTAAATTATTAGATCAGCAAGGGCGTACGCTTGTTTTGCGGCCAGATATGACAGCACCTATTGCGAGACTTGTCGCTTCTAGTTTAAAAGAGGAGGCTTATCCATTACGTTTAAGTTATCAATCACATGTTTTTCGTGCCCAGCAGCATGAGGCTGGGAAGCCTGCGGAATTTGAGCAGGTAGGGGCAGAGTTAATTGGTGATGGCACAGTCAGTGCTGATGCAGAAGTTATTGCATTAATGATTAATTCGCTTAAGCATGCAGGCTTATCTAATTTTAAGATTGCCATTGGTCATGTTGGTTTTTTACAAGCTCTGTTTTTGGACATTGTCGGGAACTCAGTGAGAACCGACTCTTTTATTCGCTTTTTATATGAGAAGAATTTTGTTGGTTTTAGAGAGCATGTGAAACAACTGTCATTATCATCAATCGATAAAGCGAGGATGTTGCAGCTTCTGAAACTGCGTGGGGGACCCACAATATTAAAAGATGCACAGCAATTAATTCAAACCGAAGAGGGACTAAAAGCTATTGAGGAATTGGAAGAACTCTGGGCTATTTTAGAGGCGTATCAATTGACTGATTATGTAAAATTCGATCTAAATCTTGTTTTACATATGAGTTACTATACCGGGGTCGTTTTTGAAGGGTATGGAAAATATTTAGGTGTTCCTTTATCGAGTGGTGGTCGATATGATGAACTTTTAGAAAAGTTTGAACGTCCTGCTCACGCGACTGGTTTTGGGATCCGATTAGATTTATTAGTGGAGGCTTTAGGTGAAAATAGGGCAAAGCCGAAGAAAACTTGTCTCATTTTTAGTCGAGAGAGAAGATGGGAAGCTATCGAGGAAGCCACTTGTAGGCGTAAGCAACAGCAAGCTGTTGTGTTGCAAGATTTGGCTGGGATCAAGGATTTAGATGCGATGACAGGACAATATGATGAGGTGCTATATTTTATAGGGAAGCAGAGCAAGGAGGAACGGTAAATGAGTGATATATTAACGGTAGCTATGCCAAAAGGACGTATTTTTGACGAGGCTGTGGAAATGTTGCGAAAAGCTCAGTATACCTTGCCAGATGAATTTGAGAATTCGCGTAAGTTAATTATTGATGTACCAGAAGAGAATATGCGCTTTATTTTAGCTAAACCGATGGATGTACCTACTTATGTAGAACATGGCGTTGCTGATATTGGTGTTGCTGGTAAGGATGTCATGATTGAAGAGGAACGTGATGTTTATGAAGTGCTAGATTTGAAAATAAGTGCCTGCTATTTAGCTGTCGCTGGTTTGCCTGGTTATTCAAAAAAGGATATTAACCCAAAAGTAGCTTCGAAGTATCCGAATCTAGCCACTCAATATTTTAAAGAACAAGGAGAACAAGTTGAAATCATTAAGTTAAATGGTTCAATTGAACTTGCTCCACTTATTGGATTAGCAGACCGTATTGTTGATATTGTTTCCACAGGACAAACGTTAAAAGAGAATGGTTTGGTAGAGTTAGGGGCGATTGTTCCGATTACATCAAGATTAATTGTGAACCCGGTTAGTTACCGTTTAAAAGATGAAAGAATAGAAGAAATGGTCGAACGACTTGCACAGGTTGTGGAGGGAATGGAAGATGAAAATCGTTCTTTATGATAAAAAGATCAATATCCGCCGTGATATTGATACAGGTACAGAGTACGAGCAAGAAGCTGTTGGGCGGATTGTCAATCAAGTCAAAACGGGTGGCGACCAAGCCTTACTGGCTCTAACAAAACAGTTTGATCGAGTGACTTTAAATTGTTTGCAGGTGAAACAGGAAGAAATAGAAGCCGCTTATCAAAAGGTTGATTTGGGTGTTTTAGAAGCCTTAAGAGCGGCTATTTCAAATATTCGTGACTTTCATCAAAGGCAAGAAGTCCAATCCTGGCTAACGACAAAACCTGATGGCACCATACTTGGACAAAAGGTTACACCTTTAGATGCGGTTGGTGTTTATGTTCCAGGTGGTAAAGCCGTGTATCCATCTTCTATTGTAATGAATGTTATCCCGGCACAGGTAGCAGGTGTAGAAAAAATTGTGATGGTTTCGCCACCGAACCAACAGGGAAATCTTGATCCGGTTGTTCTTGTGACTGCGCATGAAGTAGGAGTTTCAGAGATTTATAAAGTAGGTGGAGCCCAAGCAATAGCAGCACTAGCTTATGGGACCGAAACGATTCCGAAGGTCGATAAAATAACAGGTCCAGGAAATATCTTTGTCGCCTTAGCGAAACGAGAAGTATTTGGTGAAGTTGATATTGATATGATTGCAGGGCCAAGTGAAATTGTTATATTAGCTGATGAACAAGCCAATCCAGCTTATATTGCAGCGGATCTTCTCTCCCAAGCTGAGCATGATGAACGTGCTTCCGTTGTTCTTGTGACGAGCAGTGATCAATTAGCAAAAACTGTCGCTGAAGAAGTGGAATGTCAGTTACAAACATTACCTCGAAAAACGATTGCTGAAGTTTCCATTGAACAATTTGGACAGATTATTAAGACAGACAATCTAGCTGAATCGATTCAAGTGGTGAATGAACTAGCGCCTGAGCATCTAGAAGTTTTAACAAATAATCCACTTGAGTTACTCGGTCAAATACGTCATGCTGGAGCTATTTTTTTAGGTGAATATAGTTCAGAGCCGGTTGGTGATTATTTTGCAGGCCCTAATCATATCCTTCCAACGAATGGAACTGCTCGATTTTCAAGTCCTTTAAGTGTTGATGATTTTGTGAAAAAGTCAAGCATTATTTCGTATAGTAAAACGGCTTTGCAGAAAAATGGTGAGCAGATTATGGCACTCGCACGTATGGAAGGGCTAGAAGCACATGCCCGAGCGATTGAAATTAGAATGAAGGGTAGAGATGATAATGAGAACCGCAACGATTGAAAGAAATACAGGTGAAACACAAATTAAGCTTCATTTTACGATGGATGGAGAAGGCAAGTCAGATCTCGAGACAGGGGTACCCTTTCTGACGCATATGCTCGACTTATTTACGAAGCATGGTCATTTTAATTTGGCGGTTACAGCAAATGGAGACACGGAAGTAGATGACCACCATACAACAGAAGATATCGGGATTTGTTTAGGGTTGGCTTTGAAGCAAGCGTTAGGAGATAAAAAGGGGATTAAGCGTTATGGGAGTGCTTTTGTGCCGATGGATGAAGCGTTGGCTCAAGTGGTTGTCGATTTAAGCAATCGTCCTCATTTAGAGTTTCGTGCTACACTACCAAGTCAAAAGGTAGGTACTTTTGATACGGAGCTTGTTCACGAATTTTTATGGAAGCTTGCATTGGAAGCTAGAATGAACTTACATGTGATTGTTCATTATGGAAGCAACACTCACCATATTATTGAAGCTATTTTTAAAGCGATGGCACGTGCGCTTGACGAAGCGACATCGATTGACGAGCGGGTGAAGGGGATCCCTTCCACGAAAGGATTGTTATAAAATGATAGGTATTATTGATTATGGCATGGGTAATTTACACAGCGTTAGTAAGGCATTAGAACGTCTTGGTTATGAATATAAAATAACTGACTCGATCGAAGAGCTTGTTGACATGGATGGTTTGATTCTCCCTGGTGTTGGTGCATTTCCTGATGCGATGAAGATTTTGCAAGAAACAGGGCTTGCTGCTTTTATTCAAGATTGGACATATGCGAAGCGCCCGTTACTTGGTATTTGTCTTGGAATGCAGCTGCTTTTTCAAGAGAGTGAAGAGCATGAAACAACAAAGGGAATTGGCCTACTACCTGGGAGGGTTGAGCGTTTTTCAGGGAAGGATGTAGACGGTAGTACGTATAAGGTTCCACATATGGGCTGGAATCTTTTATCATTTACACAACCGAAACATCCGTTAATAAAAAATGTAGAAGAGGATCATGTTTATTTTGTACATTCCTATTATGTCAAAACGGATGAGGAGCAAGTGTTACTTGCAACAGCTCAATATGGTGGAGAGCTCGTACCAGCTATTGTTGGACATGGAAGTGTCGTTGCTACACAATTTCACCCTGAAAAAAGTAGTACAGTAGGTATGCAAATTTTAGAGAACTATTGTAAGTGGGTAGAGGGGATGAAGGAAGATGACTAATTTTACGATTTATCCTGCCATTGATATACGTGATGGCAAATGTGTCAGGTTAAGACAAGGAGATTATAATCAAGAAACTATTTACGGTGATTCGCCTTTTGAAATGGCTCGTTCCTTTCAGGAGGGTGGGGCCAAGTGGGTTCATATGGTCGATTTAGACGGGGCAAAAGCAAAAAAGCGTGTAAATCATGATTCTGTTGTACAAGTGGCAAGTGAATTGTCTGTTTCTGTCCAAGTTGGTGGCGGAATTCGCACAGAGGCAGATATTGCTTATTATTTGGAAGCGGGTGTTGAAAGGGTTATTTTAGGAAGCATAGCCGTTCAAGATCCTAATTTCACTAAAGAGATGCTTGCTAAATATGGAGGCAAAAAAATTGTGATTGGGTTAGATGCTCGTGATGGCTATGTGGCCACAGAAGGTTGGCTTGAAACATCCTCTGTCAAAGCTAATGAGCTCGGGATTGAGCTTGTTCATTTTGGGGCAGAAACGTTTATCTATACAGATATTTCCCGTGATGGCATGTTAAACGGGCCAAATATCGTGGAAATCTCTGCCTTAGCTAAAGCGACTGGAAAAGAAGTGATTGCTTCTGGTGGTGTAAGTAGTCTAACCGATTTACATATGTTACGTGCTAATTTCACGGATGGCGTCTCTGGTGCCATAATAGGAAAGGCTTTATATACGAATCAATTTACTCTTGCAGAAGCACTTGCAGAAAAGGGGAGCTAGGATGTTAACAAAACGAATTATACCTTGTTTGGACGTGAAGGATGGTCGAGTTGTTAAGGGCATCCAATTTGTAAATTTACGTGATGCAGGAGATCCTGTTGAGTTATCCACCTTTTATGATCAGCAAGGAGCAGATGAGTTGGTATTCCTTGATATTTCAGCTTCCCATGAAGGGCGGGAAACAATGATTGAAGTGGTTCGTGAGGTGGCCGCTACGCTCGCGATCCCTTTTACAGTTGGAGGAGGGATCCAAACACTTGAAGATATGAAGCGTGTTCTCCGAGCTGGTGCCGATAAAGTGTCACTCAATACAGCTGCGGTTAAAAGACCAGACCTCATTAAAGAGGGAGCCGACTTTTTTGGTTCGCAATGCATCGTAGTGGCGATTGATGCCAAATTTGATTCTGAGTTACAATCATGGCGTGTCTATACACACGGCGGTCGACAAGCGACGGACTGGGAAGTCAAGGATTGGGCACAGGAAGCAGTCAGGTTAGGTGCGGGTGAATTTTTACTAACAAGTATGGATCAAGATGGTGAAAAAAATGGATTTGACATAGCTTTAACAAAGGCTGTTCGTGACGCTGTTTCGGTACCTGTGATTGCTTCAGGAGGTGCGGGAGAAGCTAAGCATTTTCAAGAAGTATTTGAGCAAGCAGGTGCGGATGCAGGGCTGGCGGCATCCATTTTTCATTATAAGGAGACATCTGTTGAAGAGGTTAAGAGCTTTTTAAAAGAGAGAGGAGTGGTTGTACGATGAAGAAAGAAACGATCCGTTTTGATGAAAAAGGACTTGTGCCTGCCATTGTGCAAGATGCCATTTCCAAAGAAGTACTGACATTGGCCTATATGAATAAAGAATCGTTACAAAAAACACAAGACACAGGCGAAACTTGGTTTTACAGCCGTTCTCGTCAGGAGCTATGGCATAAGGGGGCTACGTCAGGCCATACACAATCGATTATCGATATTCGTTTTGATTGTGATGCGGATGCCTTGCTCGTTTTAGTTGAACCACATGGACCAGCTTGTCACACAGGTAAGTATACGTGCTTTTCAGAAACATTACGAGGAGATATGACCGACGGGAAAGATACTAACAGGGGGAAGGATAGTAAAGTTGAAAACGTTGAGCCTTTACTCCAGGCCCAGGAAGAGCGCTTTTCAATTATAAATGAATTAGAAGCGTTAATCGCCAAGCGGGAGGCAGAACGACCTGAGGGTGCCTATACGACGTATTTGTTTGAAGAAGGTGTCGATAAGATTTTAAAAAAGGTCGGCGAGGAAGCTAGTGAAGTGATTATTGCTGCGAAAAACCGAGATGCGAAGGAGCTTAAATGGGAAGTAGCCGATTTATTCTATCACTTGCTTGTCTTATTAAGAGAACAAAAGCTACCACTGGATCGGGTCCTTGACGTATTGAGGGAAAGATATCAATAAAGAAAGCAAACTAATAGATTTATGAGCGAGTTGTCTGGTTCTTAGCTGTGAACCTTAAAAGGAGTGAGCTAATTATGTTTAAAGGTGTTCGTACTGACTCGGAATCAAGATGTATTCATTACCATTTGGAAAAAGACATTGTATCTATTAAGTTTTATTGCTGTGGTACCTACTACTCCTGTTACAAGTGCCACCAAGAATTAAGTGACCATAAAGTGATTCCTTGGCCAAAAGATTCATACGATAGTTTAGCAATTTTATGTGGAGCATGCCAAACAGAATTATCAATAGGCCAATATATAAAGACTAGTCAATGTCCACATTGCACTCATGCATTTAATGAAAAATGTGAGCTGCATTATGATATATATTTTTGCTTGAGTGCTGAAGATGGGGGCACGAAGGCAGAGGGTGAAGGTAGAAGCAAGACACGAAGGCAGAGTGCAGAGGGCAAAGGTGCATGTGAAGGCAACGAGGTTAAGATAGACGCAAGGGGAAAAGGTGAGCATGGTAGGCATACGGGCAGAGGTGAATGAAAGGTACACAATGTGCTTGTTATATGCAGATACCGTTGTCAACTGAGCGAATATCTCAACAAAGAGGACGTTAATGTGCAGATACGAGAGCCAACTGAGCGAGTATCTGAACAAAGAGGCTGTTAATGTGCAGATACGCGAGCCAATCGAGCGAGTATCTGAACAAAGAGGACGTTAATGTGCAGATACAC
>LFJO01000002.1:157561-187643 GCA_001038565.1 Alkalihalobacillus pseudalcaliphilus
GCCAATCGAGCGAGTATCTGAACAAAGAGGACGTTAATGTGCAGATACGAGAGCCAACTGAGCGAATATCTCAACAAAGAGGGCTTAAGTAAGGTGCTTCCATTCATATAAAATTAACAGGATTATGTAATTTTATTTTTCAAGAAAAAATATGTCGAAATACTACGTTCATATAGTATAATTGGGGCATGAATGAACATTGGAGGCAATACTGAATGGATTTAACCCCTCATGGTGAAGGAAATAACATTATACCATTCATAAGAAATGGTGATTATTTTTTTCAAAAAGGATTAATTGCTTATCGAAAAAAGCATCTTCAACGGGCGGTAAAGCTTTTTCAACGTGCTGTCAAGCTGACAGATAAAGAGCCTGTTTTTCGAATCCAATTAGCGGCTGTATTATCAGAAATGAGTCATTATGAAGAATCGAATGATTTACTTCGGGAAGTAGTAGCAGAGGAGAATAATGAGTATAGTGAATGCTATTTTTTTATGGCTAATAACTATGCTTATTTAGGTTTGTTTGATAAGGCCCAAAGAGCAGCTAATCATTATTTACACATGGATCCAAATGGCCCATTTCAGCAAGATGCCAAAGATCTGTTGGAATTATTAGATATAGAGTATGAGGATTTCCCAAATTGGAATGATAATGATAGTGAAGATACATCAGATGATGACTATTTACTCGATCACGAGAGGGCACGCACTCATTTAAAGAATGGTGAGATTGAAGCGGCTATTCCGATACTGGAGCAAATTATTGAACAGTTTCCATCGCATTGGTCCGCTTTTAACCACTTAGCAGAAGCTTTTTTTCGTTTGAACGACGACAGGGCGTTTCAAATTTCTTCTCATGTTTTAAAAGAGGATGAAAGCAATCTGTACGTTCGGGCAAATTTGGCATTATTTTATATAAAAATTGGCCAGAAAGAGAAAGCTGAGCAATTTTTGCAGCCGTTACGAATTGTGTATCCGATTGATTACGAAAATTATCTTTTTATTGCTGAAGTGTTATGTGCTGCGGGTGAATATGAGGCTGCTAAAGAACGTTTTGAACGGATGGATGAGAGCTTTTATGATGACCACCCTCAATGGCTATTTTGTTATGCGGTGACACTTGCGCATACAGGTGAACTTAAAAAAGCACATTATATTTTACACGAAGCATCTTTGATTGGTAATGAACGAGCAGCTTTGATGATTAAGCAAGCCCAAAGTGGAGAAAAAGAACTTGATTGGTCTTATCATCCGTGGCAAAGTGACTAGGTGAGCAGCTTAATAGACTTTGGTCGGTCATTTCGTTACGATATGAATGAGATTAGAAGTTGTGAGGAATAGGGAGTTGATGATAATGGGTGAAGAAACAATGTATGATGTAATTATTGCAGGAGCGGGTCCAGCTGGAATGACAGCGGCTGTTTATACATCTCGAGCTAATTTAAAAACAGTAATGATTGAACGTGGTGTCCCTGGTGGCCAGATGGCTAATACAGAAGAAGTGGAAAATTATCCAGGCTTTGACCATATTCTTGGTCCAGAGCTTTCAAATAAAATGTTTGAACATGCAAAAAAATTCGGTGCTGAATATGCTTACGGCGATATTAAAGAGATTGTCGATGAAGGTGAATTTAAAGTAGTTAAGGCAGGTAGTAAAGAATATAAAGCACGAGCTGTTATTGTTACAACTGGTGCTGAATATAAAAAATTAGGGATTCCAGGCGAAAAAGAATATAGTGGTCGCGGTGTATCCTACTGTGCCGTTTGTGACGGTGCTTTCTTTAAAGAACGTGAATTAGTCGTTATTGGTGGTGGAGATTCTGCAGTTGAAGAAGCTGTTTATTTAACAAAATTCGCCTCAAAAGTAACAGTTATTCATCGTCGTGACCAGCTACGTGCACAGAAAATTTTACAAGATCGTGCCTTTAAGAATGATAAAATCGAGTTTGTTTGGGACCATGTTGTCAATGAAGTTAAAGGTGAAAACGGAAAAGTCACTAGTGTAACGATTGAACACACAAAAACTGGTGAAGTATCTGACTTTGCAACAGATGGTGTTTTTGTTTATATCGGCATGTTGCCACTTAATCAAAGTGTTCAAAACTTAGGCGTTTTAAATGATGAGGGCTACATTGTAACTAATGCCGATATGGAAACGAGTGTTCCTGGTGTTTTTGCAGCGGGTGATGTTCGTGAAAAGACACTAAGACAAATTGTGACGGCTACGGGTGACGGTAGTATTGCTGCTCAGCAAGTCCAACATTACTTAGAAACACTCGATGAAAAAGTAAAATAATCATTACTATTCATAAAAGGACCTAGGTTGATTTTGTCCATTACAAAAAGACAACTTAAATGTATGAAACCGTAATTCGGTTTTAATGCTTCTGTAACAGTTGTGAAACAAATTAAGGGTAATATAATCATTAAGTAATTGACCCCCTTTTTTATATAGTTATTTGCACGGACCTAGTGTCCGTGCCTTTTTTTGTGGTTTTTTAGGTGATTTGTTCATTGTAAGGGATTTGGAGTCTGCATAAAGTGAGAAAGCCGAGCAAACGCCGAATCTCGGGGTTGCGAACGGAAAAATGAGTAGAAACCCCGAGCAAACGTCGAATCACGGGGTTGTGAGGAGGAAAAGAGGGAGAAACCACCCCTAGCAAAAGCGGAATCTCGGGGTTGCGAGCGGAAAAATGAGTAGAAAGCCCGAGCAAAAGCGGAATCACGGGGTTGCGAGCGGAAAAACGAGTAGAAAGCCCGAGCAAACGTCGAATCACGGGGTTGCGAGCGGGAAAACGAGTAGAAACCCCGAGCAAACGTCGAATCTCGGGGTTGCGAGGAGGAAAAGAGGGAGAAAGCCCGAGCAAACGTCGAATCTCGGGGTTGCGAGCGGAAAAACGAGTAGAAACCGCGAGCAAACGCCGAATCTCGTGGTTGTGAGCGGAAAAATGAGTAGAAACCGCGAGCAAACGTCGAATCTCGGGGTTGCGAGCGGAAAAAAGGGGAGTAACCCCGAGCAAAAGCGGAATCTCGGGGTTGCGAGCGGGAAAAGAGAGAGAAAGCCCCAGCAAACCTAGTCTGCCTCCAATAAAGGTGACAGTTTCTCTTTGCCCTTTAATTATAGGCTATTCGTTCACTTCACCTGTGTTCATTTTGTACTTTAATTGTTGGCCTTTCGTTCAATTTGCTTTTGCTCTGTTCCATTACAAAAATTGGGTTTCACCAATCAGGTCCTAGTAATTGAGACATAGAGCAAATGAATGTATAATAGAAAGGATGAAATCGTGAGGTGAAGCTCGTGCAGAGGGTAACGAATTGTGTTTTAGTTGATGGAGATGAAGTATTGTTATTACAAAAGCCGAGACGAGGCTGGTGGGTGGCTCCTGGTGGCAAAATGGAAGCTGGTGAAACGATTAAGGAAGCCGCAGTACGTGAGTTTCGCGAAGAAACAGGCTTACATGTTGAAGGTGCTGAGTTAAAAGCCGTTTGCTCTATGGTTATTATTGAGCAAGATGAAATAATCTCGGAATGGATGATGTTTACCTTTTCAGCTTCCAACCATCACGGACAATTATTAAAGCAATCACCAGAAGGAATATTGAATTGGACAGAGAAGGATGATATAAAACAATTGCCAATGGCAGAAGGTGACCATTATGTGATGGAACATGTTCTAAATGGAGAAGGCGTATTATATGCTACTTTTCACTATACACCTGAATTCAAATTACTTTCTTATCGTTTAGATCCATCTCAGTGAAACTTGTAAAAGGTTTACATGTTATTGACGTTTTTCTGACTTTTGACTAAAGATGGCATTTTATTGACCGGAATCATTTAAGATGAAAGTTAAGAAAAATGACCTTTTATCATTGCCTTAATTTTCGGAAAAAAATCGAATTATAAGAAGGTGGACTTTATGACAGAGACAAAAAAGGAAATAGAAATTGTCATTATCACAGGAATGTCAGGTGCGGGGAAAACAGTTGCTGTGCAAAGCTTCGAGGATTTAGGATATTTCTGTGTCGATAATCTACCACCTGCTTTATTACCCAAATTTATAGACTTAATTGAAGGTGCTAATGGAAAAATGGAGAAGGTGGCATTGGTCATTGATTTACGAAGCCAATCATTCTTTAAGCAATTATTTGAAACCATTGATTCTATTAGTCAAACAACAAGTGTAAATGTGAATGTTAAGATTCTATTTTTAGATGCAAAAGATAATAAGCTTGTCCAAAGATATAAAGAAACGAGGCGTTCGCATCCATTATCAAAAGGCGGATTACCATTGGATGGCATTACGGAAGAACGCGAACTTCTTGAAGAAATGAAAGGAAGAGCTCAACAAATTATCGATACGACTGATTTAAAACCCGTAGAGCTAAGAGAAAAAATAATTGAGAGTTTTTCTTCCGAGCATACTTCTTCATTTGTCGTAAATGTAGTATCATTTGGATTTAAGTATGGAATTCCTATTGATGCCGATTTGACATTTGATGTTCGCTTTTTACCAAATCCTCATTATATCGAGCACATGCGTCCCAAAACTGGACTAGATGAAGAAGTATCTTCGTATGTATTAAAATGGAGTGAAACCCAGCAGTTAATCGATAAACTAAAAGATTTACTTGATTACATGCTTCCTCACTATAAGAGAGA
Source organism: Alkalihalobacillus pseudalcaliphilus (assembly GCA_001038565.1). Classification (GTDB taxonomy): domain Bacteria; phylum Bacillota; class Bacilli; order Bacillales; family Bacillaceae_D; genus Alkalihalobacillus; species Alkalihalobacillus pseudalcaliphilus. Next base: position 162,226 of record LFJO01000002.1, read on the forward strand.
AGGAAAAAGTCAAGTTGTTATTGGTATAGGTTGTACGGGTGGAAAACATCGTTCCGTGACTCTAGCTGAATATTTTGGTGACTACTTTAGCCAAGAATACGATACACGTATTAGCCACCGTGATATCGAGAAAGGTAAAGGTAGAACATCGTGAATAAGAAAATAGTCGTATTAGGTGGCGGAACTGGATTATCGGTATTATTACGAGGTCTAAAGACATTTCCAGTAGATATTACAGCGATCGTGACTGTTGCGGATGATGGAGGAAGCTCAGGACGTTTACGTAAAGAACTTGATGTCCCTCCACCTGGTGATATCCGCAATGTTTTAATTGCATTGGCAGAAGTAGAGCCGCTTGTTGAACAGTTATTTCAACATCGTTTTCAAAACGGAAATGGGCTGTCTGGGCACTCATTAGGAAATTTATTACTTGCTGGAATGACCTCTATTACCGGTGACTTTGCTAACGGTATATCTGAAATAAGTAAAGTTTTAAATGTGAGAGGAAAGGTCTTACCTGCCGCAAATAAGAGCGTTGTCCTTCATGCTGAAATGGAAGATGGGACAATTGTAACTGGAGAATCAACGATCCCTAAATCAGGAAAAAGGATCCGTAGGGTTTTTTTAACACCTGATAATATTAGGGCCCTTTCCGAATGCATACGCGAAATACAACGAGCTGACTTAATTGTGCTTGGGCCTGGTAGCTTATATACGAGTGTATTGCCAAATCTACTTGTTCCTGGGATTGTTGAATCGATTGTTGACGCAAAAGCACCGAAAGTTTATATTTCCAATATTATGACGCAAAAAGGGGAAACGGATTCCTATAGTGCATATCAACATTTGGAAGCGATTTTACAGCATTGTGGTGACCAATTTGTAGATTATATCCTTGTCCATGGTTCACCAGTATCAGATAGTGTAAGGAAAAAATATGCCTTGGAAGAAGCAGAGCCAGTTCATGTTGACTTGGATAATTTAGAAAAGAAAAACATACAAGTTATTAATGACCACTTTGTCATTGAACATGAAGATGTACTTAGGCATGATGCAATTAAAGTATCCAAAGCCTTGCTAGAACTGATGCAAAGATAATAATTGAAACCGTGTGGGGGCTTTATTCAATGCAATAAGCGTATAGGCGTTTATTTGATAGAGGAATTAAGATAGTCTACACGGCTGAAAGGAGTGAATAAAATGTCCTTCGCAGCCACGACCAAAAAAGAGCTCACTCAATTAGAAGCTGATGACTGTTGTACAAAAGCTGAGTTAGCAGCATTAATTCGTATGAATGGGACACTATCTTTTAACAATTTACAATTTAGTTTAGATGTTACCACTGAAAACGCGGCTATTGCTAGAAGAATTTATACATTAATAAAAAAGCAAGATCCGGATATTTTCTTGGAGCTTCTCGTTCGTAAAAAAATGAGATTAAAGAAAAATAATGTTTACTTGGTACGTATTTCGAAACAAGCACGTTCTCTTCTAGAGGTGCTGGATATTTTAGGAGAAGGACTGACATTTAATCGTGCCATTTCTTCTAAGCTTACAAGGAATAGCTGCTGCAAAAGAGCATACTTACGCGGAGCTTTTTTAGCAGGAGGATCGATCAATCATCCTGAAACGTCCTCCTACCACTTAGAAATATTCTCCTACCATGAGGAACATAATGACTCGTTATGTGATTTGATGAACGAATATCAATTAAATGCAAAAACATTGGAACGTAAGAAGGGGTTCATCACGTATATGAAGGAGAGCGAAAAAATTACCGAGTTCCTTAATATCATTGGTGCTCATCAAGCTCTTCTTTATTTCGAAGATGTTAGGATTATGAAGGATATGCGAAATTCCGTTAATCGTTTGGTCAATTGTGAGACAGCCAATTTAAATAAAACGGTCGGAGCCGCTTTGCGCCAAGTGGAAAATATTCGACTTGTTGAAAAGGAATATGGACTCGATAATTTACCTCCTAAGCTTAGGGAAATGGCGATTTTACGAATGAATCATCAGGATGTAACGCTAAAGGAATTAGGTGAAATGGTGGATGGTGGCACTGTTAGTAAGTCGGGTGTTAACCACCGCTTAAGAAAAATTGATGAAATCGCCGACAAAATTAGAAGTGGGCAAGCCATTGAAATGAAAAGGTGATTCAGGTTTACAAAACCATCAGTCGCACGAACAAGAAGGGCGTACTGTCCCGTTAAGGTCTTCTATCACAAGATAAAAGCCAGTTAACTTCAAGGCACAGACTATTGCACCTAAGCACTTTCATTCAAACCGCCCATGGCGGAGTCAAAACCAGCTCCGCCACCAACAAAGATGAAAGTGGTGTCTGGCTTTTTAACTGGTGAACTTCATTCAAGCTTTTCATTTTAAATGAATGGTCTTAGATTGTTTTGTGAACTTGAGGATTAGTAGTAACCCAGCGGGCGAGTCATGAGGAGACTGCCGTGGGACATAGTGGCAGAGCTGAGATCTGCGGCGTAGCCGATTAGCTCAGTTCCACCCCAGGACGCGGAGTATGATTTTCGATAGCGAAAAGTAGAGCTCCGCACATCGTCCATAAGTAACTTGCATATAAAAGTAACACGATATAAAAGGAGGAGAAAACAATGGTAGAAAAAGATGTCGTCATCCAATTAAAGACAGGTTTACAAGCAAGGCCAGCAGCACGATTTGTTCAAGAAGCAAACCGTTTCGCTGCGGAAGTCTTCATTGAAAAGGAAAATAAAAAAGTAAACGCAAAAAGCATTATGGGTTTAATGAGCTTAGCACTTGGTCATAAAGCGGAAATCAAATTAATATGCGAAGGACATGATGAACAAGAAGCGTTAGAATCGCTTGCGAACTTCATAGAAACAGAATAAACGAACGAGAGCTTGCTAACTTTAAAAAAGTAACAAGCTCTTTTTTTATTCCAAAGTGTTATGAAAGGTGTAAGCAGCTTTGCATCAATGCTACCTGAGAAAAAGGTTGGCCTAGTTATATTTGCCAACACAGGAGATATCCCATTACAATTGCTATCCGATCAAATACTACTCGATTGTTTTTCTTGAGTCCGAGATAATAATATGTGGATAAATGAAAATACAAACGGACGAAAAAGCAATGAAACTGGGGACACTGTGTATAATATTGTGGATATAAATTAGAATTATCAGAATTCATCAAGCTGAATGTGGATAAACAAAAAAGTAGATTACTTATCCACAAAAGGGGACCTCGTTAAATTGAAAAGTCACCTAAAGAGTTCATAACTGCTTTAGGTGACTTTTTTAATGATTAGTTTGGCTTAATGATATCGTCAATTAAACCGTATTCTTTAGCTTTTTCTGCCGTCATGAAGTTATCACGGTCAGTATCGCGTTGAATCACTTCTAATGGTTGACCAGTTCTTTCAGCAAGAATCTCGTTTAAAGTCTGACGCATTTCTAAAATTCGACGAGTGTGAATTTCAATATCAGATGCTTGACCACGTGTTCCACCAAGTGGTTGGTGAATCATGACTTCACTATTTGGAAGAGCGAAACGTTTGCCTTTTTCACCTGCTGCAAGTAAGAATGCACCCATTGATGCGGCCATTCCAATACAAATTGTAGACACTTTAGGTTTAATAAAGTTCATCGTATCATAAATCGCCATACCAGCTGTAATAGATCCACCTGGGCTGTTAATATATAGCGAAATATCTTTGTCTGGATCCTCGGCATTTAAGAATAATAATTGTGCAACAATAGAATTGGCGACATTATCATCAATGGCAGACCCTAACATAATAATACGGTCTTTTAAAAGTCGTGAATAAATGTCATAAGCACGCTCACCACGATTTGTTTGTTCAATAACTGTAGGAATTAAATTCATATTAAAAGTTCCTCCTTTAATTTAAATGAGATCTTTTTGTAGAGGTGATTATGTACATCATACCTAAAAGGTCAAAGAAGGTCAAATGGTTTACCTCCCTTAACATTACTATTCATGATTGTTGATAAAAATCCCTTCTTACAGGATAGCCTAATTTTCAAAAAATGAAACAAAAAATGAATTCTTTTTTGAAGATGAGTCAAGAAAGGAGAGGGATGTTAAAGAAAGTAAGCTCCCAAACATGTAACGAATGACTTTGAAATCATATTATTTAGTATGCTTCTGGCGGTATTCACTTGGTGTCATGCCAACATGTTTTTTAAATACTTTAGCGAAATATTTATCATGATGATATCCGATTTCCTCGGCAACTTCGTAAATTTTAAGTTGAGAATGGGCGAGTAGTTCTTTAGCCTTCTGAACTCGGATGGAAGTCAGAAAATCAGTAATGGTTTGTTTGTATTCAAGTTTAAATTTACGTGAAATATATTCTCGACTCAAATAAAAATGGTCGGATATTTCTTGTAAAGTGATATCCCGCTGATAATGACATTCAATATAGCGAGCAATTTTAGCGATCGTCGGTTCATTTGATTCGAGTTGTAGTTGCACTTGAACTTTTTTCATTAAAGCATGAAAAAAAGTGCGCTGAACATGTGTAAATAATGAGAATGAAAAGCGCCCATCCGACTCCCAATAATGCTCATTCGTTTCGATAAAGTTCTGAGTTGTTAGCCAGTGCTGTTGAAGAACTTGAAAGTGCTCCTGCCATCTTTTTATAAAGGACCAAGTGAGTTGGCGAGAGGGGATAGAGGTAAACAGTTGGTCTAACGTTTCTGTTAAAATCCGGGCATCTCCTCCTTCAATTGCCCACTTAAGCTGCTCTTTATAATCTAATAAGAGCCAAGGCTTTTCTACAATTTCTTGCTTAGCCTCATTCAAAAGTAAAGAGGCATCCAATCGTTGAAGTGTGTTTGTATAGCTCTTTTTTGGAAGTGGCTGTACATCTCCGATAACGAACGGAACCGATACACGATATTTTTGCCATAGAAGTGCTCTTAGTTTCCTACTTAGTTGGTCTATTTTTTCATTAGTGTCACTTAATATAATGAATTCGTCTTGTCTATTCATATTTTTGAACGCGTATAGGTGTGGCACTTCCTTTGTTATTTGCTGTGTTAGTTGAAATAAAGTTTGGTAAGCCTCTTCACTTTTCCCTGAGAATATAAAAGGGATAAGCATATTCATTGGAAGAATCCCAATAATAAATGATGACTTTGTCAAATGTAGCTTAAATTCTTTTTCATAGAAATGACGGTCTTCTTCTGTTAGGGTGTCATCGCTAATAAGTTTGGTTAGCCAATTGCTACAATAAAGTGGGTGAAGCCCATGAGCGGCCTCTTCTTTTTTGATTTCTTCTAACCTCGTTTGTTTTTGCTTTTGGATATCGATAACAGCCTGCTCGAGTGTTTCGTTTAACTCTTCTCGTTGGATAGGTTTTAATAAATAATCAAAGCTCCCATATTTTATGGCGTTTTTTGTATAACTAAAGTCATCATAACCACTAATGACAATCGTTTTGGCAACAACCTTGTTTTCACTGAGCCATTTGAGTAATTCCACGCCATTACACGTTGGCATACGCATATCGGTAAAGATAATATCTGGCTGTTCTTCATTAATAATCGCTTGTGCTTCTAGACCATTTGTTGCTTCGTAAACGTGGTTAATGTTAAAACGTGACCATTCTGCTAAGAGGAGTAGACCTTCTCGAACATGTTTTTCGTCATCAATAATTAATGCTTTCAAATCTCATCACTCTCCGTACGATTTGGTATCGTGAGTCGAACTAAGAAACCACCTGATAAATCTTTTAATAATTCCAAATGGGCCTGATCATTATAGTATAGCTTTAACCTTCTATAAACATTTTGGAGACCGACACCGTTCCCTGAAGAGCTTTCCATCGGTTCTGGATTTTTAAGCTGTTTTTGGATTTGAGCTAGTCGTTCAGCTGAGATGCCTATTCCATTGTCTTTTACTTCAATTTGAATATGTCTCTCTTTTTGAACGCATGTAATCGTCACTTTTCCAGCTTGCTCCCCTTGCTCAAAGCCATGGTTAAAAAAGTTTTCAACAAGCGGTTGTAAGAGCATTTTGGGAACAGGAATTTCTTTTAATTCTTCTTCACAAATAATGGAATATTCAAGCTTTTCCTCAAATCTTTGTAGCTGTAAATATAGATAGGAGCGGACATAACTAAGCTCTTGTGATAGTGGCACAAAGGACTCAGCTGTGTGAATGCCATATCTCATAATTTTTGATAGATCGGTGATTAACGAATACACTTTTGGTGCATCACTTTTTAATGCCTGAGTACCAATTGATTGAAGCGCATTATAGAGAAAATGCGGATTTATTTGAGCCTGCAAAGCTTTTAATTGATTCGTTTTATTTTCAATTTCTAATTTGTATTCTCTGTTAATTAGTTGGTCCATTTTTTGAACCATTTCTTTAAATTGGTCACCTAATTCACCAATTTCATCATTACCTAATGTTCTGAAATGAACTTGCATATTGCCTTTTTTAACTTCATTGATATTTTTTACGAGAATCGTCAAAGGATTTGTAATTTTATAGGATATAAAAAAAGTAGCAAGTATGACTAAGGACAATCCTAAAATTCCAAATAGAATATTTATGTAGGCAACATCGTAAGCACTTTCGAACAGACTGCTCTCGGGAATAATTTTAATTAATTTCCAACCACCTCGCGAATCTGCGATTGTATCATAAATAAGAACAAAAGGTTCCTTCGTTTCTTGCCATTCAATCACACCGCTTTCCTGACCTGATCGGGAGACTGCTTCAATCCATTGCTGCTCATCACGTTCTTCGATAATAGCTGATGATTGAAATACAGAGTTTCCATCTGGTGTGATAATGATTAATTCCTCATTCCCACTAGAGTAAAGGTGCCTACTTAATTCTTCTAGTTTTCGACCGTTTACTTGCAAACTAATATAACCTAATGTATTGTCAGCGGGCACATTTTGTAAGGAGCGGTGTAAGGTAAAGGAAGCATTAGTCTGCTGTTCAGATGGTTTGATATAAAGATTATAAGGATCTTCATAAGCTTTTTGATAAAATTGTACATTCGATTGGTTAAGCTGTTGTGAATATATGACGGACGATTGCTTGGAAGTTGTGATAAATTGCTGATTTCTTTCAATATAAAGGCTTAATGCCTCAATACTTTGGTCAGCGTATAGAATGGTTTGTAGAACTTGATTGACGACACTAACTGAAATATATTGCTCACGCACAACCTCTGCTGATTTGAGATAACTAATAAAATCGAGATGGTTATAGACTGAGAGTGAAAGATTATTTAATTCCTTCACATAACTATCGATGTTAACCTTACCTTGATAGAGCAAATGAGCGTTTTCTTCAATGGTTTGATCTTTTAATGATTCTTTCGTATATAGAAAAGTAACAAGGATCGATGAACCAAAAGGGATAATCGTAAAAATAAGAAATAGAATGATTAACTTTTGCCTAATACTCGATTTCATATTGTTACACCTCCTGTTTGGCTCTATGGGTTAATCTATGTTGATTATAAACGATGTCATGATTTTTGGATTGGAAAAGTGAATGAAACAGAAATTCTTAGTGAGTTTGTATGTAAGTTAGTACGAACATAGAGCGTTACTCGTCGCTACAGAAATGCTCGCTCGTCCTGTGGGGTGGTGCTGAACTAACTAGCTTACTAGTGGATTTGAGCTAGCCACTTCATCCCACTGGAGTCTCCGCGGCATTTCTTCCGCTGGGTATAGAACGTCAAATAATCTTTCATGCTTGTTGGTGGCGACTTTTGAAACAGTTGGCACGTTTACAACTCGATTACCATCAGGAGTCAGCTGAATAAACAGGGAGCATTGTCCCGCTAAGGTCATTTATCGCGAGATAGATGACCAGCTAACTTCACTGCACAACCTATCGCCCATAGGTAACTTCCATATTAAGATGTTTTTAGTTACCCCGTTCCTACTATAAAGGAAAACCTCAAATACAGGGTTATCGTATTTGAGGTTTTTAATTATTAAATTAGCTGTGTATGAGTAACCATAGTTATTTTAGGTTTTGCCAAGTTGAATCCATTCTTTCTAATAAGGTTGGATAATCAATGCGCTCGGCAACGTATTCTTGAATAAGTGAGGCAAAGTCTTGGTTTGCTCCATCTGGCCACATAAACCAAGTCCACGGTAAAGTTTGGTCTTCAGACGAGTATTCTAAAATGACTTCACCTAGTGCACCTAGACCAACAGGATCGATATGGTCAAAGGCTGGAATGAAAGCAAATTCTTCCGTTAAATAACGTTGACCCGTTTCAGAGTTGACCATCCAGTCTAATAAAAGTTTCGCTTCTTCTAGTTTCTCTGAATTTTTGTTCAGAACCCAGTTGTTCGGTACTCCGATTGGTAGTTTTGCTTCACCGTCATCATTTAATGAAATCGGGATAATGCCCATATTAATATCTGGATTTAATTCATAAATCATATTTTCTACCCAGTTACCTTGTTGAAGCATGGCGGTTTGTCCGTTAGCAAATTGAGTAACTTGCGTATTGTAATCTGTTGTTAATGGATTCGTATTCCCGTATTCAATTTCTAAATCAATTAAGGCTTGGAATTGTTCAAAACCTTCGTTACCAACGAATGTTTCTGTACCTTCATTCAGACCGTCAATAAATGCAGTAGGGTCACCTTGTTCAGCATAAGGAATATTTAATAGATGTTGGCCAATAACCCACCATTCTGCATAACCAGCTGAGAAAGCTGTGATATCATTCTCTTCTAATTTTTGAGCTGCTTCTAACAAATCTGTAAACGTTTTCGGTTCTTCGGTAATTCCTGCCTCTTCGAATAAATCCTTGTTATAGATAAAACCATATCCTTCAAGGTTTACAGGCATACCGTATAAGGTTCCGTCCTCATCTGTCATTGGGACAGCGCCAATCGGAAGTAAGTGTTCTACCCAAGGTTCATCTGATAAATCAGCAAGATGCTCTTTCCATAAACCTAGTTCAGTAAAGCCACCATTATTAAAGATATCAGGGTGCTCACCAGAAGCAAACTTAGCTTTAAGTGCGGCACTATAATCAGCACCACCACCGACCGTTTCTAATTGTACTTTGATATTGGGATTCTCTGATTCAAATTCATCTAACATCGCTCGTAATTCATCGGCAATTTCAACTTTAAATTGAAACATATTGAGTGTCACGACATCATCATTACCACTAGAACTGCCATCTTGATTACCACCTGTGTCATCTGATCCTCCACAAGCTGTAAGGATAAGTATGGACAAAATAGCCAAAAATCCCCATTTTTTCATGTTCTTCATCATCTAAGAACCTCCCCTTTTATATTGTACTATTATAAATTTGTAGAAGAATCTACAAAATGGATAACCTATCAATTTTTTTAAACAATAATGGATGACCCGTTAAATGTAAGGAAAAAGTCATCGCACATGCGTACACGTTGATACAAAACCAAGACTCCCACGGTAAAAGCTCCTGCTGGAAGTAGTGGCGGTCTGAGAGCCAACGGCTGCATCCATTAGCTCAGTGCCACCGGGCAGGACTCGAAGCATAATTTTCAGTAGTGGTGAGTAGAGTTCGGCATATAAGCATTAATTAATGAATTACTTAATAGAACCAGCAGCAATGCCTTTAATAATGTGTTTTTGTAGAAATAGAAAGAAAATAATAACTGGCGTGATCCCAAGAACTAATGCAGCTAATCCCATATCCCACTGTTTGGTATATTGAGCAAAGAAAGAGCTTGTAGCAAGTGGAATCGTTCGTAAATTTGGATCTTGAAGGACAAGCAATGGTAATAAATAGTCATTCCAAATCCAAAGTGTATTTAAAATAATCACCGTTACGGTAATCGGTTTCAAAAGTGGAAAGACAATATTCCAAAAAACGCGAAACTGGGAACATCCATCAATTCGAGCCGATTCCTCAATCTCAATGGGTACGGTTTTAATGAAGCCATGATATAGAAATAACGTTAATGGAACACCGAATCCAAAATACATAAAGATTATTCCGGGAAGACTATTAATAATTCCAAGCATACCACTCCACTGTACAAGAGGTATCATGACCGCTTGAAACGGAATAACCATCGCCGAGACAAATAGAATAAAAAGTATTTTACTAAAGCGATGAGGTGTCCTAACAAGCTTCCAGGCTGCCATTGAACTTATAATGACAAGCCCAATATTACTAATAACTGTAATGATCAGAGAGTTTAGAAAGACTTTAGGAAAATCAAGTATTTGCCAAACTTTTAAATAATTTGAGAATAGAAGCTGGTCTGGTAATGCGGCAGAATTCGTTAATATCTCAGAAAAACTTTTTAAAGAGTTGACGATAACGAAATAAAACGGGATTAGAAAGATGATAGCGATAATGATAGCGATAATTTCCAATGTAAATGTTTTCTTCGTATACTTCATTACGCTTCAACCTCCCGTTTTTTCGTCAATGAAACTTGGAATATGGTAACTACTGCAACAATGACAAAGAAGATAAATGATTTGGCAGAACCTATTCCATAATTATTCATTGTAAAAGCTTCGTTATAAATATTGAGTGCAACCGACTCTGTCGAGTTATAAGGGCCACCGCCTGTTAGGGCTAGATTTAAATCAAATAATTTAAATGCCATTGAGATAGTAAGAAATAAACAAATGGTGAAGGCTGGTAAAACTAATGGAATAATGATTTTTCTTAAAAGCTGAAAAGCGTTAGCTCCGTCAATTTTCGCAGCTTCTAAGAGTGAACGATCCAACCCTTGCAAGGCAGCAACATAAATGACCATCATGTATCCACTGATTTGCCAAGCGAATACAATAACGAGTCCCCAAAATGCCGTTTCAGCATCACCGAGCCATGGTTGTTGAAAAAAGCCAATGTTCGTTATCTCACCAATCACAGCAAAACCACGAACAAAAATAAATTGCCAGATGAACCCTAGTAAAAGACCACCAATTACATTAGGTAGAAAGTACACGGTTCGCAGGATATTTTTTGTTTTTAAGGCAGCGTTCAAGATGAGAGCTAATGTAAATCCGATTGCATTACTGATTAGAACAGCAGCGATCATAAATTTGGTCGTAAATAGGAATGAATCAAAAAAGCGTGGGTCATTGGTGAAAATTTGAATATAATTTTGAAATCCTACCCATTCTCTAACCGCGGAAATTCCATTCCAAGAAGTAAACGAATAATAAATACCCATTCCAAAAGGGATAAGCTGAATCATCAAAAATACAAAAAGTGCAGGTCCGATAAACAGCCAATAACTTAAATGAGAACGAATTTTCTTATTCTTTTTTGTTTGAGTTGGTTTATCTTCACGTAATGCATGTGTTCCTTTTTTGGCAATAACAGCCATTTCTTTAACCCCCTACAAAGCAGTGTTCAAACAAAGCGTCATGAACCGTTGAAACCAAGAGATGATGAAAAAACGAAGCGAAAGCCTTCAGGTCATCTAATTAAGAAATAGATAAGAAAACAGAAAACTAGTAATATGGTTTAGTGCCCCATATTCTAAAAGTGTTTTGTGAAACCGTTTACAATTATTAATTATATCGACTACTCAGAGAAATCCCATCCACTACATTGACTAGAATGGTGCACTATATTGACATCGGTGTTTTAGGAGTGGCTGGGACGAGAGAGTCAGAAATAAAAAGTGGATAGGTGAATGGGGTCTAATTGATTGGGGGAGTTTTTGGGTTTAGTTCTTTTTTGTGTTGACACATTAAAGAAGGAAAGGTGTTAAGTCGTTAATTAAACTCTTTATCGGTTTGTTCAGCTACTAGATATTGAGTGGCTTTTCCTTTTCCAGATATGGGATGATATTTGGAAAGATATCTTTGCAGAGAGTCTTTAGACTTATAAGAATTACACCATTCGTAGAATAAATTTGTAGTTAATTTTTCTTTAGGGAACAAAAGGGCGAATTCAGTAACCATCCTTTTTAATGCGGATTTTACGTGCTCGCTGTAACAGCAAAGTTCACAACGGAGTTCAAATTTTGAAAGAGAAAGTTGAAATGAATCACAGTATAAACACCTTATACCTTTTTTTAGTGATTCAAATTTATAATCAGGCGTTGAATGTGTTGGATAGTCTAGTAATTGGTGATTAGAAAGTGTCATTGCTATCTTTGAAAGCTGGGAAGATTCGGAATGGGTAGCTACTTGTATTTGTTGAAAGTGTTTGGCAATTTGGTAATGGAAAATAAATGAAGGGTCCTCAAAGGGGGCATGATACATATAAAACGTGGGGTTTACAAATACAATATGAGAATATAAGTCGGCATGTGGTAAGGAGTAATGTGCAAGTAGTTGGCGGAGTAGACTGTTGGAACGCTCAACTTGAAATGCAGGATTGGGGATTTCTTTTTTTGAATGGAGGTTGTAAAGTTTCCTATTTTTATATAATACATCGCCTTCATAATTTTTTACTTCATACAAATGAATGGAGGTAGGAGTAATAATAAGGGAATCTACTTGAAATTTATGGCCTTTAAATTCTAAGAGCAGGTCATTTAATATAATGTACTCTGAGGGAAGATTTGAGGTGAATTTATCAAATTCGATTTCACCAGCATAACCTTTTTCTAATATTAGCATTTTGTTCTCTAATTCTTTTGGGAAATTGTGCATCCTGTGTTTTAAACTCCTTAAAATCCGCAATTCCTTTGGGACTTTTCTTTTGCTAATAACGATAATAAGTCACTCCTTTTATTTGAATTTAGAATAATAAGATAATTATATCAGAAGTCTACTAGGAAGTATGCTGAAACTAGAAAATTATCTAAGTTTTATTGTGAGATGATGTTAGCATTAATGGATAAAGTAAGTAATCACGGGGTTACATGCCGGAAAATGAGAAGAAAGCCCGAGCAAAAGCCGAATCTCGGGGTTGCGGCTTGAAAAAGAGAGAGGAAGCCCGAGCAAAAGCGGAATCGCGGGGTTACATGCCGGAAAATGAGAAGGAAGCCCGAGCAAAAGCGGAATCACGGGGTTGCGGCTTGAAAAAGAGAGAGGAAGCCCGAGCAAACTCGGAAACGCGGGGTTACATGCCGGAAAATGAGAAGAAAGCCCGAGCAAAAGCGTAACATGGGGTTGCGGCTTGAAAAAGAGAGAGGAAGCCCGAGCAAAAGCGGAAACGCGGGGTTACATGGCGGAAAATGAGAAGAAAGCCCGAGCAAAAGCGGAATCACGGGGTAGCGGCTTGAAAAAGAGGAAGAAAGCCCGAGCAAAAGCGGAATCGCGGGGTTACATACCGGAAAATGAGAAGAAAGCCCGAGCAAAAGCCGATTCTTGGGGTTACATGCAGAAAAAGGAAGAGAAAGCCTGATGATATTTAGTCAGCACAAATATGAGTCGCTTATCACTTTACCACTAATCAATGCTAAAATAAAAAGTACTAAAAAGGAGTTGAATATAGATGAGTAACGTAGTTGTTGAAGTGATGTCTAAAGAGCATTGTCCGTTGTGTGATGATGTGTTGATAGATTTGAAGTTATTAAGAGATGAGCTTGCTTTTGATGTGAATGTTATCGATATTTATCAAGATGAAGAGCTGTTAGAGAAGTATCAGCTGATGATTCCTGTGATCTTAATAGAAGGGAAGGAAATTGGATTTGGTAAAATCGCTCGTGAGGATTTAAAAAGTGCCATAAAGGTAGCACAAAGCTAAAACCAACGCACCAACTAAGCTTAAAACTAAAAGCTAAAGATCCAATTCAAACGCCTAATGGCGATAAACTTGTACAATCATCAATGGGGTTATATATCATGTCGCTGTTTTAACTTTCCTAATTAAAGTAGGCGGCGACTGGAAGAATTGACAGCCCTTATTGGTATGTGAGTGGCTTGGGATATTTACGGGCTTTTATAGATTCATTGAATCATTCATTTATTTAAATGTTTAATTGGTTTCCAAAACGGTTATAGGTGAATAGAATATCATTAAATATTCTTCTTGGTCATGCCTTAGAGTTTTGGAACATGATTCAGCAAATTTTTAGAAAATAAGTTTTAGCTCTTGTATAATTGGATAATTATTGTTATGATGATAATGGAGATAGGGTTTAGTTTGCTCTAATCGGGACATTATTTGTCACAGAGGGACATTTTCGCTCCCGGTGGTTAGTCATTATCAAAGGACTTTCCCAAAATTGTATATTTTTTTGATGTGGCGGGACGTATTTTGTCACAGAGGGACGTTGTGCGACCCTGCAAAGAACAATCTATACCTTTACCTCATAAAATTATAAACAAACATACCTTAAACAGCGAAATCATCCCCCTATCATCCTCCCTTTTATTTCATCTACCTTTGGATAAACTAAGATGAAATATCAAGAAGATTTGTCATATCAATGTGGAATAGGGTGAAGAATAGGCTTAGCTTGCCTGATACTAAGCTCCAAATCGGTTGCTTCGTCAAGCCTGTTTCTCTAGTGGCATTTTTTCTAAAGTGTGAAAAGGAGCTTATGATCATGAAGTCTTTAATTACGTTACAAAAACAGTTAGTGCCTGATTTACTTGATACTATGGTGAAGCGCTATCGAATCTTACAAAATATACGTTTAATGCAGCCGATAGGTAGACGGACATTATCAACGAATGTTCAGTTGTCAGAGCGTGTGTTACGAAGTGAAGTGACGTTCTTAAAGGAGCAGAGGATTGTTGATTTTACCACTGCTGGCATGAGTTTAACGGCACAAGGGGAAGTTCTTTTTACGGAGCTAGAAGAAATGATGAAAGAGCTTCAAGGCCTTAGTAGTTTAGAAAAAGAGCTACAAGATAAGCTAGGTGTATCCAAGGTCATTATCGTATCTGGAGATAGCGATGAAAATGATTGGGTCAAACATGAGCTTGGCCAAGCGGCAGCTCTCGAATTGAACGCTCATTTAAAGCCAAAGGATGTTGTAGCCGTTATGGGTGGAACAACACTCGCAGCTGTGGCCCGTATGATGCCGGCTGACTCCAAAAACAGAGATGTTGTATTTGTACCTGCTAGAGGCGGCTTAGGTGAAAAGGTAGAAAATCAGGCGAATACCATTAGTGCAGAATTTGCAACACGAGCACATGCACAGTATCGCTTGTTGCATGTACCTGACCAGCTGAGTGAAGAAGCTTATTCTTCATTAATTATTGAACCGTCTGTTCAAGAAATTTTAAAGATTATTAAATCAGCTTCTGTTGTCATTCACGGTATTGGTGATGCTGAAATGATGGCGAGCCGTCGAAACTCGCAAGTACCATTTTTAGAGAAGTTGATTGAACACCATGCAGTCGGAGAAGCATTTGGTTATTATTTCGACGAAAATGGTAAAAGTATTCATAAACAACGAACGATTGGTTTGCAGTTAGATGAACTTGACCAAGATAAGTATGTAATCTCAGTGGCAGGTGGTCATTCAAAAGCAAAGGCCATTGCTGCATATGTGAAAAATCGTCCAACTGATGTTCTCGTAACGGATGAAGGGGCGGCAAACAGTTTATTAGTATTGTAAGAATTAAAGAGGGATATATTAATAGTTGGTAGATTGGATATTCCCTTTTTGAAAATATATTGAAGTATAAATTAGGAGGAGATTTTATCATGGCAACAAAGATTGGTATTAACGGTTTTGGAAGAATTGGACGTAACGTATTCCGTGCAGCTTTAAACAACCCAAATGTAGAGGTTGTAGCGATTAATGATTTAACCGATGCAAACATGCTTGCACATCTTTTGAAATATGATTCTATTCACGGCCGTTTAGATGCGGAAGTAGAAGTGAAAGAAGATAATTTAGTAGTTAATGGGCATGTTATTGATGTTTCAGCTGAGCGTGACCCTGCGAAATTAAACTGGGCAGACCGCGGTGTAGAAGTGGTTGTTGAATCAACTGGTTTCTTCACAAAACGTGCTGATGCAGCTAAGCATATTGAAGCTGGTGCTAAAAAAGTAATTATCTCTGCTCCTGCTTCAGATGAAGATATTACCGTTGTTATGGGTGTTAACGAAGACAAGTATGACCCAACAAACCACAGCGTAATTTCTAACGCTTCTTGTACGACAAACTGTTTAGCTCCATTTGCTAAAGTATTAAATGATAAATTTGGTGTTCGTCGTGGAATGATGACAACAGTTCACTCTTACACGAATGACCAACAAATCTTAGATTTACCACATAAAGATTACCGTCGTGCTCGTGCAGCTGCTGAAAATATCATTCCAACATCAACTGGTGCTGCAAAAGCCGTAGCTTTAGTTCTTCCTGAATTAAAAGGTAAATTAAACGGTGGAGCTATGCGTGTACCAACACCAAACGTTTCTTTAGTAGATTTAGTAGCTGAATTGGATCAAGAAGTAACAGCAGAAGAAATCAATGCAGCTTTTAAAGAAGCAGCTGAAGGTCCTTTAAAAGGAATCCTTGGATATAGTGAAGAGCCATTAGTTTCTGGCGATTATAATGGCGATCATCATTCTTCAACAATTGACGCTCTTTCAACAATGGTTATGGAAGGAAATATGGTAAAAGTCATTTCTTGGTATGATAACGAATCTGGTTACTCACACCGCGTCATTGACCTTGTTGATTATATTGCTAGTAAAGGTTTATAATCTAATTGGATAGGGAGTGGGGGAGTAGAATTTTTTCTAGCTCCCCTTTCCATTGTCAAGTAGTTCCTTTTAAAATAGAGAGGTTAAAGGAGGTCATTAGCTCATGAATAAACAATCTATTCGTGATCTTGACTTAGGTGGAAAGAAAGTTTTTGTACGCGTTGACTTTAATGTACCGATGAAGGATGGGGTAATCACAGACGAAACTCGTATTCGTGCTGCGATTCCTACGATCGAATTTTTAGTAGAGAAGGGTGCTAAAATCATTTTAGCGAGTCATCTTGGCCGTCCGAAAGGTCAGGTCGTGGAAGAGCTTCGATTAACACCTGTTGCTAATAAATTAAGTGAACTATTAAACAAAAACGTTCAAAAAGTGGATGTAGCCTATGGTGAAAAAGCAGAAGCAGCTGTTCAAGATCTAAACGAGGGTGACATTCTTTTATTAGAAAATGTACGCTTTTATCCTGGTGAAGAAAAAAATGACCAAGAATTAGCGAAGGAATTTGCAAAGCTAGCAGATGTTTTTGTGAATGATGCTTTTGGTGCCGCTCATAGAGCCCATGCTTCAACAGAAGGAATCGCCCACCATCTACCAGCTGTTTCAGGTCTTTTAATGGAGAAGGAATTAGATGTATTAAGTAAAGCATTATCTACTCCAGAACGCCCGTTTACAGCCATTATTGGTGGTGCAAAAGTAAAAGATAAAATTGGTGTTATTGAAAATCTATTAGAAAAAGTAGACAACCTTATTATTGGTGGCGGACTTGCTTACACATTTATTAAGGCGTTAGGTCATGATATCGGAAAATCTTTATTGGAAGAAGATAAAATTGATTTAGCGAAGTCGTTTATGAAAAAGGCAAAAGAAAATGGGGTAAATCTTTATTTACCTACCGATGCCTTGGTGGCGGATGATTTCTCTGCTGAAGCAAACACAAAGGTTGTCGCCATTGATTCTATCCCGTCTGATTGGGAATCACTAGATATTGGTCCAGAAACAATTGCCACTTATCAAAAAGTCGTGAATGAATCAAAACTAGTCATTTGGAATGGCCCAATGGGTGTATTTGAAATTGATACGTTTGCCAATGGTACTAAAGGTGTAGCTGATGCATTAGCGAATAGTGAAGCCTACTCGGTAGTAGGTGGTGGAGATTCCGCTGCGGCTGCTGAGAAATTTGGAGTTGCAAGTAAAATGAGTCATATTTCTACAGGTGGAGGAGCCTCTCTTGAATTTATGGAAGGTAAAATCCTACCGGGTGTCGTGGCTCTGAACGATAAATAAGTTATTGACTATTTTGGATGAGGTGAAATCATGCGTAAACCAATTATTGCAGGCAACTGGAAAATGAATAAGACTTTGTCAGAAGCAAAAGCCTTTGCTGCGGATGTGAAAAGTAAAGTACCAGCGAGTACAGAGGTGGATGCTGTTATTTGTGCACCAGCGTTATTTCTCGAAAGCTTAGTCACTGAAACAGAAGGAACTGATTTAAAAGTAGGAGCACAGAATATGCATTTCGAGGACAACGGTGCTTTTACGGGTGAAATTTCTCCTTTGGCTCTTGTCGATATGAATGTTGACTATGTCATTATTGGACACTCAGAACGTCGTGAAATGTTTGCAGAAACGGATGAAACCGTCAATAAAAAAGTACACGCTGCATTTGAGCGTGGGTTAACGCCGATTATGTGTTGTGGTGAAACAGATGAAGAGCGTGAGGCTGGTAAGACAAATGACGTTGTTCAAACACAGGTGGAAGCAGGGTTAAGAGACTTATCAGAAAGACAAGTAAAAGATGTTGTGATTGCTTATGAGCCAATTTGGGCAATTGGTACGGGTAAATCTTCTTCTGCAGCTGATGCAAATGAAGTATGTGCTTATATTCGTAAAGTTGTAGCGACTTCATTTTCTGAAGAAGCGGCCAATGCTGTTCGTATCCAATATGGTGGTAGTGTAAAGCCGGCTAATATTGCTGAGTACATGGCTCAAGAAGATATTGATGGTGCACTTGTTGGAGGGGCAAGCTTAGAAGCTGATTCATTCCTTGCTTTATTGGAGGCAACAAAATGAGTAAAAAACCTGTAGCTTTAATCATCCTAGATGGATTTGCGATGCGGGATGAAGCAAAAGGGAATGCTATTAGCAATGCGAACAAACCTAATTTTGATCGCTACTGGAACCATTACCCTCATGCGACTTTAGAAGCTCAAGGTGAAGCGGTTGGATTACCTGAAGGACAGATGGGAAACTCTGAGGTAGGACATTTAAATATCGGAGCAGGTCGTATCGTTTACCAAAGTTTAACTCGTGTGAATTTATCGATTCGTGAGGGAGATTTTTTCGAAAATGAAACGTTAAAGAATGCCATGAATTATGTGAATGAAAAAGGAACAGCCCTTCATTTATATGGTTTATTGTCTGACGGGGGTATCCACAGTCATATTAACCACCTTTATGCGATTCTTAAGTTAGCTAAAGCGAACAATATCGAGAAGGTTTATATTCATGGATTCTTAGATGGTCGAGATGTTGGTCCAACGACATCAAGAACATATATTAAGGATTTAGAAAAGCAAATGGATGAGCTAGGTGTTGGTGAGATTGCGTCGATTCACGGTCGTTATTATGCGATGGACCGTGATAAGCGTTGGGATCGTGTCGATAAGTCGTATCGAGCAATGGTATATGGTGAAGGACCGGATTATCACTCTGCGTTAGAGGCGATAGATGATAGCTATGGCAATAGTATTCATGATGAGTTCTTGATCCCCTCAGTAATCAAAAAAGAAGACGGTTCGCCTGTTGCGACGATTGAAGATGGAGATGCGGTGATTTTCTTTAACTTCCGTCCTGACCGTGCGATCCAAATGTCTCAAGTTTTTACAAACGAAGATTTTCGTGGTTTTGAACGTGGTGTGAAGCACCCGAAAGATATTCATTATGTTTGTCTCACTCATTTTAGTGAAACGGTTAAGGGATTTGTTGCTTTTAAGCCGACAAACTTAGATAATACATTAGGGGAAGTCCTTGCCCAACAAAATTATAAACAATTACGTATTGCGGAGACGGAAAAATATCCACATGTTACTTTCTTCTTCAGTGGGGGGCGAGAACAACCATTTGATGGGGAAGAACGGATTTTAATTGATTCACCGAAAGTCGCTACGTATGATTTAAAACCAGAAATGAGTGCTTTTGAAGTGACGGATGCTTTAGTTGCGGAAATTGAAGCAGAAAAGCACGATGCGATTATCCTTAATTTCGCTAACCCTGATATGGTTGGACATTCAGGTATGCTTGAGCCAACGATTAGAGCAGTTGAAGCGGTTGATGAATGTCTAGGCCTGGTGGTTGATGCGATTATTGCAAAAGGTGGAGCAGCAATCATTACCGCTGATCACGGTAATGCTGATGAAGTTGTGACACTAGATGACCAGCCTATGACAGCTCATACGACTAATCGTGTACCAGTTATCGTTACAGATGAACAGCTAACATTAAGAGAAGATGGCATTTTAGCTGATTTAGCACCGACCATTTTAGAATTACTTAAGGCGAAACAGCCAGTTGAGATGACAGGTAAATCACTTATTAAATAATTTAAATTGAAGGGAATGACCTTATTATGACAATGATTACAGATGTATATGCTCGTGAAGTATTGGATTCTCGTGGAAATCCAACAGTGGAAGTTGAGGTTTATCTTGAGTCAGGAGCAATGGGACGTGCACTTGTACCAAGTGGAGCTTCTACAGGTGAATATGAAGCAGTTGAACTACGTGATGGAGACACTCGTTTCTTAGGTAAAGGTGTATTAAAAGCTGTTGAAAATGTTAATGAAGTGATTGCACCAGAAATTATTGGTGTTGATGCATTAGACCAACTTGGCATTGATAAATTAATGATCGACCTGGATGGTACTGAAAACAAAGGGAAACTAGGTGCAAACGCGATTCTTGGTGTATCGATGGCCGTTGCTCATGCAGCAGCTAACGCATTAGGGATTCCTTTATATGTGTATCTTGGTGGATTCGGTGCAAAACAATTGCCAGTACCAATGATGAACATCATCAATGGTGGTGAGCACGCTGATAATAACGTTGATATTCAAGAATTCATGGTTATGCCTGTAGGAGCAGAAAACTTTAAAGAAGCTCTACGTATGGGTACGGAAATTTTCCACCACTTAAAATCTGTTCTTAAAGCAAAAGGCTACAACACAGCGGTTGGTGATGAAGGTGGATTTGCTCCAAACTTATCATCCAATGAAGAAGCTTTATCAACGATTATTGAAGCGATTGAAAAAGCTGGTTATAAGCCAGGTGAAGAAGTACAGTTGGCAATGGACGTAGCTTCTTCTGAGCTTTTCAACAAGGAAGATGGTAAATATCATTTAGCAGGTGAAGGCAAAGTTCTTTCTTCTGAAGAGATGGTAGATTTTTACGAAGACCTAGTTTCTAAATACCCAATCATTTCGATTGAAGATGGTTTAGATGAAAACGACTGGGAAGGTCACAAGCTGTTAACGGATCGTCTAGGGGAAAAAGTTCAATTAGTAGGTGATGACTTATTCGTAACGAATACGAAAAAGCTTGCTGAAGGGATTGAAAAAGGAATTAGTAACTCAATTCTGATCAAAGTAAACCAAATCGGTACGTTAACAGAAACATTTGAAGCGATCGAAATGGCAAAACGTGCCGGTTACACAGCCGTTATCTCTCACCGTTCTGGTGAAACAGAGGATGCAACGATTGCTGATATCGCGGTAGCAACAAACGCTGGTCAAATCAAAACAGGTGCCCCATCTCGTACAGACCGTGTTGCGAAGTATAACCAATTACTTCGTATCGAGGACGAATTAGCAGATGTAGCAACATACCAAGGCATTAAGTCTTTCTATAACTTGAAGAAGTAATAAATAGAGAAAATTAAGAGTAACGCCCCTTATTTATATGGATGAAGTCCATATGAGTAAGGGGTTTTTGCAGTTCGCTTTCCGTTAACTCAAGGGTGACCAGTAACAAAAAGGATATTTACCGCAGCGAACCCTTGAGGGAAGAGTAGTAGAGCTAAGATCTAGGGATGTAGCCGATTGGTTCAACGCCACCGTGTAGGACGCAGCACAATTTACAGGAGCGACGAGCAACGCTTATGTTTACACTAACTTATTAATAACGTGCCCATGTTGACTTGCCGTCGTAACTCTTCACCAGTAAAAATGCAAGAGCAAGATATATATGCTACCGAAGGGGAAGAAAATTTTGGGGTCTGGACCAGAAAAAAGGACAGAAAGCCCGAGCGTAAGCAGCAGCTTTCATAGAAAACTTCGTGAGTTATGCTTTAAAAGCTGAAAACAAAAATTAGGCTTGTCCTTTTCAATTTTTTTGTAAAATACGCTTGAACGACACGTAACGTGTTGTTTTATACTCAAGTAAGAGGAAAAATAACCCATGAGAGGAGATGTTATATGTATTCCATTGGAAAGCTTTCTAAAAAGACGGGTGTGACGAAGCGAACACTTGATTATTATGATGAGATTGGTTTATTAAAGCCTCAATCAACGACAGGAGGGGGTCATCGTCTGTATGGAGAGGATGAGGTGTTTAAGCTTGAGCAAATTTTAGCGATGAAATATATTGGGTTTCCTTTAGAACAAATCAAACTAATTATTGAAGAATCGACGCAAACATGGGAAGAAGCATTACAGGCACAATTAATAATGGTAAAAGAAAAAAAGAATAAGCTCTTAGAGATGGAGACCGCGATTAAAGCGATATTATATTCAATGAAAATAGAGAAGGAAGTAAACTGGTCGTTAATTTTTGGGGCCATTCATTTATTCCATGAAGGTGGTGTCTCTGAGGTGCTCGATCAGTATATGAATGAGGAACAAAAGGAAAAATTATTGGCTGTTAACCATGACCAAAAAACGGCTGAGCAGTGGATAGCGATTGTACATGAAATTAAAGAAAATCTTGATGCACCACCGCACTCGGAAATTGCACAAAGGTTAGCAGCGAGATGGCTTGAAGGTGTTTATGACATGTTTGGTGAAGATGAGGAATTTCTAGGGAGTGCATGGAATGCCATATCTGAAGAAAGTAATGGCGTGATGTTTTATCCGATGACAAAGGAAGTGATTACCTTTATTACAGAAGCAATTAAAGTACAAGAAGAGAGGGGCGAAAACGAATGACGTCCGTGGCTATTGACATGAAGCAAGTGAGAAAAACATATGGGAAAAAGGTTGTCGCTGTTGAAAACCTTTCATTGCAAGTAAAAACAGGAAGCATTTTTGCGTTACTAGGTCCTAATGGGTCTGGCAAAACAACAACCATCCGAATGTTAACTTCATTAGTTTCCAAAGATGGAGGAGATATCCATATTTTTGGGGAGAATAAAATCGATAAACACGTAATCGGATGTGTTGCACAAAATTCAGGCGTTGATCCACTAGGGACAGGAAAAGAAAATTTAATGATGCAAGGAAAAATCTATGGTTTGAAAGGACAGATTTTAAAAAAGAGAGTGGATGAATTGCTGAAGATGTTTCATCTTGAAAAAGACCAAAATCGTTTAAGTAAAAATTACTCGGGGGGTATGAAAAGGAAGCTTGATTTGGCCATGGGAATTATTCATAAGCCTAGGCTGCTATTCTTAGATGAACCGACAACAGGTTTAGATCCTGAAGCTCGCTCTGATTTATGGAAAATGATTAAGCAGTTACAAGAGGAACAAGGGATGACGGTTGTGTTAACAACACATTATATGGAAGAAGCAGATGAGTTAGCTGATTATGTAGCTTTTATGAATGAAGGTAAACTAGTTATAGAAGGAACGAAGGAATCTTTGAAAAGAGGAATGAAAAGCGATACGTTAATCTTTCAAAGTCCTCATGTTGAAAAAGCAAAAGAGGTTTTGCAGGGTGAAAATCAACTCGTTGTAAAAGAAGATAAGCTTCATGTTCAAGTTACAGACGGTGCCACAAAATTACCTGAGCTCCTACATGAATTAAAAGAACATGGAGTTGATATTGATTCGGTAACCCTATCGAAGGTTAACTTGGGAGATGTATATTTCATGCATACCGGAAAAACGTTAATGAAGGGGGAAAGCAAATGAAGTTCTTCTCTGATAGTTATGTCATCTTTTTAAGAAGTTTAAGAAGTATCAGCCGTTCCCCTTTTGTGATTTTAATGACGATTATTCAGCCTGTTTTATGGATGGTGTTATTTGGTCAAGTATTTTCAAGTATGGCGGACATTCCAGGCTTTGGTGGGGATGCTTATATGGATTTCTTAGGTCCTGGTATCGTCATGATGAGTACAATGATGGCCGGTGCTTACGCAGGAATGGGGATTATAAGTGATTATCGTGATGGTGTGCTTGACCGCTTAATGATTTCTCCGATTAAGCGTTCTGCGATCTTATGGGGATCATTATTACAGGATTCCTTAACATTAGCTTTTCAAGCGATTATGATGATAGGTATTGCTGTGTTAATGGGTGCTCATTTTTCAGGAGGATTATTAGGCATTACCCAATTTGTCATCATTTCTATATTATTAGGCTTAACGATGGGTGTGCTATCAACTTCTTTGGGCTTGCTTATATTAAAAGAGTCAAGTTTGACGGCTGCTGTTAGTTTTATTACCATGCCTTTACTTTTCTTATCGAGTTTATTTATTCCGTTAGCGCTTGTGCCAAATTGGGTCGCAACAATTGCGGCTTTTAATCCGCTGCATTGGGCGATTGAAGCAGGTAGAGAAGTCATCACACATCAGACTGATTGGGTGATTGTTTTTCAGAATAGTTTGTATTTATTGCTACTTTTGTTTGTTTCATTTATTCTTGTGATTGCAGCTTTTAAAAGATATCAACGGATTGTGTGAAAGTTGATGCTGATGCTCATGTGCGGATCTTTGCTAATCGCTACAGAAAATCATGCTCCGCGTCCTGCGGGTGTCTCCGCATGACTCCCCACTGGGTGCTGCCCATGGGTGATGCACTCAATCTCGTCACCTTCACTTCCGGTATTACAAAGTTATGACTAATCACTAAGCTTAAGAGCTCATTGTGTCATCAAGCCCCTTGAGTAACTGACACGTTCAGCTTTTCTCTCCCTTTTTCCGCTCGCAACCCCGAGATTGGGCGTTTGTTCGGGGTTCCTCGCCCTTTTTTCGCCTTCAACCCTGAGATTGGGCGTTTGCTTGGGGGTTACTCGCACTTTTTCAGCTAGTAACCCCGAGATTGGGCGTTTGCTCGGGCTTTCTCCCTCTTTTTCCGCCCGCAACCCCGAGATTGGGCGTTTGCTCGGGGTTACTCTCCTTTTTTCCGCTCGTAACCCCGAGATTCGTCGTTTGCTCGGGGTTCCTCGCCCTTTTTCCGCTCGCAACCCCGAGATTCGTCGTTTGCACGGGGTTCCTCCGCTTTTTCCAGCTAGTAACCCCGAGATTGGGCGTTTGCACGGGGTTCCTCGGCTTTTTCCAGCTCGCAACCCCGAGATTCGTCGTTTGCTCGGGGTTCCTCGCCCTTTTTCCGCTCGCAACCCCGAGATTCACCGTTTGCACGGGGTTCCTCGCCCTTTTTCAACTCGCAACCCCGAGATTCAGCGTTTGCACGGGGTTACTCTCTCTTTTTCCGCTCGCAACCCTGAGATTGGGCGTTTGCTTGGGGTTCCTCGGCTTTTTCCAGCTCGCAACCCCGAGATTCAGCGTTTGCACGGGGTTCCTCGCCCTTTTTCTGCTCGCAACAGTCAAGTCCTGAATATTGTGTAAATACTCCTCTACAATGTTTCCACTCTCTTTTAGTATGGATTGTGTT
>LFJO01000002.1:188689-195716 GCA_001038565.1 Alkalihalobacillus pseudalcaliphilus
GTCGTTGAAACTATTGTAACAGGAGTTTAATGATGTCTTTTCTTTTTACACAATTATATGGACTTAATCCTCGCAACCCCGAGATTCAGCGTTTGCACGGGGTTCCTCGCCCTTTTTCAACTCGCAACCCCGAGATTGGGCGTTTGCTCGGGGTTCCTCCGCTTTTTCCAGCTCGCAACCCCGAGATTCAGCGTTGCACGGGGTTACTCTCTCTTTTTCTGCTCGCAACCCCGAGATTGGGCGTTTGCACGGGGTTACTCTCTCTTTTTCTGCTCGCAACCCCGAGATTCAGCGTTTGCACGGGGTTCCTCGCCCTTTTTCCGCTCGCAACCCCGAGATTCGCCGTTTGCACGGGCTTTCTCCGCTTTTTCCAGCTCGTAACCCCGAGATTCCGTATTTGCACGGGCTTTCTCCCTCTTTTTCCGCCCGCAACCCCGAGATTCAGCGTTTGCACGGGGTTCCTCGCCCTTTTTCCGCTCGTAACCCCGAGATACAGCGTTTGCTCGGGCTCATATTGGCACTTCTTCACTTTTGCTACCACATAGTCGCTTTTTTTACCCACCCAAAAGTATACATTGTTATTTAATCGTTTTTGAACATTCTTAGATTAGCATTTATATTTCGTGTAGTTACTCACGCACTTCCTTTGAGATACTGACACGTTCAGCCTTTTTCTGCGGCAAGTCATTATGGAAGTTTTGTATGTGCTTTATATACAAGTTACCATTGCGATCTGATAGGCACTATGGTAAATTAAAGGGAGTGTATACAGTGCTGGAGGTGGAGTAGGAATGCAAACTATTGCATTTGTTCTATTAATTATTGTTTCTATTGCTTTAATTGCTGTTGTGTTATTACAATCAGGTCGTAGTGCTGGTTTGTCTGGTTCAATCTCAGGTGGAGCTGAACAGTTATTAGGCAAACAAAAGGCTCGTGGTATTGATGCTGTATTAATGAAAGCGACAATTGTATTAGGTATCCTCTTTTTTGCGCTTACCATTACCGTTGCTTTCTTTTTATAAGAACGACGAATGGAAACAGTAGGTATACACCTGCTGTTTTTTTGTATGTATGTGATAGGGTTCAACCGTGTACTCATCTATTTATTTGTGGATATAATAAATTAAGAATTGTGACATCCATAATGAGATTTTGACCGTTTGAAAATGGGTATAAAACATAAATGAAGTCGGTTTTAATGTCAGCCATTCTGTACAAACTAGATGAAATAAGGTGAGTAGATGATCGGATGTCTTTGTTTGCATGGGTTTACAGGTGAGCCTTGGGAAGTGGAGCCAGTTGCCAATTATTTATTCGAAAAAAAAAGGTGGCTTGTTTACACGCCTACTTTGCCAGGGCATGGACCAGAAGGGAACTTGGGCGATGTGACTTATGCCCATTGGCTATTAACGGCAGAAATTGCTGTCGAAGAATTATTAAGTCGTTGTGAAAAAGTATATGTCATTGGTTTTTCAATGGGAGGGATGCTTGCCTGTCATATCGCTGCAAAGTTCCCGGTAGAGAAGTTAGTGTTACTTAGTGCAGCTGCTTACTATGTAAATCCCATACAGCTATTGCAGGAGCTTAAAGATGTAGTCCGTCTACAATTTCGAGGTGAGCTAGAATCAGATGATCATTACCAGCTTTACCGACAGAAAGTGATGGAAACCCCTTTAAAGGCTGTCAAACAGTTTATGGATGCTGTGAGAGCGATAAAGCCTCAGCTTGGCAATGTAAAAATACCAACACTGATCGTTCAAGGTGAAAAAGATGGAATCGTTCCGGTGAAAAGTGCACAATTTTTATATGATACGATTGCATCAGAAAAGAAAGAGCTATTCTTCTTAAAAGATGCCAAACATATGATATGTCATGGATTCGAGCAATTCGAACTCATGCAAACGATTGAGGAATTTCTAATGAAGGAATAATGAATGAATGGGTCCATTTATCTGTGGAAATACGCGGCAATGAGTTGAGAAAAATAGCGAACAATGCGGCGTAAATAGAAATACGCGGCAATGAGTTGAGAAAAATAGCCATCAATGCGGCATAAATAGAAATACGCGGCAATGAGTTGAGAAAAATGACCATCAATGCGGGGCATAAATTTCAATAACGGCAAGCAAGACACTAAGTTAGTACTATACGTTCATATAAAAGAAAGGAAAGACATAGAGCAATGAGATTAGTTAAACCAAAACCATTTACATTTGAAGCAGGAAAACGAGCTGTACTTTTATTACATGGATTTACAGGTACAACAGCTGATGTTCGTATGCTAGGCCGATATTTACACAGTCAAGGCTATACATGCCATGCTCCCCTTTATGAGGGACACGGTGTTCCGCCAGAAGAGATCTTACAATCAGGTCCACAAGAATGGTGGAAATCGGTAGAAGAAGGTTATCAATATTTAAAAGATGAAGGTTATGAAGAAATTGCTGTTTGCGGTTTATCACTTGGAGGGGTATTCTCCTTAAAAATCGGTTACACTTTACCTGTAAAGGGAATTATCCCAATGTGTGCACCTGTGAAGCCAAGAACAGAGGAATCGATTTATGAAGGGTTACTATCCTATGCACGTGAATATAAAAAGCGTGAAAAAAAGGAAGAAACTGAAATCGAAAAAGAAATGGAAGCATTTAAA
Source organism: Alkalihalobacillus pseudalcaliphilus (assembly GCA_001038565.1). Lineage (GTDB taxonomy): Bacteria > Bacillota > Bacilli > Bacillales > Bacillaceae_D > Alkalihalobacillus > Alkalihalobacillus pseudalcaliphilus. The sequence goes on from LFJO01000002.1 coordinate 191,340, forward strand.
CAACTTCCAAAAGATACACTAAAAGAATTACGAGAGCTTATGACAGATGTATCTAAAAATCTGGATTATATTTATACACCGACGTTTGTTGTACAAGCACGCAAAGACGAAATGATTGATCCAAAAAGTGCTGAGGTGATTCATGAACAGGTTGAATCAGATATAAAACAAATAAAATGGTATGAACAATCTGGCCATTCGATTACAATTGGACCAGAAAAAGAACAGCTTCATCAAGATATTTATCAGTTTTTAGAGAAGTTAGATTGGACCGTTTAATGGATTCTGAAAAGAGGAATGAGAACTTAGAAGCTGTTAAAAACGAAAGGAGATAGGAAAATGAATGAAGAAAAAATCCAGCAACTTTTACGCTACTTTCGTGAAGAAGCCTATAAGCCTCTTTCCGTAACTGAGCTTGAAGCACAGTTTCAGATTGAAGGTAGTGAAGAGTTTAAGGAATTTGTGAAAGTATTAAATGATTTAGAAGCCGAGGGGTATATAGTCCGGACAAGAAGTAATCGTTACGGTGTCCCTGAAAAAATGAATTTAGTAAAAGGGAAGGTTCAAGGTCATGCTAAAGGTTTTGCATTTATATTACCGGAGTTAGAGGGTGAAAAGGATGTATATGTATCACAATCTGATTTAGGTAGTGCGATGAATGGTGATATTGTCCTTGTCAGACTGCATCAAGAGTCGTCAGGTGAGCGACCAGAAGGAAAAGTCATTCGCATATTAGAGCGCGGCGTTACTGAAACAGTTGGAACTTATTTTGATCAAAAAGCATATGGATTTGTAGTTGCGGATGATAAGCGTATTGCCAATGATATTTTCATTCCGAAAAATGCAATCAAAGGTGCCATTGATGGTCATAAAGTGATTGTTAAGATTGTCAAATATCCAGAAGGACGCATGAGTGCTGAAGGTGAGATTATTAAAATCCTAGGGCATAAAAACGATCCGGGTATGGATATTTTATCGATTATATATAAACATGGTATACCACTTGAGTTTCCTGATGAAGTCATGGAGCAAGCGAATCAAGTGCCTGACCAAATTGATGAACAAGATTTAGAGGGCCGTCGTGACTTAAGAGATGAAGTTATTGTCACGATTGATGGGGCAGATGCAAAGGATTTAGATGATGCGGTACAAGTATCAAAACTTGAGAATGGTCATTATCGCTTAGGTGTCCATATTGCCGATGTATCCCATTATGTGACAGAAGGATCACCGATTGATAAGGAAGCAGCCGATCGAGCGACGAGTGTTTATCTAGTGGATCGAGTAATTCCGATGATTCCGCATCGTCTATCCAATGGCATATGTTCATTAAATCCAAAGGTTGATCGTTTAACATTATCGTGTGAGATGGAAATTGATCAGTCTGGCCAAGTTGTTCACCATGAGATTTTTCAAAGTGTGATTCGGACAACGGAGAGAATGACATACTCAGATGTGAATAAAATTTTAGTGGATGATGACGAGGAAGTGAAATCTCGTTATGAAGGGTTAATCCCGTTATTTAAGGAGATGGAAGAGCTAGCCGCAATCTTACGTAAAAAACGTTTTGATCGTGGGGCGATTGATTTTGACTTTAAAGAGGCAAAAGTGTTAGTTGATGAAGAAGGTCAGGCTAAAGAGGTAGTCTTACGTGAGCGTTCTGTCGCAGAAAAACTGATTGAGGAATTTATGTTAGCTGCAAACGAAACCGTTGCTGAGCATTTCCATTGGTTAAAGCTACCTTTTGTGTATCGAATTCATGAAGATCCAGATGCTGAAAAGCTGAATAAATTTTTAGAGTTTATTACGAACTTTGGCTATGTCGTCCGCGGAAGTGCGAATACTGTACATCCAAGGGCTTTACAGAAGCTTTTAGAAGAAGTTCGCGGTGAGCCAGAGGAGACCGTCATTAGTACGGTGATGTTGCGTTCGATGCAACAAGCGAAATATGATACAAATAGTATTGGACACTTTGGATTATCGACGGATTTCTATACGCATTTTACATCACCAATACGCCGTTATCCAGACTTGCTTGTGCATCGTCTGATTCGAACTTACTTAATTCGTGGAAATGACGACCCATTAACACAAGAGCATTGGGGTGCAAAGCTTCCAGATTTAACAAGACATTCTTCAGAAATGGAACGCCGTGCTGTAGAAGCCGAGCGTGATACCGATAGTGTGAAGAAAGCTCAGTTTATGGAAGATAAAATTGGTGAAGTGTTCACTGGCATGATATCAGGTGTGACGAACTTCGGATTGTTTGTTGAATTAGAGAATACGATTGAAGGTTTAGTCCATGTTAGTTACTTAACGGACGATTATTATCGCTATGATGAAAAACATTATGCAATGATTGGTGAGCGTAGTGGTCAGGTATTCAGAATTGGTGATGAGATTGAGGTACGCGTAGTTAACGTTAATGTTGAAGAAGCGTCGATTGATTTTGAAGTTGTAGGAATGAAGCCGCGAAAAAGACGGGAAAAGCCAGACCGTCCTAAAGTGATTGAAGGCGGCAAACGGAAAAAACGCAAAGGTAGTCGCCCAGGAGAAACTAGTAGTCGTGGTCCAAATAAAAAGGGACTCTCTCTTGGTGATAAACCAGCTGGGGCGGGTAGTGGCCGTAAAAAGAAGAAAAAGAAAGCTTTTTACGAAAATGCTCCGTCAGTGAAGCGTAATAAAGGCCGTAAGAAGAAAAAATAAAAAAGGAGGCATAGACCATTTTATTCTATGCCTTAACCTGTTTTATTAGATAAATTGACGGTTTTTCCTTTGGTTGCTATCATAATAAGACGAAGGAAAATACGAGGTGTCGTTAATGGCCAAACATGAAAGCAAAGTAATTGCCCAAAATAAAAAAGCGAATCATGATTATTTTATTGAAGAAACATTTGAAGCAGGAATGGTGTTACAAGGCACTGAGATTAAGTCAATTAGAGCTGGTAGAATGAATTTAAAGGATTCATTTGCTCGTGTCTCAAATGGAGAGGTTTTTTTGCATAATGCCCATATCTCAGAGTACGAGCAAGGAAACCGCTATAACCATGACCCTGTCAGAGCAAGAAAGCTATTGCTTAAGAAGAAACAAATTGCTATGCTCATTGGTTCAACGAAGCAACAAGGCTATTCGATAGTGCCATTAAAAGTGTATATCAAAAATGGCTATGCGAAGGTTTTGATTGGACTAGCAAAAGGTAAAAAGAATTTTGACAAGCGTGAGACATTAAAGCGTAAGGATGCGAAACGTGAAGTTGAAAGAGCGTTACGTGAACGCCAAAAAGGCATGTGATGCAAATGGGAGTATATCCCATTTGCAAGCCCTATAACTTATGCTATAATGAAATATCCAAGGCAATTATCTTGGATTTTATTTTTATAACTTGGGGACGTTACGGATTCGACAGGCATAGGTCGTGCTTACGTGGCGAGTCGAGGGGGTCGGCCTCGTTAAAACGCCAAAGCCAATAACTGGCAAAACAAACAATAACTTCGCAGTAGCTGCCTAATAGCACTACGCGGTCTCACCCTCCATCGCCCATGTGGTAGGGAGCGAGACTCACTTTAGTGGGATACGCCGGCTGCCCGCCGTTTGAGGGCGAAGGAAGAGAATAATCAAACTAGCCATACTGAAGCCTGTTGTTGGGCTGAAGTATTGGCGAATCGCTAATACAGCAACTACACTCGTAGAAGCGTAAGTGTCGTTATGTTTGGACGTGGGTTCGACTCCCACCGTCTCCATTAAGTACCGTGGAAGCTTGATTTAATGGTGTTTGTGCAATCGTGGTAACACTTTTCGTTATTTTGCTTAAACTCTAATACTTGAGGGAAGTCGTTCTCCATTTGGTGAACGGCTTCTTTTTCTATAAACGCGGAAAACATACGCTAAGCAAATTTCGACATGAACAAAGCCTTGTTATGAATTTTTGTTAGAGTTAGTAGAGAACTTTAATGTAATAAATTTAGAAAATCGTATTCCTTTGCTGAGAGGAATACGGTTTTTCTTAATTTTGAATTCCTTAAAGTCAGCGAAACGCTTAATTTAACTTTAATAATTTCAAAAAATAGTTTCGAGCGATAAGTAGTTTAACTAAAAACAGAAGAGGATAGTGCTCTAAGCACTATCCTCTAGCGTATACTTTAAATTAATGTTTATTAAAAAGGCAAGCAACTGCAACATCTTTGCAAACTTCACCTGAGAAATCTGTTCTGCGGCGAAAACGTGCTTGCGATGCTTCGATTAACGAACAGTTTCTTTCATAAGCACAATAGAAAGTAGGGGTAATTTTACTTGGAGCTCCACAAATTGGATAAGGGTACATTTTAAGATTCACCTCCTATTTATGTAGTAATTAAGATTTAGACATTAAAATTAAA
>LFJO01000002.1:195741-281908 GCA_001038565.1 Alkalihalobacillus pseudalcaliphilus
TAGAATGTAATATATATTTTAAATTTTCAGAAATAATATGATTTTATGGAAGTTATAAAATCGACTTTATCATCTTATATATATGCTATTTATTCACCTGGAAGGTGTGCAAAAAGCATTTTATTTTGTTAATGAACATGAAACTAATTGGAGCTTTAATACCTGTTGCATTAACAGAGCAGTTAGTTAATAGTGTTACTCTCTATATCAATTCAGGAGATGATTTAAATGATGTTTGTTTACTTTGTTTTAGAAGTAATCCTCGTTACAACCACATTTTTCCTACAAAAAATCGTACTAATTCATGCCATGATGAACAAGGTCAATTGGTTTTAAGCAGCTATATTAAAAGTGTAAATGTACTTTATAATATGTTACTTAATGAAAAAACTACTCAAAAGTCAATTTCAGTCTAAGGGAGGTGGGGATTCTTGATTAAACAGATTGTTTGCCATGAACTTGAAAAGTCATTTGAAGGTGATAGTACAAAAACGATTGCTTTAAAGAGTACCAATCTGTCTTTTCAAAAAGGGGAATTTACAGCAATTATTGGTCCATCTGGTTCGGGTAAGTCTACGTTGTTAAGTTTACTTGGAACATTGGATAAGCCAACAAAAGGTCATATCACCTATGATGATGAAAATATATTGTCCAAAAGGAAAAGTCATATTGCTGATTTCCGTTTTCAGGAAATTGGTTTTATTTTTCAACAGTTTCATCTGCTTCCTACATTAACCTCTTTAGAGAATGTCCTTACACCTTTGTTTTCAAGGAAAGTGTCTTATAATAAACTGAACCGTGCTAAAGAAGTATTAGAACAAGTTGGTTTAAAAGATAAACTTCAATCACTTCCTTCTCAATTATCTGGAGGTCAACAACAGCGTGTAGCTATTGCCAGAGCAATTATCCATAAGCCAAGCTGGTTATTGGCAGATGAACCGACAGGTAATTTGGATACAGACACAGGGGAACGTATTTATGATTTATTAAAAAGTTTAAATGAGCAAGAAGACTGTGGGGTTGTTTTTGTTACGCATGACCCACTACTTGCAGCAAAAGCCAAACGAATCATCACAATGAAAGATGGAGTTGTTCTTTCTGAAAAGGCTGGTTTTTCGTCATGATTCGCTTTATTTGGAATAATTGGTGGCGAAGGAAAGAACGATTTATTTTGCTTCTTATTGGTGCTTTTATTGTCAGTGCAGGTTTAACCTACTTAATTGGTCTATCTGATACGAATCGAGGAACGATTGTTGATACACTGCAACAACGTTGGACAGCTTCGTATGATATTATTGTTAGACCAGACGGCACCCGTAGTGTAACGGAAGAAAAAAATCTATTGGAACCAAATTATATGAGTGGTTTAAGTGGCGGGATTAGTGTTTCACAGTATGAAACGATCAAAGAAATTAACGGTGTAGAGGTGGCTGCCCCGATTGCCATGATTGGATATGCAGATTATCAGGTACATTATGGGTCTGTTGAATTGTCCGATGATGGGATATATCGGAGACAAACTACTACTACGATTGACAACGGGTTAGGAGAAGTAAATTCTGTAACAAATTCATATTTCCCAATAAATGTTTGGGACTTTTTTGATAAAGGATCTGAATATGGAACGGGTGCGCCTCACCTAGATTTAGTGGTCCATTCTCAATCTCTTCTTGCTGGTATTGATCCTGAACAGGAAGCAAAACTTGTTGGACTCGATCAAGCGATTGTAAAGATAGGTTCAAGTAGGTATTTTAATGAGATGGATTCTTATTTGTATAATACAGGTAATGATTATCATGAGTTTCCGATTATTGTGAATCGTCAAGCCTTTGTTGAGAAAGTCGAGGAAATAACATTTGAACGTTTGGAGCTCCCTATCACAAGAGGGAATGCTGAAGAAATAATGGAAGAGGTTAAGGAGAAAGGTGGGGCATTATATCTTGATACGATAGACGGTGAGGTTGTAGAGTCCTACACATATACAGGGGAAGAGACATTTCATACGTTTGTAGGAGAAATGACAGGAGTGAATTGGCAGACCGGTAATATTATCGATGATGGCAATCGAGAGGAAGGTGAACACATAACCGGTATAGTCTTTAAGCCAACCCCAATTGAATATCAAGAAATTGCTAGTCCATTTGTAGACCGATGGCCTTATTCTTATCAGGTAGTTCCTTTTCAAAATGGAGGTGATACCGTAGGGGTTTATCGGAATAAAGAGACGTTCCGTCAACCACAATTGATGGCTGAAGAATATTTAGATTTACCACGCACGAAGCCTAATTGGGTCGGCTTTTATGATTCAAGTCAATTAGACATATCTAAAGATCCGACGAATGAATTGCCGATGGAAACGTATCGGCCAGCATCGGCAGAATTTGTAATGGATGCTAATGGGACCCCAATTAACCCTCCTAGGCAATTAAAGCCTAATGGTGATCCTTATAGTTTCTTATCAGACCCACCTGGTATGTTGACGACAATTGAAGCGGCAGAACATTTACTTGGAGAAGAGCCGATTTCAGCTATTCGAATTAAAGTTGAAGGAATTACAAACATGAATGATGAAAGCCAAGCCATCTTGGAGCGAGTAACAGCTGAAATTGAAGAAAAGACAGGTCTAATTACAGATATCACATTGGGATCTTCGCCGCAATTAGCTTTAACGTATGTGCCAAGTATTAATGACGGGGATGAAATTGGTTGGCTACAGCAACCATGGGTTAATATTGGTTCTTCGATTTCAATTTTTAGAGAAACGAAGGTTGGATTTTCTGGGATTGTTACAAGTGTTATTGCTGTGGCGATAGTCTATGTTTGGTCCTCAGGTGTTGTCAACTTATTGGCACGACGAAAAGAGTTTGCAGTATTACTTTCAATAGGCTGGAGACCAGGTCAATTAAAAAAATTATTATTATTAGAGTCTTTAATTATTGGGCTTTTTGTGGCGTTTGTATCATGGGGCATGCTAGGTTTTGTTTATATCTCAACTGAATCAGCGAGCTCGCTATCTCGTTTCATATGGACAGGTCTATTTGGTTTGATTGTTTATTTGTTGGGGTCCGTAGTACCGATGGTAATGTCAGGGAGTATATCTCCATATGAAGCAATGCGAAGTGGTGAAATTTCTAGTAATAGTAAACGAATTGTCCAAGCAAGAGGCATTAATCGTATGGCTTTTAACCATTTTATTGGCAAGTGGAAACGGAGTGTTCTCTCAATTATCTCGATCGCCCTACCTACCTCTCTTTTAGCTGTGTTTCTATACATTACACTACGATTAAGAGGGGTTATGTATACATCTTTATTAGGAGAATATGTAGCGTTAGAGGTAGGCACAGTTCAATATGTGGCGATAATAATTGCATTAATCATAGCTGTATTAACAACTGCTGAAATTATTTGGCAAAACGTTTCTGAGAGACGTGAGGAAATTGCTTTATTACAAGCGATTGGTTGGAGAAGAGCAAATATCCGCAGACTGATACTTGCTGAGGGGATGTTTGCCGGGTTGATCGCAGCTATAATCGGTTTATCCTTGGCATTTATTATACTGTGGGGTTTATATGGAGACTTTCCATTAGAAGAAATAGGTTTTATCTTAGTTACGGGTTTGATTCCAGTAGTAATTGGGCTTATGGGAAGTGTGCTACCAGCTGAAAAGGCTGTTCGTATTACACCATACCAAGGTACTAATAGTTCATACTCTAACCGCGCAGTAGTAGAGAGAAGGCTTAAATGGACGCTTTTGTCCGTATCTATTTTAATAGTTGCGTCTTTCTTGTATACAATGATAAAAGCAGCTCCTCATTTTGAACAAGTGAGTTCTACAGAAGATGTTGGTCAGGTTTCTAGACCGACAGTAGGTGATGTAACAAGGAATACAACAACAGAAAATGAAGAGCAAGAGCCAGAGTCAACAGATATTATTGATCCGATGGCCACACCTGGAAATTATGAATTAGAGTTTTCCTCTGAACAAACGAGTGAAAGTGTCGGTTGGGGAAGTATGATATCTTATTCAGCTCATGAAGTTGAGAGTAAATTACCAGAACCTAAACAAGGTATGCAAAATGTAGCGGTTGAATTTATGTTTGAAATTAAAGATACAATGATTTTTGACATGAGATTTAAACAACATTTTTCACTTATAATAGGGGGAGAATCTTATCGACCGGTGGAATATACGATACTTGAAGAGGTAGGGTGGCAGGATGAACGCTGGTTAAATGGAAATAGTGATGGGAAAATGCATGCTATACTCGATTTTACAATTCCTGATGATATTGAAAGTTACGGATTTATTTTTCAGAATTTTCAAGGTACAGGAAGAGGATTTATGATTTGGTTTAATTAAGCTTTTCCTTAGGGCTACAATACTTATTTTTGTACCTCTTCTTGGTGTAACGCGTGTTGAGAGTTTTACAGTGTGCCTAAGGTATACTATACTATCCAACAGTGTATGTTGTTGGTAATTCATTTACCATTAGTCGTTTTTTTGGGACGGTTGTATTTACTTGAAACAGGATGGGGAAATATTGGATATCGAGTTGTTGAATGATGATCGGATTCGTTCCAACCAAACACAACAATAAGCTACATAAATTTTAAAGTCAGCAATTTAAGAAATTGCTTCAATTGTATACATATTTCGCCATTCCTTTTCATGTATTTTAATTGAATAACCTTCCCAATTGAGGTGTAAGAAAAAGAGCCTTCCTACATTTAAGGAAGGCCCCGTTAGAAAAATGGAGAAACACTAATTACTAACTGTGTTTTTATATGAATAACATTTGAGAAAACGAAAAAAACCTAATTTTTCATCCTTACATTGGCTAATACATCACATTGAATGGGCATCGGAAAGCTTATAGTTCTTCAAATAACTTAACTTAAATGCTAATAAAGACACGAGCAAATAAGCGATACCTGCAAGTAAATAAACGAATCGAACACCAATCAAATCAGCCAATATACCAACAACTAATACCATTACTCCTGCAAGAGGAGTTAATAAAGCATTCCTGGCTGCCATAATACCTGCTCTGCGACTTTCAGGAATAGCATCCTGTAGCAAAGCAACTTGACATATATCCCGAGCTTGATACATCGGTCCCATTAGTATACAAAGCAATAAGGCAATTATTGGAATCGTATTGAGAGAAAATAGAATCGTCAGTACCCCCATAGATAAGCCACTTAACCCAATGTTTATACCAATCTTTGATGAGAATGCTTTTGCTTTATACGTAACAAGTACACTGCCAAAAATTGCCCCTATAAAATAAGCCGCGTTAATAAAACCCCACCATTCTTCACCTGCACCTAACACAACGGTCGTAAATGCCAAGATTAGGGCAGATGTCCAGATTGCATTAGCTATCGCTTCAACTGAATCCATAATCGTAATACCACGTACCACTTTTATTCTCCAAATTTCTTTCCAAGCAGGAGAAGTATGCACTTTTTTAGGTAGTATTGCCCTCTCATTATGTAACTTAATCATTACAATAAGAACCCCACTACTAATAAAAAATAAAGCTATTGCCCCAATTAAGATATGAAACGGAATATATAAAGCCAAAATAGCCCCAAATGCCCAACCTGCTGTTGCTAATAATTGTTCTATCATGACGAGCGTTCCGTTTGCCTTAATATACTCATTCCTATTAATGACTAAAGGTAAAATGGCGAATCTAGCTGGTGAATACCACGCATTCAAAAATGATAAAGCCATAAGACCAAGAAACATAAAAGTGAGCCCCAATGTGGTCTCCATATATAGAAAATATCCTATACCAATAGCAGTAAATCCTTTCAACCAACCTGTTACATGTAAAATTTTCTGCAGAGGAATCAATGGAATAAGAGGCTAGAAAAGAACTAACAAATAGTGTTAAAGACATAAGCGCTAACACTAAAGCGGGACCTGTTGCACTCTCTGTTCTTTGATATACCTCTACCATAACGATAACTTGAATGAGAATTTGAGCTAATGAATGGAAGGATTGAGAGAACCATAATTTCAGAAAGTTAGGTTGTTTAAAGATAGGTATGTTTGCTTCCATAAGTACTCCTAGCAGAACTTTTATTTCATAAAGATTATCACAAAAACAGAACTTTCTAAACATTATTATAAAGTACAAGTAAAGGCAATAGAAGAATCCTACATAGATAGTTAATTTTCACTCTATATATTCAGGTTAATCGTAAATATATATATAAGTAATTAACTAATTCTCTTTAACTACATTCACACTTTAAAATGGATGTATAACAAAAACGAGTTATTCAATTAGATTTATACATCTAGGAGGAGGGTTAATGTGACCCATTTATTAGAAATCAAACATGTGAAAAAAGCTTACGGTCAGAAGGTGGTTTTGAAAGATATTTCATTTACTGTTCCTACAGGTTCTATTGTAGCCTTTATAGGTGATAATGGGGCCGGTAAATCGACAACATTTAAATCGATTTTAGGGCTGACAACGATAGACGATGGTACGGTTAAAATTTTTGGGGAAGAGTGTGTAAATAATTCAGAGACTAAAGAGGAGATAGGTGTCGTATTTGATGCGATGAACTTACCCGCAAACCTTACTATCAAGCAAATTAACCGAGTATATAATCAATTATTTAGAGCGTGGGATGAGGAGAATTTTAAGCGATTAATTCATAATTTCCAACTACCTTTAGGTGAAAAAATTAGCAAGTTTTCTAGAGGAATGTCAATGAAATTATCTGTAGCGGTAGCACTTTCTCATCATGCCCGTCTCTTAATTTTAGATGAAGCGACAGGTGGCTTAGACCCTTCCTCACGTGAAGAGTTACTAACGGAATTAATGAACTTTGTCAAAGAGAGCAATAGGGGAATTTTACTATCATCTCATATCATGAGCGATATAGACAAGATAGCAGACCATCTAGTCATTATTAAAGACGGGGAAATTTTATTAAATGAAGCAAAGGCAACGGTTTTTGAGAAGTTTGCGATTGTTGAAGTGAATGCTGAACAGCTTACACAGATTCATGATGAATGGATTGTAGCAAAAAGAAATGATGGATCGCGTTATAGTGTTCTGGTATCTAATAAAGATGCTTTACCGGATGCCATTACGAGTAGCGAGCTAACGATGGATCATTTAAGTCTTATTCTAACAAGGAGTGAATCCAAATGAATGCTTTACTACTGACCAATTATTACTTAGTCTATCGCAGCTTATTCATGTATGCAGGCATTGCCTTCTTAGCATCAGCCTTGATTCTACATTTCGGGGATGCTTCCTTACAACCATTAGCGGCGATGCTTGCTATCCTATTCCTTGTCATGCCAGCATTAGAGGTCATCAAACATGAGGGGAAATCCGGGTACGATAAATTTGTATTAACATTACCTGTCACAAGAAAAAAAGTGATCTCAAGTCATTATATGTTTTATTTGTTGGTTGTATTAATGGGAACATTATTATCAATCAGTGTGTTTTATCTGTATGGATTCATTACTTCTAATCCGATTGAACATATTATAAGTATCGTTAGTACAGGCACATTTATTGTCATAACGGCAGGGGCCATTTCTTATCCATTGTTATTTACATTCGGTTCAGAAAAATCAGATGCCATTACGATTGGTGGAGCGGGTGGGGCCTTGTTATCTATGTTTGGTTTGGAAAGTTTAGTGGCAACGCTCGTTCAGAATAATATTTTGCCATTTGAATTATCACCATCTAATTTGATGGTGATGTATGTAGCGGCTGGTTGCATTTTCTATGTGCTATCCTTCTTCATTTCGGTGTGGATTTATAACAAAAAGGAATTTTGAACGGTTCGGTACGATGTGAAAAATCACTACAATAGTGGATGTTCATTTTCACTTATATATGTAACTCATAATTGTGACAAGTAACTGTTATACTGCTAGGGGAAGGAGTGATGAAGTTGAACAAAATAGAACGTTTTTGGAACGAATTTCAGGAATCCATGGATTTAAAAGAAGCTCAATATAAGGATGCTTTTCAATTTGGGGTAGAACCCGATTATTTGGCTCATCTCGTATTAGAGGGTAAAAAGACCGCAACAACATCTGGCTATGTTTTTTATGAGTTAGAAAATGCACCACTACCTCAACGAAATGACTATAGCATTATACTTAATCGTTTAGATGAACCAGTCGCAGTGATACAAATGGAATCGGTTGAAGTAAAGCCCATGAACGAAGTGACCGAAGAATTTGCATTAGCAGAAGGCGAGGGAGACTATCATTTCTGGTGGGAAGCTCACAAAAAGTTCTTCACGCCATTATTAAAGGATTATGGTAAAGAGTTTTCTCCTGATATGCTTGTTGTTTGTGAAAGGTTTAAAAAAGTATATCCGAAGTAGGTGGAAATAGGTGATTCCTAATCTTCTTGGGATGAAGAAAATAATAAGTTGTGCCTTCAAGTTTTGCAGTGCTTATTGTTGAAAGGTGCTGAGTTATGACAATAGTAAAAAGGAACAGTATTCGCTGTTCCTTAATTTTTATTTCAGATGGTTAAGTTGAAGCACACCATAACTCGATTTCTATCTTCAATTCAGGCAATCCTAATGCGGATATATATGCAATGGTCATAGATGGGTAGTCTCCTTCAAACAGTTCATTCCATTTGAGGTAGAAATACGCCCAGTCTATTTCCTCTGTTGCCCAAATATTAACTTTAATTACGTTGTCTGGAAGGAGCCCTTCTGATTCTAGGGCTTTTTTTATATTTACAAACGTATAATTGACTTGATCGGTTAAACTATCAGGGACATTTCCGTTCATATCTATTCCGATTTGACCAGATGTTACTATTAAGCTTGCTCCTGCTGGTACTCTAGTGACATGGCTATAATCGCCTACTGGTTTTGGCATGGACTTAGGGTTGTTTCTGATAATATTCAACATTATATTACCTCGCTCATTATAAATTTACCGAAGATCCTTTCAAGTAATTAGACAGACTCCACCAATTACATGTTTTTAAAAGAAAACGGCAGTTGAGTATCCATAACCGATAGATAAATATGCAAGTATTTTCTTTTTCATGGCATGGACACTTCCTTTCTTCATAATGGGAGTAAAGAGGTATGTGGTATAACATAGCATTAGTTTTATACGTTTAATCATATCATATTTACTATATAAAGATGAGGCCAATTTGGAATATCGTGTAGCTGAACATTCGAAAGAGTATCTACTCAAATCAAGAATTACTAGCGATAACGTTTGGCAAGCGTCTAAGAAAGTCTTTAATTGTTTAATATCCAACATCAAGTTCCTCCTATCGAAAAAAATGATGATTATTATCATAATAATCATCTGTAACGATTCTACTTTGTATTGTAATCTGTCATACACACAGTTCAATATTGGGAGGCGGTACAAATGAAATGGAGACGAATGTATTAAAGGGATATCACATATCTGAAGAAATTGAGAAATTCAAGAAAGCAGATTTCATAATTATTCAAACGCCTATCTACTGGTTTAGCCTTCCAGGAGTTTTAAAGAAGTATATCGATGCTGTGTTTGTTCCGGATATCTTTTTTACAAATTCGAATGAGTTTGGCCGTGGTGGTCAATTTGACGGTAAAAAATATATGTTATCAGTCCTTGGAGGCTCATGAATCGGTGTTTTTTTCAGCTTTATTTCTAAATTCCTCTTGTTTATAAAAGTTTACTTTCTCCATATTATCGCTCTCTTCTTTATTAACTTTTATTTTTTTGGAAAAAGCCTCTTTTCGTACGAATATAAGAACCTAATTACAATAGTTTAGGGTCTATCGTAAATGAATACAGGTACTCATCTTGGAAGAAAAGAACTCAGACGCTTGTTAAATGGTGGCGTTCATGTTCGTGTGAGAATAATAGATAAGAAAAAATATATACATAGAAAAGCTGAATTCATTCATTCAGCTTTTTTAGGATCATATAAGTATTTTAACAAAAACGCAGAACTTTTTATTTGAGTATCTTTATTTTATCTAATATGATTAACGGTTCATATCCCCTAACCCAGGACTATGTTCATTCGGCAAATCAGGCATTGGCGGAACAGGGAAGCCGGTTGGAGGTGGTGTTACATGTAATTCTCCACCATTTCTACTTGGTGTTTTCCCTTGAAAAATTTCAGCTATTTTTGTTTGATCCAATCTAAAGTTAAATTGTGCATTATGATAACCTAAATCGACAAATTTTTTGCATTCAGGATATTTATTGATATCGTAATTAGGTACGGGGAATGTCTTAGCCCAATCAACTCCTAAAGTTTCTAAAGCTTTTGCGAATGCATTTTGATGTGCATTATCACGAACAATGAGAAATCCGAGCGTTTCTCTTAGAGTTTGGTTGGAACTCATTTCATAAATTCTTGTTTTTTCTAAGACACCAGTTGACTCTAATACGACATTATTCAGCAAATCCGCTATAAGGTTACCATGATTATAAACCCACGATCCATTCCATGGATTACCGGCAGCATCAACAGGAAGAGAAGCTTGAGCTCCAGAGATATAGTGTTGTGCATTAGCGTGTTTGATTGCCTCGTCTAATGGAGCTTTATCTTGAGCGATATTTCCTGCACCTTCACCGCCAGATTCATCTAATAAGGCGTTAATTGTACTTTGCACAAGTTCAACATGAGCAATTTCTTCTAAGAAAACCCCTCGTAATAAGTCACGATATTTTTTATCTTTGCCTCTAAAGTTGGAGCTTTGAAAAAAATATTGCATCATTGTTCTCATTTCACCAAATTGACCACCCAATGTTTCCTGTAGTACTCTTGCAGCAGCTGGGTCGGGTTTGTCTGGTTTAATTATATTTATAAGTTCTTCTTTATAGTAATACATTTAAAAACCTCCTTTCCTAATTTTGGATTTTTAAATCTTAGAAAGAAGCTTGTCCATTAAAAATGAACAAGCTTAAAAGTCACCCTTCAGCACTTTTGTAATGATGCAATGGCGGGGGAACTAACCAACCTTTTTCTTTTGTTAACTTTAAATACTTGGCTCCTAAAGCTGCTTTTGCAAGATGGAATTGCCCGAACATCATAGCAATGTCTTCACGAATAGATTGACCCATAATTTGACTACATGATACTAAACCAGTTGCTAAAGCCATAGCTGCAGTGGCAGCAATATCTGGATCAGGGAAACGTGCACCAGGTGGAATTTCATTTAAATCCGCATGGGGGGGTTCTGGAGCACTTGGAGGTAAAGCCACTCCATTTGCTTTAAGTAACTCTGATACCTGTTTTACTGCTGCTTTTCCAGCTTCAATTGATTCTTGAAGTAACTTTTTTAAATCATCATCACCCGCATGATTTAATAAAACCTGTGTGTCAGCAATATCTTTATTTGCGACCATCACAAAATTCCAAGTACTAAAAACTTCACCGTAATGCATTGGCTCGTCTTGTGGATTTCCACTCAAAATGCCCATTGTAATCCTCCTAAGTATATTCAATTTTAGTGCCACCCTTCTTATTGCACATCATTAATATAAGCATTGAATAAAAAGATATACATGATAAACAAAAAAAATTAGATACAACAATTAAACGGTGTTGCGACTAAGTATATAAATAATTATCTTGTCTGGTCCCAAGTATTAGAAAGCACACAACACAGGAATGAGGTTACGATGAACGATTTGATTGTTAGAGGGAATTTTAGATGAAATATGTAAACGTATGATACACTGAGATTAACTAGAATTCGTCATATAAACACTGATGCTTATTCCACGAGGCATGTTAATGTAGGGCAATGATTAATGATTAACCGATGTTCGATAATCGAGCCAAATTGTTGATCTGTAAGGTGGATTGAATAATGCATGATTTTTATACAATGATCATCAAATATGTTTTTAGAGAGAGGAGGTGTATTGTATGTTTTTAGTCAGTTCTTGTTTAGCAGGATTAAATGTAAGATATAACGGTACACATAGCTTAGATAACAGGATAAGGAAGTTAGTCGAAGAGAAGAAAGCTGTTACTACATGCCCCGAACTACTTGGAGGGTTCCAAACTCCAAGAGAACCAGCTGAAATAGTAGATGGAGACGGAGAAGATGTGCTAGACGGAAATGCTAAAGTGGTTGAGAAATCTGGTAAAGATGTAACCGAACTCTACATAAAAGGTGCTTATGCAACTTTAGCAATAGCTAAAAAAATAAATGCAACCATCGTTGTTTTAAAGGAAGATAGTCCATCGTGTGGTAGTTCAATGATATATAATGGTGAATTTAAGGGGAAGAAAGTTGTTGGAAATGGTGTTACCTCAGCCTTACTTAAAAGAAAGGGCTTAAGAGTAATTTCAGAGGAACAATTTGTTAATAATTTCTTTTAGACGTTCAATCAGTTGTAGGCTTTCCTTCAAGAAGGGAAGCTCTTTTTATGTAATGTATTAAAAGGCAGCAAGATCTTTGAGTTAATAAGTCATTAGGGGAATTCTATACATTTTAAACGTTGTAACGAAATTATTTTAGCTGTTAATCACAAGAATATACCCTCTCAAAACTTATATAACTTTTAAAGATACTGGTAGAAGAAAAGTAGGGAAGATTGGAGAGCAATTTATATTGGAGCTACGATTAAATGAACAATACTATCGCACCTAATGGTGACTTCTCTTAATAAAGGGAAGTCTCTTTTTTATTGACCTCTTGGTGCATATCGATGGAATAGTTATAAATTTAAGATTATTATAAAAAGAGAGTAGGGGGTGACCTTTTTGGTGCTAATAGTAAATTAAGTTTATTGAAATTTAATGAGTCTGATATTTTAGGATTAATAAATCTTTCTACATCTGTAGGACGGGATTATGACAAAAATGAGATACAAACAGTTCTATTATCTGGAGAGATTTATGGTCATAAAAATGAGTATGGAGAAATTGTATCTAGTGCTGCAATCATATTATATGAAAATAACCTTGCTTCAATTGGAATGGTAATTGTTCATGAGGATTTTAGAGGATTAGGCTTAGCAAAGGAAGCAACTAAGAAATGTATAGATACTGTACCTAAAAAGACTCAGATAATGTTAATTTCAACTGAGGAAGGTAAGCCTCTATATAAGAAATTGGGATTTATCACGATAGATAATGTACATAAATATTTAAGTGATCAATTCCTCTCCGTTCAATTAAAGAAACATGTAGTAATTGAGGACTATATTGAACAAGATCTAGATGATGTCATCCAATTAGATTCAGCTGCTTTTGGTGGTCGAAGAACAAATTTACTTTCCAACAGAATTAAACAATCAAAAAGTTGTTTGGTTGCGAAGAATAATAAAGGAAAAATTATTGGTTTTGGTTTATCGATAATAGGTTCCGCTAACCTTTTAATAGGTCCAGTTGTTGCCAAAGATTCCAGAACAGCTATTGAATTAATCCATGAGTTAATACAGAACTATTCAGGGAAACTCAGAATTGATGTTCCAGGTGATATTAACGTCGAGATAGAAGAGTTTTTAACAAAACTTGGGTTCAAGCAGGTTAATACGCCACCAATCATGGTGAGGAATTCTGATCATTTGCCAAAGAGGAATAATCAATTATATGCCATTGCTGCTCAAGTTTTTGGATAGTATTACTGCGGGCTATTTTGAGTTGGTGACCTCGTGATAATACAAAAAAAGGAGTGAATGTATTGCTATTTGAATCATCAAGGCTTGCTTTAAGGAAGATATCTGTGGACGATATACAAATATATCATAAGTGGAGAAATAATCTAGAGGTTATGTATTCAACCAGTCCGTATTTAGATGTTTACTCTTCAGATGAAACGGAATCCTTTGTAAATAATGTTATTTTAGGATCTCAAACATCTAAAAGCTATATTATGATTGATAAAGAAACTAAAGTGAATATTGGTATCGTATCTTTAATTAATATTGATTATAAAAATCAGAATGCTGAATGTATTATCGATATTGGTGAAAAAGAATATTGGGGTCAAGGATACGGTGCTGAAGGGTTAGGTTTACTGCTTGATTATGCTTTTTTTGAATTAAATTTACACCGTATATCTCTAAAGGTATATTCTTTTAATGAAAAAGCTATACGCTTGTACGAACGAATAGGTTTTCAAAAAGAGGGGGTAAGCAGGGAAAGTTTATTTAGAAATAACCACTGGCATGACATTATTCATATGGGAGTGCTAAAAGAAGAATATACGCTTACTCAAGAATAAGTTATATAGTGCCCTGTGAATGACCTGTAAGAAATTAAACTTAGTTATATCTTTTAATTTGCTTTAAATGAGGTGAGTGGGAAATGATCCATCAAATGGGTTTATATCGTGAATATTTTCAGTTGATTAGAGATGGCGAAAAGATGGTGGAGGTTCGATTAAACGATGAAAAGAGACGAAAAATTAAGGTTGGGGATACGATTGAATTTAGACAGGTTCCCGATTATAATGAAACATTGCAGGTCCAAGTTATCGAATTAAGAAGTTATCCTACTTTTAAGGATATGTATAAGGATATCGATTTTAAAGATTTTGGTTGTGAAGGTTGGACGATGCAAGAAATGGTAGAGGGCACCTATGAGATTTATTCACCTGAACTAGAAAAGAGTTATGGGGCATTGGCGATATTTATGAAGTGTTAACTGAGTGTTTTAGACATTTGCTTAATAGAACGATAGGCAAATGAAAAGGCAGGTAACACGGGAGGCTATCAAGTTGGTAGATGACTTATTAAAGACAATAGGAGAACTTTTCCAAAATACAGATAAGAAAGTTTCAGCGATTGAGATGAAGAATGTACGAACTAATAAGGACGGCTTTAGTAACAAGATTACTATTGTACAAATGTTTCGGCATATGTCATGGACAGAAGCTATCAATCATGGTGATTTTCACTTTTGGAATACATTGATTAATCGTGAAGGTGAATTGTTTGTATTAGATTGGGAAAAGGCGATGATTGCGGACCCACGTTTTGATATTGCTAATACCCTTATTTTAGGTTACTCTTGGTTTGGAACTAGCTTCAAAGAACCGATGTTGGATGCTTATCAGAATAGCACCAAAAAGGAATTGGAGCACCTAAATTGTTTTGAAGCACTAGTAAGTTTGGATTCATTAACAAAAGTAATACCGATTATTCACGGGGCCGATGATTCGCATATTCGCGATAGATCCTTTCAGTGGTTAAAACGAAGGTATGAGCTATTTACTGTACATAATGGGGTAAGGGTAACGGAAGTGGAACGCTATTTGGAATCTAAAGGTCTACTATGAATCATTTATTTGATACATTCCGTTCACATGTATTATGAGAAAACAGATGATTGAGGGGATTATACACTTTAATGGTGGAATAAAGATAAAACCACTTAAAAAGAAAGAATATTCTGATTTTTATTTGTTGATTTGATATACTGTAACTATGCAATAAAAAACTGAACTTATTCAAGGGTGGTCGGCACACTCCCAGTAGAAAGGGGGGTGGTGCTGTATGACAGTGTTTGAAGCGTTAATGTTTGCCTTAGCATTTGCAAGCTTAATCGTAGTCATTCTGTATTTTAACAAAAAAAATAATCCATCCTTGAGTTGATGTGGACTCGGTGGATTATTTCCTAATATCCGCTGACCACCCTAATAAGGGAAGCTTTTTATTGCTAGACTGTTGGTGTTCTAGCACCAGCAGTCTTTATTAATGTATGCCTTCTTCTTTGTATTATACACCATGATGAGTAGAAGTAAAACAAAACCACTCATAAAAAGAAAGAATATTCCGCTTTTTATTTGTTGATTTGATATACTGTAACTATGCAATAATAAACTGAACTTATTCAAGGGTGGTCGGCACACTCCCAGTAGAAAGGGGGTGGTGCTGTATGACAGTGTTTGAAGCGTTAATGTTTGCTTTAGCATTCGCAAGCTTAATCGTAGTCATTCTGTCATTTAACCAAAAAAAATAATCCACCCTTGAGTTGACGCTCGGTGGATTATTTACCCAAATAATTCTGCTGACCGCCCAAATAAGGGAAGCTATTTATTGCTAGACTGTTGGTGTTAGCGCACCAGCAGTCTTTATTAATGTATGCCTGCTTATTTGTATTATACACCATGAGGAGTAGAAATAAAACAAAAACACTCCTTAAAAGAAAGAATATTCTGATTTCCGTTTCTAGGATTTGCTATACTATAACCATGCAATAAAAAAACTGAACTTATTCAAGGGTGGTCGGCACACTCCCAGTAGAAAGGGGGTGGTGCTGTATGACAGTGTTTGAAGCGTTAATGTTTGCCTTAGCATTTGCAAGCTTAATCGTAGTCGTCCTGTCATTTAACCAAAAAAAATAATCCACCCTTGAGTTTGTAAGCGATTCGGTGGATTATTTCCCATAATTTGCTGACCGCCCAAATAAGGGAAGCTTTTTATTGCTAGACTGTTGGTGTTCACGCACCAGCAGTCTTTTTAATGTATGCCTTCTTCTTAGTATTATACACCATAATGGGTGCAATAAAAACCGTGTTATTTGAATTTTGTGTTATTTTGGTTGAGGTGCTTGAAAAATTTGTTGGCTGCATTGGACAAAGGACCATTTTTTTGCGTAATGAGCCCGACCTTCCTATCGGCTATTTCTACATTCACATGCACCTCAAATAATTCCTCATTTGCTAATTCCTGTTGAACTAATTCCTTCGTGACGAATGCTATCCCCATGCCTATTTTTGCACATTCCTTTAACAATTCTACACTACCTACTTCGATGTCTGGTTGCACGTGTAGGTCTTGTTTACGAAATAATTGCTCGAGAAATTTTCTGGAGCTGCTGGATTCTGAAAAGGAGATGAGCGGGTAATGGAGGATGTCTTCAAGCGATAAAGTTTGGTTAGCTAATTCTTTGTATTTTTTCCCAACGACAAAGGTACTACTTATCGTTAAAAAGTCGGTTACATGTACGTGATTTTCAGCTATTGGTAAATGGACAATCCCAATATCAATTAAGCCATTTGTTAATTTTTCGATGATTTGTGGTGTAGAGCCATGGTGTAATTTGATTTGAATATCAGCGTATCTGTCTTGAAATGTTTGGATATAAGGAAGTAAATAATGCTTACAGGTCGAATCACTACCTCCAATCGTCACATGACCTCGTTTTAAATGCTTGAACTCTGCTATCCTCTGCTCGGCCTTATGAATTAAGGCGAAGGCCGGTTCAATCGATTCAAAAAGCACTTGTCCTTCTTTTGTCAGCAGCACCCCTTTGGACGTTCTAATGAATAATGGCGTCTCCAATCGTTCTTCTAGTTGCTTAATGGCATAACTTACACTTGGCTGGGTAATATACAATTTCTTAGCGGCTTTACTCAAATTTTGTTCCAATGCAGTTATATAAAACACCCGATACAGATCTAATTGCATAATATAGATACCACCTATAACTGTTGTAAAAACCATTAATTATATTTATATCATAATCAAATTTATAATGAAAAGATAGCGAATTAAAAATCGATTTGAAGGAGTGATTATTTTGGAAGAACATGATGTTGATCAAAAAGCCCGTAGCCCTTGGACGCCATTAAAAGGTGTGAAGAAGCTGACGATTTCTCCGAGTAAAAACAAAATAATCGGTTCAATGACGATACCCGGTAGTAAAAGCTTAACGAACCGGGCCCTCATTTTAAGTGCCTTAGCTAAAGGGGAATCGAAGCTAACAGGAATTTTAAAAAGTGACGATTCGTATTGGTGTATAGAAGCCTTAAAGAAATTAGGTGTGGCGATTGACATTCAAGGTGAGATAGCGTATGTGTCAGGGAAGGGAGGCGTATGGGAATCTGGAGAGTTATACATCGGGGCAGCTGGTACGATTGCAAGATTTTTACCGGGAGTGTTAGTTACGACTGAAGGAACATGGGAAGTCGAGGCAAGTACAAGTATGAGTCAAAGACCGATTGCTCCCTTAGTAAATGCATTACGTGAGGTAGGTGCTGATGTGACATATATGAGGAAAGAAGGTTGCTATCCATTAAGCATAAATGGAAAAGAGCTGTTAGGAGGAGAGGTTAGCCTTTCAGGTAAGACATCTAGTCAATTCATAAGTGGCTTATTGATGGCAGCTCCTTATTTCAAAGAAACAACAACTATAAAGATAAGCGACCATATCGTTCAACACGCCTATGTCGATCTTACGTTGGATTTAATGAAAAAATTCGGAGCTCATGTTCAATCGAATTCTTTATTAACCGAGATGGTTGTGGAGCCATCTTTATATAAACAACAAACGGTTGATTTAGAAGCAGATGCATCGACGGCTTGTTATTTCCTTGCCCTTGCAGCAGTGACAAATGGGCGAATACGTATCCAAAATATAACGTATGATACGAAACAGCCTGATATCAAGATGGTGGATATTTTTGAACAGATGGGGTGTAAGGTAACGAAGGGTCCGGCGTTTATTGAACTTGAAGGTGTCGATCAATTAAAAGGGGGATTTGAGATTTCGATGAGAGAGATGTCTGATCAGGCTCTAACTTTAGCTGTTATAGCCCCATTTGCTGACCAACCAATCATGATAACAAATGTTGCCCATATCAGGCATCATGAGTCCGACCGAATTCACGTCATTTGTGAATCATTAACTCGCTTAGGAATTAAAGTGGAGGAATTTCAAGATGGTTTAAAGGTCTACCCAGGTAAACCGAAAGCGACAATGTTAAAAACATACGACGATCATCGAGTGGCGATGTCACTAGCACTTATCGGCGCGAAAGTGAAAGGCATACAAATTAATGATCCTGGATGCGTATCGAAAACATGCCCATCATATTTTCAGTTTTTAGAAAAGTTGGGCTTGGACGTGAAAATGGGTTAATCGATAGCACAACAAAAGTCTTCCATATAAGGGAGGACTGGTTAATTGTTACTTATAAATTTTTTATAGAATCAATGAATACAATATAAAAAGGGAAAAGATTGGAGGAGTATTCAATTTAATTTCATAATCATTTCGCACCTGAAAAAACAGTGACTTCTAAAGTTGCTGTTTTTTGTTTTGATGGAGGGCGACAATTACGGATATCTCTGTAATTGTCGCCTAAATTGTAAATAATTATATAAAAGTACTTTACCTGTCGTAGTAATTATGGTAAATTATAGTTACTACGACAGACGTAGTATGGCAGATGTAGTAATTAAAAGCATAGAGGTATGGCCTTCGAGAAAGGAGCTTTCATTTGATTAGCAGTGATGTTATTCGTGGATATAATGACACCATTATTCTTTTTTTATTGTTAGAACGAGAGTCATATGGATATGAAATCTCAAAGAATATTAAAGAAATTTCAGATGGGAAATATGTCATTAAGGAAACGACCTTATATTCTGCCTTTAATCGGTTATTAAAAAACGAGTATATAGAATCTTTCCATAAAGATGAAACGCATGGAAAAAAACGTACGTATTACCGTATTACCGAAAAAGGAAGGCGATATTATCAAGATAAGTGTTTGGAGTGGGAAATCACAAAGGAAGTTATTAATCGGTTTATTCAATAAGGAGGAGAAATGGCATGAATACAATCATCAATTACCTAGATAATATGTTTTCTTCATTACCGAAATCACAACAAATCACCCAATTAAAAGAAGAATTATTGGCGAATATGGAAGAGAAATATTATGAATTAAAAAGTGCAGGAAAGTCGGAGAATGAAGCGATTGGTGTGGTGATTTCTGAATTTGGAAATATTGATGAAATTATTGAGGAGTTTGATCTTGGATTAAATCAAAGCAATCATGAGGCATTACCTTTATTAAATGATGATGATGTGTATACGTATATAGAAGATACAAGGGTCTTTCAGAAAATGATAGGTATTGGTGTTTTCCTATGTATTATAGGTTCCGCTCTTTTAACACTCATTCTTCAGTTACCTTTGGTTTTATCTGATGGTACAAAGCTAACGATAGGGTTAACGATTTTATTAGTATTCGTGGCGATTGCGGTTGGCATATTCATTTACAGTGGAATGAAAATGAAAGAGTACGACTTTATCAACGAGGGCCAATTTGAGCTCAGTACTCAAGCGAAGAGAGTTTTAGAAAAGGGGAGAGCAGCTTTTCAACCAACATTTGTGTCAATGATCATTATTGGTGTCGCCCTTTGTATTTTATCACCACTTGCATTAATACTCGAATTAACCCTATTTTCAAATAAGCCAGTTTATGGGATAGCTTTGCTCTTAGCTATGGTTGCGACCGCTGTATTTATCTTTGTTTATTTTGGCGGCTTATACGGCTCGTATAATAAATTATTGGATCAAGTGATTTATACAGAGAGGGAACAGAAAAGTGATCAATTTATTGGGAGTATTGCAGCAATTATTTGGCCGTTAGCTGTTATTATTTTTCTTCTAAGTGGATTTGTATTCGGTCAGTGGCATATAAACTGGATTATATTTCCTGTAACTGGATTGTTGTTTGCGATTGTCTCTGCTGTTGTAGCGATGGTATCGGATAATAAAAAGGGTAAATGGGATTCTAGGTAGTGTACGTGGGGATGATTGGTTGTGCCTTGAAATTAGCTTATCTCGCGATAGATGATATTATTAACGTAGATTAATTGAAGCAAATGAAGCAATCATATACAGAAGAAGTTGGGGTGTAATGAATGAAGAAGCGAACAAAATTAGGACTAGGTGCAGGGATAACACTTTCGGCATTTGCAGCGTATAAAGTATTTCAAAATTACCAAGCTCTGACGCTGTTTCACCCAACAAAACGTGTGGAGCGCTTTCAACATATGGATAAGGTGATGCCTTTTCGTGAAATAGAGCCATCGAAACAACCTTTTCAATTCACTGAGAACCTGGATTCTAAGATATTAACTTACACATACAAGGGAAACACTCGATCTGTTGATTCGTTTTTGGAGCAGTCAGAAACGACTGGATTTCTTTTTATACAAGATGACCAGGTTCTTTATGAAACATACCGACTTGGCTCAAAGCCTACATCGACTTTTACTTCATGGTCAGTCGCGAAATCAATGGTGTCAGCGATGGTAGGGGTAGCTCTTGAGGAGGGTTTAATTAAAAGTATAGAAGAGCCGATTGGTCGATATGTGCCAGAACTGAACCATAGTGGTTATGGTGATGTTTCTATTAAAAATGTCTTATTAATGTCTTCAGGCGTTCGATTTAATGAGGAGTATGCAAATAAGAAATCAGATATTCAGCAAATCTTTTATCAAGCATTATTATGGGATCAAAGTGCGGACAGGTTCATGAAGAAATTGAAGAATGAGAGCGGTGCAGGAGAGCGTTTTCACTATATTAGTTCAGATACTCAAGCACTTGGTATGTTAATTCGTAACGTTACTGGTAGGCAGCCCTCGCGATATTTCGAAGAGAAAATCTGGAAACAGATAGGTACAGAAAACCGTGCTTTTTGGAGTCAAGATCGTAAAGGGAATGATTTCTCATTCTGTGGATTTAACGCAACGCTGAGAGATTATGCTAAGTTCGGGCGACTTTTCTGTCAGGAAGGTAAATGGGAAGAAGAGCAATTAGTCTCAAATGAGTGGGTGAGACAATCAACAACGATTCATCAGGACTCTTTATTAACGGGGCGGGATAGTGGATACCAATATCAATGGTGGGTTCCGTATAGAGATAATCAAGATTTCCTCGCCCTCGGTGTATGGGGGCAATTCCTCTATGTTCATCCAAAGACAAGGACAATTATTGTCAAAACAAGTGCTGACCCGGATTATTCTATCAATGAACAAGAGACCATTGCATTGCTCCGCAGTTTAGCGACGAGTACACGGTAAAAAGTATAATGATTAGTAAAGTGATCAGAGAAATGTAAATTTGATCACTTTTATTTATTATATGGTAATTTATTATTCAAATGCTTGTTTGATTAATGTATGATTGAAACAAGAACTTATTAATCAAATGTAAATTTGAATGTTGCTGAAAAGAGGAGGATTTGTATGTTATATGATGTCATAATTGTTGGAGCTGGACAAGCTGGTATTGCGGTAAGCCAAAAGTTAAAAAAGGAAAATATTAAACACCTGATGATAGATTCCTCTGAGAGAGTAGGGGATCAATGGCGAGCAAGATATCATTCATTGGTACTTTTCACGCCGAGAGACTACTCATCACTGCCTGATTTAAAAATGAAAGGCAAAAACAATACATACCCAACAAAAGATGAAGTTGCTGACTATCTTGAGCAATATGTTGAACATTTTAATTTACCAATAGCATTAGGCATTCAAGTGACTTTAATTGAAAAAGAAAAGAACATGTTTTTATTACATACATCAAATGGAGTTTATCAATCAAAAAAAGTTGTAATTGCTTCAGGTGCTTTTAAAGATCCATTTATCCCTTTATCGTTACAAGGTAGTCAAATAAAACATATTCACTCTTCAGGCTATAAAAATATTAATGATATAAAAGGGAAAAAGGTACTTATCGTAGGAGGAGGAAATTCAGGAGTACAAATTGCATCAGAATTAGCATTAACTAAAGAAGTGTATTTAGCTGTATCTCAAAAAATCAAATATATGCCCTTAACTTTATTTAATAAAAGCATTTTTTATTGGATTAACAAATTAAAGTTTTTACATGCAGGTAAGGATACGATTAAAGGTAAAATCATGCAAAAGAGGCAAGACCCTATATTTGGGTATGAATCAAAAGTGCTCATCAATAAAGGCAAAATAAAAGTAAAACCACGTGTTGATCAATTAATTAATAATAAGGTGATATTTTCTGATAAAAGCGAATTAGAAATTGATACTATTTTATGGTGTACTGGATTTAAGTCAGATTATAATTGGCTGAGGATTGAAGGAGCTTTAACGAGTGAAGGCTTGCCATTACATAAAAGAGGGATTAGTCCAGTTGAGAACTTATTTTTTATTGGTTTACCATGGCAGTATCAGCGTGGCTCTTCCTTAATCTGTGGAGTTGGTTTAGATGCTGCTCATCTTGTAAATAACATGATGAGCTAATTATCTAGTTAGAAATAAAATATTAATATACAGGAGTGACGGGGCTCGGCAACAATAAGATAATTAAGTCTAAAACAACACATTGCAAGGTTATTTTCTGAAGAAAAGGAAAAGTGAAATCTGTGTTCCAAAGATATGAGCTTTGCATGTTGATTATAAATATGATTTATGAAGGGAGCTAAGATGAGATGGACAAAGGATATATTCGACCAATCTCTATCGGTATTTTTAGAAAACAAGATACTATTCTAGTCTTTCAAGGATTTGATGCTAAAAAACAATCCTATTATTATCGTCCAATTGGCGGGGGAATTGAGTATGGAGAGAAAAGCGTTAATACCTTAAAAAGAGAACTTCTTGAAGAACTAGGGGCAGACATTACAAATATTCATCTATTAGGAGTCGTCGAGAATATATTTACAGATAACGAAAACCTTGGACACGAAATTGTTTTTGTGCATGAAGCTACATTTGTCGAACACTCTTTTTATGAAAAAACCTCTCTACGGGGTTATCAAGATGATGGAGAGCCATTTCTATTGTATTGGAAGTCAATGAGTGATTTCAAAAATGGGAAATTAAGATTAGTGCCAGATGGATTAACGGATTTACTTTAATGAATAAGGTTGCAAGCAGGTTAAATTATCTATAAGAGTCTAAATATAACAATCATCGCCAATTTAGAATGTTTGTTTATTGACAAACGAAATAAATGTGGTAATCTAAAATAGCCAACGTTGGTTATTAGAGGTGTGGATATGTCGACAAGATTAACTGTATTAGGTTTATTATCACAAAAGAGTATGACAGGTTATGAGATTCAACAAGTATTACAGCAATCAGGAGCTGATAGGTGGGCAGGTATCTTATCTGGTTCAGTTTATCATGCACTAAAAAAGTTAGAAAAAGACCAATTTATTGAAGTGCAATCAGTTGAGAACAATGGTAACCGTCAAAAGGCAATTTATCGATTAACAGTTAAAGGAACAGCAGAACTAGAACAATTAATAATAGAAAGTTTAGAAAAGAGCTCTGTTTCTTACCCTACTACATTATATGCAAGCTTAACATTTCTTGATTTGATTAATGAAGACCATGCATTGAGAGCTTTAAATAATCACCGTGATAGGTTACGGAGTGAAATTGAATATATGGAGGTTGGCCGAAAAAAGAAAGAGGCTATCATTGATATGGCTCCACATATTCAGATGCTTTTCTCAAACATTAACAAACAGCTTTTACTGCAAATAGAATTAATTGAACAAATCATTGATTTCTTAGAAAAGAAAAAAGAAAAATAAATTTTTTTAATCAAATAACCAAATTTGGTTAAACAATATTGGTTATTTGTGAAGAAAGGAGATATTGTAATGAAAACTATAATGAGTGGAATTAAACTTGTAAAAAAAGTGAAAGAAAACACAGTGGTTAATAATGTCTCAATTGATGTATTTGAGAATGAGATGATAGCTATTATAGGACCAAATGGTGCAGGTAAAACAACAACAATAGAAATGCTATTAGGAATAAAAAAGCCTAATAGTGGTAGTGTTAATGTTGAAGAAGGCATTAAGAATTCTATAGGTGCACAGTTACAGGATGTTCCATTCTTCCCAGCTCTTACATCACTAGAAAACTTGCGATTATTTGCATCTTTTTTTGGTAGGATAATGTCTAAAGGTGATGCCATAACTTTGTTAACTGATTTTGGATTGGAGGATGTTGCAAAGGTAAAAGCTATTAAATTATCTGGGGGGCAGCAAAAAAAATTAGCCATTGCAATAGCTACGGTTCATTCACCAAAAGTATTATTTCTAGATGAACCATCTGCTGCATTGGACCCTAAATCTAGAAAGGAGATGAAAGAGTTACTAAAAAAACTTAATAAGCAAGGTACAACGATTATTTTTACATCTCATGATATGGAAGAAGTCGTTGGGATTGCTGATAGAATTATTTTTATACAAAGCGGTATTATTAGCGGTGAAGGGACAATCACAGAATTATACGAAAGATGGAATGTTAAAACGGGAGAAGATTTATATATGGAACTATTAGGAAATAGCAAGGAGCTGGAGGCATGAATCTTACTTTTCAAATTACATTAAAATCATCATTTAGAGATGTATATTTATTGTTCTACTCAATTATTTTACCAGTGGCTCTATACGCTGGTTTAGGATTTTATTTTCCTAATGCTGCATATCAGGCCCAACTATTGGCAGGTGTTATAGGTGTAAGTATTCTATTTTGGTCTATGGTTACCAATGGATTTACCATTTTTCAGCAAAGAATGCAAGGTGTATTTAAACTATTAAACATAACACCATTTAAAACTTCTTCATTTATTATTTCAACAATCTCAGCCTGGGTATGTATTTCATTAATTATTTCAATATTCTTGATTATTAGTGGTGTGATTTTATTTGATATTCATTTAGACTTCATTAGTCTCTTATTTATTATGATATTTGTTATATTAGGAACTTTAATGTTTTCTTTGATAGGATTTATTATTGCTTTGATCAGTAACGATGTTAACCAAGTAAGTATGTTCAGTAATTTGATTTCTTTACCCTTTATCTTTTTAAGTGAAGCCTTTTATTCAATGTCGAATGCCCCAAAGTGGATTCAAATATTGAGTGAAATTAATCCATTTGGATATTTAATAGAAGGAATTCATTTATCTATTTTGTCCTTATATTCGGAAGCAATGTCGCATCTTATTATTATTCTACTCATGAACCTAGTTATTCTAGGGGGATTACTATGGTTATTTAGGACAAGAATAACGGTTTGATTAAGTGTTTGTTTTTGGGGCGATGTGTTTTATGTTCGTTTAAAGATTAAACCATTAAAATAGCAGTTCATGTTTTACTGGTTTAAATTTACATTAATAGGGACTTTTAGTTTAATAAAACTGTTTTGGCTTCCTCAAAAATTTATGAGACCTTTACTGAATTGTTTTTCAGTAGCTCAGTTTGTAGAAAGGGCCAATGTTATACGTAATAACCACATAAGTTATTATAAGAAAAATTTAACCTGTCCGCGAACGAGTAGGTTAGAACATGTCCTTTTTTTATAGGGACATGTTCGCACCATACGAAACAACTTCTTATTTTCATCCACTATAAATTTGCTTCATCCAATTGGATAATACATCAAAACCCTCTCTTTTTAAAACGTAGAAATGACGTTTACCATCCTTGGCTAAATGAATGAATTGATTCTCTCTCAACTCTTTTAAATGGTACGACAACTTCGTATTCGAAACCCCGTAATTTTCCTCATTAAGAATTTTAGCAATATCCATCGGACAAAAGCCATTTATTGCCTCTTCTTTTGTAGAAATAAATTCTCTCCTTTCGAACTCAGAATGTAGAATTTCAATAATTTTAATACGAATGGGGTCTTGCAGTGTTTTCAGTGTGTTGGATAAGACGCTATTAGTATTCATAATGTAAAGTTACTATAAATTTCTTGACATTTCAAATATTTTTGAAATAATAATAATAGTTCAAAATAATTTGAAGTGTTTAAAGGAGGGAGCATGTGGACTTAGAGAGAACATAGCTCTCGATGATTTGAAAAGAGATATATTAAAAAAAAATAACCCTACATCTGTTATCGAAAGATTTATTGAAATGGATGAAATAGCTGGAGTTGCTCTTTATCTTGCCTCACAACAGGCAAGCGCAGTAACTGGTTCAGCAATCCGAGTAGAAGGTGGAATTCTCTCTACGATTTAATGAAAGGAGGTAAGATATATGACAAAAAAAATTGTCTTTTTTGATGTAGATGGAACTTTAACCGATCATGAGACTGGTAGGATACCACAATCAACAGAGTTGGCGGTTAAACAATTACTAGATAGAGGTGTTATTGTCGTAGCTGCGACGGGCAGACCGTTAGCGATGTGTGAGGAGTTAGCACAATTAGGAATAAGAAATTTGATTACCGCCAATGGGGCACTTGTTACGATTGAAGATGAAACGATACATAAAGTAGTGATGAGTCAACAAGTTGTTAATGAGGTCAATGAGTATTCGATTAAGCACAACCATGCCTTATCGTATTATCAACGTGATTTGCGTATGAATGGGGTTCGTCATGATTTGGTTTTAAAAGCGCTTAAAGAAACTTTACATATCGAGAAGTATCCTCGTACATTTATTGAAGGTGATGTGCATCTAATGTGTCTATTTGCTGATGAAGTAATAGAAAGACAGTATCAATCTACTTTTCCAAAGCTAACTTTTAAGCGTTGGCACCCGTATATCCTTAATGTGTTAGAGTGTGATATAAACAAAGCTTTGGCCATCCAAACGGTCCTCGATTACTTCCACTTAACTGCTCATGATGCTGTCGCTTTTGGTGATGGAGATAATGATATAGAAATGCTAGAGGTGGTCAGTGTCGGAGTGGCAATGGAAAATGGATCAGAAAGACTGAAAAGAAAAGCGACGGTTATTACCAGGGCTGCAAAGGATGATGGCATAGCAATCGCTTTAAGGGAATTAAGATTAGTAGAATGAGCGTGTACGTAAAGTAACTATTTTTGACGGAATTGCTACAATTGGCCACAATCAAACGTGTAACGAATTCTGTTTCATTTTCCTAGGCTGATAATAAATGAAAGCAATGGTTATCACAATAAAGCCTGCAATGAAATTCACAATGGAATAGAGGCCGCGATCATAAAGATAGCCAAATAAAATAACCGCCAATGGTACAAGTGAGCTGCTAATGACGCCCATCACTGAGAAAATACGTCCTTTCATATGATCGACTGTCTCTTCGTGGATAATCCGAAATAAGGGAACATTAATCATGGCAATTATAAAAAACTTTGCAAATAAGAGAACGGATAGGTAGATGAACTGTGAAAGAGCATTCGTTTGATGTTGACAATTTAATGATGCAATTCAAGAATAAGAACGTGAAGGTAGCAGAGTTCCAAGGGAAACATGGATTTAGTGATAAGTATTCTCCCAATTATCATGGGTATTCATAAATTAATGCATATCAGAATAGGTTGTCCTTCCTAATTGCGCCAAAAGCAGAAGCCTAATTTACAGATTAAAAAAGAATGGTAGAATCATAAATCATTCAGTAAGTACCGATATTTAGAATGCTTGAAATCTAGCCTAAGGGTTATCAAGACAAGAAAAGCCTTTCTGTCGATGAACTCGCAGATAAGCTTTTCTTGTATTGAAATAACAAACATAGAGCCTGCTTTGTTATTGATTAAATTGTTTTTGATTAATTAACGTCCCGACCCCAAAAGCGGTGCTTGGCAATGGCTTTTGTAAATTGAGAGATGAATAAATCGATATTGTTTTCGAGCACAACACCATCGGAATCGCTCATGTCTAAGTCTGTTAGTAATGTTCCTCCTAACTCTGTCGCACCAATTGGTTTAAAATGAGCAAAGGCTTCTTTAACAAAATAAGAGGCTTTTAATTGAAAGGAGTGATTTTCTACACCACTACTTGCTATATAGACGGCATCAAAAAGGACAGAATCTGTTGTTAAGAAAGTATGAGCCACATCTATTTCTACGCCATCATCACTCTTATATATTCCTAATGATTCGGCAATCACCTCTCCAATAACACCTTGGTTTTCCCACTTTTTGATTAACCCTTCAACTTCTTTTCCATTAAAGTTTTTATCTAAAAGAATTGCGACTTTTCGAGAATGTGCTGTCTTAATCGTATTTTCTTGACTAAGGGCCGGAGATGATTTTGAATGATGAGATTCCCCTCGTGAAGGAGGTGTCATACCAATATGTTGAGCAATCTCGTGAACCAGATCGTGACTCACATTAGTAAACATCTCAATGACTTGCTTCTGAATATTTTGATTTGTGAGCTTACCTAGTTCAAAGCTAAAGGCTTCTATAATATGTTTCTTTTCTGCATCACTCATACTATTCCAGAATAGGGTTGCCTGTGAAAAATGATCTTTGAAGCTCTCACTCCTTTTTTTGATCTTGTGCCCGTCGACTTTTTCTTCATAATGAGCGAACCCTCCTTCTTGAGGAGA
Source organism: Alkalihalobacillus pseudalcaliphilus (assembly GCA_001038565.1). Classification (GTDB taxonomy): domain Bacteria; phylum Bacillota; class Bacilli; order Bacillales; family Bacillaceae_D; genus Alkalihalobacillus; species Alkalihalobacillus pseudalcaliphilus. The sequence continues at coordinate 224,810 of LFJO01000002.1, forward strand.
AGCGGGTGCTGGAGCATTATTGGCGAGTGAATTTTTGTGATAACTTACTTGTCCAACATTAATCGTATGTCTTCCGTAGCCATCTCGCTGATTATTAGCAAATGGACAGACAGGGCGGTTTATTGGTAGCTCATGAAAGTTAGGACCTCCTAAACGGATTAATTGAGTATCTGTATAAGAAAATAATCTCCCTTGGAGTAGAGGATCATTTGTAAAATCAATTCCTGGGACGACATGTCCAGGATGGAAGGCAACTTGTTCTGTTTCGGCAAACACGTTGTCAACATTCCGATTAAGGGTCATTTTACCAATAATTTTGACAGGTATCTCTTCTTCTGGCCAAAGTTTTGTCGGATCTAAAATGTCAAAATCAAACTTGAATTCGTCTTCTGTACTAATAATCTGAACACCTAATTCGTATTCGGGATAGTTGCCACTTTCAATGGATTCATACAAATCAGCACGATGAAAATCTGGATCTTTACCATTGATTTTTTGAGCTTCATCCCATACTACAGAGTGGATACCTAATTTCGGCTTCCAATGGAATTTTACAAAGTGAGCTTCACCTTCTTCGTTAATAAAACGGAAAGTATGGACACCAAAGCCTTCCATCATCCGATAGCTTCTTGGAATTGCTCGATCAGACATGGTCCACATGACCATATGAGCCGTTTCTTGGTTATTTGCAACAAAGTCCCAAAAGGTATCATGTGCAGAGGCAGCTTGTGGAATTTCATTATGTGGTTCAGGTTTAACAGCGTGAATTAAATCAGGAAATTTCATCGCATCTTGAATAAAGAAGACCGGGATGTTGTTTCCGACCAAATCATAATTACCCTCATCTGTATAAAATTTCGTAGCAAACCCTCTAGCATCTCGAGCAAGCTCTCCGGAACCCTTTGAACCCGCAACGGTAGAAAAGCGAACAAATACAGGGGTTTTTGTTTCTGGATCTTGTAAAAATTTAGCCTTCGTGTATGGTTTCATTGATTCATAGACTTCAAATTCACCGTGTGCCGCAAAACCTCTTGCATGTACAATTCGTTCAGGGATGCGCTCATGGTCAAAATGCGTCATCTTTTCTCGAAAATGAAAATCTTCCATTAACGTTGGACCACGTTCACCTGCTTTAAGTGAAAATTCATCTTCAGAAACCTTTAAGCCTTGATTGGTAGTCATTAAATGTTGACTGTCATCTACTCTGTATTTATCTAATTGTTCATCTTTGCTGTTTTTCTTTTGATTCTGATCCATCTTTTTCCCTCCTTTTAAATTTTGCTGTAGAATTTCTTTCTTATAAACTGTTCCCAACAAAAAAAAGTCATAAACTTATTTGATAAAACATTCAATTAATTACATGTTTTATCATTTTTTATTCTCTACTTCTTGTGTTTATAGATAAGTATGGTTGTGCAACAAATACAATTAAATATCGCAAATGCTTAACACTAAAAATATAAGTACTAGGGTCTAAAAGAAAAAAACATTGATTATTCACAAAAAAAGTAGTATTCTGACGTAATATCTTTTTTTAGGGGGTAGGTAGATGAGACAGTTTGAAGCGATTGAGGCGGTATCTGCAAGTTTAAAATCGGATGACTGCGTTAAAGCGATTTTTGTGAAAGGTTCCATTGGTAGAGGGGAATTTGATGAATATTCCGATGTCGATCTTTATTGTTTAGTTGAGGAGATGGATGTCAATGATTTTTTATCACGTCGACTCAAGCACCTTAGAGCCTATCGAGAGATTTTATTTTATGAGGATCTGTTTATTATAGCTCCGCAAATGATTGCCGTGTACGATAATTTATTACATATGGATTTATTCGCTGTAACGGAATCAACGTTTAAGAAAAAGGATTATTTTCAAGTCATTTTTGACCCGGATAATCGCTTACAAGTTTTTGAGGAAGAGCAAAATCTATACTTATCTCAGAGTGAGTTTGATTCACATACCTACGATCTAGCTTGGTTTTTATTCCAATATAGTAAAGCTAGAAAAAGAGGCAATGATTTATGGGCCGTCGAAATGGTACATCTAGCTCTACCACATTTCGCGAAGGTTTTATTACATCGTTATGAACCAAATCGTGCCCAGTTAGGGATCAAGACATTGCAGCGTTCGCTGTCGGAACATGTATATAAGCAAGTGGAATCTGTGATGAATAATTTGACCCCCGCTAGCCATCAACTGGGTGTCTCCTTACTCATCCAGCAATTAAGTCTTGAGTTAGAGTGGATAGAGTCGAAATTATTGAAAAGCTCACAAGCTAGACGTTTTATTCGTTTTATGGTGGACCATTTATATGAAGAGAGGAAGGATTGAGTATGGGATTTGAGTATAAAGTAAATGAAGATATTCGTTTACGTTTATTTGAAAGTAGGCACGCGGAGGAGTTGTTTCAATTAACCTGGGAATCTAGAAGTTCATTAAGAGAATGGTTACCGTGGGTCGATTATATCAAAGAAGTGAAGGACTCAAATGTATTTATTGAAAGTTCTTTAAAACAATTTAGCCAAAATAATGGGTTTCAAGCTGGGATTTGGTACAGAGGGTCTTTAGCTGGAGTCATTGGACTACATGAAATTAATTGGGCAAACAAAACGACTTCAATCGGGTATTGGCTAGGAACGGACTATATAGGAAAGGGGTTAATGACAAAGAGTTGTAAGGCTATTATTCAATACTGCTTTGGAGAATTAGACCTGAATCGAATCGAAATAAGAGCCGCGACAGGCAATAAAAAAAGTCAAGCAATCCCAGAAAGGTTAGGCTTTTTGCAAGAGGGCTGTATTCGAAGTGGGGAGTTTTTATATGATCGTTTTGTTGACCATTATGTTTATGGGTTATTAAAAAGTGATTCAAAGTCATCAAAATAAACGTTCTAGGAATTTCTTAATAGGAACTTTTGACACTTTTTAGGGGGCGTTTATCTATTGATTGTTCATGTGGAAGGGGGAATATTTCATCAAGGTAAATGGCTATTAATCAGAAGGAGTGAAGAGGAAGAACATGCAGCTGGCATGCTTTCTCTTGTAGGAGGCAAGTGTGAACAAGAAGGAAACACAGTAAACATATTAGAAAGAACTGTGCAGAGGGAAATCTTTGAAGAAATCGGGGTTAAGTGGCCGTTTCTAAGTATGTAATCAGTTCTTCCTTTATGACTGATTCAGGAGAACATGTGATAGACGTAGTATTTTTATGTACGATTGAGGCAGGAGAACCATATGGAAAAAGTAAAACAGAAGTGGCTGAGTTCATATGGATGACTACTACTGAAATAGTTGAGGATGATGCCATTCCAGTATATTTAAAAGAGAATATAAAACAGGCTGCTTTTATCATCGGTGAGCAATAAGAGCTTGTTCAAGAAAGGAAAATAAAAAGTCGTAAGGGCATAAATGAGCTCCTACGACTTTTCTTCTTTGAATTCAACGACTTTATTGCTCTTTCTGATGAGCTTTTTTGAGGTCGTCTTGAACGCTTTTTTCCCAGAGTGGAACACCGGCATTATAGGCAGACCGTCCCATCATTAGACCAGCGACTGGTGCGGTCATAAAGACGAAAAGAATCGTTAATAGTATTTTACCTACATATTCATCATGAACGAATAGGAAAAATAAAAATGTTCCTATCATGACGGACATGACACCAAGTGTTGCACTTTTGGACGCAGCATGGATTCTACTATATACATCTTGCAAACGAACAATCCCGACGGCGGCAAGAAGGGTGAATAGAGCACCAATAACAACAAAAACACTGACGATTATCTCAATGGCGGTCAATAATAACACCTCTCTCTATAAATTTAGACATGGCCACCGTTCCAATAAATGCTAGGATACTAATGACAAGGATAACTTCCGTATAAGCTAGTGTCTCCTGCAAAATCATGATGACGCCAATGAAGCCAATTAACGTAATTCCGAATGTATCAAGTGCGACGATACGGTCAGATGTGGTGGGGCCGATAATGGCACGGATTAAGCAGATCAGCATCGATACTGACGTTGTAATCAGGGCGACAAATAAAATAGTTTCAAACATTTATCTAGTCACCTCCATAATCGCACGTTCAAATGATTGATGAATGTCACGGATCATTTGCTCTTTATCAGGTACATCGAGTGCATGAACATAAATAAGTTTTCCGTCACTAGAAAAGTCCATCGATAATGTACCAGGTGTGAGCGAAATTAAGGCAGCTAAGAGCGAAATTTCCCAGTCTGTTGTCAATTGAGTTGGTACAGCAACAATACCTGGTTGATTGTCTAGTTTTGGTTTCAATACGACGCGTAAAACATCGATATTCGCTTTGATAAGTTCAATTAAAAATAAGATAATCAGTTTAAACAATGCCCACACACGAGTCATATAAAAATCAAACTTCATAAAGCGACGTAAGAAAAACAATATGAAGACCCCGATTACATAACCAACAAAAAAATCGACACCTGTGTAGCTATGTTGGAAATTCACCCAAGCGAACGCAATTAATAGGTTTAATAAAATTTGAAAAGCCATAGCAACTACTCCTTAAGAACAGAATCGATATAAATCGTAGGATCTAACAATTGTTCTGCAACTTGAAGTGAATATTGGAAAATCGGTTCTGCACTGAATCCTAAAACAATTGTTAAAGCAACAAGTGGAATAATTGGAATTAAGAGTTTTCCAATCTTCATTTGTGCTTGCTCTTCTGTATGCTTTTGCTTACCCCAGAAGGCATACATGAAGATTTTCATCATGGAAAACAAAGTAAGTAAACCAACAAGTAAGGCAACACCCGCGATGATATAATTCTCTTCAATAAGTGCCGCTAAGATGAGAGCAAATTTACTAAAGAAGCCACTTAAAGGCGGTATTCCCGCTAAAGAGATTGCTGAGATAAAGAATAGCCATGCAAGTACGGGATGTGTTTTTAGCAATCCACCCATTTGTTTGAGGTCTGTTGTCCCTGTAATTTTTTGGGTAACACCTGCGAATAGAAATAGGGCAGCCTTAACAATAATATGGTGAGCAATATAATAAATGGCACCAGCAATCGCTAAAGGAGTAAAGATACCTAACCCCATTACCATATAACCAACCTGACTGATAATGTGATAGGATAAAATCCTTTTAAAGTCAAACTGAGAGACGGCTCCAAGTACGCCAAAAAACATCGTAAAACCCGCTAAAATTAAAATCAGCGTATGAGTAAAGTCTGGATCATGCGTGAAAACTAACGTAAATGTACGCATAATCGCATAAATCCCTACTTTTGTTAGTAATGCCCCAAATAGTGCGGCAATGGCTGCTGGTGGCCCGTAATAAGAACGAGGTAACCAGAAGTATAGAGGGAATAAGCCCCCCTTCATTGCAAAGACTACTAAAAAGATAACGGCAATGACATTTAATACACCAACTTGTTCTAATTCAGCAATCTTAACAGCTAAGTCTGCGAGGTTTAATGTACCCGTAACAGAATAGATATAAGCAACACCAACTAAGAATAATATCGATGCAAATACATTCATCACTACATATTTAAATGATTCTCGTAATTGATATTTCGTACCACCAATGACGATTAAGATGTAAGAAGCAATGAGCATGACTTCAAAGAATACGAATAGGTTGAAAAGGTCTCCTGTTAAAAAGGCCCCATTAACCCCTGCTAATAAGAAAAAGTAAAATGGATAAAAATAAGCTTTCTCCCGTTTGGTTGATAATGTTTGGAAAGCAAAGAATAAACAAACTAAGCCGACAATGCTAGATAAAATCACCATCATCGTGGCAAACATATCCGCCACAAGCACAATTCCAAAAGGTGCTTGCCAGTTACCAAGCTCTAGGACCGTAATGCCTTCTTGATAAACATCCACAGCAAGGTAGATGGCTATTCCTAACATACCGATAGCTGTTATGACACTAATAACGCGCTGAATGCCGACTTTTTTCCCAAATAATATCAATATAGATCCAATTAGAAACGGGATTATAATTGGTAATATAATTAAATTACTCATCTGCAGAACCCCTTAACTGGTCTAAATCATCTGTTTTATGTTCTTTGTATGTGCGATAAGCCAATACAAGCAAAAATGAAGTGACCCCAAAACTAATAACGATAGCTGTTAAGATTAATGCTTGAGGCAATGGATCCGTATAGGATGCTGCTTCAAGGCTTAATAGAGGTGGTGCACCTGTTTGTAAGCCAGCCATTGTTAACAATAATAGATGTGCTCCGTGTGAAAGTAGCATTAAAGAGATGACTACTTTCAATAAACTTTTAGACAAAAGTAGATAAGTCCCTACCATAAAGAGGACACCGACAGTGATGGCCATTAGAATTTCCATTACGCATCATCCTCCGCAATTGATAGTATGATAGTGAGTGCGATACTGACAACAACGAGATAAATACCGAGATCAAAGGGTAAGGCTGTTGTAAGCTCTGTTTCACCAAGGATAGGTAACTGATAGTAGTCAAAGTACTGAGTTAAATAAGAATCTCCATTCAATACACCAATAACACCAGTTAAAATTGTAATAATTAACCCAACACCAATCATCGCCTCGAAGTTAATATTTAAAGACTTTTTGATACTCTTCTTTTCAAATACTAGGTACATAAGTAATAAGGCACTAGCTGTCATTAATCCACCGATGAAACCTCCACCGGGACTATTGTGGCCAGCTAAAAAGAGATAGACGGAGAAGATGAGGATGATATAAACGACGACACGTGAAATAGTTTGAAGCATCACATCATTGGTTTGTATATTTCTCACACATCTTCCCTCCCTGTCATTCGTAATTTAATTAATACAACGATACCTAAAGCGGCAATCCCTAATACAAGTGCTTCTAGCATCGTATCAAGGCCACGGAAATCAACTAAAATAACATTAACCATGTTGTAACCACCAGCAAGTATTTTAGAATTCTCAATGTAATATTGAGAGATTGGTTCAATTCCAGCTTCATTACCTAATGCTAAGGCACTTAGTGCAATTACGGTAACAAGGATACCTACTGCTGCTGAAATAATTAAATTGACTAAGTTAAATCTCGTTCTTGCTTTTTCTTTTCTTAATTCAGGCAAATGGTAGAACACAATCATAAATAACACGACCGTAACGGTTTCAATTAATAATTGTGTTAATGCAAGGTCGGGAGCTCTAAATACAACAAATACGAGAGCTAATAAGAAACCAATCACACCAACAACGATAACGAGTGCCATTCTATTATGAATAAAAGGCACGCTTAAGGTCGCAATAGCCATGATGCCAAAAATCATCCACATATAGGGGTGAATAAATGAAACATTAGTTAAATCAATCGCAAATGCTTCATAACGATACATGGTGTACGTGAAAAGCATAATCATAAAAATAAGCATATAAGCAAAGTAATCACGTAATAATCCAGTCATTTGTACACGTGTAACGACTTGTGAGCCTTTAATGACACCATCATAAGAACTATCATAGAACCAGTTAAGGGGGTCACGTTCACCTAAGTAGTACTTTGTATTCGCCCATTTTTTCATGAGGGTATAAAGCAGTATACCTGTTATGACAACACCAATTGTCATAAATAACTCTGTGTTAAATCCGTGCCACATATAGATATCGACGTGAAACGCTTCACCAGGTTCCAGCAACATAGGTAAAACAGAACGCATCGCGGGTTCAATCAGGGAATAAGCTAGGATATTTGGAAATAATCCAAAGATGACTACTAGGGAAGCTAAGATAATAGGACTGATTAACATTCCAATTGGTGCTTCATGAACCTTTACTTTAAAGTTCTCTGGCTTAAACGTACCTAAGAACGTCTTACTAAACATGATTAAGCAATATAAGAATGTAAAGACACTGGCCACCCAAGCAATAATCGGCAGGATGATGCTGAAGGTTTCCATATTGAAAGTACCGATTTCTTGAGCACGTATTAAAGAAGTAAAGAACATCTCTTTACTTAAGAAACCGTTAAATGGCGGTAAACCGGCCATAGAAGCTAGTCCAATGAATGATACGGTAAATGTAATCGGCATAATCGTCATAAGTCCACCAAGTTTTCGAATATCACGAGAACCAGTTTCATGGTCAATAATCCCGACTGCCATAAACAAACTTCCTTTAAATGTTGCATGATTAATTAAATGGAAGATCGCTACCATGATAGGAAAAGCATAATAAGAAGGATCAGGGCTATCAGAGAAATAAATGGCAGCGGATCCGACACCTAACAAGCTCATAATTAAACCGAGCTGACTAATTGTAGAGAAGGCTAGTATTCCCTTTAAATCCTTTTGGCGTACAGCAGAAATAGAACCCCAAATTAATGTGAGTAGTCCAAATCCAGTTAATAGCCAGAACCATTCCGCAGCTCCGCCAAATACAGGTGTTAAGCGAGCGACTAAATATATACCTGCTTTAACCATGGTTGCGGAGTGTAAGTATGCACTTACAGGAGTCGGTGCTTCCATCGCATCTGGTAACCAGATATGGAATGGAAATTGAGCTGATTTTGTGAAGGCACCTAACAGGATTAAAAGCATGGCTGGTATAAAGAGTGAGCTAGCCGTTACTAAATCTACGTTAGCGATAATTTCGCGAATGCTAAATGTTCCAGTCATCACATAAAGTAAGGAGAATCCAGCTAGCATAGAGAATCCACCAAGCACGGTAATCAACATGGATTTCAATGCACCATATGTAGATTTTTCGCGAGTAAACCAATAACTAATGAGTAGAGATGAAGCTAAGCTTGTTAATTCCCAGAAAATATATAAAACAATTAAATTGTCTGAAATAACGACCCCTAGCATCGCTCCCATAAACATAAGGAGGTAAACATAGAAGTTATTGAGCTTTTCTTTACTCTTTGATAAATAAAAGATGGAGTAAAGAACAACGAGTGAACCAATACCTGAGATTAATAAAAGGAATAGTAAACTTAAACCATCTATATAAACAGTAAAGTTAACTCCAAGGGATGGCACCCATTCGACGGTGCGTTCAATGACATTACCGTTTGATGTAACGGAAAGGTATTGCAGAAAATAAATGAATAATACAAGTGGAAGCATGAAGACAAACCAACCTGTATGAATTCTTTTCACAAACTTAAAAAGAAAAGGTACTAATATCGCAAATAAAAAGGGCGATATTGTAGCCCAATGCAACACAGACAAAAAGCATACCTCCTAGATTTTTATTTTTTCTCACACGATTACTGCTTGTTCTGTTGAGTTTTGTCGTAAGGACCAATTATTACCGAGATAACTAGGATTATAACGTAAATTATTAAACCATGCATCATGGGAAATCTTTGCATTGGCTACTTTTTAATGAATTATTAAATATGAAGGAATAGGGTGAAAAAAGGGAAAAAAATTTTAAAAGATTCCGTTGGAAGTTATAAATATATTCTGCAGTTCCGCTTAATTTTATAACTAATATAGGAAATATACTTTAAAGTCTTTCGCATGTAGGGGAGGGATAAAGTGAGACAGTAAAGAGTGGGTAAGAAATTTTACAAAAAACACCAGGAGTCAGCTTAAAGCAATAACTCATGGTGCTTAAGGTTATTAATGGGTGACACGTTGGTCTAATTGTTTCATCGTATCATAATAAGACCTTTCAAGACGAGGTAAAAATTCATCAGTAATCAAAGGATTTTCTCGATAGGTTTCCGCAGGCAAAATTCGATATTCGAACGGCGCAACACCTGAGTCACTATAACGATACACCCAAGTAGGGGTATAATTAATGGCATTAATTGTGGATTCACCTGACTTTGTATCCTTCTGGAGCTCGAGCTCTACAATAATTCCATCCTCGGTATGCTCGTTGTCGAGAGTTTCCTTTCTTTGATTGGAAATAAAATTGCCCATTGAATACATAACAAAAGTGTCATGCTCTTGCCCTGCACCTTTAATCCACTCGGACTCTTGAATGACGTGGGGGTGACTTCCTAAAATGATATTTGTTCCTTGATCAGCTAACCATTGTGCGAGTTCTCTTTGTGAGCTAGAGGCTTCTCTTTGGTACTCTGGGCCCCAATGCATCATCGCAATAATAAAGTCAGCCTCTTGTTCTTTGGCATATGCAATATCTTCGGACATTTTTTCTTTGTCTACTTTATTAACAAGTGTTTCTAATTCTGTTGGCGATAATCGATTTTCCAATCCATTTAAACTTTCCGTATATGCAATAAAGGCTAATTTAATACCATTAACTTCCTTCATCAATACTCTAGTATCCGGCTCTTCTTTATATGTTCCGACCGTACTAATACCACGATCTTGAATGACGTCTAACGTTCGTAACATTCCATTTAACCCAGTGTCTAATGTATGATTATTAATCGTTGTTAAAACATCAAATCCAGCTGTTTTTAGTGAATCAACTAGTTCATCCGGTGAATTGAAGAGTGGGTAGCCTGCAAAAGGATATTGATCAGTACCTGCCGTTGTTGTTTCAAAATTTCCGACAGTGACATCAGCGTCCGAAAGATGACTTTGTACTTCTTCAAAGACAGGATCGAAATTATAAAGTCCTTGTGCTTCATCAAGGGCACTTAAAAGCTGATCATCATGAGCCATAATATCACCAACAGCCGCTAAAGTCAGAGTTTGATAAGGATTTTGTGCCACCTCGTCGTCCTCATTCTGATCGGTTTCACCATTCGAAGTGTTTTCTTCGCTCTGATTAGCTTTTCCAGATGTCTCTTCACTGGCTTGTTCCTGATTGAAAAAGATAAAAGCCCCGACACTAAAACCAACAAGTAGTAAAATGATCAGTAATATTTTTAAAGGTGATGTTGATTTTCTTCTCGTTCTATTCATCAATTATGATTCTCCTTGCTCTAAATATTCTTCATAAGTAAGCCCACTATTAAAGACATCTGTAGCAAGCTCCTGACCTAAATAGCGGAAATGCCAAGGCTCATATAAATAGCCAGTAATATCTTCTTTATCTTCTGGAAAACGAAGGATAAAACCAAATGTATGAGCATGATCGGCTAACCACATTCCCTCTGCTGTTTCTCCAAACTCTTCCTTGAGTAAATAATTAACACTTTCACTCGTTATATCAATTGCCAAGCCAGTTTGGTGTTCGCTTTGTCCTGGTCTTGCACTAAAACGATTTGCGGCTTCTTCACCATTTTGGCTGACATATCTATTAAATAAAGCATCTTGTGTTTGGTAGGAACGATACCCTGAACGTGCATGGAGAACAAGCCCGTTATCAAGAGCAGCGGTGAACATGTCTGTAAGTGCCTTGGCAGCAGGTTCACGGAGCTGATTAATTTCAGGGTCTTCTAACACGGTTGGAACTTCTAATGTGACTAAATCTGTTGGAGCGTAGTCACTCTCAAGGTGATTCTCTTTATTCACAAGTCTTGAAATAGAAGGATCTTCAGGCTCTTGCTCCTCGATTTCAGTGCCATCTCCTGTAGGGTTGTCCGGTTCTCCTTCATTTTCATGAACATTTTCTTCAGGAGGGTGCTCTTCGTTTATTTCATTTTGATTCTCTTCTGGCTCATTATTGGAACAAGCAATGAGCAAGACACAAAAACATATAATACTGATTAACTTTACTTTAATCATAAATAATAGCAACCTTTCTAACATGATAGTATAAGTATACGTGTGATTATTAAATTATTTAGTGGGTTAAATCTTAAATCTCTCTTAAATCAACTTTTTAGGAGTTTTAAAAAGAACAGACGATTAAACGACAAATATGTGCATTAATTTTAATTATAGGACTTATTTTGTAATAAGCAATGTAACTTGTTCAAAAAAGCATGAAAAACTTATTTGATAGTTATCAAAAGTTTACTAAAGTTATGAGGAGGGTCTTACGTTGTCAAGGTAAATTTCTTTAATCATCCTTTCAACGATTGCAATGTCGATATTATTTAAAGAAGATAATTGAACAAAAGGCTAAGTTAGATGAAAGAAAGGTAGGGTAAAAGTGTTATATATTTCTAATTAATTTCTCACTAAGACAAATGAGTTTTAGAGAGATTTTTTAATGGGAAATCAAGAAAAGATTAGACTAATTGTTAGAAATTTCTATATAATATAAGTTACTTGAATAAATTTTTGAAGTGGGGGGAGTAGAGATGTCTGAAGATAAAGATTTAATTATTCGAAAAAATAAAACGGTTGATACGAAAAATAAAATGGAAAGAAAAGATGGTGAACCAACCGCAGCTTTTAAAGGTGCGTCATGGGCAGCATTACTAGTTGGTGTAGGTGCTTATTTAATTGGATTATTTAATGCAACGATGGAATTAAACGAGAAAGGTTATTACTTTGCCCTTTTAATATTTGGTCTATATGCCGCCGTTTCCTTACAAAAAGCGGTAAGGGATAAGGATGAAGGTGTACCTGTTACAAATATTTATTATGGCTTGAGCTGGGTTGCTTTAATAATAGCGATATTGTTAATGGGCATTGGTTTGTATAATGCGGGCAGTATTATTTTAAGTGAGAAGGGTTTTTACGGTATGTCGTTTGTACTTAGCTTATTTGCAGCGATTACCGTTCAAAAAAATATTCGTGATACACATCGTGCTCACGAAAGAAGTGAATGAGAGGGAGGGTCTTGTAGTGGATATCAGCATAGGAGTATTGTTTATCGCATTAAGTATCGCGGCATTTGGTTATTTTATCGGTGATGGTTTGAAGAATTTTCAAAATCCACAAGCAAAGAATTTATAGAAAAAATGGATGAAGCAGACGATGATAAGTATTCGTTAATTCCTGAAAAAGAAATCTATTATTATATAGGTGTATCAAAGGAAGATGCCAAAAAATTAATACAGGATCATGCGGATATTCCACATATAAAGATTAATGGGACGAATTATTTTCCGAAAGAAAAATTGCGTCAATGGTTAAAAGAAATTGGTTAAAATCATTGAAAAGATAACTTACTTAGGTTGATCTTTTATGCTTCTAAGGTCATTACTTCGTTGTTAGAGATAAAGCAATGACTCTAGGGTTAGTTTAATTTGAATAATAGGGCAATAAAAATACAAAGATATTCTATCTATCATTTTTTGGAGGGATATATGTTACGTACAGGTGAGAAAATAAGGCAGCTACGGATTTTTCATCAGATGACACAACAGGAGCTAGTTACAGATATTTGCTCAACTGCTTACCTAAGTAAAATCGAAAAGGGTACCGTGCAACCGTCTGAAAAAGTATTAATGAAATTAGCCGATCGATTTCAAGTTCCAACGGCATTCTTAGGAACTGTGAACCATCATGAGTTAGAAAAGCGTATACAGGCTGATGTATGCCGAATAAAGAAGAAAGAATTGCCCTCAAAAGATGAGGTGGCTTACTTAAGAGTTGTTTTATTAGAGTTCCTTTCTCCAGAAGTGACGGCAGATATTTTTTTATTATTGCTTCGATATTATACGTCCAAGCACTTACTACATGAAGCAGATGAATTATATGCAGTCGCTTATAATATGATTCAATTTGGAACCGAAAAAGACTATGAACTTTATTTGCGTTTAGGATTCTACTTTTACAGAAAGCAAGAATATACTCAGACGGACTATTATTATACGAAATGCCTCCAAGTAGTTGATGTAGAAGATAAAAAACAACTTGGTAAGTCTTATTATAATATGAGCATAATTAAGCAACGCGTGCTTCCAGATGTGGAGACAAGTATTCTCTATTCTCAAAAAGCGTTATCATTATTTGAAGAAATTGAGGATCACATAGAAATGGGACGTACCTTAATTACGTTAGCAGTTCAAAATATGATTAAGAAAGAATTCCAGGAAGCATTAAACTATTTAAAGCGTGCAAAGGAAGTATTAGGTGAAGAAACGGTTGGTAGCAATGGTGAGAATTATGGACAAATGATTCAATATAATCTTGCTAGAATTTATCAGGAACAGGGTAAACTTGATGAAGCACTTCACATTTATGAACAAGACTTACGCACGAATAAGACAGTCACACGAATTTATACGATTAAACATATGATTTTGATTTATATTGAAAAGAAACATTGGGATTTAGCCTATACATATTTAATACAAGCATTTGAATTAGCAGAAACATATAAGATGAATTATATCTTATCTGAATTACATAAGATTAAGGCAGATATTTTTTGGAAGAGAGGAGATGTTGAAAAGTTTGAAGGTGAATTAAAGAAAGGGCTAGACATTGCTTTAAAGTCAAAAAATAGAAAACTAGTTACTGAGATTGCCACTCGCTTAGGAGACTACTACGTAAGTATACGTTTCTATAAAAAGGCAGCCTATTATTATAAAAAAGCTCTTAGCTGAAACGATTAGTTAAAATCAGCTAAGAGTTTTTTGTTTAGTTGTGCTTTTTTATTGAAAAATTAACTACTTTTATTTAACTTTTGATTATCAGTACTATAGAGCTAGGGGTCAGAATAAGTGGAGGTGAACGTGTTGGAGGTTATTCAGCTAAAAGATGTAAGAAAAACATATGGAGAACTTATAGCGGTCGAACGTGTTTCCTTGTCGATTCGTAAGGGAGAGGTATTTGGAGTTCTCGGTCATAATGGAGCAGGGAAGACGACCTTGTTAGAAATGATGGAGGGTGTCCATCAGCCCGATCAAGGTGAGGTCAAGGTGATGGGAATGGATGCTCTGACCAGTCGGGCGTTTAAAGAAAAGATAGGGGTGCAATTGCAAGCAACAAGTCTTCATCATCATTTAAAGGTAAAAGAACTATTGCGATTGTTTGCCTCTTTTTATAAGGAAGCTTTACCAATTGAGGAGTTAGTGAAAGAGTTTGAATTAGCCCCCTTGCTAAACCAATATTTTAAACGGTTATCGGGTGGTCAAAAACAAAAGGTATCTCTTGCAATAGCCGTTATTCATAATCCAAACATTGTTTTTTTAGACGAGCCTAGCACGGGGCTTGATCCGGGTATTAGACATATTGTGTGGAAATATATTCAGAACTTTAAAAAACAAGGAAAGACCGTTGTCATAACAACTCATTATATGGAAGAGGCTGAAAGCTTATGTGACCGAGTGGCATTAATAGAAAAAGGTAAAGTATTAACGGTAGATACACCTAAAGAAATCATAAATGGTTTGAATATTCAGTCGAGGGTTATTTTTATTAGGCCTGAGAATTTAGATGTAGGGAAATTAACAGAAGTAAGTGGACTCACATTTAAACATACAGGTGACAGCATTGAAGTTAAAACCAATGATGTAGAAAAAGTGATCCAGCGGCTTTATCGGTGGTCCGAAGAACAGAATTGGCAGATTGAAGGTTTAAGAATTGAGCATGGTTCATTAAATGATTATTTTAAATCACATTAAAAGAGTTAACGTGGCTTTTAGATAAGCTTAATAACCGAACATTATGAAACGGGAAGGGAGTTTTAAGATGAATACCGTCTTTCAGTTAACACGTACTGAATTAATCGTATATTTTAGGGATTGGCAAGCTGCTTTTTGGACTTTTTTCTTTAACCTGATTATTTTGTTCGTTTTTGGTTGGGTATTTGGAAATGAACCAGGTGGTATGGGTGGTGAGTTTGGTTTTGTCGATATGTTTTTACCGGGGTTAATTGGTATATCTATCGTGGCGATTGCTGTTTTTACAATTGGTTCTAGTGTTGTTGAATATCGAGAGCGTGCTGTTTTGAAAAGGTATTTGGTTACTCCTGTAAAGCCTGAACAATTAATAAGTAGCTTTTTGTTACTAGGGTTCTTACTGCTACTTATGAATGCACTAATAAGTATTGTTGCAGCCATATTTATTTTCGGTGCACCGTTACCGGCGAATCCAACTGGAGTTGCTGTGGCCACCATGTTGTCTGCATTAGCTTTTTATTCAATTGCCTTTCTTTTGTTTAGTTTCGTTAAAACGGTTAAGGCAGCAGGTGCGATAGCCGCTATTATTCTAAACTTTTCGATGATCTTATCAGGTGCTTTTTTGCCGCTTGAAATTTTTCCGACATTTATTCAATACATAACCTATATAAATCCGTTGATGTATACGGTTGATGTCTTGCAAGGAATGTGGTTGACGGGTGATTCTTTCCGTGATCATTACCTTCATTTATCGGTGTTAACTACGATGTTTATGGTTGCTTCTTTTTTAGCTAGTCGTTTCTTTAGATGGGTGTAAATTAAGTAAACAAGGGTTAGTTTTATTTATTCAATCATATCCCATTAAACCAAAAAATTATGTCAATCTACCACGATGTCATTTATATACCTAAATTCTATGACTTTTTCGGGAAAGTCATAGAATATAGAAGAATTACATCAAATAGGACTATTGTATAATCTGATAGTCCTATTTATTATAATTATGACTAATAGAAAATGAGAATTGTAAGCATATGTGCTTATAGTTCTTTTTTTGTTGGTTTATGATAGCCCTAAAGTAATAGTTCAGAGGGTGGTAAGAGGGGAGAGTTTTTGTATGTATAAGCTAGTAGAGAATAAGGATATGTTAGATTTATTTCATCAAATTAAGGAAGTCTCTTGGCAAGGTAAGGGTTTTGAAATGGAATTAGGCAAACCTGGTTCTGATTTATATTTGATTTATACGGAAGATAAAATCCCTGGGGGAACATTTGAATTTACGCCTTATGAATGGAATACACGACCGTTTATTAGGGAATTGTTTGATACCGTTATTATGAAAGACATGAAAGTCGTAGAGATTGATAGCTTCTCTGTCTTGCCAGAATACCGAGGGAAGTTAGGGAGAAAGATATTATGTCTTCTGATAGAGTACGCTCAAACGAAGGGGTACACACATGCCATTGGTATCGCAGACCCGTCCGTTTTTCGTTCATTTCAAGAAACGTACCAAATTCCATGTCAGCAAGTAGCAGAGGAGATCTGGTATAAAGGTGATCATGTCATTCCGACTTTATTTCATTTAAAAGAGGTCTATCATAACCTTCATGATCCGAAATATGATTGGTTTACAAAGCCAACAGGACTAAGAGAAGAGGTATTAAAATAGTGGATATTGATTTATTAAAGCGTAGAAATAACTGGGTCGTTTCTGTATTTGCTGGAACGATAACGATCGTTCAATTACTAAATTTTATAATGGGAATCCCCATCTCATTTGTTTTAACGGTTTTAGGTATCCTTTATGGCGTATTAGCACCTTTTGCTTTATTATCAAACTTACCGAAGCTTGATCAAAGTATGGCACCACTCATGAAATATTTTAATTTAGTTGTGATTGGTATTTTTATGTTCGTTGTAATATGGTTAGACCCCCATATGATTAATATTATGAGTTTGTATTTTTTTGTAGCTGTCATGGGAATCTATCAAGATAAATTAGTAAATATATTAACATTAGTTACGGTATTATCGATTTTAATTTATTTCTTTTTTACCGCGGGAGACATCATTTTCCCACATATGGTTACGGCTGATTTATTTTATTATATATTAACGTTTTGTTTTGTTTCGGTATCTTGTTTTATGCAAGCTATTTTTAATAATAAAATACAAAAAGAAAATGAAATCCAAAAGCAAAATGCTTTAGAGGCAAAAGAGCATGTTGAGGATATGTTAAAACGAGTCAATGAATCGATTCAGTCACTTGGTCTTTATCAAGAGGAATTAAATAAAACGAGTGATGTTGCGAGTAAGCAGTCCTCTAATATTGTGGAATCGATTAGGAAGACGATTGATAATTTTGACGTACAGACTTCACAAAACCAGGAGATGTTAAGTGAAATGTCGACAACGAATAATCAAGTTGACGATATGACGCGCTCTGCAACAGATATGCATAATTATGTGGAATCTACAAAGGAAGCGAACACAGAAAGTCGAGAAAGACTAGATACATTAGAACATGATCTAGCTATTTTTAATGACAATATCCAAAATACGGTTATCTTTATGCAAGAGTTACATGCGGAAACTGAAAATATTGAAAAGATAATTGAGGCTATTTCTAACATTTCTGCTCAAACCAATTTATTAGCTTTAAATGCAACGATTGAGGCGGCTCGGGCAGGGGAATATGGAAAAGGATTTGCGGTCGTTGCGAATGAAGTTCGTAAGCTAGCAGAGTCATCGAAAGAATCATCGGAATCAATCGCTCAATTACTGATGTCAATTAGAGGTAAGATTTCTTTAGCTGCTGATACGATTTCAAAGTCACAAGATTCGATTGAAAAAAATAGAGATGGTATGGAAGAAGTACGAGCGATTTTTTCTAATGTTGATCATTACATGGAGAATTTCTCTGAACAGACGAATTATTTGCGTAGCTTTATTGAAAATGTACAAGCGATGATGCAAGAAGTGGAAGCGAAAGCTGAAGCTGGGGCAACGATGACGGATATAAATTCTACTAATTTACAAGAAGTACTTGAACTAGTTTCTAATCAAGATAAACAGATTACATCGTTGTCGAAGGGCTTTTCTAATATTGAAGATAGAATGCGAGAGTTGACGAGATAATTCATGGGGTTTGTATGAAAGTGTACGAAAAGCAATATGCGGAGTTCTACTCGTCGCTCCCGAAAATCATGCTCCGCGTCCTGCGGGGTGGCGCTGAGCTAATCGGCTACGCCGCTGGATCTCAGCTCTGCCACTACGTCCCGCGGGAGTCTCCGCATGTTTTCGTCCGCTGGGTTTCTGCTAATTCTCAAGTGCTCAAAACAATCTAACACCATTCATTTAAAATGAAAATGAACAAAAACTAATTGAATGAAGTTCCAACAGTCAAAGTGCCAAACCCAACTTTGATTTTTGTTGGTGTCGGAGCCGTTTTTGGGCTCCGACATGGGCGTTTTGTATGAAAGTGTACTTAGGGGCGATAGTTTGTGCCGTGAAGTTAGCTCGTCATCCATCTCTCGATAGATGACCTAAACAGGACAGTGCTCCCTGTTTGTGCGGCTGACTCCTGATGGTGATGGAGTTGTAATAAGTGCCAACTGTTTAAGCAGTTAGGCACTACTGTATTTATTATTGGTGGAAGAGTGAATGGGACACCGAAGCCTTGACTCACCGCTCTTGACTTCGGGTAACGGTTTCTAGGAGTTGTATTTCGACGTTCCCTTGTAAAGCACGGCTGATCATGCATGATTTTTCTGCTTTGGCTGCTAGCTTGTGAGCAAGATTAATATCTTTTTCTGTAGCCGTTTCTTTTAAGGTGATTATCGGTCGGTGGATGATTTTTTTGTAAGTGATCACACCGTTCGTTACATCGACAATTCCCTCTGCTGTCATGGTTAAGTTGTGTTTATCTAACTGGCTGCGTTGCATTATAGCTGCAAGTGTAATGATATAGCAGGTGGCAGCTGCACCGAGTAACATTTCGTCTGGATTCGTTCCTATTTCTGGACCATCCATTTCTTTAGGAATAGAGACTTGTGTTTGCAGGTTTTTCATACTGATTTCGCCTACGTCATTACGTAAGCCTGGCCAGGTTGCCTGTAAATGAAAGCTATGTTCGGCCAAAGTTTGTCTCCTTTCTGACAATCACTGAAGTACATATGTTTTTGGTGTTTATTTATTTCCAATGAGAATCCTTACTGATAAAGACCACCAGTGTACATATTCGTTAAATTCGAAATGATTTTCTCAAGCTCTATTTCATCCTCTTTTACACAATCCCACATGAACATTTCATTCGCATAAAACCATCCTCGCGCTAAAATCTCTGGTTGGAAAGAGGTTTTTGCTAGTTGTTCTTTTTGAGCATATTTAATGTCTAGACCGATTCTCTTAATAAAGCGTTCGCGAATAAGTGACCACCTTTCTTCGACTAAAGGTGAAGTGCCAATCGCTTCTTTGACAATCAACATCATTTCCTTCTCTTCAATCGCACACTCTAAAAATAGGCGAACTTGCTTAGATATTTGTTCGTGCGCATTCTCCGTGGTTTTTGGAGCAAAAGGTAAATCAGCAACTTCATAAAACTTAATGATAATCTCTTCCATGATTTCGATAAATAACACATCTTTATTTTTAAAATATACATAGGCTGTGCCATAACCGATATTTGCTTTTTTGATAATTTGAGAGATCGTTGCTTTTTGAAAACCATTTAGTAAAAAAATCTCCCTTCCAGCTTCAATTAATTTTCTCCTCGTTTCCCGTGCTTGTCGTTCTCTTGGAGTCAACTCAGTCTTGTTCACCTCAATTCACCTCACTTTTATATGAAAGTTGATACTCAAATGCGGAGCTCACCGCTACCGAAAATCATGCTCCGCAAAAATCGCGTAGCGCCGAACTCTTGCTTCGCTAGTGGACTTCGGCTCTGCAACTAGGTCCCATTGGAGTCTCCGCATGACTCGCCCGCTGGGTTACTACTAATTCTCAAGTTCTCAAAATAATCTAACACTATTCATTTAAAATGAAAATGAACAAAAACTAATTGAATGAAGTTCCACCAGTTAAAGTGTCAAACACCACTTTCATCTTTATTGGTGGTGGAGCTGGTTATTGCTTCACCATGGGCGTTTAATATGGAAGAATTTCATTGATATTATGTCATTGACATCATGTCAACTTCTATTATACAATCCAAATTAAGGAATGACTAGTTTTAGGAGGTAATTTTGTGAAAGAAAATGATAACGCTTTCTATGCATGTGAATATGCCGAGCGACGTGATGAGGAAGATCCATTAAAAAATTACCAGAAAGATTTTTATATGAAGCAAGGCACGATTTATTTAGATGGTAATTCGTTGGGTTTACTGTCAGTAAGGGCTGAGCGATCGCTGCTTGAACTTTTGGATTCATGGAAGCAGTTTGGAATTGACGGTTGGACACAAGGACATTATCCTTGGTTTTATTTATCTGAAGATTTAGGTAAGAAAATGGCTCCGTTAGTTGGTGGAAAAGAAAAAGAATTGATTGTGACGGGTTCAACTACAACGAATCTTCATCAGCTTGTAAGTGCTTTTTATGAGCCGCAGGGCCAAAGGACGAAAATTCTAGCAGATGAACTTAACTTTCCAAGTGATATTTATGCGTTAAAAAGTCAGTTGAAATTAAAAGGATATGAACCAGATAACCACCTCATTCAAGTAAAAAGCAGAGATGGTCAAACACTCCAAGAGAAGGATATTATAGCAGCCATGACTGAAGATGTTGCGTTAATTTTGTTACCGGCAGTACTTTATCGTAGTGGACAAATTTTGGATATGAAGCTCTTAACAGAGGAAGCACATAAACGTGGGATTGTAATTGGATTTGATTTATGTCATTCGATTGGGTCGATTCCTCACGAGCTTCATGATTGGGGCGTAGATTTTGCCTTTTGGTGTACATATAAGCACTTGAATGGTGGCCCAGGAAGTGTGGGTGCTTTATTTGTTCACGAGAAGCATTTTGGAAAGGAACCAGGTTTAGCTGGATGGTTTAGCTCCAAAAAAGAGAAGCAGTTTGATATGAAGCATGAGCTTGAGCATGCTGAAGATGCAGGAGCTTTTCAGATAGGAACTCCACATGTATTAAGTATCGCTCCTTTAATTGGTGCACTATCTTATTTTGAAGAAATCGGTATAGAGAAGATTAGAGAAAAATCTCTGCAACTTACGAATTATATGAAGGAGTTGCTAGAAGCTGAGCTTTCGGACTTTGATTTTGTTATTCAAAGCCCTAAGGAAGATGCTGTACGGGGAGGCCATTTATATTTAGAACACCCTGAAGCAGCAAGGATTTGTAAAGCATTAAAAGCTGAGAACATCATTCCGGATTTTCGAGCTCCACAAGGGATTCGTTTAGCACCTGTAGCTTTATATAATTCTTTCAAAGATGTTTGGAGAAGTGTACAAATCTTAAAGGATATAATGGTAGAAGAACGTTATAAAAAATATAAAAATGAACGCGATGTGGTTGCCTGATGAAAGGTAGAGAAAAAAGTTGGATAGATATATCACAGACTTTGCATACAGGCTTAGCACATTGGCCAGGTGATCGACCTTTTTCTTATCAAGTAACGTACTCGAAGGAGGAAACGGGTTCTGTTAACATTGGACAGATGGCGATGAGTCTACATTCAGGAACTCATGTTGATGCACCCTTTCATTATAAGAATGATGGAAATAAAATTCTTGATTTAGATATCAACGTATTTATTGGAAAGGCCAAAGTAATAGATGTCTCTGCTTATAAGGCGTTTGATGAAGCTGTCTTTAAAGCTTTCGATCTAGTAGGCGTGACCAGGCTTCTTTTAAAAACGTCTATTCCCAATAATCCTGACGTTTTTCCAAAGAATATTCCTTATATAACAGTGAGTGGGGCGGCCTATCTTTCTAATATCGGAATTAGGCTCATAGGCGTAGATGTTCCATCGGTTGACCCTCTTGATAGCAAGGAATTAGAGGGACACCATTCATTAGACAAGTTTGGCATCCATATCGTTGAAAATCTCATGCTTGACCAAGTAGAGCAAGGTGAGTATGAGTTCATCGGCTTACCATTACCACTTAAGGATGCAGACGGAAGTCCAATAAGAGCCGTCATACGACCGCTATAAAGCCGTATCCCCCAACGGCAAATCATGGGGGACTTGCTCCATTCACAAGCTGGATAACCAGCTAACATTAAGGCGTCAACTATCGCCACTAATCAATTTTCATAAAAACTTCTATGATGACTGCTGAAACAACTCATTACCAACAAATGAAATGGGGGCTGCCCTTAGCTTTTTGGATCTTCATTCACTATAATTTTTGTTCTGGTTCATTTAATGCATGCTGTAAGATTGATTCTGAACTTAAGAATTTAGTTTAACCCAGCGGAGCATAATTTCCGGTAGAGACGAGTAGTGCACCATGTTCGCACTAACTTTCATACAAAAAGCACATGGCGAAGCACGATTCACTTCGCCACCAACAAAAGTCAAAGTAGGGTTTTGTGCTTCGAATGGTGGCATTTCGTTTAATTTGCTTTAGTTTCTTTATTTGGTGGCATTTTGTTCAGTATGCATTGCTTCTTGGTTTGTTAGTTTTTATTACTTTTCATTCAATTGTTTTGTATAAGAAGTGTACGAACCACGAAGCCTGCACCAACCCGAGCGGAGGGAATGGGGAGGCCGACTCCTGCAGGAGGGAAGGGCCGGCTGAGATCCACTTGCGATAGCAAGTTAGCTCAGCGCCACCTGCGGAAAGCGTGCCCCCCATTCCCGTAGCGATCTTCGAAGAAGAGCACATGAGCTTTAGTAAACTTTCATACAAAAGGAGGCTTTTAATGATGAGTGACCACGAACAAACACATCAAAACAAAGCAGCAACGAATGAAAAGGGAATTCATACGGACTTTAAAAATAATATGACATATGGTGAGTACTTAAATCTGGATAAAATCTTATCAGGTCAAAATCGTTTATCTGACCACCATGATGAAATGCTTTTTATTGTTATACACCAAGTAAGTGAATTATGGATGAAACTCATTTTACACGAAACAACAGCAGCCATTGACTCCATTCAAAAAGGTGATTTGCAGACATCCTTTAAACAACTAGCACGAGTTTCAAAGATTCAATCACAGATTATTCAAGGGTGGGATGTCTTATCGACGTTAACACCTGCAGAATATATGGAATTCCGTGATTCACTCGGACAAGCATCAGGATTCCAATCCTATCAATACCGACTTATTGAATTTGCATTAGGTTACAAAACGAGCCATATTTTAAAAATCTACGAGAAGGATGAAGAGTTACATCAAATGCTTGTCAAAGCTTATGAAGCACCTAGCCTATATGACGTTTCAATTCAAGCCTTAGCAAAAGCGGGCCTTCCGATTAACCCTCAGCTATTAAATCGCGATTATACGAAAGCTTATGAGCCAGATGATTCTGTAAAAGATTCTTGGCTAGAAGTGTATCGTAATGTAGATAAATATTGGGATTTATACCAGCTCGGTGAAAAGCTCGTCGATATTGAGGATTGGTTACAGCAATGGCGTTTCCGTCATATGAAAACGGTTGAAAGAATTATCGGTTTCAAAGTAGGTACAGGGGGATCTTCTGGTGTCAATTATTTGAAACGTGTTCTCGATCAGCGTTTCTTCCCTGAGTTATGGGATTTAAGGACAGAGATTTAATGAATCTATCAATCTATTTCCTGACTCAACCCTCTCTTGAGTCAGGAGAATGTGAGGTGGACTATGGAGAATACGAGAGAGCAATGGTCTTCTAAGTTTGGCTTTATTTTAGCCACAGCAGGTGCAGCAATTGGTTTAGGAGCAATTTGGAAGTTCCCGTATGTTGCTGGAATGAATGGCGGCGGTGCTTTTTTAATTTTGTTTATCGTGTTTACAGTTTTTATTGGCCTTTCTATGCTAGTATCAGAATTTATCATAGGAAGAGGGGCGAAAAAAGAAGCGGTTTCAGCGTATAAAAAGCTTGCTCCAAATAGCTTTTGGGTACATGTTGGACGACTAGGTGTCGTTGGCTGTTTCTTATTACTGTCTTTTTATAGTGTTGTAGGCGGCTGGATTATGCTATATTCAGGGCTTGCAGTTACCGGAAATGTCATCTCGGCAGATGCGAATTATGGTCAGCTATTCGACCAGATTACAGCCTCGCCATGGATGGGTTTAGTAGGGTTAGCTCTCTTCTTAATTTTGAATGTCATTGTCCTATCCTTTGGTATTAAAAATGGAATTGAAAAAGCAAATAAGTATTTAATGCCTTTGCTTTTTATTTTCTTTATAATTCTTGTTGTTCGTGCATTAACTTTAGATGGAGCAATGGAAGGAGTTCGTTTCTTCTTATATCCAGACTTCTCTTTAATGACAAGTGAAGGAGTGCTTTATGCATTAGGACAATCTTTCTTCTCTTTAGCTGTTGGTTTTTCTTGTATGGTTACATATAGTTCTTATTTAAATCAAAAAGAAAGTATTCCGCAAGCCGCATCATCGGTTGCAGTGATGAATATTTTTGTATCTATTTTGGCAGGTTTGGCGATTTTTCCAGTTGTTTTTGCGTTTGGACTTGAACCGGCAGAGGGGCCAGGATTATTGTTTATCGTTCTTCCTTCCGCATTCTCACAAATGCCACTTGGGGAAGTATTTCTCGCCATCTTTTTACTGCTTTTTTTATTTGCAACGTTAACTTCTTCATTCAGTTTATTAGAAATCATTATTTCGGCTTTTACAGAAGATAAAAAACGTTCCCGAATAAAAGTTGCTTGGGTTTCTGGAATGATCGTCTTTTTTGCAGGAATTCCAGCTGCCTTATCATTTGGTATTCTTGAAAATGTAGAATTATTTGGGATGAATGTATTTGATTTAACGGATTATTTGGTCAGTAATATCATGCTTCCGCTTGGTAGTTTACTCATTGCTTTGTTTATTTCCTATAAAATGGATAAACAGCTTGTGAAGAGCCAATTCCGAGCAGGAAACTCTTTATCGTCAAATTGGTTAAATACGTGGATTTTCCTCATGAGATATATCGTTCCACTAACGATTATCATTGTGTTTGTAGGATTAATAATAGGTTAGTAGAATGAATTTAGTCAGTAAATGGATATGGTAACTTAGCGGACCTCTTTTTGGATGAAGGGACGGGAAGTAGGATTAGGACTGGTGAGAATAATCATTGCGTTGTGCCGAGTGCAAGAAAAGAAGTAGCAACACTAGCTCGCAAAAAGGTAGCTTATGTTGCAAGATAAGACAAAAAGTAACGCCAGAATAAAAGAATTCTGGCAGAACGATCATAGAAAGTCCGCTGATATTTTAGAGATAAAGTATCAGCGGGCTTTCTTCGATTGG
The DNA here is from genome assembly GCA_001038565.1 of Alkalihalobacillus pseudalcaliphilus. Taxonomy (GTDB): domain Bacteria; phylum Bacillota; class Bacilli; order Bacillales; family Bacillaceae_D; genus Alkalihalobacillus; species Alkalihalobacillus pseudalcaliphilus. Next base: position 250,583 of record LFJO01000002.1, read on the forward strand.
AGTGAGTGGGTTATTTTATTTTCCTTTCAATTAAGGAGATATGAAAATACGAACGTACAAGTTTTGGGTTAATATCAACAGGATAAGTGAATAAGGAAGGAAATTAGGCTTTATAATCTGAGTTTAATCAGGCTAACGCAATTTTTATCAGAAAATTTGTTAAATAGTATTGATCGGTAAATGTAATTAGATATATAATAAAAACAGAATCTTGTACGTATAAGTTGAGACACCTGATGTATGAAGTAGAACATTCCGGAACAAAGACTTTAAGGAGGTAGATAGAGAGTTTACCTAATGTTGTAAGCGTATTCTTATATCATTATTAATTATAATTGGGGGAATGATTTATGAAAAACATATGGTATGTCATCCTGGTATTGAGCTTATTCGCTTTAGCAGCTTGTGGAAGTGATTCGACGGGAAGCGGTGAATCGAATGGTTATAAGGTTGGTCTTGCTATGCCAACACAATCATCAGAGCGTTGGGTTAAAGATGGCGAGAATATGGAAGCTGAATTTGAGGCGCTCGGTTATGAAGTGGACTTACAATATGCCGAGGATGTTGTTCAAACCCAGGTATCACAAATTGAAAACATGATCACACAAGGTGTGGACCTTCTTGTCATTGCTTCTATTGATGGTGAGGCACTAACGAGTGTATTAGAAATGGCAGAAGCATCTAATATACCTGTTGTAGCCTATGACCGATTAATTATGAACAGTGAACATGTTAGTTATTATGCCACTTTTGATAATTATGAGGTTGGTGTTTTACAAGGTCAATATATTGAGGAAAGCTTAGGTTTGGCTGATGGTGAAGGGCCATTTAATATGGAGCTTTTTGGCGGATCGCCTGACGATAATAATGCTTATTTCTTCTGGGATGGGGCTATGTCGATTTTACAACCTTATATTGATGAAGGACAATTAGTAGTTCGAAGTGGTCAAACGAATTTTGAACAAGGTGCAACTTTAAGATGGGACGGGGCATTAGCACAGGAAAGAATGGATAATTTATTAAGTGCCCATTATGCCAGTGAGGATATTGATGTCGTGTATTCACCATTTGACGGTATTAGTCGTGGTATTATTTCATCCTTAAGTTCTGTCGGTTATGGGACAGATAGTAAGCCGATGCCGGTTATCACGGGACAGGATGCTGAATTGTCATCTGTGAAATATATCATTTCTGGTGAACAAACGCAGACGATTTTTAAAGATACAAGAGAGCTAGCCAAACAGGCGGTAAATATGGCTGATGCTATTTTGCAAGATGGAGAAGCAGAAATTAATGATACGGAAACGTATGACAACGGAGCGAAAGTAGTCCCTTCTTATTTATTAGAACCGATTTCCGTTGATGTTAATAATTATGAAGAGGTTCTGGTTGAAAGCGGTTACTATACAGAGGATGATCTTCAGTAAGTGATAAATGAGAGATGGCTTAGTTGACGTTCTAAGCCATCTTCCTTCCTTTTTAAAGATGGAAAGGTGTGAGTAGGTTGGAAAAAATCATACTAGAGATGAAACATATCAATAAAAGCTTTCCCGGTGTAAAAGCGTTAGATGATGTAAATTTTCAAGTGATGGATGGAGAAATTCATGCATTAATTGGAGAAAATGGTGCAGGAAAATCAACATTAATGAAAGTTCTTAGTGGTGTCCATCCTTATGGGAGTTATGACGGCGATATTGTTTATCAGAATGAGTTATGTCAGTTCAAGGATATAAATGATAGTGAAAAACAAGGCATTGTCATCATTCATCAAGAGCTCGCGTTAATTCCTGAGCTTTCAATTGCCGAGAATATTTTCCTAGGAAATGAACAAGCGAAAAAGGGAATTATTAATTGGCGTGACACGATTTTAAAAACAAAAGAATTATTAGCGAAAGTGAACTTGCGTGTTGATCCTGAAGAAAAGATAAAAAATATCGGAGTAGGACAACAGCAATTGGTAGAGATTGCGAAAGCCTTGTCTAAGGAAGTGAAGCTACTTATTTTAGATGAGCCGACCTCCTCTTTAAATGAAGAAGATAGTGAGAATCTATTAAACTTGTTGAGGGAGTTTCAAAAGCAAGGAATTACCTCTGTCTTAATCTCACATAAGCTAAAAGAATTGTTAAGTATTGCTGATCGTTTAACGATTTTGCGTGATGGTCAAACGGTGCATACATTATCCGTTCAAGAAGACAAAGTGACGGAGCCCGTCATTATAAAAGGGATGGTAGGAAGGGATTTAAGCCAATTATTCCCCGAACGAAAGGCAGAAATTGGCGATGTATATTTTGAAGTGAAGAACTGGCAGGTCGACCACCCCATTACGGCTTCCAAAAAATTAATTAGTGATTTGAACCTCCATGTAAAAAAGGGGGAGGTTGTAGGTTTAGCAGGCTTAATGGGAGCAGGAAGAACAGAATTTGCGATGAGTTTATTCGGTCGAACTTACGGAAAGAACATTTCTGGTGAGGTTTTTAAAGATGGTCAATCAATTCGTGTAAAAACTGTCGATAAGGCCATTGAAAACGGTATCGCTTATGTATCTGAGAATAGAAAGGAATATGGCTTGATTTTAGAAGAAAGTGTTCGTCGAAATTTAACGTTGGCTAATTTAACATCGATTTCACAAGCAAAAGTACTAAATCTGCATGATGAAGTGAAAAAGGCTGAAGAGTTAAAGGAAAGAATGAATGTAAAAACTCCTTCTATTGAACAAAAGGTTGGTAATTTAAGTGGGGGAAATCAGCAGAAGGTTGTATTAGGTAAATGGATACATACTGAGCCCGATGTCCTCATTTTAGATGAACCAACAAGAGGAATTGATGTTGGAGCTAAATTCGAAATATACAAAATTATAAATGAATTGGCGGAGAAGGGTAAAAGTATCCTATTTATCTCTTCAGAGTTACCTGAATTACTAGGGATGTGTGACAGAATTTACACCTTGAACAGAGGCCAGATAACAGGTGAAGTTCCGATTGAAGAAGCGAACCAGGAAACATTGATGACTTATATGACGGAATTAGGGAGGGCTTAAAGATGGAAGCCTTAAAGATTTTGATCGTAAACAATATGCGGAAATTTGGAATGATTGTAGCTTTAATTGGTATTGTATTATTCTTCCAAATTATCACAGGTGGAACGATGCTTACACCATTAAATATCACTAATATTATTATGCAAAACAGTTATATTATCGTGTTGGCTATTGGAATGATGATTATTATTATCACGGGTGAAATTGATCTTTCTGTTGGATCAGTAGCTGCGTTTACAGGAGCGATTGCCGGGGTTCTTTTAGCAACTTGGGATTTACCAGTGGCCGTTGGGATTATACTTTGCTTACTTTTAGGAGCATTAATTGGTGCCTGGCAAGGTTTCTGGGTTGCTTATATGGCGATCCCTTCTTTTATTGTAACTTTAGCAGGTATGCTTTTATTTAGAGGTTTGACACTGGTTGTGTTAGGTGGAAGAACAATTGCCCCTTTTCCAACCGAGTTCCGAACGATAAGCTCCGCCTTCTTACCGGATATTTTTGCTGGCGGAGAATTAAAGCTACTTACGATATTAATTGGTATTGTCGCTTCAGTAATCTATATCATGTATGAACTGCGACAAAGGAAGATTTCTAAATTCTATCAATTTCAAACATCATCATATGGTTTGTTTTTAACGAAACTAGCAATATTAGTTTTGATCATTAATAGTTTCACGTATGTACTAGCTCTATATCAAGGTCTACCAATTGTCTTGTTAATTCTTATTGCTTTAATTATTAGCTATACATTTGTGATGAATAAAACGATTATCGGTCGCCATATTTATGCGGTTGGCGGCAATGTGAAGGCAGCGGAATTATCAGGGGTACGTACGAAAAAAATGAAGTTTCTAGCTTTTGTGAACATGGGTGTACTTGCCGCTCTTGCAGGTCTTATTTTTACAGCCCGATTAAATGCAGCCACGCCACAAGCTGGTACTTTATTTGAATTAGATGCTATTGCAGCCGCTGTTATTGGAGGTGCGTCTTTTTCAGGGGGCGTAGGGACAATTGTAGGTGCAGTCATTGGTGCACTTGTTATGGGTGTCTTAAACAATGGTATGTCGTTAATGGGAATAGGAACGGATTGGCAGCAAGCAATTAAAGGACTTGTGTTACTCGGGGCCGTTGCCTTTGATGTTTTAAGTAAAAATAAATCATAAAGGAGTGAGTGCTTTGCTTGAGCCGTTAAAGGAAGCTGTATTAAAAGCAAATCAAGCCTTGCCTAAGTATCAACTCGTTACTTTTACTTGGGGCAATGTAAGTGGAATTGACCGGGAGCAAGGGTTAGTTGTCATTAAACCGAGTGGTGTTTCATATGAGGGGTTAACGATTGATGATTTGGTCGTTGTTGATTTAGATGGTCATGTCGTTGAAGGTGAATTACATCCATCGTCCGATACTCCAACACACCTGCATTTATATCGGAATTTTCTTGATATTGGTGGAGTTGTTCATACCCACTCTAATTATGCAACAAGCTGGTCACAGGCAGGTAAAAGTCTAGAAGCACTAGGTACGACACATGCTGATTATTTTTATGGAACGATTCCTTGCACGAGAAAAATGAAAGAAGAAGAGATCGTCGAAAACTATGAAGAGAATACGGGCAAAGTGATTGTAGAAACATTTAAAGAGCAGGATATGGATCCACAAGTAATGCCCGGAGTTTTCGTTCATAGTCATGCACCATTTACGTGGGGAAAGGATCCGCTAACAGCCTTACACAATGCAGTTGTTTTAGAAGAGATAGCGAAAATGGGGCTACAAACCTATTCGTTAAATCCGTCCGTAGAAGTTATGGATCAATGCTTGTTAGATAAGCATTTTTTAAGAAAACATGGTAAATTCGCCTATTATGGCCAAAAGAGGTGAGGAAATGAAAAATCGATACACACTAGGTATTGATTACGGTACAGAATCAGGTCGTGCCGTTCTCGTATCAATCGAAAATGGGGAAGAGATTGCTGAACACGTGACACCGTATTTGCATGGCGTATTAGATCAAACGTTACCTGATTCGAATATAAAGCTTGGGTATGAGTGGGCCTTACAGCATCCTGATGATTATTTAGAAGTCATTCGGACATCGATTCCAGCTGTATTAGCAAAAGCGAATGTTGCCCCAAATGATGTTATTGGGTTAGGAATCGATTTTACGGCTTGTACGATGTTACCAATCGATAAAGAATTACAGCCTTTATGTTTTAAACAAAGCTTGAAAGATGAGCCACATAGCTGGGTCAAACTTTGGAAACACCATGCTGCCCAAAGCTATGCTGATGAAATTAATCGGATCGCTAAGGAGAGGAATGAGCCATTTCTAGAGCGTTACGGTGGGAAGCTCTCTTCGGAATGGATGTTAGCTAAAATTTGGCAAATCTTAGATGAAGCTCCACATATTTATGAGCAAACTGATCAATTTGTAGAGGCGACAGATTGGGTCGTTTCACAGCTAACTGGAACTTTAAAACGTAATAGCTGTACAGCTGGGTATAAAGCGGTATGGCACAAGCAGAATGGTTATCCTGAATCGGATTTCTTCCAATCATTAGACCCACGATTAGAAAGTTTGACGTCAACGAAGCTTCGTGGCGAAATTGTCCCACTAGGAACGCGAGCAGGGGAGTTAACAGCCTATTATGCGGAGCTTACTGGATTACCTGTTGGCTTACCTATTGCCGTGGGAAATGTAGATGCACATGCTGCGGTTCCAGCAGTAGGAGTTATAGATGAAGGCAAGCTCGTGATGGCAATGGGTACGTCGATTTGCCACATGCTTTTAGGTAAGGACGAAGTGATGGTAGAGGGAATGTGTGGTGTTGTGGAAGACGGAATAATCCCTGGCTATTTTGGATATGAGGCTGGACAGTCTGCTGTTGGAGATATTTTTGCTTGGTTTGTGAAAAATAACATCCCAAAATCACTAGATGATGAGGCTTTTCATGAAGGAATAGACATCCATTCATTACTAGAAAGAAAGGCAAATCAGTTAAAAGTAGGAGAAAGTGGATTACTCGCTTTAGACTGGTGGAATGGTAATCGCTCAGTATTAGTTGATACTAGCTTAAGCGGGCTCTTAATAGGCTACTCCCTCGCGACAAAACCGGAAGAGGTTTACCGGGCCTTACTTGAGTCAACGGCATTTGGAACACGAGTAATTGTTGATGCCTTTGATGATGCAGGTGTGCAAGTATTAGAGCTGTATGCTTGTGGGGGGCTGCCAAAAAAGAACCCGTTACTCATGCAAATTTATGCAGATGTAACGAATCGAATCATCAAAGTAGCAGATTCTGAGCAAACACCTGCTCTAGGAGCGGCCATGTTTGCAGCTGTTGCGGCCGGTGCTGCTTATGGTGGGTATGACAATATTATAGAAGCCGCCAAAAAAATGGGTAGAGTGAAACAGGAATTTTATAAACCGATACCAGAGAATGTAAGAGTATACGAAGCTCTTTATCAAGAGTATAAGCAATTACATGATTATTTTGGTAGAGGGGAAAATCCGGTCATGAAAAAGCTGAAGAGCTTACGAACGTTTGAAAATAAAGAGCTAGGGGTGACATAATTGGTCGTTAAAAAAGAGAAAATTCATTTTTGGTTTGTAGCAGGCAGTCAACATTTATATGGTTCAGAGGCACTTCAAGAGGTGAGTGATCACGCCCAAGAAATAGTCCAACACTTAAATAGCTCAACGAATGCTTGTGAGATTGTATTAAAAGAAACACTGACAACTAGTCATGATATTTTACAATTTTTTAAAGATGCGAATGCGGATCCACAATGTGCGGGTATTATTACGTGGATGCACACCTTCTCACCTGCCAAAATGTGGATTGCTGGTTTGAATGAATTAAGAAAACCTCTTCTTCACCTGCATACACAATATAATCGAGATATACCTTGGCAAGACATTGATATGGATTTTATGAATTTGAATCAATCTGCACATGGCGATCGAGAATATGGATTTATTACAGCTCGTATGAATATCAACCGAAAAGTGATTGTTGGGCATTGGCAAAACGCAGAGACAGTCAACCGATTACAAGACTGGTTGACAACAGCGGTCGCTTATAATGAAAGTAAAACGATAAAGGTAGCTAGATTTGGCGATAATATGCGTAATGTTGCCGTGACAGAGGGCGATAAGATCGAAGCCCAAATTCGATTAGGCTGGACAATAGATGGGTATGGCATTGGTGATTTAGTAAAATATATAAACCAATTTAGCGATTCTGAGGTCGACGCATTGTATAAGGAGTACGCAGAGACGTATATAATTGGAACTCACTTTAGTGATGACCCACATGTTAAAAATTCGATTTTAGAACAAGCGCGAATTGAATTAGGGCTCAAAACCTTTTTAGATGAGAATGGTTACACGGCCTTTACAACAACCTTCGAAGATTTATATGGAATGAAGCAGCTTCCAGGGCTAGCTGTACAACGTTTAATGGAACAAGGTTATGGATTTGCTGGTGAAGGTGATTGGAAAACGGCCGCGTTAGTACGAATGATCAAGCAAATGACCAATAATCAAGAAACGAGTTTTATGGAGGATTATACGTATCATTTCAACCCACAAAATGAATTAGTGCTAGGCTCTCACATGTTGGAGGTTTGTCCAACAATAGCAAATGAACAGCCTAGAATTGAGGTTCATCCATTATCCATCGGTAATAAGGAGGATCCGGCTAGGCTTGTATTTAATGGTAAGGGTGGCCCTGCTATTAATGCTAGCTTAATTGATTTAGGCCATAGGTTTCGACTTATTTTAAATGAGGTTGAGGCGATCGCACCGACTTCTCAAGAAGAGACGCCTAAGCTCCCTGTTGCCAAGGTACTTTGGAGCCCGAAACCTTCATTAAGTGAGGCTACAGAGGCATGGATTTATGCTGGTGGTGCTCATCATACTGTACTGAGCTTTAAAGCAACTAAGGAGCAACTTACAGATTGGGCAGAATTAAATGGGATAGAATGTGTAACCATTGATAAGCATACGGATATTACCCAATTCCGAAAAGAATTAAAGTGGAATGAAGCGGTCTGGGGTAAATAATTGAACGTGTGAAGCGGAAAAAGCATGTCAAAACGGCATGCTCTTTTCCATTGTTGCTAACCACATAGAACACCATTTTCATCAGGTTCTGGCTATATGTATGACGATGATGGTATGAGTTTTTCTGCTACGTCTATACATTTTGACAAACGGTCTGTTTACTTATTCGTTCTTGTAAACGTGTTGAAATACCCAGCCTTTAAATTCTAAGTAACTTGCAAATGATAATGGTTGTGGATAAGCCATCAGAACAAGTGGAACTGGATCATATCCTTTAGCCAACGCGGGTTGAATATAACCCCACTTACTTAGAGAAAATCCATTTCTTTCATAAAACTTTGCTCTTCTTTTCTCTAAATCACCGTTTGTAGGAGGTTCTATCTCAATGATGACGCTTTGTTTGGATTGTTGAAGGAAGGCTTGAAGTAGCTTCGTACCTAGACCGCCATTTCGAAAGCTGGCTTGTACAGCAAAATGTTCTAAAAATATAAATTCCTGACTCTGCCAAGTCGCAAAAAAAGCTACCAGCTCATCGTGTTCTTCATACATATAAATTTGGTAAAACGGATTGTCTAGTAATGCTCGCTGGTGGTGATAAGGTCTATATTCATCAGGAGGAAAAGAGTCTTGCATTAATTGATAAAAAGCATCGAATTTGTTTCCTTTTAATTTTATTAACATGGGTAACTCCTTTATTCTTTCGTCTTATGTTGTTATATCAAACTTATGTAAGTTTGTATAATATGTAGTTGAATTAGTTATCGGGTAGTATAATTCTTTTATATGAAGTTACTTTGGGGCAATGGGTTGTGCCTTGAAGTTAGCTCGTCAGCCATTTTACGATAAATGACTTTAGCAGGACAGTGCGCCCTTTTTGATCAGGCCGATTCCTGATGGTGATCGAGTTGTAAACGGTCCATTAAAAAGTCGCCATTACTTTCATCTTTGTTGGTGGCGGAGTGGTTTTTTCCATGTGTGTTTTTAATGGAAACTAAATTTTGTTACAATGTTCTAGAGTGCGGTATACTTTCAATAGTATCATTATATATACTTAGGCTCTTTTAGGTTTCTACTTTTCTAATTTGGATAAATGAGGTATGATGTCTTTAACATACTGATAAAAAGTTTGTAACTTACTTAAAGTCAGTCATGGTGTTATTTTTTTTGGTTCATTGAAAGTAAATAAAACAAATAGTAAAAGGATAGGGAGGAATTTTTGATGGCAACTGATAAATTAAAAATTGGTATCATCTTAGGGAGTACAAGACAAGGTAGATTAAGTCCACAGGTGGGTGAATGGGTAAAGGGTTATGGTGATAATCGCGATGATGCTGATTATGAAATTGTTGATATCGCTGAGTATAACTTACCGTTTTTAGGTACAACAGACGGAACAGAGCCAGGAATCACAGCATGGAATGAAAAGCTTGCAAGTTTGGATGGTTTTGTATTTATCGTTCAAGAGTATAACCACAGTATTACAGGAGCACTTAAGAATGCAATTGATTTCGCTCGTGATTCATGGGCTAATAAAGCAGCAGGAATCGTAAGTTACGGTTCTACTGGCGGAGCAAGAGCGGCTGAACATTTACGTGGTATTTTAGGAGAGCTTCAAATTGCTGATGTGCGCACGCATCCAACACTTTCGCTATTCTTAGATTTTGAAAACTATGCTGAATTTAAGCCACAACCTATTCATGACGATAATATGAAAATGATGCTTGACCAAGTTAGTGCTTGGAGTGGAGCACTAAAGCCTTTAAGACAAGGTTAATAAGTAAATGACGATGACGAGGACAACAGTGGTGCTAAACTGTTGTCTTCGTTTTTTCCAATTATTCAAGGGAAGTAGGTTGTAACGGAAGGATACGAGCTAAACATATCAGTTACTCGAAGGGAGCGTGTGAGTAACAGCACGAAAAAGGCTAAACATGTCAATTATCTGTCAGTTGGCTCTTTAAATGGTGAAACTTTATTCATTTTAATTTTGTTCTTTTTTATTTTGAAAAGATGTTGTTTTTCTTTTGAAATGGAGTGCGGAGACCCGCAGGACGTGCAGCATAATTTTCGGTAGCGACGAGCAGCGCACTATATTTGCACTAACTTTCATACGAATATTTAGAAAATTAACAAAACAACTAACCGCCAATATAGAAAGTAGTGTTTGGTATTCTTCTTTTGAAAAGATGTTGCTTATCTTTACTTTAAAGTGAGTAGTATATAAAAAATAGGGGTGGGGTTATGAAGAATTTATTTTATATGTGTACAGAAGGTTCAGTTATAAGTATATATCGTCAATTAAAAGAACGTGGCACATTGGCGAGTGAGCAGGAAACGGAGTATATAAAACGGTATAAAGAACGCTTTTTTCAAGAAAAGCCTGCGTATGAAATCGAACATCCAAACAAGTGGATACAAGGTGTAATTAATTCGTATCGTAGTTATTTTCAACAAGTATTATCGGAACAGGAAGAGAAACAAGTCGCAGAGCAGCAGCTTTATAAGCAGCTGAATACGTTTATATCGTCAAAGTCAATGGACATGGAACAAGTAGAGGAACAACTGAAAGATATTTTTGAAAAAGAGGGTTATTTTTTTCAAGGCGGTCGAGTTACCCCGCATTACGGTCCATTTATCTGGAAAAGGCAAACGGAAAAAGTGTATGAGGTGGAATTGCCTCATTCGATTCAAAATGTGAAAGTAAAGTTTCTAGATGATTTTTTACTATTAAGTTGGCTTCATTTTGCAACCTTTGGACAAGTATATGCTGGAGGGTGGGCAGAGAAGGATGCTCTTTATTGTATAGTGCCTAACTATCGTGATGTGTTTGAAAAGGATACTTTTCTTGTTTCCTTTCTTAAACATGAAGCACAGCACTTCGATGATTATCAAGCATTTCCAAAGCTAGGTGGTAAGGATTTAGAATACCGTGCAAAATTAATTGAACTTATCTATTATCAAGACCACACATTTTTAGAGAAAATGTTCGTTCAAGCTATTTCAAATGAGAACCCTCATAATTATTCTTCCTACATCCTCAAGCAAGAACTACATGATTATTTTTTTGCAAGAGATTTGGTTGAAAGGGAAGAATGGCAGAGTGTTGATTACCCTGCCATTAGCGAATATTGCCGATTCCTTTATGAAGCGCATACAAAAAAACTACGTCAGTTTGGTGCCGAACATGTGATAGGGGTTATTTAATGATTCACTGCAATATTTTTAATGGTAAGAGAATTGAGCATTTTTTTGATTAAATGAATAAAGAATACTATGCCCCATATCTATTGGTTGAACATCTATTTCTTCAATATTTAAGCTTTTGACAAGATGATGAATGACATAGGAAGCTGCTTGAATATGGTGACTCCATTTCTTAGGCAGTTTTTGTCTTGAAAAGTAAAGCTGAAGGGACCTCCAATCATTTGCAAGAATAACATCGATACATGATTGCTGATATAGAAGCTTCAAAAATGGATACGTATCGTTTATAATCACCAACTTTTTATAGTGGGTAAGTAATGAATGTTCGTTTGTTAATTGCAATACGAGTTGATTTACTTGTTTTTGCTCTGTAAGCATGCCGACTGGTAAGGTTAAGCATTCATCTATATGCCCTTTCTCTGAAAAGACTAAGGTGGAACTAGTTGCATGCAAATTGAAAGTTAGACTTGGCTGCTCCTGGGCTGATTGGGACGACAGAACATGTAAATACGTTTCCAATGGCTCAGAACAAATGTACATCGGGAAGGGAAAGGCTTCTTTAATCATATGAATATATTTTTTAAGATTTTTGGCATATCGAATGGCACCTGTGGCGACTATGAATGATTTTTGGCAATCATAGGCTTGCATTACTTTTTCTAATTGACTTAATGCCCACATCGTTTTCTCAATTTGACTTTTCGTTATAATGTTTTGAGCAATGATTTGACTAAATAAATCAACTTGTACTTTTTTACGGGAAATAACAGTAAGACGCTGTTGGTGAAATTTACTGATGATACAGCTTATAGAATTAGAATGGATTTCGATTAATGAAAAATAAGAAGTCACTTTAGGGTACCACTCACTTTCCTATGGATAGTCACCTTTATCATAAAAAATGAATGTTGAAGGAATATGAAGAATTCTCAAGGAATTTATGAGGATTGTAAAGCTTATGTATAGATTATGAATGAATGATAAATTGTTAAGTAAGTATGGACAAAAAAATCGTTCTTGAGATTGTCATGAACTTAATAAAAAACAGAATATTCGATATGTTAAAATGAGGTGATTAAAAAAAAAAGGATAGTCTGTCAAATAAGAATATTTCTTTGACACAATCTAAAGCATTGATTTCAAAAAAAATAAATTCTCGGGAGGGCTTTTTGTGAATGAGTATAATGATTTGATAGGAGATATGTTAAAGAATAGTGAGCAAAAAGGTGATTTGAAAGGGAAGGGTAAACCGTTTGCTCAAGATTTTATGCAAAGAGACGTATTTCAAAACTTTCAAGAAAAAGCAAAAGATGCTGGTTTTTTACCTGAGTGGTTAAAGCTACAGAAAGAAATTTCTGTTTTGATCTACGCTGCTCAAACGGAAGAAGATATCGACAAAATTAACGAAAAAATCAAAAAGTATAACTTGCAGTGCCCCATACCGATGCAAAGAACAAGGGTTTTTGGATTAGAAGGTTTAGATAAAGCAAAGAATACATGGGCTTTTTGAACATATAAGTAGCTTGTTCTGGTTCAAATAAATTTTGTATGGCTATAAGAAAATGCATTGGAAAAGAAAGATGACAAGTGTATGTATCACACTTGTCATTGGTAACCATGGATGATTATAATTCTTTAATATGTTTGATAATCTCCTTAAAGCGGAGATCTAGCTTTTGATAATCGGGATGATTGCTAGGTAAAAAACTGAGCTTCCCTAGTACTTCTTGTTTCTCTGTTTCTAGCTGCATTCGCACTTCTTCCACGTTGTCTAGCTGCTGAATAGGTTCTTTCGTTAACTTTTTTACTAAATGGCCTTGCTCAAACTTAAGCTCAATTTGGGTCGTTTTCTCCAGAAAATAACGATCATGTGATACTACGATTAAGGTGCCGCGATAATGAGATAATGTCTCTTCAAATTGCTCGCGTGAAGGTAAATCTAAATGATTCGTTGGCTCATCAAGAATGAGTACATCTTTTTCCTCAAGTAAATATTTCATTAATTTACATTTGACTCGTTCGCCCATACTCATTTCGCGTATGGGTTGTTGCCATTGTGCGGCGGTAAAACCTAATTGTTTGATTATATGACGAACTTTTTCTTGAGCGGACGAGCTCGTTGGTGCGAACAGGTCTTTGGGTGAGCTGTTCAGTGGTAGGTCAAAGACATCTTGACTGAGGTATCCAACTTTGGCTGCAGGTGAAATCCAAAGGTTACCGGTGTATGAAGAATCTTCTCCCATGATGATTTTAAGTAGTGTAGATTTGCCGGAACCGTTTTTCCCGGTCAAAGCAACTTTTTCACCATGGTTGATCGTAAAATGTTCGGCTGAGAATAGTTGAGTGTCTGTAAACCATTTCTCTAATTGATTTATTTCTAGAAACCTTTTTCCTAGCTTATGATCCATTTGTAGTGAGAACTGTACTTGGTGCTCCTCTTTTACAGCCTCTACTTTATTTTTGGCTAGCTCTGCTTCAAGTCTTCTCTTTTTCGATTTGATTTGTTTATCTTTTTTCTTGGCCTTCACGCGGTAGTATTCCTTGAATCCTCCTTTTTTGGTCGATTGGGCATGACCTGAAGCGGACCAGTTGCCTAGTGTGTGTATTTGTTGGTTGATTTGTTTAATCTTTCTTTGTTGTTTATCAAATTCTTGTTGCTGGTGTAGACGTTGTTGTTCCTTTGCCTTGATATAACTAGAATAGTTACCTTCATGCTCGTGGAGGGTAGTATCTTCAATGGCCCAAATTGTATCGACAACATCGTCTAAAAAAGCTCTGTCATGTGAAATGACGATGACCGAACCTTGGTAATGACGAATTTGATTTTGTAGCTTTGTTAAGCCTTCCTGGTCAAGGTGATTAGTAGGCTCATCTAATAATAGAAGATCTGATTGTTTGGCGAATCCTTCAATTAAACGTACCTTGAGCTTTTCACCCCCACTTAAATGCTGGTAATGAACAAGTGGAATCCCCCACTTTTTTAATTGTTCCATCTCATCTGGTTCATTTACATTTATTTCAAAATTGGCTTGTTCTTGTTCAACCGTCGTTATCGCTAGTGAGTCAATAAGAGGCTCTATGACTCCGGAAGTCGGCATCATATCACCATTGATAAGCTTAAGCAACGTAGATTTGCCAGATCCATTCCTACCTATTAAGCCGATCACACTGCCTTTTTTTATTGCCACATGTATATTTTTAAATAACACTCGTTCTTGAAATTCTACCTGTACTTGATTCATTTTAAGAAGTTCTATCATTATGAATTCCCCTTTTTAGAGGGAGGAACAGAAAAATCCTCCCAAATAATTGGAAGGATTAGCCGACATATACCAAATAAAATAAAGCATTCATCCTCATGAATGACTGCTTGCATATGGAAAATGGGTAGACTAATCCTAGGTTTACGTGTTTGAAATATCAAATTTCAATTAGTAAAAATAAGATTAGTTAATCATTGTCCACCCATCAGTCCTTTCAAAATAATTACAGTTACTATAACACATGGGGAGCTTGTCTGTAAATGTATTGAAAGTAGTTGAGTTAAATTAGGTTTGAGTAAAAGACAACCTTGACTTATAATTTTGTTAAGAATAACTTTTTTAAGTAGTGAAAGTAAAATAAGTGATGCTCATTTATCAAGATAATTTGACCTTTCGTTTTTTGTTTTGGTCCGTTTCTGAAAATCGCAAATGCGCGAAATAGCCAATCGGGCGTGGCTACGGTCCAAAAATACTTGGATGGTAGATATTAATCATGGTCAGTGATTACTCTCTCTCTTATTTTGTTGGCTGTTTGTGCGGTATGCTGAATCCTTTTGGGTAAGCTCTTATGGGCAATATCCAAAAAGTGGCGGGGCTACGTCTTAATGTGAGAATCACCAAAACCATTTATGAAAGAAAGGCCACTAGTTAAAGAGAAAAATCCAATAGAACAAATGCCACCAACAAACACGAAAGTGTGCTTTTTATTGATTTCCTTTCATTCACTTTTGGTTTTTGTTCTGGATTCATTTTAATGAATGATGTAAAACTGGTCTTGAATTTGAGATTTAGATTAACCCAGCGGACGGAAATATGCGGAGACTACAATGGGGCGTAGTGGAAGAGCTGAGATCCAGAGGCGTAGCCGATTAGCTCAGCGCCACCACAATAGGACGCGGAGCATAATTTTCGGTAGCGACGAGTAGAGCTACCGCATATCATCTTTAGTACACTTTCAGCTATGGTGGGAGGCAGTGTCTAGGGGGCTGAAAGTTCTTATTTTAAGATAATTACTAATAGGTAAATTAAAAATAGGAAAAGGTGAATAGATTGAAGAAAAGAACAAGATTGGAAGAATTAGAACGTACTCGAACGAGAATACTTGATGTAGCTGAGAATTTATTTATGGAAAAAGGATTCCGAGCGGTATCAACGAGAGAGATTGCACAACATGCCAAGGTTACACAACCAACACTCTATCACCACTTTAAAGATAAAGAGACATTATACATGGTGATGATTGAACGGTTTGTTGAATCGATTCAAATGAAAATGCAAAAGGTTAATGAAGGTGAAGTAGCTGATAAGCTTGAACGTATGTTAATGATTTTATCTGAAGAGCATCCTTCAAGTATTATGCTCATGGTTCATGATCTAATGGTTGAAGTTTCAGAACCAAATAAATCACGTATCTACATTTTATGGCGTCAAACCTATTTAGACCCTTTTATGACAATATTTAGGGAATTAAAAAAGGAAGGAAGATTAAGAACACATATTTCCCCTGAGGAAGCAGCGAGATTTTGTTTATTAACATTAGGACAAGCGATGTTATGGAAGAATCGAAGAAAAGAGCTTCAGGCACAATTTAACATATACGTCGATATCATACTGAATGGTACATATATTCGATAGTGGACAAGCACTAATTTATCTATTTTAAAACGATAAGTGAGGTGTTTTTTTGTCTCCTCTATGACATTCAGTTTGTCCATTCGTAGCAAACAAATGAAAATTTCATTTGTTTATCTTCTTATAAGAGTCTGTCATCGGCTAAGTTCATTTTAAACAAACTATTTTCTTTTTTTAGGAGGAAATAGGAGACCAGTTATTTTATTTTAAATAAAAGTTTCATTTATCGTTTGATAAGTGAAAATTATGGGTATCTACTAAAAGAAAGATTGGATACATGATCTTATTTTTAATCCTTAAAGACAGATAACCAAGAAGTCTAAGAAAATGTGGGGTGCCTATGAAAAAGAATAAGAAGGTTATAGTTATTGGTGCTGGTGTAGCTGGATTAGCAAGTGCCATACGATTACAGGTAGCGGGTTATCAAGTAGAAATCTATGAAAAGAATCAAACACCGGGTGGAAAGATGAATCGTATTCATCAAGACGGATATCAATTTGATTTAGGACCAAGTATTGTTATGATGCCAGAGCTTTACCAAGAAGTTTTTAAGCTAGCAGGAAAAAACCCGGATGATTATATTCCAATGGAGAAACTCGACCCCATGTATGACGTTTTTTTCGGAGCACAAGCAACAGAGAAATATGCCATTTCCTCTGACTTTATTGATTTAATTAAAACTTTCGAACAAATTAATGAGCGTGATACAGAAGGGTTTTTGACGTATTTACAGAAAATTTATAAGCGCTTTAATGTGGCAAAAAATCACTTTTTACAACGCCCATTTAGACATTTTTTTGACTTCTATAACCCGTATATGATTTGGCAAGGCTTGAAGCTTCGCACATTAGGTAATGCCGATGCATTTATTAGCCAACATATTAAAGATGAGCGCTTAAAGCAAATGCTCAGTTTTCAAACGTTATATATTGGAGTCTCGCCATATAGTGGACCTTCCCTTTATACGATTATTCCGATGATTGAATTTATGTATGGGGTTTGGTTTATAAAAGGTGGGATGTACACGATGGCTACGGCGATGGAAAGGCTTTTTAAAGAGCTTGGTGGCAATATCTATTATCAAACGGAAGTGGATGAAATCGTAGTAAAAGGCGGTCGTGCAACTGGTATTCGCTTAAATAAGGAAGTAGTTGCCGCGGATTTTGTTGTTTGTAATGCGGACTTTCCACATGCGATGAAATTCTTGGTGAAGGATACAAAAGCCAAAGGTAAATATACGGATGCCAAAATAGATAAAATGAAATACTCATGTTCATGTTTTCTGATGTATTTAGGTATGGATAAAAAATATGAACATCTCGATGCTGTCCACAATTTCTTTTTTAGCGAAGATTTACGTCAGAATATTGAAGGTATTTTTAATGGGGAAAAGTTAGAAGACCCTTCATTTTATCTTTATATAGCTTCTAAGATGGACCCTTCCTTAGCACCGAAAGATAAAGATGGTTTATATATCCTTGTTCCCGTTTCAGACTTATCGACATCTCAATATGAGTGGGATGAGCAAACGGTTTCGTTTTACCGCAATAAGGTGTTTACTAAACTGTCAGGAATTGAAGGGTTGGAACATATTGAAAACGATATTGTTTCTGAAAGTTATATGACACCGATTGATTTTAAAGAGAAGTTAAATGCCTATAATGGGGCATGTTTCGGATTGCGTCCAACGTTAACTCAAAGTAATCATATGCGTCCTCAGAGTAAGGCCAAAAAGTGTGAAAATCTTTACTTTACGGGAAGTAGTACACACCCAGGAGCAGGTGTTCCAATTGTTTTGTTATCAGCCAAAATTGCGACAGAAGAATTAATGCTTGATGATGGTACCTTCCAAAATTCAAAAGTAGAGGTGAAGAGTTATGTTAATGAAGCAGACGCAGCAGTTAAAAGCTGATTACTATTTTTGTGAAAAAATCATCCGAAAACATTCTCAAAGTTTTTATTATACATTTAAACAACTCCCAAAAGATAAAGCGCGTGCCGTCTATGTTATTTATGCTTTTTGTCGGTTAGCTGATAATACGATTGACCAAAATAGTGATCATCAAGTTAAAAAAATGCAGCTGATGAATTTACGAGAACAATTAGAAGCTTTTGAGCGAGGGGAGGAACTCTCAGCACCTTTATGGAGAGCTTTACGTGATGTGTTTAATCGCTACGAAATGGACATCCAACCATTTTATGATCAATTAATCGGTCAGGAAATGGATTTAGATTTTTCTATTCCAAAAGATGTGGAGGCACTTGAAACGTATAGCTATTATGTGGCAGGTACAGTTGGTCTAATGCTACTTCCTATTATTGCAACAGAGCATAATCATAAACTCAAGCAGTCAGCTATCCAGTTAGGTGTAGCGATGCAAATTACGAATATTCTTCGAGATGTATTTGAGGATGTAGGTAAGTATCAGCGTATTTATTTGCCCTCTGACTTAATGGAGACGTTGCAATACTCTGTTCAGGATGCTGAAGGGTTTATTGTAAATGAAGCATTTATTCAAATTTGGGAGCAATTAGCTCAAAGAGCGGAATCTAACTATGTTCAGTTTGAAGATTCTCTTCATCTCTTTGATCAAGATAGTCAATTCCAAGTCCTATCTGCAGCAAGGGTATATCGTCAAATCTTACAAGTAGTAAGGGAAAATCAATATCAATGTTTTGGGAAAATAAATGCCGTTTCTGCTACACAAATAGGTCAAATAATCCGACTTACACAAATAGATATTGCGAATTAAGGGGTGTTAGGATGCGAAGTCAAAAGAAGAAGGCGATTGTGATCGGTGCTGGTCTTGGTGGAATTTCATCCGCTATTTCTTTAGCTCAAGCAGGCTTTCATATAGATGTTTTTGAAAAGAATGAACACCTTGGTGGAAAGGTAAATCGCTTAGAACTAGATGGATTTGGTTTTGATTTAGGTCCGAGTATCTTAACGATGCCTTATATCTTTGAAGACTTGTTTACAAAAAGTAACCGTGTAATGAAGGATTATGTGAAGATAAAACGCCTTGAACATGAGTGGAGGGCTTTTCATCCCGGTGGAGATATTATTAATGTATATGGCGATCTTGACCAAATGCTCCATCAGAATGACCTTCTTAGCAAAAAAGATATGAAAGATTATCAAAGGTTTTTACGATATGCTAAAAAGCTTTATGAAGCAACAGAAAAAGGTTATTTCGCTCAAGGTTATGATACGACGATGGAAGTCATGAAACAATTTGGCGTTTTCAAATCAATCCGTGAATTTGATCTACATTCAACGATGTATGGAGCAATTAATCGTTATATTCGAAATCCGAAGTTGAAGAAAACATTAGCTTATTTTATTAAATATGTAGGCTCTTCTCCATATGAGGCACCAGCTGTATTAAACATGATGATTTATATGCAACAGCAACAAGGGGTTTGGTATGTGGAAGGCGGGATTCACCGATTAGCCGAAGGGCTTGTGAAGCTGGCGAGAGAGTTAGGCGTTCAGTTTCATACGGGGCAAGCTGTCATAAATATGGAGAAAGAAAAAAGAGCCATTAAGGCTATTGAATTAGAGGATGGCCGAAAGTGGACAGCTGATTATTTTGTCTCTAACATGGAAGTGATCCCTGCCTATGAAAGGCTACTTAAGGTTGAAGAAAAGGAGCTGAAAAAGTTGGAGAAGAAATTTGAGCCTTCAAGTTCCGGGCTTGTTCTCCATCTTGGCGTAAAAGCAAATTATCGCCAGCTTACTCATCACAACTTCTTTTTTTCAAATGATTTAAAGGCACAGATGGATAAGGTGTTTAAACAAAAGGTTTTACCAGATGACCCAACTATTTATTTAGTCAATGTTAATAAAACCGACTCAACCCAAGCACCTGATGGTTATGAAAATTTAAAAGTTTTACCTCATATTCCATATATTCAGGATGAGCCTTTTTCACAAGAGCAATATATGAAATTTCGTGATCTAATTTTAGCAAAATTAGAAACGATGGGTTTAACCGATTTACGGAAAAATATTGTTACAGAGCATATGTGGACACCTCATGATATTCAGCGAACATATGGATCGCATCGTGGTTCAATTTATGGAACGGTCTCTGATAAAAAGAAAAACAAGGGATTCAAGCATCCAAAACAAAGTGAAAATTTCCACAACCTATTCTTTACAGGTGGAACGGTTAATCCTGGAGCGGGTATGCCGATGGTTGTTTTAAGTGGTAAACAGGTTAGTGATAAAATTATCGCAGCTGAAAACGAAAAGGGAAAAAGGTGACCGAATGTTCATGTTTCTGATGTGGGTCGGCTTACTATTGATTTTTCTTTCCTTTGTGGCAGGCAGTGCGATGTTATGGAATACAGCAAGGATTCCAAAGACTAAAGGAGGTGTATCTACCGATAAGGTTTCTGTCATTATACCAGCCAGAAATGAGGAAGGGCGAATCGGCCCACTATTACAATCTCTGCTCTCTCAAACAAACCCAGCACTAGAAATCATCGTCGTTGATGATCACTCTACAGATCGGACTGTTGCCGAATCGAGAGCTTATGGTGTTACGGTCTTGGAAGCGAAGTACTCGAAGCAATTAGAATGGCAAGGGAAGTCTGCAGCTTGTTGGCTAGGGGCGAAGTATGCAAGCGGTGAACTGCTTTTATTTTTAGATGCGGATACGAGATTAGAGCATTCTGGTAGTTTGGCTAGTTTAATTGGACAGTACATAAGTGATGGCGCGTCGGGGATATTGTCCGTTCAACCCTATCACCATATTAAAAAATTTTACGAGAATTTTTCGGTGATTTTTAATATAATTGTTTTAGCGGGCATGAACGGCTTCTCCTGTTTAAAAGAGCGAATTAAGCCTGCTGGGGCATTCGGTCCGTGCATCCTCTGCCGAAAAGATCAATATTTTGAAGTTGGTGGTCATGAGACTGTTGGAGAAGCTATTATGGATGATATCGTCCTTGGTGAAATTTTCATGAAAAAGGGCTTACCCGTTCAGTTAAAGACCGGTCATGGATGTATTCAATTTCGCATGTATGCTGAGGGGATGCTTCGATTAATCGAAGGTTGGACAAAAGGCTTTGCGACAGCTGCTACTTCCACACACCGCTTTATTTTAATCTTAATTAGTCTGTGGATGACTGGAGCTTTCCTAATCCCCATTCAGTTAGCTATAAGTATATGGGTCGGTTTTAGTCATTGGTCCATACTCTTAGCAGGTATCTATTTGTTATTTTATGGACATTTAGTGTGGCTAGCAAGAAAGGTTGGTCATTTTTCACCTTATGTTCTTACGTTATTTCCTCTTTTCTTTCTCTTCTTTACGGCGTTGTTCATACGGTCTATTTATTTAACGAAGGTGCATAAAGAGGTTCGTTGGAAAGGTAGAAATGTTAAAGTGTAAGGAGTGAGGAGATGCCGATAATTGAATTTTCCCTCGGGTGGTTGCTCGTTGTTAATATTGTTGCCTGGGCCATGATCCACCTTGTTTTATCCGTGATTATGGCCAAACTGCCCTTACATTATTTTGAATGTGATTCTTTTTTATATCGCACTCGTAAATGGGAAAGGGCTGGGGAGCGTTGGCAGCAACTTTTTTCGGTGAAAAACTGGAAAGAGTGCATTCCTGATGGCACTAAAATGATTGGGACAGGCTTTGCCAAAGATTCACTTCGGTCGAGACGAAAATCCTATTTAGAGATGTTTATGAAAGAGTCGCGCCGGGCGGAGTTAACCCATTGGTTGTCCATTCCACCTGCTCTACTTTTTTTTCTATGGAACCCAGCGTGGGCAGGCTGGCTGATGATTGTCTACGCACTCTTATTCAATGTCCCAATTATAATTGTACAACGCTACAACCGTCCACGATTACAAAGTATGATAAGACGCATGTCATAAAGTGCAGGTTGTAGAAAAAGTAAAGTAATAAACACCTCTTCAATGTTGAAAGTGACGTTGGGTGCGGGGGGGGGGAGGGAAGCCGAGAAGTAACAACACCGGGGCATGAAAAGAGGCGTTGTGTTGTAGGGATAGCCGAGAAGTAACAACACAAGCCGAGAAAAAGAGACTCTGTGTTGTAGGAAAAACAAACAAGTAACAAAACCAAACAAACCACTCATTCAGCTGATAATATTCTGTTTATTTTCATTATTATTCTTTCATACAAAGCCCACATGGCGAAGCCCGATTCACTTGACCACCAACAAAGATGAAAGTAGGGTTTTGCTCTTTAACTGGTGGCACTTGATTCAATATGATTTTGCTTTTTGGTTAGTTAGCTTGAATTATTTCTCATTTATTCATTTTGTATGAGAAGTGTACGAACCAAAAAGCCTGCACTAGCCAAAGCTGCGGGAATGGGGTGGCCGATTCCCGCCGGAGGGTGCGTCCTCCCATTCCCGTAGCGATTTTCGAAGAAGAGCACTTGAGCTTTAGTCAACTTTCATACAAAAGGAGCTAAAATAAAGATGAACAAACATGCTATTTACCATCGTGCAAAAAGCCATATGTCATATGCAGTTGCAGAGAACCGAGTACATATCCGTTTAAAAAGCGAACGTAATGACTTAACTTCCGTTTACTTACTTACGGATTCAAAGCAAGGGTGGGTAGAAGGAGATGACGGAAAGTGGCATTGGCATAAAAGAAAACTGCCAATGGAGAGAGAGTTTCAGACAGAACTTTTTGATTATTGGTTTGTAGAAGTGGAACCAATCGATTATAAAATGCGTTATGGCTTCCTCGTATCAGATGGAACGGAAACGCTCTATTATTTAGACAGAGGTTTTTTCCCTGTAGAAGATCCGTCAATTGGTGATGATATTAATAGCTACTTTGCTTTCCCTTATGTACATACACAAGATTTGTTTCAAGCACCTTCTTGGGTGAAGGATACAGTTTGGTATCAAATATTCCCTGAAAGGTTTGCAAACGGTGATGCTAGTCGTAATCCAAACGATGTATTACCATGGAATAAAAAAGATGAAGATCTTGGGCAATACAGCTTTTATGGAGGAGATATACGAGGGATCATTGAAAAGCTAGATTATATTAAAGGACTAGGCATGTCAGGTATTTACATGACTCCTGTATTTAAGGCTACGACTTCCCATAAATATGACACAATTAATTATTATGAAATTGATCCTCACTTTGGGACAAAAGAGGATTTAAAGGAGTTAGTTGAAAAAGCTCATCAATTAGATATGAAAGTAATGCTTGATGCGGTCTTTAATCATATAGGTGATAAGTCTCCACAATTTCAGGATGTTCTTGAAAATGGAAAGGAATCCAAGTATTTTGATTGGTTTATGTTTGAAGAAACGGAAGGGGCGATTGACGATTGGAGTTATCGTAACTTTGTGCCTGCAATGCCAAAGTTGAATACGGCGAATCCGGAAGTCATTGACTATTTATTAGATATAAGTCGTTATTGGATTGAAGAAACAAATATTGACGGCTGGCGTCTTGATGTCGCTAATGAGGTTGACCATGAATTTTGGCGACTTTTTCGCAAGGCTGTAAAAGAGGTCAAAGAGGATCTATATATCTGTGGAGAGATTTGGCATGATAGTCAAGCATGGTTATACGGCGATCAATTTGACGGGGTGATGAATTATCCATTATCTCAACCGATTCAAGACTGGATTGCTACGGGACGTATTAATGGTAACCAGTTCCAAAATGACTTTGTTCATGCTCTGTTACGTTATTCAGAGCCGGTTAACCAAGGGATGTTTACGTTATTAGATAGTCATGATACGCCTCGAATTACCCATATTGCTAAGGGTGACAAACGAAAAGTAGATATGTGTTTAGCTTTACTTATGTCTGTGCCAGGTGCGATTTCTATATATTATGGAACAGAGATCTATTTAGAGGGCGGTGCTGACCCAGATAATAGACGTTGTATGCCTTGGGATGAAGATGTAACTTTTTCAAACATAGCCAAGATCAATCATTTACGTTCAGATTATGAAGTATTTGGATCAGGAGGCAAGTTTGAATTTCTCCTCGTTGATGCGAACACGGTCATTTATAAAAAAACAAATAAACAAAACGGCTTATATTTTATCTTCCATACAAAGGGAGAAGCCGTCATTGAATGGCCAGAAGAAATGAAAGGAAAGTCATTTAAGAATCTGGTATCTGAAGAAAAGATGGAAGCCGGAGATACCGTCACATTAAATGAATTCACCTACTACATTTTGGAACCTAGGGGTTGAGAGCGAAAATAAGAGGAAGAAAGCCCGAGCAAACGTAGGATGAACAAACGAAGTCTAATTAAAAAATTCCCCCAAATGGCTTTAATAAGCTTTTTGGGGGAATTTATTTTTAGCTTTCACTGCACGAACATAGTCGATATACCATTCTGGTTTCGGTAATGAAATGACGATATCTTCTGTTAACCATTCAATCCGACCATCTTTATCAAGTTCTACCAGTAGTTCTAATAGCTCATCCTTTGAACGTTTTGTTCGAAGGCAAAGAGTCGGGAGTGTAGGAAGTATGCCTGCTTCACACATTCCTTCAATTACAGTAAACATTAAATCTTTTTCACTCACTGGCACAACCTCCCTACATATTTTTTATCGTTTCTGTTTATTATTATTAGGTAAAAAGAAGGGGAAATCCTTTTAAATTTCTGGAAAATAGTTCATCAAAATATGACAAAAGTTTTAGTTGTTTCAAAAAGGACTAGAAGAATATTATCTAAAACTATAGCACAGTTTTTCGTTTTGATAAATACAGATGTCTATAACAAAATAAAGGGAAAGTCTGAATAGAATATTATGAAAGTTCAATGAAATGTCATTTTTTCTCTTTATATCAGTTATTGTGAGAACATTCACAATAACTTCAAACTTTTAATGAGCCGCTCCCTTATTATGGTAGTACAATAAAAGTATAAAGCTGTTATATATTCAGAGGAAGAACTGTAGTTGTTTTTTTATTCTATTTGAAGGAGGAAAAACAGATGAAGCATTGGAAAACTTTTAAAGGTGAAGGTTGGAAAAAGGAAATCGATGTAAGAGGGTTTATCTTGGATAATGTAACACCATATGATGGGGATGAGGCATTTCTTGAACGGGCAACCGCAGCAACGGATGAGCTTTGGCAGCAAGTATGTGATTTAACGACTGCGGAAAGATTACGTGGCGGTGTATACGACCTTGAGACGGAAACGGTTTCTTCTATTATTTCGCACGGTCCTGGTTACTTAAACAAAAACCTCGAGAAAATTGTTGGTGTCCAAACCGATCAACCATTTAAACGAGGACTTATGCCGTATGGTGGGATTAGGATGGCTCAGTCGGCAGCAGAAGCGTATGGATATCGAGTTAGCGATGAAGTGGTTGAAACTTTTACAAAGTATCGTAAGACCCATAACCAAGGTGTATTTGACGCTTATACAGATGAGATGAAATTAGCTCGAAAAGCAGGAATTATTACAGGCTTACCGGATGCGTATGGTCGCGGGAGAATTATTGGCGATTATCGACGTGTTGCCTTATATGGAGTTGACTTTTTAATAAAGAAAAAAGTTCAGGATAAACAATCACTAAGTAAAAAAATGTCCGAAGATCATATTCGCTTGAGAGAAGAATTATCGGAGCAAATTCTCTCTTTAAAAGAATTAAAAGAACTTGGAAAAGCTTATGGATTTGATTTATCTCAGCCAGCGGCTAATTCATTTGAAGCCTTTCAATGGTTATATCTAGCTTATTTAGCAGCGATTAAGGAACAAAATGGAGCAGCGATGAGCCTCGGGCGTGTATCGAGCTTTTTAGATATTTATATTGAAAGAGATTTAAATAATGAGACCATTACTGAAGAAGAAGTTCAGGAACTGGTTGACCATTTTGTTATGAAACTTAGATTAGTGAAGTTTGCACGAACACCTGATTATAATGAGCTTTTCAGTGGTGATCCTACGTGGGTAACCGAATCCATTGGAGGTACTTCTGTACATGGGCAACATTTAGTAACAAAAAACTCCTTTCGATTTTTACACACTTTGGATAATTTAGGACCAGCACCGGAACCTAATTTAACCGTGTTATGGTCCTTGCAATTGCCTGAATCTTTTAAAAAATATTGTGCGAAAATGTCAATGAAAACAAGTGCCATACAATATGAAAATGATGATTTGATGCGCCCAGAGTGGGGAGATGACTATGGTATTGCTTGTTGTGTATCGGCAATGAGAATTGGCAAGCAAATGCAGTTTTTTGGAGCAAGAGCAAACATGGCGAAAACATTGCTTTATGCGATTAACGGTGGCATGGATGAGCAATTACATGTGCAAGTAGCTCCACGTTATGAACCTATTCGCTCAGATATTTTGGATTATGAGGAAGTGATGCAAAAATTTGACCGAATGATGGATTGGTTAGCGGAGCTGTATATTGAATCATTAAACATCATTCATTACATGCACGATAAATACAGTTATGAACGAATTGAAATGGCCTTACATGATACGGAGATTCTAAGAACGATGGCAACTGGTATAGCGGGGTTAAGTGTTGTGGCCGATTCATTAAGCGCTATTAAGTATTCAAGAGTACATGCGATTCGAAATCAGGCTGGTTTAGCGATTGATTATTATGTAGAAGGCGATTATCCGAAGTATGGAAATAATGACGATAGAGTCGATGTGATTGCTGTTGAGGTAGTAAAGAAATTTATGAAGAAGTTAAAGCAGCACCAAACCTACCGTCAATCTCAGACGACAACTTCGGTATTGACGATTACTTCAAATGTTGTTTACGGTCAGAAAACAGGTAATACACCTGATGGTAGAAGAGAGGGTGAACCATTTGCACCAGGGGCCAATCCTATGCATGGTAGAGATCATTCTGGAGCACTTGCTTCATTAAGTTCAGTCGCCAAAATACCATATGAGTATGCATTAGACGGTGTATCCAATACGTTTTCTATTGTTCCAAAAGCATTAGGAAAAGACGAGGAAGCTAAGGTGAATAATTTAGTAGCCATTTTGGACGGGTATATTTTAAAGGCTGGACACCATTTGAATATCAACGTTTTTAATCAAGAGCAGCTCGTAGATGCTATGAATCATCCGGAAAGATATCCACAATTAACGATTCGAGTGTCAGGCTATGCGGTTAACTTCATTAAGTTGACAAAAGAGCAGCAAATGGACGTGATTAATCGAACTTTTCATGGTTCACTAAGTGAGTTAGCTCACTAACAAAATCGTAAGCTTTATAAGGAGGCGTTTTGTATGAAAGGCAATATTCATTCAATCGAAACTTTTGGAGCCGTAGATGGTCCAGGTATCAGGTATGTGATTTTTACACAAGGGTGTCTTCTTCGATGTCAGTATTGTCATAATGCTGACACGTGGGAAATAGGTAGGGGCAGAGAGATATCGGTTGATGAAATCATGGACGATCTACTTGATTATTTGCCTTTCTTGCAAGCTTCAAAAGGTGGAATCACCGTTAGTGGTGGTGAACCACTTTTGCAGGTTCCTTTTCTAATCGAGCTTTTTAAAAAATGTAAGGAACAAGGGATTCACACTACTCTTGATTCATCAGGGGGATGCTTTATTGAGGCTAAATCTTTTCTAGAAAAAGTAGATGAATTAATGGAATATACCGATCTTGTCTTGTTGGACCTTAAACACATTGACAATGAAAAGCACCAGCAACTAACAGGCAGACCGAACCGAGCACCACTTGCCTTTGCTAAGTATTTAGATGAAAAGCGAATTCCAGTTTGGGTTCGACATGTGCTTGTACCTACGATTAATGATGACACTCCTTCATTGGAAAGGTTAGCCTCTTTTATTCAAAGCTTACGTAATGTTGAGAAAGTTGAAGTACTGCCCTATCACCGAATGGGCATCTATAAATGGGAAGCTCTCGGCTTAAGTTATCCATTAACAGGGGTTGAAACACCAACCGAAGATCAAGTAGCTCGAGCAGAGAGAATTCTAGGTGTGGAGTGGTATGAAGTAAACGGATCGACTAGAGTATAATCATTTTATATGAAAAAAGGAGCGAAGGGGCATGATTGGTCCTTCGCTTTTTTCTGAGTGAATTCTCAAAAAATCAAAATGTGCGCAATTCGGAGGGACATGGTAGAATAAATCACAGAGAAATGTAAATATCTTAAAGGAGCGAGAGTATGTCAAACGTATTAATTTTCGGTCATAAAAATCCAGATACAGATACGATTTGTTCTGCCATTGCCTATGCAGACTTAAAGAAGAAGTCAGGTGTCACAGCAGAACCTGTAAGATTAGGAGAAATTAACGGTGAAACAGAATTTGCACTAAAAACGTTTAAAGTGGAAACACCGAGATTTGTAGAAACTGTTGCTAATGAAACGGAAGAGGTTATTTTAGTCGATCATAATGAGTTTCAACAAAGTGTTGCCGATATAAGTGATGTTCGAATTCTAGAGGTTATTGATCACCACCGTATTGCTAATTTCGAAACGGCTGATCCCCTATACTATCGTGCAGAGCCAGTAGGGTGTACGGCAACGATTCTTTTAAAGATTTATAAAGAGAAAGGTATTAAAATCGAAAAGCCTTTTGCTGGATTAATGTTATCAGCAATCATTTCGGACTCTCTCTTATTTAAATCACCAACATGCACAGAGGAAGACATTGCGGCTGCTGCGGAATTAGCTGAAATAGCTGAAGTTGATGCTAATGAATATGGCTTAGAAATGTTAAAAGCGGGAGCAGATACAACGAGTAAGACAGTTCAGCAATTAATTACGATTGATGCAAAAGAATTCTCTATGGGCGACTATAAAGTAGAGGTAGCTCAAGTAAATACAGTAGATACCAATGAAGTAGTGAATCGCCAAGCAGAAATTGAACCTGTATTAACAGCTTTAATTGCTGAGAAAAATTTAGACTTATTTGTACTAGTTGTCACTGATATTTTAGAGAATGATTCGGTCGTATTAGCGTTAGGTAGCCAAGCACCTGTTGTTGAGAAAGCATTTAACGTTCAGCTTGATAACGGAACGGCTTTATTAAAAGGTGTTGTTTCACGTAAGAAACAAATTGTACCTCCTTTAACAGAAGCTCTAACTTCATAAGATTTGATTTATAAGCCACTCTGCATTGTGTTGGAGTGGCTTTTTTACAAATAGATGCAAGTTCGAGATTCTGATAGGTTCATTAGCTACAATTAATAGGGTGCAGTGTGTTTTATGAAGGGCTAGAGGTTCGATGTAATCGTTGTTTGGCTGATTTTAAATGTTTATTAATTGGAGTGAAACCTGCTAACTTAGCTAATCCAAATACCGGCATATTGACGTAAAGGGATTCCATTTGGTTAGGTTGGACAATATAGGTTTCGTGATAAATCCCTACTGCATGATTATTAGCATTTCTTTGATTAAACTCTTTCCACGCTTTTAAGTGAGTGCCTCCTTTGGCATAGTTCATCAAATCTTCTTCAGAACGCCAGTATTGGAGAAGGAATGTGGTGCGTAAACCAGAAAAACTCTCCATAGCCAAGCAGCCTAAAGATGGGTTTTGATATTGTTCTTTGATCATCTTTGGCATAGCTAAGGCAACAGGTAGCCACTTATGAATAGCCCACCATTTATTAATTCTCATCCCTATCATAAACACAACAACTTTATCCCGATGATTGGCAGTGACTTTTTGATTCTCAATAGTTTTACCCATTATGAAATTCCTCCTCTACTTTTTTTATTGAAGCATAACCCCAATCGATCGCCCCTTGAGTAGTACGAATGCCATAATCTAACGTAATGAGCCAATACATCGCATCTTTTCTTTCAAGGGAATGAGTTCGAATAGACTCCTCGATCATTTGATACGTTTGCAAACGTGCTGTTAATTTTTGCACGTAATCATTAATGTGAAGGATCGTTGTCTGTTTGTCCTGTTGGTGATTGCTAAAAAATAATTTAAGAAGTAGCTCATTTTTCTCAACAGGTAACTGCTCTATCGGTTTTTCTAGCCAATCTTGAAGTGCTGCTTTACCTAAATCGGTCATAACATAAACTTTCTTAGCTGGTTTATGCTCTTGTTCTATTTCTTCAGAAAAGGCCAATCCTTCATCCACTAACTTCTTTAGAGTTGGGTAGATTTGACCGTAACTAATTTTCCAAAAATGATTAAGGCTCGTATCGATCATTTGTTTCATCTCATAACCCGAGTTACAGGTTGTCGTTAATAAGCCTAAAATGGCAAATTTCGAATGATTCTCTTTTGCCAACACTTCCACCTCTTTTATATCTTTTTGATATATATCTAATTGATATAATATAGTGATTATCAGAAAAGTCAACATTTAATTTGAAATTAAAGAAAACAGGATTATGCTAATAAAAAAAGTAAAGGAGTGAGTGTTTTGTTTTATCGAAGGAAATATTATGTAGTTAAAAATAATTATGTCGATGTGCTTAATCTTCACTTTGAAGAAACAAATTTACCTAATCAGTTAAAACATGGAGCCAAATTAGTCGGGCGTTGGATGTTACCATACGATGAGGATACAACGGAGATCTTTGCGATATGGGAATACGACAGCTATGAGCAGTATCAAAAAATTGAACAAAACATAAGAGCCGACCGATTACATAATGATAAAGTGAAGAACTGGTACGAATCCTATGGAGGCAGAGAGCATGTGATGAAGGAGTATATACCGACCTCCAGAAATGAAATGATTGAAACAACCCTAAGCTCGAACAAGAAGCACACAAGCTAATAGACATGGTTGGTTTTTATATGAAAGTTCAATTGTTGCGGTGCGAACATGGAGCGTTAATCGTCGCTGCCGAAAATTATGCTGCGCGTCCTGCGGGGTGGTGCTGAGCTAACCAACGCAGGAGCTAACTCTCAAACTTTCGGCACACTGCCCGCGGGAGTCTCCGCATAGCTGGGTTACTGTAATTCTTTAGTTCCAAAAAACAATCCAACACGATTTTTTTTAAAGTAAAAGAACAAAATCAAATTGAATGAAAAGCCAACTGTTGAAGAACCAACTTACACGTTCGGCTCTTTTCGTACAATTACTACGCCTCTTTCCTTCAGTAACTGTCCCGTTCATGCGTTTTCGTGCAGATACACCGAAGTTTGGCCCGAGCATCTGCACATAAACCG
>LFJO01000002.1:282337-315697 GCA_001038565.1 Alkalihalobacillus pseudalcaliphilus
GAGCATCTGCACATAAACCGTCTCTTTGTGCAGATACACCAAGGTTTGGCCCGAGCATCTGCACAAACCTTTATGAATTGTTAAGGTGGTGAAAGCTGACTTTCATTCTTTATGGTGGCGGAGTGAATGGTCGTCTTAAGGAAATTCTCCATACCATACTCAATCAAGTTGCTTAATTTTCTGAATAGTGGTAAGATATCACAAATATAGGAGTGTGAAGATTATGAGCACCGCTAATAGGTTTATACGAGTAAAAGGACATCATCATATTTAAAAGCCTTGCGATAGATTTTAAAAATAGAATCTAAGTAAGGCTTTTTCCAATGAAACCGCATTGATACACAGGAAAGATTAACATCTTTCGTACAATGGCGGTTTTTTTATTTGTCCAAAACCATTTCAAAAGGAGACGATAAAAATGAAAAGAAAAACCATCTTTCAAAACGTTAAAGGAACAACGGATTATTTACCAGAAAAAGAAATTGTGAGGCAACAAGTAAGAAGGGTTTTAGAGGATACGTTTTCCGCCTATGGTTATGCACCTTTAGAAACACCGATTTTAAATGAAGTAGCCTTGCTCGCATCTAAGTATGGAGGAGGTGCAGAAATTTTAGAAGAAATGTACACACTCACTGACCGAGGGGCGAGAGACATCGCATTAAGATATGATTTAACAATCCCGTTTGCCAAGGTAATTGCCTTAAATCCGGGCTTACAAATGCCGTTTAAACGATATGAAATCGGAAAGGTATTTCGGGATGGTCCAATCAAAAAAGGAAGGTTTCGCGAATTTACACAATGTGATGTGGATATCGTAGGCGTTTCCTCTTCTTTAGCTGAAGTAGAATTATTATCTATTGCTACCGACGTTTTTAAAAAGCTGAACCTCGATATAAAGATAGAAATTAATAATCGGAAGTTACTAACTGCTTTATTGGAGAGTTTTGGTGTTGAAAGGCAGGATGCCAATTCGATTATATTAACTATTGATAAATTTTTAAAAATAGGTGTAAACGGAGTTGACCAGGAGCTAAAGGAAAAAGGTGTTGGACAAACGACACGGGAAGTGATTATCGAATTTTTACAAACAGAATGGACGCCTGAGAAGCTAAGAGCTTACAACGTCAATAGCAAGGAATATCAACAAGGCATTGCTGAAATCACCGAACTGATTGAGTATTTAGAGAATCTGGAAGTTCCTTATGTATTCAACCCATACTTAGCAAGAGGTTTAGATATTTATACGGGAACGGTTTTTGAAATTTTTCTTAAAAGTAGTTCCATTTCTTCAAGCATTGGGGCAGGAGGAAGATATGATCGGGCCATTGCCGGTCTGTTACAAACGGATGAGGTATTTCCAACAGTAGGGTTATCTTTTGGTTTAGATGTAATTTGTAAGGCTTTAGAATTACAAAAAGACCTACCCATTAATCAAGAATTGGATGTTTATGTGATTCCGATTGAATATACAAAGGAAGCGTTGCAAGTGGCAAAGGATTTAAGAGCTCAGGGATACAAAGTAGAAGTTGATATTAAGCAAACGAGTGTCAATAAAGCACTAAAAAAAGCAAATAGAAAAGAAGTACCTCAAGTGATCATGATTGGTGAATTAGAAGTAAAATCTAATTCGTACAAAATGAAAAATATGAAGACGGGTGAAGAGCAGTTAATGGAATTTACATATAAAACCGACAAAGCGAAGCCCGATTCACTTCGTCACCAACAAAAATGAAAGTAGTGGCGACTGTTCAAACTGTTGGCACGATTACAACTCGATCACCATCAGGAGTCAGCTTGAATAAACAAGGAGCATAGTCCTACTAAGGTCATTGAACGCGAGATGGATGACGAGCTAACATCACGGCACAAACTATCGCCCATAAGTAACGTTCATATAAATGATAAGAGAAAAATCCCTTCAGGCCAAAGGCCATCCGGGAAAATGGAGAGATACATCTGTTAGGAATAATTTTGTCCATTCTTTGAATAAGGGAATTGCTGTTCATAACCAGTGAATTTTTGGAAATCCTGTTGCAAGGAAGTTGTTTCAGCCGCGTCATAGCTATAGAAGCCTTTTTGAAACATCACATTGTATAAATCACGCTGGCATTGAAGGGTTTCATTGGCCACTTGGTTAATGTCTTGGTAAAGCTGGCTGTGACTAGCTTCCGTTGCAGCAGTACTATAAGAAGAACAAAGATATTTTTCTGTCGTAAGCTGATCATTAATAAAGTCTCTTTCAGACATTTGCGGTGTTTTTGGAACAGGCATTTCTGGATTTTGAATTTTTTGCCCCATTATAAATCCTCCCTTTTCGACTATTATTGAATTGGCTGATTTTGTTGCGGTTGTTGGTTGGATTGTAAGTGTGGCAGTAGTGTTTGGTAGTGACGTTCGTGCATTTGGCCAGCTTGCTCAAGAGCTTGCTTAATATCTTGGTCTGTACATTGCTGGGCATAAAAATGAGCCTTTTTCATAGCTAGTAAATTCCAAGAAAGCATATCTGTCAAATAAAGGCTATCTTTTGTTGACAGGATAGCAGGAGGCTCTTGATATGTGAGTGATTGCTGGCTTTGTCCTTGAAATTGGTTTGGCTGTTGTTGCATGGTATCTCCCCCTAAAAAATGAGTAAACCGATGGAGTCGGCTACATCCTTTAGCTTTTGAAAAAACCACATAAATATTAGCGACAATAATTGGCTTGAAGCAGGAGACTAAAATCTGCCGTACAGACATTTAGCTTATCATCTCATAAAAGGTGCAGCATCACTTTGTGTACGGAAAGTCAAGTCCTGTATGGAAGTATTAGCACCAACATACATTCATAAAATCATTAAAAAACTTTTAAAAATTATGAAGGTTTTTCGCGATTAATCTCGAATAGTACTAGTTAAACGCTTACATTCCGTTTGTAATCGATACGTTTATGTTCCTAGACAATTTTATAATGAGTGGTTGTTCATTTTAAAAATGGCATGAAACAAACCTTGATTGCATATGGAAAAGTAGGGCATTTTATATTTTTAAATATGAGGAGGGTATACATGCCTGTTCAAATTAGGAAGGCAGCTGTCATTGGCTCAGGAGTGATGGGAGCCCAAATTGCAGCGTTATTAGCGAATACCGGAATTCAGACATTACTTTTTGACTTGAAGCCTCAAGAATTGACTGCCAAAGAAGAAAAGCAAGGACTTACTCTAAAAAGTCATGCGGTAAAGAACCGTGTTGTCTTAGAAGCGATTGAAAAGTTAAAAAAGCTTAAACCCGCACCGTTAGGAACAAAGGAACAAGCCAAATTATTGGAAGCTTGTAACTTGACTGATGATTTACGACGCCTCGGAGAAGTGGATTGGATTATTGAAGCTGTCGTGGAAAAGATGCCGGTTAAGAAGGAACTTTTTGCAAAGATTGAGAAGGTGAAAAAGCCACATTGTATCGTAAGTTCAAATACTTCAGGTTTATCTATTGAAGGAATGGTCGAAGAATGCTCAGATGAATTTAAAGCGAAGTTTTTAGGAACTCACTTTTTTAATCCACCAAGGTATTTAAAGCTGGTTGAATTTATTCCTAATACCCAAACAAGTGATGAAACACTTCAGTTTATGAGAGCGTTTACTGAACAACGATTAGGAAAAACAGTCGTCATTGCAAAAGATTCACCGAATTTTATTGCTAACCGAATTGGAACCTATGGCTTATTACTAACAGTTCAAGAAATGGAAAAAAGCGGATTGTCGGTTTCCGATGTTGATGCTTTAACTGGGAAATTAATTGGTAGACCCAAAAGTGCAACATTTAGAACATTAGATGTGGTTGGTTTAGATACATTTATGCATGTTGCCAAAACCGTATATGACCACACAGAAGGTGAAGAGCAAGCCTTATTTGACCCTCCGAATTTTATGAAACGATTAGTTGAAAATGGGGCCATTGGTCAAAAAGTAGGAAAAGGATTTTATCAAAAAAATAAAAAAGACGGAAAATCCATTATTTTAGCCGTTAATCCAGAAACTTTAGAGTATGAAGAAACGACCAAGTATCAATCTGAATTAACGAGTCAGACAAAACAAATGAAGTCACTAAGGAAACGAATTGCTTTTGCTGTTTCACAAAACACCGACGACTCTAAATTCTTATGGAACTTAATATCAAATGTACTTGTTTATGCGTCACAAAAGAAAGATGAAATCGCTGATGATATTTATTCCATTGATGTTGCGATGAAGACCGGGTTTGGTTGGGAAGCAGGTCCATTTGAATTATGGGATATGATTGGATTTGAACAAACCGTCACGAAGATGAAAGAGTCTGGTCTTGAAGTTCCAACATGGATTGATAAGATGAAGGGGAATAATGTAAGCCAGTTTTATCGTGATGGACAATATTATGATAATCATTCAGAAGGATACGTCGATATTCCGAAAAAAGATAGTTACTATAATTTAGCATTATTACGAAAAGAGAAAAAGATTTTCGGTAATGACGGTGCAAGTCTACTTGATATTGGTGATGATGTGGTCTTAATGGAAATGCATTCGCCAAATCAATCAATTGGATTAGACGTACTTGATATGATTCGTCGTTCCGTTGAAGAAGCAGAGAAATCTTATCGTGGTCTGGTCATTAGTCATCAAGGGAAAAACTTCTGTGTTGGAGCCAATTTGATGATGATTTTATTAGAAGCACAAAGTGATAATTACGAAGACATCGAAGATATTATTCACATTTTCCAACAATCAATGGCAAAAATACGCTACTCAAGTAAACCTGTCGTAGTCGGAGCATTTGGAATGACATTAGGTGGCGGTGTTGAAATGAGTTTACCTGCTGCAAGTATCCATGCAGATTTTGAAACATATATGGGTCTTGTTGAAACTGGAGTAGGGCTTATTCCTGGCGGTGGAGGTAATAAAGAGCTGTATTTAAGAAACTTAAAAAATGTCGCAACAGATGTAAACTTTGATTTACAGCAAGTTGCGAATAAGACTTTTGAGACGATTGCTATGGCAACTGTTTCAACCTCAGCACTAGAAGCGAAGAAATTAAACTATTTAGGTGATCAGGATGCGATCATTTTTGATAAAGAGGAAATTATTGAACGTAGCAAACAGACCGTTCTGACTCTAGAAAAAAATCATTATTTACCGCCTACACGTGACCCAATTCCTGTAGTTGGTGAAAGTGGGTATGCAACGATGTTACTTGGAGCAAAGAGTCTACATTGGGCAGGTCGTATAAGTGATCATGATTTAAAAATTGCAGAAAAATTAGCCTTTGTTATTGCAGGAGGCCGTGTTCCAAAGGGTACTTTTGTTGATGAGCAATATATTTTGGATATTGAGAGAGAGGCATTTTTAAGTCTTGTTGGGGAACCAAAAACACAACAACGTATGCAACATATGTTGATGACTAAAAGACCGTTACGTAACTAAAGGAGGGGATTAAATGAAAGAAGCAGTTATTGTAAGTGGTGCAAGGACAGCAGTAGGTAAAGCGAAAAAAGGAACGCTTGCCAACATGAGGGCCGATGATTTTGCAGCCGAAACGATAAAGGCTACATTAGCACGTGCGAATTTTACCGACCTCGATCAAATTGATGATGTCATTATCGGTTGTGCGATGCCTGAGGCTGAGCAAGGAATGAATATGGCAAGAACGATCTCCCTTTTGGCTGGATTACCAGATAGTGTACCAGCTATTACGGTTAATCGTTATTGTTCGTCAGGGTTACAAAGTATTGCTTACGCAGCAGAACGTATTTTATCTGGGCAGGCAAAATCAATTATTGCAGGAGGAGCAGAATCAATGACCCAAATTCCAATGGGAGGTCACGTGATCGCTCCAAATCCAAAGTTAGTAGAAGGCCGTGCTGAATATTATATGAATATGGGAATGACGGCAGAAGAAGTAGCGAATCGACATGGTGTAAGCCGTGAAGAACAGGACAAATTCGCTGTAGAAAGTCAGCAAAAAGCAGCAGCAGCATTGAAGTCAGGTGCTTTTAAAGATGAAATCGTTCCTATTGAAGTAACGCTAAGGTCATTACAGCAAAATCGCCTTGTTGAAAAGAAGGTTCAGTTCTCCGAGGATGAAGGAGTACGTGCGGATACTTCTTTAGAAGGACTTGCCAAATTAAAACCTGCATTCCATGTAAAAGGTTCTGTCACTGCTGGGAATGCTTCACAAATGAGTGATGGAGCTGCTTCTGTTCTGGTTATGGAAAAGGATGAAGCTAAAAGCAGAGGGTTAACACCTATAGCTAAATTCCGTTCATATGCAGTCACAGGTTGTGCACCAGAAGTAATGGGGTTAGGGCCAATTACAGCTATTCCAAAAGCTTTAGCATTAGCAGGATTAAAGAAAGAAGATATAGGTTTGTTTGAGATTAATGAAGCTTTTGCTGCTCAAGCTTTACAAGTCGTACGTTCACTGGAATTAGACATTGATAAAGTAAACGTAAATGGTGGAGCAATCGCATTAGGTCACCCACTAGGTTGTACCGGGACCAAACTTTCATTAACACTCCTACATGAAATGCAAAAACGAAATGTCCAATATGGAGTTGTCTCCATGTGTATCGGCGGAGGAATGGGAGCAGCTGCTGTATTCGAATTAAGCTAAAAGAGTGAGCTTGAAATGGTAGCAATGACAACACTCCATATACACA
Organism: Alkalihalobacillus pseudalcaliphilus; assembly: GCA_001038565.1. Taxonomy (GTDB): domain Bacteria; phylum Bacillota; class Bacilli; order Bacillales; family Bacillaceae_D; genus Alkalihalobacillus; species Alkalihalobacillus pseudalcaliphilus. Next base: position 289,004 of record LFJO01000002.1, read on the forward strand.
CTTTCATATAAAAACCAACATGGCGAAGCCCAATTCCGCCACTAACAAAGATGAAAGTGATTTTTCACCATCTTAACAATCCATAAAGGTTTGTGCAGATCCTGACGTCAAACCTTGGAGTGAAAAGGCTGAACGTGACAGTTACTCAAAGGAAGAAGGTGAGAACTACACGAAAAAGGCTGAACGTGTAAGTTGGTTGTTTAACAGTTCGTTTTTCGTTTAATTTGATTTTGTTCTTTTTCATTTTCATTTGTTAGATGGATTTTTGAACTTGAGAATTAAAAGTAACCTAGCGGACGAAAACATGCGGAGACTCCCGTGGGACGTAGTGGCAGTGCTGAGATCCAGCGGCATAGCCGATTAGCTCAGCGCCACCCCACAGGACGCGGAGCATGATTTTCGGTAGCGACGAGTAGAGCTCCGCACTTGAGCGTCAGCACTAACTTTCATATAAAAATACAAGGAGGAATATAAAATGACACAAAAAGTAGAATGGCATAAAGGGGCAAGCTTCCTATTAGGAAAAACGGAAATAGACTCCATCTATACACCAGAGGATTTAAATGAAGACCAAATCGAAATTGGTAAAATGGTTGAACAATTTGTTGAAAAAGATGTAACACCTTATATTGACGATATTGAGAACCATGAATTTGAACATACTGTAAGATTATTAAAAAAAGCAGGGGAATTAGGTTTATTAGGTGCAGATGTACCAGAAAAATTTGGTGGGCTTGGCTTGGATAAATTGAGTTCATCAGTCATTACTGAAAAAATTGCCCGTGTTGGTGGTTTTGGACTTAGCCACGGTGCTCACGTAGGAATTGGCTCCTTACCAATTGTATTTTTCGGGAACGAAGAACAAAAAGCGAAATACTTACCAGATCTAGCAAGTGGTGAAAAATTAGCTGCTTATGCTCTAACAGAACCGGGCTCAGGCTCCGATGCCTTAGGAGCGAGAACCAAGGCAGTTCTAAATGAAGCAGGGACACACTACGTATTAAACGGTGAAAAACAATGGATTACAAATGCTGGCTTTGCTGATGTTTTTGTTGTATATGCAAAAATTGATGGCGAAAAATTCACTGCTTTTATAGTTGATCGAGAATTCGAAGGTGTTGCTGTTGGACCAGAGGAAAAGAAAATGGGTATTAAGGGCTCTTCTACAAGGACGCTTATTTTAGAGGATGCACTCGTACCAGTTGATAATGTTTTAGGCGAAATTGGTAAAGGTCATCTGATTGCCTTTAACATTTTAAATATCGGTCGTTACAAATTGGGAATTGGTTGTCTAGGCGGTGCCAAACGTGGCTTAAAGCTAGCTTTAGATTATGCATCTGAGCGTAAACAATTTAAAACGCCAATTATTAACTTCCCACTTATTCAAGAAAAACTAGCGAAAATGGCGACTCGTATTTATGCAGCTGAGAGTGCGTGCTATCGTACAGGTGGATTATTTGAGCAAAGAATGTCAGATATGGAGGATGCATCAGGTCAAAATGCAGCCAAAGCGATTGCTGAATATGCTGTGGAGTGCTCGATTACCAAAATTGCAGGCTCAGAAATGTTAGATTTTGTTGCTGATGAAGCCGTTCAAATCCACGGTGGTTACGGATTTATGGCTGAATACGAGGTAGAAAGGATGTATCGCGATTCCAGAATTAATCGTATTTTTGAAGGGACAAATGAGATTAATCGTCTTCTAATTCCAGGTACGATCCTTCGTAAAGCAATGAAGGGAGAATTACCTTTATTAGAAAAAGCGATGGATTTACAAAAAGAGCTATTGATGTTGATGCCAGCTCAAGTAGGTAGTGAGCCTTTAGAGCGAGAAGTAGCTGTTGTAGAGAACAGTAAAAAGCTGTTTCTATTAATTGCAGGTACGGCTGCACAAAAATATCAAGAAAAAATTCAAGATGAGCAAGAGATGCTTGCTAATGTTGCTGATATTGTATTAGAAATTTTCCAAATGGAATCAGCAGTAGCACGTACACAAAAAATGATAGAGCGAGTTGGTGAAGAAAAGGCTCAAAAATACATTCTAATGACAGAATTATATTGTCATGAAGGACTAGTGAAAATTGAGGCCCTTGCTAAGGAAACAATTAGTAATGTGGAATCAGGAGATACGTTAAGAACGATGCTATCAATTGTTCGCAAGCTCACTAAAACTAATCCAATCAATGCAATCCAAACCAAACGAGCTATTGCAAAATATCTCATGGAATAGGGAGCATAAAAAAATAAAGGAGAGGTCCCTTATTTAGGGGATCTCTCCTTTTTATAATCATTGAATAATACGTCCTGCTTATCGTGACAGTATTTTTTACTTGTGACGGCAAGGAGGTGAACATAAAAGGTGGTTAATGAAAAGATACGTAAGCTGAACGAGTGATTGTCTGTACAAAAAGGTGATTAATGTGAAGATATGGAAGCGAAACAAGTGATTACCTGCATAAAGCGGGCAACACCAACTAAAGAAGAGAGTTGCAAGACAATAGCCCCTCTGCCAATTGTTTCGAAATCGTGAAGAAAGGGCAAATTAGTGGTGATTCATTGAAAATTAACGTTTATCTCATTATAATAATTATCGAAGAGGAGTGATGAACATGAGTCTTACCTTTTATCAGTATCCTAAATGTGGAACTTGCCGAAATGCAAAAAAATGGTTAGAAACCAACGAGATTGAATTTGAATCGATTCACCTTGTCGAGAACCCACCAAGTAAGGAAGAATTAAAAGAACTTTATGTTAAAAGTGGCCTGGAGCTAAAAAAATTCTTTAACACAAGCGGTCAAAAATACCGCGAATTAGGTCTTAAGGACAAGCTCAAAGATATGAATGAAGACGAACAATTACGTCTATTGGCAACGGATGGTATGCTTGTTAAAAGGCCGATTCTAACAGATGGAAAAAGAGTAACGGTTGGATTTAAAGAAGCAGAATACGAGCAAATTTGGAAATAAAGTAATCAAGGATGTTCATTTTATAAAAAACCATGTATAGTAATTTTATAGAGAAAACTATAACATGCTTAAAATATTGGAGGTTTCATCTAAATGAGTAATTTACCAAAAGAATTAAAGTATTCAGAAGAACACGAGTGGGTAAAAACGGAAGACGGCAAAGTGCGTATCGGAATTACTGACTTTGCTCAATCAGAGTTAGGAGATATTGTTTTTGTAGAGCTACCAGAGGTTGGTGACGAAATCGAAGCGGACGAGCCATTTGGAAGTGTAGAATCAGTTAAGACTGTTTCTGAGCTTTATGCTCCTATTAGTGGAAAAGTAGTTGAAATCAATGAGGATTTAGATGATTCTCCTGAATTTGTTAATGAATCACCATACGAAAAGGCATGGATGATTGTTGTTGAGCCTTCTGATGAGTCTGAAATTGACAAATTAATGTCAGCTGACCAATATGAAGAAATGATTAACGAAGATTAATACCCTAAATGATTGAAATCGAAGCACGAAGAGTTTACTCTTTGTGCTTTTTCCTGATCCAACTTCCACCCGATTTCCCACTAATTTTGGAGAATGACACGCTATTAGAAGGTTAACTTATCAATATAACAGGATAGGGGGAATTAGTTTGGATCTAGAGAAAATCGATGTTACGAGTAAAATTATTGGGAAATATCAAGATGGTCAATTAAACCTTTATATGGGTGATATTCGTATTGGGGAAGTAACAGAATCAAATGAAGGATTAAAAAGAAAAATGAAAAAAGGCTTTGTTTTTGAAGATAATAAGATTTTCCATTATGAAAATGCTCACCCTGAACAAGTACGGGCGTATGTTGAAAATTGTGATGGTGGTTGGTGTTGAATAATAATTTGACTATTCCGATAATAAACATAAGGATACTAGTGTAAAAAAGGTTGACAATATTTTTTGTCGCGTGTTACGATGTATCCAATATAAATGAACATTATAATTTTCTCTTATCGAGAGAGGTGGAGGGACTGGCCCGATGAAACCCGGCAACCGTAAAACATTATGTTAAGACGGTGCTAAATCCTGCAAAGCTATATAGCTTTGAAAGATGAGATTAAGGTAAAACCTTCTTTTCATCTGTATAGATAAAAAGAAGGTTTTTTTGGTTCAAAAACCCACACTTTAATAATGTTTGTTCTCGTAAGAAATGCGTGGGGGAAATTGTCAGGAGGCAAGAAGCGGTGATTACATTAAGTGACATCCAAAAGATTTTTACTACCAAGGATGGTCCTGTGAATGCAGTTGATGGTGTTAACCTTGAGATAAAAAAAGGCCAAATTTTTGGTGTGATTGGTTATAGTGGTGCTGGTAAAAGTACACTAATTCGAATGCTTAATATGTTAGAAAGACCAACAAGTGGCGAAGTGAAAATAGCAGGGAAAAGCTTATCCACATTATCCAATGCTGAATTAAGAAAAGCGAGACAGGAAATAGGCATGATTTTTCAGCATTTTAATTTATTATGGTCAAGAACGGTCCATGAAAATATTGCTTTCCCTCTAGAAATTGCAGGGCTACCCAAGAAACAAAGGGACGCAAGAGTGGACGAATTAATTGAGCTTGTTGGGCTGAAAGGCCGTGGTTCTAGTTATCCTTCTCAGTTAAGTGGTGGTCAAAAACAAAGAGTCGGTATTGCACGTGCTTTAGCCAATAACCCAAAGGTTTTATTGTGTGATGAAGCAACTTCAGCTCTTGATCCGAAAACAACAGATTCGATTTTGGATTTGTTAGTCGATATTAACAAAAAATTAGATTTAACCATTATTCTTATCACACATGAGATGCATGTTATTCGTAAAATTTGTCATGAAGTGGCCGTAATGGAAGGTGGTAAAATTGTTGAACAAGGTGAAGTATTAGAAGTTTTTCGTAAACCTAAACAAGAAATGACGAAGGAATTTGTTAAACAAATTACTGAACCAGAGGATACGATTCAATCGTTAGAGCATTTCTTTAAACAAGACAATGGTGGAAAGGTCGTTAAGCTTACGTTCGTTGGCAAAGATGCAGAACGCCCGCTTATCACAGAGCTTATTCGCCATTTTCATATAGAGGTAAATATTCTTCAAGGAAAGATCTCGAAAACAAGGGATAGTTCATATGGTTCATTATTTGTTCATTTAAATGGTGAAAAAGAGGATATTGAAAAAGCGATTGCCTTTATTCAAGAAGAGCAAGTTGAATGGGAGGTAATTGAGCGTGTTTGATGAATTTTTAGACGATATAAAATGGGATTTATTATGGGAAGCGACGATAGAAACCGTTTATATGGCAGGGATATCGGTTGCTGCAACATTTATTCTCGGTATATTTCTTGGTTTAATGCTCTATTTAACTAATCGGGGGAATATGTGGGAAAACCGATTTTTTAATTTTATTTTTGCAGCGATTGTGAATGTTTTTCGTTCAATTCCGTTTATTATCTTAATTATTTTATTGATTCCTTTTACTAGATCGTTATTTGGATCTATCTTAGGCCCAACGGCCGCTTTACCGGCTTTAATCATTGGAGCGGCACCATTCTACGCTCGTATGGTTGAAATTGCTTTGCGTGAAGTAGATAAAGGTGTAGTAGAAGCCGCTTATTCCATGGGTGCATCGAATTTGCGAATTATTTGGAAGGTCCTTTTACCAGAATCAATGCCAGCGTTGATTTCAGGTATTACCGTAACGAGTATTTCTTTAATTAGCTTTACAGCGATGGCAGGGACAATTGGGGCCGGTGGATTAGGACATTTAGCCTTTCTAGAAGGTTTCCAACGAAATAACTCAGCCATTATGGTAGTAGCAACAATCACTATATTAATCTTGGTATTTATAATCCAAGCGATTGGTGATGTTCTAACAAATAAATTAGATAAACGATAAGAGGGAGAGAATGTGATGAAAAAGTTCGTAAAAGCTTTAGGTGCTGTTGCTTTAACAGCTGCATTGGTTGCTTGTGGAAGTAATGATAATGAAAATAATGCAAGTGGTGATGAGTCAGCTGATGATACACAAACGATTCGGATTGGAACTTCGGCAGTTCCACATGCATCGATTTTAGAAGCGGCGGAACCTTTGTTAGCTGAAAAAGGTATTGAATTAGATATTGTTGTTTTTTCTGACTATATTTTACCAAACCAAGAATTAGAGTCAGGTGATTTAGATGTTAACTATTTCCAAACTCCTGGATACTTAGCTCAACAAATCGCTGATTATGATTATGACTTCGTTAGTGTTGGTTCTGTCCACGCTGAGCCGATTGGTATTTATTCTCAAGAATATGCAAGTCTAGACGATCTTCCAGAAGGTGCACAAATTATTCTAAGTGATTCGATTAGTGACCATGGACGTATTCTTCCTATCTTTGAAGATGCAGGATTAATTGAACTTGGCAATGCTGAAGGTGAATTAGCGACAATTGAAGATATTACTTCTAACCCAAAAAATATAGAGTTTGGTTCACGCCAAATTGAAGCACGTTTGTTAGCTGCTTCATTTGAATCAGGCGAAGGTGATGCCGTTGCAATTAATACCAATTATGCATTAGAAGGAAATATTAATATTGACGAAAGCGGTATTGCTTTTGAAGCAGATGATAAACTTCAAGGGAATTTAATTGTTGTTCGTGCTGAGGATGAAAATAATGAAGCAATTTTAACTTTATTAGAAGTTTTACAATCTGAAGATATTCAAGAATTTATTAAAGAAGAATTTAAGGGTGCGGTCATTCCATTAGTTGAATAAAGGGAAATAAAAATAACACACTCACTCAGGCTTGTTGAAGTTTGGGAGGGTGTGTTTTTGATTTGTGGAGGCAAAAAGGGGAAGAAGAACCATCCTGGCCTATGCAAAACTAAATAAATATCAGTTAGCTATCTGAAGCATACTCTTCTATTTATGAACCATACTACATAGAGAGAATGTGACGGAAGGATGCGTTGACATATGTCGAATCAGCAAAGTGACCAAACCCCCATTGCAATGGCTTTACAGGAATATAAGGAAGGCGTACACCAATTTTCGAAAAAGATGCCGCATATTGCAAAAAAACATCAAGCATTTACGGAAGCTTGTTTTGAGGAAGGGAAATTAACAAAACGGGAAAAGCAATTGATTGCTTTAGCGGTAAGTGTAATTGCTCAAGATGAGTATTGTATGATTTACCATACGAAAATGTGTTTAGATGAAGGCTGTGAAGAAGAGGAAGTTTTAGAAGCGGTTGCTGTGAGTGCGGCTTTTGGTGGTGGGGCCGTCATGAGCCAAGCAGTGACACTTGTATTAGAATCTTTATCTGAATTTGAACAAAAGCAAAAGCCCAAGTCAAAAAAAGATAAAAACTCACAGGATGAAAACTAATCAATACGTCAATATGTAAGGAAAAGCGAGGAAGGTGCTTAAATTCTTGTGAAGTTATAGCTTATGTTTGATAAATCTATCTGATGGGAATAGGTGGAGTAGGATCGTATCAGGTCACTTTTGTCAGATCTTCTTACTAATGGTACGATCGTAATTGTCAAATAACGAAAGGATTGATTTATTATTCAACCGCAAAGTAAGCAACATTCACCAGAGATGGAAAAAGGAATGCAGCAATCACATGGGATGAGTTACGCGGAATATAACAATAGCTTAGAAAATCGTCTGAAAGTAGAAAAAAGACGCGAAAAAGAGTATGAAATGACGAAAAAAATAGCCTATTCGCTAGACAAGTAATAGGCTTCAAGCATAAAATAGAAAGAAGCAGAGTGAATACACTCTGTTTCTTTCGTTTGGAAAAGCCGATATTCTCAATTACCATGTTCTTATTGATTTTTTTTAGGGAATATTTTGGTAATGAGTTGTATAGCTTTTTGTGAATGTGTAAATGAATGAGAGATAAGGAAATACGATGAATGAAGGCTGTTATCAACTTTACCTGTGAAATCTTAGCATGGTTTTCCAATTGTTCTTAACTTGAATTCAGATTAAATTTGTTATAAGATTGGAATGATAATAGATTGATAATAGTTCAATTCTAAAAATGTACGCGAAGACGCGATTAAACGGAGGTATAGTCATGACAGCACCATTTTTAAAAATCGAGAACTTATACGTGTCAATAGAAGGAAAAGAAATCTTAAAAGATTTCAGTCTAGAAATTAAAGGCGGAGAAATCCATGCCATTATGGGACCTAACGGAACAGGTAAATCAACATTAGCATCTGCCATTATGGGTCATCCAAAATATGAAATTACGAGCGGTTCTATTCATATGGACGGTGAAGATGTATTAGAGATGGAAGTAGATGAGCGTGCACAAGCTGGTCTTTTCTTAGCTATGCAATACCCTTCTGAAATTAGCGGTATTACAAATGCTGACTTTTTACGTTCTGCCATTAATGCTCAACGTGAAGAAGGCGATGAGATTTCACTAATGAAATTTATCCGTAAGTTAGACGAGAAAATGGACGTTTTAGATATGGATAATGAGATGTCTCAACGTTATTTAAATGAAGGTTTCTCTGGTGGAGAAAAGAAACGTAATGAAATTCTTCAGTTATTAATGTTAGAACCCAAAATTGCCATTCTAGATGAAATTGACTCAGGTCTAGATATCGATGCATTAAAGATTGTATCTACAGGAGTAAACGCTATGCGTGGGCCAGAATTCGGTTCGCTAATCATTACTCACTACCAACGTTTATTAAACTATATTACACCTGATTATGTACATGTTATGATGCAAGGACGCATCGTGAAATCCGGTGGTCCAGAATTAGCACAACGTTTAGAGGCGGAAGGTTATGACTGGATTAAAGAAGAGTTAGGAATCGAAGACGAGACTGTAAATTCTTAATATCTTCTCCCTTCTAAATAACAAGGAGGGTTGTTCGATAAGCTTGGTTTAATCAATATCGGAAATGAAACAGTAAAGGGTGAGTAATTTTATGTCAATCGAGACGACGTTAACGTTCGGAAAAGAACAAATTCAAGCATTCTCGGATGAACGCAAAGAGCCAAAGTGGTTTCAGGACATCCGTTTACAAGGTTTAGAGCTAATTGATTCTTTAGAATTACCTAAGCCAGATAAAACAAAAATTGCGAAATGGAATTTCACAGAATTTACTCGTGAGCTATCAAAACAAGAAGCTGTTTCTTCATTTGATGGACTTTCTGGTGAACTTAGTCATTTGGTTGATGCTTCTAGTGAAAATGTCATTGTTCAACAAGACGGACAAACTATTTTCTCCAAAGTAAATGAAGATATAAACAACCAAGGTGTCATTTTCACTGACATCCAAACAGCTTTAGTAGAGCACAGTGATTTAGTGGAAAAATTCTTGTTTGGAGAAGCCGTACACATTAATGAAAATAAATTAACGGCTTTACATGCTGCACTTATGAACGGTGGACTATTTGTTTACGTTCCTAAGAATGTACAAGTAGAAGTACCACTTCAAGCTGTGTATTCATTAAATAGTGAAAATGGTGGATTATTCAACCATGTAATCGTTGTGGCTGAAGCAAATAGCTCTGTTACGTATGTAGAGAACTATGTATCACCAGATGTAAAGAAAGCCGTAGTGAATGTTATTACTGAAGTATATGCAGAAGATGGAGCTAAAGTTTCATTTGGTGCCGTTGATCATTTATCGGAAGATGTAACGACATATGTAGTCCGTCGTGCTCATGTAAACGGTCGTAATGCTCGTGTTGAGTGGGCACTTGGTCAAATGAATAACGGTAATACGGTTTCTGAAAATACAACACATTTAATTGGAGAAGGTTCGACTGGAGATGCTAAAACGGTATCAGTTGGAACGGGTAGCCAAAAGCAGAACTTTACAACTTCAATTATCCATCATGGTAAACATTCTGATGGGCAAATTTTAAAGCATGGCGTTATGCTTGATAATGCGACAATGATTTTTAATGGTATCGGTAAGATTGAACACGGTGCTACAAAATCAAACGCTGAACAAACAGAACGTGTGTTAATGCTAAGTGAAAAAGCTCGTGGTGATGCGAACCCTATTCTTCTAATTGATGAAGATGATGTAACTGCTGGCCATGCAGCTTCTGTTGGCCGTATCGATCCGATTCAAATGTTCTATTTAATGAGCCGTGGTATTCCTCGTAAAGAAGCAGAGCGTCTAGTGATTCATGGTTTCTTAGCTCCTGTTGTTGAAGAGTTACCGATTGCTTCTGTAAAAGAACGTTTACGTGAAGCAATCGAAAGGAAAGTTAAGTAATGAATGCTGTTGAGCTAAGAAAGCAGTTTCCAATTCTCAATCAGCAAGTCAATGGAAACGACCTTGTTTATTTAGATAGTGCTGCCACTTCTCAAAAGCCTTTAGCAGTTATTGAGAAAGTGGAGGATTACTATCGTCGCTATAATTCAAATGTCCATCGAGGTGTCCATACGTTAGGCACGCTCGCAACTGATGGTTATGAAGGAGCTAGAGACAAGGTACGCTCTTTTATTGGGGCCAATTCTACGGAGGAAATTATTTTCCTTCGAGGCACGACAACGGCTTTAAATGTTATCGCTCAAAGCTATGGTGCTGCTAATGTTTCTGAGGGAGATGAAATTGTATTGACTCCAATGGAGCATCATTCAAATATTATCCCTTGGCAACAATTAGCTAAGGCAACTGGTGCGACATTAAAATATATTCCTTTGCAGGAAGATGGTACAATAGATTTACAAGATGCAGAAGAAACCATTACAGATAAAACAAAAATCGTAACGATGATGCATGTCTCTAATGTACTTGGGACCATTAATCCTATTAAGGAAGTGGCAGAAATAGCTCATCGTCATGGTGCAGTTATGGTTGTCGATGGTGCTCAAAGTGCACCACATGTAAAAATTGATGTTCAAGAGCTTAACTGTGATTTCTTCGCATTTTCTGGACATAAAATGCTAGCTCCTACTGGGATTGGTGTTCTTTTTGGAAAGAAAGAGCTGCTTGAGAAAATGGAACCGGTTGAGTTTGGTGGCGAGATGATTGATTTCGTTGGATTATATGAGTCAACATGGAAGGAGCTTCCTTGGAAATTTGAAGGAGGCACACCGATCATTGCTGGTGCAATTGGACTTGGAGCAGCGATTGATTTCTTGCAAGAAGTTGGGCTTGAAAATATTGAGAAACATGAACATGATTTAGCAACATATGCACTGGAGCAACTTTCGGAGATTGATGGCATTTCTATTTATGGTCCGAAGCATCGTGCTGGTGTTGTTACCTTTAATTTGGATGATGTACACCCACATGACGTTGCGACCGTGCTAGATGCAGATGGTATTGCTGTCCGTGCTGGTCACCATTGTGCTCAACCATTAATGAAATGGTTAAATGTAACAGCGACGGCCCGAGCAAGCTTTTATTTGTACAATACAAAAGAAGATGTGGACCGACTCGTGACTGGATTAGTCAAAACAAAGGAGTACTTTGGAGATGTCTTTTAATAATCTAGATACATTATATCGCCAAGTGATTATGGATCATTATAAAAATCCTCGTAACCGCGGCGAGTTTGAGGATGAAACGTTAACGGTTAATATGAATAACCCAACTTGTGGAGATCGAATTCAGTTGCAATTAAAGGTTGAAAATGATGAGGTCGTTGATGCAAAATTTGTAGGAGAGGGCTGCTCCATTAGTCTATCCTCAGCATCCATGATGACCCAAGCGATTAAAGGGTTAAAAAAGGACGAAGCCATTGAATTATCACAAATCTTTTCTAATATTATGTTAGGCAAAGAATATGATGAAGATAAGTATGACCTCGGTGATATTGAGGCTTTACAAGGTGTCGCAAAGTTCCCAGCACGAATTAAATGTGCAACCTTAGCTTGGAAAGCAATGGAAAAAGGGTTAAATGAAGAGACTGGTAACTAAATTTTAAGGAGGGTTTCCGATGGCGAAAAAAATGCCTGATATCGGTGAATACAAATATGGTTTTTCGGATCGTGATGTATCGATTTTCCGTTCGAAGCGTGGTTTGACGAAGGAGATTGTCGAAGAGATTTCACGAATGAAAGAAGAACCACAATGGATGCTTGACTTCCGTTTGAAATCTTTAGAGATGTTCTACAACATGCCAATGCCACAATGGGGTGGAGACTTATCAGAGTTAAACTTTGATGATATTACGTACTACGTAAAACCATCTGAGAAATCTGAGAAGTCTTGGGATGAAGTACCTGAAGAAATTAAAAACACATTTGATAAATTAGGGATTCCAGAGGCTGAGCAAAAGTATCTTGCTGGGGTTTCGGCTCAATATGAATCAGAAGTGGTTTACCACAACATGAAAGAAGAGCTTACGGAACTTGGGGTCCTATTCACAGATACGGATACAGCACTTAAAGAGCATGAAGAGATCTTTAAGGAGCATTTTGGTTCGATTATCCCACCATCTGATAATAAGTTCGCTGCACTTAACTCGGCAGTATGGTCTGGTGGTTCATTCGTTTATGTACCAAAAGGTGTTAAGACGGATACACCTTTACAAGCGTACTTCCGTATTAACTCTGAAAACATGGGTCAATTCGAGCGTACGTTAATCATTGCGGATGAAGATAGCTCTGTTCACTATGTGGAGGGCTGTACGGCACCTGTTTATACGACGAATTCTCTTCACTCAGCAGTGGTAGAAATTATCGTAAAGAAAGACGCGTACTGTCGTTACACAACTATTCAAAACTGGGCACCAAACGTCTTTAACTTAGTAACAAAACGTGCGGTTGCAGACGCTGGTGCAACAATGGAATGGGTAGATGGTAACATTGGTTCTAAATTAACGATGAAATACCCAGCTGTTATTTTACGTGGTGAAGGTGCAAAAGGAACAGTTCTTTCCATTGCGATTGCAGGGAAAGGGCAACACCAAGATGCTGGAGCGAAAATTCATCATCTAGCACCAAACTGTTCTTCAACAATCGTATCTAAATCGATCGCGAAGCAGGGTGGTAAGGTAACATATCGTGGAATCTGTCACTTTGGACGTCGTTCACAAGGCTCTAAGTCTAAAATTGAGTGTGATACGTTGATTATGGATAATGAGTCTACATCAGATACAATTCCTTACAACGAAATCCTCAACAACAATATTGCTCTTGAGCACGAAGCAACGGTATCGAAAGTTTCTGAAGACCAATTATTCTACTTAATGAGCCGCGGAATTTCAGAGCAAGAAGCAGTTGAAATGATCGTTATGGGCTTCATTGAGCCATTTACGAAAGAATTACCGATGGAATATGCGGTTGAGATGAATCGCTTAATCAAATTCGAAATGGAAGGTTCGATTGGTTAAAAGCTAAAACCCCTTATTCTGTAAGGTTTTCAGTAGTTATAAAAAGAAGAATAAAAAAGATGATCCGATTTCGATCCGATTCGGATCATCTTTTTGTGTAGGAGGCGAACTTTTGTAGTTCGTCTTCTTCGATTTTTTCAGTTATATCGAGGTACGTATCAGAAGTTGTTTTTATTGTTTTGTGGCCTAATCGTTTTGATACATACACAACGCTTGCACCGGACTCTAATAAAAGAACAGCATGTGTATGTCTAAATCCGTGCGTCCCCTTATATGGAACCTTAGCTTGTTTAGAATAAGATCGTATGCTATCACGAACCGTGGAAGATATCATATAATTCCCAAGGCCATTCTGAAATATTATGTCATAGTCATTTTTTTTGAAAGTGGAGTATTTTAAAGCCATTTCCAATTGTAAAAGTTTAAACTTCTTAAGCTCTTTTAAAATTGATTGATCTAATTTTATAGTACGGTAGCTTGATGTATTCTTTAATGATGTTATGATCAAATTATTGTTTTTGTCGCGGGATGTTTGTTTATCTACGTTCAACATATTTCCTTTAATGTCGGACCATTGTAAAGCTAATGCTTCGCTTATTCTCAATCCAGTCTGACTTAAAAAATACATGAGCATATAGTATATTTTGTACTCATTAAATCGTTGATGTTTAAACTTGTCCATATAGTCTAATAATTGATTCAGTTCGGTCAAGGAATAGTACTTCACATCTTTTCTAATTTCAGTACTATCTTTTATAGGTATTCTTAATTTATCGCAAGGATTCTTTTCTAATACTTCTAGATGATGTACTGCATAATGAAAGATACTTTTCATAATGGATAAGTATCTTAATCTTGAACCTGCCGAGTATTTATCATTGCCGTCTTTGTCTTTCAATTGTGCATATTTGTTCAGCCAATTATTTATATCTGTTCTTTTAATTTGTACGATCTTGCGGCTTTTGAAATCAGGGATAATATGCAACCTTACTGTTGATTCATAATGCTCAAATGTTATGTCTTTAAGGTTATTCTTCTTATAATTATTGAGCCAGTCATTAACAACGTCCTCAAATAACATATTCCTATCATTTAAAGTCAAACCATAATAGAGCCTTTCTTCCACTTTACCTGCAGCAAGTTCGGCTTCTTTCTTTTTCTTGAAGGTACCTATTGAAAACTCCTTGCCTTCGTGTGATACCCTAGCTTGCCAATTATTACTTTTAAGCTTTCTAATTGTGGCCATCGCTCAACCTGCTTTCTTCTCATTAATTAGAAATCACTGAAATTTATAATTTTTAAATTATCATGTTGTTTGATAAAACCTATTTCAACGCCTATTATCCGTATGTTCTCACTCATAAGCTCCATAGGTGGGTATATATGGTCTGGCACAGTAAAAACAGAGGTATCAGGTGTTACATTGGTAGCTAATCGGATAATATACTTTTCTTCACTCCTCACTAATACAATTTTTTCACGGATTGATTCATAATAATAATTTTGAAATAACAAGTAATCGCCAGCATTAATACCCATTGCGGACAATCCATCATCATCTAACTGAATCGCATACATGGCAGTATGGTAATCCGAAATTTCAATAAATGAATCCCATTGAAGTTCATCTTGAAAATCAACTACAAAGAATCCATTTGTATAACCTTTTCCTACTACTGGTATTTGTTTAGACATGACTTTCCCCTCCATCGATGACTGCGACTAATCCCTTATTATAATTCATCATATAAGCTTTATTACCCTTCTCATACACGTAATCACAATTCATTTGCTTTCTATATAACATAGTCGCTTTATATTGTGAATTAACTTTAACTTGTAATTCTGTACCAATTAATTGACGTTCAAAATGCTCTAATCGCTTTTTAGCGAAATCATAGGTTACATTAAATTCATTCGCTACAAGGTTAATTGCCCTATAACGTTCAGCTGGTAATTCAATTTGAGCTAACATGAATGTTGGTATACAAAAGTGTAAAGCGAAGTTGTCTGCCTTCATTTCTTGGTAAGTTAGAAATAGTTCAGGCATGCTGGTTTGGTTTCCGTATTGGGTCAAAAAGTGGCAGACTTCATGTGCGAAATCTTGCCACATATCTTCAGCAGACTGGTTGGAGAAAATATTGATACAAGGAACTCCCTTAAACACTACTAATTGACTACTGAGCGCTAGAGTTGTCAATTTGATATCTAATGCTTCAGCAATATAAAACATATCTAATGCATCGGGAGCAGTAACATCAATCCGAGTTAAAAGTTCTTCGATTGTATCTTCTAATTTTGTACTTTGATAACTAATCATAGTTCCACCCGCCTATTTCCATAGTTGTTACATCCAATTATAAGAACATATGTTTGTTATGTAAAGTTAAAATAATGAATAAATTGATATTAGAGTAAAATAAAAAAGCACATCAAATGATATTGGTATGCTTTTTATTCTTCTTTTTTTTCGTCTTCAATGATGTATTTAAAAAATCTTCTAAGTTCAGCTTTTTTCTCTTCGGGAGCATTTAGATAATCCTTAAAGAAAATTTCTGTATCAGGATCATTCATTGCTTCTTCAATTTTATTATCAAGTTGTTGTTCCTGAGATTCAATATTATTATGAATGTCCGTTCTACCAAGAAGGTAGTCTGTATTAACATCAAAAAAGTCAGCGAATTTATTAATGATACCTGCATCAGGCATACGTGATCCGTTTTCGTAACCAGAAATAGTTGATTCGGCTAAATTAAATCTTAACCCAAACTCTTTCATAGTGTAGTCCGTTTTAGTTTTTCTTAATATCCTTAAACGTTTTCCAAATTCTTTTTTATCCACATAAATCCCCACCTTATCTACATCAATTATACTTTGCGAAATGCGAAGAATAAAGAAATCCGAAAAAACTTTGCGAAATGCGTTGACACTTTGCGTTTTGAATAGTAATATTGAAATTAACAACGCATTATGCAAAGTGAAGAGGTGATAATAGTGATTAATTCTCCTAAGATTGCAAGGTTGAGTTTAGAGCTTTCTTTAGAAACTGCAGCAAAGAAGTTGGGGATTTCCGCAGGATACCTATCTCAGATTGAAAATGGCCAAAGACAAGTCAGTAAAGAAAGAGCAACTCAAATTGCTGACTTGTATAAAGTACAGAAAGAACAAATTTTTTTAGCTTCGCGCTACTCAGTACGCGAAGTTGGAAAAGCAAAAGGAGGTGACTAACCTATGATTACTAACTGTGTAAGAACGTTAAGAAAGACTAATGGTTACAACTTAACTCAAGCAGAACTAGCACGACAAATTGGCGTTGCAAGACAAACTATTGTTGAACTAGAAAATGGTCGTTCGCCTTCTGCTGATTTACTTTTAAGGATTTCAAAATTTTTTGATATGGATTCTAGAGATATCTTTCAAAGAAATCATAAGTCGAGTAAAAAAGCTTGACAAGCTATTTAAGATAATTTCCATTTCGTTACTAATTTTTATATCGTTTGCTATCGTTTGAAATTCAAAATTCTAAAATACACATTTTTCAATTGAGTATAACCCCATTTGTAAAGCCAAATTGGAAATTGCTTAAATTGGTAAAATAGATGTAACGGGATAGCGACTATTTCTCAAGAAAGGAAGATCAAGAATGATTGATGTTCAAATTGATGAGCAAGAAGTTAAGACAATGTATCTAAACAAGATTGAAGAGAAGATCAAGGAAATTGATGCAGAAAAGTTGTTTTGGGACACGAAGGAATTAACTCGTAGAACATGTATGTCATGGGGCACAGTCTTAAATACATTCTTCTATGAACCTGATTTCCCGAAATTTAAGATTGGTCAGAAATGGTACTTCCCAGCGGAAGAAACTAAAAAATTCCTTCTTTCTTGGCTTGAAAAAAATGGCTCAATTTAACTTTATCAACTCGTTTGAAACAATTAAATATTATAAGTGTCACAAAGGAGTGAAATCAATTGTCATTAGGTGAACAAATTGCGGAAAGTAGAAAACGCACAGGTTTGACACAGCAAGAACTGGCAACTAGAACTTCATATTCACGGTCACGAGTAGCTAACCACGAAACAGGTGGTAGGGCGATTGTAAAAGAGGATTGGCCTAGTTACTGTGCAGGCTTAAACGATGCAGAATTCACGTTGGAGCTTCATAGTTTAGCGACAGGAGGAATCTATACACCATACCTTAACGGACCATTAGTGGAACACCATCCTGCTTCATTAGCCTTCTTGATTCGACAACAGATTAAGGAAGCTAAAGAACACATGGAACAGATTAATTTTTCGAAACCATTTTCAGTTTTATCAGACAGTGAAATTGACCATATTGAAGCAACGATTGATGAATTGTTAGATGTGCAAGCAGCCGCTCAAACGTTAGTTATTGACTTATGCAGTCGTTTGGATGGTCTCAGCTTTAACGGTCAGGTGAAACGCTGGATAGGTAGCAGGACGGCAATGGGGATGATTGCAAGAAGAAACTATTGAATGTGAGGTGTTTGTTATGAATGATGAACAGGGAAAAATGCTACTTGGATTACTTGTAGATAAATTTCGCTGGCTTGGTGGTGATGCTTATCTTGCTTTGAGCTTTAATGATGATGCCTATCTTGCAATTAAAGAACTTGAAGCTTCATATCATCGTCATGTCACTCAATATGTTCAGATGGCTATTAAATTTTCCGATTCTACGAATTTGTTGGCTGATTGTAAAAAAGTAATGGACGAATATAACTCTTTATCAGAAATCATAACTGTATATTTTGAATCAACTGATACAGAAAGAAAGGTGAGTGAGTTAATTGAAACGTTATCAAGTAATCAACAAAATCAATGAAATATTTGCGAATTGCTTAGGGTGCCAAAGAGCTCCTGCTAAAGAACGTAAAGAGAAGTCAAGTGTTTGTAAAGCGTGTCCTGTAGGGGCTGAATTAATGCAATTGGGAGATGAGCTTTTAAGCATCAAATACAAAGAAGTTAGTCTAACCAATGAAGAAGTTTTCTTTGTAAATAAGCACATTAAAGCTTTGGGGAAAGAAAAAGGGATTAACAAAGCATCTGAACGTCTGAACATCAAAGCAGAACATATCAATAGATTTTTGAAGGAAACAAAAAAGAACCTCACACCAGTAACGGCATAAGGTACCTCAGCAAGTACATTATATCAGTTTTAACTGGTGTGGGAAAGGTAGTGGACTGGATGTATCATAAATTCGCTTTACCTGTTATCTACCAGTCTTTCAATCATTCGAGATATGCACAATCATATTTAAAGCACAATCATCCTGAAATGGATTTTATAGAAGTAAAGAATGGTTTTGTCTTATGCAAGAAGAAGGACGAGCCAGAAGGAGGATTTAGAACTTATGCAGCAACTACAAGAAAGCAAAAGCAACCTGGTCTTTGTTAGTAGCGATAAGGCGGTCACAGATTCTTTAACCATTGCACATGCCTTTAACAAAGGACACGACAAGGTTTTGAGAGATTTTCGTTCATTAAAATGTTCTGAAAGTTTCCGACTCGCCAATTTTGGAGAGTCGGAATATAAGAACAAGCAAGGGCGTTTGATGCCCATGTTCACGGTAACTTTTGATGGGTTTTCAATGCTTGCTATGGGTTATACGGGCGAGAAAGCAATGGAATTTAAAGAACGCTATATCAACGAATTTAATAGGACTCGCCATTTTTTGGAGAGTCGGAACCATGAGCATAAATTACTCAGTTTACAAGTAGATGCAACATTAATTGCAGCAGAGCAAAAGGAAATTCAACAATTAGTATCTGTGACTGTTCATAGCCTATATCCAAGAATAACTGTTGGGGCAAGGCGTAAGTATTTTGCAAGACTTTATCAGGACTTAAAGGACAAGTTCCTTATTACATCCTATCGAGATATCAAAAGATCCGATTATGATGCAGCGGTTGATTTTATTCAAAATTGGCACTCTCCAAATTTGGCGAGTCGTAAGGAGTAGCTATGAGAAAACAATATTTATTAGATGAATATCCACTACTTGTCTTACCATCATTGGCTGTAAATGTTGGTCTGAATAAAGCCATAGTTCTCCAACAAGCTCATTATTGGTTACAGAAGTCCACTAAGTCGATGAAAGGGAGAACTTGGTTTCATAAGACTTACGAAGAGTGGCAAGAAGAATTTCCGTTTTGGAGTATAAGTACCATTCGCAGGGCAATAAGCGAGCTGGAGAAGGAAGAGTTGCTACTTGTCGACAACTTTAATCAAAAAGGTTACGACAAGACAAAATGGTATTCAGTTAACTATCCGAAGTTAGAAAAATCAGTGAACAGTCCATGTGTTCAAAATGAACAGTCCATCTGTTCAGAACGAACAGATGCATGTGTTCAAAATGAACAGATCGATGTGTTCAATATGAACAAACCAATACCAGATATTACTACTACTACTACTATTACTACTAAAAAAGAAGATGACGTGGACAAATTAGGAAATAGATTCATCGAGCTTCGAGCAAAAGGCGTCATGCTAAAAGCTCTTGACTATCAATCTATTGCTAGAGTCCTCAAAGCAGTACCGTTAGAACAAGCAATACAGTTGCTAGAAGCTTTCTTTTTGGAAAGGAAAGGTAAGACTACGATTCATTCGTTTAGCTATTGCGAAAAATACATAATCGAGCAATATGACACGATAATAGCTAGACAGGATGCACAGAGGGAGAGGGGAGAGCATGAACAGTATTCAAGACGTAATGGCAAGGTTGATGGCGAAAAGTCCACATCTAGCCAAGCAAATGCAGGAGTTAGAAGAACAGAAAAGCAATATCTTGTCGGGGAAGATGGACAGATACCGGATTCTGAATACGACTTCTGATTGTCCACATAACTTATGTGATGGTAGAGGTTGGATGCATAAAGAAGATTTGTTATATCATTTTTTATCACCAGAAGAAAAAGCTACAGCCAATCATGTCATTTACGAAGAGTGCTTGTGTAATAAAGCAATGAAAAGAAAAAAAGAAATTGAGAACACCTTAAAGAGTTCTAGAATTCCCGAAGCTTTCCTAGATGCTACTGTAAATAATTTTGACCTATCGAAATACAATCAGCCAGATGAACGTGCACGGGCTGCCTACGCTAAGAAAATGGTAGGGGAATACATCGTGAAATTTCAGAGCATTAAGAATGATGGTAAAGGTTTATATTTTCACAGTCCGACTAAGGGGTGTGGGAAAAGTCGGTTGGCACTTTCTTTAGCCAATGCCTTATTTAAAAAATATGCGCTTGTACCCGTTTATAGTACTGTTTCAGACTTGTTTGATGAAATCAAGAGCACGTGGAATCCAGGTTCTAAATTTTCGACAGCAAACGTTATGGATATGTACCGAAACGCACAAGTACTCATCCTTGATGACATTGGCGTTGAAGAAACGAGTGGTAGAAACAATGACCAAAACAAGTGGAAAGAGGGCATGATGACCAAACTACTTGATCATCGAATGAATAACAAGCTCATCACTATTTTTACCGCAAATTTAACCATTGAGGAATTGACAAGACCATCCCTGTATCCTATGGGGAGGGTCGAAAGCAGAGTGAGAAAAATGGCTTATCCAGTATCCATGCCAAACGAAAAAGTTCGTGATGCCGAGTCAGAGCAAGAGAATCGAGCATTTGAGCAAATGTTAATGGGGGAGGGGTGATTGGATGGGGCAGCTATTAGATGCATACGAGAATAAGAGACAGCAATTAATTTTTAAGATGAAAGACAAGGTTGATGCAGATTTAGTTCATATGAGCTTAACTGAGTTAGTTAGAGAATGGCGAATGTACCAAAAGCAAAGAAAAAGTATAAGAGGATGAAGGACTTATGGTTGAGCAATTATCCTTGTTAAGACCGACTTTTGATGAGACAAGAGCAAAGTGGACGAGGGAATCTAACCAACAGGAGCCATGGTGTTATCTCAAAGTCTGCATACCTGATCAAGCAAAATCGCCTGAAGAAATTAATTATAAAGGCGATTGCAAAGAGCAAAGTCATAATTGCGAATTATGGGAGCATCTTGCCGTAGCAGCTTGGAGAGTAAGTGAAAACGACTTTGATACCGTTGCTAAGATACTTGCTGAGAAACGAGATCTACAAGAGCCAATCATCATCAAGGTTTATCAAAAAGAGTCAGAAATTTATTTCGATATTGAAGTCATTGAATATTTAGAGCGGAAGGTGATTACATGATATGTCCAACTTGCAACAGACACGTAAATAAATTAGTAGCCACGGGGATGAAATCAACCGATTTAGCTACAGGAAAACGCATTAATATCGACTTATGTTTAGATTGTGTATCAGAAACGATTGATATTTTGAAAAAAGAAAGAGTCGTTGAATTAAAGTCGCTTTTTGAGATGCAAAGAAAATTAGAGAAAAACCAACCAACTATGACCCAAAAAGAGTTTAAAGCATCGGATAAAATCACAAGCTTTTGTCAGAGTTTTACGAAGTTAGTTGTGGCTATTCGTGATGGTGATGATGCTCCTTTAAAATTATTCACGAATGTGCTCTCTTTAGCTCTTTCAATCGGAATTGAGTTTAATTATGAAAAGCAATCCATTTTAAAAATATCTTTTGATTCACCTGATTTTGATTTAAATAGTTATAGCAACTACATGTATGTTTTAAAAGAAGCTACCACTCTTTATTACAAACGCGATTTGAATAGCTATCTCTTTTTGTTGCAAGGTGTCATTGATCAATTTGGTGAGTTAGGTATGAAGTGGGTAGAAGTCGAAGATGAATTTGAACAGTTCACAATCATTTCAAAAGTTAGAGTTGCGGAGGGTTACTGATATGGGAGTATTGAAGACGTTAGTGGATGTAGTTCAGGAAACAATTGAGATTTCGAAAGCATTTAATCAAGGAAAAGGTACTAAAAGAGTTAGCAGCGGTTTTGTTAAAAGAAAGACAATAAAAAGGGTGAAGAAGTTATTTTAAAAAGCCCACTCTCCTTAGAAAGTGGACCATAATATCTCTCAACAAGATTATTATACCACGCTTGGGAGGCGATGACATGTCTAATAGTGTTATTGCAGTCGATTTAACAAAATTAACTGCTGAGATTGATGTGACACAAAATCAACTGGTCGTTGTGAGTGATGGAAAAGTGACAATTCTTAATGGCCCGACAAGCGGACACGGGGAATATGCTTGCATCTGGAAAGATGGAAAAGTATTAGATGTCATAAAAAGTGAACGCGTAAGGGTCAAATAAACATTGGGGAAGTGACCTTTATATGCAAACGTGTAAAAAACATGTATTAAAAACGGAAGTACATGCATGGGGCGTTTATCGCCCTGCATGTGGTTGCCAAACTTGCGAAATGAAAGCTATTGAATATGCGATTGAATTTAAAAAATTATTAAATCACTTTAAAATGACGATTGCAGAACGGAAACAAATTAGAGAAGGGAGTTGAATCAGTTTGTCGTTAAATCAAGGGATGTTTACTTCTTCAACTGACAAGTGGGAAACTCCCCAGGCATTTTTTAATGAGTTAGATAGGGAATTCCGCTTTGATGTAGATGTTTGTGCAACTGAAGCAGATAAGAAATGCGAACAGTATTTTTCGCCCCAAGATGATGGGTTATCCCAAAAGTGGGAAGGTACTTGCTGGATGAATCCACCTTATGGTCGAAAAATTGGCTACTGGATCGAAAAGGCTTATGAATCATCTCTTCAAGGGGCTACGGTTGTTTGTTTGCTACCTTCTAGGACTGATACCAAGTGGTTTCATGAATATTGTTTGAAGGGCGAGATTCGGTTTATCAAAGGAAGGCTGAAATTTGGCGATAGTAAAAATTCAGCACCTTTCCCGAGTGTTGTTGTTGTTTTTCGAGGTAAGGGGATTAAGTGAATAGTATCCAAATTAAATGCAATAAGAAAGGTTTAATTCATGAAGGAATATATTGTTCGTTCAAGTCACTTAATCCCTTCTAAAGTCAAAGGAGAACTACCAGAGGTTGTTTATAACTATATTGCCAATGATTCAAGTATAGGAATTCATTACACCCTAACCAGAGAACGTGACTATGCTTATATTTTCGTGGATTACGAAAAAAAGGATGCTGAATTCATTGCCGAATGTTGGGGGATGAAGCTTGTTGAATTAATATGATTAATTAAATGTATCCATAAAATGTGTCATAAAGGAGTGTCAATAATGAAAGAAAACGATCATTCTTCTTCATTTACGATGGATTATGATAAGAAAGAAATTGTATTGACTGTCTATGATAAAGACAAAAAAATAAAAACTCGTTTAACTGAAAAAGATATTATATCAATGAAGAGTTGGTTTGAGTTAGCAAAGCATATGGAGGTTGAAAATGAGTGTAAACCCACTTAAAAAAGGCGATAAAGTTGTCATGCACACTTGTATTGAAGCTGAATCAAATGATGGGACAATTTGGACATGTAAGACCGACCAGTTTAAACATCATCCCAATCATGATTACACAGTTGTAATGTTAGAAGGGTATAGTGGCTCTTTTCATACTGAATACCTTCAAAAAGTAACTATTTAATAATACACAGTCTGACCAAATAGCGAAATAAGGAGGACCAAACATGAAAAAAGATGCATGGGTTTTACGATTGAAAGATGAATCAAAAGAAGAAGGTATGCTAGGTGATTACTATTTAGATGAAGACGGGGAAGAATTGGATTGGTTAACACAAGACTTAAGCAGTGCAACCATTTTTGACAATAAAAAAGAGGCAATAGAAGAATTTAAATTATATGAAAAATTGATTTTTGATAACTTTGGTGAAGATGCAATATGCAATTTCGGTTATACAAATATCATGGGAAATTTTGAGTTTGTAGAAGTGGAAGTAACAGAAGCTAAATAAATGCGTAAGAACACCACATGACCAAACAGTAACTGTTGGAAAATCAATTAAATAAAGCCTTACCGAAGAACGGAGGGCACTGAATTAATAATGAACTTTCATTATTATTCGGTGTCCTCTTTTTATTTTCCTAAAAGGAGTGAATGTCCATGGCAAAAACACAAAAAAAATCTAAAAAGAAAATGAATCAGAGAAAACAACCTGATTTATCTACACGAGAAATTGAAGCGTTGATGGGGATGAACAGACCCACTTATAACCGTTATCGAGGTACTTGGAGACAAAAATAAAAGGGGGCATTTAGTGATGCAGGAACTTATAAAGGAATATCAAGCAACTCTTAAGCTCATCAGAGAATCCAAATCACCGACAAAGAAAGAAGATCAAGTCATAATCTCAGGAATGATAAGTGATTTAGAATATGCTATCGAGTGGATGAAGAAAGGCCGTCGTCCAGGTCTGAAAAGAGGGATTGAAAGAAGAGCCGCATACCAACTAGAACAACCGATTGACCCTGTGATTATGCAATCATACAAAGCAAATTCCGGGACGAGTTTTTCAGGTGTCTCTGAAGGAGAAATACAAAAAATTGATGAAGCACTTAGTAATTTGACCAAAAGAGAACGCGAAGTTTTTTTATTGGTACGCGGTGAAGGTTATAGCCGAACAGAAGCCGCGAGGTTATTGGGCGTTAAGAAGGGAACAATCAATAATATCATGACAAGATGTGATCAAAAGATAAGAATTATTAAGTCAACTTCTTTATTTTTAGCTCCACCTGCAAATTAAGTGGAGCTTTTTTGTCGCCCGTTTGCCACCTATAAGTAGAAAGTATTTTTTACAAGGAGGATGATTATATGTGAATGAAGTACAACCAATTCGTGATGTCAAAAAAATTGAGAACATATCTGAGTTTCTACGAAAAGGAAGTGAGCGTAATTATATGATCTTCTTCCTTGGAATCAATACTGGTTTGAGAATTAAGGATATTCTTAATTTAAGAGTGAAAGATGTTACGGGTCACTTTATACGGTTGCGAGAATTCAAAACTGGTAAGCAGAAGAGGCAGAGGTTAACACCCGACTTGTATCGTGAGCTTCAACGATATTGCAGAGAGATGCATCCAGATGATTACTTATTCCAATCGAGAAAAGGGAGCAATAAACCAATCGGAAGAGGTAGGGCGTATGGAATCCTTAGAGATGCAGCTGAAGAGTTCGGACTAACCGATATTGGCTGTCATACATTACGAAAAACGTTTGGTTATCATTTCTACATGCAAACAAAAGACATTGCTTTATTACAAAAGTTGCTGAATCATACGAGCCAAGCTGAAACGTTGAGATATATTGGTGTGGACCAAGATGCTATGGATAATGCAATGAGGAAATTCAAAATAAGCGTATGAATAACTTTACTTTTACCATGAATAGAACATAAATATTCAGTTGTTACATTCAAATCAGAAAGCATGATTAGGCTTGAAATGGCACAGGGTTTCATAAAAGGGTCAATGTAACTCCCTCTTAGATATGTAACATTGGTAGATATGTGAATAACTTATTATAAAGTTAAATTTTCTGATTAACACGAAATAAGTCCTGTGTTATAATATTCTGATAAACAACTGAATGACAGGAGACTATTAATTGGACATTACTGAGAATGAAATGCAAGTAGTTTATGAGGTAAGTTTAAAAGGAATTGATGTTTTTTCGATTATCGCCTCAACAGTTTCAATAGTACTCGCTATTTTAGCAATAGCATTATCAATAGTTTTTTATAAAATGTCTAAGGAGTCTTCTAATAAAATCGAGTCAGCTTCCAAGGATATCGGTTCAAATGTCAAGAGACTCGATCAAGTATTTGAAAAAATGTATACAGATACTTTTGGTATGGTAAAAGAAACAGTTTCTGATATGAGAAAACATGTCTATAAAGGTAATTCTCATGTAGAAGATAAGAAGGTAGAAAAGCAAATTAATGAATCAATAGCTAAAGCTGTGGAAGGATTCAAAAAGGATGAAATAAATAAAGACGATGTTAAAGATTTAGTCCTGCATTTTATCGATGAATATAAGGGATTAGAACAAGAAGTGAGAACCAAATCAATTAAAAACCAAATCATTCAATTTCTACGTGATAAAGGCAGTGCTAC
Organism: Alkalihalobacillus pseudalcaliphilus; assembly: GCA_001038565.1. Lineage (GTDB taxonomy): Bacteria > Bacillota > Bacilli > Bacillales > Bacillaceae_D > Alkalihalobacillus > Alkalihalobacillus pseudalcaliphilus. Next base: position 315,347 of record LFJO01000002.1, read on the forward strand.
TTACCCAGAATTAGTTAAGCTGATTTATGGGGGAGTAAAAAAAGACACAAGTGATTTATTTATAACGCTCCAAAGATTGAGAGATGAAGAGATAATATATAATCCATTCAAAATAATCGATGAAGAAGATGGGGAATCTATATCCCATAGCACAAAAATAGAGTTAAAAGTTAATGGTTAATACAAAAACTAATCCTTTTTTCAAACTAGTTTTGCTTTAAATAATAAATGTTGTATTTAAAATAATATAAAATAGTCGCCATCAATGGCGGCTATTTTATATGGTGTGCCCGGCATGGGTGCAGGCTCTAGGGTGAAAGTCCCGAACTGTGAAGGCAGTAGTAACAGTAG
>LFJO01000002.1:317175-414133 GCA_001038565.1 Alkalihalobacillus pseudalcaliphilus
CCGCCGTATACGGAACCGTACGTACGGTGGTGTGGGGGGTGGAGGTTAGTCGCCTCCTTCTATCCCGATTGTAGTGGTGGTATATATGGACCTAATAACCATCAAAAGATTAATAGCAGAGGGCAAGGAGATAAAGTTTTATCAGCACAAGTCTTGGCGTGGATTAAGACTCCAAGCCTTAGACCGTGACCACCATGAGTGCCAGGAGTGTAAGAGACAGGGGCGGGTAACTACAAATTTTATTACCCCTAATGGTGACACCCTATCACCCCTAACCCCTGCACCCCACATACCCTATGGTCGGGAGCCTAACCGCGGAAGAGAAACGAAAAGAAAAAATGTTTTGCAAGTGCATCATCTTAAAGAGCTTAAAGATTTTCCGCATCTTGCTTTGGTCTTGGATAACACTGAGACGTTATGCATTTGGTGTCACAATGATGAGCATGACCGACTAGGGGACTGCCAAGGTGGGGAGCGGTTTACCAACGAGGAACGATGGTGAAAGAAATCATACTTAATTAAAGGTGTCAAGAGATAAAAAAGACAGACAAGCTTCACCTTCATTCGTTGAGAGTGACCACGGCTGAGAAATAAGACCCCCGCTCAAAAAGTTTTGCCTTTATCCTGGGGGACGTGAAACGGGAGGGGGCCAATAGAAATTAAATTTATGGGTTCTTGCGCGTAATGAATAATTGGGTAAAAAAGGAAAAGGGAGGAGGGCGAAAAATGGCGAAACTTAAACGTGAAAATTTACGGAAACGTATTGAAAAAGACTTGAAAGACCAACTTGTTGAAAATTTCATTAGTGGATATCATTATGAAGATTTGGTTCAAGATTATTTGTCTTTATGGGATCTTAAATGTAGATTGATAGATGATATTGAACGAAATGGGATTCAGGTTAAAGGGATGCATGGACCTAAATCGAATCCATCCATTGGCGACTTGCATAAGACAAATGATAGAATGCTTAGAATTTTATCTGAAATTGGAATAAAACCATCGGCAACTGAACAATCAGGTAATATCGATGATGACGACTTCTAATTATAGGTACCATGAATATATCGATGTTTATTTTCAAAAAGTAGCCGATGGGGAAATCATTGCATCAAAAGAAATTCATGAGCTAATTACTTATCTAAAAATTGTTCTAGATAAACCAAATGTATATATTGATGAAAATGAAATAAGTAAAGCGGCAGAAAACATTCATGAATATTTTCCATTCGAGCTGTTAGATTGGGAAAAATTTATTTTGGCTTTTGTTGTCGGTGTCTTTTATGAGGATGGCTCGTTAGTGTTTAACGAGTTTTTTTTAATGCTCGGACGAGGTGCAGGGAAAAATGGATTTATAGCTGCCTTAAGTTTTTATTTAATTGGTAAGCAAAATATTGCTAAATATGACGTCGCCATTGTTGCAACAAGTCAAGAGCAAGCTAAAACATCTTTTATGGATGTACACGGTGTTTTGGAGGATCATTGGAAAAAGCTCAAGCGATTCTTTAAAAAAACATTAAAGATGATTGGGTATTTAAAAACCCGTTCTAAATTAATCTATTATACAAACAATGCCAAGACGAAAGATGGTTTGCGTCCAGGCGCAATTATATTTGATGAAGTCCATGCTTATGAGGATGAAGAAAATATAAAAGTATTTACATCGGCTTTGGGAAAAGTTCCGCGTCCAAGACGTTTTTATATCACTACGGACGGAAATCTTCGTGACGGATTTCTCGATAGGATGAAAGAAGAAGCGAAAATGATTTTACGCGGTGAAATAAAAAATAGCCGTATGTTTCCGTTCATTTGTAGATTAGATTCAGCCGATGAGGTTCATGATTTCCAAATGTGGGAAAAGGCGAATCCTTCTATTCGTCATTTTCCTGATCTCCGCTTGGAAATGGAGATTGAATACAATAATCTAGAACATCGTAAATCTGCGAAACTTGAATTTATGACGAAAAGGATGAACATCCCTTCTGTCGATGCATATGATGCCATTGCAGTTTGGGAAAAAATCAAGGCAACTAACAAGCCAATACCGGAATTGAAAGGTATGACTTGTATCGGAGCAATTGATTACTCTGATACGACTGATTTTGTTGGAGTTGGATTGTTATTCAAAAAGGACGGCAAATATGTTTGGTTGCATCATACGTTCATCAATAAAAAATCGATAAAAAATTATAATTATAAGGTTGATTGGCGATTAGCAAAAGAACAAGGTTATGTCACCATCATTAAAGATGAAACGAATAAGCCAGAGCATATTGCTAAATGGTTTGCTGAGCAAGCAAGGCACTACAAAATCAAACTAATCACTGCGGATATGTATCGTATCAATTATTTGCGTGAAGAATTTGAAGCTATGGGCTTTTCTAAATTGGAAATAGCTCGTTCTGGTTCAAAAACTCACACCCAGTTGCAACCAATTGTCGAAGACTTATTCGCCTATGAAAATTTGATATTTGGTGATGATCTTATGATGCGTTGGTACACTAATAACGTTTATATCAAACGTGATGGAAAAGGTAATATCACCTATGAAAAAATCGATCCGAAGTTTAGAAAAACTGACGGATTTTTTGCTTTGCTGCATGCCTTACAATATGAGAGCGAGTTACCTAAACAGCAAAAATTGGTGGTATTTAAAGCACGAACGTATTAAGGAGGTGAGAGAGTGTGGTTTAGTGAATTTATTGGTGGGGTTTTAAAAAAAGACAAAAAACAGTTTGATTTAAAGACCGTTATCATGGAGCTGGGTGTTAATGCGTATTACAAACGATTAGCGATCGATGCTTGTATCGATCTAATAGCTAATACTCTATCAAGAGCAGTTTTTCGAACTTTTGAAGAAGGGCATGAGGTAAAAAAGAATAATTACTATCTTTTTAACGTCGAACCAAATATTAATCAAAATGCAACGGATTTTATACATGAGTTAGTGTCGCGTCTTGTTAATAAAAATGAATGTTTAGTCATTATGCATGATGAACAATTATTCATTGCGGAAAACTGGGAAGTTGTAGATTTAGCATTTAAGGAAAAATTATATAAAGATGTGACGATCAAAGATTTAACGCTTAATAAAGTGTTTCGAGAATCGGAAGTTCTTTTTTATAAGTTGAATAATAAGCGTATTCTCGACGTTATTGATGGCCTATACAAAGATTATGGTAAGTTCATTTCAGCTGCATCTAATCTTTATAAACGAAATAATGCATTGCGTGGAATTTTAGAAATGGACATATCTCGGGCACAGACCGATGAAGAACAAGAGATGATTGAGGATTTATTCAATGTTCAATTCAAAGAGTTTTTTGAAGCTGAAGGTGGCGCAGTTCTTCCGTTACAAAGTGGCTTAAATTTTGAAGAAGTCTTTAGCGGATCCAATAGTAGTCAATCCGCATGGAAAGACAGTCGTGATATCAGAGCTATCATTGATGATGTTATAGATTTTGTAGCGATCTCTTTGCATGTACCTAAAGGATTGATCAAAGGTGATCTTGCTGACGTAGAAGCTCAAACCGATAACTTTTTAATGCTATGTATCGCTCCGATCGCTGAATTACTTGAAGATGAAACCAATCGCAAGTATTACAGGAAAGAAAATTATTTAAAGAGGACGTATTTGAAGATTGATGCATCCATGATTAAACATGTTGATATTACAAGGCTTGCTAATGCATTAGACAAGCTTTTTTCTAGTGGCACACATTCTATTAATGAAAACAGGAATTTGTTAGACAAAGAACCGCTAGAAGAAGAATGGGCCTCCAAACATTTCATAACGAAAAACTATGCAGAAGCTGAAGAACATTTGAAAGGGGGTGAGGGTGGTGACAAAGATCAAGCGATTTAAAAATGAAAAATTTAATGAAGTTGCTTCAAGTATTAATCATGAATTTAAGGCTTCTACAAGTGGTGATACAACCGAATTGACCATTTACGGTGATATTGGAGAGTCATGGTGGTATGATTCGGTTTCGGCCAATGACGTTCGTGAGGCTCTGAAAAATGTGGAGACAGATAACATCGATGTCCATATTAATAGTGCTGGTGGAGATGTATTTGACGGTATCGCTATATACAATCAACTCAAGAATCATAAAGCGAGAGTAACGGTTTATGTTGACGGTTGGGCGGCATCAGCTGCATCTGTAATTGCCATGGCTGCGGATGAACTAATCATGAATACAGGTTCTATGTTAATGATTCATGAGGCGTGGACTTTTGCGATTGGAAACAAAAGCGATATAGAAAAGACGTTAAACTCTCTAAAGGGTGTTGATAAGTCTATTGTAGACATTTATATGACTCGTTTTAAAGGAGAGCGTAGCGAAATAGAGACAATGCTACAAAACGAGACGTGGTTTACATCTGACGAAGCTGTAGATATCGGTTTAGCAGATCGAGTGAATGAAGTTGTCAAGGATGATGATACAGCTCCAGAAGAATATAAGAACTCAGTGCTTCAGCGTTTTCGTGCCCACAAGGTTCATCAAGAACAAAATACATTTTTAAACAAATTTAAACGCCAAAACTAGGGCGTTTTTTATTTTGGAGGGAGAAAAATTATGAAAAAGAATTTTTTAGTGCAGATGCACCTACAGACGTTTGCTGGTATGAAGAACTTAGACGGGAAAGACAAGGGGTTTGACAAAGACGCTCAAATTAATGCAATGGCAGAAGCATTTGAGAGTAGCGATCCGAAAGAGGTTGCCGAAAAAATCGTAAACAACTTTGAAACAAATTTCAATAGCATCCAAACGTTGATGCAGGAGACGATCAAGGATGCTAAGCTAGCAAATGATGAAAATTGGAATGATCAAGTTCTAGCTTCTCGTGGTGTTCGCGTTCTTACAACAGAGGAAAAGAAATTTTATAACGCCGCCATCGACGTAGAGTCATTTGACGAAGTGCTTGAATTGATGCCACCAACTGTTTTTGAGCGTGTTTTTGAGGACTTGCACAAAGAGCATCCTCTTATTTCTGCTGTTAACTTCCAGCGCACTGGTGCAACAACGGCTTGGGTATTACGTAAAGAGGGAGCTACTCATGCATTTTGGGGCGATGTAACAGCGACAATCCAAGAAATGGTTGATAGTGGATTTCACACGGTTGAAATGGGTATGTACAAGCTTAGTGGTTTCTTAGTTGTCTCAAAGGCCATGTTTGAATTAGGGCCGCGTTGGTTAGATCGTTATGTTCGTGCGGTTATCTTAGAGGTCATTGCTGATGAGCTAGAAAACGTAATTGTAAAAGGTACAGGTGTTAAACAGCCTATCGGTATGATCAAGAATTTAGAAAGCTCCTTACATCCTACAAATGGCTACGAAGATAAAGAAGCAATTGTATTAGCTGACTTTTCGCCAAAAACAATCGGTAAACAGATCCTTGCTCCAACTACGAAAAATGGTACTCGTCGCTATACAGGTGTAACGCTAATTGTTAATCCACTTGATTATGCTGAAAAGTTCTTCGCTATTGGTGCCAAACAAAAGGATGACGGAACGTGGACGTTCAACAATTTTGCGGTGCCTGGCTTAAGTATTATCCAATCTTTTGCGGTGCCTTTAAACAAAATGATTGCGGGCAAGCCAAAGAACTACTTTATGGGTGTTGGTGTTAGTGCGAAGCTAGAAACAACTGACATTCTTCGTATGATTGAGGATCAACGCCTTTATTTAACTCGTCAATTGGTCAATGGTCGACCGTTAGATGCTGACTCGTTCACTGTGTATGAAATTTCTGCTTTTGGTGACGTGATTCCAGGAGTCGAGGGATAATGCTGGTAAAGCTTAAAGATTATCTTAAGATTACTTGGGATAATGAGGATGAATCACTAAACGGTTTGATTGAGCGAGGGAAAAACTATCTTAATAATATTGCTGGTAGGTCATTAGATTATGATGAGCATTCCATTGAGGAAGGTTTGTTGCTAGATTATTGTCGATATGGCTACAATCATTCCCTTGAAATGTTTCCGCATAATTTTTCTAGTGATCTTTTAAACCTTGCTTTACGAGAGGGTGTGAAGGCTCGTGAGGATGCTAAGGCGGCCACTAAATCCGATACATGATGTATTTAACGATGGATTTTTAGAATACGGTCGAAATGTTCCTATTAGGGAACGTGGTAAGCAAGTGGGCTCAACTTTTGCGGGAGAGGGCGTACTTGCTTTTCAGCTTATGAGTGCTAGAGACGAAGATTATCAGTTAGCTGGCACTCTTGGTGCTACCCTTGACTTAAAGATTAAAACAAGGTTTCCGCCTCATTTTAAGGATGTTAAGCGGTCAAAACTTGCTGCGGTCATCGATAAAACACAATATGACATTTTTAGAGTTGATTGGGATAGTAAACAAAACTATCTCTTTTTTTTGTTGCAGGAGGTGGGTCCGATTGAATGAACGATCTAAAGAAATCATGAGTGAACAACAGCAATTAATCTATGATGCTCTAAAATCATTCAATTTGAACGTGTACGAAGATGAAATGACTGATGATGACTTAAACCCTATGAACTTCTTTTTAATTGTCTATGGAGATTTTAAAAAGGAAGAAGCTATAGGGAAATTAAGGCAAGAAATTTATGTAGTCTACGTGTCTGAAGACAACGCTAATGTCGAAACGAATACCATTGACATCATTAGTTTGATTAGCAAGGTCAAAGCAGTTGAGTTTCAACAGACAATCAAAGAACGCATTAGGAAAGGTAAAACAGATAAATTTATCGACCGAGTGACGCTGGTCTTTTCTAGGTTGGTGAAATATGAATGAAGTTTGAACTTGATTATTCCGAGATTGAACTGTTAGAAGAGAAGTTTAAAAGGCTCCCAGAAAATGTAGAGCAGACTGTGAACACATATTTGCACAAAGAAGGGGTAAGTCATACCACCAAAGATATAACGGCTCTTATTCCTGTTTCTGTGCCTACTAAGCCTGGTAAGTTAAAAAGCCATGCTAGATTTAGAAAGTGGTCAACAGATGAAAAAGAAAATTTAGGGTTTACCGTTAAATCAAGGGGCGGTGCTGCTAATCGACCAGGTAGTTATGGTTACCTTGTTTTTCCGAATGAAGGGCGTGGCCCACGAAATCACAAGGAACAAAGCTTTATGGAACGCGGCCTTGAACGAGCAACACCAAGGATTATAAACGGAATCCATGATGAGATTGATAAAAAGATTGAGGAGGTATTATCTTAATGGCGACAGTAGTGAAAGAATTTGATGCAATATCTATTAAGAATTCAAGTGTGCAATTTATTGAAAATGGTACACCGTCAGAAGGCACAAAGTTCGGGAGCGTAGGAACGATTTCGGGTGAAACAACGATGAAAGAGCTTGTAAAAATGGTAGAAGGACAAGAAGCGAAGAAGCGTACCAAGCCTGAGAAACACGATCTGACTGTTTCTGCTCATGTGCCTGTAGATGTTTTGAGAAAAATTTTCGGATTATCAAAAGAAGGATTGAAGCCTGGTGTTTATTCATACGGGACTGAGGCTAAAGGCTTAGAATTTATATATACAGCAGATGTGATTGACGAATTTGAAGATGTGACGAAATTGATCGCATTTCCTAATTGCATCAGTGCCACTGGTTTTAAATTTACAGTGACCAATGGTGCTGACCAGGTTGCGGAAATGGAACTAAATCTCACGGCATATCCAGACGAATATAGCCAACTTTATTATGAGGCTTTGTCAGAGGAAGTCGATGATTCAACAGTAAAAACAGATTGGCATAAGTCATTTTCTCGTCAACTTGTTGCTGCTACTGGTGGCGGTGGAGGTGTAGAAGGATGACACAATTTAAAGCGATTGTTACTCAGGATGTGGCTGCTAATCGATTATTGTCTCTCTCAGGAGGGAATGGGGTACCAACCATTTCGATAACTGAATTGGGAGGGACTCCTGATTTTCGATCTACTGGTCCATTAACTGAAGGTCAAGAAGTTTATGTTACTATCAACAATGCTCCTATTTGGCAAGTTGAGTCAGGTCAAGTGTTAGAAGCGGGAGCATATGTAGAAGTTGGGGAGAATGGCGTTATTGTAGCATCTGAGGGTACAGGTATTGGCTTTTTGGCTGAACCTGTGGAAGAAGGTGGACTTGCACGTGTTGTCCGAAAATCATCTGGTAGTGGTGAGGGTGTGCAAGGTCCTCCTGGACCACAAGGCCCGAAAGGTGATAAGGGTGATAAGGGTGACAAAGGTGATACAGGTGAGCAGGGTCAACGAGGTCCAGCAGGAGCCAAAGGCGATCCAGGAGAAAATCCTTTTACAGCCGAAGAAGTCACGGCAATAAGAGCATTAATAGAGGATGGAGAGTAGGGGAGACCCTCTCTCTTTCTTTTTTTATGAGGTGAAATTATGACAAAACGATTTGAAACGATCACGTTGAAACACTCCGAAATGATTGAGGAAAACGGTGAATTTAAACAGGTCTTTGTTAATGAACAGAAACTACCTGCTACCATTACGAACTATTCCATGCATTTAGGTGAGAAGTTAGGACTTATTAAATCATCCAACATTACAGATTTAGCGGACTTGGACGCTGTTTTTCGATCTGCTTTAGACCCAGAAGCTAACAGGGAAGAAGCGTTGAAAGGCGTTGACACAACTAAATATTTGAAGGTTATATATCTCTCGATTATGGGAGTTAACCCAGGGTTAGACCTCACCTATGAGCAATTTACGCATTTATACCATGAGGATATACCAACAACCATTGAAACGTATGGTGCTCTTGTTTTGGCAACGATGCCTGTTGACCAGAACGCCTTTGCCGATGCTTTCAAAGAAACTACAAAAAAAAAGTAGACAACGAAGTCAAACAACCAGAACTAAAAGTTGAATGTGTTGAAGATCGGTATGTGCTCTATTGTTTGATAAGTGGAATAGAAGAGAAAATTTTTTGGCACTATCCAATAGTTAGTGTCGAACGAATTTACCAAGGAAAACAAGCGTATGACGGATGGAAAAATAATCCCCAGCCGAAATAGGCTTGTTTTTTTATGAGAGGGGTGAGCATGTGGCAAGGCAATCAGAGGTAAAAGTTAAGTTTAGTGTTTTTAATGAAGAATATAAAAAAGGCATGGAAGAAATCAATCAAGCCAATTCCAAGATGAAGAACGAGATGAAGCTAACCGAAACGCAGATGAAACACTCATCCACTGAAACGGAGAAGCTGGAACATAAGGTCAAACGTCTTGGAAATGAAAAAGAGAATGTCGGTAAGAAAATTGAACTGACTGAGAAGCAACTCGAAAAAGCCAAAGAAATGTACGGTGAAAACTCCGAAGAAGCAGATAAACTTGCGAATGATTTAGTCAAATTGCAAACGAGTGAACAACGTTTAGAAAATGCGATTATTGACACCAATCAAGAAATAGAAGCACAACAAGCAGCTATGAGTGACACGTCTTCACCTGAGAAATACAAGAAGTCTTTGGAAGAAGTCGGACAGGCAACACAAGAAATCGGTCAAAAAGTGCAAGATGCAGGGAAGACTCTCAATGATTTTGGGAATTGGTACTCGACAAGAGTAACAGCTCCGATAGTTGCAGGTGGTGCCGCTGTCTTTAAGGCATCGATGGATTTTGAGTCAGCTTTTGCTAATTTTAGAAAAGTAACAGATGCAACAGAAGAAGAGTTTGCGACATTTAACCAGGCGTTTAGGGATTTAGCCAAAGTCATCCCAGTATCAACAGAAGAGATCGCCAACACAGCCGCAGCCGCATCTCAGCTTGGGATCGAGAAAGAAAATGTATTAGGATTTACAGAAAACATGTTAGCTATGGGCGTTGCCTCCGACATGACGAGCGAAACGGCCGCTTTTGCATTTGCGAGGTTGGCAAATATCACAGGTATGGCTCAAGATGACTTTGATCGTCTTGGGTCTACTGTTGTTGATCTAGGTAATAACTTTGCCGCTACTGAATCTGAAATCGCCAATATGGCTTTGCGTATTGCGGGGGCTGGAAGTCAGATTAACATGAGCGAAGCGGATATTCTTGGATTTTCAACCGCCCTTTCTTCTGTTGGTATTCGGGCAGAAATGGGTGGGTCTGCCATTTCTAAATTAATGATCAATATGGCAGCAAGTGTCGAAATGGGAGGCGAAGATTTAAAAGAGTTTGCACGTATTGCGGGTATGTCTGTAGAAAATTTCAGGAAAGCCTTTGAAGAAGACGCAGCTACAGCTATATTTACTTTTCTTGGCGGCCTTGGTGATTTGTCAGAACAGGGTGAATCAGCATTCAAGATCATTGATGATTTAGGCATGTCAGAAATCCGTTTACGTGACACAATTTTAAGGTCATCTAACGCCAGTGAAATGGCAACGTCAGCTTTAAAAACAGCGAATGAGGCTTGGGCTGAAAACTCTGCTTTACAAAACGAGGCGGCAGAAAGATACGCTACTACTGAGTCTCAATTGATCATGATGTGGAACCGCATCAAAGATGTAGCCATTACTTTAGGTAATGCGTTAGTACCAGCGGTGATGGGTGCCCTTGATGCGATGGAACCATTTTTCGAAAAGATTGAGGATGTGGCTAATGGTTTTGCTGAAATGGACGAGGAACAGCAAAGGAATATCCTGAAATTGATTGCTCTTGTTGCCGCTGTTGGTCCAGCCGCTAAGGTATTGGGTGGCTTGTTTACGGTCATAGGTGGCGGTATTAAGATTGTAGGCTCTTTGACTACGGCTATTGGTGCGACAAAGGGTGCTGGGTTAGTGGCGAGATTAGTCGCTCTTGCTCCTGTTGGTGGCCCTGTTGCTCTTGCTATTGCTGGTATTACGGGGTTAGGTGTTGCTATTTATAATTTGACGAAGGATACGGATAAAGCAACCGAAGTAAACCTTGATATGGCTCAAAGCTTGATTGACCAGCACAAAGAGCTTGAAGCGGCAGCGGAGGGTTACTCGAAATTAAGAGACGAGTCAAAACTTACAACAAAAGAATTTGGTGAACTCCTTGATATTAGAAAAGAAATGGCTTCTAATCCAGAAGAAGAGGCTTTTAAAGAATTAGAGAAGCGATATGAGGAACTGCGAAAAAAATCAGGAATGTCGAATGAACAGCTTGATAAAATGATTGGGTATAACCAAGTAATTGTTGAAAATGCACCTCAGACCGCGGAAGCTCATTCTGCTCAAGGTGAAGCCATCGCGGGTGTAAATGAAAAATTAGAGGATCACATCCGACTCCTTCATGATATGGCTGTTGAAGAGATTGAATTGGAACACGCCAAGTGGCTTGTGAAGCGAAGTGAACTACTTGATACGATAAAAGATTCAGAGCTTGAGATAGAGCAGATTAATAAGCGACTTTTAGGTTTGGATGAGTTAAACGCGCTTGGAAAAGATGGTATAGAAGCTAGATTGGATGAGATTTCTAATCAATATTTCAATCAAGAAAATACTCAAGAAGAATTAAAGAGGTTGGATGAAGAAAGAATTTATTTGACAGGTGTTCAAAATGAAGGGCTTGCTGAAACAAGAGTGAAGCTCCTTGAGCAACGAAATGAACACCTTGGAATAATCGATGCTACAAAAGAAGAACTTGAGCTTGGTAAAGAGGTTGAAAGTTTATATGCTGAAATCCACTTAGACAAGCTGAATATCAATGAAGCAGGTCAAGAAGGTGTTGACATTGCTAAGAAGCAACTGGATGAGAAAATCAAAGAACGCGACTTGTTGAACGAGCAATTAGGCAAAGAAGAACATAAGGATGCTATTTTACGAGAACAATTAGATGTATTGAATAAGCAAATAGGAGACTATCAATCTATCCTTGGTCTTATCAATGACACGACAGATTTGAACGCAGAGACACTTGATAAAGAAAGAAAGCGTCAAGATGTGGTCAAACAAATTACTGATGATTTCCGCGAACAGCGCGGTGCTCTAGGTGCTTTGAAAAGTGGACAAGAAGAAAATAACCGCACCATCAAACAAGGCGAAGAAAACGCCAAGAAAATGAACGATGAACTCAAAAAAGATGTCAAGAAAGATGTTGAAGTGACGGACAACGGTACAGCGAAAAAGGTACACGATGAAGCGGTCAAGCCAGCTACAAAGTCCGTTACTCTTAATGCCGCTTGGACAGGCGTACAGGCTGGGTTACGTCTTGCTATGTCAACTATGCGTATGCCAGCTTACGCTAAGGGTACCGATCATCATCCTGGTGGTCCTGCTCTTTTAGGCGATGGTGGAGGCCCCGAATTAGTGCGAGAGGGTCGCAAATGGTCTATTGCTGATTTAGGCGTGTACAACTTACAGCGTGGTGCTCAAGTCTTTACACACGAGCAATCACTCAAGATTGTAAAAGGGATCAAAAATTTACCTGCGTATGCAAGTGGTGTCGGAGTGAGTGGTGCACTTGCCGCTCAGCTTAATCAATTGAGCTTAAATGTTGCCTCTACTCTACCTAATCCAATGGGAGATAGGCAAATCAACATAGAGGCATCTGACGTTATTCTTGAGGGGCGTGTTGTAGGTCAAATTATTTGGAGACCAGTAAAAGAGCATATTGACAGGAGCAATGGCAGAGCAAGCAAAATGCCGAGAGGGAGGTGATTAATTGATTAGTCCATTAAATTTTAAGTTGATACATTCCAACGGACAAGTCTATGACATGCACCAGTTAGGATGGTGGGTGGAGAGTTTTCACATTCATTCGCCTAATGCGATCCGAGATATTCAATATGCGGGTAAAAAAGAGAGGTTGAAAAGAACGAGAAAAGGTAGTCGTCTTGTTAATATTGTAGTGCAAATAGAGCAATCGACACTGAAAAGATTAGACGAGCAAAAGCACCTTTTCTTTACCGCTTTTCTTTCGGACGATCCAATCAAGATAGTGCGTGATATTACACCTGACCGTCATATCCTTGTGTACCAAGAGGGTAGTTATGACATCGACAATTTAACAGATAGTGATGGGGTTTTTAGCTTATCCTTGAGGATGCTAGAGCCTTTTTTGTTTGGCTCCCAAAACCAACTATCCATAACCACATCATACGCCAACCGCACCGTAACAGGGCAAGTAGAGACACCGTGGGTGAGCCGTACTGTGTTTCCCGCTGCTGCTACAAGCTTTTGGTTAGAAAAAGACCAGGTGGGGAGGATATCTCTGCCTTTTAGCTTTATCCAAGGCGACATCTTGGAACTAGATTACAAGATGCGTAAAGTCACGTTAAACGGAGTTGCACGACCAGAGCTTTTATCGATGCAGTCACGGTGGTTTGACCTTAAGCCAGGGGCTAATCGGATGAGGGCGAGTCATGCGACGACTGTTACTTATGTTGAGAGATTTTATTAAAATTAGGAGGGGTTAGGATGAGTGAAAAATCAAAAGTAGATCAATTACGTGAAATGACAAAAGAATGGTCAAATGGGGCTGTTATGGTAGCTATAAATGAAGAGCTCCACCTTGCTAAAACTACGGAAGAAAAGGTGGAGTTACTTCAATATAAATCTGATGTTTTAGAGTTTTCATCATACGGTAGAACTTTTAACGTAATGGACGATTAAGGTCTAGGGTACCTTCGTGCTCTTGCGTTTGCTCTATCTTGTTTTTTAGTAACTTCTTTTACAAAATCACCGTTTAATAGATGGCTTTCGAAATGACGAAATAAATCAATTAAAACTAATTCTAACTTTTCATCTTGTACGTTATGTTTCTGCATAACACTACGTACAGTATCATCAAATTTTTTTATACTAATCACTTTTTTCACCCCCTTCAATAGACCTATTTCGACAGGGGGTCTTTTATATCCTGTAGAAAGGAGGAAAAACATGTCAGAAATCTATATCTTAGATCGAGACGATAATCTATTAACTACCATAAACGAGGAAACAGGGCTTGTTAGCACAAGGTTTAGGGATGAACTTAACCAAGTAGCTAGCGAGCCTTTTGTATTTGTCATTGATGCCGATACACCGAACGCAGCCTATGTCAAAGAGGAAAATCAAGTAGTCTTTAGGGATAAGGAAGGCGATTTGCGTCTATATGTCATTAAGGAAATTGACGACTATGATAACGACAATGGTCCTGAAACCAGCGCTCTTTGTCTACCTGCTTTTATCGACGAATTGAGCAACCATGTCGTAGAGGATCGTCGCTTTGTTGACCAAACACCACAGGTTGCCATGTCTGCTGCGGTGCAAGGAACACGTTGGCGAGCAATAGTTGAGGGTACTTTTGGTACAGCTACCACCAATTTTTATTACATTACATCTGTGGACGCTATATGGAAAACCCGTAACACATGGGGCGGTGATATTAAAGATGTCGTGTTGTTTGATGCTCAAAATAATATCTCAGCTCGTCAAGTCAAGCTCATGCAAAGGCTAGGAGCTGACCGCGGCAAACGTTTTGAAAATGACCATGACATCGAAGAGATACAGCGAGTTATTTTGTCCTATCCAAAAACAGCTTTGTTTGGTCGTGGCTCGTCTTTACCGATTGAGGATGACGAGGGGAACGAGACAGGCGGTCATAGTCGTTTAATTGATTTTGCGGATGTGGTGTGGTCAGTGGCAAATGGCGACCCTGTTAACAAGCCAAGAGGGCAAAAGTGGGTTGGCTCTCCATCTGCTTTGTCTCAGTACGGTTACCAACAAAATGGCGGGAGGTTGCATCGTTACGGTATTTGGCAAGATAGTAGCATTGAGGACCCTGAGGAGCTATTGAGGGCAACGTGGGAGCAGTTGCAGTCAGCTAAAGAACCAGAAGTAAACTACCGCATGTCTGTGCAAATGTTAGAATCAATACCTGGTCATGAGCACGAGAAGGTCCAGCTTGGCGATACCGTCAGAGCCTTTGACCGTGAGTTTGCTAGACCTATTGAGGTGCAGGCTCGTGTTATTGCGATTGAGTATGATTTGCTCGACATCGAGGGCACCGCTGTTGTTGAGATTGGGCAGTTTTTATCCGTCAATCAGCCAGATGATCGCCTAGACCGCATTGAAGAAACGATCAATAATAACCGCGGGAAATGGGAGTCAGAAGCAAGACCAATCACAAATGACCGTTTTCCCGACATAAAGCCACCAGCTCCCGTCATCACTGATTGTGATGGCTTATTTAAATCAATTAATATCTGGTGGTCATTTAACCAAGAATTGTATGTCAATCAGTATGAGCTGTACGCGTCACAGGTACAAGGGTTTACTCCATCCCCTGAGCATCTTATTTTTCGTGGTAATAGTAACGGATATAATCACGCAGTAGATGCCGACCAACAATGGTATTACCGTGTGCGTGCTCTTAATACTCACGGTCGCCCATCTGATTTTAGTGCTGAGGCAATGGCATCCACTGTACGCATTTTGACGGAAGATATTATGTTTGGGCCCGAACTTGCGGAAAGAATGCGTGAATTGCATCGTGAAGCGGATTTGATTGGCGAAAATGGTATTAATTTTGAAAATATCCGCCAAGAGGTTTTAGATCGTATACAAGCAGATGCCAAAGTCTACACCGACCAAGAGATACAACACACCGAAAATGCGTTAATGTCTGAGCTTGCAGACAGGGCAAAGCTTGAGTATGTGGATGGTCGTTTTTCTTTTATCGAGGGTGATGTTGATAGTTTAGACAAGAGGGCAGAAGATTTACTAAAAAAAGTGAATGATAACGCTGATTTGTTAGCTGAGCAAGATGGGCGAATTATCTCAGTTACAACTGAAATAGACACGGTTAAAGGTTCTTTAAGTGCAACGATTGACACTATTAGCAGAGTGGAAGGCAATGTCAATGCGGTTGAAAATACGGTTGTCAATTTGTCCGCGGATGTTGGTGGCATAAGAACTAGTGTTAGCACGTTGCGTACTGATTTCGATAAGTTGGAGATTGGTGGACGCAATCTAGCAAGTAAAAATGCTCTTGATTTTCACAATCCTGCATTCGGTTCATGGGATGGATACAAAGCTACAATTAACACCCCAAGTAACGGTGGTATTAGAATCAGGGTTGACCAAATACCCCAAATAGAAGTTGGAAGAAGTTATATTCTGTCTTTCAAAGTCAAGAAAATTAGCGGTTCTATTACATCTATGGCTGGTCATGCTACTGGATGGACTAGTTTGAGTGTGTGGAGGAACGGTGTAAATGTAAATGGTTGGTGGAGTGGAGGGATTGCAGACAATCCTTATCCAAACGATGACAAAACTTATCAATATCACGTTTATTTACGATTTGATGGAGGGTCTAGCAATGACGATTTATATATCCAGCCAAATAGAAGTCATTATGGAATCCCCTATGTCGCAGAATTATGGGATATCCAACTAGAAGAAGGTACAAAGCCTACTCCGTGGCGACCCGCACATGAAGACGCTGATAATAGAATCACAGCAACGGAGACAACCCTCAGCGTTCTTGATGGAAGAATCGAAGCCAAAGCAGAACAAACGGAAATCACACGGATAGATGGAAATATTACAGGCGTGACTAATAGAATTGGAGTTTTAGAAGTATCATCAAGTCAATTCACTTCACGCATTAGTAGCCTAGAGGCTGATTTTGGAAATTTGGAGATTGGTGGAACAAATTTAGCTATAGATAGTAATTCATTCCCTGCAAGTGGGTATCAAGGTGTATCTGTAACAAGAACCACAGGTATATCTGTAAGCGAATGGGGTGCGACTGATGCAACAAGATTAGTCATATCGGGTGATGCTAGTGGTGGGAGTACGATAAAGGTAGTAAAATCACTATTAACAAATCCTAGACCGTTAATAGGACAAAGATACACAGGATCAGTTTGGATAAAAAATACTGGAAGCCAACCTTTAGATATCTATGGAAATTATCCAGGAACAGTTACACAAATTCCTGTAGGTTTTTCTGGTAGAGTAAGTTGGTCTTTCGGTGGAAACGGAAATAGCATTGCACAAATACAGATTAGGAGTAGTGCAAATAGCGGAATAGAAGTCATTTTATGGAGAGCACAACTTGAGAAAGGTAATAAGGAAACTGATTGGGGACCTGCCCCTGAGGAAATGGCTAGTAGAATCACATCTGCCGAAACAGCTATCGAACAAAACGCCTACGAAATAACTCAACGTGCTACACTCACAAGTGTTAACTCTTTGACTGGTCGTATGACCACCGCAGAGGGTCGAATAAGCACGATGGCGGGTGAGATTGACTTAAGGGTGAGTCGTGATGGTATTATTTCGGCAATCAATTTAACCCCCGAAAGTGTAAAGATTGACACTAGATTGCTTGAAGTTAGCGACTTTACCAATTTGATTGATAATGGAACATTTGAGGATGACACCACCAATCAACCACCGAAAGGTTGGAGCGTTAGTGGGGGGACAGCATTGGTCTATGATATGGCGTCATGGTCTCAAGGTAATGGTTCTTCTAAAACCCTAGCTTTACTAGCAAATGCAAATAGCAATGTAAATGTCGTCCAATTAAGAAAAATTCCAGTAAGCCAAGGAGAACAATTTCATATTGAAGGCGAATATAGGACTCATAATTTAGTCGGCAGTGGGTCACAAACATTGGGAGTTAGGACGTACGATTTAAAGGGAGAACCCTTGGGGTGGGTGGTAGCTTTCACTACCCAAACAAAAACCCACACTTTCACCAAAGTTGGCGGAACATATACAGTGGGTAGTGGAGTTGGATATATATCACCCCGTGTCACTTTTGGTAACAATGGGGAGACAACAAATAGACTCTATTTTGACAACTTAGTGGTTAGAAGAAAGAATGGGGCTAATATGATTGTAAATGGTGCAATCACAGCCGACAAGATGGCAGCTAACAGCATCACCGCAGGAAACGGAGCTATAGCAAATCTAGCAGTCTCAAGAGCCAATTTGCAACAAGCTATCATATCATCTGCATACATTGAGGATTTGGCAGTTACTAATGGAAAAATTGCTAGTCTGTCAGCAGATAAAATGACCTTCGGTACGCTCAGGGGTATTGACATTACGGCTGTTACGATTACAGGTTCAACAATCCGCTCAGAAAGTGGCACAGATTCAACGAGAATTACAGGAGGTTATATTCGATCGGAAGGTCAGTACACAAGAAGATTCTCAAACGGAACAGCTACTTATAACGCATTTGTGGAAAGCTATGATGGTACTTATAGAGCTGGTATTACGTCTAAGCGTGTTGGCTCAAATAATTACAACAATGTGCATCGTTGGGTAGTATTGAATGACAAGGGAATTTCCACTCAACGAGAGGTTCATAGTAACTCCCCAGATTATAATGGTGCTCGTTTCATTGACTTTTACGCGGATGAAACCCTATCGTCGAATGTCCAAGGTTTAGGGATGCATATTTATAGTGGTCAAAATATGACGATTGAGTCGATGTATGGAATAACCATTAAGCACGCTACCGATCATATGACTGATTTAACAAGTGGTGGGTTACGTGTCAACGCAAATGATTCAGGGCTTATCTTAAAAAGACGAACAGCATATACAGGCTCAAGCGGAAATAGTATCACGTTTAGGTCATCTGATGACACAATTATGGGTGTCCTATCTCAGCCAAATAACAATTACAATATGCACTTACGTACACAGTTCGGTGATCATCTTATCCTTGGTTCAAGACAAGAGACTCATATCAAAGACCAAAATGGTAATGGTTGGCGTGATTTAGTTGCTAGAGCTTATAAGATTGATAGCGGTCATTCTGCATACATCAACGGAACTGGCTCAGGAAACACTCGTGGTGCTGGTGATATTAGTGGGACAAATAATAATGGTCAGCCTGTTTTAATGGCAAGTGGTATTAGGATTAGAAATGCAGATACGAACATGTACTTAGCAGTTGATTCCAGAGGTGAAGTTATTGTCACAGATTTATTTGGAGCAAGCGGTACTGGTTTTAGACCTATCAAAGCTTCAGTTTTCAATATAGCGTCTAGTCGTAAATTGAAAACGAATATAGAACCGTATGCCCAATCAGCTATTGATATTCTCAATGGCTTATTAGTCGTGGAGTATAACATGATAGCAGAGTTAGATAATGGAGTATTTGACCGTCATATTGGTTTCATAGCCGAGGATAGTCCTTCTGTTTCTACTGCGAGCCATGATGCTATTAATCAAAATAAAGTTGTATACCTAAATACGAAAGCCATTCAAGAGCTTTCAACAGATGTAGAAGACATTAAAGATGATGTAAGTCTATTAAAAATCGAGAATCAGCTTTTAAAAGCTAAAATTAAACAATTAGAGGAGCGAATCGCATGATTACATTACAAAACAAAGATTTAAGACGAGCGGCAGATTTTTTACTGAAAATTACTTTGAAAGGAAAGAAACAAATTCACCGTATGCGTGTTGTTAAAGTGCTACAGGAGCAGAATAAATCTTTTGCAGATGAAGAACTAGAGTTGATTAAATCTTTTGCGGAATTGGATGACAATGGTGAATTGGTACCAGCTGAGGGAGGTGGCTACAAGTTAATAGGAGACAGAAAGGAATTTAGAAAACAGCAGCAAGAATTGATGGATGAGGAGTATGTTATCGAGGGCAAGAACCTTGAAACAGCTCTCAAAACAGTAGAAGAAGTCATTATGGATTATAACAAAGAGCTTTCCGAATCTGATGCGGAGGCTCATTTTTTATGGGTAGAAGCGTTCGAAGAGGCAAAAGAAAATGAAGAAGAAAAAGGAGATGAAGAATAATGTCAGAACAGATACAAGCGTTAGACTTTAGAGTGACAGGTGTAGACTTTTCGTATGGTAATGGTGATATCAGCGGTGTGCGTGTCCGTTTTAGCGTAACCGACCCAACAGGAGAGATTAATGCCAACGGTCGAGTCTCAGCATCGATGGAAGAGTATGCGGCTAATCCTGGTCTATCTGCTTTAGCAGAGTTAGCCAAGCAAAAGTTTATTGGTCGATTAGATGGAGAGGGAGCCGAATAGGGCTCTCTTTTCTTTTTATATAGGGGTGAGTCAATGACTGTTGATTTAGGGGTCTTAATTGGAATTGTAGTAGGTGTGGGAGGATTAATAGTAGGGTGTCTTGGTTATTTTTTTAATCGCAATAAACAATTGAGAGAAGAAGTCCAAGCAAGTGCAAAAATTGAAACCACACTCACTCATATTAGCAAAGGAGTAGATGATATTAGGGTTGACCAGAAAGCTAGTGAAAAGCATATGGCTATGGTGAATGAACGCTTAACTCGTGTGGAAGAGTCAACCAAGTCTGCTCATAGACGTATAGACCAAATTAAAGGAGAGATTAATAGATGAAAATTGACAAAGCAAGTATCGTGCGATTTATCGGATTGATTGTGGCGTTGTTAGCTTATTTTGGATTAAATGTGCCAGAGGATGTGGTTGAGGGCATTACGAGTCTTGTCGTTGCTGTGTTGGCTATTTATGCGGCTTTTAAAAATAACTACATCACAGCTAAAGGTAAGAAGCAAAAAGAAGTGTTGGAAAAAGAAGGATTGACGAAGGGAGATAAATAATGGAATTTCGTAAATTATCTAAACTACAAGATGTTAGGTCAACGTTAACTAAGCACAGCTCAAAAAAGTATGTCAATGATGGCATTAATGAAAAAACAGACATTGCCATCCATCA
This sequence comes from Alkalihalobacillus pseudalcaliphilus, assembly GCA_001038565.1. GTDB lineage: Bacteria > Bacillota > Bacilli > Bacillales > Bacillaceae_D > Alkalihalobacillus > Alkalihalobacillus pseudalcaliphilus. The sequence goes on from LFJO01000002.1 coordinate 337,776, forward strand.
TTCATTGACAAAAATGGATCTTGCAGGCTCAAATGCAGAAGGGTACGCACGATATCATGTTAATTCACTAGGGTGGCCTGGTATCGGTTATCAGTTTGTTATCGAGCGAGACGGTACAATTAAGTGGTGCCATGATTTGGGTATCCGCAGTTATCATGTCGGTAATTCTAATCGTTTTGCTGTAGGCATTTGCTTAAGTGGCGATTTCCGCACCGAAGAACCGACAGACGCACAAAAAGAATCACTACGTTTGCTTGTGTTGGCTCTCAGAAAGGATTTACCTAATTATCAGCGCACTCGTGGTCATAACGAGTTTCCTGGTTATGCTTGGAAGCAATGCCCCTTAATCAACTATGCTGGTATCATCGCAGCACCAGTACAGACTGGAGCTACTAAGCCTGCTGAGTCATTGCCAAACACGTATACAATTCAAGAGGGTGACACGTTTTGGTCTATTGCTAATGAGTTAACGGGTGTTAGTGTCAATGACCTTATCAAAGCAAATCCAGATGTAACCCCTACAAATTTACAAATCGGACAGGTCATCAAGCTTGGCGATGCTGTAAAAGTAGAGAAACCTAAACCTAAGCCAACTCCACCAAAAGCACCAACTAAATCTATCGAGCAACTTGCCCGTGAGGTTATCGATGGTAAGCATGGCACAGGTGATGTGAGACGTAAATCTTTAGGTTCTCAATTTGCAGCTGTACAAGCTCGTGTTAATCAGATGTTAGCAAATGATAAGCCTAAACCCGCCACACCACGAAAAACCGTTGCACAGCTTGCTAGAGAGGTACTAGATAACAAATGGGGCAACAATCCACAACGGGCCCAACGCTTACAAGCTGAGGGGTATGACGCTAATGCGGTGCAAAGAGAGGTTAACCGCCTAGCAGGAAGCAGCTCTCCTAAAAAATCAGTTGACCAACTAGCTGGTGAGGTTATTCGTGGAGAGTGGGGAGTAAATCCACAACGAGCACAGCGACTTAATGCAGCGGGATATGATGCGGCAGCGGTGCAACGTCGGGTAAATCAATTAGTATAAAAGCAAGCCCTCTTAGCGGAGGGCTAATCCCTTTAAAACAAACCTTCAATCCAATTAATGATGTAATTCCAAAATGAAAAAAGGAAAATGAAACTAACTATTATTGAAACCAAAAATGAGGTCAAAATGGGGTGTCTGCTTAAGAAGTTTTTTTTCTCAACTTTAGATAAACCTCTATTACCGATATGCGATTTTACAATTTTGTTATTATTACCTATTTTAATATTACTCATCTTTTCCTCTACTAAAGAAACTTCCGATTTTTGATTTTTTAATTTGATTCCCGTCACCCATTTGTATAGAGTTATCAAAAATGATATTTTCAACATTTAGTATTACTTGTTTTGCTTTTTGGGGATCTTCTTCTACCTGAGATGAAAGATCATAATCATCTAAGTTATCAAATTCTTTCTCAAGTTCCATTACAATGTCAACTAACTTTGATCTGACAGTTGATTTAATATTGTCTAAAAGATTGAAAGATATTTCTATTGTCATATTTATTATTTGTATGGAGGGTTTAGAAATGTGATGTGAGAGAGAAGTAGGTATAGGGTTCCCATATGTTCCTTGAGAAGTTGTTACAATTCTATCGATAGTACCTATACTGTCAGTAATTTTTGTCGTTTTTAATTCCAGTACTTCATCATGAGACAACAAGCTCTCTAGAGGTATATTTGAATTTGTATATTTGACATTGCCATTTAACACAAAATTTCCCACAGCTCTTCCTACTATAATTCTATATGCAGGAAATTTATCTTTATCACTATACCCTTCTAACTCTCCTTTTATCCATTCATTTATTTTCTGGTTATTAAGACTTTCGAATATCACTTTCATTCTTAACAATATTGTTTCTAAAGTAACTTTACCTGATACTATATCCTTCAACAATTGACTACGAGCCATCACTTCCACCCTTTACATTTTATTTTTAACACCATCATTAAGAACTAAATGTTTCTGATGACGATATACTGAGCTATTAATCCAAAATCTAAGGTCTATTTTACCATAAAAAAATTCTGAGCCATCGAGGTTCTACAAGAATTATTGATTTTTTCATTTTGCGTTGGATAACAAAAACTTTTTTCAATACGTTGTAAATATAATGGAAGATAATCTACTGTAGGTCATTGTATCTAGTCTTATTTTGTGTATTATTATAAAAAAGGAGGCATGACCATGAAAAATTTAACTGCTCTAATAGAAGAAACAGAAATTAAGCTAAACCGACCATAAAAGGGATTGAAATTAAAGTGCTGGAGTTCCTTCTAAATAACCCGCCAGATGTTCAGCCACCTTATTCTTCATCGCTTGAGGGAGCAAAACTACATCCTGCCGATACCCCCGACACACAACTAAGTATTTACAGTAGCCTTTCTCATCGCGACCTTGCTCATAAACAGTAAGACCCTTCTTATACATTTCCCTTTTAACTTTACCGATATCTATTCCAACTTTGTTTGTAACTTTTTCTAAGTAGGTTAAATACGTCAATTCAAATTTCAATTCAGCTTTTTTAAACTTTTCCATGTCTTTTTCTAGCACTTTTCTGACAAGAGGCAAGTAAATAAAAAGGTACATTAATTTGTTTTCATCTTCGTTTATCATCAATACACCTCATAAAATACGTTCTGCCGCTTTTAGCTGATCGATCTTAATGGTCAACTTATCATCTTTTGTTATTAATTCAACATACGTTTCCTCATAATCGACTTTATCCGGTATGCCAATTACCTCATGATAAAATCCACCCTGCCAGTAAGTCAGACGTATCTCCAACTCATGCTTAAGACTATCCATTATGACTAAACCTATCTCAAATAATTCTTGCTCATCCAGCTCAGGTTTAGGTACTTTTTGCGATTCAAAGTCTAATTTGTGTAAGGCCTCAATATGTTCGGGCAGCATAAAGCTTGTTGCCCACAGTTTATTTCCTCTTTTTAAATGTACAGTGTCTGACATATGATCATCTCCTTTTCAGATATTATATACAAACATGCGTTCGATTATCAACTAGAAAAAGAACCCCTCTAAGTGAGAGGTTAATTTAAAACGGCTTCTCTCGTGTGAAAAATTCTAAACGGTTTCCCTGTTACATTATAATTTCCCTCACCAATGACCCACACATAAGGAAACATAATTTTATCCTTTGGCTGCCAATCAGCTTTATGCCATTCCTTGCTCTCGTAAAAAAGCTCATAACGACTCAATTTTTTATCAAACACTTTTTTACTATAGATGTTACGTTGTACCTCAATATAAAACGGAGCCTTACGCCATATGCAAAAGATGTCAGGCTCAACCGTGCCTTTGTTGGATAGTTTTGGCTCAACCTCAAACCTTTGTGGTTTCTCCACGTCGCACAGTTTTTTGTACACATCAACTATCGCTAAAAAATGAGATATCTTAGCACTGTCATTTTTGACGTTTGTGTCCTGGTGCAAGTATAGGTATTGCTTTTGGTCGGTAATCGCCTTGATATGTCCATCACGCCTTAATCTTTTTAAGACAGCGTTACATGACTTAATGGCTTGTTTTAATCCGACAAAGTGCAACTGACAAATATCATCACGTCTCATAACTCTAAACTTAATCAAATCATCGAGTATCGCTTTATCTCGTTTTTTCATCTTCTAACACTCCAAATATAGATAGTTGTTCTTGTGGTCGTGCTTTTTCTTCTATTACCACAACTTCATTCTTTACGCTCTTAGGCTTTTCAACTTTGTAAGGAGCTATAAGACTCCTAGCTTTATCCAACGTCAGATAGGGTGACTGTAGCTCAACAGGGTCATCTAATTTAAGCATAAACCGTCCAGGAGTATCACGGCTGATTTCGTGTGCTCTTGGTGTACCTGTTATGCGTGCATTAGTTCCATCTGTATGTCTAAAGCCCATACGTACTGTTAAGTTATTTTTAAGCTTACCGTCTAAGACTTGAGCATCTGGACGTTGCATGGACAAGATTAAAAATACCCCTAACGCTCGACCGATTGATGAAATATCTTCTATGATAGCCATGAGCTTTTTTTCTTTTTTCAATAGGACAACTTCATCGATGCACAAAATTATATAAGGTGGCCGCACCTCTTTTGGTAGGTCATGGGTGTGCGTCTCCTCATATTGATCCAATAAGTCTCCGCGTCTTTTTAGCTCGTGATTAAGCTTTGTTAAGACAACCTCAAGATCATCCTTGCTAGTGCTAACTGATTTAACGTGAACGATATTTTTAAAAGCGTGAAACTCTGACCGCTTAAGATCGGCAAGATAAAGCTCTAACTCACTAGGAGACTTATAGGCTATCAGTGTGCTCAAAATTGAGCGCAACTGTGTGGACTTACCACTACCTGTTGTACCAGCAATTAAAAGGTGAGGGTGCTCAATCAAGTCATAGGCAAAATAGCTTGATGTGCGCCCTTTACCACAAATAATCGGTAAGATGTGGTCGGATAATGCGATCGAGATATCATCGTAGTTGTAGGTTAGTGAGTCGGGTAAATCAGACTTATAAACGGACAGAGTAAATGTTTTGTTGTTACGAACTAACTCAATATTCTCACCGTATTTCGCTTCAAACAGCCACTTTTTATTTTCTATGTCCGATGGATTAAGCCCGAGCGGTACCGTAAATACATAACGTATGCCAGCATTTAACACCTGTATAGCATGGATCTTCGGCAAAATATATTGAATGGTGCTGCCGTTTTTATAAGTAAGATGCAAACCCCCAGCCCTAAACGTTTTAATTAATTGCCGCTTAAGCTTTGATTTTTGTGTAAACACGGTACCACCTCATAACAATGGATTAGACAAGACAAACCAAATCAATGTGGCCGTCATGACGATTGGCAAAGCTATTTTAATAATGTCGGCAATATGTTGGGCGATCACCGTTGCCGATTTGCCAGCTAAATATCTTTCGAGTGCTGCGGCAGTCACAGCAATTACACCGCCACCGATGACCAGCGTATATCCCTTTGCGACAAATGGACTAAACCTCAAAATGCCCTCTAAACTCACGATAGTATTCATCATTTTTCCTCCTTTTCGTAGCGTTCTCAACCATTCACTCGCTCTGCTCCTTCATTGCTTTTAAACAAATATCTCCTTTCTTGATTTAATAGTAGTTAGGGCTTGAAAAACCATGGTAATGATACCAAGGTAAGTGCTAAGGCTATTGCTAAGGCTGATTATACGAGACTTGCTACGGTTGTTACCTTGGTAGTTGCTATAGTTTATAGGTATTCGTGGAGCTTGTACTTGTTTCCTCATCGAGTGTGCATTTTTGCAAAAAATAAAAGGAGAATAGGACAAGCTGATCGAACATAGATTGTGAGGTGATGGGATGGGCACGTTTGGAAAAGGATTAGGAAGGAAGAGGACTAGGTTAGGGATTTGGCTAGACGATAGAGGGATAAGTCAACAGTGGCTATCTGAAAAAAGTGGAGTGGGTAGAAATACGATTTCAAAGTTATGTAAAGACGATAACTATAATACGTCTTTAGAAACAATAAAGAAGCTTATGGGAGCATTACGCTTTATCGATCCTAATGCAAAGACAGAAGACTTTTTTGATTTGTAATTGTTTGTGGTACTTTGTAAATGGTACGATTGAGAAAAGGAGGATGATGAGGCTTGAGGGTGAAAGTTACGTTGTTTTTACTTGTTTTAATGTTGTTAATTGGATGTTCGGAAAAAGGATTGCCATTAGATGGCTATATTGATGAGGATCTTAGTGTTGATTGGGAAAAGGAAGGTATAGATGAAGAGATATTCAATCAAGCTATGGAATGGGAAGAACAAGCTTATTATGCTTTTGACCAGGATGAACCTTTAGAATCAGATTGGGTAATTTATCGAGATTTATATGTTGAAATAAACAATTATTTTGTGGAGAGAAATACTACGGTTGGTTCTGATGAATACCACATACTACTTGTAGCTAGCGATATGTGGAGGAATGCAGACGCCTTAGTTAAATCTACTGATCCTGTTGAAACAAGAGAACTTGCTATAAAAATAGAAGAACTAATTAGTGACCAGATGACATTCTTAGCAAATGTTGAGATAGTAAATTAATTTAGTAAGACAAGTATACATATATAATAGAAGAAACACGTTTTCAAGAATGATCCGATTACGATCCGATTTTGATCCGATAACGTTTAACTTTGTTTAAAATCGTTTATAAAGTAAGTCAACCAAAAATGCTATATATCAGCTTTTTCGGTTGACTTTGAAGTCGTTTAATAACTGCAATTAATCAAATTCGAAATGGAAGGTTCGATTGGTTAATCATTCAATTAGGTAATAAGATAACACCTTACGATGTTGGTAAAATACCGGCATTTGTAAGGTGTTTTTTTATATGAAAGTTGATACTGATACTCGTGTGCGGAGCTTTGCTCATCGCTACCGAAAATCATGCTCCGCGTCCTGTGGGGTGGCGCTGAACTAACTAGCTTCGCTAGTGGATTTCAGCTCTGCCACTACGTCCCACGGGAGTCTCCGCATGTTTTCGTCCGCTAGGTTACTGCTAGTTCTCAAGTTCAAAAAAATGATGCCAAGAACATTCAAAAAATGAAAAAGAAGTAATAACAATATTGAACGAAAAGCCACCAATCAAAGAGCAAAACCATTCTTTCATGTTTGTTGGTGGCGGAGCTGGTTTTGGCTCCGCCATGGGCGTTTTGTATGGAAGTTAGGGCGAACATGGTGCGCTACTCGTCGCTCCCGAAAATTATGCTGCGCGTCCTGCGGGGTGGTGCTGAGCTAATCGGCTACGCCGATGGATCTCAGCTCTGCCACTACGCCCCGCGGGAGTCTCCGCATATTTTCGTCCGCTGGGTTACTGTTAATTCTCAAGTTCTTCAAAACAATCTAACAACATTCTTTTAAAATGAAAAAGTACAAAACCAAATTGAACGAAAAGCCACCAGTTAAAGAGCCAAACGCTACTTACATGTTTATTAGTGGCTAGTTGGGTGGTGCACTGAATTTCCTCAAGCCACTTCCAGTGTTACAGGTTACGGCTAATCATTAAGTTCAAGAGCTCATTGTGACTACATACCCCTTGAGTAACTGACATGATTGGCCTTTTTCGTGCTGTTACTCATCTATTTCCTTTGAGTAACTGTCATGATTGGACCTTTTCGTGTAGTTACTCACCCTCTTCCCTTCAGTAACTGACATGATCAGCCGTATTCGTGCTGTTACTCATCTATTTCCTTTGAGTAACTGACATGATTGGCCTTTTTCGTGTAGTTACTCGCCCTCTTCCCTTCAGTAACTGACATGATCAGCCGTATTCGTGCCTCTTTGGTTCGTGTACTTCTCATTCAAATACCAAATTGAATGAAGTTCCACCAGTTAAAGAGCCAAACACTACGTTCATCTTTGTTGGTGGCGGACTCGCCCGTTGGTTATGTCTACACTGTTAAGTGCAAATATCACTCTTACAACATTCACTAAAATGAAACTGAATGCAAGTCCATCAACTTGTTAGAGTGTTTATGAAAAAAAGTCCTGATTCTTTTATACTATTGTCAAATTGGAATAAGTTAACTAATATATAAACTGTTGTGTTTAAATATTTTGAAAAAAGTAAGGGGTCTAACAAATGAATAAGAAGCTATTATCAATTTTATTAGGTGTTGTCGTTATTGTAGGAGCAGGGCTTTATTTTTATAATTATATTAGTAAGCAGAACTTAATTATTGCGTATATTGATGATTCTGATGCTATTGCAATGGAATTAGGTCAAGTCATTTTAGAAGAAGAATTAATTGAAGATTATGATGAGTTATTGGCGTTTACGGAGGAATATTCATTACCTAGACTTCATGAGTTGTTATCGGAGTTACATGATTTGAGAGTAGAGTATAATCATAAAAAGGTTTTAGAGGTTCATGAATTGTTGGAGCAATCTTTTGAGAAGGCGATTGAGGGTAATGAATTATGGGTAAATGAGGACTATGTGGCTTCTGATCGGGCATTTATTGAATCTGACTATCTTTATGTTCAATATGAAGAGGATTTAGAGAAGTTAGCGAATAGTTGGAATGTGGAAATCATTTATGAAGAGGAATAAGAAGATGAGAACCTCGTAATCCGTAAGTTGGATATGAGGTTTTTTCTTTGTATGTAAGTTCAATCGGTGGTGGCTTGTTGAGGGGTGTACTGAAGCTTTTTGGACTGGCTCATGGGGTGATCAACTGATGTAGGAGGAAAGGTCAGGCTAAAATCTACTGCGTTAGTAAGTTAGTTCAGGCCCACCTCCGGAAATCGTGACCAGTTCCCGTAGGAATCTTCCAAGACGAGTACAGTATTTCGCCTCAATCCTTTATATCTAATTATTTTATCGTTTGAGGAGTTGCTTTTTTTAGGAGAAAGCAAATAATTTTGGTATATTGTAAGGAGTGAATTTGATCATACGTAATATATTTAAGGCGATATGATATGACTTGTTGATTGAGGTGAGAAACTTGATTTATATTGGTCTAGCTGGTTGGGGAGACCATGATTCCTTATACGAGGGACTCAGCAGCACAGCATCCAAATTAGATGTATATGCGGGGCATTTTCCTATTGTTGAAGTAGATGCTTCTTTTTATGCGGTTCAACCTTTACGAAATATGCAAAAATGGGTTAGAGAAACCCCTGCGACTTTTCAATTTATTGTTAAAGCTTACCAAGGGATGACATTGCACCAAAAAGCATTAACGCCATTCGAAAGCCGCAGTGAGATGTTCCGAGCCTTTCGTGATTCGTTAAAGCCGATGATTGAAAGTAATAAACTCGCCATGGTTTTGTGCCAATTTCCGCCATGGTTTGATTGTAAAAAAGAACATGTACAGTACATTCGATATGTGAAACAAGAACTTGCTCACCTCCCAGTTGCTTTAGAATTCAGGCATCAGTCTTGGTTCCAACCTCAATACCGGGAACAAACTCTTGCTTTTATGCAAGAGGAGGATTGGATACATAGTATTTGTGACGAACCACAAGCAGGATCCGGATCTATCCCTATTGTTATGCAGGCTACTAATAAATCTAAAACTTTATTTCGGTTTCATGGTCGCAATATTCATGGCTGGAATGACCCGGGGAATGGTCGCTGGCGTGAAGTAAGGTATTTGTATCGTTATAATGAGAATGAATTAAGAGAATGGACCAAACAGCTTCAATCATTCCAAACAGAAAGTAAGCACTTATTTGTTATCTTTAATAATAATTCCGGCGGTGACGCAGCAGATAATGCTAAAGAAATGATTGAAATGTTAGGGATTGAATATGAAAATTTAGCTCCTAGACAGTTAGGCTTATTTTAAGAAATAACTTTTGAATAGAGAGGAGGGCTATTTTTTGTCGATTGAACGACTTACAATCTTCCATATTAATGATCTTCATAGCCAGTTTAGTAATTGGCCACATATTGTAGGGTATGTGAGGGCACATCGGCATAAAGCCTCCTTATTTGTAGATATAGGTGATCATGCTGATCGAAGCCATCTTATAACAGAAGCAACTGAAGGACGAGGGAATGTAGAGCTCTTAAATGAGGCAGAGATTGATTATGCGACGATTGGAAATAATGAAGGCGTTACTTTTTCTAAGCAGCAATTAGAGCAATTATATGCTCATGCTCAGTTTCCTGTTTTGCTTGCTAATTTATTTGAACCGAATGGTCAGCTTCCCAGTTGGGCGAGGAAGTATGAAATCCATACATTTCAGAATGGAGTTAAAGTAGGCTTAATTGGTTGGACAGCCCCTTTTAAAGGACTTTATGAGCAATTAGGTTGGAAATGTGAGAGTTCATTCCAGCTACTTAAAGATATTGTTCAAGAAGTGAGGGAACAGGTCGATATAGTTGTACTTTTATCTCATGTAGGCTTTTTTCAAGATGAAGAAATTGCTAAGGAAATGCCTGATATCGATATTATCTTAGGCTCACATACCCATCATTTAATTGAGAGGGGAAAAAAGATTAACCAAACGATGATTACACAAGCGGGGAAACATGGTCATTATTTTGGGAGATTGGACATCAAGTTTGATACACAACGAAAAATCTGTGTCGATATGAAAGAAACACTCATCTCAGCGAATGCTTGTCAACCAGCTCAATCAACGTTGAATCTTATCAAAAAAATAGAGCATCAATCTTTTGAGAAGTTGAACTATAAAGTGGCAACGGTTCCTTTTGATTTAGCCGTTTCATGGCAGGAGAATACAGAAATCACACAATTACTCTGTGATGGTTTAGCTGAGTGGTGTAAGGAGAGTATTGCCATGATGAATGCGGGTGTAATATTGGAATCTATTCCTCAAGGTCAGATAACAAGGGGAGATATTCACCGTATTTGTCCTCATCCAATTAACCCGTGCATTGTTGAATTAACAGGCGAGGAACTATTAGCGACGATTCAAAAAGCGTATACAGAAGAGATGAGATTTTTAAAGTTGAAAGGATTTGGTTTTAGAGGTAAGCTTCTTGGAAAAATGATTTTTACAGGTATTGAGATTCAGTCCAATAGTGATATGGAAGTTCTAGAAGTGCGTGTAGAAGGTCAATTGTTAGAAGGGAAAAGAACGTACCGAATAGCGACATTAGATATGTATACCTTTGGGTACCTATTCCCTGAAATTTATAAAGCACCTCATAAAGAATATCTGATGCCGGAATTTTTAAGAGATATTCTAGCTTGGAAGCTTGGGCAAGAATGGGCTTAAATTGATTCACAGTCAATATTCCATCCTCATAAAGTAATAAAGAGAACAAGGAAGTTTACTTCTGGATGGAGGAGAAAGGCATGCTTGAAATGAATCCGGTGACGATTAATGGTGAAACTTTTTTAGCTATAACATTAAAGCTTCCAAAAACGAATTTTATGGCTGTTACGAATGAAGTTGGGTATATTATGTGTGGCGCCTTAGACGTTGGTCTATTGAACGCAAAATTAAAAGAAAGAAAGATTGTCGCTGGTCGTGCTGTTGGTGTGAGAACGATTGAGCAATTACTTGAAGCCCCTTTAGAATCAATCACTTATGAAGCAGAGGCATTAGGAATTACGGTTGGAATGAAGGGGAAAGACGCCTTGTTAAAAATGAAATAAGTAAAAATGAAGCTGTCATGAAGACTCTAAACCTTCCGTGACAGTTTTTTTTGTCAATTAGTAAGAAAGTTTCAAAAAATTCATTTACATTTGATATAATAGGAGATGGAATGAATCTATATGACTAAGACTTATTGTTTATTTTACATAGAATGACATGCTATATAAAAGAGATGAAACGAACCAATTGGAAGATAAATGGAATTTAATAATACTGGGAGGTTGTATCATGCGTCTAATTGCCGTAATGGTTGCGAAACCAGGCCAAAAATTAGCGAAGGCTGTTTTAAATGGAGAAGGTTCAATTTTACTTAATAAAGATATTCTGCTTACTGAGAAATTAATTAAGCGCTTGAAGAATCTTGCAGTTCCTTTTATTTATATAAAAGATGATCAAATAGATCTGCCAAAGATTGAACAAGTGATATCTCAAAAAACAAGAGAAGAAACGGTTAGTAAATTAAAGTATGAATTTATCGCCTTGTCCAATACTTGGAATAATTTCAAAGATTTAAAGGCGATCAATGTTGACCTTGACTTCGAAAGTTCTGTTAAAATGTTAATAAAGGATATTCAAAATAATCCTGATGCCTTATCATTATTACTAAGTGCTTCTTCACACGATCTATACATTTTTGTTCATTCATTTAATGTTGCCGTGTATTCAATTGGTTTAGCGATGGAATTAGGCTACGAGGAAGATGAATTATATGAGATAGGTTTAGGAGCATTATTTCATGATATAGGCAAAATGTTTATCCCCAAAGACATTCTTTTAAAGCCTGGGAAGTTAACGAATGACGAGTTCAAAATCGTACAGTCTCACAGTAAACTGGGCTACGACCTATTAATTGATACAGCTCAAATGACAAAAAACATAGCAAGATGTGCTTTAGAACACCATGAACGCTTGAATGGGACAGGCTATCCACAAGCGATAAAAAGTGGTAAAATTCATCCATATGCCAAAATTATCGCGATTGCCGATGTTTTTGACGCCGTAACCTCTAATCGTTCTTACAGGAAGCCGATGCTACCACATGAAGCTCTAGAGCTTTTGTATTCAGGTGCCTCGACTTTATTTGATATTGATATGGTAAAGACTTTTAGACAAATGATGGCGGTATATCCATCGGGGTTAATGGTTCAATTAAGTGACAATCGTAAAGGGATCGTGTATAAACAAAATAAGCAGATGAGTACGCATCCTGTTATCAAAATATTATATGAAGATAATATCAGGCTAGAAAACCCGTACTATCTGAATTTAATGGACCACCTTAACATATTGATTGTAGGGACGGAAGCGTTTGATGAACAGTTATAGTGGATAAAAGGAGTGGACATACATGCAACAATATTTAGATTTATGTAGACATGTCATGGAGAACGGAGGAGAAAAAGGTGATCGGACAGGTACAGGTACAAAAAGTATATTTGGTCACCAAATGAGATTTGATTTAGAAAAAGGTTTTCCTTTACTCACGACAAAAAAGTTACATTTACGCTCAATCATTCATGAATTACTTTGGTTTTTAAAAGGGGATACCAATATTGCATACCTGACAGAACATAAAGTGAGAATTTGGAATGAATGGGCCGATGATAATGGTGATCTTGGGCCTGTTTACGGTAAGCAGTGGCGTTCTTGGCAAGGAGCTAATGGTAGGACGGTTGATCAAATTAGCGAAGTCATTGAACAAATTAAAGAAAACCCCAATTCTCGTCGCTTAATCGTGAATGCTTGGAACGTAGCGGAAATTGATGATATGGCTTTAGCACCTTGTCACTGCTTATTCCAATTTTATGTGCAAGATGGTAAATTATCTTGTCAGCTGTACCAAAGAAGTGCGGATATTTTTCTAGGTGTCCCATTTAATATTGCTTCTTATGCTTTATTGACGATGATGGTCGCACAAGTGACGGGATTAAAGCCAGGTGAATTTGTACACACATTAGGGGATGCACATATCTATTCCAATCATTTTGAACAAGTTGAGCTCCAACTGACAAGGGAACCTCATGCTCTACCTTCGATGAAGATTAATCCAGATGTTACATCCATTTTTGATTTTACGATTGATGATTTTGAACTTGTGAACTATGAGGCACATCCACATATTAAGGGTGTGGTTTCTGTATGATTTCTTATATCTTTGCGGTGTCTGAAAATGGTGTGTTAGGTAAGGATAATGATATGCCTTGGCATTTACCAAACGACTTGAAGTTTTTTAAACGTGTTACTTCTGGTCATACGGTCATAATGGGTAGGAGAACGTACGAATCCATGGGCAGAGCTTTGCCAAAGCGGAGAAATATTATTTTAACTAGTGACCCAACATTTAAGGCAGAAGGCTGTGAAATCGTCCACTCTAAGGAAGCAGTTCTTGAAGCAATTAGAGATGAGAACGAGTCATTTGTTATTGGTGGAGCAGGATTGTTTGAACTGTTCAGAGACGATGTTGATAAAATTTATAAAACCGAAATTAAGGAAAGCTTTCCAGGGGATGTTTTTTTCCCTCAATGGGATTGGAATCATTGGAAACTGATTGAAGTGGAAGATGGAATCATCGATGAAAAAAATAAACATTCACATCAATTTTTAATTTATAAAAGACTAGAAAAGTAGTATTTTCTTGAAATAACCATTGATTCGTTTTTTAATTTTAGTTATAATATACTACGATAATATGAATAGTATTACCTCATCAAGACGGTGAGGTAGAGGCGCGAATGCGATAATTACCTTTTTTGAGGATGACAACGTGGAGAAAAAGGGAAAGGCAAGTTCGCCGAAGTGTATAAAGTTCGTCAAGACTTCATATGCTGGGACTGTATCGAATAGATGCAGCACTGTCACAGTTGTAAGACTGTGGAGAACTACTGCTGAAGATGGGGATAACCTTGTGATCAAAGGTCGATAATGGGTATCCGTTATGGGCCTTTTTTGTTTGGGAACATTCTTCTTCAGGTTAGAGAAAAGCTCACAAGAGCCAAAGAGGAGGAAATATGATGGATGTAATAGGCACAGGGTGGTCACTTGTACCACCATTATTGGCGTTAATTCTTGTCTTATTAACGAAAAAGGTATTAATATCACTTGGAGTAAGTATCCTTGTAGGAGCACTAATGCTAAACGGTTTTAATCCAGTGGATAGTTTAGCTCAAATTTGGGGAATCGTTTCTTCGATATTTTATGTAGAAGGTGCGGTTAACGATTGGGAATTTTATATTATTCTTTTCTTATTATTGCTAGGAATGATGGCTGCTCTCATTACGAAGTCTGGTGGAAGCTATGCCTTTGCTGAATGGGCGATGAAAAGAATCAAAACGCGTGTCGGTGCGCAATTATTTACGATATTTTTAGGTTTTATTATTTTTATCGATGACTATTTTAATAGTTTAACGGTCGGGAATATTAGTAGACCTGTATCTGATAAGTATCGGATTTCACGTGCTAAACTAGCTTATTTGGTTGATTCAACGGCTGCTCCAATGTGTGTAATCGCCCCTATTTCTAGCTGGGGTGCATATATCATTTCCATCATTGGTGGAATTCTTGTAGCACATGGTTTAACACAATATCAGGCGTTTGAAGCATTTATGCTAATTATTCCAATGAATTACTACGCACTTATCGCGATTTTATTTATGATTGCTGTAGCCGTATTTAAAATTGATTTTGGGCCAATGAGGAAACATGAAAAACGTGCACTAGAAACAGGTGAATTAGCTGACCCTAAATCTGGTGCAATGCCTGGAACCGATGGTCAAATTGAGCGTCATCAAAATGGGAAGGTATACGATTTAGTCATCCCTATTTTAGGGTTAGTAATCGGTACAGTTGTTTCGATGATTGTAACTGGTTATGGCGAAGTACAATCCTCTTCTTTAATTGATATTTTTGGTGAAGCAAATATTACGGGGTCTCTTATTATCGGAGGACTTATTGGCTTTGGTTTTGCTTTATTATCGAATCTTATCAAAAAGGAAAACTCAGGATATATGTCTACTTTAGGGGCAGGAATTAAATCCATGCTGCCGGCGATTTTTATTCTTATCTTTGCTTGGACAATTATAGAGATCATTAGTGAAATTGAGACGGGTGTATATTTAGCTGATTTAGTTGATGGTACGATCCCGCCAATGCTTCTACCGGCGATTATTTTCTTGATTGCTGGATTCACAGCATTATCAACAGGAACCTCTTGGGGAACGTTTGGTTTATTATTACCAATTGCAGGAGATATGGCAGCAGCGGTAGATATTTCGTTGATGTTACCAATGCTTGCAGCTGTTTTAGCTGGTGCTATTTTTGGAGACCATAGTTCACCTATATCAGATACAACTATTCTTTCGGCAGCAGGAGCAGGAAGCCATCATATCGATCACGTTATGACGCAGCTTCCATATGCGATTGTCTCAGCTGGAATTGCGTTAATTGGATTTATTGTTTTAGGCGCTACTGGACATATTTTACTTTCACTTGGTGTCGTCATTGGTATACTTGCCTTAACTGTATTGATATTAAATCAATTAACAAAATTAAGAAAAGCATAAGGAAACAGACAGTTGAATATCTCATTTCAACTGTCTGTTTTATATCGTGACTTCGGTCATGGGTCTATTTTTGGTATTTATTTCTTTTGACAAATTTCGACTAAATAATTATAATAAGATATTGAATAGTCTGAAAAATAAGACTAAACTAAAATGGACTTGCATAAAATAGACAGAAAAAGTAAGTGCCATTTATATTTTCAGATAATTCGGGAAAGATAGGTCGATATTCTATTATATCTTTTCTAGAAATGGAGAGGTGTTTTATGGCAGGTAGAGAACAATGGGGTACGAGAGCTGGTTTTATTATGGCTGCAATTGGCTCTGCGGTTGGATTAGGAAATATTTGGCGTTTTCCTTATGTGGCGTATGAGAATGGTGGAGGAGCTTTTTTCATTCCTTATTTATTTGCACTTTTAACAGCAGGTATACCTTTATTAATCATGGAGTTTACGATCGGGCACAAGTACCGCGGTTCAGCACCATTATCGTATGCAAGAATGAACCGGAAAACGGAATGGTTGGGCTGGTGGCAAGTTAGTATATCCTTTGTGATATCTACCTTCTATGCAGTGATTATTGCATGGGCGATTGCTTATACGTATTTCTCCATTAATCAAAGTTGGGGAGCTGATACGGAAGGCTTCTTATTTGGCTCTTACTTACATGTTGCAGATGTGCCTGGACAGCTGGGTGGCTTTGTCCCAAACGTACTTATACCATTAGTGCTCGTATGGGCAGTAACATTAGTTATTATGTTTAGAGGTATAAGAAGAGGTATTGAACTAGCCAACCGGATTTTTATTCCTGTATTATTTGTAATGTTCTTAATTCTAGTGATTCGGGCTGTTACTCTGGAAGGTGCTGCTTTAGGTTTAGAGCAATTTTTCCGTCCTGACTGGGAGGCGATGAGAAACCCAAGTGTTTGGTTAGCTGCCTATGGTCATATTTTCTTTAGTCTATCGGTTGGTTTTGCTATTATGATAACGTACTCGAGTTATTTATCAAGAAAATCAGATATTAATAATAATGCATTTATAACTGGCTTTACAAACTCAGGGTTTGAATTATTAGCAGGTATTGGAGTATTTGCTGCGATTGGTTTTATGGCCTTCCAGCAAGGTGTAGGTGTGAATGAGGTAGCAGCAGGAGGTATTGGTTTAGCCTTTGTTGTCTTCCCGCAAATTATTAATAGTTTCCCTGGAATGAATGGACTCTTTGGCGTCTTATTCTTTGGTTCACTCGTTATGGCTGGGATAACATCATTAATATCAATTATCGAAACGTATATTTCTGGGATTCAAGATAAATTCCAAGTATCACGAACAAAAGCAGTGCTCTTTGGTGGAGGCCTTTCTGCACTCGTATCCTTGATATATGCGACACATTCAGGACTGTATATTTTAGATGCGGTCGATTACTTCATTAATCAATTCGGTATTGCTTTTGCAGGCTTAGTCTCGGTAATCTTGGTGTCTTGGTTCTTAAGAAAGCTACCAGAATTCCAAGAACATGCAAATGGTGTATCAGATATGCGTATTGGTTGGTGGTGGAAAGTGTGTTTAGGAATTATTACACCAATCGTGTTAGGGTATATGTTTGTACTAAATGTTATGCAGAACATTCAAGAAAATTATGAAGGCTTATCTACTGGGTTCCTTCTTTCAACGGGAATAGCTGCGGCGGTCGGAGTGCTTATACTTGGTTTCTTATTATCACTAATCAAATGGAAAAAAAATATCATAGAAGCCGAAACCGATTCAAAAGAGCTTGAAAAGGAGGCTAAATAATATGAGTGGAAGTGCGATTACTTTAATGATTATTAGTATGGTTCTCCTTTGGGGAGGAATGGCTTTAAGTATTTGGAATGCGGTAAAGGCCACTAAAAAGAAGAATAAAGCCATATAAACAATAACAAGGTCTCAAGTATATATGCTTGAGGCCTTGATTATTTAATTTCCAGAGCGAAGTTTTTGAAAACCTTGTCGCTCCCAATTTTTTAATGACGGGAAAGGATCAAATGACCATTCAATAAAACCATTATCTCGATACATGCCATAATGTAAATGTGGTGGGAATTTACCTTGTGTGCCTGGTTTTCCATAACCAGAGCTTCCAACATAACCGATTATTTGTCCAGGTTCTACGATAGCACCTTCTTCAATTCCTTTTTCGAACCCGCTTAAGTGGGCGTAATAATGATAGATATTATCTAAGTCGCGAATTCCAACGCGCCAGCCGCCATAAATATTCCAACCTTTTATCTCTACGATACCGAATGCTGTGGAGCGAACGGGAACTTGATAGCCTGCAAAAATATCGGTACCTTCATGAATTCGACGACCGCCCCAACCGCGTCTATCTCCCCATGTACTCCGATAGCTATAGTTGGAGCGGAGAGGAAGCGGAAAAGCATGATCGTGAAGATCTAAATGTCCATATTTCTCATAAAGGCGGGCATGGCCAGAAATGATGGTGACCGATTGTTCTCGTTGATAATAGTCCCATAAGGCAATTCGGAAGTCCTCTGAGCTAAATCCATATTGCTCTAAATGGTTTGCGAACGTATATAATATATCTTCATCATTCATTCGATCAGCAATTCCATCGCCGTTACCATCTAGACCAATTCCGCCAAACATACTGATTGATAAAGGGTCTTGATCATCTAGGTTAGGGTTTAATGGACCAGCCCATTGGTTCGGTGAATAAAAGATAGAAATAAAGCCTTCCTCACGTGGTCGGTCTCTTAGAGCTCTCCTTACACCGCGCTCATACGTATCT
Organism: Alkalihalobacillus pseudalcaliphilus; assembly: GCA_001038565.1. Taxonomy (GTDB): domain Bacteria; phylum Bacillota; class Bacilli; order Bacillales; family Bacillaceae_D; genus Alkalihalobacillus; species Alkalihalobacillus pseudalcaliphilus. The sequence goes on from LFJO01000002.1 coordinate 356,289, forward strand.
ACTGCGGCGATATAATACCAAGGGATATTAGTTAACGCTTCTATTTTTTGATATAAGTGAAGGCGCTCTAAATTTCTTTCTTCTAGTGTTAATTCTTGTTCAGCCGCCTGGCCATTTGATGCTATCCATAGACATGTAAGAAGGGTGATAATAAGAGAGGGCAGGAATTTCCTCATAAGCTGGTCTCCTTTCTAAATTAATGTAACGTTGAACTCACCTTTTAGTATGTAACGAAATCCTAAAAAAATGGATGTGAATCAATGGTAAATTTAAGATAAAGCGGTTGGTTGTTTGAGGACATTCATGATAAAGTATATAAAGAGTGAAAATGTTGGAAAAAGTATCAAGAATTTTACTTTATCCAGAAATTTATAGTGGATGGTGAGTAAGGTTGGCGAAAAAAGAAGAACATATCCGTAAACCAGAATGGTTAAAAATCAAACTAAATACGAATGAATCTTACACGGGTCTAAAGAAAATGATGCGTGAAAAGAAATTACATACGGTTTGTGAGGAAGCTAGATGTCCTAATATTCATGAATGTTGGGCAGTTCGTAAGACGGCTACATTTATGATTTTAGGGGATGTATGTACCCGTGCCTGTCGTTTCTGTGCGGTTAAAACGGGTCTGCCGAATGAATTAGATCTACAAGAACCAGAACGTGTGGCCGAATCAGTTGAACAAATGGGATTAAAGCATGTTGTTATTACAGCAGTTGCTCGCGATGATTTGAAAGACGGTGGTGCTGGGGTATTTGCAGAAACCGTTCGTGCAGTCCGCAGAAGAAATCCTTTCTGTACGATTGAAGTATTACCTTCAGATATGTTAGGCAATCGTGAGAGTCTAGAAACATTAATGAATGCAAGGCCCAATATTATGAATCATAATATTGAAACTGTCCGTCGTTTAACACCAAGGGTTCGTGCGAGAGCAAAGTATGACCGTACGTTAGAATTTTTACGTCGTGCTAAGGAAATGCACGCAGATATTCCGACAAAGTCATCGATTATGATTGGTTTAGGTGAAACAAAGGAAGAAATTATTGAAACGCTAGATGATTTACGTGCTCACGATGTTGATATCGTGACTATTGGACAATATTTACAACCGACTAAAAAACATTTAAAGGTTGTTAAATATTATCATCCAGATGAATTTGCAGAGTTAAAAGAAATTGCTTTAAGTAAAGGGTTTAGCCACTGTGAAGCAGGTCCATTAGTACGTTCATCTTACCATGCGGACGAACAAGTGAATGAAGCACAAGTTCGAAGTGAAGCAAAGAAGGCACAAGAAGAAACGCTAACTAAAGGTTAAAGAAAAAAGGAATAAGAGGTTGCTCCTCTATTCCTTTTTCTTTTCGAGGAAATGACGGGGGCTCAGTAGGTTTGAAATGGTAATATCGGAAAGCTTATAGGTGAAATCGCTTAGATATGGTACAATATAGAGTAGGAATAAGTGAGGTGATGGATTATGGTCCGACTTCAATCAATGCAATTTGAACTGATTGAAGATGTGAAAGATGGCTGGAATGAAGAGGCCTTTAAAGAACGGTATAGTGAGGTATTAAATAAGTACGACTATATTGTCGGGGATTGGGGCTATAATCAGCTTCGGTTACGTGGTTTTTTTGACGATAAGCATAAGAAATCCACGTTTGATACTAAAATCAGTACATTGGATGATTATTTATATGAATATTGTAACTTTGGCTGTGCCTATTTTGTATTAAAAAGAGTCAAGGGATGACCACACAAAGCTCTATAGTCGTGAATGTGAGCCTTGAACAGTTGAACATATGAGGAATCCCTAAGACATGAGTGCCTTAGGGATTTTTATTATTTTTTTTCTTGGTGGGTCGGGTGACTACTAGGATCTAATCGTTGGTGGTTACGATGAAGCTGTTTGTTTTCATACGTAAAGGCACTATTCGCATGCTGGCCTTCTTCCCATGGTGAGCTTTTACCTGTTACAGTCTCATCTTTTTTAAAAGGAGAACCGTAAGCTCCTTCTGGTAAATCCTCGGGTAGAATGGTTTCTTTTGCTTCTTCTACATTGTCGAAATCTTTTGGTTCATCTTGATTGAAAAACATTGTAGCACCTCCTACGCTTTAGAGTGAGCATTCTTTTTTCTTTTTATCCAGTTATTCATTATGTAAGTTCTTAAACCCATAAATCTGAGAAACAAGGTGATAAGGATGTATTTCGTTAATCGTGAAAAAATTGAAAAGACGTTACATTTTATTGAAGAGCTTTTAAAAACGTTTCCAACTGAGCGAGAACTTCATACATTTAATACGTATGAGAAGTTGGCCTTAGAAAGGGTCAATTATTTATTAATTGAATCGATTATTGATGTGGGTAACAGTATGATTGATGGTTTTATTATGAGAGATCCAGGTAGTTATGAAGATATTATTGATATTTTAGTGGACGAAAAAGTGATGGAAGAGTCGGATGGCCTCTCATTAAAAGCTTTAATCCTATTAAGAAAGCCTTTAGTCCAAGCCTTTATAGAAATTGATCATCAACCTATTTGGAATCAATATCGTAAATCTTTTGCGTCTATTTCAGGATTTCCACAACAGATTCGAAGGTATTTGGTGGAAGAATTAGGTCCTGTTTCTGCCTTTTTGCCTCAAGAGTAAAAAGAAGGAAACGAGCAAAACCTTTGCAAAAATCCCTACATCGCATACAATAAGGATAAAGGTGGTGATGGCCATGGGTAAGCAAACACGTTCGACACGTCAGGTTATTTTATCACTCATCAAGAGACATAAAGAGCGTACGGTGTCTGATATTGCCAATGAGTTAGGAATAACAGAAATGGCTGTCAGGCGACATTTGCAAGGGCTAGAGACGGAAGGATTAATTCAAGCTAGACTTGAGAAACAATCAATGGGCCGACCTAGTTATAAGTATTATTTAACAGAGAGTGGAGAGGAAAGCTTCCCACGTAATTATGGAGCTTTATCATTAGAATTCTTAAAAGACCTTGAATCTCTAAACGGCAATCAAGTCATTGAAGAGCTTTTTGAAAAGCGGAGAGAACGCTTAGAAGATAAATATAAAGAAATTGTTCAAGGAAGTTTGGAAGAGAGAATTGCCGCTTTAGCCAAAATTCAAGATGAAAATGGCTACATGGTTGAATGGGAACAAGCCGCGGATGGAGACTACCGTTTTATAGAGTATAATTGTCCGATTGCAAAGGTGGCGAAGGATTACCACATTGCATGCTCTTGTGAGAAGAAGCTATTTAAGAATTTATTAAATACTGATCATGTCGTCAGAGAAACATGTGCAGCAAAGGACAATCATGCTGCTTGTGTATACACAATAAAAAACGCATGATTAGACGAATAAACAAGCATGGACATACGGGCGTAATGATATTATTCGCGAAGCTTGATACTGAAAAGGCCATAGGTTAACGAAACTTATGGTCTTTTTGAGCTTTGCTTACCGTTTATACACGCATGGTGAAGCCAAAACCAGCTCCCCCACCAACAAGGATGAAAGTTATCTTTTACAGGACGCGGATCGAGCATTTCTGTAGCGACGAGTAACGCTCCATGTTCGCGCTAACTTTCATATGAAAAAGGAGAAACAAATGAAACAATACAAAGGGTTTTTAATAGACTTAGACGGAACGGTTTACCGAGGGAATGAGAAAATCGACGAAGCTGTTCAATTTGTAAAGGAACTGGAGAAGCGAGGATTATCCTATTTATTTGTGACGAATAATTCCACAAAACCACCGGAGCATGTTGCGGCATTATTACAATCAATGGATATTCCGGCTACAACCAATCATATCTTTACAACGAGTATGGCGACCGCTCGTTATGTTACAGAACGACAAAAAAAGGCGAAAATCCATGTAATCGGTGAAAAAGGACTAAGACAAGCACTTCAAGAAGAAGGACACCAACTTGTTCAATCGGATGCCGATTTTGTTGTCATGGGACTAGACCGAGAGATAACCTATGAAAAGCTTGCTTTAGCAACGTTAGAAGTTCGTAAAGGTGCAATATTTATTGCAACGAATGGTGATGTTGCGTTGCCGACTGAGCGTGGTTTAATGCCAGGCTGTGGTTCAATTGTTTCTGTCGTTGCCGTATCGACAGGCGTACAGCCTATTTTTATTGGTAAACCAGAAAAAATAATTGTAGAACAGGCATTAGAGGTATTAGATTTGCCTAAAGAAGAGACATTGATGATTGGTGATAATTATGATACCGATATATTAGCTGGTATCCAGGCTGGGATTGATACTCTATGTGTTCATACAGGAGTAACCTCGTTTGAGCAATTAGCTAAGAAAGAGCAGCAACCAACATTTACTCTCGCTAGTTTAGCCGATTGGAACTTCAAATCATAAATAAAATGAAAAGGCCAGAATCCTAAGTGCAGGTACTCTGGCCTTCTGTCTAATTTTTGCTGGCTGTTACTCAACATTAGCGATACGGTGGGCGAGACGACTAGAGGCGGCAGCAGCAATGGCTCCAACAATATCATCTAAAAAGGTATGACATTCGCCACTAGATTTATCATTAAGCATCTCAAGAATGCCAGGCTTCTGTTTATCAATATATCCATAGTTCGTAAATCCAATGGAACCATACACATTAACAATGGATAAAGCGATGATTTCATCGACACCATATAAGCTCTCATCACGCTCAATAATACCTTGTAATGGCGCAAATAATTTCTTTTCTTCTGCCATTATATCTAATTGAATCCCTGTTAAGATGGCATTTTGTACTTCCCTTTTTCTTATCACACGTTCCACATTTTCAATACAAGTATCTAAGGTTAAGTCAGGGTGATATTTCACCTGTAAAAAATAAACGAGATCAGCAATATCTTCTATACGAACGCCTCGTTTTGTTAACCAATCTCTTGCTGCTTTTTCCACCATTCCATACTCTTTCTTTTCAGACATAAAAAATCCCCCTTTCGAACATTTTTTATTAATCATGTATCGAAGGTTACATAATTAAAAACTCTCTTCTACTTAGTTTACGGTGGGCGTAAACTTTTTATGCTTTGGGTCATAGACTATATTAGTGGGCTGATGTAAAAAGGTGGTGAATGCATGTTTGAGAGGAATATTTATGATTATTATGGTCTGTATTGTGATTCGCAATGTCGACTTGGTTTTTATGATGGGTTTAGAACAGAGACAGATCAATATATGTTATTCCCAAAACAGCAATTAGCTTCGACGGAAGAAGAAATGTTGTACTATAGTGAATATTTACGTTCTATAGGGGATACGACAGTTTTACAACTAGTACCGACCAAATTAAATAAAAACAGCGGCTTTATTGATGGTCAAGATGTGTATGTATTTAAAATCCCTAATCAAGAAGAGAGAACCGTATTAGATTTACAAAATGACTTTGAATATGGTGAGCATTTGGCTATCATTCACCATTATGGCAAACAAGCTAATGTAAATAGGAAGCAGTTTGACTATTTTGGACAATGGCCAAACCTGTGGAAAAGAAGATTGGAGCAACTGGAAGAGTGGTATTTTCAAGTAAGTAATGAAGGCCCGCAAACGACCATCGATGAGATGTTTTTGTATACGTACCCTTATTATATGGGGATCACGGAAAATGCGATACAGTATGTTGTCGACGCTAATTTAGATGACAGAAGTAGCGAATATGAAGTAGGTACCATTTGTCATCGCCGTTTTCATCAACAAACATGGTTGCCGCTGTCTGACCGAGGTGGAATTGTGAAATGTCCATCTGAATTTGTGTTTGATCATCCTTGTCGTGATATTGCCGAGTGGATTCGCTCGAAGAGGATTGAATTATTGCAACAACGCAATAGTGAGTTATTAGATCCTTTCTTAGAGGGTTATGGTCAGCATGAGCAACTTACAAGTTATGCTTGGCGATTGATGTATGCTAGGTTGTTATTCCCAGTTCATTATTTTGAGACGATTGAAGATTATTATCGAAGTCAGATTAGAGAAGAGAGGTTAGAAATTGGTCAGAATTTCGGGCAATTATTAGACCACGAGAAGGAAAATGAGTTATTTTTGCAAGTGTTCCAAGAAAAAGTAAAGCTCCCTAGGATGAGCGGGAGAACACCAAGAATTGATTGGGTGTAAAGAAGGAGGCTATATCTCTTTTTGAGGAGGTATGAGCTTCTTTTGTTTTGTACGAAAGTGTAACTTAGGTGCAAGGGGTTGTGCCTTGAAGTTAGCTGGTCCTCCATCTTTCGATAGATGACCTTAACAGGAAACTGCTCCCTTTTTGTTCGTACGACTCCTCATAGTGATGGAGTTGTAAACGTGCCAACAGTTTAAATAGTCGCCACTACTTTGATATTTGTTGGTGGCGAATTGAATGGGGCTTTGCCATGTGGATTTGTATGAAAGTTCAATGAGTCATGATCATTATCAAGATAATTTGACCTTTCGGACTTTGTTTTTGGGCCGTTATTGAGTCGACAAAACGCAGTGCTTTGTTGTAGGAAAAGCGAAGAAGAGCATGTCAGCTATAGGGGAACTTTTATATAAAGATAATAAAATTATTAAAAGAATATTTAGNAAGATAATAAAATTATTAAAAGAATATTTAGAAAGTAGGTAAATTACTCTTGTTTTTGTAAGGGAAGAGGCATATAATGTCCTTTATAGATAAACAATTGTATTTTCAAGGGGAACATCTTGTGTTGATAGGAGTGGAGTGGTTTTATGGCAAAGGTAGTAGGGGTTGGGTTACTTGGCTTAGGAACTGTTGGTAGTGGTGTAGTTGAAATCATTCAACGTCATCAAGAAGAGTTACAGCATAAAGTTGGCTGTGCTGTTGAAGTAAAGCGAGTTTTAGTTCGAGATCTTGAAAAGATAAGATCGGTTCAAATAGAAGAAGGTATTCTTACAGAGAATGTGGAAGATGTGTTATCCGATCCAAATATAGATGTCATTGTTGAAGTTATGGGTGGAATCGAAGATACGAAGAAGGTATTAATAGACGCATTAAATCAAAAAAAACATGTGGTCACCGCTAATAAAGATCTAATGGCTTTATATGGATCGGAGCTTTTACAAACGGCTGCTGCAAATCAGTGTGATTTATTTTATGAAGCAAGCGTTGCTGGGGGGATTCCCATTTTAAAGGGATTATCTGATGGCTTATCTGCTGATCGGATTACAAAAATGATGGGGATTGTTAATGGGACGACGAATTATATTTTAACGAAAATGAGTCAAGAAGGAAGCTCTTATCATGATGTATTGGAGCAGGCTCAGAAGTTAGGGTTTGCAGAGAGTGATCCAACAGCAGATGTTGAAGGTTTAGATGCAGCAAGAAAGATGGCTATTTTGGCTACACTGGGGTTCTCGGCTCAGGTAAAGCTAAATGATGTCAGTGTAACGGGGATTACAAATGTTTCAGATGCAGACCTTTATTACGGAAAGCAACTAGGGTATACAATGAAATTAATCGGTCTCGCTCAGCGTGATGAGAATCGCATTGAAGTCAGTGTGCAACCAACCTTGTTACCAAATGAACACCCTCTATCGGCTGTTAATAATGAATTTAATGCGGTATATGTTTATGGTGAAGCCGTTGGTGAGACGATGTTCTATGGACCAGGTGCAGGCTCTTTGCCGACTGCAACAGCAGCTATGTCGGATTTAGTACAGGTGATCCGGAATATGCGACTCGGTGTTAATGGAAAGCAGCTTCAAGGGCCTCTGCATGATTGTGTGTTAAAGGGCGAAAAAGAAATCGAATCTCAATATTTTATTCGCTTAAAAGCCCTTGATCGAACGGGAACATTCTCAACGATTACCTCATTATTTGCTGAACATGAAGTGAGTTTTGAAAAACTATTACAGTTGCCGCTCGAAAAAGAAGAAGCAGCTGAGGTAATTATTGTTACACATCAAACCAACAAAGAAAACTACGAACGATTATTAAATCGTTTGGCAGAACTATCTGTTGTTCAATCACTAGAAAGCAGCTATCGGGTTGAGGGAGGACATTAATATGAGCAGTTGGAATGGTTTAATAAAGGAATATCAAGAATTTTTACCAGTCAATAGCGATACCCCTGCGTTAACTTTACATGAAGGTAATACACCATTGATTCCTTTAGAGGTTTTATCTAAGGATTGGGGTGTTGATTTGTATGTAAAATACGAAGGATCAAACCCGACTGGTTCATTTAAAGATAGAGGAATGGTTATGGCGGTTGCCAAGGCAAAAGAAGAAGGTAGTAAGACGATTATTTGTGCTTCTACTGGCAATACATCAGCGGCTGCAGCGGCGTATGGTGCCAGAGCAGGCTTACGTTGTATCGTGGTTATTCCAGAAGGGAAGATTGCTTTAGGGAAATTAGCTCAGGCTGTTATGTATGGGGCAGAAGTTATTGAGATAAAGGGGAATTTCGATCAGGCATTAGATATTGTTAGAGCGATTAGTGAGACAGAGCCTGTTACTCTTGTAAATTCGGTCAATCCCTATCGCATTGAAGGTCAAAAGACAGCAGCATTTGAAATTTGTGATGCGTTAGGAGAGGCACCAGATATATTGGTCATTCCCGTTGGTAATGCGGGAAATATTACTGCTTATTGGAAGGGATTTAAAGAGTACCATGAAAAAAAAGGAACGGGATTACCGCAAATGCATGGGTTTGAAGCAGAAGGTGCCGCAGCGATTGTAAGAAATAAAGTAATCGAAGAACCAGAGACGATTGCGACCGCGATCCGAATCGGTAATCCAGCGAGCTGGAATTTTGCAGTAAAAGCTGCTGAGGAATCAAATGGAGAAATTGATTATGTCACAGACTCAGAAATAGTAGAAGCTTATCAACTATTGGCAAAGGAGGAAGGGATTTTTGCAGAGCCTGCTTCCTGCGCATCACTTGCTGGTTTGAAAAAGCATATCAAAGCAGGGAAAATACAGAAAGGATCAAAGGTTGTTTGTGTACTGACAGGCAACGGATTAAAGGATCCAAGTACCGCAATGGATACAATTACGGTTAAACCGACTGTACTTCCAAATGACATGGAAGCTTTTCTTGCCCACATAAAGGGCGGTGTCATGCAATGAGTCGGTTTCCAATTAAAATAACGGTACCTGCTAGTACAGCAAATCTTGGCCCTGGTTTTGATTCTATTGGTTTAGCGGTAAATCGTTATTTAACGCTTATAGTAGATAAGGCGAACCAATGGTCTTTCCAAGCTAATTCTGGAAATTTGGAAGGGATTCCTGCAGGCAAGGATAATTTAATTTATCAAGTGGCAGAACATATTGCTCAATTAAAAGGGAAACAACTCGCACCTTATACCGTCCAAATGGAAAGTACGATACCATTAGCAAGAGGTTTGGGGAGTAGTGCCTCAGCGATAGTTGCTGGCATAGAGCTTGCGAACCAGGTGTTAGATTTACAGTTAATGGTCACAGAGAAGGTTAGACTTGCGAGTTTGTGGGAAGGGCATCCCGATAATGTATCACCATCCATTTACGGAGGTTTAACGATTGGTACACATACAGAGAACGAGACAGATGTTGTTCATGTTGGTGTACCAGAGATAGAATTGGTTCTACTTGTCCCTCCTGATGAATTAAAAACAAAAGTTGCTCGGGGAATCTTACCAGAGGAGCTACCTTTTCGCAAAGCTATTCGGGGGAGTAGTGTGGCTAATGTGCTAGTGGCCGCTATTTTTCAAAAGAATTGGGAGCTTGTCGGTAAAATGATGGCCCGCGATGAATTTCATCAACCTTTCCGTGGGCAATTAATTCCGCATCTTCAAGACGTAATGGAGTATGTTCAAAAAAATACAGAAGCATATGGTGCAGCCTTAAGTGGAGCAGGTCCTACGATGTTATGTCTAGTTCCAGCAAGTAAAGGTAAGTTCATACAGCAGGTCTTACAAGAACAGTATCCTGCTTTTGAAGTGGAAATATTACAGCCAGATACGCAAGGCTTACACGTTGAATATGTATTAAATGGTAGAAAAAAAGAGATCAGTTAAAGATTATGATTGGAGCCTGTGTGAGGAATAATAGTTGGGAAGTGGGGTAAAACAACCTTAATGAAATGATTAAGGGAGGTAAGAAAATGCTTGATCTAAATCAACTCTATGAGGGCCAGTCGGTGTATGTTATTTATCGAAATCCTCATACGCAAACAGTTGCCACTATTCAAGAAGCAACGATTTTGCCCAACCCAGAAAAACCAGAGCAAATGTCTTTATTTCTGTATGATTTCTATCATCCGATTGAAGCAGATGATGCGATTTTTACTTCACTCCAAGAAGCTGAGCAGTTATATAATCAATATTTCTAATGTCTAAATATAGTTCGATGAAAAAAACGCCTGAATCCAGTGATTCAGGCGTTTGGTCGTTCATTAAAATACTTGCTCGATTTCAGTGATTCCAGGTACTTCTTCAAGAAGAGCACGCTCAATCCCTGCTTTTAAAGTAATAGTTGAGCTTGGGCAAGAGCCGCATGCACCTAATAGACGAACTTGAACGATACCTTCGTCCGTAACATCTACAAGTTCAACGTCTCCACCGTCACGAAGCAAGAAAGGGCGAAGCTTATCTAATACCTCTTTGACTTGGTCAATAGTTTCAACAGATGCTGACATTTTGAACAACTCCTTTCTACTAAATATTATACTAGTCATCGTTAAAAAAATCCATGCTTATGCGTTGATTTTTAACAACTTATTTAGAACAACTATAAATTAAACGGGACAAATGTGCAAGAGATAAAGATTGGAAAAGTTATAACAAGCTTGCCGTCATGCTTTTTTTAATGGCGTTAGCGACTTTATTTTGTTGGCTAATGAAAAAAAGCGAATGGTAATGAGAATTGGGTTCAAGGTAGAGGTTTAATTATCTTTTGCTTGAAACTTTGTTTAAATCATCATATGGTTAAAGTATGTAATTGGTTTTAAGATAATTGTAACGTATTCAATGCGAACTAGAGCGAAAAAACAAGGCTTGTAGTATCAGCTGATGAGGGGATGGACTCAATGATGATTTCATTTAAAGTATATGGTGCCAAACAAAAATGTGCTAGCTGTGTTCACTTACCTTCTGCAAAAGAGACGAGTGAGTGGTTAGAAGCGGCATTGGTTAGAAGGTTTCCTGGGAGCTCCATTACATTTCAATACATTGATATTGATCAAGAGTTAGAGCAAGAAGAAGATATTCATTTTTCAGAGGCAATTAAAGATGATGAATATTTCTATCCGTTAATTGTTCTTAATGGAGAGGTAGTCGGTGAGGGGAATCCAAACCTAAAATCAATTTCACTTCAAGTAGAAAAATTAACTAATCTTTAAGTGAAGAGAGTGTGGTTTTATTTGAAAGTTACTTGGGTGGTGCTCATTTCTCAAGTTAACTTGACCTTTCGGTCTTTGTTTTTGGATACTAATCCTGAAAGAATACTACACCTTTTTTGGTTGGTGGTGGCTGGTTGTGGTGCGCTGAATCTTTTTAGGAAAGCTCTTGCGAGCTCTTTCCTAAAAAGTGGCGGGGCTACGGCAAAGTGTGACAATCCTCAAAACCGTTTATGAATGAAAAGCAACCACTTAAAGAGCAAAACCACGCTTTCATATTTGTTGGTGGCAAAGTGAATCAGCGTTTTGTATGTAAGTTAGTGCTTTTGATTATGTGGGGAGTCATGTATTCTATATAAGAAAAGCCATCGATTGATGGCTTTTTTTTTGCTTATGATCCGGAATGATATTTGTACATCCATAGGACGCCTGATTTTAATACACGTGGTACTCTTCCGAGAAGGGTACGTTCGCCCATTAAACCAAAGCCATGTTTTTTTCCAAGGGAACCTAAGACTCCCTTTAGTTTAATTCGTGGTAATTCAGTTGGAAGAGGTTCGTTATTCCATTGCTTCTTTAGAATGGTCACAATTTGCTCGGCTTGGCCTTCCGCAAGTTGAGCACTTGGAGCATGCGGAAGGCTCGCACAGTCTCCGACAACAAATACATCTTCATTGTTAGGGATAAAATGCTGAGGTGTTAAGATAACGCGTCCTGATTTATCCTTTTCGACATCGAGATTGCGAACGACTTCAACCGGCTGAACGCCTGCTGTCCAAATAACAGCGTCACTTTGAATGAATTCATCGTGATTGTAGAGGCCATCTTCGCTCACTTTGGTGATATTGGATTTATTGACAACATCGACACCATGATCGACGAACCAATTTTGAACATAAACACTTAATTTCTTTGGAAACATGGAAAGGATCATCTCACCACGGTCAAATAATTTAACGGTTAAATCAGGTCTACTTTCTCTTAACTCACTTGCTAATTCTACGCCACTAAGTCCAGCTCCTACTATAGAAACCGTTCCTTGAGGACGAACATTATTTAATACTTCATATGTTTGTCGAGTTTTGTTCATCGTCTGAATACTGTATGTATGTTCATCAGCCCCTGGAACATTATGATATTTATCCTCACAACCTAAACCAATAATGAGTTTATCAAAATCAACCACTTCACCATTGTCTAAAACAATGGATTTCTCATCGATTTGGATAGCAGTCACTGTCGCATATTTTACTTTAAGGCGTGGATCCTCCGGGAATGAAACTCTCAAGTGTTGGTCTGAAGCAGTACCAGCAGCAAGAGCATAATATTCAGTTTTTAAACAATGATAAGGCAAGCGGTCAATTAAAATAATTTCAGTGTCATCTGGCAAATCATTTGGTAAAAGGCGTTGCATGACTCGCATTGAGCCATAACCTCCACCTAAAAGTACAAGTTTCTTCATTCCAAGATGTCTCCTTTTTATTATGATTGATTCAATACTTACTTCGACCATCGCCATGATTTTTTCAATTAGCTGTGTTTTGTTAGGTTCTTGTTGATTTTTTAGCCCATAGGAAATGACAGCCGCCAAAATGTGGCTCCAAATGTCTATGGAAGATGAGCGGTCGATTTCATTCATCTTCATTGAGTTGTTAAGTAATTGAAGCATATGGTTTCTAAGCACATTTTCTTCTTCAATCACATACGTAATGATGTGAATCGTTAATTTAGGGTGGGTGTCATACTCATCCAAAATGAATTGCAAATAAGAGCGAATTCTAATTTGTAACGGCCGATTTTGAAGACTCGGTTGGTTTACATAGGACAATACATCGTTTAGCCGTTCATTCGCTAAAGCTTTCATGATGGAATCCTTGGTTGGAAAATGATTAAAGAAGGTTCCTTTTGCAACATGAGCTTTTTTTGTGATTTGTTGAACGGTTGTTGCTTGAAAACCTTTTTCGCGAAACAATGCTAAGGCAGCATCTTCAATTTTCTTTTTGGTTTTATTGGCTTTTTTCATTTCGTTCATTTTGAATATGATCCCTTCTAAAAATGACCCTGGTCAGTTTTGATTATAACGAAACTGTCACAAATTCTCAACAAATTATTTCCTTTTTTATTGGAGAATGTTGAAAATTGACTTTATATTTAGGGCAGAGTAGCATAGTACGTGAAGAAGTAGAGGTGATAAGCAAGTGAGACCAATTATAGAGTTTTGCGTGAGTAATTTAGCTAGTGGTTCTCAAAAAGCAATGGAAGAGCTAGAGAAGGATCCTAATTTGGATATTGTGGAATACGGTTGCACATCTAATTGTGGTTTATGCTCTTATGAATTGTTTGCTCTTGTAAATGGTGAGTATGTGTCTGCAGATTCAGCAGAAGAACTAGTTGAAAATGTCTATCAGCATTTAGAAGAGAACCCAATGTTTTAACATAGAATAAAAAGGCTTGGGGGGAAAGGAATGGATGTTATACCATTTGTAAACACTTGGCCATATGAGAAACAGATGAAGGATATTTATTTTCATACTTGTCCTTTTTGCCAAGAAAGTAATGTGCTTACTAATTTGAAAATAAAAGACTTAGAAAAAGCTCAACAAGCCATTAAGGTAAGGTTAATTGTGCCTTGTTGTCATGAGGTCATTACAATCCTTGAAGCCGATGAAGATTATTTATGGACGGATCAGAAGTTAAGGAAGTAGGGGAATATATATGAAGTTTACAAAAATGCATGGCTTAGGGAATAGTTATATATATGTGGACTTATTTAAGGAAACCTTAGAAGAAACTGAACTTTCCAAGACGGCTATAGCGGTCGCCAACCCGAATACAGGAATTGGTTCAGACGGTATGATTTTAATTGCACCATCAGAGGTTGCGGCAGTAAAAATGCGTGTCTTTAATAATGATGGTTCAGAAGCGAAGAACTGTGGAAATGGCTTACGTTGTGTGGCAAAGTTTGCTTACGAACATGGCTATGTCCAAACTAATACCTTTGTAATAGAGACACTTGGAGGATTAGTAGAAGCGACTGTCCATCTTCAAGGAGAAACGGTCGAAACGGTAACGGTAGATATGGGAGAGCCACGTCTACAGCGAAGTTTAATCCCCATGCTTGGAGAAGAAACGGATGAAGTGGTAAATGAAGCTTTTAAGGTGAATGACCGAACCTTATATGTGACCACGGTATCTATGGGGAATCCTCATGCCGTCTTTTTTGAGGAAAAGATTGTGGCCGCACCAGTTGAGCAATTAGGTCCCGTGATTGAAAAAGATCAACGCTTTCCAGAGTGGATCAATGTTGAGTTTGTCGAAGTGGTTGAAGCAAATGAATTACATTTCCGTGTGTGGGAGCGTGGGTCAGGCATTACCCAAGCGTGTGGAACAGGAGCTTGTGCTGCTGCTGTTGCCTCTGTATTAAATGGGTATTCCGAAAAAGGACAGGACATTACCGTTCACTTATTAGGTGGTGACTTACTCATAAATTGGCAAAAGAACGGTCGAGTTCTTATGACTGGACCAGCTGAAACGATTTGTGAAGGGACTTATTTAAAAGCTTAAGAAACAGGAAAAAGAGAATGAGACATACGCTGCCCAGCTAATTTCAAAGTGAAAAGCATCGTTTATAAATGTTTTTGAAGTTGCCCATAATTAGCCGTAGCCCGCTACTTTTTAGGTCATGTTATCTTGAGAAATGAGAATCACCCATAAAACTTTCATACAAAAAACCACCTGTGAAGGTGGTTTTTGAACTTATAATCTTTAATATTCTTTAATTACGTTATAGAATGTGTCACGCTCAACTGGGATTTTATTAGCACTTTTAATCAAGTGAATTAATTCATCGCGCGTAATTCCAGAAGAAGTTAGAGCACCAACGGAATGGGAAATTCTCTCTTCGATTAACGTACCATGTATATCACTTGAACCAAATGATAAGGCCATTTGAGTAAGTTGTACACCAATGTTAATCCAATAAGCTTTCACATGTTGGAAATTATCAAGCATTAAACGACTGATCGCAATCGTTCTCATATCATCATAAGCCGATGTACGTCTCTTAAGGCTAGCTTTTACACTTCTTGGTTGCATAGCAAGTGGGATAAATACCATAAAGCCATTCGTCTTATCTTGTAATTGACGTAAGCGGTCCATATGGATAAGGCGTTCTTCTGTACTTTCAATAGAACCATAGAGCATTGTCGCGTGTGTTTTTAATCCTAGGCCATGTGCAATTTCATGCGCTTCTAACCACTGATCGGTAGAGGCCTTGTCTGGACTCATTTTAGCACGATAGCGTTCTGTTAAAATTTCTGCACCACCACCAGGAAGTGTGTCAAGTCCAGCTTTGATCAGTTCTTGAAGTACCTCTTTCATACTTAGTCCAGAAATACGTGAGAAGAACTCTATCTCAGCACCTGTATAAGCTTTGACTGTTACTTGTGGATAGTGTTTCTTTAATGTACGAATGGTATCTAAGTAATAATCAAAAGATACATCTGTATTATGACCACCGACAATATGAAACTCTTGAATGCCATCATTCCAACGCTTAGAGACATACTCAAGGAGCTCTTCCTCATGCATCGTATAAGCTCCCTCTTGTCCTGATTTACGTTTAAAGCCACAGAACGAACAGTTAGCTTCACATACATTCGTTGGGTTAATGTACATATTTTCGATGAAATAAACGTGATTACCGTTCTTTTCTAAATTAACCTTATTGGCTAATTGAGCAACACCTAATAAGTCTGGTGTTTCATATAAAAATAATCCATCTTCGATTGTTAAACGCTGGCCGTTTTTCACTTTCTCTTCGATAGAGAGTAAGCGATTATCGGTAATAATTGTTGACATACCTATTCTCCTCCAATATCTTAAAGTGTTACATATAATGCTTCCAATATAGAAATTAAACGAAATGACTACTTAACTATCATAATTGAAGTTAATCTATTAATAAACTTCTTTTAATGTTATCTTAGCACAGCAAACTAGATAGTCAATTTATTAACCTGTAGATGGATAAAAAAGGAACTAATTAGCTTGTGATAGTCTCAGTGACCCTATCACAATTTATCATAAACTTAATGAAATGTATAAAAAAAGCTACATAAAATTAAGTAGATTATTCATAAATATGACAAACATGATGTTTTTGTAATAGTTAAAGCCTTATGAAAGCTGGATGGAGAGTGAGCGGAGAAAATGGTATAGTATGTTTATTCACTGTAAATTATAATTAATTAGGTATTTTTTTGGTTGTATTTTTACACTTAATTGATTAAAATGTAATTTAAATACATTTTTGTATTCGATTGCACGGCATTAGATAGCTGAAGGAGGATGGATGATGAGCAACAGGATAACATACGATGCATGTATTGAGCGTATTGAGCTACTACGGGAAAAAATGATGGACACAGCCGCTCAAAAAGGGATACATGATCCTTTAGTTTTGCAATATAGTCAAGAGTTAGACCGTGCCCATAATTATATCCTATTCTTGCAATCATTAAATATGGATTCACTAAGTAAAACCAAATTGATGTAATAAGAATATACTAAACTTGAAGAGACTTTTTCTACGTTATATAATGAATAAAAGAGTTAGTTGCAATCATTCTTAATTCATGAAGGAGGGAAAGGCATGATTACTTTAACAGAAGCAGCTGTAAGCCAAGTCAAAGAAATGATGAGCGCTGAAGGTGAAGAAAACCTCTTTTTAAGAATCGGTGTTAAAGGTGGAGGCTGTACAGGGCTCACATACGGTATGGGCTTTGATAACGAAAAAGCAGATAATGATCAAGTCATTGAGATAGATGGATTGTCACTTTTAGTCGATGACGAAAGTGCACCTGTTGTAGAGGGATTAATCATTGACTATAAACAAAACATGATGGGTGGCGGATTTACAATAGATAATCCGAATGCCATTGCATCCTGTGGATGTGGTACTTCATTTAGAACAGCCAAAGTTGCTGGGACACCTGAAAATTGTTAAATCAGTTATGAGCATCTTCTTAGGTGCTCTTTTTTTGTGTTAATGGACGAGAAAGTACAGATAAAATGGGTGCTACTTGTTTAAGTAGTTGTTAGCTGGCTTTGAAGGCAACGTCTCTGGTTTTGCTTTTTAATGAATGGGACTTCCATAAAAAACCAGCGATTTCAGGAGAAATCGCTGGTTGATAGAGCCAATTAAAATAAGCTTGTACTGTGCCCTGGGAATACTCTTGCTTTTGGATCAATGTAAGCTTTAGCATTGTTTACGGCTGTTGGCGCTTCACCAAAACCAGTTGCAATCAGCTTCACTTTCCCCTCGTAAGATGTCACATCACCAGCTGCATAGATGCCCTTGATGTTTGTTTCCATTTTTGTGTTAACCACAATAGAATTTTTAACGATGTCTAAACCCCATTCTTTAATTGGACCTAATGAAGAAACAAAACCAAAGTTAACAATTAAGGCATCGATATCAAGTTCATGTACTCGTTCGCCTTTAATCTCTTGTAACGTTACACCTTGAATGTTTTCACCATCACCTTTAATAGCGGATATTTCATACGGAGTCATTACGTTTACATTTGATTTGTGTAGTAGCTCTACACTGTGTTCATGAGCACGGAACTTATCGCGTCTATGGACTAAGGTAACTTCCTTAGCTAAAGGCTCAAGCATTAATGACCAGTCTAATGCAGAATCACCACCACCACAAACCATGACTTTTTTGCCAGTGAATTGACTTAAGTCTTGGATGAAATAGTGTAGGTTTTTCCCTTCATATTGTTCAGCGCCTTCAACTTCAAGTCTTCTAGGTTGGAAGGCACCTGCACCCGCAGTTATAATAACTGCCTTTGTATAATGTGTTTCTTTATCTGTTGTAATGACAAAACTCTCGTCTTCTTGCTGTTCTAAAGTTCTCACGGTTTGTTCAAGTGCTAAAGTTGGGTTGAATTGCTCAGCTTGTTTCTTAAGATTATCAACCAAATCTTGTGCTTTAACCTTTGGAAAACCTGCTACATCATATATATATTTCTCTGGATACAATGCACTGAGCTGACCACCGAGCTGAGGCATACTCTCGATAATCTTCACTTTTGCTTGACGCATACCTGCATAAAAAGCAGCAAATAATCCAGTTGGACCGCCACCAATAATTGTAATATCATACATTTGTTCGTTGCTACTCATTTCGCCACCCCTTATATTCCAATTGTACAAACACTCCTATTATACCCACAGAGAATCTGAAAAGAAAAGGATTTGCTTAACTGAAGAACGATTCCTATTCTTTTTAGATAATTTTTTTAAAGTGAATAGTTAGATGAAAAAGAAAGATACTAGTTATAATTTATTACTACCAAAAATTTGGTTATGGATTTCACAAAAAAAATGTTGAAAAAAAGTCAAAAAAGCCATATTATTAGAAGTGTATTTTGTGACTAATTTGCGAAGTGACTTTTTGTGGATTTAGCACGGAATAGTTCGTGAAATAGATCACAAAAAGAGCGCGTTATATTATAAAATTTGAAAATGGATGTGATTACTGTGAAAAAGCCAAGTATCGTAATTTTAGGTGCTGGATACGGGGGCATGATTACAGCAGCAAGGTTAACGAAACAATTAACAGCAAATGAAGCAAGCATTACACTTGTGAACAAACATGATTACCATTACCAAACAACATGGTTACATGAGCCTGCTGCTGGAACACTTTCTGCAGAACGTACGAGAATGCCAATTAAAGAAGTATTAAATACGAATCGTGTTAAACTTCTTCAAGATGAAGTTGTTGAAATTAAACAAGAAGAGAAAAAAGTCATCTTAAAAAATGGTGAAGTGAGCTATGATTATCTTGTAGTTGGACTTGGTTCAGAAGCAGAAACCTTTGGTATTCCTGGAGTATTTGAGCATGCCTTCAGTAAGTGGACAGTGAATGGTGCCCGTGAAGTGAAGGAACATATTGAATACGTTTTCGCTAAGTATAACAATATGGAAGAGAAAAATGATGATATGCTTTCATTTATAGTTGCTGGTGCTGGCTTTACAGGAATTGAGTTCATTGGAGAATTATCAGAGCGTATGCCAGAGCTTTGCCAATACTACGATATTCCACGTGAAAAAGTGAAGATGTATGTTATTGAGGCATCACCTTCTGCGTTGCCTGGATTTGATCCAGAGCTTGTGGAATATGCAATGAACTTACTTGAGAACCGTGGTGTTGAATTCAAGATTAACTGTCCTATTAAAGAAGTACAAGCTGATGGCGTCATTTTAGCGAATGGTGATGAAGTGAAGGCGGGTACTATTGTGTGGGCTACTGGTGTGAGAGGGAACGCTGTTATTGAGCGTTCTGGATTCGAAGCTATGCGTGGGCGTATTAAAGTAGAGCCTGATTTACGTGCTCCTGGTTATGACGATATTTTTGTTCTTGGTGATTGTGCTTTAATTATTAATGAAGAAATTAATCGTCCATACCCACCAACTGCACAAATTGCGATGCAAATGGCGGAAGTTGTCGCTCAAAATATTAAATCTCTTGTGATGAATCAAGGTACTTTAAAATCATTCAAACCTGATATTAAAGGTACTGTTGCATCACTTGGAGGTAAGGAAGCGATTGGTGTAGTTGGGTCTCGTAAGTTATACGGTAGCTCAGCTAACTTTATGAAAAAGATGATTGATAATCGTTACTTATTCTTATTAGGTGGCGTAGGTCTAGCGGTTAAACGCGGAAAAATGCCTTTATAAGTGTAAGCGAGTGATATGATTGATTTAGGCGGTAGAGGGGATACTCTCTACCGCTTCACTTGTTTAAGTGGAAAGAAGAATAATGTTGTGAGATCTTCACTTGACAGTTATCTGTGTAAGGTTAGAAGTTGACGCAAACTGAGCAAATCAGTAAACTTAACAATGATACGGGGGTGCAAAAAGATGAATATACCACAGCTTGTTATTTCGATGGTACTATTTATGGTGCTGTTTTTTGGGATCGGCTTCTTATTAAATATGGTGCTTCGTTCAACATGGGTGATGGCGGTTATATATCCAATCATTGTGATTTTAATTATTGATAATGTGTCGTTTTTTGAATATTTTACTTCGGCTGGACAGGCTTTTCCTGCCTTATGGGAGCAATTTATCTCGTTAGCTATTTGGGATATAATGGTGCTTGTATCTGGGTTGGTTGGAGCAATCTTGTCAGGAGTTGTCATTAAGATGCTCCGTGTCCGCGGTTATCAGATGTTTTAGTTAGATAATATGTTTAGAAAAGCACTGCGAGGACGTAGTGCTTTTTGTTTTATATAAAACTTCGTGCTAATGTGCGATAAAGTTGATTCCTTGGTTGATGTTTTTTGGAACATATTTTGAAAATCGAAATGACCTAACAGACGAATGAATTCGTCTAAGGTTCATTTCGATTTTCAAAACTTCACACCAAAGCGTGAAGAAGCCAAGCAAGCTTGGCTAACGGTCCAAAAACACTTGGTTCATAGATATCAATGCTGATGGGTCCCTATTCTATCTTTTTTTGTTGGTGGTGGCTGTTTGTGCAGTGTGCTTTTGTTCGGTTTATGAAGTAACTTGCTCATTTTTCCTACAACATAGCAGCACTTTTACCCACACAAAACTGTACTTTGTAATTTAATCGTTTTGAACATTCCTAGATTAGGCATTAGTCATTTATATGATGAACAGTCTTCCAAAAAATGGCTGGGTAACAGAGGGATGTGAGCATCCTTAAAATCGTTTTATGAAAGCAAAGCTTCAGTATTATTGTTTGAATAGTTAGATTTTTTTTGACTGTTATGAATAAAAAACTCACTTCTTGGAGAAGATTACAAAATGAGAGGAGTGAGTGAAATGAGCAAATTGAAAACTTTATTGAAGCGAGTATGTATGACAGCTTTATTTCTAGTTGCTTTATTGTCAACTTTTCATACATTATCAGGTGTTAATGCTGCGGGCTTAGGTGCTTGGGATGTGGAGCCTCTACATACTCAACAAACAAAATTAAAGCAAATTGGTGAAGAAGTAGGATCGAAATTAGGAGAATTAAGGGATAAGGTTTTACCGTTTTTTCAACGTGATGAATTGTCTAAATCACTAGATACGATTCAATCAGAACCGGTTCCGATTGAAGAAGCGATTGATTGGAGCCAATTTCCTGTGAATCGTGTTGTGGCGACTGGTTATACAGCGGGTGTCGAATCGACCGGGAAATCTCCGGGACATCCTGGATATGGTATTACATTTTCTGGGATTGAAGTCCGTCGTGATTTATATTCGACAATTGCCGCAGATACATCTGTTTATCCTTTAGGTACGATTCTTTTTATTCCTAATTATGGTTATGGAGTCGTTGCAGATACAGGGTCCGCTATTAAAGGGAACAAAATTGATTTATATTATGAAACGGTTGATGATGTTTATAGCAAGTGGGGTAAGCAAGAGCTAGACGTGTATGTAATAAAAATGGGAGATGGAAAAGTAACAAGTGAAGATTTGGACCTACTAAATGAGGATGAGGCTGTACAGGTATTTAGATCACAAATTGATAGATAAAACTTATCTATAACAAAAGCTATCGGCAAGTGCTTATATAAGCACTTATCGATAGCTTTTTATTGATTAATGAATGAAAAAGTCGAGTAATAAGGTTAGCAAAATTCCGAGTAGCCCTCCAAAGAAAACCTCAATTGGTTGATGACCTAGTAATTCTTTTAATTCTTTTCTTTTCTCGTCTTCTTCTTTCTTAGGCCAGCTTTTAAACTCTCCGACCAACTTATTAAAATCCGCAACAAGCTGATTTAATACGGTAGCATGATAACCTGCGTGGCGTCTCACACCAGTTGCATCAAACATAACAATGATACCAAAAATAGCACAGACAGCAAATATCGTTGAGCCTAGACCGAACTCAAGTGCAACAGCTGTGGTTAATGCTGTTACTGCGGCTGAGTGTGAGCTTGGCATTCCACCGGTACTTGTAAATAAAGTCCAGTCAAACTTTCTCGTTGCGATATACGCTAATGGAATTTTAATAAACTGAGCAAAGAAAATAGCAAATAAAGCTGCCCATAAGGGGAAGTTATGTAAGATTTCCATATGTCATTTAATCTTCCTTTCTGAATGACTGAACATAAACTCTCTTTGAGATGTGTCCATTATAACACACTCTTTTTTGCACCGCATTAACGGGTAGTAAGACAAATACCAAGTCTAATTAAGGCATCAATCTTTGAATGTAAGAGGGTATGTTTTCTGTCTAGATGAGTGGATTTGTTCTTGTCTAAGGCACTTCGTTCTGTATGAAAGTTAGAGCTGATGCTGGTGAGTAACTGCTCTCTCTTTTTTTGTTGTTGGTGGCTATTTGTGAGCGAGCTATCTCCCAAAAATTGATGGGGCTACAGCAGAGTGTAAGAATCCTCAAAACCGTTCAACTTATTTTTTTACTTTGAGGTTTTAGTAAATATTGATGCTGTTTGTAGAGTTAGCCCACCACAAGAGGGCGAGTCATGCGAAGACTCCCAAGAGACAAAGTAGTAGAGCTGCGATCCGTTGGCAGCTGCACCAATTAGCTTAGCACCACTCTACAGGACGCAAAGCATGATTTTCAGTAGCGACAATTAGAATTCCGCACATAATTATCAGCATCACTTTCATACAAAACCCACATGGCGAAGACGGTTCACTTCGCCACCAACAAAGATGAAAGTATTGGCGACTGTTCAAACTGTTGGCCCGTTTATAACTCGATCTCCATTAGGAGTCGGCCTGAACAAACAGGGAGCACTGTCCTGCTAAGGTCATTGATCGCAAGATGGATGATGAGCTAACTTTACGGCACAAACTATCTCCCAAAAGTAACTTTCATACAAAAGAACAAATAATCTGGCTTATTTAAAGAAAGTCTTTCTTTCGTAAGTCGAAAGAATGTATAATATTTTTAGATAAGTAAAAGGAGCTGAAATGATGTATACAATTTCTAAAGAATTAAAAAAAGGACAATCTTATGATGCCCTCATTGTCGGGATTCATGAAAAGGGAGAATTTCCTCCTTTATTACAAAATGTGGACCAAGAGCTAGATGGCCAAGTTTCAGAGTTAAAAAAGTTAAAACAATTACATACGAAAAAAGGCGAACTTACTAAGGTATTTACTTTTGGAAAATCATCTGCTCAGGTGCTTTATACAATCGGATTGGGGAAACAAGCAGATTTCTCATTAGATGATTTACAAAATATTATCGGACAAGTTGTGCGCGAAGCTAAAAAAGGAAAACTTGCACAATTAGCTATTGATGTAGACAGTTTTTCAATTGCAAATACAGAAACAAATGAAATTGTTCATATTATTTCAGAGTCAGTCGAGCTTGCTAGTTATGTGGTAGACACGTATAAAGAGAAAACAAACGAAAAACAATTCTCGTTAGAAGCGGTTACGTTAGTTGGAGAAAAAGCAGATGAAGAATGGGAAAAGGCTGCGTTAGGTGGTCGTGCTTTTGGTGAGGGAACAAACCTTTCAAGAAAACTTGTAAATATACCTGGTAATATGCTGACACCTACTATTTTAGCTGAAGAAGCAAAAAAGGTAGCAGATAAGCATGGTTTTGAATTTGATGTTCTAGAAAGAGAAGACATGGAGAAGCTTGGCATGGGTGCATTATTAGCGGTTGCTCAAGGTACAGATCAGCCTCCTAAAATGATTGTCCTCAAGTACCAAGCAAAAGAGAAATGGGAAGATGTTGTTGGTTTTGTAGGAAAAGGATTAACTTTTGATGCAGGTGGTATTTCTTTAAAACCTGGGCTTAATATGCATGAAATGAAGATGGATATGGGTGGAGCCGCAGCAGTGTTAGGAGCTATGGAAATTATCGGTCAAATAAAACCGGATCGTAATATCCTAGCTGTAATCCCTTCAAGTGAAAACTTAATTAATGGTTCTGCCTTAAAGCCGGGTGATGTGATCCGTGCGATGAGTGGTAAAACGATCGAAGTCCGTAATACAGATGCAGAGGGTCGTTTAATTTTAGCCGATGGCGTTGCCTATGCGAAGCAACTGGGTGCCAATTATTTAGTTGATGTCGCAACGTTGACTGGTGCTGTTCTTATAGCATTAGGAAATTCAACGACAGGTGTAGTTCATAATAATAAAGAGTGGTATGCAAAAGTAGAAGAGGCAAGTGAACGCTCAAGAGAACCAGTATGGGCATTCCCAACGCATAAACCTTACCATGATTTATTGAAATCAAGTGACGTAGCTGATCTTAATAATGCACCTGGCCGCTTAGGTGGTAGTATCACAGCTGGTTTATTCATTGGTGAATTTGCAGAGGATACACCATGGGTACATCTTGATATTGCCGGAACTGCTTGGACTAGCAAGAAAACATCCACAGGACAACCAGGTGGAACAGGCGTTATGGCCCGTACATTAGCACATTTAGTTAAATAAAAACATAAATGAAAAGCTTTCTTACCTTACCATTCGGTATCGTAAGGAAGCTTTTTTGCAATTATAAAGTTGTGCATATATAGGGTGCATAGAAATGTTAAGCGTTGCACGCTGATAAAAAGAGAGTAACCCCGAGGAAACGGAGAATCGCGGTGTTGCTCATGAAAAAAGCGGGAGTAACCCCGAGCAAACGGAGAATCGCGGGGTTGCTCATGAAAAAAGCGGGAGTAACCCCGAGCAAACGGAGAATCGCGGGGTTGCTCGTGAAAAAAGTGGGAGTAACCCCGAGCAAACGGAGAATCGTGGGGTTGCTGGTGAAAAAAGGGAGAGTAACCCCGAGGAAACGGAGAATCGCGGGGTTGCTTGTGAAAAAAGGGAGAGTAACCCCGAGGAAACGGAGAATCACGGGGTTGCTGGTGAAAAAAGGGAGAGTAACCCCGAGGAAACGGAGAATCACGGGGTTGCTGGTGAAAAAAGTGGGAGTAACCCCGAGCAAACGGAGAATCGTGGGGTTGCTGGTGAAAAAAGTGGGAGTAACCCCGAGCAAACGGAGAATCGTGGGGTTGCTCGTGAAAAAAGCGCACGAAACCCCGTGGAAATATTGAATCCTAGGTTGCGAGCCAATAAGCGAGAGAAATCGAATTTCCGTGCGGGAATAACATCTATATCCAAATTGTAAAATATTTAGGACTTTTTGATTGCATCCTCTGTTAATTGTCAGATAATTTATTCGGATCGATGATGATCTGAGAGGTGTAGCTAGTATTTAGTTAGCTGAGTTATTTCAGAGTATCTGAAGCTAGATTATTAAAAAGAATGAGATAATAGACAAAGATACTGGGTTTGAGTGCAAATCTTGTTTCGATTATGATTTAATATGTGAAGTAATTTAAAAGAATCTACAAGCAATTTAGTTATTTTTGACTAGATTTTTAGTTTAAAGATCTTTCATTCGTGGTAGTTATAAATATTGACGTTTGTCAAAAAGTCTTTTTATTAAAAAATAATTGCTTGAATCATGACTGGAGATGAGATTGAACTAAGTAAAATCAACCAAATAGTGTGTTTTTAACATACACCAATTGTAAGTTACATAAGTTGTCTAACAAGGAACTCCTTAGTTGGAACTTCTAAAGAGTTATAATGTTAATATCCTTTTTATTACTTATTTGGATATTACTTATAAATAAATAGATAGAATACGAGGAGGATCAATTCATGAAAAGATTGACGTTTGGAATCTTGTTAGCTGGTCTGCTTGTTTTATTAGCAGCTTGTGGTGGTTCCGGGGCAAGTGGATCAGGTGACACGATTACTGTAGGGGTCGCAAATGAAGAGCCTTATGGCTATGTTGATTTAGCGACAGATGAAGTAACGGGGGCAAATGCCGAGATTGCAAGGGCTGTGTTCCAAAGTATGGGTTACGAGGATGTAACAGGTGAAATTACGGATTGGAACTCATTATTACCTGGATTAAATGCAGGAAACTATGATGTTGTAACAGCGGGGATGGATATTCGTCCAGAGCGTTGTGAGCAAGCTGAATTTGCAAATGTTGAATTAGTTTACGGTGAAGGAATGGCCGTAGCAGCAGGGAACCCGCATAATCTTCAAAGCTATGAAGATCTTGTTGCTGCTGAAGATTTAACTGTTTCTATTATGTCAGCTGCTAATCAGATTGAAATGTTAAAGCAATTAGGTATGGATGAAAGTCGAATTATTACAGCTGATTCGATTGCTGATAATATTGCTGCTTTAGAATCTGGTAATGTGGATGCAACCGTGATGACGGATGCGAGTTTATCTGCGGCATTAGAATCTGCCAATCTTGATGCGATTGAAAGAGTAGAGCCTTTCACGCAACCTGTTATTGATGGGGAACCAGCTGTAGCATATGGTGCTGCTGTATTTGCTGATTCCGATGAGGGTAGAGAATTACGTGATGAGTATAATGAACATTTACAAGAGTTAATTGATTCTGGTGAGTTATTAGAAATTATTTCTGAATTTGGATTTGGTGAGGATAACGTACCAACTGGTGATGTAACGACAGAAGACCGTTGTAATGCTTAATTCAAACAAGAAATAGTGATGGATGGCATGGTGTGTTGTTTCGTAGAGGCTTCCGCCATGCTTTTTTTCTATTCGAAGTAATATTCTAGAAGATGCAATGGATTTACATATTAAAAGAAGAGAGGTGAAAGGATGTTCTCCAACGCTTCTTATTTTATTCCGGTCCTATTAAGAGGATTAGAGGTAACCGTTCAAGTGTTTTTATTAGGTGCGGTTATTGCTTACACGATTGCTTTTATTGCTGGACTTGGACGAACATCACAAGTTGGTATCATCCGGTTTATTTCAACAACATTTGTTGAATTGTTTCGAGGAACTTCATTACTTGTACAAATGTTCTTCTTTGTATTTGCCTTACCGTTAATTTTTCCAGGTTTGTCGATGTCTACATTTGTTGCTGGTGGTCTTGCATTAGGTTTAAACTACGGGGCTTATGCTTCTGAAGTTGTGAGAGGCGCTGTTTTATCCATTGCTCATAGTCAAACCGAAGCAGCGATTTCTTTAAATATGAGCAAATGGCAACGACTGAGGTTCGTTATTTTACCACAAGCCGTTCGTTTAATGCTTCCTGGCTTTGGTAATAACTCTATCGAACTGTTAAAAGGAACTTCACTCGTCTCGATTATCTCATTATCGGACATGACATTCCGTGCCACATTGTTACGAAGTAGTAATACTTCTTTGGCTTCACAGGTGGAGATCTTTACTTATTTACTCATTCTCTACTTCTTGCTAGCTTTACCACTTATTTTCTTATCACGGTGGTTAGAGAAACGAGCATCTAAAGGGGTGAGTACTACGTGAATACAAATGCTTGGAACTGGGAATTTGCATTTGAAGTATTCCCACATATTATCAGAGCCATTGGAGTTACGATTAGTGTGACGTTCATCGCCTTTTTTATTGCCTTAACAATAGGTTTGCTGCTGACGTTATTACGACGTTCAAAAATTAAAATTATTTCGTGGGTAACAGGTGGAATCATCGAATTT
Organism: Alkalihalobacillus pseudalcaliphilus; assembly: GCA_001038565.1. Taxonomy (GTDB): domain Bacteria; phylum Bacillota; class Bacilli; order Bacillales; family Bacillaceae_D; genus Alkalihalobacillus; species Alkalihalobacillus pseudalcaliphilus. The sequence continues at coordinate 384,141 of LFJO01000002.1, forward strand.
GTTCGGGCGACACCACCTTTAGTTCAGTTGTTTTTTGTTTATTATGCAACCGATCTTAATGGATTTCAGACAGGAGCAATTGTGTTAGGTCTGCATTACAGTACGTATATTTCTGAGATATATCGTTCTGGGATTGAAGCGGTTCCGCAAAGTCAATGGGAAGCTAGTAAGGCATTAAACTTCACTAATGCTCAGACGTGGAGAAAGGTTATTTTACCACAAGCGATCCCACCAGTTATCCCAATGCTTGGAAATTATTTGATCGTCCTTTTTAAAGAAACGCCATTATTATCAGCGATTTTTGTCGTTGAAATGTTACAGGTTGCTCAATCAATTGGTGGTCAAACATTCCGTTATGTAGAGCCAATCACTATTGTCGGATTATTATTCCTTGTCTTAAGTTATCCTTCAGCCTTATTTATCCGTTATTTAGAGCAGAGATTTGGTAAGGTTGATAAAAATAGTCCAGTTCAACAAAGGGGCGTGAAAGCATGAGTGAACAATTAACGAATAAAGAAGAAAAAAAATCGGAAGAAACGATTGAGAATCCGATCGTTCGATATAAGAATGTTAGTAAATCATTCGGAGATACAACCGTCTTACAAAACCTTGATTTAGATATTGCTCAAGGAGAAAAAATCGCTTTAATTGGACCATCTGGGTCAGGTAAGACAACGATTATTCGGATGTTAATGACACTTGAAGAACCTAGTTCAGGTACAATTGAAGTAGATGGTGAGTACTTATGGCATAAAGAACAGCCTGATGGTTCGCTATCACCAGCCGATGAAAAGCATTTACGAAACGTAAGAGGCAAGATTGGGATGGTCTTCCAACAGTATAATTTGTTTCCACATATGACGATCATGAAAAACTGTACGGTAGCTCCGATAAATGTGTTAGGGATAAAAAAGGAAGAAGCTGAAGCTCGGGCGAAGGAAATGCTAGAAAAAGTTGGCTTAGGAGACAAAGTGGATGCTTATCCATCCCAGCTTTCAGGTGGTCAGCAGCAGCGTGTTGCGATTGCTCGTTCTCTCGTCATGAATCCTAAGGTGCTGTTATTTGATGAGGTGACGGCAGCTCTTGATCCTGAACTTGTTGGAGAAGTACTTGAGGTCATTAAAGATATCGCGGCAGATGGTGAGACAACGATGATTTTAATTACCCATGAAATCGATTTTGCACGTGATATTGCTGACCGAATCTTTTTCCTTCATTCAGGAAAAATTGAAGAATACGGTAAGCCAGAAGATGTATTAGTGAATCCTGAGAGTGAGAGGTTACAGTCATTCTTAAGTAGATTCCATTCATAGTATTCAAGAAACCTTTACCTCCATGGTGAAGGCTTTCTTTGGATTTTCTCGTTCTTTCAAATGAGGAGTAGGATGTCTATATTGGCATCAGTATGAGCTTCTATACAATACGAATATGGCTAAGCCTTATGTACACTCCTCCACTAACAACTTGGAAGAATAATGTATCAGAATGAGAAGCACAACACATAGACGGTGAAGTTTTCACAGTTTATGCTGAGTGAATGGATATACGTGAAAGCTATCGACTTTAGTTTACTCAGTACATATTGGAGAATTGAGTGTCCCTGATTACGATTCAATCTATGGAAGGACATGTTCGAATCATACTAAGTTGAAAAGGAGAATGAGTCGTTTCTATAGAATGGTTTGTTAGTAAACTTTTGATAGGAGGAAATCTAGTGGTTGTTAATATAGAAACGGTTAGACAGATAGAAGCAATTGAAATTGACATGATGAAATCCAGATTAGAAGCAATCAAGGCGATGCGAGATAATCCAATGGGCGTAACGATTCGGAGGTTTGGTCATGCTTATGCCTTTGCTGTTAAACATATCCCAGGGCCTTCTTTCAACACTGTTAAAGGGTTAAGGGCTGGAGATGAGCGATTCATTAATGAACTATTAGAACACTATAGAGACTTAAATATTCCAGTGCAATTCGAGTTAACACCTGGGCAAACATCGCCAGAGTTATTTTCACTTTTAGCACAAAAGGGTTTTTATCAGAAAGGATTTCATACGAGTTTATATGCTCCACTTGTTATAGAAGATACCTTGATGAATCATTTGGCAAATCTATCAATTAGGCCGCTTGAAGAAGAAGAATTTCCGATTTTTGCAGACATATATACACAATCATTTGCAATGCCTGATTTCTTGAAAAATAGTGTGGCTCAAAATAATCAAATTTTGCATGAGCTTCCAAGCTGGTCTTTTTATTTGGCTAGTCTAGGTGGCGTAGATGTAGGAATTGCCGTTTTGTTTGTAAAAGATGGAGTTGCAAATCTTGCAGCAGCGGCGACTTTACCTGAGTATCGAGGAAAAGGAATACACGCAGCTTTCATTCGGAAAAGAATGGTACAAGCTTTAAGGCAGGGTTGTCATTTAATTGTTGGGCAAGCCGCGAGCATATCTATTAGTCAAAATAATATGGAGAAAGCAGGCTTTAATATAGCTTATCATAAAGCAATTTGGGGTAGCTGAAACATTGGATACATAAAAATCTAGAAGACTCAATGTCCGACTGTGGTATTGAGTTTTTTATATTTTTACCTTAAAGTGAATCTTTACTACGTTATCACTTTATCAAAATAAAGAAAATGATTGACATCTCTTAGTAGGTAATGTTAGTTTAAGATAATAATGATTTAGTGATTTACCAATTTATCAGAATAAAGTATATGTGGAGTTGTTATAAATGAACGCTGTCTTACTTGCTGTTGTTGTCATGTTAGTTTTAAGTTTATTACGAGTACATGTAGTCATGGCTCTTATTATTGGTTCACTTGTAGGTGGGATAAGTGCAGGCATGAGCTTGGAGGAAACCCTTTATATATTTTCAGATGGTTTAGGTGGTGGGGCAACTATCGCTTTAAACTACGCGATACTAGGTGCGTTTGCTGTAGCGATTTCTCGAACTAGCTTACCAAATTCCTTAGTAAATCTAGTCATTAAACTAGTCGGAAACCAGTCAGACTCTAGAAGAAAAGTACTTTCTAAAGCACTCATATTTCTTTTTATTCTAGTGATGGCTTGTTTCTCCCAAAACTTAATTCCAATTCATATTGCTTTTATACCTATTCTAATTCCACCAATTATCAATATTTTAAATGAATTAGAGGTTGATAGAAGAGCTATCGCTTCGATTTTGACTTTTGGATTAATAGCTCCGTATATGTTGTTACCTTATGGGTTTGGGAATGTATTTCATCGTATTGTTGTAGAGAACATTGGACAAAATGGTTTAGATGTTTCAATGAGTCAAGTGACGCCAGCTATGGTCATTCCCGTTTTTGGAATGGTTATCGGTTTATTCATAGCCGTGCTTTTCAGTTATAGGAAATCCAGATCATATGAACAAAAAGAGCTTCAGGGTGTTTCGACAAAAGTGGATAAAGAAAAGTCGGGACAACAAAAAGTATGGTCGATTATCGGAGCGTCTCTGGCTATTTTTATCACTTTACTAGTACAGACGTACTCGGAATCAATGATTATGGCGGGTTTAGCAGGTATCATCGTTTTATATTTGACTAGAGCGTTAAAGTGGAATGGCTCTGATCAAGTTTTAACAGATGGAATGAAAATGATGGCTTTTATTAGCTTTGTGATGATTAGTGCAGCGGGTTTCTCAGAAGTAATCCGTGAAACGGGACACGTGGACCTTTTAGTGGAGCAGGTGTTAGCTGTAGTTGGTGAAAGTCAAGGAACGACGGCATTGTTAATGCTGTTGGTTGGTTTGATTTTAACATTAGGTATTGGCTCGGCCTTTTCTACAGTGCCGATACTCGCAACGATATTTGTTCCTATAGGCATGGCGGTCGGATTTAGTCCGGTAGCTATTATTGCTTTAATAGGAACGGCAGGTGCACTTGGCGATGCGGGTGCTCCAGCTTCTGACAGCACGTTAGGTCCAACGGCCGGTTTGAATGCAGATGGACAGCATAATCATATTTGGGATACATGTGTGCCAACATTTTTACACTATAACATTCCACTGATTATTTTTGGATGGATAGCAGCAATGATTTTATAGTTTAGAAAAGAAAAGCCCACCTTGACTAAAAAAAGGTCAAGGGGCTTTTTGGTGATTTTATGGAAATGTACGATTTAAGGAGTAATCGTTTGTTTCATGGGATGTTGTTTGGTTTGAACGGTTTCATAAATTCGTTTTGCTAAAATCGCTGCCATACATGTGAAGATAATATCTTTGATCGCTGGTGCTAACATCACGAGCCAAGCCGCTGAGTATGGGATGGCATCAGTAGCGGCTAAAAACTGAAAAGCGAAATACATATAATTTGTTCCGATTATATAATTGATGACTAAACCTAATAAGCTCGCATACATGAATGTTTGTAATGATTTTTTATTGCTTTTTTCAATGATTTTTCCTGCTACATAAGCAACAACAATAAATGATAAGATAAATCCGAAGGTAGGCCTTAATAATACGGATAAACCTGCATGAAATTGAGAAAAGACTGGAAAACCAATTAATCCAATCACCATATAAAGGATCATGGCAGTGGCACCGCGTTTACTGCCCAATAAGGTACCGGCTAGAATTGCAAAAAAAGTTTGCAGTGTAATCGGTACACCGGCAATGACGAGCATGGACGTTAAATTAGCACCAACGGCCATTAAAGATGCAAACATGGCGATGAGTACTAAGCTTTTAACATGGTTTGTAGAATGCATGTATTGTTCACCTCGATAATCATTTGGTTAACAAAATAATAGTTGAAACAAAAGTAATTGTCAACTTATATTTTATTTAAGTTAACAAATGTGGTGTTATCTGCCTTATTTAAAAAATGGACATAAAAAAAGAGCTCCTCATTAAACGATACAAGGATAACTCTTCTTTATCATACTCTTAGGATTATTTGACAGCATCCTTAAGTTGTTTACCTGCTTTAAAAGCGGGTGTTTTTGTTGCTGCTATATCAATTTCTTCACCCGTTTGTGGGTTACGTCCTTTTCTTGCTGCACGTTCTCTTACTTCAAAGTTACCGAAGCCAATAAGTTGTACAGTCTCTCCCTTAGATAAGGACTCTGTAATGAGTTCGAAAAGTGTATTAACGGCTAAGCTGGCATCTTTTTTTGAAAGCTGGGTACGTTCTGCTAAAGCTTGAGTTAATTCTGTTTTATTCATCATTTCATCTCCTCAAAAATACATATTCATAATTCATACTGGTAACATCATGTCCATTTTCTAGAATAATATACATGCTCTAGTCATTTATTTTGAAATTCAGAGATTGGTATCGTTGTTAATTTTTCCTTGCTTTCGTATAAGGCGGCATTAATTTGACCACCTAAAATAAGAGATATGCCTGTTAGAAAGAACCAAAGCATTAAGATGATTACGCCACCAAGGCTTCCGTAAGTTGCAGAAAAATTGGCGAAATTGCTTAGGTAAAAGGAAAAACCTAACGAGATAACCTGCCAACTAACTGTCGCAAAAACAGCGCCGAAAAATACGTAGCGGAACTTCACTTTAATGTTAGGTGCTATCCAATAGATAAAAATAAGGACTAAAACCATAAGGACAATACCAATAATGTAACGTAATACATTTAGAAGAACGGTTGTTTGTTCTGGAAAGAAAAATATTTCATCGAGCACATTAATAATAAATGACCCGAATACTGGTAAAAGTAACGTCACGATCATGGTGACAAGAATCGCAAATGTGAGGAGCATGGACAGAATGCGTTGATGAAGAAAATTTCGTGTCTCCTCGATATTGTAAGACCGATTAATGGCTCGAATAAACGCATTAATTCCATTAGATGCTGACCATAATGTGACGATAATCCCAATCGATAATAAGCCACCACGAGGTTCGCTAATGGTGTCGAGAATAATGGTAGTAATGACCTCGGCAATCGCATAGGGTACATAGTCATTTATAAATTGTTCGATTTGGGCAACGTCTAGATGAAAGAAAGGGATTAAGGCGATTAGGAACATCAGCAACGGAAAAATAGATAACATAAAATAATAGGCAAGCGTTGCAGACCAATCTAAAATCGGATCTTTTTTGATTTGTGTATATAAATATTGCCAAAATGGTTTATCCATGCCGAGGTTCTCCTTTTAAATGTTCAAGTTCTTGATACTATCCTTCCCGTAAAAGGGTTAACAGTAAACGATCTTCGTAAAAATATGTTACCATAAGCTTAGTAAATAAGAATAAAAAATATGGAGGCATTATGCAAGATCATTATACAGCACGTGAACCGAAATTATTGTGGATTCTTTTATTTGTTATTACTTTATCGTATGCGTACTTACTTGAGTCAAGTCTTTCCTATGTTGCATACGGATTATTGTTTGTTTTTGCGGCAGCGATGATGATTCATTATGAGTTGTTTTTTTCTGAAAATGAAATTCGTCTTGAAGTGAAAATATTGTCTTTTAAACTTTTTGAAAAGAAGGCAACCGCTCAAGAGATTGAACTGATTCAATTTGTTGACTTAATTCGAAGGCATGTTATTTTTATTAAGAAAAAGGATGGAAAGCGAATTAGGCTGCACCGTTTTGTGCCTGAGCATTTCTCTGGAAGAGTTCGGATGTTTGCAAAACAGCATGAGATTAAAAAAGAGGAAATGACAGCTCGGAAGTAGTCTATCTTTATGACTCGACATCATCACTGATTTCTAGATATACTAGATGATAGATTGAAAATGAGGAGTGAGAGTATGCCTACAGTTGAAAGTTTTGAATTAGATCATACGATTGTCAAAGCACCCTATGTACGTCCTTGCGGTACTCATAAAATTGGAACGGATGGCGTTGTCAATAAATTCGATATCCGCTTTTCGCAACCAAATAAGCAATCGATGAAGCCCGATGTTATTCATACGATGGAGCATCTATTAGCACTCAACATTCGTCGCTTTGCCGAAGATTATCATCATTTTGATGTGATTGATTTATCACCAATGGGGTGTCAAACGGGATTTTATCTTATTATGAATGGTGATCCATCTGTTGATGAGATCATTGATGTTCTAGAGAAAACGATGCATTATTCACTTGAAATTGAGGAAGTTCCAGCAGCAACAGAAAAACAATGTGGGCAAGCGAAGCTCCATGATTTAGACGGGGCAAAAAAGCTAATGAAATATTGGTTGTCCCACGATAAAGATTCATTAAAACAAGTTTTTGCTTCATAAACGTGCAGCTGTCATGTCGGTATTCTAATACCTTCATGACAGTTTTTTATTTGATTGAAGTGGAAAATGATAGTCAGTTGAAGGTCTAATATCAGCTTTATTAACCTGTTTCATTGTTTTCAGTGCTTGTTCATTTTCCTCTTTGTTTATGGAGGCGATGCAATCAGACGGCGTGAAAAGGTGATAATGGAACATGTAAGCATCGTTGGCGCTAAATTGTACACACATATTGCCAGCAACCCCTGTAAGAATTAACGTATCAATACCAAGGTGCTCGAGTAATATGTTCAATGGTGTGCCAAAAAAAGCAGAGAACTGGGGTTTTAAAACAAAATAATCATCTTCATCTGGTTCCAGTAGTTGAGCGAGCGGTGCCCCTAGAGAGTCACCATCCTTACAATGCGTAACGAGAGAACGGAAGTCAGACTGCCATTGCCCATAATTATCATTGATGTATATGACTGGAATCCCTTGTTTTTTCACTTCTACTTTTAATGATTTGATCGCTTTTGCGGCGGGAAGGGCATATGTGAGTAATTGCTTGCCTTCGTGAAAGTCTAGATCGTTAATCATATCAATAATTAATAAAGCGGTTTTATGATTTTTAATCGCATTGGTAACCATATCAATACCTCCTCCTTATGTAAATGTAACATCCACCCCATAGATTTCCCACTGATGCGCTCAAACTATACGAACTTCGATAGATGTATTTTTGTTTGAAGTTAGTGCGAACATGGTGCGTTGCTCGCTGCTACCGAAAATTATGCTCTGCGACCTGCGGCGCTGACCTGGCACAGCCAGTGGATTTCAGAAGGCTACTATTTCCCGCGGGAGTCTCCGCATATTTTCGTCCGCTGGGTACTGCTAATTCTCAAGTTCAAAAAAACATCCTTACAAAAATGATAAAAATGAATAAGAACAAAAACAAAGTGAATCAAAAGCCACCGAATAAAAAAACAACCAAATTAAACGAAAATCCATCAAGTTAAGGACAAATATGAAAGTCATGAAAGTGGTTTTGCGGCAATGAAGCAGTGAAACCGACGGCCAATGCGGAGTAAGTGAAAATATGGGGCAATGAAGCGATAAAACTGGTCGTTAATAGGGAGTAAATGAAATACTCGAGGGAAGAAGGTGAGTAACTGCACACACGAAAAAGGCTAAACCGAGATTCCACGTTTGCTCGGGTTTCCTCCTGCTTTTTCCGACCGCAACCCCGAGATTCAGCGTTTGCTCGGGTTTACTCCCGCTTTTTCCGACCGCAACCCCGAGATTCAGCGTTTGCTCGGGTTTCCTCCTGCTTTTTCATCCTGCAACCCCGAGATTCCACGTTTGCTCGGGTTTACTCCTGCTTTTTCCTCCTGCAACCCCGAGATTCCACGCTTGCTCGGGTTTACTCCCGCTTTTTCCGACTGCAACCCCGAGATTCCACGTTTGCTCGGGTTTACTCAAGCTTTTTTTAAATGAAGCAGTGAAACCAGCCGCCAGTAAACTTTTATCAAAAACAAAACGAAAAAATATTCAAAAAAGAGGATTAATTCAGTCCGACGAATATGGTATGATAGGTAAAATAAAATGAAGAATCCATATGACCATGTATGGAAGGAGTAGTGGAGAATATGACAGAAAAAGAGCTAGAGGTCTTAAAAATTATAGAAGAAGATGCCCGAATTGACTTTAATACGTTAGCGAAGATGATTAACTTGAACGAAAATGAGGTCGAAGAAATTTTACGTAAGTTAGAAAAAAATAAAATTATTCTTAATTACTCAGCAGTGATTGATTGGAGTAAAATACAGCAAGCAGAACCCGTCACAGCAATGATTGACGTAAAAGTTGCTCCAAAACGTGGCGTAGGTTTTGATGAAGTAGCAGAACGTATTTATCGTTTCCCCGAAGTAAAAGCCTTGTACTTAATGTCTGGTGCCTATGATCTGCAAGTTGTAATCGAAGGCAAGACAATGCATGAAATTGCTCGATTTGTATCTGAAAAGCTTTCTTCCATTGACTCTGTCTTGTCAACAACTACACATTTTCAGCTGAAAAAATATAAACATGATGGCATTGTATTTGAAGAAGGGGAAGAAGATAGAAGAATTGTGGTGACACCATGACACACGTAAATATTAATAAGAAGCAAAGATTGTCGTCCAGAGTGCAAAGTATACAGCCTTCTGGTATTCGTCGCTTTTTTGACTTGGCATCAAAAATGGATAATATCATTTCTTTAGGTGTTGGCGAACCTGACTTCATTACACCGTGGAGTGTTCGTGAGGCGAGTATTTCTTCCATGGAAAGGGGCTTTACTGCCTACTCAGCCAATGCAGGGATTTTAGAACTACGTGAAGCGATTTCTATATACATGAGTCAACGTTTTCAAGTTGAGTACGATCCAGAGGAAGAAATTCTAGTTACAGTTGGAGCGAGTGAGGGGATTGATGTAGGTTGTCGAGCCATTTTAGATGAAGGTGACGAAGTGATTGTCGTTGAGCCAGGTTTTGTATCATATGCACCCTTGATTGCTATGGCTGGCGGGGTACCTATTTCAGTTGGTACACATATAGAGGATGATTTCAAAGTTTCGGCAGAACAAATTCAGGCAGCGATAACGGAAAGAACAAAAGCGCTAATCATCAGTTTTCCCAATAATCCAACAGGAGCTATTATGTTAGAAGAAGATTATAAGGGAATTGCAGAATTAGTAGAAAAACATGATTTACTCGTTTTTTCTGATGAGATATACGCTGAATTAAGTTATGATTATCAGCATATAAGCTTTGCGGCTTTAAAAGGGATGAAAGAGCGAACGATTTTAATTAATGGATTTTCTAAGGCTTTTGCGATGACTGGATGGCGACTAGGGTTTGTGATGGCTCCAAAAGATATCCTTGCAGCGATGTTAAAGATACATCAGTATAGTTTAATGTGTGCACCGACAATGGCTCAATACGGAGCACTAGAGGCATTACAAAATGGCATGGACGATGTCGAGCGAATGAAGCAGTCATATAAGCAAAGACGTAATTTCTTCGTGAAGTCCTTTTCTGAAATAGGATTAGACTGCCATGTGCCGGGGGGAGCTTTTTATGCATTTCCATCGATTCGCTCTACGGGATTGAGCTCAGAAGAATTTGCTGAAAAACTTTTATATGAAGAGCGAGTTGCTGTTGTTCCCGGAAATGTGTTTGGAGCAGGAGGAGAAGGACATATTCGCTGTTCGTATGCAACTTCCATGGAAAACTTACAGGAATCTGTTAAGCGAATGGAGCGCTTTGTTAAAAAATATCAAAATGAATGAATGGTGACGGAACTGTTAGCTGATAACAGTTCCGTTCGTCGTTTGATAACGATTATACTTCTGAATAATGGGTTTAGGTAGATAAAAAAAGAACATAAGCGGGTAGCTCATGTTCTCTAAAGGGGGAATACGTTACTAGTCATAAGTATTGACAGTATTCCGAATATTATACTCGGTTCATAAAAAAATGTATGGAATAGCTTGATTCTAGAACCATTACCTTGATGCACATTTAATATATTATTACGTCCTAAGTAGGTCGAGGCTGGTCATTTCCCGCAGCGATGAAGAGTAACAGACATGAAAAGTGCTAATCGTGTAGTTACTGTGACCATTGTGGGGAGTAACTGACATGAAAAGTGCTAATCGTGTAGTTACTCCGGTCTTGATGGCGAGTAACTGACATGAAAAAGGCTAATCGTGTAGATACTGTGACCATTGTGGGGAGTAACAGACATGAAGGGGGCTAATCGTGTAGATACTGTGACCATTGTGGGGAGTAACTGACATGAAAAGGGTTAATCGTGTAGTTACAGCGTCCTTGACCAAGAGTAAGTGACATGATGAGGCGTATTCGAGCATTTACTCCCGCCATGACAAAGAGCAACTGACATGTTAAAGACTAATCGTCCACTTCCTCAGGCAATAGTTACGAAACTACATGATATTAGAAAATTGATTTAATTGTTTTTAAAAAAGAAACAAGGTAAGCTTTGAATAAGATTAAAATGAGGATGTGAGAGGATGTATATAGAAAGAATTAGGCAAGAGCAGCCTTTAATTCATTCCATGACCAATGTAGTTGTCACCAATTTTACTGCCAATGGTCTACTCGCAATTGGAGCTTCACCTGTTATGGCCTATGCGAAAGAAGAAGTCGCGGACATGGCTAAGGTGGCAGGTGCCGTACTATTAAATATAGGAACTCTAAGTGAAGAACAGGTAGAGGCGATGATTCTCGCTGGTAAATCTGCCAATAAACACGGTGTACCGGTCGTTTTAGACCCAGTTGGGGCAGGAGCTACGACATTAAGAACCGAGTCAGCCAAACGAATTTTAGAAGAAGTTCAAGTCACCGTTTTGCGCGGTAATGCAGGTGAAATCTCTTCTTTAGTTGGACAAGATGTTCAGGTGAAAGGAGTCGATGGGGCGGTTAACGGTGAATTCGATCAATTAGCTAGTGAAGCATCTCGGCTTTTTCGCTGTCTGACGGTTGTCACAGGAGAAGTTGACTATGTAAGTGATGGTCATTCCAAGAATTTCAAATTAAAAAATGGCCATTCTTGGTTAACGAAGGTCGTTGGGACAGGTTGCTTACTAGGAGCATATATCGCAAGCTTTTTAGCGGTTGCCAAGGAAGAAGAATTTATAGAAGCGATTGTCGACGGAATTGCGAGTTTTAATATTGCTTCAGAAAAAGCCTATCAGGAGACGAAAGAAAAGGGAATTGGCTCTTTTCAAACGGAGTTTTTAAATCAATTATTTACAATCTCTGATCAAGATGTACTGGTTTTAAAGAAAGTAGAAGAAGCAAAAGGGTGGACAGAATGACAGATATTTTAAAAAGTAATGTATTATCAGAAGGCATATTAGCAGCATTAAAGGAAATGGGAATTGAGCAATTAACCGAGATTCAACAAAAAATGATTCCAGAAGCTTTGGAAGGACAAGATATTGTTGCTCGTTCACAAACCGGTACGGGAAAAACATTAGCTTTTCTTTTGCCGCTTTTAAGTAAGATTCAATCGGAAAAAAAGGGTTTGCAAGCATTAGTGGTAGCTCCTACCCAAGAACTTGCGATGCAAATTGTAGATGTAACAAGAACCTTAACAGCTGGAACCGGAATTAAATTAGGTGCTTTTATCGGCGGCGCAAACATTAATAGACAGCTTGATAAATTAAAAAAAGAAAAACCACAAATTGCAATTGGCACTCCAGGAAGAATTCTTGAGTTGATTGATAGAAAAAAATTAAAAGTACATGAAGTGGAAATAGTTGCGATAGACGAGGCGGACCGAATGGTCGCAGAGGATGAAGCATGGAAAAACTTTACGCGTATCGCCAAGCGGGTTGGACGTGAGCGTCAATATTTATTTGTATCAGCGACAATTCCTCCTGGTTTTCATGAGATGGTTCAGGACTTTGCTCCTTTTATTGTTCAGTTAGAATCCGAAGGCAATCTTTTAGTAGAGAATGTCGATCATTATTATATCAAAGTAGAGGAACGTAATCGCATTGATACGGCACGGAAAATCATCCACGCAGATAATATCAAAAAAGGGATTGTGTTTGTGAACCAGCTTGAGCGCTTGAATGAAACTTTTGATAAGCTTGATTACCGCGGTATAAAAGTTGCAGCTCTTTCATCCGAACAGAACAAGCAGGAAAGAGAAAGAGCATTAAAACAATTCCGTGATGGTGACGTACACGTATTGATTGCTACAGATGTTGCATCACGAGGGTTGGACGTTGATGATGTCACACATATTATCCAACTAGACCCTGCTTCAGATCCAAATAGTTATTTACATCGTGCTGGTCGTACTGGACGAATGGGGAAAGACGGAATAGTCCTATCGTTGATTGCCCAAAAAGACGAATACAAGTTAGCTAAATATGAGCGTGAGTTAGGGGCAACGATATCAGAAGTAAATGTGAGTCAAGGCTCTTTATATCTAAATAAAAATGAAGCATAACGATTAAAACTAAAAATATCCTTAACTACGATAAAAAATGATCAATGGAAAAATTACTAATTCCTTACAATCGGTGTGAAAGCCTTGTAACAAGCGATTATTGGACATTTTTTCTCCTGAGACATATTTTTGCTTATTCGTAGATCCTATGTTAATATTAAAAGGTTAAAAATTATTTAGGAGTTGTATGTAAATGTCAAACTATGAAGTTGGAAGTATCATCGAGGGTAAAGTTACAGGAATTAAACCATTTGGTGCTTTCGTTGCCATTGACGAAGAAAAACAAGGTTTAGTACACATTTCTGAAGTAGCACATGGTTTTGTTAAAGATATTAACGATGTCTTAACTGTAGGAGATGAAGTAAAGGTAAAAATCATGTCAATTGATGAGGGAACTGGTAAAGTTTCTTTATCTATCCGTGCTACACAAGAGGCGCCTGAGCGTCCAGCACGTAAACCTCGTCCAAGCAACCAAGGTGGTGGCGGAGCACGTAAGCCACAAGCTCAACAGCAAAAATCTCAACAAGGCTTCAATACTCTTGAAGATAAATTAAAAGAGTGGTTAAAGCAATCAAATGAAATTCAAGCTGACTTAAATAAAAGAGCTAAAAAATAAGTACTAAAAATAAAGCACCTAATGAGTGAATGCTCATTGAGGTGCTTTATTTTTTATACGTAATCCATATTATTCAATTTCGGGTACTCGTTCTATTTCTTCTGATGGCTTAAATAAAAGGGAGATACAATATAATCCAGCTAAACCAACTATAGCATAAATAACTCTTGAAATAACAGCTGCTTGTCCTCCGAAAATGGCAGCGACTAAATCAAATCGAAAAAAACCAATAAGCCCCCAGTTAATCGCTCCGATAATTGCTAAGGTTAGGGCTGTTCGTTGTAAACCACTCATCCTAAATCACCTCCTTCTTCGGAATTTAAGCATACAAAAGTGATGCTTTGTGTTTAGGATGAGGTTAGTTAACGAATAATATACAGGAACATATCTCCTAATGATGGAGGCTACAGCTTTGAAGTTATTAAGGAAAAAAGTTAAAATGAGAGCGTGTCAATAATGTAAAAAAATTGAGAAAAGCCTTTACGCGTTGACGCTTTTCGGGAATAATAGAATAAAGTCATACATCAATTAGTGTTAAGATATTTATCCACGGATTGTTAGTTTAACCAAAAGAAGGAGTGACTTATAAATGGATTCATTTGTTTTCAGAAATCCAACCAAGTTAATATTTGGGCAAGAACAAACATCAGAATTAGTGAATGAAATGAGCCTTTACGGCGATAAGGTTTTGCTTGTTTATGGTGGAGGTAGTATCAAAAAGAACGGATTATATGATCAAGTTGTGAACCAATTAAATCAAGCTAATAAAGAGGTTTATGAGTTAGCTGGGGTTGAACCTAATCCAAGATTAACAACTGTACATAAAGGAATTGAACTTTGTAAAAAAGAAAAAATTGACTTCATCTTGGCTGTCGGTGGAGGCAGTGTGATTGATGCAACAAAGGCTATTGCAGCAGGGGCTAAATATGATGGTGATGTTTGGGATATTATTATCAAAAATACCCATGCAAAAGAAGCCCTTCCTTTTGGAACCATTTTGACCTTAGCAGCAACTGGTTCGGAAATGAATTCAGGATCGGTTATTACGAATTGGGAAACAGAGCAAAAAGTTGGCTGGGGAAGTCCATATGTGTTTCCGACATTCTCCATTCTCGACCCTGTTAATACCTTATCTGTTCCAAAGGATCAAACGATATATGGAATTGTTGATATGATGAGCCATGTGCTTGAAGCTTATTTCCACCATACGACAAACACACCTTTACAAGACCGTATCTGTGAGTCGATTTTGTTAACAGTTAAAGAAACAGCTCCTACACTTGTAGAGGATTTACAAAATATCGAAGCGCGTGAGACGGTATTATACTGTGGAACAATGGCTCTAAATGGGATTACACAAATGGGAGCTCGTGGAGACTGGGGATCTCATAATATTGAACATGCCGTCTCCGCCGTATATGATATCCCTCATGCAGGTGGATTAGCGATTATTTTTCCTCATTGGTTACGTAATAGCTTAAATGAACGTATTGAGCGTCACGTACAACTTGCTACGCGCGTGTTCGGAGTTGAGACAGAAGGGAAATCAGACGAAGAGGTTGCTTTAGAAGGTATTCAAAAGCTTTCTGAATTCTGGACGAGCCTAGGTGCTCCAAATCGTCTCGTTGATTACAATATTGATGCAAGTCAAGTGAAAAAAATGGCTGAAATTGCAGGAGCAAGAGGTGCATTTGGCAATTTTAAATCTCTTGAATCAGCAGACGTCGAAAAAATCTTAACTGCAGCTCTTTAGAAAAGGTTGTTTGTGGGGACGTAACAGTTCAGTTAGCCACAACGTTTAAAATTAGAGGAGGATTTTTCATGAAAAAAGTACAGTTTGACTATACAAAAGCTTTACCATTTTTTAGTCAGCACGAAATTGATTATTTACAAAACGCAGTAACAGCTGCACACGATGCCTTGCACAAAGGAACAGGTGCAGGGAATGACTACGTTGGTTGGATTGACTTACCAACTAATTACGATCGGGAAGAATTTACCCGTATTCAAAAAGCAGCAGATAAAATCAAAAATGATTCAGATGTACTGATCGTGATTGGGATTGGAGGGTCATACTTAGGGGCACGAGCGGCCATTGATGCCCTAACTCATTCTTTCTATAATGTCTTAGATAAAGAAGAGCGTAAAACGCCTCAAGTCTTTTTTGTTGGGAACAATATTAGCTCAAACTATATGAGAGATCTATTATCTGTTATCGAAGGCAAAGATGTTTCTGTCAATGTCATTTCAAAATCGGGAACAACGACAGAGCCTGCCATTGCCTTCCGTGTCTTCCGCGATTACTTAGAAAAGAAATACGGAAAAGAAGAAGCGAGACATCGTATTTATGCGACAACGGATCGAGAAAAAGGTGCTTTAAAAACAGTTGCTAATGATGAGGGCTATGAATCCTTTGTTATTCCAGATGATGTTGGTGGCAGGTTCTCCGTCTTAACGGCTGTTGGTTTACTACCGATTGCTGTAGCTGGACTTGATATCGAAGCGATGATGAAGGGTGCGGCAGATGCTAGTCAAGACTTTAATAACCCTAACTTAGCCGAAAACCAAGCTTATCAATATGCAGCAGTACGTAATATTTTATACTCTCGCGGAAAAGCAATCGAGTTAATGGTGAATTATGAACCATCGCTCCATTTTGTTTCTGAATGGTGGAAACAACTCTTTGGTGAAAGTGAAGGAAAGGATCATAAAGGCTTATTCCCAGCCTCTGTTGACTTTTCAACCGATCTTCACTCTATGGGTCAATATATTCAAGAGGGACGTCGTCATTTATTTGAAACGGTCTTAAATGTAGAAAATGTTCGTGAGCATATAACAATTGAAGAAGCCGCTAGTGATTTAGATGGCTTAAATTATCTGGCTGGTGAAACGATGGATTTTGTTAATAAAAAAGCATTCCAAGGTACAATGCTTGCTCATACGGATGGAGATGTTCCTAATTTAATTGTCAATATTCCTGAGCTTAACGAATATCATTTCGGTTATTTAGTTTATTTCTTTGAAAAAGCAGTAGGAATCAGTGGTTACTTATTAGGAGTCAACCCATTCGATCAGCCTGGGGTTGAAGCCTACAAGAAAAATATGTTTGCTTTACTAGGCAAGCCTGGATTTGAAGCAGAAAAAGCAGAATTGGAAAAGCGTTTAAAATAATGAATGGAAACCTCGTGTTTAGGGCACGAGGTTTTTTCTAGCTGTGCAAATTGTCGCAAAAAGAGGGTGACGACAACAAAAAGTAAATAGAACATCGTGGAAGCATAATTAAAATAAGTGGTGGTATGCTAACGATAGCGATAACTTTGAAAGGGTGAAGGATATGTTAGCATTGCCAACTCGAATTGAAGGCCAACAATTCAAGCTGAAATATTTGGAGGATGAACTGAAGCCATTGGGGTATAGTATTGGTGGTAATTGGGATTATGATCATGGCTATTTTGACTATAAAATTGACCAGCAGGACCAATATATATTTTTAAGGCTTCCTTTTAAAGCGGTAGATGGTGATTTAGACCAGCGTGGAGTTTCTGTTGAATTAGGTCAGCCATTTTTATTAGCTCATGAATATCAAAGCGGAATAGACAATGATGATACACCAGGAAGTGGCGTGTTAGTAAGTTCTGTCAATCAATTCCAAGCACCGACCAACAAGGACGCAGAGGTTCCTTCCAAATACATGTCCGTTGCTCAAAATCTAATTTCGGAGCTTGAGTTAACATTATTGCATTAAAAAAACACCACTAAAGGTGTTTTTTTATTTTTATTTAANATTTATTTATTGAAAAACAATAAATATTGTTTTATGATAATACCTAATCATATTTTGATAGGAGTGGTTAGGTGAGCTTGACAATGGTTTTATCTTTAGTCGCTGTAATCGTGGTCATATCATGCGGTTTTATAGTGGTCTATACACTTGTCTCTGGAAAGCTTCCGGCTCAGAGACCGTACAATTGGACATTTATTTTCTTTTCAGCTTTACTGCTACATCTTTTGGCTTTTTTTAGTGGATTCTACGCAACACTGCCGACAAGTATTTCGGATTTGATTTTTATACCGATGTGGTGTTTACTGACGGGGCTTGGTGCTTTTATGAGTTATAAGGAGTTGTCCAATAATCGCCTTATTGCTATTGGAACATCTGCGATAACTATGATTTTGTTTCTGTTTACGTTTTTAGTAATAGTTGTAGCGGCATGTGATCCGATGTAAGACTCTGCAAAATACACAGAAAAGTCTTAAATATCAGTGAGGATTTAAGTGGATAACTGGTAAAATTTATGAAAGGACAGTTAAGGATGAGGGTGTGTCGGAATGAGAACTCTTGAAGTGGAAGACCTAGATAAAATCTATGGAGAGCAAGGTGAAGAACAGGCAACAAAAGCTTTGCATCAAGTCAGTTTAACTGTAAACAAGGGTGAGTTTGTTGCAATTATGGGTCCATCTGGGAGTGGAAAAACAACTTTACTCCATGTAATGAGTGGTATTGATGATGCAACATCAGGTACCGTCTTTATTAATGGAAAAGAACTAAGTGCGATGGGCAATGATGAATTAGCATTGTTTCGTAGGAGAGAATTAGGTTTCGTTTTTCAAGAGTTTCAATTAATTGATAGTCTTACCGTGAAAGAAAATATCATGTTGCCGATGATTTTAGAAAAGAAGCATGCGTTCGAGATAGAAGAAAGAACGGATCATATAGCGAAGCTCTTTGGGATTGAAATGATTCTAGATAAATATCCCTACCATATCTCAGGTGGACAAAAGCAAAGAACAGCAATTAGTAGAGCTTTAATGAATGAACCGGACATTATTTTTGCTGATGAACCGACAGGTAATCTTGATTCAAAATCCTCCGCGGTGATTATGGATTGCTTTGAGAAGGTCGTCAAACAATTGGGTACGACGGTTTTACTCGTTACTCATGATGTGTTTGCGGCTAGCTATTGTCAAAGAGTTGTCTTTATCAAAGACGGTGAAATTGATTCAGAGATTACTAGTCATGGAGAACGAAAGGAGTTTTTAGCAGCTATTATTGATAACCTTGCACGTCTAGGGGGCGGACACCATGTCTTTTAATCAAGTCGTTATGAAGATGGTTAGACATAATTATCAGAAATACCTCTTTTATTATTTGTGTAATAGCTTTATGGTGTTATTCTTTTTTCTGTTTGCTAGTTTGTTTCTGAATGAGCAAATACAAGCATTAACAGGTCCAGAGGCTAAGAGTATCTCCCTCATATTAGCATTGCCACTTGTTGCTATGGCCTTTTTCTCCATTTTTTTTATTCATTATGCCAACCAGTTATTTATGAAAAAAAGAAAAAAAGAGCTTGGTCTATTTGTCAGCTTAGGAATGACAAATCGCGATGTGTTCAAACTTGTTCTGATTGAACATGCACTTGTCGCTGTAGCATCGATTATGACGGGTCTTTTACTCGGAACAGCTACAGCCTATTTATTTTTTGTTAGCTTTATTCAAATGACAAAAATGGAAGATGTCTTTTTCCAGCTTCAGCCTTCCATGTATCTTACCGCTCTTATTGTATATCTTGTTATTTTTTCTCTGGCCGTTACAAGCTCGCTTTATTTCATTGCGAAAAAGAATATTATTGAGCATTTGCGTAGTGACCAAATAAAAGAGTCTCATGTTTTTCGTAGCCCTGCTTTAGGTGCACTTGGTTTCGTATTTATTGTGATATCGATTGTAGGTATGTACGGGGTCTATGCGAGTGGTGTAGGTGATTTTATTTACTTATGGGCGATGCTGACCTTTATAGGACTATATTTGGTATTTAATCAAGTGATGAGTCTAGTCATTCGATTTTCGAAAAAAAATAATGATTTTTATTATAAAAGGCTGATGATGATCTCAAGTCTAGATTATAAGTTTAAACAGCTAACGTCTGTGATGATGCTTGTGTCAATGATGATTATGATTACCGTCATTTATAGTACGGTGATGTTATCTCAAGCCAAAATGAATGAGACCAATCATTTTGAGCTTAATCCTTTTGATATTGCGTTTACCTATCAAGGTTCACCACCACATGATTGGTTGTACGGGTTAATCGAGGGTGAACAAAATGAGGTAACAGAGCATGAGTCGGTTTCTGTCTTTACGTATGAGAAGTTATCTAGTCAGTGGATAGATACATTTCGATTTATGAAGGAAAGCGATTTTTATCAATTAACGGGCATTAAACTAGATTTAGAAGAGCACGCTTATGTACTTTTTGTTAATGATCAGATTGATTTGAATCAAGAGGATATCAACTTCCAAGGTGACTTTACGATGGAGGGTGATGGGGAAAACTTTCAATTTGTGAAGCAAGACGAATATGCGGGGCGTGTATTAAACTTTTTCTATGAGCTTTATGTGGTGAATGAAAAGACATTTAATGAATTGGTCAGAGGATTTGATGGTGAGGTCGTCCACGTACATATGTTAAATGTTGACGACTGGCAGGAGACGGCAGTAGGGGCCAAGCAGTTGGAAGCGCACTTAGAAAAGCGCAGGCAAAATGGGGAACCATCGGAACTATCAGATAGGAGTAATTCTGATTTATATATGATTCAGGCAAAATCAATCAACGATACAAGCACTACGGATCAGTTAACCTTTATGGTCGTTGCCTGTCTGAGTGTGATCTTTTTCATTGCCTCGTTTATGTTACTTTATTTGAATATTCTTTATGAGGCTGATCGTGAAAAGAATAAGTACGAGAAATTAAAACTAGTTGGCATGACAGGGACAGAATTAAAAAGAGCTGTACGAAGTGAATTACGAATTATCTTTTTTACACCCACTGCTGTGGGCCTCATACTAGCCTTCTTATATGTAACAGCGATGGTTTATGATATGGGTGGCTTTTTCCGAACACCTATCGTGAGTTCTTACTTTTTTGCGATTTCGTTTGGCTATTTAGCGGTGCAATACTTATTTTATATCAATGTAAAGAGAAAATTGTATCGTGTACTTGTGGGGTAAAAGAATCTTCAAAGAAAACAAAAGCGAATTATATAAAAACAGGAAACAAAACTGTAGATTTTACGGAAGATTTATCTGCAACTTCTTTAGAGGAAGGTACTCAGATTTTTTCTGTCATTGATCGTAGTGATTGGTTTGATAGGATAGGAGTCATAGGTGCGAGAAGCTTTCCTATTAAGGTTGAAATGAGAAAAGTTTAATCATGGTATCCACTCTATATAAACCCCGTTAAGTCGACTTGGATTTAAAAAGCGATATCTGCTACAATGGTTTAAGTGCGAACGGGGAGGAAAAGTTGATGGTTGATGCAATTGTTTTTGGTTTTACAGTTTTTGTAGGGTGGACATTATTTGATTTTGTGAAAGAAAAGAAATTAAAAAAAGAACTTATTTTAGCCTCGGCCTTTATAGGGGTCATTGCGGCATTGGCTTGGTGGGGGCTCGGCTTGCTTTTAGGTTAAATTAATAGTTGCACAAAAGGCTCAAAACTTCTATAATAATTTTGTACATAACATTGCATCTAGATGCAACATACGGGGCATTAGCTCAGCTGGGAGAGCGCTTCGCTGGCAGCGAAGAGGTCAGCGGTTCGAGCCCGCTATGCTCCATCATACGCAACACCAATCATGACGTGGGATTTCGGCTTTTCGGAATCTCGCGTTATTTAATTGTTCTTACAATAAATTCAAGGTAGTACTAAAGAGTGGAGTGATTCTGTCAACTATCAAAGTAGAGTATTGGTTAATTTTTATGTACTTTGGTCATCTCTCGTGATGGGTATTACCGATTTCTTTACTGGGGTCTTCAAAAGTGTTTTTATTGATTGCTGTATGGATGGATGATCATGGGTTTCTTTTGAATTGTAATCAAGACACTAAGTATTACATTCTAACAGACTATCTTTCATATAATGATTAAAGTGGTTTAGAATATGAGTGAAGCAACAATTAGAAAGTGTTTTGAATGTTTTAAAGAGGAAAAAAGTTCAAAAAGGAAATTAAAAAGTAATAGTAGCAAGAGTATGTGATATAAGAAAGTCGATTCCTGAGAGAAGTCGACTTTCTAATAGTGAGCATATAAAGTTTTAAGTGGTGAGTGTTTTACTAGTAAAATGAGTTGTCATGTTTAAAACACCTTACTAGTCATATCTTCTAAGGCATGTCATCCTCACTTATCAATGTATATTCTATCGCGTACATTCCTTTTGCGAGCACTCTTATGAATGTACCTGGTTCGAGCTGTGTACTGGTGCTAAATACGACACGTTTTGTTTCTTTGTTTTCGTTTATTCCTTTCAAATCATACGTGAATCTTCCGTTATCGTCTTTAGGTTCATCTTCATCTTGAACTTCCACATAAATATAGTCTTCGGAAATGAATGGGTTGAATCGGTCGAATGTCTCGCGAAAAAGAACGTAAAGGCTTCCTATGATTACAATAAGAATGAGAATGGAGATTATCGCTTTTTTCATATACAGATATTCCTTTCTATAAAGCACTTTTGACAATGCTTCTGTAGTATTGGATGGTGAGTGCTGCAAAGACTAAGTAGATGATGATATAGGCTGCCATACTAATGATAATGGGCGTGAGCATACTTGCAGCGATGAGAACAGAACCGACGTTTAGAGCAAAAGCAGCGTGAATTAAGCCAATTCCTAACGGGATTAAAAAAACAAACAGCTGTTTACGGATAATGCCTTTCATGATATCGTTCACTTGAAATCCAAGTTGTCGCAAAGTCTTATAATGTGTTTTTTCTTGTTCTGCCTCTGTCATTTGTTTGAAATATAAAATACTTCCTGTTGAAAGGATAAAAACAAAACCTAAAATACCAGCGATGAAAATGAGCAGGCCGAATGTTTGTCGAGATTCCTCGTAAGCGGTATAAAAGTCAGTGATATACATGTCATCGTCTACATTCATTAGAAAAATGCTAGAGGCAATATCTGATTGTTCGGTATCCAAGACATGAAACACATCAAAGCTCAAAGTTTCTTTATATTCATTTTCCTGAATGTTGTTTTTCATACTTTCAAAGGTCTCATGAGAAACAAGTAATTGTTCACCATAAAATCTGTAATTCATTACATTGTCAAGCAAAAATTGAGAGACTATCAGCTGATTTGTTTCATTGTCTGATGCGTACTGTACGTCTTTGGGGAAGGAAATGTCGTTTCCTTCGATAATGGCCCGCGTATTATAATAGATGGCTTCACCAAATGGAGGACTCTGAACGTCTAAGCCTGCCTCCACTAACTGAGTGGCTGAGAAAAGCATAAAGGTTCTGTGACGATTATCTGCAGTTGAATCCTGCTCCACCCATGCACCGTCAAATCGGATCGCATCTAGTTGGTAATGCTCAAAATCAATTTGTTCTGCTTCTAACATGTTTGATATGACAGTGGCTTCCTCTTGCATGTTTTCCACGGCAAAATCAAAGGGCATCGCCAATCTCACATCGTTTTCGGTCGAATAGTATAAGGAATAGGAAAGTGAAATCATCGTAATCGTCATCGCAGATAATACCGTTATTAAGGTTAATGAATTGGCGTGACCTTTCATTCTATGCATTAATGGTGCTATCGAAAGGCTATTATACAAGCCAAGATTTCCATTTTTCTTTTTACGAAAGACATATAAGAGCCAGCTTATGGTCGTATGGAAGACTAAATAGGTTCCGAGTATGGTACTGACTAGGACTGCTAACATGAGGAACATCAGTAAATCGGCATGGTCTACGATTAAAGTAGACACATAATAACCAAATCCTATTAGACCTAATCCTGTGAACCCTAAAATGCCGCTAACGATACTTGGACGTTTGACAAAGTGATCATGTTGATTATTTGCTTGAAATAATTGTAGGAGTGTACTTCGATAAACCGTGATCATAATTTGTAACGATGTCGCAGCAATCAGGCAAGCAAAAACAGCCATAGTCTGAATAACTGCTTGACCAGAAAAAGTTAGACCAATCATAGCTTCTAATCCTATAAGATTCATAAACAGCAAAAGAAAAAGTCGTGCTAGTACAGCTCCAACTAGCATGCCAATTAATAAAGCTCCTAGACCAAGAATCGTATGTTCTAAGATGAGTACTCTAGCGACCCAAGCCTTGGATAAGCCTATTAATTGATACATGCCTATTTCTTGACTACGCCGTCTAATGAAAATGTTTGTAGCATACATCGTGAACACAATGGTAATCAGAATGAGTAAAATTCCTGCCACTTGAAAGCTTGTTGCAAAGTTCATGCTAGCTTGATTCATCTCGATAATCATCGGATCATTTTGTAGAGTGGAAAAGATAAAATACAAACTGATGCTGAAAATCATCGCGAAGAAATAAAGGTAATACATTTTGATGTTTTTTCGCATACTGCGGATCACTAATTTCCGTGTGTTCATTTTTGGTTGCCTCCTCCAAGAACGGCTTGCATATCAAGAATATCCTTAAAGAAGGCTTCTCTCGTTTTCTCTCCCCGGTATAATTCAGAAAAAATTCTTCCATCTTTTAGAAAGACGACACGGTTGCAATAGCTAGAGGCCAAAGGGTCATGGGTAACCATCACGATAGTGACTTGCCGCGATTGATTAATGTCATGTAAATTTTCTAATAAATTGGAGGCTGCTTTTGAATCAAGGGCACCAGTAGGCTCATCAGCAAATACAAGTGATGGTGAATGAATTAACGCTCTAGCTGCAGAGGTTCTTTGTTTCTGACCGCCCGAAATTTCAGAAGGGTACTTATTCGCTAGTTCCTTAATTCCTAACATCTCTGCGATGGCGTTAAATTCTTCCACCGCCTGACTTTTACTTATTTTTGTTAGTGAGACAGGTAACAATATATTTTCTTTTACCGTTAATGTATCGAGTAAATTATAGTCCTGAAAAATGAATCCTAAATGCTGGCGGCGTACATTCGAAAGCTGGCTGTCTTTCATGCTCGAAATTTCATGATCATGTATAAAAATTTGACCATCTGAGGCACGATCAATTGTTGCCAGCGTATTTAGAAGAGTCGTTTTACCTGAACCTGAAGGTCCCATGATACCCACAAATTCACCTTCCATGACACGAAGGTCTATACCATTTAAGACTTTTTGAACATGGCCCTTGGAACCATAGGATTTACTTACACCTTCAGCATTTAAAATGGTTTTAAGTTTCTTTTGATTCATCATTCCGTACACTCCTATCTTGTTTGTATACACATAGTATAGTTCTGTTTCAATTCTAGGTCGTACGCTTTACATGATAAAATGACGTTTAATGTGATATTTTTGTCACCTAGGCAAATAAAAAGTAGGCAGACAATGAATAAGGCCTGACTACTTTTTTCGTAATTTTATAACATGGATCGTCTAATCTGTTCAAATGAATTCGTTCGAGTAAAACTCATGGAAACGGATGTGCCATCACCTATAGCCGAAGTAACATGAAGTTGAATATGTAACTTCTTGCTTATTTCTCGAGCAAGGTAAAGCCCCATTCCGGTAGCGTTATGTTGAATGCGTCCGTTTTCTCCTGTAAAGCCTCGGTCAAAAATTCGGGGGAGATCATGTGCTTGAATACCAGGTCCCTGATCTGTCACATTTACAAAAACGGAATCGTTATCATCTGAATGAATATGAATGACAATTGTTCCATTTGCCGGGCTGTATTTAATGGCATTTGTGAGAAGTTGACGCATGACAAACCCGCACCACTTTTTATCCGTATATACGGTAATTTTTGTGTTTCCTGATAGCTCCACCGCTAGATTTTTTTCCATACACCAGGTAGCTAGCTGACGAATTTCTTCTTTTAACAAAGCGTCTACTTCTAGCTTCTCTGGCAACAGGTCCGCGTCTAAAGTGGCTAATCGTGACATATAAAGCTGCTGGTCAAGTAAGATATGTAACTTTAGCCAATTGGTTTGAAGCCTTTGAGCTAACTCATTCGACGGGTAAGCATCAATGGTTATTTTCATCGCCGTAAGTGGCGTTTTCATTTCGTGCACCCAGGAAGCAAGATCATTATGGCCCATCTGTTGAGAGAAGTGGTCCTCACGACGTTTGTTTTGCTCTTGCTCATCAATGGATTGAAAAATTTTATATAAGTAATGGTCAGGAAACGATTGATTTGGAGGTGGTATGCTTTGAAACCAATCATCGCTTAGGTCGTTAAAAACGGTAAGCAAAGATTTATAATAGGCGGTTTCTTTTTTGTACCTCCAAACAAAAAAAATAATACAGACTGTTAGGAACAGCCCATTTAAATAAATCATTGAAAGGGACTCAACACGAATGCCTGCATCAATTAGGATGAGCGTGTTTGTTAATAGAAGGAGTGTCGCCAGGAGACCGAGCCAACTTTTTTTGTAAACTAGATAATCAATGACCAATTTTGACCCTCCTATAGTGTAATGGACATGTATCCAAGCCCTTTTTTTGTGACGATTGCATCGGCTAATTGAAGAGCGGAAAGCTTTTGGCGTAGCCGTGTAATGTTAGCAGTTAATGTATTGTCATTTATAAATTGATCATCATCCCAAAGTATTCTCATCAATTCGTGACGTGAAACAATCTCATTATTTGATTTTATTAATATTGAAAGAATAAAAAATTCATTTTTAGTTAGTTCTATCGTTGTTCCATCTTTATGGATTTCTCCTTTTTTTAAGTCGATCATCGCTTGATTCCATTCAATCACATCAGCTGAAGCTTCTTCATATGTATACGTTCTCCGTAGAATCGCCCTAATTTTGGCGAGAAGAACATCCATATGAAAAGGTTTTTGGACGTAATCGTCTGCCCCTAAATTCATGGCCATCACGATATCCATCGGATGATCTCTTGAGGAGAGAAAGAGGATGGGTACTTTTGAAATAGCACGTATTTCTCTGCACCAATGGAAGCCATCAAATTTAGGGAGCTGTATATCAATGATGACTAAGTGGGGGCGATTTGCTACAAAGGCCTCCATAACCAAAGAAAAATCGCTTGGACTACTTACCTGATATGACCACTGGCTTAATCCTTCATTTAACGCCTCTAAAATAAGGGGGTCATCTTCAATAATAAAGATATTCATGTTCAAGTTGTGTCCTCCTTCCTTTATGCAGATCGATTCTTCCTTATTAAGATTAGGAATCTAAAGGTTCTCAATATGATTGTTGGCGATGTGATGTGAACTGGGCTTCGCCATATGGGTTTTGTATGTGTATAGTATTTATGAGGAATATTAATAGGTTTAAAGGCTATTTTGGGCTTTTGGTTACATGGTAGTGAGTAACAAAACCGAATTTTGTCATTTTATCTTAAAATACGAGAAGCTTAGTGTTTGATGGAAGGATCATTGTTAAGCTCTATTTCGTTAGTCAATTTTACAATACATAAAAAGGATAGCCTATTCGCAACAAATTGGTCAAGTTTGCCAACAATACATTTTATAAGTGAAGGTCGTTTCAACTACTCCCAATATTGCTTAGTATTGATGTAATCCAAGCGATAAAAAGGGCGAATGTCTTCAACAGTTATATAGCTCTCCTCGAAAAATAGAACCTACCCAAAGGGAAGGTTCTATGACAAGCTTTAACGTTCATGGTTTGTTTGGTCTTTCATTGCCTCATCTACAATTTCTTCAGGCATCGTAGATTCGAATTCCTCTTTCATCACTTTTAATTCTTCTTTGGATTCTTCTTGATATGGCTTTCCCCACTCTTTGTGTTTTAATTCTAAGCGTAGAATATCGTATTCACTACTCAGGGCTTTTAACAATGAGACCATCATTAAGATGACAACGAAGGTAAAAGGGAAAGCAGCGATTAACATGGCCATTTCTAATGCTTGTAACCCGCCTGAAAGTAAAAGAACAGATGCAGTCCCTGAAAGAATTAATCCCCATATTACCTTGACTTTTACTTGAGGATTTAATCGTCCGCCTGTTGTTAGCATACCAAGCACGAATGTAGCGGAATCGGCTGATGTGATAAAGAATGATGATATTAACAAAATAGCAATTCCGAGTATTAAGGGACTAAATGGGTATTGCTCTAAGAAAGCGAATAAGGCCACTTCATTTCCTTGGTCAAGTATGATTTGATATAAAGCTCCAGAATAAGCATTGTCTAAATCAATACCTGCTATTCCAAAAATAGCAAACCATAGGGCACTAAATACTACTGGAACAGCCATGACACCCAATACAAATTCTCTTATTGTTCTTCCACGTGAGACACGGGCAATAAATGTCCCGACAAATGTAGACCACCCAATCCACCATGACCAGTAGAAAAGCGTCCAATCATTGAGAAATTCTCTTTCCCCTGTAAATGTATTCATTCCTAAAGTCATACTAGGTAAATTCTGGAGATAGTTACCTACTGTAGTAGTAAAGCCTTCAAAAATTCGAACAGGTGAACTAAGTGCAAACACAAACAGCATGAGTGCGACGGCAATAATGATATTAGCCCAGCTCAAGTAACGAATCCCTTTATCTAAACCGCTCATGGCAGATAAAATAAATAATACGGTAACAATAGCAATGACAATCATAGTCATGGTCGTATTGTTTTCAAATCCATTATATGTATAACTTAGACCAGCTGTTATTTGTGATGCCCCCAGTCCCAGTGATGTTGCAATACCGAAAATCGTGACAAAAACGGCTAAAATATCTACACTGAAACCTAATGTTCCATTCGTTCTTTTACCAAGAATAGGAGTTAAAGCTGAGCTTATTAAAGCAGGTGCATGGTGTCTAAATTTAAAATAAGCTAATGTCAATGCGACAATTGCGTAAGTTGCCCATGGGTGAAATCCCCAATGGAATAAGGTGTAACGCAATGACTCTTCAGCAGCAGCCATAGACATCGGGTTCGCTGAGGGTGGATTGTGATAATGTGTTAAAGGCTCGGAAACTCCGAAGAAGACAAGGCCAACTCCCATACCTGCTGTAAATAGAAAAGCAAACCACGTGAAGTAACTATATTCTGGCTTCTCATCTGGCCTTCCTAAACGAATACGACCAAATGGGCCAACTATAAGAAAAATGGCTAATAATACAAACAAAGTTGTTGCAATAATATATACCCAACCAAAATAACTTGCTAAAAAGCTATCAATAGTCCCGAGAACAGACTCTACATTGGAAGGAAATAAGATTCCCCACAAAATAAATATACTTGCAATTCCTAATGAAACCCAAAATACAATGGATAAACTGCTTTTACTAGTTTTCATGATTGCCTCTTCAGTTTAAAAAACTCAGAGTTCACACCTTTCGTCTTTAAATATTTTCTTTCATTTTCTCAACTATAGTATGACAAAACACCACTATATTCATTCAAACATGTCTGGTAATTTGCTCAGAGTCATCTCATTATCGAACGCTCCTTTATCCAAAAGTCAAAGGGTACATTCTAGAATGAATTTAAGTTGACGTCAACCTAAAAAGTTACACAGACATCAGGATTAATCCCACCTAAACTACCATCAAACGAATGGATAAACTGTTTTATAATTAAATGATTTGTAGTAGGTATAAGGGGCTTGCTCATTTGTTTATATTTCTTGAGCACCTTTGTCCAAGATTGGGGCATAAAAAACTCGCAAGGAATGGATTTTCAATTCTTCCACAAACGCCTTTATCAACGGCTTATCGATTAGAGTAAAGAATTTAGGTGGCGTTAAGCCTACAAAAATAATCCACCAAATAGCTAGAGAAGCTTTCGGTGGAGTAACTTAATTGAGTTATACAATAAATTTCTTAATAAAACCCGCATGGCGAAGCCTCATACACTTCGCCACCAACAAATATGAAAGTCATCTCTCGCCAACTTAACGATTAATTAAGTTTTGTACAGATACTGACTAAAACCTTGGAATAACTACACGAAGAGAAGGTTAATGTGAAGATACAGAGGCCAAACCTTGGAGTAACTGCACAAAGAGAGGGTTAATGTGAANCCAAACCTTGGAGTAACTGCACAAAGAGAGGGTTAATGTGAAGATACTAAGGCCAAACCTGGGAGTAACTACACGAAGAGAAGGTTAATGTGAAGATACGGAGTCCAAACCTGGGAGTAACTGCACAAAGAGAGGGTTAATGTGAAGATACAGAGGCCAAACCTTGGAGTAACTGCACAAAGAGAGGGTTAATGTGAAGATAC
>LFJO01000002.1:414143-420750 GCA_001038565.1 Alkalihalobacillus pseudalcaliphilus
CCTTGGAGTAACTGCACAAAGAGAGGGTTAATGTGAAGATACTAAGGCCAAACCTTGGAGTAACTACACAAAGAGAGGGTTAATGTGAAGATACAGAGTCCAAACCTTGGAGTAACTGCACAAAGAGAGGGTTAATGTGAAGATACAGAGGCCAAACCTTGGAGTAACTGCACAAAGAGAGGGTTAATGTGAAGATACAGAGGCCCATCCTTGGAGTAACTACACGAAGAGAAGGTTAATGTGAAGATACGGAGGCCAAACCTTGGAGTAACTGCACAAAGAGAGGGTTAATGTGAAGATACAGAGGCCAAACCTTGGAGTAACTGCACAAAGGCCACTCTTCATGGATAGCGACGACTTCTTAACATGTTGATACGTTTACAACTAGTCCTCTCCAAATATATAAGTAGGGTTTCAATCTTTAAATGGTGGCTTTTCATTCATAAACGGTTTTGAGAATTCACACACTTTGCCGTAGCCCCGCCACTTTTTAGGAAAGAGCTCGCAAGAGCTTTCCTAAAAAGATTCAGCACACCGCACACACAGCCACCACTAACCAAAAAAATGTGTAGTATTCCATTAGGATTAGTATCTAAAATCCAAATGTTTTTGAATCGTTAATGTTTGCATTAGCGATTGCGAGTTTACTGCTTGCTGTGCTGTCATTTAACCAAAAAAATAATCCACCCTTGAGTTAGACGGCTCTCGGTGGATTATTTATACTAATCTGCTGACCGCCTTAATTATGGAAGTCATTTATTGCTAGACTGTTGGTGCTCTAACACTAGCAGTCTTTATTAATGTATGTACACTAATTGAAGTATACATGAAGTGGAACCTTATGGCAATGGATTTAATGTATCGGGAACATTTTTCGTTATTCTAACGGATTAAATATAACAACTTCATTAGCAACTCGTCCTGATGAAAAGGGAAGCGTGTATGTGTTTGACCGTGGCTACCTCGATTATGAGAATTGATCGAACGACCGATGACGGTTACCCTTTTCTCTCAAGATAGGGTAATAACGTTGTGGTTCGCAAGGTAGCAGCCTTTTCTTTCCCTGAACAGACCGAGGTTTTATCTGATGAGATCGTCTTTCTTGGCATGACACATAATCGGACAAAAAATGTCTTCCGTCTTCCCAAAGTGCTTGATACAAAAGGGATGAGCTTCATCTCGTCACGAATCGTTTTGATCTGAATGCGAATGAAATTTCTGAGATGTACAAATCACTTTGCGCACTCGAACTTCTCATTAAATGGCTGAAACAGCACATCAATATCAAGAAGTTCTATGGCCAAAGTGGCTTGCGGTAGGATTCGGTGATTTGGCTTCGGAAAATCACTTGGAAACCGTCTCTTAAGAAGGTACTTGCCGTTGTTACTTTTGTTTAGATGTAAAATAATTTTCAAATGGACGAAGCCGCCTTTAGTTCTGGTCTTCCTTTTTTTGCTTTTAAAAAATGTGTGTGCCTTGTTAACTGAATGTGTCAATGTTTCTTAAACGATACTAAATGCACTTGTTAAAGGAATAAAATAGTAGAATGAGTATTATAAATAAAGAATATTTCATAATCTTCAAAAGAGAGTAGGTTTGACCTTTTGGATACTTCATTCCTTTTTTGTCAATTTCTACAGAAAAAAATATGATTTTCTTCACTTCCTTCACCCCCTTAAGGAACAATAATTTATAATTTGTTTATAACTATTCTGTGTCTCAAGAATTAATTCTTTTTAATTGAAAATGAATATATGAATATTTTGAAATTGTTGACATGATTTCTAGATACGGTTAAAATAAGATTATCATCTCACAGCAACGGAATTGATGTTGATATGATAAGGTTGCCTGATTGGCAACTGTGGCGTTGGGGATCGCCTGCTTACTACACTCGTAGTAAGTCTCCCCACTTAAAATAATTGAGTCAGCCCCAGTGATCGACAGGTTCGAGAGTTGGGGCTTTTTATTATATATAAAATAGGTGAAAGGTTGTGGGTTATTTGGATTACAGGATTGGCCTTGATATTGGGACAAATTCAATTGGGTGGTCGATAATTGAACTGACGACTGTCCAATCAAAGTTAGACGGAAAATACCGACTAAAAGCAGTTGGCCTTATTGATGCTGGAGTGAGAATGTTTGACCGTGCGGAAGTGCCGAAAACAGGAGCTTCACTAGCATTACCTAGAAGATTAGCTCGTTCTTCGAGGAGAAGATTGACCAGGAGATCTGCCCGAAAGAAAGCAATTAGAAACCTCCTAGTAAAAGAGGATATTTTAAATCAAATAGAGTTAGATCATTTATATCGAACTAGTGAATTAGTAGACATTTGGCAGATTCGTGTCGAAGGTTTGGAAAGAAGATTAGGTCGGCAAGAGTGGGCACGCCTTTTAATACATTTAGGACAAAAGAGAGGGTATCGTTCGACTAGGAAGGCTGAAGAAGGTGCGGATACAGAAGGACGTGCTGTTCTTAGTAGTATTAAAGAAAATCAAGAAACACTCAAACAATATCGAACGGTCGGTGAAATGTGGGCAACAGACGATAAATTTAAAGGAAGAGTAAGAAATTCTACAAATGAATTTATTTTTAATGTCAGCCGTGACAATTTAGAAGAAGAGATTCGATTTTTATTTCAGCAACAGCGCGAGTTAGGCTCTATGTACGCGAGTAAGTTATTAGAAGAATCATATATGGAGGTTTGGGGGCACCAATTACCTTTTGCAAGTGGAGAAAGTATCTTGAAAAACGTCGGTACATGTAGTTTGTATGAGAAGGAGAAAAGGGCCGCTAAAGCTACTTATACATTCCAATATTTCATGGCTTTAGACAAGTTAAATAATGTGCGTATTTTACCAAGTATGAGGACTTTAAGTGAGGAAGAACGAGGATTAGCTTTAAAAGCAATGTTTGAACGGGATAAGTTACCTAAAAACCCACCCAAATTTACATACAGTCATTTAAGAAAAGCGATTAAATTAGAAGAAGATGAGACGTTTCAAACAATCTCTTATGATGTAGAAAAAACGCTAGCAACAAATGAGTCGGCTGTATTTGTGAATCTAGCTGCTTATTACCAAATTAAGAAGGTTTGTGATGAGCATAATGAGAATTACGACTATGTTGATTATAATACGATTGGGCATGCATTAACGGTTTATAAAACAGATGAGGATATTAATAAGTACTTAGCTAGTAAAAATAATATCGCAAAACGAGTGTACGCGAATGATTTTATTGACTCAGTCTTAAAGCATTCTTATACGACGTTTGGTCATTTGAGTTTAAAGGCATTAAGTCGGATTATTCCTCTCATGGAAGAAGGAGAAGTGTTCGCAAAAGCGAAAGAGAAAGCAGGTTTTAAGGAAGAGTCTTACCTAGAAATTAAGAGTAAGCTCTTGACTAACATACCAGACGCTATTAAAAATCCAGTTGTCATGCGTTCCCTAACACAAGCGAGAAAAGTGATAAATGCAATCATTAAAAGAATGGGCGAACAGCCGGCTTCGATTCAAATTGAACTAGCGCGTGAGCTTTCTAAAGACGTGTCGGAGCGGAAGAAAATAACAAATGGGTTTGCAGAAAATAGAAGTCGAAATCAGTTCGCCATAAAGACGTTAGAGGAAAATCATATAACGAATATTAGAGGGCAAGATATTGTTAAATTTAAACTATGGCAAGAACAGGGCGGAAGATGTGCCTATTCCCTCAAACCGATAAAATTAGAAGAATTAATTTCTTTTCTCAAAAAAGAACGCAGATATGAACATAATCTAGACGTCGATCATATTATTCCATATTCCAAGACATTTGACGATTCGTATACGAATAAAGTGCTTGTGTTTAGTGATGAGAATCGAAAGAAAGGGGATCAAATCCCTGCTGAATACTTGGGGATTGGAACGAAAAGGTGGGAAAAGTATAAAGAGTTCGTCATTACGTCCAAGTTCCCGGCTAGTAAGAAGAAGCGATTGTTAAAAGAGCAGTTAGTAGAGCGGGAAGAATTATTTATGAAAGAGCGACACTTAAATGATACACGTTATGCGAGCCGTTATTTTATGAACTTTTTACGGGAAAACTTACTGCGCAAAGAAACTGTTCTTCATGAAACGCAATGGGTGACTGCTGTTGCAGGTAGAGTGACTTCCCACATTAGAAAACGGTTAGGTTTTGGAAAAGACCGTGAAGAAACACATCTCCACCATGCATTAGATGCAATTATTGTTGCTTGTACTGACAAATGGATGATTGACTGTGTAACTAATTACTACAAAAGTCGAGAGGGAGGGAGTATTAAAAGAAAAGAAATTCGTTTTCCTTCTCCTTGGAACGGTTTTTGGCATGATGTGCAAACGAAACTCGCCCAATTGCCACAACCAGAAGTAATTAATGAAAGTATAAGCAAAGGAAATCCCGATGCTGTTGATTATATGTTGGTATCAAGAATGCCGAGGAAATCGATTACGGGAGCCGCTCATAAAGAAACGATATCCAAATGGGGTGGCTATGATGACAAAGGAAAAGCCTTACTTGTTAAAAAAGTAGCATTAAGTGAGTTGAAGTTTAAAAATGATGACTTTCCGATGTATAACAAAGAAACCGACCCACTCTTGTATGAGGCGATCAAGAACCGATATGTGGAATCTGGAAGGGATGTAAAAAGGGCGTTTGCAACCCCCCTTTATAAGCCAAGTAAATCGGGTAAGCGAAATGAAGTGAAGCGTGTTAAAGTCATTGCTGAAAAGAAGGCGATGGTAAGGGAAGTAAATGGGGGTATCGCTGAGAACGGGGGCCTTGTAAGGAGCGATATATTCTTAAAGGAAAAGAAGTATGTGATGGTGCCGGTTTATACATTTGATACGATCAAACAACAATTACCCAATAAGTATGTCGTATCAGGACGAGGTTATGAGCAGTGGCCAGAATTGACGGCAGAACATGTTTTTCAATTTAGTGTTTATCCGTATGAGTTAGTGCATGTAGGAACGAATAAAGGTGACAACAGTTTCTATTATTTTGCTTCTTTAAATATATCTAGTAATGTTTTGAAATTCTCAGAGTGTAACAGACCTACTAAGGATTATATAGAGATAGGTTTAAACTCAATCATTCTATTAGAGAAGTATGAAATCGATGTTTTAGGAAGAATTACTGGACAAAGTAAAAAAGGGATAAGACAGTCATTCAAAAATAATAAATCCCAAATGAAGGAATAAAAAGAAACACCTCAAACTGTTAGTGCTAGTTAACAATTTGGGGTGTTTTTCTTTGAACATTTTTGTTTAATTCTACCAACGCATGTCTATACTGATAGTGTTAATAAATAAGAGAGGTGTATGAGAGATGACCTGGAGACATATCTTCATTACAAAACCTAGTAAACTATCGGTGAAAAACAGTCAGTTTGTTATAAAGCAAGAAAATGAAGTAAGTATTCCATTTCAAGACATCGCTTCAATTACCTTAGAAAATGAAGTCGTAACTTTAACACAAAGTGTTCTCGCAGCTTGTGCGCAACATCGAATTAGTTTGATTGGATGTGATCAAAAGAAGATGCCTGTTGGAATATTTACTGCCTTCCATCAGCATTCTAGGCAATTAACCGTTTTAACGATGCAACAGTCTTTAAGTAAACCATTGAAAAAGAGAATATGGCAAACGATCGTGAAGCAAAAAATAAGTAATCAAGCGGATTGTTTAATAGAGTTAGGGAAAGATGGAGCAAGGAAACTTCAATCGCTCGCAAATCAAGTAGAGTCAGGTGACAAATCTAATAGAGAAGCATACGCTGCCAGAGTTTATTTCTTAGAGTTATTTGGAGATGAATTTACGAGGCGTTCAAGTGATGAAAGAAATAAAATATTGAATTACGGATATTCAATTATGAGAAGTGCCGTAGCTCGTTCCTTGGTCGCTTATGGGTTTACACCATCACTGGGCATTTATCATGATAGTCAGACGAATGCTTTTAATTTAGCGGATGACTTTATGGAAGTGCTTCGACCCGTTGTGGATCGGTATGTCGTAAGTTTAACTGAGTTGTCATGGACGGTACAAACACGTGCAAATTTAGTCAATTTATTAAATACAACTGTGGCACTTAATGGGGCAAAGTATGATTGTTCAGCTGCTGTTGATGAAATGATTAAAAGTTTTGTCGCTGTTTGTAGACAGCAGGATGTAACGTACTTAAAGCTCCCAACTTTATCGGATATGTCAGAATCAGCGGATTTAGTCATATGAGGCAATATATGCGAATATTATTATTCTTTGATCTACCAACAAAAACAGCAAAAAATAAAAAGGATTACGTGAAGTTCCGAAGGTTCTTGCTAAATGATGGTTATGATATGTTGCAGTGGTCGGTTTACAGCAGGATTTGCAATAATCCAGAAATGGTCACAAAGCGAGTGAGCCAATTACAGAAGCATTTACCACCTAAAGGTTCTGTTAGAGCATTATCAGTCACAGAAAAACAATATGCAAATATGAAAATGATGCTAGGGGAACAAACGACAAACGAAAAAAATATTAAAGTAAATCAACTGACTCTTTTTTGAATGACATATTAAAAAAGTGGAAAAGCTAATACGTTCGTATAAAA
>LFJO01000002.1:420768-586609 GCA_001038565.1 Alkalihalobacillus pseudalcaliphilus
GTAGTGAGAAGCAAGTGAATGGTTTTTTGAAAAAGAATAAGAAGTGTATAGAAAAAACAATAAATAATTATATTTTTTATGCATCAAAAAAGCCCAATCACTTGATATATTGGGCCTTTTTGAATCTGTATCATATCACAGCAACGGAATAGATGGAGATATGACTGCCCCTACTCCTACAATTCCAATCATTCTATCATATCACAGCAACGGAATAGATGGAGATATGACAAACTGTGGTATAATACCACTAACCTATTTATCATATCACAGCAACGGAATAGATGGAGATATGACATGGCCGCTTTTATTAGCTTTGTGCAATTTATCATATCACAGCAACGGAATAGATGGAGATATGACGTCGAGTCGGGGGGAGAAGGGGAAGGTCAGATCATATCACAGCAACGGAATAGATGGAGATATGACTAAGTCGATAAGCGTTAGGATAGTGTCATCATCATATCACAGCAACGGAATAGATGGAGATATGACTAGATGAAGGGAATTGGACATATTCTCATTATCATATCACAGCAACGGAATAGATGGAGATATGACAGCACTACCGTGAGTCTATCGCCTATTATTATCATATCACAGCAACGGAATAGATGGAGATATGACCGCGAATGGGACGGCGATATGACTGCGAAGATCATATCACAGCAACGGAATAGATGGAGATATGACCTGAGTTTAAATCATCATTTTGCAAAGTAAATCATATCACAGCAACGGAATAGATGGAGATATGACGAGCATTCGATAGAGTTTCATTCTACTGAGATCATATCACAGCAACGGAATAGATGGAGATATGACTGAAACCATAAAACCTAAGTTTAGGTCTTGATCATATCACAGCAACGGAATAGATGGAGATATGACGATATAATCGTTAGATACATAAGGCACTTGATCATATCACAGCAACGGAATAGATGGAGATATGACTACAGTAACAAGACCAAACCGATCATTTGAATCATATCACAGCAACGGAATAGATGGAGATATGACTTAGATGCTGGGGGTGAAGGTGGAGGCTTTATCATATCACAGCAACGGAATAGATGGAGATATGACCTAAGAGGGCAACTGATTCAGATGCCTCGAATCATATCACAGCAACGGAATAGATGGAGATATGACTGTATGCCAGTATATTAAAATGATGGCCATATCATATCACAGCAACGGAATAGATGGAGATATGACAACTGAGGGAGCGACTCGCCAACAGCAAGATCATTTCACAGCAACGGAATGGATGGAGATATGACCCTCTGTGGATGGCTACGGACCACGGTTTAATCATATCACAGCAACGGAATGGATGGAGATATGACTATCTCTGCTTCTGTCGCCCGAAAAGTCTTATCATATCACAGCAACGGAATGGATGGAGATATGACCCTACGGAGACGACCAGAGAAATGGAATTGATCATATCACAGCAACGGAATAGATGTAGATATGACAGTTCGGGGCAGATGGTGATTTTGGGGCTGATCATATCACAGCAACGGAATAGATGGAGATATGACGACGTCCGTATCATGGCATTACACAGTTGAATCATATCACAGCAACGGAATGGATGGAGATATGACAACAAGTGCATCTTTTATTAATGTACATATATCTTATTATAGTATATGAGTGATGAAGATATGACTTTTGTCAGTATTATTGAGAAAGATTGATGGAGTAAGTGAACGAGTGCAATATGATTATTCGTTTTTTTAGAAGCTATTTTCTTTAAAATTAATTTCTGATAGCTTTTATGCTGACATTTGAAAATCTACTTCTATTCGTTTTTAAATTTTTAAAATTCCATTATATAAGGATTCTTCTAAGGTAATGAAAATTTCCTCACTTGCTTCCTTTTCTAAAGGGTTAAATATAATATAAAACTTGAAGGGTTAAAGTTAGAAAGAGTGACTGGTTATAGGACAGTCTCAGTGGAGACCTCTTATAACACAAATTATATACTATTTTCCTAGAAGTTATAGTCTCTTTGTATATAACATAGAAGTTTAATAATTATATGAGAGCTTTGTTAGTCACGTAAAAACAATATGCATAAATGAAATGATACTTGGGAAAACAAACAAAAAAATATAAAAGTAAATCAACTGACTCTTTTTTGAATGACATATTAAAAAAGTGGAAAAGCTAATACGTTCGTATAAAANGTAGTGAGAAGCAAGTGAATGGTTTTTTGAAAAAGAATAAGAAGTGTATAGAAAAAACAATAAATAATTATTTTTTTTATGCATCAAAAAAGCCCAATCACTTGATATATTGGGCTTTTTTGAAAGTGTATCATATCACAGCAACGGAATGGATGGAGATATGACTTCTAGAGGAATAAATATAGGACAATATTTATCATATCACAGCAACGGAATGGATGGAGATATGACGCCACCAGATGATTATCCTTATCCGATCGAATCATATCACAGCAACGGAATGGATGGAGATATGACCGAATTACTTAGAATCTTTTTAGGAGTTGACATCATATCACAGCAACGGAATGGATGGAGATATGACATATGCTTCTTAGTTCATTTTCAGTTTTCTATCATATCACAGCAACGGAATGGATGGAGATATGACACCGTGTGATATGGGATAATGTCTCTTCGCATCATATCACAGCAACGGAATGGATGGAGATATGACATCGGCTATCAAGGTAAACAAATTAATTTAATCATATCACAGCAACGGAATGGATGGAGATATGACTAGTTCATTGAGTTTAAATACTAGTTTCTTATCATATCACAGCAACGGAATGGATGGAGATATGACTATTATAAAGCAATTAGCAGGAAGAGTAAGATCATATCACAGCAACGGAATGGATGGAGATATGACAGACGGCGATGTGGATTAATAAGTTAATGTATCATATCACAGCAACGGAATGGATGGAGATATGACACTTGACGAACAGGAACTTGTAGAAATTGAATCATATCACAGCAACGGAATGGATGGAGATATGACCTCTCTGTTTCAAATGGTGGGTCAACGATTATCATATCACAGCAACGGAATGGATGGAGATATGACTGGTACTGGGGGGACGTTGTACACATACAAATCATATCACAGCAACGGAATGGATGGAGATATGACACTTGACGAACAGGAACTTGTAGAAATTGAATCATATCACAGCAACGGAATGGATGGAGATATGACATTTCAACGCGATACTCTCCTCGGTCAGTTATCATATCACAGCAACGGAATGGATGGAGATATGACCTTCCGTTGAGACCACATCCCATCACATCATCTTTTCATTTGTCTAGTAATAAAACAACTTCACTAGCAACTCGTCCTGGTGGGGATGACATTTCTTCATTTCCTTCCCAAATGACCCGTACACGATCTTCGACTTTTACGTGCTCTAGATTTCTGGCAGCGAGAGAATAATAGGCAATTTCATGGTCTGAATTTTGGTCAGCTAGTTCTAATAATTGCCTTGATGTGGATGATTTTGCTTCTTCTGATGAAATATGTGACATGACAAGTATTCTCTGCGTTGTTTCGGTTTCAGTGTTGCTTTTTTCTATAATAATTCCGACATGTGTATAATGGTCATCTTTAATCGTGAGTATGTCAACTTTTTCAGCACTACGTTGTGGTGGTGCGGAGTCTTCTTGGGAGTGGCCATCCCAGTGGACTTGAACGTAATCTCCAACTTTTAAATTTTTTACTTTTTCTTTTGAAAGATTGTACAAAGAACTATCGTAGTGGTAGGAAAGCTCATAAATCTCCTCCTGTGTGAAAGTCTCAATATCCTCCATTAAAATATTTGAGATAACAAGAATTTGATAACGAGATTCTGATTTAATGATTGATGCGATAAGCCCTTCATGAATGGCTCCATCTGAGTTATCGGCCTGTTGCGCATCTTCATCAGAGGTTGAGCAGCTTGTCATGATTAAAAGAGTTAATAACAGAATCAAATATCTCATTATATACGCTCCTTCTAATCGTTTATGAATTTTTTAATATCCAAGATAGCTTGAATATGCATGCCTTCATGAAAAATGGTGCGACTTAAAACTTGCTCAATCGTAAACATACCCATTTCGACTGGTGGGTATTCTGTTTCTAAATGTTCGCCGTATGTCTTATGGATGGTTGCTATTTGTGACTGGAGTAATTCAGTGATCTCGTTAAATGATGGGGTTTCTTCCGTGAAATTCTCTGGTGTAGTGCCAAAGCCGAACCATTTGTTCAGTGATTGGATCTCTGGTTTTTGTTCTTTGGTTAAGGTATGAATCCATAAAAATTGGTCTAAATAAATATGGCCGAGATTCCAGTGGATGTTGTTTCGGAATCCATTGGGGATAAGGGCTGCTTGTTCTTCGGTAATGTCGTTGACTAAATAAAGTAAATATCCGCGGTAATCGTTTAGTTGATTGAGTAAGATTTCATGTCTTGGTTTCATTGTTGACCTCCTGTATTAAATACGTTTTTTATTAAAGTTACTTGGATGGTGCTCATTTCTCGAGATAATTTGGCCTTTCTGTCTTTGTTTATGGTCCGTTTTTGAAAATCGAAATGACCTCACAGACGAATGAATTCGTCTGAAGGTTCATTTCGATTTTCAAAACTTCACGCAGGCGCGTGAAGTAGCCAAGCGAGCTTGGCTAACGGTCCAAAAACACTTGTATGTTAGATACTAATCCTGCTGGGTTACGACTCTCTCATTTTTGGGTGGTGGCTATTTGAGCGGTGCACTGAACCTTTTTGGGGCAGCTCTTTCGAACTTCCCTAAGAAGTGGCGGGGTTACGGCAAAGTGTGAGAATCCTCAAAGCCGTTATTGAATGAAAAGCCACCAGTTAATGGCTTTATAAGATTAGTGATGAGAGTTGCTTACACTTAATTTCTAATGATTGATAGTCATTGGTTTTAGTGCCTATTCGATGAATCTTGAAGAATCGTTCTGTTTCTTTTAGTACCGTTAGTAGGAACTCATTTTTAGGTAAAAGAAAGTGTTCATGTTTTTTTTCTTCGTAAAATGATTCGTAGGTAATCTGAAAGGTGACTTCATTTTTATCAAGAGTGAGTTCATACTGTTGAAACATAAACCCGTTTTTTACATGACCGGTTTGAATAAGTTGGTAGATTAAGTCAGTAAAGAAAAGCCAAAAATTATTTAAGGTATCAGTGTCATGATGGTCATTGATAATGACCGTATCTCCTGATTTTATTAATACATAGCCATAATATACATCTGTATGGGTAGTGAGATGTTGATAAATCCGATGTCTTTGTTGTTAATCTTTTGAAGATGTATAAATAGGTGGTGGGTTAATGGTATTCATATCGTCATTAACATTATAAAATGTTTCCACTGTTATCACAAAATACGCTCCCTTCAATCGTAATGAAACGATTAGTTCGGGTAATCCGTTTCATTAGTGGAATATTCTTATTATTTATCTTATTATGCGTATGTCGATAGAGCAAGCAAATACCGTACGCAAGCAGATTTTTATCAAAATCATATTTGAGGAGTGGATTTATATATGAAGAAAATTTTCTCGTCATTCTCATCATTTTTGTTATGGGCCTTATTTTAATGATGACCGGTTCAAAAATTATTACTTCAAAACCAAATTGGAATATGTAGAATACGAGACGGATGAGGTTGTGATTAGTTGGAGACAAGAAGATGATATCTCTGAAATAAGGAAAATTGTATCAACGGTGAATCGAGGAGTGGAGATTAGGGGAGCGATAGATTCGGAACCGTCTTATTACTTACGTATCCAAGAGAATAGTAGCTTAGCATATATCGTTTATGTAGGGGTAAGTAAGGAAAGCGATGGATATGGAGCGTTGATCGTTCATGAAGACGATACCTCAATCGGTTACCAACTAAATACTAATCGAACAGAAGCGTTAAGAGAAATCTTATTTCAGGGAGACTAATATTTATAGCCATGACTTCTCTATTATTATGGTAATATAAAGAAGAACTTGACAATAAGAGGAAAATGTTGGATGGTATACACTAAATATTATGATGAAGCTCGTGGTATTTACACGACTTCAGTGTGAAATTATAGGAAATGCACATTACGCACCAGATTCATTCCGCTACTTGCAAAGATGTAAGTACAGCACTTGGCTCTTTGACACTTTAACAGGTGGCTTTTAAATTAATTTGGCTTTGTATGGAAAGTATACGAACCAAAGAGCCTGCATGAAAAAGGCGGAGCGTGAGCAACGCCTTGACATGTCGATGAAGGAAGATGGTCGACATGATCTTGGGCCAAAAAGGACGAGAACATGTCGATGAAGGCGGTTGGTCGACATGATCTTGGACAAAAAAGGACGAGAACATGTCGATGAAGGAAGTTGGTCGACATGATCTTGGACAAAAAAGGGCGAGAACATGTCGATGAAGGCGGTTGGTCGACATGATCATAGGCCAAAAAGGACAAGATCATGTCGATGAAGGCGGTTGGTCGACATGATCATAGGTCAAAAAGGACAAGAACATGTCGATGAAGGAAGTTATTCAACGGAACTGAGAACCAGCTAACTTCCAGGCACAGCCTATCGCCCCTAAGTAAATTTCATCCAAAAGGAGGGAAACAAATGCAACTTACAATGAAAGCCACAGGAGAGCATGTTGAGGTTCTCTCCTATTTATTGGCCAAAAATCCGTACAACCTCTATGAGCGTAAAGTAAATGGACATCTTGTTCGAATGATTTTTCGCCACTTCACAAAGGAGCATGTCGAGGTTACTCTTTTTGTGACAGCTGACCCAATCGAATTATCGCGTGAAAACGCACAAGCCTATGACATCACTTCTTATATCAATGATCGAGAATTTGCGGTAAGTAGTATTTTCCTTACGCTCCTACGTTCCGCACTAGGTACTGCCTTAAATGGAAAACCAAAGGAAGAATATAAGGATTGGGTTGAGCATGTATTTAATCTTGAGTTTGAATTTGGACCAGTTGCTTCTAATCTAGGAGACAAGCAGATTCGTAAGTTATTTGAGCCGCTTGGTTATACGGTAGAAATGAAGAGCCCTGAGTTAGGAACTCTTCGTCGTTTTAAAGATAAAAGCACGGCACGTATGATTTCGATTAAAGGGGAGACCACGCTTCAACGTGGACTTAGACAGCTATTTGTCTTGATCCCTGTAATAGATAATTATAAGCATTATTTCATTGATGAAAAGGAAGTTGAAAAGATAAATCGATATGGTGAGGGCTGGCTGGATTACCATCCAGAAAGAAGCTTTATTTTAGAAAAAGCTTTAAGGTTCAAAGCAGTATACGAACAGCTCGAACATTTGGAGCA
The DNA here is from genome assembly GCA_001038565.1 of Alkalihalobacillus pseudalcaliphilus. Taxonomy (GTDB): domain Bacteria; phylum Bacillota; class Bacilli; order Bacillales; family Bacillaceae_D; genus Alkalihalobacillus; species Alkalihalobacillus pseudalcaliphilus. The sequence goes on from LFJO01000002.1 coordinate 428,134, forward strand.
AGAACCTAAGTCAGAAGAATTAGGCACGCTCATAAAACACAAAGCGGAAGACAAAAAAATCAGTTTAAATGAATTAAGATATGAAAAAATTATTGAGTATGTGGAGCGTATTCCTAGAAAAACATCAATTGTTGATTTTGGTTCAGGAGAAGGTAAGCTTTCTGTGAAATTAGGATTTGTTCAAGGGATACAGGAGATTTTAGCTGTAGAACCTTCGGAACAAGCAACGAATCAAGCCATAAAGAGGTTTGAAAAAGTGTCTGACCGAGAAGGTTTTTTAATGCCGACACCACTTAGAAGCTCGTTGTTTTATTTCGATGATCGTTTAAAAAACAAAGATATTCTCATTTTATGCGAAGTCATTGAGCATATAGATGAGTACCGTTTGCCTAAAATGATGAATACGATTATTTCGCACTATCAGCCAAAATCATTCATTATAACAACACCCAACCAAGAATATAATCAAGTCTACGATTTAGGAGAAAACTATCGTCATCCTGACCATCGTTTTGAATGGACAAGAGAGCAATTTAAAGACTGGTGTCATTTACATAATGATGGGAATTATGACTTGCAATTTGATGGGATCGGCGATCAGCATGACTCATTTGGCTATCCTACACAACTTTGCTTATGGACAAGAAAGGAGGGCAACTAGATGGACATTATCTTGCCAACGGCTGGACTGGTTCTCTGTATTGGTCCTTCTAATAGTGGTAAATCAACTTGGCTACAAACACTGGTGAATGAAGGGGAAATTAAACGTTCGGAAGTTGTTAGTTCGGATGATTTTCGTGAGCTAGTGAGTGATGAGGTATTTATTGATTGGACGAATCGTTCTAAAGATGAAGCGGATATTTTAATGAATCAATATCAGCAAATATCGCAAGAAGCTTTTGCGATGTTGGACCGTGTAGTTGAGACAAGAGCTAAACTAAATAAATTAACGTTCATTGATGCGACACACTTACATCCAGATGATCGAGCGAGGTATCGCAAGCTTGCCGAGAAACAGCATGTTCCGATTTTTGCTCTAGTGTTTGACACGGAAGAGGATGTATTATTACAGCGTGACCAGCAACGTGAGAACCCGCGTGGAAAAAGACGAATTAAGCAGCAATATCAAACATTTAAACGAGAGAAACGTTATTTGAAAAAAGAAGATTATCATCGAATCTATGTGCTTAAGGAAACGGCAGTTCCAAGAATTATTCGTCAAGCATCGTCATCGCTTCAGTTAGACGTGGCATATGGGCTTGATATTATTGGTGATATCCATGGCTGCTTTGACGAATGGAGGGAATTATTGGATAAGCTCGGTTATCGACAAAATGAAGATGGCTTATACGTCCACCCAGAAGGAAGAAAATTCCTATCATTAGGTGACATTATGAGTCGCGGTCCAAAATCTTTTGCCACCCTACAATTCTTTTATGAACATGTTGAAGCAGGCCTTGCCTATATGATTGATAGTAATCATGGATGGAAGATTGCCCGATGGCTTGATGGTAAGAAAGTAACCTTAAACCACGGTGACGAAAAGGTTGAGCAGGAATTTAACAAATTGGAAGAACTTTATGGAGAAGAAGTAACTGATGCATGGAAAAAGAAAGTGAAAAAACTTCTTCTGCAAGCACCGTCCCATTACGTTTTAATCAAGCATGGTGTCGAGACAGCGGTTTGTGTTCATGCAGGTATACGAGATGAGTGGATCGGGAAACAGTCCAAGACTATTCGAGACTTTTGCCGTTATGGCGATACCGATGGTTTTGATGAAGAGGGAAAACCAATTCGTAAGGACTGGACAATTCAACATACGAGTAACCACCTAATCATTTGGGGGCATGATCCGAAAAAGAAACCGCTGCTAATGAACCAAACGATTAATATTGATCAAGGGGTAGTGTTTGGTGGAGAACTAACCGCATTTCGTTATCCAGAAAAGCAAATTGTTGCAGTAAAAGCGAAACAAGATTATTCAGCCGGGGCACGTAACCCTTTGCTAGATATAGAAAAGCAACGATTTAATCCGCCAAATATCGCAAAGTTTATCGAGGGTTATTCGGTTGTGACAGAGGAAATAGGCGAGGTTCGTATTACGAAACCTCATGTTATCCCTGCTTTTGATGCGGTCTCGCATGTAACATTACCATTGGAAGAATTGGTCTATATTCCGCCAACGATGAGCCCAACGCCAAGTCCATCGTCATTGGATTCATTTTTAGAGCATCCAAAAGAAGCGATTAATTATTATCGTCAAAAAGGTGTGCACAAAATGGTTGCAGAGAAAAAACATATGGGTAGCCGTGCGGTCTTGCTTTTATTTAAGAACGAGAGTGTCGCTAAGCAATATGTCGATAGAGAGACGCTAGGTGTTATTTACACAAGAACGGGAAGGCGCTTTTTTCAAGAAGATATGGAACAAGAGATTTTAGAAAAGCTTCAACAAGACTTGGCCTCTTTTTATCACCAATTCGAAATCGATTTTGTTTTATTAGATGCGGAAATTATGCCTTGGAATTTGAAGGCGAAAGAGCTTATTAATCAGCAGTATGCCCACGTTGCAGAAAATGCAAGATTAGACCGAATGAATATTTTAAAGCATCTAGAAGATATCAGTGTCGAACATGATGTATCGAGCTGGAAAAGAGAGTATGAACAAAAGTTAGAGCAAGCAGAAATTTTTGAACAAGTGTTTCAGAAATATTGTTGGGATATTGATAGTATTCATGAGGTTCAGATTGCTCCTTTCCATCTGTTAGCGGATAGCAAACAAACGTATTTTCAAAAATCTCATCTATGGCATATGGAGAAAAATCATGAGTTTGCCGAGCTTTCTGAGCTATTCGTTAAGACCGAGTTTAAAGTGATTGAGGACGAAAAGACGGAGGCCGAGGTTACACGTTGGTGGACGGAAATGAACGAGGACGGGCATGAAGGCATCGTCATTAAACCAGAGTATTTCCTTCACACATATAAAGGGAAATTAGTACAACCAGCCATTAAGGTACGGGGCCAAAAATATTTACACATCATTTATGGCATGGATTATTTAGAACCGCAAAACTTAGAACGCTTGAAGAAAAGGAATGTCAATAAAAAACAAAAGCTTGCGTTAAAGGAATTTGCATTGGGAATGGAAGGAATACGTCGCTTTGTCGAAGGAGAATCGGTAGAACGGATGCATGAATGTGTATTAGGAACATTGGCATTAGAAAAGGATCCTGTTGATCCAAGGTTATAGAAAAATATGGTATAATATTTAGAGTGATAGTGAATGACTCATAGTTGGGGTTGGCTCACCTTTCTTTAGGAGGGAGGTGATGCCCATGGTCAGTATTGCAGAGGCGCTTGCATTAATGATCTCATTTGGGATGTTAATTTTGGCGATTCTGTCATTCGATCGAAAAAAATAAGCCCCCTATGAGTTAAGGCTCAAATTAGGGAAGCTTATTTCCTCAGTTTGTAAGCCAACCCTTACGAATAAGGATTCGCTATGACATGCCGCTAGTGTTCGCGCACTGGCGGTTTTTTTATCATATGTTCTCTTATTTGTATTATACACGATCATTTGAATTTTTCAACAAAATGAGTAGGTTCTTTAGGTAGTGTCAGATTCGGAAAACTGATTACGTACGCTCATTTGTAGAACATCTTCCAAGTCGTCGAAACGGACGAGGAAATAATCAGCATGTTCAATGGAGGTAGACTGGCCATTTTGACGAAGATCCTGCCGAAGCTGTTCGATATGAATCGCATAACCATGTGGGTAAAATGCATCCTTCGTTAAGCTTGCTTGAGTGACCGTGATAATGGCCAAGTCGTCATGGAAATCCTCCATATAAAAGCGCTGATAAGGCATATTTAAACTGTAAGTCGCATACGTTCCTGAAAAATCAGCAGGTAACAGCATCCACTGTGGCTGTAATTCTCCATCCATTTCATCATAATAAACGCTTAATGTCATAAGACAATTTCTCCTCTCCTACTTGCTTGGCAAGCTGATGTAACATCGTCTTTGTGGAATCATACAGCTTGTCCTTTTGTAACGATTTCTTCCTTAATAAATCTTCTCGCTTCTTCCATTGATAAAAGTCATGTTGTCTTGCTCTTTCAGATTGTATCGTGAGGATTCTTTTCTTTACATAGGACTCTGGGATCTGAAAAGCTTCTACAACTTGTTCGATACTTTGAGCCTGCAATACAAAAGGTTCAAAGATATGGCGTGGCATTGAGAAATAAAGGGCATACCATTCGGCTTGCTCTTCCTGTAATTGAACGAATGAATCATTTAATCGTAGCTGATTTCCCGTGTGTTTACGAACATGGGAGAACTCATGAAAGAAATCATAGTGCTGTTCGTATAATGATTGGTTCTGATTAATGGAAATAAGAGCAAAGAGATCATCACTTACGCATTTGCTAGGTCCGTTCATGTATTCAATATGGATCGAGAAGTGATGGCAAATATTTTCGAGCGTTAAATCTTTGAGTGTGAGGATACCTTTCTCTTGAAAAAGCTCACTACAGATTTGATCACGAATCGTTGAGAATTGCATGTGAACACCTCAGTGATAGAATGTATGTTCGTATTTTATTGGTAGTAAAAACCTCGACCGCTCGGTGAGGTTTTTCCGTGGCAATAGTATAACATAGAACAAGCGGAGTTGACATAAAGAAAAGACCTATTTTTCTTTTTGTTGTTCTTTTAAAAAACGTTCACGTAAAGCTCGATATCGCTTTAGTTCTTCTTCCATAACCCCTTCTAAATGCTGCCTTTCATCCTCTGTCAATTGGTGAGCACCTTGTCTGAATGCATGTTGAACTAAGCTATTCTTATCATCTGTTCTCCCTAATAAATAATCGGTCGAAACCCCGTAAAAATCAGCGAATTTTGCGATGAGCTCTGGGTCAGGTTTCGACTGGCCGCTCTCATAGCGGGAGAGCTGATAATTGGTTAATTCGAAGTATGTTGCAGCTTCTTTTTGTGATTTAAATTGACTTTGTTCTCTTACAAGTTTTAATCGAACACCTAGGACATTTTCCATCATCGCGCCTCCAGTATTAATCTTAGTTCTATTATATATGATTTGCAAAAAAAGCAAAAGATACTGAAAATATTGCAAAAAATGATTGACATTGCACAAAATGCAAATTATATTAATTGTAAGTATTGTTGCATAAAATGCAATTTATTAATTAGGAGGAATGCTTCTATGAATGAAAAGGAGTTAGATAAAAGAATCAGAGAATTAGAGATTAAAATGGCTTCACATCATCAAAAAGTAATGGTAGCTGGTTCGGATATTAAAGAATTAAAAGGCTCTTTCACATGGCTTAATCGACTAATTTTTGGAACCATCCTATTACAGCTGATACACTTCCTTTTTTCGAAGTTGCTTGTGTAGTGGTTTTTATGATTAGTTTGTTGGTGAGAAATATCGACTACGATGAATTTTCTAAAAATATTGACGGTTATGAACTTTACCGCTTACAATATAAGAAGCCATTAGTTTTTAGTGAAGTTTTTAGAACTTGAAAAGAGTGATTAATATGGCATTAAATCAAGAACGGCGAATTGGAAGAGAAGCGATGCTATTAGTTCTTTCTGTTGATGCTGAACAGGAAGTTAAGCGTTTAAACCAAGCAGATTGGCAAGCTTGTATGGGTAAGGTTGGATCGATGGAGGCTCATAAGGTTGTAGCAGCAGTTGAGACAGCAGCCAAAAAGAATGGGTTAATTAAGACAGGCATTTACCGAGAAAGCCATGCTTTATACCATGCGATTATGGAAGCGCTTCAAGGCGTTACGCGTGGTCAAGTGCAGTTGGGATCGGTACATCGGACAGTCGGTTTGAGTTTCGCCATTTTACGTGGTAATCCGTATGAGCAGATAGAAGAAGGAGATTGGATTGCCGTTTCCTTATACGGAACGATTGGAGCACCCGTTAAAGGCTCTGAGCATGAGGCAATTGGACTTGGTATTAATCATATTTAACAATTTAATCAATAAGTGCAGAAACACTTATTAAGCCCATAGAACTTAGTGATTAGGGGGCTATATCTTATGAAGTTTTTTTACGAACTTCTTGAGGTATAGTTCCCTTTTTTATTGGTTCTTTAGTTGGGTAAAGTGATTGGGGGTTGAGTAGGTGGTCATTTTAAATGGTCAAACATTAGATTTTCATGAGTTAAAACGTGTACTTTTCGAAAAAGAAAAGGTTAGTTTTTCTGATGAAAGTAGGCGTAAAGTGGAAAAAAGTAGGGAAGTTGTGGAAAAGATTGTCGCGGAGAAAAAGGTCGTTTATGGAATTACGACTGGATTTGGGAAATTTAGTGACGTATTTATTGATACAGACAATGTCGAAACTCTTCAGTTGAATTTAATCCGCTCTCATGCTTGTGGTATAGGTGAACCGTTTCCAGAAATAGTATCGAGAGCTATGTTATTACTTCGAGCTAATGCTTTATTAAAGGGTTTTTCCGGAGTGAGGCCCGTTGTAATTGAACGTCTATTAGATTTAGTGAATGCTGAAATTCATCCCGTGATTCCACAGCAGGGCTCACTTGGGGCTAGTGGCGATCTTGCCCCGCTATCCCATTTGGTATTAGCGCTCATTGGGGAGGGCGAAGTTTTTTATAAAGGTGAGCAGGTCGGTTCTTTAACAGCTATGACAAAGGAAAATTTGTTTCCCATAACATTAACAGCGAAGGAAGGACTTGCGTTAATTAATGGTACGCAGGCAATGACAGCAATGGGCGTAGTTGCTTATTTAGAGGCGGAAAAATTAGCACTTCAGGCAGATTTGATCGCTGCAATTACGATGGAAGCCTTACAAGGAGTCATTGATGCTTTTGATGAAGATATACACCTAGCACGCGGGTTTAAGGAACAAATTTGTGTCGCCTCTCGTGTGCGAGAATTGTTAAAGGATAGTCAACTTGTGACAAAGCAAGGTGAATTAAGGGTACAGGATGCTTATTCGCTTCGTTGTATCCCTCAGGTTCACGGAGCTACATGGCAAGTGCTCGGTTATGTGAAAGAGAAGTTGGAAATTGAAATGAATGCAGCAACTGATAACCCACTTATTTTTGATGAGGGTGAAAAGGTACTATCTGGTGGGAATTTCCATGGTCAGCCAATTGCATTTGCCATGGACTTTTTGAAAATTGCCATGGCTGAGCTTGCGAATATATCAGAACGTCGGATTGAGAGGCTCGTCAATCCACAACTAAATGATTTGCCACCGTTCTTAAGTCCTGAACCGGGTTTGCAATCAGGGGCGATGATTATGCAATATGCGGCCGCTTCCCTTGTCTCAGAAAATAAGACGCTGGCCCATCCGGCAAGTGTTGATTCGATTCCCTCATCGGCTAACCAAGAAGATCATGTTTCCATGGGGACGATAGGTTCACGCCATGCTTATCAAATTATCACTAATGTTCGAGGTGTGTTAGCGATCGAGGCTATTTGTGGCTTACAGGCAGTAGAGTATCGAGGCGTGGAAAAAATGGCTACCGCTACACGCAATTTTTATAAGGAAGCACGTCAAATTACGCCAATGATTTCGATTGATCGTGTTTTTTCAAAGGATATTAAGGTGGTACAAAAATGGTTGAAGGATTATACATGCCAAACGATTCATCCTTTTATGGGTCAGACAAACATCCATCAACAACGCTAAAAAGATGGAAGTGACTATAAAAAGAAGGAATGGGCACTTTCACGAGAAAATGTGGGTTCATAAAAGGAAGAAAGGGCACGTTCGAGAGGGGACAGAGAGTTCGAAGTTGTCATAAAATATGCGAATGATTCATTCATGCTCAAAATTTCTGCAATAATCTTCACACAAACCCATATGGCGAAGCACCATGCACTTCGCCACCAACAAAGATAAAAGTAGTGGCGACTGTTGAAACTGTTGGCACGCTTACAACTCGATCACCATCAGGAGTCTGCCTGAATAAACAGGGAGCACGGTTCTGCTAAGTTCATTGATCACAAGATAGATGACCAGCTAACTTCAAGGCATAATCTATCGCCCATAAGTAACTTTCACACAATAAAGGAGGCAGTTCAAATGGATACAATCAAAACAGGGAAAGTCCAGCGTTACCGTGGGACAGAGCTACAAACAAAAGGCTGGCAACAGGAAGCGGTTTTAAGAATGCTTATGAATAATCTCGATGAAGAAGTGGCCGAGCGTCCAGAGGATTTAGTTGTTTATGGAGGGATTGGTAAGGCAGCTAGGAACTGGGAAAGTTTTGATGCGATTGTTAAAAGCTTGAAGGAGCTTGAGGATGATGAAACGCTTTTAGTTCAATCTGGAAAGCCGGTTGTTGTTTTTAAAACACATGCGAATGCACCTCGTGTGCTCTTAGCGAATTCGAATATTGTTCCCGCTTATGCGAATTGGGATACGTTTCATGAATTAGATCGGAAGGGTCTAATGATGTATGGTCAAATGACCGCGGGGTCTTGGATCTATATTGGCTCACAAGGTATTGTACAAGGCACGTATGAAACCTTTGCCGAGCTTGCTAAGCAAAGCTTTCATGGGTCATTAAAAGGGACGATTACTGTAACTGCAGGATTAGGTGGAATGGGTGGTGCACAGACCCTAGCTGTAACGATGAATGAGGGTGTTGTGATCGCCATCGAAGTGGATGAGACGAGAATCGATCGGCGTATAGAAACTCGTTATTGTGATGTGAAAGTAAAAACATTGGATGAAGCACTCGAACGTGCGGAGCAAGCTAAGGAAAAAGGCCAACCTCTTTCGATAGGATTATTAGGGAATGCGGCTGAAATTTTACCCGAGATGGTACGTCGTACTTTTATTCCAGACGTTTTAACGGACCAAACTTCTGCACACGACCCGTTAAATGGCTATATTCCTATTGGGATGGAATTAGCAGAGGCTGATGCTTTAAGAAGTTCAAATGCAAGAGAGTACATGCAAAAATCAAAGGCGGCGATCGCAACTCATGTAAAGGCGATGCTTGAGCTACAAAGCTTAGGAGCGATTACATTTGATTACGGCAACAATATTCGCCAAGTTGCCAAAGATGAAGGCGTTGAAAATGCTTTTAATTTTCCAGGCTTTGTTCCTGCCTATATTCGTCCGCAATTTTGTGAAGGAAAAGGGCCATTCCGTTGGGTTGCATTATCGGGTGATCCAGAAGATATTTATAAAACCGATGAAGCGATTTTACGAGAGTTTGCTGATAATGAGCATTTGTGTAATTGGATTCGTATGGCTCAAGAAAAGATTGAGTTTCAAGGCTTACCATCACGTATTTGCTGGTTAGGTTATGGGGAGAGAGCCCGTTTTGGCAAAATCATTAATGACATGGTCAAAAGTGGTGAGCTAAGGGCACCAATTGTAATTGGGCGCGATCATCTTGATTCGGGCTCAGTAGCCTCTCCGAATCGTGAAACAGAAGGAATGAAAGATGGCTCTGATGTTGTCGCCGATTGGCCAATTTTAAATGCGATGATTAATGCCGTTGGTGGGGCAACATGGGTATCTGTGCATCACGGTGGTGGTGTAGGAATGGGTTATTCCATGCATGCAGGTGTCGTGATTGTTGCCGATGGAACAGATGAGGCGGGTCGGAGAATTGAGCGTGTTTTAACAACGGATCCTGGTATGGGCGTTGCACGCCATGTTGATGCCGGTTACGATTTAGCCAAAGAGACAGCGAAAAAACATCAGATGAAAATCCCGATGATGAATGATGAATCATAAAAGGATGTGAATGAGATGAGCCAAACTTATTTATATATACAAAATGCGAATGAAGTGATTACAGTTGCTGGTTATTCGGAAAAACCTGCTACGAAGGAACGCATGAATGAGTTGTCAATTATTAAGAAAGGTAGTGTCTTAGTTAAAGGCGACCGAATTATCGCGGTTGGTCCAGATAAGGACCTTCAAAATCAATTTGCTTCTGAAATATCCGAAGCAAAAACCATTCAAGCAGCTGGAAAAATTGTGACACCAGGTTTCGTGGATCCACATACACATCTTGTTTTTGCCGGTAGTCGTGAAAATGAATTTAATATGCGTTTACAAGGGAAAACGTATATGGACATCATGAATGCAGGTGGTGGGATTCATGCAACCACTCGTGCCACTCAGGAAGCGGATGAAAATCAACTTTTCTCTGAGAGTGTAAAAAGGCTAAACCGCTTTTTATTACAAGGTGTGACAACGATTGAGGCAAAAAGTGGCTACGGTTTAACTCTTGAGCATGAAATCAAGCAGCTTGAGGTTGCCAAGCAGCTAGATGAAGAGCATGTTGTCGATATTGTCTCTACATTTATGGGAGCACATGCTGTTCCGGTAGAGTTTAAAGAAAATCCAGATGCTTTTGTAGATATTGTCATCAATGAGATGATACCAAAAGTGGCTGAACTTGGTTTAGCGGAGTTTAATGATGTGTTTTGTGAACATGGTGTCTTTACACCCGAACAGTCGAAAAAAATTCTTGAAGCTGGTTTAAAACATGGCTTACTGCCGAAAATTCATGCTGATGAAATTGAACCTTATGAAGGAGCAGAGCTTGCCGCAGAGGTGGGAGCGATCTCTGCCGATCATTTATTAAAGGCTTCCGAAAAAGGGATGGAGCAAATGGCAGATCAAGGAGTCATCGGCGTGTTGTTGCCGGGAACGGCCTTTTTCCTCATGGCTGAATCAGCAAATGGAAGAAAAATGATTGATACAGGCGTACCTGTGGCCTTGTCGACTGATTGTAACCCTGGTTCATCACCAACCGTTTCATTACCACTCATTATGAATCTTGGGTGCTTAAAAATGGGAATGACACCGGCTGAAGTTCTTACCGCTACAACAATTAATGCGGCTCATGCCATTAATCGTGCTGAGGAAATAGGGTCGATTGAAGTCGGAAAAAAAGCCGATCTTGTATTACTAGATGTTCCTAATTATATGCAAATGCAATACCTTTATGGGGTGAATCATACGAGTAAGGTTATTAAAGCAGGGAAGTTAGTCGTTGAGAATGGAAGACTCATATGAGTAACTACCCGTATCCATTATTAAATCAACCACCTTTCACCTATTCGAGGAATGATAATGTGGTGGAACCGAAAGCACATGAGTGGATTAGGCCAATCGATGATGAACCATCGAGCTGGAAAATGTATGATGCCGTCATACTCGGTATCCCACTATCGCGTTCGTCCATTTCGGCCTCCTATGCTAGTGAAAATCCAGAAGCTTTCAGAAGAACTTGGAAATCCTTTTCGACTTATAATTTGGATGAAGACATCGATTTATCCATACTACAAGTCGCTGATCTTGGTGACGTTAAAGAGCATATTACCGATATTCAGCAGTGTCATCAAAATATTCGTGATGCGATGAAGGCGATTCAAACCTATCACCCTCAAGCAATTCCTATAAGTATAGGTGGTGACCACTCGATAACGGCTATGCTAGTGAGGGGCTATAAAGATGTCTATCCGAATGAGCGTGTCGGTATTTTACAGTTTGACACTCATTTTGACTTGCGTGACCCAAAAGAAATCGGTCCAGCCAACGGAACACCGATTCGCCAGTTGATTGAGGATGCTCAAGTATTAGGTGAAGATGTTTATAATATCGGTCTGCACGGTTTTTTTAACGCTAAATCTTTAAAACAATACGCCGATGAAGCGGGTCTTCATTATATAACGATGAAGCAAGCAAGAAAAAAAGGAATCGAAGAAACGGTTCGAGCAGTAGTAGAGGCATTGAATGATAAAGTTGATAAAATATATATGACGGTAGATATGGATGTACTTGATGTCAGCGTGGCACCTGGTGCACCAGTTTCCACGCCAGGTGGCATGTATGTACATGAGTTATTGGAGGCCGTGCAAGTGGCAGGTGAATATGAGAAAGTATTCGCGATGGATATCGTCTGCCTCGATCCACAAAAAGATGTAGCGATGGCAACAGTCAAAACTGGTGTTCATGTGATGCTGTCGTTTTTAACAGGGAAGATGGTAGCGGCTAGTGGAAAATAACGAATGAGTGCTAAGGTAGACCATACCAATGGTTCCTTAGCACATTTTTGATGGATACTTCTAAAGACTAAAGATGCTGGTTACCTTTGAGCCGCCCGTTATTACTCTTTGATTCAAAGTTTTTCATTCAATCCATCATCGCTTTATGAATTAATGACTTCTGAGCCGAATTCTAAGCATTCTTGGCAGATGGAGACATTTGGCCCTAATGCTAAATCTCCAATCTCTTCTTTACTTCTATGGCAAAAAGAACAATTTGAAAGAAATTCATTTTCTATTTCACTTTTTGGGGGAGAAGTTCGATTAATTGCGGGGTACAGTTCATCAAACACTTTAGGTTCAATATAATCAAATTCACCTTTTAACTTGACGGCAATCGTAGTATATGCAATGGCCATACCTTCGTAAAAACGTTGACGTTCAATGTGTGCACTTTGTTCAGATTTTCCTTCACATAATGTACTTAAGTTTTCAAGTTCTTTAATCAAGTCCTCAACTTTTGCCCCTCTAAATGTTTTCTTACGGAAATCTTGTTCCATGTGCCTCAACACCACTTTCTTTTAAATTTAGTAACTAAAACATGTTCACATTAGTTAGCTACTTAAAGTAGTTATGTATACATTTGTATACAAATTCTTTTATTTATATTCTTCATTATTAAAGAAATTCCTACTAGATAAACAAAAAATTATAAAAGTGAAATTAAAAATGTAAGATAACTATTAATTGTAACGTAGTATAGAATGGACTCACCAAGGTAAGTGAGCAATTTAAAAGAAATGCTTGACTGTAGGTGATGATAAACTAAACTCAAATGTTTTTTTATTAGGAAGGAAGTGTTTGTAATGGCAGATGAAAAAGAGTGCTGTGAATCAAAGCGTTATTCGTTACCCCGATCATCTAATAATAAAAAATCGAATTCGTTCAACATCGTATCACGAGAAGAGTGGCAGAAAGAGCATGAGCAGTTTCGAGAAAAAGAAAAGGCTATGACCCGTGCTTATGATGAATTGCATGCAGAAAGACGAAGGTTACCGATGGTTGAAGTATTAAAAGATTATTCATTTTATGGACCGAATGGAAAAGTAGGTTTAGAGGATTTATTTGCCGGCTATAGTCAGCTTATTGTCTACCATTTCATGTTTGATCCGAAATGGGAGGAGGGCTGTGATGGATGTTCGATGATGGTTGACCATATGGGACATCCGGCACATTTAAACGCAAGGGATACTCAACTCGTCTTAATTTCACGAGCCCCTTACGACAAGCTCGATGCATTCAAACGGAGAATGGGCTGGTCGACCCCTTGGTATTCCTCTTTTGAGAGTCAATTTAATGAAGACTTTGGGGCAACAAAAGAATTTGGAGAACAGCACGGTTATAGTGTGTTTTTAAAGAAAGATCATCAAATCTACCATACGTATTCTACTTGGAATCGAGGTGTCGAATATTTAGGATCCAATTGGAGTTATTTAGACTTAACACCATATGGTCGTCAAGAGCTTTGGGAGGATTCACCTTCGTATGTAAAAAAAACTGAGCCTTACACATGGTGGCGTCATCATGATAAATATGAATAACTGTTAGTGAAGAAGGGTGCGCAATGGGAACGCACCTTTTTAGTTAATCCCAATGATTAAAAATGATATCTCCAATGCAAGAGGGTTTCCAGTATACGACATCACGGAGCTCATGTTGACTTAACTGGTTGTCTATATTGAGTGAAATAACACCCTTTTTTGCTCGTTTAAGTAGCACGGTTTGCTCTAAGTAATCAAGTGGGATGATTTCATAATAAGGTTTTAATTCTTGGGCAAATGGGTGGTAGATAAATATTGCTTTGAAGAAATCTACTTCACTTGCCACACTCACGTATGGATACGTTGCGTGTAATAAAATATAAATCGGGTCATCTTTTAAGTTGATTTTTGCTAAATGATAGGAACAAAAATGGGCTTCCTCTATGCTAAGAATCTCCCCTTGCTTGGCTTTGACAAGAGGGTAGAGAACTTGTTTAAATTGCTGGTAATGTTGATGGGCTGTATTTGAATCATCGAAAGCATGACTCGTAATACCCTCTGGGAGATACACAGGTAGCACCTCCTAACATGATCTTTTTTTCTTGCTAAGAGTTACGGCATAAGGTGCCAATTGCTTATCGGCTTTGATAATGATGATAAGTTGGTTGATTTCTTCTTGGGTAAATAGTCTTTTATCGTAAAAATGCTGTGTGTACAGTGCGCCGATATCTCTGAAATTATCGTCTTTATGCTTGAGTAATAGAGTGATATTTTCATAGATATTCGGATCATGGTCTTTTTGTGTTTCATATACATGATTGAGGTTAAGGATAAGTGAATCTAAATCATTCGTTAAAATGGCGAGTTCTAACCCTTGTGGCGAATAATCGCCTTGATCCTCTACTTCTATTTCCTCGCTCTCCTCATATTCATATAATCCCGCAAGAAAACTCTCGAAATTAGCCGTTAGCTCAATGGTTAACTCTTGTTCAACATCTAAATAAATGATAGACGGATCCGTTTTTGTATGGCGATAGTCAAACGCAAACCAGCCGTGGCCATCCCCAGCAAATAATACGATAGACTCTGGTAAACCCCATTCTTCAATCAGGTAAGGAGTAGCTAAGATGCCCTCATTTGGTTTAATTCCAAAGATTTTTTCTATATGTACATGGTCATCCGCCCAAGAATTAGGTGTCGTGGTTGGAAATGCGTTTATAGAAATATAACCACCATTTTGGATTTTTAAAAGGCGGATATATGCCTCTGGTAATTTAATATTTAGCTGCTTTTCTGCCTCATGAATCTGTTTATCTATTACTGGATGAGGTCGTTCTCCATACTCATCCTCAAGCCACAAATGTTCCATTCTATCAGCCCCTTGTTATTGGTTATTTTAATCATAAAGGATTACTGTCCTATTGTCTGTATAAAATTGCAAGTGGAATAAATAGAAAAATAGTTGAAACCTTTTTGGAGATAAAACGAATACTAGTAAAAGGAAATGAAAAGAAGGTGGCTATTTTGACTTATCTTATTTTATCTATACGGTTCCTATTAGAACTAGCACTTCTAGTTGCTGTAGGAGTTGGTGCCTATCACGTTGGTGGAAGTTCATTTATAAAGTATGGATTTGCTATTTTAGCACCTTTGTTAGTTGCCTGTGTATGGTGGATCTTCATCTCACCTAAAGCATTAATCATTATACCATTTGGTGCAAAATTATTAATTGAGCTCCTTCTATTTATACTTGGAGCATCTCTATTATACATAGCTGGTTATCAGAATTACGCGATATTACTTATCACTTTAGCCTTATTGAACAGAGGAATGATGTATATGTGGAAAGTAGATGGGTAATAAAGAAAACATAATGTTTGAAAGAACTTCCCTATGGCCAGCTGATTTCAAGGCAAAAACTATCGTACCAAGCCGATAATCTCAGAGGACGTGGAGCATGATTTTCGGTAGCGACAAGTAGAACTCCGCATATGAGTATGAGCACTAATTTTCATATAAAACGCCCATGTCGGAGCTAAAATCAGCTCCGACACCAACAAAAATGAATGTCATCTATCGCCATCTTAAGATATATGGGGGTTTGTGAAGGTACTGAGGTCAAACGATGAAGTATCTGCACAAAGAGGGTGTTAATGTGAAGGTACTGAGGTCAAACGATGAAGTATCTGCACAAAGAGGGTGTTAATGTGAAGATACTAAGGCCAAACGATGAAGTATCTGCACAAAGAAGGTGTTAATGTGAAGATACTGAGGTCAAACAATGAAGTATCTGCACAAAGAGGGGGTTAATGTGAAGATACTGAGGTCAAACGATGAAGTATCTGCACAAAGAGGGTGTTAATGTGAAGATACAAAGGTCAAACGATGAAGTATCTGCACAAAGAGGGTGTTAATGTGAAGATGCTGAGGCCAAACGATGAAGTATCTGCACAAAGAGGGTGTTAATGTGAAGATACTGAGGTCAAACGATGTAGTATCTGCACAAAGAAGGGGTTAATGTGAAGATGCTGAGGCCAAACGATGTAGTATCTGCACAAAGAGGGTGTTAATGTGAAGATGCTGAGGCCAAACGATGAAGTATCTGCACAAAGACCGTTCTTCGTGGATAGTAGCGACTTTTTAAACAATTGGTCCGTTAATAACTCGTTCACCATGAGGAGTCGCACGAAAAAAAGGGAGCAGTGACCTGTTAAGGTCGTCTATCGCAAGATGGATGACCCGCTAACTTCACGGCTCAAACTATCGCTCCTAATTACACTTTCATAAAAAATACCACACAATTCCCGGTAATAGAATCATGTGGTTAGTGCCATTCTAAAAATCAAAATAAATTCGGAAGAAGTAATACAAATCCTTACAATCAGGATGGAGACGGATATTTTCGCATAAGCCCTTAATAATCGCTTTTGGAAATGTTTGTTTATCCGTTAAATAATTGTGTAATAAGAGCAAGGATTCTCTTTCCGTTGAATCTTCTACGATTTCTAATTTGTCTTTGATGATGGCCACTAATTTTCCAATTGTTACGTCTACTTCACTTTGTGATGAAATAAATTGATCGATATCAAAGGTTAGATAAGGAGTTGTAACATGTAAAGCTAATACCTCCGTTTTTTCGACTAATGAATGAGCGAGTTTCTCAAAATCTAATGGGATTCGATAGAATAAGAAAAGCTTAGAATAAATGGAAATAAACCCATTCACACAATAAGCTAAGTCATATTTACTTTTTTCCACTTGTTCACCGTAAACGCGGTCAAGCACTTTGATGATGATTTCTTTCATGACGCGCTCGAATCTGTGCAAAATCGTAATCAATTCTTGATTAATTGAATGTGTTTGTTCTTTGGCAAATACTTTGGTGAAGGATACATTTTTTTCTAATGATTGCAAGGTTGTTATGTAAAAATCAAACAATAATCGTTCAGATGAAGTTTGCTTTTTGACCACTTGGTCAATATCGAATAAGATTTCTTTTGTAAAGTGTTCGACAATCGCCACAATTAGTTCATCTTTTGATTTGAAATGTAAGTAGAATGCTCCTTTAGATATTCCGCAGTATTCCGTAATTCGTTGAATTGATGTTGCTTCAGATCCTTGTTCTGCAAACAGTTCAAGAGCTTTTTTCATAATAAGATTTTTTTTATCCATAAATTCGAACACGCTCCTGTTACATAATTTAATAATTGACAAATGACCAGTCGGTCATTAATATGAATAATTAGATTAGATATAGAGAAAAAAAGGGTAGGTGTAATATGCAAAGTTTAGTTAATTTCGTTCTGAAAAACAAGCTAGCGGTTTGGCTACTTACCATCATTATCATTGTTTCTGGGATTTATTCAAGTACTAAAATGAAAATGGAGACACTTCCTGACATTTCAATCCCTTATTTAATGGTGATGGATGTATATCCAGGTGCTACGCCTGAGCAAGTAATGGAGGAAGTATCGATTCCTTTAGAAAAAACGATAGAAAATCTGGAGGATGTAAAATCTGTCTATTCAAACTCGTATTCCAATATGGCTAGTATTCAAGTTGAATATGAATATGGGGTCGATATGGATGAAAAGAAACGTCAGCTTGAATCAGCTTTAGGTAACGTAACATTGCCAGATGGGGCACAAGAACCGCAAATTACTACAATTAGCATGAATATGATGCCAGTTGTCGCTTTAAGTGTGAGTAGTTCCTCAGAAGACATTGTTGATTTAACTAATCGAGTTGAAGAGGATTTATTACCAAAGGTTGAAAAAATACCTGGTGTTGCCTCTGCGATGATTTCAGGACAACATATTGAAGAAATTGAACTAAGGTATGATGAAGAAGCCTTAGCAGGTTTTGGTTTAACAGAAGATGATGTGAAACAAATGATTGAAGCAAGTGACCTTGCGATTTCATTAGGTTTATATGAATTTGAAGAAGGTGAACAGGCTGTAGCTGTTGATGGTAAATTTATGACATTAACTGAGCTAGAGGAAATGCTTATTCCTGTAACTCCTTCTGAAACCAACCCATCTCCATTTGTACAACTTGCTGATGTAGCAGATGTTGAGGTGGTTGGTAAAGTTGAATCCGTTTCTCGAACAAATGGTGAAGATGCGATCGCTATTCAAGTTATCAAAGGACCGCAAGATAATACGGTCGATGTCGTTAATCGTGTCAAAGCTCTAGTAGAGGAAGAATTAGCGGCAAATGATGGGTTAATTATTGATATTACACTAGATCAAGCGACACCCATTGAGGATTCTGTCTTTACAATGGTGGAAAAAGCATTATTCGGTGGCTTAATTGCGATTTTAATTATTTTACTTTTTTTACGTGACTTTAAGTCAACGATCATTTCGATTGTGTCTATCCCGGTGTCATTATTTATGGCATTACTACTTTTACATTGGATGGATATTAGCTTAAATATCATGACGCTTGGTGCTATCACCGTAGCTATCGGTCGTGTTATTGATGATTCGATTGTTGTCGTAGAAAATATTTATCGACGATTACATTTAAAGCAAGAGAAATTAACCGGCCGTGCCCTTGTACGTGAAGCAACGATTGAAATGTTCAAACCAATTTTATCATCCACACTTGTAACGGTTGCTGTATTTGCTCCGCTTGTATTTGTTGGTGGGATGGTTGGTGAGTTATTCATGCCATTTGCCTTAACAATGACGTTTGCATTGTTAGCTTCTTTACTCGTTGCGGTTACGATTGTACCAGCACTTTCTCATTTCTTATTCAAGAAGAAATTATATGCTGAGAAGTCAGAAAGTAAACATAAAGAAGTTGGAAAGCTTGCTATTTGGTATAAAGGTATTCTTGAATGGACATTGAACCACAAAGTGATTACTTCGTTGATTTCCGTAGCTCTTTTAGCGGGTAGTTTAGCTTTAACGCCGCTGATTGGTTTTAGCTTCCTTGGAAGTGAAGAAGAAAAGGTCATGTATTTAACGTATACACCAGCTTCAGGGGAACTAGTGGATGAAACATTAGAAAATATTGAGGTTGTTGAGCAAGAGTTAGTCAAACGTGATGATGTCGACATTCTTCAATTTTCGATGAATAATAGTGGAGATGCGATGTCGGCCATGATGGGTGGAGGAGCAGGTGGAGCTCTCATGTTTGTAACCTTTGACCCTGATATGAAAAACTTCCCAGAGGTGAGGGAAGAGATTGAGGAGTATGTCTTTACGATCGGGCAATCAGGTGAGTGGAAAAGCCAAGATTTCTCTTCAATGGGTATGAACACAAATGAACTTAGTTATACATTCTACAGTGAAGATTTAGATAGATTGAATGAAGCGGTTCTTTTAGTGGAAGATGTCATGAACGAAACAGATGGATTAGCTGATGTCAGTTCAACGGCAGAAGCTGCTTATGTCGAGCATGTATTAAAAATAGAACAAGATGAATTGTTACAATATGGTTTAACGACGGGTCAAATCGTGATGATGCTCATGAATGACCATACGAAAGAAGTTTTAACAACGATTGATCATAATGACCGAACTTTAGAAGTTATTGTTCAAAGAGAAGCACTCGAACAACCAGCATCTATTGATGAAATGTTAGAGTTAGAAGTTCCAACAGCTTTAGGAACAAGCTTGCCGTTATCAGAGCTAGTTACAGTAGAAGAAGGAACGACTCTGAATACGCTCGCTCGAAGCCAAGGTGAGTACTATGCATCTGTATCTGCTACTATTCTTGACGATGACATTACAAAAGCAACATCGGACGTTAATGAAGCAATTGATGAGCTTGAGCTACCGTCTGGTGTAACTTTAGGTGTTGCAGGTGTAACGGCTGATATGGAAGAAACATTTACGCAATTAGGCATTGCAATGTTAGCTGCGATTGCAATTGTTTACTTTATCTTAGTTGTTACATTTGGTGAAGGGTTAGCTCCGTTCGCAATTTTATTCTCGTTGCCATTTGCGATTGTTGGTTCATTTGTTGGTTTATGGTTAACAGGTGAAACGATTTCAGTACCTGTTATGATGGGCCTACTAATGTTAATTGGTATCGTTGTGACGAATGCGATTGTTTTAGTGGATCGTATCATTCATATGGAACGTGATGGTATGACGATGCGTGAAGCTATTTTAGAGGCAGGAGCAACGAGGTTACGTCCTATTTTAATGACGGCGATTGCGACAATGGGTGCCCTCGTTCCATTAGCGATTGGAACGGGTGGAGGCGGCCTCATTTCTAAAGGTTTAGCAATAACGGTAATTGGTGGGCTTGCAAGCTCGACTTTATTAACACTTGTTGTTGTACCGATTGTGTATGAGTTTTTATCAAAAATCTTTAAGAAAAACCGTAAAGAAATAATGGAAAACTAAATTGGCTAGCTCCTCCTTGGTGGGGGAGCTTTTCATTTTTTTAAAGGAAAAAAGGGGTATATGATAGAATTATTTACAGTATGTCGATTTATCAAAGGGGTTTTCTAATGTATAAAGCACACGCAAGTAGATATGAAGGAATGATTTATAACCGCGTTGGGAAAAGTGGATTAAAGTTACCAGCCATTTCGTTAGGGTTGTGGCATAATTTTGGAGGAGTCGATGTTTTTGAGAACGGCCGAGAAATGGTTCGTAAAGCCTTTGATTTAGGGATTACTCACTTTGATTTAGCCAATAATTATGGTCCACCTCCAGGAAGTGCCGAAGAAAATTTTGGCAAGATTCTTAAGCAAGATTTTCAAGCATATCGAGATGAGATGATCATTTCATCAAAAGCAGGCTATTATATGTGGCCGGGTCCTTACGGTGATGGTGGTTCAAAGAAGTATTTAATTTCTAGCCTTGAGCAAAGTTTGAAAAGAATGCAAGTGGACTATGTAGATATTTTCTATTCACATCGTCCCGATGAAGAGACACCGATTGAGGAGACGGCAGAAGCACTCGATTTAATGGTCAGACAAGGGAAAGCGTTATATGTTGGAATATCTAATTATTCGGCCGAGCAAACGGTAGAAATCGCAAAAATCTTTAAACAGTTACGAACGCCATTTATTATTCATCAGCCTTCTTATAGTATGTTTAACCGTTGGATTGAGGATGGACTAAAGGATGTTCTCATTAAGCAAGGGATTGGTGCGATTGCTTTTAGCCCACTCGCACAAGGGTTATTAACGGACCGATATTTACATGGGATTCCAAATGATTCAAGAGCAAATCGATCTTCCAGTCCCTTTTTACAAAAAGAAAATGTAGAAGCTACGATTCAGAAAGTACAGAAGCTAAATGAAATAGCTGTTCAGCGCGGGCAGTCATTAGCGGAAATGGCGGTTTCTTGGATTTTACGTGATGGTATCGTGACGAGTGTTTTAGTCGGGGCTAGTAAAGTAAGTCAAATCGAAGCGAATGTGAAAGCATTACATCATCTAGAGTTTAGCCAAGAAGAGCTGAGTGCTATCGACCATATTGTAAAAACATAGCGGAATGAATCCCCTATTTGTTGGATAGGCTATAGTTTTGTTAAATGTAAGGGGGGAAATGGTTAGTGAATGATTTTGTCATGGGGCTAACCTCTCTGTTTCTTTTGCGAAAATAAAGTGTCAACCATTTGCTCAAAAAAGAGAACCCGCCATAATTGGTGGGTTTGTTTTTGATAAACGATTAAAATTCTTCATATATGGCTGGATCCTGATCCTTCATACGTCCCTGCTCTTGAGTCAGTGCGGAAATGGCTTCCATATTGGCTTCGCTTAACTCAAAATCAAAAATTGAGATGTTTTCAACTTGTCTTTCGGCATTGCCTGACTTCGGAATAGCAATGGCATTTAATTGATAATGCCAACGTAAAATAACTTGAGAGGGTTTCTTATGATGTTGGCTTGCTATCCGTGTAATAGCCTCATGATTAAAAATCTCATTACCGCGTAGTAACGGGCTCCATGATTGTGTGAGGATTTGGTGTTCGTTATGCCAGTGGCGTTGCTTTTCTTGATTAAAGTAAGGGTGTAATTCAATTTGATTCAAAACAGGTTTGACGCCTGTCTCTTTTTCGATCCTATCTAAGTGCTCGGGTAAGAAATTGCATACACCAATAGAACGGACATATCCTCTTTTTTTGGCTTCAATTAATGCTTGCCAAGCTCCTATATATTGATCCTGTTGTGGATTAGGCCAGTGAATAAGATAAAAATCATAGTAATCTAAGCCAGCTCGAAACAAGGACTCTTGTACGGTTGATAGAGCAAGACCAAACTCTTGATAACGACCAGGTAACTTAGAAGTAATAAGTAGCTCTTCACGCGGAATATGCGTTCGCTTTACAGCTTCACCAACTGTGCCTTCATTTTCATAATTATAAGCAGAGTCTAGTAAACGATAGCCTGCATTGATGCCGGTAATTAGAGACTGGACGCCAGCTTCTCCCTTAAGTTTATAAGTGCCTAACCCCACAGCAGGGATCTCTTGGCCATCATTTAAAGTGAAATTTGGAATTGTGTTGTTCATAGCTCGTCCTCCTCTCTAGATGGCAGAATTTTATCATATATTTGTCATTTTAAAAAGAAAATAACTTCAATTAATGGATATATCTAAGAGAATAAGTGTTCAGATAGGTAATAAATTCTTTAATCATTATCTTTTACTCTTTTTTTCATAGGATATTTTTTCTTGAACACTTCCATTTTTCGATAATACGACTAAATGTGTTTCTTTGTTTTTTGCAATTTCTCTTGCTCTTTTAATTGCCTCTTTTTTATCAGTGAAAATGTTGGATGCACCTTTGGCGCCCTCAGCCTTAACAGCCCAGCCTTTTTCATGTGCTAGCACATATTGTCCCTTTGTTTGAAGTTTTGAGGATGAGCTATTTTGCTTTGTTGAATCAGCTTGTATATCTTGATGACTAGCTTGGTTCATTTCTTCTTTTTCTTTATAGCTAGCGTTGCTATACCATTTTTTTGCCTGTGAAGTAGCAATTGGTAGAGCGTCTTGTTCATCATAACCTTCCTCGATCATTGAGTTCGCAATTTCAATCGCTTTGTGACGAATCGTTTTATTTAAGTTTTTTAAAGAACTGGGGTAATCATGTAAATTCCACGGCATAGTATCCCTCCTCTATAATTACAGCTATTCCCCTATTGTTAGTTAAGAAACATAGTTTGAATACGCAAATTGCTAAGTGAATGACCTGAGGCATCATTTTTGGTAGCGACGAGTAGCACACCATGTTCGCATTAACTTTCATACAAAAGAAAATAAAAAAATGATAGCATCTTCCCCTAAATTCGTTTAATCTGATTAAGTGTAATTTTAATTAGGGGAGGAATGAGGATGCACGAGATTCATCGACCAACCGTGGTCGCCTTACTTTTAGCAGGATCTTTTATCGCCATATTAAATCAAACGTTGATGATTACGGCGATTCCTCCAATCATTGATGAAATGGGTGTATCACCTAATAGTGCTCAATGGTTAACAACTGTATTTATGCTTGTGAATGGAATTATGATTCCAATTAGTGCTTTTTTAATAGAACGATTTACAACAAGGCAACTGTTTATGACGGCAATGAGTATATTTGCAAGTGGAACACTTGTAGCCGGTATTGCTCCAAGCTTTGAACTTTTATTAGTCGGTCGAGTCATTCAATCGATGGGTGCTGGCGTTATGTTACCATTAATGACGACGGTATTTTTACTTATATTTCCTATGAATAAACGTGGTTCCGTCATGGGGTTAATTGGTTTAGTCATTTCGTTTGCGCCAGCGATTGGGCCTGCACTTTCGGGTTGGGTAACAGGACACTTTTCATGGCGGATGTTATTTTTTATTATTTTTCCAATCGCCGTCATTGATATAATCATTGCACATTTTGCTTTGAAAAATGTCACTGAAGTAAAGAAAACGAAATTAGACATTGCTTCTGTCATATTGTCCTCTTTTGGTTTTGGAGGATTATTATATGGAGTAACAAATGCTGGAAATTTTGGGTGGTTAGCTCCGATCACAGTTATTACCTTGGCTGTTGGTGCCATTTCATTAACCCTTTTTATAAAAAGACAATTGCAATTAAAATACCCTATGTTAGAGTTCCGAGTCTTTAAGTATGCGATCTTCCCTTTTTCTGTTTTTATCGGCTCCATTACATTTATGAGCTTAATAGGTGTTGAAACTTTAATACCACTATATATGCAAAATATGCGAGAGTTCACGGCTTTTGAAGCAGGGTTAGCGATGCTGCCGGGTGCATTAATTACTGGTTTACTTGCACCAATTATTGGGAGGATTTTTGATAAAGTGGGAGCGAAATGGCTGGTTCTACCGGGACTTATCATTATTACCTCAGCGACTGTTCCATTTATTTTGATTGATACTCAAACAACCTTTGCCTATATAACGGTCCTATATTCAATTAGGATGTTAGGGCTTGTACTCATTATGATGCCGATTCAAACGGCTGCTTTAAATCAGTTACCTAAGCGTCTAATCCCTCATGGTGCAGCAGTCGATGGAACGATGAGAATGACTGCAGCTTCTGTGGGGACGGCTGTTTTAGTGACGGTTATGACTTCAGTTGGAACAATGGCCGAACAAAGAGGAACCATTGCATCACCGGACATTTTTGGGGTTAATATTTCTTTTACCGTCATAGCAATACTTGCCTTAAGCACGCTGGTTTCTTATTTCTTTATTAAGTTTGATCCAGTAAAAAAAGAAGAACACCGTCCTAGCCAAGAAGTAAGTTAAGATAAAGTGACCAGCATCATTAGATGGTGGTCACTTTTGACGAGAAAGCATATAATAAGAAGTGGGCGAACGTTTAGACGTAGGTCATAATCATTAGCACTTTATCAAAAAAACTAAAAAATCATGGAAACGATATAAGATCGTTTGCCTATACTATATAATGAATGATGAATTTGAGAAGTAGGAGAATTATATATGAATAAAAAAATCTATGAAGATCTATTAGTAATTTTAGAGAAGGATTCGAATGAGGATCATATAAAAATAAATCAGTCTTTAAGTTATTATACGTACACAAAAACGGGTGGACCAGCCGATATTATTGTCTTTCCAACCACTTATGAAGAAGTACAGAAAATATTTCAATATACTTTAGAGCACAAGATTCCCCTTACTGTTTTAGGAAACGCCTCTAACCTTATTATTAAAGATGGTGGCATTCGTGGTGTGGTAATGATTTTAACGGATATGGATAAAGTGGAGAAGAAAAATGATCAAATCATTGCTCAAAGTGGTGCGGCAATCATTGATGTATCTCGCTTTGCCTTACAGCATGAATTAACGGGACTTGAATTTGCTTGTGGTATTCCGGGGTCTATTGGTGGTGCCTTGTATATGAATGCTGGTGCATATGGTGGGGAAGTGTCGGATGTCTTAAAAGAGGCCCTTGTTTTAACAAAAGAGGGAGAATTAATGGTTATAGACGCCGAAGATTTAGATCTTGATTATCGTACGAGTAATATTGAGAAGAATGGTTACCTTGTACTAGAGGCTACCTTCGTTCTTCAACGCGGAAATGTGCTGGAGATTCAAGCGAAGATGGATGAACTTACTTACTTGCGTGAATCGAAACAACCTCTTGAATATCCATCCTGTGGGAGTGTTTTTAAAAGACCACCTGGCTATTTTGCTGGTAAATTGATTCAAGACAGCGACCTTCAAGGAAAGCGAATTGGAGGAGCGGAAGTTTCAAAAAAACATGCTGGCTTTATTGTCAATGTAGGTGGTGGCACGGCCACAGACTACATGAATCTAATTGAGCATGTTCAAAAAACAGTAAAAGATAAATTTAATGTTGAGTTAGAGCGTGAGGTCCGTATTATTGGTGAAGATGTATAAATGTTAGTATGGGTGAGGTGAGAAAATCAAGATTTCTCACCTTTTTTATTTTTGATATTTTCTTCCTCCTGAGTCTCGAAAGCTAACTCATCAATTAATTTTTCAGCCGTTTTTCGATAGAGATTGCTCATATGAATATAGGATAAAATCAGCATGGTTTGTTGTAACTGGGCGTTGTCTAGGGTATCTACTCTTTTGACGACGTCTTCAATTTTTGCTTCAATTTCTTGCAGTTCTCCGTAAAAATACTCGACATTTTCTGAATGAAGCTTTAGATAGGTATTATAGCTCTCATCAAGTGTGGAGTTACCTTCCTCAGCCTTCTGTTTCCAAGCCCCCAATGTCTGTTTAATGTCTGTTAGCGATAATGATCCTTTTAGTTCATAGATGAAGTTCATGAGGATGAGGTGATTTTTTGAGTATTTTTTGTTTGTTATAGGTGGAAGGATTTTTCCTTTTGCATAGTTGTTAATCATTGTTTTGGTTAGTATTTTTTCTTCCTCATTTCGTTTGTTTTGGCTGTAGGTTTTATCGAAGAGCTGAATAACTTGGTCCATGTAGAGGTCAAGATCAGGTATATCTTCAAGCTTTAATGTCTTTTCGAAATGAAGCTCTTTGGCGTGCTCAATACTTTTCTTCATTTTGTTCTCCTTTTGTATGAAAGTTGCTAATGCTAGAATGCGGAGTTCTACTCGTCGCTACCGAAAATCATGCTCCGCGTCCTATGGGGTGGTGCTGAGCTAACTGGCACAGCCAGTGGATCTCAGCTCTGCCACTACGTCCCATGGGAGTCTCCGCATGTTTTCGTCCGCTGGGTACTGCTCAATCTCAAGTATAAATAAACATTCTTACACCAATAACACTAATGAAAGTGAATGAAGAGCCAATGCTAAAGGCAATATCCTACTTTCATGTTTGTTGGTGGCGAAGTGAATACCGGGCTTCGCCATGATCGTTTTGTATGAAAGTTCAATGAGTCATGCTTGTGAGTCGAGATAACTTAACCTTTTGGTTTTTGTTTTTGGTCCGTTTTTGAAAATCTTAATGACCTCACAGTCGAATGAATTCGTCTGAAGGTTCATTTCGATTTTCAAAACTTCACACAAATGCGTGAAGTAGCCAAGCGAGCTTGGCTAACGGTCCAAAAACACTTGGATTTTAGATGCTAATCCTGATGGGTACTACTCTCTCTTTTTGTTGTTGGTGGCTGTTTGTGCGGTGCGCTGAATCTTTTTGGACAAGCCCTTACGGGCAGATTCCAAAAAGTGGCGGGGCTACGGCATCATATGAGTATCCTCAAAACCGTTTATGAATGAAAAGCCACCAGTTAAGAGCTAAACCACACCTTCATATTTTTTATTGGCGAAGTGAACTCAAGTTTCGCCATGGGCGTTTTGTATGAAAGTCTACTGACGCTGGAATGCGGAGTTCTATTCGTCGCTCACGAAAATCATGCTCTGCGACAATCGCGTGGCACTGAGCTAGCTTTTTTGTTAGCTTGTTATCTTTGTTCTATTGTATAGGATTTGTTAAGACAAGTAAATGTTGACTACTTTATGTTGTGGTTGTATGATTATATGTAGTTATTGAAACTACATTACATTATATTAAGGGGAGATGTTAAGTTGTTCACGTATATTCGAGAGCCAATTAATGGTCTAACACATTTAGTTGGAGCCTTACTTTCGTTTGTTGCTTTACTTGCTATGGTTATTAAAGTAAGTATCATGGATCCTTCTATTTTAAATATATTTTCAGTGATAGTTTTTGGAATGAGTATGATTTTGTTGTATACAGCTTCGGCGACCTATCATATGGTCATAGCAAGAGATAGAGTGATTGCTTTTTTAAGAAGGCTTGACCATTCGATGATTTATGTTCTGATAGCAGGCTCCTACACGCCCTTTTGTTTAATGGCACTTAATGGGACGATTGGATGGTTGATTTTTGCGATCGTTACGTCATTAGCAGTACTCGGTGTATGTTTTAAAATGATCTGGTTTAATAGTCCAAGATGGCTATCGACAGGCTTGTATATCGGGATGGGTTGGATTATTATATTTGCTTTTTCGCCTTTAGCAGATGTTTTAAGTACGATGGGGCTGTTTCTACTCATCTTAGGTGGTGTTTTTTATACAATTGGCGGTGTTATTTATGCATTAAAGCCTAAGCAATTTGAATTTAAGCATTTTGGTTTTCATGAGATTTTTCATATTTTTATTATGTTAGGAACAGCTGCTCATTTTCTATCAGTCTTTTATTATGTGATATAGTATGGAAGAGTAGGAGGTGTGGAGATGAGATTTTCTTTGGAAAAACATCATGAAGTATTTAAGAAACTAAAAATAATTCAAGGTGCCCAATACTTAATTATTGAAGATACTAATCGATTAAATGAAAATGAATTAATCAATGCTTTATCGCTTCTGGTTAAAAACCAAGTAATGGAGAGGTTGAAATCGGTAACCATTCTAGTTGGTCATCAATTCAATGAATGTGTATGGGAGCACTTGAATCAATTGGATTTTCATTTACATGATACAGTCGTGATGGTATATCAAACACTTACTGATGAGCATGTCAAAGGGCCAACCACATATCAGTATAAAAATCTACAAGAGGTATCTACTTCTACTTTTAAAGGCATTTGGGAAGAGTGCTTACATGGTTCTTTGAATGCCAGATCTCGATTAAGTATCGATGAACATATGGATAGTGTTGAAGAAGAATTAGGTCCGGGCTACCTGCACAATTGTTTACTTGCCTATGAAAATGGTCATCCAATTGGGATGATTATCCCCCATATTGAGCCCGGAACGGAAGCTGAAGGGAGAATCTTTTATTTAGGTGTTTTGCCGGAAGAAAGAGGAAAAGGGAGAAGTAGAGTGCTTCATCAAGATGCATTAAGCTTGTTAAGGGATACATATCAAGCTAAAACATACATAGGTTCCACTAGTCAAAATAATATACCAATGCTTAAGACATTGACAAACAATGGATCAAAAGTTGTACAAATGAACCATGTTTATAAATGGGTCAATAAAGAGATCGTAAGTTGAGGATTAAGTAACGATTTTAACATATACAAAATCTCCTTAAGATATAGTGGTAGAAATGGATTTACCTTACCTTAAGGAGATGAGTGTGCATGAATTTTTTACCTTTATTTTTGGGGCGACTTCATGATAACCTCTGTATTAATTCGTTTTTTTTCCTATTCTCGTTTTTTTCGAAGCGGCTTTACGCCATTCTTTTACTTGTAACATATATAAGTCAATCGTCAGTCCGTTCATATCAATTCACCTCCATTAAAGAGTTAACTCACCTATGTTCTCAAGATCAGAAGCATGTGATGGCTGTTGGAGCACAATATCGCCTTCAGAATAAATGACCTTCGTTTGGAGTAAAGACTTCACGGCAACATCTTCCACCGTGATTGTATCTAATAGTACGATTTCCTTTAGGTGGGCCATAGCTTCCTTAGAAATGCTTCCTTCGACTTTGAAGTTTTCAGCGACAATTAATACCGTATCTTCCTCTAACAAACTAAAATCACTCTCAGTCCAAGTTTCTCCGGTAATCAATTTGAATGCATTGGAATAACTGAATACCTCGGTTTCTAGTAAATCAAGTTTTTCATAAACCAAGTCTTCAATTTCCTCATGGCAAATAATATAGGAGCTTGAATGAATCTTTGAAAAGCTTGATTCAAAAGCATCTCTTGAGACATCTTTTCTTAAAATAATAGGCTTTGTTGTAGAAATGGACTTCCCTTTAAATCGTTTTAGAGAAAGATTAGATGCTTCAATTCGTTTTGAAACATATTCATAGCCAGTCGGAATAACGATCGTTTTTCCTATGACGACACCTTTATTAGAGAAAGCGGCTTCTTGATGCTCATAAATGAATATTTTCCCACTTAGATCGATATTGGATATCTTTTGACGGAATAGTTCTAAATCCAAATCCTCTGAGAAATAGATAGCCCCTGTTACGACTAAATAAGATGAATCGTTTAAGGATTGTAAATAACCATTACTGAGGTTTAACTGACCAACCGTCATTTTGGGCTTTTCACCCGTATATATGGCTAGTGCTCCGGATTGTTTTGAAATAATCATCTGGACGGAGCCTTTTAAATGACTAGGAGAATATACAGATCCACTTACGATAAGTTTCAGCTTAGTTTCAGAGAGCAGTTCTGGTGTTACATCTTGATCAATAATGATGGCACCACTTGCTAAAATGGTTACTTCATTGGTTGCTTGTTTTAAATAATTGGCATCTATTTCTAATACACCACTTATTGATTTCACTTCACCCTCAATAGAGAATGATGTCCCTAAATTTCCGATTTTTAACTGTGTGAGAAGGTGTGCCGTTTCTGGTGAATAAATCACGGTACCAGCATTTCTAATTTCATCAATTTCAGCCATACTCTTTTCTGTTGCTTTCATCAAATTCACGACGCCTACATTTCCAAATTTCTTTCCCATCTTTCTTCCTCCTCTAAGTATCTTCGTAATTTTTTGATTGCTTTTGCTAACTGATAACGAATGGTCGAATGCGGAATATTTAATTGTTCAGCCATTTCTTTACTCGTATGACCCAACCAGTATTTTCTAAAGACAATATCACTTTCATGCTTATCTAGCAGACTCATTAAATCGACCATTTCAAGTTGAGAAACATATTCAACATGGAAAGGCACTTCTAACTCATCCTCCCACTCTGTTTCCTTTTTTCTTTTTCGCTGCTCATCAATTAATTGATTTTTCATGACTCGATAAAACCAGGCTTTTTGTTTATAAATAGGCCAATCTTTAAGCTCTGTTTGGTTTAAGCCTTTTTCTAAAGCATCCTGAACCAAGTCCTTTGCGTGCTGTTCATGATTAGCAATTGAATTGGCAAAACGGTGTAAGTCTTCTTTTAGGCTTCTATACACAGCTTCCATTTATCAACGCTCCTTTTTCACCCCCCATTATTTTAGCAGGTTCGTTTAGATAACGGATAACAAAGTCAAAGTGTTGGCAATCATTTAATTTTTTTTTGATTTATTTTCAAATGAGGGAGTATTTAGTGGACCATTCAAAAAAATTCTAAGATTACTTGCTGAAAAGATGTTAATGAATACCCAGACAATGCTCAAAAGGTTTAAATAATTAAAATACATAAAGGATATTGAAGGTTAGATCGCGTAGTGTATAACATAAATAGTATGTGGAGTTAGGAGTTTATTCTATGTATCAAAAGGAAGTATTAGAGGTCATCCAATATATCAAAGGGAATTTGCATGATTCCCTAGAGCTTAATAAAATAGCGAAACATATTTCATATAGTCCTTATCATTTTTCACGCTTATTTAAACAAGAAACGGGGTTATCTCCTGTTTATTTTGTTTCTTCCTTACGTTTGCAAAAAGCGAAGGAGCTCCTTATGACGACAGATCTACCTGTTAGAGATATTGGTATGGAAATTGGGCAACAAAGCTTAGGGACTTTTACAACACGTTTTTCTTCTAGTATTGGTCTGACCCCAGCTAAATTTAGACATTATGCAAGGCAAAGGCGAGAGAATTACTTAGAACAGCTTTCTCATTTAACCACTTGGCAAGATGAAGTGGTATCTCCTCGTCAGGAATCAACTGCCATTACGGGTCATATAAGAGCTAATGAGCCTTTTCATGGTGTCATTTTTATTGGCTTATTCCAAAAACCAATTCCTGAGGGAATGCCGATTTATGGAACATTAATTCAAGGTACCGGAAGCTTCACCTTTCAAGGGGTGAATTCAGGTGTGTATTATTTGCTCGTCACGGCTTTAAGTTGGGATTCATTAGTTACAGACATTTATCTTCCTTATCATACTCTGAGAGCACGATTAAAAAAACCACTCATTGTCGATGATTCTGTTTCTCTAAAACCCATTCAGCTTACATTAAGAGGGCCAGAACTAGATGACCCACCTATTTTAATATCATTACCGCTATTAATGAAGCGTTTTTTGGACAGAGCGACAACATAGCAAGAAATAAGAAAGCTCGAATATTATTTCTATGTATAGTTAGTATAGGTGTAAGGAGGTAGATGTTTTGGTAAATAGACCGGTTATTTATTCTCAAATGGTATCGCTTGATGGCTATGTTGAGGATCAAAATGGAAACATTGATTGGAGTCAACCAGATGAGGATGTTTTTCATTTTATCCTTGAATTAGAAAAAAGAATCGATACCCATATATATGGGAGGAAGACGTACGAAAATATGGCAGCCTACTGGCCTAATGTGTTGACGGATCATACAGCCAGTAAAGCAGACAAAGAGTGGGCAAACATGTGGGTAAATGCTCAAAAGATAGTTTTTACTCGTGCGTCCCATGTATCACTACAAGAGCATACGAGAATTGCCACATTAATGGAAGAAGAGCTTATTGATTTAAAGAAACAACGAGGACAGGCGATCTCACTTGGGGGTGCAAGTATTGCTGAGACCTTTATGGAAGAAGGTTACATTGATGAGTTCCAATTGTTCATTTTTCCGCTCTTACTAGGGTCAGGAAAGCCGATGTTTCCTATTCAAAAACACACACAGAAACTCAAATTAGTTGAAACCAAAACCTTTAACACAGGGGTCCAATTTTTACATTACGCAAAAAATTAACACATAACTAACTTTCATACAAAACGTCCAAGATGGCTGTTATCACTAGTAAATATAAAAGTGGTGTCTCGTACTTTTATTGATGGCACTTGTGAATGTTGTAAGGACGATGTTCTATTTAAGAGTTAGCACTTACCTAGCGGAGCATGATTTTCGGGAGTGGTAAGTAAACCTCCGCACATGAGCATCAGCATCAACTTTCATATAAAAACTAAAGGAGCTGGTAAAATGATTCATCAATTAGGACAAGTCATGTTGTATGTAAATGACCAAAAAAAGGCCTTAGCATTCTGGACTGAAAAGCTAAACTTCACTAAAATTTCAGAAGAAGAAAACGAAGTCATGCGTTGGATCGAGATTGCCCCACAATCAGGGAAGGGCTCACATATTATCATTCATCACAAAGAAACAGTGGCAAAAATGTCACCAGAGCTTCATTTAGGTACACCATCACTTATGTTTTTCGCAGAAAATGTGGAAAACCTCTATGAAGAATTTAAAAAGAAACAAATTATTGTCGGTGAGATGGTAGAAATGCCTTCAGGGAAAATATTTAACTTTGCCGATGACGAAGAGAACTATTTTGCGGTGATGGAAGTAAAGGATAGCAATTAAAAAGAATTTTGAGGCCTCCTTTATTGATAGAATGAACTCTATCAATAAAGGAGGTATTTCTATGAATACAAAAATAATTCCTTATTTAATGTTTAGTGGTGATGCAAAAGCAGCGATGGAATTTTATCAAAAGGTATTAGGTGCAGAAATTATAATGGAGGTTACGTATGGAGATATGCCAGACTCTCCTTCACAGGATGAGAAAGATTTGATTGCTCACGCTCATCTTAAAATAGATAGCTCAGATATCATGATCTCAGATTCTCCTTCTAAATTTCCGGTGAAGCAAGGTGATCAAGTCTCTATCTGTCTTTCAAGTCATGACGTTGAGCGTTCAAAGCAGTTCTTTGACGGTCTGAAAGAAGGGGCTCTTATTAAAATGCCTTTCCAAGAAACGTCTTTTAGTAAAGGGTATGGAAGTTTGGTCGACCGGTTTGGTGTTACATTTTTAATTGATACAGCACAAGAATAAAAGGGGGAGTGAAATAGAAGTTGAGTAAAGTTATATTAGACATTACATTGTCATTAGATGGTTATGTGACAGAGGGTGTGCAGGTAAAACTTCCATGATCACTGGCTAAGCAACTTATTACCAACAAATATGAAAGTAGGGTTTAGCTTTTAACTGGTGGCTTTTCATTCACTTTGTTTTTGTTGCTATTTATTTAATGGATGTTATGTGTACTTGAGAATGAGCAGTACCCAGCGAACGAAAACATGCGGAGACTCCCGCTGGACGTAGTAGCAGAACGGAGATTCGCTGGCTGTGCCGATTAGCTCAGCACCACCCCGCAGGACGCGGAGCATGATTTTCGGTAGCGCCGATTTACGATCCATGTTCACACCAACTTTCATACAAAACAGCTCAGAATCGACTATGACTCTGAGCTGTTTTATCTTATTAACCTAAAATAATGATACGAATAAGCATTAGACCGATATATAGGCAAATATGTGCTAGTAACAGCATAATAACGGCTATACTCAAAAGTTTTCTTTTTAGTAAATAATAACCTGTAGATAGAAAAATCACGAGACTTCCAATAATGAAAGTCACACTAGTAAATGTCCAACTACTCTGTAACACACCATCAACTGCCTGATTATGAAATAATAGAAACAACGAATTATAACCTTCGGACATGCTTATTTCAAGAGGGGGTTCACGTTCAGTCATCCAACTTGAAATCGCTAATACAAGGAATGCATACAATGACTCAACTCGAAATGAACGCTGATATTCTATTTTACTCAGCCATTGGGGGTACTTCTTTAATAAATATAGATGTCTAAAACCAAACACAATTACCGGGATAAATAAAAGATGCTTCCATAGCATCGCTTGGCCATAATCAATTGCCCAGCTGTTCATATAATTAGGAATAAGAAAGTTCATAAGAAGTATACCTGAGATGACTAGCATGCTGAAAGTAAACATCGCTAATGGCGAGAACCACCGATGAAAGTCATGTATAGATTCCTTTGGTTTTGTTAGCCAAGCCATAACAAATAAGGGTCCCAGCCAAAAAGAAAAGGCGAGCATATGAAGCAGATGAACCAAAGAACCGAGTAATCCTTCACTGGCACCACTATGACTGGTCAGACTTATAAAAAACATGATACCTATTAATAAAAAGAGTTGACTATATTCGGTAAAGCGATGTGAACGCTTTTGGGAAGTACCTTCAATAATCATCATCACAAAAAGACAGAATACAATGGCCAGCCAAGCATGGCCAGCCTGGAATTTTGTTAAAACTTGAAAGATGGCTTCAGAGAGTGGTAAAGAAAATTGTGTATACAGCATATGACATAACTGATATACACTCACACCTGTCGTTAGTATTAAACCTACAATTGACCCCCATTTCAGGAACCTCTTACCTCTAATATCCTTATCACGGTCAGGCTTTAAGCTAATCAATAAAATGCCAGTTAGTAGGATGATGAAAATATAGGTAAATAAGTTACTTACAACTAGCATTATTTCTTTTTCTTAATCATAGTAATGACGATGATTAACCCAAGGACAAGTACTGCTATAATAAAAACTGTTGTCCATGGAAATCCTTGTGTTTCTGATTCCTCGGAATGATCATGTGAAGAAGCTTCTTCTTCTTCTACATTTCCCTCTATAACGACATCTTCCTCCGCTTCTTCTTCCTCGGTTGCTTCCTCAATGACTTCGCTTATAGGCTCCACCTCTTCAACGGCTTCGGCAGTAACGGTGAAAAGAAATGAACCTTCCATTGGGTGGGTATCTTCACTAATAATTGACCAATCAACCGTATACGTATTGGCTGAAAGTGGCTGCCCAGGTATCGCTTTAATACTTGAGGCTTCAACTTGAATGTCTAAATCAGAAATTTCATTACCTTGCTCATCTGTAATAATGACTTCTGCAAAAGGTTCAATGCCACCATCGAACTCGATCACAACTTCTTTCACTAATGAATCTACAGTTTCTCCATCACTTGGTGTGGATGATTCGAGGTGGGTATGTGCAAATCCTTGTGTAACCATTAAACCCATAACGACAAGTACAATGATTGATGATTGGGTTATTCTTTTTAACATATTGGACCTCCTCCTTTTCAAATACAGAGAATAATATAACAAGCAAATGTGAAACGCTCGTGAAGTATTGAAAAAAACGTTCATTAAAGCTTACGTTCATTCTTGCTCATTATGAATCATCTCTGTAAAAGGAAGTTCAATTAGTACGTTTGTACCTACATGTTCTTTCGAGGTAATGGTGATGTTGCCTCCATGTAATTTAATAATTTGAGACGTAATGGATAACCCTAGGCCAGTTCCACCACCTGCTCGTGTTCGTCCTTTGTTGACACGGTAAAAACGTTCTGTAAGAGAAGAGATGTCTTTTTCAGCAATACCGACTCCTTCATCTTGTATCCGTATATAAACCTTTTTCTCTCGAATGTAGAGTTGGATGAATATACTTTTGCCTTCACCTGTAAATCGTAAGGCATTATCTAATAAGTTTCGAAGGACTTGCTCCATACGATCATAGTCTGCAAATATAATAACTTCTTCATCTAAGTAGAGATGAATGTTGAGCTGAGCTTGCTTCATGGCTAATTCAAATGATTCGACTACGTCGTGAATAAGTTGTGCCATAGCGATCGGCTCTTTTTTTATTGGGTAAGATTCTCCTTCTAATTGAGCAAGGTCTAACAAATCATGAACGATTCGTTCTAACCGGGCGGATTCTTTTTGAATAATCGAAAGACCCTTTTTCGGCTCAATGACCTCTTCTTTAACAGCTTCCACATACCCTTTCATATAACTTAATGGTGTGCGAAGTTCGTGTGAAACATTAGCGAGGAATTCTTTCCTTTTTGTTTCGACTTCATGCAGGGAGCTTGCTAGAGAATTAAAGGCATTCGCTAACGACCTAAGCTCATCACCACCTCCTACATGTTTAATTCTTTGAGAAAAATCGCCTTCGGCCATCTCTTGACTAAGTGCTTTCATTTTATTAAGTGGATGAGTGATATTTTGTACGGTTTTAGCGATGATAAGCGTAATGATAAGCAAGCTTATAATACCTCCTGTTATGAGGTAGCCTTGAATCTCAGAGAAGGGCTCATAAATTTCAGCTAGTGGTATTGATAAATAAAGAGCTCCTGTTAGCATCTCGTTTTCAAATAAGGGAAGTGCGACGGCAAGAATGTCTTGGTCAAATAACGGGTGTGCTCGAATGATCGTTATAGTTTCTCCATTTAAGAGTAATTGTCGCTCAGAGAAATTAATTAATTCTTGTGAGCTAAATGGTTCAAAAGGGGTACCGCTTCCAAGTAACATGGGATCATCCGTATAAAGCACTTCGAGCTCAGAAGGCCCATTCAAGAAATTAGCCATCTCTAATTGTTGAAAAAAAACATCAGAAGTGCCATGATCCTGATACGTAAATTCTAATTGAGCAGCTTGTTCATGAAGCCTTTCGATTTGTTTATCGATATATAAGGTCTGATATAAATAATAAGTAAGTATGATAATCAAGCAGACAATTAGGACTATGACTATGCCTGTCGTTATCCAGAGTCTCAATTTAATTGACCAATTTTTCATTTTTTACTCCTCAAATTTGTAGCCAACACCCCAGACTGTTTTAATGTAGTGATTCTGATCGGCTAATTTCAATCTTAATGTTTTAATATGAGTGTCGACTGTTCGTAGAGTTCCCATTTCTGAGTCAAATCCCCAAATTTGATCGTGCAGTTGTTCACGTGAAAAAACTTGACCTTTATGTTTAAACAGAAAGAGAAACAAATCAAACTCCTTCCTCGTCACATTTAATGTCTCATTGTTCATTAGAATACGTCTTCCCTCTTCATCAATATGAAGGTTACCGACCGTGTAGCCAGTCGTTTTAGAATGTGAGAAAATTCCGGTCCTTCTTAAAGTGGCTTCAATTCTTGCCATTAACTCTCTTGGGCTAAATGGTTTCACTACATAATCATCTGCGCCAAATTTTAAACCTTTAATCCTGTCATCTTCACTAGCACGAGCTGTTAGCATGATGATTGGTACATGGGAGAATGTTCTTATTGTTTTACATGCATCAAAGCCGTTCATATCCTCCAACATAATATCTAACAGGACTAAGGCAACATTTGACTTCGTATGTTGTAAATAGGCAATGCCTTTTTCTGCATTGGTTGACGTGTGTACGTGATAGCCTTCTTTGGATAAGTAAGTCACCATTAAGTTTTGTAGCTCTATTTCATCATCTATCATTAAAATTTCGAATTGTTCATTCATTGATTTTCCTCCACAATCATTTGATAGGGACCTTGGTCAACATGAATTGTTTTTGATTGCCAAGTTTTTTTATTTAAAATTGATAGCGAGCTTTCATCTAAGTTTGAAATGTAGATGGAGTCTCCGTATATGTTAATATAGTTTGGGTTTTGGCCAACTGGACTCGTGGTTACGACTTCCTTTGTAACTAGATCCACTTGATATATCATATGGTCTCCATGACAAACGACATAAAGGTGGTCTGACTCTGTGTCACCATGTAAAGCAATAGGCATAAGGCCAACCTCAAGCTCATGAACGAGCTCTCCGGACATCGAATAACCGTACAGTTTATTATTCAATTCTCCTAGCGGTCCGTGCCCACCTATCCAAATGATTTCACGGTCAATATAAATGCCTGAGGGCCTTTCAATAACAGGGAATTCATTCGTTATTTGATTAGTATGAACATCAATAGTCAGCAGTGAATGAGCAGTAGTGTGTAGGACATACAGTTCCTCACTTTCCGATTCATAATAAAACTCAGCCGGGTGTTGGTTGACCGAAATCTCTGCTATCGTTTCACGAGTATCACTCTGTATGACATGAATTTTATTGTGCTCAGTATCTGCGATATAGATCTGGTTAAGTGGAGCGTGGTAATAAATATCTGTTAAGCCTTTATGCAGTGATTTAAAATTTTCAACGAAACCTTCTTCAAAATCGTATAAAAGTAAGGAATCATGTGTCGGGCTCGTTGCTAAATATTGTTGTCCACGCAGTTTCTCAAACCGATTAATGAGATAGGGGTTATCCACTGTATTTAATATTTCATAGGTGCTTAAATCCATATATGTGATTTTGGGATCTTTTACATGAGATAAAATCAAATAAGGATTTTCGGTTTTGGGTACTTCGAATGATACTGACTGACAGCCGGAAATAAGAAAAATGCTAAATAATAAAAGAAAGAACATATTTTTCATGAATAGAGGCTCCTTTTAATAAACCAATATAATTATGATGCCACACTAACAAATAAATGTGAAATAACAATGAAATGAAAGAATAAATAAAGATAGGATCATTCATTCTTTGTGTAGAGCCTGTGAGATTTAATGCCATGAATTGTAACTTTTAAATAAAAAAAAGAAAAAGAACTTCAAAAAGTAAACGTTTTCAGTTAGAATATTATATAAATTCAGAAAAATCAGTCAGAAAATTTAACAAGATTTATGTTTTTACACGTTTTTTTCGTTATAACTAAGAGTGTAGACTCGTACAAATGAAAAAGGGGGAATGTTAACATGACGAAAAGATTTTTAATGATGTTGGGTATGGTTGTATTATCAATGGTTATCATGATTGGTTGTTCCGAACAGGATGCTGGAACAGATACAACAGATGAAGGGAATGAACCTACCGAATCCGTAACTGGAAGTGGAGGAAAGTTGGCTGAAGTCATGGATAGAGGGGAAATTATTGTTGGTGTAAATAACACGTTGCCAGGATTTGGTTATATTAACTCAGCTGGTGAATACGAAGGTTTTGATGTGGAATTTGGTCAAGTATTAGCAACTGCTATATTTGGTGATAAGGATGCGATTGACTATCGTCCGTTGTCAGCCCAAGAGCGTTTTACGGCTTTACAGTCAGGTGAGGTCGATGTCTTAATTCGTAATACTACGTGGACATTAACTCGTGATGCTGAGGTTGGTTTGGCATTTGGTCCAACAACATTTTATGACGGTCAAGGGATGATGGTACCTGCTAATTCTGGTATTACAACTTTAGAAGATTTAAATGGAGCCCGAATCGGTGTGGAGTCTGGAACAACAACAGAGTTGAATTTAACTGACCAAATGCGTGCGGCTGGTGTAGAATTTGAACCCGTCGTATTTGATAACCGTGATAGTTTAATTGCTGCT
The DNA here is from genome assembly GCA_001038565.1 of Alkalihalobacillus pseudalcaliphilus. Lineage (GTDB taxonomy): Bacteria > Bacillota > Bacilli > Bacillales > Bacillaceae_D > Alkalihalobacillus > Alkalihalobacillus pseudalcaliphilus. The sequence continues at coordinate 467,999 of LFJO01000002.1, forward strand.
TATGAATCTGGTACGGTTGATGCATGGACAACAGACCAATCTGGACTAGTATCTTCTTATGAGATTCTTGATTCTAGTGAACATACTATTATGGACGTTGTATTATCGAAGGAGCCACTTGGACCAGCTGTTCTTGATGGTGATGCTAGATTCTTTGAAGTGATGTATTGGGCAGTGATGGCGACGATTCAAGCTGAAGAATTTGGGATGACTTCAGAAAATGTTGATGAGTTCTTAGAAAGTGAAAACCCTGATATTGCACGTTTCTTAGGCCAAGAAGAAGGTAATGGGGCAATTCTAGGATTAGATGAAGATTTTGCTTATCAAATTATCAAACAAATGGGTAACTATGGTGAGATTTTTGAAAGAAATATAGGTTCTGATAGTCCGTTTAACTTAGAGCGTGGTTTAAATGCTCTTTATACAGATGGGGGAATCCTTTATTCACCACCTTTTAGATAAGCACTTGCTAATTGGATAGAGTCTGCTTTCAAATTGTTAGCAGACTCTTTTTCTATCACATAAGAAGGATTGAAAATTTCGAAGGAGGTACCCTTGTGGCCAAGGAGAAATTACAAGAGCGAGCACCACTTTGGAGAAATAGAATTGTTATTCAAGTTTTTTGGCAAGTAATTTTTCTTATAGCAGTTATATCGATTGCTGCCTTTTTTATAAACAACGCTGCCAATGGGTTAAACCGTATCGGAATCACGTTTGGGTTTTCATTTTTGAATTCAACAGCGAACTTTGCGATTGGTGATCATATTATTGATTACTCGCCTTCTGATACCTACGGACGGGCCCTATTGGTTGGTTTAGCTAACACGTTAAGGGTAGCTTTTGTTGGAATTATATTAACAACAATCGTTGGGGTGATTATTGGAATTTGTCGATTATCCTCTAACTGGTTAGTTAAGACATTATCAGCTACATATGTGGAAGTCTTTAGAAATACCCCAGTTTTAGTGCAAATCTTCTTTTGGTATTTTGCCTTCTTCTTAACGTTACCAAGGTTAGATGATACACAACCTGCTTTAGGAGTCTTTTATTTTTCAAATCGAGGTTTTGCATTTCCTTGGCTAGAATGGAATGGTTATACAATCTGGTTAATTGCTCTTATTGGAGGGCTAATCTTAGCGCTTGTGACAAGAACAGTCCTTTTAAAGAAACAAATTGAGACGGGTAATAGAAAATATCCACTTGTTAGTGGTATTTTGGTTTTTGTTGTAGTTTGCCTAGTTGCTTTTCTTGCATCTGGATTTTCCGGCCCTTGGACGATTACTGTTCCAGAAATAGTAGGTATGGGTTTCTCTGGTGGAAATCGCATTACTCCTGAATTTGCAGCGATTTTATGTGGACTTGTTTTTTATACGGCTTCATATATTGCAGAAATCGTTCGTGGAGGCATTGAATCCGTATCAAAAGGACAGATTGAAGCGGCAAAAGCACTTGGGCTCAACAGTGGTAAGGTTTTACGTTTTGTTACTTTCCCACAAGCGATTCGAACCATTATTCCACCTGTTACAAGTCAATATCTCGGATTAACGAAAAACTCAAGCTTAGGTGTGGCAGCGGGCTATTTTGAACTATATGCGATTGGTGGAACTGTTTATAATCAAACAGGTAAAGCGATCGAAGTCGTGATTATTTGGATGATTATTTATCTTTCATTAAGTTTACTAACGGCGTTGATTATGAATATTTACAATCACATGACGAGATTGGTAGAGAGGTGAGCCGATGGATTCGAATACAGAGCCTTCCACAAATTCAGTCGAAATGCCAAAGGAACAAATAAAAGCTTCTGTTTGGCTTAAAGAAAATTTATTTAGCAATTGGTTCAATAGTGTTTTGACTGTGCTATCAGTCATTCTAGTAATTTTTGTGTTAAACGGTACGTTAACGTGGGTATTTACCGAGGCTAACTGGTCCGTAATTAGTGAAAATTTCAAGTTATTTATTATAGGACAGTATCCACTTGCACAGTTATGGAGGCCGTGGTTAAGCTTAGTATTATTAATGTTTTTAATTGGTCTATCATTTGGTGTTTCAAGAAATAACATTTTAAAAATAATTTTTATCTTTATGAATGTCTATTTAGCGGTGCAACTCTTCTTTCCTTTTATCGCTTGGTCTTCAAAAGCTTGGATTGCTAGTGCGATTGCCATTGCCATTCTTGGCATGTTAGTTGGACGTAAATTCCCTAAATTAAAGAAGTACTCTATTGTCGGCTGGATCCTATTGTACCCGATATTCATTTTCCTCATGAATGGATTCGGAATTTTACCAACAGTTCGAACGAATGCGTGGGGTGGTTTAACTTTAAATATTATTATTGCTTCGACAGCCATTGTCGCTTCTTTCCCAATAGGAATTTTATTGGCCTTAGGAAGAAGAAGTAAGCTTCCAATTATTCGCCTATTTTGTATAACCTTTATTGAGACAATTAGGGGTGTGCCTTTAGTTGCGTTACTTGCTGTCGCGATGTTAATGTTTCCGTTATTTTTACCATCAGGTTTTCAGCTTGATTCATTAATCCGAATTATTATTGCGGTGACTTTATTTAATTCAGCTTATGTAGCAGAGAACATAAGAGGTGGATTGCAAGCAATTCCTCGAAGTCAGTACGAGGCAGCCGATGCACTCGGTTTAAATGCTTGGAAGCGAACAACATTTATCATTATGCCTCAAGCTTTAAGAATTACCGTACCGTCAATGGTTGGTCAATCTATTTCAATATTTAAAGATACGACTTTAGTATTTTTATTTAGTATTGTTGACCTCTTAGGAATCGGGCGAGCGGTTATGGCCAATCCGGCATTTTTAGGTACACAAAAAGAAATCTATCTTTTTGTAGGGTTGATGTTCTGGATTATTTGTTATTTTATGTCGATTGTAAGTAAACGAATTGAGAGAAACCTTAAAGTAAGTCATTAAAGGGAGGTTATGATTGTGAAAATTGCCGTAGATGATTTTGATCCTTCGATTCCCCTCCAGGAACGTGAAGACATTATCGTTTGTGAAGGGGTTAATAAGTGGTATAAAAGTAATAATCTTCATGTTTTAAAAGATGTCGATGTTTCGATTAAACGTGGGGAAATTGTTTGTATACTTGGGCCATCAGGCTCTGGTAAATCAACATTTATACGGACGATTAATGCGTTAGAGGAAATTCAAAAAGGATCGATCGTTGTTGATGGCATTCCATTAACCAATGATGTCGCTAAGCGAGATGCCATTCGTCAGGAGACAGGTATGGTGTTCCAATCGTTTAATTTGTTTCCTCATTTAACGATTTTAAAGAATATCACCTTATCACCGATCTGGGTACGTAAATGGCCGAAGAAAAAAGCGGAGGAAATAGCCTTAGGTTTGCTTGAACGCGTTGGTATCCCAGAGCAGGCAACTAAATATCCAGGTCAGCTATCAGGGGGACAGCAGCAACGTGTAGCCATTGCCCGTGCCCTAGCTATGCAGCCCAAAATTATGTTATTTGATGAACCTACATCAGCTCTTGACCCCGAGATGGTAAAAGAAGTATTAGATGTAATGAAAGAACTATGTAATACAGGAATGACGATGTTAGTTGTTACACACGAAATGGGCTTCGCCCGAGAAGTAGCTGACCGAATTATATTATTTGATGAAGGGGAAATCGTCGAAATGGGAACACCAACCGAACTCTTCGACAACCCGAAACATGAACGAACAAAACTCTTCCTTTCGAAGATTATCTAACTTTAAAAGGGCAATATGACGCTGTATTCCATCAGGATTAGTATCTAAAATCCAAGTGTTTGTGGACCGAATCGTCGAGTTAACTTGAGAGATGAGCACCATCCATGTAATTTTCATATAAAACCCGCATGGCGGAGCCAAAACGCTCCTCCAACCGATAAGGATAAAGTGGTTTTTGGCACTTCATTCCATTAGTTTTTTTCATTTTCATTTTAAATGAATGGTGTTTGATGGTTTTGTGAACTTGAGAAATAGCAGTAACCCAGCGGACGAAGACATGTGGAGACTCCTGCGGGACGTAGTGGCGGACTGAAATCCACTAGCGAAGCTAGTTAGTTCAGCGCCACCCAGCAGGATGCGGAGCATGATTTTCGGTAGCGGCAAGCAAAGCTCCGCATATGAGTATCAGCAGTAACTTTCATATAAAAATAAGCTAAAATCTACCAAATAAAAGTTCTGTGAGAAAAAAATCTCATAGAACTTTTGCTTTTCGCCTTTACTATTTATCAGAAAAAAAGAATAATAGTAGGTAAATGAAAATGTCTTTTCATTATAAAATAATAAAGGAGGTTTCAAGATGGCCGAGAAGTCAGCACGAGAAAGAATTATTGATACCGCATTAGCACTTTTTGAAAAACATGGTTATCATGGAGTGGGTATTAATAAAATCATAGAAGAAAGTGGCACTTCAAAAGGTGGCTTTTACCATAACTTTAAATCGAAGGATGAATTGCTTTACATCATTCACGATACATTTATTAGCTATGCCCTAAATACAATTCAAAATGCAGTAGAAGAAAACGCAACACCTACAGAACAGCTCGCAGAAATACTCAAAACATCTTCGGAGAATTTCACAAAATACAAACCACACCAAACTGTATTTTATCAGGACCACACGTATTTACCAGAAGCCTACTTTAATGCAATTAGTATTAAGCGTGATAAAGTAAGGGACTTAATTAATTCAGTTATTCAAGATGGTATGGAAAAAGGAGAATTTTTACCTAATTTACCTGTACCGATAATTGGGATGACTATATTTGGGATGGTGAATTGGACGTACAAATGGTACAAGCCGGAAGGGCCGTTCACAAATGAGGAAATTGTCACGATTTATGCAGATTTTACTTTAAATTCATTACTTACAGAAGAAGCAAAAAAGAACTATCAGTTCTCAGAGTTTTTCTTGAAGGAAACAGCTGCACCAAAAAAATAAGTGATTCTTTGTTGAAGATTATTATGTTTCTCCTCTATCCTTACTTAATTAAGGTGGGGAGATACGTAGGTGCACGATGAATAAAAAGAATAAAAGTATCTAATTTTCTAATAATTCATTCAAAATTATTGACTAATGTATGGGAATAATTTACGATGTAAGAAAGTAATATTTTCAACAGGATCCGTAGCAAATTTTTGTTAAGGACATTTTTTATACTACAACAAGACAGACTGGTCTGTTGAAAAATGTAGATTTTTGTCGAATATATAAAATTGTACGAATGCTTCTCGACAAATTCATCCAAAGGCAATGAAGTTGGTTGTAGCTATGAACAAGAAAAAAAGTAAACGCTTACTTTTACTTTTTTTAACTATTATGAATCATTCTAAGGAGGAAATACGATGAATATTTTTGTCATTATGAAAAGAACTTTTGATACAGAAGAGAAGATTGTGATTCAAAATGGAAAGATTGATGAAGAAAGTGCAGAGTTTATTATTAATCCTTATGATGATTATGCCATTGAAGAAGCGATTGTCTTACGTGATGAACATGGTGGTGAAGTCACAGTAGTGACAGTAGGAGAAGAAGAGGCGGAAAAACAATTGCGTACAGCCCTAGCAATGGGAGCGGATAAAGCCGTACTTTTAAATAGTGAAGACGTCGAAGAATATGACTCTTTCACAACAGCAGCAATGTTATCAAAATATTTAGAGGAACAAGAATATGACATCATTTTAGGAGGTAATGTAGCTGTTGATGGTGGCTCGGGTCAAGTAGGGCCGCGAGTAGCTGAAGCATTAGGTATTCCTCAAGTGACAACGATTACCGATATAAAAATAACAAATGGTGTTGCGACGATTGTCCGTGATGTTGAAGGTGATAAGGAAACAGTTGAAGTTTCACTCCCTGTACTTGTCACAGCTCAACAAGGCTTGAATGATCCACGCTATCCATCCTTACCTGGAATTATGAAAGCAAAGAAAAAACCTTTAGAAGTTTTAGATTTAGATGATATCGATTTAGAGGAAGAGGACGTAGAAGCCAAAACAGAAACACTTGAAATCTTCTTACCTGCTGATAAACAAGCAGGAAAACAACTCGAGGGAGAACCTGAAGAGCAAGTTAAAGAACTTGTAGCTCTCTTAAAATCAGAAGCCAAAGTAATCTAAAGCAAGCACAAGCCTTAAAGTAACTTTCATTATAAAACCCACGTGGTGGAGCCAAAACCAGCTCCGCCACCAACAAAAATGAAAGTAGGGTTTAGCTTTTAACTGGGAGCTTTTCGTTCACTTTGCCTTTGTATTTATTCATTTTAAAAGAATGGTGTTAGATTGATTTTTACTTGAGAATGAGCAGTATCCCAGCGGACGAAAACATGCGGAGACTCCCGCGGGACGTAGTGGCGGGCTGAAATCCACTGGCTAAGCCAGTTAGTTCAGCGCCACCCTGCAGGGCGCGAAGCATGATTTTCGGTAGCGGCCAGCAAAGCTCCGCACATGAGTATCCGTATCAACTTTCATATAAAAGTATTATTTACTATAGGAGGGTTTCCATTGACTAAAAAAGTATTAGTAGTGACAGAGGTTAAAGATCAAGAATTACGTCAAGTTTCTTTTGAAGCTTTAGCAGTAGGCCAGAAAATAGCAGATGGTGGAGAAGTAGTAGGAGTATTACTAGGAGAATCAATTGATAGTTTAACAGATTCACTTTTCCATTATGGGGCAGACCGTGTTGTGACAGTTAATGAGGCTAACTTAAAGAATTTTACAACGGATGCATATCAGCAGGCTGTTTTACAGGTTATTGACAAGGAGCAGCCAGAAGCTATTATTTTAGGTCATACATCGATCGGGAAGGATATTAGTCCAAGAATAGCGATGAAGCTTGAAGCGGGCCTTGTTTCTGATGTGACAGCAGTTGAAGAAGTTGATGGTGAGATTGTTTTTACAAGACCAATTTATTCTGGGAAAGCTTTTGAAAAGAAGAAAATTAATGATGGTATTGTGATGGCGACGATTCGTCCTAATAACATCGCCGCTTTACAAATAGACACTTCAAAGTCTGGTGAGGTAACCCCTGTTAATGTCGATATTAAAGACTTACGAACAACGATTAAAGACATTGTTCGTAAAACAACAGAGGGTGTTGATTTATCAGAGGCAAAGGTCATTGTTGCAGGTGGCCGTGGTGTTAAGAATAGCGAAGGATTTGAACCGTTAAAGGAATTAGCACAAGTATTAAATGGAGCAGTTGGTGCATCTCGTGGGGCTTGCGATGCCGAGTATTGTGATTACTCCTTACAGATTGGTCAAACAGGAAAAGTTGTTACCCCTGATTTATATATTGCTTGCGGTATCTCTGGAGCGATTCAGCACGTGGCTGGAATGTCCAATTCAAAAATAATTGTCGCGATTAATAAAGATTCAGAAGCACCTATCTTTGATATTGCTGATTACGGCATCGTAGGAGATTTATTTGATATTGTTCCGTTATTAACGGACGAATTAAAGAAAGTACTCAACGTATCAGAAAAAGTGTAATGACACTAATTTGACTATTTGACTAAGGGGAAGTGGTAAGGAATGTCGACCTTTTTAATCATCAATACGGTTTTCTTTGTCCTCATAACTGGATATGCCGTTTATTTATTTGCATCGCTTGTTAAAACTCGTTATGACTTTATTCAACTCGGAAAAAAAGCAGAGTTTGATCATTCGATGAAAGAACGCCTCCATCAAGTATGGGTGAATGTTTTCGGTCAGAAAAAGTTGATGAAGGATAAAAAGAGTGGGATCATTCATACCATGTTGTTTTATGGATTCCTCTTTGTGCAAGTTGGAGCAATAGATTTTATTTATAAAGGGCTGAATCCAGGGGCACATCTTCCCCTGGGGCCACTCTACCCAGCATTTGCTCTTTTTCAGGAATTTGTTGTAGTTGTCATCTTAATTGCAGTTGTCTGGGCTTTTCATCGGCGATATGTGGAGAAGCTTCCACGCTTAAAGCGAGGCTGGAAAGCAGGAATGGTGCTTATTTTTATTGGTGGGCTAATGACCTCGAAGTTAATAGGTAAAGGTATGGAAATGGTTTGGTTAGGTAAATCATTTACGGGGTTTGAGCCTGTGGCTTCTAGTATCGCAGCCGTTTTTGCTTGGTTACCAGGTGGTGCAGCGGTCGTACTATTTTATGTTTTTTGGTGGGCACATCTATTATTTTTATTAACGTTTTTGGTGTATGTCCCGCAATCTAAACATGCACACTTAATTGCTGGCCCAATTAATGTTTTCTTGGGAAGAACACATAAAGTCGGGCGCCTAGCCCCCATTAATTTTGAAGATGAGGACCAAGAGGTGTTTGGTAAGAATAAAATTGAAGATTTTAATCAAAAACAGCTCCTTGATCTTTATGCCTGTGTAGAATGTGGTCGGTGTACGAATGTATGCCCGGCAACAGGTACAGGGAAAATCCTTTCACCGATGCATTTGATTACACATATGCGTGATCACTTGACCGAAAAAGGAGCAGCTGTCACTCAAAAGTCACCTTGGCTACCTTCGTTTTTATTCAACCAATCTAAAGCAAATCAGTTAGCTATGGCTTCTGGTGGTGCTGATGAAGTAGCGGCAGCTTATGGAGTGAACTTAATAGGTGATGTCATTACAGAGGAAGAGATTTGGGCCTGTACAACCTGTCGTAACTGTGAGGACCAATGTCCCGTGATGAACGAACATGTTGATAAAATTATTGATATGAGACGATATTTAGTTTTAACGGAAGGGAAAGTCGATCCAGATGCTCAAAGAGCCATGACTAATATCGAACGACAAGGTAACCCTTGGGGAATTAGTAGAAAAGACCGTGAGAAGTGGGTCGATGATCGAGATGATTTATACATTCCAACCGTTAAACAAATGAAGAAAAAAGATGAGGAATTTGAGTATTTATTCTTTGTAGGTTCTATGGGCTCTTATGATAATCGTAGTAAAAAGATAGCCCATTCATTTGTAAAGGTTTTAAATGAGGCAGGAGTGAAATTCGCGATACTTGGTAATAAAGAGAAGAATTCGGGCGATACACCGAGACGAATAGGAAACGAATTTTTATATCAAGAATTAGCGGTTGCCAATATTGAAACTTTTCAAAAAAATGACGTCAAAAAGATTGTGACAATTGACCCGCACGCTTACAACACGTTTAAAAATGAATATCCGGAGTTTGGTCTAGAGGGTGTCGAGGTGTATCATCATACAGAACTCATTCACAAGTTGATCCAAGAAGGAAAGATTGTACCTAAACATGAAGTAAATGAAACGGTTGTTTACCATGACTCCTGTTATTTAGGCAGGTACAATGAAATCTACGAACCACCACGTGAAATTCTTAAAGCGATTCCAGGCGTTAAAGTTGTTGAGATGAAACGTAATCGAGAAAATGGAATGTGCTGTGGTGCTGGTGGAGGATTGATGTGGATGGAAGAAAACGTTGGAAAACGTGTGAACGTCGAGAGGACGGAGCAAGCCTTAGCTGTGGCTCCAAGTGTAATAAGTAGTGGCTGTCCTTATTGCTTAACGATGCTAAGTGATGGTGTGAAAGCAGTTGAGGAAGAGAACGTGAAAACACTTGATATTGTTGAGATTGTTGAACGATCGCTAGTTGGGTAGTGCAACATAAAATGAGCTCTCATTCTAATCCAGAATGGGAGCTTGATTTTTTCCTTTATGATTTAATTCGTTTGCCTAATATGATTAAGTCTCTCTCAATACCATCAAGTTCCGCAATCCCCGGGAACGTTCCCCACTCAGAGAAACCAAAACTTTTAAAAAGAGCCAAGCTTGGTTGATTGTGACCAAAGATAAAACCTAATATTGTAACAATCCCTAGTTGTGGTGCTGTATGGATTGCATAGTGTAAAGCGGCCTTTCCTAAACCTTGACCACGATAAATAGGATCAAGATATATACTAACCTCAGCCGTTTTTTGATATGCGGGTCTTCCGTAAAAGGATTGAAAACTAATCCAACCACAAACTTGCTCTTCTTGTTTTATGACCCATAATGGTCTCGTTTCTTGATTATGTTCTTGGAACCAACCGACCTTACTCTCAACACTGACTGGCTCTATGTCAGCCGTAACCATCCTATTTGCAATGGTTGTATTGTATATTCGGACAATTTCTGGTAGGTCTTCTATTGATGCATGAATAAATTGAAAGGGTAGCTGCATGTTCTTGCTCCTTGAGAAAGTTTTCTTATTATTTTAGCAGATATAAAGCTATTGTGTTTTATAAATTTTTGCAGAGCACTATTGCAGGGAAGGAACACCCTCGGGCTTTTGTTGCAGTTCTAGTAGCTGGCTTTTGATGGAGTCAGTTAAAGGCATTGCTTTCTTTTCCTTGAAATTATAGTGAACCATCACGACTTTACCACGTGCCGCCCATCTACCGTTCTCATCCAAAATAGCATGTTCAATATCAAAACTTGAACGACCTAAGCGGCTAATCCAAGAATAAACGGTAATGGTTTGCCCGTAATTAATTTCATGAATATAGTCACATTTAACAGAAGCGACTATGAGGTTCCACTTGCTTATATCGAGGGTTGGATTAAAAATTTTAAAAAGGCCTAAACGTCCGGTTTCAAAATAAGTTAAATACATCGCGTTATTCACATGACCTAACATATCACAATCATTAAACCTAACTGGGATTTCAACTTTATTCATACATAACAACTCCTATACCATTTTGAGTCAGACTATTCTGTCTATAAGTAGTTTAACAGATTGATAGTAGGAAGCATAGAGGTGAGTGTATCATAAGCAGAGAAATTGGAATAGTTGATACCGTATGGAGAAAAGGAAAGTTTATTACGAATGGCAAAGTCCAACTCACTGAGCCACCAACAAACACGAAGGTTGGATATTGCCTTTAGCTTGGTGGCTCTTCATTCACTTTATTATTGTTGTTATTTCTTTTTAATGAATGCAATTTGTCCATAAGAATGAGCAGTCACCAAGCGGACGCAAATATGCGGAGACTACCGTGGGACGTAGTGGCGACTTTTTATACATATGGCCCGTTTACAACTCGATCACCATCAGGAGTCGGACTGAACAAACAGCTAGCACTGTCCTACTAAGGTCATTTATCGAGAGATGGATGAAGAGCTTACTTCACGGCACAACCTATCGCCCATAAGTAACTTTCATATAATACCCTACTTTATATACCTCTCAATTAAAGGCCGTGCAAATAAAGCCAAACGTAGCTTTAACGTTTCATCAGGGTTCTTTAAGCTGTTACCAAGTAATTCCTCACACTTCTTAATACGATAAATAACCGTATTTCGATGAACAAACAAACTTTTCGCCGTCTCAGAAATTTGACAATGATGGTTTAAATAAGTCATCAATGTTATCATCAAATCTTCCTTCTCCTTATCATTAGGTTTTGCCAACTCACGCAAGGATGATAAATAAAAGGTCTTTAGTTTTTTTAAAGGAATTGCCTTAATAATTTCGCTCAACTCCTGTGTATGATATTTTCTGATCATGGTCTTTGAATTCTCGTGGAAATCAGATTCAAGAGCATCGATCGATTCTTGAAAAGCAATAGGAACTTCTAATAAATCTTCGTGTATAGTACTAATTCCTACAGAAAGCAAAGTATCAAATAGTTGAAAGATATCTGTATGGAGAACCTGCAAAATTTCCATGAGATTCTTTTCAAATGACGGTTCATTTTTGTCAAAGTCAATGAATGTAATGAAAAGCTCTTCTTTTTTAAAGGAACTAACATCATGATAGTGTTCATTGATACGTTTCTCTATTAATTCGATGGAACGTTCACGTAAAATCACTTCTTTTCTATTGAGGTTTAAGGGGTGAGCACTATTCTCAAAATCAATTTGATATACAATACATATAAAATTTTGAAAGGAAACTATATTATAAGGGCTTCCACGGTGTTGAATTTCTTCGTGTGTTTGTAACGTTCCGTTTATTAAGTCAGTGAAAAATTCATCTTTTTCTTGTTGCACTTGTTTTTCAATGGCTTGTCGTTTCATTAATTCAAAAGAAAGCACATTAGCAGAATGTTCAATGGTTAGAAATGTCGCCGCAGGTAAAGGGTCTGGTGCTCCAAGTAGAACAAGGTAACCAAGTGGTTTCTTGGAGGCCAGGATAGGAAAAATGTAAAAATGCCCATATACATGCTTATTTTCATCATAAGGTAATTCTAGGTATTGGGGTTGCTCATATTCAACTTCATAAATAAGTTCATAAAGGTATTGATAAACATCAAAAAATAAATGTTCATTAGCTAATGGAGAGGCACTAATAATATTCAATCTTTCATTTAATAATACAATCGGGAGAGCGGTTAATTGGGTTAATCGGTCAATGAGAATATGGAAGCCGCCACCTGAAGAGATTAATTGAGTAAATTCTTGATGAATAAAGTAGGCTGATTGAAGCTCTGTAGTCTGTTCTTTTAAAATAAATCCTAAAGCCTCACTCAACATTTCTTCTATAGAGTAATGTAAAGGTAATTCAAGGATTGGGAAATTTGACTGGTTAGCAAATTGAATAATCTCAGTTGGAATTTGCTGCATGTTTTTGGATACTTTAAAACCAATGCCTGCACTATTTTTTTCTACCAGATGTTTGACAAGTTGAAACAAGTTCTCTTTGGAATGCGAGGAATATAGGGTTGTTAATAACAGTTGCTCTTTATTTATAAATGGAGGGGTTTCCTGTATATCGGTTAGATGAACGAATTGAATAGATTGATGAAGGCCATTTTTCCCAGCAAGAACCTTGACTTGTTGAAATGTATGAAGCTCTAATATATGTGCAAGAGTAATCATCTAGCATCACCTCATTTTTAGGTCCATTCGTTTCTTTAAATGTACATAATTAATAGGAATTCTAATAGCGTTTTGCCAAGTAATCTAACAAAAAAGTTTCGTCAAATGTATAAAATAGACAAGCCATTCCTAATCAAGCGTTTTTCATTCAACTCATCATAGATAAAATGGCAGGCAAAATACTCACTATTTCATTGGTTTTCCATTGACAATATGCCCAATTCACGTTTAGTTTAAGAATAGTAGAGGAAAATAAAGGTAACCATTAACAATTAAAATTAAAAAACAAACTAGTTATAGTAAAGTCGATTCACTTCCCCACCAAAAGGATGAAAGTATGGTTTGTTCTTTTACTGGTGGCTCATCCTTCACATTCATTTTAGTTATTTGTTGTAAGAGTGAAATCTGTCCTTAAGTGCTAGAACATACCCAGTGGAGCATGATTTTCGGTAGCGGTGATTAATCCTCCGCACATGAGATTTAGACATACAAAAGAAAGAAGGAATAAAATGACAGAAACAATCCGATTAACCAACGTAGATAAACGATTTCGAGCAAAGCATGCTGTAAAGGATGTAAGCTTATCCGTAAAAAAAGGCGAATTATTTTGCTTCCTCGGTCCAAACGGATCAGGGAAAACGACGACGATTAAGATGATGACTGGTTTATTAGAACCAACAGATGGAGCCATCGAACTTGTCGGCATTGATGTATTAAAAGAACCATTAAAAGCCAAAAAGCAAATAGCCTATGTACCTGACCAGCCTTTAGTTTATGCAAAACTAACAGGACGAGAATATCTAGAATTTATTGCAAGTGTTTATGGTGTGGAACAAGAAGTATTTGAAACGAGAATGAAAAAATATACGGAGCTATTTTCATTAACAGGCAGACTTGATGAATACGCAGGTGAATACTCGCACGGAATGAAACAAAAACTCTCGCTCTGTGCAGCACTTATCCATATGCCAGATATTCTATTTTTAGATGAACCGACTGTTGGACTTGATCCAAAAAGTGCCCGAACAATGAAGAATTTATTAAGGCAGTTATGTGATGAAGGTATGACGATTTTTATGTCGACACATATATTAGAAATCGCAGAACAGATGTGTGATCGTGTTGGGATTATTAAAGATGGAGAATTGATAACCGTGGCCACAATGGAGGAATTAAAAAGAGAAAGTGGTGGAGATTCTACGCTAGAGGACATTTTCTTAGATCTAACTGGCGATGAGGAAGCACAGCTTCTAGCTTCTAGTATGAAGGAGGAGCAATAGTATGCAACGCCTTATAAAGATATTTGCCAAAAATGATTACAGAAGTTTATCAGCAAAGCCATCGACAATTATTGGATATGTTGCCCTTGGCTTTGTTGTGCTATTTTTCCTTTTCTTTTTTGGTGCATTTTTATCAACATTAGGTGCCATTCTTCCCGAGGAACACCAAATCATTGTTGTTAATTATAGTTTGTTTCTTTTTGCCCTAGCTTTATTAGTTTTTACGATTCCACTTGTATTTAATCGTTTATTTAGTGAAAGTGATTTAGAGTTGCTATTTACACTACCTTTAAAGATAAGACAAATTTTCTGGGCAAAATTTGTTTATAATTTATTAGGTGTGCCTCTCTTACTTTTAGTTGTTGCGATTATTTGTATGTTTATTTTCGGAGCTGGTGCAGGTGCTCCAGTTATGTATTATGTCATTGGAACTGTCGTACTTATCTTTATTACGTTTATTGCAATATGCCTTGCCTATTTAATTAATTTAATTTTAATAAAAATAATCCCACCGAACAAAGCTAGAGAGCTTTTAACAGCTGTATCAGCTATGTCAGGAATTATCTTTTATTTAGGGTTCCAGCTTTTTAATATGAATGTTGTGATGAAAGATGAAGAAATTAATTTTTCCAGCTTGCCCACTATACCCGAGTGGTTGCCTACTCATTGGGGAGCCGTTTTCATTGATGATGCCATGCAAGGTCAATGGAGTGGCAGCACGTTTCTCTTTGGATTAGGCTTAATGCTCATAACCGTTGCATTAGTTGTTATCACGTCAATAATCGTAGAAAAGGCCTTATTAAAAGGTTGGGTAAATATAAGTGAGTCACGAAGTAAGAAAAAGAAGCAAAGAAAGAAAGGGCAAGCCGAGCTGAAAGGTGTCATTCGGATGGTCAGTCGAAAAGAATGGCTGATGATTAAGCGTGATATTCGTGAATGGACGACAGTGCTGCCAATGGTCTTTATTCTCATTTTACCATTCGCAAATTTTAGTGGACTTGAAGGGGGATTTGCTGAGCTAAGGGATGCTCCCCATATATCATGGCCAACGATGCAAATGAGCTTTAGTTTTCTGGCGGTGCTTGCTGCAGGGATTTTCACCGCGGGTTCAATTGGTCGTGAGGAAAGATTAATTGATTTATTAAAAGTATTGCCACTATCAGGCTGGCAAATTAGTTTAGGAAAGTTTCAAGCGAATGCGTTTATCATGATCATATCAATGGCGGGTCTTCAAATTATTGCAGCAATTATTCTCCAATGGACGATATGGAGTACAATTTTAGGCATTATCGCAATTTCAGGAATAATGCTAGGTAGTGTGAGTATTGGGTTATTTATCGGCTGTATTGGCAGTAAGTATAATGAGAAAAATCCGCAAAATCGTGTCGATACAGGGAGTTCTATTTTAATGATGATGCTATTTTTTGCTTATTTATTCATCATGGCTATTCCTACAGCCGTTACGTTTTTTCCAGGATCCTACGCACAAGCTATCATTGATTCCAACGCAGAGGGTCAAATACTGCCAACATTTATTGTTAACATGTTAGATGCTGGTACGGCTAGTAGTTTGATTGCTTTTATCGTGTATCTATTAATAATTGGTGGCATCACGTCAATATGTTTATCCGTATCTGCTAAAAAGATCAATCAAGGAATAGACATTCAATTTGAAAAATAAAAGAAAAAACCGTTCTTATTGAGCGGTTTTTTCTATGCTTAGCGATTTGGTGAAGTGCTTAAGAATCGATTGACTGTGAGGAATTTGAGTGTTGCTGTTTTTTTGTAGCTGGACGGAAGAATAAACGAGATTGATTTAAATGTTCAGTCAGAGCTTGTAAAATTTCCGTGTTAATTAAAGTAATACGGTTCGCTTTCGCTAATTTTTTTGTCGAGAGCGAAAATCCCTCTATACTAACTAGAACGCTGTTGGTCAAGTTTTTATTTTGATTAAAATTTATCAACTGTTGGATGGTTGGACTTGTCACTTCTGAATGATGAATAAAAACCGAGGTTTTCTTTTTCCTTTTCATTAATATGAAAGCAGCAATACCTTGGTTTTCCTCAACTTGATAGCCTTGTCTACGAAACACCTCTTTTAATAGCTGGTGTAGTTGAACGTTCGTTAGTTGTATTAAAGGTATTGCGGTCAGGCGTCGCCATTCATTCTCTCGGCTGCTCCATTTAATCCATTGCCAAACAAGTGTAAAGAAAAGTAGGGAACTAACTATATAGATAAAGACCGTCATATCATAATGAAAAAGTTGAATGAGTACATAACTTAGTATAAATAATAGTAATGGAATAAGGTTTTTATTAATTGGTGGCATACTAGTCCCTCCTTTTATCCAGCATATTCTATATTATTAGGTTGACAAAAATGAGGGATTTTATACATGAGCAGTAAAGGTTCAGTGTTAGGATGTGAGGAAGTTAGAGTTTTGTCGGGGGAAGGAGATGACGACAACAAAAGGAAGGCGAGAGCTAGGTTATGTTTTCGTGAAAGAGGGATGACGACAACAAAAGGAAGGTGAGAGCTAGGTTATCTTGTCGTAAAAGCGAGATGGCGACAATAATCCAAGGGAGGGTTGGGACTTTTTTTAGCAACTAAGTAATAACTCGTTCAAAGAGCCACATGTCAAAGTTACCTTCTCCTACATAGCCTTTTTCTGCATGTTTAAGTAAATCTGCCTCACTTTGTTGCATAGAATAATGTCGTTGTGTGAGTAATTTACCTATTTGTAATTCTAGAGGGGGCGGTACGTGCTCTTTTCATTGCTTCAACTCCTTTATATTCATAGTATAATTGAAAGTAAAACGTACATAATCTAGTGCGGCAATGAACATGTTAAAGCTTGATTTTCCATCTCTTAAAAGAAATTGGTAAAAAAAGATCGTCATCTCACATGATAGTGTTAAAATGGTAGATTGAAGAATGTATTAGTAAAGGAAGGTAATATTTTGACGGGAAAAACACATATTATGGGGGGAATCGCAGCATCAGCTACTGTCGCATATTTTACGAATTATGATCCGTTAGCGATGATGGTTTCGGGGGCAGTTGGTGGTTTATTGCCTGATATATGTCATGGTGGTAGCAAAATGGGTAGGAGGTTCCCGGTTACATCACGAATCGTCAATACTCTTTTTGGTCATCGTACTTTTACTCACAGCTTATTATTTTTGGCGATTATTGGATTTATACTTAATCAATTTATGCCGGTTGAGGCGATTACGGTTGGTGTATTAACGGGAATGACGAGTCATATTTTATTAGATTCTTTCACTCGGAATGGTGTTCGTTTATTTTATCCATTCCCATTGACGTTTCGTTTCCCCGTGACGATTAGGACCGGAAGTCTTGTTGAAAATATTGTGGTTACAGGTTTTACGATTGTGGTTATTTATTTTACGATCACCTTTATTTGGGTGTATTAACAAATGGGAAGGCTCCATCTTGAGTCTTCTTTTTTAGTGGATGATAATTATTTGTGCACTTAATTGAGGAGGTTTTGACATCAATTGTGAATGAGTAGTGCTTGACTTGAAAAGTAGAAGTTCTTTGAGTTCAATACCCTTCAGAAAATTCGTTCATTACTAGGACGTCTCCTGAAAAATCATGTACAATGAAAACATAGATTGAAGGTTAAGGGATTGTGATGAAGTGACGGTACTAAATACGTTAAGAAGAATATCAATGACATTAAATCAAGGTGAAAACCTTGAAGACATGTTACAAGCTGTCCTTGAAACATTATTAGAAACAACAGGTATCGAAAGCGGTTGGATCTTTTTAATTGACGAAGTTGGACAACATCGTTTAGTTGCTGCGTCGGGTTTACCAGAAGGATTAAAGTATCAGGATTGCCTCCCGCTTAAACAAGGTGGTTGCTGGTGTATGAATAAATATAAAAATAATGAGTTACCTCATGCTGTTAATATTATGAATTGTAAAAGGCTTGAGCAAGCCAATTTATATAATTGGGGTGGCACTGATAATTTAGAGCGACATGCAACGATTCCGATTCGAGCTGGAATAGAAGGCTTAGGAATTATGAATGTCGCGTCGGCACATATCGATGAATTTGATGAAACTGAGCTTGAGTTATTAGAGACGGTTGCTTATCAAATGGGTGCGGCAGTGAAGAGATTTCAGCTATTTTTGCAAGAACAGGAACGAACCATGTTGTTATCAAAGCTTGGCAGTTATCTTGCCCTGCAAACAGAGTGGAGTAATGAGCAGGAATTTCTAGTGCATACAAGTGAAACGTTAATGAAGTTGTTTCATTGGAGTGGTTTACAAGTTCAAGCACAAGAAAGTGTATACAATTTTGGGCAAAGGAACCGTCAGCAAAGAAAGATAAAGGTCGGCTTTAAAGATTCAGACCTACAATTAGTTGTTTTTTCAGATTCTTTCTCGCAGGGCAGTACGATGGTTCTTCAAGAGATTGCTACCCACCTCTCCCTCCAACTTGAAAAAATTGAAATTGAACGAAGGAAACAAAACATTGTACGCACAGAGGAACGTAATCGTCTGGCCCGCGACCTACATGATTCGGTGAATCAACTATTGTTTTCCCTCATTTTACATGCAAAGGGTTTGGAAAAGAGAGTAAAGGATGAACACATAAACGCTTCTATTCAATCGATTCATAGCTTAGGTACGGAAGCTTTGAAGGAGCTGAAACAATTAATCTATCAGCTGAGGCCAGAAGGTTTAGAGTTTGGGCTTGTAGCAGCCATTCAAAAATACGGGCAGCTACTGGGGCTGGTGGTTCATATTGAAGCAAAGGGCTTAAAAGGGTTAACTGATGAGCAGGAACTGTGTTTGTGGCGAGTGATTCAAGAGGCTATGAATAATACAAAAAAACATAGTGGTGTCACTGAATTATTTGTTACTTTTCAATTCTCCTCTGAATGTGTTCAAGTTCTGATTAAGGACCATGGTGTAGGTTTTAAACCAGAAAAGTCGACTACGGGTATCGGTCTTAAAACAATGGCAGAACGAATCAAGGAAGTCAGTGGAACGGTACAAGTACATTCAAACGCTGGAAATGGGACTTCGATTGTAATTGAAGTTCCTACAACATGAAAAAGAGGCGATAACATGGGGATAAAACTTTTAATTGTAGATGATCATACAGTCGTGCGGAAGGGTTTGATTTTTTTCCTGGAAACGATGGATCAATTTGAAGTTGTCGGTGATGCTGAAAATGGAGATGAGGCAATAAAATTAGTTGGAAAGCTAAAGCCGGATGTAGTTCTTATGGATGTGATGATGCCTGTTATGGACGGTATTGAAGCGACGGAACACATAGTTGCTCAATTTCCTAATGTGAAAGTATTAGTCCTCAGTAGCTTCTCTGAACAAGACCATGTGATTCCAGCATTAAAGGCTGGAGCTAGTGGTTATCAATTAAAGGATATTGAACCAGAACAGCTAGCTGAAACGATACAAGCAGTTTATCAGGGAGAGCATAAACTGCATGATAAAGTAACAAAATTTGTTCTGACACGGATCGCTCAGCCACAATCCGAAGATGAAAGGCGAGTAGCTTCTCTAACAAAACGTGAGATAGACGTATTACAGGAGATTGCGACGGGGAAAAGTAATAAAGAGATTGGTATAAGTTTGGCGATTACTGAAAAAACGGTTAAAACACATATATCAAATATTTTTCAAAAAATTGATGTGCAAGACCGAACACAAGCCGCTCTATTTGCTATAAAAAATAAGGTTGTTCAGTTTTAGAGACAAAGAGTTATGTCTAAAATAAAACCCTAATTTCATATGAGATTAGGGTTTTTCCTCCGTACTGATAAGCTCGATGATTTCCTTTTCAACCCCTTCGTAATAGGCAATCTTCCAGCCGTTGCTAAGTTGAAAAGGTCCTTCTATCGGATATAAGCCAGCTTGCTTTAGTAGATTCATTTGACCAACTAAAGAGGGGACTTCAATAGCGAAGTGAATAGGCTGATGCCTTGCTATTTGTTTTTCGGTGGAACCTTTAATATAAGAGAGTTCTAAAAGAAAGGAACCAATTTTTAAAAAGATGATCTCTTCGTTATTAATAAAAAAATGATTAATGATTTGGGCCTGAAAATATCTTTGATAGAAATGTGTACTTCTTGATAAATCCGTAACTTCGATACCAATATGATGTACGTTCATTTACTTCCCCTCACTAAAGAATCAAATTAATATCACCAAACTCATGCCAGAGATACCTATGATTGAGTGCATGGTGATAGGCTCTCCGTACATACTCTTCTTTTGTAAAGGCACGAAGCATATGGAGGTGGCTAGTTTCAGGTTCATGCAAACCAGTTAGGAGCCCATCGACGAAATTTAGTGATGTATCACCGGTGACATATAAGTTCGTATGCCCTGAAAGGGTAGGTGAATGCTTGTTTAAAGCGACGGTCTCAAGGGCACGGACAACGGTTGTCCCTACAGCGATAACACGATTGCCATTCCTTTTTGTTTCGATAACATCTGTGAATGTTTGTTCTGGAACCGAATAGGCTTCAGGGTGAAAAAGTGGATTTGGCCAATGATCATTTCCATAATAGCTAATGCCAGCATGTAATTCTAAAAAGGCTATTCGAATACCTACTTTTTTCAATTTCTTGATAAGACTCCATGTAAAAGCACGTCCTGCAGAAGGCATTTCAATTGAACCAGGAACGGATGCAAACATCGTTTGATAATCTGAAAGTGGCCAGTTTTTATTAATATATTCGTAGCGAATAGGTGTGCCATATTTGTGTAAATAAGACAAGACTGGCTCTTTCAGTTGTTCAAATTGAATCTTGATAAGTGGAGACTCGCTTCCTTTTCCGATTATCTTGATCTGCACATTTTCAGGGAGTTTGAGTAACGTCTGTGATGAATCAGGGAATAAAATTGCTTCCCAAACAGTATCGGTGATTTTTCTAGCTAATCGTATTTCCGTTTGCTGGTCAGACGTTTTTAAGACAGCAGGTATGGTTCTGCTTCGATTGAAAACGAGTAAGTCTCCTGTTTGTAATAGATGTGGTAAATCTAGCAATGTTTGATCGTTAATTGTACCTGTTTTCCTATCTAATGTTAATAATTGTACGCGATCTCTTTGGCCCTTACTATATTCGATTGGTGCTTCTGCGTTTAGTTCAGAGGGGATTTGAAAGGTTTGATTATTGGTAGATAAGGTATCGTTCATATCGAATCTCCATTCAGGTAATCCTCAATGTTATAGCGCTTACCGTTTGATTTGTATCTTTCTTCCATAATTTGATCAAACAAAGGAAGTAGTTGGGCGGGCTCGAGTAGCGGGTAATCGCAATCTGGAACAGCGATTTCATGCATCGTTGTATTCATTTCTCCTGGATCGATTAAGCAAGTATGCACACCTGTTCCCTCAAGTTCATCCGCCCACGTTTGTACCATACCTTCAAGTGCAAATTTAGAGATACCGTAAGCTCCCCATTCAGCAAATCCCGTTTTTCCTGCAGCAGAGGTTATATTAATGATGAGCCCTTCTTCACGATTTAACATGCCTGATAGAACTCTTTTTGTAACTAAAAATGGGTTAAGAATATTAATTTGGAGTACATGGTTAAAATGTATTTCTGGGTAATCAATTAATTCCGTTGGTCCAGGACCAAAAATGGATGCGTTGTTAATGAGCGTGTCGATGTGACCAAATTGTTCTTCCGCAACGGAGACAAGGCGGTCAACGTCCTGATAGTTAGATACGTCGGCTTCTATTGCGATAATGGTAGCACCTAATGCTTCTGCTTTTCTTTTTACTTGATTTAGTTCATGGATGTTTCTTGAGCAGATGATGAGTTTCTGTTGTTTGCTTGCAAAATGGTATGTCAGTTGTTCGCCTAATCCTTTAGAGGCGCCTGTAATCATGATAACTTCTTGTGTTTTTTTCATGTTAATCATCCTTTCGTTTTGTATGAAAGTGTACTAAAGCTGGTGTGCTCTTCTTCGAAGCTCGCTCCGAGAAGGGAGTTCAGCACCCGCCATTCCCTCCGCTTTGGTTAGTGCAGGCTTCTTGGTTAGCAAACTTCTCATACAAAATAGATGAATGAAAGGTAATAAAAGTTAACAAACCAAGAAGCAAAGGCATATTGAACAAAAATGCCACCAGTCAAGGGGCAAACGTGAATCGGCTTCGCCATGAATGAGTAGTTGTGTCATGTTTCTATGTACATTGTATGTTTGAATCGTTTTTTAAACATCGGGGATTGGTTGGGAGGATAAGTAATAAAATGGAAGGAGAGTATCTACAACTATAGATGTAGATTCATAGCAAACATTTGTTTGTATTTGTATGGTAGATTGTAGTAAAATAAAGGTGAACCAAATGAGAAGAATGGATGATGTTCTTTTGGAATTGTTACAATTACTGATGATGGGTATTATTGTTCTATTACTTATGACAGTCTGTTTTTGGTTGTGGATAAAAAAGCTTAGAAGTAAAAAGTATGACCTAACGAAAATTTCGTTAGCTGATATTGATAAAATGTCAGGTCATGACTTTGAGGATTATTTAGTTGTCTTGTTTGCAGCACTTGGGTTTAAAGATATTTATTTAACAAAAAAAAGCAGAGATTTTGGGGCAGATATGATTTTTTATAATCAACATTTAGAAAAGACTGTCCTGCAAGCCAAGCGATATTCTGATAAATTGGGGCTCACGGCCGTTCAAGAAGTATATGCAGCACAGGCATTTTATGAGGCAAAAAGAGGTTTGATTGTTACAACGAGTTCACGAATTTCAGACCCTTGCTATCAATTAGCTTTGGCAACCCAAATTGGAATTATTGACCGAGACGGGGTAGAACATATTATAAAGCTTTTAAAAAAAGGAAAAGTGGAGCAGGCTCGCCTATTTATGGAGGAAGCATTTGTTGTTGAACCGTACCAATATGAAAATTCTTTAGAACAATTGGATACGGAGCGTCACATTTTAAAAGTAGGCGACTATTATTATAAACGATAACAAGAGCTAGATAAGAATAGGCATCTAGCTCTTGTTCTTTCATTCCTTTTTTGGAATAATATTATAAATTTCCCCAGATTCAAATAAGTGGATAACTTCGTTCAGCCAGCTATAGTAGTTACGAGCATGTTCCATTTTGATTAAGTCGTTTTGAACCGCATTCTGGAGGCTCTCATCTTCAAAATTAGAGAGACTTTCCAGCGTTGAACAATGTTGTTCGACGGCCTTTAAGTTATTATCAACAGAATTCCTCCAGCGTTTAACAAATACAGTGGAGAATGATTTATACCAATCATCCTCTGATTGATAAAGATCTTTTCGAACCCCTTTTTGCCAAGCGCGATCGACCATATTAGCCTCGAGTAACGTACGAATGCCGGTACTCATACTCGTTTTACTCATGCCAATCGATTGACTCATTTCATCAAGCGTCATAGGCTCTTCAGCAAATAAAACCGTTCCATATAAACGTCCAACTGACTGTGATATCCCGTACATATGAATATTTTTTGATAATTCATGAGAAAATTCTTCACGAGCTTGCTCGAGCTTTTCCCAACTTTTATTGTTGATGTGATCAACCATATTTAGTTTGTCCTCCCCAGAAAGATATCATCGGTTTCTTTTTGTCCATTCCCATTTTCATAGTGAAAAATCGATTCTTTCAAATTATCCCAAATAAATAATTATTTATTTTAGGTTTATACATAATTATAAAAGGGTAAAGCTTATTCGTCACTCTTAATTCGGACTTCTTCATGTATCGTATCAAAAAAGTTAAAAACGTGGTAGTTTCTTAAAAGTGATGATATGTAAGGATAAGCTAGCATTTCTAAGGATCATTCCTGTATATTTTGTACAGTTTAAACTGTACGTAATAAATAGACGATATATACAGAATATCAAGATTGTCGTAATTTTTTTAAAAGGCTATAGTAGGTAAGTCGGATATTGAGAGAAAAAAGTAAGTGAGGTGAACGTAAACGTGGCAAAAGTAAAAGTGGAAGGTCTCACAAAAGTCTTTGGTAAGAAGACAAAAAAGGCGATGGATCTTCTAAATCAAAAGAAAACAAAAGAAGATGTATTAAAAGAAACAGGAATGACCGTTGGCGTTAATCAAGCTAGCTTTGAAATTGAAAATGGTGAAATCTTTGTCATCATGGGGTTGTCTGGTAGTGGTAAGTCAACGATTATTCGGCTGTTAAATCGTCTTATTGAACCTACTGCTGGAAGCGTTTGGTTAGATGGTGAAGATTTAGCGAAGATGGATAGTAAGACATTAAGAGAAGTTCGTAGAAAGAAAATGGGGATGGTTTTCCAAAAATTCGGATTGTTCCCGAATCGAAACATTTTAGCGAATGTTGAGTACGGTCTTGAGGTACAAGGGATACCAAAAGCAACAAGAAAAGCTAAAGCAATGGAGTCCATTGAATTGGTTGGCCTCTCAGGATATGAAACGAAGTATCCGAATGAATTATCGGGTGGGATGCAGCAACGTGTTGGTTTAGCAAGGGCGTTAGCGAATGAACCTGATATTTTATTAATGGATGAAGCTTTCTCCGCATTGGACCCTTTAATTCGAAAGGACATGCAGGATGAGCTTTTAGAATTACAAGAAAAGATGCAAAAGACGATCATTTTTATTACGCATGATTTGGATGAGGCCTTAAGAATTGGTGACCGTATTATGATTATGAAGGATGGGGCATTAGTTCAAGTAGGAACACCTGAAGAAATTTTGACTCAGCCTGAAAATCAATATGTAGAAAAGTTCGTAGAAGATGTTGACCGTTCAAAAGTATTAACGGCAGAGAATGTTATGATACGTCCAGAAACGATTAATTATGAAAAAGATGGTCCGCGTGTAGCGATTCAAAGGATGAAGGATGCTGGATTATCAAGCATATATGTGACGAACCGAGCAAAGGAATTGATTGGTGTTGTCCATGCTACTGACGTTTCTCGATTAATAAAAGAACAGAAAAATGATTTACAAGAAATTATTGATAAAGATGTGCCGAGAGTTACTTTAGATACATCCATACATGATTTAATGGATTCGTTATCAACAAGTTCAATTCCTATTTCTGTCGTTGAGGATGGAAAATTACGTGGCATTATCGTCCGCGGAGCAGTCCTTGGTGCTTTATCTGGAACGGAGGTGGATTTTAATGGATTCAATACCGCGTCTACCACTAGCTGAATGGATTGATAGTTTTGTTACTTGGTTAAGAGGTGCAGCTGGATTTTTTGATGTCATTCGTAACGGGATTGGATGGTTAGTTGATCGATTTGAAGACATTCTTACTTTTCCACCAGCATGGTTATTCATCATTATTGTTGTTGGTTTAGCTGTATTAGTCAGTAAGAAAAAAATTGGTTTACCTATATTCACATTAATTGGACTCTATTTAATTTATAACTTAGGTTATTGGGATGGAGCGATGTTAACGCTCGCTCTTGTTTTAACGAGTGCTTTTATTGCATTAGTGATTGGAATTCCATTAGGTATCTGGATGTCTAAGAGTAAAATTGTCGAAAGCATCCTAAAACCGATGTTAGATTTAATGCAAACAATGCCTGCATTTGTATACTTAATTCCTGCTGTTGCCTTCTTTGGCATTGGTATGGTTCCTGGAGTTGTTGCCTCTGTCATTTTTGCAATGCCACCGACAGTTCGATTAACGAATTTAGGAATTAGACAAGTTTCGAACGAGCTTATCGAAGCGGCCGATGCATTCGGATCTACACCTGCACAGAAGCTATTTAAAGTGGAACTGCCAATGGCAAAAGGAACAATTATGGCAGGGGTTAACCAAAGTATTATGTTAGCTCTATCTATGGTTGTTATTGCTGCCATGATTGGAGCACGAGGTCTTGGACAAGAGGTTTATTATGCGGTTGGACAAAATAATGAAGGAAAAGGTTTCGAAACAGGAATCGCGATTGTTATAATAGCCATCATCCTAGACCGACTCACACAAAGCTTTAATAGTAAAAAAGAAGAAGGATAAATACGAAAGAGAAAGATGTGGGAACGACTCCCGCGGAATGTGTGGCGAAAGCTAGAAATCCAGCGACATAGCCGACTAGCTCAGCACCACGCGGTGGTCTCGGAGCATAATTTTCGGTAGCGGTGAACAACGCACCAACTTTCATACAAAACACGTAATCAAGCTATAAAAAGGCTTTGATTAATAGATACTAACTTATAAGGAGTGGTCAATTATGAATAAGACTTGGAAACGTACAGGTTTGGCACTAGGTTTATCAGCAGCACTTGTATTAGCAGCATGTGGAACTGATGATGACACAGCAAACAACGACACAAACGGAGATGACGGAGAATCTTCTACAGCCGTAGCAGAATCACTGGATTACACGATTACTGGCATTGATGCAGGAGCAGGTGTTGTAGCTGCAGCTCAAGACGCATTAGATGTATATGACTTAGAGGGTTATGAAGTTCAAATGAGTTCATCGGCAGCGATGACAAGTGCTCTTGGAACGGCGATTGATAATGAGGAACCAATTGTGGTCACTGGTTGGAATCCACATTGGAAATTTGCTGAGTATGATCTTAAGTATCTAGAGGATCCGGAAGGTGTTTTTGGGGCAGCGGAAGATATTCATACAATCACTCGCCTTGGTTTAGCGGATGAAATGCCAGAGGCTGTAGAGGTGTTAGGCAACTTCTTCTGGACAGAAGATGATATGGGTGTAATTATGAATGATATTAATAACGGTGCAGACCCAGAAGCTGCTGCCCAAGAATGGTTTGACAATAACCAAGATAAGGTTGCAGAATGGACAGATGGCGTTAATCATGTTGATGGCGACGCAATTTCTTTAGCATTTGTAGCATGGGATTCAGAAATTGCATCTACTCATTTAATGGAATTAGTGTTAGAGAGCGTTGGTTATAATGTAGAAATTAGTGTACTAGAAAATAGCTTTATGTGGGAAGCTGTTGCTTCAGGTGAAGCGGATGCAATGGTAGCCGCTTGGTTACCAGCAACACACGGATCGCAATGGGATCTATATCAAGATCAAGTTGATGATTTAGGACCAAACTTAGAAGGTGCTAAGATTGGTTTAGTCGTACCAACTTATATGGATATTGACTCGATCGAAGATTTGAATAACTAACGATTTTGTAGAAAAGCCTATTTAGTTAAAAGCTAAATGAGGCTTTTTTTTAGGTGTAATAAACTAAAAATTATGAAAATAATAGCTTTATTGATAAAATAATGTGTATAAGAAAAAGGGGGCTTGTGATGATGGAATATCGACCACTAGGTAAAACAGGTATAAAAGTAAGTGAAGTCAGTTTAGGAACATGGGCGATTGGTGGATCATGGGGGAAAACGAGTGATGAGCAATCACTCGATGCTCTTCATTATGCGATAGAAGCAGGTGTGAATTTCTTTGATACGGCTGATGTTTATGGCGATGGTCATAGTGAGGAGCTCTTGGCTAAGGCTACCAAAGGAAAAGAGGAGCAGATCTATTTTGCGACGAAATTTTGTCGGCAAGGTAACTTACAAGCACGAGATAATTATTCCTATGATAAAGTGAGAGAATATTGCGAAGCGAGTTTAAAAAGATTAGGCCGTGAAGCGATTGACCTTTATCAGATTCATTGCCCACCAACGGATATTTTAAAAGAAGGTGAAGTGTTTGATGTTTTAGATCGCCTTCAAAAGGAAGGGAAAATTAAACATTATGGTGTGAGTGTTGAAACGGTAGAAGAAGGGCTCATTTGTTTGGAGCATCCTAACGTCCAAGCACTACAAGTGATCTTTAATATTTTCCGTCAAAAACCGTTAGAGCAATTATTTCCTGAAGCTGAAAAAAAGGGTGTTGGTATATTAGCCAGGGTACCATTAGCAAGTGGCTTATTAACTGGAAAGTTTTCGCTAGATTATCAGTTTGAAAAGGATGACCATCGTTCTTTTAACGAAAATGGAGAGGCCTTTAATGTTGGAGAGACTTTTGCTGGCTTAGGTTTTAAAAAAGGAGTGGCACTATCTGAACAGCTCAAATGGATTGAGGACGGTCGTGATTCGATGGGGCAAGCGGCGATTCGATGGGTACTCGATCAACAAGGTATTACTTGTGCAATTCCAGGTTTTAAAACAAAAAAACAAGTTATTAGTAATTTAGGTTCAGCCGAGCAAAAGAAATTTTCGGACGCGGAGTTGGGGAAATTGCAGGCGTTTTACCAGGACTATGTAGAAGGTTACATTCGCGGACCTTACTAAAAAGTGGCAGCACTCAAGACTAGGACAATTCCTTTTTAGCATAGAAATCAGTAAGGAGGGATGTTCGTATGGTCAAAGGGGTGGATATTCAAGGTCTATTGTTCGTTATTCTTTCTGTATGGCAAGAATATGTATCGTATCAGCATTTACCAAAGGTCTACTATTGGAAAATGGAGCAAATGGAAGAAGATGAGGACGTACCTAATACGAAGAAATGGGTTTCATAAGGCACTATTAATGATACCAAACACACATGGCAAAGCTCCAATCTATACAAAACAAGACCACCTTGCATAAGGTGGTTTTGTTGATGTGTACTTTTAGACATGCTGCTTCATTAGTTGAGAGATTTGTGCCACAATCTCTTCTGTCGCTCCATCATCTTCTAATAAATCATAGTCTTTAATATTTAATTTCAAAACGGGACAGGCAGTAAATTCATGAATCCAATTTTGATAACGTCCATGCATTTCTTGCCAGTATGTAAGTGGTGTTTGCTGCTCCATATCACGGCCACGTTCATGAATGCGATTAATGACATGATCAAGGTCGCCTTCAAGGTAGATCAGTACGTCTGGGTGTGGGAAATAAGGAGTCATAACCATCGCATCAAAAAGGCTTGTATACGTTGCATAATCAGTTGGATTCATCGTTCCTTTATCAAAATGCATCTTTGCAAAAATACCTGTATCTTCATAAATTGAGCGATCCTGAATGAATCCACCACCCAATTCAAACATCTTTTTTTGCTCTTTAAATCGTTCAGCAAGGAAATAGATTTGTAAGTGAAAGCTCCAGCGTTCAAAATCAGCATAAAATTTATCGAGATAAGGGTTATGATCAACATTTTCAAATGATGTATGAAATTGTAGGGCCTCAGCAAGCTTTTGGGTCATCGTTGATTTACCGACGCCAACCGTTCCGGCAATTGTAATCACAGCATTGGAAGGTATATTATATTTTTCTCGTAGATTCAAGAGGAACGACTCCTTTATGTTCGAGTTGTTGTATGATTTTTTCTAAATCTGCTTGGTTATTCACATAATCGAGCTTATCTCCATCCAATCGAATAATCGGTATAGAGGGATTCTCTTTTTCAAAAAGGTCGATCGCTTTTTCATAGTCTGAGCTTAATTGCTCTAAATAGGTTGGATCAATATTTTGTTCCATTTCACGACCACGAAGTGCAATTCTCTTTAGCAGTGTAGGTAGACTTGCTTGAAGGTATATAATAACATTTGGCTTTGGCATATCTTCAGTGAGGATTTCAAATATTTTATAATATTTCTCGTACTGCTTGTCTGATAAGGTCCGCTGAGCAAAAATTAAGTTCTTTAAAATATGATAGTCAGCAACAACTGGAAGATGCTTCAAAAGGTATTGCTTATGTATATCTTCAAGCTGTTTAAAGCGATTGCAGAGAAAAAACATCTCCGTTTGAAAGCTCCATTCAGAAATATCTTCATAGAATTTACTTAAAAAAGGATTCTCATCAACGATTTCCTTTAAAATCGGGTAGTGAAAATACTGAGAAATAGCTTGAGCTAATGAAGTCTTTCCTACACCAATAGGACCTTCAATCGCAATAAAAGGTGTATCCTGCATACTAAACCTCCTCGTGTTCTTGTTTTAAAGAGCCGCAACTGTTGTAAACTAGACTTCCTGAAAGAGAAATCTAGCTACAAACAGTTTAGTCTTGTTAGACTAATTTCGTCGTCCAATCCTCGACATTCCAAACATCCGTAACGACATCCTGATAAAACTCTGGTTCGTGACTAATTAATAAAATACTGCCTTTGTACGCTTGTAAAGCCCTTTTCAGTTCTTCTTTGGCATCTACATCTAAATGGTTTGTTGGCTCATCCAATAGAAGAATATTCGTTTCATTGTTAATGAGCTTACAAAGACGAACTTTTGCCTTCTCTCCGCCACTAAGCACAACAATTTTACTTTCAATGTGTTTAGTCGTTAAGCCACACTTGGCTAAGGCAGCACGTACTTCGGCCTGAGTTAAGGAAGGGAACTCACTCCAAATCTCATCAATACACGTATTATCTGTACTTTTAGCCTCTTGTTCGAAGTAACCAATCTCTTGATAATCACCGCGTTCGATCGTACCGGAAAGAGCGGGATTAATACCTAAAAGACTCTTTAATAACGTTGTTTTACCAATCCCGTTCGCACCTACTAGGGCAATTTTCTGACCACGTTCCATTCTTAAATTAAGAGGCTTTGAGAGTGGCTCATTGTACCCAATAACTAACTCTTTCGTTTCAAAAATAGTCTTGCTAGGTGTTCTAGCTTCCTTAAAGTTGAATTGCGGTTTTGGCTTTTCCTTTGCTAGTTCAATGATATCCATTTTATCTAATTTTTTCTGACGCGACATGGCCATATTGCGCGTTGATACGCGTGCTTTATTTCTTGCAACAAAGTCTTTTAGTTGAGAAATCTCTTGTTGCTGCCGCTTATAAGCTGACTCTAATTGTTGCTTTTTCATCTCATGGACTTCTAAGAAATGGTCATAATCGCCAACATAACGATTTAATTCTTGGTTTTCCATATGATAAATTAAGTTAATAACGCTATTTAAGAAGGGAATATCATGTGATATTAAAATAAATGCATTTTCATACTCCAATAAGTAGCGCTTTAACCATTCAATATGTTGTTCATCTAGATAGTTTGTCGGTTCATCGAGTAAAAGAATATCTGGCTTTTCAAGAAGTAGTTTAGCTAGTAAGACTTTCGTACGTTGCCCACCACTTAAATCCGTAACATCTCGGTCGAGCCCAATCTCTTCTAAACCTAAACCACGAGCAATTTCTTCTACTTTTGCATCAATGATATAAAAATCATTGTTCGTTAATATATCTTGGATCACGCCAACTTCTTCTAACATTTTCTCGAGCTCTTCAGGTGTAACCTCACCCATTTTGTCATAGAGGTTATTCATATCTTGTTCTAAATCAAATAAATATTGGAAGGCACTTTTTAAAACGTCACGTATCGACATCCCTTTCTCTAGAACGGTGTGCTGGTCTAAGTAACCAACACGAACACGTTTTGACCATTCCACTTTTCCTGCATCTGGCATTAGTTTGCCAGTTATTATATTCATAAAGGTTGATTTCCCTTCACCATTCGCACCAATTAAACCGATATGCTCCCCTTTTAAAAGGCGAAAAGAAACATTTTCAAAAATGGCTCGGTCACCGAAACCATGACTTAAATTAGATACAGTTAAAATACTCATAACGACACCCTTCTTCTAAATCGGACATTATTTCTTCTCATATCTTACCATATAATCACAAAAATCATATGGTAATTGAAGGATTCATTGGCGATTTTTAAGCGTCCCATTCATAATATCGACATGATCCGTGCTATACTAGGGAAGGAAGTGTTAGGTAGGTTTTGATTGATAGTAAACTTACTCATATTGAAGAAGATTTTACATACGATAGGAGATTGGCTCATGAAAATATTAGTTACAAGGAAAATTCCTGCAGCATTATTGAAACCTTTGAACGAACTACCAAACGCAGAGATTGTTATGTTTGAAAAAGAAGATGAACCAATGCCTTATGAAAGACTTGTTGAAGAGTTAAAAACCGCGGATGCCGTTTTCTCTAATCTGTCAGATAAATTAGATAAGCATGCGTTAGAACAAGCTCACAACTTAAAGGTTATCAGTACGTTGGCCGTTGGTTTTGACAATATTGATTTAGAAGTAGCTAAGGCTAAAGGCATTAAGATTGGACATACTCCCTATGTGTTAACGGAGGCTACAGCGGATTTAACGTTTGCCCTGTTATTAGCGGTGGCACGTAACCTGCCACAAGGACAACAAATGATTAAAAATGATCAATGGAAAAGCTGGAGTCCGTTTGGCTTAACAGGCAAACAAGTATATGGTTCGAAAATTGGTATTATCGGTATGGGACGAATCGGCTTAAGTGTGGCACGAAGAGCAAAAGGATTTTCAATGGCCGTTTTTTATCATAATCGTAATCGCCATGAAGAAGCAGAAAAAGAGGTTGGAGCAACGTATTGCCAGTTAGATGAGCTTTTGGAGCAAAGTGATTTTGTTGTGTTGCTTGCCCCGGGTTCAAAATCTACCTATCGAATGCTTGGGAAAGAGCAATTTAAGAAAATGAAAAATACGGCTTATTTGATTAACTCTTCTCGAGGTACGAATGTCGATGAGCAAGCTCTCTATGAAGCCCTGAAATCAGGTGAGATTAAGGGAGCTGGCCTAGATGTTTTTGAAAAAGAACCTATTTCTGCAGAGCATCCTTTGCTTGAGCTAGATAATGTATTAGCGATTCCACATATCGGAAGTGCTTCTGTTGAAACAAGAGAAGAGATGGTACAAGTAACGATAACGAATATTATAAATGGATTAACAAATAAAGAGCTCGTTTATGAAGTGCCGAACTCATAAACGAAATGAATCAATGGTCTGAAGAAAGGGGAAGAAGAATGAGCGAACGTTTTAATCAAGTAATCGAGCGTAAAGGAACGAATTCTTTAAAGTGGGACATGTTACAGGAACGTTTTGGTTCCGATGACGTTTTACCTTTATGGGTAGCAGATATGGACTTTCGGGCCCCTGATGCGGTTATTGAAGCTATTAAGGAAAAAGCTGATCATGGCATCTTTGGATATCCAGCCCATGCAAAATCGCTGGATAAGGCTGTACAGTCATGGTTAAAAAGAAGATACGGCTGGGAAGTACAGGAAAACGCTTTTATTTACACGTTAGGAGTTGTGCCAGCTTTAAGTCATTTAATTTGTACATTTACAAAAAAATCAGACGAGATTATTATACAATCACCGGTTTATTATCCTTTTTATGATGTTATTGAAAAGAATGAACGAACGCTAGTGAAAAATCCTCTGAAATATAATGGGCAACGTTATGAGATGGATTATGAGGATTTGGAATCAAAAATTACGGATCATACAAAAATGCTGCTTTTATGTCACCCACACAATCCTGGAGGTCGTGTTTGGGAAAAAGCAGAGCTCGAAAGACTTGTAGCCATTTGTAAAAAGCATAATCTATATATTGTATCGGATGAAATTCATGCCGATCTATTATATGATGGCTTCACTCATACACCGATTGCTTCCATCGATCTAGAGATGAGTAATCGAATTTTCACTTGTTTAGCTCCTAGTAAGACATTTAATTTAGCGGGAATGCAAGCGTCTTACGTCGTCATAGAGGATGCGGCGAAGCGTCTTGAGTTCAAGAAATATATGGCAACAACTTTTACAGGTATGAATAATAGCTTTGCAGAAGTGGCTATGGAAGCGGCTTATACGTATGGCGAGCCTTGGTTGGAGGAACTGATGACTTATATTCAACATAATTATCAGTTAGTCACGACCTTTATAACCGAGCATATGCCAAAGATTAAGTGGATGGAGCCTGAAGGAACCTATTTACTATGGTTAGATTTCACAGGTTTAAATATGGACCCAGTTGAGCGGAAGAAATGGTTAATTGAAGAAGCGAAGGTTGGTTTTAACCATGGGGCAATGTTTGGTGAAGAAGGTTCTAACTTTGAGCGAATGAATTTAGCTTGTCCTTCAAGTATAGTAGAGGAAGCATTAACTAGGTTAAAAAGAGCATACGATAATATCAGTTAATTAATATTATTTAATGAAGGATTTAAGATCTGTATAACGAATTATTCTTATACGGAAGAAAGAATGAAGACTGTCATATTTTGAAGTGAGTAAACATATATTGTTGTATAGCTTGTCCGATTGACAAAGTTTACGTGGAAAAAGGAGATATTTGCACATGAAACAAATCAATCAATTTCTAGAGTTAGTCGACGATTTTAAATGTAAGCTTAATCGAAATTTGACAAAACAAGAATTAGAACTAATTATGTGGATTGAAGAAAAGAAATTAGAGGCACTGTTTGAAGAAGTATAAAGACAGACTAAGTCGTTTTAATGAAGAGTTACTGACTGATGTTACCATCGCAGTAGCTCTTTTATTTTTATGCGAAAGAAGACCGATTGGAAGTCGAGCCAAACTAGATATCGAAGAAGTTACTGAAGAAGAGGGGAGCAAGTGCAAAAAAAGGCAAGATCATGATATCACTTCCTTATAAAACGAACATGCCGGCTCCTGCAGGAGGAAAGCCCCCATTCCTGGAGCGCTCTTCGAAGAAGAATACATCGTCCTTAGTTACACTTTCATACAAAAAATTGGCTGTCTATTCATTAATATGGTTAAATAGAAATAGAATTGTTCGAATGGAATGGAGGAGTTAAATTATGAAAACATTTAAGCTTTACTCAATCTATTTATTACAAAATGAGTCAGGAAAAGTAACAACATCATCACTTAAATTGGATCGTGGATTAATTATAAATATGGAGAACTCCAAGCAAACATGGCTAATCGAAGCAGTAGTAGAAAAAGATCTCTTTCCATTCTTTAGTGAGGTTCAACAAGATGACAAGGATTTATTACTTGATGTTGTCATATCTAGAAAAGATAATTACCCAGCAACACTTATTACAAAAGTATCCGAAATTACCCAATTATCAAATGGAATAAGTATTCTCATGAAGGGTAAGCTTGTTTTAGGTAAAGACGATGTGTTAGAAGATGTTATTGAAGATTTAGTTGCTGATAACTATCAAGGTGAAGAATTTATTGACGAATTCAAAAGAAGAAAAGCTGATTTGACAGCTTACTCTCAAAGAACATTAGAAGAAATCTACCAAGAGTTAGAGAAAACAGGGGATTACCGATTAGCATGACAATCTTGGATTGCCTTTAACCTTTTATGTTACCAACAGGACGGAGCATAATTTTCCGGAGCAACGAGCAGCACACTATGTTCGCACTGCACCTCAATAACTTTCATAAAAAATTCGAACCAAGCTCTGTTGGTTCTTTTTTTATGCCACTTTTTATGAAGAATAGGATGTGATTTATGTCACATACTGAAAAGTAAATAGCTTCTCATAAAGGGGAAAAGCCATGTTAGGTGAAAATAAAAAATTAGCGATCATTTCAATGGCCTCTATTCCTCTGGTCATGACGCTCGGAAACTCCATGCTCATTCCTGTCTTACCGATGATCGAAAAAGAGTTAGGAATTACATCATTACAAGTAAGTATGCTCATAACCATCTATTCGGTAGTAGCGATCATTTGTATTCCAATTGCGGGCTATTTATCTGATCAGATTGGCAGAAAAAAAGTGATTATCCCTAGCCTCATTATCTCAGGAATTGGAGGCTTGGTTTCTGGTGTTGCAGCTGTATATGTTGCCAATCCCTACTACCTTATTCTCGTCGGTCGCTTCTTGCAAGGTGTAGGAGCAGCTGGGGCCTCTCCGATAGTTATGCCTTTAGTTGGGGATATGTACCAAGATCAACAGGAGGTTAGTAAAGGGCTAGGTACGATTGAGACCTCTAATACATTTGGTAAAGTGTTAAGCCCAATTTTGGGAGCGAGCTTAGCTACTTTACAATGGTATCTACCGTTTTTTTCATTCCCGATATTCTGTTTTATTTCTATTTTGTTAATGGTTTTTCTCGTGAAGTCTCCTCCATTAAGTACCGAAAAAATCAAACTACCAGATTTTTTGAAAATCTTAAAAAGTATTTTTAGGCGTGAGGGTAGATGGTTATATGCCGTATTTATTATTGGTGGAGTTTGTATGTTTGTATTATTTGGTGTGCTTTTTTATTTATCAACGATGTTAGAGGATAAATATCAAATTGAAGGAGTAAAAAAAGGAATTGTCTTGGCTGTTCCCTT
Source organism: Alkalihalobacillus pseudalcaliphilus (assembly GCA_001038565.1). Classification (GTDB taxonomy): domain Bacteria; phylum Bacillota; class Bacilli; order Bacillales; family Bacillaceae_D; genus Alkalihalobacillus; species Alkalihalobacillus pseudalcaliphilus. The sequence continues at coordinate 504,170 of LFJO01000002.1, forward strand.
AGCAGCTTTGTGCTTTAGCTCTTTTTTTACAGGGAAATATATTGGACAAGATTTAAAGAAAATGAAAAGTATGACGGTAATGGGTCTATTGCTTCTAGCCATTTCGATTAGCTGCATTGCGTTTACAGAGGATATTTATGTATTATTAACCTGTATTTTTGTAAGTGGGATCGGAATTGGTTTTGCATTACCAAGCCTGGATGCTTTTGTTACAGAAGGGATTGTCAAGGAGCAAAGAGGATCGGTTTCTTCTTTTTATAGCTCCATGAGGTTTGTAGGTGTAGCTCTTGGCCCACCTGTATTTACATTTTTAATAAAAATCTCTCATCAATTTCTTTTCTTAGTAAATGGAATCTTATGCTTTCTCATCTTTTTAATAGCTATATTTATGATAAAAGCTAGTGAAAAATTAAAATATACTTGGTAAGCGTTGCTTCTTTCTCGAATAGACTTATATACTTAAGGTATAAATCGTGAGGAGTTAGAAGATGACTTATCAATTTAAAGATTGGAATGGCTGCAAAATTTACTTGAGTTTTAACCGCGAAGATAAACCGCAGGATATTCACCATGTTTGGGTAATCTGCCGTTATCAGGAGCAATGGTTACTAACCAAACATTCTCAGCGGGGACTAGAGTTTCCGGGAGGTAAAGTTGAAAAAGGTGAAACGCTTGAAGAGGCTTGTCAGCGAGAGGTGTATGAAGAAACAGGTGGTAAAGTAAAGGAGTTAACTTATCTTGGCTGGTACCGAGTATGTGGAAAGAAGGAAAGCTTTTCTAAGGCTATTTTTTATGCGACGATAGATGCCATGGATCACAATGACGATTACCTTGAGACAAGTGGACCTCAACTAGTTAGCGAATGGCCCTCTCAAATCAATCAGCAAAAAGAGTATAGCTTCATAATGAAGGACAAAGTTCTACCATTAAGCCTTTCCGTTGTTAAAAATAGACAACTGTATTGAGTGCCATAACCAAGTAGGCAAAAAGGTCAACAAACAGCTGCATTAGCAAGTTAGTTCAGCACCCACCTGAGGGTGCGTGTCCCATGTTCGTAGTGATATCCGAAGGGAAAAACTAGCGCCCTTAGCTAACTTTCATATAAAAGATGCCTCCATTTCGGAGGCACCTTTTACACATTAAAATTGAATTAACCGTTTCTCGAGCATTTCAACTAATTTATACATAACCGTCGCCAAAATAGCGATGACTACTAAGCTCATTAAAACGAGCGTGAAATTAAATACTTGGAAGCCATAAATGATTAAATAACCTAACCCCTGTTTAGAAACGAGAAACTCTCCAACAATGACCCCTACCCATGATAATCCGACATTCACTTTTAACGTAGAAATAATCGTAGGCATCGAGGCAGGTAGAATCGCATTACCAAAAGTCTGACCTTTAGTAGCACCAAAGGTTTGTAGCACCTTAATATAGTTAACATCAACTTCACGAAAAGCACTATAGACAACAATGGTTGTAATAATAACAGAAATTAACGCCCCCATTGCTAAAATAGATGTGAAGTTTGGACCTAAACCAACAATAAGTAAAGGACCTAAGGCCACTTTAGGCATGGAGTTTAAAACGACTAAATATGGATCTAGTACCTTTTGGAGAAAAGGTGACCACCAAAGTAATGCAGCCAGTAGAACGCCTACTAAAGTTCCAATTAAAAAGCCTAAGATTGTCTCAAATAACGTAAAGGAGGTGTGCAAAAATAAACTTCCATCTTGAATTCGTGCCACCATTAAATCCCAAATCCTTGAAGGCATGCTAAAAAGTAAAGGATCAATCCACTGCGCTCTTGCAGCGATTTCCCATAGAGAAATAAAGGTAATCAGTATCGAAAGCTGAACGCTAAATACAATCCACTTTTGTTTTCGTAATGATTGAAGATAGTTATGATGAAGCTTTCCGAGGTTCAAGGGATTCCAACTCCTCCCATATTAAATTGAATTGCTCGGTATAGGCTTGAGTTTGTCTTGCCTCAAAAGGGACTAATTCTTTAATTTCTTCAGGCATCTCAAAAATTCGATGCACTCTGCCAGGCTTTGTATTTAATAGAACAACACGATCCGACATCGAAATAGCTTCACCGATATCATGTGTCACTAAAATTGCTGTTTTATCTTCCTTTTTTAATGTTTCAAATACGAGGTCCTCTAACTTTAATTTCGTTTGGTAATCAAGAGCAGAAAAAGGTTCGTCAAGAAGCATAAAAGAAGGTTCAGAAGCGAGCATTCTTACTAGAGCGACACGTTGACGCATGCCACCGGAAAGCTGTGTTGGATAAAAGGACCTTTTATCAAGCAAACCCATTGCATCGAGTAAATGTAAGGCTTTCTTTTGGGCCATTTTATTATCTTGATGACGAATATGTTGACCTAGAGTTATATTTCGTTCAATCGTTAACCATGGGAATAAATAATCTTGCTGCAGCATGTAACCGACATTTGTCGTTTGTGGATCAACTTGCTGATTATCTAACAAAATCTTTCCCTCAGTCGGTTTCAAAATACCTGCAATCAGAGAAAGTAAGGTTGTTTTTCCGCAGCCGCTTGGTCCTATTAACGAGATGAATTCACCTTCCTCAATGGTTAAATCAATGTTTTCAAGAGCCAAGGTGGCTTCTTCTTTTGTTAAATATATTTTTGATACGTTATCGATATGGATTTGTGACATGGTCATTACTCCATAACACTTTCGGCAATAGAAGTATTCACTAGCTCGGTAAAGTTAACTTCCTGTGGAAGCTCCCCAGCTTGATCCATGATCAACTGCAATTGCTTCCAAGCTTCTTCTGTTAAAAGAGGGTCTGTTGCATAAGAACCTTGAGACTGATAACGTTCAATAACTTGGGCTATAAGCTCTTCATCTGTATCTTCAAAAAAATCAGCAATTGAACTAGCTATAATGTCCACAGGTTGCTCTTCTACCCATTGCTGCCCTTTATATAAAGCTCTTGTAAATGCTTCAAGTGTTTCGGCGTTTTCATCTATGAAGCTCTGTTTCGACATAAATCCTGTGTACGGTACAAGCCCAGACTCTTCTCCAAATGAAGCAACGATATAACCAATCCCTTCATTTTCAAATTGTGTGGCCTGTGGTTCAAATAATTGAACAAAGTCGCCAGTACCGGAAGCAAAAGCACTTGGGATATTGCCAAAATCAATACTTTGAATCAATTCTAAATCTCCATGAGGGTCAATGCCATGCTGTTTTAATACATGTTCACCGACCATCTGCGGCATACCACCGACACGTTGACCGAGGAATGTAGAGTCTTTTAAATCGCTCCATTCGAATGAGTCGAGCTTTTCGCGAGATACTAAAAAGGTTCCGTCAGTTTGAGTTAAAGCGGCAAAGTTGATGGCAGGATCATTGGCCTCTTGGGCATACACATAAATCGATGTTTCCGCACCTACTAAAGCAACATCTGCTCCATCAGATAGAAGTGTTGTCATTGTTGTATCTCCACCCCAGGTTGTTGTTAATTCTAAATCAATTCCTTCATCTTCAAAGAAACCTTCTGAAATAGCCGCATAGAGGGGAGCGTAGAAAATAGAACGTGTCACTTCAGCTAGACGCACTTTTTCTAATTCGGCGTTTGAATTTGAGCAAGCAACAGGTATTAATATAAGGAAAAGAAGTAACAGCATAAAAGTTAAACGTTTTAAGGTACTCATCTTTATCAACTCCTTGCACATTTGTATAATTAGATCTGTGATAGTCTATGTTCAAAGGGTTGAATGTGTGTTTGCCTACTGCGAGAAAAGGTTGTGTCATGATGTTGTTAGAAAAAAAGAGAATTCCGTCTCCTCATCAGAGGATTGATTTATTTGAAATCACCTATTTAAGTGCTGGATTACAAGTGAAGGGATATTTGGCAACCCCTTTAAATAAAGGTAAGCTACCCGGTCTATTATATTTAAGAGGTGGTATAAAAAATGTTGGAATGGTCAGAGTTCAGAGAGTCATTCAGTGGGCCAGTGAGGGGTTCGTTGTCATCGCCCCTTTTTATCGGGGAAATCGTGGTGGTGAAGGGCAAGAAGATTTTGCCGGTGAGGATCGTGAAGATGCTTTTAAAGCCTACGATTTATTATATGAAAGTGAAGAAGTTCAGCACAATCAAATCCATGCATTAGGATTTTCACGGGGGGGTGTTATGGCCTTATTAACGGCTTTAAAACGGCCATCATTAGCTAGTTGTGTTTTATGGAATGGTGTGACGGATATGTTTCTAACCTATGAGGAGCGTATTGATTTAAGGAGGATGATGAAGCGTGTAATTGGTGGTACACCAAATAAATACCCCGAACGCTATCAAGAGAGAAGTCCAATTCCAGAGTTAAAGCAAAGTGCAGTACCGATTTTAACGATACATGGTATGTTAGATGAACATGTGTCGATTGAACATTCTTATCGGTTAGAAAATGCGTTACATGGTCATGTTCAAAGCTGGTACTATCCTCATTTTTCGCATCATTTTCCTTTAAAGGATCAACAGCGCATATTAACGGAAGCTGCCAATTGGATGAAAAAACAGACAAGTAGTCCTCAAAAATAAGAAGGTTATTTAGTGTGTGAAAGAATGGAAATAATTAAATAAAAAGAAAATCTCAAAATAATTGACAGTCATTTTAATCTGCGTTATGATATGTTGCGAACGGATACTCTTATCCCGAGTCGGTGGAGGGACAGGCCCGAAGAAACCCAGCAACCATCATTTCAATGAAAAGAAATGAAAAGGTGCTAACCTGCAAGGCATATGACCTTGAACGATAAGAGGCGAAAGGTAAACACTCCAACCCTTTTCCTCAGTATGTGTGGAATGGGTTTTTTATTGTTTATATTTGTCAAATTGTGTCTTCGATTGTTATTTTACTCCCATTCAATCGGAAATGAGTGCCGTTATAAATTATTGGCTCATAGCTGTTTGTAGTTGTGTGCAGAGGAGGAAATGAGATATGGTTTTAAAAAGTAGACGGTTATTTACTTCTGAGTCGGTTACTGAAGGACACCCAGATAAGATTTGTGACCAAATTTCAGATGCGATTTTAGATGAGATTTTAAAAAGTGACCCAAATGCTCGTGTAGCTTGTGAGACTTCTGTCAATACAGGTCTTGTATTAGTTGCCGGCGAGATTACGACAAGCACTTATGTGGATATTCCTAAAATTGTTCGTGAGACAATTAAAGGTATCGGCTACACACGTGCTAAATATGGTTTTGATGCAGAAACTTGTGCCGTTTTAACGTCGATTGATGAGCAATCAGCTGACATTGCATTAGGTGTAGACAAAGCTTTGGAAGCTCGTGAAGGTCAAATGACAGATGAAGAGATCGAAGCAATTGGTGCAGGAGATCAAGGGCTAATGTTTGGTTTTGCTTCGAATGAAACGGATGAATTAATGCCTTTACCGATTTCATTAAGTCACAAATTATCTCGTCGCTTAGCTCAAGTTCGTAAAGATGAGATTTTAGACTACTTACGTCCTGATGGTAAAACACAAGTAACGATTGAATATGATGAAGCTGGAAAACCAGTGCGTGTTGACACGATTGTTATTTCAACTCAGCACCATCCAGAGATTACTTTAGAACAAATTGAAAAAGATTTAAAGCAATATGTGATTAATGAAGTAGTTCCTGCTGAATTAATTGATGATCAAACGAAGTATTTTATCAATCCTACAGGTCGTTTCGTTATCGGTGGACCACAAGGTGATGCAGGTCTTACAGGACGTAAAATCATCGTTGATACGTACGGTGGTTATGCTCGTCACGGTGGTGGTGCATTCTCTGGTAAGGATGCAACAAAAGTAGACCGCTCTGGTGCTTACGCTGCTCGTTATGTAGCCAAAAACATCGTTGCTGCTTGTCTAGCTGATAAGTGTGAAGTACAATTAGCGTATGCGATTGGTGTGGCACGCCCGGTATCGATTTCGGTTGATACATTTGGAACAGGTGTCGTATCAGAAGAAGTACTTGTTCAGCTTATTGCAGACAACTTTGATCTTCGTCCAGCAGGCATTATTAAAATGCTTGACCTACGTCGCCCTATTTATAAGCAAACGGCAGCATATGGTCACTTTGGACGTACAGATGTTGACTTACCATGGGAAAACACAGATAAAGCAGCCGCTTTAAAAGAGCAAGCTAAAGTTTTACGTTAACCTTGATATGAAATGAATGATAAAGGCCCTTCTAATCGATGCTCTCGGTAGAAGGGCTTTTTTACTGTATAGTGACATAAAAAAACAGAGCCAGATTTATCCTGTAATGTGAGACATTTTCCGAGGCTTTTGGGTATGCGAGGCATATAAACAGGTAAAAATGTACGTAGGAGGTGATGATAATGGCTGTTGAAGTATTATGTGAAGTAAACAACTGTGTGTATTGGGATCATAATAATCGCTGTGGGGCAGATAAAATTTATGTGGTAAGTCATAAGGGTAAGCAAGCCAAAAAGACAGAAGAGACAGACTGTAAAACGTTCGAGCCAGAACATTTAGGTTAATTAGCTAGCTGTAAAGGGTGGGAATGGCGTTCCTACCCTTTACCATTAATATTGATTATCATTATCGATATTATACATCCTTTTTTACTTGTGCTTGTTTATAAATCTGTCCCTTGTTCCGGTAGTCTTTAACAATTCGCTCCATTTCTTGACGATCTTTTTCATTAATAGCACGAACAACCTTAGCGGGTCGTCCAAATGCCAAAGTGTTGGGCGGAATCTTTTTTCCGGGTGGGACGAGACTACCAGCCCCAATGAATGCACCTTCACCGATTTCCGCTCCATCTAGAATCGTTGTACCCATCCCAATTAATGAGCGTTTGCCAATGAGGCAGCTATGTAACATCACTTGATGACCAACCGTGACATCGTCTTCAATAATAAGTGGCAGATCAGGGCTTTGGTGTAACATGGATTGATCTTGGATATTCACTCTGTTTCCAATAATAGTTGGTGCTACGTCACCTCTGATGACTGTTTGAAACCAAATACTTGATTCTTCGCCAATCACAACATCACCTGTAATCGTAACATAATCAGCTATAAAAGCTGATTTAGCGATTTGAGGTTCTTTTCCGTTATAAGCATAAATCATAGTTGGCACACTCCTCTTATAAAAATGTTTGCTCCCTCATATATTGTATCAAATCATGTCAAAAACTTCATAAATGCTAGGTGAATAGCATCAAAAAAATCTATTTTCTTTCTTTTAGTTCATGTTTTCGGTAAAATGAAGACAAGATTTTGGCTGAGTAAAAGGAGTTGATTGCATGTGGACATATGCAAGTAAAGATGCCAGAGCGACGATTGTTTTAATACACGGAGCAGGTGAACATCATGGTCGTTATGAGTGGTTAGCTCAGAAGTGGAATGAGCATGGTATTCATGTCATCATGGGTGATTTACCAGGGCAAGGAAAAACAAGAGGTAAACGAGGTCATATCAATCAATTTTCTCAATATATAGATGCCGTGCAAGAATGGGTAGATGAAGCGAAGAAGTTTGAACAGCCTATTTTTATATTGGGTCATAGTATGGGTGGGCTTGTTGCGATTCGTTATGTGATGGAGAGCAAAGCGAAGGATATTCAAGGTTTACTTTTATCCTCACCTTGTTTAGGTCTATTTAGGCCTATTAAGACAAGCAAAGATTTAGCCTCTAAAGTATTAAATCGCCTAACCCCAACTCTTACGGTAGCATCTGGAATAAATTCGAATCATGTCACGAGAGATGAACAGATAAGAGATCAGTATGTTCGTGATGAGTTACGAGTAACAAAGGTTTCCGTAAGGTGGTACCAGGAGCTTCATAAAAATATGCACCTTGCCACACGTTATCCAGAAAAAATGCCAGATATACCACTTGCTGTTTTGCAAGCCGGAGATGATAAGATTGTGAGTAAATATGCCGTGCGTGACTGGTTTGATAGCTTAGATGTGACGGAGAAGTATTATAAAGAATGGAAAGGCCTATATCATGAGGTTTTTAATGAGCCTGAAAAAGAAGTTGTATTTCGACATGCGGTTGGAATTATGAACTTATGGACATGAGTATCTTCATAAGATTTTAAGATTTGATCGTTTGTTGTCGGACTCATTTTGTGCTAACGTTAGGTATAGATAAGGAGGATCCACTTTGAAAGTTCCGACACAACCAATCCCATTAATGATGAATATTTTTAGGGATGTTTTACCGACGGTTCATCGTTATTATGACCAATGGAAAGAAAGAGCCGAATTAATCCCTGATCCAGAATTAAGAGCTCAGGCACTTGATGCACTTGAAAGAAAAGAATTTCATTGTGAAGGTGGCGGTATTTATGGGTTACTTGCCCGAGACCGCTTCGATGAATTAATCCAGTTTATAATTGCCTATCAGATTATGTGTGATTACTTAGACAATTTGTGTGACCAAAGTGACTATTTAGATCCGAAAGATTTCCGTTCTTTACATAATGCTTTATTAGCTGCTTTGACGCCTGGTGAACCGTTAGTAAATTATTATCAATATCGAGTTGAACAGGAAGACGGTGGCTATTTACACGAGCTCATTGAAACGTGTCAGCATATTTTAGTGACATTCCCATCTTTCCGAATTGTTCAAGATAACATGTTGCAGCTCAGTAAGTTATACGGTGATTTACAAGTGCATAAGCATGTGGTCAAAGAAGAGCGAATTCCCAGATTAGAAGCTTGGTTTGAGGAATATAAAAACGAACTCCCAGAGATGACTTGGTTCGAGTTCTCAGCCTGTACAGGATCTACTTTAGGGATTTATTCATTAGCGACCTATGGCACGAAAGAAGGCTTAACAGAAGCAGAAGCAAATGTCATTAAGGATGGTTATTACCCTTGGGTTCAAGGCGTTCATTTGTTGCTTGATTATTTTATTGATCAAGAAGAGGACATTGCTGATGATGAGTTAAATTTTTTATTTTATTATGACAATGATGAGCAGATGATTGAACGATTTCAATACTTTGTCAAGCAAGCGGAACAAAGGTTGTCAACGATGCCTGATCCGAAATTCCACCGTCAAATTTGGCGTGGTATTATTGCCATTTATTTATCGGATTCTAAAGTACAAAAAAATAAAGAGTTGAAAAAAAAGTCAAAGCAAATGATTAAAATGGGTGGTCTCCCAACCTTTTTATTTTATTTAAATAGTTGGATTTATCGAAGAGACCGTTCATCTTAACTGAGATATGTCGTTAGACTGATACCAATCTGATATGTGGAAGCCGTTGTTTATACACTGTGGTGTGTGGATAGACGGCTTATTTTTTATTTGAAAATTAAATGAGAGAATGACTTTAAATGATATAAAAAACCACCAGTCTAGTTTGATTGGTGGCTTTTGTTCTTATATTAATAATAGGGTTCTTTTTTCTGAAGGTATTAGACGTTTGTCTCTTCTGTATACCCATTCACTAATACGTCAAGTTCCCCGGTTTCTGGGCTGATAATTAACCCATGAACAGGTACATTGTTCGGGAGAAGTGGGTGTTTTTTGACGAGATCAACACTGTTTAGAATATTCTCCTCAACGCTACTAAAACCAGATAAAAACTGCTTGACATCAACACCAGCGTATTCAAGCGGTTCAATAACATCTAAATCGACTCCACGGGCTTTTGCTTTTTCTAATAAAGTTTCGTGTTCGAGACCCGTCATTCCACAACCGTGATGCCCGATAATCAAAATTTCCTCTGCTTGAAGCTGGTAAAGGGCAACGAGAATACTACGCATAATTGAACCAAAGGGATGTGAAATAACAGCACCAGCATTTCGAATGATTTTGGCATCCCCATTTTTTAAGTCCATGGAACGGTGAAGTAGCTCTACTAATCTAGTATCCATACAAGTGAGAATAACTAGCTTTTTGTTCGGGAATTTAGTAGTTTGATATTGCTCATATTCTTTATTTTCTACAAACGATTTGTTAAACGTTATAATGGAATCTAAAATGGTTGTCACACTAGCCACGCTCCTATCGATCGATTTTATTTTTTGTACTTGAATGTCTTTTATTTTCAACTTACTAGTACGAATTGTCAATAGTCTCTCATCCTATTTCACATAGAGAGTAATTATCTTTTCTCAATAGCGATAATAAAAGGTGGATTGTTTTTCTGGTTCATAAATTGATAGGTTAATACATGTGCTTGCTGTTGGTCGATTGTTTTAAAATAGTCTAATAAATGGTCACGTTCTATTTGTCCTTGTTCATGACCATGATAAATGACCAAGACGATTAGACCTTCTTTCGGCATGACATGCAAGAGCTTGTTAATCGCCTCGATTGTAGAATCGGGCTTCGTGACAATCGATTTATCTCCACCAGGCAAATAGCCTAAATTAAAAATAGCCCCCTTGATTTGGTGGAGATGTTCTTCCGGTAAACAGGCATCGAAATTCTGATGACCATTTACATAGAGAGTCACTCTTTCCTGTAAATCAAGCGACTTAAGTTTTTGTTCAGTCATGACTATCGCTTCTTCTTGAATATCGAAACTGTACACGTGACCAGCTTCACCAACTAATTGGGCAAGCGTTACAGTATCATTTCCTTTGCCCGCAGTACAATCTAAAGCGATATTACCAGGCTCCAGTGTTTGGGTTAAAAGCGTACGTGCAAATGGTAAAATCCCTTGGATTTTCATCTTTATCTCCTCCTAAAACAGATAATAAGCGCTCTATTATTATGGGTGAAATAGTTTTCCTTGCCATGTCTGACGTTCCTCTAACTCTTTTTCAATCGCGTTTAAAACTTTCCACTTATTGCTACTCCACATCGGACCGATTAAAAGATCGCCCGGTCCATCTCCCGTTAAACGATGTATCATCATTTGAGGAGGGAGTAGTTCAATTTGCTTCACAACCACATCAATATAATCATCAAATGACATTAATTCGACTAGACCTTTCTCAAATTGCTTAACCATAGGGGTTTTATTTAATAAGTGTAGTAGGTGAATCTTAATCCCTTGCACATCAAGTTTAGATACTTGGCGTGCCGTTTCAATCATCATTTCCGGTGTTTCTAAAGGTAGTCCATTTATAATATGGGAACATACGCGAATGCCATGTTTACGAAGTTTTTCTACACCCTCAACATAACATTGGAAGTCATGTGCTCTGTTAATGAGTCTTCCTGTTTTGTCATGAGCAGTTTGTAAACCTAGTTCTACCCATAAATACGTACGTTGGTTAAGTTCAGCTAAATAGGATACGACATCATCAGGTAGACAATCGGGTCTCGTTGCAATCGCTAAACCAACAACACCCTCTTGCTGTAGAATAGTTTCATAATAGGATTTCAGCGTTTCTACAGGTGCATATGTATTGGTGTAGGCTTGGAAATATCCAATGTATTTGCCTTCTTTCCACTTGCGGTGCATACGCCCTTTTATCGTATGAAACTGAGTGACGAGGTCATCTTTCCGATCACCAGCAAAATCCCCAGAACCTCGTTCACTGCAAAACGTACAACCACCAAAAGCGACATTGCCATCACGATTAGGGCAATCAAACCCAGCATCAAGGGGGACTTTAAATACTTTTGTACCAAAATATTCTTTTAAATGTTCATTCCAAGTGTAATATCTTTTTTGAGAAAATTGTGCAGGCAACTCCATTAACTTATTATTCATATCTCATCATCCTTTTAACTTTCCGAACATATTCACTTCTACCGTATTTTATCACGTTTAAAAACAAGCACCAACTAAGAAAAAACAATTGTCAATTTCAGGATTTTACTATAGTATTACTATTTAGAGAGACGAAACAATATTATGGAAGTGTTATGGAAGGGTAAAGTATAAATTAGAGGAAGTAGATTGTGCCTTGAACGAACTTTCATATAAAACCCGCATGGCGAAGCAATTCACTCCGCCACCAACAAAAATTAACGTGTAGTTTAGCTTTTCAACTGTTGGTTTTTCGTTCAATTTGACTTTGTTCTTTTTCAATTTAAATGAATGATGGTGGATTGTTTTTCGAACTTGAGAGTCAGCAGAAACCCAGCGGACGTAAACCTTCGAACATGAGCATCAGCAGTAACTTTCATACAAAGGGGAGAGGAAGAAGTTGCCCAAGTCACTTTGGTTTTTATTAATTGCCGTTGCGATTCAGATAACTGGGGCGTCTTTTTTATGGCCTTTAAACTCACTGATTATTCATCAAGAACTTGGCAAATCATTAACCGCTGCAGGATTTATTTTATTTTTACACTCAGGTGCAGGTGTGTTAGGAAATATGACAGGCGGACGATTGTTTGACAAGATAGGAGCTTATCGAACGATTCTGTTAGGGCTTAGCTTTGCAGTCGTTTCAACGATAGCATTAATTTTTGCTCATACATCGGTTATAGGATATACGATCTGTTTAATGGGGATCGGGTTTGGAGCTGGAGCAACATTTCCCGCCATGTATGCTTTTGCGGGTAGTATTTGGCCAGATGGAGGGCGAAAGCCATTTAATGCAATGTATGTTGCTCAAAACTTAGGGATTGCGATAGGAACAGCAAGTATTGGTTTCATTACACAAACCGAGCTTACCACTGTTTTTTATGCCAATGCACTAGTGTATATTTTTGTTCTTCTTTTTGTAGCGGTTACCTTTAAGCGAATTAATACTGGCCAAGAAGTTGGGGCAACCGTCAGCATTGAATCCGAAACGGTTAAAAAGCTAAGTAAACATGTTTATTATTCATTAGCTCTTGTGCTTTCAAGCTTTTTCATTTGTTGGCTTGTTTACACACAATGGCAGGCAAATGTGTCTGTCCATTCACAAAATTTAGGACTAACTTTACAACAGTATAGTATGTTCTGGACTATAAATGGCTTATTGATCGTATTAGCTCAGCCAATTTTGTCTATATTTATAAAGAAATGGGTAACCTCTTTAAGAAGGCAAATGGTTGTCGGCATATCGCTTTTCTTTGTATCTTATGCGGTATTGTCACAAGCCGAGCTTTTTTCAGCTTTTATGATTGCCATGGTTATTTTAACGGTCGGTGAGATGTTCTTCTGGCCCGTTGTTCCAACGATCGCTCATAAGCTTGCACCTAAAGGAAAAGAAGGTTCCTTTCAAGGGCTTGTTAATAGTGTTTCAACAAGTGCAAAAATGATAGGACCTCTATTTGGTGGATTCTTAGTTGATATGTATTCTTTTCAAATTATGATATATGTTTTGTTAGTGTTTATCATTGTTGCCATTGTGACAGCGGCTATCTATGAGAAGCCATTACAAAACGAAAATCGACAAAAAATCACAACAAATCCGAAGAATTCCACATATGACGCTTGACAGTTGGCGCAGCAATTCATACAATACAAATAATAAATCGTATACAAAGGCGTTTGAAACAAAGGACTAGTAGCTTAGACTTGGATATTTAGAGAGCTGACGGTTGGTGCAAGTCAGTCGAAGAGTTAAGTGAACTCCCCTTTTAGTCTTGAGAGTGAATGAAAAGTAATTCTCGACGGGTCACCCTCGTTAACAGTGCAAAGCGGGCAATCTTAATGGATTGCTAATGTGGGTGGTACCGCGGGAATGTTAAATAAACTCTCGTCCCTGATTATATCAGGGATGGGTGTTTTTTTTCGTTATGGAAGGTCTTAAATTCTAAAGATCGTCTCAATTCCGTCTGTATAGATAAAAAGGAGGAAATAAAATGACTTTTTCACATCACAAAATTGAAAAAAAGTGGCAAATGTTTTGGGAAGAGAACCATACATTTCAAACGAAAGAAGATCAAAATAATGAGAAATTTTATGCGTTAGATATGTTCCCATTTCCATCAGGGGCTGGTTTACATGTTGGACATCCAGAAGGGTATACGGCAACAGATATTTTGTCGCGTTATAAGCGGATGCAAGGCTTTAATGTTCTTCACCCAATGGGCTGGGATGCATTTGGTCTTCCTGCTGAGCAATATGCGCTTGATACAGGAAATGACCCAGCAGAATTTACAAAGAAAAATATTGATACATTTAGAAGACAAATCAAATCATTAGGTTTTTCTTATGATTGGGACCGTGAAGTATCAACAACAGATCCGGAATATTATAAATGGACACAGTGGATTTTCTTAAAGCTTTATGAAAATGGCTTAGCTTACATTGATGAGGTGGCAGTTAACTGGTGTCCGGCACTTGGTACAGTTTTGGCGAACGAAGAAGTGATTGATGGTAAAAGTGAGCGTGGCGGTCATCCAGTTGAACGTCGTCCAATGAAGCAATGGATGTTAAAGATTACGGCATATGCCGACCGTTTAATTGATGATTTAGAGGACCTTGATTGGCCAGAAAGCATTAAAGATATGCAACGCAATTGGATTGGTCGTTCAGAAGGTGCAGAAGTCACGTTCAAATTAGCGGGCTATGATAAAGAAGTAAAGGTGTTCACGACTAGACCCGATACATTATTTGGTGCAACCTACATGGTGCTTGCTCCAGAACATAAATTTGTCGACGAAATTACATCATCTGAACAACGTGCTATTGTTGAGGTTTATAAGAAAGAAGTAGCTTCAAAGAGTGACTTAGAAAGAACGGAGCTTTCCAAAGAAAAAACAGGAGTCTTTACTGGTGCTTACGCCATTAATCCGGCAAACGGAGAAGAAGTTCCCGTTTGGATCGGTGACTATGTTCTTGCAAGCTATGGTACAGGGGCGATTATGGCTGTTCCAGCTCATGATGAACGCGATTATGAATTTGCCAAAACCTTTGATCTACCAATTAGAGAAGTTGTAGCTGGCGGTGACATTACGAAAGAAGCTTATATTGGTGACGGGAACCATGTTAATTCTGATTTCCTTGACGGATTAGATAAAGTAGAAGGTATTAGTAAGATGATTGACTGGTTAGAGGAAAAAGGTTTAGGTACGAAAAAAGTGACGTATCGTTTGCGTGATTGGTTATTCAGTCGTCAGCGATATTGGGGTGAACCTATTCCAATTATACATTGGGAAGACGGGACGATGACAGCAGTAAAAGAAGAAGAGCTACCATTAACATTACCGATGATGTCAGAAATCAAACCTTCTGATACAGGAGAATCGCCACTGGCCAACAATAAAGAATGGCTAGAAGTTGTAGATTCTAAGACTGGAATGAAAGGTCGTCGTGAAACGAATACGATGCCGAACTGGGCAGGAAGCTGCTGGTACTATTTACGTTATATCGACCCTAAAAATGATCAAGCGTTAGCTGACCCTGAAAAATTAAAGCAATGGTTACCTGTAGACATTTATATCGGTGGCCAAGAGCATGCTGTGCTTCATTTGTTATATGCACGATTCTGGCATAAGTTCCTTTATGATATTGGTGTTGTACCAACGAAGGAACCGTTCCAAAAGCTCTATAATCAAGGAATGATTCTAGGTGAAAATAATGAAAAAATGAGTAAATCTAAAGGGAACGTCGTGAATCCTGATGAGGTTGTAGCGAGTCACGGGGCAGATACACTTCGTTTATACGAAATGTTTATGGGGCCATTAGATGCATCCATTGCTTGGTCAACAAATGGTCTTGATGGTTCAAGACGATTTTTAGACCGTATTTGGCGCTTGTTTATTGATGAGCAAACAGGTGAGTTGAGTGAAAAGATTGCTGATACAAATGGTACCGATACTTTGACACGTGCTTATCACCAAACTGTGAAAAAAGTAAGTGAAGATGTAGAGGGTTTACGTTTTAATGTAGCTATCTCTCAATTAATGGTCTTTATTAATGAAGCTTATAAGCAAGAGCAACTACCAAAGTCGATGATGGAAGGTTTTGTAAAACTGATTGCTCCATTCGTGCCGCATTTAGCGGAAGAGCTTTGGGAGAAATTGGGCCATACTGATACGATTGCTTATGTAGAATGGCCGAAGTATGATGAGAACTGGCTCGTTGAAAATGAAGTAGAGATTGTTGTCCAAATCAATGGAAAAGTGAAAGCAAAGCTTGTGATTCCTGCAGATGCTGACCGAGAGCAAATGCAAGAATTAGCTTTAGAAGATGAGCAAGTAAAAGCTGCAATGGATGGAAAGTCCGTACGTAAAGTCATTGCTGTACCTGGAAAATTAGTCAATATCGTTGTTGGATAAATGAAGAAAACCCTCACTCACACAGTTGTGAGTGAGGGTTTTCGTTTAGGATTTCGAGAACTAATTCTAAACCCATCAAAAGAGATAATGAGATGAGGGCTTTAATCAGGGCGTATTTCATGTATACGTCTAATATAATATCGAAGCCTTTTCTTTTGATTATAGCGTATGAGAGGTTCCTTGACGTTCAGCTGCTGATTTTCCGGCTGTAAAACCTGTCGAAAAAGCACAGGTAATATTATAACCACCCGTATATCCATGAATATCTAAAACTTCCCCACAAAAATACAACCCTGTTTTCTTTTTAGAGTGCATCGTTTTTGGCTCTATTTCTTTCACTGAAACACCACCACCAGTAACGAATGCTTTTTCTATCGATAATGTTCCATTGGCTCGTAGTGGAAACTGCTTACAATGAAGAGCAAGGTTGCGAAGGTCTTCATGAGATATATTAGCTTGTGTTTGGGAAGCATCGATCTGCAAATGCTCAAAAAGAAACAATAAAAAGCGCTCAGGTAAAAAGCCTTTTAGAACATTACGCATCGTTTTTTTAGGATCTGCTTTTAGTTTTTTATTTAGTAGTTGGAATACCTCTTCTTGATTGATCGTTGGCATTAGATCGATGTATATGTCTATCGTATTTACTTTGAACTTTTTCAAAGCTTTGACAACAAATTGGCTACATCGAAGTGCTGCAGGACCGGAAATACCAAAATGAGTAAAAATCATGTCACCATCATGTGTAATAATCCTTTTGCCCTTTGGATTGATAACCGAGAGTTCGATATCTCTTAATGCCAAGCCTTGTAAGCTCTTATCTTGAATAAACGATTCATTGGAAGTAATCGGTACTTCTGTTGGATATAACTCGGTGATCGTATGACCGGCTTTTTGAGCCCATGGATATCCATCACCGGTACTACCCGTGTGCGGGACTGATTTCCCACCAGAAGCGATGATGATATTTTTCGTTTCTATAGAAGATCCGTTGTCCAAAACAACAGCATGTACGTACTCATCACGATATTCGATATCGGTAACTTTATGATTGGTTTTAATATCAACATTAAGAGTACGTATTCTTTTTAATAAAGTATCAACGACGGTTTTGGCTTTATCACTGACGGGAAACATTCTACCTCGGTCTTCTTCTTTTAATTCAATCCCTAAATTCTCAAAAAATGTAATGATATTTTCATTATCAAAAACAGAGAAAGGGCTATGCATGAATTTGCCGTTTCCTGGTATGTGCTCGATTAATTGTTTTCGCTCCATACGGTTAGTGACATTACAGCGACCACCACCAGAAATGGCTAGTTTTCGGCCTAATTTGTCACCTTTATCTATCAAAAGTACTTTGGCACCGTGCTGGGCGGCGGCAACAGAAGCCATGAGTCCCGAGGGGCCACCTCCTATAATTATTACATCGTACATTACATTCACCCTTTAGTTATTCATAGAATTATTCGTTTTAAACTGTTTCTTATCATATCACCAGAATAAGCATTATGCTATGGAATTAAACATTTTTTAAGAAAGTGCAAAGAGAGAGTGTTACTCGTCGCTACAGAAATGCTCGTTCCGCGTCCTCCGGGGTGGCGCCGCTGCATTTCTTCCGCTGGGTTACTGCTAATTCTCAAGTTCACAAAACAATTTAACATCATTCATATAAAATGAAATAAACAAAGGAAAAGTGAAATGGTTAGTTTGTTGTGGCATCCACTCGAATAGTCCTAGCATTTATACATTCTCTTTACGTTTGAATGGAGAATCATCATATATGTAATAGGATGTATAAGTCAGCTGATAAATATAGAAAATAGAAGTATGATTGAAGTTTTGGGGGATTTGTTGTGAAAAAGTTGATGGTTGTATGGCCACTCTGTTTGATGTTGTTAGTCAGTTATCAAATGCCGGTTCAGGCATTTTTGAAGCCTCAATATGATGTCATTATTGACGTCGGTCATGGTGGAGTTGATGGTGGCACATCTTTTAATGGAATATTAGAAAAGGAAATCAATTTATTATTTGGATTAGAATTATATCGACAGCTAGCAGATGCCAATTACCAAGTCGCTATAACGAGAATTGATGATTATGCATTAAGTGACGATTATAAGGGGCCAAGATTAAATCGGCATTCTAAAGATTTAAGGCAACGAGCTTTTATCGCCAATGTATTGAAACCAACGATTTATTTAAGTGTACATATCAATTGGTCAAAAAGTAAGAAAGCACACGGTCCGATTGTTATTTATCAAAAAAATGATAAAAGTTATTCTCTAGCAACGATTATCCAAAAGCACCTTAATAATTTGTATCAAACAGATTTATCTGTGTTAAAAGGGAAAAAGTATTACTTAATGAACTATACGGATACCGCTGCGATTATTACTGAGCTTGGTTTTATTAGCCATTCAGGAGATAGGGCGAAGATGCTTGATGAGCAGATAAGATCAGAGATTGTTCAAGTGATGGTCGAAGGAATTAATGAATATATGACTTTAATTGGAATTCAAGAGGAATGGTGAAGGGGTGAATCTGATTAAAAAAGGAAAATGGATGTTACTTGTTTTTATGGTATTGTTCAGTGTCTCAGAAGTAACTGCTCTTGAAAAAGATCGTTCGTACTATGAGTCAAAGGGACAAGTGATTTGGGATTATCCAACTGATCAACCAGTCATTTGTTTGACCTTTGATGATGGGCCAGACCCTACATACACCTTAGATATCGCTCAAATATTAGAGAAGTATGGTGCAAGGGGCACTTTTTTTGTAACGGGTAAGCAAGTAGAGTTAGAGCCTGGGCTCATACATGACCTTTTTGAAAAGAAGCATGAAATTGCTAATCACAGTTATTCACATAGAGAAATGAATCGATTAAATGAAGAACAGATCAAAGAAGAGGTTATAAAAACAGGGGATTTAATCTATCAAGAAATAGGTATCAAGCCCACGCTTTTCCGGCCGCCAGGTGGTGTGTTTAATGAGCGTGTAGTGAATTTGACTACAGAACTTGGTTATATGACGGTAATGTGGTCCTGGCATCAAGATACGAGAGATTGGGATTCGAATACCTATGCAGGTCGGATAATCAATCAAGTCATAACGAATGCGAGAAATGGCGATATTGTTCTGTTTCATGATTTTGGAGGAAGTCGTAATAATACGATACAAGCTCTCGAATCTATTATCCCAACATTAAAAAAAGAAGGCTACTCCTTTATAACTGTCTCGGAATTATTAGAAGTTCGAATGAATGATTTAATGAATGGAAGATAAGATGGTCAGAGGCTAAAACGGTGTCATGGCAAAACGGAAGTCCAAAGACCATTACCAATAATTAGCTCAGCCCACAGGACGTGAAGCATGACTTTTCGGTAGCTGCAAGTAGAACTCCGCACATAATCAGCATCATTTTCAAAATAGAACGTAAGGAGAGCCATCATGTTCCCTGATATTCAAACAAACTTTTGGGATGCCACTTTAGCCGTACCAACCATTATTATTGTCACACAGATTCTCAAGATTACTTTTAAACTAAACAAAGCATGGGTACCGACTTTGGCCAATATCATTGGATATTCAGTATCCATCTTTATCAGTCATCGACATGACCTTGCAGCTGGTATATTTATGGGTTTCTTTTATGGAGCAGCTGCTATAGGTACCTATGCTTCGATAAAAACAGCACTAAGAGCTTACCGAACACCAAAACAAGAACAAGAATAAAAAGGACACTTGAATAAAGAGTGTCCTTTTATCATTTTTTTCATAAAGTTAACGACATTTAACGCCAATCCTATATAATAAGAGTAGGATTCTGAGTAAAGGGTTTACAAAATGCAGATACCCCTCGTTATTTAGATATCGATTTTTTGGGGGAAACTTGCTAACACATATAGAGAAACACTTGCCAACTTCATATAGCTTAGTAACGTTTGAAATACATAGGAATCAGTAGTATATTCTAATAAGTATTCTATAAATTTTTCTAGTCGCTAATTGGGGGGCATAATGGTGCTACGGAAAAGAAGTACGCAGACGAATCAACGTGATGAAATGGTCGATATAACCGAGGAAGTCAAACGGATTATTCATACTTCAGGTGTGAAAAATGGTGTGGTATATGTATATTGCCCCCATACAACAGCTGGAATTACGATTAATGAAAATGCGGACCCAGATGTGAAACATGATATGCTCATGCGTCTAGATGAGGTCTATCCTTGGTTTCATAACCTGTACAAACATATGGAGGGCAATTCGGCTGCCCATTTAAAAGCAAGTACAGTTGGTGTGCAACAATCAATTATTATTGAAGGTGGAGAGCTAATTTTAGGTACTTGGCAAGGTATCTATTTTTGTGAGTTTGATGGACCTCGCTACCGAGATTATTACGTAAAAATAATTGAAGGATAAAAGAATTTAATGATGGGGTATTAATAGGCAGGGGGAACGGATGGCAGATTCAAAATTACTACGTGGAACAATGGTTTTAACCGCAGCCACACTTATATCTAAAATACTCGGTTTTATTTATATCATTCCTTTTTCTCATATCGTTGGAGCTGAAGGAATTACATTGTACCAATTTGGTTATATTCCATACACCGTTATGTTGAGTTTAGCAACAGCAGGTGTTCCATTAGCTGTGTCAAAATTTGTATCAAAATACCAGACGTTAGGTGATTACGAGACCGGATATCGACTATTTCGCTCTGGTTTAGTTTTTATGGCTATATCAGGTACGGTGGCTTTTTTGTTCCTTTTCTTTTTAGCACCTATATTGGCACCACGTATTTCACCTGATGCGGCTGCTGGTGAAGACCACTTTTCTATAACGGATATTGTCTTTGCTATTAGAATGGTTAGTTTTGCGTTAATTATTGTACCTGTAATGGCTATTATCAGGGGTTATTTTCAAGGTTTTCAATCAATGGGACCAACGAGTGTCTCGCAAGTCTTAGAGCAAATCGTACGTATTAGTTTTATTTTAGCGGCCGCTTTTTTTATCATGAATGTAGGTAGTGGTAACCAAGTGTTGGCTGTAGGGTTTGCTGTATTTGGTGCATTTGTGGGAGGTCTCGGTGGACTAGCCGTACTCTTATATTATTGGTTTAAACGAAGGAAAGGTATCTTAAAAAGTGTTGAAGCTTCTACTGTCCATCATGATATCAAGTTAAAGGACATGTATAAAGAGTTACTACTATATGCGATCCCGATTTCATTTGTAGGCTTGGCAATCCCTTTGTACCAATTTATCGATTTGTTTTCAGTTCCGGCAGGATTAAGGGCCATTGACTTTCCTGAAGCAACGAGCTTTTTTGGTATTTATAGCGGTATGGCTCATAAAATTGTCTTAATTCCTATGGCATTGGCAACGGCATTATCCATTACGCTTGTACCGACTATTACGAAATCATTTATAAGTGAGGATCAAGGTACATTACAAAAGCAAATCACACAAACATATCAAATTATCTTATTTATCTCATTACCAGCTGCGATTGGAATGGCTGTACTTGGAGATAGCATCTATTACTCATTATTTGGATCCGCTCAAGCTGTGCTTGGTGGTGAAGTAATTAGTATTTATGGACCGATAGCTTTATGGTTTTCTTTATTCGCGGTCACAGCTGCTATTTTACAAGGAATGAATAGGCAAAAATTTGCTGTGGTAGCTTTATTAATTGGTTTAATTGTAAAGGCATTAACGAATTATTTATTCATCCTATGGTTTGGAGAATTTGGAGCTATTTATTCCAGTTATTTAAGTTTTACAGTTTCTATTGCTATTAATGTATGGGCAATCGGGTATTATGCCGATTATCGCTATGGTTTTATCTTAAAAAGATTACTGTTAATGGTCATATTCTCTACTATTATGGCGGTAGGGGTATGGATTATTAGTGAAGGTTTGCAGCAATTTTTACCTCTAGAAAGTAGATTGAATAGCTTTGTTGTCATGCTCGTTTCTGTTATGGTCGGTGTGATTATCTATTTCTTCTTAGCTGTACGTTCACGTTTGGCAGGGCAGATTCTAGGCGAACGCTTTGACTTATTAAATTATAAGAAAAAATCAAAATAAACCATTTTCATAAAATCGTGTAAAATACGAACGCCTCTTCCTTAGAAGGGGCGTTCGTTATACACTAAAGTAAAAAAGTAAGGTATATATGCAGTCTATAGTTAGTTAAGGGGAAAGAAGGAGTAAACTGGGCGTATACATTAGTGTTTACGTGTATGTTGTATTTCAAATTAGAGGAACTCAGGCATTAGGTGCAGTCGTTATGAAGGTACCGCACTAATAATCAATAGGGTTGTTATTGTACTTGTGATGAATCTGAATATGAGAACAAAGCATTAAATATTTGAAAGTGAACGTTTATATTAAGCTTATAAAAGTGTGTAGCAATCTTTTGCTCAATTTAGACAAAGGTTCAAGCGGATTGCTCTTTAGAAATGAAAAGAGCTTTGCTATAATTAAACTAACATGGACAAGTAGTACCAAATGAACAAAACAGAGGCAAAAATACCTCTTAATAACCAAAAATATAAAAGGGCTTTACATAAAAGACATGTTTATAAATGGGCAGATGTTATTTGAACGTAAGGAACAGGGAGCACTGTCCTACTAAGGTCATTGATCGCAAGATGGATGACGAGCTAACTTCACGGCACAAACTATCGCCCATAAGTAACTTTCATACAAAATAAACTCGAATCCTAAATAGAAAGAGGGGAGGATATGAAGTATTCATTTATAAAAGACAATGACTGGCTATTGATCTTAACGGTTTTCCTCCTTGCTACATTTGGCTTAGTTATGGTATTTAGTGCTAGCTATGCTATAGGTATCGCAGAAACAGCGAATTCCGATCCGTATTACTTTATAAAAAGACAAATCATGTGGTTTATCATTGCTACATGTGCATTCTTATTCGTGATGCATGTCCCATTTCGTTATTATCGGAACTTATCCGTTATCATCATCATTATCTCAATCATTTTACTAATCCTTGTGAAAACACCAGGAATAGGTCATACTGTAGGCGGTGCCGAACGCTGGATTCGAATTCCAGGTCTAGGTGTCATTCAACCTTCAGAGTTTGTAAAGCTAGGAGTTATTATTTACTTAGCTCAGGTTTATACACAAAAACAAGCCTATATTGATAAATTTCTAGTAGGCGTTATGCCACCTCTCATTATGGTGGGCGTTATATTTGGCTTAATCATGTTACAGCCCGATCTTGGTACCGCAACATCCATTATGGCTGTTGCCATGCTACTAGCCTTTTTCTCAGGAGCAAAATTCCGACATTTATTAGGACTAGCAATAGTAGGGGTTTCCGTATTTGTCTTTTTTGTTCGTTCCGAAGAATATCGAATGCAAAGAATTACAGGGTTTATGGATCCCTTTGCCGATATGTGGGGAGAAGGATATCATCTTGTTCAATCTTACATAGCTATTGCTCATGGAGGTTTAACCGGAACCGGTCTAGGACAAGGTGTACAGAAATTATTATATCTACCAGAGGCACATACGGATTTTATTTTAGCGGTCGTGGCAGAAGAATTAGGGATATTAGGAGTACTTTTTATTTTTGTATGTTATGCGATTATTATATTCCGCGGTGTAGTCATCGGTACAAAGAGTCGGTCACCATTTGGTAGCCTATTAGCTTTTGGAATCGTCTTTTTAATGGCAATTCAAATTGTCTTTAATGTAGGTGCGGTGACAGGATTATTACCGATAACAGGGGTTACCCTTCCATTAGTTAGTAATGGCGGCTCATCTTTACTCGTAACCTTTATAGGTTTAGCTATTATTGCGAACATATCAAGGAATAATAAAAGGCAAAAACGAAATATGGAAAATGTGGAGGAACAAGTTCCAGCTTAACATAGATGGGTAGTTGTTTCGTTTGGAGGGAACAATGAAGGAACAAAAAACAAGCCTACAACAAATTGATTATACGACATTGTTTTTGTTGTTCGTGCTGATGTGTTTTAGCTTAGTTGCGATATACAGTGCGGCAGGGCAGTATCATACCGATCCTTTCTTTTATGTACAGAGACAGGTAATCTTTTATGTAGGTGGTTTTATCATTATGATCGTGATGATGGTAATGGATTATGACCTATTTAAAAATTTTACCATTCCTCTTTATATTATCGGTATGATCTTACTTATTTTAGTCGAAACCCCTTTAGGTGTTTTTCGTAATGGGGCACAGCGCTGGGTAGACTTAGGTTTTACAACGATTCAGCCCTCGGAATTTATGAAGGTTATTCTTGTATTAACGTTAGCTCATTTACTTTACCGTATTACGGTTTCGAGGCGAAGTCATGATATTAAAACAGACTTACTTATTTTAGGGAAAATCTTAGCGGTCGGTTTACCACCCTTTTTCCTTATACTTAAACAACCTGATTTAGGAACAGCCTTAGTTATTGCTGCTCTAATAGCTACAATTATTTTAGTTTCGGGTATTGGCTGGAGGATTATTTTATCTTTAGTTGGTCTTGTGTTTATGGGGTTAGCAGCGTTAGTGTGGCTTCATAATCATCACCCAGAATTATTCTTTTTCTTTATTGAAGATCATCAGCTATCGAGGATTTACGGTTGGCTAGACCCATATGGTACATCAGGGGCTGAAGGTTATCAGCTTGTGGAGGCATTAAAGGGTATTGGATCAGGTCAGCTGTATGGTTCAGGGTTCTTACAAGGGGTTCAAACTCAAAGTGACACAATTCCGGAGATTCATACCGATTTTATCTTCACAGTGATTGGAGAAGAATTTGGTTTTATCGGAGCGACGATTTTGCTTGTAACCTATTTCTTTTTGTTTTACCGGATGGTTATTATCGCTTTGACATGTAATAACTTATTTGGTACCTATTTAGTGGCTGGTATTATCGGATTATTTGTTTTCCAGATTTTCCAAAATATCGCGATGACGGTTGGGTTAATGCCAATAACGGGTCTTGCTCTTCCATTTATCAGTTATGGAGGAACGGCACTTATTACGAATATGGTTGCCATGGGCATCGTGATGAATGTCAATATGAGAACGAAGCACTATATGTTTGAAAGTGATGAATTAGAGTAGAGTTGCTAATCGTTTTGATTATCAGCTCTTTCTTTTTCAAAAAAAGGCAAGTTTTACAAGGGTGATGGAGTAGTTAGCAGCTTCTTAACATAAAGCCCTTACTGGCAGTTAACAAGAATGACGTAGGGGGATATAGATGATTAGGATAGATAAATTACTTGCGAATATGGGTTATGGCTCAAGAAAAGAAGTAAAGCCATTATTTAAAAAAGGTAAGGTTTTCGTGAACGACCAAATCGTGAAAGATCCTTCCATAAAGGTGGATCCCGAGAAAGAAAAGGTTCAAGTGGATGGTCAGGAAGTCGAATATAAACCGTATATTTATGTCATGATGAATAAACCTAAAGGAGTGATTTGTGCAACGCATGACAAGCTTCATCGAACTGTCATTGACCTATTGGATGAGGATTTA
Organism: Alkalihalobacillus pseudalcaliphilus; assembly: GCA_001038565.1. Taxonomy (GTDB): domain Bacteria; phylum Bacillota; class Bacilli; order Bacillales; family Bacillaceae_D; genus Alkalihalobacillus; species Alkalihalobacillus pseudalcaliphilus. The sequence goes on from LFJO01000002.1 coordinate 529,824, forward strand.
CAAAGCATTTACGCGCCTTTTCCAGTCGGGCGATTAGATAAAGATACAGAAGGGTTATTATTATTGACGAATGACGGTGATTTCTCTCATGCCTTGATGTCACCAAGAAAACATGTCACCAAGCAGTATTGGGCGAAAATAAGAGGAAGAGTAAACGAAGAAGATCAAAAGGCTTTCCGAGAAGGAGTTAAGTTGGATGATGGCTATATGACGAAACCTGGTGAATTAGTGATTGTAGATAGTAATGAGACATCCGAAATTTTATTAACGATTTCGGAAGGGAAGTTTCATCAAGTAAAAAGAATGTTTCTAGCTCGAGATAAAGAAGTAACTGAATTAAAACGGTTAAAAGTGGGAGCGTTAGAATTGGATTCGAATCTAAAGCTCGGAGATTACCGTGAATTGACGGAGCAGGAGAAGCAATTATTAGTTGGTAAACGATAAGGAAGAATAAAAAAACGATCAAGCATTGCACGTACATGAAAGCAGTTGAAACCCAGCCTTTAATAAAAGACTGGGTTTCTATTCAAGCATTATGAGATCCGAATTTTTTTCTTTGTGACGCTCCATTTTCCTCGAGTAGGACTTTCAACAAGCTTATTGTACTCTAATACATTGAGATCTCGTTGGATCGTCCGCTGCGTAATCCCGAACTCTTCAACTAATTCATTCGTCGTGACGGTGCCCCTTTGTTTGATGTAGAGGTAGATGGATTTAATTCGAGTCAGCATACGATCAGTTGAAGTATTCAAATAACCACTCACCTTTCATAATTGAGTCTAGTCTTTACAAGATGTGTATGTAGCAAGTTGCTACGACATGCAGACTTATGACTAATTGACCGGAATATAGTGACAAGGGATTCATGTAGGCTACCCGATGCTGCTGAAGCAAAGCGACCGGGTGTTCCATAATAATAAGTCAAAATAGTAGTGTGATGAAGTTTCGTGTTGTAGGGATATGCTAATACTATTATTGGTTCAAAAATAAAACCAATCACCCTCGTTTGGTATAGTGTACACCATTTTCAAAAAACAATCAAAACTTTTGGCACATTCATTAACAAGGAGAATCGATATGTCAACGATAAATTGGAAGTTAGAGGTAGAAAAATATCATAAAGAGTTAATAGAAAGAACACAGGATTTCCTACAAATACCAAGCGTTTTGGATGAAAGTACAAGTAAAAAAGGTCAACCATTTGGAGTAGAAATTGGTAAAGCGTTGGACTTTATATTAGAAATAGGAAAAAAAGATGAATTTTTTGTAAAGAATGTTGACGGTTATGCAGGAGTTATTGAATTAGGAGAAGGAAAAGATATGATAGGAGTCCTAGGTCATTTGGATGTAGTTCCTGCTGGTAAAGGTTGGGATTATCCTCCTTTTGGGGCACCGTTAGAAAATGGCAGAATTTATGCACGTGGTGCAATGGATGATAAAGGACCAACAATGGCTGCTTATTTTGCAATGAAAATTATTAAAGAGTTAAAACTGCCATTATCCAAAAGAATTCGCTTAATTATTGGTACAGATGAGGAAAGCGACTGGCGGTGTGTGGAGTATTATCAAAAGCATGAGGAAATGCCAAGCTTTGGAATCGCCCCTGATGCTGACTTTCCTATTATTAATGCAGAAAAAGGCTTATTAGACGTTGAATTACAATTTAAAGGAGATAGCGATTGTCAATCAAATTTGGAGCTCATTGAGTTTAATAGCGGAGAACGTTTGAATATGGTACCTGATACAGCCCGTGCTTCGATAATAGCTGGGACTTCAGAAGATCAGGTTCGATTAAAATTTGAGAGATGGCTATCAGAATCCGAATACCTCGGACGAGCATATGTGGAAGGAGAGCACTTAATTTTACAATGTGAAGGCGTATCAGTCCATGGTTCAACTCCTGAAAAAGGTATCAATGCCGGCTTGCTATTAACTGAATTTTTATTGACATTATCTTTACAAGAGCGAGCGGAACAATACCTATCGTTTATAAACGAATATATAGATTCGGATGGTCAAAAACTGAATATTGCCTGTAGTGACAGCGTTTCAGGTGCTTTAACAGTGAATGCTGGAATTTTTAATTTTTCTAAAGAAGAAGGCATCATTGGGTTAAACATTCGAGTTCCTGTTGAAGTGCCGATGGATAAAGCTTTGTTTGCTATAAAGCAACAAGCAGAAGAATTATCCTTTACTTGTCAGGTGAAGAGCGAAATGAACGCTAATTTTGTATCTGAACAAGAGGAAGAAATTCGAATTCTTCAATCCGTATATGAGAGGCAGACCGGACAACAAGCTGTATTATTATCAACAGGTGGAGCAACATACGCAAGAGCCTTAGAAAAAGGTGTCGCTTTTGGTGCTCAATTTCCTGGTAGGGAAGATTTAGCCCATCAAAAAAATGAATATATCATCGTAGAAGACTTATTAAAGATGACGGCTATTTACGCAGAGGCCTTATACGAACTAGCCAAATAAACGTAAAAAGTCAAAAAGCCAAAGCGTTGGTTAAGCGGCTTTGGCTCTTAAGTGTTATTATTCATTATCTTCATAGTTAAAGAGGTCTGTGGATAGATAACGTTCACCTGTGTCACAGGCAATCGTAATGACAATTTGGTCATTTGGTAAATTTTTGGCTACTTCCATAGCAGCATAACATGCGGCACCAGAAGAAGGGCCAACTAGAATGCCTTCTTTTTTAGCTAAGGATCTTACCGTTTCATAAGCATCTTCATCAGAAATTTTTAATATTTCATCATATACATCTGTATTAAGAATAGGAGGAATAAATCCAGGGCTTGTCCCAACCAATTTGTGAGGTCCTGGTCTTCCTCCTGATAAGACGGGTGAACCTAGAGGCTCTACGACTTTTACAAGAAGTTCAGGATAAAATTTCTTGAGCTCTTCACCAGTACCAGTAATGGTTCCACCAGTCCCAGAAGCTGCGACAAAAGCCGCAAGCGGTTTGCCAATTTCTTTAACGGCTTCTTGTATTTCGATGGCCGTTGTTTTCCTATGAGCATCAGGATTTGCTTGATTTTTGAATTGCATCGGTAAAAAACTATTCGGGATTTCTTGTTGCAAGGCATAGGCTCTATCAATAGCTCCAGGCATCTTAAGGTTACCATCGGTTAAGACAACCTCTGCACCATAAGCTTTCAAAAGGTTAATTCTTTCTTTAGACATCGTATCAGGCATGACAATCATTGCCCGGTAACCTCTCGCTGCTGCGTTCATAGCTAAACCGATGCCTGTATTACCCGATGTTGGTTCGATGATTGTGGAACCAGGCGTAATTAGTCCTTGCTTTTCTGCCTCAACAATCATATTAAAGGCAGCACGATCTTTCACGCTACCACTAGGGTTTTGCATTTCAAGTTTTAAATAAACAGTCGCACCATGTGGGGATGTCACCCGATTTAAGCGTAATAAAGGTGTATCACCAATTAATTGTGCCATGTTCGTTACTACCTTCATAACGTTTCACTTCCTTTAAACTAGTCATGTTATTTTACCATAAGGTACCGAATATAAACAAAGGTACAGTCGCCAGACAGGTCTAGCAGCCAACATCCACACGTTATTACCCTCAATAAAATGGTCGTCTATAATTTTTTATTTTTTTGCCGATATAACGATCAACTTATAAATGGTGGAGGTAGCCATGGCTCATTTAATAAAATTAGCAGATTATGTGTCTCGATATCAAGGGGAATTCAACCAGTATGTTAACCAATTTACACGTAAGAAAAAAGAACATTGGTATTATATCAAGACCGAATGGGAACAAAGTCAATGGCGAAAGCCAGACCAGATGGTCATGGAAGAATCAAGCCCAATTAATCATAAAAAGTTAAATCCGTTTATGAAAAAATTAAAGAAATTAACTCATTTTATACAACAACAAACAACGACAGACTTAGACCCTAAAGAAGCTTCAGAGAACCAATTGCAAAGAAAGAGAGAGGAATTTCTCGATTTAATGTTTGAATCACAAATGACTTGGGCAAGCTCTTCTTTAGGTGAGCGCTCCAATTTAGATTCATTCTACTTTGGAGATAAGCACCTAAAGTCATTTTGTACACGTATACCAGACAACTTCTTTTTGCTTTATCACCCGACTTTTTTTGTGAAAAATGCGGAAGTGGAGATGGAGGTAATAGTCATTAGTCCCTCCGAAATTTATTGTGTAACGATTCTTGAGGGCGAAAATCTAAGTGTATTTGAAGCAAGCTCAGAGAGGTTTTGGATAGAGTATATTCATCAGAAACAACAAAAACGTCTAAGCCCTTTACTAAGCTTATCAAGAATGTCTAATGTCATTCAGTACATATTAAAAAAAGAACAACTGTCATTTCCCATTCGCAAAGTTGTCTTATCTCCAGAAAGTATGATTGATAATAAACTTCAGGGCTCAACAGTTGAATTCGTTGATAAAAGAAACTATAAACAATGGATGGACAAACTTACGAAGACATCATCTCCAATTAAAAGAACACAATGTGACCTTGCTCTTATACTTTTATCTTATTGCCAAACAAAAATTGTTGAAAATGGCGATGAAGTGGAAGAATTTCATGAATAGTAAAAATATCATTAGTATTGAAAAGCAATTATAAAATCTTTATAATGACTAAGTATGTGTCAAATGAATAATGGGTTTTAGTAACTCCTTAAATGGGTATAGATGGAAAATACAAATCACTTGAGATAGATGCTTTGTGACAAGGGACGGATTATACTCAATTTGGAAATTTGAACGAATGAATGGATGAAGGAGGGACTACATGATTAACGGAAGATCGGGTGAAATTCATATCGTTCAGCCTGAAGAATTTTCATGGTCTGTTAGGCGAGTGCCAAACTGGTTAGGTGGAACTGAGTTTATGTTTGAGATTATCGGTGCAGATGGTTGTGTTAGCTTTGGAGATACCATTTACGAAGCTAAGAGAGGCTTAAAGGAATCCTTGCAGCTTTGGATCAGAACCAACGGTGAACAATTATTACCAGATACAAATGATGGCGGACAACTCATTTACTTAGAAACAGACATGAATGAAGAAGAGTTTCAATATATAAATACAGAACTAAAAATGTTACAAGAAAAGCAGGGCTAATTCATGTAACTCAAAAAACTCAGGTATAGATATTATCTACCTGAGTTTTTTTGTGATCTCATTGGAAATAAAGGTATTTTTTTAGTTATGAGGAAAATACGATCGTTTTATTTCCATGAACGATTACTTGATCATCAATATGCCATCGTACTGCACGAGCTAGCGTCGTTCTTTCAACATTGCGCCCTAGGACTCGGAGTTCATCTGAGGAGTATCTATGATGGGACCGAATAACATCTTGTTCAATAATCGGTCCTTCATCTAAATCATTCGTCACATAATGGGCGGTAGCTCCAATTAATTTCACACCACGTTCAAACGCCTTTGCATAAGGGTTGGCGCCAATAAATGCGGGTAAAAATGAATGGTGAATATTAATAATTCGATCGGGAAAACGTTCAACGAAAGAAGGCGATAGTATTTGCATGTACCGGGCTAAGACCGAGAAATCAATTTCTGCTTGCTGAAGTAACTTCATCATTTTTGTTTCAGCCTCAAGTTTGTTCTCCTTGTTTACAGGAATGTGATAAAAAGGTATACCGTAATTTTCAACAACTTGTTTACTGTCAGGATGATTACTAATGACTAAGGGAATGTCAACGTCGAGCTCGCCTGCTCTCCATTTCCACAAAAGCTCCATTAAACAATGATCTTCCTTCGAAACAAAAATAGCCATTTTCTTTTTTTTACGAGCAAGGCTCAATTGCCAATGGAGTTGAAATTGTGAGGCGATTTCAGTAAACTGTTCATTCATTTGTTGAAATGTATCGTCTTCATGTAAATCAAACTCAATTCTCATAAAAAACATACCGCCGGCTGGATCGGTAGAATATTGATCCGATTGGACAATGTTAGCTCCGCGTTTAAATAAAAATGTAGATAAAACGGAGACGATTCCTGGTCGATCTAGGCAAGAAACGAGCAAACGAGCTCGGTTTAATTGTTTGTCACTCAATGTTGAAACCCCCATCCTAGAAAATATCTTTTGGTGAAAATCTCTCTACGTGATCGATTACATTTTATCGGAATAACTAGCTTTTGCCTAGCATTAATTAGGGTAAGGGAATTCAAAAGTTTATACATATTGTTAATGGTATCAATCGTATAAGGGCATTTTATTTGGGATATACATCAATAGGAGAGGGTCTTTATATCGTAAGTGTAGCTGTAAAAAAAGGGGTGAGGGTCATGGATAAGGTTCGTGTCCAATCAATAATCAAAGACGTTAGACTCATTGATTTATATACGATTGTTATAGAAGGTAATGAAATTTTCAAATCAGAAAAGCTTTCACTTTTATCGATGAGCGATGGGACGAATGAGTACGTATCATTTTCTATTCATTTAGAAAATAAACAAAAACTTTATTTAAAATTAGAACAAATTTATATATTAGGTAATCATTATCAAGTCAACATCGATGGAATCAAGTTCACAGTCAAAATAGCTGAAGAGGTTGTAAGAACTCAAATGTTTGAAGAACTATATACGTATCATGGTGACGATTTAGGCCTTTCACTTCAAAATGAACATTATCATTGGGCGGTTTGGGCACCGACCGCAACGAAAATGCAGCTGCTTCTTTCGGTTGATTGGTCATGCAAAGAAATCGAGATTATTCCCCTGTTTCGAACAGAGAAGGGTGTGTGGCGACTTACATTGCCAAGACAATTTGAAGGGTATTTCTATCAATACCATGTATGTGTGAATGGTGAATGGGCAACAGCCAATGACCCGTATGCGAAATTGTTAACCGTTAATGGGGAAAAGGCGATGATTGGTCATTTGGAAAAAACGAACCCGTCGCAATGGCCTGTACCAACGACTGAAATTCGACCAGTAGAAGCTATTATTTATGAGATGCATATTCGTGATTTTACAATTGGAAGACATAATGGAATAAAAGAAAAGGGAAAGTACGTAGGTTTGACAGAGCAAGGAACGAGCTTGAACAATAAACGAACAGGAATGGATTACTTAAAAGAGCTAGGAATAACACATGTAGAGTTATTACCAGTCGCTGACTTTGGTAGTGTCGATGAAACTAATTGGCCACATGAATACAATTGGGGTTATGATGTTGTCCATTATTTTTGCCCGGAGGGTAGTTATTCTCTTGATCCGTTTAACGGTTATACACGAGTGTGTGAGCTGAAGAAACTCATTGCCATATTACATCAAGAGAATCTTCAAGTTATTCTGGATGTCGTCTTTAATCATGTGTATATTCACGAGCAATCAGATTTTCATACATTAGTACCAGGCTATTATTTCCGTTACGGACATGATAGTAGCTTAAGCAATGGTACTGGTGTTGGTAATGATTTAGCGACAGAAAGAAAAATGGTCCGAAAATTCATCATTGACTGTGTGGTTTATTGGTTAGAGGAATTTGATGTCGACGGTTTCCGTTTTGATTTAATGGGAATTATTGATGTGAATACGATCAACAAACTAACAAAGGAGCTAAAAGAGAGAAAACCATCCGTGTTACTTTTAGGAGAAGGTTGGAATTTACCAACGACATATGACGAACAAAAACGTGCTATCTTATCGAATGCCAAACAATTAGAGGTGGCTTTTTTTGTAGATTCCTACCGTGATGCATTAAAAGGAAGTACTTTTCAGCTTGAAGCAAAAGGTTTTATACAGGGGAGTTTAAGCGACTTCGAAGCTATTAAGTCAGGCATTGTAGGTAACCCGGAGTTATTCAAATGTCCAGAACAAGCGATTCATTATGTAGAGTCACATGATAACCATACATTATGGGATAAATTACTTTTAAGTACAAGTGAAGATAAACAGTGGAGGGAAAAAAGACATCAATTAGCGACAGCGATGATTTTATTAGCCCAGGGCGTACCATTTCTCCATGCTGGTCAAGAGTTTTTTCGTACGAAATATGGGGTGGAGAACTCGTATAGGTCACCTGACTATATTAACCAGTTTGATTGGAGGAGAAGGGAAAAATATTGTTCTTACGTTGACTATGTAAAAGAACTTATCGCCATACGTAAGTCCCACAAAGCCTTCTCTTTATCTACATATGAAGAAATTGGAAACCATTTGAATTGGCTCCACGTTGAAGAACAATGCTTTGGTTTTTCTTTGAATCAAGTGGAAAAATACGGAAAATGGCAACAGGTTATTGTCATATTTAATGCAAGTGAGTATGAGCGTAAGGTTCCAATTGAACCACAAAAATGGCAAGTTGTCGTTGACGATCAAGTTGCATCTTTGATACCATTATATACATTCGACGGAAACGAGATAAAGATAAAGCCAGTCTCAACATTTGTATGTGTGAGATAGCCATAAAAGGGGCAGAGCGAATTGAACTCTGCTTCGTTTTGTTTTCTTTGTAAAAAATTTAAATTTTTTAAGGTAGTTTCATGTAAAATAAGCTATACTTATATAAGTGTTAATTTGGGAAGATGGAGAAAGTATATGAAAATGAGGGTGAATTGGTTGGAAACGTTCTTAGGAGAAGGCTGGAAGGTGATGCCAGCTGGTGGGATAACTGGAGAAGCATATATAGCCCAGCAAGGTGACCAGAAGGTTTTTTTAAAACGTAATTCATCACCTTTTCTGGCTGTACTTTCAGCAGAGGGAATTGTACCCAAGTTATTATGGACGAAGCGTTTAGAAAATGGCGATGTCGTAACGGCACAGAGATGGGTACATGGACGAGAATTAAAGTCCAACGAAATGAATGAGAAAAGAGTTGCGAACTTATTAGCGAAAATTCATGGTTCCAGTGAATTATTAGATATGTTTAAAAGAATCGGTAATGAGCCTTTAACACCGGAGATTATTTATGAAAACTTAAACATACAACTGCAGCTTTTTAATATAGGTGATGAACCGATTAGACAAGGTATGCAGTATTTAAAAGAAAAGCTCCCAAGCATACATTATGACCACCATGTCGTTTGTCATGCAGATATTAATCATAATAATTGGATGCTTACCGAAGAAGAACAATTATATTTAATCGACTGGGATGGAGCGATTGTCGCTGATCCGGCATTAGACTTAGGTCTGCTACTTTATCATTATATAGATCAATCGGAGTGGGAAAAGTGGCTAGCCCAATATGGTGTTCAAGTAGGTGAATCTCTTTATGAACGGATGCAGTGGTACGTCGTTTCTCAATCGATTGCTTCGATCGTATGGCATGTAGAAAGAGATGAACAAACTCAAGCTGAAGAGTTAAAGAATTATTTGCTAATGAACTTATCAAACGATGAAGGATGATAAGAAGAGAAGAGTTTATATATAAGGATTTTCCTACAGAACAAAAGCTCTACTAATGAGTGAAGTAGAGCTTTTGTTGTGGGAAAATAGGATATTTCCGAGGAAATAGTGTCAGTCGATGTCGGAATGAGTCAGTTGTTCTTCTTGAAGAGTCATGACAAAGGCCTCTTTCTCATAAGCTGATAGGTGACCATTTGATAAAATATCTTGCACTTTTGTGAGGGCAACAATTGTATCTGATTGAAATTGTAATTCTTGTGATAAGCTAGATAACAATAGGTCTAATTGCTCTTTTTCATTTGGTGTAAAGTGGTGTTCGTAATCAGCATCTTGAAGAAGATCAATAACTAGTCCAAGTTTGTCAGCTTTTGATAAAGGCATGATGGAGACTCCTTTTTTGATTAAGTTATCAGTAGCTTAAGCAATGAAAGAAAATTTATACGTTATAAATTCGAATTGAAAAATTAGAGGTGTTAATCAATGAGGTTGCGTCATAAACCATGGGCAAAAGAAGAAATGGAGAAAAACCCTAACATCGTTATTCAAAATCCATCAAGAGTGAAAGGGAAGTGGTCAGAGCTTTTTGGGAATCATCATCCTATCTATGTGGAAGTAGGAACGGGCAAAGGTCAATTTCTTTTAGGGATGGGACAAGCACATCCTAATGTAAACTTTATCGGGATAGAAAAATACGATAGTGTGCTGATTACAGCGATGGAGAGAGTGAAAGAGGCTGGACTTTCCAATGTTGTTTTCCTAAATGAAGATGTTGAAGAAATATTGGACTTCTTTGGTGAGGGGGAAATTAATAGGTTTTTTATTAACTTTACAGATCCTTGGCCGAAAAATCGTCATGAGAAGCGTCGTCTGACGTATCAAAGCTTTCTAGAAAAATATGAGTTGTTATTAAAGGAACAAGGCGAGATTCATTTTAAAACAGATAATCAAGGATTATTTGAATATTCACTTCATAGCTTTTCTAAGTACGGCTTAATTTTAAATCATGTCAGTTTAGATCTTCATAATAGTAACTTTGAAGGAAATGTCATGACCGAGTACGAGCAAAAGTTTCATGAAAGAAATATGAGAATATATCGTTGTGAAGCTGTCTTTAGACAAAAATAAAGTCATTTATCAACATATTAAAAAAGCTACCCCATTACTAAAATGGGTGTAGCTTTTTCTCTTATTGAGTTTTGGTCATCTCTAAAATAGTTCCCGTTTTTGTGTCGACAACGAAATCGTATTGAACAATGCCTTGGCTTTGTTTAGTTGAGATACCACCGATGTATACTTCATATGTTAAATCATGACGATGTAAAGTCTCGGGAACCATATGTATCCAAGAGCCAGAAATATGGTGAATGGTGCTTACTTGTTTTTTGACATTCTTTAATGCACGTTCTGGTGAGATTTTTGCATGGGAAATCGATTCACGAACTAAATAACCAGCAACAAGACCAAGACCTAATCCAGCCAAGAAATTCTTTGTACTCATCGAAATACTTCCTTTCTATTAGAGGAATAAAGAGCTTTTTCTATAAAAGTGTTGTTTCATTTATTGACTCATTCTTAGTATACAGAAAGTAAACATTGTCTTTCAAGCACAACCGCAAGAATATCAATATTTATCGATAATCTAGTCTAAACTTGTGAAGGAGTTTCTAGTTCCAAAGGTGGTCAAACTTGTCATTTTCAGATAAGATAAAAGAGTATGTTCAATTTAAATACAAAGTTATATGAGTTGGAAGGGAGTTATTGCAATGAATCAGGAAACATTATCACTGTTTAAAACATTAACAGAATTACAGGGAGCACCTGGATTTGAACATGATGTCCGCAAATTTGTGAAAAGTGAGCTTTCAAAATATACGGATGAAATAGTGCAGGACAAACTCGGAAGTATTTTTGGCGTTAAAAGAGGGGATGACTCTGGACCAACTATCATGGTGGCAGGACATATGGATGAAGTTGGCTTTATGGTTACCTCTATTAATGAGAAAGGGCTTATTCAATTTCAAACATTAGGTGGCTGGTGGAGTCAAGTATTACTAGCTCAACGTGTTCAAATTATGACAGACCAAGGTCCAGTTATTGGTGTGATTGGGTCAATCCCTCCACATTTATTAGAAGAAGCTCAGCGTGCTAAACCGATGGCTTTAAAAAATATGTACATTGACATCGGAGCTGACGATAAAGAGGACGCTATTAATATTGGGATTAAACCAGGTCAACAAATTGTGCCAATCTGTCCTTTTACGCCAATGGCTAATGAGAAAAAGATTTTGGCAAAAGCTTGGGATAACCGTTATGGGGTCGGCTTATCGATTGAATTATTAAAAGAGTTAAAAAATGAAAAATTGCCGAACATCCTTTATTCCGGTGCAACTGTTCAAGAAGAGGTTGGGCTAAGAGGGGCACAAACGGCTGCTAATTTGATTAAGCCTGATTTATTTTATGCGTTAGATGCTAGTCCTGCAAATGATGCTACAGGTGGTAAAGATGCATTTGGTCATTTAGGCAAGGGAGCACTCTTGCGCATTTTAGACCGTTCGATGGTTACACACCGAGGCATGAGAGAATTCATTTTGGATACGGCTGAATCTAATAACATTCCATATCAATATTTTGTTTCTGCGGGTGGTACGGATGCGGGACGTGTACATATTAGTAATAACGGTGTTCCGTCTGCTGTTGTAGGAATTTGTTCAAGATACATTCATACTTCAGCATCTATCATTCATATCGACGATTATGCTGCAGCAAAGGAATTACTCGTCAAGCTTGTCAAAGAGAGCGACAGTTCAACTTTAGCCTCTATTTTACAACAATAAGAATGCATAGCACGTTCACAATTTTAGTGTAAGGAGCTGACATCATGAAAATTGCTGTCGGAACAAAAAATCCTGCCAAAGTCCATGCCGTTCAAGAATTATTCTTAAAAATGAATGCAGGTGTTCAAAGTGTAGAAGTTCCATCAGGAGTTTCGTCACAACCATTTAGTGATGAAGAAACAGTGGAAGGTGCTGTGAACCGAGCGAAAGCAGCTCTTCAGATAACCGAGTCAGACCTAGGTTTTGGTTTAGAAGGTGGCGTAACAGAAACAACTGGTGGTCTTATGCTTTGTAATTGGGGTGCGCTTGTTAATAAGCAAGGTCAAGTTTGGCTTGCAAGTGGAGCTAAGATATTACTACCTTTTGATGTTGCGAGAAGTTTAAGAGAAGGAAGAGAACTGGGTGATATCATGGCAGAGCTAACCGCTGATCATGATATTCGTAAAAAAGAAGGCGCTATTGGAGTATTTACAGCTGGACGAATAACGAGAAAACAAATGTTTTTACATATTGTGGAAATGTTGTATGGCCAGTACGAATATAATCAGCAAGAATGGAAGCATTAAAAAACTCTCTCGGCTACTGATGTGGCCGAAGAGAGCTTTTTTATTAGGATTCAAATACATAAGAAAGGGCTTGAAGGGCTTGTTCAGGTGTTTCAACTACGACCTGGGCTTTATTGGATAACTCCTTCAATGGGTGGTGTAACTTTTCAGGACGGATTAAAATGAGTGGTTTGTTGAGCGATATAGCTGTTGACGCATCCATAGCCGTATTCCATTGTTTATAATTTTCGCCAAATAACGCAATAACCACATCGGCTTTTTTCATCCATATTTGTGTGCGAAGATTATTAAAAGCTGATGCCGCTTCATCTTTTTGAACGGGATTTGGCTGATTGCCAATAATCTCTTCACCGATATTGTCTGAGCGGTCATGGTCCTCCATGGGTCCTTTGAAAACTAGAGGCAATTGAAGCGACTCTGCTTTCTTCTTTAGGTCGTCACGCCAAGGTGAGTGAATTTCACCAGCTAAGTATACGAGTAATTCCATTGCTAATCCCTCCATATTCTAGAAATAATCTATACTTAGTATAGCCTGTTCTTGGAGTAGGATCGAATGAGATGCTTATCTTTTGCTACATACTATAATCAAAGATGGACTTTTGGGACTAGCAAAGAGTATATGAAAAGGTGAGATGATCATGGAGATAAAGGAAACTAACTTAATAAACGTATTCTTATTCGTAAGTCTGCTTTTATTAGTCGGATGTTACCCTAATATTGAAGAAACTTTTCCGGATGTAGAAGCCTCTTTTAAACAAAAAACGATGTCTGATCGACAAGATATTAATAATGATTTTGGGGACATTTCACTTTATATCCCCACCAATTATGAGGTGGTAAAAGAACAAACATTTAATTATGTATTTCTTGACCAGCATGAGGACCTGGTCATTTTATTTTATATTCCAAAAGAAGATGAGCCGCGCTTGTTGGAGCAAGAAGCAATGGCAGAGTCATTATTATTTTTAACAGAAGAACAAGGAGAAGAACACTTTTTTTTATCTGTGAAATCGGATGATAAACTTCGCGAAATAGAGTTAACGGTAGGTAGTGGACATGTGAAGCTTACAAAACTCACGAATTACGATAAAATAGTAGACGATACCGTGGTATTGATGGAAATATTGCATTCTTATCGCTGGAATGATAAGTAGTCATCTAGGAGGGGAGTCATGAGAGGGCTTCTACATAAAAAAGGGATTCAATTGAGCTTTAAAACGTATTTCATTGATGCGATGAGTTTTATGGCGTTGGGCTTGTTTGCATCCTTAATTATTGGATTAATTATTCAAACAGCCGCTGACCAACTTATGCTTGTTTTTGAACAAAATAGACTATTAACAGACTTACAGGAATTAGGACAGTTGACGATGAGTTTGATGGGGCCAGCAATTGGTGTCGCCGTTGCTTATAGTTTGAAAGCTCCAAAGTTAGTGTTGTTTGCTGCCGTTGTTAGTGGAGCGGCAGGAGCTACTTTAGGGGGGCCTGCCGGGAGTTTAATCGCAGCGATTATTTCGACTGAAATAGGGAAATTGGTATCTGGTGAAACGAAGCTTGATATGATTATTACGCCATTTGTTACGATAACTACCGGTTTTATAACAGCTAGTTTTATCGGTCCGTGGATTCAGTCTGGATTACAGTCCATAGGTACCGTGATTGTTTGGGCAACGGAACAGCAGCCTATTATAATGGGGGTATTAGTAGCGACAATTATGGGGCTTGCTCTTACGGCACCGATTTCAAGTGCCGCTTTAGCCATTATGTTAGAAATAGAAGGTATTGCTGCTGGAGCGGCGACAATTGGCTGTGCGGCACAAATGGTCGGATTTGCAGTAAGTAGTTATCGAGATAATGGACTGTCAGGATTAGTGTCACAAGGTCTTGGAACGTCGATGTTACAAATGCCAAATATTATTAAGAACCCTATAATCCTTATTCCGCCTACGGTGGCAGGTATGGTTTTAGCCCCAATTGGAATTCATCTTTTTGGTATGGTAAATAATGCAGCGGGGGCTGGAATGGGTACAAGTGGTTTAGTAGGTCCTATTATGATGTTAAGTGAGATGGGTTTTAATCAAGAGACATTTATATCTATTTTCATATTTTTAATAGTTGCACCTGCATTTATTAGTTTGATACTATCAGAGTGGTTACGAAAAATAGGAAAAATCAAAGCTGGGGATATGAAGATTCAGCAAGAATAAAGGAGAATGATGATGGAACAGTTGAAAAGTGTAGAACAATTTCAAGAGATCGTTAAAAAAGAAACAGCTGTATTTTTATTTTCGGCAGATTGGTGTCCAGATTGCCGCGTGATTGAGCCTTACTTGCCAAGAATGGAAGCGGACTTTCCAACGTTTAATTATTATTATGTTGATCGCGATCAATTTGTTGATTTATGTGTTGATTTAGGAATTATGGGAATTCCAAGTTTCCTTGTCTACTCTGGTGGTGAAGAAATCGACCGCTTTGTAAGCAAAGACCGAAAGACGGAAGAAGAGATTGAGGCCTTCCTAACTAATGCAGAGGAAAAAGCGTTTAAGTAAAAAAATGCGAAAAGGCACGAAGATTCTCATGAGAATTTCGTGTTTTTTTGATCTCATGAAGAGAAAGTGAGTGATAACACAGTGGGGAGGACGGGAGCTGGAAGAGCGAGTAACTGCACAAAGAAGGAGGTTAATGAGGGGAAGCCGAATGCGTGAGCACAAGCCTCTATTTTTCGTGCACTTACTAGCCCTCTCCCCTATGGTAACTGACATGAACAAGGCAAATCGTGCAGATAATCCTATTCTTACCGCGAGTATCTGTCCAAACTGACAGTTGATGTGTAGAAACAGAAGTCAAGAGAATCAGTACCTGGATAAAGAGCTTATTAACTTGTGGTTTTTAATTCCCATTGTTTTTTGTTCTTATTCATTTTAATCTTTGTTGTAAGTATGATTTTGAACTTGAGAATGGGCAGTACCCAGCGGAGCATGATTTTCGGTAGAGGCAAGTAGAACTCCGCACTCAATCATTAGCACCAACTTCCATACAAAACATAAAACCAAAATTGGTGACTGCTATATAAACATGTTAAACTATAACGGTATAAGGAGGCGAATAATCATGGAAATGAGAGAATTTCGTAAAAAAATTGAGGCAAAGCTCGTTCATGAAGAATGGACCACGGCCTATGACCATAAAGAATCCACATTAAGAGTTGAAGATAAACAAACAAAAAAAGGCGTGACTTTACAATTAAAACCTTTATTAGCAAAATGGGAAAGAAATGAATTTGGATCCATTGATGAAGTCGTACGTTATGTTGAGTTGGGCCTACACTCAATGAAAATAGAAGTATCATTAGAAGGAAACGAAAAGAATATATATCCTGTCATTCGTTCTAGCTCATTTCCAACAGAAACAAAGGAAAATAAGCAGTTAATCTACCATGAACATACTGGTGAAACACGTATATATTACGCGGTAGATTTAGGTGAATCTTATACACTTATTCACGAAGAGATGATAAAAAGCTCGAAGCTAACGGCGGATAAAATTAGAGAAATCGCTCTTTTTAATATTCGGTCATTAGAACATCCATTAAATGAAGACCGAGTAGCTGGAAACACCTTTTATTTCTTAAGAGCCAAAGATGGTTATGATGCCAGCCGAATTCTAGATCAATCACTTATAGATAAAATGGAACGCAAGGTTACTGGCAAGCTAGCTGTTGCGATTCCACATCAAGATGTATTAATTTTTGCTGATATTCAAAACGATACAGGTTATGATGTCCTAGCACAAATTGCCCTGCAGTTTTTTAAAGATGGAAGAATCCCAGTCACAGCATTACCGTTTCTTTACGAAAATGGGGAGCTTGAGCCTACTTTTATCTTAGCGCAAAAAAAACCTAAAGACCCATCATCAACGAAGAAGTAATTATGGTACAATATTCTTGTTGTGCTATTAATGATGAGTGTTCGACAAAAGGAGTTAAAAGAAATGAATGTATTTTATAATGAAAAAGGAGTAGGAGATACCTTGCTACTCTTTGTAAAAGATATTGAGCTAGAAAAAAGAGCATTCTCAAAGCATGGGGATGTCGTGCGAATATATGATCAAGATACAAAAGAGTTATCAGGATTTAATATCTTTCATGCTTCTAAATATGGTCAAATTGTAGGTACGGGCCAATTGGAAGTAAACTCAGAAATGAAACAATTAATACAAAAAGCATTCTCAGACAACAAAGCGGATGTCAATGAACTGCAATTTGAGGACCAAGCTTCTTTTGTTGTTGGTTTAGTAAAAGAAAAGGATAAGCATCCTAATGCCGATAAATTGAGTGTTTGTCAAGTAGACCTTGGCGAACAAACCGTTCAAATTGTATGCGGTGCACCGAATGTAGAGGCAGGACAAAAGGTTGTTGTTGCAACAGTAGATGCTGTAATGCCAAGTGGACTGAAAATTAAGGCGGCAAAACTTCGAGGTGTAGATTCCCACGGTATGATTTGTTCAGCTAAAGAGCTTCAAATCCCAAATGCACCTGAAGAAAAAGGCATTCTAGTATTAGAAGACGCCTTTGTAGTAGGAAGTCAATTTGATCATTCTTTAGTGAAGATGTAGGAACGTTTTTGAAAAAAGAACAGGCTGAACATTCGATAGATGCTACAGCTTGGAACCACTAGTTTTCTAGTGGTTTTTTTATTCAAAGCTAGACTAGGTCAGAGTGGAAACGGAGGGGTAGTATGTCAACATTTCAAGATGTATGGTCAAAAGTAAGGCGTTACTTTTTTGGAGAGGATTCTGAAACTGATTCTGATTATTTAGCATCTCATCATAAGCATAAAAAGGAAGAACAATCGATACATACACGCGGAAGAACAGTTCAAGAACATGAAGGGCAAGCTCAATCAAAAATGACATACGAATATGCCAAGCCTGGTAAGTTTCGATTTCCTGTAATGGATGATCACTCTATAGCAAAGAGAACATCTGTACAGAAGGAAAAGGTGCACGCTCAAAATAATAGTGTCAAAGCCATTGATAAAAAATTTCCATCAAAAAAGACTGTTAACAGAACACAAACAAAAACGAATCAGAGTCGTAACGTTGAGTTAAGGGACGAACAAAAGCAATCATTATCTTCCAATCTTCAACCAACTTACGAGAATCGTTCTAATAAACATCCGGTGCAAGATAGTCATTCGAATAAGGATATTGAATCTCAACCTAAACAAAAATTCACGAATGCTAGTTTTAAACCATCTGTTGTCCCATCACCTATTTACGGTTATAAACCGTATAAAGTGAAAAAAAGCAAATGGGAAAATAATGGTCACATTTATGTGAAGTCAAACGATGATTCATTAGAGACAGATGGTGATGTCTTTTCTGAGGTGAATGAAGAACTAGCGGCAGCCGTAGCTGAGCCATTGCATAAAGAGCAAGTTGACCGTCAAACAGAAGAGATGGATAGGGATTCGTTCAAGAGTCAGGAAAGCCAAACGAATGATAATCACGTTTCGATTGAAGACGAACTTCCCTCTTTGCATTTACAGGAAGTGCAAAGTTATGAAGAAGTGGAATCTCTTGAAACAATAGATGGTTTTTATAGTGAAACAGAAGTTGTCCTCCAAGAGTCAGAAGACCGTGTTATGGACGATGACCTATCGGAACAAGAAGCTGTTTCAACTCCTGATCTAGTAAACGCTTATGCTGATCAAGCAGAAGAACGAGCCGTTGTTGAGGAAGTCAAACCTAGTGCTCCAGTTAAGAGTAAAGCAGTAGCAAAGCAGGGAATGAAGCATAGTACTACTCAAAATAATAAGGGTAAACCAACCTTACCTTTTAATGTGATGATGCTACCTTCAGACCGGAAGAAGTACGCCAAAAGTCAGGAGACGAAAGCTTTTACAGAGCGGGTATCAAAAGAAGAGCATAAGCAACATAATGGGCAAAAGCTTTTGAACGGGACTTATCAAAAACCAAGTATCCAATTATTAAAGTATCCATCTGTCGAGACAGAGGATGACTCCGATTGGTTAAAGGAACAGGCGGATACACTTGAAGAGACACTAACCAGCTTTAATGTCGATGCCAAAGTCGTGTTCATGACAAAGGGTCCATCCGTTACACGTTTTGAAATTCAGCCAGCACGTGGTGTAAAAGTTACAAAGGTAACCAGTTTAACAGATGATATGAAACTAGCTTTAGCGGCAAAGGATATTCGAATTGAGGCTCCTATTCCTGGGAAAAATACAATAGGAATTGAAGTTCCCAATCGTCAATCTAAACCAGTCTTCTTAAGAGAAATCTTAAGGCGTAAAGAGTTCATCCAGCCAGACTCTCCTTTAAATGTAGCTTTAGGTTTAGATATATCTGGGCAACCCATTGTGACGGATTTAAAAAAAATGCCACATGGAATGGTTGCAGGTGCTACAGGATCTGGAAAAAGTGTCTGTATAAATTCCATTTTAATCAGTTTGCTTTATAAGGCGAATCCTGATGAGGTTAAAATGATGCTAATTGACCCGAAAATGGTTGAATTAGCTCCTTACAATGGGTTACCACATTTAGTAACACCGGTCATTACAGATGCTAAGCAAGCTACACATGCCTTAAAATGGGTCGTAACGGAAATGGAAAGGCGTTATGAACTATTTAGTCAAAAAGGTGTGAGAGACATAGGTCGATATAATGAACGTTTCTCTGAAGCAGCAGATAAACCAGCACTTCCTTATATTTTGGTCGTCATTGATGAATTGGCTGATTTAATGATGGTTTCGCCACAGGAAGTTGAGGACGCTATTTGCCGAATTGCACAAAAAGCTCGGGCATGCGGCATTCATTTATTATTAGCGACACAACGACCCTCAGTTGATGTTATTACGGGGTTAATTAAAGCCAATATACCAACACGTGTTGCATTCTCGGTTTCGTCTCAAACCGATTCACGAACAATTTTAGACATGTCAGGTGCAGAAAGACTGTTAGGAAGAGGCGATATGCTGTTTCATGAAAATGGCACACCTAAACCCATTCGTGTTCAAGGTACTTTCGTTTCAGATGAAGAGATAGAGGATGTCATCGCTTTTGTGAAGAAGCAAAGAGAACCACATTATTTAATTGAAAATGGTCAATTAGAAAAATCAGCATTGGCCGCTGTAGAACAAGATGATGAGTTATTTGAAGAAGTATGTTATTTTGTTGTCGAACAAGGGAATGCATCGGCTTCTAGCATTCAAAGAAGGTTTAGGGTTGGTTATAATCGGGCTGCCCGACTCGTAGACATGATGGAGGCGAAAGGTGTTGTTTCAGAAGCGATGGGAAGTAAGCCTCGACATGTTCTTGTCGATGATTATGAATTAGAGGAATTACTAAGCTTCGGAGAATAAGGCTATGAAAAGTTTAAAAAAGGGAATAGTAGGTAATAAGGGGAAAGTGACTTAGTGCGATTTTTCAATACGATGAAGCTATAGGCACCAATCCTTCGATTACCGTATATAATAGAAATACAATCAAAAGAGGAAATACTAGCTAGTCTAGATCATCACAAAGTAGTTTGTTATAATGAATCGACAGCTTAACAATCAAAAATATCGATAAATTGGACATTTAGTTAAATGAGTTGATTTTGGAGGTCCATCTATGAATACGTATCATTTTATTGGAATAAAAGGGTCAGGCATGAGTGCACTAGCCCAAATTTTGCATGATATGAATCAACAAGTACAAGGTTCAGATGTTGAGAAGAATTTCTTTACACAAGTGCCGTTAGAGAAAAAAGGAATACCTTTATTGCCGTTTAATCCTGAAAATATTCAAGGGGGACAGACGTTAATTGCTTCTGCGGCTTATGGACAAGATCACCCTGAAATAAAAAAAGCACATGAATTAGGGATGGATGTGAAGCCATATCCTAAATTTCTAGGAGATTTCATATCTAATTTTACAAGTATCGCTGTAACGGGTTCACATGGAAAAACATCAACGACCGGGTTATTATCACATGTACTTGGAGCAAGCAAGCCTACATCTTATTTAATTGGAGATGGTACGGGTAAAGGTAAGGAAGACTCCGAGTATTTTGTATTTGAAGCTTGTGAGTATCGCAGACATTTCTTGAACTACAAGCCCGATTATTGTATTATGACAAATATTGA
Organism: Alkalihalobacillus pseudalcaliphilus; assembly: GCA_001038565.1. Lineage (GTDB taxonomy): Bacteria > Bacillota > Bacilli > Bacillales > Bacillaceae_D > Alkalihalobacillus > Alkalihalobacillus pseudalcaliphilus. The sequence goes on from LFJO01000002.1 coordinate 550,751, forward strand.
TTTTGATCATCCTGATTATTTTAAAAATGTTGAGGATGTTTTTACCGCCTTCCAGGAAATGGCGATGCAAGTCAATAAGGCGATTGTCGCTTGTGGAGATGATCGTTACTTACAGGAAATGCATGCGAATGTACCTGTTGTTTTTTACGGCTTTAATTCAGACAATGATTTTCAAGCACGTAATCTTGAAAGAACGGATGTAGGGATGCAATTTGATGTCTATGTTCGTAATAACCTGTATGGAACGTTTATTGTACCTGGATTTGGTGAGCATAATGTTCTAAACGCACTAGCAGTTATCGCCATCTGTCATTATGAAAACATTAGTGCAGATGTGGTGGAGCCTCATTTAAAAACGTTCGCAGGTGTGAAGAGACGCTTTACAGAAAAGGTGATAGGTCAACAAATTTTAATTGATGACTATGCCCATCATCCAACTGAAATAGCTGCTACGATTCAAGCGACCAAAAATAAGTATCCTGATAAACAAGTGATCGCTGTGTTCCAGCCTCATACGTTTACAAGAACTAAAACATTCTTAACAGAATTTGCTGAATCACTTTCGAAAGCCGATCAAGTGTACTTATGTGATATTTTCGGATCTGCTCGAGAAAATCAAGGGCAGCTTACCATTCATGATTTACAAGAAAAAATCCCAGGCGCAAAGTTGATTGATGATGGTGATATGAGTGTATTACGCTCCTATAATCAAGGCGTCGTCTTATTTATGGGTGCTGGTGATATTCAAAAATATCAGCAAGCCTATGAAGAATTATTAACAGCACATTGATTGACAATACGTAAAGCGTAACGTCCAGGAGACCACTCCTACGTTACGCTTTATTTAGATCCTATGTATACTTAACAATTTAACGACCAGAAAAAAACCAGTTGAGTTGTATAAAATATGCGGATAGCTATTCGTCACTATTAAAAAACATACTCCGTATCCTATGAGTTACCTACAGTCCTTAACTGGTGACTTTTCATTCAAATAAATTTTAGTTATTGTTGTATGAGTGATTATTTGTACTTGATGTTAGCACATACCCAACGGGCGAGTCATGTGGAGACTGCCGTGGGGCGTAGTGGCAGGGCAGAAATCCAGCGGCGTAGCCGATTAGCTCAGCGCACGTGATTGTCGCAGAGCATGATTTTCGGTAGCGACGAGCAGACCTCCACATATCTCCCTCCGTACACTTTCATACAAAACCCACATGGCGAAGTCTGATTCACTTCGCCACCAACATCAAAATACGTAGCAATGAATCCGAGAGAACTGGCCGCCAATGCGGAGCAAATCAAAATACGTGGCAATGAAGCCGAAAAAAGAGAGGTCAATGCGGAGTAAATCGATATACGAAGCAATGAAGCTGGAAAAAGGACTGCCAATGCGACGTGAATGAAAAAGAGAGCACATCGCCTTTAGGATAACTTTCATACATAAATAAATCGTCGCTTAATTTTACATAAAATTGGGTTCGGTTATGAAATCTACATCCAATTGTGGTAGTATGGTGTATATAAATATTTTCCATAAGATTCATGTTAAGTTTGTAAAAAAATACTCAATTTTAAAGAAGGAATTACATTGCCTTAAAGCGAATTAAATTTTTATGATTTACCAAATGATAATCCTCAAATTTGGAAGTTTATTTTATTCAATCTAAGGGAATGACATTAATATGTAAGGAGGTGGAAGCTTGATCGAATTAGTATACATAAGTGCCCTAATTGTAGCAGTTGCTTTTGCAATTTTGGTCATTTATCTCATTAAAACGCTAAAATCTGCTAATCAAACTTTAGAGCATGTTGCGACGACCATTGCAAGTGTAGAAAAACAAATGAATGGAGTAACATCCGAAACAGAAAAGCTCTTGCAAAGAACGAATCAATTAGCAGACGATATTCAGCAAAAATCAGAATCATTAGACCCAGTATTTGCTTCCGTCAAAGAATTAGGTCAATCCTTTCAACAAGTTAATCAGTCAATTAAGCACGTGTCCCATACGATCACAACGAAAACAAATCAACAATCTGAGCAAATAGCTCAAGTGGTACAATGGGGACAGGTTGCTATTGATTTTTATGAAAAATTTAAAGCAAGAAAAAAAGAAAAAGAGCAAATCTAAGGAGGAATAAGAAATGGCAGAAATGAATACGAAAGACTTTTTAATTGGCTCATTAATAGGTGGAATCGTAGGGGCTTCCGCAGCACTTTTATTGGCTCCAAAATCAGGTAAAGAATTACGTCAGGATATTTCAGAGCAAGCTCACCTTGCTAAGGAAAAGACGAATGAATTTGCTACAAATGCTTATGAAAAAGGGAATGATTGGGCTAAATACGCGAAGGAAAGATCGAGCGAAATAGCTAACACGGTATCTGAACAGTCTTCTCAAGTTGTAGATAAAGTTAAAGATGTCGCGTCTAGTGTGCGTAAAGAAGCAGATGCAGTTAAAGATGATGTAAAAGATCTAGCAAGTGATTTAGCCGACGAAATCGAATCAGCAGAAGGCGAAATTTCTGAAAAAGTAAAAAAAGAAGTAGCTGATATTCAATCTAAAATTGAAGAAGTTGAAAAAAGTAAATAAATCGTATGAAGAGGTGGGTGGGGAAATTCCCCATCTCTAATAGGAAAAGCCGGTGAGAGTCTCTCACCGGCTTTTAAATGTATTCTTATTTAAGTGATAGTCAGGCTTATCTCATCACCTTCATAGACGGTTTCGGCAAAGCCAGTTTCGATCCCATTTTTACGTATTTCTATTTTACGGTTTTGCATTGGTGCGGTATCTATGTCAATAACGGCAAAGATATCTTGTAAAATAAAAGGTGTATCAGGTATTTCTTGCAGTGTTAAGTCATCATTGGGATATAGGAGCGAGGTTGCCTCAAGTTTTTCATTGCCTCTGAAAAATTGGTTTATATCCTTCGTGAGGACCGTTTTTTGTCCATTGAAATAAAGTGTCAGTTGTTTCTTTACGTCTACGTTTAAATGTTGGCAAACATTCGCTAAAGTCCATGTTACTTCATGTAAATCTTTTGGAATCATTAAGTGATCAAATGCTTTAACAGGCGTGTATAAATCTGCTAATTGGCCATTACAACGTAGTTCATAACCATGATAGAGCAGACGGTGGCTTTTACCATTTATTTTAATTTGAAGCTTCTCAAAAAAGTGCGGCTCCATATTTAGTGCTTGTAAAATGTCCGCTATTGTTTTGGGGTACGTAATAGAAATGGAATCACCATCTTGTAAAACATAATGAGCAGGTAATACTTGGTTATGTAAAGTAAATGCACCTGGTATGTTAACTTTCTCCCCATTAACTAGTAGAGGGTAGTTAGGCGTTCCACCATACATTTCCTCGATCGTAACGACTGCTTTTTTCCCGTCGTTTCCTCGCTTAACTACGATCTTATCATTAGCATAAATCGGGTCTTGTAAAGTTGTGATGTGATTATTCTTCATTAAGGTCGGTATTTCGCCAAGCTCACCAGGAATTGTCATCTTCTTATGGTCAATGGTAATAAATTGAGCAAGACCAGGTTTTCCATAAAGTTTAGAGATCTCTACTCCTGCTGATAAGAGAGCATCACCAACGGTTAAGTGTTTGATATCAAAGAGACGAAGCTTTTGTTCATTAACGCTTACACTTAGATATTCAATTGGATTTTCTTTTGCTGCAATCGCAATACCTATTGGTGTCACAAGCTCTGGACCTATATTTGCTGGAAGATGATCGCGATCGAGCTTCTGTATAGCGTCTATGCCACGAATGGCGACTCGATTCCTGGGAAGTCTCAGTTGGTCAGCTACATGTGTCGTCAATTCAGGCGTTAAACTACCACCTCCGACAAGCATAACTGCTTTGGGCGGCCTTCCATTTAGTTCAAGAATTTCATCACTTATCTTTTTAGCCAATTGACGAATGGGTGAGCGAATTGCTTGAATAATTTCATCTGCTTTATATTGAGTCTCAAAACCTAAAATATCATGTATAGAAATCGGTTCATTTGAACGGATCTGCCTTTTAACTGTCTCGGCTTCTTGGAAGTCTAATAAGAAATGATCACTAATGGCTTCAGTAATTTCATCGCCTGCACAAGGGACCATCCCATAAGCAACGACTGTATTTTCATCCGTGATGGCAATATCAGAAGTACCAGCACCAATATCTACTAAAGCGACGTTTAATCGGCGCATGGAAGATGGAATTAAGACATTAATCGCAGCAATTGGCTCTAAGGTTAGAGCTTCTAGCTCCAGTTCTGCACGTGATAAAGCTTGTATGAGTGATTCCACGACAATTTTGGGTAAGAAGGTGGCGATCACTTCAACAGTTGCTTCGGCACCATTTTGATCAATTAAACTGCCAATAACTTCTCCGTCGATTTGATAATGAATGACGGAATAGCCGACACAAAAATAATGAAGCGAGTCTTCTTTTTCTTCTATTCTTGCCAGCTCAAATTGTGCTTTTTGAACAGCACTTAATTCCATGTGCATGACATCTTCTTGTGTGAGCATTTGTTTTCCGGTTAATTCGTAAGAATAGGTGGCTCTTTTCGTTTTTAATGAACGTCCTGCAGCTGCAACGCAAACCCTTTCAAGTGTACCGTGTCGCTCCTCTAGTTTTTCTTTTACCTGTTGTATAACGGTTGCAACCGCAGGTATATCGTGAATTTGGCCATCAAGCATAGAGCGCTCTTTATGTTCAATTATTTCCATATTAATTAGTTGGAATTGCTCATCTTTTGGTTGTAATAATAAACCAACCACAGACCTTGTACCGATGTCGAGAGCAAATAACGGTGACTGCTTTCTCTCATCCATATGTCATCATGTCTCCTCTATAATTAGTCTTGCTATTATTTTACTAGATGAAGCTGGTATTGTGTGAAAAATTTGTTTTCGAGAAAAGATAAAATCAATTGATTTTTTTTAAAGTAAACTTTATACTGTTTAGAAATTGAAAGGTCATTTGATAAAAGTTCACTTTAGCACTTAAAAGCGTTTAATTAATAAAGAAAAAGTAGTGACAATGTTCTGCAAATGATCTATAATGACCGTAATCATAAATAAAGTAGTTGAGATGAGGGAGTGGAGAGTATGAGTCGTGATCAGTTAGAAGTGTTGCGTTCAGAGCTTGATGAGGTTAACTTGAAATTATTAGAGTTAATTAATAAACGAGCTGAAGTGGTTCAAGAAATAGGTCAATTAAAAGGGAAGCAAGGTGTCACGCGCTTTGATCCAGTGAGAGAGAGAAAAATGCTTGATCATATTGCCGATCATAATGAAGGACCTTTTGAGACTTCAACCTTGCAGCATATTTTCAAACAAATTTTTAAAGCGAGTTTGGAACTTCAGGAAGATGACAATAGCAAAGCTTTACTTGTCTCACGTAAAAAGAGACCAGAGAACACAATCGTCGATATTAAAGGTGAATTAATTGGTAATGGTGCTCAAAATCTAATTATTGGCCCTTGTGCGGTTGAGAGCTATGAGCAAGTTCTTACCGTAGCTAAAGCAATGAAAGCAAGGGGATTACGCTTATTACGAGGAGGAGCTTTCAAGCCAAGGACTTCACCATATGATTTCCAAGGGTTAGGGCTAGAGGGGCTACAAATTCTAAAAAAAGTCGCAGACGAATTAGACATGGCTGTTATTAGTGAAATTGTCAATCCTGCTGATATTGAAGTGGCTGTTGATTATATTGATGTCATTCAAATTGGTGCCCGCAATATGCAGAATTTCGAACTATTAAAAGCAGCGGGTTCTGTAGATAAGCCTGTTTTATTAAAAAGAGGTTTAGCAGCAACGATTGAAGAATTCATCCACGCAGCTGAGTACATTATCTCTAAAGGTAATGATCAAATTATGCTCTGTGAGCGAGGAATTCGTACGTATGAAAAGGCAACACGTAACACATTAGATATTTCTGCTGTTCCTATTTTAAAACAAGAAACGCATTTACCAGTACTAGTGGATGTAACGCATTCAACCGGTCGCCGCGATTTATTATTACCAACCGCTAAAGCCGCTTTAGCGATCGGAGCAGATGCAGTTATGGCAGAGGTGCATCCGGACCCGGCTGTTGCTTTATCAGATTCAGCTCAACAAATGAATATTGCTCAATTTAATACATTTTTAGATGAACTACAGCAATCTGGTTTATATAAAAGCGGTGTATTAAAAGGTTAAAATGGAATCAGCCCTTTCGAAGGGCTGATTTTTCCCGTATAATTGAAAGGGAATGAATGTAAATTTTATTCCTGATGAAAATTTATAAAAAACATATACTATGGAAGAAAAGACATTTAAATGAAGATAGGTCTAATTTAGGGGAAGCAATTTACATCACTTTTTATTGAAAATATTACGAAAGATGTCGATATAAGAAGTGTAAAGACATTGCGGACCTCCCCATTGTATACTATGATAAATGTTATTATACATAATTTATCTAGGCACGATTATAAAGGAGGATAACAGTGAATACGACAATATATGATGTAGCAAGAGAAGCAGGGGTTTCAATGGCCACTGTCTCACGTGTAGTGAATGGAAATCCGAATGTGAAGCCAACAACCAGAAAAAAAGTACTTGAAGCAATTGAGCAGTTAGGTTATCGTCCTAATGCGGTTGCTAGAGGACTAGCTAGTAAAAAAACGACAACGGTTGGTGTGATTATTCCGGATATCTCCAATATTTTTTTCGCTGAACTTGCTAGAGGAATTGAAGATATTGCCACGATGTACAAATACAACATTATTTTGTGTAATTCCGACCAAAATCAAGACAAAGAAATCCACCTCATCAATACTTTATTAGAGAAACAAGTGGATGGAATTGTGTTTATGGGTAGTCAAATTACCGATGAACATGTGCAGCAATTTAAGCTATCACCTGTTCCGATTGTATTAGCAGCTACGTTAGATGGCGATAAAGAAATCCCTTCTGTAAACATCGATTATAAGCAAGCCGCTTATGATGCGATTTCAAGTTTAGTTGAAAAGGGACATAAGCGAATTGGCATGTTATCAGGTACACTGGATGATCCTGTTAATGGCTTTCAAAAATTTGCAGGGTATCGTTCAGCTTTAGAGGATGGTGGCGCCTCATTTAATGAGGATTATGTCTTAGTTGGTGACTATACGTATGATTCAGGAATTGAAGCGATGGAGAAATTCTCGAAATTAAAAGACAAGCCTTCTGCGATCTTTGCTGCAAATGATGAAATGGCTTTAGGTATTATTCATGGTGCACAAGATCTAGGATACAAAATCCCTGAAGATTTTGAGGTAATTGGATTTGATAATACGCGATTGGCAACAATGGTCCGGCCTACATTAACTACTGTTGTCCAACCAATGTATGATATTGGTGCTGTATCAATGAGATTACTAACTAAGTTTATGAATAAAGAAGAGCTGGATAATCATATCGTCGTATTACCACACCGTATTGAATATCGAAATTCAACGAAATCATAACGATACAGTTACGTTCGGGCGGGGAGTGGAATATGAAAAAGTTTGATCTGATGACACCCATAGGATTATTTTTAGGACTGACGGTTCTTTTGATGGCTGTCATCGCAAATGCAGGTCCAAGCGGACTCGGTGTTTTTTTTGACTGGGCATCTGTTTTTATTGTGCTCGGTGGATTAATGGCAGCACTCGTTGTCAATTTTTCATTAAAAGAAATCTTAGTAGTCCCAAAAATGATGCTCGAGGTTTTCAAATCGAACGAGCAAGACATCAATGGTTTAATTGATACATTTGTTGAGTTATCTGGAAAAGCTAGAAGAGAAGGATTACTCGCATTAGAAGCTAGCCTTGATGAAGTAAATGACCGTTTCATTAAAAAGGGAATTTTACTTGCTGTTGATGGAATTGAGCAGGATGTTATTAAGGATATATTAATGGCAGAGGTTGTGGCGATGGAAGACCGTCATCGCCATGCTCGTTCCATTTTTGAGCGTGCTGCCGAATATGCACCTGCTTGGGGTATGATTGGTACATTAGTTGGACTAGTCTTAATGCTTCAGAATATGGAAGATCCAGCATCATTAGGTCCTGCTATGGCTTTAGCTGTTATTACAACCTTATATGGAGCTGTTTTAGCAAACCTAGTTTTCATTCCAATGGCAGCAAAGCTAGCTAACCGGACTGAGGAGGAAGTTTTTTTAAAGCAGATTATTATTGAAGGTGTCATTGGAGTACAATCCGGACAAAATCCCAAAATTTTAGAAGAGAAATTAAGTGCTTTTAATCGTCAATCAAAGAAAAAAGATGAAGAGATTGTGACTCAGCAAGGTGAGCAAAATGCTGAAGCGTAGAAAACAAGAGCCAGAACGTGGTGCACCAAAATGGATGATCACATATTCTGATTTGATGACGTTAATACTTGTCTTTTTTATTATGTTGTTTTCCATGTCAGCTATTGATAATCAAAAGTTTCAGGCTATGGCTGATTCTTTTAACCAAAGACAAATTTTTGAGTTTATGCCTTCGATGGTTGAGTTTGATTCATCTGGATCTGAAGCGAATGATGCGGAGTATACAGAGGAATTTGAAGATGATCAAGAAGTCAAGATGGATGAGCTATTACAAGAGGTTCAAGAATTTATTGAGAAAAATCAACTGTATGAGCATATCTCAGCAACAAGGGATGATCGAGGTGTTGTTTTAGTTTTACAAGAGCGATTAACCTTTGAATCTGGTGAAGCGAGTTTATTAGATGATGCCAAACCTTTCCTTGAGAAGGTGGGTACGTTAATAGAAGCTATTCCAAATATGATTAAGGTAGAGGGACATACCGATAATCGTCCTATTGCCACGCATCGATACCCTTCTAACTGGGAATTATCAGGAGCGAGAGCAAGTAGTGTTATTCGTTATTTTGTAGAGAATAACGAAGTGGAGGCGAATCGATTCTTAGCGACAGGATATGGTGATACGAGACCCGTCGTATCCAATACAAATGAAGAGAACTTGCAAATGAATCGACGCGTTGTCATTATCATTTCAGACCCAACCTTTGAAGAGGAAGAGACTTTTTAATGATTGATTTATTTGCTTTTAGGAAAGAGTGCTACTTGTTGATATGAGTAGCGCTCTTTTCTGTTTGTTAATAGGAAGAGCAAGCGTTGGTGAAGCTAATAATGGAGTTTACTTACCTTTTAATCGAAACTAGGGGTAGAAGGCACATCTCTTATCAAGGAGGTGCATCTTCAAACATATGAGTTGTGTTTTAGATAATTTTTTCTGATTTGAAACTTGTTCCTTTTAAGATGAGGAGAAAAGCGTTAAACTGTATAGGGAATACAGAGATAGATTATGTTATGGGGTGGTCAATGATGAAAATTGGGATAATTGGGGCAATGCATGAAGAAATTGAACAAATGAAAGCGGAGATGGATGTAAACCTTGAAACAAAAAAAGCGGGCGTTTTATTTTATGAAGGCTCCATGCTAGGTCATGATATTGTTTTATGCCAGTCAGGAGTAGGCAAAGTAAATGCAGCGCTTACCACTCAAATTCTTATTGATACCTTTGAGATTACTCATTTAATTTTTACAGGCGTCGCTGGAGGATTATTAGAAGAGTTAAATGTTGGTGATATTGTCGTATCGACAAGTGCAATGCAGCATGATATTGATGCGAGTGCGATTGGTTTTAAAAGAGGTCAAATTCCCATGTATGATGGTCCATCGGACTTTACTGCGGATCCTTTATTAGTCGACATTGCTGAGGAAGCGGCCCTAGAGCTTTCAGTTGCAGATGTTGTTAAAGGAAGAATCTTAAGCGGAGATCAATTTGTTGCTGACCGTGAGAAGGTCGTCGAATTAAGAGAAGAATTTGAGGGCGTATGTGTAGAAATGGAAGGGTCTGCAGTTGCTCAAGTTGCGGCTATGAACGAAATTCCATTTGTCATTATCCGCTCGATCTCTGATAAAGCAAATGGTGAAGCTTCGTTGTCCTTTGTAGATTTTACAAAGCTTGCTAGTAAGCAATCGCATGATTTTGTCTGTAAAATGCTTATGAAATTATCAGAGCGTTAATTAAAAAATAGGCCTCAAACCGAATGGGTTTAAGGCCTATTTTTATGAGTATTTTTCTCTCGACGAATATGATATAAGGCCTGCTCAAGTGTTTTTTGATTTTTTTCTGTTATTTCTGGCCGCCTTGGGATAGTTGGCATCTTTTTAGGTGAATCGAGCCAAGATTGTGGGAGAGCACACGGTGCCTTTTCTTGCCATTTATCAATCCAGCCTTTTGGAATCTCATCGTTAAAAACATGAGTTTGTTCGGTCATTTCTAGCCAAATGGAACCCCATGCTCTCGGTACTACGTCCCAAATATCATAACCGCCACCACCGACAGCAACCCATTTACCGCCACAGTATTCATGGGCTAATTGGTGAGCAATCTTTGGTATCAAGTGGAGTGATTTTAACGATACGGATAAATGAGTTAATGGGTCTTGAAAATGTGCATCAGCCCCATTTTGAGTAAGAATAACATCTGGTTTAAAAAATTCTACCGCTTCTTTAATAGCTGTTTCATACACATCTATAAAGGATTCATCCTCTGTAAAAGCATCTATCGGAACATTAATTGAATAACCGTACCCTTGTCCCGAGCCGATTTCGTTCGTCTGTCCTGTACCAGGGAATAAGTATCTACCCGTTTCATGAATACTTAAAGTTAAAACAGAAGGGTCGTCATAAAAAGCAAATTGGACGCCATCTCCGTGATGGGCATCCGTATCTATATAGAGGACCCTTGCTTGATAGTTCCTTTTTAAATATTCAATGGCTATGGCACTATCATTGTAAATACAAAACCCGGATGCTTTACCGCGGAACCCATGATGTAAGCCACCACCTAGATGCAGGGCATGTTGATACTGACCGGACATGACCGCTTCAACAGCAGTAAGCGTTCCACCAACGATTAATGCGGAAGCTTCATGCATTTGATTGAAGATAGGTGTGTCTTCCGTACCTAGGCCAAAGCTATAGGCCGACTCTTCATCTAGATTGCCTGCTCCCGCTTGCTTTACGGCCTCCATATAATCCGGATAGTGAATATAAGCAATTTCCTCATCTGAGGCCATTCTTGGAGCAATAATTAGGCTTTGTGGAATAGCTTGGAGTTCTTCGAGCAAATCATAGGTTAATTGCAAACGCATATGATTAAAAGGGTGATTGTCATGGAATCGATAGCCTAGTTGTTTGGGTGAATAAATAAAAGCTGATTTTGCGGTCATCTTTGTCCTCCTGGAATACTAGGCCATAAAACTTCAAATCCTGCTGTTTGAATCTCTTGAATGGCCCTCCTTGGATCAATGGTTTGAACCCTGAAAATAAGAATTTTATCCTGATTGTTTTCTTTACTTGGCCTAACGATCACACTAATGATATTAATACGATAATCTTTAAAAATAGAAGCAATTTCAGCAAGGACACCTAAGCGATTAGGTACTTTTATTTCAATATGAGAGCTAGGTTGGTGAGCACCTATTAACTCAGTGAGACAATAGAGTACTTCTTTTTGTGTAATGATTCCTACAAGTTTCTCATTATCAACCACAGGTAAACAGCCTACTCGGTGGGTATAAAAGGTTGATGACGCTTCTTGGATAAAATCTAAAGGGTGTGCTGTAACAACGTTTGTTGTCATAATGGCTGAAACCTGCTTGGATAAAATCTCATCCTCTTCCTTAGAAGAAAAGATGGATGGTCTTGCATCGCGAATGTCGCGGTCAGAAATAATACCTATCAGTTGTTTCTTTTGATTAATAATAGGGAGATGGCGGATTCTTTTTTCCTCAAGAAGTTGGATCGCATCTTGAATGGTAGCGCTTTCTAATAAAGTAATCACATTTTTTTGCATGATTTCTTCTACAAGCATTAAAGGTCACTTCCTTATGTGAGTTTAATACATAAATCGGTTTTGGAATCGTAGCTGATCAAATTCCTGAATGGTCTCAGGTTTGATATGTTTTCCGATACGGGCCATCAAACAATTAGCAGGGTGTGAGCTAATCTCTGGGTCATCTGTTGCAAACCAATATAAACCACCGGCATTCATCATTTTTTCCATCATTTTACGATACTCCCAAACATCTAGTCCACTTCCTTTTAAATCCCAATGCCAATAATATTCAGTTGTAATGACAATGTAATTTTCCATAAAAGGGTCTTGTGTTGAAAGGGCAAGGATCTTTTTGCCTGCTCCAATTCGACGATAGTCTGGAGCGATTTCAATGGCACCGAGTTCAATTAAATTTTCTAGTCCACCTTCAGACCAACGTTCAAGAGGATCTGGATAGTGAAAAGTGACATAACCAACGACCATATTACCGTCACGGATAATATTAATTCTTCCCTCAGGCAAATCAGCAATTTCTAAAATCGCTTCTTTTTGCTCCTTTACTGGACGGAATGATGTAAGGTCTTCGTGGAATTCATAGCCCTCGAGCCTATCTGAAGGAACGGGTCCTTCTAAGAAAATCGTTCTTTCTTGATAAGGGATTTCTAATGAGGCGTAGGTTTTAGGATGTTCCATAATTGTACGTAACCACCTTTAAACAAGCTTTTTAGCATCTTGATCTTATCATAACATAGGGAAAAGTGGTATTTTTCAGAAATTTAACTAAGGTTTAGTGACAATTCTTTGTCATAATCGAACATTTTAAATTGAATAAATTTTCAGGTTGTTATATAATAATGGTGAAATCTGAAAATAAGAGAGGAAGATGTCAAATGAAAATGCAAGCGCTTCCATCTGTAAGTGGAAATCATAACTTAAAAGACTATGATGAGGCTGCCCAAAACTTTAATTGGGAGGCAGTAACACAGAATTTCTCTTGGTATGAAACAGGAAAAGTAAACTTAGCATATGAAGCGATTGACCGTCATGCAGAAGGTGAAAAGGGGTCTAAAATTGCTCTTTATTACAGTGATGCTAAACGAGATGAATCGTTTACATATGAAGATTTGAAACATAATTCTAACAAAGCTGCTAATGTTCTTAAGGATGTTGGCGTAACGAAAGGTGACCGAGTATTTATTTTTATGCCGCGTTCACCAGAATTATATTTTGCTTTACTTGGAACGATTAAATTAGGGGCTATTGTTGGTCCGTTATTTGAAGCATTTATGGAAGGTGCCGTACGTGATCGCTTAGAAGATAGTGAAGCGAAAGTACTTGTTACAACACCGGCATTACTTGAGCGAGTGCCAGTTGGAGATTTACCAAACTTAGAAAAAATCTTAGTTGTCGATGATCAAGTTAAAGAGGATGATAAAGTCGTTGATTTCTTAGCACAATTTGAAAAAGCTAGCGATCAATTAGATATCGAATGGGTAGATTTAGAGGATCCATTAATTCTTCATTATACATCGGGTTCTACCGGTAAACCAAAGGGTGTCCTACATGTTCATAATGCAATGATTCAACATTATCAAACAGCTAAATGGGTTTTAGATTTAAAAGATGATGATATTTATTGGTGTACAGCTGATCCGGGCTGGGTAACAGGTACATCTTATGGAATTTTTGGACCGTGGCTTGCTGGAGTAACGAATGTTGTTAAAGGTGGTCGTTTTAGTCCAGACGATTGGTATGAGGCATTACAGCAATATAATGTAACGGTATGGTACAGTGCACCAACGGCATTTAGAATGTTGATGAGTGCAGGTGACGCTATTGTGAAAAAGTACGATTTATCAAACCTTCGACATGTAGCGAGTGTTGGTGAACCATTAAACCCTGAGGTCATTCGTTGGGGGATGAAAGTATTTGAAAAGAGAATTCATGATACATGGTGGATGACGGAAACGGGTGCTCAGTTGATTTGTAACTACCCAACCATGGAGATTCGTCCGGGATCTATGGGTAAACCAATTCCAGGTGTTGAGGCTGCGATTATTGACAACCAAGGTCATGTTTTACCTCCAAATCGCATGGGGAATTTAGCGATTAAAAAAGGTTGGCCGTCGATGATGAGAGCCATTTGGAAGAATGAACCTAAATATAATAGCTATTTCGAAATTGATGGCTGGTATGTCTCAGGTGACTCTGCTTATATGGATGAGGATGGTTACTTCTGGTTCCAAGGACGGGTTGATGATGTCATCATGACTTCTGGTGAGCGTGTTGGTCCATTTGAAGTAGAAAGTAAATTAGTCGAACATCCAGCGATCGCTGAAGCTGGTGTCATTGGAAAGCCTGACCCTGTACGTGGTGAGATTATTAAAGCATTCATCGCTTTACGTGATGGCTATGAAGTGACAGATGAATTAAGAGAAGAGATTCGTGTCTTTGTTAAAAATGGTTTATCTGCTCATGCAGCACCAAGAGAAATTGAATTTAGAGATAAGTTACCAAAAACTCGTAGTGGTAAAATCATGAGACGTGTCTTAAAGGCATGGGAGCTTGATTTACCAACAGGTGACTTATCAACAATGGAAGATTAAGAGATATACCGATAACCTGATGATAGAGCCTAGCTCTATCATCAGGTTTTTTAGTGTGAGAAGAATATGACTAATGCTGTTGTCATCCCGCTTTGAGGACAACCAAAACAGTAAAGGCCTCCGTAACAATTCGTTAAGGACCTTTTACGTCATTAAATGTCACAAAAAAAGCCACTGACAAGGTATGGAGTCCATGTCAGCGGCTTTTCTACTTTAAAAATCGTTATTCATCTTCAGCGTCGTCGTCATCTTCGTTCTCTTCATTTTCTTGTTGTCGACGTTCTTCCTCTTCGCGTTCTTTTCTTTCTTCTTCTTCACGTTGTTTCCGTTCTTCCTCTTCACGTTCTTTTCTCTCTTGTTCTGCTTGGTTCTGTTTTTCTTCTTCGCTTATCCAATCGCCGCCACGTGCGACATCAGAAGGAGAAGATTCATTTCCGGTTGTATCAACAGCAGTTACCACATAAGCTCTTGAACCACCACCACTTACGTTATAACTGGTTGTCGTATTCATTTTAACATCGGCAATTTTCCTGAAATCATTACTGCCACTGCTTGCCGCATATACACGATAACCGACAATATCACTAGCTCCATGTTTACTCCAAGAAAGATTAGAGCCACTAATGGACACACCAGAGACCTTGCCTGGCGAATTTCCATTATTAGGAGCATCATTTTGTGGGACGATATTTTTCATATTATCCGGCAAATACTTACTAATATCATCAATATTCCATCGATCAAAGGAAACCGTTATACCTTGTTCAGTAAATTCAACGGGGGTATTACTTAAGGCACGATAATTTTTCCCGTCAATGGTTACAAAACGTGCAGTACCACTACTATCTTGCTGTGATGGTACAAACTTCGAATTAAATAATTCCGATTTCACGTAACCTGCATCAGAACAAGCCTTAGATGGGAGTGTACCAGTTAACGTACAAACTTGTCGACTTACTATGCCATCTGGTGCTTGGAATCGTTCACCTGCAGCTAGTACGTCAGGACGAATATCGTAAACGGCATTGGCAATATTAGCCCAAAGATTAAGGGTACGGCGGTTATATTCACTGTCTAACTTCATGTTATGCTCATAACCAGCCCATATGCCAAGTGTCGTTGCTGGGTTAGAGGCAACAAACCAATAATCTCTTTCATCATTGGAAGTACCCGTTTTTCCAGCCCAATCAATATTTCCTTTTAATTGGCCATTGATTCGTGACGCTGTACCATTACGAATAACCCCTCTCATCATATCTATCATTAAATATGAAGTTTGAGGTGTAAAAATATCTGTCGTTTGTACTTCGTGTTTATAGATGGTTTGACCATCTCTTGTTTCAATGGATTGAATCATATAGGATTCACTACGCTTGCCATTGTTTGCGAAAGTTGTGTAAGCATTAACGTTATCTTCTACCGTAATATCAAGCGGTCCCAAAACCGTTGACTCGTAGATACCGTGGCTTAAAGTCGTATGAAAACCTAATTTATCAAAGTATTCTCGGTTGATGTCATTTTGGACCGTATTAAAAGCTCGGACAGCAGGTACATTTCGCGACTGCTCGATTGATTGTCTAACTGTTAATAAGCCTTTATAGCTGTTATCAAAGTTAGTAACAGGTTTTGCTTCTCGATCGTTATAATTCTCAGGTGTATCTGGAATGACAAATCCAGGTTGAACGGTACCGGTATCCATTCCAGGTGCATAGGCAAGTAATGGCTTCATCGTAGAACCAGTCGGGCGTCCTTTCATCGTCGCAAAATTAAAGTCCTGCGTAGAACTCTTTTCATTACGTCCACCAACAAAACCTAATATGGCTCCCGTTTGGTTATCAGTCAAAACGACGCCTAGTTGCTGTTGTTGACTTGTAATTTCAGGATCGATAGGACTTGCTTTATCTCGACCGAAGAGATTCTCATTGGCGTTGGCCGCTTCTTGCATCACATCATAAATCTCTTTATCAATCGTTGTGCGAATAACATAGCCATTTCTTCTTAAATCCTGACGTGCGCTATGGCGGTATTCATTTTGAATGGAACGAATGTTTTCTATTTCTTCTTGTTGTTCTACCTCATCTTCGATTTCACGAGCCTCTGAAAGGAGAGCGGCTATATCTACGTCATCTTCTTCCATTTTTTTGTTAGCTAAAATAATCGTAGAGCGGTTTAATATATCAGTTGTTAAATAACGATAGTCTTGTAGTGGAGAAGCGACTGCACCAGTTAGGTTCTTACGAATATCGTAAGCGAGTGCTTCCTCATATTCTTGCTCCGTAATATAGCCTTCTTCATGCATATTACGTAGGACCGTTTTCATGCGGTTGAGTCCAGCGTCAAAGTTCTCTTTTACTTCACCGGAGCTTGTAAATGGTGTATATCCAAACGGGCTTTGTGGTAATCCTGCAAGAAAGGCCGCTTGAGGAATATTCACATCTTTAGCGTCCACACCAAAAACCCCTTGGGCAGCAGCCTGGACACCGGCGACTTGGCGACCTGATGCATTTCGACCAAATGGAACGACATTAAGGTAAGCTTCTAAAATGTCATCTTTGTCCATGAATTGTTCAAGTCTAAGTGCAAGTAAAATCTCCGTTGCTTTCCGATCAAAGGATACTTCACTTGTTAAAATCTGTTGTTTAATTAATTGTTGTGTCAGTGTACTACCACCAGTTTGAACACTAGAATTAGCAAACTCTTGCAAGGTCGCTCGCAAAATAGCTTTAGGTACAATACCATCGTGTTCATAAAAATGTTCATCTTCTGTGGCAATAAGTGCATGTATAACATGATCAGAGACTTCAGAGATGGATATTTCCTCTCGCTCTAATTCGGTTGGGACTTTGCCTAAATACACATCATCAGAGAAATATATTTCACTCGTTTCTTCATAGTCGTAAATATCGACGAGCATTTCATCATGTGCTCGTAACGGTTCATCTGCTACTAACGAAGCGAAATATCCAGCAAAAGCTCCTCCGGCAAAGAAGAGCGACATTGTACCAAATATGATTAAGATTAATAAGAGATTCCACAATACTTGATAGGTAATGCCGATATTACGAATAATCTTTCGTTGGTGTAACCAGTCCGTAAACGACTGAAGACGTTCGGAAATAGCTGAAAAGAAATTTTTCATAAGATACCTCCTCGTAACAGCCATATTATAGCATAGGATAAAGAAAGTGCCTATCCTTTATCCAAATATTCCTATTTGACATTTGTCTTATAAGTATGGTAAAAAGGAATCAATTCAATTATTAAACACGTTTGCTAAGAAAGGTATATAGGTGGAATCATTTTAGTAGCAAAAAGAGAGCTGATGGTTGGTGTGAATCAGCACGAGATGATTTTAAATTACAGACCTGGAGCATTTTTCTTGTGAGTAGCAAGAAACGGTTACGCCGTTATCGTCTTGAGTGGAGGCTTATTTTGTCAGCTTCAATTAGGGTGGTACCGCGATAACCTCGTCCCTGTTTTGGGAGGAGGCTTTTTTGTGTTTTAAAAAGGAGGAATAAACATGGAAGAATTAAAATTAACAGCAGAACAAGAACAAGAGGTGACACGACAGGTCCAACTATTGCAACGAGGCGTTGTTGAGATTATTCCCGAGGACGAATTTCGTAAAAAAATTGCTAAATCTGTTGTAACAGGAAAACCACTAAATATTAAGTTAGGCATGGACCCTTCAGCTCCAGACGTTCATATAGGTCACACGGTAGTTCTACACAAGTTGAGACAGTTCCAAGAATTAGGGCACCATATTCAAATGTTGATTGGTGATTTCACGGGAAGAATTGGTGATCCAACTGGTAAGTCAGAGACGAGAAAGCCATTAACGAATGAGCAAGTATTGGCAAATGCTCAAACTTATGTGGATCAATACGGAAAAATTTTAGACATGGATAAGGCGAGCTTACTTTATAATTCAGACTGGCTGCAAAAATTAAATTTTGAGGATGTCATTCAACTAGCAGGGAATATGACCGTAGCTAGGATGCTGGAGCGTGATGATTTTGAAAAACGTTACAAAGCAGGCCAACCAATATCTATTCATGAATTTTTCTACCCGCTTATGCAAGGTTATGACTCAGTAGCTATGGAAACAGATATTGAAATTGGTGGGACCGATCAGAAATTCAACTTATTAATGGGCCGACAATTACAAGAATCCTATGGACAAGAAAAACAAATTGTGATGACTTTACCTCTGATCGAAGGATTAGATGGGGAACGTAAAATGTCTAAATCATTGCATAACTACATTGGCATTGATGAAGAGCCAAACGAAATTTTTGGTAAGTCGATGTCGATACCTGACGAGCTCATGGTTAAATACTATAAGTTGGCGACAGATATTCCATTAGATGAGCTTGCGAAGCTTGAAGAAGGCTTAAAAGATGGCTCCGTGCATCCACGTGACGCGAAGATGAATTTAGGAGCTAAATTTGTTGAAATGTACCACGGTAAAGCACAAGCCGATGAGGCCATTTCTTACTTTAAAACCGTTTTCCAAAAAGGGGCTCTGCCAGATGATATGCCTGAGGTTAAATGGGAGGGCGAGGCTTCACTTTGGATCGTAGACTTGTTAGTTTCATTAAACCTTCAATCATCAAAAGGAGAAGCAAGGCGTATGATTCAAAATGGTGGCGTGAAGTTGAACGGTGAAAAGGTCGATGATGTTCAATTACAAGTCGATGTTCAATCAGGTCTCATCATACAAGTAGGCAAAAGAAAGTTTGTAAAAATTGTATAGCAAATATGATGACGGTCTCTAAGTTAGAGGCCGTATCTTTATGGAGATTCGTAAAAGAAACGAGCTAGGGGTGTGCATGCATGAAGCTTATTTTTTTGGTCGGTACAATCGGTCTACTTGTGTTATATTATGGAATCGGATCGTGGATTCATCAAAATTTTATTCCTTTTGTTCCTGGTAGTTTAATAGGTATGCTTCTCATGTTTGTAACGTTAATAGTAGGGAAGGACAAACTTTATAATAGGGGCAAAAAAGGGGCGAGTCTGCTCATTATGTATTTACCACTTTTTTTCGTTCCCGTTACAGTAGGTATCATTGAATATTCGGAGCTATTATCAGGCGTAGGTCTCTTTCTTTCTATGACTTTATTATTAAGTACGATCGTCGTGTTAACGATTACTTCTTTATTGATTGAAAAAAGTGTGAAGAACAAAGGAGTATTGAGGGAGAGAGATCAATGATAATAGCTTTCATGTGGTGCTTGATAACCGTAACTATTTATTTAGTTAGTTTACACTTTTATAGAAAAACAAAGTGGAGCTTACTGTTACCTGTCTTTTTTTCTACACTAGTCATTATCATGTTACTGTTAGTATTTGACATACCATTTTCGACCTATCATTCAGGTGGTCGTTTCGTTGATTTCTTTTTAGGACCAGCGATTGTTGCACTTAGCTTTCCTTTGTATGCTCATCGAAAAAGATTATTGAAAATATTACCTACTATCTTCTTTTGGTTAACAGTTGCGTCATTTCTAGCGATGTTGTCAGGTACATTTCTACTCTGGCTTTTTGATGTCCGCTTGGATTTGATTACGTCGATGTTATTAAGAAATACAACAGCAGCGATCGCTATTGAGCTCGCCCATATGTATGGAGGTATAGCATCCTTTACAGCAGCTTTATGTACAATTTCTGGTATGATTGGGGCTATTATGGGACCCTATATTTTTAAAAAAGCAAAAATAGAAACAGTGTTGGCAAAGGGAATTTCGATGGGGGCAATTGCTCATGCAATTGGAACAGCTAGATTGATGGAATTTGACGATGAGGCAGGGGCTATAAGCACGTTATCCTTTTTACTCATGGCGATTGTCGCTACTTGTTTGACTCCCTTATTTCTCTGGTTTTATTCATAAAAAAACTCGCTTCAGGTTCTTTCACCTGAGCGAGTTTTTAGCTTATTCGGCTAGTTTTACATCCTTGAAGAATGGTGTACCGTTGAAGTTAACAAAGAATCCTTCGGCAATACCATTTAATCCGTGGACAAAGTCTGGGTGGAATAAATAAATCATTGGGACTTCATCTACTAAGATTTCAGAGACTTCTTTATAAGCTTCATAACGCTCGTCTTGCTCGGTACTTGTACGTCCGATATCAAGTAACTCATCGACACGATCATTAGCTAAGAATGAACGGTTACCTGGATCTCCAAATTGTGAAGAGTGGAATAAGTTATATAATCCATAATCTGCATCACCGGTAACTGTCGTCCAACCAAGGACAAATAATTCATGTTCTCCATTGGCAGTCGCTTCAAGGAAAGCTCCCCACTCTAATGGACGGATGTTTACTGTAATTCCGATTTGTGATAATTGTGTTTGAACAAGCTCAGCGATACCAGCACGCTCTATACTACCTTCATTAACAAAAATTGTCGTTTCAAAACCATCAGGGAAACCTGCATCAGTTAGTAATTCTTTAGCCCCTTCGATATCAAAAGGAAGTGGCTCAAGACCTTGGTAGTTTCCATCAACAGTAGGAGCTAATGGGCCTACAGATGGAACACCTTGACCAGCTAAAATCCCATTGACAACATCTTCTTTGTTAATAGCCATAGCAATCGCTTGACGAACTTCTTTAATGTTAAAAGGCTCTTTTTCCATGTTAATTCCTACATAATCCATTCGAGTTCCTTGAACGCGGTTTGTGCTAATATCTGCCATTCCTTCAACACGTTCTACATCAGAAGCTCCAACGAGAATTACATTCGCCTCGCCTCTTTCAAGCATCGCAACACGAGTTGGCTGTTCAGGTACTACTTCCCATGTCAGTGTATCTAGGTAAGGACCTTCACCCCAATAATCTTCATTTTTAACCATTTCGATTGAAGCACCGCGATTCCAGTTTTCTAATTTGAAAGGACCGGTACCAATTGGATTTTCCGTTACTTTCGTGCCACCATCATTTTCTGCTTCAATAGCAGATGGAGCAATGATAGAGCCAGCATTATGAGCCAAATGTCTTGGAAGTGGTGCAAACGGCTCATCGGTTATAATCCTTACATTAAATTCATCAATGACTTCGACCTCGGAAATCATTGATAGAATGACGCGTTTAGGTGACGCGAAATCTGGGTCAAGAATACGGTCTAAGGTAATTTTTACAGCATCTGCATTAAAGTCTGTCCCATCATGGAACTTAATTCCTTGACGAAGGGTAAAATCCCATGTGTTTTCATCAACTTGCTCAAAAGATTCTGCTAATAAAGGAACTACATCTCCATTTTCATCAAAATCTGTTAACCTTTCAAAAATCTGAGTCGTTGCATCGTTTGAAGTAGAGTCATTTTGACCATGTGGATCAAGTGTCGGTGCATCTGAAGGGATCGCAATGGTAGCTCCCCCACCTTCAACGGCTACTAATTCTTCTGAATCGTCACCACCGTTATCTGTTGAACCTCCTTGATCATCATCAGTATCTCCACCTGTCTCACCACTATTACAAGCGATAAGGACTAAGGCTAACATTGCAGCCATTAGTAAAAATAACCAACTCTTTCGTGCTGTTTTCATTCATATTCCCCCTTTTGACATAATTTGATTTAAGTATTACAAATAATATANTTATTTTGAATATTCTACACATATATGATACTATTCAAATAAAAAAAGATATAGTCCTAATCTTCATTTTTTGTCCATTTTAATTGTTAAAAATTTGATTTTTCTTGAGAAACAAAGGTGTATTTTGAATGTTTGATGTGTTTAAGGACTTAAAGGAGGGTTGATTCATACATAAAGAAAGGTAATCAACGTTATTTAAAAATACTATTAAAGTAACGTAATAGGTTTATTAACGTAATGAATCTTCATGATTTTAAACAGAAAGGATGATATACATGGAGCCACAACCACAGATAGGTAATTCGCCTGTTACACCAACTGCTGCCCCGCACTCAAAAATGGTTAGGTGGAGGTCTTTTTATCGAAAGTTAGCAAAAAATAAAGCAGCACTTATTGGAGCTGTGTTTATCATATTCTTTTTTATCTTAGCTATTATTGGACCGTATATTACTCCATATGATCCGATTACGCCGGATTTTAGTAAAACGTTTCAAGGGCCAAGTGCTGAACATTGGTTTGGTACAGACGATAAAGGAAGAGATATATTAAGTAGAATTTTAGATGGGACAAGGCTATCTCTTTTTATCGGTATTAGTGCTACATTTTTAGGAGCTGTGACAGGTGTTATTTTGGGCATCTTATCAGGATATTATGGTAGATGGTTAGATAGCCTAATTATGAGACTCTGTGATGTTCTTTTAGCATTCCCTGGAATTCTTTTAGCTTTAGCTATTATTAGTATTTTAGGCCCTAGTACGATGAATGTCATTATTGCGGTAGCTTTCTATGCGATTCCAAGCTTTGCTCGTATTGTACGAGGCTCTACCTTAGGGGTAAAAAAGCTTGAATATATTGATGCGATTAAAGCAGTCGGAGCTACTGATTTCCGAATTATCTTTAAACATATTTTACCTAATATTATGTCGCCTATTATTGTTCAGACGACTTTGTATATTGCATCTGCGATTATTACTTCCAGTGCATTATCCTTCCTAGGACTCGGGACGACGCCACCTGATATTGAGTGGGGAAGAATGTTATCAGAAGGACGTAGTTATATAGCTCAAGCGCCACATATTACATTATTCCCGGGCATTGCCATTGTAATGGTTGTTATTGGTTTTAATTTATTTGGTGATGGCTTGCGAGATGCGTTAGATCCTCGAACAAAGAACTAAAAAACGGGAAGGTGACATAAAATGTTTTTATTTATTATAAGAAGAATTGTTCAAACAATCCCAGTCATAATTGGTGTGACACTAGCGGTCTTCCTTATTATGTATTTAAGTCCAGGGGATCCCGCACGTATTATGGCAGGTGAAGGGGCAGATCCCGCACAAATTGAACAGATGAGGGAGAATTTAGGGTTAAATGACCCTTGGTATCAACAATATTTTCGTTTTGTTTCAGATGCAGCTCAAGGTGATTTGGGTAGTTCAATTAGAACAAATCGAGATGTTGTCAATGAAATCTTTGACTCTCGCTTTTGGATTACCGTACAGCTAGCGATACTCGGAACAGGGTTGGCTGTGGTATTTGGATTAATAGTTGGAATTATTTCAGCAACGAGAAAATACAGTGTGCTCGATGTCACATTAATGCTAATTGCATTATTTGGTTTATCGATGCCGAACTTTTGGTTAGGGATTATGCTAATCTATTTCTTTTCTGTTAATTTGGGATGGTTACCCGTGGCAGGTTGGGATACATGGCAACAGATGATTTTACCGACATTTACTTTAGGGACAGTTGGTGCCGCAATTATAGCGAGGATGACTCGTTCGAGTATGCTTGAGGTTTTAGATCAGGATTATATTCGTACATCTCATGCAAAAGGGGTTTCAGAACGAGTGGTTATTTATAAACATGCGTTAAAAAATGCGTTAATTCCTGTAGTTACTGTTGTTGGTTTACAATTTGGCTCACTTTTAGGGGGGGCGGTTGTGACGGAACAAATTTTTGCGATAAATGGACTTGGGCGATTAATTATTGACTCAATTCGTGCTCAAGATTTCCCAATGGTACAAGGTGCGGTATTAGTTTGTGCGTTACTGTTTGTTCTCGTTAACACGATTGTTGATATTTCGTATCGTTATCTCAATAAACGAATTGATTTAAGTTAAGGTGAGGTGGAAGTATGAGTAATGATTATATTCTTGATGTAAAAGGGCTTCGTACCTCCTTCTTT
Organism: Alkalihalobacillus pseudalcaliphilus; assembly: GCA_001038565.1. GTDB lineage: Bacteria > Bacillota > Bacilli > Bacillales > Bacillaceae_D > Alkalihalobacillus > Alkalihalobacillus pseudalcaliphilus. The sequence continues at coordinate 575,033 of LFJO01000002.1, forward strand.
ACAGGAGACGGTGAGGTAAAAGCAGTTGATGGTGTAGATTTTGCAATTGAGAGAGGAAAGACACTTGGTATTGTTGGTGAGTCAGGTTCTGGAAAGAGTATTACCTCCTTATCCGTGCTTCGGTTAATTCAAGAGCCGCAAGGTAAGGTTGTGGATGGTGAGATTCATTTTAAAGGCGAAAACTTGCTTGATAAGACTAAAAAAGAAATGCGAAAAATTCGAGGGAATCATATCTCGATGATCTTTCAGGAACCGATGACTTCACTTAATCCAACATTAACATGTGGGGAACAAATTGCTGAGTCAATTCGGATCCATCAAAAATTAAAAAAGAAACCAGCATGGGATAAAGCCGTCGAAATGCTAAAGCTCGTAGGAATTCCATCCCCTGAAAAAAGGGCGAAGCAATATCCATTTGAGTTATCCGGTGGGATGAGACAGCGTGTAATGATTGCGATTTCTCTTGCCTGTAATCCTGAATTATTAATAGCTGATGAACCAACAACGGCTCTTGATGTAACGATTCAAGCTCAAATTTTGGAATTAATAAAAAATCTCCAATCGGAGCTTGGTACCTCTCTAATGATGATTACACATGATTTAGGTGTGGTCGCTGAAATGTGTGATAAGGTTGCCGTCATGTATTGTGGCAAGATCGTTGAATACGCAGATGTTAAAACGATTTTTACGAATCCGAAGCATCCTTACACCATTGGATTACTAGATTCCATACCTAAGCATGATGAAGATGTCGAAGGAGATTTGGCCATTATTCCAGGTTCAGTACCGAGCCCTTTTCAATTACCAGAAGGCTGTCGATTTGCACCGAGATGTCCTCATGCTAGAGAAATATGTGCCTTAAATTTACCAGAATTAACGAAAACGGAAAAGGATGAGTCCGTGCGTTGTTGGATGTATACAGATGAGTGGGACAGACAAAGAGAGGGTGTGAATACCCATGAATAAGGAAGTTCTATTAGAGGTGGATGGTTTGAAGCAGTACTTTCCAATCAAAGGAGGTATCTTTGGACGCACAGTGAATCATGTAAAAGCGGTAGATGATATATCCTTCACGATTAAAGAAGGTGAAACGGTTAGTATTGTGGGTGAGTCTGGCTGTGGGAAATCGACAACTGGAAGAGCGATACTACGTTTAGATAATCCTTATGAAGGTCAGGTCTTTTTTCAAGGTGAAGACTTATTAGCCTTAAGTAATACTCAAATGAGAAAAAAGCGGAAAGACTTACAAATTATCTTTCAGGATCCCTATGCTTCACTGAATCCAAGGCAAACGGTTAGTCAAATTTTAGAGGAATCGATGCAGGTGCAAAGCGTTGTTCCCAAAAAAGATAGAAGAAACCGTGTCCGAGAGCTTTTAGAGACAGTGGGAATTGGAGAACATCAATTAGACCGTTATCCGCATGAATTTAGTGGTGGGCAAAGGCAACGAATCGGTATCGCGAGAGCGTTATCTGTGAATCCGAAGTTAATTGTATGTGATGAAGCCGTATCAGCCCTAGATGTATCGATTCAAGCACAAGTATTAAATTTATTAAAGGAATTGCAACGTGATTATAAATTAACCTATTTATTTATTTCGCATGATTTAGGTGTAGTAAGACATATCTCTGATCGAATCATTGTTATGTATTTAGGAAAAATTGTAGAAGTCGCTGATAAGAAATCGCTCTTTCAAAATCCAAAGCACCCTTATACACAGGCTTTGCTTTCAGCAATTCCTAGTACAAATATTGAAGCTAAGAAAGAGCGTATTCTTTTAAAAGGGGATGTACCTTCTCCTATCGATCCTCCAAAGGGATGCCGATTCCATACACGCTGTCCCTATGCTTTTGATAAGTGTAAGGAAGTAGAGCCCAAGCTACAGCCTGTTAAGAGTGGCGGGCAACAGGAGGTAGCGTGTCACCTTCTTGATGAGGAAAAGAGTAATGCTTCTTAAGGCTAAATTATTTATATAAAGGTTAAAAGGCAGATGTCGCAAAAATGAGGTTCTCACCTTATTTTTGCGACTTTTTTTGTTGATGTAAAAAGGCATTGAGAAATGTCGGATTGGTAATCCTAACAATATGAATGACGATAAGGTTAGGTGAAAGAGTGATGGAACAGGTAGATGTGATGGTTGTTGGAGCTGGATTAGCCGGCTTATCAGCAGCAAGTTGTTTAACTGAAAAAGATTTAGTAGTAAAAGTATTAGAAGCATCTAGTCGTGCAGGTGGAAAGGTTTTATCGAGTCCATCTCATCAAGAAAACCATTTCTTTGAATTAGGTGGACAATTCTTCAATGAGGATATGACGGAATTGAGTAAATTGGTTGTTCAGTCAGGGATGTCGGTTCAGCAAACGGATTTTGTATCTGAAGCAGTTGAAATTGATCAAGTGGATAAACAACCAATTGATACATTACTAGAAAATTTGAAAAATCAACTGAAGTTACAAGCTAAAGGGGATGACCAGCGATTAACTGATGTGTATGATACTTATATAAAAGATGACTATCACAAAAAGCTTTTACATAGTTTTCATTCGGAACTATTTACGAGTAATCCAAATACTTTGAGTAGTCAAGCGGTTGCTAACGCTCATATTCGTTATTATTCTAATAAAAGTGATTTAACCCACCAAGCATCTGGCCCACTTGAAAATGTGATCAATACTCTTTTACATCAAATAGGAGCTCAAGTCCACTACCAAGAAGTCGTTGAAGTCGTCTTAGAAGAAGATGGACATTTTACGGTAAAAAGCAATGCTCAAACGTATCACGCAAAAGCCATAATCTTGGCCATTCCACCGACTGTCGCAAAACATATTAAGCTTAGTAATGATATGTATACGCATTATTCTGCTGCGATCAATAGCTATGGCGATGGTGCAGTTATTAAAATTACATGGTCATATGAGGAGCCGTTTTGGCACCATTATGATAGCGGAGGACAAGTGAGACGTTTAAGTGGCGTCATTTTTACAAATCCGAGTGGTGTTTCAATAATAGATTCAACCATAGTAGGAGAGGTTTATCGATTAACCATGTTTATTGGAGCAGACTGGGCCATTCGTGCTTCCAATTTTAAGAAAGCTGACCGTAAAACATTTACAGAGCGCTTACTAGTAGAAATTTTTGGTGAAGTAGCTCTCCAATACAAAGAAGTTATAGAAAGCGTTTGGGTAAATGAACGGTTCTGTGGTGGTGGCTATAGTGCAAGAGTTCTTTTTGGCGGAAAAGGGAATGCAGCAGAAATTCTACGTAAACCTTATAAAGGTCTTGCTTTTGCATCGAGTGAATTAGCATTAAGCTTTCCGCATTTTATGGAAGGAGCGATTAGGTCTGGTAAATATGCAGCTGAGCAAATAGCTAAATGGATAATTAAACAGTGATAAAAATTTTAGCTATAAGAAATCAGTGCGTTGAGAGAGAGGGTTTTAATAGATGATTGAATGGGATTTATCTGGTGACTAAATGAGAGTGTCCACTACGCTATAGATATTTTGGATAGAAGTCAAAAAACCGCTCTTACCATGAGATGAAAACAACATGGTAAGAGCGGTTTTTGTATCACTCTGTAATCTAGAGAGATTAACGAGAGTAGAACTCAACGATAAGAGCTTCTGTAATTTCTGCTGGAAGTTCAGAACGCTCTGGTAAACGAGTGTAAGAACCTTCTAATTTATCTGCATCAAAAGAAACGTAAGCAGGAACGAAGTTGTTCACATCTAAAGCTTCTTTAAGTACATTTAAATTGCGTGATTTTTCACGTACAGAAATAGTTTGACCAGGCTTTACGCGGTATGATGGAATATCAACGCGTCCACCATCAACAACGATGTGACCGTGGTTAACTAATTGACGAGCTGCACGACGAGTACGAGCAAGACCCATACGATAAACTAAGTTATCTAAACGAGATTCTAAAAGAATCATGAAGTTTTCACCGTGGATACCAGTCATTTTACCAGCATCATCAAAAATACGACGGAATTGGCGCTCATTTACACCATACATATGACGTAATTTTTGTTTTTCCTGAAGTTGTAAACCGTATTCAGAAAGTTTTTTACGTTGGTTTGGACCGTGTTGCCCTGGAGCATACGGACGTTTTGCTAATTCTTTACCTGTGCCGCTTAAAGAAACTCCTAAACGACGAGAAAGTTTCCAAGATGGACCTGTATATCGAGCCATGTTTGACTCCTCCTTGTTATTTTGATGTTGCAAAATAACAACAGAAGGTAGAATTTTCGCATATGATTGATTTTGCTTTCATGCATCTTCGCCTCGACAGCTTGAGGTTACGTGATGCACCTCCTAAAGAGAGGAACAAAAACAGTTTCATATGATCAACCTTTGCTGCCATATTTCACACAAAGTCAATTGTAACTTTTCTACTTCCAAAAGTCAAGATTCCATTTATAGGTTAGATATAAGAAACGTTATCTCACCAGTAAAGAAAACAGATCCGTGGTGAAGTACAAGGTGAGAAAGAAAGAAGAAGTTTTGCAAAGGCGGAATCACGGGATTGCGAGCAGAAAAAGAGGAAGAAAGCCCGAGAAAAGCTGGAGTAATTAATCTACTTCACCACTAATTAACAAAAAGTGTGGTTTCTCCCTTTACTGGTGGTACTTTGGTCAATTTGGTTCTGCTACTTTACTTAAGGCTCTTCATTCACTTTAATGAATGTTTTAAGATTGTTCTTTGAACTAGTGTTCTAGGGTAACCCAGCGGACGAAAATATGTGGAGACTCCCTCGGTAAAAGTATCCGCGGGACGTAGTGGGGGGGCTGAAATCGCCTGGCAAAGCCAGTTAGTTCAGCACCACCCAGCAGGACGCGGAGCATAATTTTCGGTAACGATGAGTAACTTTCTATGTTCGCACTAGCTTTCATGCAAAATTCATAGATAAATGAGAAAATATAGAAAAGATCGAAGTAAATAGTAGTATATTTTAGTTGATTCATTTATAATTGAATGAAAAAAGACCTATTTCTTTTTGAGTGAAGTTAGGAATCAACTTTGTAGGCGAAACTATCGTATTGAGATTGGTCTGTGAAACAAAAATGAGGTGAGATGCTTGAATGTTGCAATAAAAATAAATGAACAGGCAACGAGTAAGGAATATGAGTATTTTATGGCCGTTCTAAATGAGCTTACGATGCGATCTCAATCATTAAAAAACTCCATTGCTTTTTTACTTATCAATGAGGCACAAACCAAAATGGCTTATTATCATCAATTAAGTCAAGAAGAAGAAGATTATATACATAAGAGTTGTTACCGCTTGGTCAAACAAGCTAAATCTTATGTGAAGGACCAGTTTTTTGAGTATTATATTGAACGTACAAATATATACGATGAAAGCAGTTTTATTATCGTCGTGTTTCCATTATATAAAAGTGAGTTTAGCCATAAAAAGGCGATTGTACATCAACTAAGAATGAATCACAAAAAACTCCCTATTAAAGAAGATTTTTTTAAAGAAGTCACCTTTAACATTTTGAAAAAAACAAAATTTCAGATTCGTTGGACGGAGCTTGCCAAATCGTTGATTGATGTTGGGAAAAGGTTGTTCTATTCATCGGCAAGCGTGACGGTATTAGAAAAAGTCAATGAAGAGCTAATGATTGTAGCTAGTTCAGATTCAACCATCGAGCAGCAATTATTTTGGAAGTACCCATTAAAAGGAGATTCGTACTGTAAAAGTCAATTATGCAAGTGGGAAACGGACGGAGAGGTTATTCATCAACTAGTTTTACCTATTCACAAGAATCTTATGGTTTATGGGTATATTGTCTTTAGTTCTTGTGACAAAATTGAAGAAAGCCTCCATCACAACGTTTGTTCCCATTTAGAAGAGTTATGTTCACTATTTGCTCAAGGATATGAGTTAGAGAAGATTCAAGATCAATCACGTGATCAACATTTATTATTGCAAGTAACGAAGAAATTGAATTCTTCTATGAAAAGTGATGCCGTAATCATGGAAATTATTGATGTTATTCAAGAAGTATTTATCGGCTTAACGGTTAAAGTGTTAGTTACACATGAATGGACCGAGAATGAGCATACGAAAAAGTACGTCCTTAATTACCGTGATAACGGTGAGAGTGCGACGATCGACAAGGTTTACTTATCGGGTAAAATTGAAATGGATATAAATGAACGTGAAAGAACGAGGAAAGTTTACGCCCCGTTAAGAGGAAGGCAAGGGATTTATGGTGTATTTGAGATATCGACCGATATAAGAAGACTTTTCACCAAAAATGAATTAGCTTTTATAGAATTATTAGCAGATATTGGTGGAAATGCACTTGAAAATGCGGAATTATATCAGCAATCACAGCAACTTATCTATGACCTTCAATTAATTAACCAAACGTCTAAGGAAATCAATTCAAATTTGAAGTTTACGGATACGGTCGATTTTATAAAGCATACAATCATCAAGGCATTTGATGCAGAGGAAATTGGGATTTTATTAACGAATCAAAATCAAGAGCTATCACTTATTAAGGGAAGTACTAGTTATTTTCAAGAAAACGGGATTAATCAGGAGTTAGGGGGATTAATCGAACGATTGACACGTGAAATGGATGCTATTTATATCGCTAGGGCCCATGTGGATCCTATACTAAAGGATTTTCCCTATCAATCTGTACTTACCATCCCGATGATGCGGACAAAAAAGCTAGAAGGTTTGTTTATCGTTATGCATCGTGAGCCAGTTCATTTTAGTTTTGATCACTTCAAGCTTTTACAGGCCATCATTCAACATTGCACGTTGGCTTTTACCAATTCCATGATACATGAAGAGTTAGAGAGGTTAGTTATTACCGATCATTTAACGGATTTATATGCCAGGGGTTATCTGAATAATTCGATAGAAAAATCATTTCAAAATGATAGAGAGGGAGCTTTTTTACTCCTAGATATTGATAATTTCAAACAAATTAACGATACGTATGGCCATCAGGTTGGCGATGAGATTCTTGTCCAAGTCGGTAATTTGTTAAAGGAAAAAACAAGACAGCGTGATATTGTGGCAAGATGGGGTGGTGAAGAGTTGGCCGTGTATCTACCACAAGCCGACCGCGAAACAGGGTATGCGGTGGCGAGTCGGATTGTTAAAGCGATAGCTCATCATACGGAACCAAAAGTGACTGTATCGTGTGGCATTTCATTTTGGGAAAAGAGTGTACCTGAAACCAAACAATTAAAAGATTTATTCGAAAAAGCTGATAAGGCATTATACGCAGCCAAAAATTCAGGGAAAAATAAAGTGGTTATGTCTTAGTGGTAGTTATTGAAAGGAACGATAAAACGCCGATGATCGTATATACCGATCATCGGCATTTCCATTTAAAAAATTTAGTTCTTCATTTATTTGATAGCTGTAGCTAAATGCTTTTCTAGCGTGTGCACGAATAATTCGAGAAGACTTTGTTCTTCTTTTGAAAAGCGGGCAAGGGAAGGGCTATCAATATCTAACACTCCAATTACGAGGTCATTAACCTTAATAGGAATGACGATCTCAGACCTTGAAGCTGCGTCACAAGCGATATGTCCTGGAAATTGATGAACATCATCGACGAGTAAAGTCTTTCCTTCCTGTACGGCACTCCCACAAACACCACGGCCTGTAGGGATTTGCACACAAGCTGGTAAGCCTTGGAATGGTCCGAGTACTAGCATATTTTCTTTTAATAAATAAAAACCAACCCAATTAATATCTTCTAGAAAGTGATTAAGCAATGCACTTGTATTGGCTAAATGCGAAATAAAGTCAGATTCACCCGATAAAAGGGCATCAAGCTGTTTATTAAGTAAAGCATATCGCTCCTCTAAAGTACCTTGTAAATTCATTTTTTGAAACATGTTCATTCCTCATTCCTTGATAAACTCTATTTATAGTTTACATGATTCGGCAAAAGACTTCAAAATGATTGATCAGTGACACGAAAATGTCCATTTGCTGTCAAAAAGTATTTTAACGATGTCGAGTGAAAACAAAAGGAGTCAACGAAAAAAAAAAGAATAGGAAGAAAAGGCGAAATTTCTGAGCGGAGGGATATCTGATGTCAAAATTGACGAAGGAAAAAATGCTAGATGCCGCCATACATTTATTTTATATGCAAGGTTTTGATGGGACATCGGTTAGGCATATAGCAGAAAAAGCAAAAGTAAACGTCGCTCTTGTTTCTTATTATTTCGGTGGAAAGCAAGGATTATTTGAAGAGTTATTGGTTAAGTTTTTAGAAGGGTATTTGGCTGTCATCGTGGAAGAGAAAAATAAAGATTTTCATACAAATAAGCAAAGGCTATTTCATTTATTAGAGGCACTTGTTCACTATCAGCAAGAACATCATTTTCTCGCAAGGCTAGTTCATCGTGAAATGACTTTAGATACGACATTGGTTAGAGAATTAATGTCGACGTATTCACGTAAAGAGAAGCATGAGATTGAGCTTATTTTAAGAGCAGGAATGCAGCAAGCTGAGTTCCATAAACAGCCTGTCGATATGCTCATTTTACAAATCAGACATTTGCTAGTTATGCCTTATTTGTATCCGCATTACTTGCAAGAAATCAATCAATTATCAACGACAGAGCCTTATTTTATAAAACGCTATATGGAGCAGATCTCATTATGGATTGATAGATGTATTAGTAAAGAGCAAGAGGTTCGAACGACTAAATTATATGTCCCTCTTGCTACGATGTCCAATAAAAACTAACGGTCTAAATGGGTGACAAAGTCAATGGTGGTAGGTAGTTGTTCTATTCCTGACATCATCGCTTTAACCTGATGAGCATCTGAGCCATAGATAAGCGGAATCTGATATTGATGTGCTCGAGTGATAAATCGGGGGTTGGGGTATGTTTCGCCACATAATGGCTTAAGAACTCCGGCCCCGTTAATATCTAAAGCAAGAGATTGTTCGTACATCTGTTTAAATATCGTATCTAGCTTAGAATCGAAAAGATAAGTGGTTGGGAAGCGCTTCTGAAATTTAGTAGACAATGTAATGTGGCCAATTCTTTTTGGTTTGTAAGCACCTAATGGTGTCAGAATCGACTTTTCAACGGTCTGAAAATACAAGTCATGAACGTTTTCGATCGAACCGACACGTTCGACTAATTTTTGAAAAGATTGTGGGCTGTAATCTAGACAGATATATTGACCTGCGAAATTAAGAAAGTGTACAGATAATATACTATCATCTAATGATGGTCCATACGTATCGAGCATTTTCGTCGTTTCTTTCTCGTATCCTTCTATATAATCCACTTCTAATCCCGTATAAATCGTTAGTGATCCCTGAAAAGCTCTTTTCACTTTTTCTACTTCTAATAAATATAGTTCTAAATCATTCCACGATAAGGCACTGTCCTGATGGGGTACTGGGTCATGGAAATTATGTGGAAGTGGAGCGTGTTCCATAAAACTAATCGCTGTTAATCCGTGATGAATGGCATTCTCACAATAGGCTTCTAATGGGTCCTTTGTCCCGTGTGGGCAAAAGGGTGTATGAACATGACCATCAAATACGATCATAGAAAACACTCCTTATTTTTAAAAGAATTCAACATAATAGATGGAAAAAAGAATACAAACTATTTATTTCATGGTATCATATTACATAGGTGAAAAGGCAGAATTTCAAGGAATTTTGTAGAAATTAGAAGGATATAATTTCTTTCATGTAGAATTTCAAGTACATACACTTTTTTAGATAAATAGATAAATCTTTCATTTGATAACATTGCGAATGATAAATAGATTGAGCAATTAGGAAGGGAGACTTCTAATGATCGTACTATATAGTTTAATTGCCATTTTAGTGAGCGCCTTTCTTGTAGGTATGTTTTTTCGTAAGAGGATTCATCAAGAGGTTGATCGTTTAGAGGACTGGAAAAATAAAATACTGAACCGTTCAATTCCAGAGGAAATTGGTCGGGTAAAAAATTTACATATGTCTGGTGAGACAGAGGAAAAGTTCGAGCTTTGGCGCAACGAGTGGGATGATATTGTGGGTGTCATCTTACCTGATATCGAGGAAGAATTGTTTAATATTGAAGAGTTCGCTAGTAAGTATCGCTTTAAACGTGCGAAAGAACTTATTAATCATATAGAACAACGGTTAAAGGGTATAGATGATCAACTTCAAAGTATGTTAGCAGATGTAAACCACTTTGTTGAAAGTGAAGAAAAGAATCGAAAGGAAATTGGAGCGATTCGTGAGAAGTATGAAGTACTTGAGAAAGACTTATTAAGAAAAAGAGGATCTTTTGGATTAGCGATAGAAAGACTAGATCAGAATTTAATGGAAGTAAAGCAAGGCTTAGCTACGTTCGATCAAGCTACGGCTGACGGTAATTATTTGATGGCACGTTCGACACTAGAAGAGGTTCATACAAACCTAGAGAAAAGTGCATATAAAATGGAACAATTACCTAGTATCCTTGTCCAGCTCCAGGCGACGATACCTAGTGAATGTAAGAATTTACGAATTGGTATTAAGGAAATGGAGGATTCTGGCTATTACTTAAAATCCTTAAATTTCGAGAATAGAATTCAAGCGATAGAAAATGAATTAAATGACCACCTCAAGCAAGTGAAAGAACTTCAACTTGATGGTATAGAAGATAGCCTTGTTAATAAACAAGAACAAATTGAACAAATGTATCTTACTCTGGAAGAAGAAGTAGATGCGAAAAAGCTTGTATTAGAAGAGCTACCAGGTGAACAAAAACGTTTATTAGAGCTTGATCAAAAGCTACAAGATTTAATGACAGAAACGAACCATGTTCAATTAAGTTATCGGATTACAGATGAAGAGTTAAAGGCACAAGACAAGGTTAGAAAGAAGCTACAAGATGCAACGAAACAAATCCATGTAATTGTAGATGTGGCAGAACATGAAAAGCAAACCTTTACTTCTATCCAAGAAATGCTTGAGAAATGGAAAGCGTTAATTACACAAGTTGGCGAAGAAATGGATAAAGCTAAAGAGAAGCTAGATATGTTGAGAGAAGATGAATGGAAAGCTAAAGAGACAGTAACCGAGCTTAGACAGATTTTGATTGATAATAAGCGTTTAATTAGAAAAAGCAATATTCCTGGACTACCCTTACATATTTTAGAGAAGTTAAAGCAAGGGGAAGAAATGGTTCATAAGACAACAGAGCAACTGGAGCAAGTACCATTAGAAATGGGGCGAGTTAATGCATTAATTAAAGATGCTGTTGCGATGATTGCAGATAATGAGACGTTGATTAAAGAGACGATTGAACAAGCAGAGTTAGCAGAACGACTGATTCAATTTGGAAATCGTTATCGGAGTACATCGGGGCAAGTCTCATCGGGTTTAAATGAAGCGGAACAGTTATTTAGAAGTTATCACTATGAGGAAGCGATTGAATTAACAATTCAAATTTTACGTCCAATCGACCCTAGTATTGAGCAGCGCTTCTTTAAGGATGAAGAAGTAACAGCTAGTTAAAAGAGGCTGGGACAAAACCCACCTCTGAATTGAAAAAGCCGGTGAAATTTTACAACGAGTAAAATTTCA